>NZNV01000017.1 GCA_002695025.1 Owenweeksia sp.
ATAGTAATACCCGGGCATCCTCCACTTTAGGTGTTTCACCCTGGGCAAAGTAATTGGCTGTGGTGCTGACTACCGCAAAGCCGCCCTTGCTATCGGTAATGCGCCCGGTAATGCTGATGGCGGTTTGGTTTTCCGGAACATCGATTTCAATTACGTCCTGGCAGGAGGAGAGCAAGGCCATCAGAGATACGATAAATACTATACTGCGAAGTTTCACGATCATCAGAAATTAAAGTTCCAGGTTACAAAGGGGATAGGGATGGCAAAAATGGAAAGCCTAACTGCTTGTGTATCGAAAAAATTGGTGATCTGGGCCCCTTCAGCTCCAAAATCATTAGCCTTGGGCTGGAAGTACACGGAGTAGGCGTTTCTCCGGCCGTATACATTGTATATACCGAAACTCCAGGTAGAGTAGAAGCGCTGGCCCTCTATACGCTCTGGGTAATAGGTGGCCGAAACGTCCAGGCGGTGATAGCTGGGAATACGGCCGTTATTGCGGTCTTTGTAAATAGGGTATACAATATCCTCCAGCTGGGCGCGTCCGGTAGGTAGCGTTATCGGTCTGCCGGTCTGGAAGACAAAGGAAGATCCAACATCCCATTTTTTATTGATCTGGTAATTAGCCACTATAGAGAGGTCATGGCGCTTATCATAATTGGCGGGGTACCAGCCACCACTGCTAATAGTGCGCTTCGGATCGGGGCTACTCACTTTGCGTTCGGTCCGGGAAAGCGTATAACCGATCCAGCCTGTTAGTTTCCCGGTTTGTTTGCGCACTAGTAATTCGATCCCGTAGGCGCGGCCTACACCCTTGAGGAGTTCAGTCTCTATGTACTCCTGAAATATGAGGTCTGCACCGGGTCGGTAGTCCACCAGGTCCTTAAAGTCTTTGTAATACACCTCCACGGAAGACTCATACATGTGGTCTTTAAAGTTTTGGAAGTAACCCAGCGCATATTGGTGAACCGTGGCCGGATCAATATACCGTCCGGCTGAACGGTAGAGATCTACCGGAGTGGGAGAGGTGGTGTTGGATATCAAATGGATATACTGGCGGGTACGGTTATAGCTGGCTTTGATACTGGCATTCTCATTGAGAAGATAATTGACACTTAACCTGGGTTCAAGACCTTCCAGCCCGTTAAAGGACTTGATCAGTTCAAAGCTGTCATAATACGTAGTGTCTATCAAACCCTCTTCCGTGGGGTAATCAGGGTTGGTATAATTGAGCGACTTTTGCCGGCCCAGCTTATAAAAAGAAGAATAACGGAGGCCATATTCTAAGGTAAGCCTCTGGCCAAAGCGCTTTTCATGGCTGATATAGGCGTTGGGCTCCAGCGCATATTCCGGTTGTAGTACAATATTTTGAAAACCACTCACTTCACCGGGATGAAATTCGTAGCCAATTATTTCCACCCCAAAGTCGAGCTGGCTGGTGGGGTTGATGTAGAAATTATAATTGCTCTTAAAATGATAATCCTGGATACGTGAGGTAAGGGTAAAGGAAACCGCGTCATCCTCAGGAGTGCCAATATTGTAGGTGTAATCGCTGTATACCATGGTGGTATTGGAAAACAGTCGTTCACTGAAAATGTGGTTCCAGCGTAAGGTGGCGGTGGTATTACCCCAATCAAACCCAAAGAGGTCAGCAACGGCAAAAACATCGCGGCCAAAATACCCGGATAGGTAAAGGCGGTCTTTTTGTCCCAGTTTCCAGTTTATTTTGGTATTGAGGTCGTAGAAGTACAGGGTGTTCTGGTTGATCTCCGGGTCATCGCTAAGGTGCAGGAATATATCCAGGTAAGATCTCCGGGCCGCTACCATAAAAGAGGCCTTTTCCTTAACAATGGGGCTTTCCACCAAAACTCGTGAAGACAGGAGGCCAATGCCTCCTTTCATGCCAAAATGTTTACTGTTTCCTTCTTTCTGGCGGACATCAATAACCGAGCTGAGCCTGCCGCCATAACTGGCGGGAATCCCTCCTTTATAAACCTTTACATCCTTTACGGCATCAGCGTTGAAAATGGAGAAAAAACCAAAAAGGTGCGAAGAATTGTAAACCGGGCCTTCATCCAGCAAAATGAGGTTCTGGTCCGCGGCTCCCCCACGTACGTTAAATCCGTTGGCGCCTTCACCAACCGTGGTAATTCCGGGCAATAGGGTAAGGGTCCGTATAATATCCGTTTCTCCAAGCAGTTGCGGAACTTTCTGTATATCCTTTACGTCCAGCTGGGTAACACTCATTTCCACACTGGTTACATTTTCATCAATGCGTTGGTCACTGATCTCCACTTCACTGAGTTCAGTGGAAGATTCCTTCATTTCTATATCCTGGCGGGCATTTTCGATAAATTCAATCTGCCGAGTTTCTGTCTGGTAGCCAATAAATTGGAAGAGTATAGTATGGGTGCCCTCGGGAAGCCGTAAGGAGTAATAACCATATTCGTTGGTGGTGGTACCTACACTTAATTCGGGGACAAAAATGTTGACACCGATAAGTTCTTCACCCGATGATGCGGCACGTACATAACCATTCAAATTATAATGTTCCTGGCCAAATAAAGAGAAGGGTACAAGTAATAGTGAGAGTAATTTACGCATTATGCGTTCTAAATGTTAAAATATTCCTAAAAGACGGCAACATCTCTTAAGGGCTGGGGTTAGATGTATAGATTTGGCTTAAAAATTGCCGCAAATATCCGTAAATGCAGGCAATCATCTTGGGTTGTTTGCGTAATTTCGATATTGTATTAATGTTAACGAGCATATTCATGAAAATATATAAGTGGAAGTACCTTCTGCTGGGAGTTTTGGTAGCCCTTACTCTTGGCTTTTACCTGCCCAGGGAAAATGAAGATGGGAACCGTAAGGATAAAGTAATTCTCAACCTTGTATATAATGTTCTTAACTCTTCGCACTTTGCTCCTCAGGAGATAAACGATGAGTTTTCCGAAAAGGTTTTTGACCACTTCATTGAAAGTTTGGATTATAGTAAACGCTTCCTGCTGAAGGATGATGTGGAAAAACTATCCACTTACCGGCATCAATTGGATGAAGAGATACGTGACTCTGAGTTACAGTTCTTTGAAGATGCTTACGAAACCTATAACCTTCGTTTTGAGGAAGCTGATAAATACTACAAAGAAATATTATCCGAGCCCTTTGACTATTCTGCCAATGAAGAATTTGAGACCGATGAAGCCAAACTGGACTTTGCCGAGGACGAAGAAGCGCTCAGGGATCGCTGGAGAAAATACCTGAAGTACCGCGTACTGATCCGTATTGGCGACCGGATAGAAACCCAAAGGGATGCAGAAGAGAAGAATGACACAGCGGTAACCATCAAGTCCTTTGCAGAAATAGAAGCAGATGCCCGGGAAAAGGAAATGGAACTCCATGATGAGTGGTTCAATACCTTGCGTGACCTGGACCGTATAGACTGGGTGGGTGTATATATGAATTCCATCACGGTGGTTTATGATCCGCATACTCAATACTTCCCACCTGAAAGGCAGGAGGATTTTGAGATTAGCATGAGCGGTCAATTGGAAGGTATTGGTGCCCAACTGCAACAAAAGGGTGATTATGTGACTATTTCCAAGATCATTACCGGGAGTGCCTGCTGGAAGCAGGGCGACCTTGAAGTAGGGGATAAGGTCTTAAAGGTAGCACAGGAAGACGAGCGTGATGACGAGGCCATGGATGTGGTAGGCATGAGCGTACGCAAAGTGGTGAAATACATTCGTGGGCCTAAGGGCACCGAAGTGCGTCTTACTGTGGAAAAACTGGATGGTAGCCGCCAGGTAATACCCATTGTAAGGGATGTGGTGGAACTGGAAGCTACTTTTGCCAAATCTGCGGTTTTAGGAGAGGGAGATAATAAAGTAGGTTACATCAAGCTGCCTAAATTCTACGTAGACTTTTACAATGACAGTAATCGCGATTGTGCGGAAGACGTTAAGAAGGAAATCGCCAAGCTTAAGAAAGATAATGTAAACGGTATTATTCTGGACCTACGTAATAATGGAGGAGGCTCCCTGCAGGGGGTGATCGATATTGTAGGACTTTTTATAGACGAAGGCCCTGTTGTACAGGTGAAGGCTCCCGGCCGTGAACCCCAGGTTCTGGAAGACAAGGATGATGCTGTGTATTATGACGGTCCGCTGGTGGTTATGGTAAACCAGTTCAGTGCTTCGGCCTCGGAGATATTTGCGGCAGCCATACAGGATTATAAGCGGGGTTTGATCATAGGCAGTAAATCCACTTTCGGAAAAGGTACGGTACAGAATGTGTTGGACATGGACCGTGCTGTAAACTTCACCTATAATGATGTTAAACCCCTTGGTGCACTCAAGCTGACCATACAGAAGTATTACCGTATCAATGGCGGTACCCCGCAACTTCGTGGTGTAAACCCAGAGATAGTGCTTCCTGACAATTACACGTACATTGAATTTGGTGAGAAGGAACAGGAGTACGCACTGCCCTACGATGAAATTGGTTCAGCAAAATATACTACCTGGAAAAAAGGCACGGATAAATTCAGTAGAGTTATTGCTGAAAGCAAGCAACGTATTGCCGGAAACGAAAAATTTAACCTCATTGATGAGTATGCCAGGTGGCTGAAAAACGAACAGGATAATTCAGTAGTTAGCCTTAATTATGAGAAGTATGAACTGGAGAGAGAGGAATCTGAGAAGGAAGCTAAGAAGTACGAGGGTATGCGTAAAACCGAAAATGATATTGTAGTCCATTCCAATACGGATGATATGCCGGTATGGGATTCCTCAGAAGATAAACAGAAGGAGCGCGAACAGTGGTTTAAATCACTGCGGAATGATCTTTATCTTGCGGAAGCATTGACCGTAACCCAGGATCTCGAATAAATAGGATGCTTTCTTGAAACAACAAGGCGTTTTCAGAAAAATATGGAAAGACCCATTAGGAGCAGGGGGGATGATTATCATCCTCCTTGCTTTTTTTGTTTCGGTGTTTGCTTATTTCCTCATACCGGACCATTCGCCTAATGCCAACGAAATGCACCTCGCCCTGGCTAATAAAAATCCCGGTTTTGAGGTGCAAACACTCAAGGTGCCTTTAGCCGAAGTGCCTGCAACCGGCTTTATGGAACGCTTAGTGAATGGTGCACCGTCCCGCTACAAGGTCATTCCCGTTCAATCTGTAGCCGTCAAGGATTACATGGTGATGTATTCTGAATTTACAGGAAGTGCTGAAGAAGGCGTCCGCAAGAGTATTCCTCTTGCTGATTTTGAGCCTGATGGAGGCTTTACAAAATCCACTCACCTTGTTTCGCGTAAATATTTGCTGGGCACCGATAAATACGGACGCGATCTGTTGAGCCGGATACTTCTGGGGGCCCGGGTTTCCTTTGCAGTGGGTTTTATTTCGGTTTTGATTTCCCTTCTTATTGGTATACCAATGGGTGCACTGGCCGGTTTTTACGGGGGGTGGATAGACAAAGTGGTGATGTGGTTCATTAACGTGGTTTGGTCCATACCCACCCTTTTGATGGTTATAGCCATTACTCTTGCCTTAGGTAAAGGGTTCTGGCAGGTGTTTATTGCGGTTGGGTTTACCATGTGGGTGGAGGTGGCCCGGATTGTACGTGGACAGGTGTTGGGGATCCGGGAGAAAGAATACGTACAGGCCGCCAGGGTCTTAGGTTATGGTGACCGCCAGATTATCTTCCGGCATATCCTGCCCAATGCATGGGCCCCGGTCATCGTTATTTCTGCTGCCAACTTTGCAGCGGCCATTCTCATTGAAAGTGGTCTTAGTTTTTTGGGTATTGGTGCTCAGCCACCCATGCCCAGTTGGGGGGGGATGATCAAAGACCATTATGCCTACCTGATTGTGGATAAGGCTTACCTTGCCATTGCCCCGGGAGTGGCTATTATGCTTTTAGTGCTTTCATTCATGATGTTGGGGAATGCTCTCAGGGATGCCCTGGATGTACGGAAAGTATAGTCTTGTCATGCTTCACACTGGGTTGATCCAGGTATAAAACCAAGTCGTAGGTAGTGTCCGGTTAAAAATCATGTACCTCAGGTTGCCGGTAAATGATATCAAGATATTCATAACGTTCTATTTCATAAGCCCCCAGGCTGGCAGTGTAATTATTATGCACTTGGCAATCAATAAGTTCGAAATCGAGCTTTTGAAGTCTCCTGGCCAGGTGAATGAAAGCTATTTTACTGGCATTGCTTTCCAGGCTGAACATGGATTCACCACAAAATACTTTTCCTATAACCAGTCCGTATAGTCCACCTACCAGTTTATTGTCGCGGAAACACTCTACGCTGTGCACTACACCAAGTTTGTGCAGTTCAGTGATAGAAGCCTTCAGCGCGTCATTGATCCAGGTGCCATCCTGTCCCGGCCTTTGTATTTGCTGGCAATTTTGGATCACCTCCTCAAAGGCAGTGTCAAAACGCACTTCAAATAAACCACGATTGAGCAGGTTCCGGCTGCTTTTGGATATACGTAGCTCGGAAGGTTTCAAAACCATTCTCCTGGCCGGACAGAACCAGCTGATAGGATCATCTTCATTGTACCAGGGGAAGATGCCCATGCGGTAGGCCAGTAGTAGCCTTGCCGGACGGAGATCGCCTTCCACCGCTACCAGGCCATGGGGCTCATATTCTTCCGGGGATGGAAACCAAAGTTCATCGTTGAGTTGGTAAACTGGCATGATGTTTAAAAAATAAGTAATATACCCACAAAGAGCAGGAGTCCGGCCAGCATCAGCAAAAGAGTGTAGGGAATGATCTCCCTGGCCTTAAGACCAGTGATACCCAGCAGAGGCAAGGCCCAGAAGGGTTGTAGCATGTTAGTGAGCTGGTCGCCATAGGCCATGGCCATAATACTCTTTGGGAGGGATACTCCCAATTGTTCTGCGGCCTGTATAAGAATAGGGCCTTGTATGCTCCATTGTCCGCCACCGCTCGGTACAAAAACGTTGACCAATCCCGCACTAAAAAATGTAAATACGGGAAAGCTGGTGGGCGTGGAAATAGAGATGAAAAAATGGCTGATATCACCCACCAGACCGCTATATTTCATAATACCCATGATGCCGAAGTAAAGCGGAAACTGTATCAGGATACCAGAAGCGCCACCTATGGCCTCATCTACTGCCGATAGAAACCGGGCAAAATTGCCATGAAACAAAAGGGCGAGTCCCAGTAAGAGCAGGTTTATATAATTGGGAGTGAGAAAATTAAAAGTAAAATTCTGCATCTGGAAGGGAATATATATCGCATACCCAAGTATCAAAATGGCAAAAAGAAGGCAGAAAATACGGCTATGATCCAGCTTTTCTGCACCACGAAGGTTGTCCGTTTGTATTTCAGTATGTACAGACTTTATATTGAGATTGATGCGGCCCGTTGTAGACTTCCGCATAAGCCAGGCCATAAGTAAGGGAAGGCCGGTAAGCAGCAATATGGAAACAGTAAGGTTCATAGTGCTGAAAACCGTTTCATTGAATGGGATCCGTGAAGGTAGTTCTGTCAGTTGTGCCGTAGGTACAATACCTTCCATCAGGGAGGGTATGTGTCCTTCTTCCACTACTTTTATAGGAGCACTGCCGGAAATACCTCCGTGCCATACCATGAGTCCTGAATAACCGGCTGCCCCTATGAGAGGATAGTTAAGCGGTTTTCCTTTTTGCGCAAACCGTTCCCCTGTTTTGCGGGCTATAATGGCACCGAAAATCAACCCCAGTCCCCAGTTGAAAAAGGCCACCAATAATGTGGAAAAGGTTACGATCCAGGCGGCCTGTGCTGCAGTATGCATTCGGTCTGTGAGGCTGTTGATCAGGCGGCTGACGGCCGGAGAGAGGGCTAGTACGTGCCCCAGCACCAGTATGAGCATCATCTGCACCGCAAAAACCAACAAGGGGCCATTCCAAAGACCTTGCTCCCAGTATCCCAGAATTTCCAGGAAATGAGATTCTTCCGTAGCGGGTTCTGTAAAGAACAGAGCCAATGCCATGGTAAGCAGGGTGAGCAGCACGGCAATGGTAAAGGGTGCCGGCAACACAGCTCTGAAAACGCGCTCGAAACGTTCGGAAAAGTTCACCTGTCCAAAAAAGTTTAGCGGGAAATTAAAAATTTCCTGCGAAGGCTCATGCCTGCCCTTTAGAAGGGGAGGTCATCCTCTTCTTCCTCCATAGGAGGCATGGGGGGCATATCCGGAGCACTACCGGAAGAAGCGTTGGCAGCAGCAGCCCCGGCCTTCTCAATGCGCCAGCCCTGTATGGTGTTGAAGTATTTGGTCTCTCCCTGGGGGGAGGTCCACTCACGGCCTTTCAGGTTAAAGCCGATGTTTACCTTATCACCCACATTGAAGCTGTCCAGCAGGCTGGTGCGGTCCTGTATGAATTCAATCTGTATATGTTGAGGGTACTGTTCTTCCGTGGTAACCACCACTTCACGTTTTTTGAAAGTATCGGTGATCTGTTGGGTATCACTTATTTTTTTGATTGCTCCTGAGATTTCCATGTCTTGATTTTCTTTATACTCGATTCAATTTATCACATAATAGCGCCTTCCAGGCTTTTTCCACTTTTCCTTCGTCCAGTAACTCCTTGGCATACTGGTGCAATTGTTCCCGTATTTCCATTCCGTCTGTGGAGTTATTCAATATTTCCTGCACTCTGAATTTCTTTGAAAACTCCGTAAGCTCCTGGTCGTTAGGTAAACGTTCTACATTACCCAGCTTGCCCAGGTCATTACCATCCAGAAACACACTTTGACGAATGCGTTTGGGGATCTGGTCCACACCAATACCACGGTTAAGAATAGGTTTTTCCACTTCAAAAAGAGCGTCCCCATGTGCTCGGCAATACCAGTTTCCCCCCATGCGGGCCACCAGGTCTATCTTTCGCTGGTCTATCATACCATTGGCATCCATTACCTTTTCGTCAATGTGTATGCGCTGCACTTCACAAATGATGAGATTTCCGGCTCCGCCACCATCACCGAGCTCTACAATATCGTTTACCGTACACTCAAACTGAACCGGAGATTCCTTTACGCGGAAGGGTTTTACGGTTTCCGAAGGTATAGGCGTCAAACCGGCCTTTACAAATTCGTTCACCCCGGTATCGTACTCTGTAGAAGCCAGCGAGGCCTGTTGTACAAGGTTATAATTGACCACGTTGATCACCACCTCCCGGGTAGACTGAGCGTTGTGTAGCGTGTCCTTTGTGGTGTTATTCCGTACCCTTCGGGCAGGAGAAAAGATCAGGATGGGCGGATTGGAGCTGAATACGTTGAAATAGCTGAACGGGCTCAGGTTAGGATTGCCATTGTCATCAATGGTGCTGGCAAAAGCAATAGGGCGTGGCCCTACGGCACCCAAGAGGTAAGCATGGGCCGTTTTGCCGTCTAGTTGTTTGGGATCAAAGGATTTCATGGATGCTGACTTAGATTTAAAATCCCTTTGCCAGGGTTTAGGAGTGCCGGGCCCTGGAAAAGCCCCACAAAAGTAGATATAATGATAGGTTTACCCAAGCAGGAAGAGTAGGTGATTTTTTTGTTGGCAGAGTTTTTTGAATTCATGTATATTTGCCGCCCTTTACAAGGATGAATATCTTTGTAAAATTAATGCAGGCGTGGTGGAATTGGTAGACACGCTAGACTTAGGATCTAGTGCCGCAAGGTGTGAGAGTTCGAGTCTCTCCGCCTGTACTTTAAAAAACCCTTCCGATCGGAAGGGTTTTTTGTTTCCTGTTATTAGGGTGTAAAGTGGAACACTAACAGCTGTTTAATTGAGAAAAGCAGGGAGTGTATCGGTTCTCAAGGACTAGGTTTGCTGTGCTCAATCAATAAAACCGGCACCACTGGAAATGCTCATTTAATATACGGTGTTTTTCATTCCTTATAAAATCCAGGTATGCCTGGGCCACTGGTGAAACCCGTTTATTTTTTAACCAGATCAAGCGCCATTGAGTAACTATAGGCAAGCCTTTGGATGGTAAAATATAGAGTTGGTTATTCTCTAATTCATTATGAATACCAATCAAGGGCACAATAGAATAGCCTAAACCGGCAATCACGGCCTGTTTTACGGCTTCGTTGGAAGTGAGTTCCATTTTTTTCCGGAGGTTGCCTTTACGATCGCTGAAATATTTTTCCATGGCCGTTCGGGTGGCGGACCCTGCTTCGCGGTAGATCAATGGTTTTTCCGGTTGCTTTTTTGCAGTGTTACCCACCAGAAAAAGCTTGTTTTCAATAAGCAATTCTTCTTCGATGTCCATATTCTCAGGAACCACGGATACCAGTGCGAAGTCTGTTTCATTATTTCGCAAACTTTCTACCACCCTGGTTTTATTGGTCACGTCCAACACCAGGTCAATACCAGAATGTTGCTGCAGGAACCCTGATAAAAAATAGGGGATCACATATTTGCCGGTTGAGGCGGAGGAGATGGATAACTTTCCTGCCATGATCCCTTGATAGGCTTCCGTCTTATAGTTAATAACGTTTAACTCCTGCATTACTCTCTCGGCAATGGCGGCAATTTCATGGCCAAATTCAGTAATGTATAACTGCCTGCCGATTACCTCCGTTAAGGGGATAGCAAATTGATCCTGGAAATTTCGCAGCTGTATGGATACAGCAGGTTGCGTCATATACAACTCTTCAGAGGCTTTGGTAATGCTTTTGGTTTGGACCACTTTCAGGAATATCTGAAGTTGATGAATCGTATAATTCATATAAACAGTTTATGGATTTGTGGTGGTAATGATTTTAGGCGATTCTCTTTTGTTTCTAAGAAAAATTAAAAAAATCAGGGTTTGAAACCTGAGCTTACTCAAGCTACTTTATAAACGCAGAAAGGCTTTTGGGTTTAAAAATAAAAAATGTTTATGTTTTTAATTAAAAACATAAATGAAAATATATAACCAGTGCTTGTCACCTTTGCCGAGGTAATTAAAAAATAAGCACATGCAAAAATTCAGGTACAGCTTTTTCCGCCCCTCCAATTCAGGCACTCCCAAATATTCTTATCACAAAAGGCAGCTTCATAAGACCTTCTACATGGTTTCCTGGCTAATGGTCCTTGGATCCCTGGTTTTATTGACCGCCACTTATGGTAAGGTTTTCTTAAGGGAGGTTCTTACTTCAGTAATTATAATCGCAGGCTTGGTTCTTTTAAAAAAACTGGATCAGCCGGAGCTACCTGGAGATTCAATAAAAACCAACGATTTACATTAAAAGATAATTATGAAAACGCTAGAGCCAAAGCAAAGAGCAGAATTCATTGGCGGTGTATACAACACCTCCGAAGCCAAGGATATCATTTGCTCCATCCTGAACGGTTACATCAACTTTCAAAAACTACAGTTCATTAAAAACTGGGAGGCTGACCATTCCTCAAATGGCAACCTAAGGAATGCGAGGATTGAAGAATTGAGGAAAAAGAAAAATGAATTGGAGGAGATACTCACTTTATCCGAACAAGAGGGATGCAGCATACAATTACTGGGAACCCTGGAGGCAAAATTAGTGAGAGAATAACCCGCTTTTATACCGGGAACCTCTAAAAATAATCCAATACTGTTATTCATGACCGAGAATTTACTTTCCTTAATTGTTTTAGTATCACCCCTCGCTTTTATAGCCACGGCTATTGCTTCCTGGTTTCAACCGGGGAAGTTTCCACACTTAGTGAAGAAGCTAAGTATGGCTTCAGCCTCTTTGACCCTACTAATTGCCACGTACAGTGGCTTTTTAGTTTATAAATATGGGCTGTTGCAGAGTGGACTCTTAGGGTTTGAAAAGATTGGACTTGCCATCCGCATTGATCCCCTGAGCATACTTATGTTTGGTATGATAGCTTTACTGGGCTATGTTGTATTGAAGTTTAGCTTAAACTACTTGGATGGAGATCCAAGGCAAGGTGCGTTCATCGGTCGCCTTACCGCCACCATTGCCTCAGTACAGTTGTTGGTGCTTTCTGCTAATCTGGGCCTGTTATTCATTGCCTGGGTATTAACCAGTCTTTCTCTGCATCGTCTTCTGATCTTTTACCCGGACCGTCCCCGTGCCATAGTTGCTGCCCGTAAAAAGTTTATCATGGCACGCCTCGGGGACCTGAGTTTATTAGGTGCCTTTATTCTTTTGTATAGCCATTTTCATACGGGCGATCTGGAATCCATCTTCCAGGCCATAAAGGATCCATCAATTTCCGTTAGCAACCTAAGCGGTTTGGAAGTGGCGGCTGTTTTATTGGCCTTGGCAGCTATTCTGAAATCCGCACAGTTTCCCACCCATGGTTGGCTGGTTGAGGTTATGGAAACACCAACTCCGGTTTCAGCTCTTTTGCATGCGGGCTTGTTAAATGCTGGACCTTTTTTGATATCACGGATGGCTTTTGTGATGAGTGAAACAACCTATGCTCCGGTGGTACTGATTATCTGCGGGGGCTTTACCGGGCTTTTTGCCTCCGTTACTTTTCTTACTCAGCCATCGGTTAAAACGGCCCTTGGTTATTCCAGTGTAGCGCACATGGGCTTTATGTTAATGGTGTGCGGTTTAGGGGTGTACCCAGCCGCCATGCTACATCTGGTGGCTCATTCTTTTTATAAGGCTCATTCTTTCCTGTCTTCGGGTAGTGTAATTGATGTGGTCCGGGCATCTAAAGTGGCATTACCCAAAAGAAGGGGAAGCCTGGTAAGGATAGTGGGTGGTACCTTTCTGGCGCTTACTATCTATCTTGGATCTTCAATGCTCTGGGGTATTGATCCTACCGAGGAGCTGGCTTTGCTGGCCACGGGAGCCATCATTGTAATGGGTTTATCCCAGATGATCATTCCGGCCCTGGATTCCGGGGTGTATGTCAGTAGTATTCTTCGAACCTGCGTGCTGGCCATAGGGGTTGCTGTGGCTTTCTTTTCCCTGGAGGAAGGCACGCATCATCTTCTACATTCACAATTACCCGGATTATCGCAGCCTGGGGTTGCGACCACCCTGCTTATAGGAATAGTGGTGTTGATCTATGGTGGAGTGGTCTTTCTGCAAATACTGGCGCCTGTCTTACCGTCCAATCCTCTTTGGCAAAAAATAGCCATTCATTTTCGCAACGGATGGTATGTAAACGCCTTAGTGGATCGCCTGGTGGGAGCTCTTCATCTTCCGGAATCGAATAAGTTGTTTTCAGAACAAAACCTGCCCTTTAAAAAGGCGATACACCTGAAAGAAGAAAAACGCCATAAAAAAGCGGTAATCGAAACATTTTAACAAAAGGCAATCTAATCCCAATGAGAATAAACATGATCAACTATCAAATGAGCAAAAACCGGCAAGCCAATCCAAAGTCTTTGGAAGAAACCTTGCGAGTAGCCTGTAAAAAGATTGCTCCGGTTTGGCCCCTGGAAAATTATGTTGCAGTGAACCCCTACCTTGGATTGGCTGATTTACCCTTTGATGAGGCAGCTCATAGGCTTTCTCAGCTGGGCGCCATACAGATGACGTTTCCTCTGAGCTTTTACCTGGAGGCCATTGAAAAAGGGAAAATACAGGTAGGTGATGTTGAAGCGGTATTGGAGAAAAGAGGGTCAACTGTGAGTGCACACACTTTTATTCGCAATGTGGAGAAGGTAGCTTCCCGGGATGAAGAATCATATCCCGAAGTGGCCTCTTTCACAGATATGGCTACGTCATTCACCGGTAAAGATTGGAACCGCTTTGTTACCGATCGCATTACCAGCTGGGCTGCAGCTTATTTTGATGAAGGTCAGGCTATTTGGTCAAGCGTTAACCGGAAAGAAAGTGTCTTCAGGGCATGGCGAAGAGAAGCTCTTACAGATCGAACACCGGCAATGATGGGTTTAACGGATTTCCGCCAACTGGTGCGGGCCTTGCCGGAAGAGCCCCTCGAGGCTGCCGGGTATTCTCTTGATTTACTGGGTGTGCCTTCACAGGCCACAAGTTTTTATTTGCACCGCCTGTTGCTACGCTTAGGTGGATGGGCAGCTTATGCCGCGAGAATTGACTGGGAACAAGGACTCCATGGCGGCAAAGATGGAACACTTATAGAATTCCTTTGTGTTTTGGTTTGCTGGGAGGCAATTATTTACCAGTGCCTTAACCATGAAGAATTACAGGAGGTATGGAAAGAGAATTGCGAAATACTGATAGCTCAAAGTTTGCGGGATGTTCCTGATACTCACCTGGCCCAGAAACTGATTCTGCAGGAGGCCTACGATCTGGCAGGCCAAAGAAACCTGATTGAAAAGCTGGAAGGTTCTTCTGAAGAGGGTTCTGGCAAGGTAAAGCCTAAGGTACAGGCCGTCTTTTGTATAGATGTGCGTTCGGAGGTCTTTCGCAGGAACCTGGAGAAGGTTGCCCCGGATGTAGCTACCATGGGTTTTGCCGGGTTCTTTGCTTTTCCCCTTAAATATATCCCTATCGGTCACGATGAAGGAAGGGCCCAGTGCCCCGTACTTTTGCCAGCCGGGCCCGTTGTAAAGGAACAAATATCCGAACCATCACAACAAGAATATGCCCTACGAAGCCGTCAACTCAAGTACCAGGTAGACCGAGCCTGGAAATCCTTTAAACTGGGCGCGATATCCTGCTTTAGCTTTGTGGGGCCGGTGGGATTAGCCTACCTACCCAAACTATTTACCGATGCGTTTGGCTTGACGCGGCCTGTGCCGCATCCTGATCAGGAAGGTATAAAATCATCAGTTTACCGGAAAAAGGGGGTAAGCCTCAAAGTAGAAAAGGATGGTGATCAAACTTCAGGGCTTCCACTTGAAGAGCAGGTAGCGCTGGCTAAATCTGCCTTAAAGGCCATGTCGCTTACAGATGGCTTTGCCCGCTTGATTCTTATTATGGGCCACGGCTCCACCACGGTTAATAACCCCCATGCAACTGGCCTGGATTGTGGTGCCTGTGGAGGGAACACCGGGGAAGCTAATTCCAGGGTAGCTGCTGAAGTACTTAATAATAAGGAAGTAAGACGGTATCTTGAGAAAGACGGAATCCTCATACCGAAGGATTCGTTTTTCCTCGCCTGCCAGCATGATACCACTACGGATGAAGTAAAATTCTTTAATGAGGAGGATGCTCCCTCCGGTCACCTTGCAGAGCTTGCCGAACTCAGAAAATGGCTCTGGCAGGCGGGGCGTTTGTCACGTGCAGAAAGGGCTCTTCGTTTACAAATAGATATTAATGAAAAGATAGATTCGGCCATTTTAAGACGGAGTAAGGATTGGGCTCAGGTACGACCGGAGTGGGGCCTTGCCGGATGTTCCGCCTTTATTGTGGCGCCACGAAGCCGGACCAGGGGTTTGGACCTTGGAGGAAAATCATTTTTGCATTCCTATGAATGGAAAAAGGATGGAGACTTCAAAATACTGGAATTGATTATGACCGCTCCGATGGTGGTAACCAGCTGGATCAATTTACAATACTATGCTTCTACGGTAGATAATCAGTATTATGGGTCAGGCAACAAAACCCTGCACAATGTTACCGGGGGAATTGGGGTGCTGGAAGGCTATGCGGGTGACCTCAGAGTAGGTTTGCCCTGGCAGTCTGTACATGACGGGAATCAGTTTCAGCATGAACCACGGAAACTAAGTGTGGTCATAGAAGCTCCCCTGGAAGCGATGAACAGGGTCCTTGAGAAACATCCTTCGGTACGTAATCTTTGCGATAATGGCTGGATATACCTGCTTGCTATGAACGTGGAAGGCCGGGTATCGCATCGCTATACCGGTAAACTGAAATGGGAAGCCTTGGAAATGGAAGAGGTAGCCTGAAATCACGGGTCTTTACCTTTTCATAGTCCATAGGACAGTGATGGTTGCTAGGGATGAAAAAGGATGAAGACCCAAGGCTCTGCGATAGGTATAGTCTTTATAATATTAAGTTGCCCCCATGGGGATTATGAATAAAGCAAAATATTTACTTACTTTGTAATTCAAAGTACTTTTAAATTTATAAATTTCTGCTGCTTGCTAATCCTAAAAACAATTCTGGTATGACAACAGCAAATGATCACGGTTCGCAAACGGTAGTTCAGGTGCCCATTAAAAAGGCCATGTTGGCCGGGGCCATAACCGGTTTATTGCTCATCTCCTTCTTTCTCCTGATGGCCGGTGAGGCAGATCCAACCTGGAACAGGTTATGGAGACTAAGACCTCTGTTTGTGGTTCCTGCGGCCGGGGCTATGGGAGCTGCCTTTTTTGCCTGGTTGAGTAGTTTACAATCCGCCAATGAGTGGTTGAAGTTCAGCCTTCTTATGGTAGGGATAATTGGTTTTGTAGTGTCTATCTGGCTGGGCAGTGTACTGGGCCTGGCAGGAACGTATTGGCATTAGTAGGAACTGGTATATTAGCCTCAGGTCCAGTCACCTGGTGTTGTGGCGAAGCTACTACTGTATTCATTGATTCACTTCGGATCTCCGAAGTTTGTGTCCGTAAGGTATTTAATACTTGTAATTCTGAGCTTCGGTAAACTGGGGAGTTTCCATGTAAGGTTTCGGTAGTGGCAGCTGTCCGGTAAAACAGAGAAAAGAGAATTAATCACTGGAAAAGAAGGAAGGCTGCCACTCTGAAATCCACTAAGGTATATCCTCAAAACAGGGATCATGGTTTCCCGCTGCTATCATTACCAGCTTGGGCAAAAGAAAGTGGATAGTACCCTGCGATTAAACCCCGGGATTAAACTTTAAACTGTGGGTTTTAACCAGCAGGGCTATTTTTCATTGTAGTTGAGTACCATAATGAGCTTGCCGTCCGCCATAAATTCAAATTCCCCGTTAACACCTTCGTCCACCGGGTTGAAAGCCCAGTAAAAGATCTCATAATCGGTTGGGTTTTCCAGGTCTTCATCCACTATGCGGATTTCATAGATCTCATCAGTAACCAGTATTTCGGCTGGGAATACTGCAAAAGTGGGCAGTGATGCCGCGTTGATCTCCGTTTGAGTGCTGAACTCCCAGAAGGAGGCAGAACGTCTTTTCAGGTCCACCCTAAGGTCGGGAGGACTGTTATCCGTATCGTAATTAAGCTTGGGAAGGGATATGATCTCCGCCAGTTTAATGTAACGGTTGGGACGGTCTATATATTCGGTGCTGTCCTTCTCACAGGAGACGAGTGCCAGAGCGCTTGCCAGTAGTATAAAAGCCTTTTTCATGTTCGAAGTGTTGAGTTGTTGGTATAATGAATGTGTTAATTCCAAAAATAAGGCCAAAGGAATAGAGGGTTGAGGGTGAGGATGATAAGTTTATTTTCGGTCCCTTACCGGAATCACCAGTTTAAGGCCGGGCTTTTCAACCTTCGAAGTTCACCTTTACAGCACAGCCTTTAAAACCAGCCCGATAGCCAGCCAGCCGTAACTGATCCAGGCCGCATAGCGCAGTATGATTTCCAGCCATCCCTTATCCGGCATTTCGTGACCTCCGTGGCCTTGCATTTTAGTAGTACGGGAGAGGTAGATGAGGTAAGCACTTAATGCCAGGAATACGATGTTGAGTACAAAGCCGTAATCTATCTTAAAGAATGTCATTTCCTGTATGCCACCTCCCGTTTGCTCCGGTAGCATATTAAGGCCCAGCAGGCCGTAATGCATTAACAAGGTAGTACCTACCAGGGCAGTAAAAAGCATGAGCAGAATGTACGTGGACATTTTCCAACCGTAATAACGGGCGTTAATGCGCAGGACCGGGAAGACCACCAGGTCGGAAAAGATAAAAGCCATCACTCCGGCAAAGCTTACACCGTTTTGAAACAGCAATGCTGCCAGTGGGATATTCCCCATGGAGCCGATGAAGGTGAAGAAGGCTGCCACCGGGCCCACCAATGTATGTTCCAGTATCTGGATAAAGGAAAGATCGGTCTGGGAGCCGTTGCCTGTACCAATGAAGAGCGTTTCAAAAAAGGAGGAGGGAACAAAGGCAGAGATAATACCAGCCACGGTAAATCCTACTGAAACATCTTTCCATACCATATCCCACTCCATGTGATATTGCATGCCCACTTTAGCCCAGCCTTTGCGGCTTTTGATCTGTTTTTTCCAATCCGTTTTCTGGTGGTCTTCCTCTTTCGATGAACCCAGTCTTTCCCGTGCCTTTTTAATAAGTTTTTCAGGTTTAGTGAGGCGAATAAAAATCCAGCTGATGGCAATCAGGAGGAGACCGCCTATATATTCACCCACTACAAATTGCCAGCTTAGAAAAAGGGCAATAATGATCCCCAACTCTACCACCAGGTTTGTAGAGGCCAGGAGGAAGGCTATGGATGAGATAAAACCGGCCCCCTTTTTTAATAGTGATTTGGTAGTGGCCAGGGCTGCAAAGCTGCAACTGCTACTGATAAACCCAAAGAAGGTGCCCAGCGAAATACTTTTAAGGTTATCCTTGCCCATAAGCTTCTGCATGCGCTGCTGGGTAACAAAAACCTGTATCATGCTACTGATCACATAGCCGAAAGCAAATGCCCAGAGGGCCATCCAGAATAAGCCGATGGTGGTATAGGCCGCTTCACCCCACTTTTCGAGAAAAGATTGCATGATTAATTAAAGGGAGAAAGCTTTAAAAGGTTTAATCAGCCATAGGTTATTCAAGTTGGAGCGAGCCGGATTATAGCAATATGTGAAGGGTGTAACTCTATAAAAGGGCGCGCTAAATACCTCTCCTTAAATATCAATACTTTTGCCGGACACCAAATCTGTCGTATCAAACTGGCTGTTTCCATATTGCTGAGTTCCTTGCTGCTGTTCCAGTCCGCAGGCTGGTACCTGTGCCATTATTTCCAGGTGCGGCAGGTGCGTTATGAAATGAAGCAGCGGCTCAAGCACGATGTTCCGGAAGAAGATCGTATTGTACTCAGGATACACCGGTCCATGCAAAAAGGCCACCCAGATTTTAAACGTATGGATAAGCGTGAGATCCGTTATAAAGGCGAGATGTACGACATCCTTAAGGAAGAGGTGCGCGGTGATGAAACCTGGTACACCTGTATCCATGACGTTAAAGAGTCCGGGCTTTTTAAGCGGCTGAATGAACTGGTGAACTTCAGGATAGAGAAGGATCCCGAAGAGCGTAAACACCGCAGCCTGATGCAGGCCCTCTTCAGCAAGCAGTTTGTGGATTTCGCCACGGATAAGATACACGGGTTTGCAGAAAATGAGGTTTTGCGTATTTGTTACATCCCGCAATGGTGGGATGATATTGCCCAAAAACCCTGGAAGCCGCCCCGTATCCTGTCTTACATTTTTAACTGAATCTTCAGATCCTGTCTACCGGCAGGACTTATGTAAAACAAACTTAAATCGTATTCATGAAAAATCTTATGATAGGTTTTTTCATGGTGATATGTGGTGTGCTAAATGCGCAAACCATCACCGTGAAAGACCAGGTAACGCTGCAGCCCATAGAGGGGGTAAGGCTTGCCGATGAAAAAAATGGTATTATCCGTTACACCAATGCCCTGGGCGAAACCAACGTGAAGGGCTTTGCCAGTAGCTCCTCCGTGGAGGTGCGGTATTACGGCTATGTAAGCCGTAATCTCACTTTTGAGGAGCTTAAGGCCAATGAAGGCCAGGTGTTTTTAGAACCTGATCAACTGGATCTGGACGAGATTGTGGTTTCCGCTAACCGCTGGGAACAAAGCAAGAGCAAGGTGCCCAACAAGATCAGCACCATTAAAGCGCGGGAAATAGCTTTCCAGAACCCGCAAACCGCTGCCGATATGCTGGGGGTGAGTGGAGAGGTATATATCCAGAAAAGCCAACTGGGCGGAGGTAGCCCCATGATCCGGGGATTTTCCACTAACCGCGTGCTGCTGGTGGTAGATGGTGTGCGTATGAACAACGCCATCTTCCGTAGTGGTAACCTCCAGAATGTGATCTCACTGGATCCGAATGCCATGAATAATGCCGAGATTGTTTTTGGTCCCGGTTCGCTTATTTACGGTAGTGATGCCATTGGCGGGGTTATGGATTTCCACACCCTGCAACCCTCACTTTCTCCCAATGACAGCCTGTTGTTTAAAGGTAATGCCCTGTTGCGTTATAGTACAGCCAACATGGAGAAGACCGGGCACGTGGACTTTAACTTCGGGACTAAGAAGTGGGCTTTTCTTACTAGCGCCACCTTTACAGACTTTGACGATCAGAGGATGGGATCCAACAACGGGCCGGATGAATACCAGCGCCCGGTGTATGTGGAGCGCCAGAATGGCGTGGATGTAGAAGTGCCCAATCCTGATCCGTTGGTACAGGTGTCCAGTGGGTACAACCAGCTGAACCTGATGCAAAAAGTCACCTACCAACCCAATGAATTCTGGAATTTCCATGTAGATGTGCACTATTCTGCTACTTCAGATGTGCCGCGTTATGACCGGCTGATCCGGTATCGTGGGGGTAATCTGCGGTCTGCCGAATGGTATTATGGTCCGCAGGTATGGTGGATGAACCGCGTGGCGGTGGAACACCATGCTTCCAATCCGATGTATGACAATGCACGCCTCATCGTGGCTTACCAGTTCTTTGAGGAGAGTCGTCACGACCGCAATTTCCAGGACCCCGTGCGCAGTAATTCCACGGAAAAGGTAAATGCCTATACCCTAAACCTGGATTTTGACAAGAGTTTTGCAGATAACCTGGGCGTATACTACGGTTTTGAAGCGGTGCTGAATCAGGTAAACTCAACCGCCTTTGAAGAGGATATCGAGACCGGGGCTACAGCTCCCATCGGTACCCGTTACCCGGACGGTTCTACCTGGAATTCGTATGCAGCCTATATGAATCTCAGGGCCGATCTTACGGAAAAAATGACCTGGAATACCGGCTTGCGACTGAACCTGGTAAGTCTGGCTTCACAATTTGATACCAGCTTTTACCCGTTTCCTTTTACCGAGGCTAATCTGACTACAGGGGCGGTTACCGCTGCCACTGGTTTCAGCTATCGGCCTACGGAGAGCTGGATGATCAAGTTCAACGTGTCCACTGGGTTCCGGGCCCCCAATATCGATGATATCGGTAAGGTGTTCGATTCCGGTGATAAACAGGTGGTGGTACCGAACCCGGATTTGAAACCCGAACAGGCCTATAACTTTGAATTGGGTGTAGCCAAGGTGATCAGCAAAACGGTAAAGCTGGATGCTTCGGCTTATTATACCTTCCTGGATGATGCCATGGTACGTAGGGATTTTACACTAAACGGAATGGATAGTATTGATTACCGTGGAGAGACCAGCCGTATACAGGCTATACAAAATGCCGCCAGTGCCTACGTGTATGGGGTGCAGGCCGGGGTGGATGTAAAACTTCCTTATAACCTGGGTTTGAGTGCGCGTTACAACTACCAGTTTGGTGAAGAGGAACTGGACAATGGCAACACCGCGCCCTTACGTCATGCTGCGCCCTGGTTTGGGATAGCACATCTTACCTATACGGTTAAGAAGTTCAAGGCTGATCTTTATGCCGTATACAACGGTGAGATCAGTCATGCCCGCCTGTCTCCTTCTGAACAGGATAAAGACTGGATGTACGCTATGGATGAGAATGGTGACACCTACTCTCCGGCCTGGTATACCCTCAATTTCAAGGCCAGCTACCAGTTTACGGAATACCTGCAGGCCAGCCTGGGAGTGGAGAACATAACGGACCAGCGTTACCGCCCTTATTCTTCGGGGATCGTAGCGCCCGGGATCAATTTTATAGGAGCTGTACGAGCTTCTTTCTAAAGGGCTTCGGTAAAGCTTACATAACCCCGGCCATGGGCGGGGTTATGTTTTATTAATGTGCCAGAATGATTATCTTATTTCAGGTCAGCAATTATCTGAGCGAGCACCGAAGTAAAATTGCCGCTGGCCCAAAAGTCGTAACTTAGCCATTTCCCGGATTCCCACGCTTGCCTTGACCTGCCCCTTTGGTCTTAACTATAATTAAAGCAAATAAATGAGCCAACACTCAAACATGGCCGTTCTGATAGATGGTGATAACATACCATCTGCTAATGTGAAAGAGATGATGGCTGAAATAGCCAAATATGGTAACCCCACCATAAAGAGAATTTACGGTGACTGGACAAGACCAGGTTTGCAGAAGTGGAAAAACCTGCTTTTGGAGAATGCCATCACACCAATTCAACAATACGGTTACACCACAGGCAAAAATGCTACCGATTCCGCAATGATCATTGACGCTATGGATATTCTTTATAACAGTAAAGTGAGCGGTTTTTGCCTGGTTTCCAGTGATAGTGACTTTACAAGACTGGCAACGAGACTCAGAGAGGCCGGAATGCTTGTTATAGGAATTGGGGAAAAAAAGACTCCCAACCCGTTTATAGTTGCTTGTGATAAATTCATATACATTGAAATACTCAGAGGTCAAACTGAAGATAAAATAGAAAAGAGGGAGAAGGATAAATCAAGTATTGAGAAAATTAGTAGTCGAGAGATTTCTTTAATATCATCTTCTATACGCGATTTATCTGATGAAGATGGATGGGCATTTCTAGGAGATGTTGGTGGTCTTATCCAAAAGAAGCAGCCTAATTTTGACTCAAGAAATTATGGGTTTGAAAAATTAACCCCTTTAATTCAGTCGATCGGGAAATTTGAAGTTGAACAAAGGGAAGCTCCTAAAAGCAGACACAAATTGATTTTTGTCAAGAATAAAGACATGCCGGGCACTCTGTCTAAAAAATCATGACCCAAAGTATAATTTGAAGGTTTAGCTGGCAATGCTGGGTTTTTCAATACTTCACTCGGAGAGGTAGACGCTCTGAGACAGAAACAACGTCTAGAGGAAGGGTTAAAGCAACCGGCCTCTCCTTTATTTTTTCGGGACTCTTACCAGGTTAACTAAGCCAAATCTTATAACTGCAACCCATGCTAGTATCAAAAAAAATAAGCATTAAAAGGATTCTGAGTGGTACCTGGCAGCATTTAGTATTTGACTTCTTAACCTGCCTGCTTACCTATTACTTATACGTTTATATTATAAAAAGCCAGTTTCAACTTCCAGCTCTTGTGCCTACTATCCTGGGAACTGCGTTATCATTTTTTATTGGTTTTAGTAACAACCAAGCCTATGATAGATGGTGGGAGGCTCGCAAGATATGGGGCTCATTAGTTAACGATAGTCGCAGTTGGGCCCGTCAGGTTATGTTTTATACTAAACTCCCCTCCAATCGTGATACTGGTAAATATGAAAATTTAAGACACAACCTGATCCATCGTCATATTGCTTTCATATATGCTCTTAAGCAGAAGCTTCGAAAATCAGGAGCTGATGAATATCAAAATTATTTGGAAGCAGAAGAATTGGAAAAAATCAAGAGTAGAAAAAATAAAGCCAATGCTATCCTGGATCTCCAGGCAATGGATTTGAATAAGATGTTGGAATACCAAATTATTGACGGATTCCGCTTTTTGGAACTCAATGGGCTTAACGTGAAATTTTGCGATGAAATGGGGCGGTCGGAACGTATTTTCAACACGGTATTTCCTTTAACCTACGCATTTTATACACGGATTTTTATTTGGATCTTCATTATCAGCATTACTATGGTAGCTGCAGATCATGTTGACAAATGGGCTATTGTAGTTGGAACGTTAGTGGGCTATATATTTTTAACCACTCATAAAATAGGAGGTACATTATTGAACCCATTTGATGAAATTGACTCTGGAATTGCCCTTGATCAAATAAGCAGAACTATTGAAATAGATATGCTTGAAACCTATGGGGAAGAAAACCTGCCTGAACCTATTATCAACCAGGGTAAGGAATATGTAATGTAGTACAGCCAGCTAATAACTCCATTAGCTGTTTAGATGTGTGGCCTGCTTCGGAATTTCATCGGAGTGATGAATCATTTCAATAATCTGACGCTGAGGGAGTAATCATCCAACTTTCAGTATAGGGTCGTAAGCTCTTGCGGCTAGGTTTAGCCTGTGTGTAGCATTACGAAACAATTCCGGTCTTGAGATGCGATTCAATAAAGCCCAGGCCAAACTCATAACTTGTTTTGAACAATTAAAAGGTTCCTGGCTTTATGCTCTGGAACCTTTTTCATTTATGGCCAGCATCCTTGTTTTACTCATTATCCTGGGTAGTACCGCCTGGTACCTGCGTACCCACATGTATCCACATTATCACGGGGAAAAGATCCCAATTGATGCTAAAAAGAAGGCTATCCTCGCGGATAAGGTAGACTTTTACAAACGCCTGCGTGGAAAGGACCGTAGGAATTTTGAATACCGGGTCATGCGTTTCCTTTCCGGTTGCAAGATCACCGGGGTTAGTACGGATGTTACCGAAGAAGACCGGGTGCTGGTGGCCGCCAGTGCCATTATCCCGGTGTTTGGCTTTGAGGAGTGGGACTATTCCAACCTCAACGAGGTGCTGCTCTATCCTGATACTTTTAACCCTGATTTTGAAACCAACGGCAAGGATCGTAACATTTCCGGCATGGTGGGCTGGGGTTTTATGAATGGAACCATGACACTTTCCAAGCCTTCTTTGCACCTTGGGTTTTCCAATAAGACCAGTAAGGAGAATGTGGGCATCCACGAGTTTGTACACCTCATCGATAAAATGGATGGCGCCACAGACGGAGTGCCGGATGTGTTGATACGCCATCCGCAGGCCATTCCGTGGCTGAAGATGATGAAGGAGGAGATCCATAAGATTGCGGAAGATGATTCGGATATCAGGCCTTATGGTGCTACCAACCAGGCAGAATTTTATTCCGTGGCCAGTGAGTATTTCTTCAAGCGGCCCCGGCTTTTCAAAAAGAAACACCCCCAACTGTACAAGGCCATGACCATTATTTTCAAGCAAAATCCGGCTGAGCCTCAAAAAGAAAAAGGCCCAGGGGTAAGTGAATCAGATAATTAAATGATTTTCCTGGCGTTATCTTTAGCATCTAAAACTATCTGCTATGTCACGCCACCATCAAAATTACCTGCTTCTGGCTTTCAGTTCCATCCTGGTTACCATGTTCCTCTTTTTCATTGACGAAGGCTATTATGACTTTCGCTGGATGAGGGATGGGGGAAACTGGTTGATTTTCATGATCTATGCCGGGCTTATTTATTTGGGGCAGCGGTTGGTCTATTACCTCATACAACGCTATTACCAGGGCCGTGCTAAGATGGTGCTGAGCGTGCTGGGAGGTTCAGCTTTGGGTGTGAGCCTGGTGGTAACCATCCTGGTGGGTTTGATGTAGGCGCAATAATAATCGACTTTCTGTATTTTAGGCGTAGGCTTATTTATTTGTTTACGTGCACAATTACAACCCCTGGACATTTGGGATTATATTCATGATCATTATAGCTTATATGGCATGGAATAATTTTGAAACACCCACCATTTTTTGGAGCGAGACCGGCTATACCCAAGCGGTGGTAACCAAACACAAACTGGTACCGGGTTTTGCGAGGGGGTATGCTGAAAAAGTAACGTATGCCTACCGGGTGGGAGATTCCCTCTACTCCTTTCGTATGCAGCTTAACCGAAGAAAAGGGTGGAGGTCTATCGGGTCAAAAATGAAAATAAAGTACCAGCTTAGTAACCCGCAAAAGCACGTTATAGACGCTTATTACGTTTCGGATTTTCACCAGCGCAAAGATCTTTACCGGTGGAGTGGTTTATATCAATACAATGAGCTCATCATAGAAAATGGTGTTGTAAAATTTGACAGGTATGGGGAGCGTGGAAAACTATTGAGTCATTACGTAGGGCAGGCCTGGGAGCAAGACGATACTCTTTTGATTACTGATCTGCTCATGCCACTTGTAAGTCAAAATGTTAGAATGACTTTTATCAAAGAAAGACACTTGCAGAATGGGATGTTCTACGTGGATCTCCGTACCGGAAAACAGTATAAAAAGAAAAAAACACATAGCAGGTGACTGCGTTGAGTACCCAGCTGGTAAAGAAGAGCTTCCTCAATCTGCAGGATAAACTAGACATTCGAGCCATCTGGAACTCTGAATACCCCCATTCCGTACGTTTTACGGAGATAGAGGGTTTGGAAAAGTATCTGGCCGGTTTAAGTGATATAACCCACTACCTTGTATATTCCGATAAGGGTGTAGCTGGTTGGCTACCGGTATTTACCCGTGAAGGTGAACGTTGGTTTGCTCTTTTGGTACGCTCTGATTTCCAAAGGAAAGGCTTAGGCAAACAATTGCTGGACCACGCCAGGAAAAGTGAAAGAGTACTCAACGGTTGGGTAGTGGATAAAGCCGGTTTTGTAAAATCCAACGGACAGGAATATCGTTCTCCGCTGTCCTTCTATCTCAACAATGGTTTTGACGTGATTCCCGAAGTTCGGCTGGAAACCGAACAACTTTCGTTCGTTAAGATACGCTGGTCTGCGGTTTAAGTCTAAATCTGCAGGTTTCCGCAAACTGGTATCTCGTTCCCACTTTAAACATTTAGTTGGTTTTATCCAATTGGTTACGTCATTCACTAAAATTTTGTATCCGTTGGCTTTAATTTTTAGGCTGGCAGGCGAGAGGTTTTCAATTTTGGGTGTCAAATCAATCCAAACCTTGTCATGAAATTACAATTAGCCGGCCTTCTTTTGTTAGGTCTCGTCACCTTCCCTTCCTGTAAAAACAGTCCTTCTGAAGAAGAGCCGGCTCAATTTACCGAGAGCCTTGCCTACCGGGTGCAGGCCAGTACTACCCATACCAGCCTTCCTGCCTTACAGTCGTTTGTTTTTGCCAGCTATAATGAGTATTGGTTGCTGATTGGTGGCCGTACGAATGGTTTTCACGGTTTTGGTAATCAGCAGGATTTTCCTTTTAAAAAGGCTAATAAGTTCATTTACCTCTACAATACCAGTACACAAAGTCTGGATAGTATGTCCGTAATGAGTCTACCCGTTGCACTGCGCGAACAGTATACCTCATCCAATATGCAGCATTTCCAGCAGGGTGATTACCTGTATTTGTGCGGTGGTTACGGTGAACTCCATGCCGGTACTCCCAATGCCACCTGGCAAACCTTTCCTACTTTTTCAAGGGTTAATGTCCCGGATATGGTACAAGCTATTATTGATCATAATGATACCGCCCTGGCCATGTCAGTAGTGTATGATTCTGATGATTTTGAAAGAGCTACCGGTGGTGAACTCTTCCGTCTGGATAATAAGTTCTACCTCGTAGTGGGGCATAATTTTGAAGGTCCTTATGGAGGTAATCATACCCAGATTTACCTGGATACCGTGCATGTGTTCACCGTTACAGAGTCGCCCAACAGTATAGATATCAATCCTTCATCCTTTCAGTATATTTCGGATAACCTGCCGGATTCGGTGACCCAGTTCCGCAGACGTGATTTGCTAGTGGTTCCTTCTATTGGCAGTGATAAGAGCACTGTAGGACTCACTATTTACGGAGGTGTGTTTACCTCTCCGGTATTACACGATACTACCAAAGCCAATCAACCATTCCGCAATCCAATTTACCTTACCAACGGTACCACTCCATCCTATGCCCTGGATCCATCCTATACCCAGCGCTCCAATATTTACTCATCGGCTTATGTCACCCTGTACGATTCTACCAATAATGTAATGTACACCACCTCCTTTGGAGGTATCGGTGATACTGCCATAGGGGCGGGAGATGCTTTTACCAAGCTGATCCTCACCCTAGCCCGTGATAATGTTTCCGGTACTACAACGGATATATACAATACCAACAGCCTGGCAGACTTCATTGGTGCCGAATCAGAATTTATTCCGGCCTGGAGCAATATGTATAATGCGGATTATGATGTGCTCAATTACCAGGCACTTCCTCAAAATCAGGAGGTATTGATCGGACATATTTACGGAGGTATCCTTTCCAAAGGACCCTCATGGGATCCCAACAATAATCCGACCGTGCCTTCCAATACCGTATACGAGGTATACCTTACGCGAAACGTCACCACCAACTAACCTGACTTGTGGCCCTGGCTTTTGCCGGGGCTTTTTTTAATGCAACTTTAGTGGGGCGTGCTACCTTTGTGGTATGGAACTGAACCAGATTACCGAATTCCAATCATCGGCTGCCATTCTTCAACGTCTCCATGAATACGGCATTCCCCGCACTTTTAGCGAGGGAGAAGTGATCATGCGTGAAAGTGCCTACGTACGGGCCATTCCCATTGTAACGGAAGGTAGCGTAAAAGTAATGCGCACGGATCCCGATGGCCGGGAGATATTGCTCTATTATATCCGGCCGGGTGAGAGCTGCATCATGTCTTTTTTGGGAGGCATGCACCAGGAAACCAGTAAGGTTAAAGCGGTAGCCGACAAGGATACCCAAATACTCATGATCCCTGTAGAGAAACTCAGCGAACTCATGCGTGAGTTCCCGGAATGGCTGGATTATATATTCAAACTATACCATAAGCGTTTCGAAGAGTTGCTGGAAGTAGTGAATGCCGTGGCCTTTAAACGGATGGATGAGCGCCTGCTGGATTTTATACGCAAGAAGAGCGAATTGAGTGGGGATAATGCTGTACACATGACCCATGAGCAGATAGCCCATGAATTGGGTACTGCCCGGGTGGTAGTCTCACGCTTGCTCAAGCAGATGGAGGAGGAAAAGCTGGTGGAGCTTAGTCGCAATAAGATTACCCTTCTGTAACATTGGTTACTCTTTTTCCGGGCTTTCTTCCGGACCTTTGATCCTTAGAAAATCAGATCTAAAAAGATATGAAAGCAAATATGGGTGCAGCAGACAGGGTGATCCGTGTGATCCTGGCCATGGTGATGGCCGGCTTGTATTTTGGTAATCTTATTTCCGGAATATGGGGCATAAGCTTGTTGGTTTTAGCTGTAGTGTTCGTTATCACCAGCTTTATGCGTTTTTGCCCACTCTATCTCCCCTTTGGGATTTCAACCTGCCGTAAAGGGTAAGGGATGGTAGAGATTATAGGCTACATACTCGCTATGATCATAGGGGTTTCCCTGGGATTGATCGGTAGTGGGGGGTCCATTCTTACGGTGCCGCTTCTGGTGTATTTTTTTGGCCTGGATGCGGTTCTGGCAACCGCCTATTCGCTGTTCATTGTAGGGGTTTCATCGGCAATAGGTGCCACCCGGTTCATCATCCGCAAGCAAACCGATCTGTACGTGGCGGCCTTATTTGCTGTACCCTCGCTGGTAGCCGTTTACCTGGTAAGGCGCTACCTGGTGCCTTCCCTACCTGCAGAGCTTTTTACTTTAGGAGATATCAGTGTGAGTAGGGATACCTTTATCCTGGTGTTTTTTGCCCTGATCATGTTGTTGGCTGCCACCCGAATGATCCGCTCCGGAAAAACAGAGGTTCCTGCCGGCTCAGAAAGCAGGAAACCCAATATTTTACTGGTTGTGGTAGAGGGGTTGATAGTAGGGAGCGTTACCGGCTTTGTTGGTGCCGGGGGAGGTTTCCTTATAATTCCAGCCCTCGTACTGCTGGTAGGTTTGCCTATGAAAAAAGCGGTGGCCACCTCATTGCTGATCATTGCGGTAAAGTCGCTGTTTGGTTTTATTGGTGATGTACAATCCCATGCCATTGACTGGACCTTTTTAATAACCCTGGCCGCACTGGCAAGCGCGGGTATTTATTTGGGTATGTACCTGGGTAAAAAAGTAGATGGTTCCCGGCTGAAAAAGGGCTTTGGCTATTTTGTCCTGCTCATGGCCTTATTCATGATCATTCGTGAAAGTGGCATTGTGTAACAAAAGTGGCTTTGGTTGTGGAAATGTGCCCTTAGATTTGCCATGATATTTAAAAGAAAAATCAATTGAAAATGACTGTAGAAGAAATGCTTAAAAACAATACAGGAACTATAGTAGATGTGCGTACACCCGCTGAATTCCAGGGTGGACACGTAGCTGGTTCCCGTAACATCCCATTGCAGGAATTGAACCAGCGAATGGATGAAATAAAATCATTGGGGCAGCCCTTATTGCTTTGCTGCGCGTCTGGAAACCGCAGCGGTATGGCCACTCATATGCTTTCGCAGGAAGGGATAGAGTGTTATAATGCCGGATCCTGGTTGGAGGTAAATCACATGCAGGTAAACTCGTAATTATGTTTAGAAAATTGTTCGGGCTGGGCCCCAAAACAGATTATGCCCAATTGGTAAAGGACGGTGCCCAGATTATTGATGTACGCACCAAAGGTGAATACCAGACTGGCCACGTAAAGGGGTCCGTAAATATTCCTCTTAACGAGCTGTCTTCGAGGTTGGCTAAGATCAAAAAAGACAAAGCGATCATTACCTGCTGTGCTTCAGGTATGCGCAGTGCCTCCGCCAAAAGCATCCTTAAATCCAAAGGTTTTACTGAAGTACACAATGGTGGCGGATGGATGAGCCTGCAGTGCAAGTTGTCCTAGATCATTCCAGGTCCCTTTCCAGGTAACCGCCTGATCCGCTTGTTTGCGTATCCACTTCACGGTAGATCATTTCGGCCAAGGCGGTGATCTGGGTTTTCAATTTGTTTGGATCGGTGCCTTTAGTCATAATACCCAGCAGGAAAGGTTTCCGGCTATGATATACAATGGCAAAGTGATGGTACTGATGGCTCGTAGCGTTGATCTGCCGGTAGCCATATTTATGGCTTACCCGCACCTGGGGAGGTATGGCCTGACGTATGCCAAACCCAAAACCGGAATGTGCTAAAATGGCCAGTGCCTTGTCTGACATTGCCTCTGAGAGGTAGGAGGCATTGTATAGAGTGCGAAAGAAGGCAGAATACCGCCTTACGGTCACAAAATCCTTTTGAGAACCTCCTCCTGCCGGGGTCCGGAAGTCCAGTTCTTCCTCCACCTTTTTGCGAAAGCCTGGAGATCTTTGATCCAGGAATTTCATCAATAGTATGGTCGCTTCATTATCAGAAGCCGTGATCATTATGTTCAACAGTTGCTCTACCTTATAGCTGCTTCCAGGCATCATCGGGCTTTGGGCATTCACCGGCTTTTTATACAGTTGCTCCCTGGCACCTTCGTAGGTTATGGTTTGACTGAGGACTCCCGGGTTTTGATCTTCAAATTTCAGGATGGCAATCATGACCGGAACCTTCATGAGGCTGGCCGGGCTGAAGACTTCCGTTTCGTTGATCCCCCACCATTGATCATTGGTGAGATCGCGAAAGTAGAGTGCCACCGTATTTTGCTGTCCCTTTAAGTTTTGTTCAATTTTCGCGCGAATACCCTTTAATTCGCTGGGGTCATATTTACGGTAGTCCGTAGAAGCAGCACCAGGGTTCAGAAAGCTTCCGGAAGTTTTTGTCTGAGGTTGCGGGGTTTTGGCCGGAGAGGGAACAGGAACAGGCTCCGGTTTAAATACCCATACAATCAGGCCTCCGGCAATCAGGCCAGCTAATGCTAACATCCACGCATAACTCCTGCGGGGAGGGTTGGGGATAGAGGAGTTCTTCTTCAAAGGTTTTTAAACTTAAATGAAAGTTAAGCTACCAATCCATTAACTGTACGTGCAAAGAATAATTGTTGTGCCATCCAAACTCAGGTTTTCACCGGGTCATTACAGATATTTGCTGCGCTAATTCTGTTTTATGTTCGATAATACCCTCAGTTCCATCGTTTCCGTTATGATCCACTATGTGGGTAACCGCCTGAAAGAAGACCATTTACAGGTCAGTACCCATCCCTCGGGGATGGACCCCGCTACTGAAAAACAGCTTTGGAATTACCTGTACTCGGCTTTTAAAACCCCGGAATTCCATCGATTTACCCACCCGGCCGAGCTGGAACTGAATAATGTATATAGCATTTGTCGCGACATTTTCAGGGATCCGGAAACCTTTAACAACCGTTCCGGGGCCTTGGCTAAACTCCTGTATGAACATTCTCAGCACCCCAATATCAAGTCGGGGGAGCTGTTTATAATCTATTTTAAGAGTCTCACTTTCGGTTCCCTTACCTCGGATGCCATCGGCCTTTTTAAATCGGAGAAAAAACAACCCTTTTTCTTTACCGAAGAGCAGGATGAAACCATTGATGTATTCAGTTATTCCGGGATCAGCCCTTTTAAAGTGGATAAGGCCTGCCTGGTTTTTAACCAGGATGGGGAAGACGGCTACCAGGTGCTGGCGGTAGACAATCTCAATAAAGGGGAAGAGGCCAAATACTGGTTTGACGATTTTCTGAAAGTAAAACCACGTTCTACAGAATATTTGAAAACCTCTTCAATATTGTCTCTCACCAAGAACTTTATCGAAAAAGACCTGGATAGTGAGAAGCCACTGGAGCGCCAGGACAGCATTGACCTGTTGAACCGTTCCCTGAATTATTTCAAGGAATCCGAGGCTTTTGATTACGATGACTTCAATGAACAGGTGTTCCAGGATGAAGGAACCATAGATCGCTTTAAGAGCTATGCCGAGGAGAACGATCGTGATAACCTCCAGTTCCATGAATCCTTTAACATTGCCCCGGAGGCGGTAAAGAAAAAGTCACGCATATTCAAAAGCGTGTTGAAGCTGGACAAGAATTTTCATGTATACATCCACGGTAATCGCGAAATGATCGAAAAAGGCACCGATGACGGGGGTCGTAAATATTATAAGCTGTTTTACGAGGAAGAAAATTAATCGTTCAGGGAGCAGCTTTCCTGGTCCAGTTCGGTTTCAATGGTATAATGTGAAAAGTGGTATTCACGCTTCAACATTTCCTTCAGTCTTTCCTTGCAGGCCACAATTTCACTGAATGATTGTACATCCTGAAGTTGCACATGCGTGGTAAATACATGGTGTTCTCCGTCAAGGCTCCAAAGGTGGGTGTGGTGAAGGGACTTTACCTTAGGGTCTTCTTTTATCTTTCGGATCACTTCCTCCAGGTCTATCTCGCCCGGTTTAGCTTGCAGGAATACATAGAGCGTTTCCCGTAAACGTCTTATCACATTGTAGAGTACATACACGGTAATGAGTATGGAAAGGGCGGGGTCCAGGAAGTACCAGTCCGTAAATAGCAGAACGATACTTACAATAAGTACTGCCACCCATCCCAGCACATCTTCTACCAGGTGCCACGAAACTACCTTTTCGTTTAAGGTCTTTCCGGAACTCAGTTTCCAGGCGGCATAACCGTTCACGGTAACACCTATCAGTGCAAAGATCACCATCCCACGCGCATCTGTGGTTTCAGGATTTTGGAGCCGCTGAAGGGCTTCGGAGATTACGAAAACGGAGCCAGCTATCAGTACCAGGCTGTTAATGAGCGCCCCGAGGAGAGAAAAGCGTTTATAGCCAAAGGTAAAGCGGCTGTTAGCCTCCCTGGTCGATTTGCGGTCCAGGAACCAGGATACACCTAACGAAAGGCTGTCACCAAGATCGTGCAGGGCATCCGAAAGAATAGCCACGCTGTTGGTGATTAATCCACCAATAATTTCGAGGATCGTAAAACCCACGTTCAGGAAAAAAGCCAGCCTCAGGTTTTTGCCGGAAGGATGATCATGTTGATGGGCCATATTGATAAAACAGGTTTGGAAGGAGGAAGTTCCCGCGCCTTCAGGCGCGGGAATGGTTCCTAATCTTTCTTATCCGGAAGGGTGTAATACAAACCAGCGTATATATTACGCCCGAATACCGGTCCCCAGGTAAAGTTGGTGTCAAAATAGGGATCGTAGGGATTGTTGGCGTTCACAATAGGGTTGTCCTGGCGAAAGTCCAGGAGGTTATCTACCCCAACAAACACTTCCAAACCGTTTTTAAAGGCTTTGTTTACCTGTGTGTTCATGGTGAAGAAACCAGGCGACTGCCCGGCTCTTTGAAATTCCAGTGGGCTGGACTCGCTGTTTGGTAGGCGTTTGGAGCCAAACCAGTTTAGCGTAAGGTCAAACTTCCACTGGTTTTCCGTTTGATACGCCAGGTTGGTGAAAGCGCGGTGCTGCGGTATCAGGTAGCTCTGCCTTAAGCCGCTGATGAATTGTTCTTTGGAGTTGAGGTATTTGTACGCTAACCGTACGTCAAAATTGGTGAACAATTCGTAATCGATCTGTCCCAGTACACTCAATGAACGGCTTCCTTCCGTATTGAGTAGGTAGGCTGTAGCAGGACCAAGGTCAAGGTCAGCTACCAGTTTGTTTTCAAACCAGGTGTAAAAGGCATCTACTGTAAGCTTCAGCTTATTCCCGGCAAGTTGCACGTCCTGCACCACACTGGCTCCGCTATTCCAGGCTATTTCGGGTAGTTGTGCTACCCCGAAATCCATAAACCTGCTGGATGCGAGAAGGTTGAGGTTTTCCATCATCACATTAGGGGTGCGCTGTCCGCGCCCACCACCTAAACGGAAAGTAGTAGACTCCGAAAGAGAATACCGCATGTTCAGCCGGGGGGTGATATAGGCTTGCTCAAAGTAGCTGTTGTAATCTCCCCGAACACCTGCCACCAAGGTAAACTTCGGATCAGGTTCAAAGGTATATTCAAAATAGGCGCCCGGTACTATCTCTGTACGCTCCTGGTTATATAAGGGGTCTTCCAGGTCAGGGCGTGTTAAGCGGTCCAAAACATTATCCATCTGAAAAGATACTCCGGTGCGATATTTATGAATCGTACTACCTATGATATCCTGATAGATAGTGTTGAGATAAGCGCTGCGTTGTTCTCCCCGATGGAATCGTTTCCCAAACCGCCCTGTGTGATCCTGGTACGTTAAACTGTAGATAATCCCCAGGCTACGAAAGGGTTGGTCTTTAAAAACATAGCCATTTTTGCCGAAAAGCTCCACTCTGCGCCCTTCTGATTCATAGCCCCAAAGGGTGTCAGAAGGATGATCATTTTCCAGGTATTCCATTTGTCCGCTGAGCTTTTTATTGCGGATGGCCGAAAGGCCGATCTGCCCTTCCCAGCCACTTTCAGGGTTCTTGAAATGCCAGCGGTTCATGAAGTTTAGTTGGCTACCGGTAGGAATGTCCGCAAAACCATCATTATTGCCATCACGCGGAATGCTGATAGAGCTGGCGTGGGCCATTATGGCGGTGGATAAGTGTTGATTGACGGGCAGGGCCGACATCACATTGAGCTCAGCACGGCTCCCTTGGTTGCCAAAAGCATTCAGGTAAAGTCGTGGTGCAGTTTCCGGTTTGTAAAATTCCACGTTTATCTGGCCTGTAATGCTCTCGTAGCCGTTCAAAACCGAGCTTAAGCCCTTGGTGAGCTGTAAGCTTTCTACAAATGGACCGGGTATGTAAGTAAGTCCGGAATTAGAGTTAAGGCCACGGGCAAAAGGTATGTTCTCTCTTTGGATGAGAGCATATTTTCCCGCCAACCCCAACATTTCAATTTGCCGGGTTCCCGTAACGGCATCCGTAAAAGAAACATCAACCGAGGCGTTGGTCTCAAAACTTTCACTGAGATTGCAACAGGCTGCTTTACGCAATTCCTTGTCATCAATCTTATAGGAAAGCCCGGCCTTGGTAATATCTATGGTAGTGGCATCAACCTTACCCACAACTTCAGCTCCTTCCAACTCATACCCGGAGGGCTGGAGTGTAAAGTTCATGGTGCCTTTGCGGGATATCACAATTTTGGATTGTGCCTGATACCCTAAAAAGCTTACTCTAAGGGTGTTGCTCCCGGCTGCTTTTTCAAGGGTGTAGGATCCGTCATTTCCGGTGGTTGTACCGGTTTCGGTACCTTCCCAGTAAACATTAGCCCCGGGTAAGGGAACTTCTTTTCCGTTGTCCAGTCCTTTTATGGTGCCGCTAATCTGGGCGAACCCCAGGAGGGGACATGCAATTGCTGCAAGCAGAAGCCTGAATGTCTTCATAATATGTGCTTCTGCTGGTTACTGGTGTGTTTTAACTACTTCCGGATCGCGATAGTAGCAACACTTATGGAGGCTTTTGTAGGCCTCATCACTGGCGGTATTGAATTCTGTGTCGTATCCCGACTCATTGATAGAAGTGCTTATGGCTTCCAACGAAGTAACTTCACGGTCGTAAACAAGAGTAAGTATCTTGCTTTCCACATCCCATTCAGCTTTGGATACGCCTTTGATGTCGGCAGCCTTCTCGATGGTCATTTTGCACATTTCACAAACACCATTCACCATCATGGTAGTGTCAGTTTCGGATTGGGCAAGGGCTGGCTGAACGGATACGAAGGCCAGGATACTGGAAAAAGTAAGAAAAAATTTATTTAAGGTTTTCATGATATTCAGATTTTCTATTCAAACATAAATTGTGGGTCAAACGGTGGTAGTTATCTACCGGGATAGATCATCTAAATAAGAAAACGTTGTACCCAAAGCAGTATCTGCAATCCCGAGCGCGTACCCGTGTCAGGGGGTGGCAGAGAATAGGTGACCGGGCTGAATACCTCCGTCAGGCCGGTGCTTTGGAAAGTGTAAATAAATGCTTTGAAAAAATCCAGGTTGAGGACTGAAGATCTCTTGGAAAAGCTCTGCACATCGATGCCGCTGATGAGGATCACTTCATCTTCGCAACAGCTGTTTAACAGTTTCTCTTCTCCGGGGTGGTGATCTTCCATGCCTGCACACTGAAAGTGTTCATCGTCCGGATGCTGGGCAGGTAATTCGAAAAAGTCTTCGGTAACCAGAGTTCCCATGCAATAATGCCGGCTTACCGAAAAACCGGCAGTGGCAAAAATTAAAATGCCGGTCAATACAAAGGAAAGTATGGCTTTCAGCTTTTTCACAGGTACAAAGATAAAAATATGAATTAGCTGAAGTTTATACAATTAAGGATTCGGTTTATACTTTGTCCAGTGGCTTGCGCCCTTTGCTTCCAAGCTTTTTGAATCCGGTGGGGGTAAGGCCGGTTATCTTTTTAAATTGGGAGGATAGGTGGGCTACGCTACTATAATTGAGCTGAAAGGCAATTTCGGAAAGAGTGAGCTCATTGTAGACCAGCAATTCCTTGGCTTTTTCTATTCGTTGCTCCAGGTGAAAGTTTTCAATAGTACGTCCTTCCACCTGGCTGAAAAGCTTGCTCAGGGAAGAATATTCTTTATTCAGGTTCTGGCTCAACCAACTGCTCAGGGAAGTGCTTTCCGGTGCATCAGCCTGCTGGATGTAATTGATGACCAGTGCTTTTATCTGGCTGATCAAGCGGCTGTCCCGGTCTTCGAGTAATTCAAAACCTTCCTGTATAAGGGCTTGGGCCAGGCTTTGAGTTTCCTGAGGTGTAAGTTCACGGGGAAGTGAAACCTCCCCCAAACGAACTTCGTTACGGGGGAGGTTCAGCTTTTTAAAAATGTGTTCTACACTGCGCTTACAGCGGTCACACACCATATTTTTAATAAAGAGTTCGGATTGCATAAGGAACTCAAAATTACAAATCAGATGCTTGCCTATTGTATGGTTAGGGGGAAAACAGCTTCTACATCGGTTTCTCCACCTGCATTGTTGATCAGGCCATCGCTAACTCCCGAAGCATTCTTATCCGGTTGATGCCTCAGTACTACGGTCAGTTCACCGGATCCGGGCTGCAGAGTTTCCAGGTCTGCCGACAAGCCAATAGGCTTGCCATTTACATCCTTATCCGTATATTCCAGGCTTACGCTCAGGCTGTTATCAAACAGGTAGAATACCTGGTGTTCATCTCCCTCGGCCTTGATTTCTGCCGTTATATCTTCTGCCGGATTTTTGGTTTCATTCAGGAACTCCAGCGCTACGGAATAAGTAATACCAGAATCCAATGGCTCCGTAGTAACCACCGGTGCGGTAGGGCCATTACCATCATTGTCAACCGAACTGAAGGTAATTTCCTGTCCGCCACCCATAGGGGTCAGATGTACTACAACGGTGGTGATGAGTTCTTCTTCGTTTTCAAGGGTAGGTTTGTTGTCATCCTTATCACAAGAGGAGAGTAAAGAAAGAGCCATAGCTCCAGTCATAAAAACACGGGTTTTCATAAAATTTAATTTAGAATTCATACTTGATTTTTAATTGAAGATTTACCCCAGTTTGATCCGCATAATACCGGAATCGGTTCAGGTAATCGCGGTAGGGTGTGTTTAAAAGGTTTTGAACGCCAAGACTGAAGGTGAAGGTGCGGTTATCGCTGGCGGGAAGCTCCGTTCCCATGGAAAGTCCCAGCAGGCTGTACGCATCAGGGGGTGGGGCAAGATCTGCATCACGAGGCGAATGAACCTGACGGGCCACCAGTTTCTGGGAAACGCTGATAAAGCTGTTTTTTAAAAGCGTAAAATCCCTGAAATAATAGTGTATGCTGTGGTTTAACTGGGGTGGTGGCATTAATACGAGGTCGTCATCATCGGAACGGTTGATACCTCTTACGTAAGTTCCGCTCAGGGAATACTCCAGTTTGGTAGTAAGAAATATGCTACCCTGGAGATCTGCTCCAGCCAATAGAACATGGTCCTGCGTGTATTGCTGCACGGGGAACGTCCCTCGAATGGTTATTCTCGGTTCCTGCTGAGGGTTGAGGTAGATGTAGTTCTGGAAAGGGTTGAGATACGCTGTTAACTCCATTTTCCAGGCGTTGGGGTAATTGGCGCTAAGGGTGGTGCTCCAGTTAAGCGAGCGTTCCGGAACTAATGATGAATCGCCTACCTCTATGGTTGCAGCGCCATGATGCAAGCCTTCGCTCATCAACTCATTTACATGAGGCGGACGATAGGCATAGGCCAGCAGGTTGCTCAGTTGCCAGTGGCGGTTAAAACTATAAGTGGCGCCCGCTGATGCAGCAAGATTGTTAAAACTAAATTCAGGTCGGATCAGTTGATTGCTGAAATTGAACTTTTGTACCAGGGTGTATTCCCGGTCGTAGCGTATGCCCGCCTCCCATATCCACCTGGAAGTGTGGTATTCCTGTACCATAAAAGCTCCGCCCTGGTAGCGGTTGTAATTCGGCAAAAGTGGACGGATACCCGTTCCCGGAATATTGCTGTTGATCTGCAACAGGCCGGAAATACCATATTCGGCATTCCATTTTGGAGAATGGTTCCACCGGGCGGTAAGGTCCAGGGTTTGCGTGGAGAGGTTGAGATTGTTAGCGGCCACGTTTTTAGCATCTCCTCTGCGTACATCATATTCCAGGCGTTGGTTGTTCTGAATGCTGTATACCAGTTCCAGTGTGCCTTTAGCACTCGGATGGTACTGTAGTCTGGACTTCAATAATTGATGAGTGAGGTCCTGGCGCGGGCTGTTGATAGCATAACTAAAGGGGTCCTGGTAAAATGGCTCTCCACGTGCCAGGGCAAGGTCAAAATCGGTTTTGTTGCCAATGTGTGCGGACCGGAGAATACCCAGTTCCGTGTGAAATAAACTGTAATACAGTTCACCTTGCCATTTTTCCTTTTGATAGCCAAGGGTAAAAGTTCCGTCCAGTTCACGGTTTCCTGTATTACTCAGGAAGTAATCCGGAGCACTTCGGTCGCCCATGATCTCACCCGTAAGCTGAGTCCGTAGTGCCCAGTTTTTACCCAGGCCTCTTTCCAGCCTCAGGGCTGTAGTAAAACCTCTTCCGTTGGTATGGCCAATAAGGTAAGCCTTACCATGCAACTTTGCATGGCCAAAGGGAAGTTTGGCCGGTTGTAGCCTAAGCACACCTCCTACAGCCCCGGTCCCATAGCGCACATTGCCGGCCCCTTTGGTAATAGTTACTTCATCCGCTGTAAACAGATCAGCGTTAAGGCCATGTTCCAGTCCCCACTGCTGATCTTCCTGCCGGATCCCGTTATTCAGCGTAACCACCCGGTTGCCATATAGGCCATGAATTACCGGCTTGATGATCGTGCTCCCACTACTGAGCGTGTTAACACCACTGCTGTTGCTCATTAAGCCTTCCAGTGATTGTCCCCGCGCTTGTTCTATTTCTCTTTCACTGATCCGCACTTCTGCATCTGCGGTAGTTCGTGATCGGATGCTTATAATTTCGGCTTCAGACAGAAGCTCGGTATGATGTTCAGGATAAAAATTGAGGTTCGAAACATTTTCTTTCACGATAACGGCAAGAGTAACCGGCTCACAACCAATATGGGAGGCAGTTACCTGGTAAGTGCCGGGGCAAAGTTTATCAATATGATAAAACCCGGTACTGTCTACCACTGTGCCGCGTCCCAGTTCACGAATGTATACTTCGGAAAAGGGCAGGGGCTGCCTGTCATGTTGATCCATAACATAACCGCTGATACTGAGTTTGCACTTTTGCGCCAGAGCGGGAGTGCTGCCTAATATGCTCATTAATGCAATGAGCCTGAATGAAATATTCATTCAAATTCGTTTAGTAAGAAATAATAGAAAAGTCGTCTGTAGTGACGGAAGGTTAGGTTAACCAGGTATGGCAGGAGGTGCCCGGTCTGAGAGGGATGAGGTGCTTTTAGGTAGGGCGGCCTGCTCCGAATCAAGCTCCCTGCTCATGGGATATTTTATCTCACTTATAGTTGGATCAGGAGCAGCAAGAGAGACAGGCAACCAATGAAAATCACATATAGCACAATCCGTTGAGGCTTGGAAATGGCTTTCGGAATGATCATCGGTTCGGCTAGTATGTGTGTGATCGCAATCGTGAAAGAGCTGTCGGGGAGCAACTGAAACAGCCACCAGCAAGAGAAGCACAGCTGAAAGGTGTTGTATATAAGCTCTTACCTTTTTCACGCCACAAAACTACAAAAAGGATAAATTGATTTTCAATGAAATCCTTACGGATGCATAACAACCAGGCATAAAAACGATTTATCGAAAAGAAAATCCGTCAGATTAATCTTCTAATTATCTTTGCCAAGATTTTGCCTGAGCCTAAGGTTCGGTTGAAAAATTACCTATTAAAATATTGATTTTTAGAATGAACGATTATTTGCGTGAATATTTATATGCTCCGGTATCCTATGATCAGGCTAGCCCCGAAGTACGTGAGATATATGATGATACGAAGAGGACGTTACAATTGCCATTTGTATTAAACTGGTTTAAGTACCAGGGTGGAAATGTAAACCTGTTAAAGGCCAATTGGGAAAAGCTGAAGCGTACTCTTATGGATGGTGAGGTGCCTAACGTTTTGAAGCAATTGATCATTTATAACGTAAGTCAGGAAAGAGGGTGCAGTTATTGTGCTCATGCCCACGGGGTTTTTGCCAATAGTATGAGTGATTCCATTTCAGGGGATATTGATTTTAAGCTGACCGAAAATATGGACAGCAACCTGATACCAAACAGTTATAAAGTGGCTATTAAAGTGGTGACCAAAGCAGCCTTACGACCTGAAGAAATTGATGAAGGGGATTTTGTAGCCATGCGTGAGGCAGGCTTTAACGACCAGGAAATAAAGGAGCTTTTTGCACAGGCCGACCTGGTTAATATGTTGAATACCATCGCTTACGTAACCAATGTGAAAATAGATAATGAATTAATGGAGGCGCAATTCTAGAACGGGGTCTTGCAAAACAATACCAACATACGATTAGCTTTTGAAGCGTATGCACAGTTCAGTGGTAAACTGATGGCATGCGTAAACATAGAGGATATGCAGGGGCTGCTCGTTTCTCACCTCAAATATCTTTTTAATTATAAGAAGGTGCGGATTGCCTACGTAAAAGAGGATGTAGTAGTTCTCCACCAGGTGGGGAAAGATCAAATCCTGGTTGGCCGGGGGGAGGAAAACATACTGAATGAATTTGAACAGAACCTTAGATCCGAAGGAATACCGTTGGCCCTGACCCTTGAAAATGAGGAGAAGCTTCATGCCTGGCGTTTCGGATCAATGGGGCAGGGTTTAGTACTTTTTTCGGTCCTTACTGAAAAGGATGAGGAATTTTTATTTAACCATAGTATAATGAAGCTTCTGGCCGAAAGTCTTTTGGCCAAATTCCTCCAATTCAGTCTTTATGAAGCCCTGGATAGTAATAATGAGAAACTGAACCAGGCGCTTATCACGGTGCAGCATCAAAATGATGAGATCAGGGCTTTGGCACGCTCGCAAAAAATAGAGTTGGCTGAAAAAACACGTGATATACGGGCTAAGAATGAAGAACTTCAAAATATTGTAAAACTGAATGCTCATGAAGTTCGGGAACCTCTTTCCCGTATCATGGGGCTTATAGGCTTGCTAAAACATACGAATTCACATAACGGTATCGCAGAATTGCCTCTTATTGAGGAGGCTGCTTTGGAGCTGGATGCAGCTCTCAAACATGTGATCCTTCGGGCCGAAACTAAACTAAAATCCAATTTATCATGAAGAAGATAATGCTGGTGGATGATAAGGAAATGTCCAATTTTATAATGCGTAAATTCTTGGAAATGAAGGTTCCTGATTGTGAGATCTATGATTTCACAGATTCAGAAGGAGCATTCGGGCAGATTGACATTATTAAGCCTGACCTCATATTCCTGGATCTGAATATGCCCGTTATGAGTGGTTGGGATTTTCTTCGGCAGATGGCAACTGAACAGAAACTCAATAAGGTAGCTATAGTAACTTCCAGTACCAGTGAGATGGACAAGGAAGAATCCACTCAATACGATAACATTATTGATTTTATAGTAAAACCCTTTGCACCTGAGCAACTTGTTAGCGCCATAAGCCGGGTTTAGGATCTAAAGGATTGAATAAAAAAGTCAGGGCCGCGAAGAATCGCGGCCCTGACTTTTTTATTTGTTTAGTATTGGAACTTTAGAATTTCTTAATCCAGGCATCTGAAACAACAGATTTTACTTGTTGTTGCTCCTTGCGGGCCGCCTCATACGAATCGTATGACTTGTAGATCACGCGGTAAGTATTCAGGTCTGATACGTATACAATGATCATTTCGGACTTATCCAGGTTAGAGCGGTCAATCCACCGTTGAGCCATAGTTCGTGAGGGCAGGCTGGCTACAATAATTCTGTACCTGGGGCTTGAAAGCAGGGCCTCCGAATCAGGGGCAGGGGGTATATTCCGTTTTTCAGTATCTATTTTCACAACCTTGGCCCGCAGACTATCCAGCTCATTTTCGAGTATCTGTATTTTCACATCCTTGTCCTTGCTTTCCATCTCCAGCCTGGCAATTTCTTCCGGGTCACCCTGGTTGCTTGTATTCTCAAGACTGTCAATAGTAGAGATCAAACGATTGTATTTGGAGCGGTCCATTTCTACCATATTCACATCTTTCTTATCCTTCAGGTAAAAGGTAAGTCCTACTGTAAGGTTTCCGTAAAGATCATCTGAACTGCCGCTGGCAAAAGCGTCCATATAATCATTACCTATTAATGCCCTTTCTACAAAGCCCAGGTTTATTTCCAGGTTTTGGCTAAGGGGATACCCCATTTCAAAGCCACCGGCAAGTACAGGGTTTGCGGAAAAGCTTGATTCAGAGGGAATGGGAGACTCGGAAATGCGGCTTCGGGTTTGAATATCATAAAGCTTGGAGTAGTAGAAAAGTAACCCGGCCCCTGCGGTGAGGTAAAGCTTAAAGTCTGAATCACCGAAGAGATTTACCACATCGTATTGGGCGGTAAGAAGGCCTTCATAGAAGGAGGTTTCATAAAAGTCTCTGTCATTATCACCATTCATGGTAGCCAGGGTGAAATCCCCCCGCAGGCGGAAACCTGAATCGCCTAAACTATAACCCAAACCAGGAGCAACCAGAATGTTTGGCTTAACACCTTTAAAGCTGGCTCCGGTAAAATCGTTAAACGGGATTACCACTCCGGTATTGAGATGGCCGGACAATGCTTCCTGAGCGCTTACAGAATAATTAATAGTAAATAGGAGGCCTAGGATAGGTAAAAATTGCTTCATCGGTTCGAATTTGTGTGCTAAATGTAAATAAAATAGGATTTCAGAGCGCTTTCCATGAGAAAATGCCAATAATTTGTAAGTGCAATACTACAAAAAAATAGCATTAGTGAAATACAGGGGGAAGTATAAGGGTATTTTTAAATTTTGTCCTGCTAATTTTTAAAACCGTGCAATCCATGCACGCGGTTCTACCCGCTTAACAATTCCTCGCTCCTTTCGGGCCAGTAAAAAATTGTCAAAGGATTTATAGAGAACAGAGTAACGTTCTTCAATAGGAACGTAGATAATATGCATTTTAGATTGATCCAGGGTTGACCGGTTGATGTAAGCCTGAGCCTCAGCTTTGGATTTCACATTGCAAAGTACCAGATGGTATTTGGCTTCAGAAAAGGCCCCCTCTTCAAGGTCAAATGCAGTAGTGTCTCTGCTCACATTGCTAAAGTCAAAGGTGTAAACATTGGCCTGCAGGCTGTCAATAATCCGATTCAGTGAGGCTATTTGCTCCCGGAGGCTTTGGTTTTTAAGTTTCAATTTCTCCTCTGCTTCGAGCTTACTTTTTGCCAATTTTGATTCCAGGCTGTCAATCCGGCCCACAAAGGCTCTGTATTCTTCAGTAGTCATTTCCACAACATCTTCCCTGTTCCGTATTTTCTTTGAGTTATGTCTGGATGCTTTGCCTTTGCCAAACTTGAACACCATGCCAGCCGATACCAGGTCTACTGACTCAATGGGTGTATCGTACAAAAAGGCGTCAAAATAATCGTTGCCGAACATGGTCTTGCGGGCATACCCTATCTCAATGTCTACCCTGTCGGTGATGGGGTAGGACAGGTCTGCCCCAAATTCAAAATTGGGATTCGGTGAAAAAGCCTTGCCCGAAGCCGGAGGAGATTGTTGTATAAGCCGGTCATCAGCAATAGCGTATAGTTGTGAGGTATAAAGCATCAGACCGATACCAACTTTAGGACTGAGCTTAAGGCGCGTGTCCGCAAACCATTTTATCATATCAAACTTGATGGTGAGCGCCCCGCTGTAAAAAATGTTCTTGAAATAAGCTGTGTCGTTATTGCCGTCCATATTACCGAAGGATACATCCCCGCATACCCAGGCATCCATCAATTCAATATAATAGGAGAGCCCCCCGGAAACAAATAAGTTGGGTTTTTCTGTAGGGAAATCGTTCTTGGAAAGATCGGTCTGGTTGATCATGAAACCCGTATGCGCCTGCCCTGAAAAAGAGTATTCTTTTTGTGCCCTAACACCAAGGGAAAGGCATAAAAAAGGCACGAGTAGAATAATTGACCGTAGCGGATCGGGAGCCATAGGCAAATCGGATTGTTCCCCAAAGAGTGCTTTATAAACTGTATCACCTTGTACAAGGTTCATCAGACTGCAAAAAGTGTGGATAAATGGTGGATTAAGGTCAGGGATATTATTACCTTTGCGCTCCCAAAAAATTAAGGGTAAAAAGCAAAGGTAATGAATGTAACTACCAGAAATACAAGCGACTTAAGCGCGGTTCTTACCGTAAACATTAAGCCGGAAGACTACCAGGAGAAAGTGGATAAAATGCTGCGTGACTATCGCAAGCGTGCTTCTATTCCGGGCTTCAGGCCGGGTCACGTGCCTTCATCTCTCATTAAAAAGCAGTATGGAAAAGCGGTTTTAATAGAGGAGGTGAATCATATTCTTCAGCATGCTGTATATGATCATATTCGTGATGAGAAACTTGATATCCTGGGAAATCCTTTACCCGTAGCCCAGGATGATATTGATTGGGACAATCAAACAGAATTCTCTTTTGAGTTTGAGTTGGGACTTACCCCTGACTTTGAACTGAGTTTTGACAATAAAACCAAAGTTCCGATCTATAAGATCGTAGCAGATAAGAAAATGGTTGACCGCTATGTGTCAGACTATGCCAAACGTTTCGGAACTATGTCCTATCCCGAAGTGGTGGAAGAAAATACCATTGTAAAGGGAACTTTCAGGGAGCTGGACGATAAAGGCAATGTGGTAGAAGGCGGACTTGAAGCCACCGGAACTTTCAATACCGATTCGATAGACCAGAAAAAGGTAATGAAAGAGCTGAGCGGCAGCAAGAAGGGAGATACAATTACTCTGAACATCAACAAAACCTTTGATAAGGAAACTGATCTGGCCCGTGTGCTAAAAGTGGATGCTGAACAACTGGCCAATGCTGGTGATAATTTCAGTATGACCATTGTGGAGATCAGTAAGTTGGAACCTGCTCCTCTTAACCAGGAATTGTTTGATAAAGTATTTGGGGAGGATGCCATAAAAAGCGAAGAAGAGTTTCGCCAAAAGGTGAAAGAAGATGCCGAGCAAATGTTTGTTGGTGAGGGAGAGCGTAAGTTTTACGAAGACGTAAAAGAAACCCTGCTGAAGAAAATGAAGTTTGATCTTCCCACTGAATTCCTGAAAAAATGGATGCAGACTGCCGGGGAAAAACCTGTTTCAGCAGAAGAGGTGGAAGAGCAATACCCGGAGATGGAAGACAGCATGAAATGGCAGCTGGTGGAGAACAAGGTTATCAAACAACATAACATTGAAGTAACCGAAGAAGAACTGAAGCAATATACTATGAATCTGGTGGCACGCCAGATGGCGCAGTACGGGCAAACTCCCGAGCAGGCAGACCTGGAATCCATTGCGGGTCGTGTTATGGAAAATAAAGACGAGGTGCAAAGAATTACGGATCAGCTTTTTAGTGCCAAGCTCACTCAGTTCTTCCGTGAAAACCTGAAGCTGGTGGAAAAGGAAGTGACCTTTGACGAGTTTCTAAAGGAGCTGCAGAAGTAAATCGTATTTCGGAATTTTTGTCATACTAATCTTAATGGCTCGATACTTGTCGAGCCATTTTTTGTTTATTTACTAAAAATCACGAATAATGGACTTTGGCAAAGAATTTAAAAAATATGCTACCGGCCATCATGGCCTGAGTTCCCTCCACATGGGGAATTATATTGACTCCTCCCTCACACCGTACATTATTGAAGAGCGTCAGCTGAACGTGGCGCAGATGGACGTTTTCTCCCGTTTAATGATGGATCGCATCATTTTTCTGGGAACAGGCATCAATGACCAGGTGGCTAATATTGTGCAGGCGCAACTCCTGTTTTTAGAATCGGTGGATTCTAAAAAAGATATCCAGATCTACCTGAACAGTCCGGGCGGCTCCGTGTATGCAGGCTTGGGTATTTATGATACCATGCAGTTAGTTAATCCGGATGTAGCTACTATCTGTACCGGTATGGCAGCATCCATGGGAGCCGTGCTTCTTTGTGCAGGAGCGGACGGTAAGCGGAGTGCACTTCGCCACAGCCGCGTAATGATCCACCAGCCAATGAGTGGTGCCCAGGGTCAGGCTAGTGATATGGAGATTGCCGTTAAAGAGGTATTGAAAATGAAAGAAGAGCTGTATCGCATCATTGCCAATCACAGTGGTCAGCCATTTGAAAAAGTGGAAAGAGATTCGGACCGTGATTACTGGATGAGTTCAGCCGAAGCAAAAGAATATGGAATGATTGACGAGGTTCTGGAAACTAAAAAGGCAAAAGATTAGTTATAAACTAAGTCAACCATTAGGGTATAAAATCCATCTATTAAATATCGAAGGTGGATTTTATACTTTTGTATCTGAGATTGTGAAGAATGAGCTCAAAGAAAGAAAATTTAAGTTGCTCCTTTTGCGGGCGAGATAAGAAGGATACCAACGTGCTGATAGCAGGTATTAATGGTCATATCTGTGATCATTGTATACGCCAGGCACATGGTATTGTTGTGGAAGAGATGGATATGAAGGAGCGCAAGGAACTCTCCAAGTCCTTGCAGCTCATCAAGCCACGGGAAATAAAAGAATTCCTGGATCAGTACGTTATTGGCCAGGATGAAGCCAAAAAGGTACTCTCTGTGGCGGTATACAACCACTACAAACGTCTTACCAATGGTAATGCGTCTACCCAGGAAGTAGAAATAGAAAAGTCCAATATTGTACTGGTGGGTGAAACGGGCACCGGTAAAACGCTTTTGGCCCGTACCATAGCCCGTATGCTCAATGTACCTTTTACCATTGTGGATGCAACGGTACTTACCGAGGCAGGCTACGTAGGGGAGGATGTGGAAAGCATATTAACCAGGCTTTTGCAGGCAGCCAATTATGACATTAAAGCTGCGGAACGCGGAATTATTTTTATCGATGAGATCGATAAGATCAGCCGTAAGAGTGATAACCCTTCCATTACCCGCGATGTGAGCGGTGAAGGTGTGCAACAGGCACTTTTGAAGCTATTGGAAGGAACCAAGGTAAATGTACCCCCGCAAGGTGGTCGAAAGCATCCCGATCAGAAGTTCATTGAAGTGGATACTTCCAACATATTGTTTGTTGCCGGTGGTGCTTTTGACGGCATTCATCGCCATATTGCCAAGCGCCTCAATACGCGATCTGTAGGATTTCATAGTAGCAAGGATCGTGAGGATTACAACAACTCCAACCTACTGCGCTATATAGCCCCGCAGGATCTGAAAACTTTTGGGCTGATACCGGAACTCATTGGCCGTATGCCGGTGCTGACGTATCTCAATCCTCTTGATGAAGCTACCCTGGAGTTAATCCTCACTAAGCCTAAGAATGCTATTCTGAAGCAGTATACCAAGCTGTTGGAATTGGATGGTGTTACGCTTGATTTTTCAGAAGAAGCCTTGAAGTACGTGGTGCAAAAGGCCATTGAATTCAAACTGGGTGCGCGTGGTTTGAGGTCTATCATTGAGACAATACTTACCGATGCCATGTTTGAGCTTCCCAGTAATGATGAAGAACAAACGCTTACGGTAGATCGGGATTATGCTTCTCAGAAAATGGAAAAGATGTCCCTTAAAGCCTTAAAGGCCGTTTCGTAGTCAATTTCCCGAACGAACGTATGTGACAAAATCCATGGCGTATGAATTTTTTTCATCAGCCGTGTGATGTTCCCTTTTAAGTTCTTTCCAGCTATCAGTTTGCAGCTCCGGAAAGTGGGTGTCTCCCTCAAAGGTTTCGTAAACCAGGGTAAGTTCCAGTGTTTGGGCTTTTTCCAGGGCCTGGCGGTATATTTCAGCTCCCCCGATAACAAAAGGCTGGTCATCATCTTTAATACTGGCAAGGGCTTCATCCAGACTATGTACTACAATACAGCCTTCCGCCTGGTAATCTTCCTGCCTGGTAATCAAAATGTTGGTCCGGTTTTTCAATGGCCGTCCGTCCATACTTTCAAAGGTCTTACGTCCCATGATCACGTGGTGGCCGGTGGTTAATTCCCGAAAATGTTTCATGTCACGGGGAAGATGCCAGATAAGATCATTGTTATTTCCGATAACACGATTCTGTGCCATGGCGGCTATGAGGGTGAGGTTCATTGAAGTTGAAGGTTTAAGGGAAATACATAATGCGATTCCTTCGGCTGGTCATTAGCCATAGCAGGCCTTTCAAAATCTGGTATCTCAGAGAAAAGCCGAATGACACTAAGATCAAGGATGGGATCAACGCCTTCTAATATTTCTATTTGTGTTATAGAACCATTCTTGTCAATTATAAAGGAAGTGGTTACCATTCCTTGAATGCCCATCTGTAGAGCCATTTCTGGAAATTCAAATTTTTTAGCTATGTATCGTTGGAGAGCATTGTGGGTGCACAAGGAAAGCTTCTCAAGATTTTGATCAGGGTCGCATCCCGCAAAAACGGGGGGAATTTGAGTCTCGTCTACCTCCTGGACCCTCTCAGAAGTTAAATATGTATAAAGGCTGTCCATGGAAATATGTCGGTCTTGGTCATAGTAACTTTTAACCGAGTCAAGACCTTTGATTTTCATAAATTCTCTAATGAAAACCGACTGTTTTATAGGGTCTTTAGCATAAACGTCCTTAGCAAATCCCACTATCTTATTCATAATAAAATATTTATCCCTTATAGGGTCAAGAGTGCTTATATAATACCGATTACCATTAAAACGATCCGTACTGTCCTTATAAGTGTTAAATCTAAAATTATACTTGAAGTCCTGCCCTTGTTTTACGGACCTTTTACTGATTTGATCCTTATAGGCGTCAAGAACAACTTCATATAGTTGATCATTTAATTCAGGATTGTTAAATGGAATATTATAATCAATGCCCACAATTTTACCATCCTTGAAAAAATAGTCACAATTAATCTCACCCTTAAAATCCATTTGCAAAATTCCCTGTTCAGCTAGTTGAAATAGATAGAGAAAGCTAGCCCTTTTCCCTTTTTCGTTAAATTCATAAGCCTGCGAAAGGTATGGTGGGTTAGCAATTTGGGAATTACGATTTTTAAATCGAAGTTCCCTTGGTATTTTAAACTCAAAGGAAATTTCATAAACTATGGAAGGAGATCCCGGTACCAGGTTAGGGGCAATTTTCTCCGTTTCTTCTGTACAGATATTTCTGAGGAATGCTGAATTTCCCATTACGCCTACTAAGGAGAAGTTTTTTTTCTCGTCAAAAGAGAACCTCACCGTTACATAGTCTTCAATATAAAGAGATTGCTTTTTCACTACTTTCTGAAAAACAGAGCTCTTAAATTCATCCAGTTTTTTCTCATAGCATTGTTTCAACGCAGCTATATCAGATAGACCTTCACATTCTTTAAATATCGGGAAACGATCTTGCCCAAAGGCAAAAGAATGGAGGGCAAGAAGGAGGCAGAGGTTAAGGAAAAACTTCAAAATTATCTGTATTAAACGGCAACAGGTGCTTTAATCGGAGGGTGTGGGTTGTAATCCAGCAATTCAAAATCCTCGTATCGGAAACCGAAAAGATCCTTTACATCCGGGTTGATCTTCATTTCCGGGAGTGGGCGGAAGTCACGGCTCAGTTGTTCCTGTACCTGATCCATATGGTTCATATAAACGTGGGCATCACCCATGGTATGTACAAAGTCCCCGTATTCCAATCCGCAAACCCGGGCAATCATCATGGTGAGTAGTGCGTAGGAAGCTATGTTGAAGGGTACGCCCAGAAAAATATCGGCACTACGCTGGTAAAGCTGGCAACTGAGTTTTCCATCGGCTATGTAAAACTGGAACAGGGTATGGCAAGGTGGTAATCCGGACTTGACCATTACCGGTATTTCCTTCGGATTCCAGGCAGAAACCAATAGTCTGCGGGAGTTGGGGTTTCTCTTAATATCCTCAATCAACTGACTGATCTGATCCACACCTTCAAAGTTGCGCCATTGACGGCCATACACGGGGCCTAATTCACCCCAGCGTGCGGCAAATTCCTTGTCTTCCTTAATCCGGTTTACGAAATTCTTCATCTCTTCTTTCCAGGCCGTTGAGTATTTCGGCAATTCATCTTCCTTGCTGTTTTCCTTTAAAAAATTCTGATAAGGCCATTCGTTCCAGATGTTTACCCCGTTTTGAACGAGGTAACGGATATTGGTGTCTCCATTGAGGAACCAAAGTAATTCGTGGATAATGGATTTAAGGTGCACCTTTTTGGTGGTGAGCAGCGGAAAGCCTTCCTGCAGGTCAAAACGCATCTGGTAGCCGAAAACGGAAAGGGTTCCGGTTCCGGTGCGGTCGCCTTTTGAGTTGCCATTTTTTAAAACGTGACGAAGTAGTTGATGGTATTGCTGCATGGTAATGAAGTATACGCAAAGATAAAAAAGCGGTAAGGAGCCCCCGGTGTTTTAACTGCTCATTTCTGCACAAACTATCAACAAAACAAGGCGAAAAGATGAGCTTTGATACACTGTTCTTAAATGAGCATACCCACAATTACAGCTGTGAACAGGGAGGCCAGCGTTCCGGCAATCAGTGCCCTAAAGCCTAGTTTGGACAGATCGCCCTTACGCGATGGTGCCAGTGCCCCAATACCACCGATCTGGATGCCAATACTGGCAAAATTTGAGAATCCGCAAAGTATGTAGGTGGCAATGATGATGGATTTTTCAGAGGCAAATTTTCCGGCCGACATTAAATCGCCCAGGGAAACATAGGCCACAAATTCGTTGAGGATGGTTTTTTCACCCAGCAGTTGGCCCACCAAAGCAGAATCCTGCCAGTCCACTCCCATTAACCAGGTAATAGGCTGAAGGCCATAACCCAGTATAAACTGGAACGAAAAAGAGTCATATTGGCCAGCGGAGATTTGTGCTGCCCAGGCGTTCAAGCCAAATATATCGCCTATAATGCTGGTGAGTAGGTAGTTGGCAAAGGCCATGAACGCGATGAAAACCAAAAGCATGGCGCCCACGTTAACCGCTAACTTTAAACCTTCGGTAGTTCCGTTGGTGATGGCTTCCAGAGCATTGCTGCCAATATTGGCCTTTTCAATGTGCATGCTTTCGTTTACCTTTTCGGTTTCAGGTAGCAAAAGTTTGGCGGCCACTACGGCTGCCGGTGCACTCATTACTGAAGCGGCAAGAAGGTGCTTGGCAAAAAAGATCTGTTGTTCAATATCCTCGCCTCCTAAAAAACCTATATAAGCGGCCAATACGCCCCCGGCAATGGTAGCCATACCACCACTCATCAGGCATAATAACTCGCTTTTGGTCATTTTCTTGATATAGGGTTTGACCAATAAAGGGGATTCTGTCTGTCCCAGGAAAATGTTTCCGGCTGCAGAAAGGCTTTCGGCTCCACTCAGTTTCATGGTGCGTTTCATAACCCACGCAAAAGCGAACACGATCTTTTGAAGGATGCCCCAATAGAACAACAAGCTGGTTAAGGCAGAAAAGAATATGACGGTGGGCAGCACCTGGAAAGCGAAGATGTAACCCAGTGAAGAGGTGTCAGAGATAAGACTTCCAAAGAGGAATTCCGAACCATCCCGGGTAAAGTTGAGAAGGATAACAAATTTGCTGCTCAGCCAATCAAAAGAGGCTCTTACAAACGAAACTTTTAGGATGCCCAGGGCAAATATGATCTGGATGATAAGGCCTTTAACGATAAGGGGCCAGTTTATTTTCCTGCGCTTGGAAGACAGAAGAAAGCCTATGGCGATCAATATTAAAAGTCCCAGCATGCCACGTAAAACAGCAGCCAGGGTTATATCTCCTTTACTGAAGTCATAGTTCAAAGGCAGGGCAGCTACCGATGAGGAGAGTGGATCTCTGTGAAACGTATAATTGACGTTGCCTTCATTGATGACCAGCGTGCTGTCATTCAAAACCGTAACGGCATAGCCGCGAAGGGTGTCAGCCGGAGCGGTATAGTTAAAGATCAGAGAGTCGTTACGGAACACCCAGGAGCCTTGCGCTATTAAGCTATCCTTAGCTACCAGGGAGTATGCAAAAACACTGTCATTGCTAAGGTCAAAGTAATCTGCACTGTCAATGTTGAGGAGTGATTCACCCTGAATATTCTCAATGCTTTGGAATGCCCAGCGGTATTTCAATGCTTCCTGCCCGAAGCTGTTGCTGACCAGCAGTATGGAAAAAATAAAACTCAGGAGTAAACGCACAGCCATATTTTTTTAAGCTCGAAAGCTGCGAATTTAAGGTTTAGGATTCAGAGGGGTTTAATTGGCGCTCCGCTTGTCGATCTCATCACGTACCCGTGCTGCCAGCTCGTAATTTTCATCTTTAACAGCCTTGTCCAGGATGGCATAGAGTTCTTTGGTGCTTTTACTTTTCAGTTCGGAGGCGGGTGCTGCTTCCTCTATTTCTTCCACTTCAGCAGAAGATGTTCTTTCTTCCGTTTCTTCTGCTTTTGGCCTGGTGTCGTTACCTTCCTTAAGGATCACACCAGCCTTTTCAAGTATTTCCTTATAGGTGTACACCGGGCATTGAAAGCGAATGGCCAGGGCTACGGCATCCGAAGTCCGGGCGTCCAATACCTGTTCTTCCCCGTCTTTCTCACATACCAAAACTGAAAAGAAGACACCATCCTGTAATTTGTGGATGATGACTTCTTTTAAGGTGATGCCGAAATTATCGGCAAAATTCTTGAACAGATCGTGCGTAAGGGGGCGGGGAGGATTTACATCCTTCTCCAGGGCAATGGCAATGGACTGGGCTTCAAAGCCTCCTATAATGATAGGAAGGCGCCTTTCGCCATTTTCCTCTCCAAGCACCAAAGCATAGGCCCCCGATTGGGTCTGGCTGTAGGATAAGCCTTTTATGTGAAGCCGTATGCGCTCCATTAATTGTTTTCCTTAAAGTTGCGAAGAGCTTCGGTGAGTTTAGGCACTACTTCAAACGCATCACCTACTACACCATAGTCTGCAGCTTTAAAGAACGGTGCCTCGGCATCATTGTTTATAACCACAATGGTTTTAGAACTGCTTACCCCGGCAAGGTGCTGAATAGCCCCGGAAATACCCACAGCTACATAAAGATTGGGATTAATAGCTATACCGGTTTGCCCCACGTGTTCTGTATGGGGTCTCCAACCCATGTCGGAAACCGGTTTGGAACAAGCCGTGGCAGCATCCAATACATCAGCCAGTTCTTCCAGCATTCCCCAGTTATCTGGCCCTTTCATACCGCGGCCTCCGGAAACCACGCGTTCTGCTTCCGGTAACAGGATTTTTCCCTTTACCCGGTCAGTTTCGGTTACTTCCATAGCAGGAACATCACCAATAGAAACAGATCCTTCGGCAACTTCAGCCTGGCTTTCACCCTCACTTACGCCAATGGAGTTAGGGATAAAAGCGATAATTCGTTTAGGGGTTTCGGTAGAATATTCAACCAGTCCCTTGCTGGAAAATACACTTCTCTTTACGGTAAGCGGAGAAGTGCTAGAAGGTACTTCAACGGCATTGGTAATAAGTCCTGCATCCATGGCTACAGCCAGCACAGGAGCTACCGCCTTGCCGTTCCAGGTGCCACTTATAATAATGGTGTCTGATCCTTGTTGTTCCGCTACAGACTTCAGAGCTTCAGCTACTTTGTAATTATCAAAGCTTTTGAACTCACTACCTTTAACACTGATGACTTTCTTAACGCCATATTTACCAATCACGGAAGCATCGTCCTGGAGGTCTCCCAGGGTTACACCAATGGCTTCGGTGCCTATGGCTGCTGCGGTTTTGGCAGCGTACTGTGCCGCTTCAAAAGAGTTTTTCTTGAATTTTCCTTCCCAGCTTTCTATATATACTAATACTGACATACGTTCTTTTTTGAGGGTTGACTTAGATTACCTTGGCTTCGGAGTGGAGAAGATTTACCAGTTCTTCTATATTGTCCGCATCAATCATTTTTACGGCACTTTTAGGAGCAGGCTTCTCGTAGTTTCCAACGGAGGTGCGATGATCGCCATTCGTAGCATCCTTAACGTTAAGAGGCTTGGTACGGGCGCTCATAATACCGCGCATATTAGGAATGCGCAGATCTTTCTCTTCTACCAACCCTTTTTGCCCTCCGATAACCAAAGGAAGACTGGCGGAAAGTTTTTCCTTACCTCCATCAATTTCACGGATCAGTGAAGCTTTATTGCCATCCAGTTCAAGGCCCATGCAACCATTTACAAAAGGCCATTTCAACAGGGCCGCCAGCATTCCGGGAACCTGTCCACCGTTGTAATCAATGCTTTCGCGGCCGGCTATTACCAGGTCATAATTATTTTCTTTAACTACAGCGGCAATCTGCTGGGCTACGTAAAAGGCATCGGTTGGCTCAGCATCAATACGGATAGCGTCATCAGCGCCAATGGCAAGAGCTTTGCGAAGAGTGGGCTCTGTTTCAGCCTTTCCTACGTTCAATACGGTTACGGTTCCGCCTTGTTTCTCCTTGATCCAGATGGCACGGGTAAGACCGAACTCATCATAAGGATTGATCACAAATTGAACCCCGTTTTTGTCAAATTCTTTATTATCACTGGTGAAATTGATCTTGGAAGTGGTATCCGGTACGTGACTGATACAAACTAATACCTTCATATATCTGATTTAAATCGGTTTGAATGAGGACTGCGAAAATAGCTAAAATTGACCCAATGAGAAAAAACTATGCATGCATATTAATCCGAACATCAGGCAGAATCGAATGTTTATAAATTCCTATTTTTGCTGCCTCTATAAAATAAACAGTTAATGAGTCGTGTAATTCAATTTAGAGAAGCCGTTGCCGAAGCCATGAGCGAAGAAATGCGCAGGGATGAGAACATCTACCTGATGGGCGAGGAAGTAGCGGAGTATAACGGAGCTTATAAGGCTTCTAAAGGCATGCTGGACGAATTTGGCCCCAAGCGTGTTATTGATACCCCCATTGCTGAGCTGGGTTTTGCCGGTGTGGGTGTAGGTTCGGCTATGAATGGCTTACGCCCCATTATTGAATTCATGACCTTCAACTTCTCGCTGGTGGCCATTGATCAGATTATTAATAATGCTGCCAAGATGTACCAGATGAGTGGCGGGCAGTTCAATATTCCGATCACTTTCCGTGGGCCTACGGCCTCGGCTGGCCAGTTGGGTGCTACGCATTCCCAGGCTTTTGAGAACTGGTATGCCAATACTCCAGGTCTTAAAGTGGTGGTTCCTTCCACTCCCTATGATGTTAAAGGCTTGTTGAAAAGTGCTATTCGCGATGATGATCCGGTACTGGTAATGGAGTCAGAACAGATGTATGGCGATAAGGGCGAAGTTCCGGAAGAGGAATACACCCTTGAAATAGGAAAGGCGAACATCAGGAGAGAGGGTAAGGATGTGACCATTGTTTCTTTTGGCAAGATCATCAAAGAAGCTTTAAAAGCAGCCGAAGAACTGGAAAAGGAAGATATCAGTTGCGAGGTGATAGACCTGCGTACTGTAAGGCCTATAGATTACGATACCATCATCCAGTCAGTTAAGAAAACCAACCGTATGGTATTCCTCGAAGAGGCATGGCCATTGGGCTCCATCGCTACGGAAGTGTCTTTTGTGGTTCAGCGTGAAGCTTTTGATTTCCTGGATGCTCCTATCCGCAGGCTTACTACCACTGATACTCCTATGGCTTATGCACCCACGCTAGTGGATGCTTTTTTACCCAATGCCAAACAAGTGATCGATGCCGTAAAAGGGGTAATGTACATCTCATAATAAATTATTGACTTTCAATAGTATAAACCACCTCACCCGGGGTGGTTTTTTGTTTTTGCGGTTTTACGATTTTGGTTTACTTTTGCGCCCCTTATTATTAATGTTTTGTCTATCAATACTTTCTACAATGGATAATTGGATGCTTTATGTTGTGCCTGCTTTGGGTCTGGTAGGTCTTTTGGTCATGATCATTAAATCAGGTTGGGTTTCCAAGCAAAGCGCAGGAGAAGCCAACATGAAAGAACTGGCCGGCCACATTGCCGATGGTGCTATGTCTTTTCTTAAGGCAGAGTGGAAGATCATGGGGTACTTTGTGATCATTGCGGCCATCTTGCTGGGTTACTCAGGAACTTTGGTAGAGCATTCCAGTCCTGTTATTGCCATTGCTTTTGTGATCGGAGCGTTTCTTTCGGCCCTGGCCGGGTTCATCGGTATGCGTATTGCTACCAAATCCAACGTTCGTACCACTGAAGCAGCCCGTACCAGCCTGGTGAAGGCCTTGAAAGTTTCCTTTACCGGAGGTTCAGTAATGGGTCTTGGTGTAGCCGGATTGGCTGTGCTGGGAATGGGAAGTTTATTCATTGTATTCTATAGCATGTTTGTACCCGAAGGTGCGGCTATGACCGGTGTTGAAATGAAAACTGCCATTGAAGTACTGGCCGGTTTTTCATTGGGTGCCGAATCTATTGCTCTTTTTGCCCGTGTGGGTGGAGGTATTTATACGAAAGCCGCTGACGTAGGCGCAGACCTGGTAGGTAAGGTGGAAGCCGGAATCCCCGAGGATGATCCCCGTAACCCTGCTACCATTGCGGATAACGTAGGTGATAACGTGGGTGATGTTGCCGGTATGGGTGCCGACCTTTTCGGATCGTATGTGGCTACTATTTTGGCTACTATGGTATTGGGTCAGGAAATTGATTCTATGGACAACTTCAACGGAATGGCTCCTATCCTGCTGCCTATGGTAATTGCCGGTTTAGGTCTTATCTTCTCTATAATTTCCATGAGTTTTGTTCGTATCAAAGGAGAGAACAGCTCTGTACAGAATGCTCTGAACATTGGTAACTGGTCATCCATCATTTTCGTGGTGATTGCCTCTTATCCTCTTACCATATGGATGTTGCCCGAATCGCTGGTGCTGAGAGGGTACCAATTCTCCAATATGGATGTATTCCTGGCTATACTGGTAGGTTCCATAGTAGGTGCACTGATGAGCTGGATCACCGAATTTTATACCGCCATGGGTAAGCGTCCGGTGTTGAGCATCGTTAAACAATCTTCAACCGGTCACGCTACCAACATCATTGGTGGTCTGGCTATGGGTATGCAATCTACCGTAGTGCCCATTCTTATCCTGGCGGCCGGTATTATTTTCTCCTATACGTTTGCCGGACTTTACGGTGTGGCCATCGCGGCAGCCGGTATGATGGCTACCACCGCCATGCAGTTGGCTATTGATGCTTTCGGCCCCATTGCCGATAACGCGGGTGGTATTGCCGAGATGAGCGGTCTTCCTGAAGAAGTGCGCGGACGTACCGATAACCTGGATGCCGTGGGTAATACTACTGCAGCCACCGGTAAAGGTTTTGCCATTGCCTCAGCAGCTCTTACTGCCTTGGCGCTGTTTGCGGCCTTCGTAGGTATTGCGGGTATAGACAGTATCGACATTTACAAAGCTCCAGTGCTCGCTATGCTTTTCATAGGTGGTATGATCCCTTTCATTTTCTCTTCACTTGCGATTTCTGCGGTAGGACGTGCAGCTATGGCAATGGTAGTGGAAGTAAGACGTCAGTTTAAGGAGATCCCCGGTATTATGGAGTACAAGGCCGAGCCTGAGTATGAAAAATGTGTGGAGATATCTACCAAGGCTTCCATCCGTGAAATGATGCTTCCCGGTGCTATTGCCCTTATCACTCCGGTACTTATCGGTTTTGGTTTCAAGGGAGTTTTTGCAGACACTTCTTCGGCCGAAATGCTGGGTGGACTGTTGGCAGGTGTAACCGTAAGTGGTGTGTTGATGGGAATTTTCCAGAATAACGCAGGTGGCGCCTGGGATAATGCTAAAAAATCTTTTGAGGCCGGTGTTGAGATCAACGGTAAAATGGAATACAAAGGTTCAGAACCGCATAAAGCTTCAGTTACAGGAGATACCGTTGGAGATCCTTTTAAAGATACTTCAGGTCCTTCTATGAACATCCTTATTAAGCTGATGTCCATCGTTTCACTGGTTATTGCTCCTCACATCCAGGCAGGAGAAGGTATGACTCATGCGCATAATCAGGGAGCCAACTTTCAGCCTGTGGCAGCTACCAATTATAGCTTTGAGTCTGAATCCGGTATGGTAGTGATTTATAAGCAAAACGAGGAAAATATTCAGGCTAAGACCAGGTCTGCAGAATTCCAGACCATGGATGATAATAACCTCTCAAACTTGGCTATTAGTATTAAGTCCAAGGAAATTGAGGGCTTTGTCGGAAGCGAGATAAAAGGTGATGTATATGTGTATAGCGACTACCTTACAGTTAATACCGATGGCTCCTATTCAGGTGAAGGTTTTTTGAGTATGGGGCCCCAGGGAGAGAAATTCCCGGTAGCTATTCATTTTGCCCTTAAAGGTCAGGACCGTTTTGATGCTCAGGTAAAACTGCGCAGCTAAGCATCTTGGATATAAGATAAAGAAAAGCCCCCGAGTATACTCGGGGGCTTTTTCTTTTTGGGTTATGATGGTCTTTTAAAAGAGGCCATTGGTTTCGGCATCTATACGGCTGATGATGTCTCCAAGGTGTTCGGGGTTTATAGCAAATTTGTTTTCATCCACATTTATGACCAGTAACTTGCCCTTGTCGTAATTGCTGATCCAGGCCTCATAGCGTTCGTTAAGCCTGCTGAGATAGTCCAGGCGAATGTTGTTTTCATAATCACGTCCCCGTTTCTGAATCTGATCCACCAGGGTAGGGATGGAGGCCCGGAGATAGATCAACAAGTCCGGTGGAGCAATAAAGTTCTCCATCAGATCAAAGAGGGAAAGATAGTTCTCAAAGTCGCGCGTAGGCATCAGGCCCATAGCGTGAAGGTTGGGTGCAAAAATGTGGGCATCCTCGTATATGGTGCGGTCCTGGATTACATTTTTGCCCGATTGGTGTATCTCATTCACCTGGCGGAACCTTGAGTTCAAAAAGTAGATCTGAAGGTTAAAAGACCAGCGTTGCATTTCACGGTAAAAATCATCGAGGTAAGGGTTGTCTTCCACATCTTCAAACTGGGGCTCCCAGTTGTAATGCTTTGCCAACATTGTGGTTAAAGTGGTTTTTCCCGAACCTATATTTCCTGAAACTGCAATGTGCATTTGTAAAATTTTTAGCTATCCGCAGCGTGCTGCTTTAAAGGACAAATCTACTATTTTGAGATAAAAGAGAAGCGTAGAAATGCCTTGCGTACACAGCTATTTTAAGAGTTGAGTGAAAACACCGAAAGTTTGCCCTGGTCCAAAATATACAAGCGCCCTGCCGCAATGGTAAACGAGGCGCCCTTATCTGCTTTCCATTTAGGTTTTAGCATAAGGTTCTTTTTGAGGTTCAGGGCCTGTATGGTGTCGTTCTTAAGATAGTAAAGGTTTTCATTGCTTACCGCAAAATGCTCCACTCCCTTGGTGGCCACGGTTTGTAAAAGTGAACCGGTAGCATCAAATACCAGTATACCTTTTTCAGGAACGTTCAGGAATACCCGCTCATAGGTGCTTTCCAACTGTAGCGGTTTATTCTCCAGGCCCGTTAGTTGTGTTATGTTAAGGCTTTTATTGGATAAGGAGGCATTGTTCAGGTTGATACGGTACAAACGGTCTGTTGCCTGATCGTATACCCATACATTATCCTGGTCTGACTGGCTTACCAGTTGAACATCGTTCAGACCCATATCAATGAGCTTTATGGCTGTGCTCTCGTTCAGGCGGTTGTCCAGTGTGGTGATCTGCGCCTGATCCTTGTAGAATAACAGCAGTTTAAGAGGGTCTAGTGCGGATAGTGAGTGGATAGACCCCAGGAGCGGGTTGCTGTATTCAAAAACAGTTTGTCCGTCTTTATCCAGTTTTTTGAGCTGATCAAAACGTACTTGGTAAATATTACGAAACTGGTCTATAGTAAAGTAATCCGTGTTTTTAAGGGAAAAGGTATTTTCAGGTTCCCTCTGCTGAAAAATGCCCGAAACCAACAGGGCGGAAAAGATGTAAAGGCCGAGCCGTATCATCCTGCTACGGCCTCTAATGCATTCATCTCCAGTAGCTCGTCAATATAATTCCGGTTGTTGGAAAGGCGTGGAACTTTATGCTGACCACCCAACTTACCTTTGGACTTTAACCAATCGTAGAAAAGATTGGGACGGGCTACGTTCATAATGGGGCGTTTAAGGGCCATGTTCTTATGTCTCTTGGCTTCATAATCGCTGTTCACCTGCATCAGGTGGCGATCCATAATGTCGGTAAAATCTTCAATATTACTGGGAGCCTCACTAAATTCTACCAACCATTCATGCGCCCCGCTTTCGTTATTTTCCATATATACCGGGGCAGCGGTATATTCCAGTACTACCGCACCGGTACGGGCGCAGGCTTCCTGTAGTGCATCTTCGGCATTTTCAATAATCACCTCTTCACCAAAAGCATTGATAAAATGTTTGGTGCGGCCGGTAATCTGAATACGGTAGGGTGAGGTAGAGGTGAATTTTACGGTATCACCAATGATGTAGCGCCACAGGCCAGCATTGGAACTGATCACGACCGCATAATTAACATCCTTTGCAACCTCACTCAGGGGAATAGCTTTTGAGTTTTCCCCGTCAAATTCATCCATGGCGATAAACTCGTAAAAAATGCCGTAGTCCAGCATCAGCAGCAGCTCCTGGCGGTCGGTGATATCCTGTATGCCAAAAAATCCTTCCGAGGCATTATAGGTTTCCAGGAAACTGAAGCTGGAGTTGGGCAGGATATCGACAAACTGTTGACGGTATGGTGTGAAATTCACGCCTCCGTGCATATACAGCTCCAGGTTGGGCCAAACCTCATGTAGATTGGCTTTGCCCGTTTTCTCCAGTACTTTCCTGGCCAATACCAACATCCATGAAGGAACTCCGGCCAGGCTGCTTACATCTTCTTTAATACTGGTGTTGGCAATAGCTTCGATCTTTTCCTCCCATTCCTCCATCAGGCTGATTTTATTGTTGGGTGTGCTACGCATTTCCACCCAAAACGGAAGGTTTTCAATTATAATGGCCGAAAGGTCGCCATAAAAGGAGTTGTTCTCGCTATTATTGATAAAGGTACTTCCACCCAGGCGCAGGCTCATGCCCGAAAATATGGAGGTTTCCGGGTGATTATTGCAATAGATGCTGAGCAGATCTTTGCCACCTTTAAAGTGACATTCCTCAATAGCCTCCTGGCTTACGGGTATGAACTTACTTTTGCTGGAGGTGGTTCCGCTGGATTTTGCAAACCATTTGATCTCGGTAGGCCACATGATGTTTTGTTCACCGGACCTTAAGCGGTCAACATCTGCCTGTATGGTTTCGTAAAAATGCAGAGGTACCCGGGAACGGAAGTCTTCATAATTCCGGATGCTGCGGAAATCATAGCGCTTTCCCCACTCCGTTCTTGCAGCCCTTTCCAGCAGGCCCTGTAATACTTCCTGCTGTACTTCAATGGGGTATTTCATAAAAAGCTCAATCTGGTGGAACCTCTTTTTCATCCGCCAGCTGATAAAAGAATTGACTAGGTCGAGCTTCATAATTTAGTTAATTTCCCAGCTTTAAATTTAATAAATCCCTTTTTATGGAATTTGTTTCCAATCTCTCCAAAATGAGCTCTTATGTTGAGGAGCCGGTTCAGTACCTGCTGTTGACAGACCACGACTTCCTGAAGATGAATGAGCTTATAGGCCGTGAAATTAAGATAGAATTTCAGAAGGAGAAGTATTGTATCTCGTGTGGCAATCAATTTCAGGATCTTTACCGGATGGGGTTTTGTAAAAATTGCTTTTACACCAGTCCGGAAGCAGGGGAAAGTATCATCCGTCCTGAACTGAGTAAGGCCCATGAAGGTGTGGAAGACCGGGACCTTGCTTTTGAGAAGGAATACCAGTTGCAACCCCATGTGGTTTACCTGGCCAACTCAGGGGGGCTGAAGGTGGGGGTTACCCGTGATCGACAGAAAACCACGCGCTGGACGGATCAGGGTGCATCACAGGCTATTGTGCTGGCTTTAACCACCAACCGTTATGAAGCCGGCCTTATTGAGGTAGCTTTAAAGGAAGTGGTGGCTGATAAAACAGTTTGGCAGAAGATGTTGCGTAATGAAGATCCGGAAGTGGACCTTATTGCTGAACGTAAAAGATTAGCGGGCCATTTAAATGAAGAACTGGCCCGTTTTGTATCGGATGATACTACATTGTACAACCTCAAATACCCGGTTAAGAATTACCCGGCCAAGGTCAAGGGAATTAATCTGGATAAGAATCCGGAGGTGCAGGCTATTTTACAAGGGATACGCGGACAATACTTGATCTTTGAGGGCGGAGGGGTGCTTAACATCAGAGGCCACTCAGGATACCGCGTGAAAATTTCTTTTTGAAGGATCGGAAGAGATTAGTCTTCATAATCACGTACAGGCCGATAAAAGAGGGGATCACCACGTTAAAGAACCAGATTGTTAGACTGGCCAATACCAGTAGTGCTTCATTGTTCCAGATAGGTTGGAATACCCAAACCGCTATGGCGCTTTTCAAAACAAAATCGGCTATTGCTATAGAAGGTAATAGTGAACTTATCAGGTAATATACCGGCACGGCAAACCAGAATACGGCCGGTAAGCCTTCCGGTGAAAACAGGAGTATCACCAACGCAAACTGCAGATTGTAAGTAAGGAATTTTCCTATGGCAAGCCATAGGAACAGGAGCTTTTCTCTCATGCCCGGTCTGCCTTTCAGCATATAGTTCTCCAGTTTAAACCTTCCAATATTCCTAAGGTGAAGCCAGCGTTGTAAGCGTTTGAACAGGAGATATATGGTCATGATTACAATGGTAAAACCCAGGCTTAGGAAGAACGCCCGATCCGCAGCTAGCAGTCCCATTAAATAGAGTAGGGCACCACTGGCCATGCCGGCAATAAGCAGTTTGGAAAAGAGGCGGGGAAGGTGCATCCAGAAATTGAGGAAGAACGATTTTTTACGATTCTGTTGTTCGCTCATCATCACATAACGGCCGGCCCACTCGCCACTGTTGGCTGGTGTGATAAAGGAAAGGGTATAACAAATGAGGTTGATCTTGAGGCCGCGTATAACCTGAACGTTTTCCAGCATACTGTGTACACGGGTCCAGAAGAGGGCATCAATATAAATGTTGATTACCCATAGTACTACAAAGGAAGTCCCAATAAGCCACGGGTGGTAAAGTGGTTTTTGAAAGGCCTGAAGCAGGGCTTCAAGGTCAAACCTTTTGAAAAGGAACACCAGGGCAACTGCCAGCAGGGCAACCTTTACTACCAGGCTGATTGTTCGTTGGACCCACTTTTTACCCATTTATTTTCACAGTTTGATCTCTTCTCCCCTCCCCAGTTTAAAGTAATTCCGGATAGCAAAGATGGCCAAATAGATCAGAACCGTATCAGCCAGTGCACAAGTAACCTTAAATAACCAGCCATCCCACACCAAACCAGCTATAAAGTCAAAGGATTCACGGCCGGCAAAGATTACCGTGGTAACGAGTATTGTATCCAGGAATTGGGAAAAAATGGTGGAAAAGTTATTACGCAGCCATAAGTGTTTTCCCTTAGTGAGATCCTTCCAGAAGTGGAATACGCGGACATCAACAAACTGGGCTACGAGGTAAGCTATCATGGAAGCCCCGATTACCCGCCATGAATTGCGAAATACGGAATCATACTGGGTATCGTTTACGGGGCTTTGTTCCAGTGCCGGAAAGGCGCTGCCGGCATACAGGATGCCCAGCACCAGCAAGGAGGCAAAAAAACCACTGAATACAATGGCGTTGGTTCTCTTCCGGCCATATACTTCACTCAATATGTCGGTGATGAGAAAAGTAAGCGGGTAGGGAAGTACGCCCGCAGATATCTGGAATTCTGCAAAGCCCAGATTAACCGAAATGAATTTGTTGGCCACCAGGTTACAGGTAACCAGGGCAGCTACAAAAAGAGCACCCAAAACTATGTACAGGAAAAGTCCCTGGCGATCTTGTACCCTTATAGCATCCTCAGGCTTGTCCAATAGGATTAATCAATTTGAATGTCATAGGAAAGACGCGTTTGAAGCCCTTGCATTTGCTGAGCCTTTTGCGCCAGGTCAAAATAGCGCGCCAGTTCACCCAACCTGGAACGTATAGCGCGTTCTTCATAATTACCGGTGATGTCTTTCAGTAGTCGCATAATAGGATCCTCCAGTTCAGGATATTCTACCACGCGGTATTCACCTTCTATGCCGGCCATTTTTCGTGCTACGGATATGGCGGTATCTAACCCGCCCAGCATGTCTACCAGCCCCAGGTCCAGGGCATCTCTGCCAGACCATACACGTCCCTGGCCAATACTGTCCACAAATGCCACATCCAGCCCCCGGCCTTCGGCTACTCTTTCCTTAAAGGTTTGGTAGATTTTATCCACTGAAGCGATCAGCAAGGCTCTTTCGCCTTCACTCAATGCCCGGTCAAAAGTTCCCAGGTCGGAATACTGATGAGTGGGAACGGTTTCAATATTGACACCCAATTTGTCATTAAGCAATTCCTGTCCGGTAAAGAACAGTCCGAAAGCCCCAATACTACCCGTAATGGTATTGGGTTGGGCAATAATGGTATCTGCAAAGCAGGAGATATAATATCCACCGCTGGCTGCCAGATCACCCATAGAGGCTACTACCGGCTTTACCTTGCGTAAAAGATCCACCTCGCGCCAGATCACTTCCGAAGCCAGTGCACTACCCCCGGGGCTGTTTACTCTTAAAACAACGGCCTTTACCTTGTCATTGGTGCGGACCTTACGGAGAGCCTCGGCAATACGCTCACTGCCAATGCTGTATTCGTTTCCCATCCCGCTTACAATGTCGCCCTGGGCAATTACTACCGCAATACGATCTGCATTGTAACCAGCATCATTGCTGAGGTTGGCAGACTGTGCGTAGGCATGAATACCAATAAAGGGAATATCTTCCACCTTGTCTGTACCGCTCTTATCCATAAGCACCCGCATGATCTCGTCTTCATATACGGTAGCATGGATAAGACCATTTTCTGCGGCCGGCTTAGGATCAATAATGGCATGTTCATTAGCCATCTGGTCCAGCTTTTCGGTACTAAGGTTACGGCTGGCAGATATGTCACTGGTATAGTCTGACCATACAGAGTTGAGCAGAGCACTCAATTGCATGCGGTTTTCCTCGCTCATATCCTGTCGTATGTAAGGCTCCACGGCACTTTTGAATTTATTCCCGGTAGCTCTCAATACCTCAGGCTTCAACCCTAGTTTGTCCATAGCCTCCTTAAGGTAAGTGATGCTGGCGCTAAGGCCTTTCCATTCAAAAAAGCCTTCAGGGTTCAACAATACAGAGTCTGCTGCTGAAGCCAGGTAATAGCCTTTTTGGGTGAGTATCTCACTGTAGTGGTATACAAATTTGCCACTCTGCCTGAAGTCCAGCAGGCCATCTCTTATTTCCTTTAAGGTAGCGTTTCCGGTAAGGGGTATCCCACCGTCCAGGTATACGCCTATTATTTTAGGATCATCCTTGGCACTTTTAAGCGATGCCAGGATCTCGTTGAGCCCCAAAGGTTGTTCAGAGGCACCGGTAAATGGATCAAATGACGCCAACGGATTATTGTCTGCCCGGTCATGTATAACGGAGTTGATGTCTAACCGAAGGATGGAATTATCCTTAACCACAATTTTAGGCTCCGCCATGGAGGCAATGCCGGCCAACACAATAAATAATATAAATAGTAGGAGAAATCCACCTACAATAGTTGCCAGCAGCATTTTTAAAAATGTCTTCATAAGTCCTGAGGTAAAGATTAGTTTTGCCCTTTATCTACGGCAATATTAAAAAAGAAAAGTGAAGGGAGTAGAGGATAAAAGATTAAGATATGTTCTCTTATTAGGAGGTAATATGGGTAACATACAGCAAACTTTTGCAGATGCTATCCATGAACTGAAAAAAAGCGGTGATGTTGTAAAGCAAAGTGCCCTTTACCGTTCGGAAGCCTGGGGAATGACCGGGGCTCCTGATTTTATAAATCAATTAGTGGTCCTGACCACTTCCCTGTCACCCAATGAGCTTTTGACAAAACTGCTTGAGATCGAGAAAAGTCATGGTAGGGAAAGAAAGTCTGCTGGCGGTGTTTATACTTCACGAACTATTGATATAGACATTCTTTTTGCGGATGATCTTATTATTGACAGCCCTTTGTTGGTTATTCCCCATCCGAGACTTCATGAACGAAAATTTGCCCTGGAGCCGCTTTATGAACTGATGCCGGATTACATACATCCTGTGTTTCATAAAAGTATAGCCGAATTGAAAAAAGGGTTGAACGATCCATCAGAGGTAAGCAGGATATGAACCCAGCGTATATTTGTATTGAAGGGAATATTGGTGCCGGAAAGACCACCCTTGCCAAACTGTTGGCCAGTAGTATGAATGCTCGTCTTATCCTGGAGGAGTTTGAAGATAATCCCTTTCTTGCTCGTTTCTACGAGGAGCCGGCCCGGTATTCCTTTCCGCTTGAAATGTCGTTTCTGGCTGAGAGGTACCATCAGCTAAAAGAAAAGCTAGGCTATCAGGATATATTCCAGCCTTTGGTCATATCAGATTATACCTTGATGAAAAGCCTGGTTTTTGCGCGGGTAAATCTTCAGGATGTGGAATACCGTTTATACCGTGATTTCTTTGCTATGGTAGAACGTCAGCTTCCCAAGCCAGACCTGGTGGTATATATTAATCGCTCTTTGTCTGCCGTGAGGGAGAATATCACCCACCGTGGAAGGGCTTACGAGCAAAATATAGCCCATGAATACCTGAAAGATGTGCATGATGGGTATCAAAATATCCTTAAAGACTTGGGGAGTCATAAGTTGCTGGTAGTCAATGCTGAGGATATGGACTTTGTTTCAGGGAAAGCTGACCTTGAAGTTGTGCAAGAACTTATTTTTCAAGCCATTCAGTGAAAAAAATTAGCTCACTGTAAACAATTTCTTAATAAACTTTGTCTTGAATAATGTTTTGCAAAAAGAATGAATTGTTATTTTTGCCCACTAGAGCTTGCAGAAAGCTCTTACACTGAATTTATTAGACCAAATTAGTTACCTAAAAATTTAATTTATGAAAAAGTACAGTTTACTTTTATTGATGGCTATCGGAGTGATAGGCGCTAACGCTCAAGACACGGAAGTCAGGACCAAGGCTCACGTTGAAAATTATCGTAGCTGGTCAATTGGTGCACAGGTTGGAACAACCTTAAGCTTGGGAGATGCTATCAGCTTCAGCCCTGATAAAGAAGATTTTGTTCCCAGCGGTGTAGGTGGTTTTGAACTTGGAGTAAGAGGTCATCTTACCAAGTTTTTCAATCCTACTATCGGTGTTTCCGGATCTGCAGGTTATCATTCAACTTCCGGTTCTCGTGGTAATGATGGTTACTTCGAAGGAAACTATTTTGACGGAGACCTGTCAATCGTTTTTAACCTGAGCAACTGGGTTCTCCAAGGTAAAGTACACGATCGCAGAAGCGCCCTGCTGTTTTCAGTAGGTGCTGGTATCGCCAGTATTGCTTCTACCGGTTTTAACCCTAACGGTGATACTATTGCTATTGTAGGTAGAACAGACTTTGCCGGTCGTGCTGACGAAGACGCTAACGATAACCCTCGTGCGCTACAGGCTACTATTCCCATTCAGTTGAATTATAAGTACCGTTTAACTAACGGTCTTGATCTTGACGTGCTGTATAAGCAAACTTTCATGACCGAAGATTTCCCCGATGCTTTCCAAGTGGGTAATACTACTGATGCATTTGGATTTGTTGGTGTAGGTCTTACCTATAACTTCGGTGATAAAGACAAAAAGTCTGTGGTTTATTCTAACCCACTTGACAACATGTTCGCTGAGATCGAAGAAGTTAAGAATAACTTTGACCAGCTTACTACCGATGATGATAAGGACGGTGTAAACAACTTCTTTGATAAAGAAAACAATACTCCTGAAGGTGTAACTGTAGACGGTAGCGGTAAAGCTACTGACGTAGACCAGGATGGAATTCCTGATTATATGGATGAAGATCCTTTTACTGCTAAGGGTGCAAAAGTTGATGCTAACGGACGTGCCGTTGACTCTGACGGTGATGGTGTAGCCGATTACATGGATAAAGAACCCAACACTGCTAAAGGTGCTTTGGTTAACTTCCAGGGTAAAACTATCCCCAGCGGTGGTGGTGTAGGTGGAGCTTTCCTTCCTCCTGTATACTTTGCTTTCAACAGCGCTACTGTTACTGCAGCTAACCATGACCGTTTAGCTACCACTGCTATTGCTATGAAAAACAATCCTAATGTAAAAGTTAGAGTTGTTGGTCATGCTGACAGCAGAGGTTCTGAAGAATACAACAAAAACCTTTCTAAGAGACGTGCTGAAGCCGTTGTTAAGCAACTGGTTCAGGTTTACGGAATCGATGAAGGTAGGTTCACTACTGAATCTGCCGGAGAAGGTGACCCACTGGCTAACAGTCGTTACGATGTTAACCGCAGGGTGGATTTTGTAGTACAATAATAAAAATTAGGTAACTACATAATGAAATGCTCCTCGCTTATGCGGGGAGCATTTTTTTATTTACGGAGGTAAGGTTCTACGGCTTTCCAAAGAACAATGCCTGCACTTACCGATATATTCAAGGAGTGCTTGGTGCCAAACTGGGGTATCTCTATCAGTTGATCGCAGTATGGGAGTATTTCGGACTGTACACCTTTTACCTCGTTCCCAAACACCAGCGCAGTGGGCTTCTTGTCAAATGTGGTTTTCTCAAGACTTATGGACCCTGTGGTTTGCTCTACCCCGGCAATGGAATACCCTTCTTTTTTTAACCTAAGGATGACCTCCATAGTGTCTTTAGTATAGGTCCAGTTTACGGACTCCGTACCTCCCAGAGCCGTTTTGCGCATTTCCCGCAGCTCGGGAGTGGGTGTTACCCCACAAAGCCAAAGATGCTCAATTTTAAAGGCATCACAGGTCCTGAAAACCGAGCCTACGTTCAATACGCTACGAACATTGTCCAGCACCACTACTATAGGATGCTTTTCACTTTGCCGGAACTCTTCAATCGACAACCTATTTAATTCGTGCATCCTTAACTTTCTCATAAGCTCTTTTTTATCTTAGCGGACTCCTCAAAAATAGAATGAATTTTGGCTAAAAAAAGCTCCGAAACCCCTTTAATGAAGCAGTACAACCAGATCAAGTCCAGGTATCCGGATGCGTTGCTGTTATTCCGAGTAGGGGATTTTTATGAAACCTTTGGGGAGGATGCCGTTAAAGCCAGTAAGATACTGGGTATTGTACTTACCAAAAGGGCTAACGGTTCAGCTTCACACATTGAGTTGGCTGGTTTCCCGCACCATTCGTTGGACACCTACCTTCCAAAGCTGGTAAGGGCTGGTCAGCGGGTGGCTATTTGTGATCAATTGGAAGATCCAAAGGCCACTAAAAAGATCGTAAAGCGGGGCGTTACGGAATTGGTAACCCCGGGTGTTACTACCAATGACCAGGTGCTACAGGCTAAGTCCAATAACTTCCTTTGTGCCGTATGCCTGGGTGAAGACCGACACGGGGTGAGTTTTTGTGATATATCTACCGGTGAATTTCTTCTGGCTGAAGGCAACACGGATTATATTGATAAACTGTTGCAAAGTCTCAGGCCTAGTGAGATATTGTTTTCCAAATCTTCACGCAAGGAATTTGAAAGCTTGTTCGGTAATAGCTATTACAGCTTTTCACTGGACGATTGGGTATATAAGCTGGATTTTGCCGAAGAGCTGCTGCGTGATCATTTCAAGACCCAGAATCTAAAAGGTTTCGGAGTTCAGGGAATGAACCAGGGAATCATTGCGGCCGGGGCAGTCTTTCATTACCTGCGGGAAACGCAGAACAATCGCCTGGCCCATATTACTCATATCAGTCGCATTGATCGTGATGAGTTTGTGTGGATGGACAAATTTACGGTGCGCAACCTGGAAATATTCAATAGTTACTCGGCTGACGGAACTTCGCTCTTTGATGTGATCGATCATACCCATTCACCTATGGGTGGGCGTCTTTTAAAGAGGTGGCTGGTTATGCCGCTTAAGTCAGTAAGCAGGATCAAAGAGCGTCAGGATGGTGTGGAAGAGTTCCTGAAACATCCTGAGCTTGCCGTGAATGTTGCCGAGCGACTTGAAAATATATACGACCTGGAGCGTCTGGTAGCCAAGTTGAGCACCCGCAAGATCAATCCCAAGGAGTTACAACACCTGTACCGGGCCCTCACCTATGCCAATGAAATAAAACACCTAAGTTCTGGGAAAAAATACCCGGCACTGTCTTCGGTGGTGGATAAGATCAACCCTTGTGAAAAGTTGATAGAACGTATTGGACAAACTCTTTGCGAAGAGCCTTCTGTGCAGATCGGCAAAGGACGTGTGATAAGAGAGGGAATTTCCGGAGAGTTAGATGAACTGAGAGGATTGTTGACTTCCGGCAAGGATCAACTGCTTGCCATACAGCAACGTGAGGGTGAGCGCACAGGAATACCCAGCCTGAAAATAGCTTTTAACAATGTGTTCGGTTATTACCTGGAGGTGCGCAATACCCACAAAGGCAAAGTGCCGGAGAGCTGGGTGCGAAAGCAGACACTGGTTAATGCCGAACGTTATATTACCGAGGAGTTAAAGGAATACGAACACAAGATACTAGGGGCAGAAGACAAGATATTTTTACTGGAGTCACAGCTATACCAGGACCTGGTGGAATATAGTTCCGAATACCTGGCCCTGATCCAGCAAAATGCCCAGGTTTTGGCAGGTATCGATTGCCTTAGCGCCTTTGCCTCATTGGCCCGTCAGCACAACTATAATCGCCCGCAATTAGATGATTCGTACCTCATAAACATTGAGGAGGGGCGCCACCCGGTTATTGAAAGGAAATTACCTCTGGGAGAGGAATATATCAGCAATAGTATTCATCTGGATCGTGAAGAACAGCAAATACTGATGATCACTGGACCTAATATGTCCGGTAAATCAGCTTTATTACGGCAAACAGCCCTCATCTGTATCCTGGCCCAGGTAGGTTGTTATGTGCCAGCCAAGGCGGCCCGGATGGGAATTATCGATAAGATCTTTGTAAGAGTTGGGGCATCGGATAATATCAGCCAGGGAGAATCCACTTTTATGGTGGAGATGAATGAAACTGCCAGCATCCTTAATAACCTTTCGGAGCGTAGCCTGGTACTGTTGGATGAGATCGGTCGTGGTACCAGTACCTATGATGGTATTTCCATTGCGTGGTCCATTGCTGAGTTCCTTCATGAACATCCTGGCCGGGCCAAAACGCTCTTTGCTACCCACTATCATGAGCTGAATGAGATGGAAGAGATTTTTGAGCGCGTCCGTAATTATAACGTGAGCGTAAAGGAAGTGGATAATTCCATAATCTTTATGCGGAAGCTCAAGCCAGGTGGCAGCCAGCACAGCTTTGGTATCCACGTGGCGCAAATGGCGGGTATGCCTAACCTGGTGGTGAACAGGGCTAATCAAATGCTTAAAAAGCTGGAAGCCAGTAGAAAGCAAGATGGAGAGAAGGTGATTACAGCCGGAGATGAAATGCAACTTAGTTTTTTTAAGCTGGATGATCCGATCCTGGAATCCATCAGGGAGGATGTTAAAAACCTGGATATTAACACCTTGACTCCCGTAGAGGCGCTAATGAAGCTAAATGAAATAAAAAGAAAAATTGGCGATTAAATTTTTGTTGGTTAAATCTTCTTTTTATTACATTTGCCGTCCCTTTTCGCGAGAATAGCTCAGCTGGTAGAGCACGACCTTGCCAAGGTCGGGGTCGCGGGTTCGAATCCCGTTTCTCGCTCAACGAAAATCCCGCACTGCGGGATTTTTGGTTTAAGGATTGAAGTTTATAGTAATCCGTTAAGCAGAAAACTTTAAACCTTATAAATTTACCATCACGAATTATCCGCTATGCGGAGTCGCCCTGGTGGTGGAATTGGTAGACACGCGGGACTTAAAATCCCGTGAACAGCAATGTTCGTGCGGGTTCAAGTCCCGCCTGGGGCACAAGGAAAAGCCGATCTGAGAGGATCGGCTTTTTTTATTGGAGCCCAACAAATCTAATTTTTCTAAACAGGCTGGTCAAATTGGGATTTCTCTAACTTTGACAGGATATTAAAATAGTAGCGTTCGTCTATTCTCGCGACCAGAAACTGCGACACTTCTTTAAGCCGATGAATAGACCAGACGTGCGCGGTACGCGTGGGTCTTGTCTGTTCGGTTGTGGCATGTCGCAGTGCCTTGGTCGTGGCAGGCAACGGCCCACGTTGCTTTACTCATGAAACATAGCCTAGGGCCAAGGTGAATAAAACTGCTCTGTATACTTTTCAGCAGTTTACCCGGTGCATTGCAGGGTAAGCTTTTCAAGGGAGGGGGAAAGGTTCACATAGCGGTTTTGCAAACTCTTTATAAATGATAAAGGAATTTGAAGCAAAAACGCGTAAAATGGGGTCCACCAAGTTGGAAACCGTGAAAGTGACAGGAAAGACCATGATCAAGGCTTTGGAGTATCTTCAGGATTTAGGATACAACGAGCCGGACATGATCCGGGTAACGGACACATTGGCTAAACCTCGGCCGGCCGGGTAATGCTGAAACCATAAAGCTCACCCGAAAGGGTGGGCTTTATAATCCCCGATTTAAGTTCGTTCAATTTTATGATGGCAAACTACCCCTATTTGGACTTGTCCCAAACGGTGTCTGTATGTCTGGAGCCTTTACTGCCTAAAGCTCACCTTTCATCTTCTGGTTAAATCGTACGCATTTAGACTAATTGTAGCTCCGCAATGCAAGGGAGTACCGGAACTTAAGATGATGATTGGAACGCCCAAGCTTCTGGCTTCAATTTAAGAGGCTTCGAGGAGGGTAGGCTGGTAACCCCGGTCTTCATTCTGAGTCTAAAAACTAATTTTAAACAACAAAGTATAACCTATAAAAAAAGTGACATTTGGAATACTTACTATATCAAGGATGTACAGCAGGCGAATTGAATAAAAAACAGTAGATTTGATAAAATGTAAAAAGAACAGCGTGAGCTGTTCTTTCTTGAAAGGGAGATGGCCACCCTCCCTTAAAGAGGGTTTCTAATTAAGATACCTGGTCCGTACTTGTTTTAGATAAAACCTCTTTGTTGGCCATCTTTAACGCCTCATATTCTTCTGAAAGCTGAAGATTGCGTTGAGCTATGCTTTTGATCTTTTGATCAATGTGTAAGGAAATTTTCCATTTATCATCCATGGAATGCGCAGTTTAGAGTAGTAAGAAATCCAAATAATTTTAAATGAATGCGATACTTTATAAAGACAAGAACGGTAGAAGCCTACCGCTTATCTTAAATAATCAAACATAGAATTTAATATTTCATAACTTTTAGCCACAAAGCTAAACTAAAAAGATAAAATATCCAAAACGGATAGTTTATTTATTTTAAAGCCTGGTCCGTCATTATGCACATTGGAAACAAACTGAGGTTTCTGATTGAAACCCGTAGCGTCAGCAAAAAGGATTTTGCTGAAGCGCTGGATACAACAGAGCAAAACCTGCATAAGATCCTGAACAAGGATTCTATACAGTTGAATTTGCTTTTACGATTCTGTAAACTTCTTGAAGTCCATCCCAATCACTTCTTTGAGGATTGGGACTGGAAGAGCTCGCCCGTGGATGTGAGTGAGAGCGTGGAAACTTACAAAACACGTCATCGCGGTCGCTCCTCCGACATTGAGAAAGTCAGCCGGATATTTGATACCGTGATTGATGAAAAAGACAAGAGGATAAAAGAGCTCGAAGACCATATCAAGAGCCTGAAACGTGAGATCCGCACTCTTAAGAAGAAAGAATAACTTCTTCTAGAACTGAGAAAATCCGGTTAACAGCTCCTGCCCTGGAATGAATATATCCACGGGCTTTATCTGAAACACTTCGGATATTATCCATATTGGATAATAATTCATTCAGGGTCTTTTGCAAGTCCCCTGCATCGTGTATTTCAAATCCACAGCCGTGTGCAATCATTTCACCCGGCTCTACAAAGTTCCGATGACGCGGGCCGAATAGTACCGGCATGCCGTAGGCAGCGGCCTCTACAGTGCTGTGCAAACCTTTGCCAAAGCCACCCCCTACCACGGCTATATGCCCATACCGGTAGAGGCGTGATAGCTTACCTATGGCGTTAATGACCAGTACCTGGCGGTTGCCCCGGAGCTTGCCCGTGGTATACCATTCACAGTTAGCCGCTCCAAAATTGCGGCTGATGTTTTCCAGGTGAGACGGGCTTATATCATGCGGGACCAGTATAAGCTTCAGCTTCGGGAATTGCGGCAGCACCTCCGCAAGAATGTTCTCTTCCGGGGCCCAGGAGCTTCCAGCGATCAATACCGTATGATCCCCGCAAAATTCCGCCACAAGGTCATCTTCAAAAGGAGTCTTTACAATTTCAAGCACCCGGTCAATCCGTGTATCCCCGCACACCTCTACGTTATCAAAACCTTGCTTTTTCAGCAGATCGTATGAGTTCTGGTTCTGCACCAGTATGCGGTGCAATTTCTTTAAGTACGGGAGGAATAACCCTTTAAAAGGTGATTTGAAATAAAACTGATCCTCGCGGAAGAGGGCAGGGGCGAGGATAACCGGTATATTCTCCTGATCAAGGGCTTTTAAGTAATTGAGCCATATCTCATACTTGATAAAGACGGCCGCGCATGGATTTACAATTCTCACAAAATCCCGGGCCTGCCCTGGTGTATCCAGAGGAAGGTAGAATACCTGATCTACAGAAGGGTCTCCTTTAAAATGTTCAAACCCACTAGGTGAAAAAAAAGTGAGAAGCGTGTGATAATGCGGATATTTCCTTTTCAGGGCCTGTATTATAGGGAGACCTTGCTCTGCCTCTCCGAGTGATGCCGCATGGAACCATACTACGTCTGCGTGTTCAGGAAGTTGTTCTTTTAGCTTTTTACGCCAGTCTTTTCTTCCGTGTAGCCACTTCCGGGCCTTTTCATTGTTGGTGGAGGCCAGCCTGATGCCCGTGCCGTAGCCTTGTATGAAGAGGTTGTACAACCAATCCATCAATCGTAGTAAAATTCGTCAGAGCCGGACTTTTTATAAATAGGCAGGTACCAGTTGAAGCGAATGGCGTAAATAAGGTCCATGTGGGTGCTGGTATCATTTTTACCGGTGCTGTAATTATAGCCTCTCAGGTTTTGGGTAAAGGCTTCCAATACCTCAAAAGAAACCTGGAAATTGACCCTTCTTCTTTTGGATAGATACAGGTAGCCCAGTGATTGCTTCAACATAAAACCGCCCCTTAGCTGATCGTATCCTTTGTGGTATTCATCCAGTATCTGTGGTGCATCATTGCCCAGGTTTTCCAGCCGTATCCAATGGTACATATACCCTGCTCCTAAACTCAGAACCGGCCCCGAATTGGCATTAACCCCTCCCCAGTTATTAAATACCTTACTACCTTGTACCAATCCGTAAATGCCCCGTTGAAAAAGATTTACCTGGGCATAGTTACCCGTTTGATTAAAAATGTTGTTTCCTGAGCTTAAAACCGGCCCCAGTATCTCCTGCCGGTTATCGATCTGGCTCCCGAACATAAAATAAGCATGACCATCCACTAACCAGTTGGAAGCAGTTTTGATGCCGGCTCCCAATCCTACGGAATAACTGGTGCCAAAATTGTAGTCCAGGTCGCCACCAGGGAATTGTATGGAAAAGCTTGGGCTTATCAGCACCGCCTTTGCGGGAGTAACTTCCTTTTGCTGGCCCCACACCCTATTGCCGTGAACTAAAAAAAGCGTGGCCAAGCAGAATGGTAAGAAGTGTGATCTCATAATTAGGCAAATTTAAATTTTCAATAATATACCTATGCCTATATTTGCCCATTAATAATGAAATTAGGTATGAAAAACTTGCAAATGGTCGATCTGGTGAGCCAGTACGAAAAGATCCAGGAAGAAATTGATGGAGCTGTTCTGGACGTAATTCGATCGTCTGCTTATATAAACGGGCCGGAGGTTAAAGAATTTCAAAAGGAACTGGAGGAGTACATGGGGGTAAAACATGTGATCCCCTGTGCCAACGGTACGGATGCCCTGCAGGTGGCCATGATGGCTCTGGGGCTGCAACCCGGAGACGAAGTGATCACGGCCACCTTTACCTACGTGGCTACCGCTGAAGTTATTGCCCTGCTTAAGCTTACCCCTGTATTGGTGGATGTGGATGAAAATACTTTCGGTATTGACCCGGAGCAGGTAAAGGCAGCTATTACCCCTAAAACCAAAGCCATTGTACCCGTGCACCTCTTTGGTCAGTGTGCTGATATGGATGCAGTGATGAAAATCGCTAAAGAGCACAACCTTTATATTATAGAGGATACAGCCCAGGCCATTGGTGCGGAATACACCTTAGCTGATGGTACCACAGCCAAAGCCGGTACCATTGGCGATATAGGCACTACCTCCTTTTTCCCCAGTAAAAATCTGGGTTGTTATGGAGACGGGGGCGCTATCTTTACCAATAATGACGAGTTGGCCGCAAAACTCCGTAAAATGGCCAATCATGGTCAGTCTAAAAGATATTATCATGATGAGATTGGGGTGAACTCCCGCCTCGACAGTATTCAGGCGGCCATACTACGTAAAAAGTTACCTCACCTGGATACCTATAATGCCAACCGCAGGAAGGCAGCCGAGTATTACAATGCTGCCTTTGCCAATAATCCTAAACTGAAGGTTCCTGTAGTGGCTAAAAATTCTACCCATGTTTTTCACCAATACACCCTTCAGCTTGATGGAGTGGATCGTGAAAAGCTGATTGATCACCTTAACGATAAGGGTATTCCTGCTATGATCTACTACCCGGTGGCTTTGCACATGCAGGAAGCCTATAAAGATGATCGTTACGGTAAAGGGCATTTTCCCGTTACCGAAAAGCTGGTGGATAACGTTATTTCACTGCCCATGCATAGCGAATTGGATGAAGAGCAGCTGGAGTACATCACCAGCCACGTTTTAGAATATATAAACCAGAACTAAAGAATACATGAAAATTGTAGTTGTAGGAACGGGCTATGTAGGCTTGGTAACCGGTACCTGTCTTGCAGACGTAGGTATTGATGTAATATGTGTGGACGTAGATGCCAAAAAGATCGAAAATCTGAAGAATGGCATTTTGCCCATTTATGAGCCTGGCCTGGAAAAACTGGTTCATCGTAATTTTGATAAAGGTCGTTTACAATTCAGTACAAGTTTGCCAGAGAGTATCCCGGGTGCTGATGTAGCCTTTATTGCGGTAGGAACACCTCCCGGGGAAGATGGTAGCGCAGACCTGCAATACGTTTTGGCCGTAGCGCGTGAAATTGGTGAGAATATGAATGACTATGGGGTTATTGTAACCAAGAGTACTGTACCCGTAGGAACGGCCGCCAAAGTAAAGAACGAAATCAACCAGGCATTGGCCCGCAGGAATAAGGAAATTCCCTTTGATGTGGCTTCCAATCCTGAATTCCTGAAGGAAGGTGCAGCGGTTAACGATTTTATGAAACCCGACCGTATAGTAATTGGGGTGGAAAGTGAGCGAGCCAAACAGGTGCTGGATAAATTATACCATCCGTTTACCCTTAACGGACATCCGGTGATCTTCATGGATGTGCCTTCTGCAGAAATGACGAAGTATGCAGCCAACGCCATGCTGGCTACCAAGATCAGCTTTATGAACGATATCGCTAACCTTTGCGAGATCATGGGAGCAGATGTGAACCTGGTGCGCAAAGGTATTGGTACAGACCCGCGTATAGGTAACAAATTCATTTACCCGGGAATTGGCTATGGAGGCAGTTGCTTTCCTAAAGACGTTAAAGCCTTGATCCGTACTGCTCGTGAGAATGGTCACGAAATGCGGATACTACAGGCTGTGGAAGATGTGAATGAAGATCAGAAATCGGTACTTTTCAATAAAGTGAAAGAACATTTCGGAGATCTTAAAGGCCGTCATTTTGCTATGTGGGGGCTCTCCTTTAAACCCAATACGGATGATATGCGGGAGGCTCCCTCCGTGGTGATAATCAATCAGCTTATTGAGGCGGGTGCTACGGTTACTGCTTATGATCCGGTGGCCATGGAAGAGGCCAAACACATGGTGGGCGATAAGATCAGCTACGGCAGCGATGAATTTGAAGCCCTTACTGATGCGGATGCCTTGCTGGTAGTAACCGAATGGGCAGAGTTCCGTATACCCGATTTTGATGAACTGAAAAACAAGCTGAAAAACCCGCTGATCTTTGATGGTCGCAATATTTTTGAGCGTAGCCAGATGAAGGAATTGGGTATTGAATACCACTGTATAGGTGTAAAAAGCAACTACTGATGAAAAGAGTGCTGGTAACCGGGGCAGCCGGTTTTCTCGGGTCCCATTTATGTGACCGTTTTATTAAGGAAGGTTTCCACGTTATCGGTATGGATAACCTGATTACCGGTGATCTTAAGAATATAGAACATCTCTTCAAACTGAAGGAATTTGAGTTTTACGACCATGATGTTTCCAAGTTCATCCATGTTTCGGGTGAGCTGGATTATATCCTTCACTTTGCTTCGCCTGCCAGTCCTATTGATTACCTTAAAATACCCATTCAAACCCTGAAAGTGGGTTCGCTGGGTACCCATAACTGCCTGGGCCTGGCCATGGCCAAAGGAGCCCGTATACTGGTGGCATCTACTTCTGAAGTATACGGAGACCCTACGGTACACCCGCAAACTGAAGAATACTGGGGAAATGTTAACCCGGTAGGTCCTCGGGGGGTGTATGACGAAGCTAAACGTTTCCAGGAAGCCATGACCATGGCGTATCATACGTATCATGGATTGGAAACCCGCATTGTGCGGATCTTCAACACCTATGGTCCACGTATGCGATTGAACGATGGACGTGTATTGCCAGCCTTTATCGGGCAGGCTTTGAGGGGAGAGGACCTTACTGTATTTGGTGATGGTTCACAAACCCGCTCCTTCTGCTATGTGGATGACCTTATCGAAGGCATTTACCGCCTGTTGATGAGTGACTACCCTTATCCTGTAAACGTGGGTAACCCGGATGAGATCACCATCGGTGATTTTGCAGAAGAGATCATTAAACTTACCGGCACGGATCAAAAAGTGGTGTACAAGCCATTACCTAAAGATGATCCTACCCAGCGCAGGCCGGACATTGCCAAGGCCAGGGAACTACTTAACTGGGAACCCAAGGTAAATCGTGCTGAGGGACTTAAGATCACCTATGATTATTTCCGCTCTTTACCGGAAGAAGAACTCTATAAAAAGGAGCATAAGAATTTCGAGGAATACATCCGCAAATAAGCTGCTATGTCTAAAATACTGGTTACCGGAGGTCTGGGTTATATAGGTTCACATACCGTTGTGGAGTTGGTTCAGGCCGGTTATGAGCCCCTGGTCATCGATAACCTTTCCGAATCAGATATTGAAGTTAAAGACCGTATTGAAGAGATAGTAGGTAAGCAAATCCTCTTTGAGCAGGTGGAGATGTGCAACATCGATGAACTGGAGGCCTTGTTCAAAAAGTACGATATCCGCGCAGTAATCCACTTTGCAGCTTTCCTGCTGGTGAACGAGTCGGTAAAAAATCCGCTTAAATATTACCATAACAACCTGCTTTCCACTACTAACCTTTTGAGCGTGATGCTGGATCACCAGGTTCATGCCGTGGTCTTCTCATCCTCCTGCACAGTGTATGGAAACCCGGATGAGCTTCCGGTAACTGAAAATGCCTTCATAAAGCCTGCGGTATCTCCCTACGGCAATACTAAGAAGATAGGGGAGGACATCCTAAAGGATACTGCGCTGGCTACCGACTTGAAAGTGATCTCGTTGCGGTATTTCAATCCTATAGGTGCGCATGAAAGTGCCCTGATCGGGGAGTTCCAGGATGGAGAGCCACACCACCTGGTACCGTATATCACGGAAACGGCTTTTGGTATCCGTAAAGAGCTCAAGGTTTTTGGTGATGATTACAATACACCGGATGGCAGCTGCGTACGGGATTATATCCATGTAGTGGATGTAGCCAAAGCACATATCTCAGCGGTAAAAAGATTGCTGGAAAAAGACACGGAAAGCTTTGAGGTCTTCAACCTGGGTATGGGTGTGGGCGTATCCGTTCTGGAGATGATCCATGCTTTTAAAGAAGCTACCGGTATTGAAATTGCCTACACCATAGCCCCAAGAAGGGAAGGGGATGTAGAAGCTGTGTATGCGGACACCACCAAAGCCAATACCATATTGGGCTGGAAAACCGAAAAATCCCTGAAAGACGCCATGGGTGATGCCTGGCGTTGGGAGAACGCACTCAGAGGGGAAAATTAAAATCCTATTCCCAGCTTTAGGACTGGGGCCTTATCATTGCCAAACTTTACACTGCCGTTAGCGTATTGGGTAATACTTGTTACAAAGCTACCCCCAATAACATAACGCACGTATTTACCTGGCTTAAACCTGAAATCAAGAGTATTGCTCCAGGCGTACTGCCAGCTGTTGTTAGAATACTTATCGCTTTTTGCATCAGTGAGAAAATGAGTGGCCGAGGAGTTAAATTCTATCGCATTCACCTCATCGGTCTCATAGCCCAGGATCAATCCAAACTGGAATCCCATCGGTTGGTCATACAGAAAAAGTTTTCCGATACCTACCAGTGGAGCCATATAAAATGGTTTTTCAGCAGAGGGATGAATAGAGTAACTCACGTTAAAACCGAGTCCCAGAAAGTTAGAGCCACCAGCTTCCAGGCTATAATGTACTTGCGAAGAAGCTGTAAAACCAATACCGAGTAATAGCCAAAGAAAGGTTAATTTTTTCATAAGGTTTTGCTTAAGGAGGGCGCTAAAGGCATGGGAAAAGTATACTTTTAGTTTCTTTGCACAAAATTTATGCAAATGTCTGATCAGAAAAAGATTCTCATTACCGGAGGTGCTGGTTTTATTGGCTCTCATGTTGTTCGCCTGTTCGTCAATAAATACCCGGATTACCAGATCTATAACCTGGATGCCCTAACCTATGCGGGGAATCTTGAGAATCTGAAAGACATTGAATCTGCAGAAAATTACCACTTCATTAAAGCGGATATTGTGGATGCGCACCAGATCAACCAGCTTTTTGGCGAGCACCGTTTTGACAGCGTGATACACCTGGCGGCAGAGTCGCATGTAGATCGCTCTATTACCGATCCGCTGGCTTTTGTGCGCACCAACGTTATTGGTACCGTAAACCTGTTGAACGCTTTCCGCGATACCTGGAAAGATAATTTTGAAGGAAAGCTTTTTTACCACATCAGTACTGATGAGGTGTACGGAACTTTAGGTGAGACCGGCCTTTTTGAAGAAACCACGGCTTATGATCCCAATTCACCGTATTCGGCTTCCAAAGCCAGTTCGGATCATTTTGTGCGAGCCTACGGTGAAACCTACGGCCTGCCGCACGTGGTAACCAACTGTTCCAATAATTACGGCCCCAACCAGTTTCCGGAGAAGTTAATTCCTCTTTTCATTCATAATATTAAAACCAATAAGTCTCTTCCGGTGTACGGTGACGGTAAATATACCCGCGACTGGTTGTACGTGATCGACCATGCCCGGGCTATTGATCTGGTGTTTCATGAAGGGAAAGAAGGGGAGACCTACAACATTGGTGGTTTTAACGAGTGGCAGAATATTGAACTGATCCGGGTGTTGATCAAGCAGATGGATGAAAAACTGGGCCGCCCGGCCGGTGAATCCGAAAAGCTGATTACTTACGTAAAAGACCGCCCCGGTCACGACCGCAGGTACGCTATTGATGCCAACAAGATCAAGAATGAACTGGGATGGGAACCTTCCGTAACCTTCGAAGAAGGCCTTTCCGAAACCATCGACTGGTACCTGGAAAATGAAGAGTGGCTGCAGAACGTAACTTCCGGTGACTACCAGAAGTATTACGAGGGAATGTATGCGGGGAGGTAAGAGGTAAGAATTACTTCTTTCTACACACCATCAAGCCATCCCGGACCGGAAATAAAGCATTTTCCACGCGGTCGTCTTTCAATACTTTTTCATTGAAGGCCATTAAGGCTTTGGTCTCTTCGTCTTTCGGGTCAACCTTTTGGATGACCTTGCCGCTCCACAGAACGTTGTCGGCAATGATGTAACCGCCCGGGCGGATATGATCAATAGTGAGATCGAAGTAATTGGAATAGTTCTCCTTATCCGCATCAATAAACACGATGTCCCAGCTTTCGCCCAGGGAAGGGATGATCTCCATGGCATTACCCACATGCATCCGGATACGATCCTGGTATCCCGCCTTTTCTACGTAGCGTTTCACCATATCTTCCAGCTCCTCGTTAATATCAATGGTGTGCAGTTTCCCACCTTCTCCCAGTCCTTCGGCAAGACATAGGGCGGAGTATCCCGTGTAGGTGCCTATTTCCAGGATGCGTTTCGGACGGATCATTTTTGAGAACATGGATAATACGCGACCCTGCAGGTGACCACTAAGCATACGGGGCTGTAGTACTTTAGCCTGCGTTTCGCGGTTCAGGTCCTGTAATACAGTGGATTCGGGAGAAGTGTGGTCCTCTACGTACTGTTCGAGTTTTTCCGGTAAAAATTCCATCACTAGGCGGGTTTGTATACCAACGTACTCAGCTGCTCCGGAGCCAGTATCTCATTGGCTACTTCCAGCAGGTCATCGGCCGTTATTTGTTCTATTTTATCACGAATCTCTTCAAAGGTATCGATACGATCAAAGGTAAGCAGCGATTTTCCCAGCGCCAGCATCAGGGAAGCATTATTTTCCTGGGCCATGGCAATTTGCCCCAGGATCTGGCGCTTGGCCTTGCTCAATTGGACGGTGCCGAGTTTTTTCTCGCGCAGTTTTTTTAGTTCTTTTTCAATAAGTTTCAGCGTACGGGCCATGGTGGAAGGGTCTGTACCGGCATAAATGCCAAAAACCCCGGTATCGGAATAGGGGTTGTAAAACGATTCAATATTATAGGTGAAGCCGTATTTTTCACGGATGTTGAGGTTGAGCCTGGAGTTCATACCCGGACCTCCCAAAAGGTTATTCAGTAAGTGCAGGGTCCGTGCTTTATCCTCATCGGCAGCATAAGCACGGGTCCCAAGCACCACATGGCTTTGGAATACGGGCCTTTCACTTTCAATATTCGCCTGGCGATAAGGTTGAGGTGTTGAGCGTAACAGGGAACTCTGGCGTGCGGGAATGGACTCTGTAACCTTTTTAAGGTAGTTAAGGATACGACTGGCCTTGATGTTACCCACATAGCTGAACACCATCTGGTTGGTGCCATAGGATGAATCCAGGAAGCTGAGAACATCCTTTCGGCTAAAGGACCGCACCGTTTCCGGGGTGCCCAGTATATTCATGCCCAGGGGGTGCCCGGGAAAAAGCAAGGCTTCAAAATCATCAAAAATCAGCTCTGAAGGACTATCCTTATAACTGTTGATCTCATCAATGATCACCTCTTTTTCCTTTACCAGTTCTTTTTCCGGGAAAATGGAGTTAAAACCAATGTCAAAGATCAACTCGATGGCCCGTTGGTAATCGTTCCCCAGAAAGGAAGCGTAGATCACTGTGTCCTCTTTGGTAGTATAGGCATTCAGCTCACCCCCGGCATCTTCCATTCGGCTGAGGATGTGGTAGGCCTTTCGCTTGGCGGTTCCTTTAAAGAGTATGTGTTCGATAAAATGTGCCAGCCCTTCGGTTTCAGGGCTTTCATCGCGGCTTCCGGCTTTTACCATTAGCCCGCAGTGGCCAACCGGGCGATTGGCGTAACGGTGTACAAAGCGGATGCCGTTGGGCAATTCAAAAACTTCAAATTCCTTCTCCATATATTGCTTGGGTAATCTCCGCGGCTGTTACTTCTTCAATACTTTGGATTTCCAGATACTACGGGTAATGTCCAAAAAAGCGTTAAAGGCCATATTGGCCTCCTTTTGGAGGCTTCGCTGCGGCATCACTTCACTTATCATATCCAGGGTCCATGGTTTCCTGAAATAATCAAGGATACGTTCATCATCGGGATTGATGAGAAAATCAATCTGGTCCTTCCATTCGTAACTCATGGTAAAGGCTGGGTTGTGGGTACGTTGAACGATCTTCCACCCGATAGACTGTCGAGGGAAATAATTGAGAAACAATTCACCAAAATCAAGATTATCACTCATCCCAAGTTTTTCCTTTTCATACATCACCACGGTGCCTGCTATATCCAATAACACCCATTTATGGGATTGTTTGGGAATAAGGTATTCACCTACCAGGGAAGGAGTTTCCAAATAGCCTTTCTTGGCCACACGGCACATTTCCTTGATAAACTTTTCGGGATGCTCCACGTGTTCCAGCACCTGTTCGCAGATCACATAGTCGAATTCATTATCCTCAAATGGCAGGTTTTCACCGTCTGCCTGCATAAAAGTTTGATGCGGCAACACTTTAATATCGGATGATCGGTGGGTATTGTCATTGGTATACTTGTCTACACAAACATTGGCCCGGGGGTGGGGAAAATCGCCACTTCCGATATCCAGCACACGATCATTTGGTTTAATATCCAGTTTAAGTCGTGATGCGGGGCTCCCTATTTTCATTGTATGTCAACATGTTATAATGGAGGGCAAAAGTAGTGTATTACACAAACTTATTTCAGCCATTTATCGAGCCATGCGAAGAATTGATCGTGCCAGATCAGGCCGTTTTGCGGGTTGAGTATCCAATGACCCTCATTAGGAAAGTAGAGAAATTTGGCCGGTACACCTCTCAGTTTGGCCGCCTGGAAGGCTTCCATTCCCTGATTTTCGGGTACCCTGAAATCCTTACCACCATGGATCACGAGAATGGGAGTATCCCAGTTCTGTACCAGATCCTTAGGATCAAAAGTGTCATACGTGGCTTTATTTTCCTTTTCCCAGTAGGGGCCGCCCAGGTCCTGGTTGGCAAAGAAGAGCTCCTCGGTAGAAAGGTACCAGCTCTCCAGGTCAAACAAGCCGCAGTGCGAAATGAAGGCTTTAAAACGTCCCTGGTGGATTCCAGCCAGGTAATAAACCGAATAGCCTCCATAGCTGGCGCCCACACACCCGAGGTGATCCTCGTCTACAAAAGGCTCCTTCTTTACATCGTCAATAGCCGCCAGGTAGTCACGCATAGCCTGGCCACCCCAGTCGCCTGAAATTTCCTCATTCCATTCACGGCCAAAACCCGGAAGGCCTCTCCTGTTAGGGGCCACAACTATGTATCCCTGTGCGGCCATCAGCTGAAAGTTCCAGCGGAAGCTGTAAAACTGAGATACCTGTGATTGTGGACCTCCCTGGCAATACAATAGTGTGGGATATTTTTTGGCCGGGTCAAAATCGGGAGGGTAAATAACCCAGGTCAGCATTTCCTTGCCGTCAGAAGTAGGCACCTTACGTTTTTCAACCCTACCCCGCTGGATGGACTTGTAGATGTTGTCATTTACATGGGTGAGGACAATGGCTTCTTTTGAGGAAGGGTTCAGGCGATATATCTCCGTAGCATTGTTCATATCCTGGCGCTCTGTGATCAGGGATTTACCGGCTACTTCAAAATGATTATAGTTGTATTCGCCTTCACTTACAGCTTCCAGTCTGGCTTTCCCCTCGCTGTTTATCTTCCTGGGAAGCTCTACCCGGAATATCTGGTTGGTGCCTTCACTGGGTACACCGGCATACAAGGTATTTTCACCGGCCCAGCTAAAGGATTGGAAGGTAAAGGCATCGTATAAATTGGCTGAAACCAATACCTTCATGCGTGCACCGCTCTTTACATCGTGAATGATGATATCATTTACATCGCTTTCATAACCAGGGGTTTTCATGCTCATCCAGGCTAGTTTACTGCCGTCCGGTGAAAATTTAGGCTCTTTATCGTAACCCTCCATTCCCTGGGTGAGGTTGGTGGTTTCCCCACTTTCAAGGTTTACCATATACAGGTCAGAATTGGTACTTACTGCCCATTCCTTGCCGCTGAGTTTTTTAGATTCATAAACCACGGTTTTTCCATCAGGGCTAAGCGTAAAGGACTCACTGCCCCCGAAAGGATTAAGTGGAGAGTCAAATTTTTCACCTTCCATGAGGTCACGGAAGCTGCTTACTTTATTCAGGTCCTTATCCACATAGGCGATGCATACATGGTTGTATTCGGCATCGCTCCAGTTATCCCAGTGACGGTACATCAGGTCATCAATAATATAAGCCTCAGCCTTGGTTAGATCAGGGTAAAGATCGGCTGTGGTAGGCTCCAGCTTAACACTTTTGGTAAAGAGGAGCGCTATCCTTCCATCCGGGAGGTCATAGGCCTTTATATTGGCAATCCCCTCTATATCGGTCAACTGCTTTTGATCGGAGCCATCCTTTTTCATAATATGGAACTGGCCACCGTGACTAAAACCAACCATAGACCCTCCTTTTAGGTAAAAAGCACCGTATTCGCTGCCGGGCCTATCAGTGATCTTCTTGCGGTTAAGTCCGTCCAGGCTCATCATGTACAGGTCACGGTTACCTTTATTGTCCTTGATGTTGTATTGGGTTACTCCATAGATAATGTCTTTTCCATCCGGTGAAACGGTTTCCAGTCCAACCCGGCCCAGTTCCCAGAGAAGTTCGGGTGTCATTACCTGGTTCTGTGCAAGGAGACAGGTAAACGGTAATAACAGAAACAGGAGTGCTACTTTTTTCATGGCTGATTTTTGATTTGAGTTTCGAAAATAGCCATTTAATCGGTTCAACCGTATGTCTGCTCCTTAGTGTATAGGTAGGGTTGAATGAATTCAGGTGATGGGCAGTTCCACGAAAAAGGTGCTGCCCCGGTCTTTCCCTTCACTTTCGGCCCAAACTGATCCTTTGTGCAGCTCTACTAAGGTTTTTACAATGGAGAGTCCCATTCCGTTAGACCGCTCCTTGCCGGTGGGTACTGAACTCAGGCGGGCAAAACGGGTAAAAAGTTTTTTCTGATCTTCTTCATTAAGCCCTTGTCCCTGGTCGCTAACCCCTATGATCATACTTTTGGAGCCGGCTGAAGCCAGGCTTATGCGGATGTCCGTGCCAGGGTAGGAATATTTGATGGCATTGCTTACCAGGTTTTCCAGAACCTCAAGTATACGGTTCCGGTCTATGGAAATATCAGAGTCCGAATGGATCTCAAGGTGGATTTTCTGCTTTTTTTGTTGAGCCTGAAGGTGAAAGTTGTACTGAATGGTTTCGAGTAATTCCCGCAGGTCCGTTTTTTCTTTTTTGAGGGTGAATTCACTGTTCTCAATGCGGGAGATATACATCAGGTTATTGATCTGGCTAAGTATACGCTCGGCAGATTCTTCTACCGTATTTGCCATTTCCACTAGATGTGGATGGCCTGAAGCTTCCTTGCTCAATAGTTGGGAGGCCAACAGTATGGTAGAGGTAGGGTTTTTAAGATCGTGTATGGTGAAATTCAAAAGGTCAGATTGTGCCCGGATCGCTTTCTTGGCAGCTACGCGATTTTCCAGTTCATCCATTACCAGGGAGGCAAGGGTTTCCAGCATCTGCATCTGCTTTTCCGAAACTTTTCTGGGTTTGGAGTCTATCACACATACCGTTCCCAGAAGGTGTCCTTCTGCGGTTTTGAGGGGCGCACCGGCATAAAACCGGATGCCGTCCTTTGCTGATACGAAGGGACTGTCCATAAGATCCGGAACCTTGTGTGTATCCTGGAAGAAGGTAATCTCACCTTCCAGTATAGCCAGTGAACACAGGCTGTGTTCCCGTGGAATGGAGTTTTTCGGGATAGCGCTGAGGTTGGACTTTAGGAATACCCGGTCCTTATCTACAAAGGTTACAAAACCATTGGGTGCGTCAAATATCTGGCAGGCCAGAAGAGCGATCTTGTCAAAGGCTTCCTCCGCAGGCGTATCAAGAATCTCGTAGTTATAGAGCTTGTTTAGCCGGTCCTCATCATTCCGAGGTATAATGGATGCAGGCTTCGTGTAGTTCACCCTTTCCGATATTAGTATGGCGCTTTTGCTTATCATAAATCATTCTACATATTAGGGTACATACCCGTTTAATCCTTATAAAGTTGCATTATCTCGTATGACAACAAAAGTGATTTTGGCGTTTCGAAGATACGGAATCTGTATACGTATACTTAGATTTTGAATAAATTTTGTTTAACTTTTTAGCGAAGAAATAAAACAAAATAAAAAAAGGGAGGGGATAAAATAAAGAAGCCCCGCTCAGCGGGGCTTCAAGGAATATTTTGGTAAAGCTTATTTGAACTCAAATAATTCGTCCTTGCTGTTGTAGAAGTGATATTCCAGGAATTTGAAAGAATCCCGGGGAATGATCTTCAGGTTCTTTTTGTATTTGCGAGACCATTTTCTACGCAGGCTATTGAAAATACCCTTGGTGAGGTAGGCCGCAATAAAGGGGTGGGTGTGCAGGAAAATGTTTTTATCCTTTTCCTGGGTACCGATCAGTTCCAGGCGGTTTTCGATCTCGTCAATAATGAGTATCGGTGCTTCCACCTCTCCATTGCCATCGGGGTTTTCCTCGCGAGTCTGGATATTCATTTCCGGGCGAACGCGCTGTCGGGTAATTTCCACCAAACCAAAACGGCTCGGAGGAAGTATCTTATGCTTCGCACGGTCGGAACGCATCACTTCCTTTAGCTTTTCGTAAAGCTTTTTGCGGTTCTCTGATCGGTGCAGATCAATGAAATCCACCACAATGATACCACCCATATCCCGCAGGCGAAGCTGGCGTGCTATTTCCTCGGCAGCGGCCAGGTTCACGGATAGAGCGTTGGCTTCCTGGTTTTCATTACTATTGGTACGGTTGCCGCTGTTCACGTCAATTACGTGCATAGCTTCCGTGTGTTCAATAATAAGATAGGCGCCTTTGCCCATAGATACGGAGCGGCCAAAAGAACTCTTGATCTGACGTTCCACACCCATCTGGTCAAAAATGGGCACACGTCCCTGGTACTGTTTTACCATCTCCTCTTTACCAGGTTCTATCTTCTTCAGGTAATCCCGGAGTTCATCGCCCAGGTCAGTGTCATCTGTGGTAATACTATTAAAAGAGTCATTAAGTATATCCCTGAGCAGAGCCGATACACGGTTCAATTCACGGAGTGCTCTGGAGGGGGCTTTGAGGCGCTGCATCTGACGGTGCAGGGTTTTCCACTTTTGTACCAGGTTCTGGAGGTCCGCATCCAGTTCAGCTACTGAGCAATCCTGGGCTGCAGTACGTACAATTATCCCGAATCCTTTGGGGCAAATGCTCTGAATGAGCCTTCGTAAGCGGTCTTTTTCTTCTTTGTCCCGCATCTTGGAGCTTACGCTGATGCGGTTGCTGAATGGGACTAAAACTATGTATCTGCCGGCTAATGAAAGCTCGGAAGTAATACGGGGCCCTTTCGTAGAAATGGGCTCCTTGGCTATTTGTACTAAAATCGTCTGTCCCGGTTTTAGTACCTTATCAATACTGCCGTTTTTATCGATATCCGGTTCAGGGGTAAAGTCTGTGAGAGACCACCGCTGCTTTCCGGTCAGGGTTCTTTTGGTAAACTTGTTCAGTGACCTTATCTGAGGTCCCAGATCATGGTAATGTAAAAAAGCGTCCTTTTCATAACCTACATCCACAAAGGCCGCATTAAGGCCGGGAACAACTTTTTTGATCTTGCCCAGGTATATATCACCTACTGCAAATTCATCAGCATTGTCGTAGTGGAGTTCAGTGAGTTTACCATCCCTGAGTAGCGCTATGGCTACTTCGCTGGCAGTACGAGAATTGATTATTAATTCTGTACTCACCGTAAAATGTTTTAAATAGCCTGCCTAAGCGGCAGTACTATTGATTAATGAAACACCAAAAGCACCGCATACGGGTGCTTTATGATGGGTATCTAAAATGTGGAAGACAATTACTTCTTCTTGTGACGGTTCTTTCTCAGACGCTTTTTGCGCTTGTGAGTGGCCATCTTATGTCTTTTTCTTTTCTTTCCGCTTGGCATAACCTAAACGTTTTTCTAGTTAGCTCTTAGTTCTTTTAATTCCTGGTCGATCTGTTGTTTCTGATCCGGGTCTGTAGCCGTTTCATAGGCTTTTTCCAGACTTTCGCGCGCCCTGGCAGAGTCTCCAGAATTCATATAGGCTTGCGCGAGAAACCGGTGGGCATCGGTATTTTGAGGTTCTAGCTCGAGTACTTTCTCAAAACGCCCAACAGCCTTATCAAATTGTCCGGTTTGAATGGACATAACTCCCAGTGTAAAATTGGCTTTTACGTTTTCAGGATACTCGTCTGCAACGGACCTGATCTGCAAGATTGCCTGCATGGGAGGTAACTCGCCCGACTGAAGTTTCCGGAGTGCTTCATCTACTTTCTCATCGGGAGAAAGTTCTTCGGAATCCTGTGCGGGTGTGGTGGCTGTTTCCTCATCGGCAGTGGCTTGTGTACTGCCTGATGGTGTTACCGGTAAAAAATACAAGAACGCCAGCAAGGCCAAGCCAACTAAGATCAATAAAGCCGGGCCTTTTTTCATGGTTTAATTACTTAACTTTTACTTTCTTCTTAACCGCGTCTACGAAAGTCTTGGCGGGTTTAAAAGAAGGAATATTATGTGCCGGGATGATGATGGTAGTATTCTTGGAAATATTACGTCCTGTCTTCTCAGCTCTCTTCTTAATAATAAAGCTTCCGAATCCCCTGAGATATACGTTGTCACCTGATTCAAGTGAGTTACGTACTTCTTTCATAAAAGCTTCTACAGTAGCTTGTACATCAGCCTTTTCCATACCAGTCTTGTCGGAGATCCTGGTTACAATGTCAGCTTTAGTCATTTGTAATATTGATTAAAAGTTAAACTGTCTATTTTTGAGGGCTGCAAATATAAGGTGAAAATACTTTACCGTGAAACAGACGCCTTCAAATTTTTCACCTCTAAATGCTTCAAATACAAATATTTTGCCGAAAACCTTTTTTCAAAGAGAGCTTAAAAAGTGGTATGACCATCATAAACGTGATCTCCCATGGAGAAAAACGAACGATCCATACCTTATATGGCTCTCCGAGATCATGTTGCAACAAACCCGGGTTGCCCAGGGGTTGCCCTATTATCACAAGTTCACGGAAAGGTTTAGTACCATCAGCGAGCTGGCCCTTGCTGAAGATGATGAAGTAATGAAACTATGGGAGGGTCTGGGTTACTATAGTAGGGCCCGTAATATGTTGCATGCCGCACGTTTTGTTCATCACAAAAGGGAAGGAGTTTTCCCTCACACCTACCAGGAGATCAGGGAGCTTAAAGGGGTAGGGGATTATACTGCTGCAGCCATAGCATCAATGGCTTTTGGTGAGGCCTATGCCGTGGTAGATGGTAATGTGTATCGGCTTTTATCCCGTTTCCTGGGAATTGATACCCCCGTAAACAGCTCAGCGGGGAAAAAGGAATTTGCACAGGCCGCGGACGAAATGCTGGACTGTGAAGACCCGGCTACCTATAATCAGGCGGTTATGGAATTCGGGGCATTACAGTGTATACCCCGTAAGCCGGATTGTGGGCATTGTGTGTTGCGCTCCGGCTGTGAGGCGTATAAAACAGGCCGCGTGGAGGAGCTTCCGGTAAAGCTAAGGAAGAAGTATGACCGCAAACGTTATTTTCATTATTTGATGATAGCTTCACAGGACCATGTGCTGGTAGAAAGGAGGGAGGGTTCTGATATCTGGAAGCATCTTTTCCAGTTTCCCCTCATTGAGACGCAAAGACCTCTGGAAATGGAGGCGTTACTGGCTGAAGTTGGTCTTCCGGACGGTTTTGAAGTGCGCGAATATACCTCACTGGCTCCCCATAAACTCAGCCACCAGACCATTTATATCCATGTTTTAAAACTGAACATGGCTTCTGCAGATGGCCTTGCGTGGAAGGGTGGAGGCCAATGGGTGCCAAAGAGCGATTTGGAAACACTGGCATTTCCCCGTCCTTTACGGCAATTCCTCGATCAAAATCAGTTAAATTTGCCGTTTGGCCCCCGGGCCTAATTTTTTAAATTTGTTTTAAACCGAACATCGTCATGTCTGGATCTCTAAATAAAGTAATGCTGATCGGTAACCTGGGAAAAGATCCCGAGATCAAAACCTTTGAAGGTGGTAACTCACTGGCCCGTTTTCCATTGGCTACTTCTGAAACCTATACCAACCGGCAAACCAACGAAAGAGTAACTCAGACGGAGTGGCATACCGTGGTTTTGCGCAGAGGTCTTGCTGAGGTGGCCGAAAAGTATCTTCACAAGGGCGATAAGATTTTTATAGAAGGTAAGATCAAGACCCGCAGCTGGGAAAATGATCGTGGCGAAAAGCAGTATGCTACTGAGGTACATGCTGATAACATGACCATGTTGGGAGGCCGCAGGGATGATGATTCTTCCCAGGGCTCTGGAAATATGCGAGGGCCTTCGGAGCCGGTAGATATCAGCCGCAACGATGAGGATGATGACCTGCCCTTTTAAGTTTAACTAAGCGTTACCAATTTGGACCCTGACCCTTCGAGTTACTTTTTCCTGGCGGATATCATTAAGCCTTTTGATCCAGCGCTGATCGCTCCATTGCTTATATTGCTTGTGTTGCTCATCTGTTCTGCTATTGTAAGCGGTTCTGAAGTGGCCTTCTTTTCCCTTAAGTCGCAGGACCTGGAAGAACTCCGGCAATCCAATAAAAATGTATACGATAGTATCACGGACCTGCTGGATCATCCTAAAACCTTGCTGGCCACCATATTGATATCCAATAACTTTGTAAACGTGGGGATTGTGATTCTTTCATCCTACCTCACAGCTCAGATGTTTGATTTCTCGCAGAATGAAATGCTTGGCCTGGTGGTGCAGCTGGTGGTGATTACCTTTCTCATATTGCTGTTTGGCGAAGTGTTGCCTAAAGTCTACGCCACCCGCAAAGCGGTCAGCTTTTCCTCCTTTATGAGTCGTCCCATGTTTATAATGCGCTGGGTATTCAGGCCTTTCAGCCTCATGCTGGTGCGTTCCACCTCCTTCATTGAAAGGCGTCTTCAAACCAGTTCGGAGAATTTATCCGTGGATGACCTCAGCCAGGCCCTGGAACTGGCCAATGAAGATACTACGGATGATGAGCAGAAGATATTGGAAGGTATTGTGAAGTTTGGCAGTATTACCGTAAAACAGATTATGAAACCGCGTATGGATGTGGTAGCGGTAGACCAAGCCTGGGACTATGAAAGGGTAATGGGGGTGATATTGGATTCTGGCTATTCACGTATACCGGTTTACGAAGAGAATTTTGACCAGGTACGAGGTGTTCTCTACATCAAGGATCTGATCCCGCACATTGAAGAGGCTACGGAATTCAACTGGTTATCACTCATCCGTGAGCCGTTCTACATCCCGGAAAATAAGAAGATCGATGATCTGCTTAAAGAGTTCCAGGATAAAAAGGTACACCTGGCCATTGTGGTGGATGAATTTGGAGGAACCTGCGGCATCATCACCCTGGAGGACGTTATTGAAGAGATAGTAGGAGAGATCAGTGACGAATTTGATGACGATGAACTGGTTTATTCCAAACTGGATGAGCGGAACTATGTATTTGAAGGCAAGATACACCTGAACGACTTTTTCAGGGTAATGCATATTGACGGGGAAGCTTTTGCCGAGAAAAGAGGAGAGGCTGATACCCTGGCTGGCTTCCTGCTGGAACTGGCCGGTAAATTCCCGGAAAAGAATGAAGAAACCGAGTTTGACCGCTTTATATTCAAAGTGGAAAGCCTGGAAGGGCGAAGGATAAAGCGCATAAAAGTTACGCTTACGAATGAAGATCAGAAGGAAGGTGAGGAAAATTAGTTTGTGCTTTGTGGCTCTGGCTTGGCTGGTGGGCTGTAAGGAGGAGTATACGCCCAAGCCCCGTGGCTATTTTCGTCTGGAGGTGCCGGATAGTACCTATTCCCGTTTTTCTCCTGGCAATTGTCCCTACAGTTTTGAAATGAACAACACCGCCCAGTGGATTGATAAAACCCATTGCTGGGGAGATGTTTATTATCCTTCCATCAAGGCCCGTATGCAGCTTACCTATAAACCCGTTAACCCGGATAACCTGGATACTCTGTTGCGCGATGGCCAGGAACTGGCTATGAAACACCAGGTGAAGGCAGACGGTATGCAGGAACGTTTATACCAGAATCCTGAACAATCAGTATACGGCATCCTATACCGGATACAGGGAGATGCAGCTACCAGTACCCAGTTTTTTGTAACGGACAGCGTAGATCATTTCCTGCGGGGGGTTTTGTACTTTTATGCACCGCCCAATGCGGACTCCTTAAAGCCGGTGAACGATTTTATGTATGATGAAACCGTACGGCTTGTCGAAACTTTACAATGGCAGAACTGGTCACCATAGCTGAATTTGATAACGTAAACGATGCCTACGTGCTTAAATCACGATTGGAAGCTGAAGGCATTCGTACTTTCCTGCAAAACGAGAATATCAATACTCTTCTTTCGGCTTTTTCCTTTACCGGGGTAAAAGTGCAGGTAAACCTCCACGATTCTTTCCGGGCTATGGATATACTCTATGAATAGTTGTAAGGCTGTAAGGGTTTAGGATTTAAGGTTGAAGGTTCAATGTGTATGGCTGGTATGGTATTTCATAATAGCCTATGAGGGATTTGGATGCAGCAATCTTACTGGAAAAAGGTTTCACTGTTTTTTGTGCCGGTATCGTTTCGTTTTATGAGTTCAGCCATATTCCGGTTAAAGGAATCAAGATCCTTACCAATAACGGAAAAGAAACGGATGTCAGATTCTTCAACCTCAACCAAGGCCTTTTGGAGTATTGCTGAGCCTTTTTCTGTAAGCCTGATCACTTTAGCCCTTGTGTCTGTGGGATGTTCCTGTCTCTGAATAAATTTCTTGGCTTCAAGTGTTCTAAGTACCTTGGAAACCATCATCCGGTCTGCATTCCCTTGCCTGGCTATGTCAACCTGGGTAACCTGGTCACTTTCACGGGACAGCCAACCTAAGGCAGCCAAAAGCACAAACTGGGTATGGGTAAGGTTTAAGGGGTCCAGGATTCTCTTTTGCTGGCGTTGCCATATTAGAGTAAGGTTCCCCAACAGGTAGCCGGGACTTTGCTCAGGGCTTTTGAATTTAAATTCAATTTTTTCAGACATGGTGGCTCTAAAGCATTTTATCGGAGATCAGGTCAAAATCGTGTTGATTGATTTCAAAGAAACCATATCTGAACGGATATCCCCAGTGTTGTTTGTTTTTGATAAACTGCAAATCTTCGATTAAAGGTAAAATGGAAACAGCCATACTTTCACAGAATTTGATTTTTCTTCGGTAAGGGGAGAAGTCTTCACTCAAATGAGCAAGATAAACATGCTCATCCTCAACTTCACCAATGGCCGTGAATTCCTGGCACTTCGCAGATTGACCAAGGGTTCGTTTCCCGGAATAAAAGATCACCCAATCTCCCTTATCCATCCTGCGTAAAGGTCCTGGTTTTCCGTGACATGTTTGCGCTATCCCCTGTTTGGAACCTGATGTAACATGATCTTTGGATGCAACAATCACCCAGTATTTACTTTGTGAAGCAAGCCTCATTAAAAGTTATTTGGTTCAAGAAACGTAAGTTTATAACCATCCGGGTCTTTTAGGTGTATAGCTTTACCAAAAGGAGTGGGCATAATATCACCCAATAGGGTTACACCGTTTTGTTGCAGAGTATGTTTCAGATCTTCGATCTTTTCATCAATGGCAAACCAGATGGACACGCCATTTCCGAGTTCTTTATTCTCAATATCCATCAGAGGTGTTCGAATGGCAAAGCTGGCTTCACCTTTATTGAATTCAAAAATAACGGCCTCCGGGTTTTGCATACCGGACTCTTCAAATCCTAATTTTTGGGTATAAAACTCCTTTGAAACTTGAAGATTCCTGACCTGCAGGGATGCAAATTCTAAACGTCTCATTGTACTTAATTTAATTGTTGCAGCAAATATAATATACTTGACAACAATATGGAAATAATATTGTAAATCTATGGACAGCTTTATAAGTCAGAGGCTATAAATGAAAAAGCTCCATGCCGAAAGTCAGGCTTTCAACATGGAACTTTCCATAATTAATCAGTTGGGTGATTTTCAAAATTTAATACCGTGTCACAAAGCCTAGACTCCAAATACCAGGTATTCTAATTTCACCCTTTACGGCCTCATCACTCTTTAGCCTCATCCGGTATTTCCCGGTTCTTTACGTATTTATCCAGCCACTGATCCTGTTCCCAGAGCAGGTGAAGGATGCTTTCTTTGGCCCGGTAGCCATGACTTTCTTTGGGAAGCATGACCAATCTTGCCGGTGCTCCCAACCCTTTCAGAGCATTGAAGTAGCGTTCGCTTTGCAAGGGGTAAGTGCCGGAATTGTTGTCGGCTTCACCGTGTACCAGCAGCAAGGGAGTTTTCATTTTATCCGCATGCATGAAGGGCGACATCTCATAATAGGTTTCGGGTGTATCCCAGTAGCTGCGTTCTTCGCTTTGGAAACCAAAGGGAGTTAGGGTGCGGTTGTAGGCTCCACTGCGGGCAATGCCGGCCGCAAAGAGGTCGGAATGGGAGAGGAGGTTTGCTACCATAAACGCTCCGTAGGAGTGTCCACCCACGCCCACGCGGTTCCGGTCAATGTAACCCATATCATCCACGGCATCAATAGCTGCCTGGGCATTAGCCACCAGCTGTTTACGGAAGGTTTCATTAGGTTCCTCATCGCCTTCTCCCACGATAGGAAAAGCTGCATCATCCAGCACCACATAGCCCTGGGTCAGCCAATAAATGGGAGATCCGTACCAGGGGTAGGTAAATTCGTTGGGGTTAGAGGTATTTTGTGAAGCACTGTTCTTGTCCTTGAATTCGCGCGGATAGGCCCACATGATCATGGGGAGCTTTTCCTTATTATCCATATCATACCCTACCGGTAGGTAAAGTGTGGCGTCCAGTTCCAGGCCGTCATTACGCTTGTAGGTGATCACTTCCTTGTGTACGCCCTGTATAGCTTTAAAAGGGTTTTCAAAAGAGGTGAGCGGAGAAAGGCTATTGTCTTCATAAATATTACGGATGTAATAATTCGGGTATTCGGTGGGTGATTCCAGGCGTACCAAAATATCGCCTACAGACATATCGATAGCGAAGTACAGGTTTTCAGCCTTATTGGTGTAATCGGAGCGATAAAGCCTTTTGGTTTCCTGGCTTTCCAGGTCCAGCTCATCCACAAAGGGGTGTTGCCCTTCTTCGGAATAACCATCACCGATGAGGTAAGCCTTTTTTCCTTTCAGTACCAATACATTTTCACCGTATGCATTGCGTTCGGTAACAAAATTACCCGGATCATTGTAGCGATCCTGGTAGTTGCGGTCGTAGAGGGTAACCACTTCCTGCGATGGATCGGAGGGATTAAAGAGGTAGGATTTTGTGTTCCGGTTGTTCCACCAATAATCATGGGCAATGGCCATGTTGTCATTCCCCCATTGTATCCAGCTCATGCGGTTCTTGCTCTTGAAGAGTGAGTGTGGGGTGCCGTTAAAAGGAGCTTCCAGTTCAAATACTTCGTCCCGGAATTCTACTTCGTTCTCAGGGTCGCCCCCATCCAGAGCCTGTTCCCATACAACGGTGTGCGGTTTATCACTTCGCCAGTTAATACCTCGTCTTCCTTCACGCACGGCCATAAAGCCTTTGGGCAAAACTTCAGTAAGAGGGACTTCTGCAATGTTTTGCACCACTTTTCCGCTTACATCATACACGGTGGTGGATGATGGGAAACGATAATAGGGCACCAGGTATGAAAAAGGGCGTTTGATGTGCGTCACCAGCACATATTGCCCGTCCGGGGAGAAGTTGACCCAGCTGTACATGGCCTTGTGCAGCCATTTGTTTTTGCTGCCGTCCAGTTTAACCTTAAATAATTCTGATTCGGTGAGGGCTTCAAAATTGTGTTCATCATTAGGGTTCTTAAGCAGGTCCTGATAAGTGCGGTTCTGGGCCTTTTCACCGGAGCTTACGGAGATTACCGGGCCTTCCGGTACGGCTTCAGCTGTATTGATAAGGTTTTTGCGATCCTCGGGTAACATAGTTACCAGCAGTGCTTTGCCATCTTTGAACCAGGTGAGGGGATCGCTGATATTGGCATTGAGGTTAGCATCGGTAAGGCGTTTGGCTTTGCGGGTTTTGATATCGAGAACCCAGGCTTCCACACCACTGGCCGTGGTATGCGTAAACGCCATCATATCCTGTTCCGGAGACCATCTGAAATTGGACATTCGTGGGTTGGCCGGAAGCCCGGTTACGGCTTCAGCATTGGCGGCAGAAGCTTTTTTCACTTCTATGTTGTTATAGTAATTGGTACGGCTGCCAATATTTGTTTTCGGGTTTATACGAAGTCCGGCCAGGCGCATTTCTTCTTCTGAAAGTTCAGCGATGGAATTAAAGGGATCGCGATACAGTAAAACCAGGTTTTCTCCCTTACGGTCAATTTGTACGGAGGGTGCCAATGGAGCATTCACCAACTCCAGTATTTCTTTTGGGGGTTGCTGGTAGGTGAGTTTTTCCTGGGCCAAAGCCAGCAGGGAAAGCATGGAAAAGCTAAAAGCTAGAAATAGTTTTTTCATAAGGGGTCAGTTTGAGTGATCACAAGGGGTGATCGGATTATCATGTAGCAGACCGGGACGGTCAGAGGGTTTAAAAATACTAAATACAAGTAAATGGTTCAGACTTCCTGTATCATGTGCCAAAGCTGTAGCGTGGTTTTCCAGTTCCGGGTGGTGGCCTTTACCTTTAGTTTGCTTTCAAAGAAATTGTTGTTGAACTTGGTTTTACCATAGCCTCCGGGGCAGTACAGGTAAATGAACTGGTCTTTAAAGGAAAAGACATCCTTGCCACTATCCATATCCACATTTCTCAAGGACTCTACTTTTTGCGCTTCCGGTTTACCTTCCAGGTAGGTAACATGCAGAAATTGCATTTCGTCCTCATGTGCGGGCAGGTAAGGGTTATTTTCAACCGTTCTCCTGAGATCACTCTCCGTGAGGATAAGTACCGGTACATCAAAGCCGTATTTCTCTTTGATCATGGTGTGGATCATGTTCGTCAGCTTTTCAACGGAGGCCGTATGGGTAAATACTATGTTCCCGCTTTGAATGTAGGTTTGCACGCCCTTAAGGCCAAGGTCTTGCAATTGCTGGCGTAGCTGTGCCATAGGTACTTTTTTCTGACCGCTTACATTAATGCCGCGAAGCAAGGCTACAAAGGTTTTCACGCTCCGAAGTTAAAAATTCAAAAGCTTGTCATAATCCTTAAAGCGGCAATAAAGGGTTCGGGTTTTTCTGCTCCAATATCATCCCTCAAGATCATTTGAAAATAAGGCTGTAAGGAAAGCCAGGAAAGTACTTCCATACGGGCGGTACATTCAAAAGCTGTTTCGCTGGTAATCGGGTACTTATGGGCCGTAAGTGGCCATTGGGTGAAAATACGTGCGTGAGCAATGCAAAAGCCCAGTTCGTGATGTTTAGTATGACGAAAGGGGTCTTTCCACCGTAAACCGGCACCTGCATAATACTGCAGGTCGCTCAATTCAGGTTTTGAAATACTATACTGGGTGTACACTCCTATTTTTTCGTGCAAGGCTACATCGGTAACCAGGGAGAAACCCCATAAGCCTTTAGTGCTGCTACTATCCTTAGGCGAAATAAAATTACCGCTATGGTAATATACGCTTGGTTTCAGCATAACTCTGTTTTTCAAGAGATTCCATTCAGGTTCCAGTATATAAAGAAGGCCTTCATCCCGGTTTATTTTCCAGGCGATAGGTATAAAATTTCGCCTTGCCGGGGTAAACCGGCCGTCAAAAACCCCGGCACGCAGGTCCAGTTTTGGTCCGATCTTCAGCCTGGTGGTAAAGGCCAGGGCCGTATACGGGTAGGTGGGGGCCGGCATGTTCAGAGTGCTAACCGGGTCAATTCCGGGTGAGCTGTGTGCAAATAAAAGGGCATTGGTAGAAACCAGGAAATCGGTGTTCAGATCCTGCTGACCTACTTTCAGGGTGATGCGCTCATCTTTGTATTTATAGTAGGTTTCATAAAAGCCGTACAAAAAACCTGCTTCAATGTTAGAAAAGGTTTGGAGATCACCTACCTCACTTAGGGATGGTGTGCCTCCGTGGGTTAGCATAAGGCTCAGGTTCAGAGAGTGTTTTTGCCGGTAGTGGAGTGTGCTGTTGTTTAAAAGCCAACCCATATAGGCGGCACCTGTCTTGGACTCAGGAGTGGTATAGGCGGTAAGATCAGCCCAGTATTGTAATTCAGTACCGACTTGCCAGGTAGTATCCTGCGCCCGAAGGGAGAAGACGGCCAGTATTGCCGATAAGAGCAGAAAATAAAATTCCTTATACGGTTTCCTCAAAAGGCGAAAAGTAATGATACAATCCTAAAAATAACAATGTTCGTGTATAAGATGGTTGAATGGAGAGGGCATGACTCTCCAATGAAGAAAGTACTCATTTCACTCTTGGCAGGGACCAGCCGTTGCGAACGGCCAACAGACGTATGCTGATGATCATTAAGGCAGTAATAAGAATGATCATATTGGTCTTGCCGGTGAAGTGCAGGAGAAGGAGGTAGGTCATCCCACCCATGATACAAGGTGTTGCGTAGATCTCCCTCCTGAATATAAGGGGAGCAGTGCCGCACAATATATCCCGTAACACTCCGCCAAAAACTGCGGATATAGTACCCATGGCCACGGCAATAGGAGCGGGAACACCCAATTCCAAAGCCTTTTGCAACCCGAGAATGGTAAAAACTCCGATACCGATCGTGTCAAAAAGGAACAATGTTTTACGAAGCTTGATAATATGTTTTTTAAATACCAGAGCAATCACAAAAGCCACCATGATGAGATAGAGGTAGTTGAGATCACGCACCCACACTACTGGGAAGTTACCAAGTAATATATCCCTCAGAGTTCCTCCGCCCAATGCGGTAACAAAGGCAATAATAAAGGCTCCGAATACATCAAATTTTTTGGTAGAGGCGGTTAATACCCCACTGATGGCAAATACGAAAGTTCCTATGATATCAAAGTAAAAGAGGATATTCATGTGCCGGCTACTATAAAAAGATAATCACCTTCATCACTATCGTACTCTTCTATGACCTTCTTTACATGCCCGGTTTCAATATCCTGCGCCAGCCGGTCCAGGCCCTTTGTTACTTCTTCACGGTTGGAGAGGGCTGCAAAGGAGGAGATGCCACTACGCACTTCAGTCGTGAAATAGAGCATGGGATTGTGTTTGCCAGATTGCAGGAAGAGGTCTTTAAGGTCTTCCTTTACAAAGTACCTTTCCATCTCCATAATGGTGAAACCGTTGTTTTCCAGCCCGGAAGTTACCAGCTCCAGTGCCGGCATCTGCCTGGTGGAAGTTTCCATCATTACCGGGAAATAGTGGTTGAGCCAATAACCTTTCATTTGGGTTGGGGTAGAAGTAAATAGTACCAGCCGGCTGTCTTTTTTTAAAACCCTGCAGATCTCCTTCAACCCCTGTTCAATATCCTGCCAGTGGTGCATGGTTAAAGTGGCAATGGCACCGTCAAAGGTTCGGTCCTCGAAGGGAAGGTTTTCTACTTGTCCGCTGATCCATTCAATAGCATTACTCTTGTTCCGCGCTTCCTGCAACATTTTTTCAGATGGGTCTACACCGGTAAGCTGTACACTTCTCTGGTGGAGTGCAAGGGTGTAATTCCCGGTTCCGCAGCCTACATCCAGGTAGTGATTTTTTTCAACCGGATCCAGGAGAGCGTACAAACGGTCCGTGAGATAAGGGTCGGCCTGGCGGGTACGGTTATACCCGATGCCGATGGAATCGTATTTGGCTGGCATCCTATTAACTTTAACGGCTAAGGTAGTATAGTAGCAATAATTACCACCATACCACAAAAAGTCTGCTGGCCGGCTTACCCGGAGATCTCATCCACAACATGGGCGATCTTCTTTTATTTAAGGAGGGCCAAATACGCTCGAAAGTCTGCTGGTGGGGTGACCAACCCTGGTAATCACCTGGCTCAAGGAGCCAGTTTTCCTTAGGGGGAATGGCAAATTCATACCTTGAAAAACCAGTGTCCTTAAAATGGGCCTGGCTAACCCATTGCCCGCCAAAAGCTAGCCGATTGGTGATTCCCGGGGCAACGGGATCAGTGCTGTTATATGGTGTGAAAAGCAAACCGGGCATATACAGTTGTTGGTATATGTGGTCAACAGCAATGTCCATGTTATGCAGGGTCTTTTTTGTTTCAGGACGATATAGGAGTGGAAATTGCCGGTGGTAGAGTTTTTCAAGTTTAAGATGCAGCCAGTCGCGGTGGTTGGGGCCCACCCAAACGGGTGTTGTTGTGGCTTTTAATAAATAGAATTTACAGGCCATCTCAATATGCAGGAGCCGCTTGGATTCAAGATCCCGGACGATAAAGTCCAGCTCTCCCAAGGTTTGCCCGTCCGTTATAACCTGTATATTTTCTGCGAGCCATTCATAGCGAGGCGAATGCTTTAGCCAATGGCTGAAGAAGAACTCCGCTTTCCTGCCAAATACTCCTCCTTCAGCTTTTTCGGGAATCACATTAGCAGAGGTGTCTTCCGGAGAAGGGAAAAGAGAAAAGTGCGATTGCGTAAGTATGGATATGGCTTTTAAAAAGGCATGATACTGCAGTGCAACCAGGTTTTGCTCAGTCATTTGTTTCCAGGGCCATCTTAAGGTTCTGGCCTTTCAGTTCATTCAAATAATCAGCCATTTTAAAATGGGTTTCAGACAGCCTGGAGGCAATGGTTTCTTTCTGCTTTTTACGCTTAATGCATTCCACAAATCTTCGTACATCCGTACGGTTTTTAAGTAGAAGTCCGGGCACGGGTACGCTGGCCTGTGCTTTCTGGTCTTTAGCTACCATAGTGAAATAAGAGGAGTTGCAATGTTTCTTTTTACCGGTTTGTATGTTCTCCGAATCTACCCGTATACCCACTACCATAGAAGTACGGCCGGTATAATTAATGGAAGCCTTCAGGGTAACCAATTCCCCGATCTCAATGGGATTGAGAAAATCCACCGAACCCACGGAAGCGGTAACACAGTAGTTTTCCGAATGGCGTGAAGCGCAGGCAAAAGCCACCTGGTCCATCAATGACAAAATGTAGCCCCCGTGTATCTTTCCTCCAAAGTTGGAATGGGAGGGTAGCATTAGTTCGGAAAGAGTGACATACGACTCAGAAGCGTGCTTGAATTTAAGGGCCATGCAAAACGGTTTTATAGCGGTGAAAATACAAAAGCTCATGTATCATCTGGCAAGGCTGTGTGAGGCTTGTCAGACTTCACGATCTACCAGGTCGGTAGCCACGTAGTAGCGCGGATCATCAATGGAAGACTGTATGATGGTGTCAAATTCCGGGTTGTTACGGAGCAGAAGTTCCTTGCATTCCGGGCTGAGGTGTGTAAGGGTAACCTCCTTGCCTAAATCCAGGTATTTGTTGGCTACGCTGCGCAAGGCCTCAATGCCGGAATGATCGCTTACGCGGGACTCTATAAAGTCTATTTCCACCTTTTGCGGGTCATTGCGCGGATCAAATTTAGAGTTGAAGGTTTGGGTAGAGCCAAAGAATAAGGGCCCCCATATTTCGTACACTTTGGTGCCATCTTCTTTTATCCGCTTTCGCGCACGTATCATGGTGGCATTCTTCCAGGCAAACACCAGGGCAGACATCACCACCCCGGCCAGTACAGCTACGGCCAGGTCCTGCCAAACGGTAATTACGGAAACCGCTATCAAAACAATAGCGTCTGCCAGCGGGATCTTGTTTAAAATGCGGAAGCTGCTCCAGGCAAAGGTGCCGATTACCACCATGAACATAACACCCACCAGGGCAGCAATGGGGATCTGCTCAATGAGTGGAGCCGCAAAAAGGATAAACGCCAGCAAGGCAACAGCGGCCACAGTTCCCGATAAGCGGCCCCGACCACCGGAACTCACGTTGATAATGGATTGGCCGATCATAGCACATCCGCCCATACCACCAAAAAGGCCGTTGATTATGTTGGCCCCGCCCTGAGCCATACATTCACGGTTACCGCTGCCACGGGTTTCGGTCATTTCATCGATGAGGTTAAGGGTCATCAATGATTCGATAAGCCCGACTGCAGCCAACAGGAATGCCGTAGAGATAATAAGTCCCCAATGGCCCTCCATGGAAGGTATAAGCCCGAATATCTGATCCTGGAAATTGGGTAAAGAGCCTTCCAGGCCGCTTCCTCCTCCTTCACGAATGAAGGAGCCCACAGTGCTAACATCCAGGCCTCCCAGTATGGTGATGGCTGCAACTACTATGATCCCTGTAAGGGCTGCGGGTATTTTTTTGGTGAGTTTGGGTAGGCCGAACATAATGCCCATGGTGAGCGCTACCAGGGCCAGCATGATCAGCAGGTCAGTTCCCTGCAGCCATTGTACACGGCCATCTACCCTTTGTTTGAAAAGTTCCAGTTGCGAAAGGAAGATAACTATAGCCAGGCCGTTCACAAAACCCATCATAACGGGGTGGGGGATAAGTCGAACAAACTTGCCCAGGCGCAATACCCCGGCCATGATCTGTATAGCCCCGACCAATAGAAGAGTGATAAAAAGCCATTGCAAGCCAAGGTTTTCAACCGGAACGGCCAGCTCCATGCCTACTTCATTGCCTTTTTGGATAAGGTGTACCATCACTACTGCCATGGCTCCGGTAGCACCGGAGATCATTCCGGGCCGACCACCAAATAAGGCCGTTACAATACCCATCATAAAAGCTCCGTACAGACCTACCATAGGATCAATGCCAGCCACAAAAGCGAAGGCTACGGCTTCGGGCACCAGGGCCAAGGCTACGGTTAGCCCAGAAAGGACATCATTCTTTGGATTGGAAGTGAAGTTATGGAAGATGTTTTTCATGCGTTTTCCGAAAAGGGCGCAAAAGTAAGTCCTTTAAAATTAGGGATGCAGGAGAAGCAAAAAGTTTATAATTATTTAATGTGTGGCGTATGAAAGAGTGTCTGTTTTGGGGAATGCCAAAACTATAAGGAATGATAGTCGTTAAGCATTAAAACTTTTATTTATGCCCTATATAACAAACAAGAATTCCGCAGAACCAACCGACATATTTTATGAAGACTATGGCAGCGGTCAGCCCGTAATACTTATTCACGGCTGGCCACTGAGCCATAAGGCCTGGGAAGGACAGCGCTGGGCCATTGTAGAGGCCGGGTACCGATGTATCGCCTATGACCGCAGGGGTTTTGGACAGTCTTCCGCCCCGTGGAGCTCCTACGATTATTCCACCCTGGCCAGCGACCTGCGGGAGTTGATCGTGCAATTGGACCTAAAGGATTGTATTATTTGTGGTTTTTCAATGGGAGGTGGAGAAGTAGTGCGGTACTTCACAGACCATGGCGATGATCGTATAGCCAAGGCTGCACTGATCAGTTCTATTATTCCACTGGTGGCGCAGAAGGATGATAACCCCGATGGTGTTCCGCAGGACGATCTCAATGGTATAATTGATGCCCTGCAGAAGGACCGGGTAGGCTTCCTTAAAGGTTTTCACCGGAATTTTTACAATTACGATGACCTGAAAGGAGACCGTATCAGCGAGGAGCAATTACATTATGATTGGTCCATTGCTTCCCATGCCTCACCCAGAGCCACTATACAATGTGCTTTGGCCTGGGCCGAAACTGATTTTCGTACGGAATTAAAGAATGTAAAAGTCCCTACCCTTATCGTTCATGGTGATGCGGATAACATTGTTCCTATTGCAACCTCAGCAGAGCAGGCCAAAAAGGGAATTCCTGAGAATGAATACCACGTGATAAAGGAGGGGCCGCACGGTTTGAATGTAACCCACCGGGATGAGTTGAATAAGATCCTGCTGGATTTTTTAAAGGAATAAACTTGTAGTACAGAGGTCGTAAGGGCCTCTTTTTCAAGGTGAGTTTTAGTATCTTAACACAAGTGAAACTCTAAAATTATCCTTGTTATGAAAACAATTGTGACTTACTCTTTACTACTGGCATTTGCTGGTTTTTTTACTAACAAAGCCCATGCGCAAGCCAGTGATCTTTACATCTACAACACCACCGAGTGTTATTTTACCATTGGGTATTATGCCCATGATTGCCTGCCGGATGGATGTGGAGGGCCTACCGTCTGTATATCCCCCGGCACCAATATTATTCCTCCCTGTGGTGGTGTAAACCTGGAGTGGATGACCAATGATATTGTCCCTACGGATTCCGATTGCCAGCCTTGTGATGCCTATGGAAGCACAGTTGAAAGAATGATCACCTGTGGTGTGGGCAGTAATCTCTCACCAATTATAAATACCTGTGGCTGTGGTGAAGTAGAGGTGAGCTATATAAGCGACCATGAGATACTGATAAGGTAAAACTCAAGATTTTTTAGGAAAGGCTGCTTCAAAGCAGCCTTTCTGTTTTTTGACTTTCTACGAAGACTTTTATAAGACCAAAAAATTGCATCCCAAATAAGGCAGCACCCAGCAACAAATGTGCAGGCTGAGCAAATTTTGGCAGGGCCAGGTACGAGAGTAGTATGCCTAGTACTATTTCTGCCAGTATGAGGAGCATAACGCTATTCATTTGCGGAAGTAGGTTGCCCAGTTTCTTTTGCTGTCTCCATAACCAAAAGTTCAGTAAAAGGATAAGAATGGAAAATGAGCGGTGCACGTAAAAACTCCAGTCCAGTTGGGCTATCCAGTGTATGCGTTGCAGACTTTCTTCGTTGGCTATGTCTATTTGTTCGCGTACTTGGGTTCCCAAAACGATCTGGATAAGTGTAAAAATAACAGCTGCAACCAGCCCCCATTTAAAATTGGAAGGTGTTGTAAAACCATTGCGTGTAGGTGTAGTGCTGATCAGCAATAAGCAAAGTACCACGATAATGGCCAGCGCCCCCAGCATGTGAATGGTGATGCTTCCTGGAATGAGGTTGCCATCTACTACGAGCTTACCCAACCAGGCTTCAAAGCCTAAGAGAAGAAGGCCCGATAAGGAGAGTATAAACCAGCGCCAGTTTTGCCTTATCCTGAATAGCGAGATAAGAACAAGGATGAACATAGGTATTCCAGCCAGGGCTCCTATTAAGCGGTTGATGTATTCCGTCCAGGTATGGGCGGGGTTAAATAGAGCATAATCGTGTTTGGTATAAGTTTCCCAATTGGTGGTTTCGTAAGAACTGCCACTGGTAAAATCTCTTCGGGCTACCTGTAGACTTTCGTTCACAATGATGATCTGCCCTTTTTTAAAATCCTGCTGTGGGTGCCATTCCAGTTGTTCTCTTTCGGTAGGTGGTATCAGGTGACCAAAGCATTTGGGCCAGTCGGGGCAGCCCATGCCGGAGCCAGTCATGCGTACTACGCTGCCGGCCAGTATTACCAGGTAAATCAAAACCAATTCAATACGGGTAAAAATCCTGATCCACTTCATACTGCAAAAGTAGTACAGGGTTCAGAAAGCTGTATTTAGAATGGCGCTAAATTGGTGAGGCTGAAAGCACTGAAAAAGTATATTTGCCCCTTATCTGATCCGTGTGTCAAAAAATGCCACTTTAACGGCCTGGGCCGTATTTGTAGGGCTTGCTATTACCTGGGGCAGCTCTTTTATACTCATGAAATTTGGTTTGCAATCCTTCACTTCATCCCAGATTGGAATGTTACGGATATCGCTGGCTTTTCTTTTCACGGCTGTTATCGGGTATAAACATTTCAGTAAGCTGAACCGTAAAAATGCTTTTCCACTCCTCGTAGTCGGTTTACTGGGTAATGGTATTCCCTACATTCTTTTTCCTCTTGCTATCCGTCATCTGGATAGTTCGCTGGTGGGGATACTGAACTCGCTGGTCCCTTTGTTTACCCTGCTTATAGGTGTCTTCTGGTTCGGTATCCGTATTAAATGGCTAAGTATGCTAGGCATCATGCTGGGGCTGGCCGGAGCCATCTGGTTGCTGGTGCCTGATATGGAAGTAGGTATGAACAACCTGACTTATGGTATTTACCCCATTATTGCCACGGTATGCTATGCAGTATCTATCAACACCATTAACAGCAAACTAAAGGACCTGGGATCTTTTGCCATAACCCTGCTAAGCCTTATGTTTATTGGCATACCGGCTATTATTTATGTGCTTTCCACAGATTTTCTACAGATCATGCAAAGTGACCCTGGAGCATGGCGTAGCCTGGGTTATGTATCGATTTTAGGAGTGGTGGGTACCAGTGTCGCGGTAATACTCTTCAATTACCTGATCAAGACCAGCGGGTCTCTTTTTGCGGCTTCTGTTACCTACATTGTGCCGGTTATTGCCCTGATTTGGGGTGTAGTGGATGGAGAGGACGTGGGTGTTACCCACGTCTTTGGGATGGCCGCTATCCTGTTAGGGGTATACCTGGTAAACCGCAAGGGAAGTCCGGCCGAGCGCATCCGTAAAAACACGGCATAAAAAAAGCGGCCCGTGGGCCGCCTTTTGTTGGTATCTATAAAAAGGATTATTCTTTTTTCTGAAAAGCATCCTTGGCAATGCCTTCATTCACCTTAACCTCCTCTGCAGTAAGAGTTATTTTCTGCGGCCCCATGATCAGGTTGATCTCGTAGGGGTATTTTACTCCTTTCACTTCGCGGTAATCTGAATAAGTGGTTGTGCTGATCACCGGCCCCTGGGGAGTATCAGTTTTCTTCTCCTCCTTTATGGGTAAGTAGGTGTCTGCAGAATAGTAACGTGTAAAAGCATCACCCATGGGGTCAGTAATTTCCATGACGTAAGCTTTTTTACCGTCTACCATGGACATACCTAACAGCTTGAGTTTATAACCGAGTTCATCATACTTCAGTTCCTTGTTCATGAGGGCATCCAGCTTTATGGAAAGTAAATCCGGACCTTCCACTTCCTTAGTCCCCATCTGGTTGGTCATATAGGCTTTTTCACCATCATAAAGCATTTCCTGCACTACGCCATAGCCGGGTACGGTCATAGTAGAGCGGTACAGGCTGGGACTTTTCTGCAGGTCTACCTGGTCAAAGGGAGCAGGAGCTCCCGGCATTACCGCTTTTCTGTGTATTTCCAGTTCCTTTACCTTTTTCATGTTTTCTGCACCGCCTTTCGCTTCTATATACTTGTCAATAACGGTTTGTGCAGTAACTCCGTCAGGTACTGGCATGGAAGGCTTATCGGTAACATTTCCTTCCTCGTCAAAGTATTGCACTTTGCCAAAGCTTTCCAGCTTGTCTGCTACTTCGGAGGCTTTCCCCACTATGGTAAGATGCATGTGGTTGGGCTGGATGTAATTTTGAGCCGCAGTCATTACATCTTCCTTGGTCAATTTTTCCAGGCGTGGAAGGTAGGTTTCATAGTAATCCTCCGGCAAGTTGAAACGATTGATGTTAAGAGCAAAGTTGGCAATGGTTTGCGGACGTTCCAGGGCGCGGCCAAAGCTTCCGATAACGGCATTCTTCGCACCGCGGATCTCTTCATCCGTAGCAGGCTCGGTGCGGATACGGTTAAACTCTTTCATGAATTCGGTAACTGCACTATCCGTAACCTCGTTGCGAACACTGGCATTGGCGGTAAACTCACCGATAAGGCGGTCCGAATCGTAATTAGAGTATGCACCGTAGGTGTAACCCTTGTCTTCACGTATGTTCAGGAATAAACGTCCTTGTGCTCCGGCACCCAGGATCTCGTTGGTCAATGCCATTTTTACTTCATCCGGGTCACCGGGTTTCAGGTTAATAGTATTTCCCATTACCAGTACAGACTGTATAGCTGATTCCTTATTTATAAAGGATATGGCCAATCCATCGGGCTTGGTGGGTGTAGGGTAGGTGCTTTCCGGTTTATTGCCGGGCTTCCAGTCACCAAAGTGTTTCTTGGCTAGCTTTTTTACGTCTTTGGCCTTTACATCGCCAACTATTGCCAGGTAAGTGGCATTGGGAATCCAGTAGTTGCTATAGTACGTTTTGCAATCGTCCAGATCTACAGCGTTCACGCTTTCCACGGTGGCATTTTCTCCATAAGGGTGGTCCTTACCGTAGAGGCGGGCATTAAATACATTGCCAGCCACGGCTTGTGGGTTGTCTTTAGAGGATTCTATCCCGGAGATCATTTGTTTTTTAAGCTTGCTGAATTCCTCTGCCGGGAAGGCAGGGTGTTGCGCTACATCGGCAACCAGCTCCATCAGCTTCTCCTTGTATTTGCTAAGCCCGCTGGCAAAAACACTGGAGGAAGAGGTGTTGAGGCTTGCTCCCATAAAGTCCACTTCTTCGTCTAACTGGGCTTTGGGGCGTGACATGGTTCCCTGGCGGAGCATTTCACCAGCCAGCTCTATAAAGCCGGCTTTGTCGCCTTCAAAAACAGGTTTACGGTCAATTACCAGGCTCATGGAAACGCGGGGCAATTTGTGGTCTTCCACCACAATTACCTTTAAACCATTGTCCAGTTCGTATAATTTATATTCCCCGAAATCCAATTCAGGTGCCGGCCCGGCCTCGGGGCGTACGCTGCGGTCTAATTGCGCAAAAGCCGTATTAAAGAACGCCAGGCAAAAAATAAATGCGATTATCTTTTTCATTGCTGATAGTATCTTGAGGTTGAATTATTGTTTTTTGGGCAAATAGTAAAGTACCACGCGGTTGGAATTCACGAGGTACGTATTAGCTACACGCTGAAGATCTTCACGGGTAATCTCCCGGTATTTTTTGATCTCGGTATTGATGAGGTTGGCATCGCCATAGTATACATGGTAGTTGGCCAGGCTTTCTGCAATACCTGCCATGGTAGAGTTGCGCGATATAAAGTCATTTTCCAGTTGGTTCAACACCTTCTCGTACTCCTTTTCGGATATCATTTCATTGCGTACACGCTCTACTTCGCGGTCAATACCGTTTTTAAGATCGCCCAGAGAAACCCCCATGTTGGTAACTCCCAGGGTTACAAAGAGTCCACCATTTTCAAGGGCAAAGGGAAAGGTTTGAACAGCTATGGCCAGTTGCTCACCATCCACCAAGGTTTTGTACATCCTGGAGCTTTGACCGTCAGACAGTAGCGTGGTAAGCATTTCAAGGGCATAGGAATCTTTAGTGGATTGTCCGGGAATGCGGTAACCCAGGAAAATAGCTGGCAACTGGATGTTATCGTATACCGTATCTACCATTTCGCCATTCATTACCGAAAAAGCGGGTTTAGGACGGGGGATATCCTTAGAGCCTTTTTCAATGTCGCTGAAATACTTTTTGATCAGTTCCTTGGCCTCGTCCGGGTCTATATCACCGGCAATGGAGAGGGTGGCGTTATCGGGTACATAAAAGGTTTCGTAAAAGTCAGCAAAGTCCGAGATCTGGGCTGCGTTCAGGTCTTCCATACTTCCAAGAGGTGTGTGGCCATAGGGGTGATCCGCAAAGGCCTTTTCAAACATATTCTGTTGGAAGGACATATAAGGCTGGTTGTCAATACGCAGGCGCTTTTCTTCCTTAACTACTTCCCGTTGTGTTTCCACACCTTTATTATCTACGGTAGCGTGTAACATACGTTCACTTTCCAGCCAAAGCCCCAGCTCAAACTGATTGGAAGGAAGTATTTCATAATAAAAGGTGCGGTCAAAGGAAGTGTTGGCGTTAATGGCACCACCGTTGGCCTGTACTATAGTAGTAAACTCACCCCGCCCTATGTTGGGAGACCCCTCAAACATCAGATGTTCAAAAAAGTGGGCAAAGCCGGTACGGCCCTGGGGTTCATTCTTGGAACCTACATGATATAATACGGAAACAGCTACAATGGGCGTGCTGTGATCTTCATGAAGTATAACGTGCAGACCGTTGTCCAGATCGTATTCTTCAAATTCTATATTGGTTTGAGCATTAGTTAGTTGAGTAATGCCCAAACAAGCCAGAAATAAGAGCTTTTTTTTCATTGAGACAATTGAATATGGTTTGTTTTTTCGCGTGGGCATCAAATGTACTAAAACTTGTGGCCTCACCATGAAAAACCGATGAAGAGGGTGGGTATATTTGACGGGCAAATGCAGTTGTAAAGGAGTAGGAGTGAAATTTTTACAGTTCACCTTGCTTGATATATTAGGATACTTTATTACATTTGCAGCCCCAAAATTTAATGTGTATGTACGCAATCGTAGAGATAGCAGGGCATCAGTACAAAGTACAAAAAGATCAACAAGTCTATGTAAACCGTTTGTCCGGTGATGAAGGCAGTGAAGTGTCATTTGACCGTGTATTGCTTACCGATGACAATGGTTCTATAGAAGTTGGCGCCCCGGCTATAGAAGGTATTAAAGTTGATGCTAAGATCGTATCACACCTTAAGGCTGATAAGGTAATCGTGTTCAAGAAGAAAAGAAGGAAAGGTTACCGTGTAAAGAACGGTCACCGTCAGGCTATTTCCCTGATCGAGATTACCGGCATCGGCAAAGGTTCTGCTAAAAAAGCAACTCCTGCCAAAGCAGAGAAGAAGGCTGAAGCTCCTAAAAAAGAGCAGAAAAACGAAGTGAGCGAAAACCTGGTAACCCGCGCTGAGCACCGTGCTGAAGAGCAGCACCTGGAAGTGAACGTGGATAAGCTGTTGCACGATATCGGTACAGCTACCAAGGCTGAAGCCCAGGATCTGAAGAAGATCAACGGTATCGGACCCGCTTACGAAGAGAAGCTTAATGTTGTAGGTATCTATACTTACCAACAAATTGCCAACCTTAAGGCTGCTGATAAAAAGTTGCTCTCTGAACTTTCAGGGATCACCGTAGAGAAGATCAACAGCGAAGAGTGGGTGAAGCAAGCCAAAGCATTGTTAAAAGAAGAAAACTAGTAAAAAATGGCACATAAGAAAGGAGTTGGTAGCTCCAAGAACGGTAGAGAATCAGAAAGTAAACGCCTTGGCGTGAAGATCTTCGGTGGCCAGCAAGCCATTGCCGGAAATATCATTGTGCGCCAGCGTGGTACCCGCCACAACCCAGGTGAGAACGTGGGTATTGGAAAAGACCATACCCTGTTTGCACTGGTGGATGGAACGGTTGCTTTCCGCAAGAAAAAAGATAATAAGTCTTACGTATCGATCGTACCGAACGAAGCCTGATCGCGTAAGTTTTAAAAAGTGTTTAAAAGCCTTTTCGTGCCTTACGAAAGGGCTTTTTTGTTTTATAAATTAGCCCACCCAAAATCAAGAACCCTATGTTGGAGCTATCCTATCTTAGAGAACATAAGGATGAAGCCATCAAGAGGCTTTCCAAACGAAAACTACAGGCGCAAACTGCCGTGGAAGATATCCTGCGGCTGGATGAGCAGCGCAGGTCTAATCAGGCCGAGCTGGATGCCGTTTTGGCTGAGAGTAATTCGCTGAGCAAAGAGATCGGACAGCTTTTCAAAGAAGGGAAGGCGCAGGAAGCCAATACCCTGAAGGATAAAACCGCCAGCCTGAAAGAGAAGAGCAAAGAGCTGCAGCAGGAACAGGAGCAGATTCGGCATGCTTTGGAAAATTTACTGGTGACCCTGCCCAATACACCCCACGAGCTGGTGAAGGAAGGTGCGGATGCCCATGATAATGAGGAGATAAAAGTAGTGGGCCAGAAGCCTGGTCTGGCTGAAGGTGCAAAACCGCATTGGGAACTGGCCGATCAATACGGCCTGATTGATTTTGAACTGGGTGTAAAGATTACCGGAGCCGGTTTCCCGGTTTATAAGGGAAAAGGCGCACGCCTGCAACGGGCGTTGATCAACTTTTTCCTGGAGCAGAATATTGAAGCAGGCTACGAGGAATACCAGCCACCACACTTTGTGAATGAAGCCTCGGGTTTTGGTACCGGTCAGTTGCCGGATAAGGAAGGACAGATGTACCATATGGAGAAGGATAACCTTTACGCTATCCCTACCGCAGAAGTGCCCATTACCAACCTTTTTCGCGATGTGATTATAGATCACGAAGACCTGCCCATACGCTGTACAGCTTATACCCCTTGTTTCAGGCGTGAGGCCGGAAGTTATGGGAAGGATGTTCGCGGTTTGAACCGCCTTCACCAGTTTGACAAAGTGGAAGTGGTTACCGTAAGTAAACCGGAAGCATCCTACGGTATACTCGAAGAAATGGTGGCTCATGTGGGCGGTTTGCTGGAAAAACTGGGTCTCCACTACCGCATATTACGTCTTTGTGGTGGCGATATGGGCTTTACCTCTGCCATGACCTATGATTTTGAGGTATGGAGTGCAGCTCAGGAACGTTGGCTGGAAGTGAGTTCCGTATCCAACTTTGAGACCTACCAGAGTAACCGGCTTAAGTTGCGCTACCGTGGTGAAGATCGCAAAACCCAACTTTGCCATACCCTTAACGGTAGTGCCCTTGCTTTACCCCGGGTATTGGCAGCCCTTCTGGAAAACAATCAAAGTGCTGAAGGTATCCGTATACCTGATGTGCTGATACCTTATACCGGATTTGAAATTATAGCATGAAGAAGTTAATTCTGAGTTTTGGAACCCTGGCAGTGGTAGCTACCTCCTGCCAGAGCAACGCACGTTTTAAAGATGAAATTGCCACGGTGGATTCTCTGCAAACCAGGCTTAGCCTGTACGATGTCAGAATGGATTCGGTGGACGAGTCCCGCCTACGGGAAATTTCGCCCGAGGTGAATGAATTATATGATTACCTCGTTGAGAATTACCCTGATTCCCTGGACCGTTCCTTCTGGGTTACGCAAGTGAACGGGATGGTGATCGTTAAAAAAGGAGCGGACAAATACCTCAGCTTTCACGATAAGGTACAGAAAGAGATCGATTATACCCAGGAACAGCTAAGTAGCCTCCGCAAGAGCCTTACGGATGAAAAACTTACCGAAGAGGATGCGGAAAAATACCTGTCGGATGAAAGACAGGCGGTAAGCGAGATCGGCATGTATGTAAATAAGCTCCAAGGTCCGGCTCAATTGGCAGTGGTCATGTGGGATACTTTACATCCCCGTATGCGGGCGTTGGCTGATTCTATCCAGGCCCTTCCATAACTTTTGGTGCATCAGGCCGTTTATCTTGTATATATTTAGAAAATGAAGAGGAAGATAAGGCTGAAGACCGGAGTGCTAACCCTTTTGTTTAGTTTATGGGGCGCCCTTCTCATGGCGCAGAATGACCATGAACTGGGCATGCAGTATTATGCCGATGGAGAATATGAAAGGGCTATTGACTACCTGGAACCTTCCATAAGACGCTCCTTTGATCCCAAAACCTACGAAGTACTACTGAACTCTTACCTGGCCCTGGAGGAGTATAAGAAGGCAGAGAACCTCACCAAGGATCTTCTGCGGAAAGGAGCTTTTAACGGTATGGAATTGTATACAGACCTGGTATACATCAATACTTTAAAGGGCGATGCGAAGGAAGCGGAGAAGGCGATGGATGAGATCCGGGAGCGTATTGAGAAAAATCCCAGCCTGGCGTATGGTGCAGGTAATTCACTTCAGCAAAAAGGTTATCCCCAGCGCGCTTTAGAGGTGTATGAATTGGCCGAGGCCCGTAACCCCGGTATGAATTTCGATTATCAGAAGGCCCTGTTGTATGGCGAATTGGGGGATCTCCGCAGTATGTACAGCATGTACGTGGATATGGTGTTGCGTTCCCCTGCCTACCTTCCATCTGTAAAAAACCTCATCGCTCAGGGAATTACGGAAGGTGAGGAAAACGAATACATCCAATTCCTGAAAGAGCAGATCATTACTAAAATACAGGAAGGTGCACCCCGTAGCATGAATGAACTCTTAGTGTTCGTATATATCCAGGAAAAGAACTTCCGGGGGGCCTTCACCCAATTAAAAGCCCTGGACAGAAGGAGCGGGGGCAACCGTGCTGAGGTGTACAACCTAGGGCAGGTGGCGCTCAATAATGGTGAGTATGAGTTGGCGCTTAACATCTTCGATTATGTGCAGGAAGCCGGTAAGGACAATCCCTTTTACGAGGAAGCCCGCGTACAGAAACTGGTGGCTCAGCGTAAATTGCTGGAAAGTAAGGATGATACTCCTGCCTCTGCCTGGAAAGATCTGCAGAAACAGTATTACAAAGCTGAAGCAGAATTGAGGGGCCTCCCTGAAACCGGTCCGCTGCGTATTGACCTGGCCCATTTTACGGCCTTTCGCCTGGATGAGACCGATTCTGCATTTGCCTTATTGAAAGGCATGCTTCTCACCTCTTACATTTCAGAGGAAGACAAAGCCCGGGCCAGGATAGAACTGGGTGATATCCTGCTATACACCGGTGAGCGCTGGGATGCTATACTCTATTATGGGCAGGCCGAAAAAGCCTTTGAAAAATCGCCCATTGGACAGGAGGCCAAATTTAAAAGGGCCAAGGCGGCCTATTACGTGGGGGATTTCCAATGGGCGCAGGGAATTTTTAATGTACTCAAGGCCTCAACGTCCAAGCTTATTGCCAATGATGCCATGCGCTATTCTTTACTGATCAATGACAATATTGCCCTGGATACCACTACGGAAGCCATGGCGCTTTTTGCCCAGGCCGATCTGCTGAATTACCAGGATAAGAAAGATTCCGCCATGATCATCCTTAACCAGTTGCAAAGGGAGTTTCCTGATCATACCGTGCAGGATGAAGTATTGCTCCTGCGTTCCGAAATATGGATGGCCCGTGGTAATTATGAATCCGCTGCTGCTGATCTTCAGGCGATCATTGATGGTTTTCCGGAAGATATTCTGGCTGATGATGCCCAATTCCGGCTGGCACAGTTATACGAGACCAAAATGAACCGGGTAGAAGAGGCCAAGGAATTATATCGCAGCCTTTTTACCGATCATCCCGATAGTTTTTATACGGCTGAGGCCCGCAAACGTTTTCGCCTGCTGCGGGGTGATATCCTGAACTGATATGTACGAAGTATTCATTTCCAGCGATAAAGAACGCCTTAACCTGGATCTTATCCATAGTTTCCTGTCCAATAGTTATTGGGCCAAAGGCCGCACCCCTGCACAGGTAAAAACCACGGTTGATAATTCCCTCTGTTACGGTTTGTACAAAGATGACCAACAAATAGGCTTTGCCCGCATTGTTACAGATCGCGCGGTATTTGCATATATAATGGACGTTTTTGTGGTAGAGACCGAAAGAGGGAAAGGTTATGCTGCGCAACTGATGGAGTTCATTTTAAAAGACCCGGAGCTGGCCGTAGTTTCCCGCTGGATGCTCGGCACCCGCGATGCTCATGCTTTATATCGTAAATTTGGTTTTTCTGAAATACCCCACCCTGAATGGGTTATGGGAATGACCAGAACCATATAAACAAGCTATGTACATTTACAACGTTACCGTAAATATTGACAACTCTGCTCATGACGAGTGGCTGCAATGGATGAAGGAAACACATATCCCTGAGGTGATGAGTACCGGTATGTTCCTGAGTAACCGTATTTTGCAGGTAATGGTAGAGGAGGAAAGCGGAACCACCTATTCTATACAATACGAGGTGAAAGACCTGGAAACCTTACGGCTGTACCAGGAAATGTATGCTCCCAAATTGCAACAGGATCATATTGAGAAATTCAAGGATAAGTTTGTGGCCTTCCGCACCATTCTCAAGCTCACCCACGAGCACGGACCGGAAGATGCCTGATCCTCATAAAAAGATATACGAACTTGACGAAGCCCGGGAAAAGATCCGGGCTTTTTGTGCCTACCGCGAACGCAGTCAGGTGGAAGCCCGTGAAAAACTCTTTAGTTATGGTCTTATACCCGAGGTGGTGGATGAACTCCTGGTGGAGCTGATCCAACAGGACTTCCTGAGCGAGGAGCGCTTTGCCAGGGCCTATGTACGGGGAAAATTCCGCATCAAGAAATGGGGACGGCAAAAAATTAAGACAGGTCTTCATCGGCACGGTTTGTCAACCTATGTGCTCAACAAAGCCTTTGCAGAAATTGATGATAAGGCCTACGAGGAAACGCTGGATGAATTGCTACAAGCCAAATACCGCGATACCCGGGAAACCAATGTGTTCCGGAAAAAGGGGCGGGTGGCCCGTTGGTTGATCAGTAGGGGCTATGAGCCGGATATCGTTTGGGATAAGCTCAGGGAGCTGGATTCTTAGTTAGTTCTTGATAAAATTGTGATTTACCGGTCCATGATCGGTGATGAGGCTCAGAATATAGATCCCTCTGGCCAGATTGTTTGTTTCCACCGTAGTTCCCTCCGGGGAATACACCTCTTTCGATTCCCTGCATACAGTTTGCCCGGTAGTATTCCGGATCTCAATTCCTTTGACAGACCGTCCGAAAGAACTATTCCATTTCACTTGTAATTCGTCCTGAACAGGATTGGGGAAAATACTGAGATCCTCATGAGCGGTTTGTGCAATATCAAGAGGGCCGGTGCAGGGGTTATTGGCCACATTCTGACGGATGGTAGGCAGCAATACGTATAGGTTGGCACCGGGGCATGCCGTTCCCTTGGGGCATCCCTGGGTGGAAGTGTTGCCATCACGGTGGCTGGAAATATTGGGGAGGTTAAGCTGGGAGGCGGCATGAAAACTTGATCCCAGTGGTGGTATATTTTCCAGGCAACTTTCCCAGGCGATGAGGTAGGTAAGGCTTGAGATCATGCTGAATGTAGGTTGTACCGTTTCAAAATTTCCCAGCATACAGATTCCTAGTGTATTGGTATTCATACAACTGAAGTGTGCTCCTAAAGTACTATCACCACGGCCCTCGTAGATAAGCCCATCCGGATCAATGAGCCAGTTGTAACCGACATCATCCCAGCCATTGGTGTTTACATGTGCGTCCCAGATGGCGGCCACTACGGCTGGCCAATTGTTGCTGGTGCTGGTTCCGGCCGAGTGATGGATGATAATATGGGTGGGCGTAGTATAATCGGGAGAAGCATCTTTTGGGCAGTTGCCGCTGGGGCACCAGCAATCGCGACCGCAATAGGCGGGTTTCTGACAGGCGCAGGCCGAGTCCATGGCACCTTTCATTTTATTGATGGTATTTCCTGAAGCGGAGGGGAAATAGATGCGGAAAACAACGTTCCTATTAAGTTTTTGAGAGGAACGGAACCGTATGGCCTCAAATTCCTTTTCAATGTAGGGGGCAAAAAAAGTAGTGCGGTCCGGGGTTTCACCCTCGGTATTAAGGTGCAGATGCTCCCATTCACTCCATCCCCCGGCTGTAAGTATTTTGAATTCAAGGTGGACATCCACGTTGGATTCAAGGATATAAGCTGATAAGCTGGCAAAGGGAGCTTCGGGAAATGGAGCTACATCCATAACAGGACTAATGATCCCTTCTGATGAAGTTTTAGCCGGATGGTTGAAATCCACGGATAAAGAGAGGCTATGCTGAGCGTTGGAGTTCAGCGAAAACGCCAGCAAGGCAAAAAGACAAAGGAGATGTTTCATAGATAATCAAATACAAAAATAGGTCCTTATAAAGAACCTTAGCCTTCAAAAGACAATTAGCACCGAAAGAAGGTTTAACGGAATATCCATAATTTTAAAAAGATCACTAGTAGGGTACTCAGTAGGATGGTCTTTGGATAAACCAGCATCCGGCTGACGGCTCGGATGAATAATAACCGCAATACCAGGGCAATCGTATCATAGATTAGTGTGGGAAAATCTGCGGCACCACCAATGCCCACCGCATATCCGCCTTTCATAAAAAGCAATTTGCCAAGCCAGAGTCCCAATTCAAGGCTTAACAGGGTAAAGGACAAACGCCTATTAGGAATAAAATAGGCACACATAATGATCAGTATTGAAATACCGCTAAACAGGAAGTTTTGCACCTGATCAGCATGGGGCGATGATACGGGAAAACAGCCCCAATCCTTATTGTGGTCCCAGTTGCCGATCCAGCCGATCACTATCCATGACAATAAGCTTACGTAAAGGATATCGGTTTTATTCAGGTGATACCTTAATGCTTTGCCCCTGAAGCGAAAACGTAAAGCATGGAACAGCCCCCAGATGAGTACGGCAGGCAGGGCCAGTTGTATAAGGCAGGTTAAAAAATTCATGGTTTGGTTGAAAGCCAGCTTAAATTAAAGTTTTTTCAAAACTTCAGCGGTTTTCTCAATGTCTTCTTCAGAAACATCCAGGTGGGTAACCATGCGTAGCTTTCCTTGTCCCATCCCGATAATACGAATCCCCTCACTTTCCAGTTTTTCCATAAATAACTGAGGGTCGCGGTTTTCATGCAGGTAGAAGATCACAATATTGGTTTCCACGGACTCCATATCTCTTACCCAGGAGCATTGTTCCAGTGCTGATCGTAAAACCTGAGCTTTGGTATGGTCTTCGGCCAAACGTTCTATATGATGGTCCAGGGCGTAAATACCGGCCGCTGCGAGTATGCCTGCTTGTCGCATACCACCACCCAGTTTTTTCCGGACCCGGAGAGCTTCCTGGATGAACGCTTTGCTTCCCAACAGCAGGGAGCCTACCGGGCAACCCAGGCCTTTGGAGAGGCAGATGGAAATGGAATCAAAAAAGCTCCCGTAATCTTTTGGTGAATCACCACTTATGACCAGGGCATTGAAGAGCCTTGCCCCGTCCAGGTGGTACGCTAGGTCGTTGAGTCTGGTTACTTCACGGATCTCCTTCAGGGTGTCCATAGAGTAACAACTGCCCCCTCCTTTATTACAGGTGTTCTCCACCGTTACCAGCGAGGTACGGGCTGCATGAATATCAAAACGGTTATTTACGGATTTTTCCACGGTATTGGCGTCCAGCAGACCTCTTTTTCCGGGTAGCAAACGTATCTGGCAACCGGAATTAAAGGCTGCGCCACCGCCTTCATAGTTGAAGATATGAGAGTACTCATGCATGATGATCTCATCCCCCGGGCGGGTATGTACATTTACCGCAATTTGGTTGGTCATGGTGCCGCTGGGGCAAAAAAGAGCAGCCTCCATCCCGAAAAGGTCAGCGGCTTTTTGCTGCAGTTCATGAATAGTGGGGTCTTCACCAAATACATCATCACCCACTTTGGCGCTAAACATAGCGTTCAGCATTCCGGGTGTGGGCCGGGTAACCGTATCACTGCGCAGGTCTATCAAAGCAAGAGGTTTTAGTTGAGCCCTAAATGTAAGCATGTTGGCCGAATGCCAAAACTATCGCGCCAGACTTTGCTTCTTACGAAGGTGGCCGTACACCAGGCTGTACAGGATAAAGAAACCGGACATGAACCAGCTTATCCGCAAAATGATATCGCCACTACGGGTGTAATAGGTCAGCTCGGGATTAGCCTGGATTTGCATACGGATGGCAGCGTCTGTCTTATACGCCTGCCGCTGCATAATATCACCCCTTTGATTGATAAAACAGCTGATACCTGTATTAGCGGACCGCGCCAGGCTTCTCCGGTTTTCAATGGCACGGAGGCGGGAATAGTGCATGTGCTGCACGTGTCCCTGGGTTTTGCCCCACCAGTCATCATTGGTGATCACAAACAGCAGGTTGGCTCCCTTACGGACATAACCACCTACGTATTCACCAAAATCCGACTCCCAGCAGATGATCGGGGCTGCAGTAAATTGACCGTCCAGAGTAGTGAAATTGCTGCGCTGTGTTTGTGTTCCCAGTGTACCGGATGTGCCTCCCCGGAATTGGATGTATTCACCCAACCAGGGCTCCAGATAGCGGTGCAGGGGCATCATTTCAGCGCCTGCCACCAGTTTGGATTTATGGTAGGTTTGGATGCTGTCTTCACGGGTAATAAAGAGCGCGGTGTTAAACAGGTCGTAATAGCCGTCTTCCCCGTCCATAGGCTTGGCCGTATAACTACTGTTCTCGTATTGATAATGTCGGAGGGTAGTGGCACCGATTACAATGTGCAAGTTAGGATAGCGGTCGCATAGGTCTTTCAGTTTTAGCAAAGAAGCACTTCGGTTGAAGCGATCTTCCCAGATGCCTTTTGGAAGGTAGGTCTCCGGTCCCACTAAAAAATCAACGGAATCATCCAATAGGGGTGTGGCTAGTTCTATGAATTTTTGTAACTGCTCCGCTTCGGATACTTCAAACTTTTCGGTGTAGGTGTCAAGGTTGGGTTGAACCACTACCACATCAGCCCGGGGTCCCTTTTCAGTATAGGATGTATACATCCGGTAGGACAATACTACAGGAAGCCCTACCAGGAGGCCGGATATGAGCAGTAGCTGCCCCGCCAGTGCTTTCCTTTCGCGGTGCCTGGAAAAAGAATGAAGACTGTGAAAAAGGAGAATGTTAACCGTCCATACCCAAAAGGTGCCGCCATAGGCACCTACGTATTCATACCATTGGATCCAGCTTACACGCTCAGCAAACCCATAGCCCAGGGTAAACCACGGAAAGCTGAAGTCCCAGTATTTATGTAATCCTTCTATACAGATCCACAAAAATGGAAGGGCTATATAACCTTTACGGCTGCCCAGCTTTCGTTTTACATACCGGAAAATCATAAAGGCAATGGCCATCGGTAAGGCATTGAAAAATACCGTGGCTACCACACCTATCCAATCGGCATGACCGAGCCACCAGGCACCCAGCACGTTCCATAACGCCATCGCCAGCCAGCTCAGCAGGAACCACTCCCGGCCGCTGGAAACCCTGGTTTCTGCAAAGAGCAGGGGAATAAAACCTATAAAGAGAAAAGGGGTTATACCTGCCTCAGGCCAGGCCAACCATAAAAGTAAAGGGGAGCAAAGTGCTAATCCGAGTCTTTGGAGCATCAGGACCTTTTGAAGGCCGCAAAGTTAAACTTCACCGAGAAGATGTTGGAATAAAGAGCATCAGAAACATTCCCGATATCGGTAAGGGCATAGTCAATATGGATACCACGATATTCAAAGCCTAGTCCTATGTTGGGTTGTAGGGCATAGGAAGTGGATCCGTTAAAGTCGCGCACCTTTTGCACGTTGCCAACACCACCTCTCAGAAAAATGAATTGGCGATAACCCACTTCAAAACCAAAACCGGGATCGATGTTGCCAAAACCAGATGAAACCAGGGTGTTGCGTTGCCCGTCAAAGGTCACATCCAGGTTCAGTTCAGTATGCAGGCTGTATTTGTCGCTTAAGCGGAAACCACGGCCTACACCCAGTAAAAGTCTGGGAATGGTCAGTTCAAGGTTTTCCTCAGGAAGTTCATTACCCAGCTCCTGGAGACGCGTCAGTTTTGCATCATCATAACTCCATGAATTAAAGGTAGAGGTAACATCGCGAAGGGTTCCTCCGAATTGCCAGGCACCCAAGGAATATTGTACACCTGCGTCAAAACCAAAACCTATGGCGTTGGCAAAATCACCGATCTGGCGGTAAATGATCTTTACATTGGCACCATAACGCAGGTTGGGGAATTTGGCAGACTGCCGGGCGTAGGAACCTAATAGTGCATAATCTGCGGCTGAGAATTTGGTGATCCGGCTATAGTCTACGTTGCCGTCTTCATCAATAAGTTCAGTGGTGTCCAGGATGTCATCCACGCCAAAACGGATCAGCGATACACCTACGGTGCTCAGCGCGTCCACGGGCATGGCGTAGGAAAGATAGTCGTACTGGGCAATACTTGCAAAATACTCTGCATGCATGGCAGCCGCCTGCCAATCATCTTTAATAGCCGCAAGACCTGCCGGGTTCCAGTAACCGGCTGTAACATCCTTAACCGAGCCAATCACCGAATTGCTCATGGCCATGGCGCGGGCATCCACACCAATGTTCAGGAATTCATTACTGTACTTCCGGCCCTGCCCGAAAAGCAGTACCGGCAGACAAAAAAAGGCAATGGCTAGTTTTTTCAATATCCTGTATTTTACGGCAAATAAAATTCAAATTTCCGGCATTAAAAACTTCATAATTATACTAATATTGCCCTAAACCCGCATTAACAGTTGAAAAGTTTCATTCCCAACTTACTTACTCTCGCCAATCTGGCCTGTGGCTTATTGGCCATTGTTTCCATCTTTTCCGGTAACATTAGCACCGCTGCCTGGCTGGTGGGTTTTTCCCTGGTCTTTGATTTTCTGGATGGGTTTATGGCGCGTCTGCTTCGGGTGCATTCGGAGTTGGGTAAACAACTGGACTCACTGGCAGACCTGGTTACCTTTGGGGTAGCACCTGGTTTCCTCATGTTTAAGTTATTCAGGTTTGCCATGCAGGGAGGAGAACCCATTCCTGAATTCCTGCCCTACATAGCTTTACTGATACCTTTGTTTTCAGCCCTGCGCCTGGCCAAGTTCAACATAGACACCCGGCAGGCGGAATATTTTATAGGCATGCCGACCCCGGCTAACGCCATCTTTATCTTTTCCCTTGCCCTGATGGCTCTTTATGGAAGCAATGATACTACCCAGGCTATTCTCCTGCACCCGTTCTTTCTTACCGCTATAACGGTACTGACCTCATTCCTTCTGGTGGCGGAGTTGCCACTCATGTCATTGAAGGTTAAAAATGCTTCCTGGAGCGATAACCGGGGCCGTATTATCCTTTTGGTAGTGCTGGGCCTGCTTTTGGTGATTTTCCGTTTCAGGGCACTACTCTTTATTATACCTTTGTACCTTGTTTTATCGCTTATTTTTAAACCGCATCAGAAATGAAATTTACCGCTGAGATTGATATTATGCCCCATAAAGCTTTGTTGGACCCCCAGGGAAAGGCTGTTAGCAACAGTATGAAAAACGTTGGGCTTCCTGAAATTTCAGGGGTGCGTATCGGTAAACATATTTCTCTTGAAATAGAAGCCGGCAGCATGGAAGAAGCCGAGGAAAAGGTAACTGAGGCTTGCCGTAAACTGCTGGTAAATCAGATCACTGAAAATTTCCAGTTTGAAATTTTGGAAATGGCTCAGTAATCTTCCAAAAGTTTCCTATATTTGAGAATCTTGAGGATTAAGGTTTTTTAATCGGAACTGTACCCCCGTTTCTTTATTTAAGGGACGGGGGTTTTTCTTTTTAACCCTCCGGGTACAAATACAAATCCCCCTGTAACAGGGGGATTTTGCTGTTTTTTCCAGTGCGTTTAAAACTACATATGAATGTGCTTATGGAGGGTTTTCTCAGATTCATTGGAGTTGTGATCAGAGGCCGTAACACGTAGTTCGTAATCCTGGTGCATACCCAGATCCGGAATAAAGAATGAAGTGTCCAGCATGGCCACCTGACCGTGCGAATGTTGATGCACGTGAAGCATTACAGAATCATTTCTTGAGGTATTTACCACATTGAGATGTATCTCGTGTATTTCATCATTATCCTCCACTTTTACACTAATGGGCATAGTGGAGCCACTCAGGTAATGGGTGGCAGTATCCGGAGCCAGGAAGGTGATTAACGGAGCTTCAGTATCCGTTTCAGGTTTATGGTTACCTTCTTTAGTGTCTTTCTTACAAGCTGCAGTAAGTAAAATTGATAATATACTGGTAATTAATATTTTAGATTTCATTTTTTAAGGGTTTGAAATTTGTTTTTGGGATGTGTTGAATAAATAGCTGGTCGAAATAGCTACTTGTGGGCCCGGGCGGTAATTCCCCTGATTACTCATCAAATTGGTTCCACCACGTAGGGTCCATAGCCAGTTCCGGGTCTTTATCTGGGCTCCGGCAATGAGCGCAAGACTTTGCCCGCCTGTGCCGTACTGGTAATATCCGCGTGCATTGACATCTTTTGAAAAATGTTCAAATGAAACAGAAACAAGCGGTACTAAGGCCCATTTTGGAAAACCGAACTTGTGCGCCATAGTTAATTGCGCACCTGTTTGATTCCCGAATTTATAAGCTTCAGGATTTAAGGTATTGATCACGTATTGGGCCTGTAGCATGCCTACCCAGTTACCTTCACCCAACTGGTATTGCCCTTCCAGGAGATAATCCCAGCTGGCTGATCCCAGTTGAAAATTCTGCGGGAGCATACGGTCGGAATGATCTTCAAACTTTCCTGTAGGCAAAAAGATCCCGCCTGAAAAGGTGAGCTTGCGGTTGGAGCTTTCATTGCCCCCGTAATAAGCGATATAACTGGCTTTAGCCTGCGCATCGCCTATACCGGAAATGGTGAAGCTGCCGTTTTCAAGCCCTTGCTTAACGCCCAATAGATAGGGGATGGAAGCTTTTAGGGACCAGCGTGGACTGATCACATAGCGACCGTTGATCTCTATTTGCGTAAAATGATCGCTATTGCCCAATGCCGAGTAGAACGTACGCGACAAGTAGGATACTCCGATCTTGTTTTGAGGGTATAGGGACAGGTCTCCAAAACCCATCATCATACCGGCACAGCCACATACATCGCATGACCATGCCTTTGTGGTCAGGACCATGCCCAAAAGCACGGTCGTATATATTTTCATGGGATTACTTTAAAGGTTAAAAACTATGTTTAACCTCAGGCAATAGGTGGAGGAGTGGGTTGATCCAGATATATAGGGGCGAAATTTATCAGGTACCATATATCTGTACCCGATTTAGAGGCGGCTATATAAGTGGTGTTGCTTTCATTTACTTGTGGTGCAACATACCAATACAGGCTTTCAAAAACTGGCAACAAAGGTTTGTTTACAGCTTTGGATACGTTCAGTTTCTGAGCCAGCTGGCAGGTACCGTTGCATTGTAATTCAGGCTTGTCCTTATTTTCACATAAAACGTTGGCATAGGCGCCATAATGCAACGTGTAATCCAGAACCGGGAAAATGGGTTTCATAACGGACAGGAAGTAAAAGCCCGTTAGAAAGAAAGCAAGAACCTTATGGAATTTAAGGAATAGCATTTGCGCAAAGGTAATGACCAAATGCAAAAAAGCACGTATCATTGAGCGTATGAATTTTCTGGCCCACCTTTTACTCTCCAATAACGATGATGACATTATGATCGGTAACTTTATTGCTGATTCTGTGCGTAGTGCAGAGTGGGAAAACTTCAACCGCGAGGTGGTATATGGCATAGAACTGCACCATAAGATCGACTTTTTTACAGATAATCATTCGGTAGTAGAGCAAAGCAAAAAACGATTGCGCGATAAACACGGAAAATATACCCCGGTCATCGTAGACATCGTGTATGATCATTTCCTGGCAGCTAATTTTTCAAGGTACTCAGAGGAACCACTGGCCGCCTTTGTGGAAAATTGCTACGCGCTCTTTCACAGGCGCTGGGATGAGCTGCCTACTGCCGTACAACGCATGTTGCCCTACATGGAAGAGGGAAACTGGCTGGTAAATTATGGCTCCCGCGCAGGCTTGCAACGAACGCTGACCGGTATGAGCCGCAGGGCATCCTTCCGCAACAAAATGGATGAAGCTACCAGCGATGTCTTTGATGATTATGATCGCTTTGAAGAAGACTTTCATGCGTACTTTCCCTTGCTCCTGGATTACGTCAGTGAAGAGATCCGTAAATTACCCTGGTAATCCCGCTGAACCTTCAAAAGCATTTTTAGGTTAATAATATAACCTCAAATTTTATGGATAATACTCAAGAACTGAAAATTGAACTGCGCAATCTTCAACAGGAAGATTATAAGGATTTGCGTGCTGTGATGGTGGAATCCTACGATGGGTATGAAGATGAACCCTGGCGCTCCCGTGACATCAATATTCTCCTGGAAAAATTCCCGGAGGGCCAGATATGCATCTGTGCGAATGAAAAGGTAGTGGGCTGCGCCCTCTCCATTGTGGTAGACTATGATAAGTATACCGATAACCATACGTATGAACAGGTGGTGGATAATTACAACTTCAATACCCATGACCCCAATGGAGATGTGTTGTATGGTATAGAAGTATTTGTACACCCTGATTACCGTGGCATGCGTTTGGCCCGCAGGCTGTACGATGCAAGAAAAGAAATCTGTGAAAGCCTTAACCTTAGGGGAATACTATTCGGAGGCCGCATGGTGCACTATGGTGAATATGCCGATAGCCTTACACCAAAAGAATATATTGAAAAGGTAAAGAACAACGATATTTACGATCGTGTGCTCAACTTTCAACTTTCAAACGACTTCCATGTGCGAAAGGTGATCCGTAACTACCTGAAACACGATACCAGCAGTAAGGATTATGCAGCCCTTATGGAATGGAATAATATCTACTACGAGGAAACCGAAAAGCATATCAATCAAACTAAATCGGTAGTGCGGATAGGTTTGGTACAATGGCAGATGAGGGAGCTGGCGTCCTTCAATTCACTGGTGGATTACATCGATTATTTTGTGGATGCCGTAAGCGCCTACCAGTCGGATTTTGCCCTCTTCCCTGAGTTATTCAACGCCCCTCTGATGCAGGAATACAATCACCTGGGCGAGAGTCAGGCTATCCGCCAACTGGCCGGTTTTACCGAACGCATCAGGGATGTGTTCATTGAAAAAGCCGTTAGTTACAATATAAACATCATCACCGGAAGCATGCCTTATTTCAGGGATGGTTCGCTTTACAATATTACCTACTTGTGCCGTAGGGATGGTACCTGGGATTATTACGAAAAGATACACATTACCCCAGCTGAAAAGGATTCCTGGGGCATGCAGGGAGGGGATAAGGTTAAGATATTTGATACCGATGCCGGTAAGATCGGTATCATGGTGTGTTATGATGTGGAGTTCCCGGAAATCGCGCGTATGTATGCCGATCAGGGTATGCAGATATTATTCGTTCCTTTTCTTACCGATACCCAGAATGGCTATATGCGGGTGCGAAGTTGTGCCATGGCCCGTGCTATCGAAAATGAGTGTTACGTAGCTATTGCAGGATCAGTTGGTAACCTGCCTAAGGTGAACAATATGGATATTCAATACGCCCAGTCTGCGGTATTTACACCCAGTGATTTTGCTTTTCCCACCAATTGCATCAAGGCTGAAGCCACTCCCAATACGGAAATGACCATTGTTGCCGATGTGGATATGGACCTTCTTAAAGAACTTCACAACTATGGCAGCGTCCGTACGTTAAAAGACCGAAGGAAAGATCTGTACGAGCTGCAATGGAAATTAAAAAGCTGATAGGAGCCTGGAGTGTAATTCTTTTGCTAACTGCATGTAAGCAAGGTCAATTGCCCTTTCTGGTACAAAGCTATCCGCATGAAGATTACGGCAATCAACTCAAAAAGCAAGGCCTTGAGGAGACAAGCCTTGGTAGGCAATGGCTTCAGCGTGCGGAGTGGGCTCTCCAAAATCCCGTTTCAATTGATATACCTTTTTCGCTCAACGGGGTGTTTTATACAGATGATATTGAAGCCGGAGCCTGGCGTTTTTCTCTAAAACAAGGTAGTGCTTTGCGGATCCATGCAAACTGGAAAAGTCCGGATTCATCGCGTCTTTTTATGGATGTTTTCTTTTTTGAAGATGGTAAATGGGAACATGTAGGAGCCGCAGAAAAGGGAACCTGTCATTTGGATTTCGAATGTACGGAGGACGGGGAGTATCTCTTACGATTGCAACCCGAGTTGCTGGGTGCCGGCCAGTATAGCCTCACCCTCGAGCGCACACCCACCTATTCCGCATTCCCGGTGCAGGGCAAAGATAGCCGGGCTATATGGAGTGTGTTTGGAGATGACCGTGACGGGGGTAAACGCAGGCACGAGGGTATTGATATTTTTGCGGAGCGTGGAACCCCGGTGGTAGCACCGGTTTCAGGAGTGGTAAGTTCTATCCGTAATGGAGGTTTAGGTGGAAAATCAGTTTGGATGCGGGACCACACTCGTGGCCATAGCCTGTATTTTGCTCATCTTGATAGCCAGGCGGTAAACAGCGGAAAGAGCGTGAAAACCGGTGATACGTTGGGCTTTGTTGGCAATACCGGTAACGCCCGTAATACCAAACCTCATCTACACTTCGGTATTTATGTGCGCTTCCAGGGAGCCATAGACCCTTATCCTTTTGTAGACAATCAATTAAGAGAGGCTCCAGTGATAAATGGTTTTCCCACTGAAAGATATCAGGTGGTCAATGGAGCCAAAGCCAATTTCAGACAAGGTCCTGCTATGGACTTTAAAGTGATCTCAAGTCTTGATGAAGGCGACCTGGTATGGGTAAAAGGCCAAACCAATGAATGGGTACAGGTAGAAACTCCGGACCTGAGATCAGGCTTTATTCACTCTTCACTTTTGACTTTGCCTTCCCCTAATGTTGAATCCGGTAAGGAACGTTGGGCTTTCTGGGACCCATTTGTGCATCCTGCAGATAGTTTTCAACTACGTGAAGGTAGGCTCGCGGTATTGGGAAGTTTTAAAGGGTATAGGTGGGCCCGGGATGAAGAAGGTCACTCTTTTTGGATATCCTCAAATTAAATCTCACCACAGGACATTAAAAAAGCCCCTGAACGGGGCTTTAAATATTTTCAGGACTTATAAAGGATTAATTGTCACCTTTATAACCGATCATTTTGTGAGCTAATTTGGGGTTGATCGACTCAACTGCCAGCAACGTTAACCAGTAACCTACAAACAGGCCCAGGAAGATCAACATGCTGAAACCCATACCGAAAATGAACAGGAAAATAAAAAAGCCTAGTACTTGGGTGAACATTCTTTCTAATTTTGGCCGCTAATTTAAGGTAAAAATGTTTTTTACCACTCATTTTTCAAAGTCTTATGAAATTTAAAATGCCACTCTTTCTTTGGGTAAGCAGTTTGCTGGCGGGGGCCGTTTTCCTTTTACTGGCATTTGCAGGCTGGCCTTACATATTGTATTTCGGGCAATCAGAGTTTGAAGGGCTAAGCCTGGAAGAACAGAAAATGCTGACAAGCGGATTTGTGATGGGGCTCAGGGTGCTGGGGGTGGCTATCTTACTTTCAGGGACCCTGCTCTTTTTATTCCGTAAAAAGTTGAGCAGAAAAGTTTACGCTGGTATTTTTGCCTTTTTAATGATGCTGTGCCTTTTGGTGGCCTCATTAACGGCAAAGCATTTCGGAACATGAATAAAATATAGATAATGGACTACAGAATTGAGAAAGACACCATGGGTGAAGTAAAGGTTCCTGCCGACAAATATTGGGGAGCCCAAACCGAACGCAGTCGTAATAACTTTAAGATCGGCCCGGAAGCCAGCATGCCTTTGGAGGTAATCTATGGCTTTGCATACCTTAAAAAAGCAGCGGCCCATACCAATCATGCCCTGGGTGTGTTGTCAGAAGAGAAACGCGATCTTATTTCCAAAGTTTGCGATGAAATACTGGAGGGTAAGCATGATGACCAGTTTCCTCTGGTGATCTGGCAAACTGGTTCCGGTACCCAGAGTAATATGAATGCCAATGAGGTAATAGCTAACCGGGCTCACGTGCTGAAAGGGAATAAACTCGGTGAAGGTGACCGACTTATCCATCCCAACGATGACGTGAATAAAAGTCAGTCCTCTAACGATACGTACCCCACGGCCATGCATATTGCCTCGTATAAGATGATCGTGGAGAATACCATTCCTTCGGTGGAAAAACTTCGTGATACGCTGGCCGAGAAATCACAAAAGTATTGGGAAGTCGTAAAGATTGGCCGTACGCATCTTATGGATGCCACGCCTCTCACCCTGGGCCAGGAATTCAGCGGTTATGTATCGCAGCTTAATCATGGTCTTAAAGCTTTGAAAAATACACTGGATCACCTTTCGGAACTGGCCTTGGGAGGTACTGCCGTGGGTACGGGTATCAACACACCGGAGGGCTATGCGGAGCATGTAGCCGGAAAAATTGCGGACTTCACAGGCTTGCCCTTCCGTACCGCAGAAAATAAGTTTGAGGCCCTGGCAGCCCATGATGCTATGGTAGAAACCCACGGAGCACTGAAGCAGCTTTCGGTTTCCCTGATGAAGATTGCCAACGATATTCGTTTACTGGCCTCCGGCCCTCGCAGTGGCATCGGTGAGATTATCATTCCGGCCAACGAGCCAGGTTCATCCATTATGCCCGGAAAAGTAAACCCTACCCAATGTGAAGCCATGACCATGGTGTGCAGCCAGGTAATGGGTAATGATGTGACCATCAGTGTGGGAGGTTCTACGGGTCACTATGAGTTGAACGTATTTAAACCGGTTATAGCCGCTAATCTTTTACAATCTGCACGCCTGCTGGGTGATGCTTGTGTAAGTTTTAACGATCATTGTGCGGTGGGCATTGAGCCCAATAAAGACGTGATCCAGCGCCATCTGGATAATTCCCTGATGTTGGTAACTGCACTCAATACAAAGATTGGTTATGAGAAGGCGGCCAAGATTGCCAAGACGGCTCACGAGAATGGAACTACCCTGAAGGAAGAAGCCGTAAACCTGGGCTTTCTTACGGCAGAAGAGTTTGACGAGTGGGTACGTCCGGAAGATATGGTGGGTAAGCTGTGATACGCAGCATGGGGGGTGTAAACCTCAGGCAGGTTTTCCTCTTACTACTGGTATTCGGTGCAGGCTATGATTTAAAATGTCAGATAGCCCCATCTTTTACAAGTGTTTCCATAGCTAAAGGTGAGGTTCAGAGACGTTCGGATGACCAGTCTGATATACCGGACCTGGGACGTATATCGTATTACTCCCTGTATGCCGATATAGGTGTGAATGCTGCTTCCGGGTTTTCCTGGGCCGATGCTTTTGACAACCCGCAGGTAGGTCTTACCGTCCTTGGAAGTAGCTTCTCCAGTCCTTCCATTGATTATATGTTGGGCTTACTGGCTTTTATTGCTAAAGACTATCCCTTATTCAGCTCTCCTGTCTTCTGTTATTACCATGCGGGCTGGGGAATAACCTATACCGGGAAGGTATTTGACCGGGAAACCAATTACACCAATGAGTCGGTGAGCACCCATCTCAACGCTTCTACCGATGTAAGGGTGGGCCTGGGGGTATCGCTTTCCGAAAATTGGAAGGTCCGGGTTGGCGGAGCTTTGTTCCACTCTTCCAACGTGGGTGTAAAAAAGCCTAATTACGGTATCAACCAGTATAATCTCATGCTGGGGCTTAATTACCAGTTCAGAAAGGACGGTCCCTTACTGGAGGTAAAGGAGAGTCCCTTACCCAAACAGGAGTTTATGATTACAGGGCATATTGCACCGCGGCAGATAGCCTACCAGGATCCGTATTTGTTGGTATGGGATGTAAATGCTGAATACAACCGGATACTGAATAGAGTGATCAGGGCGGGATTTGGCATGGCCCTCATGGATGATGGGATCGCCTATGAGCATAAAAAGTACTTTAAACCCGTTGAAGGCGAAAACTATGAGCCACTTAAGTTTTCGGAAACCCTTTCTTTTGGTACTCACCTGAACCTGGAACTATGTTTCAACCGCCTTTCTGTGGTGGGCCAGTTGGGGTATTACTGGTGGCATCCGTATCGTGCTATACAGGAATCACCAACATTGCCGGAAGTCTATGCCAACTACATGGAGTATCATAATGAGCATTATATCTATAACCGTATCGGTTACCGTTACCGCCTCCGGTCGGGTCTAGTAATCTCGTTGATCGGAAAAACACAATTATTTAAGATTCAGTTTACGGAACTGGGTATAGGTTATTCCTTTTAGTTTTGCATCTAAAATCTGTTCCTATGATCAGGAAAATAGTTGCATTCAGTCTTCTGCTTTGTACGTTGAATGCTTGTCGCGAGCATAAATCTGCCGATCTCATATTGTATAATGCTAAAGTCTATACCGTGGATTCAGCCTTTACAATTGCGGAGGCTATGGCCGTAAAAGACGGTAAGATCGTTGAAACCGGAACTACACATAACATCCGTTACAACTACCGGGCTCCTGAAAGTATTGACTTGCAGGGAGCGGCAATATATCCGGGTTTTATTGATGCGCATTGTCATTTTGTGGGTTATGCCAAAGGCCTTAAGGAAGTTGGATTGTGGGGTACCAGGTCTTTCGGTGAAGTACTTGAAAAGGTGGAAGACTTCCAGCAACGGAATCAGGTGGATTTTATCGTGGGTCGGGGTTGGGATCAGAACGACTGGGAAGGCAAAGAATTTCCGGATAATAAACGACTGAATGAGCTTTTCCCTGAAACACCGGTATTGCTTACCCGGGTGGATGGTCATGCGGTGCTGGTTAACCAGGCAGCTCTTGATTATGCCGGAGTCACTAATAAAACCAAGGTGGAGGGCGGTATATTGGAAACCGATGAAGAGGGAGAACTTACCGGTATACTGATCGATAATGCTGTGGAGCTGGTGACAAAGCCAAAGCTCAAGGTGTTAGAAATGAGGGAGTTGTTGATGGAAGCTGAGCAAAATTGTCTGGCTTTTGGGCTTACCACGTTAGATGAGGCGGGCCTTGAAAAAGAGGATATTCTTCTTCTGGATAGCCTGCAACAGTCGGGAGATCTGAAATTAAGGATATACGCTATGGTTTCGGATGAGCCTGCCTCGCAACAATACTTTTTGGAGAAGGGACCATATAAGACTGATAGGCTCAATGTGCGGGGAATGAAATTCTACGCTGACGGAGCTCTGGGCTCAAGGGGTGCCTGCCTTATCCAGTCGTATTCTGACCAGCCAGGGCATCATGGTCTCTTGCTGGACTCTCTGGAGCATTTTCAAAAGGCGGCAGCCGAGCTTTCGGGCAAAGGCTGGCAAATGAATACGCACGCTATCGGAGATTCGGCCAACCGGTTGATCCTGAATATTTATGGAGAATATACCAAAGGTGCAGATAAGCGCTGGAGGATAGAGCATGCGCAGGTGGTCCATCCGGATGATTTTGAACTCTTTCAAAAATTCAATGTGGTCCCCAGCGTGCAGCCTACTCATGCTACCTCGGACATGTATTGGGCTGAAGAGCGCCTGGGTGCTCAACGCCTGAAGGATGCGTATGCCTATAAAAAATTATTGAAGGAATACGGGAAAGTGGCGTTGGGAACCGATTTTCCCGTGGAGGATATTTCAACTTTTAAGACTTTTTACGCGGCTACCATCCGTAAAGATACTGAAGGCTATCCCGCATCAGGCTTTCAGGTGGAGAATGCGCTGAGTAGGGAAGAAGCATTGAAAGGAATGACTATATGGGCGGCCTATGCCAATTTTGAGGAAAATGAAAAGGGTAGCCTGGAAAAAGGAAAACTGGCGGATTTTGTGGTGGTGAATAAGGACCTTATGCAATGCCCGGCTGATTCTGTTTTAAAAGCCCGCGTGCTGAAGACCTATATCAATGGAGAACAGGTTTACCAGCTCCCTGAAAAATCAACGCATTAGTTTTTTTGTAGTGCTCAGCATACGTGCCACCGCTTTTTTATGAAAGGGTACATGAATGTGTGACCTTTGTTTCTCAAATATTTTCAGGCCTGCTTCATAGACCTGCTGATCCCATTCATTGGCCTCTTGCAGTTGTTTGCCAAACTGATTTAACAACTTATTCTTGAGCTCCGGCCTGCGGTTGGTATTTTGAGGTAGATAATACCATTTCTTCCAACCCAGGCTTTGTCCCAACATAAAAACACTTTCCTCAAAATGCTCGGTAATTCCTATAAAGCTGAGCTGTTCCAGGCGCTCAATGGCCAGGTTTACATGGTACTTTTCCTCATTTTTAAAGAATTTCCTGCCCTTGGTCCCGGCCAGGAAATGGGTTTGGCGATTCCAGTTGCCTGTCTTAATTAACTCTTCTTCCGATAGGTAAAACTCCATGGCTTCCATGGCCTTCAGATCGGTATACCGCTGCTCGCGGATCAGGTGAAAAAAATTGGATATACATCGGTCTACCGGGTCCCTAAGAAAAGCAAAGAGGAAGTTTTCCGGGCGTACCAGCTCAGGGTGAAAACGAAAATGCCCGAAAAGGCATCGATAGCGTTCCACAAAACCCTGGATCTCACTACCGCTCATTTTACCGGCTTTTGTGAGGTGATGGATCTCAGAGGGTTTGTAATTTTTCATTAGCAGTTCCATCATGGTAGTGCCTGCCGTTTTCGGAATATGAATGAAAACCGTTTTCATTATGGCCAAATATAGAGAAATAGCAGTATGCCTTCAGATCGCTTCCTGCTTTGTATATTAGTCAACCCTTTACAAAGATGTTTAGATAGATGAGCAAATCAGCCCCCCGTATTTTTGACTTTTTATACGACCAATTAAAAAATAAACCTTTACCGGATGCCCTGGTGAATAAGATCAACGGAAAATGGGAGCCCGTTTCAACCGAAGAGTTTGTAAACAGGTCCCGGCAAATTTCAAGGGCATTGCTGAAAATGGGGGTGAAGGAACAGGAAAAGATTGCCCTGATTTCCTCTACCAATCGCCACGAGTGGAATATCATGGATATCGGTATACTGCAAATAGGGGCAGTGAATGTGCCGGTCTACCCCACCATTTCCAGTGAAGATTATGAATACATTTTCAATGATGCGGAGGTTACCTACTGCTTTCTTTCAGATCGTGAGCTGTATGATAAAGTAGCGAAGATTCGGGATAAGGTACCCAGCTTGAAGGAAATCTATATTTTTAATGAAGAAGAGGGAATTAAAAACTGGAAAGAGGTCCTGAAAGCGGGGGAAGACGATTCCAACCAACCAGAACTGGAAAGCCGCATGAAGGCTGTAAAGAACGGTGACCTGGCCACACTCATTTATACTTCAGGAACCACGGGTAAACCCAAGGGGGTTATGCTTTCGCATAATAACCTGGTAAGCAACGTGCTGGATAGCAATGATCGTATTCCCACTTTCGAGAATTCAAAGGCTCTTAGTTTTTTGCCCGTATGCCACGTGTTTGAGCGTATGCTTACGTACCTCTATATTCAGAATAATATCCCTATCTATTTTGCAGAATCCATTGATAAGATCGGGGATAATATCCGTGAAGTCAAACCCGAGATTTTTGCCCTGGTACCACGCTTACTGGAAAAGGTTTATGACCGGATCATGTCCAAAGGTGCCGAGTTAAGCGGTATAAAGAAAAGACTCTTTTACTGGGCTGTGGAGCTTGGGGAGAAGTATGATCTGCAACATAATAGCTGGTGGTATAACTTCCGTTTGGGTATTGCCCGTAAACTGATCTTCAGTAAATGGCAGGAAGCATTGGGAGGTAACGTAAAAGTGATGGTTTCCGGAGGGGCTGCTCTCAACCCACGTTTAAACCGGGTTTTTACGGCAGCCGGCTTTAATATACAAGAAGGCTATGGTCTCACCGAAACGTCCCCGGTAATTGCTGTGAACGGGCCTGACGTTGCCCGAAAACGGATCGGTACCGTGGGTTGGCCTATCAAGGACGTAGAAGTGAAGATAGCTGATGATGGAGAGATATGCTGTAAGGGCCCCAACGTGATGATGGGATACTACAAGCAAAAACAAAAGACTGATGAGGTAATTGATGAGGACGGTTATTTCCATACCGGTGATATTGGTGAATGGGTAGAAGGCAAATTCCTCAAGATCACTGACCGTAAGAAGGAGATGTTTAAAACCTCCGGGGGTAAATATGTGGCTCCTCAATTGCTGGAAAATAAAATAAAGGAATCCCGTTTTATTGAGCAGGTTATGGTGATTGGCGAAGGCGAAAAAATGACGGCAGCCCTGGTACAGCCGGATTTTGAATTTTTGAAGTCATGGTGCCAGCGCAAGAATATCAGCTGTAGCTCCAATGAGGAAATGGTGCAGAATGATCAGGTAAAGGAGCGCATTATGCAGGAAGTGGAAAGGATCAACCAGCATTTTGGAAAGTGGGAACGGGTTAAGCAAATACAACTTACACCGGATCAATGGTCTGTTGATGCCGGCCATCTTACTCCTAAGCTCAGTCTGAAACGCAGGAACATCATAGCGATGTACCCTGAACTCTACAAGAATATTTACGGACATACTAAAGAATAATCCTGAATGAAAACTATGGGAAAGGCTCTCCTTTTGGGCCTTTTAATCAGTGGTTCCTGTTTGCAGGCACAATCCAAAAGCGAGTTAAAGGAACGTCTTGCACTGCTTGAATCACAGGTAGATCAGCTTAAAAAAGCTTTGATCAGTGTAAATAATGAGAATAAATCCCTCAAAGCGAAGGCGGGAGCTACAGAAAAACAACCTAGGGCGGAAGTAAAGTATCAGAACTGTGACAGGCTTAAAGATACTATTGATGAGCAGCGGGAACAGATCCGTTTTCTCCAGGAAGAACTATACCGTGCACGCCTGGCCAAGGCTGAGCGTATTATGCCGGCCCAGCTTAAGAGACAACACTTTACGGTACACAACGCATCAGTGCGCGATCGTTTGGATAAAGCCTACTACGAGCATTACCTGGGCAATTGCTTGCGGGTAAGTAATATACAAAGGCTCTTTTCAGAGGATATCATTATAGAGTTTGAGAAAAACCCTTATGAACACCGGTTTGCAGGATTTTTAAGGCATCGCTATACCCCTGAGATGGGTAAAGATGAATATTCAATGCAACGGATAGAGGGAACCTATACATGGGATGAGGAGTTTACCAGTTTGCACATAAATAATCTGGATAACAAAGCGGTGGATATCACCATCCGCTATGAAGATGAACGTGAACTTTACAATGAAATTAGCGGCTCCGAGAGGGATCTTGCTCTTATTTCAACCCATTATGGTAACGTACAGGAATTTTCGTTTGTACGTTGCAAGTAAATATTATGCGCGCATAATATTTTTACGTACTTTTGATGCACACCTTGTAATTCTTTCAGGCATTGAAACCCGAGGAAACCGTTGATTTTCATATTAAATACACCTGGCAGAACATTGCTAAGATGTATAACGAATTAGCTGCCGGTTACGGAACTACAATGGCTACCGGCTATGTTCTGTTGAATATTGATATGGATGAGGGTACTCCCTCCACTTCTTTGGGCCCAAAAATGGGTATGGAAGCCACTAGTCTTTCCCGCATACTCAAAACCATGGAGGAGAAAGAACTGATTTACCGTAAAAAGAACCCGGCTGATGGGCGTAGTGTACTCATCTTTCTCACAGAATTTGGTAAGGAAAAGCGGGAAGATGCTAAAAATGCGGTGATTGAGTTCAATAAAGCTGTTTTTTCCAATGTTCCTGAACAAAAGCTGGAAGTTTTTTTTGAAGTAATACGCAAGGTGAACGAATTGATATCCAATCGAAAAATATATTCCTGAGGACCATGAAAAAAACTATTAAAAAGGTGGCAGTGCTGGGTTCCGGTATTATGGGGTCCCGTATTGCATGCCATTTCGCCAACATAGGTGTAAAGGTTTTACTGCTTGATATGGTGCCACGTGAGCTTACGGATGCTGAAAAGTCCAGAGGCCTGTCACTGGAAGATAAAGTAGTACGCAACCGCATTGTAAACGAAGCGCTGCAAAGCACGCTTAAGAGCAATCCTTCACCCATCTACGACAAGGATTTTGCGAGCCGTATCGCCACAGGAAATTTTGATGATGACCTGGAAAAGATAAAGGATTATGACTGGGTCATTGAGGTGATAGTGGAGCGCCTGGACATCAAGAAGCAAATGTTTGAAAAAGTAGACCGCTTCCGCAAGGAAGGTACTTTTATATCCTCAAACACTTCCGGTATACCCATTCACCTGATGGCCGAGGGGCGCAGTGACGATTTTAAGAAGTATTTCTGTGGAACGCACTTCTTTAACCCGCCACGCTACCTGGAGTTGCTGGAAATCATACCTACTCCCCATACTGATAAGGAAGTGGTGGATTTCCTTATGCATTATGGAGATGTTTACCTGGGCAAGACCACAGTGTTGTGTAAGGATACTCCCGCCTTTATTGCTAACCGTGTAGGGATCTTCGGTATTATGGATCTCTTTAACAGCGTTCAGGAGCTTGGGCTGTCCGTAGAAGATGTGGATAAGCTCACCGGACCGTTGATCGGTAGACCTAAATCTGCTACTTTCCGCACTGCGGATGTGGTGGGATTGGATACCCTGATCCACGTAGCTAACGGTTTGCACGAGGCTGCTAAGGATGATGAGCGCAGAGAAGTTTTTAAACTCCCTGATTTCCTCCGGAAAATGCAGGAGAACAATTGGCTGGGATCAAAATCCGGTCAGGGTTTTTATAAAAAAGTTAAAGGAGACGATGGGCAAAGCGAGATACTTTCGTTAGACCTCGATACGCTGGAATATACTCCACAGCAGAAATCGAAATTTCCCGTATTGGAACAAACCAAGCCTATTGATGACGTAAAAAAGCGTTTTAAAGTACTGATCGGTGGAAAGGATAAGGCCGGGGAATTTTATCGTAAATCCCTGGGAGGTTTGTTCGCCTATGTGTCCAATCGTATTCCTGAGATTTCGGATGAATTATACCGGATAGATGAGGCCATGCGTGCCGGTTTTGGCTGGCAGCACGGGCCCTTTGAAATATGGGATGCTGTAGGTTTGGAAAAAGGTCTGGAACTTATTGAACAAAGCGGGCATAAAGCAGCTGGCTGGGTTAATGAGATGAAACAGGCCGGTGTTAATTCTTTTTATGAGGTAAAGGAAGAGATATTGCATTACTATTCCATTCCGGATGAAAAGATGGTAGAGGTGCCGGGTATTCGCAACTTTATAATCCTGGATCACATACGACCTACCAAAACGGTATGGAGTAACGATGAGTGCAGCGTTGAAGACCTCGGAGATGGTATTCTGAATATAGAGTTCCGCTCCAAGATGAACTCATTGGGAAGTGGTGTCCTGTCGGGTATCAATAAAGGGATTGAACTGGCAGAGAAAGATTTCCGGGGGGTGGTCATCGGTAACCATGGTCAGAACTTTTCAGTAGGAGCTAACCTCGGGATGATCTTTATGATGGCTGTTGAGCAGGAATATGATGAACTCAATTTTGCCATTAAATACTTCCAGGATACGATGATGCGTGTACGCTATTCGAGTATCCCCGTAGTGGTGGCACCGCATACCATGGCCCTGGGTGGGGGGTGTGAAATGACCCTTCATGCAGATGCCGTTCAGGCAGCTGCAGAAACGTATATAGGCCTGGTGGAGTTTGGTGTGGGAGTGATCCCGGGTGGTGGTGGAACCAAAGAACTCACGCGTAAAGCCTCCCAACGTTATGTTAAGGATGATGTGGAGTTGAACGCTTACCGCGAGAACCTTATCAAGATTGCACAGGCCAAAGTCTCTACATCTGCCGAAGAAGCCTTTGATCTGGGGTTCCTAGTTCGTGGCCGTGATGGCATAAGTATGAATAAACGCAGGCAAATTGCGGATGCAAAAGCACGTGCGATAGCCTTGGCAGAGTCCGGCTACCACATGCCGGTTAAGGAGAAGGATATTAAAGTGCTGGGGAAAGAAGCCTTAGGAGCCTTTGTGGTGGGTGCCCACCAGATGTTGGAAGGAGGTTATATCTCGGAGTATGAAAAGAAAATGGTGGAAAAGCTGGGTTACGTAATGGCCGGGGGTGCGCTCAGTGAGCCGGCCTATGTGTCTGAACAATATTTGCTTGACCTGGAAAGAGAGGCGTTCCTGAGCCTTTGCAGCGAAAAGAAAACGCTGGAGCGGATCCAGCATATGCTGAAAACCGGGAAACCGCTTCGTAATTAAGAACAGAAAAAATTAATGGGAATCATGCAAGAAGCTTATATAGTTGCCGCTAAAAGAACTGCTGTAGGTAAGGCCCCTCGTGGAGTGTTCCGCTTTACCCGTCCTGATGACCTGGCGGCAATGGTCATACAGAATCTGCTGGAAGAAGTTCCGGCCCTGGACAAAGAACGCATCGATGATGTAATAGTAGGAAACGCAATGCCGGAAGCCGAACAGGGCCTCAACGTGGGAAGATTGATCTCACTGATGGGCTTGCAAACCGAAAAGGTACCCGGGGTTACGGTAAACCGCTATTGCTCATCAGGTATCGAAACCATCGCCATAGCTACGGCCAAGATCAGAAGTGGTATGGCGGACTGCATCATTGCAGGGGGAACCGAAAGTATGAGCTATATCCCCATGGGGGGCTTTAAGGTCACCCCTAATTATGGAGTTGCCAAACAACATGCGGACTGGTATAATAATATGGGGCTTACCGCTGAAGCAGTGGCCGAAAAATATAAGGTAAGCCGGGAGGATCAGGATGCTTTTGCCCTGCGCTCACACCAAAGAGCCTTAAAAGCTATAGAAGAGGGTAGATTCAAAGAAGAAATTGTGCCCATTGAGGTTGAAGAAAATTACCTGGATGAAAACGAAAAGCGCCAAAGCCGTGCCTATACAGTAGATACCGATGAAGGCCCTCGTAAGGATACTTCTTTGGAAGCTCTTTCACGGCTCAGGCCGGTCTTTGCTCAAAAAGGAAGTGTTACTGCGGGTAATTCCTCGCAAACCTCCGATGGAGCAGCTTTCACTATTGTAATGAGTGAAAAGATGGTAAAGGAGTTGGGTTTACAGCCCATAGCTCGTTTGGTGTCTTATGGTGTGGCTGGCGTAGAACCCCGCATTATGGGCATTGGTCCGGTAAAAGCTATTCCTAAGGCTTTGGATATGGCGGGGATGCAACTGAAGGATATAGAAATTATAGAACTCAACGAGGCTTTTGCTTCCCAATCTCTGGCGGTAGCCAGGGAATTGGATATTAATCAGGATATACTGAACGTAAACGGGGGCGCTATTTCCATGGGGCATCCACTAGGGTGCACCGGAGCTAAGCTTACTGTTCAGGCTCTGCATGAATTAAAAAGAAGAGGACAAAAATACGGTATGGTTACCATGTGCGTAGGAACCGGGCAGGGAGCTGCCGGCATTTACGAAATGATGTAAAGGTGATTCCAATCCTGTAAAAAGCCCCGCTATAAGCGGGGCTTTTTTATTCCTGAATAATTCCTTAGTGACGTTTGGTTTAATGATTATTAGCTTTTGCAGTCCTTTTTTTTGAATTCATTTGCAAAAAATAGTACAGTAAGTTGATAAGCGTGATGAAATAAAATAAGATAATCCTCTGGTTTGAAATAGTGAGAATTTAGGTTGTAATATTCGGTTTTTTGAGAGGAAAGGGAGATTCTAGTTTAGCCTCATCACTAAAAACTAGAATACCATGAAATGGAACATCCCACAATTATTGATCATGGCGCGTTTTCTGATGGCGCCAGTGATGTTGATCACCGCATGGAATTACCAGGAGAAGGCTACCTGGTTGATTGTTTTTTTATTGTACCTGGGCTTTATGTCAGATGTTTTTGACGGTATAATCGCCCGTCAGCAAGGAATATCCAGTGCAAAGTTGCGAAGAATAGATAGCCAGGTTGACATGATCTTCTGGCTAAGTGCTGGTTTTTCTCTTTGGTTTATAGCCCCGGAGATTATTCTCAGGAATAAAGGAGGTATATCACTCATCTTCATAATGGAGGCTTCCTGTTATCTCGTGAGCCTTTTGAAATTCGGTAAAGAAACCTGTACACATGCCTGGCTATCCAAGTTTTGGGGTATCACCCTATTAGTAGCTTTTACGGCTATGTTGGGTTTCAGAAGTGATGGTTTTTTCTACCATCTCTGCCTGGTAGCGGGTGTGATTTCGCACCTGGATCGCATTGCCATTACACTTATTCTTCCTCAATGGACGCATGATGTACCCAGTGCTTATCACGCCTGGTTGATCAGCAAAGGCAAGGATTTCAAAAGATTTAAACTTCTTAATGGTTAAGAAATGAATACTGGTATTCAACTACAAAGAGAGGAAACCGGGAATTCCCCGCTTTTCTGGCAGGCCAGTTACATCTTGCAATTGCAGGTGTTAGAAACTTACAACGAGATCTATTGATTTGTCCTTAAATTAAATTCATAAAAACAGCCTCCGGGCTGTTTTTTTATTTATTTTCAACTAGATGGCCCTTTTTCAGCGTATTTCGCGTAATGCTTTAATGAAAAGGCCGCTATATCGAAGCACAATTATGAAGATCAATAGCATCCTGTTATTTTTGATTTTTTCCACGCTAACTGTGGGTCAGATCCCTTTTCCCTCTACTCAAGCTATCTGGGTGAATACGGTTTATAGTATTTTGGAGCAACAGGGAGCCCCTCCTCAACATCTGCTTAGCCAGGTTGAAAACCTCTGTCTCAGCGATAAAGACACTATCATTTACGGTAAAAAGTATAAAAAACTCAGGGTTTGCGCAGGTCCTTATCGCGGTGCCATAAGGCAGGCTGGACAAAGGGTTTATTTCATTCCTCCCGGTGCTTATCTCGAATATATATTGTACGATTTCGGGGTGAATATAGGAGATGTCATTTCCAATGTATACATGGAAGAAGCATCTAATTACGGATTACCGGTTATCGGTCAACTGGAAGTAGAAGCCATTGATTATGCCTGGATAGGCGGGGAATACCGTAAAAGAATACATTTTCAGGGAGCTCAGGGCGGCAGATGGATAGAAGGAGTGGGTTGTACACGAGGTTTTCTTAAGAGTCCTTTTTCCAGCAATCTTTCTGTATTGAATAAACTGGAGTGCATGAGTGAAAATGATACTTCACGCTATCCAGTCTTGTCGCTTCACCCTTGTAACCTGCCCACCCTATCCCCGGTAAACTATTACGTAGATATCTACGCGGAAGTGAAAAATGGCAATGGCGATCCTCTTCCCAATTACGCTGTCTATATAGGCGGAGGTTCTGGCCAGGGAGGTGAGCCGCTCAAAAAACTAATCACGGGTCCCAACGGAAAGATTCATGATTCGCTTATCCCGGGTAATACCCCAAGCCTGTATGCTTATGTGTACGATTGTTTTGCTGAGAAAGTGATGGATTTTGAAATTGCAATGGCTAATACAGAATCGGACAGTACTCACTTTAAGTTTGTACTTACCTGCCCCGGTGATACCTGTGACGTTGTCCTTTCGCATTCACTAGTGGATGCTGATGCCAGTTTATTCCGCTTTGAATATGAAGCTGTAGGGGATGCCCCCCAGTCTGCAAATCCCACATGGACTTTCTCGGATGGGGAAATTTTTAGTGGTAAATCAGGAATTGAAAGGATTGTAGAGCCTGGTAATTTCACATATTGCGTAGATCTGGGGTGCGGACCCAGTACTTGCCAAAACATGTATGCGGACCCTAATTGTAGGGCAGAGTTTTTCTTAGATACCGTGAACTCCATCGTTTTCAACGGGAATATTATTTTCTGGAAAAACACCAAACCAGGTACCCAATATTCCTATGAGTGGAATTTTGGGGATGGCGCTATCTCCAACAGTACGTATCCTGTACACAGCTACAGTGCTTCAGGGCATTATAACATATGCCTGACTATTACGTACAACGATGGTGTAAAGAATTGCACACATACGTTTTGTGATACCATATTCTTTGAAAAAGCTCATCTGACCTTCCAGGTAATGGATCCGGCACTGATCTCAGTTGAGGATCCTTTGAATGACCAGGATCAGTATACCATATTCCCTAACCCTGCCTCAGAAGAGTTTACAATCAGCTGGAATGAGCATGAAAAAATGATCAGGGTTTTGCTGTATGAAATTAACGGTCATTTGGTAAGGGAATGGCCGGGAGTAGCCGAAGGCAAACAGATCATCCGGCTGGATGATATCCCTGCCGGTACTTATATAATTAAAGCTATTATGCAGGATGCCGCGAAAACCGTCCCGCTGATAGTTGAATAAAACGAAAACAAACCAATATAAAATGAAGGACCAGAATCTGTTTTTTTTTAATGGTGTGTGAAGGTCGCACCCACTAAGGGTGAATGATCGTCATACATATTTGTATGCAGAAGGATTTAGACAAAATTTTAAAAAGATGCCTGAAAAATGATCAGCGGGCGCAGCATGAACTCTATCATCTGTGCTTCGAACGCCTTATGCGTATCTGCGTCAAATTTCAGCGGAACCGGGAAGATGCAGCAGCTCTTCTGAACGATGGTTTTTTAAAGATTTTACTGAATCTCAAGAAGTATGATTTTGAAAAAGATTTTTTCCCGTGGATATCAACTATTATGGTGCGTACGGCAATAGATCAATATAGAAAGTCAAAGGACTATAAGGAAACAATAGACTTACACGTGGATGTGTATACCTATTCCGGTCATGATGATGCAGTGGTGTACAACGATGTGATAGATAGAATGGAACAGGTTGAAGTGGATAAAATGCTTCACAGTTTACCGGAAAACGAAAAGGTGGTATTCAACATGTTTGAAATGGAGGGTTACGCTCACAAGGAAATTGCAGAAATGCTGAATATTTCGGAGCGCAGCTCTAAACGATATCTCCAGTCTGCCAAGGCAAGGTTAAAAGAAATGCTCGAAAAAAAAACGGAAATTAAAAAGGTAGTTTGATGTCAGGAGAGTGGAATAAACTGAAGGAAAAGCTTGAGGCCAGGGATTTGCAACCCAGGGCATCTGACTGGGATAAGATGAAAACGGTCATCTCCCGGCACCCTGATCTTATGGTAATCCCCATGTATAAGCGCCCCGCTTTCAAAGGTTTTATGGCAGGTATGGCCCTGTTGATAGGTGGCGGTTTATGGTGGTTCTCCGGCAATGAAAGTGCGTCCGGTGATGAAAATAATGTGGCTGGCAGTAACGAGGTGGTGCAGGAAGCCGAGAAGCCTTCATTGGAGCCTCAGTTGAGTGGTGCCCAAAACCCCGGTTCCAAGATTGAGCAGGCCGGTAATATATCGCTAAACAAAGACGCTGCGGATGATGAGCAAACGATGAGTAACGGTTCAGATCAATTGGCTGGAGCAAACAGCAGTTCTGAAGATATAGCAGCAAGTAATGTACTTAGGTCTGGCACAGCAGACCAGGCTTCAGAGACTGTGGATGGTCCTGAATTCATGGCATCGGTGAGTACAACGGCTGGTAATTCAGTTGCTGGTTCATCTGTTCAGCAGGATATGTCCTTGGCGGTAGGAATAAGTCCTGCCAAGAATGTGGAAGATGAGGCTTGGGATCTATTCCGCAAGTCAGTACACTTTACAGATATAGTGCCTGAAAATGAACTGCGGGATATAGCTGAAGAAAAACCCGATGAGGAGATAACCTCTTTTCTGAATCCAGCTACCGGCTTCAGGTTGGGAAGAGTGTATGCCATGGCTGATTATGCCCCTTACCTTCAAAAAGACCGTGCTTATGCTATTGGTGCCGGAATGGAGCTGGAGTTCCTGAGTCAGGGTTTTATTGCCCAAACCGGGTTATACCTTACCCATCATAATTATCCGTATTACATTACCGACAGTACCTCTGTGTTAGATGTTACTTCTGAGGCAATAAGCCGCCTTGATTCGAGCTGGAAAATAGATGGACCCTTTCAGGGGCACTATGAATATTTCACCGTCTATGACACCATTTATGATACAACCATAACTTATCAGCAAAATAACAGGGCAGCACACCTTGCTTACCGGTATCTTGAAGTCCCGGTGATGTTTGGGTATCGCTGGAAGAGTCGCACCGCTCACTGGAATTTTGACCTCACTGGGGGTATTATTGCCGGCTGGCTTAACTACGATGGTTCCAATGGTGAATCCGGGGCAACGCTGAATGCGCTTAAACTGGATGTGGCATTAAGGCCGTCTGTCTCATACCAGTTCTACTCCGGGTGGAGTGTAGTAGGGCGCGTAGGTTGGAGATATAATGTATTGGATCATACCAATATGGCGAATTCCACCAAAGCTGCTAATTTTCCTTTTCTCCAACTGGGCGTGGCATACAGCTGGTAACCGGGTGCTTTTCTTTGGTAGACAATTTTCCTGGGTTTTTATTATGCGCGCATAATAAAAAATTGTAATTTAGTCGGACATCAGAATCTCTGATGAAAGGTTAATTACGAACTGAAAAACTGTCTGTTTCCAATGTCTGACAATACTGTACAAGCAACCCGATTTCTCAAAGGAGGCGAATTCCTGATACGTGATGTTTCCTCTGACGAAGTTTTTATTCCGGAGGATTTTAACGAGGAACAAAGGATGATGGCCGAGGCCACCACCGAGTTTATCGAAAAAGAAGTAATCCCTGAACGTGAGCGTTTTGAGAAAAAGGATTATGACTTTACTCTCAGCCTGATGAAGAAAGCAGGCGAGCTAGGTTTATTGGGAATTTCCGTAGCTGAAGAATACGGAGGCCTGGGCATGGATTTCAATACATCCATGCTGGTGTGTGACCGTATTTCAGGGGTTTCAGGTTCATTATCCACGGCCTATGGCGCACATACCGGTATTGGTACCTTGCCGATATCTCTCTACGGGACTGAAGAACAGAAGAAAAAATACCTCCCTAAACTGGCTACCGGTGAATGGATGGGGGCTTATTGCCTTACTGAACCGGGTGCCGGTTCAGATGCCAATTCCGGTAAATCCAAAGCTGAATTAACGGCAGATGGTAAGCACTACAAGATTAACGGACAGAAGATATGGATATCCAACGCGGGTTTTGCCAATCTCTTTATTGTGTTTGCCCGTATTGAGGATGATAAGTACCTGACCGGTTTTATTGTCGAGCGGACTTTTGACGGGATAAGCTTTGGCGAAGAAGAAAATAAATTAGGGATTCGTGCTTCATCTACCCGTCAGGTGTTTTTTAATGACTGCCTGGTACCGGTAGAAAATTTGTTGGGTGAGCGTAACGGTGGATTCAAGATTGCAATGAATGCCCTTAATTATGGGCGGATCAAATTAGCCGTGGCTACTCTCGATGCTGCGCGTAGGGTGCTTACCCATGCTGTACAGTATGGCAACGAAAGAAAACAGTTTGGCCAAAGTATTACCGAATTCGGTGCTATTCAGCAAAAACTGGCCGACATGGCCACCTATACCTGGGTGGCAGAAAGTGCTACCTATCGTGCGGGACAGGATATAGAAAATCACATTGCCCGTTTGAAGGAGGAAGGTGCCAGTCTCAGCGAATCCAAACTTAAAGGTGTGGAGGAGTACGCCATAGAATGTGCCATTATGAAGGTTTTTGCTTCCGAGGTAGGGAGTTATGTATCTGATGAAGGGGTGCAGATTTACGGTGGTATGGGCTACAGTGCTGATGCACCTATGGAGTCAGCTTACCGGGATGTGCGTATAGCCCGTATTTACGAAGGTACTAATGAGATAAACCGCATGCATAGCGTGGGTATGCTTCTCAAAAAGGCTTTGAAAGGCGAGTTGGACCTTATGTCTCCCGCGATGAAGATTGGCGGTGAGCTTATGGAGATTCCTTCCTTTGATACCCCTGATTACTCAGAACTCTTCAGCGAGGAAAAGGAAATACTCGGGAAACTTAAAAAATCCATCCTCATGGTTGCTGGAAAAGCCGTGGAAAAGTATGCGATGCAGATCGAAGAAGAGCAAGAGTTGCTTATGGCTGCCGCCAATATGATCATTGAGGTATACGCTGCTGAAAGTGCTTTGCTCAGAGCTGAAAAGCTTTCTAAACAAAGGGGCGAGGAAAAAACGCAAACGGAGATAGATATGACCCGTCTTTTCCTATACCGGGCGGTAGAGAATGTTGGTCGCGCAGGACGTGAGGCTATTTACAGTTTTGCGGAGGGTGATGAGCAGCGCATGCTGCTGATGGGACTTAAACGTTTCACAAAATTGCAAAACCCGATCAATGTAACGGAAACCCGCAGAAGAATAGCCAAAAGGGTGGTTGAAGCCAATCGCTATCCTTTTACTATATAATAGGTTACTCAATTTGTTGACATGAAAGCCCCTGATTTCCCAGGGGCTTTTTAATTTTAGGGTATGGAGGAACTTAGAGGGTTTTTTGAGGATGCCGAAGTGGTGGAGTTTCCCCGAAAAGGTATAATTACACGCGAAGGTCAGCTTGAAAAGTATCTTTATTGGGTAGAGGAAGGTATACAGAGGAGCTACTATATCCGGAATGGAAAGGAGTATACTATAGCCTTTACCTATCCGCCTTCCGTAAGCGGTATTCCGGAATCCATGCTTTCAGGGAAACCCTCAAGATATTTCCTTGAATGCATTACTCCCAGTAGTATGCTACGAATGCCCTACGCTCGTATTAAAGAGAAAGCAGATGCAGATCCGGGAATGCAAAAGGCGTTCCTGAACATTACTCAAATGGTGCTTATCGGTACTCTGGAAAGGCAGTTTGAACTTCTGGCCTTTTCTGCGGAGGAAAAATTTAAAACTTTCCTGCAAAGAAGCCCACATCTATTGAACCTGGTGCCTCATAAGCACCTTGCATCATATCTTGGAATGGATCCCGCAACATTCAGTAAGCTTTTAGGTAGAATAAAGTTGTGAGGGATATTCTCTTGTTATCATTTTTACCAGGGACTACTTGTGTAATGTTTTGATTTAGTGCTAATTTTATGCTGCAATTAACTCAAATCTTGCGGTGATGAAAAAGTTCTTGAAGGTAGTGGGATACCTGGTTCTCCTTAGTGTGGTTATTGGTGGGGCGGCAATTATTTATATCCTTTCTGCCACGCCCGATGTGGGAGAGGCTCCGGACCTGAAAGTGGAAATTTCACCGGATCGGGTAGAGCGGGGTCGTTATCTGGCCACCAGTGTAATGGGATGTATGGATTGCCATGCACAAAGAGATTGGTCTCATTTTGCCGGTCCGGTAAAGCCTGGTACCACAGGAGGTGGAGGTGAGCTTTTTGGCAGTGCAATGGGATTGCCGGGGGAGTATTATTCTCCCAACCTTACCCCGTATCATCTGGGCGATTGGACAGATGGTGAGATATTCCGTGCGGTAACTTCAGGCGTCAGCAAGGATGGAAGGGCTTTGTTTCCCATTATGCCCTATCTGAATTATGGCCAGTTGGACAAGGAAGATATATTCTCGGTAATTGCGTACCTGCGTACCCTTGAACCGGTTGAAAATGATGTACAGGAATCCGTTTCCCACTTTCCTATGAATATTATTATTCATACTATACCCCGTAAGCCGGAGTTTACTCAAAGACCTGATCAGGCCAACAGGCTGGCGTACGGGAAGTATATGTTTACGGCTGCGGCATGTGGTGAATGCCATACCCCGGTTAAAAAGGGAGAAGCTGTGCCGGGAAAATACCTGGCGGGGGGAATGGAGTTCAGCCTGCCCAATAAGGTGGTGTCCATTTCAGCAAACATTACTCCGGACAGGAATACTGGAATTGGTTCATGGACTCCTGATCAGTTTGTACAACGTTTCAATGATTTCAACGAGACGGTTTTCAGCTCTTACCCCGTAAAGGACTATGAGTTCAATACCATAATGCCCTGGATGTATTATTCACGAATGCGTAAAAATGATCTTGAGGCAATTCATACGTACCTTTCCTCCGTGGAAAAAGTGAATAACAGGTTAGATAGATACCGTGTTTCAGCGCCCCGATAACTTTTTGTGACCGAAGAAGCACCAATGAATATACAAGCGATTTTGAATATACCGGTATTGGAAACCGAACGTTTGATCCTCAAGCCTCTCGCAGAGGAACATTTTGCGGAAGTGATGGTGGGGCTGGGGGATAAGGAAGTAAGACATGGTATGCTCATGCCCGCCTATGATACACGGGAGAGGCAAATGAAGTGGTGGGACCGCTTCATGCAAGCCCATAGAAAAGGCGAGGCGGCCCAGTGGGCTGCTTTTCAAAAAGACCGGAACGTGTATACAGGTTTGTTTACGGTAAAGGAGATCGATCACAATATACACCGGGGAGAATTGGGCTACTCTATATTAAAGCCTTTCTGGGGCGGGGGTATGGCTTCCGAGGGAGTAAAATGTGTGATGGAATATGTGTTCAAGGAGGTAAACCTTCATACTGTTATTGCCCAGATATTACCGTCAAATTACGCGTCTCTAAGGGTAGTATCCAAAATGGGTTTTGAACAGGAAGCGCATTTTCATGAAGCGCATTTTTACCAAGGAGAATATTATGATCTCCTTCAGTACTACCGGATCAACCCAGCTCATAAAAACTAAAAAAGCCCCCAGTGTGGGGGCTTTTAATGTAATAATCAATGCTTTACTGAATAACGATACGAGCAGTACGGCTGTAATTGTTGTCTCCGGAAACTTTCAATAAGTAAGCTCCCTTGGTAACAGCAGAGTAATCCAGCTCGATCTTTTCATTGCCGTTGGTGGAAATTGTACGTGAATCCACTACCTGACCTATCGTATTGATAAGTTGTAGTTCGAAATCTCCACCACGATCCAGTTCAATATTGGTAATGCCACGGCTGGGGTTAGGGAAGATGCTCAGGTAATCCGTCCGTACCTGGTCGTCCAAACCAATAGTAGCTGGAATTCTTACGGTTTTAATGAAAGGAGCATTAAAGGTTTCGGAATCTACATAACCGTTGTACCAGCGGCCTGCATCCACATCAAACATAATGGAACTGGTCCCGCGGGCAGGGAAGCTCTTGTCATTGGCAATGGCAATGCGGTTGTTCCCGGTATTGGAGAACATAAATACCACGAAGTAGTAGGAACCGGGAGGTACGGCAAACGGAACTCCGTTGTTGGTAAGGTCGTAGCGTACTACGGCACCGTTATCTTCAGCCGTTCCCAGGGTGTATACCCTTGAAAGGAGAGCCCCGGAACCGAAACCTCCGGTATAACTGAAACCGGTTGAATCATACACTTCAATTTGAATATCACCACCGGCTACGGTTGCGGTGGAGTAGTCGATAATCAGGTCGGTGAATTCAACCATGGAAGATCCCGGAGAAGGTTTGTCAAAGTTGTAACGTACAGCCATAGCACTGCCGTCATCACCCAGTTCAGCCGTTCCTACGGAGTTGCCAAAGGTTCCGAAATCAATGGAGGTGAGACTGTCAGTAGCGCGGATCACAAAAGTGTCCCGCACGGCTTCAGCATTTGCACTTACAGATATACTATCTGATATAACGGTATAAACAAACCCATAAGTACCTACAGCTGGAGGGGTCCATGCGCTGGTAGTCAGGTCATCAAAATCCAGTGTATCGCCTTTAACAAGAGTAGATGAATTATTAGATTGAACGGAGGTCATATAAGTGCCGGAGGCATCAAATATTTCTACCTTCAGGTCTACCCCGGTTTGATCATCAGCTCCAAAGTTGTATACGTTGGAATCAAAAGTGATGGGCTTAACCTCGTCCATGGTAAAGATCCCGGTTTTGGTTTTTGAGCTGTTGTTATCGAAGATGATATCATGGGCAGGAGCACCTCCGGCATCTGTAAATTTAGCTTTGTGCCTGGGGAGGTCTGATATCTTTATATCATCTATCATCCAGAAGTAATTGTTGGAATACTGCCCGTTGGCATCAGGACTGGTAGATGTCCAGTTAAAACGGATCTTAACGTTATTGGATCCACCGTTTGCCAGGATGGAAGAGATATCATATTCAAAATAGTATCCGTAACCCAGGTCCCAATGACGGTCATTCCGGTCGGTTACGTTGGTTTTGAATCGATTGGCAGCAGGCCAGGTGGCTCCACCATCTGTACTGATTTCCACAAAAACTTCCAGGTCCAGGTTGCAGCAATGGAAAAGTTGCTGGTAGAAGGACAGGAATACATCCGATTTATTAACGTTAATCACCGGAGACGTGAGCTTACCTTCAGCCGGGGAAGTTGCAAAACCTGCCACATCAGGAATGTTGTCATACCAGTCAAAAATGGCAAAACCATTGGATGAAGTAGGCGAAGGAAGAGGTCCCCAGCCTGAAGATATCAGGTTGTTTGGTCCATCCATGTCATACATAACCAGGTTGGAATTGGCACCACTCACTGTCCATGCGCCATTAGGACTGCCTGTAAAGCCGGCACCGAAATCCTCACTCCATACCACTGCGGCAGAAGTTTTTCCTTTGGAAATAGATGAGGCTGCCTTTGCCTGTCCGGCACCGGGATAGTCTTCATCTAAATAAGGTTTTGCAGTTCCCGGACGCGTCCGGCTGTCGAGTTTGTTTTGTTCAGTGGGCACATTTTGGGCCACGGCAGAGCACGCCACGGCCAAGGCCACGACTGTAGCTAGTTTTTTCATTTTTAAATAAATTTTAGTTTCATAACTAAGGTCGGAAAAAAATTGATACTTCCAAGAATTTTAACATTTGTACTCAGAAGATTAACTTTTCAGCAAAGCAGGGTTTCGCATGAAACAGCTTTGAGTGTGAGTGGATGAATGGAGTGAATTACCACATTTTACAACCTCCATCTTCTTCTACCTATGGACTCCTGTTATTTGTGAAGAAGGAGGTAGTGGAATTGTATACTGTTGTACAATCAAACTAACGGTAAGGGGTAGTATCTATAGTATAGTCTGGAAGAAAAGGCTTATTGAATGATACTAAAATGAGGGCACCAATTAAAATGAAAAGGCCGCAACCTCCACGGTTGCGGCCTTTATGTTTTCCTCCACATTATTTTTCAAAGGCGGTCTTTCACATAAGTTATTTCAGTTTTCCCATGGGGAGCCGGCTTCCCATCCGGGCCAAGATTTACAAAAACCAGGCGATCAATGCTCAATATCGGTTCACGGGTTAATTTGTTTCGAACTTCACAACGTAAGGTTAAAGAACTTTTTCCGAAGTGGGTAGCAATTAGTCCCATCTCAATAATATCTCCTTGTACCGGTGCGGTAATAAAATTGATCTCCGAGATCAGTTTGGTCACTACTTTTGGGTTTTCCAACTGAATAATGGCATAGATTACCGCCTCTTCATCAATCCACTTTAAGAGGCTTCCTCCAAACAATGTCTCGTTGGGGTTCAGGTCTTCTGGCTTTACCCATTTTCGGGTATGAAAACGTACGGATTGGGCTTCTTCACTCATATCATTATTTTAAAAAGGATGAATACATCCAAACCATTTTTTCCTGTTCACGGATATAATCGCTCATCAGGGCATTGGTACCTTCATCATCCGCATCAGCTGATAATTGCAGGATATCCCGTTCAATTTCCAGCAGTATGCGGAATCCGTCCACTATATGTTGAACAGCTTCTTTGCCGTCCGATATATTTACGGCTTCCTTAATGGAAGACTCCTTAAGATAGGCGGTGAAGGTATGGGACGGAGTAAATCCCAATGTCAGCACGCGCTCGGCTATTTCATCAATCTTTTCCAGTGAGTTAGTATACAACTCTTCGAATTTAAGGTGGAGTTCAAAAAATTTTTCACCGGTAATGTTCCAGTGAAAACCGCGGGTATTAATGTAAAACAATTGATAGTTGGCCAACAGGTCATTTAAGCGTTGTGCCAGTTTTTCGGATTTATTTTTCTCCAGACCAATTAAGCTTTTCATAATTTTTCTTTTACTCAAAGATAGGTACTCATCCTGCTTTTCAGGCGATATTCGGAGTATTTGTAATGATAGTTTAATAGTTTATGACTATTGAGATTAAATTCTAATAGCCGGAATAATGATGACTTTGTGCATTTTACCTGATCGTTCATTTTTACGTTCTTTACACTGATTTTGCCCGCATGAATAAAAAGGTACTCAAGTACGCTATCCGTGTTATCCTAAGCGTGGTGGCACTTTATATTATCATTAGTAAGGTAGACCTTACCCAGGCGTGGAATTATCTACAAAGAGCAAAGTGGGGTTACCTGATCCTGTCCTTTTTGTCATTCTTTATTTCCAAGGTAATAGCCGCTTTCCGTCTCAACAGCCTTTACCGTACTCAGGAGTTGATCCTTTCGGAAAAGCTTAATCTGAAACTCAACTTTTTGGGGATGTTTTACAACCTCTTTATCCCTTTGGTAGGAGGTGAAGGATATAAAGCCTTCTGGATCAAAAAACACTTTAATGTGCGGGTAAAGAAACTGGTAAGTTCAGCGCTCCTGGACCGGGCCAGCGGGTTGGTGGCTTTATGCCTGCTTACTGTGGTCTTCTTTTGGTACAGCCATTATGATATCCCATACAAACCCATGTTCTTTTTGGCCGTTCCACTCATTTATTTTGGTCATTGGCTGGTATTGCGATTGTTCTTCAAATCATTCTTACCTTCCTGGGGAATAACCAGCATTTATTCGTTTTTTGTGCAGGTACTACAGGCGGCCACAACCTATTTTATTATTCTGGCCATAGGTATAGACCAACACATACTGGATTATATATTCGTATTCCTGCTCAGTTGTTTTGCTTTTGTGCTGCCCATGATAGGAGCCCGGGAAATGGCCTTTGTTTTCGGAGCGGATTACCTGGGACTGAATATGGAATTGTCCCTGGCTATCAGCTTGTTATTTTATCTTTCCCTGGCATTGTCCTCTTTAAGTGGGGCTTACTTTGTTTTGGTTCCCCGCAGCCTGGAAAAGGAACTCAGGTCCTGATCAATACCATTTCCTGGCCTTTCCATTTATCTTCAAAACGGAAGAGGGGTGGGTAATCAGTTATATTCACCATATCGGCCGGGGCAATATAATACCTTCCAGGTACTAACTCCTCCGTAAACTGTACGATCAATCCGTTGTGCCGGGTGATGTAATACGGAATCTGGTAGGCGATCAAGGGTGCCGTGGTCAGCGTGGTCTCTTCAAAAGTCAATGGCCCAATGGAAGCATCACTGGGAAAGTTATAGGCATTGCCATAGAGGAATACCTGTTCCTTACCGGTTATTTCCAATAATTCGGCCATGGTGGAACGGTAGTACATTACGTTTTTATCGGCCTGGAGTGCAGGTAAATAGTAGAGGTTAAGCCCCAGGCGTGCTACCACCATAAATAAGGCCAGTGCCAAAACGCGTGAAGTTCCTTTAAAAAAGAGAAAGGCTACCAGGGTGGCAAGAGTAAACAGCAGGATCGCACGCCACCAGATGAAAGGCAACACTGCTGTTTGAGGTACAAAAGCGGGAATGATCAATAGCAGGGGAAAGATAACCACCTGGAAACCAAAAAAACCAAAGAGCACCTTTTGTAGCCTGGGCATTTTACTGCTGTTCTGATCGTAGAAATAAGCAAACCAGCTAACTATAAAAGGCAGGAACATATAGTAGTAGCGGGCTTTAAAATCACCGGAGATCCAGTATATCCAGATGTTGGCCAACACAAATACTACCGAAAAGGCGATAAAGGCATTTTGCCGAAGCGTTTTAAGAAAGCCCTTCTTAAAGAAGAAAACCAGGAAAAGTGACCAGGGTAAGGTAAGTTTTACCAGTTGTAGAGGAAAGGTGAAGAACTGCAAAGCGGTATCCGAAAATTCTGTTTCCAGCCCTGTTCTTTGGGAAGCTTCCTTAAACTGTCTTACAAAGAAAGCCAGGACATCGTCCCGACTGTCATACAGGTAGAGGTAGGCCCCGCAGGAAACAACCAGAAGTAAAATACCACAGATGTGCTGCCATCCGAAAAGTAGCCTGAACTTTCTGAAATAGATAGCTCCACCCAGTAATGTGAAAACCTGGAAAGCCAGGGATGGCAACCCTTTGGTAAGGAAACCTACCGCAACCAGTAAATAAGAAACCAGGAAAAGGCTCCAGTACTTTTGGTGATAAAACCCTTTAAAGATGACGATTACCTGTAGATATACCACCAGTGCATAAAAAGGATCTATTTCCCCGGTATTTACCGAGCCATACAGTAACAAATCTGCTGAAGTAAGCCAGAATAGTGATGCGAAAAGAGCTACTTTTTGATTAATGTATTGCTTTACATATCTGTAATGCAATAGCCCCAGTACGAGGTAGGAGAGCAGGGAGGGCAATCGTACCACCCATTCGCTAAAGGAACCTGTTATTTCAAAAAACAGCATCATCAGCCAGTTGAAAACGGGTGGTTTGTTATAGTAGGTCCAGCCGTTTATCTGGGGAACAATCCAGTTGCCGGATAAATACATTTCAAGCGAGACTATGGCTCTTCGGGGCTCTTCGGCTCTTAATTCAATATAGCCGAGCCATCCAAAAACAGCAACCGCTAAAAGGCCAAGGATAAGGAATACAAGGTTTCTTTGACTCATGTTGCGCTAGTCTCTGCAGGGATTTCACGTTCCGCAAACTGCTTGAACAGCACCATGTAACGATAGGATTGCTTTTTGAAAGCCCCGGGCATCAGCAAGCCCATGAGTTTCATTGAGAAACTGCTAAAACGGAATTCACATTCTGAGGTCCAAAGAGTGCGGTTGTTTTCCAGTTCCGTGAAATAGTTTTTCTGAATATTGAGGGTTCCGTGTGCTTCATAAGTTCCGTGAAATTCATCCGGAAGATTTCGTGTAGTAATGGTTTCTACCATTTCCATGTGGCGTTTCCCCATTTGGTAACTCAACCTGGTTATTGCTCCCTCTTTGCCCGTGTCTCCGCTTACAGGCTCGTAACTTTGCAGTCCGGGTTGCCATTCCTTCCGGTTTTCAGGATTGCAGAAGAGTTGTACAACTTCCTCCCGTGGGCCGTTAATCTCTATGGTTAAAGTATACTGCATGAGAAATAGTTTTGAAGAGCCAATTTAGAATATTTGCTCATAACCGGGTGTCGCGATACAAAAGCCCTTTACTATTTTCGCCACATGATCCACATCAAACCTTTCTGTGCCATTCGGCCACCTAGGGATAAAGCTTACCTGGTGGCTACCCGCTCCTATCTTACCTATTCCGATGAGGAGTTGGATGATAAGCTACATAATAATCCTTTCACCTTCCTGCACGTGATCAATCCGAAAGGCGGGCGCCACCTTCCTTACGGTAAGGTCAAGTATCAAATGGTGAAGAAGTGCTTTGAAGATTTCACGGGGGAGGGGACTTTCCATCAGGACGAAAAACCTGGTTTTTACCTGTACCGTCAGGTGAAGGAGGGGAACGAATATATTGGTCTGATTGCAGCGGTGGCGGTTGAGGATTATTTTGGAGGAAAGATCAGGAAACACGAAAAAACCCTGACCCACCGTGAAAAGATGTTTACGGATTACCTGGAGGTAACCGGCTTTAATGCGGAACCGGTCTTATTGACCTATAAAGACGACCTGCGGCTGGACCAGCTTTTTGCCCGTTATATTACGCAACGCTCTGAATATGAATTTACCAGTACTGACCGGGTGCTTCATCAATTGTGGCTGGTACAGGATGAAGATGACATCAAGAGGATAAGTAAGGTTTTTGAAGACCAGGAGGCTCTTTACATAGCCGATGGCCATCATCGTTGCAGTAGCAGTTCATTATTGGCCAGGCGGTTGGAAAAGAACGGAGCCCAGCCGGAAAACGATCACCACCGGTATTTTATGGCTTTTCTCATAGGGGAGGAACAAATGAAGGTGTATGATTTTAACCGCCTGGTGAAGGGACTTAACGGACTTTCACCTCAAGAGTTACTGCAGAACATTAGTAAGGATTTTTTGGTGGATGCCAAAGGTGAGCGGCCTTATAAGCCTGAAAAACTGCATGAAATAAGTATGTACCTGGAGGGCGGGTGGTATAAACTGGTACCCCGTACGGGCAGTTTTGATCCCGGTCATCCGGTAGAACACCTGGATACACAGATCGTATCCAAAAAAATCCTGAAACCCTTGCTGGGTATTCAGAATATCAAAACCGATAATCGGGTTGGCTTCTTACCCGGGACCGAAGGTTTGGAAGGTTTGATCAAGGCCGTAGATTCAGGTGCCTACGATATAGCTTTTGCCTTGTTTCCGGTTAGTATGGAACAAATTAAGGAAGTGGCGGATGCCGGCAAGACCATGCCTCCCAAAAGCACCTATATAGAACCGAAGTTAAGAAGCGGACTGACGATCTATCGAATTTTATAAAGCCGATTTGAAATCGGTCTGGAAGGTTTCAAAATTGGTTGTTTTGTAGTGATCGTCTCCTATAAACTTGATGATCTGCTCCATCTTGATAGCGTCCTGATAACCTGGAACAGGTTGTATCATGTTCAGATTCTCATCCAGGTAAACTATAGAAGGGTAAGACATTTTCCCCTTTAAAAGGTCAGCAGCCAGCTCGTGATACCCTCTGCGTCCATTGGGAACGTACTTAAATTCGGTATCCTTGAACTTGATAGTTTCCTTTTGCTCGGCATTCAGCTTTACAGCGTAGTATTTCTCGTTTATATAACGGGTAATCTCAGGATTTTGAAAGGTGGTCTTATCCATGCGTTTACACCAACCACACCAATCGGTATACACATCAATAATGATCTTGCGAGGTTCTTTGGCATGGGCCTTTTCCATTTCTTCCATGGACATCCATTTGATACTTGCCGATTCTGCGTCCTGGGCATAACTAAGGATGGTGAAAAGGCAAAGAAAAGCCGAAAGCAAGAGTGTCTTTTTCATAGGTGTTTTATTAATTCCCAAGCAAGGGTTATTCCAAATATAAGATTAATAAAAAAAGGCCATCCTGCGATGGCCTTTTTTAAGTGACAGATCTTGCTTAATGAGCATCCACCTGGGCTTCTTCCTCGTCTTCGCCCATGTCACGCTCAGCTTCTTCGGCTCCGTGAGTGAGCTTTTTAAGCTTTTTAAGGAAGAGCAACAGTAATAGGCCAAATGCTACAGTAAAGATTACCAGAAAGCTGAAAATTTTATATTCCTGGTTACTTTGTTCTTCATCAATTACAAAAGAAACGCCATAGTTTTTACCATCTCCCGTGTTTTCAGAAATCTGGGCCGCATCCTTATCTTTTTCAAACATAAGTTTAGCATGGTAGGGGTTTTGCTGCGTAACACTATGTTCGTTAAGGTAATCCCTCAATTGAGATTCAGACTCGTCTGAAATTGAAAAGAGATTATTAATAGTCTCACCACTTTGCAGGTCTTTAAAAACCAGGCCATCACCTGTAGGGTAAACCTCGGACTTAATACTGAAGTTTTTGTCCAGGTTAATAGGATAATCATAAAAGTCCTTGATCCCGCCTTTGGTCTTTATCTCAATGGTGTCCCGCTGAGAATAATTGAAAACCAACTCCTTTGGGGCTGTCATTTCGCCCGAATAAGGCTCAAGCTGTGAACTTTCACCAATAGTGCCTGCCAGTTTATTTCCGAAACCTGTCGCTGCGAAATAAATACCCATCATTATGGAAGCATATTTCAAAGGGGCCAACTTGGTGATGAAAGATAGAGCCACCGGAGAAGTACATAGCTCTCCAAGAGTATGGAACAGGTAGGCCAGGAATATCCAGATCATCGCGGCTTTGCCAAAAGGCACTGCAGATGCTTCCTGAGAAGCAAACATCATGAATACATAACCCAGGCCCATTATGATAGTACCAATGGCCATCTTAAAGAGTGAAGAGGACTCTTTTCCTTTACGCTTTCTGGAAGCCCAAAAACCGGCAACTAGGGTGCCGAAAATGATTATATATCCTGCGTTAAGTGATTGAAATACAGCAGCTGGAATTTCCATCAACCAGTTCAGCCCAGTGGTTCGGTCTACTTTAGCATCTGTATACAGATTCATCAAACCTCCGGCTTGCTCAAAGGCTCCCCAAAAGACAACTACAATAAGAAAGGAGATGAGCAATACAACTACCCGGTCTTTTTCAATCTTAGTCAATGGACGCTTAGCTACCTCAGGGTCTACCGAATCCTTACCGCCCACATATTCACCTACACCCTTAAGGTATTTCTGGCCCCCCATGAACACTATTTGACCTAATAACATCCCAATTCCAGCTAATCCAAAACCATAGTGCCAACCATAATAGTAAGCCACTAGTCCTACGGAAATACTAGCCAGAAAAGCACCAATGTTAATTCCAATATAAAAAATAGTAAAACCGCTATCCCTCCGGATATCTCCTTCGCGATACAGGCCTCCTACCATAGTAGATATATTTGGTTTTAAGCCACCCACGCCTAGGATGATCAAAATCAACCCCGTGAAAAAGGCCCAATCCTGAGGTACGGCCAAAATACCATGCCCGAAGCATAGTAAAAGTCCGCCTAGCATTACAGTTTTCTTTTGGCCAAGGAACTTGTCCGCTATCCATCCTCCTGGTATGGAAGCCACATAAACCAGCATAGTATACCAGCCGTATAACCAAATGGCGTCTTTATTACTCCATCCCAGACCTGGGTCTATTGCTGTAGCCGAAGTCGCAATATAAAGGGTGAGTATACCGCGCATACCGTAATACGAGAATCGTTCCCACATTTCTGTGAAAAAGAGGATATATAATCCTACGGGATGCCCCCAAAGTTCCTTGCGCTTAATGGGTTGTACAGCGTTTGCCATGTGTTCGGTCTATTTAAATTATTCTGTTAATTCTGAATTAAAACGGGCCAAAATATCAAAAATCCACCATTAAAGGTTTTCATTAATGAAATTGGTCATCTTCTTAAAAAGATGGTAGCGGGTATATCCTCCGTAAATGCCGTGGTTCTTATCGGGGTACACAAAGAGGTCGAACTGTTTATTGGCATCCACTAAGGCTGATATCATCCGGGTGGTATTCTGGAAATGCACATTATCATCTGCCGTACCATGAATGAGCAGGTAGGCACCTTTTAGCTTGGAAACATGGTTGATGGGGGAGTTTTCATCGTAACCACTGGCGTTATCCTGGGGGGTGCGCATATACCTTTCTGTATAAATGCTATCGTAAAAACGCCAGTTGGTAACGGGGGCTACGGCCACGGCCATCTTAAATACATCTGCACCCTTGGTAATGCACAGGCTGCTCATATAACCTCCGTAACTCCAACCCCATATGCCGATACGGTCTTTGTCCACATAAGGAAGGGTGCCCAGGTATTTGGCTCCGGATATCTGATCCTCGGTTTCAAATTTCCCGAGTTCCTGGTAGGTGGTAGTGCGAAAGTCGCGCCCACGGGCTCCTGTGCCGCGATTGTCTACGGAAACGATGAGGTAACCCTGGTTGGCAAGAGTTTCATAATAGAAGTGATTGAAACCATCATACTGGTTTTTCACGGTTTGTGACCCGGGGCCTCCGTATACGAACATCAATACGGGATATTTTTTAGCTGGGTCAAAGTCAAAAGGTTTCATAATCCAACCGTTGAGTTCCACCTGGTCCTCAGTGGTGAAGGTGAAGAATTCCTTGGAAGCCAGGTTGTAACTTCTGAGCCGGGCCTTCAGGTCAGTATTGTCCTGGATAACCCGTAGTTGGTTGCCGTCACTGGTGTGAAGGGTTTCAAGTGTGGGTACATCCTTGGAGGAATAGGAGTTGATGTAGTATTTAAAGCCATTGCTGAATTCAGCATTATTCCAGCCATTGAGTTTGGAGAGTTTCTTCTTAGTATTCCCTTTCAGGTTAATGCTGTACACTGCTCGCTCCAGGGGAGATTCTTCTGCCGATTGGTAGTACAGGGTTTGGGAATCTTCGTCAATGCCGTAAAACTCAGTTACAGGCCATTCGCCTTTGGTGATCTGGGTTTTAATCTCTCCCTTAACGGAAATGTGATAAATGTGATTATAACCATCCCGCTCAGAAGTCCAGATGAAGGAGCCGTCTTTCAAAAAGCGGACATCATCCGTAATTTCAAGGTAAGAAGGAGCATTTTCCTGGTACAGGAGATAAGGCTCGGCATCTTCAGGATTTACGCGCCACAGGGTAAGTTTGTTTTGCAGGCGATTCATGGTGTAAATAACCAGTTGGTTGCCCTTGGTCCATTTAATGCGGGGAATGTATTCATACTCCTCAGGCAATTCAACCGTAATATCCTGCTGATCATTCATGTGCAAAAGATGAATGGTAACCTTGGAATTAGGCTCCCCGGCTTTAGGATATTTGAATTCGTATTCTGACGGATAGAGACCTTTGCCGAAGATATCCATGGAAAAGAGAGGAACCTCACGTTCGTCAAACTGGTAGTAAGCGATGAAATCACCATCGGGTGACCATTCAAAGCCTTTATCAAAGCTGAACTCTTCTTCGTAAACCCAATCAACGGCCCCGGCAATAAAGGCATCATCCTTACCTTTTCCAAATGCAATAAGTTGTGTGCCTTTGGTATCCAGGTCCTGCACAAACATGTGATTATCGTGCACAAAGGCTACCTGGTTGCGGGTAGGTGAAAAGGTAGCCAACTGCTGCTTACCTTCCACTGGTATTGAATCCAGCAAAGCCGCTTTGAGATCATAGATATAATAATGGCTTTTGGAGGAATGACGGTAAATGGATTCCGTTTCGGTGGCCAGCAGTACCTTATCTTCGTTGGGGCTGAACTGGTATTGATCGAACTGGATGTTTTTCCCTGTTTGTTCCTTGATTACTTTTGCAGAAATAATGAATCCCACAGATTCACCAGTTTTGTAACTGAATTTTTCAACGGTGGGTCCATTATCGGAATTAGTAAGGGCTGTGTAGTGCAAGCCGTCTTTCATAGACCGCAGCCCTGAAGTGCCTTTAGGGCTGAAACGGTATTGCAACCATACATCTTCAAGGGATACTTTCTTGGATTGTGCGGATAAACCGAAGACCAGAAATAAAAGAGCGTGCGTAAGAACCAGTTTCTTCATTGATAATTTGAAATTAATTGAAGGCGGACTAAAATAGAACATTTACAAGAGATGAACTACAACAGGCTAAGCAAAGAGCATAAATCATTCCTTAAAGAAATAGTGGGAGAGAAGGGTTTTACAGATACCCCCGAAGAACTGGAAAAATATAGCCATGATGAAACTGAGGACTTTAGCTTTCTGCCGGAAGCGGTTGTTAAGCCTTCCAATACGGGTGAGGTAAGTCAGATTCTGAAATACTGTAATGACCATAAAATTGCAGTAACCGCCAGTGGAGCGCGTACGGGACTCAGTGGAGGAGCTCTGCCGGTGGCCGGTGGCATCAATCTTTCTATGGAAAGGATGAACCGGATCATTGATATAGATGCACGTAACCTTCAGGCTACCGTAGAACCGGGGGTTATCAACCAGGTATTTCACATGGCCTGTAAGGAAAAGGGACTTTTTTACCCGCCTGATCCCAGTAGCTGGGGCAGTAGTTTTCTTGGGGGTAACCTGGCCCTGAATGCCGGTGGTCCCAAGGCGGTAAAGTATGGCGTTACCAATGCCTACGTATTAAACCTGGAAGTAGTACTGGCTAGCGGTGAAGTTATATGGACGGGTGCCAACGTGCTGAAGAACAGTACGGGTTACAACTTAACCCAGCTGATGGTGGGTAGTGAAGGTACCCTGGGTATTATCACCAAAGCCGTATTCCGCCTTATACCTTATCCCAAGCATAACCTGCTGATGCTGATCCCCTTTGGAGCACCGGAAAAAGCTTGTGAAGCGGTTTCGGCTATCTTCCAAAGCGGGATAACACCCAGCGGAATGGAATTTATGGAGCGCGATGCCATTGACTGGACCTTACGGTTTGTGGAGGATGTGCAGCTTCCTATTGGTGATGATGTGAAGGCGCACCTGCTCATAGAGGTGGACGGTAATGACGAGGATATATTAATGCGGGAATGTGAGGAAATTGCCACTATAGCAGAAGCATATGGAGCCGGGGAAGTGCTTTTTGCGGATAACCAGAATGATAAGGATGCCTTGTGGAAATTGCGCAGAAGAGTAGGAGAGGCCGTAAAATCACACAGCATATACAAAGAGGAGGATACTGTGGTGCCCAGGGCTGAATTGGCAAAGTTGCTGCTCGGGGTTAAGGAAATTGGCGCTAAGTATGGTTTTAAATCCGTATGTTACGGGCACGCTGGTGACGGAAACCTGCATGTGAATATTGTAAAGGCTGATATGAGCGATGATGCCTGGCAGAATGAACTACCCAAGGGCATACGCGAAATATTTAAACTGGTAAAAGGCCTGGGCGGAACTATAAGCGGGGAACACGGCATCGGCTGGGTGCAAAAAGATTATATGGACATTGTTTTTTCTCCAGCCGAGCTAGCGTTACAAAGAGCTATCAAAAATGCCTTTGATCCTAACGGTATATTGAATCCCGGAAAAATATTTGTGGATCATTGAAAAATTAACATACTACACTCTAAATCATAATGGTGTAGTACTATTCTTTCAGATAAATATTATATTTGCGTAAACTGATCTGGCGCAAATGGTAAACAATCCCATTTTTTCTGAAAACCTTAGGAAATTGATAAAGTCAGGAACCGTAATGACAGGACTTGAGAATATCCTGGAAAATGTGGAGAAGGTTTTTGTGGTTGTGAATAAGGACTACAAGATCATTTACGCTAATCCATACGCTAATGAATTAAAAGTATCAGGAGCTAAAACTTCGTTTTCCCTGGGAGAATCCATCATTGATGCATTGGGTCCTAAGGCATGGGAGTTTATGGAAACTTCTTTTGAGCAATGTCTTGTTGGGCTGGAAACAGCGGATATCGTACAATGGGAAGATGCCCTCGGGCGGCCTTTTTACCTTAAATACAACCTAAGCCCTGTAACCCTTAAGGATAAAACTAAGGGACTGCTTTTCCAGGCCAGTGATTATTCGGAACAAATATTCATAGAGCATCACGTTAAAACCGGTAACAACCTGATGGATGTGATCTTCAGGACGGTGGAAAACAGCATTGTAATACTGAACAGCTCAGGCAGTATCATTAAAAGTAACAGAGCCTTTGAAGAACTGTTGGGTTTTTCAGGCGAAGAGCTGGAGGGTAGAAGCTTTGATGAATTGATACTTGAATGTGAAGATGGCTGCCTCGATAAACTCAGGCGCATGGATAACTGCCAGAGTGAATGCAGCCTTAAGACCAAAGACGGAGGACGGGCTTATGTACGTGCTTCCGGGAAACTCCTCAAATCACAGGTGGAGGATTTTCTCATTATTTCTTTGGAAGATATCAGCCGGCAAAAAGAACTGGAGAACGAGCTAAGGTTATCCAGAGACCGTCTTTCTTCCCTTGTGGACAATCTTTCCTTATACCTTTGGTCGTTAGACACGGATCTGTGTTTTGTGACTGCCAATAAAGCGGCCATTGATATTTTTAAAAAGTCATTTGATTATGATTTTGAGCCGGGTGACCATATTATGGAGCTTTACCATAAACGGGATCAGACGGACTTGGTGCTGTGGATGGCCAAGTACAATGCCGTTCTCGAAACCAGGGAATCACAATATTTTGAACTGGCGGAGAATTTCTACGGACGTTTCAGTCATATTACCGTTGAACTGCACCCCATCGCCACCAAAGGCAAATTAAGAGGTATCAGTTGCCTGGTAAGAAATGATACCAACAAATACTTAAAGAATCAGCTGAACCAGGCCCTGAGTAACTTCAAGTCCAGGGCTTTGAACACTACTTCTATTAACGACCTTCTTTGGGCGGTTACGGACGAGATCCTGGCTCATTTGCATCTGGAGGATGCCATTATCCTGATGCGGAAGGATGATACGCTTCAGATAAAGACCGCATACGGCAGTAAAAGGGTAGGGCATAAACGCATCAATTCACCGCTGAGCATTAAAATAGGTAAAGGAGTTACCGGAAATGTGGCGGCTACCGGAGAGTCAGCCATAGTAAATGACACCTCTAATGATCCCCGTTATTTTGAAGTGCACTTTTCAGCGGGCTCGGAGATAGTGGTTCCCATTAAAATTGGCGAGGAAGTAATAGGGGTGATCAACTGTGAAAGCTCCCATAAAAACTTTTTTAAAGATATACACCTCGAAATACTGGAGGAGGTAGCGCAGGTAACAGCCGAGAAAATAACCCAGATCATCGCAGAAAGGAGATTGAGAAAAGTAGAGGAACTGAACCGTGCGGTGCTCAATTCTACTCCCAATAGCTACATGCTTTTAAATGCTGAAATGAAAATTGAATCCTTCAACAGGACGGCATTTAAATCCATCCTTAATTTTTATGGGATGGAAATTACCAAGGGCACGGATTTCAACAGCCTCATTATTCCTGAATTGAAGGATGAGTTTTTTGCTCATTTCCAAAGAGCTTTGGGTGGTGAATTAACCAGGGAGGAAGAGTTTGTGGAACATCCCAAATATGGTGGGCTATGGTTCAGTGTTACCTTTGCCCCGGCTGTAAACCGGCAACGAAAGGTGTTTGGCGTAACGGTGATCATGGAGAATATTACCAAGAGTAAAGAGTCTGAAAACCTCATACTTCAGAAAAACCAGGATCTTATAAAAGCCAACCAGGAACTGGATAAGTTTGTGTACAGCGTTTCGCATGACCTTCGCTCTCCGGTTTCCAGCGTTATGGGTATCACCGCGCTTGCCAATCATACAGACGATATTGAAGAGATAAGGCAGTATAATAATCTGATCCGTGAATCCATGGAGCGCATGGATAGCTTTATTCACAACATCCTTGATTATTCCCGCAATAGCCGCGTAGAGCTTAAATATGAAGATGTAAATGTAAAAGCACTGGTTGATAGTATCCTTAGGGATCATTCACACATGGAAGGCGTCAAGGATATTGATTTTAAGCTGGATATCCGTTTGGAAGACATCAGGACCGATCAGCAAAGGCTAAGTATCATTCTGAGTAATCTTATTTCCAACGCGGTTAAATACCATGATACTACCAAGCAAAACCAGTTTATACATATAACTGCAGAAAGCCGCGACAACATCTATGTCTTCAAGGTTTCAGATAATGGTCAAGGCATCAGGAAAGAGCATATAGACCGGTTATTCCAAATGTTTTTTACCGCTAACCTAAGGGCAAAAGGTTCAGGAATAGGGCTTTATATACTTAAGGAGGCAGTGGAGAATCTGCACGGCACCATAGAAGTGGATTCCGAGTATGGTCAGGGAACAGAATTTATAGCTAAATTGCCCATTCCAAACGTTACTACCCACAATGAAATACTTGCTGATTGACGATAATCCAATTGACCTTCTGGTTAATGAGAAGGTTATTCTTAATATCAGCAGTTCCAGTGAGATCGTGAAAAAGCAATCCGGACCTGAAGCTTTGGAATATCTTCTTGAAAACAAGCAATCTCTCCCAGATATTATCCTGCTGGATATAAAGATGCCCCTCATGAATGGCTTTGAATTCCTGGAGGCTTTGGAAGCGCGTCAGCCCGAACTTCTTTCCAAAATGAAGATCTACATGGTTTCTTCATCCATAGATCCTTTGGACCATCAACGTTCAAAGGAAAATCCCAATGTAAAAGGTTTCCTGGAAAAGCCCTTGCAGCGGGAAGTACTTATTGAAGAGATCTGAGCTTAACGGGAATATACGGCATCCAGCGCTTTAAGAATGATCCCACAGGCCTCCCGGATCTCATCCGTGGAAATAGTGAGAGGGGGGCTTATACGCATAGCATTGTCACAGAAGAGGAACCAATCGGTGATAAGACCATCTTCCAGGCAGTTTTCAATAACTTTCTGCAGGTTTTCAAAAGTGTCCAGTTGAAGTGCCAGCATGAGCCCTTCGCCACGAAGTTCTTGAATAGCCGGGTGTTGCAGGAGTTCGTGAAACTGTGTGCTCTTTGCGTCTACCTGTTCCGCCAGCTTTTCACGCTCAATAACTTCCAGTGCCGCCAGTGAAGAGGCACAACTTACCGGGTGACCACCAAAGGTGGTGATGTGCCCGAGGATGGGGTCCTGTTTAAGGCAATCCATAATCCTTTTGGAAGTGACAAATGCTCCGAGGGGCATCCCCCCTCCCATCCCTTTGGCCAGGGTAATGATGTTGGGTTGTACGCCCAGCTTCTGAAAAGCGAATAAGGAGCCGGTTCTGCCGAAGCCGGTTTGTACTTCGTCAAAGATCAGCAGGCTGCCTGTTTCATTACACTTTTTTCTCAGCGCCTGCAAGTAAGCGGGTGCAGGAGGTATGTATCCGGCTTCACCCTGCACGGGTTCTACAATAACCGCAGCGGTACGGGTGGTGATGGAGCTGATGTCGTTGAGGTCATTGAAGCGAATACTGCGACTGCCTGGAGCCAGGGGGCGGAACGCGCGTTTGAAACCTTCATCCCCGATTACGGAAAGAGCCCCGGAAGTACTTCCGTGGTAGGCCTTATCCATGTAAATAATTTCCGGGCGCCCGGTATACCTGCGGGCCAGTTTGAGTGCTCCTTCGGTAGCTTCACTACCGGAATTCACAAAATACACCGACTCAAAACCCTCGCCCATCCGCTCACTAAGCCTGCGGGCCAGTTGTACCTGCGGGTATTGGATGTACTCGCCATACACCATCAGATGAAGGTATTTGTCAAGCTGTTCCTGAATAGCATGGATAACCTTTGGGTGGCGGTGCCCTACGTTACTCACGGAAATACCGGAGATCAGGTCCAGGTATTTCTTGCCGCCCCTGGCGTAGAGGTATACACCTTCTGCCTTCTCAATTTCCAGGCTCAGAGGAAAATCGGTGGTTTGTGCCAAATGGTTAAGAAAGAGTTGTCTTTGCGAGATCATGCCGCAAAGTTAGGATTATGCCAATACCTGGTAAAAAACAAAGGCATACAGGAAAAACCGCAAAAGGCGGCTTAAGGCGATAAGAAGAAACTTCAACAAAGGGTATTTCACTACACCTGAAACCACGCTCACCCATGAAAAGGGAAGAGGTGCCATGGCGGAGATGAAGATCAGGAGACCGCCATATTTGCGGAAGGCCAGGAATTGTTCAGCAAAGCGTACGTGCACCCATTGTTTAACCCGTGGTATTTTATAAAGCTGGGTGCCTACAAAGTAAGAGATAACTCCACCGGCATAGGAAACAAGGGACAGTACGAGAACCATAGCGTAAGGATTGGGCAGTGTCTTGGCCCAGAAAATATACAGGTCCGGGGGAAGCAGGCCAATCACACTTTCGCTCAGCAGCAGAGTTCCCACAACCACCCATTTCGGGAAACGGTTAAAGATGAAGTTCATGACAGTATCGAGGTCTATCAGGTAGGTGGTTACAAACCAGGCCCCTGCCGCAAAAGCTGCGATCACCCCGAACACCCGCAGCAGGTTCTTACCCACAAAACGGTAGCGCCCCGTTCTTTTGAAATAATAATGGTAACGATACGTATGCTCCATAAAGCTGCGATCCGGTTTCCCAGCTTTCTTTTTGTTGGATTGCGGTGTGGAGCGGTCTTCTGCCATGGGGCTTTACCTCAAATATTAAATGTGGACTACTGTTATGGTGTTCCTTTGTGTATTTTAGCCCAAAGCAAAAAACCGGCCATGGATCATACAAGGTATAAAGCCACAACAACGGATTGGCTCTATCTTTTATTTTGGGCAATATTACCCTTAATTTACGTAAAGTCCATAGTGGACTATTCCCTGTTGCCGCGCCAGCTTTACGCCTCTGTATTTGTGCTACTTATAGCGGTACTGTCCTGGAAAACCCTCTTTAAAAATGGTTCTTTACGGGCACCGCTTTTGTGGTATTCCGGTTTTATGGTGGTTATGACCATTTCCTCCTTCGGGGCAATAAACCCGGTAGAAAGTTACGCCACACTGTCACGTTTTGTAATGGCCTTTTCCTACCTGCTGGTTACCCTTGGTGTGATACATAGTGGCACCCTTCATCTTAAACACATGGTTAAAGGGATAGTTTTGTTTGCAACTTTAGCCGGGGTTTTTACGTTGGTTGAAATTTTCCGGGCCATCGGTAGCGGTGATTTTTTTCTCAATATCTACACGGTCAGTGCTACTTTCAGTCATAAGAACCTGCTGTCTTCCGTCTTACTTTTCAGCATTCCCTTTGTGTGGATGGGTAACGCTGTGCTTAGCGGTATGTGGAAAAAAGGTTCCTTACTACTGCTATTCCTGCTTATTGCGGAGATATTCGTACTGAGAACCCGCGGGGTGTGGGTCTCTTTTTTCCTGGCTTCCGTGCTTACACTTGGCACCTATTATACTCTATCCAAGGAAGTGAGGAATACCATGAAATTACCAGGACGTTTGATCGGCCTGGGTTTGGGTATTGCGGTGGTTCTATTGGTGGGTTTTTTTATGTCTCCGGACGCCAAAACTTCACTTGCCGATACTTCTAACCTTGATAAGCGTACCGTATTCTGGGAACACAGCCTGGAGATGTTGAAGGAAAAGCCTTTACTGGGTGTAGGGCCGGGCAACTGGAAAATTTACTTCCCCAAATACGGTTTAAAGGGCACCGATATAAGTGCCAAGCAGGGCATTACCCATATCCAAAGACCCCACAATGATTATTTATGGGTGCTTTCCGAAGGAGGTCCCCTGAGCCTGGTATTTTTTCTGGGGGTTTTTGTAGTAACCTTTGTCCGCCTGCGGAAGAACCTTCGGATAGCTGCTAGCCGCGAAGATCGCTTGATAGACCTGGCGTTATTATTTGGACTGGTGGCTTATATGGGCTTTTCATTTACGGATTTTCCTATGGAGCGGACCTCCCATACTTTACTCCTGTTCAGCCTGGTGGCCTTAAGTTATCGCCATGCGGCCAAGAAGGCCCTCTTAAGTGGGGTTGCTCCCCGGATACTGGTGATAGCTGCCGCAGGAGTATCCCTGCTTATATCCTATTACCGCATTCAGGGCGAAAGGCATTCCCTGGATGTGTTGCAGGCCAATGGCAGTCGTAATGCTACGGTAATGATACAGTCCACCGAGCTGGCGATTAATTCCTTCTTCAACATGGATAATTTTGCCAACCCACTTAAATACTACAGTTCCATAGGTTACCTGGTAAAAGAGGATCTTAAGAGTAGCTGGGAAGATGCACAGCAAGCTTATCAACTACACCCCTATAACATTGTGGTGCTGAACCAACTGGGAAATGTAAAAAAGGCGGAGCGGAAGCTGGACGAAGCCCTCAGGTATTACGATATGGTAACGGACCTGTCTCCGCGCATGCAGTATGCCAGGCTGAGTAAGGCGGAAATACTGCTGAACAAGAACCAATACAGTGATGCCATGTACGAGCTGAACTGGGTGAATATGGATTCCCAGAATGCCAGGTTCCTGCAGTTGGTGGCTATTGTGGTTCCCAAATTCCTGGAAGAGTCTGCGGTAAACGGCCGCATGGCCAAGTTGGCACAGCAGATACGCTTACAACAACCTGCCAACGGGCCGGAATACATTCAAGCCTACCGCACGGCAAAGTTGAACTTACGTGCTAATCCGTAGGTAATTCATCAAGCGCAGCGCCAGGCTTTTCGGAGCATAGGAACGGGATGCAGAGTAATGCCAGCCTGCCTCGCGATGGAGGCTCCGCTTGTGGTTAAAACGGGCAGCTTCATAGTGTTTCCTACGGATGGCCTTTTCAAGCAACTCTGCAGAAATGATCTCTGCCTCTGCAAAATGCCGGAATACGCTAATCACTTTCTTTAAATGCTCGTCCAGGCGGGTACTCATACCACCTTCTTCACGGTAGAGGGTAAGCGGGGCGGGAAAGAAATGCAGGTTATGCCCTTCATGCAGTAAAGTGATCCAAAGAAAAAGGTCTTCAGCGCCATGGTAAGCTTCATCCGTCACAAAAGGATGCGCTTTGGCGAGGTCAGAAAACAGGGCCACTGCTGATGGTACAATAGGGTTGCCCTTCAGTACCAGTTCCCGGATCGACTTCACGGGCCAGGCTTTACGTTGCCAATGCTTTTGCAAGCCGAAGGTAACTACCGGATGATACAACATCGCAGGCTCATGCCGGATAATCTCCTGGTGCAGTACCTCTAACTTTTCCGGTTTCCAAAGATCATCCGCATCCAGCAGTACACAGTATTTTCCCGTTGCCGCCTGAATAGCCGCGTTGCGTGCTGCCCCCAAACCCCGGTTGTCCTGCTCTATCAGGGTAATGTCCCTTTGAGGGTGGGCTTTTTTGAAAGATCGCAATAAAGAAACGGTGGCATCGGTACTGCCATCGTTCACCAATAGGATCTCGTAATCCGTAAAGCTTTGCGAGGTCACGGACCGCAAGGTCTCCTCAATGGTGCTTTCACCTTCGTAAACCGGTATGATAACGGAGAAAAAAGGCATCAGTTATTGAAGTATTTACCGGGAAACAAGGTCCCCCTTACTTTTTTAGCGGCTTTGATCAGGCCCAGCGTCTTCAGGACCTTCCGGATGCTTACAAAAGCAAATATGTAAACAATGCCCAGGATGAGCCTGCTCTTATAGGTGTTGAAGGTGCGGTACAGCCTGAGGTTGGCCTTCCAGCTTTGGCGGTTCCACTTCTGGTACGGCAAACTACCGGCCCACCACCCGGCTACTCTTTTTAAGGCTTCTGCTGCGTTTTTTTCGGAGCCTGGAATGTTTTGCACAATGTAGCGGTTGATCTCAATGATCTCATCATAGACTTTATAGGTAGTGCGGGTCCGTGCTCTTTGGGTGTGCTGATGCACCCGGAAATGGTTTAGGGTTTCTGCCACAAAACCGAGTTTCCATTGGCTCAGGATCTTTGTATAGAGGAACCAGTCGCCATTCAACCGCATAGCGGGATCTGCGCCACCGGCTTGTTGGTAGGCCTTTTTGCGTATGAGGCATCCACTGGCATTGGGTATGGGGTTGTGGAACAGCATCCACTCCCGGCATACCCACTCGCCATTTTGGATAAAATTACTGCGCCAGTGTTCGGAATGATAAATAAACTCCAGGTTTTCCAGGTAGTTGTTAATGAGCCTGCCTTCTTCGTCTACCAGGTCGGATTGGCAATAGGCGATCCCTGCCTCTGCATTATTTTCCAGTACTGGCAATACCTTTTCCAGGAAGTGCGGGAGACAGCTGTCATCACTCTCCGCTATCCAGATGATATCCGCGTTGGCCATTCCAACACCTTTGTTCCACTGGGCAAAGGGGCTTCCGGAGTTTTGGGTATTGGGATGCAGGGATATTCTCGGGTCTTTTGCCGCATATTCCTTCAAAATGGAAAGACTATCATCCGTACTGCAATCGTCCAGGAGTATGAGTTCAAAATCCTGGAAAGTCTGGTTCAATACCGAGTCAATGCGTTCCCTTAAAAAAGGAGCATGGTTGTAGTTGGGAATAATTACGGATACTCTCGGCATCTACCGCACGTATTTGGCAAACAAACCTACTAATTTGCGATTACAGAACTTCTCCAGTTTTCCAATGGCTTCTGCATTTCCCGAGACTATATCGGTATAATTGATCTCCAGGAAGCGATGGCCCAGGCCTTGGAAGGACCGTGCCTGTTGCAGGTATTTGTCCCAAAGGGCCAGGTTGAATTCCATATCATTCAGGCGGCTGTCGTGAACCTCACCCGGTTTATTGTTTCTTTTCCGGAGGCTCTTAGCCACTTCTTCTCCGTTCCGGAACACGTGTATCACCTTAGCCTGCGGGAACATTTCCAGCCACATGGCCAGGGTAAAGGTGTTTCGGGGATCTTTCCAGCCCCAATCCGGTTTTTTTAAGGAGTTGGCCAATTTCTGAAAGCTGGTGTTCAGGCGAAAATGCTCGCGGTATAATTCATGCTCCGGGATGGTCCGGTAAAACTCCCGGGCCGGTACTTTCGGGTCCAGCCAGCTGGCTCCTGCCGCCCAGAGTGTTTGTTGGTTGAGGCTCAGGAAGTGCATGGCCTCGTAATTATGATCTTTGATGACTCCCATAAAAATGCCGGCCTTTTCCAGCACTTTGGCTACCAGGGAGGTGCCGCTGCGGTGCATGCCGATGATGATGTAAGGCTGTTTATGGGCCATGATGGGATTTTGAACTTCAAAGAAAATTAATTTTAGGCCTCAGGACCAAACACAAAGCAAGAATATAGGCATCTAGTATGCCGGGGGTGTGGCATCCCATTGCTGCTCTATATAAATGCCCGGCCTGTTTTCGGTGCTTTGATAGCCGGAATGGTAATAATCGCCTTTGGCTACCTTAAAGCGGAAAGCCTGTTCTACGCGGTCACTGCGCAGCCCGTTCACAAAAAGGTTGCAGGTAACCGTATACTCTCCGTGCATAAAAGGCAAATGCTCAAAGTGGCAGTATAACGAGCCGGTGCCCGGCACCTGGTGCAGGGCGTGCCCGCTCATATCGTTGTTCAGGCTCACCACAAATTCCTGCTCTCCTTTAAATACGTTGAATACACAGCGGATGTTTCCCAAAGTGTCCAGGTGAGCAGAATAGTAATCTATCTTTAAGGTGGCTGGCTGACCGGAAATCAGGGTGCCTTTCTGAGGGCTCAGCCATTCCAGGCGGGTGAGTATAGCCTCACCAGTACCCTTGCGGTCCTTGCGTTCACGGAGTTCTACTTCCTGGGATATTTGCTGCATATCCCGGAGGTAATTACGGGTGATCTCGCGGGCTTCCCCTATCTGTTTGATCTTTCCCTCCTGCAGCCACACCACCTCATCGCAAAGGTGATTGATAGCGGTCATATTGTGGCTCACAAAAAGAATGGTGCGCCCTTCGGCTGATTTGGCCTCATCCATTTTGCGCAGGCATTTTTCCTGGAACTGGGCGTCTCCAACGGCCAGCACTTCATCAATGATCAGTATTTCCGGGGTGAGGTTGGCGGCCACAGAGAAAGCCAGGCGTACGTACATGCCACTGCTATAGTGTTTTACGGGAGTGTCAATAAATTTTTCAATACCGGAAAACTCTACGATGTCGTCAAATTTGGCCCTGATCTCCTGTCGAGACATTCCGAGGATGGAACCGTTGAGAAATATATTCTCCCGACCGCTCAGTTCGGAATGAAAGCCGGTACCTACTTCCAGCAGCGAAGCCAGCCGTCCTTCAATGCTTACCCGTCCGGAGGTGGGGTAGGTGATGCGTGAGAGTATTTTCAAGAGGGTGGATTTACCGGCCCCGTTGGAGCCGATGATGCCCAGGATCTTTCCGCGCTCTACTTTCAGCGAAACCGAATCCAGTGCCTTGAAGGTCTGGTGCCTGCCCTGCGTTTTTATCTCATACTGCTTAGAGAGCTTTTCGATATGTACCGCAATGTCCTTCATATATGATCAGCCATTTTTTTATCGGTACGGATAAAGAATAATACCCCGGCCACAAAAATGATCACGGCACTGACCACCGAGATCCATACCAGAGGGCTTATTTCGCCACCGTACAGAAGGCCCCGAAAGAGCTCCAGGAAACCGGTTATCGGGTTAAAATAGACCAGCCAGCTCCATTCATCGGGAATTACGCTGGAAAGCAAGGCCTGCGGGTAGGCTACCGGTGTAATAAAGAACAGCAGTTGCAAGGCAAAGGGTATGATCTGTTGCAAGTCACGGTAGCGCAGGGAAACCGAGCTGATGATCATTCCGATCCCTACTGCGGTGAGTGCGGTAAGGAGTAGGATAAGCGGGAAAAACAGTAGTCCTGCCAGGGGTTGCCCTAAAACGAGGTTGACGATAAAAAGAAGAAGAAGGGCTACGCCAAAGTCGATAAGCCCCACAAAACTTTTACCGATGGGCAGTGCCAGGCGCGGAAAGTAGATCTTCTTGATCATGGTTTGCACATTCACCAGGCTGGCGGATGATTGGGTGACCACATAACTGAAGTAGTTCCAGAAAATAAGGCCGCTAAGCGCAAAGGACAGGTAGGGGATCTCCCCGGTTTGTACCCCGGCAATCTTAAAGAACAGCACGAATACGGCTGCCAGGCCAAAGAGCGGCTGGATAAGGCTCCACGCCAGGCCCAGGTAAGTTTGTGCGTAGCGCACCCGTATGTCACGATAGGTAAAGGTCCATAGCAGGTCCGGGTTTTGAAAAAGCTCGCGGAGTGCTTTGGAAACTGAATTACCCTGTGGGGTTATAACCGTTCTGTTCCTGCTCAAAGTGGGTTGTTGATCTGAAAACCGAAAGTATAAAATCTATCAGGATATACGACTCCATTGGATCTTGCCTTTGGTGCGCGCCAGGAAGGCATTTTTCAGAACGATGTGCTCGCTCCTTTTAAGCTGGGGATCTTTTTCAAAAACCGAGATGGCCGCTTCCCGCGCTTCTTTCAGTATTCCGGCATCTTTGGTGATATCGGCAATCTTAAGGTCCAGGACCCCGCTCTGGCGGGTGCCCATCATATCACCGGGACCGCGCAGTTTCATATCCACCTCCGCAATCTCAAAACCATCGTTGGTGCGCACCATGGTCTTAATGCGCGTTTTGGCTTCATTGCTCAGTTTATTCCCGGTCATCAGTACGCAGTAGCTTTTTTCGGCTCCGCGCCCCACGCGGCCCCGTAGCTGGTGCAACTGGCTTAGCCCGAAACGTTCGGAACTTTCAATCACCATTACCGAAGCGTTGGGCACATTCACGCCCACCTCAATAACGGTGGTGGCTACCAGTATCTGCGTTTTTCCGCTGGCAAAGCGCTGCATCTCAAAATCCTTGTCGGCCGGTTTCATTTTGCCGTGTACAATGCTCACCTGGTAATCTGGTTTCGGAAAAGCGCGTACTACGCTCTCGTAACCATCCATAAGATCTTTGTAATCCATTTTTTCGGATTCTTCAATCAGCGGGTATACAATATACACCTGGCGGCCTTTGGCAATTTCTTCCTTCAAAAAACCAAACACTTTTAAGCGGTTGGTATCAAAGCGGTGTACCGTGGTAATGGGTTTGCGGCCGGGGGGCAGTTCATCAATCACCGAAATATCCAGGTTACCGTATAAGGTCATGGCCAGGGTGCGGGGGATAGGCGTGGCCGTCATGATGAGGATATGGGGTGGCAGGGCGTTCTTTTTCCAGAGCCGTGCGCGCTGGGCTACCCCAAAGCGGTGTTGCTCATCCACAATGGCAAGGCCCAGGTTCTTGTACTTTACTTTTTCTTCCAGCAGGGCATGAGTGCCTACCAGCAGGTGCAGCTCCCCGTTCTGGAGTTGTTCATGCAGAACCTTGCGCTCCGAAGCTTTTGTGGAACCGGTGAGCAGCGCTATGTTGATGGGAAGATCGGCCGTCAGTTCGCTCAGGCCCTGGTAGTGCTGGTTGGCCAGTATTTCGGTGGGCGCCATCAGGCAGGCCTGGAAGCCGTTGTCAATGGCCATCAGGGCGGCCATCAGCGCCACAATGGTCTTGCCGCTGCCTACGTCTCCCTGTACCAGGCGGTTCATGTGGGCACCGTTGCGGATATCCTGCCGTATTTCCTTCAGTACCCTTTTTTGCGCACCGGTTAATTCAAAGGGCAGTATTCCCTCAAAAAAGCGGTTGAAATTTTCCCCCAGCTCCCTAAAGGCAAAGCCTCGGTATTTGTGGCGGTGCACTTCCTTCTGGCGGATCAGCTCCATTTGCAAAAAGAAAAGTTCGTTGAACTTGAGCCTCCTGCGGGCTTGCTCCAATTCTTCCAGGTTGGAGGGGAAGTGTACATCCACGTAGGCTTTCTCCAGGCTTTGGAGGTGATAGCGTGAGATGAGGTAGTCCGGGAGAACTTCCTGTATAGCTCCTTTGAGCTGTGGGATAAGGTTTTTGAGCAGTTTGGAGATACCACGTGAATTCAGGCCTTTGGCGTTCAGCTTTTCCGTGCTGGGGTATACCGGTTGCAGGCCTTTCAGCGGACTGGCTTTAAAATCTTCCAGCAGTTCCAGTTCCGGGTGGGGGAAACTGAATTTGTTCAGGTACCAATTGGGTTTACCAAACAATACGTAAGGCTCATTCACCTTAAGGGCCGTTTTGATCCAGCGGGCCCCCTGGAACCATACCAGCTCTACAGAACCGGTCTTGTCCGTAAAAGTAGCTACTAAACGCTTGTGGCGGCCTTTACCCGCTACCTCCTCAAGTTGGGTGATGCGTCCCACTATCTGCACTTCGGTATCCGCATCGCGGATCTCCGCGATGGTGTAGAATTGCGAACGGTCTACATAGCGGAAGGGAAAGAGGTGCAGCAGGTCACCAAAAGAGAATATCTGAGCTTCTTTCTTGAGGAGCTCGGCTTTGGCGGGACCTACGCCTTTCAGGTATTCAATGGATGTATCGAGCGTATAATGCTGCACACTGCAAATTAAAAACTCCGCGATGGATAAGCTAGTATAACTTTCGGGGATCTTTAAATAAAGGTTGTAAGTAGCTTTTCAAATCAAAATAGGTAACTAGAAAGCCGGCCATGGCTGAACCTAAACCATATGCAATCCAATACTGGACAAAGTATAGTGGTTTCTCCTTAACAAAAGTGCTCACCGCAAATATCCATATAGAGGTTAATACAGGTCCTAATGCTACATTGAGGATGTAATACAACTTTGGATCAGGTTTGGTAAAGTGAAGAATGCCGTAAAAAATAAGGATGGGAATAAGAAGGGGAAGCGCAAACAGAAAACTGATAAAGAAACTACCCAGTATAACACCCCCAGTTATAGGAATGGTCTCCCACTCCGGGTTACCGGCTAGGGTCATGGAGATAAGCGCCAGGATGATACTTCCCAGTAATAAGGTCAGGAAAAAGTAGGTTATAGATTTGCGGATCATCCTTGCTAATTTAACTCATCTTCCAGAACGGGAAGCCCGGATAAAGAGCAGTTCTATACCCAGCGCGCTAAGGGTAGCGGCTACTATAAAAGGCCAGGTAAACGCCCAAACGGCTTCCTGTACAAAAAGCTCGGCCATAAGCGTAAGGGTGGTACTCAATACCAGACCAAAAGCCGCGCCCAAAAAATAGTTTAGCGGAGGGAAGGGCTTAAAAGTCCCCATAACCCAATAGAAGAACATACAGGGTACTATAATGGGAGAACCAAAAATAACCATAGCGGATGTCACGATAAAGAACTCCCCCGTGGACCCAATAGGCCAGGCCGGGAGAAAGAGCAATAAAGCGTTTCCCGCCAGTACGGTAAGCATAAACAGCAGGATGGATTTGCTGAATATATTCGGCATATCAGGTTTTACGGAAAGGTAAATGAAATAGCAGAGCCGTAAAAATTCCGGAAACGCAGGCAGCCATAATAAAGGGCAGGAAGAAGCCCAGGTCACCAATATCTTGAAGCATTAAAGCCCAGCCCAGTCCTAAAAGTAAGCCAAAGCCCGCATTAAAACAGAGCAGGGCAGGTAGGCCCAGTTTACGTTGCCAGTTACCAAACACACCAAAATAAGGAAGTATAACCAGCCAGAGAGGCAGGCAAAACGCGTAGGCTAACATGGCAAATGAGCATAGGGACCCCAGGCTTTGTAAAGGATGACTTAAGAGTCTTTGAAGGTTGGTTTCCCCTAAAAGCAAACTTGCCGTGCCCAGTATAATGGTACAGCTGTAAAAGAACAGCGACTTGGGAAAAGAAAGACCTTTTCTCATGGCTGTATATAATAGGATTGGGCGTACAACCGGGCTACATGCATTTCTCTCCAGTCCGGGGCGTACTGTGTTGCCTCTCCACGTTTAAAAGCCAGGCGTTCCCGGAATTCATCCTGTTCTTTTTTATCGTTGATCTTTATCTCATTTCGATGGGCATCCACCTGGGGCAGCGTACGTGTATCCATACGGAGCAAGTAGGCCCAATCCAACTCCTGTCCATATTTTATATGTTGATGAATATTGTAGCGCACCACCGTGGTACTCCAATCTATGCAGATGTTAAGGGTAAGAAGGATAAAGAATGACCAGTACACCTGGCGGATCAGGAAAGCGTTGGTTTTACGCTTGTACAACTTCACGAGGGTTACCACGAGGCCAGTGAGGGCCAGCAGGAGGTAAATAAATACCCCGATCCTTTTCAGGCTTAAAGAATACTCGCCTACGTACAGGAGATTTTTGGCGGCTGTGGAGCAGGTGATGCCGATGTTAAGGAATACCCAGGTAATAGCCAAAATTTTTAAAGCATTGCGGCCCGGCAGCAAAGCGTTCTCCGCATTCCGGAAATAGTAAAGAATAAGAGCGGTGGCAATCACTATGGAAAAAATCAGGAGCCCCACTCCCTGGTGAACATAATGGGCGTATTCATCGGCCACACCTTGCCAGATGTCCTGTAAAAAGAAAACATCGCTCAGCAGGAATATGAACAAGGTTATATTGAGAAGCGAAAAGAGGATGATACCACCCTGCCTTTCAATATTATTGGGTGATGAGGATGTACCTTCCGGGTTAAAATTGTTGCCGAATAAGCGGTCCAGGAGAAGGATGCGTTCAGGAATTACCTGCAGTATGGCTATAGAGATCACGGCAATACCGAGGGCAATGGTAATGAGGAGGCTGAAGTCGATCATATCCAGGGTACGCTTGAAGTAATCTGCGAAGATGGGGTTCAGATTTTGGTACAGAGAGGCAAAGAGGAGGGTAAAACAAAGAGGAAGTACCAGGAATACCAGGATCTTTTTAATACGGGTTTGCCGGAATTCCACCCCTTCGCTCTTATCAGTACCGATAAGGCTGATCATGCCGTACCAGGGTGCCATAATAAAGCGGAGCAGGGTTTTACTTTCCCAAAAGAGCATGCTTCCCTGAGGGTAATGCAGGAACTGGCTGAGTACCATAAGACAGATGATCGTCCACAAAATGGTATCTCCTGTGCCGTACCAGGTGGTGGCCAAAGCGCTTATTACCGTGGCAGCAGCAGCTATTCTTACCGAAGTAAGCTTGAAGGCCTCCTTTTTCCGGGCAAACCAGTAGGTGAGCAACAGCAGGGAAAATAAAGCCAGGTTCAAACCGATCCCGGCTTTATGGAAAAGGACGGTAAAGGTCAGGCAAGCCAGAATGAAGACTTGGTTAATGGATTTGGTTTTTTCAAAAGTACTTTGAATTTCAAAGTTCATAATTAAAAAATTTTAGGGGTTATTTTTTACAAGTGCTTCCAAAGCGGTCAGGTGCTCGGTAAAAGCCTGGCGTCCCTTGTCAGTAGCGGCATAGGAAGTATTGGGTTTTTTACCGATGAATTTTTTGGTGATGGTGATCATTTTCTTTTTTTCCAGGGCGGAAGCGTGGCTGGCCAGGTTGCCGTCCGTTACTTCCAGCACATCCTTAATCTCGTTGAAATCCACCGTATCATTCACCATGAGGATACTCATGATCCCAAGCTTGATGCGGTTTTCAAACTCTTTATGGAGGCCTTTTATAGGGTTTTTCATCGTTCGTACTTCCAGTACATCAAAGCTCCGTAAATAATGTGGAGTACTCCAAAACCAGCACCCCAAAACAGGAGGTCGTAACCGGTATATGCTACGGCTATAAGGCCCAGGGCTATTTCCAGCAGTCCCAGGTACCGTATATCGTTCAGGGTGTATTTGCTTCCGTTAATGAGGGCCAGGCCATAGAAGATGAGCATCACAGGCGCTGCCAGGGAGTACATCTCCCGGTACAGCAGTATAAGGAGGAATATACCTCCGCTTAGGAGCGGAATACCCAGGTTCAACAACATCCGTTGGGAAAGTTTGTCCCATACTTTCTGATTCTTTTTGCGGGCGTTTCGGGTGGTTAAAAAAATGGCGGTGACCAGGGAGAGGACCAACACGGCCATTGCAAGCCCCACCAATGGTGCGAAACTTTCCGGGCCGGGAGTGTTTTCCATAATCCGATAAGCCAGCCAGGTGCCTACCAGGGCATAAATGCCGGCAAATATTCCTGATAAACCCGAAAGAGAAATAAAGCGTGATGAACGCTCCATTAAATTCTTGATTTCCCGAAGATCCGTTTCTGCTGTTCTCATAAAGTACTTTGAAAAACAAAGCAAAGATAAAAAAATTGTATACGCAATGCGATTAACCTTTCTTTAACGTTGCCATTTTGCCGTTCAGGATTGCTTTTGCAGGAACACCCGCTGTTCAGGCAGGCTTTTAACTGTATTCAGGAATAGGCGTATCTCCGCATAGCGGTTGGCATCATACATGCCCGGCTTTAATACCGCCTGCAGGACGCACTTCAATTGACCTTCATCGATAGTAAAATCTGAACTATAGCTGCCAAAGTCAGATTCAGTGGAGGTGGATGTTGGTAAATCAGAAGCTATATAACCTTCAGGAAGGTTTATAGTGATCGTATCCAGAATACGGTATCCTTTTCTGAAATGAAGCTGGTGAATACGATTATCGGCATGCGGAAGTTCGGGGAAATCATATTTGAAAAAACGAGGTTTCACCGATAGATAGCCGGCAACTTTCTGAGCAAAACGAGGCACATAACCAGCAGTGTATATTCGGTTGGTAAAGGCTTTTTCTTCACAATTGGCGATGTGAAATGTGTCTAGCTCAAAAGAGGTAAAATCCACATTTTCCGTTATTGCCCTTTTCCTGGTATCCGGTTCTACAGATTCCCAGGCCCAATAAAAATCCAGCCCGGAATGATAACTTTCTGAAGTTATAAGAGCCGACCCATCTGACTGCACCTCCATTTGAATTTTCCTGCTCACCTTATGGTAACCGGATGATGTGGACGGGGTGGTTACCAGTTGGCTTTGGTTTTTCTCCACAATAAGGGCTTTCCGGTTTTCTACACCATAACCCAGGTAATTGAGGGGAATCTGTTGGTTGGTACACTCCAGCCAGATGGTATCTGTCTTCATCGGAACACTCAGGATAACATGATTGAAAGCCTGGTTGGGAAAGTCAGGATCCACCGGGTCGCGGCCCTTTCCGTAATTGACCAGGCAATAGTGCGCTTTTATACCCAAGTGCTGGAGAGCACTCCGGGTGTAATTGACCAGGGCCTTGCAGTCCCCATAACCGTATTCGTCAACTTCGCTGGCCGGCATTGGTTTCCAGCCTCCCAAGCCTTGTTGTATACTGATATAGCGGGTACGATTTTGAACCCACCGGAACACCTGCTGGATTCTTTGAAGTGTATCTGAAACGGTGTCTGTGATCCGGTCCAGCGCTGCTTTGGAGTCGTAACCGATATCATCGGTGCCGTATAGCATAGCCGCGGACCAGTTGCCAAATTCAGCCCATGAGGCAAAACTTCCACGGGTTTTTTCAATTTCAAATTGCAGGGCTGATACTTCTGCCCAGGGGGTTAAGCTCAATAGAGCTGGCATATAAGGCTCCTCCGCTACAGTGGGAAATGAATCCATGTGATATTGGTAGGAGATAGTTCCTTCCGTTCTTTCGATGTGAGGCTCATTGAGCTTTTGGGTCTTGAAGCTTAAGGCAAAATCAAGGGGAGCCTGCACGGTGAAGGAAGCCTTTTCCACCAATTGATCCGTAAACTTAACCGGTCTGAAAGCCGGCAGGAAAAGGGAAGCGCTTTGTCGGATTTTCATTTCATAGCGGATGGAGACCGGCATTGCCGAACTGCTCAGTGGCAAACTTAAAATCTTGTCATCCACAATATTTCCTTCCCAGGATAAGCTGTTTTCCACCAGGTCTCTTTCACGGATGGTTTTGATAACCTCTCCGGCAGAATTGATGATCTCAGCCTGGAAAAATTTCAGTTCATTAAACTTGTCAATGTGGGTTACCACCAGATCATCCTCAAGTCGGGCGAAAGAGTAGTAAGTAATATAAGCTTCCTCATAGATATCAATATCCGTAGCAGAATTAATTTCTATCCGCAGGTCAAAATGGTGTATAACGGACTTGTAGGCGCTTGCTCCTTTGGGAAACAGGAATGTTATACAAAAGAGGAAAGATAAAAGAGGATGCATCTTAACTCTGTTTATCCAGTACAAGAGGTTCATTGATCTTGTCGATCATCAACGAAAAAAACTGTTTTAAGAGCGGGTAATCTTCAGAGGAGTACATACTCTCATTCAGTTCATACCGGAATTGCACCTGTATCATTTTACCCACCTTAATTACCTGGTACATAAAGCTGCCCTTGCCATCTGGTAAAACGATCCGGGCTGGTTCCGGGTTGGCGTCCATATGATAGTTATCCGGTAAATGATACGTTATGGAATAGTTTTCGGCCTGCCGATAGCCAAAATCCACGGGGTAAGTGCGGTTTTCAGACTTGAAGGGATTATCCGAAAAGGAAAACATGAACGAGGGTGTGATCAATAGTTTTGAACCCAGTTTTTCAATGGAACCGCTGTGGATATCCATGGTGAGCATCAGGTCTTGTTCGGGGGCTTCGAAACCGTTCATGGCCGGGTTGGATATTTTGTAATTGGAGTAGTCATTAGCCAAAGCGGCAATATATTCTTCTGAAGAACCTTCATTATTCACTTTTAACCTTTCCAGGAAAGCGTGGTAACCGCTAAAATTCCGCTGTACGTTAGCAGACCATTCGGATTCAGAGAGCCTGGCAACCACGGCCGTAGAAGTAATTCCCTTTTGGGTGGAGCTGAGGTTTACCCACCCTCTCTGGCTGGGATGTACCAGGCGGGCCGTGCCGTTAAGCGTACGGAAGGGAAGAGTTCCGGGAAGGCAACTAGCGCAGGAGGCATCCATAAAAACCAGGGAAGAATCTATGATAACGGCTGCCACCACATGGTTAAACTGACTAAGCGAAGCATAAGAGGTACGTACCATTCCATGATCACGCGTGCTGGCTACCACGGGGTAACTTTCCACTCCTTGCTGGTTCAGCAGGTTAACCAACATCAGGTTAATCTCAGCGGAGGAACCTTCACCTTGCTTAAAAACATCACGAAGGCTGCTATTGGTCAGGGTCCTTAATTTACCGTTGAACTTTACATATTGTAAAATGGACAGGTAGGTATTCAGGACAATTTCTTCGGGAGTATTGCCCTGCAGTTGCAATTGTTCCAATACGTAACGGCCATCATTCCGGTCAGAGATATAACCTCCAAAGCCTTTGTGTTCCAGGAATTGTTTGTCTATAGAAGCCCAGTCCCGTGAATAGACGTCAACGGTGGAATACGGGAATTTAACCGAAAGAAGTTCAAACTTGATGGAACTCATAAAATTCCTGGCAGATGAGAGGTAGGGCTCTTCCCTGAAAGCTTCCACCTCACGGGCCACATAGGTGTGAAGGGTACTGTGAGAGTTGATGTCATAGGAGCCGCGGTCTCCGCTATTGCCAAATTGGGTGTGGCGGTTGTCATACTGTATGGTAAACTTCTGGTTTTCTCCCTTCAGGGGTAGTGACTCCACCTTTATATACCCATGAATGGATTTATTATAATTGAAGTACTCGGGTAGTAAAACCTTGTAACGACTGTATTCTACGGGATACATACTCTGGAAATCCCAGGGTTGCAGGTTAAAGAGAAAGTCGGAGATAATGGAGTATTCGATTTCTACAATATCACCCACACCCACTTGTACGGCATTGAAAAAAACCTTATCCAGATTATCGCTTATGGATTCTTCAAACTCATTGTCATTGGACATTTTGTAACTCTCAACTTTACCATTCTCCAGTTTATAGGTAGTTACTTTTAGTTTGGTCAGTTTTTCGCGGTTAAGGCCTTCCCGATACAGGGAAACCGAACGGTTGGCGATGTCCAGCCCATCCTTGTTCAGGATCTTGATCTTGGATTTGCGGGTAAACTTCAAAATAAACTGACCCTGGCGGCTATTGTCATAATCAATACGAGTTTCCCCTTCATCAAAAATGTAATAAGCAGATGCATCAGGATCAAACGGGCAGCGGGTATTGCTCAGTTCTTCTACAGTAACTTTTCCCAGACGCAAACGAGGCTCATTTGCTTTTAACGGGTTGAAAAATACTGTAAAAACCGTGAGTGAGCAGAAAAGGTACTTTAGCATGGGTTAAGGTTTTGAAAGGCCGCGAAAATACAAACTCCTCAATAAATCTAAATAGAGAATTGGTGCAGGCCCTTACGCTTCGCAAGGCATGGTGAAGTTAATAACGGTCTTGTTTAGTTAGATTTTGAGCATACCTGGGATTTAGCGTTATTTAAGGTTTTAATGAAAATGATCATGAGCAGGCGCTTACTAGGGATATGTATCTGGATGGGTTTTGTTTCGCTCCTCCGTGCCCAGACTGATTTCACGCACATGGATCTGGAAGTGTGGCCGGATACGCTGAACTCAGCCATTCATGGAAAAGTAAAGCTCCGTTTCCAGGCCGGGGAAGGAACCGATTCCATTGGTGTGAACGGAATTGAAATGAGCTATGATGCGGTTACACTTAATGGTACATCCATACCCTATTCCTCCAATGATAAAGCTTTATGGTTTGCCGGCACGGAAGTAAGGCCCGGTGAAAACCAGTTGGAAATAGAATATAACTGCCAACCCCGTAAGGGGATTTTCTTTATCGGCTGGGATGATGCCAGCGGAGTTTCACCTCGCCAGGTGTGGACGCAGGGCCAGGGCATTGATCACCGACATTGGATACCGCACAAAGACGATCAAACGGATAAACTCACCCTGGATATCCGTATCCACTTCAGTGCAGATTACCAGGCGATAGCCAATGGTGAGCTGGTTTCCCGAACCCAGGAGGAAGGTGGCACCAGTCTCTGGCATTACCACCTGGGTAAACCCATGAGCAGTTATCTTATTGCTATAGCCATCGGTAAGTACGATAGCGTTCAAACCCGGGGCAAAAACGGGGTGCCGCTAACCCAATATTATTACCCGGAAAGGGAGAAGGATTATAGCTGGTATTACGCTCATAATGAAGATATTTTCAATTTTATGAATGAGGCCGTGGGCATGGAGTTCCCGTGGCCCAATTATAAGCAGGTGCCGGTAAAGGATTTTCACCATGGAGCTATGGAAAATACCACGGCTACCATCTTCGGGGATTTTTTCCTGGTGGATGAAGTGGCGTTTAACGACCGCAACTACACCTACGTTAATGCTCATGAACTGGCTCATCAGTGGTTCGGTAACCTGGTAACAGCTACAGGTAGCGACCACCACTGGCTTCACGAGGGCTTTGCTACCTATTACCAATGGCTCTCAGAGCGGAACCTTTATGGTGAGGATCATTTTGACTGGCTGCGCTGGGAGGAGGCTCAGTTGGTTTTTGAGGCTTCCAGGAGTGACAGCGTTCCCTTAGGCAATGGCAAGGCGGGCAGCTATCGCTTTTACCAGAAAGGAGCCTGGGTCCTTCAAATGCTTAAAGATCGTTTGGGTGAGGAAGATTATAAAAAAGTGATTCAGCATTATCTTCAAAAAAATGCTTTTGGCGTGGTAAATACTGATTCTCTCAACAGTTCTATCAGGCAGGTAACCAGTAAAGATTTTTCCGGTTTTTTTAATGACTGGGTGTTCACGGCCGGTGAACCGGTAGTTAAGTTCCGGTCTACAGTAAAAAATGGTATTGTAGAGTTGGAGTATATCCCCGTATACATGCCCTTTGAAAGTATCCCGCTTAGGGTAAAGGTCAAACATGAAGAAGGAGCCACTTTTTCATCCTTTGTTTTAGGCTCTGAGGCAAAAACATTTAAGCTCAATCCAGCCGGTAATAAGATTAGTTATTGGGTTATTAACCCGGACATGGAACAACTAATGAGTATCCATGAAGAAAAACCGTATCCATTTTGGATAAGTCAGTATGAAGAATCTGAATCGGTAATTGATCGTTACCTGGCTGTAAAAGGTTTAAAAGCATCCTCAGAAAAAGGAACGGGGGATTATTTGCTTTCTATCCTGGAGAATACGGATGAGCATTATGCCGTTAGGGCCGAAGCACTAAAACAGATGAAGTCTTTGTCTAATGAAAAAAAATTCAACGGGTATATTGCTTATGCACTCAGGGATGAGGATGTACAACTGCAAAAGGAGGCGATACTATTGGTAAAGGATCCTGATAAAAAGCTACTCAAAAACGTAAGTGAATTGCGTAAAGGCAGATCGTATATCCTGCGCAACAGAGCCTTGGAGCTTGGTATTGATGTCAGCGATCCCGAAGCCAACCGTTGGCTATATGATGATATATACACCAGCGAACCCGGCATACCAGGTCGCAAAGTAGAGATCTCAGCACTTTTTTACCGGGCTATGCTTTTTAATGATAAGGAAGCACTGCAAACCCTCAAGTTACGTACCTCGCAGGCTTATGACTTTATTACGCGGATGAATGCTATTGAAGCAATGAGCGTAATTGGTTACCTGGATGAGGAGGTTTGCGGTTATTACTTTAATGCACTCTTTGCCTACAACTGGCAGTTACGAAGAAAAGCCAGTGAGTTGCTCAAGAGCTACTATGCACACAATAAGTCTAAAAAGGTAATACTACAGTATATTGAAAATCATAAAAATGATTTCAGCGACTTTCAAAAGAGAGTGGTCAGCGCTACTTTTGAGCTAAATACCGATTGATGCAATCCCGATACGCCCTCTTTTTCCAGTTTATAATAATTGTTGGCGATCTGCTTTTGCTTAACGGCTGCTTTGCCCTGGCCCTGGCCTTGCGCTTTGACGAAATACCCCTGGAAGAAACCGATTATTACGATTATTACCTGCAATTGGTTCTCTTTTTTAATGTGAGCTGGCTGCTCCTCACCTTTGCTTTTAAAACGCACGATACCCGAAGGACCCTGGAACCGCGCAAGGCAACGTCCAAGGTGCTCAACGTATATTTCCTGCATATTTTCCTGCTGTTATTGGTGTTGGTGAGTCTCAAGCGGGATGTGTATTCACGGCTTTTTCTCATTTATTTCTACTCCAGCCTGCTGGTAACGATCCTTCCCTGGCGGTTCTTTTTTATCCGATTGTTGCGCACTTACCGTAAAAGAGGAGTTAGTTTCCGGAAAGTAGTACTGGTGGGTAATGGGCCGGATCTTCTGCGTTTTTACGAGGCTGTGAACCAGCATCCTGAATACGGCCTGCGCATAAGCGGTTACTACTCTGACCAACCCATAGAAGGTTTACCTTTTAGTGGTAATGAGGATGCGTTGAGAAATGCGGACGCCACCAGGCTGGATGAAGTATACTGTGCTTACCAGTCAGAAGACGAAAAGCTATTGGACTGGTTCCGCTGGGCGGACCGCAACCTTATACGCTTCAGGGTAATCCCCAACCTGGGCATCCGTAACTTCAAAGGAGTGGAAATAGATTTTTACCATGATGTTCCTGTGCTGGTACACCGTAAGGAACCGCTGGAATACCTGCATAACCGCTGGTTAAAGCGGTTAGGGGATCTGCTTTTTTCAACCTTGATCATTCTAGCGGTGTTTTCCTGGCTGTTCCCCATCCTGGCACTGATGGTAAAACTAAGCAGTAAGGGCCCCGTTTTCTTTAGCCAAAAACGCAGCGGCTTACGGAATGATGAGTTTGTGATCTATAAATTCCGGAGCATGCACCCCAACTCCGAAGCAGATACCCGGCAGGTAGTGGCTGGTGATATGCGCCTAACCGGTTTTGGTCGGTTCATGAGGCGCTACAACCTGGATGAGTTGCCCCAGTTCTTTAATGTGCTGAAAGGTGAAATGTCCATAGTAGGGCCACGCCCGCACATGATTGCCCATACCCGGGAGTACCGGGAGTGGCTGGATCGCTATATGGTACGTCATTTTGCCAAACCCGGTATTACCGGATTGGCACAGATCAACGGCCTGCGCGGAGAGGTTACTAACCCCAGGGACATTGAAGAACGTGTAAAAATGGATGTGTACTACATTGAAAACTGGTCCATATTGCTGGACATCAAGATTATCCTCACCACGATCTACCATTCATTGATTGGCAGGACTAACGGATAAGCGCCTGCTGAAATACTACTTCGTACTGTTCCGCCACTATGTCCCAGTTGTAACGGGTTTTCAGCTTTTCCAGGTTGTTTTTGATCTTTTGCTGCTGCACCGAGTTGCGTTCCAGGTGATCCACCGCGTTTACCACGTCATTCACATCCAGGAAGTAGTTTCCATCCTCCTCCAAAACCTCCCGGTTAAAAGGATTGTCATGCGCACAGATCACGCATTTGCAACCCATCGCTTCCAGTAAGGAGGGGTTGGTACCTCCTACAGTATGTCCATGGAAATAGAGGTGTGAAAAATAGCGGAGGTTATTAATGGTCTGTTTTTTAAAGGAGGCTTTAACAAAACGGATACGGCTATCCTTAAAAGTATTTTTGAGGTACTCACCATAAGAAGTCTCGTGATTACCCACCACCAGTAAAACCCGTTGGCTTTCACTTTTCTGAATACCCTGTAGGATTATTTCCAGGTTGTTCTCCGGCTCAAGCCGTGCCACCACAAGGTTGTATTGATAAGGCTCCAACCCGTATTTTTTGAGGATGCTATCGTCCACAGCCTTAAAGGTTTCACTGCCGTATGGAATGTAAACCGCCCCACGGTGGTATTTATCGTTGAGGTACTGCTGTATCTCTTTAGCATCAGCTATCAGCACATCACTCGCATTGGCGGCCCAGCGTTCCGCGCGCTTCAGGAATTTCTGCACCCGTCTGGAATATTTACTACGCTTCCATTCCAGGCCGTCCATATTGGTTATGATAACCGGTTTCCTGGGGAATACCCAACGCCATACACTGCTGCTGGTATAGCCCAGCATAAGCAGGATGTCAAAATCCCGCCAATGCGCATCCATCAGGCTGTTAAAATCATAGACAAACTGCCCGGCTGTACCCAGGCGATGCTCAGGATCGTATTTGTGAATGAGGCTTACACCTTTGTACTCCTTATGAGGATAGGGGTGTTGGTGCGAATTGTATACGTATACCTCATGGCCGCGTGCGGCCCATCGTGTGCCCAGTTGCTGTGCACATTCTTCAAAGCCACCGTAACGGTTTGGAATACCTCTGGAACCTAATATACCGATCTTCATGATTGTTGGAGAAGGCTTCGGTAAATATCTGAAATCTTTCCGGCAGCTGCGACCCAGCTGAAATTCTCCCATACCCATTTGCTGTGATCAAACTTGGATTCCAGTGCTTTATTTATTGCCTCCCAGATACTACCCGGGTCATTGGGATCGCAATAAAAGGCGTGTTCCCCAAAGATCTCCTTTTGGCCTCCCCGGGCCGTAATCACGACCTGGCATCCCATTTTCAGAGCTTCCAGGGTGGAAAGGCCCGTAGTTTCATAGTAACTGGGCAATACATGCACTTTGGCTTTGCTGAATTCCAGGGCCAGATCGTTTTGGTTCATGAAACCGGTAAACTCTACGTTAGAACGGGCTTCTTTTTGACACTCCTCCAGGTAAGCCATTTGGTTGGCAGCCGGTTTCCCGATGATCTTCAGATGAATCCCTGAATCGTTAAGGGCCCGTATCAGGCTGAGCTGATTCTTCAATCCTTCAATGCGCGCGGCACATACCACTCCTGATCGTTCACCGGAATACGGAGCGGGAGCAGAGAGATGTTCGCTACCGAGGGGTATAATCTCATGCCCACATTTAAATGAAAAACCGGAAGCCAGTGCTTCGTACTCATGTTGCGAGGCGGTGATAACCAGGTCACACTTTTCCAGTACACGTTGAATGGACTGCTTTTGGCCAAGGGTTATATACGACAGAGGCGGCATGCGGTCTTTTCCTAAAACACCCCGCGCCAGGGTTTTCAGGTACTCGGCTCCCGAGGATCCGGCTATACGTGCAGTACGGCCTGCCAAACCTTTACGGTATAAACGATCGTACTCACTGTAATCAATATAAATGGCCGAAAGTACTTTGGGAAGTTTCCAGTTCAGGAAAGGCAGCAGGTCTGCCGGACGGGTAATGTTAAAGAAATGAAGGATGTCGTAATCCTCTTCCTCCAGGGGGCTACCATTGTAAAAAGTTACCCTGTAGCCAGACTTCTGAAGGTACTTTGCTGTTTGTTCCATTTGAAGGGTATCCCCGCCAGCCTGGGTGAACAAGGTACTCCTCGAAACAAATAAAACCCGCGTCATAGCGGAAAAATAGCAAACTTTTTAGTGTATAGGCGTGTTACCTTCATAAATATCCAAAATACCTGAACTCATGAAATACATAAGTGCATTTGCTGTTTTTGCCCTGCTGTTTACCTCATGTGCCAACGAGGGCCCGGGAGGTGACGCAGGCTCTGAAGCCAAAAGTGAGCAAACGGAGGAAAGACCGGTAAAGGAAAAGAAAATTGAAGTAGTAGAGGAGGTTACCTTAAACGTATCCACTGTGGGAGAAACCATGACGGAGATGCGTTTTGACCCTGCCCGCCTGGAGGCGCCTGCCGGTGCCCGTGTAACCATTATTCTTGAAAATAAAGCGTCCAGCGAAGCCATGATCCATAACTGGGTTTTGATTGAAGCCGGAGCGCAGAGTGAGGTCGCTCAACTGGCCCTGGATGCCGGAGCAGATAAAGACTATATACCCGATACCCCTAAAATAATAGCGGCCACCGGACTGGCTAATCCCGGTGAAACGCAGGAGATGGAGTTTGTAGCTCCGGATCGCATAGGAACTTACCAATTTATATGCACCTACCCTGGCCATACTGCCATGAAAGGTGTATTCTTGGTCAAGTAGATAGGTTTGTTTGTTTATGTTTAGGAGCTTCCACCCATTGCGGTGGAAGCTTTTTTATAAGATAGGCGGTAAGAATTCCGCCAACAATGGATTTGATAAAAAGCCCTGGTAACAGCAGGATAAAAGTGTCCCATAGCTGTACTCCTTCCAGGCTGAGGTAGAGCACGATAAAGCCGGGTACCAAAAGCAGGAAATGGGCCCGCACAAAGATCACAATGTGGTAGAAGAAATTGGCTTCCACACGTTCACAGGCCCATCCTATGTAATAGTTGATGAAGGGGAAAGCCCATAAAAAGCCGGCTGTAGGGCCGTATAACTTTTGGTATCCTCCCTGAAAACCTGCGTATACCGGCAGCCCTGCCGCTCCCAATAACAGGTATAAGGCGGCTACTGTAAAACCCACCCTTTTTCCAAACACAGCCGGAATGCAAAACAGCACCAGCGTTTGTAGAGTGATAGGTATAGTAACCACATCAAATTTTACCGGGGCAACCAGGCAGGTGATAACTAATGCGGTAATGATAATTTTAATCTGCTGTGAACTCATGAAGTAGTTTTTTAGACTTCCATTCAAAACGTAAAAAGAGTAGAACGGCAGCAACCGTAAGCCCCAGGGCCAGGCCGTACCATACTCCCAGCGGTCCGAATTCAAAAATTATCCCCAGCGAGTATGCCGCACCCACCCCTACCAGCCAATAGGCAATAAAGGTAATAAGTACGGGTACCTTTACTTCTGACATACCGCGTAATGCTCCCAGTGCAGTCACTTGTAAACCGTCCGATAGCTGAAAGATCACCGCCACAATTAAAAGTTGAGAAGCCAGGTATTGTACCCTCAGGTCATCGGTGTATAAGGTGGGGAACCAGGAACGGCCCAGGTAGAATAGCAGTCCGCAGAAAAGCATAAAGCCAAGTGCTAGTATGAAGTTGGTGTGGCCGGCCTTGCGCATGCTGTAAATATCCCTACGCCCCAGTTGGTTACCCACCCTAACGGTAGCTGCTGATCCCAGGCCGGAGGCGGCCATGTAGCTGAGGGATGCCAGGCTGATGGCGATCTGGTGGGCGGCCAGTGCTTCGGCATTGATCTGTCCTACAATGATGGCGGCAACGGCAAAGGATGACACTTCAAAAATATATTGCAATCCAGAAGGTATTCCCAGGGACAGTAATTTTTTGAAATAGGAACGCTTCCACTGTAGCTCCATCCAGTTGGCAAGATGGGTCCTGAATTTTTTACTTCTGAATACATAAAGGAACATGGCAAGAGCCATAATAACGCGGGCTATCAGCGTAGCGTAGCCTGCGCCATCCAACCCCAGGAAAGGGAAGCCCCAGTGGCCAAAGATGAGCAGGTAATTGAGAAAAATATTAAGGAGGTTGGCACCCAGAGAAGCAACCATGGCAAAACGGGTGTCGGACAGACCTTCTGCAAACTGTTTGAAAGTAAGGAAAAGCATGAGAGGAAAGATACTGGAGGTAATAATCAGCAGGTAAGAGCTGGACTGCTCCACTACCTGTGGCTCCTGTCCCATGCGATCTGTAAAAAAGGATACGGTGGCGATGACCAGAAATAATATCAGGGCCGTAAGCATATTGGTAACCAGGCCATGTTTCAGGTAATTGGCCGCTTTTTCAGGCTTGTTCTCCCCGTCTGCATTGGCGATGGGTGTGGTAAGGCCAATGGCCATGCCGATCCCGAATACCATGAGCATATTAAAAATGGCGTTGGCAAAAGCCCCGGCTGCCAGTGGGATGGTTCCCAATTGTCCTACCATTATGCTGTCCGCAAGACCTACCAAAACATGCCCCAACTGCCCCAGCATTACAGGCCATGCCAGTTGGATATTTTTTCGATAATGTTCTAGTGTGGTCAAAACGGGCGCGATTGAGCCCGCGAAGTTAGGTCAATAATTCCTCTTCATGCCGTTTCATTTCCCTTTCATAAAAGGCTTCGGCACAATCCAGGAGGTTGGCAATTTCAGTAATGAGTTCCTCTTCTTCACCTTGAAGCTCATCCATCCATTCCAGTTCGTCATGGTTTACACTCCACACAAAGCGAGGGTATTGGGTATGCACAATGAAGATCTCATCGGGGAAATCAGTGTTGTCGGCTACAAGAAAGTGAGGTAAGTTCATCCCTTGGTATTTAAACTTTTTAAATATAAAAAAACCCCGCATATAGCGGGGTTTTTTGTAAGAAAATTTTTTCAAAGCATGAGCAGGTAGGAAATACCTACATTTACAGAGGCCATGTTCAGGACAAAGTCAAAACCATTGGTTTGGGTTTCTGTGTTGGGGTCTGGTCTTTCGTCAGTGGAAGTTACAGAGGTAAAACCAACAAAACCTACCGAGAGCTCGATACCCCAGTGTGTGGTGGGGTAATAGGCAAAGCCAGGGGTAACTCCTATTTGGAAGATGTTTGTCTCAGGACCGGTTTCTGTAACCCCATCCTCTTCTTCCTCGCTGCTTGAACTGGCGAAGCCGATTCCTAGATCAGGGTAGAAAAAGAAGCGCTCTGATAGATTGAAATAGTAGCGCCCGAAGATTTCGGCACCGCCAATGGTGGTGCGGGAAATTATTTCTTCATTGGTAATAGGATTGAGGTCGGTAGTCTTGGAACCGCCTATTCCTGCACGTACACCTAAAAGCCAGTTATCGGTTAAAGTATAACCTATGGCTGGTGAAAAATTGTATTGGGTTGTCTTTGGGTAGTCAACTTTAATGTTGCCTTGTGTAGATGTGGTCTTCTCAGTCTGGAAGCCTAATGAGCCTCCCAGGTAAAGGTGATTGGCCAGAGGCTGGGCCATTGCCAGACCTGAAACCAATAGGCCTGTCATCAAAAAAGTAAGCTTTTTCATGTGTGTGCATTTTGATTTTACTGCCGGTAGTAACCCTATTTACTGGCAAAAGTTTGCACATCAGAGGCGCTAATTTCACTTCCTCCCAAAATGATGAGCCTTTCCACTACGTTGCGCAACTCACGGATATTGCCGGTCCAGTCAATTTTCTGGAGTTCTTTTAAGGCTGAATCATTGAACTTTTTGAGGCTCATTCCCTGCTCCTCGGCTATTTTCTGTGCGAAATATTCAGTCAGTACAGGAATATCTTCCTTACGGTCGTTCAGTGGTGGTACTTTAATAAGGATAACACTCAGACGGTGGTAGAGGTCTTCACGGAATTTACCCTCTTTTATTTCTTCCTGCAGGTTTTTATTGGTGGCGGCCAGCACGCGTACATTCACCTTTATTTCCTTATCGCCACCCACGGGAGTGATCTTTCCTTCCTGTAGTGCCCGTAAAACTTTGGCCTGTGCGCTCAGGCTCATATCACCGATCTCATCCAGGAAGAGGGTGCCTTCGTTGGCCTGCTCAAATTTTCCTTTACGGTCTTTTACAGCTGAGGTAAAGGCTCCTTTCTTGTGTCCAAAAAGCTCACTTTCAATCAGCTCGGATGGTATGGCTGCGCAGTTTACCTCTACCATAGGGGCTTTATTACGTTCACTTTTCTGGTGTATCCAATGAGCTACCAATTCCTTACCGGTTCCGTTAGGACCGGTGATCAGCACGCGGGCTTCGGTAGGGGCCACTTTTTCAATCATTTCCTTGATCTGCTCCAGGGCAGGGGAATCACCGATCATCTGGAAATTACGGCCTACCTTTTTCTTCAGTACCTTATTTTCCCGCACCAGGGTATTGCGATCCAGGGCATTGCGAACCGTATTGATGAGGCGGTTAAGATCCGGGGGTTTGGAGATGTAATCATAAGCACCTTTGCGCATACTCTCAACGGCAGTATCCAGGTCACCGTGCCCGGATATCATGACCACAGCTGTATCAGGATGTTTTTCCCGTACCTGCTCCAGCACTTCAATGCCGTCCATCCCCGGCATCTTAATGTCGCATAGCGCAAGGTCAAATTCTTTTTCCGACATCAGGTCTAAAGCTTGCTTGCCGTTTTCAGCCTCTTCTATTTCAAAATCCTTGTTTTCATCCTTGAGGATGTTACGCAGTACATTGCGAATTGCTTTTTCGTCTTCTACAATGAGGATTTTTGCCATGTGTGTGATTTATTTTGCAAAGTAACCAAAACCCCTTCCTTAAGGGCGTAGGTAGATAGTTTCATAGCACGGATGCCCAGCCTGTTGAGTATGAAATCTATCTGTACACATGCCAACACGATCAGGTCGGCACGCATAGGTATCATACCGGGGGTATGCAGCCTTTGTTCAAAATCTGATTCCAGCATAAGCTTGGAAATAACCCGGTATTCGTACATATCAAAGGTGTAGGTGGTTTGTCCTTCCAGCACTTCCGGACTTTGAAAGCGGTGGGCCGTCATGGCTGCCAGAGTATCAAATGAACCGCTGCTACCGATCAGGTAGCGAACGGGATGTTTCCTGGCGGCTTCGAAAAGTTCTTCCAGCTCCTGCTCAAAATATTCCTTGAGTTCATCTGCCTCAGAGGGTTTTATAGGATCACTGGGTTGAAATTTTTGCATAAGCCTGCTGGAGCCAAGCAGGTAACTGCGTTTCCAGTGTACCTCCTGGTTGTTGGCAATGATAAATTCCGTACTTCCCCCGCCAATATCCATGATCAGGGCGTTTTCAGGGACCAGTTCCAGAGCCTGCTGCACACCCAGGTGTATCAGCTCAGCTTCCTGGTCGCCATCTATAAGGTTGATCCGGATACCGGTTTGCTCCCATGCTGCCTTGATGAAATCCTGTCCGTTGGAAGCCGAACGTACGGCTGAAGTAGCAAAGGCATATATTTCATCGGCCTCCCACTTCCGGCAAGTTTCCACGTGGGTTTTTAAGGAGCGGATACCCCGTTCAAAAGAAGCTTCACTGATCCGGTTTTCATTCAATCCGCCATCACCCAGGCGCACGGAAAGTTTATCGTTAAAGAGAACCTTACCTTCCGGCAGTTCACGGATTAAAAGGTTAAAGGTATTGGTGCCGAGGTCTATTACAGCTATTTTCATACGTCAGAAGAAGGCATTTGGCGCACCCATATATCGCGTTGCGGGAAGGGAATAATAACTTTACTCTCGCGGAATTTCCGGTCGATGGCAAAACGAATGTCGCTTTTGGTTCGCTCTATCCTGAACAGGTTCTGTGAAAAGAAAAGCAATGAAAAATCCAGGGAGCTATTCCCAAAATCTTTAAAGAAAACGTAGGGTTCCGGTACGTTGAGAACATCCTTGTGTTCTTTGGCACATTCCACCAGTATCTTTTCCACCAGGGCGGTATCACTGCCGTAGGCTACTCCTACATCTATCCTGAAACGCGTAACGTTGTTGTTTTGCGACCAGTTGATCACATTGTCAGTGGTCAGCCTGGTGTTGGGTACTATCAAGACTATTTCCTCGCGGGTAATGAGGCTGGTGGTACGAAGGCCAACTTCTTTAACCTGTCCTACCACACCACCGATCTCCACAATGTCACCGGAAGTAACGGTACGTTCCCAGAGGATGATAAAGCCTGCTACGAGATCACGGAAAAAGTCCTGTAAGCCAAGGCCCAGACCCACCAGGAGGGCGGTGGAACCCGCCAGCAATACAGTTATTTTTATACCTATACTATCTATAGCCAGCAGAATGGCTATGGTATATACAATATAACTGGAGACCTGCACCAGCGCGTAGGCCTTACGTTGATCAATCCGCCCTTGTGCGCGCTGGCGTTTGAAGAATTTACTGATGACCCATAAAATCAGGGCCGCCAGTAAAAAGATGATTACAATGTTCAGGATATTGAAGACCTGCAGCTTGAATTTGCCGGATTCAAAAATGGTAAATTCCAGAAAGCTTTTCAGGTCCCTTGTCATCTTAATTTCGGTAGGTTATCCATTTAAAGATCTCCTTCAGTGCTGGCTTTTTACCGTACATCAGAATACCGGTCCCGTAGATGCGTCCTGCAAGCCACGTCATAGCTATAAAGGTGCTTACCAAAAGTAACATGGAAAGCCCTAATTGCCACCACGGCACGGAAAAAGGCACTCTTGCCATCATCACGATGGGAGAGGTAAATGGAATGATGGAAAACCAAAAGGCAATGGGGCCGTCCGGGTTGTCCAGGGCACGTATTAAAACGATAATGGAGGCAATAAGCGGAAGTGATACCGGGAACATAAACTGCTGGGTGTCGGACTCCTTATCCACGGATGAGCCTATGGCGGCAAAAATGGCGGCATATAGCAAGTACCCGAAAAGGAAAAAGAAGAGAAAACACCCTATGATGTAAGGGAAGTTAATCTGGCCTATGGTGTCCATGATCTTAAAGATCATATCATTATCGGGTTGGTAGCCGGGTGCCGAAATGTTTGTGGTGTCCATGGCATCGCCTAAAATGAAAACGGCAGCTACAAAATAAAGACCGATGCCGAAGATGAGCCAGATGAGGAATTGAAGCAGAGCCACGGAAGCCAGTCCTATGATCTTTCCCATCATCATCTCAAATGGCTTCACCGAAGAAACCATTACTTCCACTATCCGGCTGGTTTTTTCTTCGATCACGCCTCGCATGATCTGGGCTCCATAGATGAAAACAAAAAGGTAGATCAGGAACCCGGCAATATACCCGATACCCATCTTCACCGGGGTTAAACTTTCCTTTTCGGTGCCCTCTTTAATATTTATGGTCTTTATACTCACACTGGTTTTAGTGCGCGCCAGTACATCCGGGTCTACACCCTGGGTCTTGAGTTTTTCCTTTTGGATGTATTGTTCCAGTTGGTCTTCGATGTAATCTTCAGTGGAAACATTAACATCACCCTCGGTATAAAGAACAATGTTACGCCCGATAAAATCCGGGTCCATACCCTGGCCAGCGGGGATGTACAAAAGACCATAATGGCCACTTTCGCGAAAGAACTGCCGCGCCTGTTCCAGGGTGTATTGCCGCGGATCGAGGTAGTTGAATTTTAGGTTTTCGCGCCCCCGGTTAAAATCAAGTAGCACCGGTTCATCCAGTACCACAATAACGCGATCTTCAGGAGGCAGCGTGGCAAAATAGGCCGGAAGTATAAACAGACCGGCTGATAGAACCGGGCCTAAAATGGTCATGATCAAAAAGCTGCGCTTTCGGATCCGGGTCATAAACTCCCTTTGAATGATCAAAGCTATTTTTGAGTTCATAAGGAAGATACTTTTTGGATAAATATTTTGTCAAGGCTGGGGATCAACTCCTTGAAGAGAAGCACATTTCCCTGTGACATCAATTGTGTAAGAAGTTTATTGGGCAGATGTTCTTCCAGTTGTATTTCCAGTTTCCAGATGCCTTCTTCCTTTGTACTGCTTAGCAGCACCGAACCATCGCTCAGGGTGGGGGGCTGAGCTTCCTCATTGGCCAGTTCCACAATATACTTATTGGATTTATACTCCTGTTGGATGCTTTTAAGCGGGCCTTCCAGTATTTTTTCCGAGCGGTTGATCAGCGCTATGCGATCACATATTTCCTCAACGGACTCCATCCTGTGGGTGGAGAATATCACCGTAGCTCCGGCATCGCGCAGTAGTTTTATTTCGGATTTGATGAGGTTGGTATTGATAGGGTCGAAACCGGTAAAAGGTTCGTCAAATATGAGCAGGGAGGGTTCATGTATTACAGTGGAAACAAACTGCACCTTTTGCGCCATTCCTTTACTGAGTTCTTCAATATTCTTGTTCCACCAGCTTTCCATACCGAAACGTTGGAACCATTTCCGGGCTTTATCTCTTGCATCCTGTTTGGAAAGGCCTTTGAGACGGGCCAGGTAGATGACTTGTTCTCCCGCCTTCATTTTGGGATACAAGCCTCTTTCTTCCGGCAAATAGCCTATTTGATGGATATGGTGTGGTTTGAGTAGTTCCCCGTTGATCTTCACCATTCCCTGGTCCGGAGCGGTGATCTGGTTTATAATTCGGATCAACGAAGTTTTACCGGCACCGTTAGGTCCCAATAAACCAAAAATACTACCTTCAGGAACTTCCATAGAAACCCCCTTGAGGGCGGTATGGGAGCTATAAAACTTAGATACATTTTGTACCGATACGGATGCCATGCGGTAAAATTAATAGATGCAAGGAAAGGTTGGGAAAGATTACCTTAAAAATTGATATTTGAACCAAAAGCAAATGAAAAGCCCCTGTGGTACAGGGGCTTTAAGCATTTTCAGGAGAACATCTCCTTTACCTTGTCAAAGAATGACTTCTCTCCTCTGCCGGGTTGCGGCTGGAAGTTGGGGTCTTTCTGCATTTCTTCAAAAATCTTCTTCTGGTCGTTCGAGATATTCTTGGGGGTCCAAACGTTTACATGTACCAGAATATCACCGGTGCCATAACCTTCTATGCTGGGCAAACCTTTGTTGCGCAAGCGTAAAATGCGCCCTGACTGGGTGCCGGGATCTACCTTAATGCGGGCCTTGCCGTTTACCGTAGGAATATCCACTTTGGAACCCAATACGGCATCTGGAAAGCTTATATAGAGATCATAATGGAGGTTGTTGCCATCTCTCTTCAGTTCTTCATGCTCCTGCTCTTCAATTACCACGATAAGGTCACCATTTACTCCGCCCATAGGCCCGGCATTACCTTTACCGGACATTTTGAGCTGCATACCATCTACTACACCGGCTGGTATTTTTATGGATACGGTTTCTTCCTTCCGTACCATTCCGTACTCGTCAGCATCAGAAGGTTTTTTATCTATGGTTTGGCCTAAACCATTACAGGTAGGGCAGCTTGAGCTGGTACGCATCTGCCCCAGTATGGTATTGGTTACGCGAAAGGTTTGTCCACTTCCGTTACAGGTGGGGCAAGTTTTAAAGCTTACGCCATCAGCTGGTACCTGGCGTTTAATACGTAATTTTTTCTCTACACCGTTGGCAATTTCCTCCAGGTTGAGCTTTACCCGTACCCGTAGGTTGCTACCTTTAAAAACACGTTTACCACCACGGCCGCCTCCGCCAAAGCCCCCGAAGCCTCCGCCAAAGGCGCCACCGAAAATATCTCCGAACTGTTCGAAAATATCCTCCATGTTCATGCCTCCGCCAAAGCCTCCACGACCACCGGCTGCACCCCCTACACCTGCGTGACCAAACTGATCATAACGCTGACGTTTTTCCGGGTTGCTCAAAACTTCATAAGCTTCTGCCGCCTCCTTGAATTTGGCTTCCGCCTCCTGATCATCCGGGTTCTTGTCAGGGTGATATTTAATAGCCATTTTGCGGTAAGCCTTCTTGATCTCTTCTGCGGAAGCCTTCCGGTCAACACCTAGTATATCGTAAAAATCTTTTTTTGCCATAGTATGTGTTATTCGCCTACCACTACCTTGGCGTAGCGTAATATTTTATTTCCGAGTTTATAACCTCGTTCAATTTCATCAACCACCTTTCCCTTAAGGTCTTCGGAAGGAGCGGGAATGCGTGTAACGGCTTCCATGGTATCCACGTCAAAAGGGGCACCTGTTGTATTATCCATAGGCTGGAGCCCCTTGTTTTTAAGGGTGTTATCCAACTTGGAAAAGATCAGTTGAATTCCACTATGTGCATCGGTGCCTTCCAGGTTTTTCAGGGCCCGCTGGAAATCATCCAGTATAGGAAGCAGGGCGTCCATCATTTCCTGTTTGGCGGTAGTGAAAAGCTCCAAGCGCTCTTTGGAAATACGTTTTTTGTAATTCTCAAAATCGGCATACAGGCGAAGGTGTTGATCTTTGAGGCTGCTTATTTCTGATTCCAGTTTATCCACCGGATCTGTTTCATGTACCTCTTCATTCGGATTATCCTGTTGGGTATCCATTACTTCCTGTTCTTCCGGATCTTTTACGTCCTTTTTACTCATTGGGAATAAATGCTTTTAAAGTGCTTAAGTGGGTCAAATCCCTTGCCATAACACGTGATGTGTCATTGTGACATAAAAAAGCCCCGCGCCTTGGCGCGGGGCTTTAAAGTAGGTATATTAAACAGATTTTATTCTGTCAGTTTTTCCAGTGTACTTTCCAGGGTTCCACCTCTGAGGTTCTTGGCAATGATGGTTCCTTCTTCATCAATCAGGAAGGTAGCGGGAATACCATTTACATTGTAAATGCGGGCTGCCTCTGATTGCCAGAACTTCAGGTCACTTACGTGATTGTCCCATTTAAGGTTGTCTGATTCAATAGCACGAACCCAGTCCGTTTTATTACGGTCCAGTGAAACGCTGAATATTTCAAATCCCTTGGCTTTTTTGAACTTGGCATCTTTAAACTTGTCGTAAGCCTTTACCACATTAGGATTTTCCATGCGGCAGGGACGGCACCAGCTTGCCCAGAAATCGATCAGTACGATCTTACCTTTAAGGTCACTTAAAGACCTTGTTTTTCCTTCAGGGTCACTCAGCTTGATATCAGGAGCCTTGTCACCGATATTCAAGACTTTATTCTGCTCATCAACAGAGATCTCCTCATGGTATTCTTCTACGAAGCTTAATCCTGCAAAAGCCAATCCGGCACAAAGTATTATAAATAAAGGTTTTTTAAACATCATTTTCAGGTTCTAGTTCATCAAAATAATTAGTCTAATCTAACAATTTCTGCGCCAATGGCACGTAGGCGGGTGTCGATATTTTCATATCCCCGGTCTATTTGCTCAATATTGTGAATAATACTGGTGCCTTCTGCACTCAGGGCTGCAATGAGCAGGGAGATACCGGCACGTATGTCCGGACTGGTCATAGTAGTAGCGCGCAAGGCGGTTTGTTTATCCAGTCCTATCACTGTGGCACGGTGCGGATCGCAAAGGATGATCTGCGCGCCCATGTCGATCAGTTTATCCACAAAGAACAGACGGCTTTCAAACATTTTCTGATGGATCAGGACACTGCCACGGGCCTGGGTAGCTACTACCAGGGCTATACTGAGCAGGTCAGGAGTAAATCCTGGCCAAGGCGCATCGGCAATAGTGAGAATGGAGCCATCGATGTAATTCTCAATTTCATAATGATCCTGGGCGGGGATGTAAATATCATCGTTTTTACGTTCCAGCTTTATGCCCATTTTACGGAATACGGAAGGTATAACCCCCAGGTTGTCGTAGGATACATTTTTTATGGTAATCTCAGAGCCGGTCATGGCTGCCATACCAATCCAGCTGCCGATCTCAATCATATCCGGGAGGATGGTATGGTCACAGCCGCCCAGTTCCTTAACTCCCTCAATGGTAAGCAGGTTGGAGCCAATTCCGCTGATCTTTCCACCCATACGGTTGATCATATTGCAAAGCTGTTGGAGGTAAGGTTCGCAGGCGGCATTGTAAATAGTAGTAGTCCCTTCGGCCAGGGCTGCTGCCATAACAATGTTTGCAGTTCCGGTTACGGAAGCCTCGTCCAGCAGCATATAGGTGCCTTTAAGCTTTTCAGCCTCCACCCCGTAAAAGGATTCTCCGGGTTCGTAACGGAAGCGTGCTCCCAGCATCTGGAAACCGGTAAAGTGGGTATCCAGCCTTCTGCGTCCTATCTTATCTCCGCCCGGCTTGGGGATATACCCCTTTCCAAAGCGGGCCAGCAACGGACCTACAATCATAATGGAACCCCGTAGGGAACCGCCTTTTTCCTTGAAAGTGTCCGACTCCAGGTAACCCAGGTTGAGATCATTGGCCTGGAAAGTGCATTTGCCGGGTCCCTTGCGGTGCACGGTTACCCCAAGATCCGAAAGTATATCAATGAGCTTATTGACATCACGGATGTCGGGAATATTACTGATCGTTACTTTTTCAGGAGTAAGAAGAGTGGCGCATATAATCTGCAGGGCCTCGTTTTTGGCACCTTGCGGGGTGATCTCCCCCTTTAATTTTTTACCACCCGTAATCTGGAAAGTACCCAATGGAGTATATTTTATTTATTGGACTTGAATTTTTTACGCTTGCGGTTGCCTTTATAGCCGGAGTTTCTCTTATTGGAGTTACCGTTATTGGCGGTATTCTTAACCAGATCCTGCTTGTCGCTAAGGTTAACGGCTGAAAGGTCGAGCTTGCCATCCGAAAGTTCACGCATCTGTTTGAGGATCACTTCATCATCCACAGTATCCTTATTCCAGAGCAGGTAAGTCTTTTTCATGTGGTTGGCAATGGCGTTCACCAAGCGCTCTTTATATTCTCCGTCTTCAAGAGTTACGCAGTGTTTTACCATATCCTTAAGGATGTTTCCGTAGTGGCGGTAGGCGTGGCTGCGGGCCGGGTAGTCCACATGGGCAGGCTTCTCGTTAAGAGATTCAGGGGCAGGAAGGGGATAAGGGGCGTCCACATCCAGTTTAAAATCGGACATGATGAACATATGATCCCATAGTTTATGCTTGAAATCCGGAACATCACGGATCTGGGGATTCAGGTTCCCGATAATATCAATGAGGTTTTGTGCTTGCTCGTTACGTTCATTCCGATCCTCGATAGTACTCAGGTAATCCACCATTTTCTGAACGTTGCGTCCATATTCGGGGATGATCATCCTGGGTCTGCTGGTATTGTATTCCATAATTTAAAGATAAGGCTAACCTGCTCCTTAGAAAATCAGTCAGGTATCACCATTTATGCCGGCAATAATATAATATATTCGTTTAGGGCCGGGTTTTATTACACCTACAGGCGTTCAAGTTTAGCAAATTTGAGTAATAATTTCTTTTCCCCAACATTATCAAACTCAATGAGGGCCTTTTTGTTGGGCCCGGAGCCTTCAAGATCACTAACCGTTCCCAGCCCAAAACGTTGATGTTTTACCCGTTCGCCAACAGACACATTCTCCAGGGCTTCGTAGTTGCCATCATCCAAGGAGCTGTTATTCTGTACGCGCTTCAGGTTTTTAGGTGGGCCGGGAGGCCGGTTGCTGGAGATCTGCGGCCTTCGTTTCGGAGGCTCCGGTTTCCTGCGGCTTGTTGTTTCGGGGCCGGTAAACGGGCTGAAGTCCGGGGTCATGATGTTGAGGAAGTTTTCATCAATCTCTTCCAGAAAACGGCTGGGTTCACAATCTATAAGTTTACCCCATCGGTATCGCATCTGGGCATAGGTGAGGTAGGCCTCTTTTTCAGCCCTGGTGAGTGCCACGTAAAAAAGCCTCCGTTCTTCCTCCAGGTCGGCACGGCTGCCCATACTCATCATAGAGGGGAAAAGACTTTCTTCCATACCCACAATAAAAACTACCGGGAACTCAAGACCTTTCGCCAGATGGATGGTCATCAGGGAAACCTTGTTTTTATCATCGGGGGTGCCTTTATCGGAATCGGTTATAAGAGCCACATCCTGCATAAAGCTCCCCAGTGAAGGATCTCCTTCTTCAATCTCCTTCTGGTTGTCTGTAAATTCCTTTACGGAATTCAATAATTCTTCAATGTTTTCATAGCGGCTTACACCTTCCGGGGTTTTATCCTGGCTGAATTCACGGATAAGGCCGGAGGTTTTAGCGATGTGTCCCGCTACCTCAAAAGCATCCTGTTTAGCCGCCAATACCCGGTAGCTCTCAACCTTGGTCACAAAATCGGCCAGTTTGGTTTGGGTAGGGCGGTTAACGCCCGCGTGTTCCAGGAGCAGGGGGTTCTGGCAGGCTTCCCAAATAGTTACACCTTCGCGGTTGGCAGCTACGGTCAGTTTATCTATAGTGGTGTCACCAATTCCGCGTTTGGGGTAATTGATCACTCTCCGGAACGCTTCTTCATCCTGAGGATTGATGGTGAGCCGGAAATAAGCCAGTACATCCTTAACCTCTTTGCGTTGGTAAAAGGAAAGGCCTCCGTAAATGCGGTACGGAATGTTCTTTCTACGTAGTGCATCTTCAATGGCCCGTGATTGGGCATTGGTGCGGTATAAAATAGCAAATGATTCATGCGGCAAATGCAGGTTCATGTGCTTTTCAAAGATCATGCGCGCCACATAATTGCCCTCGTCATTGTCACTAACCGTTTTATGAACTACAATATGTTCACCCTGATCATTGTCTGTCCATACCTCCTTGTGTAGTTGATCCTTGTTTTTGGCAATAAGGCTGTTGGCTGCACCTACAATGGTTTTGGATGAGCGGTAATTCTGTTCCAGCTTATACACCTGTACATCATCATAGTCGCGCTGGAAGTTGAGTATGTTCTTAATATTGGCGCCCCGGAAGGCATAAATACTCTGCGCATCATCGCCCACTACACAGATGTTGCCATAGCGGTTAGCCAGAGCCTTAATAATAAGGTATTGGGCATGGTTGGTATCCTGGTACTCGTCTACCATTATAAAGCGGAAACGTTCCTGGTATTTAAGGAGTACTTCCGGGAATTTGCGCAACAATAAATAGGTATTCAATAGCAGGTCGTCAAAGTCCATAGCCCCGGAACGAAAGCACCTTTCATTATAGGCGGCAAAAACCTCTCCCATAAGCGGCATGCGGGCGGATGCATCCTGTTCTCGTAATTCCGGGGAGCGCATATACTCTTCCGGGGTGATCAGGGCGTTTTTAAAAGCGGATATTCTGCGCGCTACACTTTTAGGTTTGTAGATCTCCTTATCCAGGCTTTGCTCCTTAATAATATTGTTGATGACCTTGGCCTGGTCTTCTGTATCATATATGGTGAAATTGGAGGGGTATCCCAGGCGTTCGCCTTCCACACGCAGGATGCGTGCAAAAACACTGTGGAAAGTTCCCATCCACAGGTTCTTGGCTTCTGAAGCACCTACAATGGTACCTATCCGTTCTTTCATTTCCCTTGCCGCTTTATTGGTAAAGGTCAGGGCCAGAATATTGAAAGCGTCCACACCATGATGATCAATAAGGTGTGCAATACGATAGGTAAGTACCCGTGTTTTACCGGACCCGGCACCGGCTATTACCATTATCGGTCCTTTTACGGCTTCTACAGCGGCTCTTTGGGCGGGATTCAGTTTCCTTAAATAGTCTTCCACATTAATCAAAATAAAGAGGTGCAAAGTACCTATAAATATAGGGACGGGGCAAGGGAGGTTTAACTCAGATATCCACAAAACGCCAACAAAAAGGTTATGCCTTTCAAATAAGGTTTGAACGCTTAAACTCGAGAACTATAACTAAGGAGTGCTTCTGTTTCGGTTTAGCCTTTTGCTGCTCACCCTTCAATCCGGATGTCAGTTTCGGTTTTGTTTCCGGTCTGATCAATTCGTTTCAAGCCACCAGGTATGCGGTTTCAGTTTCCCCTTTAGCCAAGGTGTGATTTTCGGTCAAATTCAACGGTGAAGGTATCCTTTCAAAAGCGGGTTTTGGTTCGGACTTTTACTTTTGCGCAATAATTTTTTAAGCGCGTATTGTCAGTATTAGAAATAGTTATACATTTGCAGTCCCCTAAAAATAGGGTACCTGTTGATTTTTAACAGCTTATATATAATTAAGGTATATGCCAACGATACAACAATTAGTAAGAAAAGGCAGGCAGCAAACCGCAAAGAAGAGTAAGTCAGCGGCTCTGCAATCGTCACCACAGAAGAGAGGTGTGTGTACCCGTGTGTATACTACCACTCCTAAGAAACCAAACTCTGCAATGCGTAAAGTAGCGCGTGTGCGTTTGGTAAACGGAAATGAGGTGAATGCCTACATTCCGGGTGAAGGTCACAACTTACAGGAGCACAGTATTGTGTTAGTACGTGGCGGAAGGGTAAAAGACCTTCCAGGTGTGCGTTACCATATTGTAAGGGGAGCCCTTGATACTCAAGGTGTGAACGGACGTATGCAGCGCAGATCTAAGTACGGTGCCAAAAGACCAAAAGATAAAAAGTAATAGTATTAAAGCGCGATGAGAAAAACCAGAGCTAAAAAAAGACCGCTTTTACCCGATCCAAGGTTCAATGATGCCTTGGTTACCCGTTTTGTGAATAACCTGATGTACAGCGGTAAGAAAAGTACAGCCTACAGTGTTTTCTACGAGGCTATTGATATAGTTTCTCAAAAAACTGGCGAAGGCAATGGCTTGGAACTGTGGAAAGAGGCATTGAACAATGTAATGCCACACGTTGAGGTGAGAAGCCGTAGGGTGGGAGGAGCGACTTTCCAGATCCCTGTGCCTATTCGTCCGGATCGTAAAGTTTCTGTGGCTATGAAATGGCTTATCGCGTTTTCACGTAAGCGCAATGAGAAGTCTATGGCTGCCCGTTTGGCTGCCGAGATTCTTGCCGCTAGTAAGGAAGAGGGTGCTGCCGTGAAGAAAAGACAGGATACCCACAAGATGGCGGAAGCTAACAAGGCTTTCTCATTCTTTAAATTCTAAACATAAAGGAAAGAACTTAAGCAGCAATGGCTAAAAGAGATCTAAAATACACAAGGAATATCGGGATTGCCGCTCACATTGATGCCGGTAAGACCACTACAACCGAACGTATTCTTTATTACGGTGGTGTAAGCCACAAGATTGGTGAGGTGCACGATGGTGCAGCTACCATGGACTGGATGGAGCAGGAGCAGGAAAGGGGTATTACCATCACTTCAGCTGCAACAACCTTAAAATGGCCTTATCGTGGTACTGAATATCACGTAAACATTATTGACACCCCTGGACACGTTGACTTTACCGTTGAGGTAAACCGTTCACTGCGTGTATTGGATGGTCTGGTATTCCTTTTCAGTGCCGTTGACGGTGTGGAGCCTCAGTCCGAAACCAACTGGCGTCTGGCTGACAATTACAACGTTCCCCGTATCGGTTTTGTGAATAAGATGGACCGCCAGGGTGCAGATTTCCTTAACGTGTGTAAGCAGGTGAGGGAAATGCTTGGAAGCCATGCTCTGCCTCTGCAGATACCTATCGGTGCTGAAGCAGACTTCAAAGGAGTGGTTGACCTGATCAACTTCCGTGGCATTGTTTGGAATGAAGATGATATGGGTATGACCTTCGAAACGGTTGACATCCCTGCTGACGTTCTTGACGAAGCTACTGAGTATCGCGAAAAACTGCTGGAAGCTGTGGCAGAGTTCAACGATACCCTGATGGAAAAATATTTTGAGGATCCCGATTCTCTTACTGAAAGAGAGATTCTGGATGCTCTTCGTGAAGCTACCATTGCCGGTAAGGTAATCCCTATGATGTGTGGTTCTGCCTTTAAGAATAAAGGTGTGCAGGCTATGCTGGACATGGTTATGGAAATCCTTCCTTCTCCGCTGGATGTGGACGCTATCGTTGGTACTAACCCCGATACTGAGCAGGAAGAAAAGAGAAAGCCAGGTTACGATGAGCCTTTTGCCGGTCTTGCATTTAAAATTGCTACGGATCCTTACGTAGGTCGTCTGTGTTTCACCAGGGCTTATTCGGGTAATCTCAATGCCGGTTCTTATGTATTGAACACCCGTACTGGTAAGAAAGAACGTATTTCACGTATCTTCCAGATGCACGCCAACAAGCAGAACCAGATCGAAGGTCTTGGTGCTGGTGATATCGGTGCACTGGTAGGTTTTAAAGATATTAAGACAGGAGATACCCTTTGTGATGAGAGCCGTCCTATCGTGCTTGAATCCATGGTATTCCCAGAGCCTGTTATTGGTTTGGCGATTGAGCCTAAAACCCAGGCTGACGTTGATAAACTGGGCGTGGCCCTTAGCAAGCTTGCTGAAGAGGATCCTACCTTCCAGGTTAAGACGGATGAAGATTCCGGTCAAACGGTGATCAGTGGTATGGGTGAGCTTCACCTGGATATCATTATCGACCGTTTGAGACGTGAGTTTAAGGTTGAAGTTAATCAGGGTGCTCCACAGGTTTCTTACAAAGAAGCTATCAACGGTACTATTCAACACCGTGAGGTTTACAAGAAGCAAACCGGTGGTCGTGGTAAGTTCGCGGACATTATCGTTACTATTGCTCCTGGTGATCCTGAGAACCCCGGTCTGGTATTCAAGAACGATGTTAAAGGTGGTAACATTCCTAAAGAATTTATCCCCTCCGTTGAAAAAGGATTTAAGGAAGCAATGTCCAATGGTGTATTGGCTGGTTTCCCTGTAGATAATCTTACAGTAACACTGAGCGATGGTTCTTTCCACGCGGTTGACTCTGATCAGCTTTCGTTTGAACTGGCCGCTAAAATGGCTTACCGTACGGCATTGCCAAAAGCTCAGCCTGTATTGTTGGAGCCCATCATGAAACTGGAGGTTTTAACCCCAGAAGAGAATATGGGTGATGTGGTTGGTGACCTGAACCGTAGAAGGGGAGTGGTTGAAGGCATGGGTGACCGTGGTAATTCCAAGGTGATCAAGGCTAAAGTTCCGCTTTCAGAGATGTTCGGTTATGTAACTGACCTGCGTACAATTTCTTCAGGTCGTGCAACTTCAACCATGGAATTCTCTCACTTCGAGGAAGCTCCCAAGAACGTTGCCGAAGAGGTGATTGCTAAAGTAAAAGGTAAACAACCAGCTTAAGATAAGTTAGATAAAGATGAGCCAGAAAATCAGGATTAAGCTTAAATCATACGATTACAATTTGGTAGACAAGTCTGCTGAAAAGATCGTAAAGACGGTGAAGAGTACTGGTGCTATTGTTAACGGGCCAATTCCGTTGCCTACCAACAAACGCATTTATACCGTACTCCGCTCGCCTCACGTAAATAAGAAGTCAAGGGAACAGTTCCAGCTGTCTTCTTATAAGAGGCTGATGGATATCTACTCTTCTTCCTCCAAAACCATTGATGCTCTTATGAAGTTGGAGCTGCCCAGTGGAGTGGAAGTTGAGATCAAAGTGTGATAGTAGTAAAATAATAATTTAAAAATTAGGTCGAATGCCTGGATTGATCGGTAAAAAGATCGGAATGACAAGCCTCTTTGACGAAAACGGTAAAAACTTACCCTGTACCGTTATCGAAGCTGGTCCTTGTGTGGTTTCTCAAGTTAAAACCACTGAAACCGATGGTTATAACGCTATTCAGATTGCCTACGGTGATCGCAGCGAAAAAAATGTTGCCCAACAACAGATAGGACACTTCAAAAAGGCCGGTGTGCCCGTAAAGCACCGCATCATCGAAGTTGACGGTTTTGATAATGAAGTAAAGCTCGGTGACGAAGTTTCCGTAGATATTTTCATTGAAGGAGAATTTGTTGATGTAACCGGAACCTCCAAAGGAAAAGGTTTCCAGGGTGTTGTGAAGCGCCACGGCTTTGGTGGTGTAGGACAGTCTACCCACGGTCAGCATAACCGCCTTCGCGCTCCCGGTTCTATTGGTGCCGGTTCTGACCCCTCTCGTGTATTTAAAGGTATGAAGATGGCCGGCCGTATGGGTGGTGCCCGTACCATGATTGAAAACCTGAGAGTGATCAAGGTGGATAAGGAAAACAATTTATTGGTAGTAAAGGGATCTGTTCCCGGAGCTAAAAATTCATACGTAATAATTACCAAGTGATGGAATTACCGGTATTAAACAAAGAAGGAAAAGAAACCGGCCGCAAGGTTAAGCTGGCTGATGATCTTTACGGTGTTGAGCCTAATCATCACGCTATCTATCTTGATGTGAAACAATACCTGGCCAACCAGCGTCAGGGTACTCACAAGGCTAAGGAAAGAGCAGAGATCTCCCGTACTACCAAGAAGTTCTTCCGTCAAAAGGGAACTGGTAACGCTCGTGTAGGTTCATTGAAATCTCCTGTACAAAGAGGTGGAGGTACTGTATTCGGTCCCCGTCCCCGTAACTATGGCTTTAAGCTTAATAAAAAGATCAAGGCCGTAGCCCGTAAATCAGCGTTGAGCCTGAAGGCCGGAGAGAAAAGTTTACAGGTTATTGAAAACCTTTCTTTTGACGCTCCAAAAACCAAAGACTTCATCGATGTAATCAAGGCTTTAGGCCTGGACGGAAAAAAGTCACTTATAGTGCTTGGAGAGTCAAATAAAACTTTATATTTGTCGTCCCGAAATTTTAAGGGTTCTGACGTTGTAATTGCTTCGGAATTAAACACTTACGAGTTAATGAATGCTCAGAGTGTGGTTTTGACTGAAGATTCGTTGGAAAAATTGGAAACACTATTAAGAAAATAAGCCATGGGCATCTTGATAAGACCGGTAATTACAGAAAAGGCCACTACGGATAGCGAAGACAACAATCGCTTTGCTTTTGTAGTGGATAAGAAGGCGAACAAGATTGAGATCAAAAACGCCATAGAGGAGCTTTACGGTGTTCACATCGATAACATTCGTACTATGGTGGTGCCAGGCAAACGTAAAATGCGTTATACCAAAAACGGTGTAGTAAGCGGAAATTCCGGTTCTTACAAAAAGGCTATCGTTGAGGTGCGCAGTGGAGAAACCATAGATCTGTATAGTAATATTTGATACGATGGGAGTAAGAAAATTAAAGCCCGTTACACCGGGTCAGCGCTTTAAAGTGGTTAGTGATTTTGGAAACCTTACCAAAGGAGCCAAATCTGAAAAATCACTGGTAAAAGGTAAGAGCAAATCCGGAGGTAGGAATAACACCGGAAAGATGACTATGCGCTACATCGGTGGTGGGCATAAGAAGAAATACAGAACTATTGACTTTAAACGTGATAAGGATGGTATACCTGCAACAGTAAAGTCAATTGAATACGATCCTAACCGTAGCGCCCGTATTGCCTTGTTGGTATATGCTGACGGTGAAAAGCGGTACATCATAGCTCCTAACGGTCTTCAGGCTGGTCAGGAGCTGATAAGCGGAGCGGAGGCTACTCCTCAGATCGGTAACGCCATGTTCCTGTCTGATATCCCTATGGGTACCGTTATCAGCTGTATTGAAATGCGTCCCGGACAAGGTGCGGTTATCGCCCGTAGTGCCGGTTCATTTGCCCAGCTTTCCGCCCGTGATGGTAAATATGCCATCATCAAGTTGCCTAGTGGTGAGTCAAGGATGATCCTGGTTACCTGTAAGGCAGTGATCGGTGCGGTTAGTAATTCGGACAACTCTCAGGAGATATCCGGTAAAGCTGGTCGTAAACGCTGGTTGGGTAGAAGACCACGCGTTCGTGGTGTAGCCATGAACCCCGTTGATCACCCCATGGGTGGTGGTGAAGGAAGGGCTTCCGGAGGTCACCCACGTTCCAGGAAAGGTATTCCTGCAAAAGGTTACAAAACACGTACACCTAAGAAGGAATCCAACAAGTATATTGTAGAAAGACGGAAAAAATAATATAGATGGCAAGGTCACTTAAAAAAGGTCCATATATCCATTATAAATTGGAGAAGAAGGTTCTCGACAACGTTGAGAGCGGTAAGAAGTCAGTAGTTAAAACCTACTCACGTTCTTCTATGATCTCTCCTGAATTTGTAGGACAAACAATTGCGGTTCATAATGGCCGCACCTTTGTGCCGGTATTCGTTACCGAAAACATGGTAGGTCACAAGTTGGGTGAATTTTCACCTACACGTACCTTCCGTGGCCATGCTGGAAATAAGAAAGATAAAGGTAAGCGCTAATAACAGTTTATTATGGGTGCCAGAAAAAGACTAAGAGCAGAGGCAATCAAGGAAGCCAGAAAAAGCCTGGCTATTGCCAAGTTGAATAACTGCCCTACCTCACCTCGTAAAATGAGATTGGTAGCAGATATGGTAAGAGGCATGGATGTGCAAAAAGCACTATTCCTGCTGAAGCATAGCGGTAAAGAGGCCAGCGGAAGGCTGGAGAAGCTTTTGCTTAGCGCTATCAACAACTGGGAGCAGAAAAATGAAGGTGCCCGTATGGACGAGGCCGGACTCTTTATCAAAGAGGTTTATGTAGACGGAGGCCGTATGTTGAAGCGTATTCAACCTGCGCCACAGGGAAGAGCTCACCGTGTGCGTAAGAGAAGCAACCACGTAACCATGATCGTGGATGCCCGCAACCAGGAAGTAGTAGAAGAAGTTAACGAAAGTAATTCATAACCGAATGGGACAAAAGACAAACCCGATAGGTAACCGATTAGGATTCATCCGTGGATGGGATAGTAACTGGTACGGAGGAAGAGATTACGGTGATAAACTTGCCGAAGATGACAAGATCCGTAAATATCTCTACGCCCGTCTTTCTAAAGCCAGCGTAAGCCGCATCATTATTGAGCGTACACTTAAGCTGATCACCATTACCATCACAACCAGCCGTCCCGGTATCATTATCGGTAAAGGAGGCCAGGAGGTTGATAAACTAAAGGAAGAGCTTAAGAAACTTACCAAGAAGGAAGTTCAGATCAACATTTTTGAGATCAAACGTCCTGAACTGGACGCCAAGCTTGTGGCAGACAGTATTGCCCGTCAGGTAGAAGGTCGTATCTCTTACCGCAGGGCTATTAAGATGGCTATTGCTGCTACCATGCGTATGGGAGCTGAAGGTATCAAAATTCAGGCATCTGGTCGTTTGAATGGTGCGGAAATGGCACGTTCTGAAATGTATAAGGATGGCCGTACACCTTTGCACACTTTCCGTGCAGATATTGACTATGCCCTGTCTGAGGCTCATACAACCTATGGTCGTATTGGTTTCAAGGTATGGATCATGAAAGGTGAAGTATACGGTAAGAGAGACCTGAGCAACCTTTTGGGAACCGTTAAGAAAGGTGGAAAAACCGGAGGTCCGCAAGGCGCTGCAGGTGGCCGTGGAGGCAGAAAGAGAAGAAGCAGTAAATAAGAGGACTGAAAAATTAGTGTATAAAGATGTTACAGCCTAAAAAAACAAAGCACAGAAAGACGTTCAAAGGTCGCATGAAGGGTAATGCCCACAGAGGTGCGCAAATAGCCTTTGGAAGCTTTGCCATAAAAGCGTTGGATGAAGTTTTTATCACTTCGCGCCAGATAGAAGCCGCCCGTATTGCCGCTACCCGTTTTATGAAAAGGGAAGGGCAGTTGTGGATCCGCATCTTTCCGGACAAACCCATTACAAAGAAGCCTGCAGAGGTACGTATGGGTAAAGGAAAAGGAGCTTTGGATCACTGGGTTGCTGTGGTAAAACCAGGCCGTATCATCTTTGAACTGGACGGTGTAAACTCTGAAGTTGCGAAGGAAGCTTTGCGCCTGGCCGCTCAGAAACTACCGGTTAAAACCAAGTTCATAATTCGCAGAGACTACGCTGGAGCTTAATAAAGTATTTGAAAGATGAAAGCATCGGTAATTAAAGAAATGACTACCCAGGAAATCCGGGAAAAGCTTGAAGACGAAAAAGCGTCTTACTCCAAGGCAAAAATGGCTCATACCATTTCGCCACTGGAAAACCCTAATACTTTGAAGGCAACGCGCAAGGATATTGCCCGCCTGGCTACAGAGTTACGCAATAGAGAATTAAACGGAGATAAGCAATAACCTTTCTGATGGAAGATAAAAGAAATTTAAGAAAGGAACGCATCGGTATAGTAACCAGCAACAAGATGCAGAAGTCAATCACTGTATCGGTTGAAAGACGTCAAAAGCACCCGATGTACGGTAAGTTTATCAAAACTACCAAGAAGTTCCACGCTCACGATGAAGAAAACCAATGCAACATTGGTGACACCGTGAAGATCATGGAAACCCGTCCTTTGAGCAAGAGCAAGAGATGGAGATTAGTTGAAATTATTGAAAGAGCTAAATAATGTTACAGCAAGAGTCAAGACTTAGAGTAGCAGACAATACAGGTGCCAAGGAGGTACTTTGTATTCGCGTACTGGGCGGTACCAAAAGGCGTTATGCCTCGGTAGGAGATAAGATCGTGGTTTCTGTAAAGGAAGCAACTCCTGCTGGTAACGTTAAAAAAGGCCAGGTTTCAACTGCGGTAGTGGTACGCACCAAGAAAGAAGTTCGCAGAGCTGATGGTTCATACATCCGTTTTGATGATAACGCCTGTGTACTTTTGAATGCACAAGGTGAGATGCGCGGAACCCGTGTTTTCGGGCCGGTTTCCAGGGAGCTGCGCGACAAGCAGTTTATGAAGATTGTTTCATTGGCCCCCGAGGTACTTTAAAAGACAGTAGAGATGGCAAAGTTTCACATTAAGAAAGGAGATAAGGTAACAGTACTGGCCGGTGAATATAAAGGTCAGACAGGTACCGTTATCGAAATGCTTCCTTCCAAGAATAAGGCTTTGGTAGAGGGTATCAATGTGGTAAAGAAACACATGAAGCCCAGTGCTACCAACCCACAGGGAGGTATTACCGAAAAAGAAGCTCCTATTCATCTTTCTAACCTGATGTATGTTGATGCAAACGGTAAAGCGAGCCGCGTAGGACGCAAAGAAGATGAAAATGGCAAACTGGTGAGATATTCCAAGAAAACACAAGAGACCATTAAGTAATGAGCAATAATACACCCACATTAAAGGAAAAGTATCGGAAGGAAGTTGTTCCTGCCTTAAAGGAAGAACTCGGATACAAAAATGTTATGGAGGTACCCCGTTTGAAGAAGGTCGTTCTTTCTCAGGGTATCGGTGCAGCTACTGCCGACAAGAAGCTCATTGAGTATGCAGTGGATGAAATGTCACGTATTTCCGGGCAAAAAGCTATTGCCACCTATTCCAAAAAGGATATCTCCAACTTCAAGTTGAGGAAGGGTATGCCCATTGGAGCCAAGGTAACCTTGCGCGGTGATAAAATGTATGAATTCCTGGAAAGACTGATCTGGGCGGCTTTGCCTAGCATCCGTGACTTCAACGGAATTAAAAAGAATGGATTTGACGGAAGAGGAAATTACACGCTGGGTATTACCGAGCAGATCATCTTCCCCGAAATAGATATTGACAAGGTGAATCGCATTGCCGGTATGGACATCACTTTTGTGACATCGGCCAATACCGATAAAGAAGCGAAAGCCCTTTTGGAAAAATTTGGATTACCCTTTAAGAAATAAGTATGGCTAAGGAATCAATGAAAGCCCGTGAGGTAAAGCGGCAAGAATTAGTTGATAAATACGCTGAGAAGCGTGCGGCTCTTAAAGCTGCCGGTGATTATGAAGCGCTTCAAAAGCTGCCCAAAAACGCGTCTCCTGTAAGACTGCACAACCGTTGCAAGCTTACCGGACGCCCTAAAGGCTACATGCGCCAGTTCGGTGTTTCCAGGGTAATGTTCAGGGAAATGGCCAATAACGGTCTGATCCCCGGTGTTAAAAAAGCAAGTTGGTAAGAATATGATGGTTACAGATCCAATCGCAGATTACCTGACCCGTATGCGTAACGCTATCATGGCGGGTCATAAAATAGTTGAGATACCAGCTTCCAATATTAAGGAAGAGATCACCAAGATCCTTATGGATCAAGGTTACATCCTTAATTATAAGAGGGAAGAAAAAGGTCCTCAGGGAAGTATTAAGATCGCCCTGAAGTATGATCGTGTAAGCAATGAGTCTGCTATACGCTCACTGGAGCGGGTAAGTAAGCCCGGTTTAAGAAAGTACAGTAGCGGTAAGGAAATGCCTCGCGTGATCAACGGTTTGGGAATTGCTATCGTATCTACTTCCAAGGGAGTTATGACCGACAAGCAAGCCCGTAAGGAGAACGTAGGTGGCGAAGTACTTTGCTACATATATTAATAAGTATAGAAATAGAAAGCATTTAGAGAGATGTCAAGAGTTGGAAAAGCACCGATAAGTATCCCTGAAGGCGTTGACGTAAAAGTTGACAACCATAGGGTTACGGTTAAGGGTAAGCTGGGTGAACTCAGCCAGGAAATATCTTCTGACCTTAATCTTAAGATCGAAGATGGTGTAGCCACTTTGGAGCGTAGCTCCGAGGCCAAGCAAACCAGGGCTAACCACGGATTATACCGTGCCCTTCTTGCCAATATGATGGAAGGTGTTAGCAAAGGTTTTGAAAAGAAGCTTGAGTTGGTGGGAGTAGGTTACCGTGCCTCTCACCAGGGACAAAGGCTGGACCTGTCTCTTGGTTACTCACACAATATTGTTTTTGAACTGCCTAATGAGGTGAAGGTGGAAACCCTTTCTGAAAAAGGAAAGAACCCACTGGTTACACTGAGCAGCCATGATAAACAACTTTTAGGTCTGGTGGCCTCAAAGATCCGTTCCTTCCGTAAGCCCGAGCCTTACAAAGGTAAAGGTGTTCGCTTCCAGGGAGAATATATTAGAAGAAAAGCTGGTAAAACTGCTGGTAAATAATAAGAGATGGCACTTACAAAATCAGAAAGAAGACAACGAATTAAAAAGAGGATCCGGAAAACAGTTACCGGTACCGCTGAAAGGCCTCGCCTGTCTGTGTTCCGTAGTAACAATGAGATCTATGCCCAGATCATTGATGATGTGGCAGGAAAGACTCTTGCTGCCGCCTCTTCCCTGGAAAAGGATTTTGATAAAGGAGGTAACCGCTCTGAGGTGGCTAAGAAGGTGGGACAGCGCATTGCCGAAAAGGCAGTGGCAGCCGGCCTGGAGCATGTAACCTTTGATCGTGGTGGATACCTGTATCACGGACGTGTTAAATCATTGGCGGAAGGTGCCAGAGAAGGAGGACTAAAATTTTAAGAAATTATTTATGATCAGAAATCATAAAAATATCCAAAGAGTAAAACCAAGCGGACTGGAATTGACTGATCGCCTGGTAGGTATCCAACGGGTAACCAAGGTTACTAAAGGTGGTAGGACCTTCGGATTTTCAGCTATTGTAGTGGTAGGTGATGAGAAGGGCGTGGTTGGCCACGGTCTCGGAAAGTCCAAGGAAGTTTCAGAAGCCATTCAAAAGGGTATTGAAGATGCCAAGAAGAACCTGGTTCGTATTCCTTTGGTGAAGAATACTATTCCGCATCCACAAGATGGTAAATTTGGTGGAGCTCGTGTATTCCTTCGTCCTGCCTCAAACGGTACCGGAGTAATTGCCGGTGGTGCAATGCGTGCTGTACTGGAAAGTCTTGGTGTGCATGATGTGTTAGCAAAATCCAAAGGTTCTTCTAACCCACATAACGTGGTAAAAGCTACCTTTGACGCCCTTTTGCAAATGCGTGATGCAGGTACTATCGCCAAGATGCGCGGTATTAGTGTAGAAAAGGTTTTTAACGGATAAACAGACCAGCTATGGCTACCCTGAGAGTAAAGCAAGTAAAGAGCAAGATCAAACGTCCGGCAGATCAAAAAAAGACGCTGGCGGCCTTAGGTCTTCGTAAAATGAACCAGGTGGTTGAGCATAACGACACTCCTCAAATAAGAGGTATGGTGCGTAAAGTGGCTCACCTGATTGAAGTAGAAGAAGTTAAATAAGACGGATAACAATATTTAAGATGAGCTTAAATAACCTTAAACCAGCAGAAGGATCTACCAAATCCCGCAAAAGGATTGCCCGTGGACAAGGATCAGGACATGGTGGTACTGCCACACGTGGCCACAAGGGTGCTAAATCCCGCAGTGGTTATAAGTCCAAGATCGGTTTTGAAGGAGGTCAGATGCCTTTGCAGAGACGTGTTCCCAAGTTCGGGTTCCGCAATTTCAACCGTGTTGAATACCGTGGGCTTAACCTGGATACCCTTCAGCAGCTGGTAGACAATAAGAAAGTAACCGATACCATTAACCTGGAAGTTTTAAGAGAGAACGGATTGATCGCTAAGAACGATCTGGTGAAGATTCTTGGGCGCGGTGAACTGAAGACCAAATTGAATGTAGAAGTGCACGCCTACTCTAAAACTGCCAAAGAAGCTATTGAAGCAGCTGGTGGTGAGGCAAAAACCCTTTAAGAGGTTGTGGAATGAAGCGATTTATTGAAACCATACAAAATATCTGGAAAATTGAAGAACTCAGGGAAAAGATCCTACTTACCCTGGGTCTTTTGCTGGTGTATCGTTTAGGATCCAACGTGGTATTACCTGGTATTGATCCTGAAAGTCTTACCAATCTTCAAAGCCAGGCCGATGGCGGGATTATAGGTCTTCTTAATGCCTTTACCGGTGGAGCATTTGCCAATGCATCCATCATGGCACTAGGGATTATGCCCTATATCTCGGCATCTATTGTGATCCAGTTATTAGGTATGGCCGTCCCTACCATCCAGAAAATGCAGAAGGAAGGTGAAAGCGGACGGAGAAAGATCAACCAGATCACTCGCTTCCTAACCATCGCTATTACCTTTGCCCAGGCTCCCGGTTACATTGCTAACCTTATGAGCCAGAACGTGGCGCTTACTATCAGTCCTTCTGTGTTTTGGGTTACATCCATGGTAGTGCTTACCGCAGGAACCATATTTGCAATGTGGTTGGGTGAGCGGATCACGGATAAAGGCATCGGTAACGGTATATCCCTGCTTATTATGGTAGGTATCATTGCCAGTCTTCCACAGGCCTTTCTACAGGAGATGGCTTCTAAGTTTGAGCGTCAGGGTGGTGGATTGGTACTCTTCGTAGTAGAGATCGCTGCATTGTATATTGTTATTCTGTTGGCTGTGGCCCTTGTGCAGGCAGTGCGCAGAGTACCTGTACAATACGCCAAGCGTACGGCCGGTGGACGTACTTATGCCGGTAGCATGGCACGTCAGTATATTCCACTTAAGGTAAATGCAGCGGGAGTAATGCCTATCATTTTCGCACAGGCTATTATGTTTATTCCCGTGACTATTCTTACCTACAGTGGTCTGGAAAGTGAAAGCGCCAACATTATCGCAACTGCTTTCAGTGATATCCAGGGCTTTTGGTACAACTTTGTGTTTGCGGTGTTGATCATCCTCTTCACCTACTTTTATACGGCTATACAGGTAAACACCAATCAAATGGCTGAAGACCTGAAGCGCAATGGCGGTTTTATACCCGGTATTAAGCCAGGTAAAACAACAGCTGAGTTCCTGGATACCGTATTATCAAGGATCACCCTTCCGGGATCTATTTTCCTGGCAATACTGGCCATACTGCCTGCCTTTGCCATGATAGCCGGTGTGAATACGCAGTTTGCTTATTTCTATGGAGGAACAAGCCTGCTGATTATGGTAGGGGTAGTATTGGATACATTACAGCAAATTGAAAGTTACCTGTTGAACAGGCATTATGATGGCCTGATGAAATCAGGTAAACTGAAAGGAAGAGCAATTAGCGCGATATAATTTTAAAAGAAGGAGTATACAAGTAATATGGCTAAGCAATCAGCAATAGAACAAGACGGAACGATCATCGAGGCATTGTCCAACGCGATGTTCCGTGTTGAGCTGGAAAACGGACACGTAATTACGGCCCACATTTCCGGGAAAATGCGGATGCACTATATTAAACTTCTTCCGGGAGACAAGGTAAAACTGGAAATGTCTCCTTATGATTTGACAAAAGGTAGAATAACGTACAGATATTAAACAGAAGAAAGCTGAGCTATGAAAGTAAGAGCTTCCATAAAGAAAAGGAGTGCCGACTGCAAGATCGTTCGCAGAAAAGGCAGATTATACGTAATTAACAAAAAGAACCCAAAGTTTAAACAAAGACAGGGATAATATTAACTGAGTTTTTATGGCGAGGATATCCGGTATTGATTTACCAAAAAACAAAAGAGGCGAAGTTGGGCTGACCTACATCTACGGAATCGGAAAGAGCCGTGCCCGTGAGATCCTGGATAAAGCTGGTATCGATTATGATACTCACGTTCAGGATTGGGATGATGACCAGTTGACAGCTATCCGTAACGTGATTTCCGAAGGATTTAAGGTAGAAGGAGAATTGCGTTCTGAGATCCAATTGAACATCAAGCGCCTGATGGACATCGGATGTTACCGTGGTATTCGCCACCGTAGCGGCCTGCCACTGCGTGGTCAGAGAACCAAAAATAATTCGCGTACTCGCAAAGGAAAACGTAAAACTGTTGCCAACAAGAAAAAGGCAACTAAATAACAGGAGTGACTCATGGCTAAGAAGACTGCTGGAAAAGCAACAAGCAAAAAGAGAAAAGTGGTGGTTGAAGCTTCTGGTGAAGCGCATATCAACGCTACTTTCAACAACGTTATTATTTCCCTTACCAATACCAAAGGTCAGGTGATCTCATGGTCATCTGCCGGTAAGATGGGTTTCAGAGGATCTAAGAAGAATACTCCGTATGCCGCTCAGATGGCTGCAGAAGATTGTTCTTCCACCGCTTCCGACCTGGGTCTTAAGAAAGTTAAGGCTTACGTAAAAGGTCCCGGTAACGGTCGTGAATCGGCTATCCGTGCTATCCATAACAGTGGTATCGAGGTAACAGAGATCATTGACGTGACCCCGATCCCACACAACGGATGCCGTCCTCCTAAAAGAAGAAGAGTTTAATCATTTTTATAAAGCTATATAATGGCTAGATATACAGGTCCCAAAACTAAGATTGCCAGGAAATTCGGAGACCCGATTTTTGGTCCTGACCGTTCATTTGAAAAGAAAAACTATCCTCCCGGTCAACACGGTATGAACCGTAGGAGAGGGAAGAAGTCCGAATATGCCATACAGCTGAGTGAAAAGCAAAAGGCCAAGTATACCTATGGCATCCTTGAGCGTCAGTTTGCCAACATGTTCGACAAGGCATCACGTGCCAAAGGTATTACCGGTGAGGTGCTCTTGCAGATGTGTGAAGCTCGTTTGGATAACGTAGTTTACAGACTAGGTATATCTCCCAGCCGTAGGGCTGCGCGCCAGCTGGTTTCTCACAAGCATATCATTGTTAACGGTGAGGTGGTGAATATCCCTTCTTACAATGTGAAGGCCGGTGATGTTATCGCAGTACGCGAAAAGTCAAAATCACTGGAAGTAATCGAAAATGCCATTGCATCCCGCAAGGATCAGTATGAATGGCTGGAGTGGAATGATTCCACCAGAGAGGGCAAATTCCTAAGCGTTCCACAGAGAGCTCAGATACCTGAGAACATTAAGGAGCAGCTTATCGTGGAATTGTACTCCAAATAATCTTACACTAATAATATACAATTTGCTATGGCAATTATAAATTTCCAAAAGCCGGATCAGGTCATAATGAATCATGCCTCCGACACTGAAGGTCAGTTTGAGTTCAGACCTTTGGAGCCCGGATATGGATTGACCATCGGTAATGCCCTGCGCAGAGTATTGCTTTCTTCACTGGAAGGTCATGCTTTTACCGCCCTGAAAATAGAGGGTGTGGAGCATGAGTTTTCCACCATCAAAGGAGTGGTGGAAGATGTGACTGAGATCGTCCTTAACCTGAAGCAAGTGCGTTTTAAAAGGCAGATCGAAGATCAGGATGAAGAAAAGGTTAACGTAAGCATATCAGGCCAGGAAAAACTCACTGCCGGTGACATCAGCAAGTTTGTATCCGGTTTCCAGATCCTGAACCCTGACCTGGTGATCTGTAATATGGATCCCAGCGTTAAGCTCGAAATGGAATTGACCATTGAAAAAGGCAGGGGATACGTTCCTGCTGAAGAAAATAAAAAGAGCAATGCTTCCCTTGGTACTATCTTCGTAGACTCTATCTATACCCCTATTAAAAATGTAAAGTATAGCATTGAGAACTACCGTGTGGAGCAAAAGACTGACTTTGAAAAGCTCATTCTGGAGATCTCTACGGATGGTAGTATTCACCCTAAAGAAGCTCTCACTGAGGCTGCCAAGATCCTCATCCACCACTTTATGTTGGTAAGCGATGAGCGCATTACCCTTGAAGACAGCAAATCTTCTGAAGCCGACAATTACGATGAAGAGATCCTGCATATGCGTCAGCTCCTGAAGACCAAATTGGTTGATATGGATCTGTCCGTAAGAGCTCTGAACTGTTTGAAGGCGGCTGAGGTTGAAACCCTCGGTGATCTGGTAACCTATACCAAGAGCGACCTTATGAAGTTCCGTAACTTCGGTAAAAAATCGCTTACTGAGCTTGATGAATTAGTGGAAAACAAAGGTCTCCATTTCGGAATGGATATCGCAAAATATAAATTGGACAAGGAATAATAACCGATGAGACACGGAAAGAAATTTAATCATTTAGGCAGAACCGCTTCTCACCGTAAGGCTATGCTGGCCAATATGGCAAGCTCGCTTATTGAGCATAAACGTATCAATACCACGGTGGCAAAAGCAAAAGCTCTAAAGGGCTTTGTAGAGCCTTTGATCACCAAATCAAAGAATGATACAACTCATAACCGGAGGATAGTATTCAGTTATCTCAGGAATAAGCATGCTGTTTCCGAACTGTTTCGCGAAGTGGTAGCCAAAGTTGGTGATCGTCCCGGAGGTTATACCCGCATCATTAAAACCGGTAACCGTTTAGGTGATAATGCCGAGATGTGTATGATAGAGCTGGTGGATTTCAACGAACTCTACAGCAACGAAAAAGCTTCCAAGTCCAAGTCTACCCGCAGAAGCCGCAGAGGTGGTAGTGGTAAGGCCGCGGATAAGCCAGCTGCCGAAACCAAAGCTGCCAAGGAAGATGAGGTGAAGGAAACCAAAAAAGCTGAAGAAGCTCCTAAAGCAGAAGCAAAGGAGCAGGCTCCAGAGGCAAAGGAAGAATCAAAAGAAGGTGAAGCTGATACGAAAGAATAAGCATTGCATCATCAATTAATAATATGAGGGATAAGGACTTTTAAAGTTTCTTATCCCTTTTTTTTGCTTGCAAATACCCTAAATTTGAAGCCTATTATGGCATACGAAAACAGAAAACCCGCAGTACTAATTTTGGAAGACGGCAGCCTCTTTTGGGGTCGCTCCGCTGGCCTGGAAGGCACCGCATACGGTGAAGTGTGTTTCAATACCGGTATGACCGGTTACCAGGAGATTTTTACCGACCCCAGTTATTTTGGGCAGATCATGGTAACCACCAATGCCCATATTGGTAATTATGGTGTAAAGGCGGAGGAAGTAGAATCGGAAAACATCAAAATTGCCGGACTGGTATGTAAGAACTTTAGTTTCAATTACAGCCGCCCGGGAGCGGATGGTTCTTTGCTGGACTATTTTAAGGACCAGGGTAAATTGCTCATTTGTGATGTGGATACACGTGGCTTGGTGCGCCATATCCGGGATAAAGGAGCCATGAATGCTATTATTAGTACCGAAACAGAAGATATTGATGCCCTGCGGAAAAGGCTTTCCGAAGTGCCTTCTATGGAAGGATTGGAACTCTCCAGCAAGGTAGCCACCAAAGAGGCTTATTTTGTAGGTGAGGAAAATGCGGAACACCGTATTGCGGTTTTGGACCTGGGTATCAAGAAGAATATACTCCGCAACTTTGCCCAGCGGAATTGCTATATGAAGGTATTTCCTATGGACTCCAATCTTGAAGAGATGAAAGCATGGGAACCTCATGGCATTTTCATAGCCAATGGTCCTGGCGACCCGTCTGCTATGAAGGATACTATTGCCGAAGTAAAGAAAATCGTGGATTCCGGCTACCCGGTATTCGGGATTTGCCTCGGCCACCAGTTGATCGCACTGTCTCAGGGCTTACGAACTTTCAAGATGCATACCGGGCATCGTGGTATCAATCACCCCGTGAAGAACCTGTTGACCGGAAAGGGAGAGATCACGACACAAAACCACGGGTTTGTGGTGAGTACGGATGATGTGGAGGCAAATGAAAATATAGAACTTACGCACAGGCACCTTAATGATGGTAGCGTGGCAGGGATACGGCTGAAGGATAAGCCCGTATTTTGTGTACAATATCACCCGGAGGCTTACCCCGGACCTCACGATAGTTCCTATCTCTTTGACGATTTTGTAGAACTCATTAAAAAACATAAAAAGCAACCCCAATGGCAATCATAGCAGGAGTACAGGCCAGACAGATACTGGACAGTCGTGGTAATCCAACCGTAGAAGCGGACGTAATAACGGACACCGGTCACATTGGCCGGGCCGCAGTGCCTTCCGGGGCCTCAACCGGAGTACACGAGGCGGTGGAATTGCGGGATAACGATTCCGATGTCTATATGGGCAAAGGAGTACTGCAGGCAGTGAAGAACGTGAATGAAACGATTGCCGAAGAAATTACCGGGCTCAACGTATCCGAACAGGCTATGATCGATCAGATCATGATTGACCTGGATGGTACGGCCAACAAGGAAAAGCTGGGAGCCAACGCCATGCTGGCCGTTTCGTTGGCGGTTGCCAAAGCGGCCGCACAGGCACACGGTCAATATCTCCATAATTACCTGGGTGGGGTTAACGCGCGCGTTTTACCCGTACCCATGATGAACATCCTGAACGGGGGTGCTCATGCTGATAATTCCATCGACTTCCAGGAGTTTATGGTGATGCCTTTCGGAGCCGAGACTTTTTCCGAGGGCCTGCGTATGGGCACACAGATATTCCATCACCTTAAAAAGGTGCTGAAGGATAAGGGGTATAGCACTAATGTGGGTGATGAGGGAGGATTTGCTCCTAACATCAAGTCGAATGAAGAAGCGATTGAAACCGTATTGATGGCTATAGAAAAGGCAGGTTTCCGCCCGGGTGAAGATGTATACATTGCCATGGATGCTGCGGCTTCGGAGTTTTACCTGAAGGATGAGAATGTCTATCATTTCAAAAAATCAAGTGGTGATAAATTAAGTCCGTCCGATATGGTGGCCTACTGGAACTCATGGGTGAGCAAATACCCTATTATTTCCATTGAGGATGGCCTGGATGAAGACGACTGGAGCGGCTGGAGCCAGCTTACAGAAGCGGTGGGTCAGAAAATTCAGCTGGTGGGAGACGACCTGTTTGTGACCAATGTGAAAAGAGTACAAAAAGGTATTGAACAAGGTGTGGCCAATTCTGTTTTGATCAAAGTAAACCAGATCGGAACTCTTACCGAAACCATCAATACCGTTCAACTGGCTCAGAGCAAGGATTACACCTGCGTAATGAGCCACCGTAGCGGGGAAACGGAAGATAGTACTATTGCTGATCTTGCGGTAGCCCTGAATACGGGCCAAATCAAAACCGGTTCAGCTTCGCGTAGTGACCGGATGGCCAAGTACAACCAACTATTGAGGCTTGAAGAGTTCCTGGGGAATACAGCTATTTACCCCGGTAAGAACTTCAAGTTTATTAAGTAATTCGATAAAACAACAGTATTAAATGGAAAGACTAAAGGAGCATTTCAGAACGAAAATAGATCCTGCGGTAAAGGAAATAAAAGACTTTATCAGCGAATATGGTGATGAAGTGATCGGTGAAGTAAAAGTAAGCCAGGTGTATGGAGGTATGCGTGGTATTACTGCACTCATCACCGAAACCTCCAAGCTGGACCCCAACGAGGGTATCCGGTTCAGAGGATACAGCATTCCCGAGCTTCAGGAAAAACTACCTGCCTATCCCGGAGGAGAGCAACCGCTACCGGAAGGTATTTTTTACCTGATGCTTTTCAATGAACTGCCGGATGATGATGTAGTTCGCAGGGTAAGTAATAACTGGGCACGCAGGGCTACCATTCCTCCTCACGTGTTCAAGGTTATTGATGCCTTGCCATTTCACGCCCACCCTATGACGCAGTTTGTAACGGGTATCATGGCGTTACGTACAGAGTCGGAATTCCAGCGTGCGTACCGGGCCGGTATCTCAAAGTCTGATTACTGGGAGCCCATTTATGAAGATGTGATGAACCTGATTGCGCGCTTACCGCGCCTGGCGGCCTACATCTACCGCAGGACGTATCACAATGGTGATCATATTGAACCGGATTCCAAGCTGGACTGGGCGGGTAACTTTGCCCACATGCTGGGTTTTGATAACGAGGAGTTCCGTGAACTGCTTCGCTTATATATGACTATCCATGTTGACCATGAAGGTGGTAACGTATCTGCCCATACTGTACACCTTGTAGGCTCTGCTTTAAGTGACCCTTACCTTGCTTTTGCTGCCGGTATGAACGGTTTGGCGGGTCCTCTGCACGGATTGGCCAACCAGGAAGTGATCCGCTGGATCTTTGCCATGCGTGATGAATTAGGTGGTGGACTGCCTTCCAAGGAGCAGATTGCCAACTATGTGAAGAAAACCCTCAATGATGGTAAAGTAGTGCCCGGCTTTGGTCACGCTGTACTTCGCAAAACCGACCCACGTTATACTGCGCAGCGAGAGTTCGCCTTGAAACACATGCCGCATGATGATCTGTTCCAGATCGTAAGCCGTATTTATGAAGTGGTGCCTGAGATCCTGCAATCTACCGGAAAGGTGAAGAACCCCTGGCCAAACGTAGATGCACATTCCGGCCAGCTTTTGATGCATTACGGTTTAACACACTATGATTTTTATACCGTACTCTTCGGTGTATCCCGTGCGTTGGGAACATTGGCCAGCCTGCTCTGGGACCGTGCTTTAGGCTTCCCTATCGAAAGACCGGGTAGTACCACCACGGAATTACTGAAAGAGCGTTTTGCCAAATAAAAGTAGAAACAAATTTTGTTGAATAGAAGCCCCGCCAAGCGGGGCTTTTTATATTTTGCGGTACTGTATCAACTAATTTCAACGTGTATGTTAGCCTTTCTTTCCCGGTTTTCAATCCTTGCCTGTTTTATATTTTTCTGTGGTAACATAATTGGGCAAACCTTACCCGTTATGACTTACAACATTCGCTACGCTACAGAGCGTGACGGTGAAAACAGCTGGGAAAAACGTAAAGAAGCCATGGTACAACTTCTGGAAGATTATCACCCCATGATCATTGGTACCCAGGAAGGTCTGCATCACCAGTTGGAATACCTGACCAAAGAGCTGGGACCCTATAAATATATAGGGGTAGCCAGAGACGATGGTAAACAAAAGGGAGAGTTCAGCGCCATATTATACGATACTACCCGTCTGGAGGTATCGCGTGAAAACACATTTTGGCTGATGGAACCCGGAGATAAGGATTCCATAGGCTGGGATGCGGCTTACAAAAGAATATGTACTTACGGCTTGTTCAGGGATAAGCTTTCCGGCAGTAGCTTTTGGGTTTTTAATGCTCACTTTGATCATGTAGGCTTGGAAGCCAGGAAACAGTCTGCCCAACAGATAAAAAATGTGTTATCCGAAAGGTGCGATAGTGAATCCAGGGTAATCATTATGGGCGACTTTAATAGTGAACCGGGATCAGAGCCTGTTCAAATCATTGAACGCTGGTATGCAGATGGGCTGAAGCTGGCCCGCGAAAAACAAAAAGAACCCCTTGGAACCTTTACGGGCTGGGATAAGGATGCAAAACTGGACCGCAGGATAGATTATATCTTTGTGCATAATTTTGGAGTAGAGAAATACCTTCACCTGAGCGAAAGGCGGGGCGATGGCTATTTTATCTCGGATCACCTGCCGGTTATGGCATGGCTGCGTCTTACTCAATAAACCACTGTTTTTATTTCCCGGTGGATGGCTCAGATGGTAAAGCATCCGCAACCCCGGGCTTTTTATACAGAATATAGTTTTCGGAGTGAATATCAATTGGTTGATATTGCCGATAATTAGCAGCAGATGACGGGGCAAGCACATAGGTAAGGTCTGCCTCTTCTTCATCTATGAGGTTCATGCTTCCATAACGGGCAAAATACCCATGTAAGCTTGAGTTCTTGCTTAGTGAAGAATCAATATTTATAGAACTACCTTCTCCAAAAGTATTCACAAGCCTGTAACAAGTCATTAAGCGGTCTTCATCACGTCCTATCTTTCCGGTGGATACTATGGAAAGTGTAATAGCGCTGAAAATAAGCGCCAGGCAAAGAGCTCCGGTGACCATCCTGGTTTTACGGTTGAACCCTGCAAGCCATCTTTCAATTACCGGTGCGGTAAGAAGACCCATGGCTGTTGCGAAAAACGGGAATACGGTAAGAATGTAAAACCCGCGTTGCTTTACACTGATCATGATAGGAAGAACACCTGCCATAACTATAAAACCAAAAAGCACCATCCACTTGACACGTTGGGAAGGTATCGATTGAGAGGTGCCGATTTTTAGTAAGCCATAAAGCACAATGATCAAGGCAACGGAAAGGGGCAAGAGGCTTTGGAGAAAGAATTCCTTGATAATGGCAAAGCGTGAATCAACCGTTACGATATTTTGGCTGGCGTCAAGAACCTGGTGGTTAAAATAGGAGATCATGTTATTGGCTGCAGCATCGGATAACCAAAGCAGTAAAACTATAGGCAACACCGTGATAAGTACTAACAGTAAGGTTTCAAACACCATCCGGGAAAAAGACCTGTTTCGAAACAGTAACCACATAAAAAAAGGCATACTCCAAATGTAAAGTCCCACGAACCCCTTGGTAAGCATGCTCAGGGATAACATGAGGCCACTCAAAAGCAGCAGCACTATTTTGCCATTGTCAGCAAATTTCAGGTAAAACAAGGCGGCCAAACTGACAAATACCATCAGGGTATTCTCAAGCATATTATTGGCGCAAGACCATGATACGGTAGAAACGGTTATCCAAAAGAAGAGAGGTATCCAGCCTTTTTGATAAGACCCGGTGATGTGCTTCCAGATCAGCACAATGACCCACCCGCTAATGATAAATGTAAACAGAGAATAGAACCGCTCCACCAGGAAGGAGTCACCAAATAGCCTGAACCATATACTTTGTAAACCCAATGCAAGAGGTGGATGCTCGTAGAAGTGGTTGAAAAATCCTAAAGAAAGATGCGGAGACCAGAAAGAGCCTTTTCCGTAGGCCATATTTCGGGCAATGGCTGCATACTGTAGCCCGTCTGAAAACATGCCATCTGAGAATAGTTGCGGTGCAGTAATCACTAAAAAAAGTGCACTTACCATCAAAAAAAAGATCACATGGTCTTTTGGTGACATCGTAAGAGTATCAAGGCGGTTGGCTGCTAATATAGATATTAAGGGATTTAGTTTGAACAGGCCAATAATAGTAAGGCCTGAAAGTTTAAAGAAGGGCTTCAGTAAAGCATCGGCCAAAAAAGTTTTCCTAATTTATTCAAGCCTTTCTAATTCAGAAAAATAACTGTAAATTTGCAGCCCTTTTTTAGTGGAGTATAAGGTGCTTTAAAAGGTTTGTAAATCAAAAGTTTAACGACTTCCGTGCTTGTTGCCTTAAAAACCTTAGCAGGATTGCGGAATACAAAGATTTTCTGAATGTCAGAAGAAAACAAGAAAGCAGCCGAGGAAAAAGAAACCAACGCTGCGACTGAGTCTACTCCAAAAGAGGAGACAAAACAAGATACTCAGGCTGCTATGTCTGAGGAAGCCAAGGAAATTGCAGAAGCTGCAAAGACCAAAGCTGAAAAGTCTGATGCTGGTGAGCAAGCTAACGAAAAAACTTCCCTGGAAGTAAAAGCTGAAACCCACGAAACAGCAGAAGCCGAAACTCAATCCAAAAACGTTGATGTAAAGCCTGAACCCGCTGAGGTAAAAGCTCAGGAGCAACCTAAAGAAGGTGAAAAAACCAAGCCAACGGAAGTTTCTGTTGAAGAGGATGAAGCCGAAGATGACGATGCTCCCATTGATTTTTCAGCGGAAGAAGAGGAAGAAGGTGAATTTGACTGGGAAGAGTTTGAATCCGGAATTAAATCCAGGAGCAAGGCTGAAAGGGAAGAGCTCACCAAATTGTACGAAGAAACCATTACCACTATTGATGAGCACACGGTAACCGAAGGTAAGGTTATCAACGTAACCGATCGTGATGCTATCATTGATATAGGATATAAATCCGAAGGTGTGATCTCCCTGAACGAGTTCCGTTACAACCCGGATCTTAAAGTAGGAGATAAGGTAGAAGTTCTGGTTGACAAGCAAGAAGATAAAGATGGTCAGCTGGTGCTTTCACACCGTAAGGCCCGCTCTATCAAGGCCTGGGATCGTGTAAACGAAGCTTACGATGGCGAAGAAGTGGTGAACGGTTATGTAAAATGCCGTACCAAGGGTGGTATGATCGTAGACGTATTCGGTATTGAAGCGTTCCTGCCCGGTTCTCAGATCGATGTGAAGCCTATCCGTGATTACGATGCGTACGTAGATAAGACTATGGAGTTCAAGGTGGTGAAGATCAACCACGAATTCAAGAACGTGGTAGTATCGCACAAAGCTCTTATCGAAGCGGACCTGGAAGAACAGAAGAAAGAGATCATCGGCAAACTGGAAAAAGGTCAGGTACTGGAAGGTGTGGTGAAGAACATCACTTCTTACGGTGTGTTCATCGACCTAGGCGGTGTAGACGGATTGATCCACATTACCGACCTGAGCTGGAGCCGTATCAATCACCCAAGCGAAGTGCTTGAGCTTGATCAGAAACTGAACGTGGTAATCCTTGACTTTGATGAGGATAAAACCCGTATCCAACTGGGTCTGAAGCAGCTTGAGGCTCACCCATGGGATGCCCTGGATCAGGAACTCTCCATTGGTGATAAAGTGAAAGGTAAAGTAGTGGTTATTGCTGACTACGGTGCCTTCGTTGAAATTATCCCCGGTGTGGAAGGTCTTATCCACGTAAGTGAAATGAGCTGGAGTACCCACCTGCGCAGTGCACAGGATTTTGTGAATGTTGGTGATGAAGTAGAAGCTGTGGTACTGACACTGGATCGCGAAGATCGTAAGATGTCACTCGGTATCAAGCAACTTACTCCTGATCCCTGGACCGACATCACTACCAAATACCCCGTTGGATCACAACACAAGGGTACCGTTCGCAACTTCACCAACTTTGGTGTGTTTGTAGAACTGGAAGAAGGTATTGACGGACTGATCCATATCTCTGACCTGAGCTGGACCAAGAAGATCAAGCACCCAAGTGAGTTTACCTCAGTAGGAGCTGTTCTGGAGGTTGCCGTTCTGGAAATTGATGTGGAGAACCGCAGGTTGAGCCTTGGCCACAAACAAGTAGAAGATAACCCATTTGATACCTATGAGACTCTTCTTGAAGAGGGTAGTGTATTGGAAGGTAAAGTAGCTACTATTGTTGATAAAGGTGCCGAGGTACTTTTCGAAAACCTGGGTATTGAAGCTTTTGTTCCCGGTCGTCACATGGTGAAGGAAGATGGTTCTGAACTGAAGGAAGGCGAGGTTGCCGACTTCAGGATCATCGAATTCAACAAAGACAACCGCAGGGTGGTAGCTTCTCATACTGAGATCCATAAATCTGTTAAAGCGGATAAGGAACAGAAAGAGAAGAAGCAGACCCAAAAGGCTGTTAAGCAGATCCAGACCAATGTAGAGCGTTCTACACTGGGTGACCTGGATGCTCTTTCCAGGCTTAAGGAGCAAATGGAAGAAGACGAAAAAGGTAATAAGTAATTAGAACCTTTTCTGAATAATCATGAACCCCGGCCTTTTGGCCGGGGTTTCTTTTTGGGATAAAATATTTTTAGTTCTCTATTTGCAGAACTAAAAAAACTCAATATCTTTGTCGGGTTATTTTTTAGGATATGTCAGAAGCCGTACAACTATCAGAAGAACAGAGACGTCTTATCGAAAAGATGGGTGTTGGAGGTGAAAAGAACGGGATGCCACCGGCACCGGCACGGATCATGGCCTTGCTGATGGTTTCCCCGGAAACCGAACTCACATTTGACCAGGTAAGGGAAACCCTGAACCTTAGTAAAAGTGCCACCAGCAATGCTATTAATATGCTGTTGACCACCCAAAAAATAGATTACATCACCAAACCGGGTGATCGTAAGCGCTATTTTAAAAATAAAATAGGGTCCTGGAAAGAGGACGTAAGATCTAATTTTCAGAATATCACCAGGCTGGCAGATCTGTTTGAAGAAGTATTGAGCCTCAGGCCTGCAGATACCACTGAATTCAATAACAAACTAAGAGAGATTATTGCCTTTATGCGCTTTATGGAGGAAAAACTTCCCGGGCTTTATAGGCAGTGGGAAGAATCACAGGGCTAAAAAATTTTCCCTAATTAGTTCTTTTAATACCGAACTAAATGATAAGTACTAAACAAAATGATATTATAAGAAATGAAAGTTAAAAGGATATCCTGGTTTTTTTCGCTCACCCTTTTTAGTTGGGGTATGGCCTTCGCACAGGAGACGGAACATACTATGGGATTAAAAGAGATGCTTCGCTACGGGCTTGACAACAGCATTGCTATCCGGCAATCGGTTTTAGATCAGCAGCAGGCTGAATACCAGGTGGGAGAGGTTAAGAGTAGCGGTTTGCCGCAGGTTTCGGGAGAGGGACAGTTCCAGAACTTTCCCAACAGACCTACACAGCTTTTGCCGGGTGAAATCGTTAACCAGCCGGGCACCCAGATACCGGTACAATTTGGTACAGATTATACCATGTCCGGAACCATTAAGGCTTCGCAGTTGATCTACAACCATCAGTTCCTTACCGGCTTGAGAGCCGCAAAAAGTTCAACGGAGCTGTACAGCCTGCTTAAGATTAAAACGGAGGAAGATGTGATCTATCAGGTATCCAATGCCTATTACCAGGCTCTTCAGCTGCAGGCACAGGTCCATGTATTGGATAGTAATATGAACATGCTGAGCCAACTGACGGAGCTTACCCGCCTGCAGTATGAAAGCGATATGGTTACCAAAACCGATTACAGCCGGGTGGTGGTGAATAAAACCAACCTGTCTACACAACTGCAATCTTTACGCACCTCTTACGAGCAGCAGAAAAACTATCTCAAGGTTCTGATAGGCATGCCCATGGAGGAAAATCTGGAATTGCAGCCATCATCAACGGATAATGACATTACCCTGGCATCCTTACAAAACCAGAAACAGGATCCCGTAGAGTTGGAAATACTGGAGAAGCAGAAGGCACTGAATGTGCTCAATAAAAAAAGCATTCAGGCCGGTTATGTTCCCAGTCTGGCCTTTTTCGGTCAACAACAGTGGCAGGCACAACGCAATGAGTTCAATTTTTTTGACAGTTCACAACCCTGGTTTCAACAAACCGTGATCGGTCTGCAGTTGCAGGTGCCCATTTTTGACGGTTTACAGAAACACTATAAAATGCAGCAAAGCAAAATTGAAATAGACAAGCTGTCGTTGCAACAAACCAATACCAAACGCCAGCTGGACATGCAATTTGAAAATGCACGTGAACAGCTTACCAACAGCCTGGCGTCCGTGGAGGCTCAACGTGAGAACCGCGAGTTGGCCCATGAGGTATACGACCAAACCCAGCTTCTTTATAAGGAGCAGGTGGCCGGCCTTACCGAATTGCTTGATGCTGAGCGCGCCTACCGCGAGGCCCAGACCAATTACTACAATGAAGTAATCAAATTCAGAAGAGCGGAGCTGGATGTGTTGAAAGCCCAGGGACAGCTCAAAACCATTATTAACTAAATCATCTAAAATAACATTCGCAACATGAAGAAAGCAGTAATAAGCCTTATAAGCCTGACGGTGGTAGGACTGATTGCCTATACGCTGTATGCCAATAAAGAAGAAATGAAGGCAGACGCCAAACTGTCTGAAGTAACCAGTGCAGTCATACCTGTGAAGGTGGTTTCAGTGAAGAAGATAGCCCTGGAAGAAAAGGTTTCAGCCGATGGCGTCTTTATCGCCAAAACGGACCTCGCTCTACTTTCAGAAACACAAGGAAAAGTGGTCAGGGTTTATAAGGAAAAGGGAAGCCATGTGGAAAAAGGAGAATTGCTGGCACAGGTAGAGAACGATTTGATACAGTCCGAAGTAGCTGCTGCACAGGCCAATTATGAAAAGCTACAGTCCGATCTGGAACGTTTCACCAAACTTTCGGAGAATGATGCCGTAACCGGGCGCCAACTGGAGGAGGTGAAAATAGGCTTAAAAAATGCCGAAGCCCAGTACCGCTCAGCCAAAAAGAGGTTGGAAAACACCTACATCCGCGCCACGGCTTCCGGAAATATCAATGATGATTTCATCCAGGAGGGAGCCTTCGTGTCTCCGGGTGCGAAGCTTTATGAAATCGTGGATATCAGCGTACTGAAGTTGAATGTAAAAGTAAGCGCTACGGAAGTACTCCGGGTTAAAGAAGGCGATGAAGTAAAGATCACCTCCTCGGTATATCCTGATACCCAATTTACCGGTAAGGTTACGGCTGTAGCCTCTAAAGCGGATGCAGCCCTGAAATATGGTGTGGAGATCGTGCTTCAGAACAAGGGAGACAAGACCTTAAAACCGGGAATGTACGCCACGGCATTCTTCAGCTTCCATAATGAAGAGGAGAAATACTATGTGGATCGTAATACCCTCATCGGAAGTGTACAGGATCCTCAGGTTTTTGTGGTTGAAGATAGCGTGGCGAAGCTCAGGGATATCGTAATTGGAGAAACCCACAACGACCTGATCCGCGTATTGAACGGACTGGATCAAAATGACAAGGTTGTGATAAGTGGTCAGATCAATCTCGCTGAGGGCACCAGGGTAAAGGTGTTGGACTAATCCGAATACTAAGTCTAAAAGACGTTTATAATGACAATCACAAAAATATCGATAAAACGCCCCACCCTGGTGGTGGTACTCTTTACCATTTTACTGGGGATGGGCTTGTTCAGTTATACCGCCCTTAACTACGAACTCCTGCCCAAGATGTCTCCACCGGTGCTTTCGGTTTCTACCGTATACCCCGGAGCATCTCCGTACGAGGTAGAGAATTCTGTTACCAAGGAAATTGAAGATGCCTTATCCACCTTGGAAGGCTTGGACCGTATTACATCCACTTCTATGGAAAGTGTTTCCATAGTAACCGTTGAGCTGCAACAGGACATAGATGTGGATCAGGCCCTGCAGGAGGCACAGCGCAAGATCAGCTCCATGCTCAAGGACCTTCCGGACGATGCAGAACAACCCTCACTGGGGAAGTTTGACCTGGATGACCTGCCGATCATGCGCCTTGGTGTGGCGGCAGATATGTCCGGCACGGATTTGTACGATCTGATTGATAAAAAGATACAACCCAGTATGGCCAAAATACAAGGGGTGGCGCAGGTGGATATCCTCGGTGGCCAACCCCGTGAGATCAGGGTTAATATGGATGCAGATAAACTGGCAACCTACGGGTTAAGTATCTTACAGGTAAGCCAGGCTATTCAGAATGCCAACCTTGATTTCCCTACCGGCAAGATCAGGGACCAGGAGTCCCAGACCCTCATTCGCCTTAGCGGGAAATATGATTCCCTGGAGCAAATCAGGGATCTGGTGGTACGCTCCACCGGGGAAGGGGGAGTGGTACGCCTCTCTGATATAGCCGAAATACAGGATACCGAGAAGGAAGCGGAGATCATAAGCCGTGTAAACGGTGAGAATGCCATTGGGTTGAACATCCGTAAGCAAGGCGATGCCAACGCTGTACAGGTAAGTGAAGAAGCCCGGCTCCTAATGGCTCAGTTGGAAGAGGATTATGCGGCTGAAAACCTGCAGTTCAGCATTGCCAATGACAGCTCCGAGTTTACACTGGAAGCGGCCGATGCTGTTATCCATGACCTGATCTTTGCGGTTATTTTGGTGGCGCTGGTGATGTTGCTTTTCCTGCACAGTCTCCGCAATGCCATTATAGTAATGGTAGCCGTTCCGGCCTCTATTATAGCTACGTTTACCGCTATGATGTTAATGGGTTTTTCACTGAACCTGATGAGCCTTCTTGCCCTTTCACTGGTAGTAGGTATCCTGGTGGATGATGCCATCGTGGTTATTGAGAACATCTACCGCCACATGGAAATGGGTAAGAATAAATTCCAGGCGGCCTATGATGGTATCCGTGAGATCGGGGTAACGGTGATTTCCATCACTTTGGTAATTGTGGCGGTATTTGTTCCCATTTCACTTACCGGTGGTATTATTGGCAACCTTTTGCGCCAGTTCTCTTTAACGGTGGCTATCAGTACTTTGCTCAGTTTATTGGTAGCCTTTACCATGATCCCGCTCCTGGCTTCCCGCTTCTCCAAGCTCTCTCAACTGAAGAGCAAAGGCCTGATAGGGAGTTTTATCACTCGCTTTGAACGTGGTGTGAAGAGTTTTGAGAACGGTATGACCAACGCATTGAGATGGTCTTTCAGCCATAAGGTTTTGGTGCTAAGCGCAACGGCCATCTTATTTTTTGGCTCTTTTGCGTTGGTGGGTTTTGGCTTTATCGGAAGTGAATTCGTATCGGCCGGTGACCGTGGAGAATTTACCATAGAGGTGGAGCTTCCCAGAAAGACCACCCTAAAGCAAACCAATATGCTGGCTCAGGAGGTGGAACGCTACATTAGCCAGTTTCCGGAGGTGGAGAAAGTATCGTCTACCGTAGGGCAGACCTCCGGACGTATGGCAACCACCTCTACTCCCTACATGGCAGAACTGAGTGTCCATTTGGTAGGTCAGGATGAACGTGAGGTCAGCACCCAGGTATTCTCCAGGAGACTCCAGATTGACCTGCAGGAAAATATTGCAGGCGCTAAATTCAAGGCGGTTCCCGCCTCACTGGTGGGCGCGGGAAGTGAAGCCCCCATCCAGATCGTATTGAGTGGTACAGAGCTGGATTCAGTTATGAGCTTTGCCGAAAAAGTGAAGGAAGTAGTAGCTTCCATACCCGGAACCGCAGAGGTTGAAAGTAGTGTGGAAGATGGAAATCCCGAGATACGGGTTGAGGTAAACCGTGATAAGATGGCCAGCCTGGGCCTGTCCCTGGAAATGGTAGGCGCCACCATGCAAACTGCTTTTAATGGCATCGAGGAAACTAAATTCCGTGACGGTGAAAATGAATACGACATCAACATTCAATTGGATGAATTCAATCGCAGGGAAGTAGAGGATATCGCCAATCTTTCCCTGATGAATAATCGTGGGGAGCAAATAAGGCTGGGGCAGTTTGCCGATATCATTGAAGGCTCCGGTCCATCACAATTACAACGTAGAGACAAGGTGCCTACGGTTATTGTATCTTCCCAGGTATTGGGACGTCCGGTAGGAACCGTGGGAGAGGAGATACAGGCCAGCTTGGCTGATATGAACATACCTTCGGGGATCAGCTACTCCATGGGCGGTGATCTTGAAAACCAGTCCGAGGCCTTCGGAAGCCTGGGAGTGGCACTTCTCACTTCACTCATCCTCGTTTACCTGATCATGGTGGCCCTGTACAATAGTTACGCTTACCCATTGGTGGTGATGTTCTCGCTTCCCCTGGCGGTGATCGGGGCTCTGCTGGCTTTGGCCCTTAGCCAGAATGCGCTGAGCATATTCTCTATTTTAGGTATGATCATGCTGATTGGACTGGTGGCCAAGAACGCTATCCTGGTAGTGGATTTCACCAACCAATTGAAGGCGGCCGGGCTTAAAGTAAAGGAAGCACTGATTAAGGCTACCCAGGTACGGATAAGACCAATCCTTATGACAACCCTGGCGATGGTTATCGGTATGATGCCCATAGCCCTGGCCGGTGGCCCTGGTGCAGAATGGAAAAATGGTTTGGCCTGGGTGCTTATCGGGGGATTGACCAGTTCTATGTTTCTTACCTTGATTGTGGTGCCTGTTGTATATTACATCTTTGATTTGGTTATGGCCCGTTTTGGATGGGACAAGGATACCGTTATTGAACTGAAGGAAACTCCGAGGGAGGAGCTCAATACCGAGATCGAGGAGTCCCTGCACGGAGAACATGAATCCGGTTTAGCCACTTCCTGATTTCATTAGATATGTTTTATGAGCGATAAGAACGTAATAGTAAGCAAGGTAAGGGAGCTGTTTATCCGTTACGGGGTTCGAAGCCTGAGTATGGATGATATAGCCTGGCGTTGCAGTGTGTCTAAAAATCGCTTGTATGACTTTTTCAGGAATAAAGAGGATTTGGTCCTGTATACGATTCGCCAGGACTGGGAAGAGTGGAAGGCCTCCCTTATGGATATAGATATGGAAAGGGGTGACCCCAAAGAATTGCTCAACGATATTTATTATAAACGATTTGCCCTGATATGGGAGGTAAACCCCATGTTTATACTGGAATCAGAAAAGGCCTACCATGAGGTAGCTGAGCTTTACGTGCAGATGAATGCGGAGTTTTGTGATACAGTAGTGCGCCCCTTACTGGAAAGGGCAGGCAGGGAGAAAAAGTTGCGGGAAGGGGTGGATATAGATTTTGTGTGCCGCTTTCATCAGCATCTTTTTGAGACCATATTTACCTCCAGGCAAAACCTCTATTCCAATGTAAACATGGATAAATCCTTTGAACACGTTTTCGGGCATAACCTGAATGGTTTATTTATAAGTAGTTGAAGAGAGCGATTTTAAAGGTTTGATTTCGTTAAAATTTACGGGTATAATACTTTTGGGGTATGAAGGTATCTGAAATAACCCGCTATCTGGAAAGTATTGCCCCACTGTCCTACCAGGAGTCCTATGATAATTCAGGGCTGTTGGTGGGCAATCCCAACGCTGAAGTGGAGCAGGTGTTGGTAAGTCTGGACGTTACCGAGGCGGTGGTCCAGGAAGCGGTAGAAAGGAATTGCCAGTTGATCATTGCGCATCACCCCCTCATCTTCGGTGGACTTAAAAAACTCACCGGGGCAGACTATGTGCAGCGCACCGTTATGGAAGCCATTAAAAAGGATGTAGCCATCTATGCGGTACATACTAACCTGGATAATATTGCCACCGGGGTCAATGATAAAATAGGCGAAATACTTGGTTTAGGTCAGCGGAGAATACTGTTGCCCAAAAAGGAAACCCTATATAAACTGGCGGTATTTGTACCCCGAGATGCTGCAGAAGGAGTTATGAACGCAATGTTCCAGGCCGGGGCAGGCCATATCGGCAACTACAGTGAATGTAGCTTTTCGGTACCCGGTAAGGGAAGCTTTAAAGGCGGGGAAGGCTCCGATCCTTACGTAGGAGAAAAAGGTTCCCGCCACTATGAGGAGGAAGAAAAGGTGGAGGTTATAGTGCCCCGTCACCTTAAAGGTAAAGTGGTAAAAGCCATGATGGACGCTCACCCCTACGAGGAAGTGGCTTACGATATTTATTCGTTGGAAAACGTTGACCCAAGAGTGGGTTCAGGTATGATCGGCTTATTGGAGGAGCCCATGTACGCACTGGACTTTCTGCATCATGTCAAGGAGAAAATGGGCGGGGTGGTCCGTTATACTTCTCTGGTGCGTGACGAAGTGCAGAAAATAGCCTGGTGCGGAGGTTCCGGAAGCTTTTTGCTGGGGGCTGCCAAACAGGCTGGTGCGGACGTATTTATCACCTCTGATTTTAAGTATCATCAATTCTTTGACGCTGAGAATGATCTGATTATAGCCGATATTGGGCATTATGAGAACGAGCAGTATACAAAAGAACTGCTGGCTTCGATATTAAAAGAAAAATTCACTAATTTTGCCGTTCTTTTAGCGGAGACGAACACGAACCCGATTAATTACTTATAAACTCTATGGCCAAGGCTAAAGAAGTAACGGTTGAAGACAAATTGCGCGCATTATACGATCTTCAACTTATCGATTCCCGGATAGACAAGATCAGAAATGTACGTGGAGAACTTCCCCTGGAAGTGGAAGACCTTGAAGACGAAATAGCAGGTCTTGAGACACGGGTTGGTAAACTCAACGATGAGGTTGCCGAACTGGATGCCGAGATCAAAGGCAAGAAAAACCTGATCAAGGAATCTCAGGAAAAGATCAAAAAATACGAGAGCCAGCAAAAGAACGTTCGCAACAACCGTGAATTTGATGCCCTTTCCAAGGAGATCGAGTTCCAGCAACTGGAGATCGAACTGGCCGAAAAGCGTATCAAGGAATTCAAAGCCAAGATAGATGCTAAGAAGGAAGTAGTGGCCGGCTCAGAAGAAAAGCTGAACGAACGCAAATCACACCTGGATTTCAAGAAGAACGAACTGGAAAGTATCCTTAAGGAAACCCAGAATGAAGAAGAGGCTCTTTTAAAGAAATCCGAAGAGTTTGCCTCCAACGTGGATGACCGTCTGATAAAGGCGTATCACCGTCTGCGTGGTAGTGCTAAAAACGGTTTGGCTGTGGTAGCTGTTGAGCGTGGTGCTTCCGGTGGATCATTCTTTACCATTCCTCCGCAGCGTCAGCTGGAAATTGCTGCCCGCAAAAAGATCATTACGGATGAACACTCAGGAAGAGTGCTTGTAGATCCCGAACTGGCAAGAGAAGAAGAAGAGAAAATGGAAAAACTCTTCAAGTCCGTTTCCAAAGGATAATACTATTGAATCAATAAAAAGAAGAGGGATCACATGATCCCTTTTTTTATGAGAATACGCACACTGATCTTCATCCTTATTTTCCCGCTGGGAGCCTGGTCCCAGCAGATCCGTTTTACTCCTGACCTTAAACTGGCCTTTGGTAAAATGGCAGAACTACGGTTTCAGGAGGCGGAAGATCTGATTGCCCGTGAAGAACAGCGTAACCCGGATAACCTCGCCTTGGCCTATATGCGGGGTGCTCTCCTCACGGTAGGCTTGTTTATCAGTGAAAGCGAATCCGAGTTTGAGGACAACCAATCGCAGCTGGAAAGCTATATAAGCACACTGGAGAAAGCCCCGGACAGCGATCCCCAAAAGGGGTTTATGATTAGCCAGTTGCGTTTAGGTATGGCCATATTACACGGGCGCTTCCGGAATAACTTCAGTGCGGGATGGCAGTTTTATAAAGCCTATAACCTGCTGGAAAACAACTACAAGGTGTTTCCTCAATACAAGCCGGGTTACGTGCCACTGGGCGTGCTGTATGTAGCTATCGGCTCCCTGCCGGATGGCTATCAGTCCATTGCCTCTATTATTGGTATAAAGGGTGATGTGAAAAAAGGAATGGAACTTATCCGCAAAGGGTACTATGGCATTCAAAAGGAAGAGGAAAACCGCTTTTACCGCGATTATTTTGGGTTTATCTATTCCTATATTTCCCTGGAACTGAGCGATGACAATTCCGTTTCGCCTGAATCCCTGGGACTCAATGTTCGCACTAGCAGCTACCTGCGGTATATGCAGGCCCGCGTGGAGGTTGACCGCGGGAATGCCCGTAAGGCCCTGGATATCCTGAAAACCCGCCCGCGTGGAGATGGATACCAACACTTTGGTTACCTGGATTATTATACCGGGCGGATGGCGCTGGCTTTCTCCCCGGATACCGCCTACCAATACCTTCATAAATACCTTAAGGAAAACAGTACGGGTAATTACCGCAAATCCACCTATCGCTACCTTTCCTGGTATGCTATGCTCATTGATGATAAGAGCCTTATCCGCGAATACCGCCAAAAGGTGATGCGTGAAGGAACCCTCAATACTGGTGCCGATAAACAAGCCTACCGTGAGGCACAGGAGCCTTTCAACGAGATACTGATCAAGGGGCGTATTTATTTTGACGGAGGCCTTTACAGCAAAGCCGCCAAATATCTGCTGTCTCGGGAAAGTATGCTGGATCAATTCGGGAATGCGGATAAACTGGAGTTCTACTATCGTTTAGGCCGCGTTTTCCAGGAAAGTGAAGAGAGCGACAAGGCTATCGTATACTTTAAAAAGGCATTGGAAATTCCTGTAAAGGAAAGTACGTTCTCCCAGGGGAATGCGGCCCTGCAGCTTGCTTCGGTTTGGGAAAAAAAGGGAAACAAGGCGGAAGCCCGCAAGTATTATGAGAAAACCCTTAGCTATAAAGGTTTCCCCTTTTACGAAGGTCTGCATCAAAAAGCCAAGGCCGGTCTCAATAGAATTTAAAGTTTATTCATAGGGCTATTGAGCGATACTTAGTATTTTAACCCACTCAATTTCGAGTTATGAACTTACTTACAATTACCTGGGATATGGGCCGTGGCCTGGATCTGGGGTTCTTTACCCTCCGTTATTACAGCCTGCTTTTTGCCGCTGGTTTTGTGCTGGGCTATATGCTGATGAAGCGGATATTCAAGAAGGAAGGTATTCCGATTGAAAAGCTGGATACCCTGCTTACCTATGTAGTGGTAGCCACTATTTTAGGGGCACGGTTGGGACACGTTTTCTTTTACCAGTGGGATTATTACTCACAGCATCCGGATGAGATATTGAAGGTTTGGGAAGGTGGACTGGCCAGTCACGGAGCGGTGATAGGTATCATTATAGCCATCATCATTTATTCCCGGAAGGTGCTGAAGCGCCCTACACTTTGGATGCTGGACCGTTTGGTGATTACCATTGCGCTGGCCGGTGCCCTTATTCGCCTGGGTAACTGGTTTAACAGCGAGATCTACGGTGCCATGGCCAACAGTTCTATGGAAACGGTATTTACCAACCCAACCCGGGAGCGCCTTATGAATTGGGATGAACAGATAGCCTCCATTCATTTTGAGCAAACCAATACAACTGAAATTACGGATACCCTGATCCTGCCGATCTACGATATGCAGATCCTGTATGATAACACCAGGCCCATCAATAAAGAACAGGTGGAAAACAGGATAGAGGAGGATGTAAGACGCTATCTCTATAGTTTTGAAAAGGAAGAAAAAAATATCCTCATAACTCCGGGCACCAGAGTCCGGTGGGATGAGCAAGTAGAGAATATGGCTCATGTTGAAGTAGTGGGTATACCCCGGCACCCTACCCAGATCTATGAAGCCATTGGGTATTTCCTTATTTTCCTTATCCTCTACCGCATTTTCCTGAATGCCAGCCTGGCCGAGCGCAAAGGTTTTATCTTCGGAATGTTCCTGGTGCTGATCTTCGGCTTCCGCTTTGTAATAGAGTACTGGAAGGAAAACCAGGTATCGGCTGAAGAGGGGCTTGCCTTCAATATCGGGCAATACCTGAGCATACCTTGTGTACTGGCAGGATTGTATTTTATCTTCACTGCAAAACCCTATAGGCATGAATAAGACCACACGCGCAGTTATTGCGCTGATTTTATTACTGGCCTTTATCGGTTGGCTGTTTATGACGGTCATTCCGCTGGGCAGTAAGAGACCGTCACCAGGGGGAGATGGAGCAGGTGAAACCGGTACTACCTATGAGCCTAAATTCAGGGATGAAGGAGACCTGGTGCTCGTATCCGGTGAAGGAGATACTTTAAAGACCATCGATATTGAGCTGGCCAATACACCCGAAAAAATACAATACGGTATGATGTACCGGAAAAGTATGGAGGAAGACGAGGGAATGTTATTCTTTATGGGCGAAGAGCGGCCCCAGTCTTTCTGGATGAAGAACACCTACGTGTCCCTGGACATCCTGTTCATTAATTCAGCCGGGGAGGTGGTCAGTATTCAGAAAAATGCCGAACCGCTTTCCGAGAAGAGCCTGCCCTCTGAAGGTAATGCCTCTATGGTTTTGGAGGTGAAAGGAGGTTTTTCGGATAGGTACGGTTTGAAAAAAGGTGACCGGATCTATTACCACGAACAATAAAAAAGGGCTCATACGAGCCCTTTCTTCATTGTAAACACTGGTTTTTATTCCAGTGTTACGCCCTTGGTGAACACACCTTCGTTCACAAAAGCTACCTTGTAGCCATTGTAATTTTGTACAGTATAGTTGTAAGCTGCTGCCTGCAGGTACCCGGCTCCGGTACCTACCGCACTCATTTCTGATTTGGTAAACGTTACCGTCCTCACACTGGCGGCCACAGTTTTGTGGATGCTTCCGCCAGGTCCATGAACGTAATAAAGTACGGAATCAGCTGAACCAGCTGCGGTAAAGCTATTGGTATAGTCAATGCCAAAGGTGAGGTCACTGGCGGTTGAGACGCTGCTTTCTGCGTCCAGGGCACCTATCTGCGGTACAGCCCTGGAGTAGGTGTAATTTATAGGGGGGACGGAACCTTTACCGGCTACCGCCCAGGCTACCGAAGACCCGAAATCAATGGTAGCTACCGTGCCACCTGGTGTAAAAATATAAGAGCCATTGTTGAGGCTCAACTCCTCACCTTCACAGGTAACCATACCGGCATCGGAATTGTCAAAATTGGCAACGGCTGTACCTACAAATTGAGTGATGGTGCCAATGAAGGGAGCTTCCACCTGGGTGCCCGTGCTAATGGCGATCATGGCAGCATCAGTGCCGGCAATTTCAACCTGTGGTGATGAAGGCTGAGAAGTTTGAGGTGTATCGTCTTTGTCATCGTCTTTCTTGCAGGAAACAAAAACAACAGCCCCGAGAACAAAGGGTACTAACAATCGGATTTTCATAGTATTAAGAATTAAGATTTACAAAACCAATCCTAACTACTATTTCTCCGGCCTCCTTTAAAAAAACGTTTTTGATAATAATCCTCTTCGAGGTTGCTGACCATCACTCCACGTGAGGAGCTTACGTGTACAAAATCACCCCCGGAGAGATAAATGCCCACGTGATCTATCCTCCGTCCATGGATCTTAAAAAACACCAGGTCTCCTTCACGGAGCTCTTTTTTATCCAGGGGTGTGGTTTCTGAAAAGAGGTCCTCGGCACGCCTGCCTGTAAAGGACATCTGGTATACATCCTGGTATACCCGGATCACAAAACCGGAACAGTCCACACCTTTTTTGGTGTTACCACCCATGCGGTGGGGAGTACCTTCCCAATCCTCAATATAGGCGTGTAAAGCATTGGTGTAGGCTGAACTTTCCAGTTCAAGGTGTTCCATGTCGGCCGGTAGTGGCTCGGGATTGGGGTGTAAGGCTTCATGCTCGTATTTCAGCCGCCTTTGTTGATGAAAACTCGGAGGTCTTCCGGTGCTGGCGGTTGTTTGACGCGTATTTCCGCAGGAGCTGAGAAACAATAGTATAAGAACTACCGTAGTTGATTTGAAAAACCTTTGTATTCCCGGGTGCCACATAAGGACCTAAAGGTAACCAAGTATACGGCAAACCGCTACCCGGATCTTTTCCAGTTATTCATATAGTTTTTCACCAAACTACAGCAGCAAAACTCCTGCAGAATAGGCAAGGGGGCAATACGTAGTAATACGGAAATTCACTGCCTAACTTAGCGTTGGGCTTCCTGCATGCGGTTCAGTTCGTCTTTCTTTTTTTCCTTGAAGAGCTCAAAGCGGGATGGCTCCTGCCGGGGTGGCCAGTAATTGTTATCACGGTCCGTATCAGCGGTTTCCAGGTAGGGATCCAGCTCTACCGATTGGAGTTCTTTTTGGGATACAAATACCTTGTTGAAAGCATACTCATTCCGTAGCCATATTTCTGCGGGGATACGCTCCAGCTGTTTGGAACCATCGGTAAAAGTGAATTCCAGGATGACGGGCATTACCAAACCGCCTTTGTTGGTAAAGCTCAGCTCGTAATAATTAAGGTCTTTACGGAGTAATTCCTTTTCCTCATCGTCCAGGCGGTCCTGGTATTCTTCGTACTTCTCACGGTCCGGGCTAAGCACTACAAAATCATCGTTTGTATTGTAAAAATCGTTCATAGCAGGGTATTGATCTGCATAGCGTTTGCCTTCCAGCAAGGTGTCATTGCGCAGGTCACCAATAAATTTCCTTTGTGCCAAAGCCTCCTTCCGTTCGCGTGCGTTTTCCACGTCCGGGTTACCGGTATTGAGCTTGAACCAGCGCACGTTGTCCAGGGAAATATCCACATGATCCGTGGTGAAGAACCAACCCCTGAAGAACCAGTCCAGGTCGGTGCCGGAGGCATCTTCCATCGTGCGGAAGAAATCGGCCGGAGTGGGGTGTTTGAACATCCAGCGCTGGCAGTATACCCGGAAGGCGTAGTCGAAAAGCTCCCGCCCCAGAACCGTTTCACGGAGTATGTTGAGCGCGGTGGCCGGTTTGCCGTAGGCATTATTCCCAAACTGTAATATAGATTCGGAATTGGTCATGATGGGCATCTGCTGGTCACTCTCCGCCTTCATATAATCGGTGATCAAACTAGCCGGCCCCCTGCGGGAGGGATAATCCTTTTCCCATTCCACTTCCGTGAGGTATTGTACAAAGGTGTTCAGGCCCTCATCCATCCAGGTCCACTGGCGTTCGTCCGAGTTTACGATCATGGGGAAGAAGTTGTGCCCTACCTCGTGGATGATCACGCTGATCATGCCATATTTGGTACGTTTGGAATAAGTGCCGTCCTTTTCCGGACGTCCACCGTTAAAACAGATCATAGGGTATTCCATACCAATGCGATCGGTATGCACCGATATGGCTTTATGGTAAGGATAGTCAAAGGTGTACTTACTATACACTTTAAGGGTATGCGCCACTACCCGGGTAGAGTAACGCTCCCAAAGCGGGTTGCCCTCCTTGGGGTAATAGGAAACGGCCATTACGGTGCGGTTACCCAACTTTACGGCCATGGCATCCCAGATAAATTTGCGGGAAGAGGCAAAGGCAAAATCCCGCACGTTCCCGGCCTGGAAGTGCCAGGTCTTCTCTTGCTTGCTTTTGCTTTTTTCGTTCTTTTTGGCTTCGCTCTCGGTAACTATAAAAACCGGGTCGGTAGTGCTGTTTTGGGCTTTTTCCCAACGATCCCGCTGTTCCTCGCTGAGCACTTCATCGGCATTTTGCAGTTTGCCGGTAGAGCCTACAATATGATCGGCCGGAACGGTGATCTTTACATCATAATTGCCAAAGGGCAGGGCAAACTCCCCGCGGCCCAGGAACTGCTTATTCTGCCATCCCTCCACATCGTTATACACGGCCATACGCGGAAAGAACTGGGCAATAGTGTAGAGGTAGTTATCCTCATCTTTAAAGTATTCGTAGCCGGAGCGGCCACCTATCTTGTTGCGGTCATTGATATTGTACCACCACTTTATCTTCAGTACTTTCTGTTCACCGTTGGCCAGGGGTTTGTCCAGGTTTATTCGCATCATGGTGTTGTTGATGTAGAAGGGAACGGCCTGATCATTTTCGTCTTTTACGTACTCTATCTTAAAGCCCCCGTCAAAGTCGTAAAAGAGGTACTTCAGGTCGCCATAGCTCATCTTGTCACTTACCCCACCATTCCTGATCTTCTGGGTCATGCTGTTTGGGGCACGCATGTTCTGGTCCAGTTGTATCCATAGGTATTCCAGGGGGTCCGGAGAATTGTTGGTGTAGGTGATCACCTCTTCACCGTATATTCTTTGTGTAGCATCATCCAGGCGGATATCCATGCTATAGTCCGCCTGTTGCTGGTAATAGAATGACCCTGGTGCCCCGCCACCGGTACGGTACATATTGGGAGTAGGCAACTCCTCGTACAGTTGCTTGAATTTACTTTGATTGGTGTTTTGGGCGATAAGGGTTCCTCCCAGCAGCATCAGGGACAGGAATGAAGGCAGAGCTCGCATCATACAATTAATTTTCAAGAAGAAAGCGCCAAATATAAAGGCTACAGGTCAAAAGCCCTAACGGCAAAAAGGGTGATTACCAGGGCCAGTTTTCAATACACATAACAACGGATAGCCCAAAGGCCATTCCCGAAACAAAGAAATTCCAGTCACGGGGCTTCCTGCGCATAAAAGTCAGCATAATAAGCATTACCACAAAAGTGGCCAGCACAATCACCAGCTGCCCCAGCTCAATACCCAGGTTAAAGGGTAACATTACGGACCATAAGTCGCCATCGCCCATCATCAGCATGCTTATGTAACTGGAAAAACCAAAACCATGGATAAGCCCGAAAATAAGGGCCATACCATATTTTACGTTTCCTTGTGCCTGCTGGCCGGATTTGGTGAGGTTGTATACAGCGGTCAATACAATGGTAAGCGGTATCAGGAACTCCACCAATTGTTTATCCAGGCTTACCACATTATAGGAGGAAAGGATGAGAGACAGGGAATGCCCCACCGTAAAAAGGCTGACGGCTATAACTATGCGCAGCCAGTGTTTGGTATGGTAAGCAGCCATAAGTACGATCACAAAAAGAATGTGATCCAGGGCGCTCAGGCTTAGAATGTGTTCATACCCTAATCGTAAGTAGGTGCTGAAGGAACTCATTCAAAAAGCAGGGGTTTAAAAGTTTCACCCGGAACGTAAAACTGGGATTGGTTGCGGCCTCCGATCTTGAGGTGAACAATGTTGGACTGATCTTCAAACTGATCAAAAAGAATAGTTTGCTTCACCTGGTACTTTTTCTCCCTTTCGGGAAAGGAGGGTACTTCCAGGTAGAGATAGGTGATATCGTATTCCGTTTCACGGCCAATGTATAGCGGCTTGAGGTCAACACCTCCGGCCCTGATCCCCAGGTGTTCCCCCACATATTTTTGCAAAGCACTGTCTTTGGCCATGCTGGTGCCGGGTTTCCTGTTTTCAAGAGCTTGCCCGATGGCCTGCTCCAGGTCGTCCGTAAATACCCGGATGGATAGTTCAAGGTTATCGGTCTCTCCGTTGTACTCACAGGTGGTAATGGAAGTATGAAAGGGATGCCCCAGCAAAATGCTCATAAAAGATACCAGCAAAGTGTGTATCATGCGCCTGGTGTTGATGATAAGGTAAAAGTACAAATTATGACTTGTAAACAGCAGCCGGGCAGTTTCCCATCCGGCTGCCTATATTTGCTCTTTCACCAAACGTATATGAAAAAGACGCTCTTTTTATTGTTGTGTTCGGGTTCCATCATGGCACAGTATACCAATGTGGAACTCGGTTTTTCCGTAAATCAATTCCGTGGTTTGTGCGAGCCCGCCCTGGCCGTGAGCAAAACCGACCCGGCTTACCAGGTGGCAGGAGCCATCCTGGACCAAGTATTCTACTCATCGGATTCCGGTAAAACGTGGACGCGGGACACCCTGAAGAGTTCGTACGGTGTTTGGGGCGACCCGGTTCTTATTTCCGATTACCAGGGAAATTTCTACTTCCTGCATCTTTCCGATCCTACCGGAGAGAACTGGAGGAGCGAAGAGATCCTGGACCGTATTGTTTGCCAGAAGAGCACGGATAACGGTAAAACCTGGAATGACGGCAGCTATATGGGTATGCATCACCCTAAAGACCAGGATAAGCAATGGTCTGTAGCGGACAGGAAGGGTACGGTTTATACCACATGGACCCAGTTTGATAAATACGGCAGTAAAGAAGAGGAAGACCGTTCCAATATCCTGTTCTCCAAATCTACGGATGGCGGAAAAAGCTGGAGCGATGCGATAAGCATCAACCAATTTTCAGGAGACTGCCTGGATGGAGACCAGACCACGGAGGGAGCCGTACCGGCCGTAACCGAAGATGGTACCGTATACGTGGCCTGGGGTTATGACAATAAGATATGGTTTGACCGCTCCGAAGACGGTGGGGAAACCTGGTTGAAAGAGGATAAAGTAGTGGCTGACCAGCCCGGAGGCTGGGATATTGAGATTCCCGGCCTGATGCGCGCCAACGGTATGCCGGTAACGGTGGTAAACAATAAGGAGGGAGAATATAAAGGTGAAGTATACGTGAACTGGGTGGATGAGCGCAACGGCAATTTTGACGTTTGGTTTGCCCGCAGTACCGATGGGGGCGATACCTGGAGCGAACCCCAAAAGGTGAATGATGATGATACCGAAGCAGACCAGTTCTTTACCTGGCTTAGTTGCGACCAAACCACCGGGTACCTGTATTGTATGTTTTATGACAGGCGTAATTATAAAGACCTGCAAACAGATGTATACCTGGCCAGCAGTAAGGACGGAGGCCGCAGCTGGGTAAATGAAAAGATCAGTGAAAAGCCGTTTACACCCAACCCGAACGTTTTCTTTGGAGACTATAATCACATTGATGCATACCAGGGGGTAGTGCGCCCCATCTGGACGCGTTACGACAAAGGTGGCCGCACCAGTATCTGGACGGCCCTCATCACTAAAAAAGACTGATCTATGGATTTGAACAGCATGCGGTTACTCATCGTATCCACCAGTAAGATACACGGCAGTGCCTATATGAGCTACCTGCTGAAGGAAGTAAAGGATTTTTTCAAAACCGATGAGATCGTATTTATTCCCTACGCCCGCCCTTCGGGCATCAGCTATGACGAATATACCGAGGCACCCCGTAAGGCCTTTGCGGAGATCGGTATCCAAGTGAAAGGTATTCATGAGTTTAACCACCCGGCCGAAGCGCTGCGCGAGACAAAGGGCATTTTTACCGGAGGCGGCAACACCTTTTTGCTGCTGAAAACGCTGTACGAGCATGATCTTATTCACGTACTGCGTGAAGTAGTGGGGCGCGGCACCCCTTATATGGGTTCCAGTGCCGGGAGTAATATTACCGGCCTTACCATAGGCACTACCAATGATATGCCTATTGTATACCCTCCATCTTTTGACGCCCTGCAGTTGGTACCGTTCAATATCAACCCGCATTACCTGGACCCGGATCCTGGTTCCAAACACCAGGGAGAGACCCGCGAAACGAGGATCGGGGAGTTCCACCATTTCAATGAACAGCCGGTTATCGGCATTAGAGAAGGGAGTTGGTTGCGCCTGGAAAAGGGTAAACTGCAATTGAAGGGTGAGCACACTGCGCGTTTGTTTGAAGCCGGTAAAAAAGCCCGGGAGGTGAAAGCGGGAGATGTATCCTTCCTGCTGTGACCCAATTAAGCGATATTCTTGAACGGCTGCAGGCCGAGGCGGATCCGGAAAAAGCCAAATCACTGACCCATTACGGTATTGCTGCGGACCAGGCTTTTGGTATCCGGCTTCCCGTTTTGCGGAAAATAGCCAAGGAGATCGGTAAAGATCATGAACTGGCTCTGGCACTTTGGGATGAAGGACATCATGAATGCAAACTACTGGCTACCCTGGTGGCTGAACCGCAACCTACTACACTAAACCAAATGGATAAGTGGGTACAGGGTATATACTCCTGGGACCTTTGCGATCAACTGTGTATTAATCTGCTGGTAAAGCTCAAAGAACGCTGGACCTTACCTGAACGCTGGGCACATAGCGAAGAGGAATACGTGCGCAGGGCGGGGCTGGTGATGATCGTGGCGCTGCGTATTCACGATAAAAAAGCGGAGGACAAGGATTTTGAACCCTTCTTTTACCTGCTGGAAAAGTACGCTACGGATGAGCGCAACTTTGTAAAGAAAGCCGTGAACTGGGCCATCCGGGAATTGGGGAAGCGTAGTACAGAACATTACCCATTAATGCTAGCTCTCTGTGAGCGTCTGCTGCAAAGCCATTCTAAAACGGCCCATTGGGTAGCCCGCGATGCACTGCGGGAGCTGGAAAGTGATAGGGTGAAGATGAGGTTGGCGTTACACTAAACGGAATGGATAGGGTGACCGCAAAGTTGTATACCGGACCAAACAATCTCCGGTTGTCCCCCTGAGTGATCCGCTTTAGCGGATTGTATCGAAGGGCGCAACCGCCATGCGGTAAAAGCTTAATGTTATGGGATGAACACCCCCGCACAGTCTTCGATACGGGTGTTTCACACCCACTCAGACTGACCGCAAAGTTGTATACCGGACCAAACAATCTCCGGTGGTCCCCCTGAGTGTTTCAGGACGGCCAACGGCCGGTTAAAATGTATCGAAGAGCGACAACTGTCATACGGTAAAAGCTTAATGTTATAGAATAAATGCCCCTGCACAGTCTTCGATACGGGTGTTTCACACCCACTCAGACTGACCCATTTTTACGATAATATATATCCCGGAATCAACAATCTCCGGTGGGTATCCCTGAGTGATCCGCTTTAGCGGATTGTATCGAAGGGCACAACCGGTATCACCTTCATCGCTTCGTAAACTTCAACACCTTCAACCTTTGCCGCAAGGGCTTACCGGGCTTAAAAACAATGCGCGGCTTGCGGATGCTGCGGGCACTGACCTCACCGGGCTTTAGATGCCCTTCAGACCCTACGCTGATACGCAGGCGGCCCAGCCCGCCCAGCTCTATACCGTAACCTTCTTCCAGTATTTCGGGGATCATTTCCGTAAGACCGTACAATACCGCCTGTATGTCCGTAGTGCTTAAAGTACTCCGCTGGCTCATACGTTCACCCAGGGTTTCCAGGCTTACGGTGCCCCTCATACGGGTGCGGGCGTAATACCGTATTTGTCCATGTCCGGCCCCGGGCGGCAGTACTTTGGTGGTAATACTAAAGGGAATGCTCATAACTTGTACACTATAAAGGTTGCTGTATATAGAACGGAATAAAAGCATGGGCCCGCATAAAAATTAAAATTGGCCGGGGCCATTTTTTGTTTTTGCCGGGGCCAATTGAAAATTTGGCCGCGGTAAAACCTGCAAAACATAGGGGTGTGTGAAACAGCACACAGGCATCTACGCGGCCTTATACCGCCAAAAAACTGCGCTTTAAAAAGTATGAAGGCCTGTGTACAAGGTTTTTTCCGAAATTAAGCGCGTATTAAACGTTTACCTTTCGTTTGTAAGTGTTTAAAAACGGCTGATGCTCTTTAAAATATTGATTATACGGGTGTTAAATACTTGCGGTTTCCGGAATGGGCTATGCATTATATATACAGTTAGCCACCATTAACAAAAAATGAAAAAAAGATATATTCTCAATGGATTCTCGACAAGAGAAGAAGCTCAAAAAAGAAACCATGAATTTGCTCTAAATCATGGAATAAAGCCAGATTCGACAACAAAGTATATGTTTAACACCCATTGCCTTCAAAGAGAAGAGTGGGGTCTCGAAATTCTCGAAGACAATCTCAATTTACTAGACGAATCAGAAAAGACACCTGAAAGGTTACGAGAGATTCCGAACAGACCATTTGTTCATTCGTACGTGCCAATGGTTTTTAGATACCTTGAATCCAAATGGGTTGACGAGTTTTTCAAAAGTGGAAGTTTACGACTTAGCTCCTTTAAAAAGTTTCATAAGCATGAAGACGAACAAAGGGGCGACAAAAAAGAAGGCTCAAATATGATTGTTGGATTAGGAGCCGAAAAGCAATTTTTCGCAATGACAGGCAACGGACATGATGCATTCGTATTGTCGACAAGCTTGACATATAATGAGAAAATGTACGAAGACTTTGATGTTAACGCCTGCTTTGTAATCGAAAAGCCTCATGAATTTATGGATACTATTATTAAAGCAATTCCCGAATTCAAGGGAGTAAATTTTGGTCCATGCCTGTATCAACCAGACAAAATTATAACAAGGCAATTACCCGGCTTTGATTTAGACTCACTAAAAAGTGACGATGATCCGAACACCAATGATATGGGTAAAATATTCAATGTCATAAATCAGGCGAGCGGGTTAGACGTTCTTTTTTCAAAGACAAATGACTATTCTCATCAACATGAATATAGAATGCTTTGGCATACATATCTTGATCCAATGCCAGAATATATCGACTTAATAGTGCCTGAAGCAATACAATATTGTAGAAGAATAGAAAAAAACGGTGGCTAACAATGTATATAAAAAATAGGCGAAACAGTAATAAAATCAAAGGTTTTGGCGTGTATCAAACTTGGTGCTTGCCTGAAAGTGTAGTGCTTCGTAATCGCCTACTTTTCATATACTAACTGTTGTAGCCAATTTGAAAAAATGAAAATCTTCCTAATAACATACCATGCAGTCTCGACTGAAAAAACAGAGCAATTTGAAATACATGGAGGAGCCTATGTTAACTGTTACATTGAGGCAGACAACATTTTCGAAGGACTAAAAAAAGCAGAACAGGAAATTAGAGATTCGAACTGGACCGACCTTGAATTTCAAGATGCAATGGTTGCCGACCCTGACAATTTGGGTTCAGAAAAAATTGAATATTACGAGCAAGCATTAATTGACAAAGAAGTGCTCGTTTTCCATTGCTATCCCATAAATGAGGATGAAGAAAAAAAATAAAAAACTGGCTACAACAACACATATAGCTTATGGCGGGTGAACGGCTACCAGCAAGTTTTTTTGCTTATCTGCTATCTTTGGTCACAGCCGACAGTTTAGCGTTTGTAAAACCCGCCCGAAAGCTTAGCCGGAACGTTGTGCCTCATGCTGAATAATTGAAAAAATGATTAATCGTGATAAACAGACGGAACTCGAAAAATATCGTGATTTGAACCTAGCAACCTTGGACTACCTATCCGAAACCTTGAAGATCGCGACAAGCGATTTCAATTCTTCTCAACATTATCAAAAGTTGAAAATCGAGGTAAATGAGAGCTTTACAAAAGGTCGCCTATCTAAATTAAAACAGTGGTTTCGGGACCTGACTGATATGCCTCGAGAGACAGAAGATTTGAAATTTAGTGATTTCATTAAAGAGCGCACGGGACACGAAGTCAATCTCCACGAAAGATTTGAGAAACGAATTTCTAAGATCCTCGATCAAGGAAAGATTAAGACTGAAAATGATTACCGTGATGTAATGACCAAAGTAGATTACCTAAGCCAAAGGGAATCGGCAGATCAAACTTTAATTGACCAAATGAATTCTTTGCTCATTGGCTTTGAAAGGAAAAAATAAAAAAAGCACGAAGACACAACAAAAACTATGAGCAAGAGCGCCCTGCGGGACGCTACTGCTCATAGCCAAACCGTTAGACTTCATTAATAAATCTCTTATCGAGAAGATTACATGAAATACAAGCTCACCATATTTGTTTTTCTCTTGCTGTCAGTTGGCGTATTGGGGCAGCATCCGGACTATAAGCACTTCGTGTATAAATACATCGAGCATAAATTTGATAATTATCAAACTCCGGAAATAAAGGATGCGCTATTCATTCTTAATGGTGACACCATTCAATTTGCATGGGATAAGGATAGTATCCATGGGTTGGGATATGCTATTCCAAAAGAAAGAATGGATCAAAAAAACAATCTCCGGATAACTCACCCTGATTATCGAAGTCTGGTGCTGGACTCTGCCCGTATGGACTGGCATTTTCAAATGTACTTATTCCAGGAGGGGGAAGAATTTTATATAGAGAACGGAATACCGGTTGCGTTAAACTTTGGCAAAAAATACATTGCCGTTAAAGTTTCAAAAAGCAAGTACTCTCCCAAAGAAGCGAAGGATTATGTGGGTGAATTAGGCAGAAGATACCAATTAAAGATTGGCGTATCTTATCAGGACTCCATACTAAAGTTGAATGAAGTATTCGGGGAAGAGACTTCTGAAAAATCGTACGGTGGTTTAGAACCTGAGTTGAATTATATTTTCTGGCTGGAGAAAGAAGACCACAGTTGGTTTGATAATCAGAGCAGTCTGTATGAGAAGATCAGGAAGAAGAAGTCAATAGAATGGTTAGGCGTGCCGCAAGATTTCAATAGGTATGTGCTAAGCGATTTTGAAATAGAATTTAAGGCGGGAACGGATTCGGTACAGATCAATGCATTAATAGAGGAGTATAAGCTGGAAATATCAACGGCATACAAAATTAGACGCGAGCCTCGGTACATTCTGTATACTTTTAAAGATCAACAGTTAATTCCAGATAATGACTTAATGAGGAATTTAATGAAGGAGGCTATAATTAATTATGTACGGCCCAAAAAAGTGATCTATGACTTACTTAACTGATTGCTAAGGAATAAAGCTAACGCCTCACGGTTTATACCGCCTCTAAGCGTAGCGTCTCTCTGCGCTTGAATATCAAATCCCACTTTACCAGATTGGGCATACCTTGAGCAAAATTACAATACCTCCCATGCGGGCTTCGATACACTCCGATCCCGTCCCGAGTTCTCGGGATCGGGACGGAGCACTCAGCCTGACCCAAGATCTGAGACAAACCACATATCAGGAGGCAAAGTCCGCCCCTTCTAAGCGTAGCGTCTCGCTACGCTTGAATATCAAGCCCCACTTTACCAGATTGGCCATACCTTGAGCAAAAGTACAATACCTCCTATGCGGGCTTCGATACACTCCGAATCGAGTCCGGAGCACTCAGCCTGACCCAAAATCTGAGACAAACCACATATCAGGAGGCAGGGCCAGATCAACAAACCCCTCTAAGCGTAGCGTCCCGCTACGCTTGAATATCAAGCCCCACTTTACCAGATTGGCCATACCTTGAGCAAAACTACAATACCTCCTATGCGGGCTTCGATACACTCCGAAGCGAGTTCAGAGCACTCAGCCTGACCAGGTTTTTATCCAGGCTAATCCAAAAACAACTTCACCGAAAAGCGCAGAACGCGGTTTTGTACCAGGGTGCCGTTTTGCGTATTGGAGGAAATGTTGGCCAGGCCCAGATCGTAATAGGCCCCCAACTCCACTTTCCGGGCAATTTGCATACCGCCACTCATCTGCAGACCATAATCGTAACGCTTTAAAAGACCACCATCACTAAAGCTGATGTTATCTTCGCCTTCCCCGCTTTGGGTTCCTTTGGTGGCTTTGGCTTTTATCTTGCCTAAAATGGCTACCCCTACGTAGGGGCCAAAGCTGACAAAAGGTTTGAAATTGACACTTACCGGTACATACATCTTACCGGATACCGGAAGGGTGATGTAGTACAATACCGTGCGTGCTGTTGCGGTGAACCCGCTATCTGACCATGCCAGCTTACATCCCCGGGTGGTTATATTCAGGCCGGTTTCCAGTGAAAACAAGGGGCTTAGATCCAGGTCCACTTCTGCTCCAAAGTGAAAGCCAAAATCGGCATCATACAAGGGGTGGAAAAGAGCGGTGTCGTTCTTATCGATAAAATTGGCCAGATTAATGCCGGCCCGCAGGCTCTGTGAGGAGAGGTTTAATGAACTAAACACACCTAACAGGGCCAATAGCAGAATTTTGGTTTTCATAGGTCAGGATAATCAACTTACAGGTATAGGAATTTGATGGAGAGCATCATACTGCGGTTCTTTACGGTATAGCCATTGAAGTCACTACTGCCAATATCCGCCAGGCCCAGGTCATAAAAGGTACCGATCTCCAGTATTTTCATAAGCGAAATACCGGTGCCACCGGAAAGCCCGTAATCCCAACGCCTGAACCGGTCATCCCTGGGGTTGTTGCCCAGGGGAATGTCTCCCGCTGATTGTTCCCGTTGTCCGTTGTTGTATACAATTTTAGCTTTTAGCCGGGCCGAAACTGCGTAGCTTATATATGGTCCCGCGGAGACAAAGAAATAAGTCTCATCACCCAGGGGAAAAGTATAGCGGAAGCGCAGGGGTAGCTCCAGGTACGAGATAGTGTGGGCCACCGTAAAAGTGCCACCCGTAACCGGGTTGCTTATTTTAGAGCCCTTCCTGGTGAACAGCAGTTCACTTTCCAGTGACATACTTGGGTTGAGGTCATACAGGAATAAAAGGCCGGCATGAAAAGCCGTATAGGGCTCAAGGCTGTCCGTATAGTTTACCTGGTCATTCTTTTCCAGTTGCCTGCTGACGTTTAAGCCGGCACCCAAACCCAGGTGTAAATTCTGTGCCTGCAATTGTGTGAGGGCAGTGAACAGGGGCAATAGAGCGTAAAAAAAGGACCTTTTCACGAGGAGGACATCAGGTTAAGGCGCCAAAAGTATTATTTGCTCTTTTCTCCTACAAAATAGTCTTCCTTGTATTTAAACAGAACGTTGAAAGTGGTGAGGCTGCCGTATATGCGCGTGATGTACTGTTGCAGGTCTACTTTGGCGGCATCGTCCAGATCATTGCTGGCGTTGATCTTTTGCTCCATAACCCGGATACGGTCCCGTACCATTACGATCTTATGGAAAAAGGTATCGATAGGTACTTCCTTGCTGGCCAGGCCAGCTTCTCCGGGTTCCATGATCAGCTTGCCACCCTTCCAGCGGTCGCCTATGCTTACCTTTTCGCTGACATCAGACCAGCGTTGCAGGAGTTTTTTCAGGGTGCTTTCCACTTCGTAAAAGCTCACCAGATCCAGGTCGTACTCCAGTGCTTCAATCACTTCAAAATCGGCATCCAGGTCAATGGTTTCCATCCCACTTTCCATAAAGCTTACAAAATAGTGACGGGTAGTAACGTTGGTAACCACACCCTTGCCGTACTTAGGGTGATCAATGCGGGAGCCGGGGGCCAGTAATTGCATATTGAGGAATTAAAAGTTCAGGTTACCAAATGTACGGGCGTGTACTATTTAAGGCAAGTCTTAACATGCGAAAGCTGCTTGCGGGTTTTTCACAACTAATCTTAAATGAAAAAGCCGCCCGGGGGGCGGCTTTGGAATGTGAAAAAACTATCTTAAAAGTAATAGTTGAGTGAGATCTTGGAGTAAGTAGGGTTAAAGCCCAGGCTGTATTCCTGCTCTGTAGTAGATTCTACCGTAGTTCCGGTGTTGGGGTCATAGTTGAAGGCTTCATAACTGGTGTTGTAGGAAACGCTGAGGTAGCGCAGGCCGAATTCACCACCAACGCTAAAGTTGTCACTGAAGAAATACTCCACGCCAAAGCCCAGCTCTCCGGCCCACATATTAATGTCCTTCAGGGTTTCACTGAAATCTTCGTTTTCCTCATCATTGATGCTGGCTTTACCACTCAGGAAAGGTTTGGCAATGCTGAGGTTTCCGTAGGCTTTAATGTCATTCTTCTCGGCAAAGAAATACTTGGCCCCGATGCCGGGAATGATAAGGCTACCGTTAAACTGTAGCTCATCGGTATAGTTAACGATGGCGTTCACATCCGCATCGTAGCGTTCTCCCTTTTCTTCGTACTTGAAGCGTCCGTTCAGGTACTGGAAGTTAACGTAGGGCACTACTTTGTCATTGATCTTGTAACCAAAATAGGCGCTGTTGGTAGTTAAGCCCGGTGATACACCAAAAGAGAATTGAGCCATGGCCTGGTAACCAAAGGCACTGAGTAAAAGAGCTGCAAAGGCAAGTCTGATTTTCATAATGAGTGTGTGTTAAGTTGAGATTAAATTTCCAGCGGTTAAACAATCACTGTGCCGGAAAACTATTCCACACTTACTCAGGCTATTTTCACGGAAGTCATGCTCAGCGATCCGGCCAGCAGGTGATCATTGAAGAGGGATAGTTCCTCGCCCTTTTGCTGAAGGCCCAGGGTGTAAATAAGCGGCAGGTAATGATCAGGGGTAGGAATGGCCAGCTCAAATGCCTTTCCCTGTTTAGAGTAGTCGATCAGGGGTTGGTAGTTTCCCTCCTGCAGGTAGCCGTTAATGGTGGTACGGGCCTCTGCGGCCCAGTCATATCCATAGTCCACTTTATTCAGGTTCCGGAAATCCACCATCCTCAGGTTGTGCACGATGTTGCCACTGCCTATGATCAAAATACCCTTGTGGCGAAGGGAGGCCAGCTTCCGGGCCAGCTCGTAATGGTAACTGGCGGGTTTGGAATAATCAATACTCATCTGGATAAGCGGGATATCCGCTTTGGGATACAGGTGCTTGATCACACTCCATGCGCCATGATCCAGCCCCCAGCTATGATCCAGCTCCACGGGCGTGGGGCTGAGCAGACTTTTGGTTTCCGCGGCCAGTTCCGGGCTTCCGGGAGCGGGATACTGCACTTCAAAAAGTTCCTGCGGAAAGCCTCCGAAGTCATGGATAGTACGAGGATGAGCCATGGCAGTAACCTTAGTGCCTTTGGTGAACCAGTGGGCCGAAATACAAAGAATAGCCTTGGGGGTGGGCAGCTCTTTACCCGTTTTCCGGAAACCCTGTACAAACTGGTTTTCTTCAATAGCGTTCATGGGGCTGCCGTGGCCCAGGAAAAGAACCGGCATCCGTTCTGAAGGGGCCAGGGAAGAGGAAAGTGTATGTAACGTACTAAGTGGTTCCATTTGCAAGGCCAGCGATGATAAACCCATTATTTTAAGGAAGCGGAGACGATCCATTGCCGGTTAAAAATAATCAAGTCCGCAACAGGCCGGGCTGCTATTCATCGTCATTTTCAATGCACGGATAAGAGCAACAGCGTGATGAAGGCCGGAAGAGCCTGCACAAAGAATATCTTCCTATCTGCGGTCATAGTGCCAAACAAGCCGGCTACCAATACACAGCCCACAAAAAAGATGGACACGTAGGTTTGCCAAACCGCATCCTGTATGAAAAACGTCCAGATGAGACCACCCGCCAGGAAGCCATTGTACAATCCCTGATTGGCGGCCAGGGCGCGGGTAGGAATAAAAAGTTCGGGTGGCAAGTTCTTAAATACTTTGGGCCCCCGGGTGGTCCAGGCAAACATTTCCAGCCATACAATATAGAGGTGCATTAAAGCGATGAGGCCTACCAGTATTCGGGCTACCAGTGTTGTATCCATTTTGTTTAGTGATTTAATGGTTCGGTTGGCCGAAGCCTTAGTAAAGCTAAGAAATATTGCACGTTAAAAACAAGCTGCCGCAATAAGGCAAGATCAGGGGCAAGGTCCGGATCCGGAGAACCAGATAACTGCCTTTTAAAGTATAAAATTCAGGATTTTTTAACTTTTTCATGTTTAGCGATGGCCTGGTGCAGCCATTCAAGGGCCTCAGCCTCATCGGAAAAGAGCCGGACCGGCCGGCCGGGATCGGAGAGGACGAGCATAAAATTGCCGATCATACGCTTGAAAAAGGAATCGGCTATCATGGCCGTGGGAACCATCCGGGCGTGGAGCTTGTAATGGCGGGTGGCTTCAGCGTTTATATAGTGGCTCGGCATATGGGCCAGTGTGCCTTTAATTTTATCCAGGTCATCCACCTTTTCGTGGAGTGACCTTATGTTTTCCTGAGCCTGTTCAATGGTTTCCGGTCCTTTAAAATCAGTTGCCGGAGTAATCTTAAGGATGCCATCGTCCGTAAGTTCTACATGCATGGATAAAGTGGACCACTTCATGGAAATGTTTTTGTTAAGGTACCGTCAGGCAAATTTAATGAAAGTGCTCAGGATATTCCGTCCCGCTGCCGGTGATGTATTCCATGGCTACGGGGCCTGTTTTACGGTAAATTCAAATATAGAATAACCCATGCTGCCATCCGGGGCTATTCCTTGCAGGATACCGATAAAATCCCCGCTTACATCGGAAGTATGCAATTTAACGCGTGCATTTCCTTGCTCCAGGACGATATCCGGTTGCCAGTAAAGCAACGTGCGCAAGTCGGGTGTACGGCTTTCCAGGCTATTACCGGCATAATCCGGAGCGTAGAATATCCGCTGTTCGGCCAGTCCCTGGTATTCGGTTTCCCAGTTTCTTTCGTCCGGTTCCCACCATTCCGTATCGCCACGGTAGGTGGTATAGCTCACCACACCATAATAAGGCTTCTGCCCGAAAACAAAGCGGTCCTGTACAATATCCATTCTACGGATCTTAAGAGGATCTGCCTTCAGCAGCCGTTCTGTATTACGAATGGCTATGCCATCCAGGAGTATCAAAGGTTCTTCATGGTAAAAACCGGTTTCACGATTGTGAAAAACCCGGAAAACAGGCTTGTCATTTTGTCTGCGGATGGCCACTTCGGGCACGTATTCCGTCATTACTTCCTGCATGGTAGGGAAGCGGGTATAATCATCCAGGAGGTAACTTTTATCCGCAACGCCATAAAAAGGAAGGGAATCGCTTAGATCAGACTGGAAGGTATTGCGTTGCTCACCGGTATAAATGTTCTCCACCTGCATACTGAGGCTGCGTTCCTCCAGCAGGTTTCCATATTCCGGGGAAAGGTACAGGGTTCCGGGTTGGGCCGTACCGAATTCATCGGAATAGGGTGAATTGATCTCAAAGCGGTAGCCATTTCCAGGGATACTATAAGGTTGCAGGAGCAGGCGTGAGGGGCCAAAAATATCGCGGGTTACAAAGAGCAAAGAACCTTTATCTCCAATGTGGGAATGCGCCATTTTAAAATGGCGGCCGGGGATGCTTAGCAATACCTGGGCTTCGGACGAGGTGGAATCTACGCCACTGATCCGTGCCTGGATCACAGCACCTTCATATTCGGGTAAATGGGTGAAATCATCGCTGGGGCTGCGCAGGATACTGTCCCATTTAAAGGTGCGCCAACCCTGGGTAAGCATGAGGAGGTTTGCCTGTTCCTTTAGTTGAGAACCAGAGCCTGAAAAGTAAAAGGCGGGTGATTCTATGCTGCCCTGAAGATCAGAAGAGAGCCAAAAGCTACTGATGAGATGCTCCTCAGGCTCTTCTTGCAAAGCATTTTTCTGGTACACCGCCAGGGAAAGATGAGCGGGTTTGGTAGTAGGAAGGCCTTGAATATTAATGTTAAGCGAATCGCGTATTCCCAGTGTTTTAGAAGAGAGCAGCGCTTGCAATTCAAGATTCCCGGATGGGGGAATAAAGAACAGACGCTCGCTGTAGGCGTTCCTGTTCTTATTCAATACGGTAAGGCAGGAAACACCTTGACCCAGTAGTGTTTTGGGGAGCAGCAGTTCTCCTTTACCCAGCGGTAGCTCTACCTGCCCGGCATGTTTCAGTTGTTTGCGGGTATGTGCTAAAAGGTATACGCTGGGCACCAGGGCAGGCGGGTTACAGCGCACCTTAATACGAAGGTTTTCGCCTTCATCTTCTACCTGCATGACCACTCCCTGCTCTTCGATACTGGGCAAAGAGACCCGGTAGGAGGAGTCTGCTATGCTGATCCATACCTGGTAGTGGGAAGCAAGCGAATCGGGCTTAAAACGGAATTGCCCCATCCCGAATAGATGGGAAGAAAAATTCTGCAAGGTGTCTGTTTTGTGCATCAGTACGCCCGTGAAACCGGCTCCTCTGCCTTGCTGATCCCTTACCCAAACCGCTACGGTACTTTCCAGGCCTTTTACCAGGTGGCCGCCTTCCGGGAACAAGCTGATGGTGTAGTCTGCTTCAGGCTCGGTGGGAATAAAAGCGGCCTGCAGAGTGTTTACTATTTTGATCTCTTTGGTAAAGAAACGGCCGGGCCCTTCGTTCTTCATCCAGTTGGTATAGGCCCTAAGCGTATAATTCCCCGATTCCAGCGAAATGGGGAGGTAAAAGGACCCACTGCCCATCCCGTCCTTGATTTGAATAGACTGCTGTAGCACGGGGTTTTTGCCCTTCAATAGTTCTACGTAAGCCACCTTGCTCAGGCCGGATGGTTGATGCTGCTGGTCATCCACCAGGTACAGGCGGTACCATAGGAATTCTCCGGGCAGATACAGATCACGGTCAGTATGAACAAATACTTTTTCATTGGGCAGCGGAACAAAAGTGAGTTCCTCACTCAGGTTTACCTTCCGGTTGGTTTGCCCCAGGGCACCAAAGGGTACTATAAGGAAGAGCAGTACCGCAACAAACAGGCAATATGTGCAGGCTTTCAGTCTCATTACCAGAAAGTGGGTTTTTCAAGGGTTCCTCCTGCCAGGCGGCAATCCACACAGCTGGGTGGTGCATGAAGATAATGGGTAGGCTCAAAAATACCGTAGGCATCAACCGGGATATTGAATGAGTTGCTGAAGTAGTTGTAATTCAGGGTGCTGTCAATAACAATACTATCCAGGCTACAGGTAGGGTAGCGGTTGAAATCGAAGGAGAAGGGGATCTCGTCCTTTGCTATAAACAGGCGTTTTTGGGTTACACGGCCCGCAGAAAGGTAACCTATAACGGGCTCCTCGGGATCCGTATCACAGTAAAAATTGGAGGGAAGCTGGGAGGGTTGCGGATCGAAAAGCGTACCCAGGTTCTCCGTATTGCTCTTCAAAATATCCCAGAATTCATAAGCTTCGCGGGTAAGGGCATATTGGCGTACCAGGATGCTGTACCTGCGGTCCAGGCGGTTATCATCTTCCAACCGGATGAGTTGAAGGGGATATTTGGAGATCACGTCCTGGTTGAGCTGGGTGGAGGAGGCTGCGTAAATATCCGTGGATTCCCGCGTGCGGTAGCAAGTGTTGATCAGCTCTTCGGGTAGGTCACGCGGCTTCACCTCATTATCCTCAAACTTTAAAACTGAAGTGTACGCGGAGCGGTATTCCCAGGTTTCGGTAAAATCCCAGCGGTAATAAAGAGTATTGTTTTCCGGATCACCGGAGCTTACGTTTATCTGTACCGCATTGCCGGAAACCACATCCCAGCCTACATTGCTGATCTCCGGGGCATTCTTTACCGGCACAAATTCCGAATAGTATACCTGGTTATCCGCTTCTATCTTCAGGCGATAATCCTGGCCGGCATCCAGACTCAGCAAAGCCTTGTACATTCCATTTCCGCTGTTTTCCAGAGCAAAGGGTGGGGAAGAAGATCCCTCCACCGTTACACTGGCATTGTTTACCGGGCGTATGCCCAGGCTGTCCAGGCTGGAGGTGCGGCTGATTAGGATCACCGTGCTGTCACCGTCCAGTAAAGTGCCTTCTACCACCAGAAAATTATTGGGGGCATTTACCACGTCAGGTTTATATTCTTCCACACAGCCGGAAAAGGTGAGGCTGATCATGAACAGGCTGATATATTTCCAGTAATCCTTCATCCTTAAAACCTGAAATTATAGGTCACCGTTGGGATAGCCTGCCCAAAGATGGACAGTTTATAACCGTTAACGCTGCCATTTTGTGATATGAAATATACCGAGTACGGGTTCTTACGCCCGGTAAGGTTATACACAGCAAAGGTCCATGAGCTGTGTGCCAGTTTATTAACCTTGTGGTTGCCTTCAATATTCAGGGCAATGTCGGTACGGAAGTAATCCGGTATGCGGTAAGCATTACGGTCCGAGTAATAGACCCTCTCGGAGCCGGCATAGTTGTACCGTGCAATGGGCAGCGTAATGGGCCTTCCGGTACTATAGGTTACGTTCAGTGAAAAACTCAAACGGTGTGTAAAGCGGTAGTTGCCGATAAAGGTGATGTCGTGGGGTTTGTCAAAGTTGGAAGGATACCAGTCACCATCGTTGATATTCTCATTGGTCAAAGGATCGCCCACCTGAAGCAGCGAGCGGGAATAGGTATAACTCAACCAACCATTGAGCTTGCCGGACGGTTTCTTCAGCAGGAATTCCACCCCATACGCCCTTCCCCGGGTGGTGACTACATCCCGCTCAATGTTGGGGTTCATAATAAGCGTAGCCCCGCTTTTGTAATCCAGGTAATTGTTGGTGGTTTTATAATAGGTTTCCACCGAAGCTTCCAGCTGTCCGCCAAATAGATTGTGGTAATACCCGAGGGATAGCTGTTGCCCGAGTTGCGGCTGGATATTAGGGTCGCTTAGTTTCCAGAAATCAGTAGGTGAAATAGCCGTTGTGTTGGAAAGCAGGTGAATGTATTGCCGTAAAGTGTTGTAGCTGGCTTTCAGGGATGAATGATCTCCCAGCGACCAGCGTAAACCCATCCTGAACTCCGGTCCGTGATAGGTTTTTACCAATTCATTGGCCGCATAAAAGGAAGTATCCGTAACGGTAAATTCGGATTTGGGTTGTCCCGGGGCGTAATCATACACCGTTTGTGGCCCCAGGAAATGGAAAAAGGAGTAACGCAAACCGGCATCCAGGGTAAGGGATGAGGTGATGGCGTACTCGTCTGAAATATAAATGGCGTTTTCCAGCGCCTGCTCCTGTTCCAGTGTTTCTGCGTTTACCAAGGATTGATCGCCATTGGGTTGGTACGAACCGGGTTGCAAGTTGTAATGTAATACGCTGGCCCCGAATTTCAGGGAATGACGGATGTTAAGGAAATAACTGAAATCGGCCTTGGCCTGCGTTTGCGCAATATCGTAATCCAAGGTATAGGCATTAACAGGATTGGCTTCACTCTCCACTCCAAATACGTAAGCGCTGTAGGAACCGCTGAAGTTGGCGTACATCTTATCGCTGAAAATGTGTTTCCAGTTGAGGCTGGCGCTGTAATTCCGGTAATTGTACGTGGTGTCGCTACGGAAACGGAAACGGTCCGAACTGTAGTAGGCGTTGAGGGAAAGGTCGTTTGTTTTATTGATCTGGTGGCTCACACCCAGGTTGAGATCGTAAAAGGAGGCCCGGCTGGAGCGGAAATCCTCGTTATCCAGGAGCTTTAGGATCCAATTGGAATAATTGGCGCGCCCGCTGAGCATGACAGAGGTCCGGTCCTTAATAATGGGGCCTTCCAGGGTGAGGCGCCCGGTAATAAGACCGATTCCGCCTGAGCCGGCAAATTTTTTCTTATTGCCTTCACGGCTTGAGATGTCGAGCACCGAGGAAAGCCGGCCACCGTATTCGGCAGGAATGCTGCTCTTGTAAAGCTGTACATCTTTAAGGATGTCTGGGTTAAAGGAAGAAAAGAAGCCAAACAGGTGAGAAGGGTTATAGACCACCGCATCATTGAAGAGGATAAGGTTCTGATCAGCACCTCCACCACGAACGTTGAAACCAGTACTGGCCTCGCCCACGGATTTTACACCGGGTAAGGTGAGTACGGCTCTTAACACATCCGCTTCTCCTACTGCGCTGGGAATTTGCTTGAGGGTTTTTACATCCAGTTGCTCTATACCCATTTCCGTGCGCCTTAAGTTCCTGTCCTTTTCAGCGCTGACCTCCACCTCCTGTAGTGATTGTACAGCTTCCCGCATTTCTATATCCAGTTCCCCATTGGAGTAAAGGAGTATGTTTCGTTCCACTTCCCGCATACCCAGGTTGGTTATGTGTAGGGTATGACGCCCGCGTGGCAGGGAAAGTGAATAATAACCCAGCGGATCCGTACTGGTGCCGATAAGAGGGTTTTTGATAAATACGTTAGCGCCTACAATGGGCTCTCCGGACTGCACATTCAATACCCGGCCGGTAAGGACGGCATTCCCTTCTTTAAGGGTATTGGTGCGTACCCCGATTTCGTAGAGGCCTTCGCCCTCATCCGTTTGCTTGCGGTCCGGTTGAAAATAATCCACCAGCACATCCCGGTCAGGGGCCTGGGTATGGTCTGGCTTTTGGGTCTCCAGGGTGTTGAAAAAACCCTTCGGAAGCCGGGTTTGTATTTCCCAGCCATAGGTTATAAAGACCCTGTTTTGCCCGTCAATGGCATAGTGGAACTCACGGTTGGCAAAGAGGCGGTCCAGCAATTCCGGCAATGTGTTCTGAGTGGCGGTCAGCGTAACGGAAAGGGTGTCTGTTAGTTCGGTCTTGTAAAAGAAGTGATACGGGCTTTGGGCTTCCACATCCTTTACCCATTCGGCAAAAGGTGTATTGGTATAGGAGCCTGAAATGCGTGGTTCGTTCTGTGCTTTTACGGTAAAGGTCAACAGAAGAGGCAACAACAGTGTATAAAGTATGCCTTTCATTCTTCCTTCCATCCCTTTAATTCATCGTAATAACGGAGTGCCTCACTAATGGTGGCTTCCGGTTGTTTGCGTATGCTCAGCTTGAATTCCTTCAAATGGGATTTAACTTCTTTTCGATGTTCATCAAGAGTGCGTAACAGGCTGCCCTGGCTGCGTATATGGTGAAACTCACCGTCCTTCTCCACGTAATAATCAATCTCCTTTTCAAAGCGATACCGCACTTGCTGCTCTCCGGTAGAGCTTTTGATCTCTTTTTCATGCCTTAGCCAAAAGGAGACGCTGCCCCGGTAGCCCAATTCGTAAAAACCGGTTTGCGGAAGTTCATTGTCTTCGGTTTGTACCAGGCGCTCAAAACGGTGCGGGCCAATGGTAAACCAGTTTACCCGTTCTGGTGGTAGTTGCAATGGAAAGATCAGGTCATTGGAAAATAGTACCGGTACATCCTTCACCAGCTGCATTTTAAGGGATAAGCCGTAATACACTATGCCATCGTAACAAAGTATACCATCCTGCCAATCGTCATTCAGGTAAAAAGGGGTTCCTTCAATATAGTAGCTATAGGCCTCATAGGCATGTCCTTTAAAAAGCCATCCGCTGGCTTTCACTTTTTCCAGGTACAGGCGCGGCAAGTTTTCCGCAGGCGCGGTACTCTCCTGTCCATATACAGTTGGCAGTACAGCCAGCAAAAGGAATAATAGGGAAAGAGTAATCCGGGTCATGTGCTCTGCATTTACCAAGTGTACATAATACACTAAGAGGGGGTGAATATAGCGGATAAACTTGACTTAATGCGCGGCTGCAAGTATTCTTATAATGAAAAGTCCGGGACCTTAAGGGCTTGCCACGGCTAACTTGTGCAATAACTAACGATGCCAGTAAAAGGTTCCGTTCTCCAGGCTGATGGTATCCTGATTGAATATGGAGATAAGTTGAGTGTTGAAACTTCCTTCCAGCACGTTTGCGGTATTTTGGGTTACCTCCAGTGAGCCTGATATTTTGGTGTTCCAGAATACGTCATCCTTGTAATAGGCTATGGTAACAGCCTGGTCGGTAGACAGGTTGTAGGTGCCGGAATAATCTTCCGGAAAGTACAGCCGCAGCGAAGAACCGTCCGGTTTAAGAGCAAAGATCTGCCTGAGCCCGTCATGGGTAGCCGTATTGCTTACGTTTGCCTGCCAGCTTTGCTCATTCAAAGTGGCTTTCACCTCATTGGTGCGGAACGGTACCGGCTCATTTTCTTTTTTGGAGCAGGCCGCTAAACACAGCATACCGATGCCCGGAAGCAAGCAGAAAAACCTTAAAAAGACGGATGAATTCAGGCACATAAGCTTAGGTTCTGAATTCCAAAAGTAAACTATTCCTAACGTTTTTGCAGGTACTCCCAGGTGGTGTACGTAGCTTTTACCTTGATGTCCGTATTGGTTCCGATCACGAACTCGCTGAGCCCGATATGTTTGGTGTTAGCCGGGTTCCAGTCATAGGTGTAACCAAGCTGTGTCCAGGGATATTTATTGTACAACTCGCAGGGATAGTAGCGGCTTACGCGGTTGGAATTGATGAAGTCCTTATGAGAGGCGCTGATGTTATCGGGAAAACAAAGGGAGCATACTTCATCCGTTATCTCGGGATCAGGGCAGGGCCGGAAAAGGTCAGCCGGGCGCACCCAGAATTCTACAAAGTAATTATACTCCGCATTGGGTGGAAGCCCGAGTAATTGCAGCAAACGTTTATTGGTGTCGGTATAATTCCCTTCCTGCATACGCTTCAGAAGCTGAGGTGAGGTGGTAACCCAAATGGGCCAGCGCTGAGTATTGAAAAAAGCGGAATCAATGTAGGGTTTATAAATGGAGTCGCTCCACTTCCAGCTTACTACCAGTACATAATCCTCTCCGTTGAAATTCTTCCAGCTAAGGTCAGGGTTTTGCTGTGTAACAGGAACCAGCTCATTGTACACTTTAGAAGGGTTGGGAGACATGGCCTCGGTAATAGCATATTGATACATTTCGGCATCCGTTGCATTTTTAGGCAGCTTGCCGGTGGCCATGCATCCGGCCAGGAACAGCAGCATACCAGCTGCCAGGTATTTTCTGAATAACATAGTTTGGTTTGTTTGGTCAGGCTAAATATAATTTAAAATCAGAAGCCCTTGACTCTTCCTGGGAAGTATGGAGATGGGACCGGTACCCTTCCCGGTTTATGAATAAGCTTATCCGTAAACTGAACAAAACCACCATGCTTAAAGAAGCTCTGGATCGTGAAAAGATTGCATAGCTTATGGATGAGCGTGCAAGCAAGTATAGATTTTCCCATACGCCCTTTTATACATAGCAATCAAGGCTTATCTTCCCTAATAGATTAAGTATCTTTGCGATGAATTAAGTCCCGCAGGCCGGGACAATTTTTTAAGCACCTATGAGCCACAAAACAGCACTTATTATCCTGGATGGTTGGGGTATTGCTAAAGACCCATCGGTTTCGGCTATCGATAAAGCCAAAACCCCGTTCATCGACTCGCTTTACCATGATTATCCTCACGCACAACTGGAAGCTTCGGGCATGGCCGTAGGTCTTCCGGAAGGCCAGATGGGTAACAGTGAGGTAGGCCACATGAACCTGGGTGCCGGACGCGTGGTGTACCAGGATCTGGTAAAGATCAATTTAGCCGTGGAAGATGGCTCGCTGGCCAGGGAAAAAGTATTGCAGGATGCTTTGCAATATGCGCGTAGTCAGAATAAAAAATTGCACCTCATAGGTCTCTTGTCAGACGGAGGGGTGCACTCCCATATCAACCACCTGAAAGGCCTTGCTTCAGCAGCTCATGATTCCGGGCTACAGGATGTGTACGTTCATGTATTTACGGATGGACGCGATACGGACCCTAAAGGAGGCTTGGGTTATGTGGATGAATTGGAAGCACACCTGGAAAAAACCACCGGTAAAATAGCCAGTGTGGTAGGCCGCTACTACGCTATGGACCGGGATAAGCGCTGGGAACGTGTTAAGCTGGCCTATGATCTGCTGGTACACGGTAAAGGCGAAAAGTTCAACAGTGCCCGTGAAGCCATACAGGCTTCCTATGATGAGGGCGTTACCGATGAATTTATTAAGCCCAGGCTCATTAAGCCCGCTGGCACGATAGAGGAGGGTGATGTGGTGCTGTGTTTCAATTTCCGCACGGACAGGGGGCGACAGATCACTATGGCGCTTACCCAACAGGATTTTCCCGAGCAGGATATGAAAAAGCTGGATCTGTATTATGTAACCATGACCCGCTATGACGATACCTTTAAAGGTGTAAAGGTGATCTATGAAAAAGATAACCTGGAAGATACCCTGGGTGAGGTTTTATCCAAAGCAGGAAAAACACAGATCCGCATAGCCGAAACGGAAAAGTATCCCCACGTAACTTTCTTTTTCTCGGGCGGAAGGGAAGAAGAATTTAAAGGAGAAAAAAGACTGCTATGTCCTTCTCCCAAAGTGGCAACCTATGATCTGCAGCCGGAGATGAGTGCCTACGATATCCGGGATAAAATAGTTCCTGAACTCGAAAAAGGAGAGGTGGATTTTATTTGCCTCAACTTTGCCAATCCTGATATGGTAGGCCATACAGGGGTTATGGAAGCCGCCATCAAAGCATGCGAAACCGTGGACACCTGTGCCCGTGATGTGGTAGAGGCCGGCTTAAAGAATGATTATACTTTCCTCATTATTGCGGATCACGGTAATTCAGATTGCATGATAAACCCGGATGGATCGCCCAATACGGCCCATACCACCCAGCCTGTTCCCTTCTTTTTTGTGAGTAACGATTATCGTGGTTCTTTGAAAAACGGAATTTTGGGCGATATTGCACCAACCATATTGGATCGTATGGGAATAACCCGCCCCGAAAAAATGACCGGAAAATCACTAATAACGAAATGATAAATCAGGATTCCAAGATCATTGCCGTTGATTTTGATGGCACTATTGTAGAAGATAAATACCCCGATATCGGTAAGCCCATGCTCTTTGCGTTTGACACCTTACGTAAGCTGCAGGAGGATGGCCATCGCCTTATTTTGTGGACGTATCGCTATGGTAGCAAATTACAGGAAGCAGTAGATTTTTGTGCGGAAAACGGAGTAGAATTCTATGCGGTGAACTGCAGTTTTACCGAAGAGGAGTTTAACATGAAAACCGCCAGCAGAAAGATCAATGCCGACCTTTTTATTGACGACCGCAACATTGGTGGCTTTCCTGGGTGGGGCCAGGTTTACCATATGATCAGTGGAGAATCACCCGATAATGAGTCAGCCGGTAAACCGGTTAAAACGAAAAAGAAAAAAGGATTATTTAGATTTTGATCAAATACAAAACAAAAGAAGAAATTGAGTTGATGCGCGAGTCGGCCCTGGTGGTCAGCCGTACACTGGGTATGCTTGCATCAGAAGTTAAACCGGGAGCGGTACCCACGCGCCTGGACAAACTGGCGGAAGAGTTTATCCGCGATCAGGGAGCTATCCCCGGCTTTTTAGGCTTATACGATTGTCCCAGCACCCTCCTGATCTCCCGCAATGAAACCGTGGTGCACGGTCTACCGATAGATAAGCCCCTGGAAGATGGGGATATTGTGAGCATAGACTGTGGCGCTATCTTGAACGGTTATTACGGAGACCACGCCTATACTTTTGAGGTAGGTGAAGTAGACCCCGAAGTGAAGAAATTACTTAGGGTTACCAAGGAATGCCTGTATAAGGGAATTGAACAATTGCGTGCCGGCAACCGCATGGGAGATCTGAGCTATGCTATCCAGAAGCATGCGGAAGACCACGGTTACGGAGTAGTGCGTGAATTGGTGGGCCATGGTCTCGGCAAGAGTATGCACGAAGATCCCCAGGTACCCAATTACGGGCGCCAGGGCAGGGGTAAAAAATTCCAGGAAGGATTAGTGGTGGCTATTGAACCCATGATCACCATGGGTACCCATCGAATTAAACAGCTTAGTGATGGCTGGACCATCAATACCGTGGATGGTAAACCGGCAGCTCATTTTGAACACGATGTGGCTATAGTAGACGGCAAACCTGAAATACTTTCCACCTTCAATTACATTTACGAAGCCCTGGGTATTACCGAAATCGCATGATCAAATCCGCATTCCGCTTTGCACTTAAAATGATACCGCGGCCCATGCTGATCCGTATCAGTTATGCAGCCCGGCCCATATTGGCAATGTTATATGCCGGTAATCGCTACGAAGACCCTATTGACGGACGTACCTATAAGAAACTATTGCCCTACGGCTATGAAGGTCGCCAGCGGGAAAATGCCCTGGCTCCGGGAAGCCTTTCCCTGGAACGGCATCGTTTATTGTGGTTGTACCTCAAAGAAGAAACCGACTTTTTTACCGCTCCTCATAAAGTTTTGCATGTGGCTCCCGAACAGGGTTTTTACAGCCGCTTCCGTAAAATGAAGAACCTGGATTACCTCACGGCTGACTTGGACTCGCCCATTGCTGATGTGAAAATGGATATCCATAACATACAGTTTGAGGATGATACTTTTGATGTGGTATTCTGCAATCATGTTCTGGAGCATGTAACCGATGACCTGCAGTGTATGCGTGAGCTACGGAGAGTACTTAAACCGGGAGGTTTAGCCATTATGCAGGTGCCCCTGGATCCGGGCATGGAAAGAACCGATGAAGACCCCACGCTGGAGGATCCGGAAGAACGCAAAAGGCGTTTTGGCCAGTATGATCACGTTCGCTTATACGGACAGGATTACCCGGATCGTTTGGAGAAAGCCGGCTTTAAAGTAACTGCTGTGGATTACTCCAGGAAGCTGAGTCCGGAACAGTTTGATCGTTACCGCCTGCCCTCTCAGGAGATTTTGTACGTATGTAGTAAATAAGACTACTCTCTTTAAATAATGCAGAAAATCATATCTTAGAGGGTATCCAACGAAAACCTTGATATGAAAAAACTACTACTTCTTTTTATCCTGTTTTCCTCGTTTCAGCTTATTGCCCAGTCCAATGCGGATGTTATGAACTCACGCTGGATAAACGGTTATTATGAAGTTCAAAACAACGGGGGATTCTGGTTTCCGGAACTGGTCAGTACCACCAAATACTGTACATCATCTGATGATACCCTGATTAACGGGCTGAGTTACGTAAAGCTATATTCCTGTGGTGCGCCATCTGCAAACTACCGCGGGGCTTTAAGAGTAGACCAGGATCGATGGTATTTTCATTCCAGGGATTCGGCCACCGAGATGCTGCTTTATGATTTTGGTCTGAACCTGGGCGATACTCTTAAAGAGGCTTTTTATACAGAAACAGCCCTGCCACCATCCTGGGGACCTATGATTGTTACCCAGGTGGATACCCTTCCGGTGTTAGGAGTAGCAAGAAAGCATATCTGGTTCAATAATAGTTCCGGTGCCTGGATAGAAGGTATTGGCTGCGAACAAGGTTTACTATGGGATCCGTACCCCAATATTTCCAATTTTGCTATTGCCCTGGAATGTTTTAGTCATGGCGACACCACCAGGCTGGCTTCTTCCAATTATAACGGTAACCTTAACCAGGCCTGTCAGCTCACTTTTTCGCTCCGGGAAGAAGCATCTTTCCCGGCCCGTATGTACCCTAACCCTTGCAAAGATCATCTGACCCTGGAAATTGGACAGTATGCGGGACCCCTGGAATTGCGGATATATTCTGCCAGAGGTGAAGAATTGTTTTCAAGAACCCTTCGTCAAACAAAAACCACCCTTTACCCGGATCTGCCGGAGGGTATATACACGGTTATCGGAACACATAAGAACCGCAGTTTTATCAGAAGGTTGGTGGTTGCTGAATAGTTTATTCCACCCAATCGGCTATAAAAAGATTGGTGTTACGGGTTCCCCCATTATAGCGGTTGGAGGAGAAGATCAGTTTTTTACCGTCATAACTGAACATGGGAAATGAATCAAATTGTTCGTCAAAAGTAATCTGCTCCAGGCCGGTGCCGTCCAGGTTGATCATGAAAAGGTTAAACGGGAAACCTCTTTCAGACTGGTGATTGGAAGAAAAGATCACCTTTTTACCGGAAGGGTGGAAGAAGGGTGCCCAGTTAGCATTACCCAGTTGTGTGATCTGTTTCAGTTCGCTTCCGTCTACATTACAAACGTATAGCTCCATATTGGTAGGTTTTACCAGGCCTTTAGCCAGTAGTTCCTTGTACTCTTTTTGTTCCGCCTCCGTTTTAGGACGTGAGGCACGGAAGATCAGTTTGGTTCCATCCGGTGAAAAGAAAGCTCCACCATCGTATCCCAAGCCACTGGTAACTTGTTTTTTATCCGAGCCATCCATGTTCATGGTCCATAATTCCAGGTCACCGGAACGGGTGGAGGTAAATACGATCTTATCTCCCTTTGGCGATACCGTGGCTTCGGCATCATAGCCTGGTGAATCCGTTAGTTGGTTGATAATGTTCCCTTGCAGGTCAGCCGTAAAAATGTCAAAGCTTTCGTAGATAGGCCATACATAGCCTTCTTCACGGCCAGGCTCGGGAGGGCACTGATCACCTCCCAGGTGGGTGCTGGCGTAAATAATGGTGGAATCGCCCGGCAAAAAGTAGCTGCAGGTAGTGCGTCCTTTACCGGTACTCAGCATTACGGGTTTATTGGATATGAGGTTATCATGGGCAATATCGAAGTAGAAGATCTGATCACATTCCACACCCCACTCTGCGTAGTTGGATTGGAATACCGCCATGTGGTTATCAAAAGAGAAGTATGCCTCGGCATTGTCTCCTCCGTTGGTTAGCTGCCGGATATTGCGAAGATGGCTTTCCCCTTCCAGTACCAGGCTATCTGCAGGCTCTTCAGCTTGAGTAGAATCAACGGCAGTTTCATCTGCAGTTGTGTTTTCCCCGGACTGCTGGCAGGCCCAGGCCCCGGACATTAAAATACCAATACTCAAAAGAAAAGAAAACAGCTTCATATTATTTCTGATTTTTAGGAGGAACCGGGTCGTAACCATGTGTTCCCCAGGGGTGACATTTGGATAATCTTTTCAGGCCCAGCCAAAGACCTTTCAAAGGTCCCCAGATGCGAATGGCCTCTATGGTGTACTGTGAACAGGTGGGCGAATGCCGGCAACTGTTGGGTAATATAGGAGATAGCACCACCTGATACACCTTCACCAGGAAGATCAACAGGTTTCCGATGCTATTTTGTAAAAACCGGATCACTATTGCAATGTGTAGGTGGTGCCTTCGGGCCCATCCTTCAATTGTATTCCTATTTCAGCCAACTGGTCACGTATCTTGTCGGAAAGAGCCCAGTCTTTATCAGCCCGGGCGCGAGCCCGCATATCAATCAGCATTTTCATCACTTCGTCCAGTTTGGCCCCACCTTCGTCAGCGGCAGCGTCCTCCAGGCCCAGTACATCAAAAACAAAAGCATTTATGCTTTGGGTAAGGGTCTCCAGGTCTTCGCTGGATATACCGCAGGCAGTAGCGTCTGCACCGTTGATAAAGCGCACTGCATCAAAAATATGGGCAATAAGGATGGGGCTGTTGAAGTCATCGTTCATGGCCTCGTAGCACTTGTCCTTCCATTCAGAAACTTTAAAGTCCGAAGTGCCTCCGGGTTGTAAGCTCTTAAGCTTGCGTACGGCATCCATCAGGCGCACATAGCCTTTTTCGGCTGCCAGCAGGGCATCGTTACTAAAGTCCAGCTGACTGCGGTAGTGGGCCTGCATCATAAAGAAGCGGACTACTGTGGGAGCAAAACCCTTTTCCAGTTTGTCGGTATCACCGGTAAACAGTTCATAAGGCAGCAGCGTATTGCCGGTGGACTTACTCATGCGGGCACCGTTAAGGGTAAGCATATTGCCGTGCAGCCAGTAACGCACACCTTCCTTGCCGGTAGAAGCGGCATTCTGCGCAATCTCACATTCGTGGTGCGGGAATTTAAGGTCCATACCACCTCCGTGGATATCAAACTGCTCACCCAGGTATTTGGTGCTCATCACGGAACACTCCAGGTGCCAGCCGGGGAAACCTACTCCCCAGGGTGAATTCCAGCGCATGATATGGGTGGGGTCTGCCTTTTTCCAGATGGCAAAATCCAGCGGGCTGCGTTTTTCGGATTGTCCTTCCAGGTCGCGGGTGCCGCTCATCAGCTCCTCAATCTTGCGTCCTGATAGCTTACCGTAATCATGTGTTTCATTGTACTTGGGCACATCAAAGTAAACCGAACCATTCACTTCGTAGGCCAGGCCGGCATCCAGTATCTTTTTTACGGTATCAATCTGTTCTACTATATGGCCGGTAGCGGTAGGTTCTATGCTGGGTGGAACAGCGTTGAAACGAGCCATCACATCGTGAAAACCCAGGGTGTAACGCTGCACTATTTCCATGGGCTCCAAGGCTTCCAGGCGTGCTTTTTTACCGATCTTGTCTTCTCCCTCATCCGCATCGTCTACCAGGTGACCGGCATCGGTAATATTGCGTACATAACGCACTTTATACCCCAGGTGGGTAAGATAGCGGTATACCAGATCAAAGGAAATGAAAGTACGGCAGTTGCCCAGGTGTACATCACTGTATACGGTAGGGCCGCATACGTACATCCCTACGTGGGGACCGTTAAGAGGTTCAAACTTTTCCTTCTTACGACTCAGGGAATTATAGAGGAGTAAGTCGTTTTCTTCGTACAAGGGCATGGAGTGAGGTTTTTAAGCGTCAAACGTTGTTTTCATGTTGATGTAATCCAGGAAATCACGCTTAGCACTTTCTTCCTTGAATTTTCCTCCGAATTCTGCGGTTACGGTGCTGCTTTCAATATCGCGGATACCCCGTGAATTTACACATAAATGCTTGGCATCTATAACACAGGCCACATCCTTGGTGCCCAGTGCCTCCTGCAGGGCCAGCACGATCTGCTTGGTCATGCGCTCTTGCACTTGCGGCCGTTTGGCATAATAATCCACAATGCGGTTCATTTTGCTGAGGCCAATTACGGTACCGTTTGATATGTAAGCTACGTGAGCGCGGCCTACTATGGGAAGTAAGTGGTGCTCACAGGTGGAGTATACCACAATGTTTTTTTCCACCAGCATTTCGCCATATTGGTACTTATTCTCAAAGGTGCTGGTGCTGGGTTTGCGTTCGGGGTTAAGCCCCCCAAAGATCTCCTTTACAAACATTTTGGCAACCCGCAGAGGGGTACCCTTCAGGCTGTCATCGGTAAGATCCATACCCAGTGTGTCCAGGATCTTTTCAAAATGGTTGCGGATGATCTCGATCTTTTCATCATCGGAGCGGTCAAAAGCGCCCTCACGCATGGGAGTGTCGGTATTACCGCTGGAAAGATGAATATCTCCCTGTTCTTCAGCTATAGCTTCCAAAGCCTTACTGTTTTTCTTAATCTCCATTCCTGTAATTTACGGTGGGCCACCGTTATTTCTACACAGTGGCAAAAATTGGGGTGCAAAGGTACGGAATAAGGCCTGTCTGCAAATGCTTTATCCGGCTCTGCAATAAAGTCTTAGCTAATATCTATTCTTTACTCATGGATTTTCAGGTAATTCATCGTCCAGGTAAGGAGCTCCTGCTTGTATCAAACGTGCATTGATCAGCCCTGTTTTGACTTTCAGATCAGCTAGTTTTCCTATAAGGTCACCAAGCTGCTGCTTAACAATAGCCAGGTTTTTCTGCTGCTCTCCCGTAGGCGCCATGGTGGTGTAGTACGAGTTCCATACTGCTCCGCCTATTCGTCTCATCAGCGAGGGTGGCGTGTCAAAATTGCGCTTGGCAAGGCTGCGGTCACCGTTGAGTTCTACCTCCAGGTTATAAATGACATACTCCATCTGGCGCAGGCTATCCAAAACGGATAAAGGAACTCCAGGAGTATTTCGGGCGTTGGCCTTTAACTTTTCAATGCGCTTTTCCAGGTGGTTCTTAAAGTTGTTGACGCCTACAATCTTGCGCCTGGTTTCTTCCAGGTCTTTCTGAAAAGCGGCCAAAGCAAGGCGGTCTTCTGCGGGCATGGTACCATGATCCAGCCAGTTGAGTTCAAACTCTTCAGGCCCGGCCAGCTTGCGTATTTCCCCGTCTTTACTTTGATAGAGCGTAATGGAATAGGTGCCGGGCAATGCCAGGTTAGCTTCGTTGGCCTTGGTAACGGGACTTCCGTCTGCACTAACCGAAGTTATACTACTCATCCGGCCGTTCCAGTTTACCCGCTTGATACCCGATGACGCTGCTTCGGAAAAACGGCTTACTTCCTGCCCGGAGGCATCCGTAATCACGAAAAGATGGTAAGCCTTTTCCTCGCGGTCCTCAGCCCTCAACTCTTCCGCTGAAGGATAGCTGATGCTGCCATTACTTTCCCGGGTTTCCTTTTCCCGGGCCTGTCTTTTATCCTTGAGTGATTTTACCTCATCTTTTACGTAATAGATGACCTGCACTCCGTTTTCCGGGTTTTTGTCAAAATAGTAGGAAGCTCCCTGGAAACCGACTTCTTCGTACCCAAGCGGTGAAGCCTGCATATAACTCAGTCCGCTATTAACCGGGAAGATGTAGGCCTCTTTATCCAGGTTTTCCGGATTGTAAGCCCGCAGGGCGGTATAATCATCCAGTATGTAAAAGCCACGACCCATGGTAGCCAGTACCAGGTCATTCTCCCGCTTTTGGATGGCCATATCACGTACTGCTATGGTAGGGATTCCGCCCTTCAGAGGCTTCCAGTTTTCCCCACCGTTATAGGAGAAAAAGGCACCGAATTCGGTGCCGGCAAAAAGCAGCTCCTTATTTACATGATCCTGGGCCAGGCAGTATACAGAACCTCTTTCGGGAAGGTCGCCACTGATATTTTGCCAGGATGCCCCCTGGTCTGAGCTTTTCAGGATATAAGGCTTAAAGTCACCATTCTTATGATTATTGAAAACGGCAAAAACGGTTTGGGTATCAAACTTTGAAGCCACCAGCATATTCACATAGGTATTTTTGGGTATACCGGGAAAATTCTCGTAACGTTTCCAGTTGGCGCCACTATCTCCGCTTACGTGTACCAAGCCGTCATCCGTACCGGCAAACAGCAGGCCTTCCTGCAGAGGCGACTCATCCAGGGCTACAATATTCCCATAATTACTGGTGGAGGCATCGTAGGCAATGGCATCCACACTCCATATTTTACCCATTACCGGCAGGGTATGGCGGTCTATTTGCTGGCTCAGATCACCACTGATCTCTCTCCAGTTATTGCCCTGGTCATCACTCCGGAAAACTTTATTGGCGGCAAAGTACAGGCGGTGAGGGTCATGCGGGCTTATCAACAACGGAGCGTCCCAGTTCCAGCGGTAGGCCGCTTCACCGTAAGCCGGTGAAGGATGTATTCCCACACTTTCACCGTTTTTCTTGTCATAACGTACCAAACCACCATATTGGCTTTGAGCATAGATTATGTTGGGATCTACAGGGTCAATAACCGTTTCAAAACCATCACCCGTATTGGTTACAAACCAGTCTGCATTGGTGATGCCGCTACGGTTGGTGGTGCGTGAAGGGCCGCCCAGGCTGAAATTATCCTGGGTTCCGCCATATATATTATAGAAGGGAAGGGCATTATCCACCGCCACCTTGTAGAATTGAGTAATGGGCAGGTTGGGTTTGAACTGCCAGTTGGCAGCATTATCGTAGGTTTCATATAGGCCTCCGTCACAACCGGCTATCATCTGATCCGGATTATCGGGGTTTATCCAAAGGCAATGATTATCCACGTGCTTTTTATCCTCGGGCAACCGGTTCCAGCTTTTACCCCCATCGCGGGAAACGTGCATATAGGTATCCATACTGTACACGGTATTCTCATCTGTGGGATGAGGAACCAGTTCTACATAGTAGTTTCCGCTGGTTTCGTATGGGTTCTGAAATGAAAAAGAAGCGCCCCGGTCATCGGAACGGTATACGCCATGACCCTCTACCATGGCATACACCACATCCGGGTTGGAAGGCGGGATAGCCAGCGCAATCCTTCCCTTGTCACCGGACGGAATGCCATTTTTCAGCTGTGTCCAGTTCTTGCCCCCATCGGTCGATTTATAAATGGCACTTTCCGGCCCCCCTGAGATATAGGTCCAAACATGACGCCTGCGCTGGTGGGCAGTAGCATACAAAACATCGGGATTGCGCGGGTCCATGTGGATTTCGTTGAAACCGGTATTTTCGGAAACATCCAGTATCTTTTCCCAGTTCTTGCCTCCATCTGTACTCTTATAAATGCCACGATCACCACCGCTACTCCAGAGCGGCCCGTACGCGGCCACATAAACAACATCCGGGTTTTCCGGGTGTACAACGATCATCCCGATGTGTTCGGAGTTCTTAAGGCCCATATTACTCCAGCTCTTTCCACCATCCTCGCTTTTGTAGATGCCATCGCCATAGGCTACGCTACGCTGGTTATTGTTCTCTCCTGAACCTACCCATATTACGTGCGGGTTTGAAGGATCAAGGGTTATACACCCAATGGAGTAGGAGCCCTGGTCATCAAAAACGGGATGGTAAGTAATGCCATGGTTGGTGGTTTTCCAAACACCACCACTGGCGGTGGCTACATAATATTCAGCATGATTGTTTGGGTTTACGGCCAGGTCGGCAATGCGACCTGAGGTGAGGGCGGGGCCAATACTGCGGAATTTCAGGGCTGAAAGGGAAGTTTTTTCAATCAGGGGTTTGTTGTCTTCCGATCCTGTTTCCTGTGCCACTATCATAGAGCTGATAAGACTGAGACCGAAAGTGAGAAAGCGTTTGATCATTTCTTGGTTTTTGTGAAAGCTTCAAAAATAGCAAACAAAAAAATCCCTGCTTTAAGCGGGGATTGGTAGTTGGAAATTCTTTAGCGATATGAATGGATCCTTCAGCGCACGGTCCGCGGTCAAAGTGAGCATGAACCTGTATAGTATCATGCTGATTGCAAGGGATATTACTTAAGGGAATAGGAAGGCTGGATGGTATTAAAGGGTAGCTTTGGGAAAGTTGCTTGGGGTCAGTATTAACCGGATCCTCTTTTTTCCATACCCCTTAGGGAAAGGCCCAAATAAAAAGGTGCAACAGAAGTTGCACCTTTTACTAAGTATCAGTGATACGGATGGTTTTAAAAACGAAAGCCCACTCCCAGCACAATGTTGGAACGGATCATATCCGAATCTACCAACTCTTCGCCTCCATTATTGTTAATGTAAAAAGGATGTACATAATCCTGGCGGCTGAACACGGATCGAGAGTAGGAGAGGTCTATGCTGAAATCCTGGTTTTGGTAACCGATACCACCTGAAATAGTGGATTGATCACTTTTAAAGTCTTCAGGGTTTTGGTAAAAGCTTTGACGGAAACCATATCCGGCCCTTAACATTACCGGCCCTACACGGTATTCACCACCCACTTTTATGGCCTGACTGGATTTCATCACGGAACTCAAAACGCTATTGGATGACTGGAGATCATCTTCCAATACGTTGTAACTGCCCCCGTTGGTGTAGGTCCTGCTTTGGGAAGGATCGGAATATTCATAATCCACACTCAGTAAACCTCTCTTGCCAAAGATAAAAGCACCTCCTGCACGGTAAATAGCCGGTGTGCGAAGTTTATAGCGGTATTCACCGGTACTTATGATATCACTTTCACCGAGGTCGCCATTGTCAAAGCGGGCGGTCATATCTATTTGATACATCTGCGTTACGGTATACCAGCTTGGAGATTGATAAGACAAGCCCAGGCGGAACCATTGGGCCGGTTTTACAATTGCTCCCAGTTTGATGTTAATACCGTTCCCATAGATCTCATTGGTTCTATTAAGCGTGTAGGAGTTAGCGTCAAAGGGGAAGGAATCAGTAGGAAGATTGTATTCATTGATGAGGTCATCATTGGTATAAGACAGGGTGGGAAAGCCAAGGGCAAAGCCGTAGTGAAAAACATCATTGTAGGCACCACCCAACCCTATGTGGAATTCATTAAAAGAACCTCTTTCCTGCCTTGAATAGCGCAGTTTGTACATAGAAGGGCTTCCGTTTCCAAAACTCAGGTCTTCAATAACATCGTTGGTGTCGGTTATAAATAAACCGGCCTGATAGGCTGCATATTCCTCGTCAAAAAGTTGGTCAGGCGTTAAGCCTACTATACCATTTCCGCCATCAGGATAAAATTTTTCATCTATCCAGTAACCAGCTAAGGTGCCTTCGCCAATAGGGCCTACAGGGCGGTTGGCTACTACGGTATAATCCCGGTTAAATTCAGCCAGTTTGGTATAGCCCAAAGAGAAGGCCAGCTCGGTTTTATTTTTATACCCCCCTACCTCAAATTTCTTTACCAGGCCTATATTTTCAAAAAGGAAACTGAAATCGGAAGAACCGGCATTACCATCATAAAACCCCTGAGCACCCTCCCGTGTTTGGAAACCCAGTGATAAACCAAAGTTATCCTGACGGAAAACAGAAGATGCAGCCGGGTTGATGTGGATAGCGGAAAGGTCGTTACCCAAGGCGGTAAAAGCACCGCCCATTCCTATAAAGCGAGGTGTGCCATGAAGATCACGAGTGTTAAACAACTCCACATCATCGATGGACTGGGCCTGCATTCCCAATACCGGGCCCAGGGCTATAATCAGAAGATAAAGTCTTTTCATGTTGTTTATCGTTAGTTGTACTGTTAGCGTCTGCCACCACTGCTGCGGCCTGAACTACGGCTACTTCCTCCAGAACTTCTGCCACCACCTGAAGAGGAAGGCGTGTAGGAGCGGCTGGGCGTGTAACCTCCGGAACTTCCGGATGAACGTGAAGGCGAACTGCTCCTTGATGGGGTGTATGATCTGTCCGGGGTAGACCTGGATGGTGTACGATCATACGTTCTGTCGGGAGTGGTGGTACGGCTTGGTGTATACCCACCGCGGTCATTACTCCGGTTGGAAGGCGTTTCATAAGAACGGTCACGTTGCTGAGAAGGAACGTAAATGTTATTATCATCATTCCTGTTAGGCGTATTGCTCCGGGTATTTGAATTGGAGCGGTTGTCATTAAAGTAATCTGCCTTGGACCTGCCCTGAGTTCGTGTGTTGGTATTAGTATTGGTGTTGGGTGTTGTGGTACGTGATGGTACGCTGGTACGACCTTCAGTGGCACTTCTCCTGGTGTTTACGGAAGGATTACGACTACCGTTGTCAGGACTGGTGCGTGATACAGTTTCCACAGTACGGTTCCTTACATAATCGTAAGTGTTTTGTGAATAGGTATTTCCCCTGGTAAGAGTGTTGGAGCGTGAACTGGTTTCGCTGGCCGATGTACGTCCTGCCGTTGAACGTGTATTGGTTGTGGTGCGTGGAGATCTGGAGATAGTTTCGGTACGGGTCCTGTCTACATTAGCAAGACGGGTATTGGTAGTCCGGCTATCTGTTTTTCCACGGGTGGAAGTACGGGTAGCAGTGGTAGTTCTGGATATAGTTGATTTTCGACCGGTTCCGGATAGGTTTCTGCTGTTGTAGCTATTACTGCGTGAAGCAACAGGTGTATAACCGGTGTAGGTCCTGCTGCGTCCGCCTACAACTGCATCATTTCCATAATAATAACCGTTATAGAATCCGGCCCAGTAAGAGTTGTATCCCCAGCCACCGTTCCAGTAAGGGCGGCCCCAACCATAATAACCTCCATACCATCCCATAGGGCGGTACCAGGGATTATACCAGGGGTCGTAAAAGAAAGGATCGTAATAACCACCATAGCAACCATAATAACCCGGGGAGCCCCAGCCGTATCCTACACCTACGGAAACGCCCCATCCGCCCCAGCTGTTCCAGTAAAAGCCGTTGTTGGGTGTATACATGCGGTATGAAGGTGTATTGTAATAGTTATTTACAATTACGTCACCATTGCCATTGTAATATTGGTCGTCAGGGTTGTAATAATCATCACTGGAAGTAACGTTGCCGTAACGCTGGGGATCAGCATTTGGGTTGGTTGTTATGCTTTGTTCGGGATCTTCTATGCTACCCAGGCTAAATGCGTCATTTTCTGTGGTAGTAGCGTTGGTGTTGGCAGGGGTGTAGCGTTGCTGGTCGGGATCGTGATAAATACCGTCATCGTAATAGTTGTTGCTTACACTTTTTGTACTATCGCAACTGCTGAGCGCGAGAGTAAGAATGGCGATGGGAAGAAGAAATAACTTTTTCATAATTGACAACTTTACGAGGGCGATTAATAAGTAGTTTTGTTCGCATAAATAAATAACAAACTCTATACCAAGATAAGAACGAGATGTCGAAAAACCTTACAAAACGGGACGAGGATTATTCCAAATGGTATAACGAATTAGTAGTAAAAGCGGACCTTGCAGAGAACTCTGGGGTGCGTGGTTGTATGGTTATCAAACCCTATGGTTTTGCTATATGGGAGAAGATGCAGGCCGAACTGGATAAGAAATTCAAGGCTACCGGGCACGTGAATGCCTACTTCCCCCTTTTTATCCCCAAGTCTTATTTTTCCAAGGAAGCTTCCCACGTGGATGGATTTGCCAAGGAATGTGCGGTGGTAACACATTATCGCCTTAAAAATGCAGAAGATGGAAGTGGGGTGGTAGTGGATGAAAAAGCGAAGCTTGAAGAAGAACTGATCGTTCGTCCTACCTCCGAGACTATAATATGGGATACCTATCGCAACTGGATACAGAGTTACCGGGATTTACCCATTCTGGTAAACCAATGGGCCAATGTGGTAAGGTGGGAAATGCGCACGCGGCTTTTCCTGCGTACCGCTGAATTTCTTTGGCAGGAAGGGCATACGGCTCACGCTACCCGAGAAGAAGCTGAAAAAGAGACACGCCTGATACTGGACCTGTACGCTGATTTTGCGGAGCAGTTTATGGCTATTCCCGTTATCAAAGGTGTTAAAACCGAAAGTGAGCGTTTTGCCGGGGCTCTGGATACGTATTGTATAGAAGCTTTAATGCAGGATGGCAAAGCTTTACAAGCTGGAACAAGCCACTTCCTGGGGCAGAATTTTGCCAAGGCTTTTGACGTGAAGTATGCCACAAAGGAAGGTAAGGAAGAGTATGTATGGGCTACTTCCTGGGGGGTGTCCACCCGCCTTATGGGAGCACTAATCATGACCCACTCCGATGATAACGGTTTGGTATTGCCTCCCAACCTTGCTCCTTTCCAGGTGGTGATAGTACCTATCTACAGGGGAGAAGATGAATTGAAGGCGATCTCTGAAAAAGTTTCCGGAATAAAAGCTGAGTTGGAAAAGGCTGGGATTTCGGTCAAATATGATGATCGGGATACCCACAAACCCGGCTGGAAATTCAATGAATATGAATTGAAAGGAGTGCCCTTGCGGATAGCCATTGGCCCCCGTGACCTGCAGAATAACTCCGTTGAGCTGGCCCGCAGGGATACCCTGCAAAAAGAGGTGGTATCTATAGAAGGTATTGCAGAGTACGTTCAGAAAGAGCTGGCGGATATCCAGGAAAACCTGTTCACAAAGGCAGCTAAATACAGAGAAGAGCATACCTATACCGTTAATAGCTGGGAAGAGTTTATTGATGTGGTTGAGAATAAAGGAGGTTTTGCCGAAGCCCATTGGGATGGTACCGCGGAGACCGAAGAATTGATCAAGCAAGAAACCAAGGCTACTATCCGCTGTATTCCATTAAATGCCGCTCAGGAAGAAGGAACATGTATCCGTACCGGTAAACCTTCCATGCAGCGTGTATTATTTGCAAAAGCGTATTAAAAATGGCCGAAGAACTTCCCTGCAATGATCGTATCCTGGAACTTTTACGCACCAAGTCTGCGTTAAAACAAAAGGTTTACCGTGAAACCATTAAGGTTTTTGATCGGCTTAAAGCTCAACTGGAAGGTATTGCCGTAGCCCTGGATGCTAAAATATGCCAGGTGGATGAGCATGTAAAGCTGGAGTATCGCAATAAAAGCAAGTACGAGGCGGAGATACAGTTCAGCGGGGATGTTCTCTTGTTTAATATGCATACCAATGTGTTCACCTTTGAAAAGGATCACCAGGTATGGAAGATGAAATACATTAAGGAAGACCGCAATCGCGCGTATTTCGGGATGATCAACATTTACAACTTCCTCTCGGATAGTTTCCGGTTTAACAGGGTGAATGACGTAGGTGTTTTACTGGGAAGGATATTTGTTAACCACGAGGGTCATTTTTTTATTGAGGGTAAACGACAGCTGGGTTTTTTATTCAATCAGTTGGGAGAAGCTGTTATTACCGATGAAAACCTGAAGAAAGTAGTGGATACGGCCATGATCTATTCATTGGAATACGACCTTACCGTACCTGATTTGGAAGAGGTATTGATAGCGAGCGTGGGGCAGGTGCAAACCCTGAGCAGTGAGTTGTATATGAAGACCTCCAAAAAGCTGGGTTTTAAGTTCCACACCAAAATGGAAATCGAAGATTAAATTATTTTTTGAGGTTGTTTGGTAAAATCAATTTTTGATCTACATTTGCAGTCCCAAAATTTTTGGGTGATGGACAAGGCCCATTCGTCTATCGGTTAGGACGCCAGATTTTCATTCTGGAAAGAGGGGTTCGATTCCCCTATGGGCTGCAAAACTTTAAGGTTTAAAAAATATTATGGCAAATCATAAGTCAGCATTAAAGAGAGTAAGGGCAAACGAAAAGAAGCGTGATCGCAATCGCTATCAGCATAAAACCACGCGTAATGCTATTCGTGACCTGCGCAAGAGTGAAGACAAGGGCGAAGTGGAGAAGAGAATGCCAGAGGTTTTCTCTATGATCGACAAGCTTGCCAAGAAAAACATCATTCACAGGAACAAGGCTGCCAACCTGAAGTCCAGCCTCAACAGGCACCTGAATGAAATGGCATAACAAATAAAGGAATACAATTATATAACGGCCCTCTGCGAAAGCAGGGGGCTTTTTTATTTCAGCAAATCACTAAGGGATTCTTCCAGGTCTGTATGACGATATCGGAATCCAGCCTGTTGGATTTTATCTGTATTGATCTTTGTACTGGCCAGGGCCGTTTCAGCCATTTCGCCCAACGCCAGCTTAAGCAGGAATTTGGGGATATTAGGCATAAAGAAGGGTTTATCCAGAACTTTCGCTACCAGCCGGGAAAGCTCTTCGTTGGTCACATTATAAGGCCCACCGGCATTATATACACCACTTAAAGAATCAGAAGTTGCCGCGTATACAAACATGGCGGCAACATCCTCAAGGTGTACCCATGGCATCCACTGGTGGCCATCTCCCAGGGCAGCGCCCAGGCCTAAGCGTACCGGCCTGGCAATTTGTGGTAAGGCCCCCCCTTTATTACTCAGTACAATACCAATTCTCATGCGTACAGACCTTACCCCTACTTTTTCAAACAACTGTGCCTCCTGCTCCCATTTCTGGCAAACCATAGAGAGAAAATCATTGCCTGGAGGGGCTTCTTCACTATATTCCTGATCGTAGCTATTGGGGTAATAACCACTGGCCGAAGCGGAGATAAAGAAGCGTATAGGAAAACGGTGAGATTGCACGGTTTCAAACAGTAAACGAGTACCGTCCACCCGGCTGCGCAGGATCTCATTTTTGTACTCAGAGGTCCATTTCTTGCTGATGGAAGCTCCGGCAAGGTTTATTATCCCCGAAACGTCTTCAAAAGCCTGAATGTCCAGTGTTTCGGTGTCCGGGTTCCACTCATATTCATTAATACCCAGATCATTAGTGCGAGGATGCCTGCTCAGGTAAACCACTTCATGTCCTTCATCAAGGAGTTGCCTTGAAATCTCAGTTCCTATCAATCCGGAACCTCCCGTAATAATGATCTTCATACAAGCTATTTGCTATATAACACGTTTAAAGCTGCCCGGTTCGGAAAGCTTAACTGTTCAGATAGTAGAGCAGAGCAATAGCGGCTATTAACATACCAGCAGCTATTATGCGTACGCCTGCCATTTCTTTGTTGCGTAAGGCTACCAAGCTCATTCTTTTACGGTTACGTCCGGCTGCATGGACCTTAGCTGGCGAATTATAGCTTTTGGCATTGTGCTGCTTGCGGTCTATCTTTTCCCGCAGTTTAGCCATATTATTCTTTAGATGCCCCCAATTATCAGAGAAACTCATAGGTTAAGGTTTAAACAAAAACCTAAAGTTACGATTAAGAATAAAATTGATCCATGCACGATATAGAACCCCATTATCTATGGCGCGGCCTTTACCTGGCTTCAGAAGATGATCGTTCACCTTTTTATGGATACCAGAACAGTGAAGTTTATTTTACTGATGCCATTTACAACCACCTGATCCATCCGCAATGGGATAATTTTGGGGCGGAAACCCTTTTCATAAAGCAGTTGTACGCAGATTACGAAGAAGGTTTCACCATACTTGAATTTATCGGTGAATGGAATGACGTGCTACACAATGATAGCATGACCCTGAAAAGGGATATTATTGAGCCCATGATGGCTGAGGGTTTAAGGTATTTTATCCTGATAGGGGATAACCTGCTCAATTTTCATGCAGAGGCCACTGATTATTATGAGGAGTGGTTTGAGGAACTGGAAGGAGGGTGGATAGCCCTGGTCAACTTCAGGAAACATCTGCGCGAGGAGATCCAGAAGTACCACCTGGACTATTATATGGTTATGGGTGGGGATTTGAATGAGCTGGAATGGCGCAGGTGGGGCCCTCGAAAAGTTTTTTCCAAGGTAAAGGGGCTGGTAGAAAAACGCCTTAATTGAATTCGGCCAGTAGTTTTGCTACTACAATTTTATCGATAGGTAATTCTACCGGTTCCCGTTCAAGCTGGTCCAACGGAGCCCAGTAAAGTACCTGGTCATCATCCTGGCTCAGTTTAGAGGGGTCATCCGGATTATGGGTAATGATGTTCTGCAGTTGATCAGTCCATACCCGGTAATACAGGCTCAGTACCTGGCGTTGGTCCGGATGGAAGGCTGAGGCAAAATAATCCTCTGTAGTATAAAAGTGCTCGGCACGGCTGAGCTCAATATGTACCTCCTCCATAAATTCCCGTTTCAGGCAATCAATGACTCCTTCCTTCGGTTCCAGCCCCCCACCGGGGAATTTGGTATGGATATGTCCTTTGATGTTTTCCCTGGAAAGGAGTATCTGCCGGTTTTGGATCAGCAAACCGTATACTCGAATTGTAACAGGGTGACTCATAGGTTTTGCTTTTTCCAGGCTCTTGCCATTTCCCGCTTACCAGGAGGTCCCGGTATTTTTTCCACTTCAAAGCCAGCTGCCTTCATAGCTCTTCGCACATCACCCTTAACACAATAGGTTACCAGTAGTCCGCCCATTTTCAGGGCATGGAACATACTCTTAAATATATCCTCGGTCCAAAGATCAGGTTGTGCGGAAGGTGCAAAAGCATCAAAATAAACAAGGTCAAATTCTTCGGAAGCTTCAAAATTCTTGAGGTCGGTCTGCTTTTTATGCAGGTGGAAGGAAGCATTCTGGATATGGAGTATCTCCATGCTCTGTTCCCAATCCGCCTGGTGCAGTTGATCGAAGAGGTCTACAGGACCATCGGGAAGAAGTTCGGTATAATTCAGTTCCTGTATTTCTGCCGGTAGAACGGGGTATTTTTCCAGCGCAGTATAATGGATACTGAGTCCGTTCTTCATAGCCTCCCGAAGGCTCAGCCACGCATTCAGGCCTGTGCCGAAGCCTACTTCAAGAATGCGGATGGACTTATCAGGACCCATGCACTCATGCAGCCCTGCCTTTATAAAAACGTGCAGCGACTCCTGTAAAGCCCCGTGTACCGAATGATAGTGCTCATCCAGTTCAGGTACAAAAAGGGTTTTGGAATTATCGGCCGTGGTTGCTATCTGTCGTTTCATCCAGGGGGATTCTCATTTTCCGGATCTTCACCAGCGGGCCGGGGCAGTATATCTGGTGACAACCGGCACAGCTCATGACCATTTCATTGTAGGCAATTTTAGCTTCCCGGGGAGAACTGGCCCGGGTGATGGCTTTCATATTGTTGAGGTATTGATCCGCCAGGGCTTCAAAGGGGCCTTTTTCACGGCTCATCCCATTGCTTATCGTTGCGGTATGAATGGTGTAAAAACGTTCGGGAAAGTTTTCCGGGATCTTTCCTTCCATGATCTCCTGGCGCAATTCCATATTATTATCATACATAGTGCGCATAAGTAGGGCCAGCTCACTTTCCTGGTACATTTTCAGCTCCTTTGTGCCGCTGCTGTTGGATTGCTCCCCGGATTGTACCTGCTGCGTACAGGCCAAAAAAAAGGATGCCGTACAAAGGCATCCTCCTAATATGATTTTACGGAGCATTACGACTTGGGTTCAATGATCACCCCGGTAGCTACGTAGTTCACTCCAATTTCGGGAGCGGTAATGGCGGCTATTTCTTCTTCAGATTTACCGGCATCCTGGGCATAATGCTTCAAGTCTTCTACAGAAGTAGTGTCCATGGAGGCATAACCCTCGATAATAGCTGTTTCACCATCCAAATTGGTGGGAACAAAGAAACCGTAATCCTTAAAGGTAACACGCATTTCCTTGCCATTGCCAAGATCCATGCTCATCCAGCATCCTTTCATCTTGCAGGATTCGTTGATCTGGCCTTTTACTTTTACCGGCATAGAGTCTTGCCCGGCCAGTTTACCCATAAGCTCAGAAGCAGGAATAGCATTGGCATCATTGATGGAGTCACCATAATATTGATACTCAGGGCCTGTTTCCATTGCTGCGGTTTCGGTTTTCTCCTCCGCTTGGTTTGTAGTATTATTGCATGCGCTTAGCAGCGTAGCACTCAAGAACAAAAAGGCGAATTTTTTCATTATAATTCTGTAAATTTTAAGGGTTCAAATATAGCAATCCTTTAGCGTGTTTGCGCGTAATATATCCTCAGACTCATGAAAGTAACCAAAACAACAAATTCCCGGATTTCTCAGGCCAATCTGGAAAATCCTGCATTTGGCACGCAGTTCAGCGATCATATGCTGATGTGCGAATACAGGAACGGAAGCTGGGAAGAACCGGAGATAATGCCATTTGGCCCTATAAGTTTTACCCCGGCTTTGCATACACTTCATTATGGACAGGCTTTGTTTGAAGGACAAAAGGCCTATTTTATGAAAGACGGAAGGGTAGGTATATTCCGCCCTGATGCCAATGCCGAAAGACTGAATCATTCCGCCAGGCGGATGTTTATGCCGGAGTTCCCCGCAGACTGGTTTGTGGATGGGTTAAAACAACTGGTTTCACTGGATAAGGAATGGATACCTAAAAACGAGGGGTGTGCTCTTTACCTGCGGCCATTCATGTTTGGAAGCTCCGAATTTGTGGCCGCCCGTCCTTCGGAAAAGTATACTATGTGTATTATAACCAGTCCGGTAGGTCCGTATTATGCCGGAGATGTTAAGGTAAAGGTGGAGGAAACCTATACCCGCAGTGCTTCAGGCGGAGTAGGATCTACCAAATGTGCCGGTAATTATGGAGGTGCCTTCTTTGCAACCGACCAGGCCAAAAAGGAAGGATATACCCAGGTGATCTGGACCGATCATAAGAACCATGAACTGGTAGAGGAATCGGGTACGATGAACGTAGCTTTCGTCATCAATGATACCCTGATCACCCCTCCTCTTAGCGATCGTATCCTAGCCGGTATAACCCGGGATAGTATACTTACGCTTTTACGTGATAACGGACTTTTGAAAGTGGAAGAGCGCCCGGTAAGCGTTACAGAGGTAGTGCAAGCTGCCCGTAACGGGAAGCTGCAGGAAGCCTTTGGTATGGGTACTGCTGCCGTGGTAAGCCAGATATGCACTATTGGTTTCAGGGGAGAAGATTTTAGCATACCGGTGCCTAAAGACGGCTATGCCATGAAGATCAAAAAGCAACTGACCGATATACGGATGGGGGATGCGGAAGATAAATTTAATTGGATGACCATCCTGAACTAGGTACTAAAAAAAAGCCGGTCCCCGTGGACCGGCTTTTTTTTTAATAAGAATTGGATCAAAGGCCGAAAGCCTCTTTTACTTTGTCTACATAATCCAGTTTTTCCCAGGTAAACAGTTCTACGTCCACTTTATGTTCTTCTCCGTTGGTACGGAAGGTCTTAGTAATGGTTTCTGATTCGCGACCCATGTGACCGTAAGCAGCGGTTTCAGAATAGATCGGGTTCCTGAGCTTAAGTCTTTGCTCAATGATGCCCGGGCGCATATCAAAGATGGACGAAACTTTATCGGCAATTTCTCCATCCGACATTCCCACTTTGGAGGTACCGTAGGTGTCCACAAAAATTCCCATGGGCTCCACCACACCAATTGCGTAGGAAACCTGCACCAGGATTTGGTCGGCTACACCGGCAGCTACCAGGTTTTTAGCGATGTGACGGGTGGCGTAAGCAGCTGACCTGTCCACCTTACTGGGGTCTTTTCCAGAAAATGCACCACCACCATGAGCGCCCTTACCACCGTACGTATCCACAATGATCTTGCGACCGGTAAGTCCTGCATCACCGTGTGGGCCACCTATCACAAATTTCCCGGTAGGGTTAATATGGTATGTAATATTGCCTTCAAAAAGTTTCTGTAACTCCGGTTTCAGCTGTGCTTTAACACGGGGTATCAACAAGCGGGTAATATCCTCCCGGATCTTGCGGGCCATAGTTTCATCATCCCCAAAGTCGTCATGTTGGGTAGAGATCACGATATCCTTGATCTTCTGAGGTACATGATCATCGGAATATTCAATGGTAACCTGAGATTTGGCGTCAGGGCGCAAATAGGTGATATCTTTATTTTCCCTGCGCATGGCGGCCAGCTCCTGTAGTAGCTTGTGGCTGAGGTCAAGGGCCAGGGGCATGTAATTGTCTGTTTCGTTGGTGGCAAAGCCAAACATCATTCCCTGATCACCCGCACCTTGTTCTTCCGGTTTACCACGGTCCACACCCCGGTTAATATCCGGAGACTGCTCATGTAAGGCGGAAAGTACTCCACAGCTATCCGCAGAGAACATATATTCTCCCTTGGTATACCCAATCCGTTTGATCACCTCACGGGCTACAGTCTGCACATCTACATAAGCACTGGATTTGATCTCCCCGGCCAGAACTACCTGACCCGTAGTAACCAATGTTTCACAGGCCACTTTGGAGTTTTTGTCATAAGCGAGGAAATGGTCAATGATAGCATCGGATATCTGATCAGCGATTTTATCAGGATGCCCTTCAGATACAGATTCTGAAGTAAATAAATAAGCCATACAGGTATGTTTTAGTATTTAAGATCCGGAAAAGAATTTGGCAGGCTATGGGGCTAAAGATCACTGCTTTAGCTTTTTTTTTATGTGGTTGCAATCAGCCAAATCATTCCACCGGGGGCGGCAAATGTAGAAAGAATATTCAATAAAATAACCCTCCGAGGATCAACGGAGATTATTAGTGGCAACGTTTTTGGTTTTGTATCCGCAAACCTCAAGTATGAACCACAAAATACCATTCTATTCAATACTGGTTGCGGGTATTCTTTCTTCCTGTAAAATTTATCGCAACGCCTATACTCCAACCTATCCTAATATTACCACCGTTGCAGTGGAAGATCCCGGCCTGGTATTTTACCCTGAAGTACGCCTGCCTGACAGGGCCTTTATTGAAATGGGAACTTTTACCCTGAGTTCCCGAAGTGTTCCGGGAGGAAATGTATTGCAACATCTTCCCACCCGTTTGGCCAGGCAAGGCTTTGATGGAGCCATCATTTTGGATAAACAGGTTTATTATGAGCAGGATGAAGAAAGCGCCCATCGTAGAGACATAAACCGTTACAATGAGGTTACCTACATGGGCTTTGTTTACTCTGAAAACCTGGATCGGCTGAAGGGTACCTTAAAGGAAATATTGATCCGGTTGGAGGAAAAAGATAGTGCTATTTCTACGGCCAGGGTTACGTTTGATCTTAAAAGGCAGATAAACTCAGTAGAAGGAGATAAAGAACTATATCGCGAAGCCCGATTGATACAGCCCTGGTTTTTTCTGGATCAGCAAAACGGGGCCTGGAAGTATTGCTATGACCGGGGGCGTTATCCAGATAGGATCTTTCACAGTGGAGAGGAGTATTATAAGTTCCTGTTCAACAATGAAAATCCGGAATGGCATTACTATACTCGCAAAGGCGAGTTTGGAAAGGGTAAAACCAGACTATACCTGCAAGCCCATACCGGGTTTCCTGTGGTGGAAAGAGTAGTTGTGGGTGCTGATGTGGATATGGTCTACACCGTATATGAAGAAGAAAGGTTGAAGGAGCAACTCTGGGAACAGGATACCAAAGGAAGAAAGATACATTACATCTACTCATACCGTACCCTGGAAGATATACCACAGACCTTGGTGGTGTATCCCGATGATTTGGCTAAGTAAACTTCACTCGACTTTTATAGGAGCCTTAGAGTTTTTTGAACCTTTCCCATGCCGTTTTCTCCAGGGCGTCACGGTGTTGCGGATGAGCAATATCGATCAAAGCCTTTGCCCGCTGTTTCAGGTTTTGCCCGTATAAGTTTACAATACCGTATTCCGTGGCCACATAGTGTACATTGGCCCGGGTAGTGACTACGCCTGCTCCAGGCTTCAATATGGCTGATATCTTGGAGTCGCCACTACGCGTGGTAGAAGGTAGGGCAATGATCGGTTTTCCACCTTCGGATAATGAAGCTCCCCGTATAAAGTCAATTTGCCCACCTACCCCTGAATATATGCGGGTGCCGATGGAGTCGGCATTTACCTGTCCGGTAATATCCACTTCAATGGCGCTGTTGATGCTGGTCATTTTAGGGAGTTTCCGGATAACCTTGGTGTCGTTCACATATTCAATATCCAGCATACGAACGGCAGGGTTGTCGTCCACAAAATCGTACAGTTTCCGTGTTCCTATCAAAAAGCCGGAAACGATGGCCCCCCGGTGGAATTTTTTCTGAGAATTGTTAATGACTCCTTTTTCAACCAGGGGTATAACCCCATCTGAAAACATCTCGGTATGCACACCCAGGTTTTTGTGATTACCCAGGTAGTGCAGCACTGCATCCGGTATAGAGCCGATCCCCATTTGCAGAGTGGCTCCGTCTTCTATTACACCGGCTACGTGTTCTCCTATTTTCTTTTCTACCTCCCCAAGAATTGCTGGCGGATGTTCCGGTAATTCAGTTTCTTGTTCCACATAGGCATCTATGGTGTTGATGTGAATAAAGGCATCTCCACCTGTGCGGGGCATGCGCGGGTTTACCTGGGCTATGATCAATTCGGCCTTGTCCAAGGCAGCCCGGGTGGCATCTACGGAAACACCAAGACTACAATAGCCTTTTTTATCCGGAGGGCTTACTTGGATAAGAGCTACGTTTATGGGAATGATACCGTTCCGTATCATTACGGGGACTTCGCTCAAAAAGCAAGGGATGAAGTTGGCCCGCCCCTGTGCCACGGCTTCACGCAGATTTTTACCGATGAAAAGGGCATTTACCTTAAATACATCCTGGTATTGTTCATCAGCATAGGTGGCGGGACCTTCCGTATGTAACTGGTAAATGGTAATATCAGACAACTCAGAGGCTCTTTCCACCAATGCTTCGGTAAGGATAGTAGGGGTTGCTGCAGCGGTATGGATAAAAATATTGGATCCAGGTTTGATCCCGGAAACGGCTTCCAGGGCGGTGGCGTACTTCATGACAATAATTTTAAGCAAACCTAAAGGAGCCGGCACATTAAAAAAATGAGTTTTAACAGCTTTTCAATTTTTTTGAGCGGGATTTTCCTCAATTACCCCATACAGGGTGATTAACGACTTGTTTTTTAAAAGCCCGTCTTTTACATTTGCCAAAGACTTATCCAGAAAGACTGAGGGATTGGGCCCTATGATGTCTTAGCAACCCGGGCTAGCCGGGTGCTACCTCCCACTCCGAATATTTCGGAGAAAGATAAGGTGAGTTCCAAGAACACATCCTTTAAACATAATCTGGTAAGTCATAGCTTAATAAAAGAAGACTATGACACAAATTAATTCAGCTTCAACGGCTTTAGAACGTCTGAAGCAGGAAGCATCCAAACGGATACTGGTGCTTGATGGTGCTATGGGCACCATGATCCAGGGTTTTAAACCTACCGAAGAAGATTACCGGGGAGAGCGCTTCAAAGACTATCCTCATGAACTTAAGGGAAATAACGACTTGCTGAGTATCACCCAGCCGGCTATGATACGCTCTATCCATGCCCAGTACCTGGAGGCCGGGGCCGATATCATAGAGACCAATACTTTCAATGCCAATCGTGTTTCCATGGCGGATTATTATATGGAAGATCTGGTTCCGGAGCTCAATTATCAATCAGCAAAACTGGCGCGTGAGGTGGCGGATGAATTTACCGCCCGCGAACCGCATAAACCGCGGTTTGTAGCGGGTTCCATAGGACCAACCAATAAAACGGCTAGTATATCACCTGATGTAAATGACCCTGCTTACCGTGCTATAGATTTTGATACGCTGGCCCGGTATTTTAAAGAACAGGCTGCTGCTCTTGTAAAGGGAGGTGTGGATATGCTACTGGTTGAAACCGTCATTGATACTTTAAATGCCAAGGCGGCCTTATTTGCAATAACCGAACTCTTTGATGAATTGGGTTATGAACTCCCGGTCATGGTATCCGGGACGATAACCGATGCCAGCGGACGGATACTTTCCGGCCAAACGGCTGAGGCTTTTCTCGTGAGTCTCTCGCATGTAGACCTTTTTTCAATCGGGCTGAACTGCGCTTTAGGTGCTAAACAGTTGCGCCCGTACCTGCAGGTGCTGTCCAGGGAAGCACCTTTTCATATAAGTGCCCATCCCAATGCCGGTTTACCCAATGCTTTCGGTGAATATGATCAAAGTCCGGAGAATATGGCCGATCAGATCCGCGAATTCCTGGATCTCAACCTGGTGAATATCATTGGAGGCTGCTGCGGAACCAACCCGGATCATATTAAGGCTATTGCGAAGCTGGCCGCACAATACGCTCCGCGTAAAGTACCTAACGATATTGCCGTATGAAGTTAGCAGGTTTAGAACCTCTTAATATTTCCCGGGCTGCCAATTTCATCAACATTGGTGAGCGAACTAATGTAACAGGCTCCCGCAAGTTTCTGAAGCTCATACAGGAGGGAAACTTTGATGAGGCACTGGAGGTGGCCCGTGACCAGGTAGAAGGTGGCGCCCAGATCATAGATGTGAATATGGATGAAGGTATGTTGGATGGTAAGGCAGCCATGGTGCGCTTCCTCAACCTGATGGCTGCTGAACCGGATATTGCCCGGGTACCAGTTATGATAGATTCTTCCAAATGGGAAATCCTGGAAGCTGGTTTGAAATGTGTACAGGGAAAATCGGTGGTCAACTCCATTAGCCTTAAGAGTGGAGAGGAGGAATTCATAATGCAGGCAAGGCTCATTAAGCGCTATGGAGCTGCAGTAATTGTTATGGCGTTTGATGAGAAGGGCCAGGCTGATACCTATGAGCGAAGGATAGAGATATGCAAAAGATCGTATGACCTGTTGGTGGAAGAGGTAGGCTTCAAGGCATCCGATATCATTTTTGACCCTAATATTTTCCCAGTGGCTACCGGTATTGAAGAGCATCGAAGGAATGCCCTGGATTTTTTCAATGCCACCCAGTGGATCAAAAACAATCTGCCCCACGCCAAAGTGAGTGGAGGAGTAAGCAATGTTTCCTTCAGTTTCCGGGGTAACCAGCCCGTACGTGAAGCCATGCACGCAGCCTTCCTATATCATGGGATCCGCCACGGTATGGACATGGGCATTGTAAACCCTACCATGCTGGAGGTATACGAACAAGTTCCTAAAGACCTGATGGAAAGGGTGGAGGATGTGCTGCTGGACAGAAGAGATGATGCCACGGAAAGACTTCTTGAGTTTGCCGAAACCTTTAAGGGGGAGACCAAAACCCGTGAAAAGGACCTGGCCTGGCGCGAAGCACCTGTGCAGAAACGTATAGAGCATGCTTTGGTAAAAGGTGTAGTAGATCACATTGAAGAAGATGTGGAGGAGGCCCGAAAACATTATGAAAGGACCCTGGAAGTAATTGAAGGCCCTTTAATGGACGGGATGAACGTGGTGGGAGACCTTTTCGGCTCAGGCAAGATGTTCCTCCCACAGGTTGTAAAGTCAGCACGGGTAATGAAGAAGGCCGTAGCTTACCTGGAACCCTACCTGGAAGAAGAAAAGAAAACGCAAAAGGATAGCCGGAAAAAAGGAAAAATACTGCTGGCCACCGTAAAGGGTGATGTTCATGATATCGGAAAGAACATTGTAGGGGTGGTACTGGCCTGTAATAATTTTGAGATCGTAGACCTGGGAGTAATGGTTCCCCTGGAAAAGATACTTCAGGCAGCTGTAGAAGAAGAAGTGGACGTGATCGGGCTCAGTGGTTTGATCACCCCATCGCTGGATGAAATGATCTATGTAGCGCGTGAAATGGAACGACAGGGGTTTAAAACACCTTTAATGATAGGAGGAGCTACTACGTCTCGGGCGCATACAGCGGTCAAGATATTCCCTGAATATTCCGGTATTGTAGTACATGTGAATGACGCCAGCCGTAGTGTTCCCATTGCTCAGACCCTCGCTTCTTCGGAGGCCTCGGTGGGCTTTCATGAGAACCTGAAAGGTGAGTACACCAGGCTTCGTGAAGGTTACCTGCAAAAAGCTTCGGCCAAAGAATACCTCTCCCTGGAGGAAGCACGGCAAAAGAAATTAAAGCTGGAATTTAAAGGTAACATCTCCACACCAGCCAGGCTGGGCGTTTTCAAGTTTGAGGATTATGACCTTGCGGAGATCCGGAACTATATAGACTGGACACCCTTCTTCATGACGTGGGAGCTGCATGGAAAATTCCCGGCCATCCTGGAAGATACGGTGGTAGGTGAAGAAGCCAACTCACTGTACAGGGATGCCAACGCCATACTGGATGAGATAATTGACCGGAAACTACTTACGGCCAATGGAGTGGCTGGTATATTCCCGGCCGCCTCCATTGGGGATGATATAAAGGTTTTAAACCCGGAAGATAGCGCACAGGAGATGGCAGTCTTCCGCACTTTACGGCAGCAAAGCAAAAAGGCCGCTGATGCCCCCAATATAGCCCTGAGTGATTTTCTTGCTCCCGAAGACAGCGATCAACAGGATTATGTGGGAGCTTTTGCCGTAACGGCAGGTTTGGGTATTGAAAAACTGGTAGATGCGTACGAGGCACAACATGATGATTATAAAAGCATCCTGGTGAAGGCCCTGGCTGATCGCCTTGCAGAGGCTTTTGCAGAACTATTACATCACAAAGTGAGAATGGAGATCTGGGCGTATGCTACGGATGAAAACCTGGACAACAGTGAACTGATCAGTGAGAAATACCAGGGAATACGGCCGGCACCGGGTTATCCGGCTTGTCCGGACCACCTGGAAAAGAAAACCATTTTCAGCTTGCTGAACGCGGAAGAACTGGGCATAACCCTCACTGATAGCCTGGCTATGTACCCTGCTTCATCCGTATCCGGCTATTACTTTGCTCATCCGGAAAGCAAATATTTCGGACTGGGCAAGATCGGCCGCGACCAGGTAGAAGATTACGCCAGCCGCAAGGGCATTTCATATGAGGAAGCGGTAAAGTGGTTACGGCCCAATCTGAATTATGATTAACACCTCTATCAACTAAGCATGAAAGTAATTGAACATATAAAGCAAGCCAAAGAGACCATATTCTCTTTTGAAATATTACCTCCGTTGAAGGGTCAGAATATTCGCGACATCTACAATACCATTGATCCCTTGATGGAGTTTAAGCCTCCTTTTGTAAACGTAACCTACCACCGGGAGGAGGTGGTATACAAGCGGTTGAACAATGGATTGCTGGAACAAAAAGTAGTGCGCAAAAGGCCCGGTACCGTAGGTATTTGTGCTGCCTTGCAAAACCGATACAAGATAGACGCAGTACCGCACATCCTGTGTGGCGGTTTCTCAAGGGAAGATACCGAGAACGCTTTGATAGACCTGGACTTTCTGGGTATTGAAAACGTACTGGCCTTGCGTGGCGATTCCATCAAGGGAGAGACCTATTTTGTGGCCGAGAAGAACGGGCACACTTTTGCCTGTGATCTGGTGGGCCAGATATCGGATATGAATAAAGGCATTTACCTCGATGAGGAACTGAAGAATAATACCCCCACCAATTTTTGTATTGGGGTGGCCGGCTATCCTGAAAAACACTTTGAAGCACCCAGCATCAATAATGATGTTCAGAATACTTTAAAGAAGGTGCAGCAAGGAGCCGAATACATTGTAACCCAGTTGTTCTTTGATAATACCCGTTTCTTTGAGTACGTAGAAAAATGCAGGCAGGTGGGTATTTCGGTGCCCATTATTCCTGGTATAAAGCCCATAGCTACCAAGCGACACCTGAGCCTTTTGCCGCATCGTTTTCATGTGGATATTCCGGATGAATTGGTGAAGTCAGTGGTTAACTGCAGGGACAATGAGCAAGTAAGGGAAGTTGGCGTAGAGTGGGCTATTCAGCAATGCAAGGAATTAAAAGAGGCTGGGGTGCCGGTGCTCCACTTTTACTCTATGGGAAAAGTGGACAACATCCAGACTATTGCCAAGGCCGTTTTTTAAAACAAAAAAGGCTGCGCTCTTGAGCGCAGCCTTTTAACCTTATACGTGTGTTTCAATTACTGTAGATCGAATATTTTCGAAGCAACCGGGCTTTCCATCCAGTTTTGGTTGGCAGAACCTCCGGATTCAGCCCAGGATTGGAATTGTGGATAAGCTTCCAGGATATCTACCTTTTCATTAGGGTGTTCAAATGATTTATTGGGCGTTACTACCTCCAGCACCCAGGGAAGTCCGCTTTGAGTGCTATAAGTGCCGTTTACGTCATCACCGGTATTGTAGTAGCTGGAATTAGCCGCTGAAGTTCCTGAAAAACCGTCCAGGTGAATTTCCAGTCCGCGGTCGTTGCTGCGGAAGATGTACACGTCAGGTACAATATTCAGGCTGCCGGCATTGCCATTAAAGATAACGGTGAAGGTAAACACATCCGGGGTTTTGGAAGGTCCCTCACCATTGTTCTGGTAGTATTCACTCTGCGCATTGTAAACGTGATCAAAAACCACAATACCGTTGGTCACAGCAGGATCTTCAGTAGCATTACCACTAACCGACTCAATGATATCGGCATTAATGGGATTTTTATTGTCGTCTACAAAAACAATAGCCAGTCCGTTGGCAAAGCCTGAACCCACAGCATCCAGGCTGATGGTAAAGGTGGCATCTACCAGGTTATTATCGGCATCAGAAGTGTAGACCACGTTATTGGAAAGAACCATGTCATTGAAGTCAAAGTCTCCTTTTTGAGGCCACAAATCTTCAAAGGCCACGGTTTGGTATCCATTGTTGGGGAAATAGGAAGTATAGGCCCTGCTGGCATCGTTGGGGTAGTCATCATCATCATCGGCAACCCCGTCACCATCAGCATCTTGAATAGCAGGCTCCACTTCAAAAGTAACATCGTCTATCCAATGGTTCTTAGCTCCGTGAACTTTATACAATACGTAATCTGCATTAGCCGGTATGGTTCCACTTCTGTCAATATTATTTCCATTATTGGGAGCATAGCCATCGTAGTCAATAATATTACCGTTGTTATCGATGAAGAAGACATATACGCAGAAGTTGCCACTGGTGGAAGCGGTAGTGGTATAAAGCTCTCCACCGTCTACGTCCAATAATTGGTAAGCGTAGCCATGATGGCTGCTCTTGGATTTGAAAACTTTTCCACCATTACCGCTGGCCCAGTCGTATTTACTGTGGCTGTACACGTACCAGTGCCCCTCGGTAAGGTTATGGTTGCCAGGATAGTTCGGGAAGTTGTCGGTTTCAAAATCACCGTTTACAAGAAGGTCGGTGCCCTGTATCTTGCCTTTGCTTCCGGTAGATGATTTTTTCCCTTTGCTGGCGTTGTCCAAAATAACGCTGTAATCCACGTTAAAGAAGTTGGTCTTAACGTTCATGGTAATGTTACCAGGCTGGGAAACTTGTATTTTATCGCCTGAGTTGGGGTAAAATACAAAGAGGTCACTTCCTATCTGAGGCATGGTCAGGTAAAAGTCGGCAGAAGAGCCTTCTATCCATTTACGGTCAACTACTTTCCCCTTATCATCGATCAGTTGCAATTCCTGGCCATCTGCAGAAAAAGCAGCGGTATCTGAAGTAAGGGTTACCGTTAAACGGCCCTTGGTGCTGCTACTCCAGTTAAATTCCTGAGGTATTACCAGGGAGCCTAGGTCCTTGGAGTTTGGGGGATTGGAGCTTTTTGGTTCTTGTACTTTAGTGCAGGATGCGATCGTAAATGCTGCAAGTGTTAATCCTAATATACGTTTCATTATAAGGTTTTTAAGTCGTCAGACACAGTTGTGTATAATCGGGCCAAAAACATAAGTGGTTATTTTTTAATCATTTAGCTTGTATTTGCAGATTGCAAAATCCCAAAATGGGAAAATGATTAAGATAAAGAGATTCCTTCTCTGGTTAAAACCGTTTCCCTCCCGGTTATTTTTAGCAAATTTAAGGTTCTGAGCGAAAGTTTGCATGCCGATCGGAATTTATCAACAGATACAGGGTCTTTTTTGTGAATACATACTGTTGTATTTGTTAGGGTCCGGTTGGCGTATTGGCTACATTTATACATCATAAATCTGAGTTCGTAAACTAACTTCATGGCGAAACGCACTACCGCCTCCCCCCGCAAGGCGAAGGCTCCAAAGAAGGAGAAGAAAATATTTGTTCTCGACACTTCAGTAATCCTTTACGACCATAACTCCATCATCAATTTTGACGAGCATGATGTGGCTATACCGATTACGGTATTGGAAGAGCTGGATGAATTCAAAAAGGGTAGCGATACCAAAAATTATGAAGCCCGCCAGTTCATTCGCTTCCTGGACAAAAAGTCCGGGGAAAAGGGGCTGCAGGATTGGATATCATTGAACGGTGGTACTAAAGGACGTTTCAAGGTGATTATGAATACCACCTACAGCCTGGATGCCAATAAGATATTTGGACTTAACAAGAATGACCATCGTATTCTTAATGCGGCCTTGCAATTGGTAGAGGAGGAGAAAAATAAAAAGGTGATCCTGGTTACCAAGGATATTAATCTTCGCCTGAAGGCAAAAGCCCTGGAGCTTAATGCCGAGGATTACGAAACGGGTAAGATACAGGATGTGGAATCTTTGTATACAGGAAAGAGTACCCTGGAAGGTTTTGACCAGGAAGTAATCGATGCCCTGTATAAAAGCAAGGCCATTGCCATTGATAGTGTAAAGGAGAGAGAAAAGAATTTTAAGGAGCAGAATAATCACTATTACATCCTTAAAGGACCCAAGAGCAGTACCCTGGCCTTTTACAACGCCCAGAGCCAAACCCTGGACCAGGTAGAAAAGAAAAGTTACTATGGTATTAAACCACGTAATGCAGAGCAGGCTTTTGCCCTGCAGGCTATCAGCAACCCGGATATAAAGCTGGTTTCCCTGAGCGGAGTGGCCGGAACCGGTAAAACGCTTTTAGCCCTGGCCGGATCCTTGGAACAAAGAAGGGACTTTAAACAGATCTACCTTGCCCGTCCCATTGTACCTCTCAGTAATAAGGATATCGGCTACCTGCCTGGTGATATGAAGGCCAAGATCAATCCGTATATGCAGCCGCTCTGGGATAACCTGAAGTTTATCAAGAACCAGTTCAGTGAAAAGGATAAGGAGTTTAAGCAGGTGGATGAAATGGTAAACCAGGAAAAGCTACTGGTAACGCCATTGGCCTACATCCGTGGCCGCAGCCTTTCCAATGTGATCTTTATTGTGGATGAAGCCCAGAACCTCACCCCTCACGAGGTAAAGACCATTATTACCCGGGCGGGAGAAAACTCCAAGTTCATTTTTACCGGAGATGTGCGCCAGATTGATACCCCATATCTGGATGAACAGTCCAATGGGCTATCCTATCTCATAGATAAGATCAAGGGAAATCCTTTATTTGCTCACGTTACCCTGGAAAAAGGGGAACGATCTGAGTTGGCTAATCTTGCTAACGAACTCTTGTAAGATTATTTGTGGCTGTGAACCCAGCTGGCCATGTCTTTGACCAGGTTTTCCTCCAGCGGAAAATCAGGATCGTAATAAGCAGCTGAGTTTTGCTCCTGGCTTTCATCCACGCGCTTTAAAACGTGGTTCATTTCAGGATAAAAGATGTAGCGCGCCTCTGGTTTTGCCTTCTTCAGGATCTCTCCTTCCATTTCCTTTACCTGCATATCACGCCCGCCCTGTATAATGAGTACGGGAATGTCCAGTTTACTGATTTCTTTAGCCGGATTGTATTGAAAATAACTCCTTAAATAGGGCTGAATGGATTTCCGTATTAGGCTGGCTACGGACGCATTGTATTTTTCAACTGTATAGCCTGCCTTTATGCTGTCCAGTTTTTCAAAAGTTTGTTTCTCCAGCTTTTCCGGTAATTTACCAGCCAGTTGTTCCTTAATGAGGGTATGGGAATCACGGCCGGGGCCGGCCATGCTGATGAAACCGGAAACTTTGTTTTGCTGGGCGGCAAGCATGGCCACCAATGAACCTTCCGAGTGTCCTAAAAGGAAAATATCGTCAAAGCCGAGGTCTTTCATACTGGCAATTACCGCTCCCAGGACTTCGGAGTTGGTCTCAAACCGCATTTTTTCTTCAGTACCTGAAAAAGTAGATTTCCCAATGGCAGGCTTGTCATAGCGGAAGGTAGCAATATGCTTTTCCAGCAGGGAATCCGCCATTTGTTTATATGCATCATTAGGCCCGGGAAGTACGGCAGAGTTGCCATTGCGATCGGTAGGGCCGCTACCGGCAACAATGATGATCAGGGGAATATCGTGGTACTCCTTAAGACTTTTCCCTTCGGATAAAAGAGTGCCATATACGGTGTCTTTTTCTCCAATGGGAATAGGCTGCTCTACTTCGATACGTACCTTTTGGGCAAATACGGAGAAGCTTAACAAGAGTGCTGCCAACAAAGCAGGTTTGCTCATAAGAGTGGTTTTAAAACAAAGATCCCGATGCTTTGGGCACCGGGATCCTAATGTACATTATTTTAATAAGCTTTTACACCTTTTCGGCTGCCTTGGGCGCACCGGCCAATATTTCTTCATTGGCGTATTCAGCAAACTTCGTAAAGTTGTTATTGAATTTCTGCGCTAAAGACAAAGCTGTTTTATCGTATTTGTCCTTATCACTCCAGGTGTTACGTGGGTGAAGGATTTCTTCTGGAACATTGGGGCAACTGTCAGGCATCATCAGACCGAAAACCTCATGCTCAGAGTAGCTTACATCATCCAGTTTACCGTTAAGAGCAGCGGTGATCATGGCCCGGGTGTATTTTAGTTTCATACGCTGGCCTACACCATACGCACCTCCGGACCAACCCGTATTTACCAACCATACGTTAACACCGGCATCCTTCATTTTACGACTTAGCATATCCGCGTAGCGGGTAGGGTGTAAAGGCATAAAGGGTGCTCCGAAGCAAGCCGAGAAAGTGGTTTGGGGTTCGTCCACACCAGCTTCTGTTCCGGCCACTTTTGCCGTATATCCGCTAATGAAATGGAAAGCTGCCTGGCCGGGAGTAAGCTTGGAAATAGGAGGTAAAACCCCGTAAGCATCGCAGGTAAGGAAGAAAATATTCTTTGGGTTCTCACCGTAGGATGGCTTCTGGATATTGTTAATGTGGTTAATAGGATAACTTACCCGTGTATTTTGGGTTCTGCTACCGTCTTCATAATCCACTTCGTTTGTACCCTCCTTGAAAACAATGTTCTCCAACAAGGCGCCTTGTTTAATAGCGCGGAAGATATCGGGCTCCTTTTCTTCACTGAGGTCAATAACCTTGGCGTAGCAGCCACCTTCAAAATTGAAGATAACGTTATCCTTGGTCCAGCCATGCTCATCATCACCGATCAGTTTACGGTTGGGATCAGCAGAAAGCGTGGTTTTACCGGTACCGGATAATCCGAAGAAAAGAGCAGTATCACCGGCTTCACCTACATTGGCGGAGCAGTGCATGCTCAATACGTCACGTTGATGAGGCAGAATAAAGTTAAGTGCTGAGAAAATTCCCTTCTTGATCTCCCCGGTATATCCGGTGCCACCGATAATGGCGGTTTGTTTGGAGAAGTTCAGAATAGCAAAATTGTGCTGGCGGGTACCGTCTACTGCGGGATCAGCCATAAAACTGGGGGCGTTGATCACTACCCAATCCGGTTCAAAGTCCTTAAGTTCTTCTTCACTAGGGCGAAGGAACATATTGTAAGCAAACATATTGGACCAGGGATATTCGTTGATCACCCGGATCTTCAGTTTGTAACGCTCATCCGCACAGGCGTACACATCACGCACATAAACTTCTTTACCACTCAGGTAGTCCGCCATCTTGCCCTGAAGGCTGTCAAATTTGTCAGCATCAAATTTAATGTTGACATCACCCCACCATACTGCATCCTTGGTAATCTCATCTTCAACAATAAAGCGGTCTTTGGGTGACCGGCCGGTGAACTCTCCAGTATCAATGGCTATGGCTCCTGACGCTGACCTTACTGCCATGTTTTTTTCAATAGCAATTTCTTCAAGATCAGAAGGGTTCAGGTTCCAGTGAGCCTCGGCATCCTTAATTCCGTATTTCTCCAGCGAGAAATTAGAGGGTTTTATTTCCGTGAAATTCATAAAGTCTGAAAGTTTGTTTCACACAAAAAATTAAAGCCGCAAAGTTAGGCTTATTTACACGAAGCACTATAAGAATGGCGGCTAATTTTCACCTTTTAGAAAGTGTGATATGTACACTTTATCAAGATTTTGAATGACGAAAACCTGCTAAAAGGATAAGAAACCAACCGGCTATAAGAAACAATCCTCCAATGGGTGTAACAGGGCCTAAAAGACTGAGGTCAATGTTCATAGCACTATCCAGTGATAAAAGATAGATGCTTCCTGAAAAAAGGCAGGTACCAATTACCCAGCATTGAAATATGCGTTTCTTGAAAGGGAAATCTGCAGGCGAAAAACTAATGGCCAGTAAAGCCAGGCTGTGCCATGCCTGATAGCGTACACCGGTGGTATAGCTATCCAGGGTGGCAGGATCCAGGAGCTCCTTAAGAGCATGTGCACCAAAGGCTCCCAGTATTACGGCCGTAAATCCCATTAGTCCGCCACCTATCAAAATATTCCTGTTGTTCACAAGTACTTCTTTTTAAACTGCTCTTTGCTCAATTCATATTCTAACGTTGCTTCCAGCTCTTTTATGTTTTCAGGATCCCGGATTTTTTCAACCGCATGGTGGAGGAATTGCAAGCGGGTATTATCGTATTGAAAATACTGAAACACCTCTCTTACCTCTGCCACACTCATGGCATGTTTATCCGAATATCCCTTGGCCTGGTTGAGCTTTACAAATTCAAATTCCGCTTGTTGTAATGATGTTATAAGAACCTCAAATGGTGGGGGAGAGGCAGGCGCTTTGTCTGTATTTTTAACGGGAAGTTTATCAATGGATACCGTAGGTTTCGGTTTAACCGTATCCGCTTTCTGAACCACAGATTTTGTTGCAATTGTATCCTTTTTCACCACTGGTTTTGGCTTGGGGGGCTGAGGTTTCCTGGTGGGTTCGGAAGCTTTGGTTTGTGTAGTGCTGGCTGTTACTATACTCGGTTTTTTGGGAGTTGGCCAGGGCAGTATTTTCTGTCGGCTCATGGAAATCACCCCAACGGGGTAGGAAGCCACTGTACCCCGGTACCTCAATTGATATTGTTTCTCGAAGTTTTGCATGATCACATACTGGTGATTTCCATTTTTCGGAAGGTGCAGAGGCCTGGCCAGTTTCAGGGTGTCTTTACCTTTAATAAGGTGAATGTTCAGAAGGTGTTTACTGGTATCCAGCTTTTCAATGATCAGTTTTTTAACCGGTTCCGTATTTTGAAGGTAACCGTCCACCCCCAGCAGGAAACTACTTCCGGTTTCATCAGAGATCATAATATTCACCTGGGCCTGAGCGGTAAAGGAGAAAAGGACCAAAATAACCAGACGGATACAGTGCATAGCGCAAAAGTAATAGTTAGAGCTTTCAATTGCGTGGAAGGCCAATAATTCTAAATTTGCTCACCTCTCAAATCAAACTATGAAAGAAATTCTCATCATAGGAGCGGGCCGCTCCACATTAAGTCTTATTACGTATCTGCAGCATTATTCTGAAAAAGCAGACTGGAAGATTGTTGTAGCTGATCAGTCGCTGGAACTGGCGCAAAAGAGGGCAGGCAATCATCCCCGAACTAGGGCAATAGCGCTGGATGTAACGGATGATATGAAACGTACCAGTGCTATTTCGGGTGCAGACCTGGTGATCAGCATGCTGCCAGCTCACATGCACATTCCGGTGGCACGTGATTGCATTGCTCTCAGGAAACACATGGTTACCGCGTCCTACATATCCAAAGAAATGCAGGAATTGGATGAACGAGCCAAAGAGGCGGGCGTGGTCATGATCAACGAAATAGGAGTGGACCCCGGCATCGATCATCTGAGCGCTATGCGTGTGCTGGACAAGATCAGGGAAGAAGGAGGTAAAATGCTCATCTTTGAATCCTTTACCGGTGGGCTGGTAGCCCCGGAAAGCGATGATAACCCCTGGAACTATAAGTTTAGCTGGAACCCCCGCAATGTAGTATTGGCCGGGGCCGGAGGAGCCGTAAAATTCATACAGGAAGGCCAGTACAAATACATACCCTATCACCAGCTTTTCCGAAGAACGGAGCTTGTGAATATTGAAGGTTATGGCCGCTTTGAAGGCTACGCCAACCGCGACTCATTGAAATACCGTGACGTGTATGGTCTTAAGGATATCCCCACTATTTATCGTGGTACCTTCAGAAGGCCGGGCTTTTGCCGCGCCTGGGATGTTTTTGTAAAACTGGGCATGACGGATGATAGTTACGTTTTGGAAGACAGCGAGGATATGACCTACCGGCAGTTCACCAATACGTTTCTGGCGTACAATCCGAATGATTCCGTTGAACTGAAACTGATGCATTACCTCAGTATTCCCCAGGATTCAGAATTGATGGACAAACTGAGTTGGATTGGGCTGTTTGATGATGTGAAGATCGGTCTTAAGAAAGCCACACCGGCCCAGGTCTTACAGCACATTCTTGAACAGAAATGGACCCTGAAGGAAGATGATAAGGATATGATCGTGATGTACCACAAATTCGGATACGAAAAGGAGGGAAAGCAAAAAATGATCGAATCTTCTATGGTTACCCTTGGGCAGAATAGTGAGCAAACCGCTATGGCCCGTACCGTGGGTTTGCCGGTAGGTATTGCCACCCGGCTTATCCTGAAGGGAACTATTAATACGCCTGGGGTACAGATACCCATCACCAAAGAGATCTATGAACCTATGCTGGCTGAACTTGAGGAGCATGGGATCTGTTTCAACGAAAGAGAAATTTCTTATCAAGGTTATTAATTATGGATATCAACGCGCTGGAACGTAAAAAATACCCCATCGGAAAATTTGAAAGCCCCAATGCCATACAGGATGATCTTTTCAGTTCGTGGGTCCGCTCAATGGAAACACTACCGTCACGACTGGAGGAGGTGGTAAGCTCCATTAGCATGGACCAACTGGACTCACAGTACCGCCCCGGCAGCTGGACGGTCAGGCAGGTTATTCACCACCTTCCTGATAGTCATCTCAATGGCTACACTCGTATGAAGCTTGCCCTTACGGAAGATAATCCAACCATAAAGCCTTACGATGAAAATGGCTGGTCGTTATTAACGGATGTGCAAACGGTGGATGTACAGGTTTCATTGGATCTTCTTAAAAATATACACACCCGCTGGATAGCCTTGATAAAGGGTTTGAACTCAGCTGAGATGAAGCGTACTTTTTACCATCCTGCGAATAAGGTGAAGGTTTCCGTAGCGGAGCAGGTAGGCTTGTATGCCTGGCATGGAGAGCATCACCTGTCCCATATCAAGGCTGCCCTGGAACAGGACAGGAGTTTAACGGAGTAATTTGGAGGCGAAGGCTTTAGCCTGAAAGATCAGCCAATCTGTAAAGTTTGCTTCTTCCCGGTCAAAAGCCTTTTCCATAAGGGGATCTGCATTCTGCCAAACTTTCCTGGAGAGGTAGGAATATAAGCCGTGGTTTTGATCGTGAATAAACTGGGCCACCCGGATTGCTTCTTCCGGTGATAGTTCTTCCCGGTGGTACGGCTTGGGTTTATCCTCTCGCAAAGCATGGAGATAGTCTTCCCAGCCAGGGAGTTCATATCCGGAAAGCAAAGCGTCCAGTTTGTCAACGATCTGATCCAGGTACCGCGCATATTCCTCGGGGGGAGTCAGGGAGAAATGTTGCTGACCTCCTTTGTAGTTCTGTAAAACTTTGTCCAATTGGTAATCGGCATACTTGCTTAAGGGTAAGGCATTTAGTCTTCTCTTTAATTCCAGCGCGCTGAGGCTGTACGAAGGGTTTATGACCGAATTACTTTTTTCCGGAACCATTGGAATACTCAGGCTTTGAAGAAAGTCGGCAATAAGACTGTTTCTCCTGAAACATTGTTTCTGGTAATACCGCACTGTAAAGCAGGATTGCCCGCAATGATCCAGGTATCTCTTCAGCCGGATAAAGCGGGAATAATCAATATTGGCAATGGTGAATTTTTCCGTCTTGCGGTTGCGCTTTACCGCCTGGTTGTGGTAGGATTCCATATTCTGCAGGGGCTGCCGCAGGTACAGGATAAATTCTGCCTGGGGGCAATTATCATGGATTTCCATAACGTCCCGGTAAAAAGCTTCGGAGGAGAAGAGCAGGGTATGGGCTCCGGCTACTTCAGCTTTTTGGATCAGTTGCTCCAGCTTTCTGCGGTCAAAATGATCTTTGGAATAAACCGAATCCCGGTTCCCGGTGCTCACTCCGTTGGGGTCAACATAGTGTTCAGGATAGTAAATACCCTGCTGCAGGAGTTGCGCACGATTCCGGTTCAGGAAATCCTGTATAAAGGAAGTTCCGGTTTTGGGTGGGCCCACATGAAATAGGATTCGCTGCATTATACCTGGATAGAAAGGGACGGAGCTAAAATTAGAAATTTAAGTAGAAGTTGCGGGTAAGCTGGCGGTATTCACTTGAAAATCCACCGTTATCATCCCTGATAAAAAGATCTTCCTCCAGGGTTTTTCCAGGCTTTGCGCTCATTTCCATTAGCCATCGCTTTACTTCACCTCCCTGGTGATTGTATACAAGCGTCTTACGAAGTAGCTTCAGCGGTGTGTAAGCCCGGATATTTTCAGCTTCTTCTACCGGTAGTATCAGGTTTAAGCTCCCGTGCTTGTTGAGCAATGCGGTGGCCTTTTCAATCATAGTACTATGCGGAAGGCTAAAGGTATGGCGCGCCTGATCACGGGTAACATTTCCTGAAAGAAAAGCCCGTTCAAAAAAGGGAGGGTTGCTCACGATGAGGTCAAAGGTCTTTCCCTCAAAATTGTAGTTCCTAAAGTCTGCATGCAGAATATGTACCCGTTCCGAAAAAGGAGAAGCTTCTACATTTTCCATGCTTTGCAGGTAGGAATCATGATCCAATTCAATGCCGGTAATTTGGGCATGGGGAAACCTCTGCGCGAGCATTAGCGCAATGAGCCCGCTGCCACTGCCAATGTCCAGGATATGAAGTGGTGATGGGGCCTGTGCCCAGGCGCCCAGGAGCACGCCATCGGTACCTACCTTATGGGCGCAGCGGTTATGATGAATAGTAAATTGCTTAAAGTGGAACCAGCTATTGGCCATCCAGGTAAATGTCTAACAATCCCGGAGGGGTTTGCAGGTATATGGTCCGGGTATCCCGGTCTATGGATTGGATGAATTCATCCACGGCTGGCACCAGTATTTCGGTACCATCCTTATCGATCTGGAAAATAGGTTGTGCGGACTGGTCTATGATGTCCATACAGGTGCCAATCGGCCCTGCTTCAGCGTCAACCATACTGAAACCGATGACTTCATGAAAGTAAAAGGATTTTCCGCTTAGCGGGGGTAATACTTCCAAGGGAAGGTATAATTCCCGGCCAATAAGCTTCTCGGCATCCTCATCGGTTACCACATCCTCAAGGCCCAGGATAAAATGGCCTTTGGAATTCATGGCCATTTCTTCAATAAAAAAAGGAATCAATTCTCCGTGGATGTCCAGGAGAACTGATTCCAATGCTGTGTAATTTTCTTTCTGATCCGTATCAAAAACCGCTATCACTTCGCCTTTATAACCGTGTTTTCGGCTGATGTGGCCCAGGTAAAAGCAGTCCTCTTTACGCATTCATTAGTCTTTCTTTTCCTCGGAAGCCTCTTCTGCAGGAGCTTCTTCGGTAGCTTCAGCCTTAGTTTCCTCAGCAGGAGCTTCGGCAGTGGCTTCTTCTGCAGCTTCAGCGGCAGGAGCTTCTTCGCCTTCGGCTACTTCTTCAGCAGCGGGGGCTTCAGCTTCAACACGTGCAGCAGCACGTGCCTTATTTACTTCTGTTTCAGCTTCAAGGGCTTTGGCTTTGGCATCTTCCTTAGCCTTGCTCAAAGAATCTTTCTTGCCCTGGATCTTCTGGGTTTTGTCCATCAACCAGGATTCGAATTTCTTCTCAACTTCCTCTTCACTGTGCGCGCCTTTTTTCACACCTTCCAACAAGTGTTTCTTCATCATCACACCTTTGTACTTCAAAATAGCACGGGCAGTGTCACTTGGTTGAGCACCTTTCATAACCCAATCCACAGCGCTGTCAAAATTGATCTCGATGGTGGCAGGATTGGTGTTGGGGTTATACGTTCCCAGCTTTTCAATCAGGCGACCATCTCTTTTGGCGCGTGCATCGGCTACTACAATGTGGAAGAAGGGTTGGCCTTTACGACCGTGGCGTTGTAATCTGATTCTTGTTGCCATAAATCATTAATTGTTTTAGAAGGGTACGCGACCCGGTTAATTAATTTTTCTAAAAAGGGCTGCAAATGTAATCCTTTTAATTAAAAGTCAAACACTTATTAGTGGTTAAAGTAGAAGCCATTGGGATTGATGCCGCAATTGAAACTTTGTGCCAAATTGCCACTCCTGTTGTAGATAAGAACTTCCCCTTGCTGAACATAATCCTTAGCATCTCCCAACCATATTTGATTATTGTCAGAATGATAGCCAATGCCATAAAAACTGCGGTTGCTTCCGTCAATAAAGGCAGATGCAGGAGCAGTAGTGGCCGTAGTAGCCATTTTGTATACGTTACCGGTGAGCAGGTATACTGAATCGCGGGTGCTGTTAAAAGCCATCTGGTTGGTATAGGAACTGCCGGATAATACAACCTGGCGGCTTACCTGGTCGGTAGAGGGATCAATTACATCTACGGAGCCGGAGATGCCCTGGAACTGGTCACCACCACAAAGAACAAGGAGTTGATTACCGGCATCCAGGCCAATGGCGTAGGGATTAAAGGTTGTAGTAATGGTGCTTACTTTCTCGGTAAGGGTGTTGATTACGGTAATATGAGAAATGTAGGGGTTGGTTATGTAAACCTTATCACCCACTTTAACCATTTGCTCACTACTCGCAGAAATATTAATGTAATGATCAATGGTTTTCGTGTTAAGGTCAACCACCGCCACGCTGTCCGAATAAAGGTCAGACACATAAGCCAGTGAGTTGCCTACCGGCAATATGTAACGTGGGGAGTTCAAACCGCTGATGGTGCCGGTAGAGGTGAAATCTTCAGAATTCACCACTTCTATTCTCCCGAAATTATTGATCACCAGGTAAAGTTCATCGTTGATCTCTGCCATGGATTGAAACACATCTCCCAGTGGACGTCCGTTTTTGGAAGCAAATACGTTGGCAGCATAGGTGCTGTCATCCAGGTTATAAACCCCCAGCGATCCGTTCCCTGCCTGAAAAGCACCTTCATTGATGACCAGTACATTATTACTGCCGGGATCATTGGGATTATTGGTGTCCGGTTCATCTTTTTTGCAGGAACTGAGAGAAAATACGAGAGCTAAACCTCCGATAATGAGCTTTTTCATGGCAATTGTTTGAGTTTAAAATTAATGTTGAGTCCTACACTGAATTGTGTGCCCGGCATAGGTCGGTTGCGGACCACCTGGTAATCATGGTCCCAAATATTTTCAATACGCAGGAATAGGCTCCCGTCCAGTTTTTTCCAATCGGTATCATAGCCCAGGTAAATGCTGCCCAAGTGGTAGGGTTCCAGGTACTCGCTATGATCAGAAGTAGTATAGGTATAACCGGTATACCGGTGCTGGTAGCGGAAGGTCAATAATTTGTAGCGGGTGGTGAAGCCTGCCATGCCGCTGTATACCGGTGTATAGATCAATTGTTTACCTAGAGAGGCATCATTGGTTCTTGGCGACTTTTCGTTGGTGGAAAGCGTATAATTGGTAGTGAGGTTGAGGCCTAGCTGCCAGTTCCCACTTTTCCAGGATAGCTCCGAACGGCTTTCCAAACCACGGCTGTGTACTTCCAGCAGGTTTTGTGGCGACCATATCCCGGCCACAGGCAACCACACTATCCAGTTGGTGATCTGGCGGTTATATCCACTCAGGCTGAGGCTGTAATCCCATTCATTAAGTTCGTGGCTCCATGTAGCACTTATTTCTTCTGCAAAACCATATTCAGACTGCAGGTCACGATTGCCACCTGGTACCCAATACAGGTCGTTTAGGGTAGGGGCACGGTATACTTTGGAGAACTGACCTTTCAGTTCCAGTTGGGGCAAAACCTGCCATGAAAGCCCGCCCGTAAACGTAAAGGGTGCCACTTTACCGTCAATAATCTCCTGGCGGAGCATCAGGCTGAAATCCAGTACAGGCAGCACAGCCCAATGGTAGCCTCCGAAAAAGGACTGACGATACTGTTGGACCTTTCCCATGCTTCGGTAGGAGTCCACATCGGCCAGAAAAGTGGAGTGGTTAATACCAAGGTCCAGGCTATGGTGCTGTGCCATCCGGTAATTCAGTTCGGCTTCCGCCATCAGGCTTTGATAGCCGTTATGGTAAAGAGTATCCGCAGTGATACTATGGTAAAACTGATCTTCATTAAAGTAGGCACCTCTCACCTTGAGGTTGGCCTTTTTAAAGGAATGCAGCCATTGGCTGGTGAGCCGGATCACATCATCTTTTTGGTTGGAGAGTGAGCTCTCAAACAAACTCGGTGGAATGTTACGATCGGTCTTTTGTAACCAGAGATGGGTGTTCAGGAGGTCTTTGGTACCAAGCCGGATGTGATTTTCAGAAAGTAGGCCCAGGTTGGAAAGTTGGTTGTTGCGCTGCTTCCTGTCCTCACCGGTAAAAGGATCAGTATAACCAAAGTCATTTTCAGCAGACTGGCGCGTTAGCATAAGTCGGCCGGAGTAATTCCGGGAGCCATAACTCATCTGCAAATTTTGGCTGTAAGTGTCAAAACTTCCGGCCTGTAGACCAGCCCCGATGGTCAGGTGTGGTTTGAAATTGGCTTTATGGCCGAGGTGTATGGAGCCACCGATGGCTCCACTGCCCCAAAGTGCACTCGAAGCACCTGGTTGCACCTGAATTTCATCAAAGGAGTTTACCGGAAAAAGGCTCAGGTCAAATTGGCCGTTTAAGGGGCTGTTGATGTTGAAACCATTCCAGGTAACCACGGTCTGTTGGGCATTGGCTCCCCGGAAACTGGTGGTGGCCAGGTTTCCGGGGCTGTAGTGTTTCAGGTAAAATAAGCCCTCCTGGCTGAGTACTTCGGTAAGGCTTTGTCCGTTCCGGCCCTTAAGCCGGGTACTGTCTATCGTGATCAGTTCACTGCCTACCGCAAAATTGCGGGTGCGTGCTTCCACCACGTCTACAGTTTGCAGGTTTACGGTATCGGTTTGAGCATATCCGGTCAGCCTGCCAAGTAGCAAGATCAAAAAAAAGGATGAGCGCAGTTGAGCCATAATCTACATTTGGCTTTCGCGGAGAGCATAGGGTAAAAAGCAACAGAATAGAATACACCTGTAGTTTTCATCCAGCTTTTATCCCGAAAGCGGTAATGATCAAATGCATGAGGCAGGTCTTCTGACTTACACCCTGCAACCGGTCTTCCCATCCCGAGTACTCGGAACAGTGACAAAGAGGGGTTGCGCTTGGCGGTGCTTACAGCAGCGGGAACTGTCCCGGATTTACACCGGATTCCCTTTTAATCCCAGCGTCTGTCCTGACGCTGAAAACCAAATGCGGGGCAAATGTATCAAAATAATTAGTGCGCATAATGGCCCGAAGAAATTGGTTCAATCCTGGTATTCAAGCAGGTCGCCCGGTTGGCAATTCAGCTCTTTACACAGTGCTTCCAGGGTGGAAAAACGTATAGCCCTGGCCTTGCCGGTTTTTAAAATGGACAAATTAGCTTCGGTAATGCCAATGCTTTCCGCCAGGTCTTTGGAGCGTACCTTTCGCTTGGCCATCATTACATCCAGGTTTACAATTATAGCCATCAGATAGTAAGTTCTTGTTCTTCTTTCATTTTAAGGGCTTCTCCAAAAGCTACGGTAATGGCATACAGTAGAAAACCGATTACTAATAGTGTGAAGTCTATATCTCCTGACCACTGGTAAGTAAAGCCTTCAGGCAGAGTATAGGTGTGATCAATAACCAGTAAAAAGATCAGCTCTAAAATACCGGAAAAAAGCGGGGCCAGGATGAGTAACCACGCCACCCGTTTAAGCCGGATGATATTCAGGTAACGAAAAACGTTCTTATCGCTCACGTCCTGTACAATGTTCAAAATAGCCTGAAGTATCCAAAGGAGATAGACAAACACCGTAATGATAGCAAAAACTTTAAGCCACCTGAGTTGCCAGCTTATCGGCATTTCGGTATCAATACCGCCAACGGAAAGATGGATGCCGTTTGTAGTAGTAAGCATTTGATCTAATTGATCCTGTAGTTTTTCATCCGTAATGGATACTACTGGAGATTCTACAATAATGGGTTCGTCTTTAATAAATAATATAATGACCAATGCTAGTCCGCCAATGATGATGCCGGCCCATTTAAGGAAGATCAGAATGCTGCTGATGATTTTAAGTTTATTCATGCTAAAAGGAAATTTATTATTGAAAAACAATAATAGAATGAAAAAAGAAAATAACCAATTGAATCGGCAAAAGATTATTGATAAACAATAACTGAATAAAATCTGGGCCGGTTGAAACAGGGTGCGGTCTAACTTTTCAAAGCTTATCAACATTCCTTTTTTGCTCGTAACGTTTACGTAACTTTAAGCTCTGTTTTCTGAAATCATAAAGATCTAGTTCCTAGTGTTTTTAATATTCGATACCGAGACTACCGGCCTTCCCATACGCGATGATGCGCCATTAACGGATTTTGAGAACTGGCCCCGCGCGGTACAAATTTCCTGGCAGTTGCACGACCTGGAAGGAAAGCTGGTTGAGGTCAAGGATTTTGTGATCCGGCCGGATGGTTTTGACATACCTTACAACGCGGCCAAGGTACACGGTATCACTACCGAGGTGGCTGAACATTACGGTGTTCCCCTTGAGGAGGCTATGGCTGAATTCAGTGAGGCGGTTAAGAAGTCCAAATACCTGGTGGGTCATAATATCCAGTTTGATATCAATATCCTGGGTTGTGAGTACTTGCGCCTTGGGCAGGACAACCTGCTGGAGGGTATGCCTGATATTGATACCAGCAAGGAAACCACCAACTATTGCCAGTTGCCCGGAGGTAAAGGAGGAGGCTTTAAGTATCCGAAGCTGGAAGAGCTTTACCAAAAACTCTTTAACGAAGGTTTTGCTGAAGCGCATAATGCCGCTGCAGATGTGGAAGCCACTACCCGTGCTTTCCTGGAGTTGGTGAGGATAGGGGTTTTTACCAATGAAAGACTGGATTTTTCCCCTGAAGATAAACAGGCTTTTCTGCGGAACTACCCGGATACAGTGCAGCCCATCGGGCTTAAAGTGGAATCGTTCAAGGAACTGGCCCGTAAACTCCGGGAAAAGAGCGCAGACGGAACCACCGAAGTGGTGGAGGAAGTAGTGGATGCCAGCCAGGAGTTTGTTCACCTTCATGTGCATACGCAGTTTTCAATCCTGCAGGCTACTTGTGAGATCAATGACTTGATCGCCAAGGCCAAGGAATTGGGTATGCCAGCCGTGGCCATGACGGACCATAGCAATTTGTACGGGGCTTTCCAGTTTGTACAAACCGCCCTCAAAAATGATATTAAACCCATCCTGGGTTGTGAATTCCAGGTGTGCCGTGATCATGCCGATAAAACGGTGAAGGATAACGGCTACCAGCAGGTGTTTATCGCTAAGACCAAGAATGGTTATCACAATCTCGCCAAGTTATCTTCCATAGGCTACGTGGATGGCTTTTACTACGTCCCCCGTATTGATAAGGAATTGATCCAACAATACAAGGATGACCTTATAGCGGTTACCGGTAACCTGTACGGTGAGATCCCTTCGCTGATACTTAACGTGGGAGAAAAACAGGCCGAGGAGGCTTTTGTATGGTACCACGAGCAATTTGGCGATGATTTTTACGTGGAGCTGATGCGCCACGGGGATGCTACCGATGAAGAAAGAGAGCGGGAAGACGTAGTAAACCAAACCTTGCTGCGCTTTGCCGAAAAATACGGGGTGAAATACTTTGCCTCCAACAATGTGTATTATCTCAGCCGCGAAGATGCCAATGCGCATGACATCCTCCTTTGTGTAAAGGATTCGGAATATCAATCCACGCCTAAAGGCCGTGGGCGCGGTTTCCGTTTTGGCTTTCCCAATGAAGAGTTTTATTTCAAGAGTTCTACAGAAATGCAGGAACTCTTTAAAGACCTTCCTGAAGCCATTTCCACCACCGTTGAAATTGCTGATAAAATTGAAAGTTTTTCCCTGGCCAGGGATGTGCTGCTTCCCAAATTTGAGATCCCTGAAGAATTCAAGGACCCCCTGGATGATGAGGATGGTGGTAAAAGAGGGGAGAACGCCTATCTCCGCCATATTACCTACGAAGGAGCCAAAAAACGTTACGGTGAGATCACCGATGAAATAAAAGAGCGGCTGGACTTTGAGTTGGCCACCATTGCCAATACCGGTTATCCTGGTTACTTTCTTATTGTTCAGGATTTTACCAGCCAGGCCCGTAAAATGGGTGTTAGTGTGGGGCCGGGCCGTGGTTCAGCGGCCGGTTCAGCGGTAGCCTATTGCATAGGTATTACCAATGTGGATCCCATCGCCTACGATCTGCTGTTTGAGCGTTTTCTCAACCCGGACCGTGTTTCTCTCCCGGATATCGATATTGACTTTGACGATGAAGGCCGTGGAAAGATCATCGACTGGGTGGTGAATAAATATGGCAAAAGCCAGGTGGCCCAGATCATCACCTACGGTACCATGGCCGCCAAATCTGCTATTCGCGATACCGGCCGGGTACTGCAATTGCCCTTATCGGATACCGACCGTATTGCCAAGCTGGTACCCGATACCAAGCTCGCCAAACTGTTTAGTTGGGATGATAAGCAGTTGAGTTCACAGCTCAATGGTGATGCTTACCAGATGGGAAAACAACTTCGCGAGCTGGCCGAAACCCAGGGGCCGGAAGCCGAGGTGGTGAACCAGGCCCGTATCCTGGAAGGGTCAGTACGGAATACCGGTATACACGCCTGTGGAGTGATTATCACGCCTGATGACATTACCAAGTTCATTCCGGTAGGAACGGCTAAGGATTCCGAACTGTTAGTTACACAGTTTGATAACTCCGTGGTAGAATCAGCCGGTATGCTGAAGATGGACTTCCTGGGGTTGAAAACCCTGAGTATCATTAAGGATGCCATTGCCATTATAAAGGATAAACACGGGGTTGAGATTGACCCGGACCAGATCCCGCTGGATGATCCCAAAACCTTTGAATTGTACCAAAGGGGGGAAACCAACGGTACCTTCCAGTTTGAAAGTGCGGGAATGCAGAAGCACCTCAAGGCACTTAAACCTGATAAGTTTGAGGATCTCATTGCCATGAACGCCCTCTACCGCCCGGGACCGCTGGAATACATCCCCAACTTTATCAAGCGTAAGCACGGAGAGGAGGAGATCAGCTATGACCTGGCTGAGATGGAGGAATACCTGGCCGAAACCTACGGGATTACCGTATACCAGGAGCAAGTGATGCTCCTTTCACAAAAGCTGGCCGGCTTTACCAAGGGTGAGGCCGATAAGCTGCGGAAGGCGATGGGTAAGAAGCTTCGTGACGTACTGGACCAGATGAAGCCCAAGTTCATTGAGGGTGGAAAGGAAAGGGGGCACGATCCGGATATTCTTGAAAAGGTTTGGAAAGACTGGGAAGCCTTTGCGGCCTATGCTTTTAATAAGTCTCACTCTACCTGCTATTCCGTGGTGGCCTTCCATACGGGTTACCTTAAGGCCAATTACCCGGCTGAATATATGGCTTCGGTGCTTACCCATAACATGAATGACATCAAGAAGGTAACCTTCTTCATGGAAGAGTGTAAGCGTATGGGTATCCCGGTTCTGGGGCCGGATGTGAACGAATCACAATTGAAGTTTACCGTAAACGCCAAGGGTGAGATACGTTTTGGCCTGGGGGGAATGAAAGGCGTGGGAGAAGGCGCTGTAATGACCATCGTTAACGAGCGCCTGGAGAATGGTCCCTACCGTAATATTTTTGACCTGCTGAAGCGGGTAGACCTGCGTGCAGTGAATAAAAAGACCCTGGAGAACCTGGCTTTGGGCGGGGCTTTTGATGCCTTCCCCAATGAACACCGCGCAGTGTATTTCTACCAGAACGGGGATGATCGAACTTTCCTGGAACGGGCTATGAAGTACGCACAAATGCTGAAAGCCCAGGAAGAGTCATCCCAGGTATCCCTTTTTGGTGAAGCCCAGGAGGTGAGTTTGCCGGAACCTGACATTCCAGTAGTGGCGCCCTGGCCACGCCTGATGCTTTTGGGTAAGGAAAAGGAAGTAAACGGTATTTACCTGAGCAGCCATCCGCTGGATGATTTCAAATACGAGCTCAAAATGCTGTGTTCCCATGAGCTGAGAAGCTTTGCCAGTTTTGACGGTATTACAGATTTTACGGTAGGCGGTATTATTTCGGATGTACGTCATGCCACTACCCGCAAGGGAAAACCCTTTGGCGTGTTTACGCTGGAGGATTTTTCCGGCAACCATGAGTTTGCTCTCTTCGGTGAAGAATACCTCACCTTCAAACCTTACCTGGATACCAATGTTATGCTGATGGTAAAAGGTTATATAAACCGTTACGCCCCAGGCTGGGAAGGAGCCCAACCACGAGTGGAGCCTAAACTTAAACAGGTTACCTTACTGCAGGATGTAATGGAGCAAATGGGGCAATCGGTAAGCCTTACCATAGCTTTAAACGATGTAACCCGTGAAAATATAGAGGTTATCAATGATATAGTTGAGAAACATAAGGGTAAGAAAAGGTTAAATTTAATGATCTTTGACCCCGAGAAACCTAAGGTGAACGTTAAGATGCCGCGTAGGAGCAGCGGAGTGGAAATTTCCAGGGAGTTACTGGATGTGTTGAATGAAACACCTTTTGTAAAAATGCAGTTGAACGCCTAACGCCATAATGGCGGGAAGTCAGAAAAATGACCCTTTGGTTCGTTGTTTGTACTAAATTTGAAACACTTATTTATTAATCAGAATAACTATAGCAATGGCAGTTGAAATAACAGATGCTAACTTCGAAGATGTAGTATTAAAATCCGATAAGCCTGTATTGGTAGATTTTTGGGCAGAATGGTGTGGTCCATGCCGTATGGTAGGTCCTATCGTTGAAGAACTGGCTACCGAATACGATGGCAAAGCCGTAGTGGGAAAAGTGAATGTAGATGAGAATTCGGAAATTTCCATGAAGTACGGTATCCGTAACATTCCAACTCTTTTGGTTTTTAAAGGAGGAGAAATTGTTGACAAGCAGGTTGGTGTAGCACCTAAAAATGTGCTTTCCGGAAAGCTTGATGCGCACATGGCGTAAGTCATAAAGAATATATCCTTAAGCCCCTGAGATCTTCGGGGGCTTTTTTATTGGAATAATTTACCGTAAACTAAGGTTTGCAAGAAAGTGCGGCTAAATCATCCTATCTTGTCGCACAACTAACAGAATATGGACAGAGGAACCTTTGATCTTCAGCATTACCGCGACCTGGAACACCTGGAGTTGTACGCCCGCCAAGTGGTGGAAGGCTTCATTACCGGTTTGCATAAAAGTCCGTATCACGGTTTTTCAGTAGAGTTTTCCGAACACCGTATTTACAATCCCGGGGAGAGTACCCGAAACATTGACTGGAAGTTATACGGACGCACAGACCGATTGTACACCAAGCGCTACGAAGAAGAGACAAACCTTCGCTGTCACATGGTTATTGATACTTCCGGCAGTATGTTTTATCCGCTGGATCGCTTATGGAATACCCGTGAACCCAATAAGGTCCTGTTTTCTTCTGTTTCAGCATTAGCTATTATGCAGTTGATGCGCAAGCAGCGCGATGCCGTAGGCCTCACCCTCTTTGGTCAGGCAGATGTGAAAACCGATGCCCGTTCCACCCGGCAGCATCATAAAGCCATAACCGTTGAACTGGGTAAAGTGCTGATGGAACATGATCCGGAAGCCAAACCTGAAACTAAAACCAGCCTGGCAGATAGCCTGCATGTGTTGGCTGAGCGTATTCCTAAACGTTCTATGGTGCTGTTGTTTTCCGACCTTTTTGACATGCAGGAGAATGAAGAAGCGGTTTTTGATGCCTTGCAACACCTGAAATACAATAAACATGAAGTGGTCATCTTCTGGACCACGGATCACCAGACCGAGCTCGACTTCTCCTTTGAAGAGCGCCCCTATCGTTTCATAGACCTGGAAAGTAAAGCTGTGGTAAAGATGAACCCGGCTGAGGTTCGTACCCATTACCGCCAGGAGATGGAGCGCTTTGCCCATGATTTAAAAGTACGGTGTATGCAGTATAAAATAGACCTGGTGGAGGCCGATGTGCGCAAGGGCTATTACCCGGTTATGGAGAGTTATATCTTTAAACGGAGAAAGTTGTACTGATCGTTACTCAATCTTCAACTTATACCTGTCCAGCAAACCTTCCAGGGAATCCCGTGAAAATGTAGCTCCGGTGATTTGATTCATTTCCGGATCAATAGAAAATCCATAGGATCCTCTCAGGTCCGCGTTCTCCAGCCTGGTACTTTCAAAAATAGCCTGGCTCAGATCACAAGCCTGTAGGAGTGAAGAACTAAGGTCGGCCTCCGTAAAGTCAGCTTCTTTCAATTGACAGTTCTCAAAACGACTGTTCTTTAAGGGCAACTTATAGAAGGAAGCCAACTGCATCTGGCAATTCTTAAAATCCATTTCCAGCAAAAAGCCGTTGCATTCGTCAAAGCGCGTTCCCAGCAATTTACAGTTCTTGAATTGTACGTTTCGGAAAGCGGTATTTCCCAGGTGGGCGTTGCTTAAGTCACAATCCGTAAAGGTGCATTCCAGGAAAGTGTAATTGGAAAGATGGCTGTTGGAGAAGTCACATTGTAGAAATTCACAGTTGTCATATTCGCCTTTGGGGAGCGCTTTTTTTCCGTGGTTTAACCCCTTGAAATGTTCTTCTTCAATATAGTTTTCAGCCATGCTTCAATATTAGCATTTCTTGCCAAGAACAGGAGTAGTACATGGGCTGAATGCTGTAAATAAAACTCTGGCAGTATACTTAACAGGCCAGTATTTAGGGGTTTTTCCCTGGGGGATTATGATAACCAATTGTTTAAAGATTGTTTTGGCTATCTTCACAATAATTTGGAACACTATTCACGTTATTATAACCTAACACTAAAACCTGCAAAATGAGAACTTTTACCAGCTATGTATTGATCAGCGCCATGGTGCTCCTGGTATTTTCCTGTTCCAAGGATAAAGACCAGGATAATTGTAAAACCTGTCCCTCTAATGCGCAGATTTCCGGGGTAGCCCAAAAAGGGCCTTTTCTCAATGGTTCTGCGGTAACACTATCAGAGTTGGACCCCAGCTTCAATGCAACCGGGCGTGTCTTTAATACCAATATCCTGGATAATTCCGGAGCTTTTCAATTCAATGGAATAAGCCTTGCGTCCAGCTATGCTACCACCCGCGTAAATGGTTATTATTTTAATGAAGTATGTGGAATGCAATCTGCAGCTCCCATTACCTTGGAAGCCATTGTTGATCTGAGTGCCGGCAATAATGTAAACCTCAATGTGCTTACGCATCTTGAAAAACCAAGGGTAGAATATCTATTGAGTAACGGAAGCACATTTACCGATGCTAAACAACAAGCCCAGAAGGAGGTTTTGGCCATATTTGGCATTGATGCTGACTCCATTACCATTGTAAATTCTGAACAACTGAATATTGCAGGCCCTACGGATGGTGATGCCGTTTTGATAGCCGTATCTTCTATTTTACAAGGTTATCGCTCCGAAAGCGGATACTCCGAGATAATGGCAGACATTATAAGTGATATCCGCACCGATGGAGTGTTAAACAGTGGCCCTTTGTCAGATAAACTTTATGCTCATGCCCGGGCGTTGGATATAACGGCTATCCGTAATCACGTTTCTGATCGCTATGCCAATATCGGGATAACCGCCACGGTTCCCGGCTTTGAGAAATATGTGAACCAGTTTGTAGGTCAATTTAATAATCAAACCTCACTCATAGCGGAATTCCCGGCCTCTGGTGATTATGGTGTAAACCTTCTGGATCCTAACAATATAAGCTTCAGCGCCAGTGGGGGGCACAGTTTTCGTGTGGATTGTCCTGGGCAATGCTCCCAAGTTAAGGTAGTATTGAGTTTTGTGAGTGGCTCGGGTACTTCGGTTGGCAAGTGGTTTATGAACGTGGCTTTGGTCAATAACTGGACCGTCCAGGTTTATGACAATGTCATCCACCAACAGGTATTTACATCAAGTACCCCGGGAAAATGTGACCTGGAACTGTTATTTGCAGAGGCAGGGACCTATCGTATTGAGTATTATGAAGGAAATGAAACTACTCCATCCTTCACCAAAACAATAACGCTTAATTAATTCCTGATCTCCTCTTAGCAAACATACAGGCCCTTCGGGGCCTTTTTTCTTGATGTTTACACACCTTAATATAACTTTCATCTATCCTCCGGAATAACAAAATTCTATATAAATCTCAACCCTGGAATTAAACCAAAGGGTACTTTTGCTCGTCTTACAACTCTTACTTCCCACGAATAGCTTTATATCTAAAAGCATTGCATGAAGACTAAAACACTATTGAATATCCTAACGGCCGCACTGATTGTATTGGCTTGCGGCAATGAAAATACACAACAGGGTCAGCAGCAGCGTACTCCGGTGCTGCCTACCGTTAAAGTGGAAAACCGCACCCTTACCTCCTATAGGAGTTATCCTACCAGTATTGAAGGAGTGATCAACAACCAGGTACGTGCCCGGGTAAGTGGTTATATCCAGGATGTATTGGTGGATGAAGGTCAGGAAGTTAAAAAGGGTCAGGCTCTATTCCGTCTGGAAACCCAAACTCTTAATCAGGATGCCGAAGCCGCTCAGGCTGCAGTGAATGCCGCCCAGGTAGAGGTTGATAAACTTAAACCCCTGGTAGAAAAAGGGATTATCAGTGAAGTTCAGCTGGAAACGGCAAAGGCTAACCTGGCACAGGCCAAAAGCCGCTATAACAGCACAAATGCCAACGCGGGTTATGGCACTATCCGCAGCCCGGTTAACGGGGTGGTGGGCTCCATCCGTTTCAGGCGGGGTAGCCTGGTAAGCCCTTCAGATCAGCAAGCCATTACAACCGTAGCAGATATCAGTGAAGTGTACGCCTATTTTTCCATGAATGAAAAGGAATACCTGAACTTTTTGGAAACTACGAAAGGAGAAAGCCTTTCCGGGAGAATTGAAAATTTCCCCGAGGTGATACTGGTGCTGGCCAATGGTAGTGAATACCCCATTAAAGGAAAAATAGAAACGGTAAGCGGGCAGGTGAATACCTCTACAGGAACCGTAAGCTTCCGCGCCAAGTTTGATAATCCCAACCATTTGCTCACCAATGGTAACAGCGGTACCATCAAAATACCAGTTACCTATGAAAATGCCATGGTGGTTCCCGCCATGAGTACCTTTGAGCAGCAAGGCGATAAATTCGTATTTAAGGTTACCGAAGAAGGAAAGACCCGTTCCGCCAAGATCACGGTGCAGGATGAGGTGAAGGACCTGGTAGTAGTGAGTGGGGGCCTTAACACAGGAGAGGAGATCATTGCGAAAGGCGTGGCCAAGGTAAGGAATGACATGCCCGTACAGGCCAGGCCGGTACCCATGGATAGTGTGGCCACTTTTGATACCGTGTTCAAGTAAAAACCGAGCTGTAAAACCAATTGCATGAAATTAGATGTTTTTATAGACCGGCCCGTTCTCTCCACGGTGATATCCATCATCCTGGTTATACTGGGAATACTGGGGCTTAATACCTTACCGGTAACCCAGTATCCGGATATAGCACCCCCTACAGTACAGGTTACGGCCAACTATCCCGGAGCCAATGCCCAAACCCTGCTGGAAAGCGTCATCATTCCCCTGGAGGAGCAGATCAACGGGGTGGAAGGGATGACCTACATCACTTCTACCGCCAGCAATAACGGTAGTGCTACCATACAAGTACTTTTTGAGCAGGATGTAAATCCCGATATAGCCGCTGTGAACGTGCAAAACCGGGTGGCCCGTGCTAATGCTGTACTTCCTTCGGAGGTTATCCGTAGTGGGGTGATTACGCAAAAGCGTGAGAACTCAGCTCTGATGTATGCGGCTCTGTATTCGGAAAACGAAGATTACGGGGATACTTACCTTCAAAACTACCTCAATATCAATGTGAAGCCCGAGGTTCAGCGTATCCGTGGTGTGGGAGAAGTGAACGTTTTTGGCGGTAAGGATTACGCAATGCGTATATGGATCGATCCCGTAAAAATGGCGGCCTATAACCTTACTCCGGCTGATGTGATCAACGCGGTAGGGGAGCAAAGTCGTGAAGCAGCGGCAGGAGCCCTGGGACAAAACTCAGGCGAGTCATTTGAATATGTTATCACCTATAAAGGCCGTTATAAAACCGCGGAAGAATACAAGGATGTTATCATTAAAGCCCTGGATAACGGACAATTCCTGCGGGTGGGAGATGTAGCGGAAGTAGAACTCGATGCCGCCTCCTATAGCTCCATAGGCCGTACACGCGTACACCCCAGTATCAGCTTTGGAGTATTCCAGACCCCTGGTTCCAATGCACAGGAGATTACCGAGGCCCTCTACGTGCGGTTGGAAGAACTGGAAAAAGACTTCCCCCCCGGAGTGCATTACGTGATAAACTTTGATACCAATAAATTTCTTACTGCCTCCATTGAAAAAGTAGTACATACCCTGGTGGAAGCGTTCCTCCTGGTTTTCCTGGTGGTATTTATCTTCCTGCAGGATTTTAAATCAACCCTGATACCCGCCATTGCCGTGCCGGTGGCTATTATCGGTACCTTTTTCTTCCTGCAGTTGTTTGGCTATTCCATTAACCTGCTTACACTATTCGCTTTAGTGTTGGCCATTGGTATTGTGGTGGATGATGCCATTGTAGTGGTAGAGGCTGTACATGCCAAGCTGGAAGATAAGGAGTTTGACTCCGCAGAGCGCGCTACCAAAACCGCTATGGGAGAGATCAGTGGAGCTATTATTTCCATTACCCTGGTAATGGCTGCGGTATTTGTTCCCATTACTTTTATCCAGGGTCCAACCGGGGTGTTTTACGAGCAGTTCGGGGTTACCCTTATTGTGGCCATACTGATCTCGGCTTTGAACGCATTAACCCTGAGTCCGGCTCTTTGTGCACTGTTCCTGCGCAAACACAATAAGCACGGAGAACGAAAGAAGAATCTTTTGCAAAGGTTTTATGCGGGATTTAATGCCGGCTTTGAAGTGACTACCCAACGATATGTCCGCTCCGTACAATTCCTCACCCGGCATAAATGGATTACGGCATTGATCCTGCTGCTGGCTATTGGGGGTATCTGGTTCTTTAACCGAATTACCCCCGGTGGTTTTGTACCCAGTGAAGACCGGGGTGTGATCTTCGTAAACGTGGAGTTGCCACAGGGAGCATCGCTTGACCGTACCTATAGTGTGATGCAGGAGGTATACCAGCGCATTGGGAATATTCCTGGGGTTCGATCTGCCTCCATCGTGAGCGGACGGAATTTTTTCTCCGGCTCCGGTAGTTCCTACGGTTTGGGCTTTGTGTTGCTGGACAGTTTTGAAGAACGCGATGCCGACAGCCTTTCCTCGGAAGCTATTACCCAGAAGATGTTCATGCGCACAGCCGGTATAGCCGATGCTAAGATCATCTTCTTTACGCCACCCAGCGTTCCCGGTTTTGGAGCTTCAGATGGCTTTGAGGTCCGGCTGCTGGATCGAACCGCCCGCGACATCCGTGACCTGGACCAGGTAGCCACCGAATTCAGTGGAGTACTGTCCCAACGGCCGGAGATCAGCTATGCCAACAATTCCTTCAGTACCACCTTTCCACAGCTGATGATGGAAGTTAATATTCCCAAAGCCAAAGAGGCTGGGGTACCCGTCAGTGATATCCTCAGTGCTATGCAAGGCTACATCGGTGGTTTTTATGCGGCCGACTTTAGTCGCTTCGGAAAACAGTTCCGGGTGTTTGTGCAGTCCAAGCCGGAAGACCGTGAAGAAGCCGATGACCTGAACAGTATTTTTGTGCGCAATACCCAGGGTGAAATGGCACCCATTTCCGAATTTGTAAGCCTGGAGCGTACCTACGGGCCCCAGACCATTGGCCGGTTCAACCTTTTTAATAATGTTACTCTGAACGGGGGCGCTGCTCCCGGTTACAGTTCCGGTGATGCCATCCGTGCCATACAGGAAGAAGCGGAAAAGCTACCGGCTGATTACGACATCGCCTTCTCCGGGATCACCCGGGAGGAGATAGCTTCAGCCGGGCAGGCCGGGATCATCTTTGCACTCAGTATATTGTTTGTGTATTTCTTCCTGGCCGCGCAGTACGAAAGTTATGTGCTGCCGCTGGCGGTCCTGTTGTCGCTACCCATTGGTGTGGCCGGTGCTTATGCCAGTATCAGCCTTATGGGCCTGGAGAATAATATTTACTTCCAGATTGCCTTGATCATGCTGCTCGGGCTGCTCGCCAAGAACGCCATCCTTATCGTTGAATTTGCCCGCCAGCGCAGGCAGCATGGTTTGTCCATAACCGAGGCGGCTGTGGAAGGTGCCAGGGTTCGGTTAAGGCCTATCCTTATGACCTCCTTTGCTTTTATCCTGGGACTGCTGCCCCTGGCTTTGGCCAATGGAGTAGGAGCCGTGGGTAACCGTTCCATAGGTACTGGTGCTGTGGGAGGCTTACTCGTAGGAACCGTGATCGGGGTTTTTGTTATACCCGTCTTGTTTATTGTTTTCCAATATCTCCAGGAAAAGGTGAGCAGCAAGCCTGCTGTTATTCATTCCAATGAGACTAAACCAAATGTTTAATATGGGAAGCTCATCCATAAAGATAGTATGGGTTTTGCCAGCTATCCTGGTAATGGCCCAGTCGTGTTTTGTAGCTAAGAATTATGAACGCCCGGAGGAAATAGAAGCACAGGCTCAGAAGCTTTTCCGTACGGATAGCTTGCCACAGGATAGCCTTTCCATGGCGGATATCTCCTGGCGTGAACTCTTTACCGATCCAATTCTGGTAGGCCATATCGAGAAGGCACTGGAAAACAATATTGATATCCGTATAGCCCTTCAGCAGATCATGGCTGCAGAAGCTTACCTGAAACAAGGAAAACTCGGTTATCTGCCTTCTGTTAATGCTACCTTACAGAATAGTTACCAGGAAACCTCCGGCAACAGCCAGTTCGGTAATTTCTTCAGCACCTTAAGCCAGAATCAATTATCCGCCACAGCCTCCTGGGAGGCAGATGTATGGGGGAAAATACGCAGCCAGAAGAGAGCTTATGAAGCAGGATACCTGCGGTCTGTGGCTGCTCACCAGGCGGTAAAGACCCGATTGATTGCCAACGTGGCCAATACCTATTACCAGATACTCTCGCTGGACGAGCAGATCAATGTTACCGATACTACGGTGCAAACCCGCAGCCGCAGCCTGGAAACCACCCGTGCCCTGAAAGATGCCGGTAGTGTTACCGAAGTGGGGGTACAGCAAACCGAAGCCCAACTGTACACTGCCCAGGCTATTCTCGTAAACCTGAAGAACCAGCGCAGGCGCCTGGAAAATGCTTTTAGCATTTTATTAGGAGAAGAACCGCACGCCATTGAACGGGGAAAACTATCGGAGCAATACATTAGCATAAAGCCGGAGTTGGGTTACTCCATGAGTGTTCTGGAAAACCGTCCGGATGTACGGGCTGCGGAGTATGAACTGGTGAATGCCTTTGAACTTACCAATGTGGCCCGCAGTAATTTTTACCCTTCGCTTAGCATTTCAGCCACCTATGGGTTTCAGGCGGTATCTCCCAATCCTCTGCTTACACCGGAAAGTATATTCCTGCAGGTGGTAAGCTCGTTATCCGGTCCTGTATTTCAAAGGCGCGCCATCAAAACACAATATGAAGCGGCCAAAGCCAGCCAGCAGCAGGCAGTGCTTAATTTCAGGCGTAGTTTATTGGTGGCTGGCCAGGAAGTGTCCAATGCCCTGAGCGATCTTAACGCTACAGATAGCATCGTATCCATACGCCAGCGGGAAGTAGGAGCTTATCGTAAGGCTTCAGACTATTCGCAGGAGTTACTCAATAATGGTCTGGCCAACTACCTGGAAGTGTTGACGGCCCGGCAGAATGCTCTGAATTCAAGCTTGCAGCTCATCCAGAACCGCCAGGCACAGCTCAGTGCTTTGGTGAACCTCTATACCGCTTTGGGTGGAGGGTGGAAATAGGTTAATAAAAAAGCCCTTCGTTTCCGAAGGGCTTAATAGCAGACAGGAATAGCTTAGATCTTAATGAACGGGATTTTCCAGATATAACCTCCTGCATTGATGATCATATAGTAGTACCCTCCTAGCAAATGGTTTACATCTATGCCCAATTCACCTTCAACGGTGGTGAGGGTTCCGGAGCTCCACACCACGTTTCCGTTGAGGTCTACAATAGTTATAAAGAAAGAGGTGAACCAGGGAATATCTGAAAAATCAAAGGTAAGCACCATAGTTCCTGAGGTAGGATTGGGGCTTAGTCCAAACCCTACTCCCGGGTATTGATTTTCAGGGGTATGAGGATAGTAGAGGAGGGAATCATTATTAATGTGGGGGAAGAATCCACAAGTCTGATCACTGGTAGTACAGGTATTGGAACTTGCGGCAATGATCTTGTTCAATTTGGCTAAGGTATCCCTCACGCAATCAGGGTTGTGCCAAGGTTGGTTAAGGTGGTGGAAATCTACCGTATTACCGGTCCAGTTCGAAAAGTTGGTAGGAAAACCATTTTCAGAGAAGCCTATGTGAAAGAGATCCTGGCTGCCACAAGCCGGAATGGGAGCAAAGCGGTTGTTCCAGGAGATGCCGGGCGAACCTACTTTTCCGAAGGAACCTGGATAATATGGGTCTTCCTGCAAAAAGCCAATGTAATAAGACACGGGGTTTCCAAAGGAGGTTTTTACCTCCAGCCGGTTGCAAAGTATATCCACCAAAGGGTTATCATTGATGAGAATGATCGCTCCGTTGTAAAAGGTACAGCTAATCTCCATATCGGAGTAAATAAAATTCTGGCTGATGGTACTGGTGTTGACATTGCCGGACTCCCGTACGGTAATGGCCGATGCTCCACGAACATATCCTGGTAGCGGGTTATCGGTTTCGCACACACCTATGGTGTTTCCGTAGTGGTACTGAAAATCAAAAGAGTTCCGGTCAATGTGAAAATCATCTACCTCGTCCAGGTAAATACCGTTGGTAAAGGACCCTGGTTTGCGGGCTATAAAGTTTCTGATGGACTCATTGATCACAAAGCGGCATTGGCTTATGGCGATCCGGCTTACCGCATTATTCTGCGCCCAGGAGTGTGTAGCAGTAGGAAAGATACTGGTGGAATAGGAGGTACTGATCCCGAAAAGATTATTGATAAACTCGGCTCCCAGGATATCGATCATGGCGTTGGGGCTTTGGATACCACTCATTTGGAAGTTATCGAAAGCTATGCCCGTGCAAAGCCCCGTGAACAGGTTTTGCTGGCCGTTACAAGGAACACATAGGGTATCGTCCACAAAAGGGTCATCATAATGGTAAGCGCAGGGTCCCATGTTTTTTACTACAAAGCCGGAATTATTGGATAAAATGCCAATACCCCTTGCTTTCCAGCTCATGGCCATATCCGTAACGGAATAAGGATCAGTACTCAGGCCTCCCGGTTCCCATTCCAGCCAGTTCCGGGTATTGGAAAATATACAGCCTTTAAAAACCACCTTGTAAACCTCGTCCAGTACTACGTGTACCATATTTTCTCTAAGCACAGGTATATAGCTGGTTTGGGGGATATTGGTTCCAGCAGGATAGAAAAGAGAAGGGTAGTAGGAGGAATTCCATTCAAAGATCACGTTTTCCAGCTCACAGTTCATGCTGATACTCGGATCCGGCTCAAACCAGATGTCATAACGGTTGTTGGTGAACTTTCCCTTGGAGGCGGTGATAACACCTCCGGATTTAACGGTTACCCCGATGGCCGCATTCTTAATGGTAGCCCAGTCTTCAATATGCAGGGTGCCCCCGTTTTGAACAACTATACCTTTCCACGCTTGCCCGGGAACAGAAGAATTCAGCACCGCACCGGCAGAGAGGGTAAGTGTAACCCCATTCATTACATAGATTGTTTTGCCAGGTCCCATATTAACCGGAGCGCTGATGGTGCAGTTGGAACTGATTCCTATATCCACGTTGTAGGTACCGGATGGACATATCGCCCACAGCGCACTGTTCAAGAATAATACTGAAAAAATAAGGTAGATGATTCTTTTCATGACTTGATAGTATTTGTTGAGTTAGGTTTTCAGAAGGCCACACCCTGTAGCCTTTCATCATCTAAATTGGGACTTCTGTAAAGGGTGTTAAAGCTCCGTTTACCCGATGGCGGTAAAGGATGTACAGGTGGAAAGTTTTATTGTATAAGTGGCCGGTAAGGGCTACTCTTCAAAACTATAATTTGAATAGCTCCAGGAAGGGTTTTTTGCGTCTCTTGGCCAAAGGCACTTCAGAACCATCACACATGCTGATGCTGCCGCCCTCTCCACGATGATATTTGTCCACGTGTTGCAGGTTGATCAAATGGGAGTGGTGTGCCCGAAAGAAAAAAGTGTCAGAAAGGAGGTCCTGGTATTCCTTGAGGTTGTGAGAACTCAGCATTTTTTTCCCTTTCGTGAGCCATATCCAGGTGTAATTGCCATCGGCTTCCAAGCGGATAATATCTCCCAGTACCACAAACTGCAAACCTTCGGTAAGGGGAATGGCGATCCTGCTTTGCAGGTCTTGTTTTGACTGCATGTTCTCAACCAGCATCCGGAGGTTGTTCTTTTCCGTTTCCCGGCTGAGTTTCACTTTTATCCGTTCAACGCAATCCTGCAACTCTTTTATATTAACGGGTTTCAGCAGAAAGTCCATAGCGCTAACCCGTATGGCTCTTATGGCGTATTCATCATGAGCTGTAACAAACACCACCTGGAAACCCGCTTCGGGGAACGCCTTTAAAAGGTCAAATCCGGATCCGTTGGGCATATTAATGTCCAAAAAAGCCAGTTGGGGCTGATGCTTCCGGATCAGTTCTACGCCATCCGCCAGGTTTGCGGATTCACCGATAATTTTTATATCCGGGCAGTACCGCCTGAGCATATCGCGGAGAATAGACCGGCTGGGAGCTTCATCGTCTATGAGTATTGTTTCAATCATGAGGGTTAGTAAAGTTGCTTCAAGATAATGATTACCCGGGTTCCGGAGGGCACACCTTGATCATCGTGAAGGTCCAGGATATCCATACGTACCGTTTCCTTATCCAGTGCATTGTAAGCTTTTAAACGTTCCATGATGAGGTGTATGCCCCGTGATTTTTGCTTTTGGTTCAGGGTGTTTTTCAGCTGCCTGGATCTTTCCCGTCCTACACCGTTATCTTCCACCACTATGGTCACTTCATGTTCTTGTATATCAATACCCAGAAATAACTTTCCCTTACGATCCTGCAGCGCCAGTCCGTGTTGTATGGCGTTCTCCACAAAGGGTTGAAGGATCATGGAAGGAATCTCTATAAAATCCATCTCCTCCTCGGGAGGAATTTCGGTAATGAACTCAAAACGGGACTCAAAGCGCAAGGCTTCCAGTTCCACAAAAAGTTTAACCATACGTACCTCCCCGCTCAGCGGTACCTTCCTGTTAATGGATGCCTCCAGGAAATAACGGATCAGCCGGGCAAAGCTGGTGAGATAGTCATTGGCTGCTAAAAGATCGCCCTGCAGCATATAGTGTTGAACGGAATGTATGGCATTGAAGATAAAGTGCGGGTTCATTTGTGACTGCAGGGCTTTTAACTCCATATAGGCCAGCTCTTTCTCCATTTCCGATCTTCTTCTTTCTTTTTGGAGCCGGGACCTCATTATCCTTACTACCACACCCGCTGCTAGCAGGAAAATACCGAGGCTGAGAGCCGGGTAGAACCATTTTCTTTGCCATAAGGCAGGCTGTATGTTGAAGTGGAGTGTACGCTTGTAAGGCCAGCTTATCCTGTCCATTGAAGCTTCAAGCACGAAGGTGTATTCATCCGGAGGTAAGTTGGTATAGGTAGCCACCGGCAGGCGTCCGCTGGTTTCCTTCCATTCCTGGTCAAAGGGAAGCAGTTTATACCGGTACCGATACTGGGCCGGCCGGCTGAACTCCAGTAAGCTAAACCTGAAGTGAACGTTATTCTCATAATGCTGTAGCCGGTTTTCTCCTTGCAGGTATAAGCCCTCCATCCTTTCCTCGCCATTGGTCTCAAATGAAGTGATCACCAGGTTTGCGGCTATAGGGTTGTGGGAAACTTGTTGTTGCGGTTGGAAAGACACCATACCCCCTTTGGTGCCAAAGAAAAGTTGGCCGGAAGCATGTTTCCCGCTTACCGAGAAATTAAAATCATTGCTGATAAGGCCGTCTTCCTCGTAATAACAGCTAATGCTTTTAGTAGCCAGGTGGAAGCGGCATAAACCGTTTACCGTTCCTATCCATACGTTTCCGAGTGAATCAGGTTCGAGGCTACAAACGGACATGGAGGTGAGTCCCTGCTCTGTGGTATAGCGTTCAAGGCTCTGGCTCGGAGCGTTATACCTGTAAAATCCCCGGTCTGTACTAGCCAGGAAGTAATCCCCTTGTCCGTTGGTCTTTATATCCCAAATGTGGGCCTCCTCCAGCCCTTTTACCGCCTGGCAACGAAAGCCACGATCCGGCACTTCTGTAATATGATACAGACCCTGGCTGGTGCCCGCCCATATTGAACCGTCTGAATCGGGAAAAAGATCCCATATAGACAACTTCTCTGAATCTCCCACTTTAAGATGCTCGGCCTTCCCCTTACCATCCATCATCCAAAGTCCACGGTCTTTTTCGCCCACCCATATCCGGTTGTGGGTATCCTCACATAAAGAAAAGATCTCCGGGGTTTCTTCAGGTTCGTTCCCGGGGAAAGATCGTTCGGGATAAAATCCTTTGCGGGCCGGATCAAATTTAAAGAGGCCTTCCAGTCCGCCACACCAAACTTCTCCTTGCCGACTTACCAAATAAGTATTGATGGTGGGGAGGGTGATAGCTGACCCCTGACGGGTCATAACCGGAATGGTTTCTTTGGCGGTGAACCCTCCCAGGGTGGAATTATAAGTGAGCTTTTCGGGCCATGCCCACTTAAAACCCAGCCAAACAGAATCACAGTTTACGTGAAGAGCCCGGATGTAATCACTTTGTATCCTGACTTCTCCGCGGTCTGGAGTATAATTACGGAAGCGGTATTTCTTGTGGTCTGTTTTAAACAGGCCGTGGTTGGTAGCAAACCAGAGCAGGCCGGAATGATCTTCTAGTATTTCAAGGCTGGGAAAGGGAAGGTTTGGCTCTTGTGTTTCAAGGTAAAGAGGTTCTTTATGCAGTATATATAACTTGTGGTTAAAAGCGTATAGCCGCTTACAAAAGGGGCGATCGTTGGTACGGTAAGCCGAGGGTGCGGTGGTGGGGATCTTAATCAGCGAATCGGTATCCACACGGTATTGAAAAAAGGAATTTTCAAGGATTACGAGAAGGTTCCCCTCGCCATCCGTTCCAAACAGGTCTATAGGATCCTGGTGATTGCGTAAGCACTCTGGCAGAGGTAGACTCTTTAAACTCTCCGGATGCAAGCGGTGTATTTCCTGGGAGTTGGAGATAATCCATAGGCCACCTTTACCTTCCGGGTAGATCCCCCGGACACCCCGTTCTATGAATATGCTTGAGACACTATCCTCAGCCTCCAGGTAATATCCTACATGGCCGGTACTGGTGGCAAACCATAGTTTGCCTTGTCCATCATCATACAGGAAGTTTATAAAGCCTGTACTTCGTTCTAAGGCGCTTTTCTCTGACCAATTGTTCCGGTAGGTATCCCATACCATAACTTCACCGGCCCGCGCGCAGAACCACATGCGGCCACTTTTATCCTGGTAAATGTTTTCAATTACCTGGGACCAGTGGTTTTCTTTAAGAGGGGTTTTTACGGTGCTAAAATCAATACCATCGTACCGGCATAAACCGTTGGCGGTGCCTATCCAGAGGTAACCCATATGATCCTCGCAGAGGGCTGTAATAGTGTTGTGTGGTAACCCGTCCTGAGTGGTAAACAGATCCGGTCTGTCCCCATGTATACCATCCTGTGCGTGAAGCAGAGCACCGTACAGCACCAGCATAAAGCTCCGCAGTACTTTTTTAAATGTCATGACGCTTCAATACTACTAAAAAAGAACACTTGAAGGTAGAAGGGAAAAGGATTTCCCCAGGCTTGCTTTAGTGAAAGTTGGTTTTGGGTTACCAGCGGTTTATTAGCGACCAGATAAACCAGCCTGTAAGTTACCTGCAATTTTCAGCATGGATTTGGGCTATGGCACACGTTGATGTCCGTAAAGCAGACTCACCTTTTTGTTTAGCCTAGCCTGGTGGCGGGTTAAGGACATATTGATTTAGTCTTGAACTGAGAACTTGCGGTAAGCAGGTCATTGTTTTTTTTTAACCACGTCACATCCATTAATCTCATAGTGAGTGTTTTACCATCCCGGGATAAAATAGGATTTCCCGGATGGAATCACCCTTTAACCCTGCCCCTACTTTAGCCCCAGATTTCAAATCTAAACATGCCATCTCAGGAATACCAGGCCTTGTACAACCTGGTATACGGTACCACAAATAAAAGCCTGATCCGCTTTTACCCGAATGGCAAAAACTGGCAGAAGGAATCTCTTCTCTCCACAGCGTGAGGAAGAGTTCGGACTGAAGAGACCTCCTGAAGCCCCTTCCTCATTTCGGCAGTTGGCATGCCCGACCGGCATCCACGATCTGATGAGATAGAGCCTATAGTATTCAGGCTTTTAAGGGGATAGCTATGTCCGGCAGTCAGCTGCTTTCACTGAGTAAAAATTTCAAAATGAAAAATCATGAAAGTAAATATTGCCAAGATATCGATTTGCCTGATGGGACTGCTCGTAGGCTTAAGTAGCTGTGAAAGCAATCAACTGGAAAAGGAAACCTTCCTGGAGAAAAAGGGGGGTGAGGATACCGATACACCTATAATGGTGGGCCTGGCAAAGGATCAGGAAGAGGATCCTATATATCCTGCCCATGTTGAATTGTATATGGTGGGTGAAACCTCCGTGCTGGCTGATACTACCACGGAAGAAAACGGAACTTTTCAGTTCCGTGTGGATACCGGGTATTACTACGTGAAACTGTATCAGAATGAACAACTTCTGATCACGAGTGAGGCCGTTGAAGTGGTAGACAGTACCTACTTTGTGGTCCAACTGTAGAGTTGGCAGACCGGCAGCCTCAGGCTGCCGGTTTTATTTTAACCTGTATGGTGGCCACGGTGCCCTTCTTGTTTTCAAGGGTAAAAGAACCATTCAGTTGCTGAACAAAAAGGCCAACCAACTTAAGACCTTTGGTCTCTTCACTTTTCAGGTCTTGCTTTATGCCAGGACCGTTATCAGCTATAGAAAGAGAAAGTACTTCTCCCTGGTACTTCATTCGAATGGCCATCTTCGGATGGGGCTGATCTCTTAAGCCGTATTTAAAGGCATTGGTCAACAGTTCATTGACAATTAGGGCCAATAAAGTAGCGTCATCGGCTGAAAGTTCCACTTTTGTAAGCTGCCACGTGATTTTCACCTCAGGAGTATTTTCGCGGAAAGTAAGTTGGATCCGTTCTACCAATTCCTGTAGAAGGGTGTTGAAGTTAACCGATCCGCTATCCGTGTTTTCCAGTAACTTGTGAATCTTTAGCATGGCATGTACGCGACTTTGGCTTTCCTGAATAGCCGCCTTCGCATTTTCATCATCCGTTGTCCTGAGTTGGAACTGAATGAAGTTTACCAGCGTTTGCAGGAAGTTCTTGGTGCGGTGCTGAACTTCCATTTTTTGAGCTTTTTCCCAGCGGGCATATTTCCGGTTTTTCCGGAGGCTATTAGCCAATATTACAGCAATAATGGTGATGAGTATAGCTATTAGCAGATACGTAGATTTTGCTTTGCGCTCCTTTTGGGCAAGAAGCTCTTTAAGCTCATTTTCCAGGGTTAATTCTTTTACAGTGGTTTGTAATTCCGAAAGTCCGAGTTCAGCCGTTTTTTGTTCAATAATTTCCTGCCGCTCACGCTGGTAATATTGGTCTTTGAGTTCTGAAAAACCTTTTAGGAAAAGGTAAGCCGTATCTATATTTCCTTGTTTTTCGTATAACTGCCACTGATATTCAAAAGCACTGAGTTGTATATCCAGATATTCCTGCCGCTCGGCAATTTTGGCAGCTTCTTTTAAATACTCTTTGGCTTTACCGTATTTTTCTAATTCAACGTATAAACCACCCAGTGCTGCAGATGAATAGGCAAAAGCTTTGAGGTCGCCATCCGCCTTACGTAGCTTAATGGATTGGAGGTAATATTCTTCAGCCTTACCGTAGTCCTTCATTTTCTGATACACTTCGGCTATATTGCCAAGGGTCATAGGGTTAAAGGCAGAGTCTCCTAACTCCATGGATCGTTGATAATATTTCAGGGCCTCCTGGTAGTCCTTCAATTGTTTATAGGTATTACCCATATCATTTAGCACGGATGCCATGGCTATACTGTCTTTCTGGACCTCATAGTAACTCAAGGCTTTTTTGTGAAAATAGAGAGATAAGGAATCTTTTTGGATCTCCCGGTTTATATTTCCAATGGTTTGATAACACTTAGCCTGAAGATCCTTGATCTGTAAGGTTTTAAATTTTTCAGAAGCTTCCAGAGCCAAGCTGATCGCTTTATCATTCGCCCCCAATTCTTTGTATGATAGGGCGAGGTTAAATTGAATGGAGGCCAAAAGGGTGTCATTTTGTAATTCCTTTAAGACGGATATTGCCTTGTTAAACTTTTGAATGGCCTCAAGATGCTTACCTGTTTGGCTATAAACCGCTCCTGCGTTGATAAGTATTCTGGATTGCAGTTCTTTATTTCCTGACACCTGAGCCAATTCATAGGCGCGGTTGTAAGCTTTAAAAGCAGAGTCCGTCTGATGTGCTTTAAAGAGGAGGTCTCCAGTTTTAAAGTACAGTTTACTTTGCTGTTCAGGGGGAGCATTTTCCAGGTTTTTAGCAAGAAGCGCTAGGGCTTCCTTAAACTGTTTTTTTTGTTCTAAATGTTTTGCTTCCTTAATAATTTGAGCATACTGTTCTTCAGATTGAGCTAACATACTCAGTGAAAAAAAGCTGATTAAAAAAATGATCAGAACTCGAGGAAGCGATGGAGAAGACATACTATATCCTAAAATAGTTGTAACAAAATTCTACTTTTGGTACAAATTGAAACAATTTTCCATGAGTGCCAAAATATTAGTAGTAGAGGATAACCTTCTTACCCTTGAAAATATAGTATTTGCTTTAGAAACAGAAGATTATTCTATTGAAAAAGCTTCATCACCGGAGCAGGCCCTTACTTTACTTTCACCAGGTGCTCCGGATCTGATCCTTATGGATATTGACCTGAACTCGGACATGGATGGCATTGAACTGGCCGCTAAGATCCATAAAAAACACCCTGATATTCCCATAATCTACCTTACCGATAAAAAGGACGGCCGGATAGTAGACAGGGCGCGGAATATCCATCATGCCTATTATATGACCAAGCCTTTTGAGGATGCCATTTTATTGTCTCAGGTAGAATTGGCGCTAGGCCAGTCGGCTGGTACGGTTAAAGCCGGCCCCCAAAGTCTTTTTGTGAGAATGAAAGCTACAGATTCCTATAAAACGGCTATTCCGTTTGACCAGATCTGCTATCTGCAGGCGCAAAGGGTTTATTGCGATCTTTATTATTTGCCGGAAGGGGAAAAGGCACTTAAGAAACTGGAATTGTCCCTTAATATGTCAGATACCCTGAAAAAATTACCCGCAGACCGCTTTATCCAGGTACACCGCTCCTATTGCATTAACGTGACCAGGATCAATGCGTATGATAACCGCGATATTATTATTAAAGACCGGGCAATTCCGGTGAGTAAAAGTTTTCGGGCTAAACTTTCGGAATATATAAATCAGGTTTAGGAAACGTAATTCAAAGTTCCGGAAGCATTCGCAACGGGAATTTCCTTTAGCTTTTTTATTTCGGTATAGTAATTCAAAATGCTATGCCTGACTATTCTGTATTTGATGTAAACCTTTTGTTGGAAACCCTGGCTATCCAAGTGGGGGTTCCAAAGCTGGACAAAGGCGGCCTTGATAAGATCAGCCGCCAGATACGAGCCAGGGGAAATCCTTATGAAGTAAACATATCGGCCCGTTATTTAAAGGAGCGTTTATACGACCGCTTGCAGAAAGCGGTTGATGAAGGCCAGCCGCTTTTGGATATCAGCCAGGCTTATATTGATAGTATAAGCTACTTTCTGGGTTTCAACAGCTTTACGGCTTTTCAGAAGGCCAGGAATAGCCTGCAGGAATGGTTGCCCGGTACTGCTGATGGAAAATCGGAGGCTCAGAAAGTGGTGATCATACACCGGGAAAAGGACGGTAAGCAACTTGAGGAAATCAAACAGCTTACCGATCAGCTGGAGGAACCAGCTTTATGGATACGCCCGGAGGATGCGGCTGAAATACCTGAACAAGTGCCCAATGCCTCCCTGGTACTTTGCACCGTAAAGGAACCGAAGGATCTGGACCGTATTGAAAGCCTTTTAGTAACTGTGGAAAGAGCAGATTGGCCACCGCTTTTTCTCTACAACCTCAGTGGCAATACCTCCCTGGAAAAAAAGCTACCTGTACACTGGCAGGAGCGGCCACTGTTGGGTAAACACAATCTGGCCATGGTCCTGTCACTCCTGCATACCGGTACGGAAGCCTCAAAAAGCGAGGAACAGGAATACCACCTCAGACCGGAAAGTATTCGCCTGAAAAAGTCAGGAGCTATCATAGGAGGTAAGCATAAGTTCAAGGGTGAATACCAAAACGTGGGTACCATGAATATTACGATTAACAAGAACAAACCTAAACCCTAAACTGATTGCCTGAGTCCCGATCCAGATTAAAAGCTCTCTTAGCTGCGGCTTTAGTGATGTTAGTGCTATCCTGTAATATGCCTGTTCAAACGGAAGAAGAACTGGTTCAGAAAGATAGTGCGCTTGTTGATACCAATGCATTTATAGACTCACAACCCACTGTGGAGGTGTGCATGGAAGGCAAGGATTTTTACAGCGATGCCTGGCATGATTACCTGATTTTTGACTTTGCCTTATACAACCAGAATGAAAAAGGCATTCGTGCCCTGAAGGGCAAGGTGATCTTTTACAATGTTTTTGGCGAGGAACAGCACCAATTGCAATTGAGCTGTGAACAACAGATTCCTGCTTGTGGGATGGTGAAACAAGAGGTGAAAATGACTTTCCGTCCTTATGTGGAAAAGGATGTGGCACTGAAAGAAAGACCTCCGGAAGCTTTGGAAGTGCAGTGGTTCCCGGAGCGGATAATCTTTACGGATAACTCCACCATTTCATTTAAGAATTCAATAAGGGGGGAATGAATAAATATAAGGGAAAATACCAGGCCGTTAATGGAGACATCAATATCTGGAAACGTCTGAAAAGTATAGAGGCTAGACTGGCTTTTGGGGTGGGGTTGGCTCTGGTTATCGTTATTTTAGTATGGGCCATCCTTATTCCCTGTCCTTCCCAAAGCCAGTTTCAGATTTCCCGTATAGTACTGTCGCTGGGTGCAGCCAGCCTGGCGGCAGCCCTACCTGAATTCTTTCGTTTAAGTCACTCAGGGATACTTAAAATTGGGGCCGGGTTAATGGTTTTTACGGTAGTTTACTTTTTTATTCCGGCTGGTATAATGGCTAAAGATAATTGCCATCAAGAAAAGCATTTAAAAGGCAGGGTGCTCTATTCCAATGTGCCTCTCCAGGGTGTTGAGGTTATTGCACCTTCGCAGGGTGAAGCCGATAAAACCAATGGTGTAGGGGATTTTAATATTCCCTATGAAGGAGAACTGGAGATGCCGTTAACTCTTCAACTTAAATATGGCACTATTGATACCACCGTCTCTATTGAAGAGGTTAAAGAGTTCATTGAAATTAAGCTCAGGGATACCATTCCTGTTTTATCCCTATCCCAGGCATCGGTTCTCGTGCAGGGTTACCTGGATCGTCAGCAGGAAAAGCTACAGGCTGCACACCAGGCGTTCATGGCACGGCACGGAGGACGAAAAGTGAATTTTGAGGAGATCTGCCGGATCTACAAACACCACGAGAGCTTTTGCAATAGCGAGCGTAACGGGGTTTCATTTGAGAATGGATTTGACCAGCTCTCCACGCAAAAGGCCATCAGGGAAGCTCATATTCTTATTGAGCCGTTCAATCCGTACGGAGCGTATTATCTGGATAATTATGATACCTACCTATATCAACTGGATTCAGCTAAAGAGCAAAGCAAACGGTCCTGTAAAATGCATTTTGCATTGCTCAACCTCAATAAGCCCACTTTCCGCATAGAGTCATTAACTACATTAAGCCGTCAGGCTTATTTGATAAGGGTATCGTTTAAAGATAATGTTCGCCAGGTAAGGACCCTGGCGGATTTTGAAAGTGAGCAGTCTAAAAAAATGGACCCGGAATTTTCAAGATCCGGCAAAGATCCCAGGGCCATAGGCTCCGGTCCCCGTTATATTAAAGTCTCGGGGGGCAGGAAAAGCCAGACCACCAGCTATACGGGTACCCGACCTTACGAGAGTTTTATCATACACTATCAAAGAGGGCATTGGCAGATCAGCGGTACGAAATAGAGCGATCGGGTTTGATTCGGAAACCGTATCCGTTCGTTGGGAAAGAAGATTGACTCCTGGGGTAGTGAGCGACTTTACTTCGTAGTCCTAAACAAAGCAAACTAGTATGAAGAAGGTGTTTTCACTTTCCTTGTTTACCCTCGTCTTTTTGAGCGCCTGTGAGAAAGAAATTTTCACGGAAGGTACTACAGGCCCACAAGGTATTCCTGGAGAACCGGGTAATGCAAACGTAAGATCTGGTACCTACGAAGTTTCAGAGTGGAATTACCAATACCCTCACTATATGGCAAATATTGATGTTTCATTTATAACAGATGAAATATTCTCTTCTGGGGTGATACTAGTCTATGTAAAGCGGACAGAAGACTCATACACTCAATTGCCTTTAACGTTTTATTGGACAGACTGGTATTCCACAACTTTGGAGGTTATTACTCGTGTAGGGCAAGTTACAATTGAATGGACAGATTCTGATTTGACAGAGCCTGTTGAACCTGGGTCGTACACCTTCAAAATAGTAGCCATTGAGTCCTCTGAATTACTGAAGCAATCCGGGGTTGACCCAAGTGATTATGAGGGTTTAAGCAGAGAGTTTCAATTATAATCATTCAAGCCAAACCTTACTTATGAAAAAGCTGATAATCCCCCTTGTTCTTATAATGGGTGTATTGCTAGTAATTGCCAACTACCAGGATATTTATGAGAAGGTTGTGCCACCTAATCCAGTAATAGTAAGCTCTTATGCTGATGGCTCATCTTCTAAATTTCTTAACTACAGTATGAAAGTACAGGGTGAAATAATGAATAAGGGAGGAGATGGGACTATCGTAATAGAAGCAACGGTGTTTCAGGGCTCAAAAAAGTGGACGAAACGCAAAACCATTTTTATTTCTTCTAATAATGTAGGTACGGTAGAACTCATTTTTGATGAGGTCAAACTCTTGGCAAAATCACCGACCTATAGTATAGATGCTTTTCCATTAGGCTCACGATAAATCATGTTACAAATGAAAAATTACTCTTTTCTTTTTTTTGGTATGCTGGTATTGCAAGCCTGCACAGCTTCCCAAAATCTCCCCAAAACCACTGACCCTTATTTTCAAGGAGCAGAACGCTGTTTCAAAGATTCTGAGAACCGTATTGGAGCCCTGTGTAATGACAGTACTTATAGCAAAACCGTGGGCTCCGGTGCCTGCTCCCACCACGGTGGGGTTAAGGTGTGGTTGTGTAAATAAATGAACTGTGATCAAGATTTCAAGAGGGTTGGTTTTGTTCATTTCGATACGCCCCGATCCCGTCCCGAGTTCTCGGGATCGGGACGGAGCACTCAATGTGACAAAACCAACGGCTGCTCATAAACTAACACTCTGTTAAATAATAAGCTCTGAAAAAAATGGACTTACAAAATCAACTCAAAGGATTAGCCGACAAAATAGAACAGCTTAAAGATCGTATTGAAACGGAAGAATCCACCAAACACGCTTTTGTGATGCCCTTTATTGCTTTGCTGGGCTATGATACCTACAATCCGTTGGAGGTGGTACCGGAGTTTACCGCTGACCTGGGCCTGAAGAAAGGGGAGAAGGTAGATTACGCTATATTCCAGGATGAGGTTCCCATCCTTATTATCGAATGCAAGAACTGGCGTCAGGATCTTAATGTGCACAATAGCCAGTTATTCCGCTACTTCCACGTTACGAAAACGCGTTTTGCCCTGCTTACCAACGGCATTGAGTACCGCTTCTACACCGACCTGGAGAACACCAATAAAATGGATGAGAAACCCTTTCTGGAATTCAACATCTGTGAGGTAAAGGAGAATACCATTCACGAGATAGCCAAGTTCCACAAGTCTAACTTTGATGTGGACAAGATATTGAGCAACGCCAGTTCGCTGAAATACATCAAAGAGCTGAAGCGCTATTTAGGCCAGGAGTTCAAGGAACCTTCCCCGGATTTTGTGCGGTTGTTTGCCTCCCAGGTGTATTCCGGCCGGCTCACCGAAAAGGTGATGGCCGAGTTTACCGAGTTGGTGCAAAAGGCCGCCTCCCAGATCATCAGCGAAAAGGTGAGCGATCGCCTCAACTCTGCCCTGCATAAAGAAGCCGAAGTGCGCCAGCAGGAAGAGCACGAACCCGAAGAGGAAGAAGACAGCAAGATTGTAACTACCGAAGAAGAGATGGAAGCTTACCGCATTGTAGTCGCCATTCTCAGGCGTAAGATCCCGGTAAACCGCATTGCTCTGCGCGACACGCAATCCTATTGCGGGGTATTGCTGGACGACAACAACCGCAAACCACTTTGCCGCTTTCACTTCAACGGCAGCAATAAATACCTGGGGTTACTGGATCAGGATAAAAAGGAAACCCGTCACTTGCTGGAATCACTGGATGCTATTTACAGCTACGAGGAGCAATTGCTGGAGGCGGTGGGGTATTATGGGGAGTAAGGGGTAAATGATACATGTCCGTAGTAATGAGGATATCATAAATCCTGTTTTTAAGGGATAGAGATCAGGAGCTTACATTTCATATTTGCTTGTATTCTTTATAAGATGAGTCAAAAAAAGGGAATAGAGGGCAAGAAGCCGGTTTTGGAAATAGTAGCAGACAGTCGTGATGCAGTATTTATTGAAAGGTATTTCACAGAATACACTCAACGGGATCTGCAAATCCAGCAATTACCTATTCCTCAGAGACCATTCTGGCTTCGTGTCACCGTGAAAAGTATACGGCTTTACAGGAAGCACCTATCCCGAAGATTAGGGAACAGATGTGTGTTCGACCCCAGCTGTTCGCATTATGCGGAGCAGGCTTTTAGAGAAAAGGGCTTTTATCAAGGAATAAAACTAACTCTAAGCAGACTTCGAAGGTGCAATCCCTCTAACGGAGGAACAGACTTATTGAAACATAATTAATCTACTATAGCATGCAATACAAAATTCAACAAATAGGTGCCCGCTTTTCCGATAAAGGGATTGTAAACCTTGAGAAGGAATTTAATAGCTATTCAAGTGGTGGCTATAAGTATCATTCCGTAATTGAAATCCAAAAGACGGGTTGTTTGGGAATTGGCAAACCTTCCATTACGTACATTGCTATTTTCGCGAAGGAGGAGTAAGGGGCATATCGTCTTACATATCTTAACCCTTCCAGGTCTCTCGCTGGCTGTAGCCAACAGTGACCTGGAAGGGTTTTCTTGCGCTGTTGCTTATCTGTCCTTTCATCTTACGTCAACGGCAGCAATAAATACCTCGGCTTTTTGGACCCTCATAAAAAGGAAACCCGCCACCTGCTGGAATCACTGGATGCTATTTATAGCTACGAGGAGCAGTTGTTGGAAGCGGAGGGGTATTATGGGGAGTAGGGGGGCAGAGATAGAGGAGGACAGTTGTTTGGAGTACACCCTGGGAGTGCTATTAATGTTTGAATCTATTGTATTAAACTACGCATAACCAAGCAAAAGATATTTGATGCTCCACGTTATCTCTCACATATAGAAAGCATAAGCCTCCTTTGGAATTTCATTTGGCCCTAAGTACTTCATAATCTCTCCAACCTTCCTAGCACATGCTATTGTAATTGGATATTTGTGATCAAACTGAGTACTGTTCCAATTCATTTTAGTTAAGCCGAGAATTTCCCTGCAGATATTTTTTTGTGAGGAGGATCTTTTAATGATTCTAATGTCTAAAGGAGCAGGAATATACATCCCTGGATAGGTCTGGTATTGATGCACTGAGCCCCTTGTGTAGAGGATATATCTATCCTTAGTTAACTCAATTAAGGTACCCCGTGCGGGAGGGTAACTGTTGTTTCTAAAGAACCTAAGGTCTGTTTCCATTATGGTTACTACATCATATTCTGTAATATGAAGGTCTTGTAAGGCATCCTCAAAACCGTCCAACTCATCTTGATAATACTTTGAAGTCTTATGAAGCACTATACGCCCTGGTAAACTACCTGTTGCAAACTTGTACTTCTCTAGAGCATCTTTTAGAAGCGAGAATGCTTGATCATATTCTAAATGAGGAATACGATCTTCCTTATCCTCCTTCACAGTGTTGCCCCGTAAAATAACTCCTTTCCCATTTTCATTAAAAATCTGGGCTAGACTCGTTTGGATAGTACTTTTATCTCTACTTCGGTAAAATCCAATCCCAACAAAGCATGCTCGAGGTCTGTTTTCGTCCATATCTAGTTTCCATGGAATCGTTTGTAAAGCTTTATAGTAAAGAGCGGTGCATAAATTCCAAGCTTTGGTAGCTCTATCTTGAGAACTTTTCTTGTCCTTCATAGATTCCTCCTTTAAGAGCTGGATAGGCTTGTTCGAAATCATTACCCGTGCTTTTAAAGCTCTCCTAAAATTCAGTTCAAACTCTGGTCCTTCATTATCATCAGCCGTTTCCTCAACTTCTATTTCTTCTTCTGCAACGATATATTTTTCCAATTCCTTAGGTACTATACATAAGATAACATCGCAATTTTTGATGTTGGAGAGAAAATCCACATGCTTAGCATAGATGTCAACAGCCTGTTTTATCTGATCATCTCGATCTTCTTTCTTTTTTATTTCCTCGATCTCGTTGGGAGTAATTATTCTTTCATAGTTGGAATCATAAAGCATCTTGGCACAAAATCCTTTGTTTTGAGTGAACCCTGGGAATTCTTTGAATAAGCCGGGTTGCTTTCCCGATTCGCTGGCAGGTATAAACCTTTCAAAAATTTTAAGGACACCACGCATTTCCTCTATATTTTCTTCAATACCAACAATTCCAATAATCAATTGATCTCTGCGGGCAACTTCTACAGTATCGTAAACTTTTAGGTTGGCAATTCCTTCCCTTGGGCAGATGCTTTTGCCTTCCCCAAAGATTAACATTGGTTCTTCGAGAAATTCAGCTTTCATTGGAAAAGTCCGTCTTTAAGTGATTCGAGTTTTTTTCTTTCCTGAGGAGATTCCAAGTTCAGCCAAGTATTATCAGGGATTATTGGGGAAAAATTGAATTGCTCCATCTGTTCTAGTGCTAGAAATTTATAGTCATCATATTGAGTAAACATAGATTTTGAATCGCTTGGTTGTAAATATTTGAGGATAAATACAAAATCATTATAAACCTTTTGATTACGTTCCATTCTCTTCAGGTTTTGAATAGATTTAAAGCCAAACCGACAATACCTAAAATCTGACCATAAATAAGTCCAATCTGGTTTTATCGAAATGTACCATTGATTTTCTAAAAGCTCAAACCTGCTTCTAAAGGCTAGACATTTCAGATTGAATATTTTTGAGTTATCTTTTTTATCTTTTGTAATCCAAACGACTTGCCTAGTTGATTCTTTGCGGCCTTTAGTCCAAGTAACCTTTCGGTCTTTCCAGTTATCTTCCTCGTCTTTTTGTACAGGTATAAAGGCAAATAAACCGTCTTCACGGATCCATTTTATGCCTTTTTTGTACAACATTGTTTCGAGGCACATTTTGAGAAGAAATTTAAATTTGGACAGTTGATCTTCATTGGATTCGTAGAACTCCTGAACCGAAAACCGTTCTACTGATCCATGATCTATTATCTCTGCCAAGGGAAGGCTAGGGTCTTGAAGATCATGGAAGGTATATATAGCTTTGTCATAAGCCACCCAGTCATGAGGAAAGGAGATCCCTTTCATTTTCAAAGCAGATATTGCATAGCTCTGCAGGGTGGGTTTTTTAGAACTAAAGCCCCTTTCTTTGTTAAAGGCAGTGACCTCTTTTTTGTCGATATTAAGTTCAGCCCGATATAGCGTTTTAGGAATGTGTATCTTAACGAGATTAGAGTAAATCCATTCCTTTTGGGAGTACAGCTTTGTCTTTAGCTTCTCAATTTCTTCTTGTAAGGATCTGACCATTTCGGTTTGCAATTCAAAAGCATCTGCAACCATTTTTCGAAAATATGCTGACTCAACTCTTCTCTCAAAAAGGCGTTGCAGTTCTTCTTTATCTTCTGGAGTATTAAAGGCCAGAACAGGGATGTTGTTTTTAACAGCAGTATTGTACTCCATTTCAGTTATTGACTCCTTCTCCTCTGGCCGCCACCCATAACGATTTCCAAGCACTAGTACATAAATATCCGCTTGTTTTACACGCTCAAGACAAGCTGTTACGGAATCGGAACTCACTGCTGGCATGGTGAACTCAGACATCAGGGGTAAACCACCAACTTCCTCTACAGCTTTCAAAGCCGCTCTGCGTTCATTTTTCAGGTCATAGATAGTACTACTTATGAATATTTTAGGTTGGGTGTTAAGCATTGTCCTGAAACTAGATTATAGGATTTATACCTTCTCTCCTGATTCTTGCAATTTATTTAATTATCTCCCATTCTACACAATGATAGAAGACTTACTTATTAAGTGTTCAATGTGAAGTATTACGCCAGAAAGTAAAGAATGAAATGGTGTTAAATAAAATTTAAATATCCTGTTTATAGGAATTAATACATCTTTTGAAAGTAGATAAAGGAAAGTAGTAATAAATAACTCATTTTCGATTAGATAAATAAACTTCTTCAACTAATCCATTCGAATTTCTCTCAAAATGAATGTGTCAAAGTGACTTGTAAATAGTAATTCACCCCCTCCCAAACCCTATCTCCGGCAAAACCACCCGTATTTCCTGCTCAGCATCTTCTCCTTTCCAGTACAGGATAAAGTTCACTTTAATACGCTCTAAAACATAGCCTTTCTCCCGCAACAATTCCAGTTCTTCTGTAAAGCGTTTGGAGAACCGGAGTACCGGCTGACCTTTTGCGTTGTAAGCCGTATGCTCTTCAACGGTCAATGGATCCCCGCTTTGCAGTTGGGAAATAGCGGATTGACAAGAAGCAAAATAATCCAGCCACACATCCTTATAGCCCGGGTGGAGGGCCAGGAAGGGCGGGGCAGGGTAGTTATGGCGATCCTCCGCGTAGATGAGGTTTTCAGCCGAATAGCCGGTCAGGAAGTTGCGGTTCAGGTGAACGCTGAGGTTTTGTTTGGCGCGGGTCAGGGCCACGTAAACCTGGCGCTTTTGCTCCTCCGTTTTCGGGTAAAAGTTTGGCAAAAGCAGGAACACATTATCAAACTCACGGCCCTTGGCTTTGTGAATGGTAGAAACCATAATGGTTTCGCTGCCGGCATGGTAAAAGTCTTCCAGTTTGGATTCGCGGATAAAAACTTCCAGGTCTGAGCGGTATTTTCGCTTGGGGTGGGTGGTTTCAAAGTCTTCCAGAAGGTTGAGGCAGAGCGGCAGCTTGGTGCTGTTGCGGAATTGATCCTTCAGGGCTTTTTTAGCGTGTTCCCAATCCTCCGCAGCAATGAGAAAGGTATCATCCTTCAGTTGCAGTTGGTCCAGGAAGAAACGGACTTCCAGCAAATGGTACAGGTTAAAGCCATCGTTGGACTGTATAAGGCGGGCGGGCATACCTTCTTTCAGCAACATACCCGTGATCTGCCGTGCTTCCTCATTATCGTGCGTCAGCACACAGGTAGTACCGCTGAGGTCAGCGGAAAGGATATCCTTTACCAGAGGAACCAGGAGGGTATCCGACTGGTAGTGCACCACTTTGATGCGGCCATTCTCTGCCGTAACCGACATGATGGGATTCCTTTTAAGGCGATGCTGAAGTGTTTGCACAAATTGATGGCTGAAATGCACCAGGTTGCTCTTACTGCGGTAATTTTCAACCAGTTCAAATACCGTGGCATTCTGCTTTTTCATAAAATCTTCCAGGTACTCCGAACGGGCACCCCGGAACTCGTAGATGTTCTGATCATCATCACCCACGGCAATCACCCGCATCTCCTCGTTCTGTTCCATCAGGGCGCGGATCAGGGCGTATTCGTGCTTGTCCATATCCTGCGCCTCATCAATCACCAGCACCGTTTTGGTAATGCGGTTGCGTTCCACCTCTCCCTTTTGGATAGCCTCCACCGCCTGCTGTATAATGGTTTGCGACTTTTCCAGGCTGCCCACCCGGCCCAGCAGGTCAAAGCAATAGGAATGAAAAGTCTTGATCTCTACATAAAGGGCCGCGTTGCCGATAAGGCTTATCAGGCGCTTTTTAAATTCGGTGGCAGCCGCCCGTGAGAAGGTTACCATCAACAACTGCTCATGCTTTACATCCTCCATTAAAAGCAAAGAAGCCAGTTTATGCACCAGCACGCGGGTTTTTCCACTGCCTGGCCCGGCCGCCACAGCTATATGCTGCGTTTCATTGTCTTTTATGATCTTCAGTTGCGTGGGCGAAAGTTGGCCGAACAGCTTTTTAAACTTTCCCGGGGTCATCTTCAGTTTCAGTTCATCCGCTTTGCTGCCCGGGAAATACTTGCGGAGGAAAGAGGAGTAGTTCAGCTGAAAGTAATCTTCCACAAACTGCAGGGCATCGCGGTAATCGGTGATCATCCTGCGCGCATATTCCCCCACAATGTGGATCTGCTGCACCTTGCTTTTGTAAAACTGCTTTAGCTGGCTGTAATCCTCCTGCTTATAGCGTATTTTATTGTTCAGTTCCAGGCGTTCCAGCGTAAGCTGGTTGTACACCACCAGAAAGCCGCCTTCTATCTTCAGGGCTTCAATACGGGAGAGGTAAAACAGGGCGTCTTCCACATCCGCTATCCCCACTTCCATCCTGAAAAGGCCGTCCTGCTTTTTCTCAAAGCCTTCCTTCAGTTCGTGTACGGAAAACTCTACCAAAGTTTCCGGTTTAGGTGGTGGCTCTTCCCTTGGATTGGCCTGGCTCCTTTCGTACAGGAAATGGAGGATAAAACGCGCCAGTTGATGCCGCTTTTCCAGCTTTTGGCGCAGCTTTTCTTCCGGGTGCAGGGCTATCACATTTACGTGATGCTGTGAATGCCGCTGGTTTTGCCGTTTGATCCAGTTCTTGATGGCCCAGAAGTTGAGGATGGTCTTGATCTTATGCGGGCTTACCCCGCTCAAACCCTGTTCTTCGGCTTCTTCGTTGAGCTGTTTCAGGTGAAAGCCTTGTTCGCTTTGCCCGAAGCGGGGCAGCAGGAAGTTTTCTATTTTGGCAAAGCTCTCCAAAATGTTTAGTGCGTGCCGGCTGTTTTCGCCCTGGCGGATAAATGCCGTGAGGTCCCGGGTATCGGCCAGTATCTTTTCCTCGCGCAGCAGGTTGATGATGCGGATCACTTCTTCTTTTACAATGCCCAGGTGGTCGGAGATGTAATCCACGCGCGATTCGGCTTCCTCTTCGCTGGCGTGCTTACGGCTTTTGCTGGAAAACAGTTTTTTGATAATGCGGGTGGCCTGTAGCTTTTGGCTGGTATTGAACCTTGGGGAGGCGCGGATCTTTTCTATGGCTTCCTGGGCATTTTTGCTGAGGATGCTGTTGGCAAACACCCGCGGCATGTTTTGCCCCCGTTTCAGGTAACCCGCTTCTTCCAGCGCGGAAATGGCGGTGGTTACGCGGGTTTCTATTTCGGCCACCGTATCATCCCAACCTGCTTTACGGGCAATTTCCAGGGCCGATTGGGAAACGGAATTCCGGAATTTGGTAATATACTTAATGGCGTTCCACACCTGCTGGATCTCCTTAATGGAGAGTTTGGTCTGGTTGAGCAGGATAAAGTGCTTGCTGAGGTCTTCTTCGTTGAATAGCACAAAACAGTCCGCTTGCAGCTTTTCATCGCGACCGGCCCGCCCGGCTTCCTGTACGTAGTTTTCCAGGGAGTCGGATATCTCGTAATGCACCACCATGCCCACGTCCTTTTTATCCACACCCATTCCAAAGGCGGAGGTAGCCACCATAATGGGCACTTCACCCTCTATAAAAGCATCCTGGTTAATGGTTTTTTCGGCCTTGTCCATTTTGCCGTGGTAGGGGCGGGCATCAAAGCCATCATCCGTAAGCCTTTGCGCCAGGAGGTAAGCCCTGCGGGTGCGGGAAACATACACTATAGTGGGGCAGTTCTTTTGGCCGATGAGGTTGCGCAGGGCGTTGTATTTCTCCTCCTCATCTTCCTGGGGTAAAACCTTATAGTGCAGATTGGTGCGGCTCACCCTGGCGGTGAAGAGTTGCAGTTCCAGGGAGAGGTTTTCCCGGAAATACCTGCGGATATCTCCAATTACCTTTTGCTTGGCGGTGGCAGTAAAGCAGGAAACGGGGATGGCATCCGCCCCGTTTTTCTTCCGTTGAAGGTTTTTGATGAAGTCTGCAATGTAGAGGTAATCCACCCGGAAATCCTGACCCCAGGCGGAGAAGCAATGCGCCTCATCAATTACAAAGCGCGTAATGTTCCGCCCGAGCAACAGCCTTTCAATGGTACGGGACCGTAAGGATTCCGGGGAAATGTAGAGCAGGGAGGCGGAGCCGTCTTCCACCCGCTCAAAGGATTTGGCCCGTTCCACCGGGTCCAGCAAACCGTTGATGGTTACCGCTTCGGTAATTCCCGCTTTTTCCAGGTTGTCTACCTGGTCTTTCATCAGCGATTGCAGGGGTGAGATCACCACCGTTAAGCCCCTGGTGTTTTCCCCGCTCATCAGGGCCGGGAGTTGAAAGGTGATGGACTTACCGCCCCCGGTAGGAAAAACCGCCAGGATGGATTGATGAGCTACCGCAGCTTTTACCGCCTTTTCCTGCAAAGGTTCTCCCCCGTAAGAGCGGAAACCTTGAAAACCGAAAAAATGGTCCAGGCCCTGGTACACATCCAGCGCCTGATCGCAATAATTGCATCCTTCCACGCAGGGCTTGTTGCGCAGCAGGTGCATGATACGCTGTACCTGCGGGTAGTTTTTCAGCACCCAGGGTGGGGTGATGGAGTAGCGGTGGTTGGCATGGATCAGGGAAAGGCAATAGGCCAGTTCTACCGGATTATCTTCAATCAGGAGAGACAGATCTACATTGGCGCAAATGCTATTCTTAAAGTGCGCTGAGATCAGCTCCTTGGGATCGGTATGGGCGGGCCAGTAATCCAGGTACTGGAAAAAGGCTCCGAACTCCCATTGTTCTTTGAGCAGCCCGTAAAAGATGCGCTGCAGGCGCTCATCCAGTTTTTGGAAGGCGTTCACCTCGTCAAAAAACAGGTCACGGGCCTTAATAGCATCGTTCAGCGGATTATTGGCTTCATCGGTTTGCAGCTTGTCGTCTTTCACCAGAGCGTGGTACGGATTGCCGGGAAAGAGCAGGGGAGAGAGGTAGAGGGTGTCAATGGCCGGTATGCGGAAGAAGGGCGCCCGCGGGTTGGCCTTGCGCAGGTATTTCAGGTCGTGGTAAATAATGTTGTGCCCCGCCAGGAACTCTGCGCCTTGCAGGAACTGGCCAAACTCCTGCAAAGAGGCTTTATGAAAAGTACGGCCATCGCTTTTTATGCAGCCGATGTCCAGGATCTTACTGCGGGCATTGGTTTCTATATCGGCAAAGGCGATGGGTTTCATTGTATCACATATATTGAGTAATAATTATTTCTCCCTATAGTGCATCTGTGAGTTGAGGTATTTCAACATTCAGTTTTTCTGCGGTTTTTGAAGTCTTTCATAGCCTAACAATATTACGGAAATAAGAGAGATAGAAAATCAGTATTTATCCTTTCAGGTTTCTGTTTGCTATGGCCTGCGGGAGACCTGGAAGGTTTCTGCTCTAACTTCTATTTAAGCCCCACCTGTGCAGAAATGAGCAATAATCAGAATAGACACTTTGTTTAGCTTTTATCCATTTAGTTTAGGAAGATGAGACCTGAGAGGTTTGTCAAACCTCTCAGGTCTTACAATCTGCCTCCGGGAGTAGGCAGGTAAACCTTCGGAAGGCAATTCTTGCTCTTCGGAAAGCACTTGGTTCTTCTCTTTAACCAAAAGGGGAATTTCATCCCAAAATCTACCACCCATGAAAAAGTATTATGTAAACAACCGCGCCCAGGCTAATGGCGATCATGAAGTGCATGATGAAGATTGCCACTATCTGCCCTCCGATAGGAAATACCTGGGTTTACACAACCACTGCAGGTCAGCGGTGGAAGCAGCCAAAGCCTATTACCGGCAGGTGAACGGCTGTAAGTTTTGTAGTGAGGATTGTCATACGCAATAAAAAATCAATTTATCCCATGATTAAAATATCCCTGACAGACTTAATTGATTTTGTAAGTAAAGTAGGTTCTACCAAATTGACTTTGGTGAATAAAGTCAAAAATCGTGACGATTACCATCCCGCTCGTGATTTCTACAAAGTGTTGAGAGATGGAATTATCGACAATCATATAAACGGGGGTGATAAGAAGAGCCTTGAAGAGATGCTTATTACCGTTCACCCTAAGAAGAAAGATAACTTTCAGGAAGCTATACAAGGCTATAAAAAATTCTGGGGCAGGAAGGACCTTCAGTGGATAGAGCCTGTATTTAAACACTGGCAGATAGATGATCTGGATGTGAAAATAAACCCGGAGTTAGGTTTAATGATTAATGGTAAGCCTCACGTTATTAAACTATATCTAAAATCTGATAAGCTCTCCAAGAATAAGAGTGATCAGATACTGGCATTGCTTGAATCTGAATTGAGAAGAAAAGCCGGAAAGCAAACAGTTTTTTGTGTACTGGATGTTCGCCAGGGTAAGCTTTACTGTAATGAAGATAAGAGGAAGGACCTAATCCCACTTTTGGTTGGTGAAGCCAGGAGCTTTGCGAGTATATGGAATAGTCTGGAAAAATAGTGAGGGACAATGAGAATGGAAATTACAGATCAGACAGAAGAGCTATTTGAAATAGTGGCGGATAGTCATGATGCCGTAGTTATTGAAAGATGTTTTTCAAAATACACTAAACGGGATATGGAAATCCAGCAGTTAGCAATTCCTCAAAAACCAATCTGGCTTCGGGTTACAGTGAAAAGCATACGATTTTACCGCAAGCATTTATCCCAAAGATTAGGGAACAGATGTGTGTTCGATCCCAGTTGTTCGCATTATGCGGAGCAGGCTTTCAGAGAAAAAGGGTTTTTTAAAGGGGTGAAGCTAACGCTAATAAGGCTCCGAAGATGTAACCCCTCCAACGGAGGGACAGATTTATTGAAACATAATTAAATCAATATATCATGCAATACAAAATTCAACAAATTGGTGCTCAGTTTTCAAACCAAGGTATCAGTAACCTGGAGAAGAATCTGAACAGTCGGGCAGACCAGGGCTACAAGTTTCATTCTGTCATACAGATACAGAAAACGGGTTGTTTAGGGATAGGGGCGCCAACAGTCACATATATCGCAGTTTTTGCGAAGGATGAATAAATCCGGGTCTATTTCCTTTGGTCAGGACATAATAGGTTTTATAAGGCCAGAAGATTAATTAGAAATGAAGAGTTTCTCGATAAAAGCACGAAGCTGCGTATTAAGAAATAAGAAAGCTTCACAAGATGTGGATAGCCTTCTTTCAGGCAATATCAAATTCATCATACCAGTCTTTCAACGGTCTTATTCCTGGGACGGGCGACAGGTGGAAAAATTGCTGAACGACATTCTCTACACCTTCGAAAGTGAAGATGGCCAATTGGGTGCCGAACCCATCTTTATTGGCACCATGCAGTTAGGTAAACCCAAAGAAAACGGGGAGCAGGAAGTTATTGACGGTCAGCAACGCCTCACCACTATACTTTTAATGATCAAGGTGTTAAGCTTATTGTTTCCGAACTGTGCCCGTCTTAAAGAGGTGGGGTTTGACTGGATAGAAAGCAGAGTGAGTAAAGGAGAACAGCAAAAACGGCTGGAAGAAGTATTAACTATTAGTAATGTAAAGAGCTTACTGCAAAAAGATGAGCAGCGGGAAAATGTAAACCGTTATCTCAAGAACACACAGCTCATCTGCCAAATCCTCGGCACCTATTTTGAAGAAGAGGGCGAAGGAAAACCCAGTGCTCTGATAGAATATTTATTGCAACAGGTCTATTTTGTGGTGATCGAAACCCATGCAGGTCTCTCCAAAACCCTGCAGATATTTGACGCTATAAACACCACCGGACTTGATCTCAACGGAGGAGATGTATTTAAGATAAGGATGTATGAATACCTCACCAGCAAAAAAGGAGAGCAGAAGGAGGTGTTTGACGAGATATCCGGATTATACCAGAAAATTGAGGCTTATAACGTAAAAATCGGATCTTCATTTATGTCAATGCCCCATATTTTGGGGATCTACCAATTTTACCTGATTGGGGTTTATGATTTGCCAAAGGAGCTATACCGCTACTCGTATAGCCGTTTCTTCGAAGAGTTTTTTGATACCGCCTTTGGGTTACAGAAGGAAGGACATTTTAAAGATAAAACGGATAGGATAGAGCTTCGGTTAGAGGACATTGAATCTTTGATCGAATCACGTTACGACTGGGAGGCCAATTGGTGGAGCAAGGCTTATTATACGGAGGAGGATGTATGCATGAGTCATATGATGTGTGGGTCACGTTACTCGACTTTCTGGCGGATTATTGTTCTGTACAATCTTCAATTAAGGAAAACTGATATTACCGAACCCGAACGTTGGGCGCGAGTACTGCTATTCAATTCTAATCTGAGCCGACTGTATTTTGCCTATAGCATCGTATATGCCCGGGCAGTAAACCACGTTCGCAGCAAAACCTATAAACTCTCTCTATTGATCTCGGAGGGAGATCTGGATGAAACAGATCGGGAACTATCCATTATGTTGAATAATGTGGATTTATACAATAGGGTTGAGAAAAGGCTGGCAGGGGAGATCACCGATAACGCCAAAGCCAAAAATATGATCTGCAGGCTTTCCGCCATGCTGGAAGAAGATTATAAGGCTGAAGCAGTGCAGGACGAGCATTACAGATCAAAGTTGGAGCGCATTTTATATAACCCTAACCAGCCAATCGATATCGAACATATTCAGTCTTACCATCATGAAGATGAAGCTATACGGGAATCTATTTGGGAAGAGTGGAAGGGGGATATCAATTCCATCGGAAACCTAACCGTACTGGAAAGAGATAAGAACCGCCATATTAAAAACAAATCTTTCAGTAAAGTAAAGCGCCTGCAGTACGCGGAGAGCTGCTATGCCGGTGTAAGGAGTATCGGGGATCAGGAAGAGTGGACTTTGGAAGATGCCCGAAAAAGAAAAGATGAGCGATCCAAAGCTATTCTTGATTACCTGTTTGGAAGTGCTTCATAAATAAGATGAGTAGTTCTAAAAGTAGATCCATGAAACCTGGCAAAGGGTATATCCTATTTATCAGCATCTTTTTACTTGGAGGATGGCTTTTTTACTGTCACTATTCTCCCGCCCGCGAACATCTTAGCGATCAGGTCTATATCACAAAAACCGGAAAAAAATATCATCAGGTGGATTGCTATTACCTGCGCCACAGTAAAATTGAAATGAGCCGCGTAAAAGCGGAGGAATTGGGTCTAACACCTTGTAAGGTATGCTTTTATAAGCCTGCTGCTTATCAGGAAGGCGATACGGTGATTTTTGAGGAGGCTCTGGTATTTCAGATTCAGCTAGAGAATACGTCTGTTTATTAAAATAAAAAATCTGAGAAGGAAAATTAATTTTTAATTGATCAAAAATTAAACTAATAAATATGGGATACGAAGCATTAATCACATTAGATCTTCCGAACTCTACAGATGAGCAACGGGACAAGTTTTATGAGGTACTGGCGAAAGAAAAGTGGGTAAAGTTAAAAACCCTCACAACCACATGGACTGTCTTATTTAATGATGGAGTTACACGAGCTAGATGTGTAGAGATATTGATGCAGGATTTAAAGAAAGCTAAGGAGCAAAGTAGAATATATACTGTAGCATACGCCATTCAATTGGATCAGCAATCGGTTGAGGTAGACAAGCTTTAGGGTGTTTTGTTGACTGTAAAGAAAACTAAGCCTTCGATATAAACCTTCCAGGTTTTTCTTCATAGCGGGAATAAACCTGGAAGGTTTTAATTATGATTAACTCTTACAACCATTTTTCCCACAGGTTATGCTGGAACTAGTATTAACCCAATGTTCCGGATGTTTCTTGGTGTCTGTGCCGCAACCGGTAGTTCCTCCTTTGCTTCCTCTGTGTACTTCATTAGTAGGGGTGTGTTTAACTGCCATAAAATAGATATTTAAAAGTTTATATAAATAAACAAAAAATATCTAACATTTGATAGTCTTAATTTTTAAAAATAACATGTTTATTATGAGAAACATTTACCTGCTATTATGCCTGGTTATATCCGGCACCCTCTTATCCCAGAAATACGATCTGCAACAGATCCACGCTACCCAAAAGTTTTACCTCAATAATGCCACCCGGGAAGCTTTAGGGACCGGAAACAGCAAAACCACTTTATCCATACCCTTGCCGGATAATACGGTAGAATGGTATTATTCCTTTTCGGCCACTCGTGAAGATGGCAGCCAGAGCCTGAATCTCTTTGGTCAATTGATCAACATCCTGGAACCTTCCGGTATTTCCGGAGCTATGTTTGGTGCCATTACCGTACCGGATGGTAATGCGGCCTGCAATATTTATATGACCGACTTTGAAAACGCGCGACTATTTGAAGAAGGCTCTCGGTTTACTTATTACCCAGCTCATTCGAGGGAGAGTTATACGGAAGGTGTTGTGAAAGTCAATGAATTTAATGGTCAGGGTTTATATCTCTGCATTGAAAACCCGGCCAATTGGGAGGGAGCTACTGTTTTTGTTGAGGTTACAGCCCTGGTGGATACCGCAAAGCCTGAAAAAGCTCCCACTACCGAAGAAATAATAACCGATGGAATCGTCAACCTGCTCGGGGCGATCCAAGAGAATAATAAAGCTAAAAAAGAAGCTCGTAAACAGGAAGAACAGTTTCGCAATTATTGGAATACGGGCCGGGTATTTTACGAGAGTGGTGACTTTGAAACCGCTATGTCCTATACCCAAAAAGCCCTGGAGCTGGGTGAACACCCCACTCTGTATTTTAACCTCGGTTTGGACCAATGGTGCAGCGACAGCAGCAACACCTGCACAGCGACTTACCTTAAAGGGTTAAATATGATTTATCAATTGGAAAGCCAGGAAGAAGCTATTGAAGCATTGGAAGCGAGTATTCAAGACTTGGAAGAGGCGGTGAGTAAATACCATTTTGTGAGCTATACCCCACCTGCAGTCAGGCTTTTGGCTTTAAAGCTTGAAGAGGTAAAAGCGGTGGAGAAGTGGAAGAGGAGGTTTTGACGCGAGATAAAACCTTCTTAGTTAATATGTTATATAGTTTAACGTGAGTTTGATTTAAGATTCACGGAGGAGCGTTTTGTCACATTTAGTGTCCCGAACTGGCTTCGGGGTGTATTGAAATGGACAAAACAATACACGGTTTCGATACAATCCATCCCGGCTGAGCCGTGACGGATCACTCAACCTGACATTCGTTTATCATCATAGACTTACGTTAGTTTAGCTCTCGATACTACTTTTTCCCCCCGAAGACACGATTGATCAACGATTGCCCCTCCCGTTCCTCCAGTTGCTGCCGTATGGCCTCAAACTCGCTGTTGATGGCGGCCAGCTTTTCGTTTTGTTGCGTGAAATGGGTACTGAAGTTGTTTTTCACATCAGCTATATTCTGGTTAAAGGTTTGGATATCACCACCTTCAAATAAAGCGGCTATCCGGGACTGGGTTTCTTTAGAGAGCTTTTGTAGACTGGCCATATTCTGCTCCAGCGTGCTTTGGATGGTCTGTTCCCCACTGCTGATTTGCTCTTTCACCTTGTCTTCTACGGTTTGTTTAAGAGAGGACAGTAAGTCCTTAAAACCACTTTGGTGATCATGTACCAGCTTTTCCTGCTCGGCTACCAGCTCCGTGGTTTTGTCGGTCAGGGAGTTGAGCTTCGCGGAATGATGATCCAGTTTGGTCTTAATACCCTTATAATCTTCCAGGCTTACTTCCAGCTTTTGCAGTTGAACCGTGAAATGCTCATTGGTTTGATTGACCTGTTGCACGTAAGCCTGGTATTGCATGCTAAGGGATTGGAGATGTTTTTTATGGGTTTCGTTCTGGGCCTGCAAGTGTGTATTGGTGTGTTGCTGGTATTCGGCAAAAGCTTTTCCATAATAATTAGTCAGTTCGGTAAGCTTTTGAGCCAGTTCCTTCAGGTAGTGGTCCGTAGAATTTTTAAGGTGCTCCAGATTCTGGGAGAGGAACAGCTTCTGGTTGCCTTCATATCGCCTGATATGGCGTACCATTACAATGATGGTAACGATATGCGTAAGAACTAGGAATATAATGAGATTGAAAAGATCGTTCATAAACTTACTCTATGCGGATGCGCAGTTTTTCAGTTACCATCCATTTTCCTCCCTCTAGTTTTAAGCGGCCGGGCTGGTTCTTATCCTGCACAATGTGCTTACCTTCCAGATGTCCACCCTCTATTTCGCATACCGGTTCCAGCTCATAGGCGTAATTAGTAAGTGCAGAACTCACCGCGCTTTCTTCCTGGGTTAGAAACAAGAACGTAGCTTCGGTAGGTGTCTGGGAGTTTACGTCTATTCGGTAAGTATGTTTATTCGGATCGAGTTCCGGTTTCTTCTTTTCATCGGGGAAATAGCCTTCCGGAGAGGGGGGAGGGGAGTAATAGGTGTCCATTATTAATTCCTTATCGGATTGCCTTAACTTTTCCTGAAGAGTTACTAAATAAGCATCAAGCTTTTGGTCAAAATCTTCTTTACGGATCTTATCCAGATCATAATTCATCTTAAGCTTATCTATCTCATCTTTAACCAGGTAATAAAGCTTGTTCTTTCTATGGAGATTAGTGAAGAGGTTGGACCATTCTTTCAGATCAATCAGCCTTTGTGGTTCCAGCTTAGCGTTGATCTCATGCAAAGTATAGGTTTGCGGTTCTGATGGTTGCTGAGAACGTATTCTGTGTGAAGCTTTCTCGGGTTCTGTTGACCTGTTATTTTGCCGGATACTTGTACTCAGTCCCTCCACCTGCAGTGATATGGAGTTGAGATCCTTTGATTTAGAATTCAGACGGTTGGAAATGTCTGTGATCAATTTTTTTTGGCCTCGAATTTGGGAAAATAGATAAACCAGGGCTATGAGAATAAGGGCTATCAGTCCAACCACAAACCAGCTTAACCAATTATTCATGAAATCAGGATCAGGACTGTTATCAATATCCTGTTTAACTGATTCCTCGGATGAGAGTACTCGTAATGCATTGAATTCAGATATGGTTGAGTTCCTAAGGATCGATAACCTTTGGCCCCATTCGGTAGAATAGTAGCGCTTATTAGTTAAAATTTGATGAGCTGTGGTTGAGAGGGAGTCAAGATGAATGATAAAATTCTCTGAATCGACTTTTTGTGCTAATTGGCCTTGTCTACGCTTAAGGTTTTGAAAAATGTCCTGGTTTTTATCAGGAATGCTATCAAACAGAATTTCCAGTTTTTTGGCATTCATGCAACCTTCTTCATAACAAAGGCAGTTGGCGTGGATAATATCAAGCTCGTATTTTTCAGCGGTGTCCTTCTCGAGCTTACCTGAGCGCCTTACTTCAATTAAGTATTGCGAAACGATGCAATTCAATTTATTACCATAGGAGTTAAATAACCGCTTAACGTAATCAGAGGATGCGGCAGGCTTTTCGTGCTTTTCAGCAACAGAGACTGGTTTTTTAACTTCAGAACTTTGACTTTCCGGATTATCGCAGCTGCTGAAACAAAAGGACAAAAAGAAAAGTATGGAAAGGGTATATTTTGCTCTATTCATGACTAAGGCTTTCAACTTTTTAATTCTTCCATTCTTCCCGAATCTATCATAGCCATGGAAAGGTCATACATAATAGCACGTATGGGATAAAAGAACATGGTTTCGTGTACCACCTGCTGGCTTTCGTAGTTTTTCTTTTGTTGTATAGCCAGGCGTAAGGCACTTTGGATATTATTCTCGTTCAGGCAGTAATTCTTGCACTTCTCCTGGTTGTAGCTGTCGTCCAAACCAAAATTGCGGGTAAAGCCACAGTCGTACCACAGGTCTTCAAAGAAAAACTCCAGGAAGTTCATTACGTTGTGAGTCACCTCCTGTACGGTAGGATCATCATCGTCCAGGAATTTTTCGTAGCGATAATTCTTCTTGACCTTACCATCATTATCATGTATCAGCGTATAATTATCCCCCAGGGCAAAGTGATATACTTCCTGGTCGGCATCCAGTTTATCTTTTATGGAGGGCAGTCCAATAATTCCCCCAGCTGCGGTAGCGTGTTTGGGGTTTTGACTGATCTCCAGTTTCAGGGGTGGTACTTCTTCGGTCTCAAATACTTTCCCGAAGATAGTGGATATCAGTTGTGCCATGCCATTGGAACGGTTCAGGTCCGGGTCGCGGTTGGTCATTTCCAGTAACCTGGCCCCGTTGCCACTTAAGCCGATCTTATCTGGCATGTCCGCCCCACTCATTTTCACAATTTGAGCAGCATGGTAAAAGAGGGCGGAGTGATGTAGGAGGAACAGTAATTGTAATTCCTTGTCCAGTTGGATCACTTCACGCATTTCTCTTTGTTTGAGGAAGAACATCATCAGGTCTGAGGAGCGTAGGTTCTTCTCATTCACCATATAATTGATGATGCGGGTTTTGGAGGCATTGCCTTTAAAAACCTCTTTTCCTTTTTCCAGGTATTTCTGGAAGATACCGTTGCGCTTTTGCGGATCCACATTCTTATTGAGGCCATCTTCATAAAGATGATCGCCTGCGAAGCGGAATGAAGAAGTCATCAGAGGTGCCCCGTCTTTAAACAGCAGGAAATCACTGGTACCACCCCCTATATCCACGTTCAGGTACAAACGGCCAGGTCCGTAACTGCGGGTATGGCTGAAGTAAGGCGCCCAGGATTCGGTTACCTCGTACAGTTGAGGTTTATTTTCAGCGGTTTTGGCAAAATACTTCAGGTAGGTTTGTCGCCATATATTTTTAAAGGTAGTAGCCTGGTCAATATTCATGCTAAGGGGTTTAAACCAGATCACATCCGTACGGTCCGGTTGCACACCCATTTCCAGCAAGCGTGTACGCCCCATCAAAGCTACCTGGTCAATGAACAGGTGCAAGCGGTTACGCACATCCGGGCTATTAGGGTCGGACGTCCCCCATTTAAGGTGACTATACGCTTTATCCAGGCTCTGACGCATCTCAAATTGTTCAATGGCAAAGGGTATGTTCACGTTTACCAGGGCACTGAGCTCGTCAATTTCTTTGGGGTTGGTGTCGTTATCCTGGTTAATGATGGTGCGTATGGGAAATTCGTAATCTGAGCCATCTCCTATAACTGAAGGCATGAGTTCGGACATTTGCGGAGGTAGAAAGGAAATGAAATTATCTACCCCGTAATCGTACTTTTCTGAGCCGCGTTTGCCCGGGACTGGCTCATGTAAAAAGGCCAGGTGTGGAAAATCATCCCCCTCGCTGGTTGGGGATGAGCTTAGGGTTTCTGGTTGCCCATTATCACCCGCAACCGTCACATAGGTATTGCTAGTACCGATGTCAAAAGCAATAGAACCTTTGCTGTGCAATTGCTTTAGTTCTCCCCATTGCGGGATTACCACGCATTCCGTAAGAAAACCTTTGGTGGTTATTTCCACACCAATTATGTCAAAGCGGATGTCATCGGTTGTGCCTTTGTTGGCCTTACGGTCTTTATCCAAAGAATGGGTGGCTAATTCGGTATACTGGGTATTGTAGCGCTGTCCTTCTTCTTTCCGGGTGCGGCTAAACTCAAGGTTTCGTTTAATGAGAACGGTTTGTGGTCCATTCCTGTCTTCTCTTAAAAAAGAACAATGCAGGCGCTCAATGGAATTATCGTAAAACTGGGCGATCTTATAAAAGTCGTTGTAGCGGTTATCCGAAACCCGGAAGAAGGGGTAGATACCCAGGCCAAAGCTCACTTTCACGATGGCTCCCTTGGCATCGCTGCTTACCCCGGCTGGGTCTACATCAGAATAGAGTCTTTCAAAGGTAATGGAGCCGGTGTCGTTATCTCCCTGAACAGGTATGGTTAGCTTTACAGAAACTGCTCCACTTTGCAAGCGTTCCATATTGAGATTGGCTTCCAGGTCATTAAGGGTGAAATAGTCGAAGTAGGCGGGTTTTATAGGCGGTAATAAGTTCTGGCATTCTCTGCCACCCACGGTTTTAAACCTCTCAGAGTTGATATTGGCCTCCTCAATTTCCACCAGGTTTTTAGCCAGGAAATCATTTTTACCAAAGCAAGGGTATTTGATATTAAACTTAGGCAGCTCCCGATCTTCAATAACGGAAGTGTTAAAGTTATTGGGGTCTACATCAGCAGGCATGGGGCCGGTATAGTATTTCCAGTGGTGCATGCGGGAATCAGGGATGATTATCAGCGGTGGGTTTTGCAGGTTTTTACCACTGCGTATAGCATAGTCACTGTTTCTTAATATTTCTTTTGGGTCTGCACCTTTTTCACAACGGTACTGCAGGTCTTTACCTAATAAAAAGAGTGGGTTGTTGGAGATGGAAAGTACCTGGCAGCGAGGTTCTTCATCTTTACCCAGGGCATTGTTCTCTATTTTACGGATAAAGTCTTTCAACTCAGGCTCCGCAATATGCTGCCGGCTGTTTTTGATGTAACGGTGTACATCCGGGAAGGCATTTACGGCAATGGAACTTGTCTCAAAAAACCAGTTTAGAAATTTCTGAAAGCCTGTATCCCGTTTGTAGAGAGGTTGCCGGTCACGGAAAAAGTAGGAAGCATCGAGTTTCTGAATGTCTTTTGGCGTTCTTTCGTTAATAGTAAAGAAGCCGGTAAGGGGAGAGGTGCCGCCTATAATACTACTGTCCAGCCGAATAAGTAGCAGGTTTCTAAAGGGGTTCTTATCGCCATAGCGCTTTCCTTCCTGGTTGTAATTGCGGATGTAATTACGGAGCGTACCGGCAAAGGTCTCCCGGCCCACGTCACCATTAGAAGCAAAGCGGTCCAGTTCACTATCGTTCCAGTTTAGCACGGATATACGCTGGCTAAGTCCTAGTACATCATAATTATACATCAGTTCGTAAAGGTCCAGGCAGTGGGACACGATGCGGTGATAAGTGGTTTCACCATCCAGTACTTTTTCCTGCTTGCCCTGACCTTTTTCTGCATCGCGATAGGCTTCATTGATAAAGCGGAAGGCCGTTTCAAAAAGGTGCATTTGTGCAAAGGGGCTGGGTATAGAGGTTACCGGTATTTCACGTTCGCCCACATTGTCTTTTATCTTACTGATAGTTTCCTCATTATGAGGGTTTCCGGCAAAGGCATTCCATAATAAATTGGGTACACTTTCCCCCCGGTTAATGCTGATCTTGTAAGCCATGAGTTAGTTTTTAAAGCGTTCAGAGTAAATGGCATTACTGCCTTCCTGCAACAACGCAATGAGTTTCATTTCAAAGGATTGGAGCTCCTTGTTTTGCGTAATATCATCCACCTTTTGGGTGAAAGTCTTATCGAAGTCAATAGCATCTTTTCTAAAGAAGTTGGAGTTGTCTAAAGCGGGTATGCCGTTTACCACGTTAAAAAGGCTTTCACGGCTTAGATTAAGTTCAATGGGAGTGCCGTTATTCCCCACAGATCCGCTTACATTCATATTAAAGGGCACAAACTTGCGGCCGTGCCGGTCAGAACCGAGCTGGTACAGCCACCGGTAATAATACTTACCGCAAAATTCCCGTAGGTCTTTTACGAGTTGGTTGGATTTGAAGTTGGCGGGTACTTGCAGCTCTTTTCGCCAGGTAAGGCGAGAGTCGTCTAAAGCATCATTCAGGTAATTGGTAATGTACAGGCTCAGGTACTTGAACTTGATAAACTGTTCCAGCAGGTTATCACTGGTTTTACCCAGGTGGGTAAGATTGATCTCGGTAGTATCCTCACTAATGCCAAATTCAAAGTATTTAATGGGAGAACTGAGTTCGGAAGCTTCCTTAGCTTCATTTTCGTGCTGTATGAATTCCAGGATGGAGAGGGCAGAGGCAAATTCAATAAAATTAGCCTCATTCTTTTGGTTTTCACCCCCGTCAAAATTTTCATACTGGCTTCTGCGGTAATCTCCTGTATAAAAAAGAGCGTTGAGATTGCTGGCCAGGTATTTTTCATAATAAGCCAGGGCGGCTTTGGTTTTAGAAGTAAAGGTATTGCTGTCAATGGCACTTTCTCCGTTCCGGAATTTATCGGAATCCACTTCAAAGTAGGGTAAAATAGAAATACCCCCTATAATAGAGTCCTTTATATACTCACTGTTGTTGATGCCGCTTTTAGGGTCACGAAAAACATTGAGTAGAAGCGGAAAACCCGCAGCACCGGTGCCTCCAAATATAGAACTGATGATGAAAATGCGATCACCTGGTTTAAACTCCTGCGTAAACTCTTTAAAGCCTCGTGATTCCACTACTTGCTTAAGTACGATGCTACCCACACTAGGAACTCCTAAAAAACCTTTTTCCAGGTTCATCTCACGACTGGCCTCAGTAAAAAGTAAGTCTATTAAGCCTTTAGTAGAGGTGAGATCGGAAGCATTCAGTTGGTTATAGCCGATCATATTGGCGAGGGTGCCTATATCGGTGCCACTGATGTTTAGTTCTTTAGGCATTTCCACTTCTGTACGGAAAAAGCTATCCGGGTAAAGGTTGGTAGGCACATTGTTGTAAAGCTTTTCATGAATATCACGGTATTTACCTACGATGTGCCGGAAGTACTCCAGGTCACCATTATTAACATCCGTATCAATCACCATAGGTACAATCTTGTCTGTTTCGGCTTTTAGGCCTGAAGCCAGGAGCATGACCAGTGATTTTAAAACGCGTGTTCCTGTTCCTCCTATCCCGAATACATATAGTTTGGACATAATAATTTCAGATTAAATGATTAGCGAAATGGATTGAAAGGTACGTGGCGGTTATGCAGACTTAAATTGTTGAAAATCAGCGAAAAGATCAGAAAAAGTATCACGGTGTAAAGGGTGGAATTCCAGATGGCAAATACCCAGATATCCATATTTATTCCACTCAATGTGGCGTGGTCAAAAGACAGAAAACCACACATAAGAGCTGTGCTGATAAAAACCAGGAGCTCGGTAAAGAACATAAAGCTGAACCACCAGCCTACGGAGGCATATTTTCGGGTGGTTCGGCCGATAATAAGGTAGTAGATGATCGTCATAAGGAGGCAGCACAAAACCAGAGTGGTAAAGCCCAGTACAAAGCCACTGGAATACCATATTTCAAAATCGGTATGGGTAGGGTTGAACAAACTGTAGATGTTTTCCAGCATAATTATGGTTGATTAATGGTTTCTTTAAAATTGATAGTTAGCAGGGTCGGGCTTTCGTCATAAGCTTTGTAAAAAGCTTCCATCAGGGATTGAAAAGCATAGGTTTTACCCTCCAGGGATGCGAGGCTAATCTCTACATCATCGTCCAGGTGTGCTTGTCGGGTCCATCGGGCCTCAGGTTTATGAAGTTGTAGCTGAAAGTCGCCACTGGTTTCGGAGAGGTTGGTAAAGCTAAGGCTAAGGAGGTGGGTAAGTTTTTCCCGGCTCATTACCGGCCTTACTTCTGTGTATTCTTTTTCGGTATCTATATCTTCTTTATTTATTACACCCACCTCACCATCAATGTGACTTTGATTAAACTGAAAATGGGATTGCAGGAAAGAAGGAGTAGCCAGCGTAGCCGGTAAAACACTTAGATTTAACCCCAGGCTAATTTGTGCGGGGCGGCTTTGTGAATTTTCGATTACCACAAAGCGGCTTTTTTCGGGTGCCACTATAACCTTACCCTTACGGGGATGGGAGAGTAGTTGCACCTTGATGTCATCGTTAAATTCCAGCCCAAAGAGTTCGGTATTCTCATAATCCCGGAAAACATCTTCGCGAAGCATTTTTTTAATGACCGCAACATCACCCAGTACCCAAACATAAAAAGGCCGCTTCTTCATCACGTCTCCATAAAAAGGTCGCGCAGAGGCTATACGGCTACCGGTGTTTTGCCGATCGTAATAATAGGCACCGTTAAAATCGCTATAATACTGGAATACCGCAGCCGCAATTTTACTTTGGGTCAGGCGGTTGTAGATGGAATGTACAATCATACCTCTTTCCGTAAAGTTTAGATCAGCATTGCCCAGGTCCAGTATACAATCGGAAATAATAATAGCGGCTTCCTGCGGCCTTAAGGAGTCTATTACATTGTTGAAGATGTGATGCAGCTTGGAAGAGCGGTTTTTGAAAAGCTGCCCATTTCTGAGGCTTGTGTAAAAATCATCTTTAGATCGGGTATAGATTTCCGGGGCATCGGCCACGGTAAATAGCTTACTTTCCCCAATCCGGTTATCGATATCGGTAATCAGAAAAGGTATTACCTCTTTAAAAGTATAATCTCCCGGTACGTTTGCATCGGCATAACCCTTCATGCTTAATGAAGTTTCCAGGTAAATCTTCACAAGAGGCCTTGATGGCGCAGAAGTCATTTGACCGCTGGTGGTAGAGACGGTGTACTCCTGATTATTAGGTTGACAATTACCCATTAAAAGTACCAGGCATATACTTATAGAGTACAGTTTAAACATATAAAGAAGGTTTCATGGGAGTTGATTATAGTTTTACTCATGTTTCAAGGGTAAAATTATTAGCGCTAAATGAGGTGGGTGTACACACTTATCATGATATAAGCTCCTCAGATATTGGTGCTAATTTTGAAGGAGGAATTTTTTGTTTAAGATGCCAGCCAGTCAAAATCGATGAGATGAGCCAGGTTATCCCTTAACTCATGATCACCTTCTGTTCGAAGGTGTTTTCCGTGGATACCGTTTACCACTTTCACTTTTTCACCTATCTGCCAGAACGCTTTAGTATAGTTCTAGGTCCACGTGAAAACGGTATTATTTGGATTGTCTACCAAGCTAATAGCGTCCGATTTGGATTTTTTAGTTGTGCGCCCTATGCCATTGCTCCCCACTAAGTGAAAGACGTAGTGGGTAATTACATTATGGGAGTTTTTCCAAACCCCGGATATTCTATAGGTTGACATTTTACAATTTTTAAAGATTATTGGGTGTTTTTTGAGCTTTATATGTAGCCCACCCAGATGATTCACTGACAAGTAAGCCGTCATCACTATCTATGAATTGACAGAAATAATTCTTTAAACCTTCGGCTGAAGTATTAACCCTGTAAAAACACCAGGTAGACTCAAAGACCCGTAGCGCTTTGAATTTTTCTAATTCAGTATACAGTTTTTGATAGTCTCGTTTATTTCGGAGGTCATAAGTGATAAAGTAAAGTGCCATATTTGAGATTTTATAGATTAATGATATTGATAAGAGGTTTGGTCCGGATTAGAGCCTAATTAGGTGTTAAGGTAACCTGGTTTGCATCAACAGTAGAGGGGAGTGGGGAGCGCGCTAAAAGCAGGTCCAACTTCGCCTCCTCCAGCTGATCCAGAAATTTTATTAAGTCGGAGGTTGGAAGCCCATCGGTATGGAATATGAGTTTAGAACCTCCATCGGATGTGATTACGACCAGATGTTTAAACATTCTATAATAGACAGCGATTAAGATGATACCAATGGCAAATAAAGTAAGGGTTCCCATACTCTCTGATTCTGATAAAAAATAGACTCCCCCTGCCAATGCCAGTATTCCTAGAATGAGATATTTCCGGTCTTTTTCATGGTTGATTTCCACCGAGGAAATCTTATCTAAGCACATAGAATGGATATCGGTACTTTTGGAGGTCTTTTGAACCAACCGGATCCGCTGAGTGGTAAGCGTTAGGTCGCCTCCTGCAGCCATGGTGATTATTTCTTCTTTGTTTAGTAGTTGACTTGTTTTCATAGATTGATCTTTTTATTGATGCTGCCAGCAATAGCTTCCATTTCTTACCACGCGCTTGCAGCGGGTTCCTTTTTGCGTGGTAGCCCGGCAACGGGTGCTGTAAGTTTTAGCAGGGGAATTTTCACTTTGGTTGGATTGTGAACTGCGGCTGTTGCCAGCTTTCGGATTTGAATTACTTCCAGCTTTAGGAGTGCTTGGATCTACTGTAGTATAGCAAATCTTACAGGCGGTATAACCTTTTTCTTGAGCCTGTGAAAGCGTGGTTGCTACACTGTCCTCTTCAAGCCAGTGGCAGCTTTTGTGGTGGTAAGGTCCGTCTCCCGGATTAATATATACCGTATCTGCTTCCTGACTTTGCGCCTTGCTGGTCAGGCAAAGAAGTGCCGTGATAATTGTGATAAACACCTTCATATAAGTTCGTGATAAGGATTGTCTTGTCAATGGAGGTCGAAGTAAGCCAGTATGCCCTTTTTGGGGGTTTACTTATTTCCGGGTGGCGCTTTTTGGTTTCCGAAAAGCTATAAATCAAGGAACGTGGCTATTGGAGACGTTCCTGATGCTGAATAAGGAAGGAGTGGGAAAATTTAGTTACGGGTGGCAGAGACCAGAGCCTCATTTTTTAAATATGTTCTATGAATGCGTGAAAAGTATCCATGGTGAGTTAGCCGCATCCGAAACATGGAAGCATCCAGGCCGGCCTTTAAATAAGTCAACCAACATTTTTTAGCTACGAATTTTAGCCGGAGAAGCCGGATACTTATTTTGTGAAACGTTAAAAAGCGGAAGCTTATGTGATAAATCCTGATTGGAAACGTTCTTTTAAAAAGTCATTGAACACTACCCTGATCTGAAGACTTCCTACGTGTGGTATTATGATACCACAGTTTGAAGATCCGCAGATCTAATATTTTAAACTCTATGCTCTCAACTAAAACGCCATTAAGGCTCAAAACCCTAATTGTAGATGATGAAAGGAGAAGCCGGCTCCATCTTAATCGGCTTATCGATACCTATTGCCATCAATTGCAGGTGGCGGGCATCGCTAGCTGTGGGGAGGAAGCCCTGGACCTTATCACCACCCTTCAACCGGAAGTTGTTTTCCTGGATGTACTGATGCCTACCATGAATGGCTTTGAATTTCTCGATACCCTCAAGGAAAAGGATTTTCTCACCGTTTTTGTTACGGCCCACGAGGAGTTCGGTATTAAGGCTATTCATGCGGACGCTACGGATTATATCCTGAAACCCATTGATACGCTGGACCTTCAGCGGGCCGTCTCACACGTGGTGAAAGTGTGGCAGCAACGCAGCACGGAAAAAGCCCAGCCCCGCGATCAAAGATCTCCGGTGCACCCCATACAGCAAAAGATCACGGTCCCCCATGCCGAAGGCTTTCATATCCTGGATCCTGAAAAGGTGGTAAGGTTGGAAGCGGATAACACCTATACGACCATTTATATGGAGGATGGCAGAAGCCTTTTATGTAGCAAGGGAATTCATGAGTTTGAAGAATTGCTGGAACCAAAATGCTTTGTGCGGACCCATCGCTCGCATATTGTGAATCTAAACTGTTTACAGGAGTTCAACCGTAAATACGACCAGGTATTAATCCTTACCAATGGGGATAAGGTACCGGTGGCCCGCAGAAAATTAAAAGACTTCCAGGGGCATCTTCAAAATTACATCGGACGGTCTTAAATGAGGATATCTAGAGCATGGGTGCTCACCGCTGCAATATACCTGTGGGGCCTTTCCTTAGCCGGGCAATCCATAGCTTTTCGCCACTACGATACCAGTGACGGTTTACCCAATAATGCCGTGTTTGCCATTTACCAGGATAAGCGCGGTTTTATGTGGTTTGGAACGGAGAATGGACTCAGCCGCTTTGATGGGGTTCACTTCAGGAACCTGGGAAGTGCGGAGGGTCTGGGAGGTGCGGTGGTAACCGCCATCACCGGAGTTGGAGAGGACGTTTATGCAGGTGAAAAAATATCCGGAAGAGTATACCAGGTAAGGAACTATAAGCCGTCACCGGTACCAATGCCGGAGGGCACCTTTGGGCACAATGTTCTCGCCAACCACGATGGAGAGGTATACGGAATTACCAGTGGTGCTATATGGAGTTATAAGGATAGCGTTCTGAGGGTTCATGATGGAGTTTACCCGGAAGGAAAGAGCATATCCGAAGTAAGTTTTTTAGAGAGTCGGAACCATAGTTTACTGATAGGAGGTGATCCGCTGATGAGGCTGAGCCCTAAAGGCAGCATCACGGATTTTTATGCTGCACTTGAAGGAACTTCTATCACTTCCATATTTCAGCAAACAGACGGAACCCTATGGTTGGGCAGTGTAGGAGTGGTGTATAAAATAGATCCCGATAAGCATATAACCAAGCTGGAGAAAGGTATTTCTGCGAACGAGCGTGTGGATCATATTGCCGTAGATGGGGAAAACAGGTTATGGATAGTCATACATGGCTCACTCCATTACCAGCGGAAGGGAGAGTTTGTACAGGCAGACACGCATGCCGGTTTGGAGAAGATGGATGTAAGTAGTATGATTACGGACAGTAAAGGTGCATTATGGGTAGGAACGGTAGGGCAAGGGGTCTATCATATACCGGTCTCGGATTTTACCAATTATACCTTGCAGGAGTCAGCTCAAAACCAAGGTGTAAAGGCTATTTCACGAAGAGGTAACGGAGAGATAATCGTGGGCTCGGATTGGGATCTCTATACTTTTGAGCCATCCTCACAGAGCTTGCAACACCTGGACTTTTCCCGGCAGGGCTCGTACATAGTATCATTTAGCAAAAATGAGCAAGGGAAACTATTCATAACCTGTTTCTATCCCATCTCAGGAGGGAATGGAAATGTCTGGGACGAGGAATTGGAAGCTTTCCTGATAATGGGCCGCACCGTAACACCCAAGGGCTCCGGGGAAATTATTGTGGGGGGCTGGGATAGCCAGGTATCCCGCATTTTTACCAATGATATATCGCGTTATGCATATTACCCATGGACGGGAAAACTGGCCCGGACCTTTTCCAGGAAGGCGCGCGTAGAGGTCATTTATAATGACGTGCTGGGGCAAATGTGGGTAGGCACAACCCTGGGTTTGCGAGGGATATGTGGAGATTCGGTTTGCTTTAATCCTACACCTGCCCGGGTAGGAAAGGAAGCTTCCGGGATACTCAACAGCCGCATTTTTGCTATGCAACTTGCCGGTGATCGCTTTTGGTTGGCTACGCAACAGGGTCTTATCTATAGAGATTCAGCCGGGAAATGGCACCCTTATAAAAGTGAGGCCGGACCCGGAAAACAACGCTGTACATCATTGGCGCTGGATGGTTCCGGTAATTTATGGGTGGGAACTGCGCAAGGTTTGTATGTGATCAATCAGCAGGAGGTGCGGCATTATGGACTGCAGTCCGGGATGTTATCCCCGGATGTGCTGAGCCTTTATTATGATAAACCGGAAAACCATTTATGGGCAGGTACTGCCCGGGGCTGCTCGGTGCTGGACCTGAATAGTTCCCTGCCGGAGGGCCGGGAAAATCCGCTGTACATCACTTCCGTGAACCTGGCTGACTCCGTTCTTCATTACCCGGAGAGGATAGTGCTGGAACATGAGCAAAATACCGTTAAGGTGAACTTTATAGCTCTTGACCTGATCGATCCAGGTGGAGTGGAATACCGTTACCGTTTGCAGGGAGGTAAATCAGAGTGGCATACTACGCAAAACCGCCAGATCGAATATTCGGACCTCGCACCGGGCAGTTATACCTTTACCGTGCAGGCCAGGAGCAGGGGGCAAGGCTGGGGAGAAAAGCAGGAACTGCATCTGCAGATCATACCCGCATGGTGGCAAACCCACTGGTTTATAGGAGCCGGTCTTTCAGTGGCTATAGTATTGATAATAGGCGCGATGAAGTGGCAAACCTCCCGCATCCGCAGGAAAGAGGCGGAGAAAAGAGCAACTTTGGAAAGGGTGAACCACCTGGAGCAGCAAGCTCTGAGTGCCATGATGAATCCCCATTTTATATTCAATGCGCTGGGTTCCATACAACACTATATGTTTGAACATGGCCCTGAAAAGGCCAATAATTACCTGGCCCGCTTTGCAAAGCTGGTGCGGAAGAATATGCAGGGTGCCGGAAAAACCCTCATTTCCCTGGAGGAAGAGGTGGAGCGCCTGCAGTTGTACCTGGGCCTGGAAAAACTACGCTTTGAAGACCGGCTCACCTATAGTCTTAAGGTGGATGATGCTTTGGACCCCAAAGCGGTGATGATTCCCTCCATGGTAATCCAGCCTTACGTGGAAAACGCCTTATGGCACGGTTTAATGCCCAGGAAGGAGGGAGGCAGCCTTTGGATACGTTTCAGCAAAAGGGAGCGCTATGTATACATCAGTATTGAGGATAATGGAGTGGGCCTGGAAGCCAGCAAAAAGGAGTTAAAGGTGGGCCATGTTTCGCAAGGGATGAAACTTACGGAAGAAAGGTTGGCGCATCTCAGTCACCGGTATAAACAGTCCTTAAAGGTAAGCGTGCGGGAACTTAGAAATGAACAGGATGAAGTTTCCGGTACACAGGTGGAACTGTATTTGCCTTTGATCCTGGCCCGGGACAACGAGGAATTAATAGGAGGTCAGGTATCCTGATTAAAAAAGTCCGGGGATGGTTCCCCGGACTGTGTACTAAGTGGAAAAGAAAGGGATCTAATCCGTAGTGGTAATTTCAAGGGTTTTGATGCCCTGTGAGGTGCTGTATCGCACCAGGTAGATACCCGCAGCTATCTCACCCGGCTCCCATTCCAGGGTATGAGCGCCCTCTTTGTAGCTGGAAAGGTCAAAACTCTTGACCTGTATGCCTTTGATATCGGTAATGATCATACGGTCACCTTTTTCTCCTTTGGCCAGGGTGAAGGCAAAGTTTACTTTGTCGGTAAACGGGTTAGGGTAACTGCTGAAGTTATCTGCTGCATCAAAAGTCCGGCCTGTGGAACCTCCTTTGGTGGTATTGACATTAGGGTCTGGTGCAACTCTTACGTGGCCACTACCCGCAACTACATCACTGTGTTTGTATAGGACCATATTTATATCCTCCAAACTTTCAAAGAACATATAATCTACCCCTTCATCCGTTAAACGGCCAGCCACAGAGGGGATGAGCTGGTCTCCCTCCAGGCCGTCTCCGTGGAAGTTGCCTTTATTGATATAGCTGTATACCGTTCCTCCGGCTATAATATCTCCGTTTTTATAAGAACGTCCCAGCACATCAGAACCATAATTCTCATCCAGACAAAACTCTACCTCGGTTGCCCAAACAATAGTATAATCACCATCATAACCCTCTGAACCACCGCGGTAGGTAACCACCGGGCTAGTGCTGTAACGCGTGGTATACTCCGGGTTAACCAGAGTGACATCCAGGCGTTGGTCATCGTTAAAAATTCCCCAGTTGTTAATTTTCCAGTTATTACAGGAACCTGTGGCCGTTACAATTTCAATATCGTTAGGGTAATCGTTGTTTTTGCGGGAAGCAATACGGGGCTGGCCTTTGAGAGGAGTGGTTATTAACCCGGTGTAAGCACCGCTGTACCACATGTGAGGTTGATAAACCGTGCCCGTGGTAGTATGAATATCGGCAGTAACATCATCAACGAGGTAATGTCCGTTCACATAAGAAAAAGTGACCCGGGTGCCTTCATCATGGAATTGAGAAATTGATACATCAGGCCACTTGTTGAATTCGTATAATTCATCTTCTTCATACGAATTTAAAGGACGGTCTATAGCCGGGCTTACCTGGTCTCCCAGGCAATTGATAGCCCCGGATATACTGGGGCCTGCTTCTTCACTGCAGGCACATCCTTTACCTTCAATGTCATTACCGGAACCATCCACATAGCCATACGCGCCATATATGTCGCTCACTACAAATGACATACCTCCTCTTAATGCTAACCGGTTTTTTTCAGTGGTTACTATTGCTGGATTGTCAAAATCGAGTTCCCATCCTTCCCATATTTCTGTAGACTGGTGCCAGGTTATAGCTACCATTCCCGCAGCATTAACATCCACGTTTGGACTACCGCAGGTAGGTTGCGTACCCAAAATACAAGACCGATGAAGTTGAAATTCATTTCCGTCCCAATAATAGGATTCCCATTGCACATAATTATTTTGATTGATAAAAACAGCCAGAGCATAGTCGCTTTCGTATTCAGCAAGTACTACATCAGGATCATAAGCAGGGTTACCCTCATTCAGCAGCAGGGTGCCTTTTTTGCCTTGAGCGGCATAATCCCAGCCCAATTCCGAGGTTCCATCGGAAAGATCATAGACCATCACCTGTCTGTCTTGCAGTGCACCCATACCCGTGTTACTGACAAATTCACTGCCGGTGTAAATTTCATCCTCATCCGTATAAGCAAGATCAGGGCGAACCTGTGCCAGGGCATGGCTGCCTAAGCCTATGGATAAGGCACCTGCCATCACGGATCGGAGCATAAATTTTAAATGTTTCATTTTTAGGAAATTAGAATAGCCTACTCTGTTAGAGGTTTTTCGGCATCCACCTGTAAATACTTTTGTTGCCTGACGTAAGGTTAGAGCAAATTATCCGCGAAAACGGGTGGTTTTTGTGAACGGCTGGTATGGGGTGGAGTTAGGGGCAGCTTGCCTTGAGTTCGGTGGAACAGATGTCTCTGCTTATGTGGCCAGGCTGTTTCGGCAGATAGTGAATTAGTCCCTTCATTTGAGGGTGATGAGCTGATCTATCAGGTTCTGCAAATAGTACGTAAAAGGCATCTTCATAGGGTAATAAGGAAACCTCCACATTGATTTTCCCAGTCCCCAAGCGGTATTTCTTCCAGTAGCGGTTCAATCCAGGGTTCATCTGATGGTCAGAGCGTGACTTTATAGGTATCGCGGTGTCCGTCCTTTCTTTACCCTTTTCACCATAGTTCTCGCACAGGCGGTAACTATCCATCGGAACATGATAGTAACGATACTGAAAAGGCGGTGGGAAACGGTTATGAACTATGATATCGATGAAAAGCATGCGCCAGGGAGAATTTGGACCTTCTTTCTCAAGTCCTGCGGCAGTATGTATGTTATGGATCACCTCAAAACCTAGCGTATCAAAGTACATTTTATAGATAGCCAAATGAAAGAGGATAGAATCAGCTTTTATAAGAATTGGGGTCTTCAGTTCAACCCCCAACTAAAAAACTCTCAACTCCTCTACACACTTACAGCCCATTTGCAACGTCCATAACTTTTTTACCCGCAGCTAATAAAGGGTCGTTGCTCCCTTAGAGTGAATGTATAATCTTCACCCCGATTTAAAGTACAATAACACATCGGCAAGGGATTAACAGAGGTTACGGTCTTGAGTAATACATTAAGGAACCATTGAAAATGACCTTAAAATGAAAGAGAAAATAACCCCTGTCTTATAGGAAAACTATCGCAATAGCAGACCAATAGGCATTGCCGGTTATTGAAATGTCTAACCCCAAAAATTTAAAATTACTTTTTTGACATGAAAACAAAGACTTTACTATTGGCAATGCTTTACTCGGTGTTAAGCTTTGGCCAGACCCCTAAATGGACCTTGGGCGACCGGCTGATTGATTTCAGCGGTAGCAACCCAACTATTTCTACCACCTATGCCCATGACGAAATCGAGAACGCTGCCTATGATCGTAACGGTAATTTGGTGTTCTATGTGGCTGATAATAAGATTTACGATGCAAGCAATGTGCAGAAGGCTGGGGTACTTGGCTTGGCCACCGTATCCCATTCGGCCTTAATTCCTGTACCTGCACGGTGTGATGAGTATTACCTGATCCGCGGTGAAGGTTTACCGGCCAAACCCGGAAAGATCTGGTGGCAACGCATTACTGTACAGGGAGGAACCTACACAGTAAGCCAGGCGGTGGCCATTACCAATACCAATATTCACAATGAGATCCCCACTTTTGCCCTCACTGCATTAGACAATGTCAAAAACCGCAGGCTCCTGTTTTGTGAAGAGGCGGTGTATGAAGTAACAGCGGCCGGGATCAACCATCTGAAGACCATTAGTGGTTTTCACGTTACGTTCTCTGAATTGGAGTATTTCTATGATGGAGGGAATTATGTTTTTTACTGTGGCGATGATTTCAGTCACATTTTCCGGTATGAGATAAGCCCACAGTTCAACCTCATATCAGCTACCACCCTCACCACGCTTCCGAATCTCCTCATTGCAACAGGGCTGGAAGTATACAACAGCGGAAATAATCTCCTCATAGCTACCAAAAATGATCTTCGGGTGTATAATGTGGTGAACAATACGATGAGTGTGATCCCCAACTCCTCGTCAATGGGAAATACCAACATAGAACGCGCAGCGGATGGTAATTTCTACGGTATTCATTCCAGTATAATAAATGGTAATCAGATTGTCCGTAAGCTTTATAGGATTGACCCGTTCAACATGACGATTTCAAATATGAATATTGGATTGAATTGGGTAAGTGGCTATTTCTGGTTTCGCATCCCCCACCAGGTAGATGGGGACAATTTGATGCAAAACTCTTTTATGTGGGATCTATGGACCAGTGACGGCAATGGCGACATCGGTGACGAGCCCGATGTACAATCTACCAACTATTGGGAAGGGAACGTGTGGAACTGTACCGGCACTTTGGGTTGTACAAATCCCCAGAATCCCGATGCCAATCATGCCAACTACATGACCGTGAAAGTAGAGAATAAAGGATGTACCTATTCAGCTCCTGCTTCCGTCCATCTGTACTGGACCCGTGCCCGGACCGGGGAAATATGGCCGGACCATTGGACCAATAACCCATCCAATTACCTCAATGGTCACCTGGCCGGTGAAGAAGTTACCCCGGCTTCCGGTTTGTCCATTCCCGCCCTGGCACCCGGAGCCTCCATTACCCTTGATGTACAATGGAACCCTCCCTATCCGGTGTATTTCCCGGCCAATTTTGGGGCCACCACCCCCAATGGAAAGCCCATGATCTGCTTTTTAAGCCGCATCGTAGCCGCTAATGATCCTATGTACACCGAATACAACGGTATTAAAATGTCTGATTATGCCCGTGATAACAACAACGTAGCCACACGTAACGCAGAATTGGTGTATACAGGGTTTCCGATTATGATAGCACCGGGAACCTTGCCTGACATGGCGATGTTAACTCAGGATATTCACACTCTTTTACTAAACGCTTCGGGTGCTGATGCGGTGGGTGAACTTCAGATCCGCAATCTGGGTGCCAATGATCTCATCATGCATGGAGAAATATTCCTTTACATAGAAGATCACTTGTATGCTCAGTGGGAGGCAAATGGCGCTATGGGTACGGGCATTGAAGCTCTTGGTGAAGGAGTATTCCGCATTACCGATGGTATGCAGGCAAGTTTGCAGAACCTCAATATCTCCGCAGCAGATGAAGGCAATATCGGGTTACAATTCTTTTCTTCAGATCCAGGTTTGCCGGATGGAACCGATTTTAAGTATATAGTTGAAACGGTGGATATGGCTGGTGAAGTAGGTTCAGGATATGTATTCAACATCCTGTCAGGTGTGGCTCCCGAAGAAGGTGATAAAGGAAAGGCGCTTGTAGCAGGTGAATACATGAACCCGGAGGATGTAGTGAAGGTCTTTCCCAACCCAACCACCGGTAGGGTCCAGGTACAGCGCATGCTGGAAGATATTGTAGAAGTTAGGGTGAAAAATATAGAAGGTAAGAGTGTACCGGTTGAGGTAAATGCCGTAGAAAACGGTTTTGAGGTGGACTTACAACACCATCCTGCCGGCACGTATTTCATTATTGTCGTAACCGAAAGCGGCAGAACTGTAGCCCACAAGCTCTTATTGGCAAAATAAAAATGGTCTAATAAATTAGGAGGTCCGGAGAGAAATCTTCGGACCTTTTCCTTTGCCACGCTCCAACATATCCTTCAAATATATATAAAGAGATACCTGTGTTATCAAATGGTAAGCACAAAAAGCGTTTATATGAGAGCATGAATTAGAGGAAAACCCTGTTAAATCAGGCTATACCCGCATTGTGATTAATATCGTCCACTATGCTGATCAGCTGGCGCACCTCATTATCTTCAAATAAACCGAAAGGCCCCTGGTCATGCTGGTGGGTAAAGGGTGGTTCAAACAATAGCTTTTTGTCAATGGTACCGTTGTGGGTCAGGTAATTGATGATCGTGTCCAGGAAGGTAACCTGGTCCGGGTTAAGGTTACCCTCGTGTAGAAAGCCCGAAAAAGCCTCGCGGGCGGCTTTTACGTCCAGGCCCACTATGCTGCGGATAAATGCCCCCAGTGGCTGCTTTCCGTACTCTTTTTCAAATTGTTCGCGGGTACCACGCTCCTCCCCGTCAAAAAGGAATGTTTCCAATTGTTGTATTTCGGCCGGGGTGATGGGGATATTACTATACAGTTTATGGATGGTAAGGTGGTGCTGGTTCTGTCGGATGAAGTTCTCCACGCGGTCCTTATAACTTTGCAGGCTACGGGTCAGGCTCAGTATATCGTGTTCCTTTACCTGGGCTTCATCCAGGGTGTCTTCAAAGCTGGTATACACCAGTTCGGTTTTATCCTTATCCAGGAATTTAATAAGCCCCCGTAGTCCGGTACGGATATCTTCCAGGCGGTTCACGGAAGCTTCCTTCCAGAAATCCATTTTCATGAACTCTTTGATCAGCCCGGCTTTTTCGGCCACGGCAGGGATGTTCTGCTTTTTCAGCAGGCGGTTGCCGGTGTTGATCAGTCTCCCTCTTGCGTTTTCCTGGCGTCCGTCTCCCGTAAGGGTGTACAACATCAGTTTCAACATCAGCAGGTCAAAACGCTTGGCCAGTTCATCGCCACCGGAAACTACATCCGGCAAATGAGATAAATGATTAATGACATCAGCTACGTCCAGCCCGGATAGGTTTTCCCAACGCTCTCTTTCGGAATATTCCACTACGTAGCGTAGTTCTTTCTGTACCACAAAGCGGTTGCGGTCCAGGATTGCGATCAGCTTATGAAGCAGGTCCAGGTAATGTTTACGCAGGCCATTATGCTCCTCGTCCTGGAAATCCATTCCGCTCAAAACCTGGATAATCTCCACCTGCGTGATAAAGGTTTGCTGGCTAAGGGTGAGGGAAGCGGAGGGAGTGATGCCATCCGGGTTTTCCTCGAAAAATTCCAGATTACTGCAAAAGTCAAAGAGGTAAAAGCATTCCTTGTCCGCACCGGGACCGAAAAGATCCGGCCGCAAGCGTGTTCCCCGGCCTATCATCTGCCAGAATTTGGTCACAGACTTTACCCCTTTAAAGAACACCAGGTTTACTACCCGCGGGGCATCTATACCGGTGTCCATCATGTCTACCGAAACAGCCAGTATGGGGTTAGTATCTTTCTCTTCATCGCAGAACTCTTCCAGCAGGTGCTGCGCGCGGGGCTCGTAATTATCGATCACCCGCAAGAACTTCCCGGAGTACTCCGGGAACAGTTTGTTAAAACGTTTTTCGATGAACTCCGCGTGGGAGTGGTTCTGGGCAAACAGTATGGTTTTGCCAATGTGCTCGCCACCCACTTTAATGCCCTTTTCCATTACGTAGGTAAGCACTTTATCCACGGTGCCGGTATTAAATAGCCATTCGTTCAGGGCGCGGCTGTCTATCTCCTCTGGCACAGCTCCCGTCTCAGGGTCGCCAAACTTCCGTTCGTATTCTTCTTTTTCTTTGTCGGAAAGCTCGTTGTAACGGATACCTTCCCGGGGAAATTTAACCGGAAAGGTCACGGCCTTGGGCGGCACCAGGTACTCTTCATCTACCGCTTTTTGCAGCTCGTATGCAAAGGTGGGGTTGTCATCCTCTATATCAAAAAGATCATAGGTATTGCGGTCTACCTGCGTTTTGGGGGTGGCGGTAAGTCCTACCAGCAAGGAATCAAAATAATCGAAGATGGCTTTGTATTTCACGTAAACGGAGCGGTGTGCTTCGTCTATGATCACCAGGTCAAAATGCCCCACCCCATAAAAGCGGCTGTCTCCGCTGCGCAGGGAGTCTATCTTATTCATGATGGTGGGGTAAGTGCTGAACACCAGGCGGGTGCCATCATCTTCCTTTTCCTGGGTGAGGTCTATAGCTAAAAGCTGGGGTAGGTGTTCCTTAAAGGCGTTCTGGGTTACCAGGGCGTTGCGGTCCGCTAAAAAGAGCACTCGTTTTACCCAGTTGCATTTGGTGAGTACCTCCACCAGGGCCGCTGCCGTGCGGGTTTTGCCGGTTCCGGTGGCCATTACCAACAGCGCTTTGCGGGCTTTACCTTTTAATTCTCCCCTGGAGTTGCGCCTTACAAAAGCATGGGTAATGCGCTTAATGGCTTCGTACTGGTAAGCTCGGCCGGCTATATCGGCATTCACCGGGTAGCTGCGGATGTCCGCCCGATCTTTCCTGCGGTCAATAAGCCTCTGCAGCTCACCCTGATTTCTATGACAATACCAAAGGGTTAAGATAATTTTTTTCATAGGGTCTATCATCTCTGATAACAGCCATAACCCTATGGATGATCTTGTTCCTAAGAGCATTGATCACACTCATTTTGTTTTTGCCCTCAACACTTTCGTTTGTCGGGTAAGTCACCCGGAGTGATCCGTCTCAGGCGGATTATATCAAAGGGCAGCAAAATCCTAACTCATCCAGCCCACCGGAGATTTCCAGAATTAGCTGCATCTCAGCCGGAATTGCGTCCCGAAGCATTTCGGAAAAGAGCATGCAGGCTGAAAGATGACCGCGGTTCTGCGCAGCAGAAAATTCCTGAAATCACCGTGATTTTTGCTCTCCTTTGCATCCAGGCAAAGGAGAAGAAAAGAATAAGCCACCTCAGTACATAGTTATCCAAATCCCTGGCCATCCATAAGTTCTCCGTTACCCTCAAAACGGGTGTCACCCCAAGTGATCCACCCTTGGCGTATAAACCTTCCAGGTTTTTCACCACACCGAAGAGACCCTGGAAGGTTTCAAATCGGGGAAGCCTGGATGTACCGTGTCCACCCTTGTCGCGATCGAAGGGCGAGCTTGGGTGAGTAATTAAACGTTTTGGATACTAATAACCATTTTGTTTAGTAGGGTGGTTTGGGATTTAGTTAAACGGTTCACTCCGCCTGAAGCAGCTTATCGGGTTCCATCCATGACCGGTAAATCACTACTGTAAATCAATATAATTAAGGATAAACAACAGCGGCTGATCCTGTTCATTTGTAGGAAAATGAATCTCATTGAAAACTTTAATTCTGCTTCTTTCCTGCTTCAGTATCAGTCTGTATGGCCAGCAAGCTGCTCTTAGCAGTGGTTTGGAAGGCCGGGGAACAGGAGGCACCTTCTCCGCAAGTGCGGGTCTGCCTGGCTTTACCTTTTATGCGGATGCTACTGGTTCACTGGCGCTGGGCGTGCAGCATCCCTGGGAGAGTTTTTCGCTCTCATTTCCCTCCACTTTTTCGCTGCAGGGAGCCGTCCATTTATATCCCGTGCCAGCTACGGATAGGCTCTGCATCCGCATGGATAGCCTTAAAGATGGTTATTACCAGGTGTTTGATGGTGGTGGCCGGTTGGTTCAAAAAGGACCACTCCGTAATTCTGTAACCGAAATTCAGCTATCCGCACTGCAAAGTGGACATTATCATATATCCATTTTTCAGGACCATAGCCTCTCAGGAATTTTTCCTTTCACTAAAATCCATTAAAATGAAATCACTGCTCACCGTATTCACCGGCCTGTTGGCGTTGAGCCTGTACAGCCAGGTTCCGCAAAAAATAAGTTTCCAGACTGTGGTAAGAGATAACAGCAATAATCTGGTGAAAAACAGCCCCGTGGGTATCCGGGTAAGTATCCGGCAGGGTTCAGCCGCAGGAACCGTGGCCTACCAGGAAACACACAGTGTAAGTACCAATCTTAATGGCCTCGCTACCTTTGAGATAGGGAGCGGGATACCGGTTATTTCGGTTTTTTCTTCTATTGATTGGGGTAATGCCCCCTGTTTTTTAGAGGTGGAAGCTGACCCCAACGGAGGCACTTCCTATTCCATATCCGGAACCAGTGAGCTGTTAAGCGTACCTTATGCATTGTATGCTGAACAAGCCCCGGAAACTCCTGGAAGTAATGCCGGTGATATTAAGTACTGGGACGGTACCAACTGGGTTTTACTGGCCCCCGGTTTGCCGGGGCAGTTTTTACAACTGGATTCGGCCGGCCTTCCCCGCTGGCAGGGAACGGCCTTTACGCCTCCAACAAGTCCCACGGTAAGTACAGCTGCCGTAACGGCTATTACTTCCACGGCTGCGGTGGGTGGAGGAACGGTGTTGAGCAATGGGCTTTCTCCTATATTAGAAGGAGGCGTATGCTATTCCACTACACCTAATCCCACTGTTAGTAATATGAAAGCAATTGCCACAGGCTCATTGGGAGCCTTTACGGTGGCCATCCCGGGCTTAAACGCCAATACCACCTACTACGTAAGAGCGTATGCCACCAATGCGGTGGGTACATCCTACGGAAGTGAAGTAAACTTTACTACTTCACAGGGGCCTGCTTTTAGTATCGGAATGGCCTATGGAGGAGGCATTATTTTTTACCTGGACGCCAGCGGTAATCATGGACTGATCGCTATGCCGGCTAATATTACCGTAGGTAGTATGAACGAATTTGAATGGGGATGTTCCGGAACGGCTATTGCCGGTGCCGATCTGAGTAATATAGGCAGCGGATTGCAAAATACCATTGATATAGAAGCGGGTTGTGCGGCCGCCAATACTGCGGCTGACGTGTGTGCCAACCTGGTGTACGCGGGCTATTCCGATTGGTATTTACCCAGTAAAGATGAATTGTACCAGTTGTATATTCATAGAAATGCCGTAGGTGGTTTTGGCGGGGGATATTATTGGAGTTCCAGTGAATATAATGCCTTTGATGCCTATTACGTAAATTTTGGGAATGGTAACAGCGGAACCTGGGTGAAGAGCCAGCCGGAAAATGTGCGGGCTATCCGGAGTTTTTAATATCAGGTGATTCGGAGATGGATTATTAATGCATGCAAGTCCGGCAAGTTCCTTCCTGCTCATCCAGATCACACCCCTTCTTTCGTAACCAGCCGACCAATTCTTTTTTGTTCTCTGAACATACTTTAATGTACCGGTGCTCGGTATAGGCACCGGGCCGGTGTACGCGCTGCTGTGAAATATGAACACAGCTAGCGCGGTGCAGTACGTAATACCCATCAAACTTCCTGCGGGTGTTCAAAACGTAACCACTTGGGTGGGCGGCCAGCCAGCGGAAGTAGTCAGTGTCAGAGGAGGGGAGGAGGGTCATTATTCAAAGTGTTTACCTACATATCCTATCCTGAAAACATTTAAGTCTGAATCCCAATCAAAATAAATGCGCACACAATGTTTAATGTCGGTGGCGTCTCCCAATTTCAGGTGTTTTTCCAACAAATGATTACCATCCTCAAAAGCGAAGGTTCTTCTATCTCTTTCCTTGGAGCTATTCTTAACGGTCTCAGACTCACCTGAGCATTTCACCCCATTTTCAGTAAGCCACTGAACAAGCGTTTTTCCAATACCCTCACCCCGGTTATCTATGAGCTCATTTCCCAATTGGTCCAATCTTTCAAAATATTCAAAGATTTTTTCCGGAGGACCGGCTTTTGGTCCCAGTGTTTCAATGGATTTATCCACATCCTTTGAGAACAATAAAAGATCACCAAAGGCGGACTTGGCAGCACCTACAGCTTTCTCCACAGACTCAAAATCGGTTTGTTCCGCTTTCTCTATTTTATCGGTAACCTGTTTCTGGCTTAGTTCTTCCAATTCATATTTAAGCGTATAGATTTCATTTTCACGATCTGTGAGTTGCGCTTTATACTTTTCGAGTTGATCCTCATATTCCCTCATGAGTTCCTCATATACTTCTGCATCCTTTGCGGTACCCCGGATTTTCTTGATACGCGCCTCCAGTTTTTCCTTACTGTGCTCCCTTTCTATACGCAGGTTTTCTTCCGGTTTATGAGTGGTATAGGGACTCAGGTCCATTATAAGTCTCCTGCGTAGTTCATTACTTACCGCCAGCACTACTTTATCTTCGGTAGTCCCCATTTTTCTCAAACGGTCAAAAGAAAAGAGAGGGTGGCCATAAGGATTACTGTATTTCTTTGGATTAGTCCAGAATATCCGAATGCCACCGTTGTAACACGACCATGGACTTCCGGCCGTTTCACTTATTTTCCACGATATGCTGGAGTCTATTTTGCAAACAAAAGCAGTAGCTTTAAGGTCAAAAGTCAGGGTGTTTAGTAATTTATCAGCCAGATGAGGGTGTTCTTTATTCTCGGATATAACTATCATGGGGTAATGCCTTTTTTCATCCAGAAAGAATTTTAAATACTGCTTTAATCCCTCTTCACCCTTCAAGTCATACTCTTTTCTTGGTACACCTTTCAATATATCCCCGTAATCGTTTAGAATAAGTTCAATAAGACGTGGCTTTTTGATGATGAGGCGCTGGGGAATGCCTGGGTTTAAATTCTCCTGGGCAATTTCTACATAAAAAAACACCTTTCCATTCTCAAGCTTTGATAACTCGATGGATGTTTTTAAGCGCATATGTTCCTTAGGCTCAGTAAGTGTGTATTTTTTTACCTCACCTGCTTTGCTTGAAAAAGTCTGGTTATCAAGTTTTCCTAAATCCGCATTATAGTTAAACCGAAAATTGTTTTCGTTTTCGGATTCTTCTTTAGTTCCCTTCTGACTAATCCAATGTTGAATAAGTTTATCAATACCTTGATAATGTTCACTACCTGAATTTATCTGGAATTTGAATGCGGCTATTTTTCTCATATAAAGAAGGTTAATGTTTTGAATAAGTTAATTTGATCTTGTTCGCAATATAATAATGATAATCAAAATATTAATCGTAATAAAATAACTACAAATAAGTATTTACATAAAAATGATGTAATAATGTTAGCATGAATTCTATATTTTCACCAAACATAAACCAACTAATATGAAAACCTTGAAATCTTTACTTTTTCTATCCTGCCTACTAATATCTATAAGTGTTAATGCTCAACAACAGGTATTTATACTGCATCACAATGGTAATAGTACGGCTTATAATGACCTGGATATGGCCATCACCTTTGCAACCAATGGAGATACTATTTATTTGCCGGGGGGAGAAATTGATAACAGTTCTGTAGATTTAACTAAAAGTATATCTCTTATGGGTGCTGGTTATAATTCCTTATATACCACGGCAACAGCATCTACCATTTTTAAGAATAACTTCAGCATTGAGGATGTTAATAACGTCTATATTACTGGGGTGCAATTTGAGAATAATTTGTATCTGGATAATGCGCAGTCAATATTCTTGGAACGTTGCTGGATAGGAGTCGCCAGCGATCTATTACGTCTCAGTAATAGCTCAATTGTTTTAGCACAGGAGTGCATCATAGAGAATCTCTCGTCATTATCAAATTGCGTTGTTTTAGCACAAAATTGTGTAATAGAGGATTTGAACCAGGCCACTTCTTCTTCTTTTAATAATTGTATTCTTTTTGAAGAAAGCACTTCGAATACGGGTTTTTGGCCGAGTGTAACCAATTCCACCTTTACCAATAATATCATTTGTACTTCGGGTTTGATCTACCAGGAAGATCAGAATAGTTATACTCACAATGTTTTTACCGATTCCGTACAGTTTGGCGGTGGCGTAGTGCAAAACAATAACGTTTTCCGGGTGGGTTTGACCAGCCTTTTTGTTAATGTGCCGGATATAAATTCCTTTGATGAAGCTTACGATTATCATTTATCCAATACCAGTCCGGCTATAGGTGCAGGGCTTAACGGAGCAGATTGCGGCATCTATGGAGGTCTGGATCCCTTTAAGGCAAAAGGACTTCCCTTCAACCCGCATATCGAAAGCATTTTTATACCGGCTACCACGGATGCCAACGGGGATCTGCACATCAATGCCACGGTAGAAGCACAGGATCGCTAAATCAGGACATTATGATCAGGCACACTTTTATCCTGCTATTTACGGCTTGCTTTTCGGTCTCGGCTCAAAATACCCTGCAACAAATGGAGTATTGGTATGACTCGGGCTTCTCGGGGCGCACCAGCCAGCCCTTAAGTTCCACTTCAATAAATACAGCTTTCGCCCTGGATGTTTCATCCCTGAATACAGGTTTTCATTGGTTACATATGCGTTTCCGGGATTCTAACGGGGCTTTCAGCTCGGTGCTCAGTAAACCCTTTTTACGCAAACCCCTTACTGTTTCCTCTGCGTCCAATCAAATTATGGAAGCAGAGTATTGGTTTGATAATGCTTTTCAAGAAAGGGTGAATCAACCTGCCAGTGGTTCCCCCTATGTAATGTTATCTCAATGGAATACGGATTCCCTGGTCCCTGGCTTTCACTGGCTGCATACACGTTTCAGAGATGCCAGGGGCAACTACAGTACTGTGCTTAGCAAACCTTTCCTCAAAAAACCTCCCCGTGATACATCTGTTTCCAATCTCGTAACAGAAGCCGTGTATTGGTTTGATGATCAGTTTTCCCAAAAAAACACTCAGGTGGCTAATAGTAGCATACTCATGCTTTCCACAGATTGGACCACCGATTCTCTGAACCCCGGTTTTCATTGGCTGCATTTTTATTTTAAAGACAGCTATGGAAGCCAGAGTAGCACCAAAAGTGTCCCGTTCTACAGGAGAAGGTATTTGAATCCGGGTGATACCACCAATATAGTGACAGCTGTTCGATACTGGTTGGATAACGGAAGTAACCCGATCCAGACTATTGATCTTAGTGGTGGTGCGCCTACCACGCTCGTAATGGAACAACTGGATATGAGTACTCTAAGTAACGGACCGCACATTCTTCACTTGCAGTTTAAACAGTCCAATGGGCTGTGGAGTAGTGCTTATACCGATACTTTCAACCTGGCTCTGTGTCCCGCTACCTATCGCTATAACTATCAAACAGCACTGGGCGCGTATACCTGGCCTGTAAATGGCCTAACCTATTCTCAAAGCGGTACTTACCGGGATACTTTGGTCAATAGTACGGGTTGCGATAGCATCATTACACTTTCCCTTACCATCCTTCCCGGGCCGGGCTTACCGCCAGATAACAATTGCCTGCAATGGGCAAATAGTGCCGGAGGCACTGGTTTTGACCGTGCTTATGGCATGGCAACAGATGGTTCCGGAAATGTGTATACGGCCGGGGTTTTTAGGAATACGGCCTATTTTGGTTCCGGTACCTCATCAGATACCCTTGCTTCCACCGGTAATGTAGATATCTTCATCCAAAAACAAGACCCGTCCGGCAACTTGCTATGGGTAAGGCAAATTGGAGGAGCTTCTATAGAATACGCCAGGGATCTGGCGGTGGATGGTAGCGGTAATGTTTATGTAACCGGTGAGTTTCAAGGTTCTGTTGATTTTGATCCTGGCCCGCAAATCCATAATCTCACCTCGGCAGGGAGTAATGATTATTACGTGCTTAAACTCGATGCCAGTGGCAACTTCCTTTGGGCTGTTTCCGGAGGTGGTAGTGATCTGGACGGTGGTACTTCCATCGCTGTAAATCCTGGGGGAGGTGTTTATATAACCGGTGGCTTTTGGGGAACATCAGACCTGGATCCCGGCCCGGGAGTCGCTAGTTTCACCTCAGACGGTTTTGCCGATGCTTTTATTTTGAAACTGGACGCCAGCGGAAATTTTATCTGGGCACGTAAAATGGGAGGTCCTTCCCGTATGAGGTCTGCTTCCCTGGCTTCCGACCCTGCCGGAAATGTATATGCCACCGGGTGGTTTGAAGATTCGGTGGATTTTGATCCGGGCGTTGGGGTGCAGTATTTAACGGCTACCGGCTTAGAAGATATTTTTATCCTTAAGCTGGATTCTGGCGGGAATTTGGGTTGGGCACACCGCATAGGTTCCTCCTCGCACCAACAAGGGGAAGGCATAACCACTGATCCCTATGGAGGGGTGTATGTTACCGGAAGATTTAGAGCCATAGTGGATTTTGATCCCGGACCGGGTATGGATTATATCAATGTAACTTCCGGTGGAAGGCATGCATTTGTAATAAAAATGGACACTACGGGTAGTTTAATTTGGGGTAAAGGCATCCAGGGCACTAGCTCTGTCACGGCTGCAGGTTTTGATGTAGCTGTTGATTCCCATCTGAATGTGTATACCACTGGCCTTTTTTCCGGGTCTATTGATTTTGATCCTGGACCTGGTACCTATACTTTAAATTCTGGTATTACCCATGATATTTATGTTCAAAAACTGGATTTCAACGGTAACTTTATCTGGGCCAACCAGGTTTCCGGGAACTTTCCCAGTGTGGGCTCGAATCACGCACAGTCTATCGCCACAGGTTCGGGTAGTGATGTTGTTATAAGTGGGTATTTTCAGGATACCGCTGATTTCGATCCTGGTCCTGACCAACACCATATAGGATCTGTAGGTAATGATGATATTTTTATTCAGAAGCTGGGAGTTTGTGGACAGGTGCAAGTTTTAGATACACTAATAACATGTGATTCCTATACCTGGCCGGTAAACAATGGAATATATGATAGTAGTGGTGTGTATACTGATACTTTACATATTATAGCTGGTATGGATACAATCAGGGTGCTGGATCTCACGATCAACCACAGCACCACCGGAACAGATGTACTTACCGCCTGTGATTCGCTCACCTGGATAGATGGCATTACCTATTATACCGATAATGATACGGCAACTTATCGTCTTACTAATGCCGTTGGTTGCGATAGCATTGTAACCCTGGATTTGACTATTAACTCAGGTGATTCTGTTTACCAGGCGGTAACCGCCTGTAATAGCTATCAATGGCTGGTAACCGGTGCTACCTATTTGGTCAGTGGCCTGTTGGATACCGTATTAACCAATACTTCGGGTTGTGATTCTCTGTTGGTATTAGACTTAACCCTGAACTATAGTGACACCACTTTACTGGACACGGCCGTATGTAGTGCGTATTTTTGGCCTCAAAACGGTTTAACATATTATAATGATGGTACGTATTATGAGCCTTTTACCGATATCAATGGCTGTCCGTCCTATCACCAATTGAACCTTACTATACTGCAGGGAGATACGGTTTACCAGGATACAAGCACTTGTAATACGTACTTATGGCCCGTTACGGGTAGCACCTATTTAACCAGTGGAAGTTATGATACTACCCTGACCAATACCCTTGGCTGCGACTCGGTAATGATCCTCAATTTGATCATTAATCATGGTGATACTGCCAGCACCCTGGATACCGTTGCCTGTAATAACTACCTCTGGAGTGTCAACAGTATGGTTTATGACTCCAGCGGAACCTATTTCTCATCTTTTATAGATACCAACGCTTGTACGTCTTACCACCGTTTGGATCTAACGGTGTATTACAGTGATACTATCGTTATGGATACTACGTCCTGCAACCTGTTTGTATGGAATACCGTTCCTCTTGATAGCAGCGGCACTTACTTTTCTGCTTTTGTGGATAGTAATGGCTGTACCTCTTATGATCAATTAAATCTTACCATTCTTGAAATAGATACATCCCTAAGCGTAAATGGAATACGTCTCACTTCTAACCAGGATAATGCGGCTTGGCAATGGATAAACTGCCAGGACTCCACCATATTGCCCGGAGATACCAACCAGTTTTTTGAGCCCTCCACCAATGGAAGCTATGCCGTTGTTATAACCACTGCAGATTGCGTGGATACTAGCCGTTGTGTAGCCATTAATTCTGTGGGAATAAGTGATGAGGACATGGCTCACAATATTTCATTGTTTCCCAACCCGGCTCAGGATGTGGTTCATGTAAGAGCTCGTGGAATAGGTCAATACGATCTTATACTGTATAATGACGTGGGGCAACTCCTTTTTAAAGGAAAGAATATAACAGACATTGATTTAAATAATTTAGCATCAGGAGTATACTTCGTGCGTATACAAACCGATGGTATGGTATGGGTAGGCAGGGTAATAAAGAAAGATTTTTAACCCTGGGTTCTTCCATCATGTCGGATAATTTGAAATACAACCAACTGCAAATTCCCGGAGCCATGCTGCTCCCGGGCTTTTCCATCTATCTGTTGGAGTTGAATATTCAGGGTGAAAAACAGTATTACGTAGGTATGACGGGTGATCCCTATTATCCCTCCGCCCGGGCTGCTTTTCACCGTATATCCGGTCATCTGGAATTACTGGATCGCTCTACTCAAAATCAATTGAAGAAAGTCCTGGATAAACTGGAACTGACTGATGAAGATATTGCTGATGTGAACATCATCATGCATCATTTCCCTATAGAAGGCTATCAAAAATGGGAATTGACCAAATCCTTTAAGAAAGAAGAGATGGAGCGTGTTAGGAACAGTGCTGAATACGGGGCTTACAAAAAACGGCAGAGGCAAATAAAAGCTTTAGAAGATGCCCTGATTTACGGTTTAAAGAAAAGCGGTCAGGTTCATATCCTCAATAAAACCCGGGGTAAAAAAGGTAATGTCCAACCGGAGTTTGAAGGTTTAGTTGCCAGTATAGGTGAAGTGCTAAAACTAGATCCCGGATGGATCGTGAATAATTGAAAGACGAAATGAAAGGAAAACCGGAATTCAGCCGGGCAGAGGCAGATCAGATACAGGAACTTATAAAGACTAAGCTCAAAGCCGGGAGACCAGAACAGAAAAAGATCCGAAATCAGATAAGATCGCTGGGTTTTTATTACTCAAACTTTTACACGAGCAATAGAGAGGGAGGGTATAATCAAGAAGATTTTTTAAATGCCGTAAAGATTAGGTCTTAACCAAGCTCCTCACTAACCAACTCCCGACTTCCAACTAAAAAACTCCCCACTACACCACCAACCACCCCATTCCCGTAACCTTATCATCCACCAACCCTGCCAAGCCTATCACCAGCACGTCTTCTGGAATGAACTCTCTCGCCTCAAATTGTACTTGCTGCTCTTCAGCTTGTGTAAAAGCATGGAGATCTGTTTTCTGAAAAAAACTCCGCCCGTGCCAGTCCGGATGCAGTAATTCATACTTCCCTCTATAATGTAAGCCGCTTAAAATAATGATTCCCAAAACGAGCCTTGTGTAACTTTTCATGTCTTCCGGCAACAGGCCCCGGCTAAAAGAAAGTACAATACTTTTTCCGGTCTTAACCTTTTGAAGTCTTGGGTTTCTGAAAAAACCGGACGGAAAGCAATACGCCCTGGCAAAGGCAAAACCCTGCAGCCTCGCCAAACAAGCCTGTGTAAAGATCCGCTGGCCCTTTATACCCTCACCCTCCGCCACGCACTTCCGCAAAGCCCCGGTTAGCCTGCCACTACAACTATGATCCTTAAATAAGGGCAGGTAAGCCCCTAGGCTTTCTCGTATCTGCTTCCCGTATTGCGAACACATACCGAATTCACTCTGGTGTTTACGTAACTCCGCAAAGTTCTCACCCTGGCGGTATTGCTTTAAGGATACCTTCCCCGCCCTGCGCACCACCGGTTTACCGTTCAGCTCATAATATACCAGACCTCCCGTTTTTCCGTTAAGACCAAATAAGGGCATTTCGTCCTTCCATTCTTTTAGCTTACGTCCCATATGTATACAACGCAGCATTTTAACAAACTATTGGCAGTCACTGCCTGTACCCTTGGGTGGATACTGTCTGTAAGCGTAGATAAAGCCCCCGAAAAACTCTCAGCCTTTCAGGTTTTCGCGGGGCAGAGCAGTCGGCAACCGTGAAGGTTTAGTATTCCACTTACAACTCCAAAACTCCTTACTCCCAACTAAGAAACTCCCAACTATTGGCACCCACCCCTCACGCGCTGGGTTGATACGGGGTAAAAGCATGGACAAAGGGTGGCGTGCTCAGGGTTGATAAGGGGATACCCCGTGTATAAAGCATGGATAACCCCTGTATAAGACGAGTATGCTCTGTGTTTCCGTTATAATGAGGAGAAGAGTAGCCTTGGCTCAGAAGTACCCCATAAAAAAAGCCCCTCATTTCTGAGAGGCTTCTTAGCGGTCCGGACGGGACTTTTTCAACCCACCCTAATATCTTGAAAGCAAATAAATTACCTGAATGTCTATTTTCATTGCTCCTGAATTGCCTCCGTTGCAATCAGGCTACACCCTCCAAATGTACTGATTTTCCATATTTTGCAGGGTATTACACCCGATTTTTTTAACCTTCAATTTTTTGCAACTTATGGAAAGCATTTCAAGCAAGATTAATTCCTTTTTAGAAGAACATTCTCTTGATCTCGATAAAATCGATTATGTCCGACTGTTTATCGAGAATGCAGGAGAATTGATTTCGCTGGGTCGTGATTGCTTTCAAGATTTAGAGGGGGTGTTTCAATATGATAATGATTTTGAGGCTAAACTTTGGGCTTGTCATCAGAATGCTTTTTTCGGGAATGAGATAACAAACTATTATTATTTAAGGTACTACTGGGAAAAAAGGAACGGTTTGATAGTCCCTGGCTATCTGGACCAATCTGATATCACGGATTCGGTGTATGTCCAAATAGCTGTGATCAATCTCAAAATGCATTGGTTTGAAGGCGAACAATTCTGTTACCAGAAGAATATTTTGGACCGTGTAAATTGGAGTGCCATTCATCATACCCAGTTGGAATACGTTTATGATGAGGTTCATTCAGGACAAGTATGGGGAACGGTGATGGCTGAACTAAAAAAGCTGGATAAAGGATGGCGATACCAGCGGTTTATTGAGGAACTAGAAGAGGCGGAGTCAATTTTTAAGGCTCCTAGAAGTTTAGATCAATATTTGGCAGACAGAGATAAATGGGAGAGACGATACGGCAAAAGTTTGCCCTATCCCATCAATAAAGTTGATCTGGATCAAATTGGACCTGACTTATTGGATCAAAGGGTTGAAGAAGAAACCAATTTCATTCAAGACCTCCAAATGCAAAGTTCGGATCAGTTGTTGACTTTAAGGGAGTACCTTTCAGAGCAGGAACGTAAGTATCTTTCAAACAACGGTAGTGGTTTTAATCGGGAGTTATACCTAAAACGTCTCAACCCTAACTTTACTCAGGATATTGACAAACCCATTTTGTTGGATAGGTTTGATAAAATCATAAATGAGCTGGTTACAGCCCGAATTCGAGATAAGTATGATTTCTTAACCAAAGAAAATATTTTTCTAATTGATGCACCCAATACCAATGTAGATGAGTTGGCTCTTATTGCCAATCTCATGGTGGTAGCCGGGTTATTTCAAAATGTAAATAAGGCCTATTCCTTTCTTAGTAGACAGTTTAGGGTTAAGCACAGAAAGAATGGTTCCTTATATTCCCCTTCTTCTGACAGTATGCGTAAGGCGTTCAATACCATTCGTAACTCCACTACCCAAAAGAGATGGAAGGAACTTCGAAATAAGTTTGAGTCTTTTTTAACAACTCAAGAATAAGATATTCAGGTAATTACATTATAGCCCTAAGAATGCCAACCTAGATTTACATTGGGTTCATTATTCACATTTGCTGTATCAAACAATTTAATACGGCAACTATGAATATTAAAGCCTTAACCGAAGACGAATTTAACCGCATCCTGCATCAGATTGCAGAGATCAAAGAAGTAGTTTCCCAAAAGATCAAAAATGAGCAGATCGTATATGACAACTCCGATGTGATACGACTGCTCAAAGTTTCCTCCCGTACCCTTTCTTATTGGCGCGAAACGGGGGTGATCCGCTACTCCAAGATTGGAGCCAAGATCTATTACCGCAAACAAGATATTGAGGATATGTTGGAGCGGGGTATGAGTTCAGAATTCGGATCATAAATAGTCTTCAAAATGAAGAAACTAGAAAGATACCTGAAGCTTTACGAGGTAGTGCGTAGGTTGGACATCAGTACAGATCAGCAAGTAATCCTTTCTCATATAGTCAGCTTCACAGAGAATCAAAAGGTATGCTACGTAAGCAATACCTGGCTTGCCAACGAAATGAAGCTCAGTGAAAGGCAAGTGCGAAGGCTGTTAAAGAACCTGGAGGATTTGGAATTAATTGAACGCCTTAGCCAAGGAGGAAAACGAATCCTTAAGCCCGGCCCTACCTGTCCGCTCGCATGGACAAATAAAACCGGTTCAATAGGTCAAAACAGTCCATCCACCCCGGACGAATACGACCTTATACTAAAACAGATGAATAGATAAGTAAAACAAACCTTCTTATTATGAAAGAAAAGTTCCAAAGAGAAGATATTATTTTTTGTAGTAGTCTGATACAAGAGGGTTTCTTACAAGTAGGCTATCAGAACGAAAAAGACCGGATCAACGCCTTAGCCAAGGGACTTTTGAAAAACTGGAAAGAAAAATGGCCCGGGTGGGACAAAAATGACCTGCAAAAACACTTCACAGGATACGTTGAGAGTGGTTTGGGTAAAATTGTATTACCGGAGCTTGTTTCTGCATTTAATGAGAAATACAAATTCGCTAAACCTAAATTAAAGCCCACCGCTACAATAGATAGGACTCAGATTGAAAAGGACTATATCAAAGACATCATTCGCAGGGTAGAGGAAGAAGATTATTTCTCAGAAAATACCCATTGGCGGGAGTTTAGCCTGTTTCACATTCCTATGGAGCTTTGCCGGGAGTTTATACCTGAAGAATGTTTTAAGGAGTTTGAGAGGTTGAAGGGGGAATTGAAAGAAAGGGATAGTAGCTTTTGTGTGGTTAGTGTTTTTAAGAAAAGGGGTTTTGAAAGCCGAGACAATATGAGGGAGAAACAGGAACTTATAAAGTTGGTCAATCAAATATTAAGCCTGATCAAAGCAAAAGGGGTTAGCACTTTAAATAAGTAAATCTGTCGTCAGGATTAAGCGATCAGGATGATGAGCCTTTTTCAATAACTGCTTAAACTTTATCTATTAATTACTTGGTGTCAGGATCTTTTTCAAAAATGAATCTGTATTCTTCTATTTCTTCCTCAAAGAGGATCTCCGGCTTGGCCATATTCGGTGTAGCATATGCGGTTAGCCACTTATTATCTGCTTTCAATTTAAATATTTCCGGGGTAACAATCTTTATATCATAGTATTGGGCTGCTACTACTGTAGCCCCATTGACATCTATAACTCCTGCTTTGTGATTTTTTGTATAGACGATAAGGTCATAAGCGGTAGTGTCAACAGACTGAAAACCGGAGGGTATAGAAACGCCTTTAGGATTAAACAAGGTGTAAGAGTAAGAGGTGGTAGTATAAGCACCATTACGAACACCATAATAATCAGTCTTTGCCAAGAATAAGCCATTGCTCAACAATTCCACATTATCGTATACCTGAGAAGACTTCCGCGTTTCATTTATATCTATAAAATACCATTTGTTCAATTCCGCGTCCTTAACCGCAGTTACACCATCGGAACTGAAGGGTAAAGCGTTGGCATAGGAAGGTTTGATTTTAAACTTGCCATTTTTATTAATGAACCCATATAGTAGATAGGGGTAGCCACGGGGTTTATTTTTTATGGCTACAGGAGCCATTCCATTGGAAAATCGATCCGCCATTGCGTAAATCCTTTTACAGCGGACTTTTCTTTTTCTATCTATAAAGTAATATTGATCACCGGGAAATTGGATAAGGGCTCTGTCATTGTAAAAAGGGTAGGCCTTTTCAAAACCAACTGGTGCTCTCAGAACTTCTTCTCCTTCTGTATTGAGGTAATAACATTCTCCTTCATTACAAACTAAACCCAAACCATCACTAAAATCATATGCGATGGTCCATCTTGTGGAAGTTAACAAAGTAGAATCATTCTTGGTGTACCCGAATTTTCCGTTATCCAATTGTACTCTTCGAATTCCTTCTGAAATAGGAAAAGCTTTAATAACATTAGAAGCTCTTCCTCCCGTTTCGGCCACGTAGTATACATTATTCATATTAGAAGTGTCTTGAACTAAAGGTAGGCACGATAATCCTCCGAATGCCACAATTTGAGCCCATAGATTAGTGGCTTTAGGATGCCCTGGATTATGGGATAGGAATTCATAAGCATCTTCAGATATTAATTGGATAATCTCTTCAGAGATTTGAATAGTGGAGTCTTTATTAGCTTGAGTTTTTAATATATGGTTAGAAAGTTCGCTGAGTTTATCCTTATCGAAAGCCACATCTACGCCACCATTTTCCATTAATTTAATCATGTTCCATGTGTTTTTCACGAAGGCAGTCGGTATGAATATCCCTTTATGAATGTCCTGCTTCAGCTCACAGTTAATTATTGTTATATCATTCGTGATGATATTGTTCTTTGTATCCACATATTCATTGAAAGTATTAGTTTGTTCACTATGCTCCCCTGTTTGTACACCCTTTGAATTACTGATTTCTTTATCCGTTTGAGCCTGGCAGAAGGAATAATTCAGCAACAGCAGAAATCCTGTATAGAATATTATTTTCACCTTAGTCGAAATGATTAGTTTGGGTACTGTGGTCTCCTGTTTGTACGCCCTGCGATCCTTTTATAACAATGTTTTCTTTCGGTACCGGTTGGGATACTGGTTTAAGGGTATCTGTTGCTGGAGCGGATTCAACCTCTCGTGTAATTTCCACCTGTTGAATTTCAGGTGAATTCTGTTTATCTGATTCGGTATAGTTGATGCCGCTATTTTCATTCGGATTTGGATCATCATACACAACGGTGTAAATGAAGCCAAAAACCACGGCAATAGCTGCCAGAATTCCTGCTATTAAGGAGATTTTTTTTAACCAGGACTTAGATTTATTTTTCTCTTTTTCCATTTGTTTCATGATTTAAAGAGTAAATTAATCATTTAGGATCAATAAATACTTCTTCTTTCGATTAAAGGCCAAAGAGATAGGATAATAGTTAGCTTTCTCCCCATTCCCCGCATTATCCAACTTTGAATATATTTACCGCCCTCTAAAATCTCCCATACGTGTTTGAACAGACCTTTAAAAACATTGACGACATCCTCTATAAAGACTCCGGGGCCGATAGTGAACTCGATTACATCGGGCAAACCTCCTGGGTGCTTTTTCTCCGTTACCTCGATGAACTGGAGCAGGAGAAAGCCGATGAGGCCGGCCTGCGTGGGGAATCCTATACCTACATTATTGAAGAGCAATACCGCTGGCCGGTGTGGGCCGCTCCTAAAAATGAAAAGGGGGAAATAGACCACCATACCGCCCTTACCGGGCCGGATCTGGTGGAGTTTGTGGATAATCAACTGTGGCCCTACCTGGCCGGTTTCAAACAAAAGGCCGATAATCCCCAAACCATTGAATACAAAATAGGGGAGATCTTCAGTGAGCTGAAGAACAAGATACAAAGCGGCTACAACCTCCGCGAGATCCTGGAAATGGCCGATGAGCTCAACTTTCAATCCACTACCGATAAACACGAGCTCAGCCACCTGTACGAAACCAAGATCAAAAACATGGGCAATGCCGGCCGCAACGGGGGCCAGTATTACACCCCGCGGCCCCTCATCCGCGCCATGATACAGGTTACCGACCCCCAGATGGGCGAAAAGGTGTATGACGGAGCCGTGGGCTCAGCCGGCTTTTTATGCGAAGCCTACCAGTACATGCTGCAGCGCATGGAAAAGACCACCACCCACCTCAAAACCCTGCAGGAAAATACCTTTTACGGCAAGGAAAAGAAAAACCTCGCCTACGTCATCGGTATTATGAATATGATATTGCACGGCATAGAAGCGCCCAACATCATCCACATCAACACCCTCAGCGAAGACATCCGCAGCATACAGGAAAAAGACCGCTACCACGTCATTCTCGCCAATCCCCCTTTTGGCGGTAAAGAGCGCAAGGAAGTACAGCAAAACTTCGACATCAAGACCGGGGAAACCGCCTTCCTCTTCCTGCAGCACTTCATCAAATCCCTCAAAACCGGGGGGCGGGCCGCCATTGTTATCAAGAATACCTTTTTGAGCAATACGGACAATGCCGCCATCAGCCTGCGCAGGTACCTGCTGGAAAGCTGCAAGCTGCATACCGTGCTGGATATGCCCGGAGGCACCTTTTTGGGAGCTGGGGTAAAAACGGTGGTGCTCTTTTTTGAAAAAGGCGAACCCACCCGCAGCACCTGGTATTACCAGCTGGACCCCGGCCGCAATATGGGCAAGACCAACCCGCTGAACGATGCCGATATGGCCGAGTTTGTGGAGCTGCAAAAGCAAAAACCGGAGACCGAAAAAAGCTGGAACCTCAAAACCGCAGAGCTGGATACCCAAACCCTCGATCTCAGCGTAAAAAACCCCAATACCCCGGAAGAGGCCCCTCTGCGCAGCCCACAGGAAATACTGGAAGACATGCAAACCCTCGATGCCGAAACCAGCCAACTGCTGCAATCCGTAAAAGAACTGCTATGAAGGAGGGGTGGGAAAAAGTAGAATTGGGTAAGTGCATCAAACTAAAAAGTGGGGAAGGTTTGACTGCAAAAAAAATGAATTCGGAAGGTTCCATACCGGTATATGGAGGCAATGGGCTCGCAGGAATGCATGATATACATAATGTTGAGGGAGAGAATATTGTAATAGGTAGGGTAGGTGCATTATGTGGAAATGCACGTTTTGTTCAGGGTAAGGCTTGGGTTACAGATAATGCTTTTAAAGTTACGGAGTTCTACTACTCCTTCGATTTGAAGTTCTTGGTTTATTTACTAAATCATATAGATCTTAGAAAATATGCACGGCAATCTGCACAGCCAGTTGTGTCAAACTCTTCATTAAAAAATGTAGAACTCAGTTTTCCAAAATCCCTTTCCGAACAACAACAGATCGTATCCATTTTGGATAAGGCCTTTGCGGCCCTGGATGCCGCCCGGGCGAAGGTGGAGCGTAACCTGGCGAATGCCCGGGAGCTGTTTCAAAGCAAGCTAAACGAAGTGTTTAGCCAGCGCGGGCCCGGCTGGGAGGAGCGCAAGCTGGGGGAGGTGGCCAAGATCATTAATGGGTATAGTTTTAAAAGTAAGGACTTTGCGCCTGGTCAATCTACGAAGGTTGTGAAAATCACAAATGTTGGAGTAAAGGAATTTGTGGAAGATGAGCAAAATACATTACCAGAATCCTTTAGAAAAACTTATAAGTCTGTTAGTGTGCATGAGGGAGATTTAGTAGTAGCATTAACACGTACTATCATTTCTTCAGGTCTTAAAGTAGCTAGAGTTCCTGAATCCTATGATAAAGCATTGCTAAATCAGCGGGTAGCTGCGGTGGTTCCGGCCAGAGAAGTTATGGATTCAGAATACCTCTATTTTTATATCTGTTCAAGTCAGGTATATGATTATGTGTTAGATAATGTAAATACCCTAATGCAACCAAATCTTTCCATTAAGGATTTAAAGAATATGCCTGTGCCTTTTTCTAATTTGAAAAGTCAACATAAAATTAAAAGCCAGCTTTTGGGAATAGTTAATGCTACAGATGAACTAATAGACAAGTATGAGGAGAAGATAAGGAATATAGAAGAACTCAAAAACGCCCTGCTCCAAAAAGCCTTTGCCGGTGAGCTTACCCATACCCCACAAGAAGTAAGCGTATAACACCCGCTTACCACCATCCTACGCAGATGCCTACCCCATGAACTATACCCCCGAACAGGAAAACATCTTCCACTTCGTAAAAAATGCGGAAGGTCACGGCATTATTGATGCCGTAGCCGGGGCCGGAAAAACTACCACCATTATAGCCAGTGCCCGGCATGTGCCCGCAGATCGTAACATACTCTTTTGCGCCTTCAACAAGAGTATTGCCAATGAAATAGAGGCCAGGTTTCATGCGCAGCATATGCACGGGGTAAGCGTAAAAACCATGCATGCCCTGGGCTTTAAAATGTTGCAACCCCGCAGTTCTGTGGAAAGGCCATTGAAGTTAGTGGATAATAAATACGATCAGCTGCTGAAATCAGAAAGGTTAAAGGCTTTGTTGACCGAACAGTATGAGAAGATATTACTGATCAATGGGTACGAAACTGACCCGGATTCAGGTAGCTTCAAGGAATACCTCCTGAAAAACGAGCTATGGCGCATCAATGACCGGCTGCTGGATATGGTACAGAAGTTCCGGGCTACCCTGTGTAAAGATGATCCGAAAGACGTTTACCGGATGGTCCTCCACTTCAGCATCTTCAGTGTCCTGGAGGCCCAAAAAGATAAGTTCCGGGAAGAGTTGCAGGCTTACCACCGCTGCCTACAGATATTGCTGGAAGAGGGTAACGCCTATTCCCAACGCACGCTGCAGGTAGATTTTACCGATATGCTGTACCTCCCCGTGCAATGGAAGCTGGAACCGCCCGGTAAATTCGATTTCATATTTATAGATGAGTGCCAGGACCTTTCCAAAGCCCAACTGGCCATTGCCCTCAAATACGGTCATTCCGGCACGCGCATCCTCTCCGTAGGTGATCCCCGCCAATCCATTTACGGCTTTACCGGGGCAGATATAGAATCTTTCGGCCGGATAAAGGAAATTACCAAAGCCACCCCCTTGCCGCTTACCACCTGTTTTCGTTGCCCTCAGGGCGTTATTAAAATAGCACGGGAGATCAGGAAAGATATTACCGGCCGTAAACAGGAAGAGGGAGTGGTGGAAACCATAGCCTCGCACCAGGTAATAACCCGCGCCCGCCCGGGAGATCTCATCATTAGCCGCCTCAAAGATCCCTTACTGCTGCTGGTGTTTGATTTCATCGATAAAGACATTAAAGTTCATATACACCCCGATGAGGTAAAGGAACTGATCAGCGAACTGCGCTACCTCTTTAAACCCGAAGAGCGGAATAAGCCTTTTTACGCCATACCCGGAGGGGTGGCAACTTTAATGCGGCAAGTCACCAAAAGTAGAGAATACATTATTACTAAAAATGCGGAAAGGATTATAGATGATACCGAAAGAAAAGAGGTGATAGAACAGGAAAAAGCCTATTTAAAAAAGCGTTTGGATTTTTTAGAGAAAAAGAGCCTGAAATGGGAAGAATGCGCTACTATGGAGCAGGTACTGCTTAAGGTTAAAGATTACATCAGCGCCAAAGAAAACTGCATCCGCCTATCCACCATACACCGCGCTAAAGGCTTGGAAGAAAAACGCGTTTTTATCATCGATTATCCCCGCTTGCCCCATACCCGCCTGGGCATTCAGCCGTGGGAGCAAACCCAGGAAACCAACCTGAAATACGTGGCCGTAACCCGCGCCAAAGAAGAATTATACCTGGTAAGCGTGGTCAACATCCCGGAGAAAGAAGAAGAAGGCAGTTTATTTGATGATTTGTTTTAACTTTCAGGATTTAAGAATAAATTTATTACTAAGATCATTCTATCCGATCAATACAATTTGAGAAAGGATGTTGCCTTGAAGAATTGATAATAACAAAATTTATCTCACTTATGAATTTAAAGGAGTTCTACAATCCAGCATCTGACCAATTATATATGGGTTTCGTTTGTGATGATTTGAATTGTAATATCATTGGGGGGTCCTCTAGCATATGTGTGTTGGATAAAGGCCGGGTTTTGAAAAACACCTTTTTAATTAGCCACGATTTGCTAGGAAACTTAGACATGAGAGATATTGAGGCTCAACGAACATTTTGGAGAGCTTTCTCACACCCTCAGGTTGCTCGCGTGCACGATATCTCTCTAAACGAGAGTAAATATGGTTTTTGGTTGTCTATTTTAATGGAGAATATAACGCATTTCAATCATTCAAAAGAGCTTTACCAAGCCAATTATCAAGATGTTTTGGATCTGTACGATCTACTTAGAGACAAGTATGAGATTGTCTGGAGTGATAGAAATTATAAGAACGTGCTATTTGATCAAAGCGGTTGTTTTAAGTTGATAGATCATCCGATAAGTTTAAATTTTGGATTTGATGTAATTCATCAACTTAAAAAATTTGAAACACACACAAAATTTCGGAAATTGGATTACCACATTATTGGACCAGAAGAAACCACTTTAATGTAAAGGGATATGAAAGTTATACGTGAGAGTATCCAACTTTCAAAGGAAGGTATTTCAATTTCATATTACAGATATATTACTGAAAGTTCAATTGGTTTGGTTTTATACCTAAGCGGGTATTTGGTTCTAAAATATATTGATAATAATCATGATTTACCATTTTTTCAAATCTTAGAAAAATCACCAATTGAGAATAAGGTGGGGATTTTTATAATCGTTTTACTTACAAGTACTGCCGTAGGGAGCGCGATTTCTGGTTTAGGCTACTTTTTTTTAGGGTTTGTTGAGGCATGGATGGCAAGCTTATTTTTGAGAAGAGGTTCATTTCTATTGAGAATTTCTTGGGTCTCATATTCAGCCAATACTGCTCAAAGTCATTTTGATTGCAAAGGAAAGGATATATTAAAATTTGCTTATCATATCCAAAGATTACTGGAATATTATGATCATCCAAGAATTAGAATTAATACAAGAAGAACATTAATGAGAAGCTTTTCTTTTCTGTTAATTTTTGTTTTAATAGTATTTTTAATTGAATGTAGTTGGATTATTAGTGTCATATTTATTTCTCTATTGATGATGTCTTTAATTACAGCTTCCTTGGATTTATGTCATCAAACTTTGGTTAATTATTATATCGGCTATCAAATAACCAGGGATAGTGATTTTAAATCCAAACGATTTGATCGTAAACTAAAGATTTTAGAAGAAGGGATTCGAAAAGAGAGTCAAACTTGGATTCCAATATCAGCTTAAGTAGACCGTCTGAGTGAACGAAGCCCAAACCGAATACGAACTGGTAGAACCTGCTTTAAGAGCAGCCGGCTGGGGCGTGGTGGAAGGCAGCCAGCTCCGCAAGCAATTCCCCATTTCCCAGGGCCGCCTGCTCGGTAACGGTCTGCGAACCAAACCCCTTAAAGCCGATTACGTGCTGCGCTACCGCAACCGCAACCTTGCGGTTATAGAAGCCAAAGCCCGCGATAAGTATTATACCGATGGGGTAGGGCAGGCCAAGGATTATGCTGAACGCCTGAAACTACGCTATGCTTTTTCCACCAACGGCCTGCGCATTTACCGCATGGATATGGAAGAGGGTAGGGAAGGTGACACAGAAACATATCCCACCCCTGAAGAACTCTGGCAGTTGTATTTCCCCGAACCAGAAACCAACCACGAACAGGAAAAAGAAGACTGGCGCGAAAGGCTCTTTGCCGTACCCTTTGAAGACCGTGGGGGAGCGTGGCAACCCCGCTACTACCAGGATAATGCCATCACAGCCGTGCTGGAAGCTATTGCCGCCAAACAAGACCGCATCTTACTCACCCTGGCCACCGGAACCGGGAAAACGGCTATCGCCTTTCAGATTGCCTGGAAACTCTTTCACGCCAAGTGGAACATCAGGCGCGATGCGCAAAGGCGGCCCCGTATCCTTTTCCTGGCCGATCGTAATATCCTGGCTGACCAGGCTTTTAATGCCTTCAATGCCTTTGATGAAGATGCACTGGTGCGCATCAGTCCCGATGCCATCCGCAAGAAGGGCCGTGTGCCTAAGAACGGTAGCGTATTCTTTACCATCTTCCAGACCTTTAGGAGCGGCCCCGGTGATTCTCCCTACTTCGGGGAATACCCGCCCGATTATTTCGACTTCATCATTATTGACGAGTGCCACCGCGGAGGCTCCAAAGATGAAAGCAGCTGGCGGGAAATACTGGAGTATTTCAGCCCTGCCGTGCAGCTGGGACTCACCGCCACCCCCAAGAGAGATGTAAATGGTGATACCTATCACTATTTTGGCGAGCCGGTATATACCTACTCCCTCAAAGAAGGGATCAACGATGGTTACCTCACGCCCTTCCGGGTGAGGGAAATTTCCACTACTGGTGATACCTATATTTACACGGATGATGATGAAGTGCTCGAAGGCGAAGTAGAAGAAGGCCGCGAATACACCCAGGCCGAGCAGAACCGCATTATTGAGCTGATGGACATAGAGCGCTACCGCGTAAGCCTCTTTATGCAGGAGCTGGACCAAAGCAAAAAGACCCTCGTATTCTGCTCCACCCAGATCCATGCCGCAGCCATACGCGACCTCATTAACCAGGAAACCCGGAGCACCCACCCCGGCTATTGTCACCGCGTTACTGCAGATGATGGGCGGCTGGGAGAGCAACACCTGCGCGACTTTCAGAACAATGAAAAAAATATCCCTACCGTACTCACCACCTCCCAAAAGCTCAGCACAGGTGTAGATGCCCCCGAGATCCGCAACATCGTACTGTTGCGCCCCATCAACTCCATGGTAGAGTTTAAGCAGATTGTAGGCCGCGGTACCCGCCTGTATGACGGTAAAGACTATTTTACCATTTACGACTTTGTAAAGGCCCACCGCCACTTTAATGATCCCGAATGGGACGGCCCACCCTTACCACCACCCGATGATCCCGGCCCCGCTCCGCGCCCCGAGCCGGAGCCCTGCCTCTCTTGCGGTCACTCTCCATGCGTATGTGCCCGAGATCCGCAACCCTGTTACCAGTGCGGCAATGATCCCTGCGTTTGCGATAATCCGCCCCGCAGGATGATCCGTATAAGACTCTCTGACCATAAAGTACGCGAGCTGGACTCCATGGTACGCACCTCCTTCTGGAGCCCGGACGGCAAACCCATATCCTCCGCAGAGTTTATTGAAAGACTGTTTGGAGATATACCCGCCTTCTTTAAAAATGAGGATGAATTAAGGCAGATGTGGAGCCTGCCCGGCACCCGTAAAAAGCTGCTCGAAGAGCTCAACGAAAAAGGCTACACCCGCGCCCAGCTCGATGATCTGCGCAGGCTCATCCACGGAGAGGACAGTGACCTGTACGATGTACTCACTTACATCGCCTACCACAAAGAGCTCGTACCCCGCCTGCAGCGTGCCGAAAGTGCCCGTATACACCTGGATAGCTATAACCCCGCCCAGCAGGAGTTCCTCAATTTTGTACTACAGCAGTACGTGGATTCTGGCGTAGAAGAGCTGGACGACCATAAACTCCCAGATCTGCTGGAACTCAAGTACACCGCCCTGGCCGATGCCAAAAAAGCTTTGGGTGACATACCCGGCATCCGCGAAGCCTTTATCGGTTTTCAGCAGCACCTTTACCGCGGGCAGGCAGGCTAAGATTTATAGATAAATGACTTTTTGATTATTTATTAGAAATTTACTTTAATTGTATAAGTCTTCGTGGGATTTAACCACATAGTATAACTGAAAGTAAAGTACAAAACCTTCACCTACAGGAACTTCAAAATCTACCCCACCATCAGTTAGGCGTGAATATATTTCATTGTCAATAGATCTTTCATCTGGAGCATCCCAAGATACATACTCACTTCCCTTCTTTTCTAAGTTTTCAAAAACAAAAGTGGAGTAATTAGGTAAAAATTGTAAATAAAAGGGTGTAGAGGAGTTTAGTCTAACACAATCCGTTACATCATCAAACCCTTTAGCCCTAATCGTGGTGTAAACTCTTTTGCTCTGTGTCAGATCATATTGCTTAGGGGCATCTATGAAAATATTTGTCTTTGTTACAACATTTTCAAATTCATTGGGATTATCCAATTTTTGCTGGACATAGATCAATATTGTATCACCTACATATATTGAATTATCGGATCTAAGAGAATTCCAATCATCTCGGCTTCTTTTGCTGCCAATTATTCCAATATCCCCATATTTGGTGTTTGAAATTGAATTCGCTACTATTCTATTAAATTTTGGATCAAAAATATTCTTAAATTCATTTAAAAAGGATAAATTTCCAAAAGGTATGGCTAGAATTGATCCTAATACAATAATAAAAGCCAATATTACAGTTATTACGTTTCCTATTTTCTTATACTTGATTCTTTTATTTATAAATTCCCATACGCATATTAAGCTTAAAAATATTAGAATATTAGACCAAAATAATAATAATATATTAAAGGGAATTTCATTTATCAAAGATTTAAATAGGGATAAGACACCCAATAGGAATAGGAATAATAAGAAAATTCTAAAAATAGGGGTAACAAAATTTTCTGTTTTACTAGTAAAAATGGGTAGAAGTCCACAAACGGTAGCTACAAAAGTGATTATTCCAAAAAATATATTCCAGTTTGTCATGCCCCAAAAGTTTAACGATAGATAAATTTATAACTTAAAGTGAAAATTTATATTTAATTCTCGGTAAGATAATAATTTTCTACTTTGGCTTTATGAATACAAAAGTCAGGTCATACCTCATTGAAAAAGCCCGTAAGAAACAAACATGCTATTATCAGGAATTAAGTGATACCTGTAAGCTTGGCTTGTTAATGTCTGAAAGTCCTCATGATCGGGCAGAAATAGGTAAGGTACTTGGAGAAATATCAGCTTACGAACATGATCATGAAAGGCCATTGTTGAGTGCATTAGTGATATCGAAAGGAGATAACTACCAGGGAGATGGGTTTTATAAACTGGCTGAAGAACTGGGCTATGGAAAATGGCAAACCCTAAAGAAAGATATTTCTTTTGAGATCGGCCAGATGAATCAATGCTTTGATTTTTGGGGTGATGATGAACAGTACCGTTTGAATAAATAGTGATGCATATATCTAAAATTACTATTGAAAACTTCAAGAGTATTGAGAAGCTCGATATTTATCCTAATGAATACTTTAACGTAATTATAGGTGAGAATAATCAGGGTAAGACTACCATTTTCGAAGCGCTTCAGTTATGGCACCGTTGTTATAAAAGGTATATTCAAACCAATGGGAAGGATTTTTATACAGGAGATAATTTGTATCTGCCTTTTAAAGATCTGAACTTTTTGAGACTAACCAATGATATAGACCTCTTTCAAAAGGCTCCCAATATTTGTAAGATTGGCTTAACTTTGAGACGAGATGATCAAGAGTCCACCCTGACCTTTGAAATTAGCAGGCCCAAAGTGATTGCCAATGCTTATTACCGGATACGGAAAGCGCAAAAAAGACAGTTTCAGAATTTTGCGGCAAATATGAGAGATAAAGGTTTAAGGCTTACAGATGCTATTTTTATATATCAAACCAGTCCGGTTTCTAGTGTATTGGCTAATGAACCATTTATGAATAAAGGGCAGGTGACCAAAAAAATAGTGAGAGGTAAATCCCAAGAAGTACTCCGGAACAAAATAAGGTATCACAGCAATCCAGAGCGTTTAAGAAATCAAATTTCAGAGGTTCTGGACCGTAATGTGAGTTTTAATTTAAAGAACGGGAACAGATTAGAAACAGATGAATATATCAACTTGCAAGTCAGGGAAGAGGGAAGGGAGCTTGATTTATACCTACAGGGAAGTGGCCTGTTGCAAGTGGCAGAAATTTTTGCTACCATAGATTACCTGGATGCAGAATTAAATATTCTGCTTATTGATGAACCCGACAGTCATATTCATGCGGCTTTGCAAAGACGTCTGTTGGGGAAGATGAAAGAACTGGAAGGTTGCCAGACCTTTATAATATCCCATAACGATGTGTTTGTAAGTCAGGTAGAAAATGGAGAGCTTTTCTATTTGAATCGTGATGCTAAGGTAAATAAAAAATTAGAACCTGTTGAAGACTTTGATTTGATCAAACAGGATTTTGGTAGTCCAATCCTGGCTTTGGAAAAATTAAATGAGGCATCCAGAATTGTATTTGTAGAAGGGAGTGATGATATAACTAACATTAAAGCCCTGTTCACCAAATATCAGGAATCAGGCTTGATTGCAAATAGTATAGGTCTTAATAAATGTCAGTTTCTTTATATAAGAGGGCGGGATGATCTGGTCGCTAAAATGGAACATAACAGACGTACCCTGTCTCAGCTTTTTAGAAATAAAATCTTTGTGGTACTCACGGACAAGGATTTTGCGAATCGTGAAACGAATGAAGGCTTAAATATGCAAATACAACAACGATTGGGCAATGGATCCCTTGCATTTTCACATGACGCTTATTGCTTAGAGGCGACCTTGTTCTCGAATTTGGATACTTTATTTCGATATCTACATCATAGGACAGCGATTCCTGAGGAAGAGATTAGAAATATTGCTGAAACATATCTGGATGAACTCAGAAGTAGTTTTGGTAGCGTAACATCGGATATTTTTAGTCAATTGAATGAGAAATTCAGGTCTCAACAAAAAAACAGACCAGAACTTCAAAATATGGAGTTTGCCAACTTTGCGGCTGAAGCTTGTCAGGATAGGATGAGCTTGCGATATATTATGAATAAGTCTCAAATACGCAGCTTTATAGAAAAATTGGAGACGGATATTAGTATGGAGATCGTAGAGCGGACTATAGAAGATACCGATGAGGATTTTTGCGGTCGGTTGTTTTCAGATTATGTAAGTTCTATTCCGCAGCACGGACTAATCTTTGATGAACATAAAGGGCTGTTAAATAGAGTCTATGGGATAGAAATTGCATAAAATAACGTCATTTTAATGCACCCTGAAACTTCCCAATTACTCCAACTCATCACCCTCGATATCCCCGAGAACCCGCCCCGCGAATTAGGCTTTTTGGATGTGGTAGGCCATACCACCCGCGAAACCACCATTTGCAATGTGTACCGTTACTTTTTAGACCCGGAAACCTCACCTCTCATCAGTGAACTCTTAATACAATCCCTGGAGGAATTGATACAACAGGCTTACGGCAGTAAAAAACAGGAAAAGCAATACGATCTTTCCGGCTGTGAAGTACTGTTGGAAGTAGCTACCCGTAAAGGGCGCATCGATATAGTTCTCCATTCTGCTGCCGCCAAAAGTGTAGTAATGATCGAAGCTAAAATATATCATACGCTGCATAACGACCTGCAGGACTATTGGAATAAGTATGATTACCCCGAAAACCAAAAGGCCGGGATTATCCTGACCCTGGAGCCCCTGAAAGAAACCGAAATTGGAAATGATCACTTCATCAATATCACCCATGCGCAGTGGTTGAATCTTGCCCTGCAGAAAGGTTTACCCCATGAGCTTCCTCTGAAGGATATCATCTACTTCAAAGACTTTGTTCGCAATATGAATCATTTAACCCAATCCGATGAAATGACGGAAGAGATACAATTTTACTTTCAGCATGCCCAAAAAATTGAAAAAGCTATTCAAACCCGGAAAGCAGCCTATGATTTTGTTATTGATCAATTAAGGAAGGTTGCAGCGCATTTTAATTGGATATTGGATGGGTATGCGGCTAACTGGCGACATTTGTGGGATTATGACCATAAAGCCACGCTCTACTATACCATTTACCCTGAAAGTATATTGACAGAAAACGGGAAGGTCCAGGTATTTTTGGAATCATACAATAAAGCTCTTCCCTACACGGCAGAATTGAAAAAAATGCTCACGGACCATTTAAAGCCGGAAAGCTATGGTGATAACAATTTTCAGCACCTTGCTTCAAAAACATATGACATTCCGAATAAGGATTATGAGAAGCTAAGCGATTTCCTGGTTGAAAGGATAAAAGCGGATTTTGAAAATACAAGAAGAGATATGATGGGTTTTTTAAAAGATAAGGATGCGGATAGGCATGGATGAATCCCTTAGATTAAATAATTTATTGTGAACCTGTAAATGGTTATCAGCCCTAATCCACCTAATCCAGGGAATAATTCCTTTCTTTCTTGTTTTTGATTAAGTCTGTCCTTTCCTAGTTGGGTAATGGAAAAGCGTACGAGATAGATATAATTCTCAAGTAAAAATTTATAGAGAACCGTATATCTGAGAATTATTTACATTAGCGAATAATAGATAACTGTTGATTATGGATAGACTAGACAAAGTTCTAGGTCATTCAGATTTAGTGTCTAAAATAATAGACCAATTCAACGGTGAACAAAGAGTAGTTCATCTAACAGGAAATTCCGGAACTGGAAAAAGTCATGTTGCGAAGGAAGTTTCAGAAAGATGGTCCTATCATTCTGATAAACATGAGTATCTGATACTAAGTGGAGATTTGTCGATTTCTCTAAGACAATATTATCCCTTTAAAAAAGGAATAGTACGTTTCAAAGCAAGAATTGCAAAGAAAAGTAATGTTCATCAAGGTATCAGTGAATTAATCAAATCATTACCGATTACCGGTAGTTTTGCTTCTTTCATAACTGATTACATCATCAAAAGAAATACTGAGAAACAAAGAAATGAATTATCATTTTTAGAAAATGAAGAACTAGAAACACTACTAGTATTAAACAATATCTTTAGGCATAAGAAACTTCTTATTGTTGCAGAAAATTTCCATTGGTGGGATAATTCATCTATTAGGCTCTTGAAATTATTTTTTAACCCTGAGCTTTTTGAGACCCTTAAATTTCTGGAAACCACAAAAATATTGCTCGTTACAACGCTAGATCAAACATATGTTGAACCAGTTTCATTAGCGAGTTTTATTAGCAGCCATGTTCAGAAAGAGGTTAGAACTAAAAATATTACGTTCACTATTTTCCCAAAAGTTTTAAGGTTCTTGGGATTCCAATTGCCAAACGAAAAAGGCTTTATAGAACTGCTCTTTAAGTTAACTCAAGGCCATTTGGAACTATGTAAAAAACTTATTGATTATGTTAATATAAATGGAAGAAAACCTTTAAACGCCAAATTTATAAGTGAAATTTTCGAGGGCGATGCATTTGAAAATCAATCTTTTATTGAAAAATTACTTATCACTAGGCTCCACCAATATGGCGCTTCTAGTGAGGATATTTTGGAGTTACTGGAACGTGCTAGTATTATCGGATTAAGTTTTTCTCATGATGAAATCTCTTGTCTTACGAAGGATAAAATTCACAAACTGCAGGAAACTATTTCCATGGCACAAAGGCTCTCTCTAATTGAAAGTGAATCGGATCATTTCAATTTTAGCCACGAAGTAATCAGAGAAGTATTCTACTGTAGAGCGAAGACAAGGAAGACAAATCTCTATCAAAGTTTTGCAGAATGTCTCAGAATCTTGAATCCTTCGGATTATGAGGCAAGAGCCAACCTCTTTTTCGAATCCGACAATATCCGTGATTCGATTGTTTATTACATTTTAGCTCACTTGAAATCCATAAGAAATGGGAATCGTTTTTCTGAACTTTATAAAGCTAGGATATTACAATTCGCACCTGAGTTTGGATTATTACCTTACTATCAACTAATGCTTAAGGCATACAAATATTTTTTTGAGAATAACTACCAAGCATCACTTAATATAATTAGAAGCATAGAGGATCTCGTGTATGAAATCCTTGTAGCAGAAAAGTATTTTCTCTTGTCACTTTGCCTCTCAAAAAATTTAGTTCACCATGATTTGATAGAATCTAAAAATGCTTTATTGAATTGGAATGACCTGAGAGAACGAGAAAGCGAAATATGGGTAAGGATGATGATGACATTAGTATCCAGGTATGCTCACCTCTCGGAATATAATGAAGCGAAAAACCTTGAAAGAACTTTGATGATTTATCTTGCCAAGAGAGGCTCATATGATTCTAATACGGAAGTATTAGTGAACATTCTCAGGAGAAAGGCAAGCATTGTTCATATAGCAGAGGTAGCATTGGACCGAACGGAGAAATCAGCTCTATTTTTCCAAAATGAAACAATAGGTGACGAGTATCTTTATCCTACACAATACTTTATGTCGTTAACCAATCTTTCGGGCAACCTTTTGGTCATGGGTGCTTTTGAAGAAGCCTACCAAAAATCACAACAGGCTCTTCATTTATTCTATGATTTAGCCGAGGTATCCTTTCCAAGAGTTGACGTTCCATTTAATAATATGGTCCTGTCAGGATGGCTTTCCAATAATTTATCTAGTGAAGAGGCTTTAAATTTGATAAACGGTGTGTACACCAGTATGTCACCAGCTAATAGATCAATTTTGGTGAGCAATAACTTAGGTGTCCTAATTGCCATGTCCGGGAATTTAAAAAAAGCTTGTGACTTCCTGGAGGAGCTTCAAGAGCTTCTTAGTTCTGGGAGAAGAAAAGACAACTATTATGAGTTTTTCATTAGGATGAATCTTTCTGTTGTATATCGTCTTCTGAATAGATTAAAGGAATCGAAAAAATGTCTTAATGGAATTGAAGGGTATATCCCCAATATTCCCGATAAAGCCTATTTGTCAAGACGACTGGAAATAATTAGAAAGGAGCTTTTTGTTTTTAAGGACAGAACCCCTGATAGATGGCAAACACATATTCTAACAAAGTATCCAGATGAAATTGGTCCATCATGGAGTTTCTATGGTTTGGGTTTTTTAGTTTCTGACCGGCAATATTGGTCAGACTCTTAATCTATCCAGTTATATCTTTTTGCAGCCAGAACAGTTAGCAATGCAAATACATCAGCATATTCATAACCCAAAGACTTCATCATAAACCAAAATGAACTATGCTTTATAGCATGAGGATAAGTGGCCACATCCATAATATGAAAAGCCCCATCTTCCCTTACACGCATGTCTATTCTACTGAATCCCTCAAGCCCGAGAACCAAGGCAGAATTTTTGACCGTCTCAATTATATCATTTAAGATGGTTGGATCAAATTCATCAAATTCAAAAAACTGATAACCGTCTTCATATACAATTTCATATGTTAAGAATAAATCATCAAGTTTTTTCTTTCCATCCACACTTAAACCTATGGATTTAAATGCGATAGGGTTTGAGTTGTAATTAATTACTGGGGTCTCGATTTCATAACCTGTTATGAACTCTTGTATAGTTAATGGCTGGTTCAACTTCTTAGATAATAAGTTAAACTCTTGATCTAATTTTTGAGAATAATTAACTCGTGAATATTCATCTATTCCAACGCTGGCTGCTTCATACGTGGGTTTAATAATAATATTTGTATTAGGTGGCGGCTTTTGGTTCAACAGCCAGCCAGACTCATGACTAAAATACCAGCTTTGAGCTACAGGTAACCCGTGACACTTAAGTATTGAGCTTAAATGATATTTATGCCGGCAAAGGCTAACAACATAAGCATTTGAACTGGAATAGGGAATATTATGTAAGGTGCAGAAAGACGGTATCAAAGCCTTTTTACCAGGTCCCTTCCCACTAGATGCGGCAGCATAGACCAACTTGAATTTCTTTGGAATTTTATCATAGTTACCTTCTAAGTACCACTTAATAAAGTTCATTTCTCCTGAAATATAAAGTGTATAGAAACTATTACTTCTAAATCCATTCGTTATTTCTTCATACTCACTTTCAGAATAATACTCCGTTCTGTGCTCATCATAAGGATAGACTAAAGTATCAGCAGAGCTATCCTGTCGAACGTTGGCAACTACGATGATACATACCTCACTGGCGATTGATGAAGATTGGCTAATTAGTTGGTCAATAATATTTTTATGTTCCTGTTTATAACTCATAATCAACAGTTATCCTTCATTGAAGTCAGGAGCATTTAAATCTACGTTCCGGCCACCGCGAAATCCATCCTAGGATGTTTAGCCTGAAGGATCTGCCTTTGCTTTTCCCTATTCACGTGAGTATAGATCTGGGTGGTTACAATAGAACTGTGGCCTAGCATGGCCTGTATGTATTTGATGTCCACTTCCTTTTCCAGTAGGAGGGTGGCGAAGGAGTGGCGGAACATATGCGGGGTCACATGCTTATTAACCTTAGCTTCCTGTGCCAGCTTCCGGATCATATTGCGGATGGACTGGTCCGTAAGGGCTTTACCCAGGCGGTTGACCAAAAAAGCTCCTTTGGCGTCCTGTATAAGTTTCGCAAACTGCTTTTGATAATTACGCAATACTTCGAAAGTATGCGTATTGCAAATCTGGATGATACGCTCTTTGTTTCCCTTTCCTTTAATGGTAACCACCCCCGTATCCAGGTTAATATGATCTGTTTTCAGGCCCGCTATTTCCGAAACCCGCGCGCCCGTAGCAAACAGAAGCTCAATAACTACCACGTTTCGTAAAGCTTCGAAATAGGCATAATCAGATTCTCGTTTATTCTGTAGCTTTAGGTAAGCCGTTTTAAAGATGGCTCCCATTTCCTGAAGGTTTAGCGCTTTCGGCAATTGAAAAGGCTCTTTGATCTTGATCCGCATTTTCCGCAGAGGGTTTACTTCGATCCGGTCTTCAAACTCCAGGTAATTGAACATGGCCTTGATGGTAGCCACTTTCCGCTTTACCGATTTAGGTTTCAATACCGAAATGCTTTGCAGGTATTCTCGGAGCTCCGCTTTAGTAATAGCCCTCACTTCCAGGGAAAACTCTTTACTCCGCAAAAAACTTTGCAGTTGCAAAAGGTCTATCTCATAAAATTTAAGGGTTTTGTCGCTCAGGTTTTTTTCATAGCGACAGTGGTGGAGAAACTCCACAATGGCTTCTTTTAATAAATACATTGTCCTTGATGTGTTTTGAAAAAGCCGTAAAGAAAGGACTATATAGGAAGAAATGCCCAGATGGATAAAAAGGACCAGCTAACTTCTCAGAAAGTTCAAAATTGTAAGCCTACAACCCCTCAATCACCGATACAGACACCCCCGTTACATTGGAGATAATACGAGGATCCACCCCCTCTTTTTTAAAACCTCTGGCCATTTCTAGACGGTTTCTGTCTTCAACGAGTTTTGCCAGGTCATCCTCCATTTTTTCCACCTGTCCATCCAGGTATTCTTCTGGTAGGGCGTGTGCCAACTCTTTCATAAGGCCCATGTCCGCAAAGCTGTAGTAGTCTTCTTCGCTGATAATAATATGGTCATGCAATTTTACCCGCAAAACCTGGCTAACCTTCATCATGTGGCGGGTAAACTTCTTGTCCTCATCAGAGGGGCGGAGGTTGCCGGTGGGGTGGTTGTGTACGATGATAATGGAAACCGCACTTTTATGAACGGCTAGCTGGTAAATACTGGTAGGGGTGGCCGAAACAGATATGTTAGAGCCCAGCCCAACCAGTTCAATATTGAGAATGCGGTTCTCAGCATTCAGGCATACTACCCAAAGGTGCTCCTTTCCACGACCAATTTTGTTCTCCCGCAAAAGCACGTTTTGCATGATCAGGTACAGATCATCGGAGTTAAGGATCTTGATCTTTTGTTCAGGAGTGAGGCGTACGTTCATAACAATAAGTGAAGTTAGCCAAAAGTAGTAAAATCAAATCCACCCCCTAACCAAAGCAGGGGTGTTTTACTAAAACTATGGGGGGTGGGCCAATAGTGTGAAGGAGTGATTTATGGGGGTGTTTCAGTCGTTGTATGGATCCATAATACCCGAAGGAGAGTACCCCGGTTTGCGCCAGAATTGTGCAAGGTTCACACTTCCCGCATATTCATTACTATATATTTTACGGGTTTTGCGTTCCCAGGGGTTTTCCGGTTCATCATCCGGATCGGGGTATTCCAACTCAATACGCAGTTGGGTTTCAAAGTCACCTTCATACACCGGGGTGGTTAGTTTCCAATACTCATTTTTCTTCAGATATACTGAATGGTAACTGTTGCCACACCAACTGCTGGGCAGGTATTCAATGTCCTGCCATTCACCCCGGGGGTTTTTAGCCTGTACTTTCATGTAGAGGCGGCTATCCTGGGCAAAGAACTCAATCTTCTTACGGGTGGTATTGGCAACAATCACCCGATAACCCAGGTAACTTTTCCATAAAGTATCATGTACCTCTGTTTTAACGGTAACAGAGAGTTCCTTTTCAGGAAGCTGCAAAGCTTTATCTATTTTTTGCGGTAAATTTTGCGACTCTGCGTATCCGCCATGACTATTGGGTTGTTCGGAAAAGGCAATAAAGTACCCGCCATTCATATAGTCGATATTCAAAGATTGTAGCTCGGTAATGGAGGTCTCTTCCTCTTGCCATATTACTTTTCCAGAAGTATCGATATAAGCGGGGTATCCGTTTTTAATACAATGCAACAAACCATTTTTAAACCCTTCGTAATCCAGGTCGTTGAGAGAAGGTTCTATAATAGTCTCACCCTTATAATTAGCTACTCCGTAGCAACTTTCACATTTTGGATTAAATGTCGTATCACTAAAATAAAAATGATGCTCATCCAGATGTGTTATACCAATAAAGGAAGGCTCGATAATGTATTGACCCGATGTATTAATAACTCCCCAATTTCTATTTCCCGAGTCCAGAACTATGGAATGACCATTCATAAAAGTTTGCACTAAACTATAAGGTCTGGGGTGAGTGATCTTTCCCGTGGTATCGATAAGGTAGTTTTTACCATTAACCCTGGCAAAAGCCCGTCCATTGGAAAAGGAAGTTACATATCTGTATTCAGGCTTGTCAATAACAATGTCTCCTTTGGTGTTTATATAACCTTGATATGCTGTTTCCCGTTTATTCTTAGGAGTATCCTCTTCAGAACTATTTAAATAGACTACCACAAAGCCTTCGAATAAGCCACCGTGAAGCCATTGGTGCTCACCAAATTTCTTACGAAAGAGTATTTCTCCGTTTATATCTACAAAACCTGAGAAGGTTGCAGGGTCTGTATCATCTGGTTTTTCTACATGATCCTTGAACTTCAGGAAAGAGTTCCCATGGTATTGCAAAGATGAAAACCTCCCCATGGGGATCGTAAACTTCCCGGTGCTGTCAACCACCCCCGTGGCATCCACCCCCTCGTTTGTACTGTCTCCATTAATGAATAGTTGATAGTACTCATTAACCAGAGGATTAATATCATCATATAATGTATCTACCAATAGAGAACCATCCTTTTGGATAATCCCTTTTCTATTATTCTTAGTAATTACCATAGCTCGCCCGTTCTTAAATGGCCCCAGAGATATGAAGTTATGCTCAAAGATTATGTGTCCGGTACGATCAATGTAAAAAGGCTTTCCGTTTGTATAGATCACGGCCACCCCCTCCCGGAAGGGTTCCGCAAATTCATATTGCGGGGGTATTGCCCATTCACCCCGGGGGTTGATATAACCGAACAGTCCATTTATCCTTGCCGGAGCGAGGTCTTCCGAGAATTCTCCCGCATTCAGGAAATGGGGCTCTATTACTATTTGTCCCTGGGGATTGATATATCCATATCGATCATTTTGACAAATCAATAACAGGGGGGTGTTTGTATCCATCACCGGAGGTGGAATAGGGGTGTATGCGGTAGCATATGCTATAAACAATACATAAGGCAGGATCAGGTAACGCATGGTTCAAGGTTTATAAATGTAACCCTGAAGCAAAATAGGAAATTGTGTTTGATTAGAGATGAAGAGGCTGGTCTATTTGAATCTGTCATTAACCATTTGAATGTCCTGCAAAAGTTTGTTTTCAACTACCTTGGCGTAGATCTGGGTGGTTTTAATGGTGGTATGTCCCAGCATTTTACTGATGCTTTCAATGGGTACATTATTAGCCAGGGTAACCGTGGTAGCAAAGGTGTGCCGCGCCATATGGAAGGTAAGGTCCTTAGTGAAGCCACAGATATCCCCGATCTCTTTCAGGTAGGCATTAACCTTTTGATTGGTGGGGGTGGGGAGCAAGGCACCCCCAGGGGTGGAATAGGGGGTGTGTCGGTCTAAGATACGTTCCGCCTGCGGCAACAAAGGAATAACCGAATCCACGTTGCTTTTTTGCCGTGGTTTAATGATCCATTTTGCGTTATTGCGTTCAATGATATGCTTGTTTTGCAGGCTTTTCACATCCGAATACGCTAAACCGGTAAAGCAGGAGAATACAAATAAATCCCGGACCATGGCTATCCTTTCGATGGTTATCTCTTTATCCATGAGGGTCTGTAATTCGGTTTCGGTGAGGTACCCCCGGGTTTTACGTTCGTACTTCAGGCTGTATTTCTCAAACGGGTTTTGAGTAATGAGGTCTTTGCGCTTAGCTTCGTAGAGCACCGCCCGCAAAGTCCGCATATATTTATTTGCGGTGTTGGTTTGGCAACCTTGCTCGATCTTCAGGAAGGAAATAAACGATTCCAGGAAAGCGTAACTAATACCAGGCAAGGGTATGTCGGAACGTCTTAATTTTTGATCCAGGAAAGTACGGATGTGCTTCAGGGTACTTTTGTAATTGATGATGGTGGATCGGGAATAACCACGGCCTATCATCGTATGGATTTCAGAGATCCGAAGCTCGAAAAACTCCACAAGTCCTGATACCTTGTATTCACCTTCCAGATAATCCCGGATATCGGAAGGTTCAAAATACTCCTTGGTTCGGGCCAGGAATTCAGCGGCCTCTTTTACTTTGATCTTCCACTGCATCAGGGTATTATTGATCTCCTGGTCCTTCTTTTGAATACCGTTTACCATCTTCATTTCGTTACACCATCTTTCGGGGATACAGCTCAGGTTGGTAGAAATGTCCTTCCTTGCTCCTGCGAGCTTCACCCGGATATAAATCGGAGCCTCTCCATTTTTGAGCATTTTGGAAGTTCTCAGGAAAAAATAGCATTGAAAATCAGAGGGTAACATACATTTTCACTTTTAAAGTTCAACAAAAACAAAGTTTAGGGTTTTCGTGGAGCCTTTAAAATGCAAAGTGCTGTAAATCAATGCAAAATATACGCTGGAGGCAATTTTGGGTGTTTTTGGCCGGTGCACCCAAAAGTGCACCTGGAGGGTGCTTTTTTATGCATTTTCCTGCATATTGCCAAAAACAAAAAAGCCTGAAAATCAACGACTTTCAGGCTTTTGCATTCTTCTGCTAATGTGCTTAGCGGTCCGGACGGGACTCGAACCCGCGACCCCATGCGTGACAGGCATGTATTCTAACCAACTGAACTACCGGACCAGTATTTTAAAAAACGTAACCGTTTCTTCAACGGGAGCGCAAAGATAGACACTTTTCCATTTTTACCAAACAAAAAACCAAGAGGTAGATATTTTTTTTGATCCGCGGTATTGGCCGCAAAATATCCTTTCTGAAGACTTATAGAAAACGGTTATTTTTGGAAGTCTCATAAATTGCATCCATGGTACATTATAACCCCAAGGCCTGGTTCGGGCTGATCTTTAAATTTCATAAAGCCGAAACCTTTAGAAAACTGTTTTGGGTAATGGTTTCCCTGGCCTTGTTTAGCTCCATAGTGGTTTACATTGAAGGAAGGATATGGGGAACCTCTCTGGCGACTTCCATGGCCATGCATTCCTTATTGGGTTTTGTGATCTCACTGCTCTTGGTATTTCGCACCAATACGGCCTATGATCGCTGGTGGGAGGGCCGTAAACAATGGGGAGCCCTGGTAAACGTAAGCCGGAACATGGCCCTCAAGATCAACGCTTTTGTACCGGCATCCCAGGATGGTCGAAAGCATCGTTTGCAACAAATGACCGGTATATATGCTACCGTGTTAAAAGATCATCTGAGAAGTTGGAGCGCAGAAAAGTTGAAGGAATACCTGCCGGAGTTTATGGATCTCTCACGTGAAGTAAACCATGTACCCAACTTTTTGGCGAATACCATACAGGGAGAGTTATTACAGGCTTACAAGGAGCATTCCCTTAGTGAGGCTGCTTATCTGGCTATGCTCAACGACTTAAATGCCTTTACGGATATCTGTGGGGCCTGTGAGCGGATTAAGAAAACACCTATACCTTATACGTATAACATCTTTCTGAAGAAATTCATCTTCATTTACATTATCACTTTGCCATTTGCCCTGATCGGTGATTTTGGGTATTGGGGTGTAGCGGTGACCATAGTAACCTTTTACACTTTTGCTAGCCTGGAAATGATAGCAGAGGAAATTGAAGATCCGTTTGGTTTAGATTCCAATGACCTGCCTACGGATGATCTGGCGGAGACCATTTATAGTAATGTAAAAGAGATCGTGAAGCATTGAAAACAGCCTGACAAGGGGGATTCCGTAAATTCTTAACTGGACTGGCCCTGAACAGATGCAAGAGGCGCTAGTAAGTAGTAAAGGAAAGTGAAAGAAAAAATGCTGATTGGTATTTGGCCAGGCTTACTTAATGAGGGTAAAGTAACCTCTTCTTGATTCAGTTTCCGTTTTCCGGAACTTTTCAAAAGTATATTGCAGGTTGTAGGTAAAGGTAGCAGTCTTATTGGTGCTCTTACCGTCCCAGCTTACGTTGATATCCGTAGATTCAAAGACCTTCTGCCCCCAGCGATCAAATATTTGCAGCCGGTAATCAACCAGTTCACAATTGGCTTTCAGGCGGAACTCTTCATTACGGCCATCACCGTTGGGTGTAAATGCGTTCGGTACAAAAACCTTACAATCGGAGCATTCAATAGCAATGATGTTGATAGAGTCCGTGTAAAAGCAATAGGGAGAAACAATGCGAACGGAATAGTCCCCGGGTTCTGTGATCGTATATTGACCTCCCGTGGTACCATCCTGCCAGAAAAAGTTGAAGTTCGGGCGAGTGAGATTCAGGTCTATCCGGCCTTGAAAACACAGTACACTATCCTGAGGCAGTTGTGGGAAATCATTTTCAACCAGCTGTACATAATCGATAAGGAAGTACCCTCTTTGGGCGTTGGTGGAGTTTTCAAGCGGTACCGCGCTGGTTTCCGAATCGGTAAAGAAATTACCAATGGTAATATATTGCTCACCGCCTTTAGCTTTATACACTCCACATATAGGAGTCCAGTAATTAGTATTGATCACCGGCTCTGTTCCGAAGATCTGCGGCTCAGCAGGTATCAGTGAGTCAGCCGGAATACTGTCCAAAATGGTGTCGGTAAGTAATAAACCTATGTTGTTGATACCAAAAGAACCTTCATCCACAAAAACCGGCTTCACATAAAAAGTAATACGATACAACTGCCCTGCTACTAAAGGTTCTTTCAACTCGGCATGCAGGTACTCACGCATGTAGGTTCCATTTTCCTGGCCATAAACCTCAATGCCTACAAATCCATCCCCGTCAAATGCCTGTGAGTTATTGGTAGTAGAATCTGCACCGGCTACACCGCAATTGGGCTCGTAATAATCCGGAGAACCGAAATAAGTGGTCCAGGGACTGATATAGTCTCTTGGGTAGGGGCTGTAAATGGGACATTGGGTAGCCTCAAAACTCGGATTTGGGACAAAGTTGTCCTTAGTATCCTGAGCCTGGGCTAGTTGCACCACGAATGCCAGTACAAATAAAGCTAACAGTCTCTTCATAAGCGGTGCTGCAAAGAAGCAGCATTTTCTACAAACTCACAATATCTGAAACAATAACGAGCTATACAAAAAAACAAAATTAAGGCTTTGGCTAGTAATTTCATACATTACTTATAGTAAACGTGGGATTCCCCGAATATTTTGCGGGCAGCTGAAGAGTTTCCGCAAGGGGCCTGAAATAAAAATTATTAAAATCTATGTATTTAGTAGACTTTTAATAATTTTGCGGCTTATTGGAGATGATAGCGCCTGAATACCATATTACCTACGCCCTCACCGTAATACTATTGATGATCATAGTACTGGTCACGGACCGCTTTAAGGCCTCGATGGTTTTTTTGACAACCGTGGCTTTATTGCTTATCGGAGGGATCATAGAAGTGCGTGATTTTATTTCAGGCTTCAGCAATATTAGTATCCTTACCATCTTTCTGCTCATCATTATCACGGCTTCGCTGAACGAATATTTCAATCTGGCCGCTTTTTTTGACCGTTTTCTGGGAAAGGCGCGCTCAGATCGTTCTTTCCTGTTGCGTATGACCAGTTCGGTGGCTGGTGTTTCAGCCTTTATGAACAATACCCCGGTAGTGGCCATGATGATGCCCTACGTATACAATTGGGGAAAACAGAATAATATCAATCCCTCCAAACTGCTTATCCCGCTTTCGTACGCGGCTATAGTGGGAGGTATGATAACCTTGATCGGTACGTCAACCAACCTGGTCCTGAATGGTCTTTTGGCTTCAGAAGGGCAGGAAGTGTTGTCTTTTGGTGATTTTATTATTCCCGGAGTATTGGTAACGGCTGGTTGTCTGTTCTTTATTTATGGCGTTGGCCCATTGCTGTTGCGCAACCGGAAGGATCTCATGGAGGTGTTGGAGGAAAACACCCGTGAGTACCTGGTGGAAACAGTGGTGGCTAAAGATTCACCTATTATCGGCCTCACGGTGGAGCAGGCCGGGCTGCGGAACCTGGAAGGCGTCTTCCTTACCGAGATTGTAAGAGGAAAAAATCATTTTACAGCGGTATCTCCGGCACATCTTATTGAAGAGAGGGATATACTGATGTTTGCGGGTGAAACATCTCTCATCTTTAACCTGTTGAAGAACGGCAAGGGGCTGGAACTCTCCAAGAAAACGGAATTCCATATTGCGGATAATACCGATGTGGCGGAGGCCATTGTAACGCAAAACAGCACCCTGGACCGCAAAACGGTAAAGGAGGTAGGTTTCCGCGAAAAGTATGATGCTGCTATTATTGGTATCCACCGCAAGGGAGAGAAAGTCAGTGGGAAGATCGGCCATATTGCCCTTCATACCGGTGACCTGATATTGCTGGTAACAGGCCCTAATTTCAGGGAACGTAATCACCGCTACCAGGATCTTTTGGTGATCAATACCATTGAAAAACCCCGGGAGCTGAGCCGTTCGCAAAAACTTATTTTCTGGGTGGGAGTAGCGGTATCGTTTATCTTAATGATTACCGGTGTATTCAAGCTGTTTGAAGGCTTGCTCACCATCGCCCTGGCGCAGGGTATTGCGGGGATGGTAACCCTGGAGGGTGCCAAAAAGAATGTAAGCCTTGATCTTTTGCTGGTCTTAACCGGAGCCCTGGCCATCGGTCAGGCACTTATTGATTCCGGGGCAGCTAATTACCTGATGGATACCGTTTTTTCAAATGCTGCAGAATGGCCACCTTTGCTCATTATAGGTGTAGTATTTTTAATGACCTTTATTCTTACATCCGTAGTAACCAATGTAGCGGCAGTTTCCATAGTGTTTCCGGTGGTACTGGGTCTGGCTGCCGCCACGGTTATACCCGGTAAGGCTTTGTTCCTTACTGCTGCCTATGCGGCTTCCTGCTGTTTTGCCACGCCTTTTGCGTACCAGACCAACCTGATGGTGATGGAGGCGGGGAATTACCGTTTTTCCGATTTTTTAAGAATAGGATTACCCCTCAGCATTGTGTATGCGCTTATATTCCTGGGGTATTTAATTTTTCAATTTGATTTGCTGTGAAAGAGAAGCTGCACATCATTCCCCATGATCACCACATAGATCGTGATACCCGACAAAAAACCAATGGCCATCAGTCTTGCGTGATATGGTTTACCGGCCTTTCAGGCTCCGGGAAGTCTACCCTGGCCAATGCTTTGGAAACGGAGCTGGTCAATAAAGGCTATCATACCTATTTACTGGACGGAGACAATGTCCGCACCGGGCTGAATAGTGATCTTGACTTTTCTGCAGCGGCCCGCAAGGAGAATATCAGGCGAATAGGAGAAGTGGCGAAATTGATGGATGATGCCGGACTTATTACTTTAGCGGCTTTTGTTTCGCCCTATCGTGAGGAGCGGGAATTTGTCCGTAGCCTGCTGGGAGATGATCATTATATAGAGGTATATGTGGATTGCCCGGTAGAAGAGTGTGAGAAGCGGGATGTAAAAGGCTTGTATAAAAAAGCCAGAGCAGGAGAGATATCCAACTTTACCGGTATCAGTGCGCCCTTTGAAGCGCCTGAAGACCCGGATATCCGTGTGCAGACCCATCTGCAAAGTATAGAAGAAGGAGTGCAAACCATTATGGAGCACTTGAATGATAAATTAAAATTGAAGTAAAATGCGGTATTCACTTACCCACTTAAAGGAACTGGAGGCCGAATCCATCTTTGTGATGCGGGAGGTTTATGCCCAGTTTGAAAAACCCGCCATTTTGTTTAGTGGGGGTAAAGACTCTATCGTTTTAACCCACCTGGCAAAAAAAGCCTTTTGGCCAGCTCGTATACCTTTTCCGCTGGTTCATATCGATACCGGTCATAACTTTCCTGAAACTATTGAGTTTCGCGATAACCTGGTCAATAAACTGGGTTGCCAGCTCATAGTAGGCTCGGTACAAAAGTCCATTGACGATGGAAGGGTGCGTGAAGAAACTGGTAAGAATGCCAGCCGCAATGCCTTGCAAACCACTACACTGCTGGATACCATCGAACACTACCAGTTTGATGCCTGCATGGGTGGTGCCCGCAGGGATGAGGAAAAAGCACGGGCTAAGGAACGTTTTTTCTCCCATCGTGATGATTTCGGGCAGTGGGATCCCAAGAACCAACGCCCTGAGCTTTGGAACCTCTTTAACGGTAAAAAACACATGGGAGAGCACTTCCGGGTGTTCCCTATCAGTAACTGGACCGAGATGGATGTTTGGCAATATATTCTCATGGAGAATATAGAGATCCCGTCCCTGTATATTGCTCATGAGCGCGAGGTTATCTGGCGTAACAATTCCTGGTTACCCGTTTCGGAGCATATCAAATTGGAAGATAGCGATAAGCCGGAGAAAAGGATGATCCGTTTCCGTACCCTGGGCGATATAACTATTACCGGAGGTGTAGAGTCTGATGCGGATACGCTGGCCAAGATTGTAGAGGAAGTAGCTGCTGCCCGCCAGACTGAGCGGGGTAACCGTGCGGATGATAAGCGTAGTGAAACCTCTATGGAAGACCGCAAGAAACAAGGATATTTTTAAGAAAGCATTTAAAGAATAAGAAAATGGCAGAACAGAATAGTTATCTGGATATGCAATTACTCCGGTTCACTACAGCCGGAAGTGTGGATGACGGTAAAAGTACCTTAATAGGGAGGTTGCTGTATGACTCCAAATCCATCTTTGAGGATCAACTGGATGCCGTGGAACATAGCAGCGCCAAGCGTGGTCTGCAGCATGTGGACCTGTCACTGGTAACCGATGGATTGAAGGATGAAAGGGAGCAGGGTATTACCATTGACGTTGCCTACCGGTATTTCGCCACTCCACAGCGTAAGTTCATTATTGCCGATACACCCGGGCACATTCAGTATACCCGCAACATGGTAACCGGGGCGTCAACCGCAAACCTGGCTTTGATACTGGTGGATGTACGCAATGGTGTTATTGAGCAAACCTGCCGCCACTCTTTTATTGCTTCCTTATTGCAGATACCTCACCTGGTGGTGTGTATTAATAAGATGGACCTGGTGGATTATGATGAGCAGGCCTACAGGAAGGTGGTGGGGGAGTATAAGGACTTTGCTTCCAAACTGGATGTGAAGGATGTGCGCTTTGTGCCCATCAGTGCTCTACATGGTGATAATGTGGTAAACCGTTCCGAAAAAATGGATTGGTACCAGGGCGAAACACTTTTGCATACCCTGGAAACTATTCACATTGGTAGTGATCACAATCATATTGACTGTCGTTTTCCGGTACAAACGGTGATCAGGCCTCATAATGACAAGTACCACGATTACCGTGGTTACGCGGGACGTGTGGCAGGAGGCGTGTTTAAACCTGGGGATGAAGTAACCGTATTGCCTTCTGGTTTCAGCTCAAAGATCAAGGAAATCCATTGCTTTGAAACGAAATTTGAAGAGGCGTTTTCACCCATGTCTGTTTCCTTTACCCTTGAAGATGATATTGATATCAGCAGGGGGGATATGATCGTGCGTCCTAACAATCAGCCGCATATGTTGCAGGATATAGATGTTATGCTTTGCTGGTTCAATCAGCGCGGTCCCATGCCCCGGGGAAAATACATCATACGCCATACCAGCAATGAGGCCCGTTGTATGATCAGTGAGGTATTATATAAGGTAAACATCAACACCCTTCACCGCCTGGAGGATGATAAGGAAATTGGAATGAATGACATTGCCAGGGTAAGGTTGAGAACCACTAAACCCTTGATGGTAGACGATTATTCTGATAACCGGTCAACCGGAAGTATCATTCTCATTGATGAAGGTACCAACGAAACCGTGGCCGCAGGAATGATCAAACTATAGCATAAAAACCATATTTGGTTCAGGGGTTATTTAATGAAACCATAATTATTGAACCTTAATTATTACGCTATATTTGCGCCTGAATTTTTCAAACCTTCAGCCTTGATGAAGAAGATTTTTATATTTTTCATAAGTATCCTGCTTCTGGGTTCTTGTATACCCAGAAAAAAGCTAACCTACCTGCAAAGCGAATCTGCCAATGTGGATTCTTTGCGATTAAATTACGCCAATTCCAGATACGAAGTACAGGTTAATGACATCCTTAACATAGCCATTCGCAGTTTTAACCCGGAGGTGAGTAATATGTTCAACATAACTTCCACCACCCAGGTAAACCAGAACGGAGGGGATCTTATGTTCTATTTGAATGGTTATACCGTAGATATAGATGGGAATATTGACCTGCCGGTTTTAGGAAAAATGTATGTTTTAGGAATGAATACGGAGAGTATAAAGAAGATGGTTCTTTCCAAGCTCTCCAATTATTTTCAGAATGAAGTATTGAACGTTACCGTCCAGTTGGCAGGTGTGCGTTTTACCCTTATTGGAGAGGTTTCAGGCCCGGGTAAATATACTATTTACCAGAACCAGGTAAATATTTTTGAAGCCCTGGCGGTAGGTGGCGATATAAGCCTGGTGGGTGACAGAACTTCCGTTCAGATCATGCGTCAGGTAGAAGGAAGTGTTAAATTTTACGAGGTTGATCTTACTGACAGGGGAGTGGTGGAAAGCCCATATTTCTACATCCTGCCTAATGATGTTATTAATGTTAAGCCTTTGCCAGCCAAATCATGGGGTATTGGTACCACGGGTTTTGCTACCATAGCGTCCGTACTTACCATTGTTTCCAGTACCTTATTGATTATCACTAACCTCCAGCGTTTTTAACTCATGCAGGAACAGCTAAGCAATTCAGAAGAAAATAACGAGGGAACCGATCTAAGGTACTATTTATTCAAGATTGTCAGTATTTGGCCTTATATTATTATATGCATAGCGCTGGCATTGAGTATAGCCTTTATATACAATCGTTATAGTAAGGAAATATACCGCGCTACCGTAATCCTGCTCATTGAGTCAGAGAACACAAGTAGCCTCTCTAACGTAATGGAAGCTATTGGTTATTACAATCCCCGTTTAACTTTTGAAAACGAGGTGGTCATCATCAAATCACTGGCCATGGCGGAGAGGACGATCCAGCATACTGATTTTGGTGTGGAATACTGGACGGAAGGCCGGGTGCGGGTAACGGAATTATATGATAAGAGCCCCATTGAACTGGTTATGGACTCTACCCACGTTCAGGCCATCAACTACGATATTGTGGTTGCTGACAATGGCAAGGGTGGGTATGAGGTAAGTATTATGAACCTTGACCAGAGTCCCAGTCTCTACAACTATGAGGAGTTTAAGTATGAGGAAATCAATATTGGTAAGGCTGCCGGAAATATTGATGCCACGGTAAATTTAAAGGATGGGGAGTGGTATACCACACCTTATCACAGTTTCAAAATTGTACGGAAAAACGATGATCCTTTTAACGAGCTGACAATAAAGCTAAAGTCGGTACAAAGTATAGCCACCCAGTGGCAGAAGAGGCTTGAGGTTGAGCCTACTGCTAAAGGTAGCTCGGCTGTTGATATTACCTCCACGGCTGAAAACCCTGAAAAGGTAAGAGTATACCTGAATGAACTGGTACAGCAATACCTCGATTTCGGCCTGTTCGTTAAGAACGAAATAGCAAAAAACACGTTGGAATTTGTGAGCTCTGAGCTGAACAGGGTGGGTGATACCTTAAGAGCTATTGAGACCAATCTTGCCGATTTCCGTTCAGACAAGATGATCCTGGACGTTTCCATGAAAGCTCAGAAGTACTATGAGCAGATCACCGAACTGGAAAGGCAGTTGACCTCCCTGGAGATTGAGAGAAACTACATTAATTATATTGAAGATTACCTGAGAGGTGATCAGTTCCAGGATGATCCGGTTATCCCTATGACCCTGGGTGACGGGACCTCTCAAAAGATCATTGATCAGCTGGCTGAACTGGAATCCCGCAAGGCAAGCTTGGGAATCACAGCTTCTGAAGCTAACCCGGTGCTCAAGAATATGAATGAGCAGATAGGGTACCTCAAATCCCGTCTTCGTGAAGCCATGAAGGGTGTGGAGGAAAGAAATAGCGCCAGGATTGCCAAGCTGCAGAAGGAACTTCGCAACCTGGAGTCGAACTTATCGGAATTGCCGGAGCAGGAAATGGATCTGTTGAACATTGAGCGTCAGTTCAAACTCAATGAGAACCTCTTTGTGTTCCTGATGGAGAAGAAAGCCGAGGCAGGTATTGCCATTGCTTCTAACCGTGCCAGCAGTACCATCATTGATTATGCCCGGACCGAAAGAAACCCCATTTTCCCCAATAAGCCAAGGGTTTATATTGTAGCATTGATCTTAGGTCTGTTTATTCCCATTGCGGTGATGTTCATCCGCAACTTCCTTAACAATAAGATTCAGTCCATATCCATGTTGGAAGGACTTACCAAAATCCCGGTTCTGGGTGCCGTTGGTCATAACAATAAGAATACCAACCTTACGGTGGCCAAACACCCTAAATCAGCAGCTTCAGAAAATTTCAGGGCCCTGCGTTCCAATCTCAAGTTTATGGGGGCGGAATCATCAGGCAGCGAAAAAGGTGTGGCCATCCTGATAACCTCCTCTATTGGTGGTGAAGGAAAGACCTATAACTCCATTAACCTGGCCTCGGCAATTGCCCTTTCCAATCAACGGACCGTCCTGGTTGGACTTGACCTTCGTAAACCTAAGATCTATAATGACTTTGATCTTAGTAACGAAAAAGGTGTATCTTCTTATCTGGCTGGTCGTGACAGTCTTGACGAGATAATTCAGACTACCTCCATTAAAAATCTGGATCTTATCAGTGCCGGCCCCGTACCTCCCAACCCTTCAGAATTGATCCTGGGAGAGCGATGTGTAAGCATGATGGAAACCTTGAAGGAGAAGTATGATTATATAATTTTTGATACTCCCCCGGTAGGCCTGGTAGCTGATGCGTTTGATATTATGAAGTATTCTGATATTGTGCTGTTTGTGGTACGTCAGCAATACACTCCCAAGGGTTATATGAAACTTATTGATGATAAGTACCGGGAAGGTGCGGTTAAGAATATGGCCATTATCCTCAATGATGTAGTGGTGGAATCCGGCTACGGTTATTATAACTACGGTTATGGCTATGGTTATGGCTATGGTTATGGCTATGGTTACGGCTATGTGGAGGATGAGGTGCCTGCCCGTAGCCTCTTCGGACGAAGAAGAAAGAAGAAAAAGGATTAAGTAATTTTTATCTTGATCATCTGTAAAAGCCACTTTTAAGCTGAAAATTTAAAAGTGGCTTTTTTTGTATTTAACCTGCTAGTTAAGAAGGTATTCATATATTTGCCAGCCATACATTGAGTAAAATATTTACTCATTTTGTTGCTCTAAATGGGAGTGACCAGGCGAAGCCATGTTTGGCCAAATAAAGGCAATTGATACTCGATACACTTATATCATCCAAAACCAGGGTAAAGCTTCTTATCAAGTTCTTTTTGAATCCTGAATCAAGGGCATATCTCAGGTCTTTAGAATCAGAATTTGGAGAAAGTACCAACTCCATCCGCGTGGAATTGAACCGTTTTGAGGAGGCGGGCCTGCTGGAAGCAGAAAGTCAGGGCAACCGGAAAATTTTCAAGGCGCGCAGATCTCATCCCTTATTTAAGGAACTGCAGGGTATCATTCTTAAACATACCGGGCTGGATCAGATCATTGCAAACGTAGTGGAACGTTTGGGTGACCTGGACCGGGTGTATGTGACAGGGGATCTGGCAAAAGGCTTGGATTCCAGCGTAATTGATCTCATATTTGTAGGGAATCCGGACAAGAACTACCTGTTGAGGCTTATCGATAAATCAGAGAAGCTTTCAGGGCGTAAGATCCGTTTTCTTATCTATTCCATAGAAGAAGCGAAAAAGCAGGAGTTTAAAGGAGAGGAATATTTACTCATCTGGAATGAACGCTAAAGTTTACTGGACAGCTTTTTATACGAAACCACGCAACGAAAAGTCTGTTGCTGAGCGCCTCAAACGCAAAGGTTATACTATCTATGCCCCCTTGAGGACCACCATCAAACAATGGTCGGACCGGAAAAAGAAGATACAGGAACCCCTTTTTACCTCGTACGTGTTTGCGTGTGTAGATGAAGCTCAACGGCTACAAATACTGGAAGATCCCTCTATTGTAAGCAATGTATTCTGGCTGGGGAAGCCTGTGGTTATCCGCAATGAAGAAATACACACTATTCAGCAATTCCTGGAGGAATATCCTTCCGCCAAAGCCAACGTTTCTTCCTTTTCCAAAGGGCAGGATGTGAAAATAGAAGAGGGAGTATTTAAAGGAGAGGCAGGCATAGTAAAAGAAGTACGCAATTCAAAAATAGTGGTACAGCTGGACTCCCTCGGGTTTGAGCTTAGTGCCGAGATCCACCCTTCCAAACTGAAGGTGCAATCAGTAACTAACTAATCAAAATTACCTAATACCGGCAAACCGGTTCATCAATTTTACTCGCAGTATGACAGACATGCAAAACATCAAAATTGCAGTTATAGGACTGGGCTACGTTGGCCTTCCGCTGGCTGTTGAATTCGGAAAGAAGTTTACTACCGTTGGCTTTGATATCAACCAGGCCAGGGTAAAGGAATTGTCCGATGGAGTGGACTCTACGCTTGAGGTAGAGAACTCCTACCTCAAGGATGTACTCCAGAATCACTCTTTCCGGGTAAGCGCCCAAAAGGACGATATTAATGACTGCAATGTTTTTGTGGTAACCGTTCCCACACCTACCGATAAATATAACCGACCGGTGCTTACACCTCTTGTAAAGGCCAGCGAAACGGTAGGTAGCGTTTTAAAAAAGGGAGATGTTGTGGTATATGAATCAACCGTATATCCCGGTGTAACGGAAGATGAATGTATCCCGGTGCTGGAGAGGGTTTCAGGCCTTAAGTTCAACGAAGACTTTTATGCCGGTTATTCACCTGAACGAATCAACCCCGGTGACAAGGAACATACCGTTACTAAAATATTGAAGGTTACTTCCGGTTCTACGCCTGAAATAGCAGATTTTGTAGATAAGCTCTACAAAGAGGTTATTGTGGCCGGAACCCATAAAGCCAGTTCCATAAAAGTGGCTGAAGCCGCCAAGGTTATTGAAAATTCACAGCGTGATATAAATATTGCGTTTGTGAACGAGCTGGCCAAGATCTTTAACCTGATGGGGATTGATACGGCCGAGGTATTGGAAGCAGCCGGAACTAAATGGAATTTCCTCCCCTTTAAACCAGGCTTGGTGGGTGGTCACTGTATTGGTGTAGACCCGTATTACCTGGCTCAGAAAGCGCAGGAAGTGGGGTATCACCCGGAGATCATCCTGGCCGGTAGAAGACTCAATGATGGCATGGGTAAGTACGTGGCCACTGAAGTGGTTAAGATGATGGTTAAAGCTGAAATGCGGGTTAAAAATTCCAAAGTGCTGATGTTGGGTATCACCTTTAAGGAGAACTGCCCCGATATCCGGAATACACGTGCTATTGATATCTACAATGAGCTTCAAACCTACCAGATGGATGTGGATGTATATGATCCATGGGCTAACCCCGAAGAAGTAAAGCACGAGTTTGGTATGGATATCATCAAGACTGAAGAACTTTCAAAGTACGATACCATTATCCTGGCGGTGGCCCACCGTGAATTCCTTGAAATGAATCTGGAAGATCTTAAAAAGGGTGAAGCCCTTATTTACGATGTAAAAGGCATTCTGCCCAAAACAGTTTCCGACAAGCGCCTGTAAAAGGGTGGTTTAGCAAAACCAGAATCCAGCCACTTTAAATGAAAAAAACAAATTTACTGATCACAGGTGGAGCCGGTTTTATAGGCTCTAACCTGGTAGAGTATTTTCTGCAGGATGAGCGAGTGGGCTTGGTAAGGGTGCTCGATGATCTGAGTAATGGCTATTACGAGAATATAAGAGAGTTTGAATCGCACCCCCGCTTTGAATATGTAAAAGGCGATATCTGTAATTACGATACCTGCCTCAAGGCAATGGAAGGTATTCACAGGATAAGTCACCAGGCGGCCCTCGGTTCGGTACCACGCTCCATAGAAAACCCTATGCGTTCTACCGAGGTGAACATCCTTGGAACGGTTAACATTCTGCATGCTGCCGTTGAGAAGAAGATCGAAAGGGTAATCCTGGCGTGTAGTTCCAGTACGTATGGTGATAGCCAGGAATTACCCAAGGTGGAAGACCGTATAGGCACACCTCTAAGTCCGTACGCAGTTACCAAATTCTCTATTGAGCAGTTTGCCGATGTATTCCATCGTACCTACGGACTCAATTACATTGGGCTCAGGTACTTTAACGTTTTCGGACCCCGGCAGAATCCTGACAATCCGTACGCTGCGGTAATCCCTATTTTCTGCAAGGCCTTCTTAAAGGGAGAGCGTCCTACTATTAACGGTGATGGCAATACCAGCCGTGATTTCACCTATGTGACCAATGCTATCCGGGCTAATGAACTGGCTTTGTTTACGGAAAATGAAAACGCCCTCAATACCATTTACAATACCGCCTGCGGAGAGCAGGTAACCTTAAATGAAATGATAGGGTTTCTACAGGAAATATCCGGGAAGAATATTGAAGCAATATATGGCCCGGAGCGAGCCGGTGATGTTCGGCATTCCAAGGCCGATATCAGTAAGATATCCAGTAAACTGGGCTACAGGCCTCAGGTGAAAATGCGCGAGGGTCTTGCACAGGTGTATGAATGGTATAAAGAAAACAAGACTTTTGAGTAAAGCTGTATTTATTATTGCCGAGATCGGACAGGCACACGAAGGCAGCCTGGGAATAGCCCATTCCTATATAGACGCCTTGGCCAGAACGGGAGTGGATGCCATTAAATGGCAAACCCATATAGCCGAAGCCGAGAGCAGCGCCAAAGAACCTTTCCGGGTAAAATTTTCCTATGAGGATGATACCCGTATTGACTATTGGAAAAGGATGGAGTTTACTCCTGAGCAATGGAAGGGTCTGAAAGAACATTGCGAGGAAAAGGGTATGGAGTTTATATCCTCGCCTTTCAGCAATGCTGCGGTGGACCTGTTGGAAGAGATTGGAGTGAAACGCTATAAGATAGGATCCGGGGAAGTGAGTAATTTCCTGATGCTGGAAAAGATAGCCCGCACCGGAAAGCCGGTCATCCTTTCCTCGGGAATGAGTTCATTTGAGGAGCTGGACCAAACCATTGGCTTTCTGCAGGACTTTGGTAATGAACTGTCCATATTGCAATGTACCACAGCTTATCCTACCAAAGCTGAGGAGTGGGGACTCAACGTGATCACGGACCTTATAGAGCGCTATAATTTACCGGTAGGCTTTTCGGACCATAGTGGTGATATATACGCCTGTTTGGCGGCCACTGCTTTAGGTGCTACCACCCTGGAGTTTCACGCAGTTTTTGATAAACGCATGTTCGGCCCCGATGCCCGAGCTTCGCTGGAAATTGACCAGATAAAGAAATTGGTGGAGGGTGTACGGAGTATCACGCTATCCCTCGAAAACAAGATTGATAAGAACGACAATAGTCGTTTTTCCGAATTGAAGAATATTTTTGAAAAGTCCCTTTCTGTAAACTGTGACCTTGATGCAGGTCAGGAGATCAGCATGGAACATCTGGAAGCCAAAAAACCCAAAGGGCAAGGCATGAATGCCAGCCTTTTCAGGGAGGTGATTGGTAAAAAGCTAAAGCGCCCTCTTAAAAAATGGGATTTCTTAAACAAGGAAGATATTGAGCTATGACAAATAACCCCGGCTCAGCCAAACGAAAAATATGTGTGGTAATAACGGCTCGTCCCAGCTACAGCCGTATTAAAACCGCCCTGAAAGCTATCCAGGATCATCCTGAGCTCGAGTTGCAACTGGTGGTTGCAGCCTCAGCCCTTTTGGATCGGTACGGCTCTGCCGTAAACTACATTGAGGCCGATGGTTTTGAAATTGCGGCCAAGGTGTTTAACATCCTGGAAGGTGAAAATCTTACCGCAGCCGCCAAAACCACCGGTATCGGTATTTTAGAGCTGTCTACGGTATTTGATAACCTCAGTCCGGATATCGTGGTTACCGTAGCCGATCGTTTTGAAACTATGGCTACCGCCATATCAGCCAGTTACATGAATATTCCCCTGGCGCATATACAAGGGGGAGAGGTAACCGGTAACATTGATGAGAAAGTAAGGCACGCTATTACCAAGCTGGCCGATTACCACCTGGTAGCCTCGGAAGGTGCTAAAGAAAGAGTATTGAAACTGGGAGAGAATCCTGATTTTGTTATAAATACAGGTTGCCCTTCTATTGATATAGCCGCTGAGGTGGCAGCAAGCCCTGAGTTCAACTTCAACCCTCTTACCAAATATGGCGGAGTAGGAGCTAATGTTGATTTCAATGGGAAGTATATTGTTGTAATGCAGCACCCTGTTACTAATGAGTATGCCCAATCCAGGTCACATATAGAGGAGACACTGGCTGCCGTGAATGAGTTGAAGGTGCCCACTTTTTGGTTTTGGCCCAACGTGGATGCCGGTTCGGATGGTACCTCCAAGGGTATCCGGTCTTTTCGTGAGAAATACGGCCCCGAACATATTCACTTTTTCAAGAATATGGAACCCGCAGACTTTTTAAGGTTGCTGATCAATTCCAGTTGTCTTATCGGTAATTCGAGTGTAGGTATCCGTGAGTGTGCCTACCTGGGAGTTCCGGTTGTCAATATCGGCTCACGCCAAAACAGGCGCGACCGCGGAAATAATGTGTTGGATGTAAGCTACGGGCGGGAAGAAATAAAATCAGCCATTACGCAATGGTTGGATGCTCCAAGACCAGAACCTTCAATGGTATACGGTGGAGGTGATGCAGGAAAGAAGATAGCAAATCTCCTGAACCAGTTCCCCCTTACTTTCCACAAGACTATAGCATATTGATCAATCGAAAATGAGGATACTAGGCTTAATAACCGCCAGAGGAGGATCCAAGGGAATTCCCGGTAAAAACATCAAACCCTTACATGGCAAGCCGCTATTGGGATATGTAGCCGGTGATGGTTTGAATTCATCTACTCTAAGCAAGTTTATTATCAGTACCGATGATCAAAAAATAGCAGATGTAGCCAGGGATTTTGGTGTGGAAGTACCCTTTTTAAGACCAAAGGAACTGGCAGCTGATGATACACCGTCTATAGATGTGTTAAGGCACGCTTTGAGGTATTTTGATGAAGAAGGTGATCATTACGATGCCGTTTGTCTTTTGCAACCAACCAGTCCGTATAAACCAGAAGGTTTTATCGATAAGTGCGTTCATAAATTCATGGAAAGTGAGGCCGATTGCCTGATAAGCGTGCTTCCGGTACCTCACCAGTTCAGTCCTTACTGGACTTTTAAACCGAATGATGAAGGGTTCCTGAATTTTGCAGCGGGTGATGTAAGGATAAACCGCAGACAGGATCTGCCGGAAACTTATTATCGTGATGGGTCGGTGTATGTGGTCAGGAGAGATATTATATTAAACCACAGCTCATTGTTGTCGGGTAGGATATCTTATATGGTATCCAATATGGATTATTATTGTAATTTGGATACGATGGATGATTGGCGCCATGCAGAATCCAATTCCGTACCAAAAGGATAGACCAATTATACGAATCCGACCTATGAAGGGAACCTCCTGTAAAATATGCACCCACGAACTTAGCAGTGAGCCGGTTCTGGAAATTAATAAGCCAGATCGTTTTGAAGCTTTTATAGGAGTGGATGAAAAGAGCTTTAAAAGAACCTGGCATAGGTGTTCTTCATGCGCTGTGTTACAGGCCGTTCATTACAACGGAATGGATGAAAAACTGGCACAAATCTCGGACAAATACTATAGTATTGATTTTGGAAGCCTGACTTCCGGAAGCCGGTTTGAAAGAATTCAGAAAATACCGGACGAAAAATCGGATAATTACCATCGGGTAAGGAGGATTGGTGATTTTTACCGCAACTGGATACAGTCATTTGAAAAGAGTTCCACACCTTCTATTTTGGATATAGGAGGTGGTATGGGAGTATTTTTGTGCAAATACCTGGAGGTAAACCCGGATTTTACCGGGGTTATGATAGAACCGGACCGGGAGAGTACCACCCACATTGACAGTAGTTTTCCCTTTGAATTCCATAACCGTCTCTTTTCAGGTCAGGAAGAATATCAGAGGGATTTTGACATTGTTACCTTGAATAAGGTGGTAGAGCATATTGAAAAACCTCACCAACTATTGTCTGATATTCAGAAGGTTTTGAATAAAAAGCACGGCCTTTTGTATATCGAAATTCCGGATGAGATGAACGTTTACTACAAACCTTCTTCGGATAATAGCCTGGGTAGTTTGCATCATCATTTGTACAATCCCCATAGCCTGAACTATCTTTTAGAGAGTACCGGATATACCGTTCTCAGGATAGAAAGAATGTTTGAGGCAAGCGGTAAGATTTCCATTTACGCTTTTGCCATTAGCAGCAGTGCCGAAAAACAGTGGCTTACACATTGATTCCTGTTTTCTATCCCTGCAGAAGTCTAATGAAAATAAATCCTGCATACTAATTTAACCCCTGGTGGGGTTTTGCTTTGAAAAACGAAAGTTCGGAGTATTATAAGTCAAAGGCCACCTATTCCATCAAATGGAATAGTATCCTGTCCTTTTCCAATTTCCTGGTTTCCTTTGTAGTAAGTATAGTACTGGCAAGGTTGCTGGATCCTAAGGATTTTGGTTTGATAGCCATGACCACGGTGTTTGTTTCCATTATTTCACTTTTTGTGGATGCCGGAACAGGGTCGGGGGTGATCCAGAAAAAGGAAATTAACCAAACGGACCTTTCCACCGTATTTTTCTATAACCTGTTTATCGGGTTCCTGGCTGCGGTCATTTTGTTCGTGTCGGCTCCCGCTATTGCCCTGTTTTACGAGGATGACAGGCTGGTAAGTTTAGTGCGGACACTATCCCTGAGTCCTCTCCTTACCTCCCTGTCCGTGGTGCAGAAAAATGTTATGAACCGCACTTTAGAACTCAAAAAGCGGATCATAGCCCAGGTAATAGGTCAGGTTGCAGCAGCTATTGTGGGTATTAGTCTGGCACTACTGAATTATGGTGTATGGGCACTTGTTTTTTCGAGTTTATGCTCTCTCGCTATTTCATCCATTCTGTATTGGGTCCAGGGAAAATGGATGCCCAGCTGGGTGTTTAACCGTGACAGTTTCAATGAGATATGGAGTTTTAGCAAAAATATTCTGTATGGAAATATCATATCCCAGTTTGCCCAGAAGATGGATATCCTGCTGATCGGGAAATTTGTGAACCCTGCGGTTTTGGGTTTCTACCAGAAAGGGAGAAGTCTTGGCCAGATACCTGCCAACCAGATTGGGGTTATTTTAACGAGGTCGTATTTCCCTATCCTTTCCAGGTTGCAACATGATCTTGAGGATTTCAGGAAATATTACCTGTCCCAAAGTACCCGTATCTTTTTGATCACCTTCCCACTTTTTACTGCGATTAGCTTACTATCCGAAAACATCATCGTTTTTCTTTACGGAGCCAAGTGGTTGCCATCGGCACCCTTTTTGGCTTTAACGGGCATCGTGGGACTGCTGTACTGCAATAATGCCTTTAAAGTGTATGCCTGTAATGCCCTGGGGCGCTCCTATGTTACGCTGCGTATCAACGCGGTAATGAGCCCCATCCGCATCAGTCTCTATCTTTTGGTGGCATTTACCTTCCAGGAGCAAAGTCCTATATTGTTCCTTTCGGTGATTGTATTAACCCAACTGATCAGTACAGTATACATGACGGTTATGATACGAAAACACGTGGGTCTCGATACCATTGAGCAGTACAGCCTGTTTTACAAGATCATTGCAGCCGGATTGATTTCTCTGGTATTGGTATTTTATTTAAAGCGATTCATAAACATCAACCCTTATGTAGATCTACCAATATTAATGGTGGTTTTTGTGTCAGTTAATGTGGGCGGTTTACTCTTGATGAAAGAGAGGCAAGCCATTGTTCTGGTAAGAAAAATTAAAAGCAAGTTCGGAAAAAGGTTCAGCCATGCATAATGTACAGATCATAGAATTACCTAAAATATTGGATCCCAGGGGGAACCTTACCTTTTTGCAGACCAATGATCATATACCTTTTGATATAAAACGGGTATTCTGGACCTATGATGTACCCGGGGGTGAGATAAGGGGTGGCCATGCCTATAAAATGCAGCATGAAGTGATCATTGCCCTTTCCGGTTCTTTTGATGTAGTTATCACCAGGCCGGACGGAAGCGAAGAGAAGTACCACCTGAACCGTTCCTATTACGGATTGTACATTCCTGCTGGCATCTGGCGGCACCTGGAAAACTTTGCCACCAATACCTGTGCCCTGACCCTGGCCAATACTTTTTACGATGAAAGTGATTATATAAGGGATCACAGCCTTTTATCTAACTCCTAGAATATACTTCAATGACAATTTCGGTTTTTGACTGTAGTATGATCCACCTGCCCCGGATTGCCAACCGGGCAGGAAATATTACACCGGTTAATAACAGCCGCGAGATCCCGTTTGATGTGAAGAGGGTTTTTTACCTGTACGATATCCCAGGGGGAGAGTCAAGGGGTGCCCACGCCCATAAAGAATGCCACCAGTTTTTAGTGGCGGCCAGCGGGGCTTTTGAAGTGTTACTGGATGATGGCCACACCAAGCGTTTGGTCCAGCTCAACAGGCCATACATTGGCCTGCATATACCTCCTGGCATCTGGGCCAGTGAAATTAATTTTTCCTCCGGTGCTATTTGCCTGGTCATGGCTTCACATGCCTATGACGAAAAAGATTACATCCGGGATTACGAATCCTATAAGCAATACGTAAACACGGACCACTAGATCCATGGAACTGAGGGTAAAGCGATTTGAATCAGGGATAGACAATGGCGTATGGGACGATTTTGTTGCATCGGCTATGAATGCCACTTTTTTATTCAAACGTAGTTTTATGGATTATCATAAAGACCGTTTCCAGGATCATTCGGTGATGGTTTTTGATGAAAAGGATGCTTTGCTGGCCTGTTTGCCGGCTAACCAGAAAGGAACTGATGAGGTGGTCTCGCACCAGGGGCTTACCTACGGTGGATTCATGATGAAGAAGGAAGCCAAGCTTCCGGTACAGATGGAAGTCTTTAAAAGCGTACTGCGCTATTACCATGAAGCTGGCGTAAAGCAACTTACCTATAAACACTTTCCCCGCTTTTACAACACTTTCCAAACCGATGAGATCGAGTATTGCCTCTTCTTGGCCGGAGCCAGCCTCTTTAGAAGGGATACCGCTATTGCCGTTGACTATCATTGCCGCATACCCTATGCAGGGAATATCAGGCGTGAGGCCCGCAAAGCCGAAAAAAATGGTGTGATGATCCGGGAGAGTGATGATTTTAAAGGCTTTTGGAAGCAGGTGCTGGAGCCTAATTTAGAAGCTCGCTTTGGGGTAAAACCCGTGCATTCGCTGGAAGAAATTAGTCGGCTAAAGGAAGCCTTTAATAAGGAAATACGTCTGTTTGTAGCGGTGGATACCAATGAACAGGTATTGGCCGGCACAGTGATGTTTGAAACACCAACCGTGGCGCATAGCCAATACATTTCTGCTACTGATGAGGGACGTAGGGAAGGAGCCCTCAACTTGCTCTTTATAAAGTTACTGGATGAGTATTTTGCAGAGCAGCGATTCTTTGACTTCGGGACGGCTAATGAAGATGGAGGGAAGAGCGTAAATCCAGGCTTGCTGGCCTGGAAAGAACGGATGGGTGGCAGAACCTATTCGCATGATTTTTATAGGATAGAGACCCAATCATATCAACTGCTATAGAAAAGCTGAGGATTTGAAAACGATTTCCGCTCATTCTTTTGTTACGAAGTATATTGACAATAATCACCCGGCCTTTTTGATCATTCCTTTCCGGGCTGATGATATTTTTCATAATGCGGAGATTCATAGAAAACACTCTTTCGATCTGCGGGGAATGATGGAAGAGCGTTACCCGGGTAAAAAAGTGGTGATCACCTCCGGGGCCAGAAGAGCTTTGCACCTGGCCCTTGAACAGTACCGGCAAGAGCTTTCATCACCTTTGTCGGTGCGGATCCAAACCACTTCCGATAATTTTTACATCAGCAGTTGTGTCACCAAAACCATTGAAGCACAAAATAAGTGGCACCGTGATAGAACGGATTCTGGAGATGTATTGGTAGCCAACCATGAGTTCGGATATCCGGATAACCGCTTGCAGGATGCGCCTGCCAGTCCGGAATACCTGATTGAAGATTGTGCCTTTTCCTTTAACTCTTATTTCTCAGACGGTACCAGGTGTGGCTCAATCGGGAAGTACGCATTGATAAGCTTTTCCAAATTTTTCCCAATTCAGTTGGGAGGCTGCCTGGTAGCTGACCAGGAATTCCCCAATGATGAGGACCCGGAAATGATCCACTATGTTGAGAATGTAGTGGGCTATTACTTCAACAGCATAGAGGAGTGGACCGAAATTCGTAAAGTCCGCCAGGAATATTTTAACCAGGTGTTTACACAACTGGGTTGTGTACCTTTTTTTGAGAGTTACAGCGGCAGTGTGCCGGGGGTTTACCTTTTCAGGTTACCGGAGGGTGTGGATAAACAAAAGCTGAAAGCGTTTTACTGGGAGAGAGGTGTTCAGTGTAGTGCTTTTTATGGCGAAGAGGCCTTCTTTTTGCCCTTGAATCAGTTTACCACCACCTCGCACATTGACCTTTTTGCCGATATTTTTCAATCCTATCGATCTCAGGCGAATGAATAATTTCATATTGATCGGATTTGACCGATCGGGAACCTCAGCTATTTCACGCACGCTGGCCGCACACCCGCAGGTTGAGCTTATTTTTCGGCCCTTTAACAGCGGACCAATCCGTCACAAGATGTACCAGTTGCTGGACGATCGTAAAGTAACGGATGAGGATATTTCCTTTTTCAGGAATTTACAGAACGAGGTTTTAGATAGCTCCTACTTTGTCTCACAATGGCATCAAAAGTTTTCTTCGGTGCAGAATAGCTTCAAAGCCGGGCAGTTGCACGTTATTATTACCAATATCAACCATTTCTCAGTGAGGTGGGTGAAGAGTACTTTCCCTGAAATTGAACAATGGGCTATCTGGAGGCATCCCGAACAGATATTGAACAGCTGCATCAAGAATGAATTTTACGGGGAGTGGTATTCCGATGCTCTTTCACAGGTAGTTCAATCCGTACAGGAAGACAAGGAGTTATCAGCTCTTTTTGAGGGCTATATTGATGAGGTAATGGCCGGTAACTTTACCGTAAAAACCGCCTTCCTGATTGCGGTGAGGAATTATTTCCTGTTTAAACATATTGATGCAGGTAAAATAGTGGATTACGATATTTTTAAGACCGACCCCAATAGAGCCCTTAAGCCGGTGCTGGAGTATTTCAGGCTTTCGCAGGATTTTGACTTCAGCCGTTTCCTGGAGGTTGATCTGAACAGCATACCCTCCGTTGACGGATATGAAAAGAATAAAAAAGGGGCCAATGTGATTACTCCAGAAGAAATGGAGTTGGCCCGGCAAATGTTTGAGCCTTTACACCAACTTTATAACCAAAAGTCAAGATAATGATAAAGTTTTTAGACCTGCAGGCCATCAATGAGCCTTACCGGGAAAGTTTCCACAAGTCATTGGATGAACTGGTGGACAGCGGCTGGGTACTTTTGGGGAAGAACCTGGAGAGTTTTGAGCGGGAATTTGCGGACTATTGCGGTGCCAGGCATTGTGTTGGGGTGGCCAATGGTCTGGATGCCATCACTATAATATTGCAGGGGTATAAGCAGTTGGGTAAGCTTAAGGAAGGGGATGAGGTTTTGGTACCTTCCAACACCTATATTGCCACTATACTGGGTGTTTACCATGCAGGCCTCAAACCCGTACTGGTGGAACCGGATCCTGCCACCTTTAATATGGATCCTTCCAGGGCAGCGGAAGCTATAACCTCCAAAACCAAGGCTATTTTTACCGTTCACCTGTATGGACAGTTAAGTGATATGGAGGGTTTGCTGAAGCTATCCGGAGAGCATAACTTGCTGTTACTGGACGATGTGGCTCAGGCTCATGGTGCACACATGAAAGACGGGAAAAAAGCCGGGGCTATTGCGGATGCCAGTGCCTTTTCCTTTTATCCCGGGAAAAATCTGGGCTGCATCGGAGACGGTGGAGCCATTACAACGGATGATGATGAGCTGGCCTCTGTTATTTCAGCTTATCGTAATTACGGTTCGCATAAAAAGTACTACAACCTGTACAAGGGTGTAAACAGCCGTTTGGATGAATTACAGGCGGCATTCCTGCGCCATAAACTGCTTAACCTTGATGAAGACAATGCCAAAAGGCGGGAAATAGCGCGCCAGTACCTTAACGGAATAAAGAACGATTTGGTAGAACTTCCTTTTTACTCCGGTGGAGAGGATCACGTATTCCATCTCTTTGTGATCAAAGTGAAAGACCGGGAAAGGTTTATAGAGTATATGAATGAAAAAGGTGTACAAACCCTGATCCATTATCCCGTACCTCCCCACAAACAAGAGGCATTTACAGAAATGAAGGATATGAGTTTTCCGGTATCCGAAAGGATTCACCGCGAAGTAGTGAGTTTACCCATTAGTCCGGTACAAACAACGCAGGATACTAATTACGTAATCGATGTCATTAACGCGTACACTGTATAGATACCTGTTCGGTTTTAAGAAGAAAGCCTATCGAGCTATGAGTGATCATGGTTACGAAGGTTCTCCGCTTATTAACCAGCCTACTCTTATCAAGATCGGGAAGGGAGGGAAACTACGGTTTGCGGAGAACGTAAAACTGGGCTTCAGGGATTCTCCCTATTTCTATTCCGGCTACATCCAGATCAGGCTTGAATCTTCCGATAGCCAGATAAACTTTGGAAAAAATACGATACTGAATAATAATGCCAGCCTTTTTTGCGGTAATGCGGAGATCCGGATTGGTGCAAATTGCCTGATCGGGCCTAATTTCTATTGTTCCAATTCGGATGGACACATGCTGGATCCTGACCGAAGAAGGGAAAGGCCCCAGGCCTCAACCGTAATACTGGGCGATAATGTGTTTATAGGCGCCAATGTTATCATTCTTAAGGGAGTGGAAATAGGTGAGAATTCCGTTATCGCAGCCGGATCGGTGGTAACCAGATCCTTTCCTTCCAATTCTATAATCGGTGGTAATCCCGCCAAATTAATCCGGGATATTTAGGTTTATGGAGTACCCTCTTGTTACGGTTCGTACAGCGGTTTACAATACCGGGAAATTTGTGATTCCGGCACTGGAAAGCGTAAAGGTCCAAAAATATCCCAATGTTCAGCACATCATTATTGATGATGCATCTACTGACAATTCGGTGGAAGTGATCAATAAGTGGATTGAAGAAAACGAGTATTCCTGTACCTTCATCAAGCATGAGAAAAATAAAGGCCTGGTAGCCACTGTGCAAGAATTTAATGAGCTGGCAGAAGGTAAATACTTAACCGGTATAGCAGACGACCTCTGGGAGGATAACCGCTTATTTGAGCAGGTCAGGATATTGGAGGAGGCCGGTGACAACTGTGCACTGGTCTACAGTGATATGTCCGAGATAGATGAAGATGACCGTCTTCTAAATGATAGTTTTTTGGGAAAGAAAGGCTTTAACCTGAAGGCTATGCCTTCCGGAAAAGTGGATTTGACCACCTTTTTGCGAAAGCAGTTCATTCCGGCTCCGTCCGTTATGATGCGTATGAGCTGTGTCCGCGAGGTAGGGGGATATGATCAGAATCTCTTTACGGAAGATGTGGATATGTGGATACGTCTGATTCTCAATTATGAGATACGTTTTTCCTCTCAGTCCTTTGTGAAATACCGGAGAAGATCAGGCTCTATTTCCCAGGCTAAAAATGCCTTTATCCACCGCTCACATCTGAAAATGTGGCCCAAATACTTTGATAAGGTTGACAAAACTACCAGGAAAGCCTTGGCCCATAAGATGTTGGGTAGTATTATAAGAGTATACAAGTTTGGTGTGGATAAAGCTGCGGCACTAAAGGGGGTAAGCTTTCTTCAAAAACAATATCCTCTTAATATGCGATACCGGCTTTTGGAGCTTTTTATACGGTTTAACTTTCCAAAAAGGAGGATAGGCCTTTTAGGGAAGGGCGTTTAATCTGGAGAAACTAAAACACACGAATCAGCGAGGAATGCAAAAAATTGTTTACATAATTTCTCACGGTCATACTGCCCGGGGCGCATTGCAAACGGGCCTGCTGGGTGAGCTTAGCAAGACAGCAGATGTTCATGTGGTGGCCAAACCTGAAGCGGTTGAAGCACTCAGGACCACCGTTGAGAGTGAGGGTGCTTCCATTCATGTTTACGATTATAGTATGGACCGTTCCGATGAGCATCGCGGTATCCTCAGGTCCCATGTGCATCAGAATATCCGTAAAAATCCCGCTCTATGGGAGAAACACCTCTGGCGTACCCGTTCTAACAAAAACTCGTTAAAAAGGCGTTTACCTAATCATTTATACTATTACCTGGGAGCTTTTCTCCGTGTTTTGCCGGGTGCGCGAAAGGCGTTTACCAAAATGGAAGCCAAGGGTTACTTTAAACCTGATGCGGCCAGGATATTAAAGGAAATAAACCCGGATATTATCATCTCTACCCGGCCGGTTGATGAAATGGAGATATGCCTGCTGGAAGCTGCACGCAGGTTGGGCATTCATCGCTCCATCTATATCCTGAGTTGGGACAATATAACCTCCAAAGGTATTTTCCCGGTATTGGGTGATTCCTATTTAACGTGGGGACCGGTGATGAACCAGGAATTAAAAGAATACTACAATGTCCAGGATTCCGAGATATTCAATACCGGGGTCACTCATTTTGATATTCACGCCCGGGTACGGGAAGGAGTATTGAAAATACCGGACCTGTTGCAACAAATGGGGCTGGACAGTAGTAAGCCCTATCTCTTCTTTACCATGTCAGCCTCGTACTTTGCCCCCAATGAAATTGACATTGTAGAATGGTTGGCGAAGGAAGTGGAAAGCAACAGCTTTGGGGATGATATGCAATTGATCGTGCGGCCACACATGGCTAATCTAATGGCCAACCGTTCCGATCAAAGCTGGCTGGGAAGGTTGCAAAAGCTACCTTCCAAAAGGGTAGTCCTGGATTTGCCGGATGCGGAGAACAGCTTGCTTACATGGTATATGAAGCATGATGATATGATCAAGCTTTCCAATCTCATCAACGGGGCATCGGTATGTTTAAATTCCGGTTCAACCATTGCCATTGAAGCAGCCTACCTGAACAGGCCAGTGGTTTTAACCGCTTTTGATCTGGAGAAATTCCCCAAATGGAAATCCGCCAGACGCTTGCTGGAATACATCCACCTGGCAAAATTCGTATCCTTTGGTGGTTCTACAGTAACAACCAACCTGGAAAACCTGAAAGAAGCTATCGAAAATTACCTGAAAGATCCGAAGTTACACGAAATGGAGCGACAAAAGGTGGTGGAAATGGAATGTTATAAAAATGACGGACGGGCCACTCAGCGCTTTGCAGAAAATATTGCCACTATACTGAAAAGAATCGCGAAATAGGTGAAAGGCTATAGCAGTGTTATTCTGGATGTGGATGGGGTATTGTTTGACTCCAATACGCTCAAGCATGATAATATCAGGAAGGCAGCCAGTGAGTATGCTGAAGGAGAAAAGCTGGAGGAATTTCTGTCCTATTTCATATTTCACAATGGTTTGCCTCGCGAGATCAAGATCGAGAAATACTTTGGTGAGGGAACCGAAATATCACAATCTCTTTTAAACCGCTATAATGAATTAAATCAGCAAACGCTGATGACCGTGGACATGACGCCCGGAGCAAGGAATTTCCTGATGGAAACCTCTGCACAAATGCCGGTTTGGGCTTTATCCGGGGGCGCTGAGCATGAGGTTAAGGCGCTGTTCGAAAAAAATAATATCACGTCCTTTTTTAAGGGAATTTACGGAGGCCCCGTCTCTAAAAAGGAACATATAAAAAAGATTCCCATACAACAGCCATGTCTGTACGTTGGCGATAGCAAGGTGGATTATGAAACCGCTCAATTGGTGGATGCCCATTTTACTTTTATGACGCGCTATACCCAGTTTGACGGATGGGCCGATTTTTTTGAAGATAAACCGGAAGTTACTATTATTCCGGATCTTACATATTTTTCCAGGATCTAAATTCTTATAATTCAAAATCAATTCAAATCAACATGATTAAAGTAGGTATCAATGGCTTTGGCCGAATCGGAAGAGCTATTTTCAGAAATAACCTGAACAAAGAATTTTTTCAGGTGGTAGCAATCAATGATATCAATCCCGATAATAACAACATCGCCTATACATTGAACTTTGACACCTTGTATGATCGTCTCGACAACGCCTTTAAAGTGGATGGAGATAACCTGGTGAGCGCTGACGGTTCTCATAAAATTGCGTTGAGCCATGAGAGGTCTGTGGCCGATGTGGACTGGAAATCACACGGTGTGGATTTCGTGATAGATGCTTCCGGAGTATACCAGAATGTATTGGATGCCCAGAAAGTGATCGAAAGTGGCCAGGCTAAAAAGGTATTTGTTACACACTCTCCCAAAAACGTTGATTTCACCATGGTGTTGGGTGCCAATGAACATTTGCTGGATGTGGAGAAGCACCACGTGATCTCCACCAGTATTTGTGATGCCACAGCTATTGCCCCGGTTACCAAAGCCATTAAGCAGACATTTGGCATTGAGCACGGCTATGCTACCACCTTGCACCCCTGGCTGAACTACCAGAACCTGATGGATGGCCCGGCCAGCTCATGGTCGGTTCCCGGTGAGATATACCACCATTTTGCCCTGGGAAGATCATCTATCGGTAACATGATACCCAAGCCTACTTCAGCTATTACCGCTACCTGTACAGTATTGGAAGAAGAAGGTATTACCGAAGAGATTATCGGTTCTTTCTCTTACCGTACTCCTACCGCTATTGTGGGTAGTGCTGACCTTACCTTCCACATCAGTGAAAAGGCACAGACTAAAGACGTATTGGATCTTTTTGAAAAAATGGAATCCAGCCAGCAGTGGCCTATAGTACATAACAACTGGGAGCCACTAGTTTCCCTGGATTTCAAAAAAGCGGATTATGCAGCTGTGATCGACCACCGCTGGACCAACGTACTGCAGGGGCACATGCTGAAGCTGGTACTTTGGTATGACAATGAGTGGGGTTATGCTGCTCGCGTACTCGATCAAATCAAGTTAGTGGAAGAAAAACTGGGATAAATGAGAACCGGAGATATTAAAGTAGTAGTCCCTGCCCGCCTGGGCAGTAAAAGGGTAATGGTGAAAAGTCTGAGGTTGCTCAATGGAAAGCCTCTGATCAGTTATATCCTGGACACGCTGAAGGAAACCAAATACCTGAAAAATATCTACATCAATTCAGACAGTGATTATTTTGGTGAAATAGCTAAAGAGAGCGGAGTTAATTTTTACAAGCGTAAACCCGAGCTGGCTACCAGCGAATCACTTATTGATGAGTATTTATATGATTTCATGGTGCATGAAAAGTGTGATTACGTGGCGGTTGTAAATCCTACTTCGCCCTTTATTACACCTGAAGAGCTGGATGCAGCCTGGGAACATTTTGCTTCTAATGATTTTGACACCATGCTGTGCTGTGAAAAAATTCAGACGCATTGTTTCTACAAAGGAGAGACCATTAATTTCTCCAGAGTCGGTAAGCATCCTCGTTCCCAGGACCTGGAGCCCGTATTGGCCTTAAACTTTGCCATCACCATTTTTGATTGCAAGAAATTCATAGCCAACTATGAAAACCTGGGCTGGGGAGTATACACCGGTAAGTTGGGTTTCTTTACTACCGAAGGTGAGTCTAATATTGATATAGATTACGAGGAAGACTTCCAGTTTGCCGAATATGTAGCCCGTTTTAAAGGCTCAGGCGAAAAAAGCGAGCCGCAGTATTCACCCATCGTTCAGGATTTGCTGGACCAGAATATAGACCCACGAAATTAATGATCAACCCACGTAATATTCATTGCCTTGCCCTGAACTATAAAGGCGTTGGCGCTAATGACCAGGTGCCTTTGTATTTTGTAAAATCACTATCAGCTTTATGCTTTACCGGGGCGGAGGTGCCTTATCCTTCCAACTCCGAAAGTATGTGGACGGAGGTGGAGCTGGGCATCGTAATTTCAAAGCCTTGCGAAAATGTAAGTGAGGAAGGTGCCAGGGATTATATAAAAGGGTTCACGGTGTGTGCGGATATTACGTGTTCCAACCTGCACGGCAGGGATCATCACCTGGGCTTTTCCAAAAGCCGCTATAATTTTTGTCCTGTATTGGATGTATGCCTTGAAATGGACCTGGAAGCGCTTCCTGATCTTAAACTGGAAACCAGTATCAATGGCAAGCTTACCCAGTCCGGCTACCTGCGCGATATGATCTATGATACGGCAAAGAGTGTGTCTTTTGTATCACAGATCACACGCCTGGAGGAAGGGGACATTATCCTTACCGGAACACCCAGCGGGGTGGAGAATAATATCATTAAGGCGGGTGACCAAGTGGTGCAGACCATTGAGAACATCGGTTCACTGGAATATAGCATTGTATAAACAGCAGAGAAATGGCCAAGATTGCAATTACAGATTACTTTGATACCCCATCCGCAGAAGAACGCGAGATACTGGGAGATCTGGTAAGCGTTGGTCCGGGACCTGATACGGAAGTACTTTTGGTTTGGCACGATAAGATTGATGCCAGTTACGTGAAAGACCTTCCGAAACTCAGAGGTGTACAGCGATATGGAGTAGGCTTTGATAACCTGGATGTGGATTATCTCAAATCCAAGGGAATTACCTGCTGCAATAATCCCGATTATGGTGTGGATGAGGTCTCCGATACCGCAATGGCCTTTATTATGACAATAAGCCGTGGGGTTTTTCGCTATGATGCCATAGCCCGTAAACTAACGGATACCTGGCAGGAGAATATCTTGCCACAGATCAAACGTGCCAATCAAACCAAAGTAGGGGTGATCGGTGCCGGACGTATCGGGACCAGTGTACTGCTAAAATGCCAGGCCCTGGGCTTTCAGACGGTGTTCTTCGATCCGTATAAGGAGAGCGGACATGAAAAAGTAGTGAGGGCCAAACGGGTTCACTCGCTGGACGAACTCCTTGCTGAAGCGGATATAGTCAGTATCCATTGCCCGCTTAGCAAGGCAACATCGGGCATGGTAAACCAGGATTTCATTTCCGCAATGAAGGATGGTGCTGCATTGGTAAATACCGCGCGGGGCGGTCTCGTGGCAGACCTTGAAGTACTGCACGATAACCTGAAATCAGGAAAGCTATCCTTTGTATACCTGGATGTGATCCCACAGGAACCTCCGGCTGATAACATGCTTATTGAAGCCTGGAGAGCACAACCGGATTGGCTGCAGGGGCGATTGATCATAAACCCACATACCTCGTATTTTTCCCAATCGTCCATTCTTGACCTCAGAAGGGGAGCGGCCAGCAATGCCTTGCGATTGTTTAATGGGGAAAAGCCCCTAAACGTCCTTTAAAATGAGCAGGCGCCTTTTTGTGGTTGTTAATCCCTCCCATTACCTCAATGCTATTGAGTATGTGTATCAACAAGGTGGAAAAGATGACCATATTGCCATTATGACCCGCCATACCAAAGGTATCCAGGAGATTGACAAACTGGGAGTAGAGGGTATGTGGTCCGAAATATACCGCATGGAGTGGGAGAACCCCGGTGATTACAGATCAGACAAGGAGTTTTTTACCAGGAGCCAGGCTTTTCTCCATCAAACTTTTGAAAAATGTGCCCCGGATGAGATCATTGTGGGTAACCTGGTGGATGGTAATCTTTATCCCTTCATTTTAAAGATCAAGAACAATGTATCCGCCATAACCGTGCTGGATGATGGAACTCCAACCCTGAATGTGGCTGATAAAAGGAATGGCGGTAATTTTTACCAGGCGTATCATTTCCGTTCATTGCGCATACTGGCCAAGAATATACTTTACCAAAAAATATTTCCTCCCGCTTATCGGCCGCCTAGGAATATAACCTTCTTTTCGCTATTCAATTTTCCACTTCCTGAAGGGGATAAGTTGATCAACAATGATTACAGTTGGGTGAGATCCAAGGTGAAGGAAAACCCGCAAACCAATGAATTTCTGTTTATTGGATCCCATATTGTGGACCGTAAGCTAGTTACAGAAGAAAACTATCTTTGGTCGCTTAAAAAAGTGATGGAGGATGTTTCAGGAACGGGCCTGGAGTTTAAATATGTACATCATCGGAGTGAATCGGATCACATGAAGAAAAAGATCAGCGAGATCTGCAATACTACGGAATTCAATATGCCACTGGAGCTGATGTTCCTGGACAAGCCGAGGCCGGCTATGTTTGCCGGGCATTTTTCCTCCGCGCTTTTTACACTATCGCGAATTTTTCCTGCCCTGGAGATCAGGGCTTATTTGTTTCCGGAAAAGATGATACTGGGAAGTGAGTATGAATCCAGGGAATATATCCTCAGGGTGCAGAAGGCACTTGAAACCGATGCCACTACCAAGCATAAATACCTGGCATGATGAGGCATGATCGGACGGAAAATTGGAGTATTACACACATCAGAATTGTAGAGGTGCATGTATAGTTTAGCGCTCTTTTTTATTGTACCATTTATCATGTATGCTCTTTATCGCATGACGATAAATCCTATATGGGGTGTAGTATTGATCTTTCTGGTACAGCCTTTTGAATCATTTTTCCCGGAGCTGGGAGGTTGGACGGTAGGCCGGATTATCGGAGCACTGACCACTCTTTTGTGGTTAACTTACCTCGCCAGCCATGCCAAATCCTTCAACCAGCTTTTTAAGTCTGATCTTTTAAAGAGGATTTCCTTATTTCTTTTGTTTGCAACGGTTTCCGCCTTATCCTGGTCAACAGCTGAAAATGGGACCAATGCCATTGTTGGAGCGGTCACATTTATTCTTTTAGGAATGCTGGCACTTATGCTGGAAAACCTTATCCATGAAAGGAAAAGCCTGGTAATGATCACCACGGCTATGGCAGTGGCCAGTGCGCTGGCCTGTGTTCCTGCATTGCTGTATATATTGGGCGTAGACTTATATTCAATGGTTGGGACCCAGGCACCAACAGATCTGAATGAAGAAACCATGCGGGCTCCTACCCTTGGAGGAGGTAACCCTAACTCCCTGGGTATTATTGCCAGAAACGGGATTTTTGCGGCCGTACTCCTTTTATTGGTTACCCAATCCAAGCTAAGACAGGTCTTGGCCTGGTCATTTTTGTTCTTATGTCTTTCGGGGTTGGTTTTATCCGGATCCCGTACCAATTTTTATGGTACTATAATCATTATTGCGGTTATGATGGCTTTTGGAGCTTTCAGGATATTTAAGAACAGGTCCCAAATACTGATCACCATCGGAGGCTTTTTGATCATTGGGATTGGTGCATTCCAATTTGCTCCTGAGCCCGTTAAAGCCCGGCTTCTCCTGGGGGGAGAGGATGAGCGTATTGCTGAACGGGCCACGGCACGTATTGGTATAACTGAAGAGCAACAATTGCATGCCCTGGAGTTTGTGAAGGAATACCCGCTATTTGGTGTTGGGCTTGACCGTACCTCTGTAGAAGCAGGCCCCCAGGGCGCACATGATACCGTAAGTGCCATACTTGGAGAAACCGGGATACTTGGCACCATTGCCTTTACCTGGCTTGTTTTATGGGCCATGTTCCGTTTGTGGAAGCTTCTTAAAATAACCAGGTCTTTTAAGTTCAAACTATGTGCCTCCCTGCTTTTGGGAATGTTGGTTGCGTTTGTCATTATGGGAGTTCGCGGGGGGCTTATCATTCCGTATGACAGGACCTTTTGGTTGGTGTTGGGACTCATTTTACCGGTTAAGCGCATTTTCACCTCCACATCTGTGGTTAAAAATGCTTCCCAACCAGCTATTCCAAAATCGGCTTAGTATTATACAGTTAAGGGCAGACCCCTGGAACTGAATCAATAATTATCACTGCAGGCATGAATTTAGCAGATAGAATAGCCCTGAGTATCATTAATATCAAGAATACCAGGGTTGTTAGTGAGCTTAAAAAACTCCTGAAATCCCAATCGTGGGACCGGGCTAAACTTGAAAGACACCAGGTAGGCAGGTTAAGGAAGTTATTGGATTATGCCGCTCAAAATGTGCCTTACTGGCGCGAAATGAACCTCGCCTCAAAAGTGAAGGAAGGAGGGGATGCCTATTCAATGCTCGCTGATATCCCGGTTCTCACCAAGCCAATAATTCGGGAGCAGGGTGAGAGAATATGGTCTGAAAAAGAAACCCATTACATTGTGGCAACAACCGGTGGGACTACCGGAAATCCACTTACCATAAGACGTAATTACGAATGTGATGCCATTTCAAAGGCTGCACTGTGGCGGGCGAGATATGTATGGGGTGTAAGCCCATCGGCACGCGCACTTTACCTTAAGGCTTTTGGAGGAGGTACCCGCAAAGGTAAACTGAAAATGAGGTTAGCCAACAAAATGGTGGGTGAGGCTTTTCCCAGCTCGGATGAGGACGTGAAAGTGATTACACAAATAATGCATGACTTTAAACCAGTGGCCATGGAGGGATATGCCACCGGCTTATTGGAGTCGGTTAACCGCTCCAGGGTAAAAGAGAATTTTAAGATAGATGTAGTGGTTTCCACCGGAGAAATGTTGTACCCTCATCAACGGAAAGCTTTGGAGGAACGTTACTCGGCTAAAGTATATACCTACTATGGCAGCAATGAAATAGGATCCATTGCTTTTGAATGCGAGCACAACAAACTGCATATCTGTGAAGAACATGTATTGGTAGAAACCCTGAATGAAAAAGGACAGCCTGTAATTAATGAACCGGGAAAAATCGTAGTTACGGATCTTGATAATACGGCTATGCCTTTTATCCGCTATGAGCTGGGTGATATTGCGGTAATCAGTGATAAACCTTGTAGTTGCGGAAAGAGTTCCCGGATCATTTCTGAACTGGTTGGCCGCAGCCAGGATTACCTTTCTGGAAGCACAGGGAGGCGTCTGCAGGCTACCCAGCTGGCGGCCTATCTGAAGGACCTTACTCAGGTAGGGCAACTGCAGTTTATCCAAACCGGTGAAGACCAGATCAGTTTACAATACGATGGGAAGTCAGCCAATGCAGAAAAAGAAATTGACATGATCCTGAGCCATATCCATAATCGTTTGGGAGATCAGGTAGTCGTTACGGTAGACCAGGTGGCGGAAATACCCAAGACCAACCGGGGCAAGCAACCGCTTGTGCTGAGAAAAATTTAATGTTTACCTAAGGGCGGTTTCCATTTCTTTACCCTTATTGCAAACTTGAAATCATACGAATCAGATAACCCGTATAGAAAACAGCTTTAATCAATGACCAAAGAAGAGTACATAGAAGGCAAAATGAAAAGTGGCTTTAAACTTCATAAAAGTCATGGCGTGTGGTGGGAAACAAGCAGGAAAGGCTATTGCAAGCCCGCTCTGATGTATGAACCTCTTTCGCCTAAGGAAGCCCGCCCCTCTTTTAGTCAATCCTACATAGGATACAACTACCGCGTTAAAGACAAATCCAAAGCCTCAGGCTTTTGGATGCCCTTTATTATGGGTGAGGAAGGAATTAAGAACTGGTCACTGGATGATTTGAAGAGTGGTAACCGCAGGAGGCGTATCCGTAAAGGATTGCGCGAAAATGAAGTTCAGAAGATCGATAATGTTGAGGACCATAAGGAATCCATACGCAGAATATTAAAATCTACCGCCATACGCAATGGCCATGGCTACCCCCCGGAATTTTATGATGATGACGAAAGCGGGGCCTGGTGGAAGGTGATCACGGACGTGGCTAATTACACCGAATTCTGGTGCTCCTTCAGCGAAGGTACCATGTCTGCCTATATCTGCCTCCACGTTATTGGAGATCGTGTAATAGTGGATGGGGTAAAGAGCGACACCGATCTTCTGCAGACCAGCCCTATTGATGCCATTGTATATTCCATTCTTACCAACTTGCAGAAAAGGGGAGGTATTAAGGAGATGTGGTACGGGGGGAAAAGTACCCGACCTACACTGGATAGTTTTAAGGAAAGCTTTGGCTTTGAAATAGTGGAAGTGCCCTTTAAGACAGAAATGCTGGGCGGTATAATGCCTTATCCTAAATTCCTGAATAACTGGATCAAGCGGGGCGTACCTAAATAGGTGTGTTGCTCCTTAGTGAAAAACTCAAATTTACCGACCCCAAAAACTGATAATGAATGGGACTTCGCATTGAAGTGCTCTCCGGAAAAGAAGCTGAAAATAACGAAGCATTAAATCTCTTTCTCAGGGAAAATGCTACGGTATTCCAGCAGCCTGGTTTCCTTATGGCTGTAGGTAGCGATCTGCAGGTAGCTGTGGCCTATGAAGATGACAAGATCATTGGAGCATTGCCGCAGGTTATTACCAGGAAATTTGGACTTAAAGCGTCCCATATCCCGAGCTACGGTTACACCTACGGTCCGGTACTTGCCAAGGAAGGGGTTAAGGATCATTACGATTTGGTTTCCGGTATGCTACAGAGTATTAAGAAATACTCGCTGGTAGAGTGGAAATTATTGATTCCGGATAACGATATTATTACCTATAACCAGTTGGGCGCAAACATTGTAGCCAGTCAGACTCATATTGTTAAACATAAACCTGGATTTGATCCGGGCTCCATTCATTCGTCCAAAAGAAGGTATCTCAAAAAGCTGCTTAAATCACTCGAGAGTGGTGAGATCATTCTGAAGGAAGGTAAGGAGTGTAAAGACGATTTGCTATGGCTACAGGCTGAAACGGGAAAAAAGAGCGGTTTTAATTCCAGCCAATCCGTGCTCAAGAAGATCATGGATTCCTTGAATGATGAACAGGCGTATGCGCTAGTGCTCTCTACCCCGGATGGAAAACCACTTTCCGGGGCATACTGTCCCTATGATACCTACAGTGCCTACCACCTGGTAAATGCCTCGGTGAATCATGAAGATAATTTATTGAATCGCTCTAATATATTGGCTACCTACCTGGCTATCAACAAGGCTATGGAACTCGGACTCAATTTTGATTTTGAGGGCAGTAATATACCCGGTGTGGCCAATTATTATCGCCTTATGGGAGGAGAGCCCACCTTGATGTACCGCATCCAGATACCTAACTCCATGCTGGGTAAAGCATTTTTTGCAGCCATGCATTTAAAGTAAACACTTAACATCTCCATAGTGTCAAGGAAAAAATTAAAGATCTGCCATATCACCAGTATGCACGACTGGCAGGACGACCGCATTTTTCAAAGGGCTTGTGCCGGCCTGGCCAGGCTTGGTCATGAAGTACACCTGGTGGCTGTTTGCGAAGAAGATCAGAAGCCCGGTAAATTTGAGTCTTTGAAAGTTACGGTTCACCTTTTACCCCATCGCTCAGGTCGGAAAAGGCGTTGGAATGGTTCTAAGGACGTTATTAAAGCAGCGGTTCACCTTCAGGCCGAGGTATACGAATTCCACGATCCGGACCTCCTGCCTCACATCGGTCTGCTCAAGAAAAAAGTCCCCGGCTCTGCGGTTATTTATGATATCCATGAGAACTATGCCGGGCGTTTTGCCAATTGGGGCTTACCCGCATTTTTAGGCGATATTTTCCGCTCGTACGAGAAAAAGGTGATCAACGGGCTGGACGGGATCACTGTAGTGTCCGAGTCTATGAGTAGCTTATTCAAGGGAGTAAGAACCCCGGTTGAAATTACCCGTAACAGCACAGATATAGAGCGGTTAAGAGGCATTGAACTTCCTGAACCCGATGCAGATTCGGCCCCGGTCATTGTAACCTCCGGCTCGCATTCCCACGCCCGGAACTGTCTTCAAACGGTTAAAGCCTTACCTTACCTGGTGCAAGATCTCACAGTAAATCCGGTGATGCAGTTTGTGGGCCGCTACCTGGACAACATGGATCAGGAAATGGAAGAACAAGCTAAAGCAGATGGCACTTCAGATTATCTTAAGATTGATGGGATGATGCCTTGGGAAGAGAACTTCAAAAGGATTGCCAAGGCCTATTGTGGTTGTGTGTTTTACGAGGATAACCCGAATAACCGGGTGGGTATTCCCAACCGCCTTTTTGAATACATGTACTGCGGGATACCGGTAGTGGTTTCTGATTTCCCGGAGCTTAAAAAAGTAGTTACGCAGGCCCAATGCGGTGTGGTGGTCAATTCAGAAGATCCCAGGGATATCGCCCGTGGCCTGGAGGAATTGTTAAGTGATCCCGAAAAGGCCAGAGAGATGGGCCGGAAGGGAAGGCAGGCTATGGAAGGTACCTATGGCTATCACGTGGACCTTGAAATACTGGAAAATTTCTATTACAAGCTTTTAAAGCGTTCATGAGCCTGGCCCATAAACTGAAGAAAATATCCATCTACTTTGTGCCGGGAAAGCCCTATTGGCGGTCTGTAAAGCATGGAGACTGGAAAGTGCAATCCGCCATAGGCCCTTTTATGGGTATGCATATCAAGGATCGTCTGTATGACAATCACTATGATAAATTTGACGAAGAGGGCCTGCCCATCCGTATGGCCGAAGGAAAGCGGGTTTACAATTACACCACTATTTGCTCCTATGCGCTGGCCAATTACGAGCTTTACCTGGAAACAGGGGATAGGAAGTATACAGAACCTCTCTTCAAAACCCTTGATTTCCTGAAACGGAAGCATGAAACCACCCCTTATAACGGTATCGTATTTCCGGGTAAGCAAGATTCACTTTCAGCCATGAACCAGGGGGAAGCCCTGGCGGTGATTGCACGCTGCTACGAACTGGATCCGCGTGAAGAACTGGTGGAATTAGCACGGAAGATTACGCTTGCGTACCAATACAAAGTAGAAGAACAAGGGGTGCTCGGTCAATTTGAGGCTTTAAAAAATACCCGGTGGTACGAGGAAAAAGCGGTCATACCCGGTAAACACATCCTTAATGGAATGTGCTACGCTACGGTAGGTCTTAGAGACATCAGTATAGCCATGTCTCAGCTTAAGGAGGCCGAAGAGCTCTGGCGTGCAGGGCTACAGTATATAAAACAAGCCCTTCCTCTCTATGATACCGGCAGCTGGACTTATTATTGGGTGGCAGATAGGGATCCCCACTATATCGCCAGCATGATGTACCACAACCTCCATATTTGCCAGCTGAACTACCTGGCAAAGGTTACGGGTGATGAAGAGTTTGCCCAGTGGGCCGGGAAGTTTGAAAAATATTCTGGCTCATCTTTAAAGCGGATGTCAGCCGGTTTACAGATCATTAAGGGAAAGTGGCAGAAGCGATGAAAATCCTGATGATCACCGGGGGTTTCCCTTCCGAGGATAAACCCCAGAAGAGTATCTTCAACCTGCGGGCAGCCAAATCCTTGTCACAGGTGGCGGATCTTAAGGTGGTACACTATCGCTTTTATAAACCGGGACGGCCACTTAAAGAAGAGTTGGATTATGAAGGTGTAAAGGTTATCCGGCTGAACCTTCCTTATGTTCCGGAAAAGAACCGCGCCATTAAACTTATCCGTCTCCGGCTGTGGATATACCTGACCCGAAACATTCTTAGGAAACAGCTCCGGTCAACCAACATAATTCATTCCGTGGGTTTGGATGTTGGAGGAATGATAGCATCTCAGCTGTCCAAAAAAACCGGTATACCTCATTTTGCACAGATCATTGGTAGCGATATCAATTTCCACATGGATGAACTGAAAGGCTCATTCCTGGAGCAACAATGGACCCGTGGTACCAAAGCTGCCATCTGCAACAGCAAAGCCATTGCTGGCGATATTCAACAAAAATACCCGGGATTGCCTACTTATACAGCTTATCGCGGAACGGATCTTGAAAAATTCAAGCCCCATGAGCGGCAGGACGATAAACATTTAAGAATACTTTTCCTGGGCGGTTTTGCCCATCGGTCCTCTACCGATTTTGGCAGTAATCTCAAAGGTGGAGAAACGCTCAAAAAGGCATGGGAGCTTCTCTTGGGTAAAATGAAGCTGGAAGCCATGCTACAATTGGGTGGCCCTGAAAGTAAATCGGAAAAGATCATAGCGTGGAAACAGTCGCTTCCCTCACCACAGACTGTGGAAACATTGGGCGAGCTACGCCCGGACGAAGTACCTACATACATCAATACGGCAGACATAGTTGTAGTACCCAGCCTTTCAGAAGGTTTGCCCAACGTAGCTGTTGAAGCCTGCGCGGCAGGAAAACTTGTGATAGCTACCAGGGTGGGTGGAATACCCGAAGTGATAGAAGATGGGAAAACAGGAATACTCATCAATGCTGCAGATACCAATGCTCTGGCCGATGCCCTGGCCAAAGCCATTTCCTCTTATAGGGAGATAGAAGCTATGCGAAGGGCGGCCAGAAAACGTATGGAAGCTGACTTTGACAGTTCGCAGTACGCGCAACGATTAATGAACATCTATAAATCCGAAATAAAATGAAGATACTGACAATTGTTGGTGCCCGTCCGCAGTTCGTAAAAGCAGCGGTAGTTTCAAGGGTTATCAGGGAAAGGTCTGGTATTGAAGAACTTTTAGTACACACCGGGCAGCACTTTGATGCGAATATGTCCGATGTGTTTTTCCAGGAAATGAACATCCCGCACCCGGCTATCAATCTGGACATCAATAGCATGTCCCACGGAGCCATGACCGCGCGAATGATGGAAAAACTGGAGGAAGTAGCCATACGGGAAAAGCCTGATCTGTTCCTGATCTATGGAGACACCAATTCCACCCTGGCGGGGGCATTGGTCGCCTCTAAATTGCACATTCCCATTGGCCATGTGGAGGCCGGTTTACGCAGCTTCAATATGAAAATGCCAGAGGAGATCAACCGTATACTTTCGGACCGGGTAAGTAAATGGCTTTTTTGTCCTACGCAAACTGCGGTGGACAACCTGCACAGGGAAGGTTACGATAACTTCCAATCACAAATTTCCCTAAGTGGAGATGTGATGTATGATGCAGCCTTGTACTATTCATCAAGGTTGGATGAGGTACCTTCCAAAGTGGAAATGCCGGATAAATCCTATGCTCTGGTGACTTTACACCGGGAAGAAAACACCGATGACGAGGGAACCCTCAGGCGACTGATGGGCATACTGGAGAATATGGATGAAGAGGTAGTGTTGCCTTTGCACCCGCGTACCCGCAAGAAATTGGAAGGTTTCGGTATAACCCCGCGCATCAAAACCATTGACCCGGTTGGCTATTACGATATGATCCGTCTGCTGAAGAACTGTTCCTTTGTATTGACCGACAGTGGCGGCTTGCAGAAGGAGGCATTCTTCTTTGAAAAGTTCTGCATCACCCTGCGCGAACAAACCGAATGGGTGGAACTGGTGGATAATGGGGTCAATTTTATATGCGGCAGCGATGCGGATAAAGTAAAGAAAGCCCTTGATCAGATCCGCCACACCCCCTTCCCGAAAGACCTTCAGTTGTACGGTGATGGAAAGGCCGGTGAAAAGATCATTGATGTGCTTGGGGCATGAAGGTAATCATCTCGCATGATATTGACCATCTGCACTGGACAGATCATTGGCATGATCTGTTTATACCCAAGTATGTGGTAAAACATATCCTTTTCCTGTTGAGTGGAAAGATAGGGTTTGGCTTATTTTCCAAAAGGCTGGGCTTATTGTTCAGGAACCGCCAACACCGTTTACCGGAACTGATAGTCTTTAACCGGGAAAACGGGGTGGAGTCCAACTTCTTTTTGGGTACCAATAACGGTTTGGGCTTATCGTATTCATTGAAGAAAGCCCATCAAACTATTCAATACTTGAAAGGCTTTGCGGATGAATTCCCGGTAGGGGTGCATGGTATTTCCTATACCAATCAGGAAGGGATCAACCAGGAGAAAAGGCGCTTTGATGCCTCAGGTTTTAAAGCAGAAGGCTTGCGTATGCACTACCTGAGGAATAATGAAGATACTCTGAATTACCTGGCCCGGGCGGGCTATACGCATGATTCCACTACTTATGAGCTTAAGGACCCTTACCTCGTAGAAGGAAGTATGCTGGAGTTTCCCGTAAGTATCATGGATGTTTACGCAGTTGACGACACGGATGCCACCTTTGAGAAAGGCAAACAAAAGACACTGGAGGTAATAGCGGAAGCGGAAGCCAGCAACCTGGAATATTTTACGGTGATCTTCCACGATAATTATTTTGACCCGGCTTATCCGGCCCATTATGAATGGTACAAATGGTTGATCCGGTATTTCAAAAAGCGAGGTTTTAATTTTACTACTTTTGACCGTGCCTGTAAAGAATTAGCCCTTGAAAAGCCCTGACTTTATCCACATCGGACCGGGACGTACCGGCACTACCTACATCTTTAAAATGCTGGGGCAGCACCCCGGCATCAATCTTCCCAATGAAAAGGAGATCAACTTCTTTAACCGCAATTACAGCAAAGGGCTGGACTGGTATTTTAAGAAGTTCCCGGAAGGAGGCTTAACGGGTGAGTTTACCAACCTGTATTTCTACCATCCTGAGTATGTAGAGCTGATCAGAGATGAGCTGAAGGATATCAAGGTCATCACGGTAATGCGGAATCCCTTTGACCGGATGATGTCCAACTTCATGTACCAGAAGAGGAGTGGTTCCATTCCTCCCAACATGAGTTTTAATGAAGCCCTGGAAAAATACCCTGACCTTGGCGATCAGGATAAATTCGGGATCTACCTGAAGCAGTATCAAAAATGGTTCGGGGATCGCCTGTTTGCGGGCGTTTACGATGACCTTTCGCAAAACCCGGATGATTTTTATAAGCGCTTGTTCAATTTCCTGGGGCTGGATACTGTGCAATTGGAAGGTGTGGATGATAAGGTAAACCAAAGTGTGGCCCTTAAATCATCGGTGCTGGCGGCTCCCATACGCCTTGGAGCTAATGCCATGCGGAAACTGGGAATGGTAGGTATGCTGGACAACATTAAGAACAGTTCTTTCACCAGGTCCATACTCTATAAAAAAGCGCAAAAGGATGCGGTGGAATATCCTGAATGGCTGCGTATGAACATCAATGCGGATATTGACCGGCTGTCGGAAGTGCTGGAACGTGATTTGAGCCATTGGAAGAAATGATGACAGAAGGACACGTGGCCAAGGATAAAGTTTCCATTGTTTTGGCTGTCTACAATGAGGAGGCTATCGTGCGTGATGCGGTCAATTCGCTACTGAAGCAGGAAGCCTGGGACTTTGAGGTGGAAATATTGGTGGTGGATGGTAATTCTACCGACCGTACCTCGAAGATCCTGAAGGAAATGGCCGAACAGAATGCAGGACGCATTAAATACGTATTCAATGAAAAGCGCATTGCACCGGCAGCCTTTAACCTGGGTATCAAAGAAGCCAGTGGAAATTACATTGCTATTTTTGGTTCGCATGCAAAGTATGCTGACAATTACCTGAGTGTGTGCCTGGAGGAAATCCATAAAACAGGCGCTGTGGGTTGTAGTGGTACGGTAATACCCAGGATGGAGGAAGATAACCAGGAGTCCGAACTTTGCCTTAGCATTCTTACTTCACGTATAGGAGTTTCCGGAGGGTCTTTCAGGACCCGCTCATCCGGCTTTGCCGAAAGTATTCCTTACGGAGTATTCAAAAAAGAGGTTTTTGATAAAGTAGGGTGGTATGACGAACGACTGGTGCGGAACCAGGATAACGATATGAATGCCCGCATCAATAAAGCAGGGTATAAACTGTATATCACGGATCGTACACATGCCTATTATTACCCAAAAAGCAACCTTAAAGCGCTGAAGAAGTATGCTTTTAATACGGGTTTATGGAACGCTAAATCCTTAAAATTCGGCTCTTACACCTTGCGCTTATTACACTTTGTTCCTTTTTTCTTTTTGCTGTTTAACATTCTGCTGATAGCCACTTTGGTGCTATCCGTAATTTATGATACTTATTACTTGGTTCTCCCACTACTTTTGGTGTACCTGTTATATTGGGTGTTGATAGTATTTGAGACCAGTAAGCTCCGTTTCGAATTTAAGGAGAACCGCCTGGCTTTTCCGGTTGCGGTTTATTCCTTTCACCTGAACTATGGCTTCGGGACATTAAAAGGCTTTCTTTCCAACCGCTGAAAATATTCTATATGAGCAACCCAAAAAAAATTCCCTTCTCACCCCCTTACATTGATGAGGAGGTAGAACGCCAGGTACTGGAATCCTTACGTTCAGGCTGGATCACTACCGGTCCAAAGGTAAGGGCCCTGGAAGGTGAAATAGCCTCTCTGGCCGGACTTGAACATGCATTGTGTGTGAATTCGGCCACTTCAGGGATGATGCTGGCCTTACACTGGTATGGGGTAGGGCCGGGAGATGAGGTGATCATCCCGGTATATACCTATGTGGCTACGGCATTGGTCGTGCAACACTTGGGTGCCACTCCCGTTATGGTGGATATTCGTGACGATTTTAATATTAACCCGCAAAAGATCCGTGAAGCCATTACTCCTAAAACCAAGGCTATTGTGCCGGTGGATTTTGGCGGTTGGCCTTGCGACTACGATGCCATCCGTGAGATTGTGGAGGAGGAGAAAGGTAAATTTCAGCCCGCCAACGATACCCAGGAAAAGCTGGGTAGAATATTACTAATGGCCGATGCTGCACATTCCATCGGAGCTGCCTATAAAGGCAAACCCAGCGGTAGCCAGGCTGATCTTACCGTGTTTTCATTACATGCCGTTAAGAATGTAACCAGTGCCGAAGGAGGAGCTATTTGCATGAATATGCCTGAACCCTTTGATAATGCAGAGATCTATGCCACCATGCGCCTATGGTCTTTGAACGGGCAAACCAAGGATGCCTTTACCAAATCACAGGGAGGTAGCTGGCGATACGATATTGTATACCCCGGTTTTAAGATCAATATGCCGGATGTGTGTGCGGCCATTGCGTTGGCACAAATTGGTAAATACAAAGATGAGCTATGGCCGGAGCGCAGGAAGATATTTGACCTGTATACCAGTCTCTTTGAAAATGAGGAATGGGCAGACCTCCCTCCTGGTAAGGAGGGCAATACGGAGTCTTCCTATCACCTCTTTGCTTTGCGGATAAAGCCCCGCAATAGTGAATTAAGGGATAGGGTTATCCATCTGGCAGCCGAAGACGGCATTGCTCTGAACGTTCATTTTATACCCTTGGCCGAACTCAGTATTTTTAAGGAAAAAGGATTTAAGCTATCGGACTTTCCCATGGCTAAAGACCAGTTTGAGGGAGTAATTACCCTACCCATATATCCTCAATTGGAAGAGGAAGATTGCCGGAGAATATTTACTACGATCAAACAAGTAGTTACCGAATACCAGGATGTGGCGATTAATTGATCTGGTGGCCGCAACAGTGGGCGTGATCGTACTTTCCCCACTGTACGTGGTGGGGTTTTTAATGGTAGTGCTTGATGATGGATTCCCCGTCTTCTTTCAGCAGGAACGCCTTGGAAAGGGAGGGAATGTATTTAGGCTATTGAAGTTCAGGACTATGTATCGCGATGCACATAAAAGAGGGCTCATTACTGTTGGGGGAAGGGATCCCCGGGTAACCTGCTCAGGCTATTTTCTCCGTAAATCCAAAATGGATGAATTACCCCAGCTTTTTAACGTCATCAAAGGTGATATGAGCCTGGTGGGTCCCCGCCCGGAAGTTCAGAAGTATGTAGACCTGTACCCGGAGGATTTCAACTATCTCCTTAAAGTTCGCCCGGGTATGACCAGTCCTGCTTCTATTGCTTTTAGTAATGAAAACGAAATACTTTCTGCCCAGGATAAGCCGGAGCAATACTACCGTGAAGTGGTACTTCCAGAAAAAATAGCCCTGGACAAGAGCTGTGTGAGCAACCGTAGCCTGGGTCACTATTTTTCAGTGATCTTTCAGACACTTGGGAAGGTAGCATCCGGAAATAAGCATTAAATGCAGAGGCTGATGGCCATACTGCTGATTATACTTGTGATGCCTGTATGGTTGGTACTCATAATAATACAATTGCTGGTATTTGGAAATATCTGGTTTAAGCAGGTCCGGGCAGGTAAAAATGGCCGCCTCTTTACCATATTGAAATTCCAAAGTCTTAAAGCCAGGAAAGATGAGCAACAATTGGAAAAAGACCGGCTGAACGGCTGGGGGCGCTTTTTGAGAGCTTCGTCCCTGGATGAAACTCCCCAGTTGATCAATATTATAAAGGGCGAAATGGCCTTTGTAGGTCCACGTCCACTATTACCGGAATATTGGGAACTTTATACCCCTTGGCAAAAAAGAAGACACGAGGTAAAACCGGGTATAACCGGCTGGGCTCAGGTAAACGGCCGTAATGCCCTCAGCTGGCAGGATCAGTTCAAACAGGATGTTTGGTACGTAGATCATCGTAATCTCTGGCTGGACGCGCGCATTTTATTTTTAACCCTGAAAAAGGTCATTAGCCGGCCATCCCGTGAAAATTATTTAAGAGAAGCCTTTAATGGTAAAAACTAACCTGATCATAGTAGGAGCCGGAGGATTTGGCAGGGAGGTGGCAGCCATGCTGAAACACCCTGTCTTTCAGGATGAATATGCCATAGAGGGCTTTGTGGACGATGGAAAGGATGGTGGAGAAAAGATCAATGATCTGCTGGTTTTGGGTGATGTGGATTGGCTGTTGACTAGAAAAAAGACTGCGGCTGTGGTCTTGGCCATTGGTGATCCGTCCGTAAAAAAGAGTATTTATACGAAGCTTACGGTTAATCCCGTATTGCATTTCCCCAATATTGTCCATCCCGGAGCCAGTTTGCATGACAGGGATAATATCCGTTTTGGAAAGGGTAATATAATAGGGGAGGGTAACATCTTTACCACCAATATTGCAGCCGGTGATTTTAACCTGGTAAACCTCAGTTGTACGGTAGGCCATGATGTACAAATGGGCAGTTTTTGTTCTATTATGCCGGGGGTAAATATCAGTGGAGGTACCATACTTAAAGATGAAGTGTACATTGGAACCGGTGCCAGGCTGATCAATGCCATTACTTTGCATTCAAAATGTGTGATTGGTGCCGGAGCCCTGGTGCGGACGGATGTGCCCACAGGAAAAACATTTGTTGGAGTGCCTGCCAGGCAGGTTGAAAATGAGGATAAAGCATGATACATAAGCTTCACAAAGGGTATAGCGTTTTAAATATGGTTAGCATTAACGGATGAAACAGGAGCGGATATACCTTTCACCACCGCACCTTTCGGGCGATGAGAATGCCTATTTGGAAGAAACGCTTGCTTCCAACTGGGTGTCCCCGGTGGGGCCTCATCTTGATGCCTGGGAGCGTGAGCTGGCGGAACGTATGGGGAGTAAAGATTGTTGTTTGCTCAATTCCGCCACAGCGGCCATTCATTTGTCATTGATACTGCTGGGTGTGGGGCCGGGTGATGTGGTCTTTATACAAACCCATACCTATGCCGGAAGTGTGTATCCCATTATTTACCAGGGTGCAACTCCGGTGTTTATTGACTCGGAACCAGATACCTGGAATATGGACCCCCGGGCCCTTGAGGAGGCCATTCAATCGCTATTGGAAAAAGAGGAAGGTAGTGCTTTTAAGAAACAACAACTCAAGGCGATAATACCGGTTCACCTGTATGGTATGCCTGCAAAACTGGATGAGATCCTGGCTATAGGCAAAAAGTACGGTATACCCGTTGTAGAAGATGCAGCAGAGAGTCTGGGTAGCACTTATCAGGGAAAATACACGGGTACCTTTGGCAAAACCGGGGTTTATTCCTTTAATGGTAATAAGATCATAACTACCGGAGGTGGAGGTGCCTTGGTATCAGAAAACGGGGAGTTGATCAACAGAGCCCGCTTTTTGAGTACACAAGCCAGAGATATTGCCCCGCATTACCAACATTCCGAGATCGGTTATAATTATCGTTTGAGCAATGTGCTGGCCGGCTTGGGCCGTGCTCAGATGAAGGTGCTTGACGATCGCATTAAAGCCAGGCGAGCTAATTTTGAGCGCTACCGCCATTATTTTGAAGCCAGGAATAAAGAAGGCTTCCATATTGAATTCCAGTCAGAACCTGAAAATTGCCATTCCAATCGATGGTTGAGCTGTATTTTGGTGGATCCTGAAAAGAATGAAGGCATTGATCGCGAAAAAATTCGCCAGGTGCTTGAAAAGGAAAATATTGAAAGCAGACCTTTGTGGAAGCCAATGCACCTGCAACCGGTGTTCAGGGAATATCCTTTTGCAGGCGGTAATGTTGCAGAGTCTCTTTTTAATACAGGGCTTTGCCTGCCGAGTGGCAGTAAGCTAACGGAATCTGACTTTCAGAGAATAGTAAAAGCTTTAGATACTTGTTTCAGTAACCCATAGAACGTAAAGAAATTATGAAAAAGTTTGCTCTTATCGGAGCAGCGGGCTACATAGCCCCTCGCCATCTTAAAGCCATAAAGGAAACCGGGAATAACCTGGTTGCCGCTTTAGATCCGTTTGATAGTGTGGGAATTATGGATAGTTATTTTCCCAATGCCGATTTCTTTGTTGAATTTGAACGCTTTGATCGTCATATAGAAAGGCTGAAGCGTGACAATCAACCCATCGACTATGTTTCAGTATGTTCTCCCAATTATCTCCATGATAGTCATATACGTTTTGGGCTCCGTAACTCATCGGATGTAATTTGCGAAAAGCCTATCGTACTGAATCCCTGGAATATTGAAGCGCTTGAAGAGATCGAAAAGGAAACCGGAAAGAATATATATTCCATACTTCAGCTTCGCTTACACCCGTCTATAGCTGCTTTAAGGGAAAAGGTACAAAATGGTCCTGCAGATAAGATCTACGATGTAGACCTTACCTACCTCACTTCGCGCGGGCATTGGTATTATACATCCTGGAAAGGAGATATTCATAAGTCAGGCGGCATTGCAACCAATATAGGAGTGCATTTTTATGACATGCTTACCTGGGTTTTTGGCGATGTAAAGAGCAATACGGTACATGTGCATACCCATGATCGTGCCTCCGGGTACCTGGAGTTAGAACGTGCCAGGGTGAGGTGGTTCCTTAGTATTAACGAAGAAACTATCCCCGAAGAGGTTCGGAAAACCGGGAAAACCACTTATCGTTCTATCCTTATTGAAGGTGAGGAGCTGGAGTTTAGTGATGGTTTTACGGATCTTCACACCAGGAGCTATGAAGACATCCTGGCCGGAAAAGGCTTCAGGATTTCCGAAACGCTGTCTTCCATACGTATTGTACACGAAATTCGTCATCAGGAACCGGCCGGGCTTAAAGGAGAATACCACCCATTGGCCAATCTAAAACTGAGTAAGCACCCCTTTAATAAGAACCATGGAAAATAAATACTTTAAACACGAAACCGCGGTGGTAGACGAACCCTGCACCATCGGTGAAGGAACCAAGATCTGGCATTTTTCGCATATCATGCCCGATTGTGAGATAGGGGAGAATTGCAATATTGGACAAAACGTGGTCATATCTCCTAAGGTGGTGCTGGGGCAAAATGTGAAGATTCAGAATAATGTATCCGTATACAGCGGGGTTATTTGTGAAGATGACGTTTTCCTGGGGCCCTCCTGTGTGTTTACCAATGTAACCAACCCTCGTAGCGGAGTAAACCGCAGAGGACAATATGAAAAGACCACAGTAAAAAAAGGAGCATCTATCGGGGCCAATGCCACTATAGTTTGCGGTCATGATATTGGACGCTATGCATTTATTGGTGCAGGCGCGGTAGTAACCAAAACCATTCCTGATTATGCTCTTGTAGTGGGTAACCCGGCCCGCCAAATAGGGTGGATGAGCGAATACGGGCACCGTCTTAACTTCAATGAAAATGGTGAAGCCCAATGTCCGGAGAGCGGTCAAAGCTATAAACTGGAGAATGGGGAGGTTACCAGGATTTAAAAACTGAAGCTCCGGAAAGGAGGTTTGAATAGTTTTGCAAAAAGATGCCGTGCTGGCATCTTTTTTTGTTTACGGGCTTTGAACTACCAGGGGCTTTTAATGTTTATTGCCTCAATTGTAAGATTTGGGTTAACAGCCCTCAATCATGCAATAAACCTCATCTAATTTGACTTGAAATACAATTTATGTTCATATTTGTTAATGAGCAACTTAACAATTCACTTGCTTTTTTTTGCAATACACCAGGCTTTAAGGTCAGTTCACTTAATTTTAAAGCCATTTTAGCTCAAGTGTGGTTTAAAGCAGTAATTTTGATCTCGATATAACGCTGACACTTTGCTACGAGAGTTCATAAATAAAAATTCTGATCGCTACCTGGCCCGCTGGATAGTTTTGATGTTTGACTCTGCGGTTGTGGCCATATCATATGTTATTGCCGCACTTTTGCGGTTCAACTTTGATGCAGGGCAGGTTGCTTCTAACTGGAGCCTCAACCAATTAGCTTTTGTTGTAGCCATTTATTTTATAGGGTTTATTATCTCGCGCTCTTATGCGGGTATCATCAGGCATACCGGCTTAAGGGATGCCTTTAATATTCTCAGGGCTTCCATGATGGCCCTGGTGTTCCTGATGTCCGCATCGTTGCTGATAGGAAGTTTTTCTTCTCCTTTGGCCCAGGATTTAAACCCTCCGCGTTCTGTATTACTTATACATTTCCTGCTTAACCTTTTCTTCCTGATAGGTTCTCGTATGGCGGTGAAGGTTATTTACCAGGCTACGGTCAATTCCCAGGCCCAGAAAAAGCACACCAAAGTATTGATCTACGGAGCCGGTGCTTCCGGAATGATCACTAAAAATACCCTGAAACAGGAAAACAAGCGTGACTATGACATATATGGCTTTATAGATGACAACCCATATAAAGTAGGTAAAGCTATCGAGGGCATTATGGTATATAGCCCGAAGAAAATATTTGAAACCAATTTTGTAGAGAAGAATAAGATAGACCAGATCATCATCTCCATACAGTCCGACCTTTCTCCCAAAAGAAAAAAGGAGATCACGGAAGCTGCCTTGGAGAAGAACCTGGAAGTGAAAATTGTTCCGGCCATTGAGAACTGGATACATGGAGAGCTCAGTGCCAAACAGATCAAGAACGTAAAGATCGAAGACCTGCTGGAACGCGATCCGATCATTCTTGATAATGTCAATATTTCACGCGAGATTAAAGGAAGGGTGATATTGGTAACTGGTGCGGCCGGTTCCATAGGTAGTGAAATATCACGCCAGTTGATCTATTATTCTCCTCGTAAAGTTATCCTTCTCGATCAGGCTGAGTCCGCCCTTTATGATCTCGAAAATGAAATAAAGTCCAATCATCCTGCTAATTTCGGGTTGACCGAATACGTTATGGGGGATGTTACGGACAAGGCCCGTATGACCAAGGTTTTCAGAGTGTTTCAACCGGATATTGTATTTCATGCTGCTGCCTATAAGCATGTACCTTTAATGGAAGACAATCCGTATGAGGGTATAAAGACCAATGTTTGCGGAACCAAGATCATCGCTGACCTGGCGGCAGATTTCAATATTCAGAAGTTTGTAATGGTCTCTACAGATAAGGCTGTGAATCCCACTAATGTGATGGGTGCTACCAAACGTACCGCAGAAATATATACCCAGGCTCTTGGAAGGAGACGAAATGTAAGGACCCAGTTTATTATTACCCGTTTTGGTAATGTGTTGGGTAGTAATGGTTCTGTCATACCTCTTTTCAGGAAACAGATCGAAAAGGGAGGCCCGGTAACCATTACCCATAGAGATATCACCCGCTATTTCATGACCATTCCTGAAGCCTGCAACCTGGTGTTGGAGGCTGGAGCCATGGGCAACGGAGGGGAGATATTTGTATTTGATATGGGAGAATCCGTGAAGATCATGGACCTTGCCCGTAAAATGATCAAACTCTCCGGCCTGCAAGTTGGTAAGGATATTGAAATTGTTGAAGTAGGTTTGCGGCCGGGTGAAAAATTGTACGAAGAGTTATTGGCCATTAAGGAAAACACCAAGCCCACGCATCACCCCAAGATCCTTATAGCAAGTGTGGAAAGTGAATCGTACACCAAAATAAAAGCACTGCTCCATAAACTTGAGGAAAACCTTGACTCCAAGGATAACCTTCAGATGGTAGCTGAACTTAAGGCTATAGTGCCGGAGTTTATCAGTAATAATTCGATCTTTGCGTCATTAGACCTCAAGAAGATCGTGAATGACTAAATTTATATGGCCGCTGCTGCTTTGTCCTTTCTTCCTTTCAGCGCAGTACCAGTTCCAAAGACTTAATCACCTTGACCAAATCCGGCAAAATGCCGACCTCTACAATACCGATGTAGACTTTCATACGTCTATCGCACCTTTTAACCGCACTGAAATACACCAAACTCTGGGATATGATAATACCCCAGACCTGAAGTTTGGCTATCAGCAATGGTTCTGGAGAAAGCTCTTTGATGAAAGCCTGGTTAAGCTCCAGGGAGATAATTATGAGTTGAGGATAGATCCCGTAATAAACCTCAGGTATGGTTATGACCTCACAGATAAAAGCATTCCGTACACCAGTACCCGGGGGGTTACTCTGGAGGGTAAGCTGGGAAAGAATTTTTCATTTACATCCACATTTCTGGAGAACCAGGCCAGGTTTCCGGTGTACGTTGCTGATTTCGCGAAAACCTATAACGTAGTGCCGGGCCAGGGTTTCGCCCGCGACTTTGGAGGTGATGCCCTGGATTTTTCTATGGCCAGCGGGGAGATAAGCTATAGCCCCAACGATATTTTTTCGTTCAGTTTAGGGCAGGGTCGTAATTTCTTCGGGGAAGGATATCGATCTCTCATCTTGTCTGACGTAGGTTTCAACTATCCTTATTTTAAAATACAGACATCGTTCTGGAAGATAAAATACACCAACCTCTGGGCCCAGTTGTATGATGTAAGGGACGAGGTTACGGACAATGGTATATTTTCAAAAAAATATCTTTCCTCCCATTATTTAAGTCTTAACATCAACTCCCGTTGGAATGTAAGCCTTTTTGAATCCATAGTGCTGGGAGATACCAACCAGCAACGCGGTATTGATCCGGCATTCTTCAACCCAGTGATATTATACAGGCCGGTGGAGTTTGCAGTAGGTTCCGGTTCCGGAAATGCGCTTTTAGGAATGGGAACTTCCTATAAGCTTACCAATGGTTTAATGGTATATGGGCAGGCCCTGCTGGACGAGTTTACGTTTGCCGAATTTTTCGGGAACCGGGGCTATTGGGGTAATAAATTCAGCTACCAGGCCGGGATAAAATATTACCACGCCTTTGGTGTAAAGGGCTTATTTGCACGCCTGGAGTATAACAGTGCCCGACCCTATACCTACTCTCACCAGGTGCCCCTTATCAATTACGGACATTACGGGCAACCGCTGGGTCATCCCTGGGGTGCCAATTTTGGTGAAACTCTCACAAGATGGTATTATTACAAGGGTCGCTGGGAGTTTGAAGCAGCTTTACACTATGGACAAATAGGGTTGGATACTGCGGGTTCGAACTGGGGTTCTGACATATATAAATCATACGATTCCCGCGAACAGGATTATGATAATGCAACCGGGCAGGGAGTTAAGGCTAACTTGGTATATGTTCTCCTTAGAGCAGCCTGGCTGGTTAATCCTGAATCCGGATTGAAGCTGGAGACGGGCGTTCAGTTGCGAAGCCTTTCTGCCAAAGGTGTTACGGATATCTCCACACAATCCTTGCCGCTGGGTGACTCAAAATTCATATTTTTCGGTTTGCGAACCGAATTATTCAATCGCTACTTTGACTTTTAAAGTATGCTGAAGCAATTTAGGCCCACCATTCTTTTCCTGGTCAGGTTTTTTGGAGTTTACGGTGTGCTTTCCGTTCTGTACGGTTGGTATATCGGTAGCTATGATCGTGCCGAACCACCGGTTACCGACCCTGTTACCCAGATGGTTACTGTAAACTGCACCCGTGCGGCCGGGCTCTTTGGCTACGAGTGGAATATTATTGAGAATGATCACCTGAACTGGGATAGGGAAGAGGAGCAGACCTTTGATAGTGTTTACCTGGATGACCACTATGCTATTTCTGTAGAGGAAGGTTGCAACGGGGTCAATATTATGATCCTGTTCCTGGCGTTTGTAGTGGCTTTTGGCGGACGCTTGGTCAATATGCTGATCTTCATCCCTGCCGGCATACTTTTTATTCACCTTTCCAACATCGCAAGACTGCTTCTTCTGAGCCTGCTTAATGTAGAGTGGGGTGGCCGGGCTTTTCACTTTTTCCACAAATATGGCTTTACCGCGGTTATCTATCTTTCGGTTTTTATCCTATGGTTTTTGTGGGTAACCCGCTTTTCCGGGCGTCAGTCTAAGCCTAACACTTCTAATAATGAGCAGTAAGAGGTGGGCTTACCTGCTACTGGGGGGTGTCGGCCTGATTTTGGTCTATGTTTTCCAGGCTTATTTGGATGCCTATTCAATTTTTTTTCAGTTCAAGCCACCGGAGGTGCTGAACTACAGTAGTGATTATAAGGATGTAGACCCCTTTTCCTATAGTGTGAACAAGCTTGTCCGGTACCTGCTTAACGACCTTTTCGCTATCGCCATCATCTATGGGTTGTTTGGTGAACGGATTTACGTAAGGTTTGCGTTTTACGTGATGCTTTTCGGTTTGGTGGTGCTTTTGCCATTATACCTGTGGTTATTTTTTCAGCATCCTGATGGCTACAGCTCTATGCTCAGCCACCTGCACAGGGTGGTTCTCAATCCGGTGTTGATGATGTTACTTATTCCCGCTTTTTACTATCAAAAAACGCAGGGCGGAAAAACCGACATTAATTAGTAATTTTAGCTGAATTCTGCTACCCTTGAAATAGTTTCTCTATATCCGTATGATTGAATTACAAGGGATTAAAAAATCCTACACTACAGGGGCTAAACCTCTCCAGGTTTTAAAGGGCATTGATCTCAATGTGAAAGATGGTGAATTTGTTTCCATAATGGGATCTTCGGGTTCCGGAAAATCCACTCTGCTGAATATCCTGGGTATACTGGATAGTTATGATGAGGGCAACTACACTTTGGCAGGAACGCTCATAAAAGATCTTTCCGAAAAGAAGGCCGCACAATATCGTAACCGTTTCCTGGGTTTTGTTTTCCAGTCCTTTAACCTGATATCCTTCAAAAATGCCATGGAAAACGTAGCCTTGCCTTTATACTATCAAGGCGTTAGCCGGTCCACCCGCAATAAAATGGCTATGGAATACCTGGAGCAGGTGGGCTTGAAGGATTGGGCGGAGCATTTGCCCAGTGAGCTTTCCGGTGGCCAGAAGCAGCGTGTGGCCATTGCCCGTTCGTTAATTGCCAGGCCAAAGGTATTGTTGGCGGATGAACCTACCGGGGCTTTGGATACGCATACTTCTTACGAGGTAATGAAGATTTTCAAGGATATCAATCAACAGGGAATGACTGTGGTGGTGGTAACACATGAGCAGGATATAGCTGATATGACGGATCGTATAATACGAATCAAGGACGGGCTTATTGAAAGACCGGAAACGGTAATAAATTAATCGTTACCCTATGTTCGACTGGGACAAATGGCAGGAAATCTTTGCTACGATCCGTAAGAATCGGTTACGCACCTTTCTTACGGGCTTTAGTGTGGCGTGGGGTATCATGATGTTGGTAGTGCTGCTGGCGGCTGGCCAGGGACTCCAGAATGGCGCAATGTCTGAGTTTTTGAGTGATGCGGTTAACACTCTTTGGATAAACGGTGGGCGTACCTCTGTGCCCTATGGGGGATATAATTCCAACCGCCCGGTAGTGATTGACAATGGTGATTACGATCACGTAACCTCTACCTATTCCCCTTCCATTTTTAAGTCATCGGCCAGTAAAAATTTATGGGGAGCGGAGATCGTATACGGTAAAGAAGCTTCCAATTATGAAGTACGGGCTGTTCACCCGGACAACCAGTACATGGAAAATAATTACATAGGGGAGGGGAGGTACATCAATCAACGGGATATTGATGAATTCAGGAAGGTAGCGGTTATCGGCAGGAAGGTTTCCCGTGATCTTTTTAAGGAAGAAAGCCCGTTAGGCAAATACATCCGGGTGAACGGGGTTTTGTTTGAAGTGGTAGGTATGTATACCGATGAGGGCGGTGACGATGAGGAGGACAATGTATACCTTCCTGTTAATGTGGGTCAGAAAACCCTGAGCCGTGAACCCGAGGAAATGACCCGGATGATAGTGGCTTACAATGAAGATTTTACCAATGAGGAAGCCAAGGAGTTGGAAAAAGCCATTACGGAAGACCTGGCCGAGAGACACGGGTTTGATCCCAATGATAAACGCGCCTTAAGGATATGGAACCGAAAGGAGAATATGCAGGAAGTAATTGGTGTGATCAGAGGTATCAAGATCTTTGTCTGGGTGATCGGTATCTTTACCATTATTGCCGGTATTATCGGGGTGGCCAATATTATGATGGTGGTGGTAAAGGAACGCACTCGTGAAATAGGCATCCGCAAGGCTTTGGGTGCTACCCCCGCCTCTATTATCAGTTTGATCATACAGGAGTCGATATTTATTACGGCCTTTTCAGGTTATATAGGGCTGGTGTTGGGTGTAGGCCTGGTAAGCCTGGTAGGTGGAAATATAAACCACGATTTTTTCAAGAACCCTGAGATCAATTTTCAAATAGCACTCATTACCTTAGGGATACTGGTTTTGGCCGGGGCGCTGGCCGGTTTTCTTCCGGCTCGCAAAGCGGCTACCATCCAACCCATTGAAGCCTTAAAAGACGAGTAATGATAGACCGGGATCAGTGGCAGGAAATAGGGGTGGTTTTAGGGCGCAATAAGTTGCGGACTTTCCTCACCGCCTTTGGGGTATTTTGGGGAATACTTATGCTCGTGATCATGATGGGTAGCGGCAAAGGACTGCAACACGGTGCAGCAGCGGGCTTTGGAGGATCAGTAACCAATAGTATGTACATCTGGACCCAACAAACCAGTATGCCTTATAAAGGCTTCAGGAGGGGGCGTAACATTAATTTCCATAATGCTGATGTGGAAGCCATCCGGTCATCAGTGCCGGAGCTGGATATTCTTTCTCCGCGTTGTCAGGCGGGCGGTTACCGGGGTACGGATAATATCACCCGGGGAATAAAAACCGGAGCCTTTAATATTTACGGGGATTATCCACAGTATCTGCAGGTAGAGCCCATGGATATCATAGAGGGGCGCTTTATCAATTACCGAGATATAGAGGAAAAGCGGAAAGTGTGTTTCATCGGACGTGAAGTATACAACACCCTGTATGAGCCCGGAGAAGAAGCCATCGGTACCTACATCCGCGCCCAGGGTATAAACTACAAGGTGATAGGGGTATACAAAAGCAAAACCGATGATCCTAACCGTGCCGAGGACCAGGAGAAATCCATTATCATACCTCTCACCACTTTTCAGCAGGCCTACAACTGGGGTGATGTGGTGGGTTGGTTGGCGGTAACGGCAAAACCGGATGTACCGGTTTCCAGGGTAGGTGATAAGATCAAAGCGCTGGTAAGGCAACGCCAATCCATCCATCCGGATGATGAAATGGCTTTTGGTAGTTGGAATAAAGAAGAACAGTTCAACCGTATGATGGGATTACTTACCGGCATAAATATACTGTCTCTTATTGTAGGGACCCTTACACTTTTGGCCGGGGCTATCGGAGTAAGTAATATTATGCTGGTTATTGTAAAGGAAAGAACCAAGGAATTTGGGGTTAGAAGGGCCATTGGTGCCCCTCCTTCTTCCATAATCAAACAAGTAGTACTGGAGTCGGTGGTGCTTACCGTAGGGGCGGGAATTTTAGGTATTATTGCAGGGGTTTGGCTCCTGGAGCTGGTTTCGGCCGGCATGAATGCAGCCGCTGAACAGGGCGGTTTTTTCCGGAACCCAGGTGTGGAACTGCCCATAGTGCTGGCCGCCTTTTTTATACTGGTAGTCTCCGGGGTACTGGCTGGCATTATACCGGCCCGTAAAGCCGTGGAGGTAAAGCCGGTGGAAGCCCTGCGCTACGAATAGAATAGATAATTACAAACGAACTGAACAACATACATGAAACGCTTCCTGAGGATTTTCGTATTGATACTGATTGGAGGTATTTTTATTTATACCCTCTATTACCTTTACAATAAATCGAAAAAAGTTCCGGAGATCTACACCACTGAAAAGCCTTTTTACGGGGATATTATCAATAAATCTGTGGCCACTGGTAGTATTATTCCAAGGGAAGAGATTGACATCAAACCCCAGGTGAGCGGCATCATTAAGGAGATTTTTGTAGAGGCAGGGGATAAGGTGATCACTAACCAGGAGATTGCCCGTATCCAGATCATTCCCGATATGGTTTCGCTCAACAACTCAGAAAATCGCCTGGAGGTAGCGCAGCTGGCGCTGAACAATGCCAAAATCGATTACGAACGGAACCAAACCCTTTACCAGCAAAACGTAATTTCCCGTAGCGAGTTCCAGCAGTTTGAGTTGAGCTACAACAACGCCCGCCAGGAACTGGAGGCCGCTCGTGATAATCTTCAGATCGTAAGGGAAGGAGCCAGCCGAAAAGCCGGCCGGGCTTCCCTGAATATTGTAAAGGCCACTATACCCGGAATGGTACTGGATGTTCCGGTTAAGGTAGGGAACCAGGTGATTGAGAGTAATAATTTTAACGAAGGTACTACCATTGCTTCTGTGGCGGATATGAGTGATCTCATATTTGAAGGTAAAATTGATGAATCCGAAGTAGGAAAGATCAAGGAAGGGATGCCCATTTTGCTTACCGTAGGGGCTATTGAGAACAAGAGGTTTAATGCAGAGCTGGAATACATTGCACCCAAGGGTGTGGAAGAGAACGGTGCCATACAGTTCATGATCCGGGCGCGTGTAAAGCTGGACTCAGCAGATTTTATAAGAGCCGGTTATAGCGCCAATGCCGATATAGTTCTTTCCCGCAGGGACTCGGTACTCACCATTAAGGAGAGCCTGGTACAATACGAAGACGGAAAGCCTTTTGTGGAGGTAGCCACCGGTGATCAGAAGTTTGAGAAAAGGCCTGTGGAACTGGGGCTTTCAGACGGTATCAACGTAGAACTCCTGGGCGGTGTGCCGGAAGATGCCGAGATCAAGGTATGGAACCGGTCCAGTTAGGTTACTCTTTGAGGCGACCATGTTCTTTCAGAGCACGGTGGATGATCCATTCCAGTTGACCATTGGTACTTCTAAATTCGTCAGCGGCCCATTTCTCAACCGCTTCCAATAATTTGGTATCTACCCGCAAGGCAAAGGCTTTTTTATCTGCCATAATCAATCATTCATTTTATCTCTCTGCCTGTTCGCGTTTACGTATATAAAGTTCCGGTGTTCACTACAGGTTGGGCATTCTTATCCCCGCAAAGTACTACCATAAGATTGCTCACCATGGCGGCCCGTTTTTCTTCATCCAGTTCCAGGATTTCCTTTTTGCTCAATTGTTCCAAAGCCATTTCCACCATACCTACGGCCCCTTCAACAATCTTAAGACGGGCGGCTACAATAGCAGTGGCCTGTTGGCGTTGCAGCATAGCCCCGGCAATTTCAGAAGCATAGGCCAGGTGGTTGATGCGTCCTTCAATTACCTCGATGCCGGCAATATTAAGCCTTTCCTGCATTTCCGTGTCCAGCTCATGGTTTATGTCCTCCAGGCCTGAACGAAGGCTAATATCCGCTTCATCGTCATCAAAAGTGTCGTAGGGATAGGCGCTGGCCAGCTTCCTCACGGCCGTTTCACTCTGGATCAGCACAAATTCTTCAAAATCGTTCACGTCAAAAGCAGCTCTGTAAGTGTCTTTAACCCTCCATACCAACACTACGCTGATCATAATAGGGTTGCCCAGTTTATCATTCACCTTAATAGGTTTGCTCTCCATATTACGGGCCCTGAGGCTGATCTTTTTCTTAACGTAAAAAGGGTTTACCCAGAAAAAACCGTTTTTCACTATAGTTCCCCGGTAGTCACCGAATAAGGTAAGTACAGCGGATTGATTCGGGTTGATCACCATAAACCCGATGAGGTGAAGCACAAAAAGAATGATAGCCGCAATACCCAGTAGGTTGGGAATAGTAAAAAGGTAGATACCCAGTCCCAGGAAGACCAGGCTCAGGAACACATGCAGGTAACCGGATTGTGCAGAGATTAATTTTTCAGTTTTCATTAGTTTGATATTAAATTGATATCACAATGATAAGAAAAAAATTCTGAAGAACAATATTAATGTTGCAACGTTGGAAGCTTGTGTTATATTTGCATAATCATTGTTTAAACATTAAAACAAACACCTGAATGAAAACCCTAAGTAAATTTTTCGCTTTTGCATTGATAAGCTGGACCGTTGCTTCTTGTGGCAATGCCCCTGAAGAAACAGTTGAAACCAAAGAGGCCGAAGAGGTAGCCGCACCCCAGGAAACCGCTGCCACGTATGCTATGGTAACCGATGGTGATGAGATCATGTGGGAAGGATATAAAACCATCAGTGGTGACTCACACACCGGAACCATGCAGGTTACAGAAGGAAGCTTTACCGTTGAAAATGGTGAGGTAACCGGAGGTTCTTTCACTATTGATATGAATTCCATCTACAACGAAGATCTTCCCGAAGAAGGTGATTACAACAAAGCTAAACTCGTTGGACACTTGAAAAGTGAAGACTTCTTCTACGTAGAAAAATACCCTACCGCTACTTTCACTATTACTAGTGTAAGTCCGGTTGAAGGAAAAGAAGGAGCTACTCACATGGTAAGCGGAAACCTGAATATGCGTGGTAACGAAAAGAACATCACCTTTCCTGCTAAAATTGACGTAAGTGGTGATAAAGTGAGCCTTACTACTCCTGAATTCGTTATTGACCGTACCAATTGGGAAGTAATGTATCTCTCCGCTAACCTGGCCAGCGTGGCTAAAGACAAAGCGGTTGATAATAATATTAAACTTCAGTTGAACGTTGAAGCTCAGAAAGCATAAGATTTTGCTTTGAGATTTGGTTGATTAAAAGACCCCGCAATTTGCGGGGTCTTTTTTTATTTCAGATATTCAGGAGGTCAAAAACATTGGAGTGGAAACGGATAAGATAAAGATCAAGCACTGGGCGGAGGATGATCGGCCCCGCGAGAAGCTAAGAGGTAAAGGCCCTTCGGCTTTGTCCGATGCTGAACTCATTGCCATCCTGCTGGGAAGCGGAAGCCGGAACGAAACAGCTGTAGACCTCGCCAAACGTATACTCCAATCCGTTAAGAACAATTTGAATGAGCTGGGTCGCCTGAGTGTGGAAGACCTTTTACCTTTTAAAGGTATAGGGGAAGCGAAGGCCATCAGTATTATTACGGCCCTGGAGCTGGGTAAGCGCAGACGGTTATCCGAAGCCCTGGAACGAAAAAAGGTAACTTCCAGTACGGAGGCCTTTGAAGTATTGCAACCCCTTATCGGAGATCTCCCTCACGAAGAATTCTGGGTGCTTTTTCTGAACTCTTCCAATCATGTCCGCTCCTCCAAGTCTATCAGTCGTGGAGGTTTAACCGGTACTATGGCTGATCTCAGGATGATCTTTAAAGAGGCCCTTATGCTGAATTCTCCGGCCGTGGTTTTGGCCCACAATCATCCCTCCGGTTCCGTACGCCCAAGCCCGCAGGATAAATCCCTTACGCGTAAGATTGCTGCGGCCGGCAACATCATGGATATTAAAATTATTGATCATCTGATTATTACCGAGCATCAATATTTTAGTTTTGCCGATGAAGGACTTTTATAGTTTTGGTCCGCTAGCCCTTTGTGCCCATGGTATTGATCTATGTTGAAAAGCTAACGCCCCGCTTTCGTTACATCGCAAAGCTTTTGCTCAATGGCCTCATGGGCCTTGATATTCGCATCACTACGGACAAGGAGGAGTATCTGCAAACTACCATTGCCAAGATCAATTATTCCCGTAACCCATTACAGAGCGGACTTTATATACAAGCGGAGAATATTCTTTTTGAGTCTGATATTTTCGACCAGGAATTCCAGGTATCTGAGTATAAGGATGTACCGGTGTTCTTTCTAAGTGGTAATCGCTCTCAATTACCGTATGACCCCTTTGCAGCTTCTTTTTTCCTGGTGAGCCGCTACGAAGAATATATGCCCTTTATTGCCGATGAACACAATCGCTTCCCGGCTCGTGAAAGCTTCATGTTCAAGCAGAAAGTGCTTCATAAACCACTGGTGAATATTTACGCCCGGCACCTGGAAGAAATATTGCTGGAATTTTACCCTACCCTGGAAATTACCCGGCCCCAGTACCGGTTTATCAATTCTATTGACATTGACAATGCTTACGCTTATCTCGGTAAGGGTATCTTCAGGACCCTGGGTGGGTTTGTAAAAAACCTGGCGGAACTTAATATGGAAGAGGTACGGGAGCGTTTCCGGACTTTGTTTGGCCTGCAGAAAGATCCTTTTGAGACCTTTGAATGGCAACTGGAGTTGCAGGAAAAGTACGACTACAATACCATTTATTTTGTGCTATTTGCCCGGCTGGCCCAGTTTGACCGTAGTCTGAGCATGCACAGTCCACGGCTGCACCGTTATATTAAATCCATAAACGATTTTTGTCAGGTAGGCCTGCACCCTTCGTATCGCTCCAATGAAGATGTTAAGATCATGGAAGAGGAACTGCTGGGGCTGGAGCGGGTGCTTAATATTGATATAACCCGCAGCCGGCAGCACTTCCTGAAGTTAAAGTTTCCCGAAACCTACCGCAACCTGCTTAAACTGGAAATAACCGATGATTATTCTATGGGGTTTGCGGCTGAAACCGGCTTTCGGGCAGGAATATGTACCCCTTTCCGTTTCTACGACCTGGAAATGGAGGTGGAAACCCCGCTTACGGTCCATCCTTTTCCCTTTATGGACGGAACTTTCATCTATTACAAGCAAACCTTACCGGATATAGCGCTTAAAGAAATTACCGATTACATAAAAACCTACCGCGAATACGGAGGCGAGTTTATTCCCATTTGGCATAACCGTATTTTCAGTGAAAAACTGGAAGAATGGGAAGGCTGGAATAATGTGTTTGAGGAAATGGTAAAAGCGGCCGTATGATACGCTATGTAAAGCATGCCTTTATTAATCGCGATAAATACGATCAATGCATCAAGCTGGACAGGTCTGAATTGATGTACGGCATGTCCTGGTACCTGGATACGGTTTGTGAGAATTGGGACGCACTGGTATTGAATGACTATGATGCCGTATGGCCTTTACCGGTACGCTCTAAAATGGGGGTCACCTACTTTTACCGGCCTTTTGGCGTTCAACAACTGGGCGTTTTTTCTCGCAGAGAGGTTACCCAAAGTCTTTTGGACGATTTTGTAAAGGCCCTGGTTAAGAACTGCCGGTATGCCGATGTGTTCCTGAATGACACCCAGCCCTGGACAAGTCAGATCCCAAAATGTGAATGGACCTCTAACTCAAATTACGTATTGGATATCAATACCTCGTATGAAGAGCTGTACGAGGGCTACTCCACCAACCTGAAGCGTAATATCCGGAAAGCTCAGAAAAATAACTGGCAGCTTTTTGAACATGATGATCCCACTTGCCTTACCTCACTTTTTAAGGACGATCGCCAGGATGAGCTTAAACTTCCCCAACCGTTTTACAAAACGGTGGAAAGGTTGATGTTCACGTGCCTCCATCGTTCCTGCGGACATATTTGGACCTTATATGGTCAAGGCAATCAACTTGAGGCCGGTATATTTGTAACCGAATTTGGCAATCGGCTCACCTTACTTTTTACCGGTAACAGTGAGGCCGGGAGGCAGCACCAGGCCATGGCATGGCTGATCAACGAATTTATCATACTGCATAGCAGCAAGGGAAAACGTCTGGATTTTGAAGGAAGTAACAATGCGGGCCTGGCTCGTTTTTACAAAAGTTTCGGATCGGAATTGTACCCTTACCAGAATTTAAAGTATAACGGATTACCCGTCTTTCTAAAATGGCTGAAGTAACAAAGTACCAACACATTTTTTTTGATCTGGACCATACCTTATGGGACTTTCATACCAATTCCAATCTGGCCTTAGCGGAACTGTTCGTAAAATATGAACTGGCCGAACGCCTGGGTACTACCATAGAGGTTTTCAGAGAAACCTACATCCGCATCAACGATGAGATGTGGGATAAGTACCGCAACGGAAAAGTGGATAAGAAAACGCTGCGTAGCGAACGTTTTAAACAGGCCTTGCTGGCCTTTAACCATGATGATTCAAGCCTTGGGGTAACCTTGGATACCGAGTATCTGGAGATAAGTCCCCGACAAACAGCACTTATACCGGATACCATTGAAGTGCTGGAATACCTGGTGCCCAAATACGAGTTGCATATCCTTACCAATGGTTTTTCGCAAGTACAGGATATCAAACTAACCCAAAGCGGTTTAAAACCCTATTTCCGGCAGGTGATCACTTCAGAGTCCATTGGTGTGAATAAGCCACACGCGCCTATCTTCCAGGAGTCTTTCAGGCGTACCGGGGCCTCCTGTGATAATTCAGTTATGATCGGTGATAATCTGGAAGCCGATATTATAGGTGCCCGCAATTGCGGAATGGATCAGGTGTACTTTAACCCGGAAGGAACTTTACACGAGGAGGATGTTACTTTTGAGATCCGTCAGTTGAAGGAGCTTCTGACTTTTCTATAGGTGACGTTAATACCGAATAACGCATAATGGTATAATCTACCTGTACCGTATTCCTGTTCATTTTTGCCAGCATTTCACCGCGTATAAGATCACCGCTGGCGGCTGTCTTTGAGTCTTTGGGTTTCAGCATAAAAGTTACCAGTACCTCATCACCACTCTTCAGGTTCCAGGGGTTATCCGGAGCTTTAGTAACCTGTATAACGGCAAGGTCATCGTGGCCCTGTAAAAAACTGATCACCTTGGCTTGTACCATAAATGGTTTTACAACTGTAAGGTTAGAAAGGCCTTGTGCAGCAGGTAAACTGTCAGAGGGCGTTTGGGCATGGATGAAATTACCACCCAAACCGATGAGAAGGATAAACAGCAATTTTTTCATGGAGTACATAATTCACAAATAACTAAAATCCTACTGAAAACATCTAAACCCATTGAGTAGGATTACTGATTTATAGTTCCGGAATGGGGATTAAGTTAGGTTTCGCTGGGGAGAGTATGGCACGGTGGCTTGCTCCACGAGCTATACATTGCTTAACTTTGTGGCCCTCAAATTTCAGACTATGCAGCAAGTTGCTCCTTATACTCCTAAAAACAAAGTTCGTATTGTTACAGCAGCCTCTCTTTTTGATGGCCATGATGCCGCCATTAACATTATGAGGCGTATTATCCAGGCCACCGGATGTGAAGTGATACACCTCGGCCATGACCGCTCAGTGGAAGAGGTGGTAAATACCGCCATTCAGGAAGATGCCCAGGCTATTGCCATGACCTCTTACCAGGGAGGACACATCGAATACTTCAAATACATGCGGGATCTCCTGAATGAGAAAGGTGCTGCACACATTAAGATCTTTGGAGGTGGCGGAGGCGTGATCCTTCCCGAGGAGATCGAGGAGTTGCATGAATACGGTATTGACCGGATCTACTCACCTGACGATGGCCGGGAAATGGGGCTGCAGGGTATGATCAACGATATGGTCCGGAAATCCGATTTCCCCACCGGGAAGGATATTAACGGGGAGATCAATCAACTGGATGAAAAATTCAAGCCGGCTATTGCCCGGCTCATTTCAGCCGCTGAAAATTACATGGAAGAATCGGGCGATGTGCTGGATACCATACATCGTAAGGCTGCAACGGTAAGCACACCGGTTTTGGGGATAACCGGTACCGGGGGTGCCGGAAAATCGTCTTTGGTAGATGAGCTGGTCCGCAGGTTCCTGATGGATTTTGAAGACAAGACCATTGCCATTGTCTCGGTGGATCCCTCTAAACGAAAGACTGGTGGGGCTTTGCTGGGCGACCGTATCCGTATGAATGCCATCCGCAATGAACGTGTATATATGCGCTCACTGGCTACCCGTCAAAGTAACCTCGCCCTGAGCAAACACGTAAAGGAAGCGGTGAATATCCTTAAAGCGGCCGCTTATGACCTGATCATCCTGGAAACCTCGGGTATCGGCCAAAGTGATACAGAGATCATTGAACACAGTGATATTTCCCTCTACGTGATGACCCCTGAATATGGGGCAGCTACCCAGCTGGAGAAGATCGATATGCTGGATTTTGCCGATATCATTGCGCTCAATAAATTTGATAAACGGGGAGCTTTGGATGCACTCCGGGATGTGAAAAAACAGTACCAGCGAAATCACCAGCTTTTTGACCTAAACCCGGACGATATGCCGGTGTACGGCACCATAGCCAGCCAGTTTAATGATCCCGGTACCAATGCACTATACCGGGCTATAATGGATAAGCTGGTGGAAAAAACCGGTGCAGATCAGCTCAAAAGCACCTTTGCGAGCAGCGAGGAGATGAGTGAAAAGATCTACATCATCCCGCCTAAACGAACCCGATACCTCTCAGAAATAGCGGAGAATAACCGTGCCTATGATAAGAAAGCAGGAGAGCAGGCCGAGGTGGCCCAAAAGCTTTATGGCCTTTACCAGGCGATCCTCACTTTTGGCGGTCCTGATGTTTTAAAAGAGGAAAACCCGGAACCTACCGGGGAAAATGAAGTGATCAGTTCATTGCTCGCCAAATTCAACGAACTCAAAAAAGATCTGGACCCCCATAACTGGGACATTATCCGCGAATGGGAAGGTAAGCTTAAAAGGTACCGTGATGAGGTATATACCTTTACCGTAAGAGATAAGAAGATCGAGATCAAAACACATACGGAATCCTTGAGTCATACCATGATACCTAAGGTTTCGCTACCCAGGTACCAGGCTTGGGGTGACCTGCTCAAGTGGAACCTCCAGGAAAACGTTCCCGGGGAATTCCCCTATACAGCCGGTATTTATCCTTTTAAACGGACCGGTGAAGACCCCACGCGTATGTTTGCCGGAGAAGGCGGACCGGAGCGTACCAACAGGCGTTTTCATTACGTAAGCCTGGATATGCCTGCAGCTCGTCTGAGTACGGCTTTCGATTCCGTAACCCTGTATGGCAATGACCCGGATTATCGCCCCGATATTTATGGTAAGATCGGTAATTCAGGAGTGAGTATATGTTGCCTGGATGATGCCAAGAAACTGTATTCCGGGTTTGACCTTTGCGCACCTACCACCTCGGTAAGTATGACCATTAACGGACCAGCTCCTATGCTTTTGGCGTTCTTTATGAATGCCGCTATTGATCAGCAATGCGAAAAGTACATCCGGGAGAATGGATTGGAAGATAAGGTAGAAGCCAAGCTAAAGGAATTATACGATGACCGTGATCTTAAGCGTCCTCAATACCAGGGAAAGATCGCTGAACGTAGTGAGGAGCAATTGCATGCTCAAGATGAACCTGCCCCTGAAAAACACCAGGAGAATGTATTAAGCGGGGTAGCGGTAAATGGGGAGCTGCCGGAAGGTAATAATGGTCTTGGATTGATGCTACTGGGTATTACCGGTGATCAGGTACTTGATAAGAGGGTTTACGAAGAAATAAAGGCCAAAACCCTGGCAACAGTGCGTGGTACGGTTCAGGCAGATATTCTTAAGGAGGATCAGGCCCAAAACACCTGTATTTTTTCCACGGAATTTGCTTTGCGCCTTATGGGTGATGTGCAGGAAAGCTTTATTGCCAACAAAGTGCGTAATTTTTACTCTGTCTCCATTTCAGGCTACCATATTGCAGAGGCCGGAGCCAATCCTATTAGCCAGCTGGCGTTTACACTGGCCAACGGATTTACGTATGTAGAGTACTACCTGAGCAGGGGGATGGATATCAATGATTTTGGCCCTAACCTGAGCTTTTTCTTCAGCAACGGTATTGACCCTGAATATGCGGTAATTGGCCGTGCCGCCCGCAGAATATGGAGTAAGGCCCTGAAGAATAAATACGGTGCAGATCCACGCGCACAGATGTTGAAGTATCACATTCAAACCTCGGGACGCTCGCTGCATGCCCAGGAGATACAATTCAATGACATCCGGACTACACTACAGGCTTTATACGCTATTTACGATAACTGTAATTCGTTGCATACCAATGCCTATGACGAGGCTATAACCACTCCAACCGAGGAAAGTGTACGCAGGGCTATGGCCATTCAGCTGATCATCAATAAAGAATTAGGACTGGCCAAAAATGAGAACCCGATACAAGGGAGCTTTATTATTGAAGAATTGACCGATCTGGTAGAAGAAGCTGTGCTGGCCGAGTTTGACCGGATCACCGAACGCGGTGGAGTGTTGGGAGCTATGGAAACCATGTACCAGCGCGGTAAGATACAGGAAGAGAGCCTGTATTATGAAACTCTCAAGCATACCGGGGAGTTTCCGATCATCGGGGTTAATACGTTCCTGAGTTCCACCGGTTCCCCTACGGTACGCCCTGGGGAAGTAATCCGCGCTACTAAGGAAGAAAAAGAATACCAGATCGAAATGCTTGGCCATCTGCATAAGAAGAGTGAAAGCGAAAGCAGTAAATGGCTAAAGAAGTTGCAGGAATCAGCTGTCCGTAATGAGAATATGTTTGACGTAATGATGGAAGCGGTGAAATACTGCTCCCTGGGTCAGATCACAACGGCATTATTTGAAGTGGGTGGCCAATACCGGAGAAATATGTAATGCTTAAAAATAAAAAGAGGGCTCAGCCCTCTTTTTTTATAATAGTTCTTGCCACGATCACAAGGTGGAATAATCCTCAAAGATTATTTTTTCAGGTACCCAACGTATCCTCAGATCCTTTAAGGATTGAGTATGGATTTCCTGGTCCTTATTGCAAAAGGAATTAAAGTGGGTACGGAAAGAGAATAAGGTTTTTTTACCAGTGGGTAAAGGTGTGTCATAGAGAAAGTCATACGAACGTATAAGGCTATCCGTAGGGTCACGGAATACTATCTTTCCTTTAAAAGCTCGTATAGGCTTATTGTTATAGTTGGTTAAGGCCATTTTAAAAACCATGTATTCCCGCCAACTTTCAGCCTTGTATGCCTTGTCAACCACCTTCACCTCAATACTGTGGTTGAGTTCGTTTATTTTAAGGGCCTCCCGCTGCCGTTCTTTTTCCTCTCTGATCACCGTTTCAGCCGCTAAACGTTGCTTTTGAGTATGGAAATAAGTGGCTTCCTTCAATAGCTGGCTGTAAGTTTTACCATCCAGTATTTCATTAGTAGGCAAACACGCTTCCAGGTAAGAGATCATCAGGTTAATATCAGAGGTATCTCCCTGCCCGCAGGCCAGGATATCGTTAAGGTCTTCCCGCAGGCTGCTTTTATTGAATTTGCGTTTAATAGGAGATCCACAGCCTATTACCCCCACAAGAACAAGACAACAACATATTTTACCAAAGTGGGCCATTATCATTGGAGCCTAGCTCCCCTTGTGATGGTGGTTGGTAAGGTTCATATCCTCCTGTACGGAGAATTCCGCTGCGATGCGTGTATTTCCCATAAATATGGCTCCCACATTATTGGCATGAATATGCGTGGTACCCCCGTGACGGGAGAAATAGGTTTTTTTTTCAGCCAACCCATGCATGTACATTTTGGCCATGGCAAAAAATAAATGACAATCCTGGGGCTCTAACAGTGGTTTTTCACTCCATCCAGGAGGAAGGGAGATATGAGGTCCGGGGTGGGGAGTATAAATAAAAATAGGGGAGGAAATATTCTGTGCCCACTGTGAAGTTAGTTTCAGAGTGTCATCAGCGAAGGGTGACTGACCTAAAACCATTATGGCAAAAAGTACCTCATCAGGAAGATTCAGGATTTCCTCCCCATTAACTTTAATTGATCTTTGGATACACTCCATTTTGTTTAGTTCCGCTATTTTCTGGAGGTCCAGTGCAGAAGCCTCATCTTCGGGAGTAAACAATATGGCCACACGGTCGGAGTCGGATCTCAGGCCTTGCAGTTCTTTTTCCCACTTATTAAAATGGTCATGGAAAGTGTTAAAACTCTTATATCCTGCAAATTGGCAAAGGGTGTCAATATAGTCGCGATTAAAACCCAGTTCATACTTACCTTCCTTCAGAGCTTCCGTTACCTTATCATAAATGGACTCCCGCAAATAGCGATAAGAGAGGAACACCCCATGAGCTGTACGGGGTATTTCCCTTTGAATTTCTTTAGATAATATCTCGAACCCTTTTTTGTCAAGATTCCCTACACCGGCCTTGGAGGCCGCAGTAAGTAAAAGAGCATGGATTTCGTCTACCGCAAAAAGTGCCATTGGGTAATTGGTGATTTGGCACCCAAGTAAGCCGGATTTACGGTAGAGGTAGGGGCTAACTTTCCGAAACCCTGAAAAATCCTTCCTAAACCTGCCGTATTCTTTTCAAAAACTCGGTTTTGAAATTTTCTCCGAGCGGTATGGAGACTTCCCCCTGCATATACAGGTCATTGGCGTCAAATTCCTTTACATGATGCAGGTTTACAGCGTACGACCGGTGTACCTGTAAAAAACGGTCTTGTGGTAAAGAGCGAAGGGTTTGCGCCATATTACTGCTCAAGTGCAGCATTCGCAGTTCTTCCGCTTCATCTTTTAAAGTATACAGCTTGCAATAGGCACGGTCTGCCCGTAAGTAGCTAATGGATTTACAAAAAACCCTTTGTTTCCTGCCGTCACCGGTTTTTACTTTAACAAAAATAAAATCCTCGGGAGTGGCTCTGGCAGGTTGTCCTTCTGGCTGCAGTATCAGGTCTATGGTGTGGGCAAGAAGAGCCGCCCGGAAAGGCTTATTCATGAAATAAGCCCTGTGTTGTTTCTGGATTTTCTGTAGTAACCGGTCATCCTGGTCATCCGTCAGGTATAGCACCGGAATGGAATAGGACTGGTTTATGTGGGCGGCCAGCTCCACACCGTCCATCTTTCCGTTCAGGTGGATATCCATCAGGATAAGGTCCGGTTTTTCGTTTTCCATAACCATGATAGCCTCCTCTGGGCTATGCGTCACTATAGTGTCATACCCTCTGAAACCAAGGTCTTCAGAGATGTTTTCAGCGGTAAAAAGATCATCCTCCACAACCAGTATCCGGCTCATACCTTTTAACGTTTATCCTTCCAAAGATAGCCTGAATGAAGTATACATTCTCTACCTTGGACCCAGCATTTTAAGCCATTTTGTATTGAGTAGTAGCTTCAAAACACTTCTATTTTTCTGGGTGCTAATGAGTTTGCCCGGAGTTTCAGGGGCCACTTCTTATCCCCTTTCGGGAAATTTATCCGCCCTTGGCGACAGCTTGCTTACGGAACGTGATTATGTTGATGCACTGATGGTATATCGTCTCGAACTCGGCAATGATGATGTACCTAAAGCCAGTGTATATATTAACATGGGTAAGGCCTTCTTTTATCTTCAGGAGCAGGATTCGGCCCTTTTTTATTATAAACAGGCTGCTGAATGGGCTTTGAGCAATAACAAGGATGAATTGCTGGGAATGGCTTATTTTAACCAGGGTTCAGTATATACTACGCAAGGGGACTATGCCGAGGGTATCGCCTATACCCGCAAGGCCTTACAAACCTTTAAGCAAATCGGGAAGGAATATGTGGTGGCCCAAGCCTTTTTTAACCTGGCACTGTTATATAAAAAGAACGCACTTTTTGATGAAGCCATAATCAACCTGGATTCTGCCCTTCAGCGCTTTGAAAAGAATGATAAGGACAAAATCGGACTGGCCAAGATATTCCAGTTGCTCGGAAATATTTATAGAGAGCAGGATGAAGATTCATTATCCCTGGAGTACCATCAAAGGGCCCTTCAGTTGAAAGAGGAAATAGGCGATCAGCGGGGACTGTTTGCCTCCTATAATGATATCGGAAACACCTATCTTAAACTGTATGATTACCAACAAGCTCTCAATTATTACCAACGGGCCCTCCAGGCCGAGGATACCTTTTTTGTAAGCACCACCCTTGATAATATCGGTGAGACGTATTTCAGAATAAAGGATTATTCCCAGGCAGAACAATACTGGCAGCAGAGCTTAAGCCTACGTGAACGCATAGGAGATAAGCATGGTGTGGCCGCTACCTTAACCGAACTGGGTGAATTATATGTGGAAACGGAGAACTGGCAAAGGGCAGAGGAATTTCTAAAACAAGGGGGTGATCTTGCCCGCCAAAACGATTATAAGGAGATCTGGCTATCCAATTACCAAAGCCTTAGTAAGCTGTACGAAAGGACTGGCCGGTTCCGGGAAGCCCTCAATCATTCCCGGATGGCTTCGGAACTACGTGAGGAAATATACAACCAGACCCGAGAAAAGATATTGCAACGCATGAAGATTTCTTTGCGCCTCCGAGACTTTGAGAACCAGAACCAGGTTTTAATGGAAGAGGCCCAGTTGAACCGGTTGCAAGTGGAGCAGGAACGATCAGAAAAACGATGGATCTGGACCACACTGGCCATCATTGTTATTGGTGCATTATGGATCATCCTGCTCAGCTTGCGCAATGCCCGTTGGCAGAAAGCACGGAGCAGGGAAATACAACACCGCACCAAAAATTTTCTGCAAACCCTGGCTAATCTTTATGATTTTCAATCCAGGGGCTTGAATGATCCAGAAGCTAAGGCCCTGGTAATGGAAAGTGAGGGAAGGGTAAATGCTATGCTATTGATCCATAACTCACTATCCGGGCTTAGCAACCGTGTGGAGATGAGTGCTTATCTCCAAAGGTTGGTGAAGGCGATTAAAGACTCTTTTGCTCCTGCATTACAGCATACAGACTTACAATTTTCAATTGAAGAACTCTATATGGATGCCGATCAGGCTACTCCGCTAGCTTTGATAGTTAATGAACTGGTTACCAATAGTTTTAAGTATGGTTTGCCAGGTTTGGAGTTACCTGCTTTAAAGGTGGCCTTAACCACTCAGGGTAAAAAAGAACTTTTACTGGAAATAACGGATAACGGAGGTGAAGGGAAAAGGAAAGCGTTCCGGCAGGATTCCTATGGGCTCAGGATGGTTCACGTGTTTGCCCGTCAATTAGGGGGGAATTTTAAGCTTCACTTTAATGCCGGTGAAACCAGGGCTGAGGTGAGATTAAAAATAGGAACAGCCCCATAAAGATGAGGCCGTTCCCTTACTTAAAGCTTAAACAGATGGAATAGTAACAGGAAAGAAAACAGAGTCTGTTACATTCACACCCTCAGTGGAGTATAACAGTTCATTTTCCTGATATATCCTCATGTAAAAGAAACCAGAAGATCCCGTTGGTAACAGGAAATTACCCTCATCATCGGTTTCGGTTGAGTCCAAAGGCACGGTGGATCCCTGGGCTACCAATACCACGAAAGCCGGGTATACAGGCGCGGACTCCTCATCATGAATATATCCCAGAATAAAAGGCTCATCGAGGTCTCCCTCTTTCTTTTCCGTAGTATCCCATTCTGCAGCCAGGTTTTTTTCCTTTTGACAACTGCTTAAACCAGCGGATAAGATCAGGGCAAAAGAGCATAATCTTAAAAATGGCGAATTCATAAAATTTTAGTTTAAATGGTTTGTTTCAGTGAGTTAGGCTTAAGGCCATGCTGAGGTGTGCGGCCAACCCATCGGGGGTTTCCGCTTATTAATGCCAGCCTTAAAGCCTGTTGAGGAAGCAATTCTGCTACGACCGGCTGTTCTGGCTTTTCCTCAATAGCCATAAAGCCAGGCGGCATGGATTGAAAAGGATCTTTCAGCGGTTCATGAACCCGCTTTTTTCCGGAAAGACACACCCGGGTTTTTATGCATCAAAGCCCGGGTGATGGTCCCTTGTCAAGGGATCTGAATTCAAATCTGAAACAAATGTAGGGGGAGGTTAAGGGGGCTTTTCTCCTATGTTTTTCAATGTTAGGATTATGTTTTAAGCCATGATAAAGTGAATGGTAGCGGGGTTCCCGCATAGAGGTAAGAGTTGTGGGGGAATTGGGCGTAATTCTTTCTGAACGAAAGAATACAGGACTTCATTTGAAAGAAGTGTTCGAAGGGAATGGATACGTTTAGGAAAGGGCAGCGGTGAAAAATAGTCCGGGGTACTCCTGCGGTAGCCCATGTTTATCTTTAGTTAAATCAAAAGTGGAGCATGGAAACTATTTAGCACGTAGCATCCGCACCACTCAATGTTGCCCAGGGTTTTAGGACTCACCTTGTAAATAGTATAGCAACATGTGGCGGTTCATCCTGAAGCGGAGTGTTTTGGGGGCTTTAATGGGTGAAGGCTAAGGTTTGAGAAAACCAATGGCAATGGAAAGGCTGCCCGGAAAGAATGAAAACACTTTGAGTTCAGAGGGAAACCATTATTTCCGCCTTGTTTCGGGTAAGTATTTATACCCCAAAACCAACGAATGGAACAAAGTGGCCAGTAATCTAACAACTGATAAAGGCAACATTCGCAAAAGAAGGGTGAAGCGGCATGGGCACGTAGCGGGAATGAAGCTAAAAAACAACCTCCCTAAAAACTCAGAAGAATTATAGAAACTTTACTCTTAGCGTTGGAGTACTACTTTTTGGGTTTTTACCATACTGTCTTCCTGCAGTATGAACAGGTAAATACCGTTAGGTTCATTTTCCAGTTTTACAGGTGTTTCGGCTCCCGAGATCTCCTGCCTGGCCACCAACCGGCCGGTAAGATCAAATACGCTTAAGCTTGCTTTACCTATACCCTGTGTGGCCACTGTAAAATTACCTTGACCTGGATTAGGGTATATCTCGAAGCCATCCGTGATCACTTCTTTCTCCGGCTGTCCGATAACGTATTGTCTTCCTTTGTAAAAAGTAACTCCACCAGCATAGTTGCCCAGTAAGGCATCAATAAATCCGTCCTGATTCAGGTCGCCAAAAGCCGCGGCATTGCGATAACCATCAGCCATTACAATAGATGTGCGGTCAAAGGTTGGTGTTACCTTTAGCTTTATGTTGGGTCTTTTATTAATGGTTTGCAGCATGGGCATTTCGCAGCCATTGGAGTCCATTACATTGTAATTGGTTATGTCCCCGTAAGCATTTGAGGCATGTGAAGTAGAAGACATTTCCACATGAACCACAGGCCACTTACTTCCTGTCCAGTTGCCACGAAAGCAAATTTCAATGAGCAGGTTGGAGTGTCCATCCCATTCAAAATAGTCATCGTACCTTTTTAATTGGATTTCGTTCCAGCCCGGGCTCAGAGTAAACTGGTTGTCATAGACCACATTTTGCATGGGGGTGTCAAAGTTTGTGATATTGTTATAGCTTACATTTTGTAGGCTGAGGTTAAAATGTTGAATGGTGTACGATACACCTCCGGGTGCCAAACGGGTAACATTCATGGAAAGATGGGTGATCTTACCGGCACTAAGTCCCGCTGCCTTAAGCTCAGAAGCGAGGATCAACATGCGGTTCCGCCCACTTTTGTTAGTAGTGCCAAAGGGTGTTTCATTGGCGTCTGCACTTTCCAGGTTTCCATTGCCAATAGTTACTTCAGAAGAAGACGGGATAGACGAAATAGATGAAATACTATCAAACTGATAGACTCCAAGTTCACCGGAAACCATCATGTTAAGTACACCGTTATAACGGAAGAGGTAGGGAATACTGTAACCATTGGAAAGCTCCGTAACGTTTACACCTCCAAAAAAACTGTTAACGAGATTAAAGGAGGGGGAAGTGGGAGATTGGTTTTCATAATAGCTTAAGGTTCCCCTGGTGTTACCGATCACCAGGTCCAGGTCGCCATCCTCGTTTACATCAATCAGAAAAGGGCTGGCATCTTTGCCAACGTCTATATTGCTGATGCCTGCGGTAGTGAGGGTGAATGACGGATCTTGCAGTGTTCCCGTATTGGTAAAATAGTGCAGTTTTCCATCACTGTCTCCCACAATCATGTCCATATCATTATCCTGGTCCAGGTCACCGAAAGTGGGTATAAGGTTAAGTCCCAATCCATAACTGGAGATGTTGGCAAAGTTGGTATCCATCACGGTAAACTCGGGATTCTGCACGGTACCGGTATTTTGGAGGTATACAAACCTCTGTTCCTGGCTGTTTGTGTTTGGACGATAGTAACCGTTAGCCAGAACAATGTCGTTCAGTCCGTCTGTATTTAAGTCAACGATCCGGGGTACGCAACCCTCACCGATGTCAATTTGTGTATTTCGAAGGAAGTTGGTTTCTGATCTTTCAAAATCGGGATCGGAATCGGTCCCTTTGTTCTTATAGACCCAAATATTGCTGCTGCTTACAAAACCCGTACTGTTCTTATAGGCATTGGGAACAGTAATGAGATCCCGCACTTGATCCCCGTCAATATCCTCGTAAAACATTCCGGGAAACAGGTCCATATCAATCGCCTGGTCGTAATTGGGAAAGTTTACGTCTTTAGAAGACATGTAAGCACTATCTGCGGTGCCTGAATTGAAAAGCGCAATAACATTAGGCGTGGATACATCGGAAACCAAAAGGTCCTTCACGCCATCACCATCCAGGTCCAATGGCAGTACCGCACTGCCACTATGCTGGGTAGCTTCACCTTTATATTTGTGAGGCACGCACGAATTCAGGGTAATATCACTGCTGAAACCATCTTCCGAAAAATGGCCCCAACAAGCATGGTTGTAGTCGAATTGCAGCCCGCAGTTTTGTTTATTTTCTATCCAGCTAACGGTATTGTCAAGCGTTAAAAAAGTAATAATATCCAGGTCACCATCATTATCCACATCCACTATTCCTGGAATATCACCGCCCTGGATGGCTATGGTAACAATGTTGTTGGTACCGGCCTTATATCCTTCCAGGTAGGTGGAACTATGGGCACGTGTAAAGGATGGCAACGCCCCGGAAGTAGTATTTTCATAAACAATGAACTTACCCTGAGAAGAAGTGAAAATATCCTTCTTTCCATCACAGTTAAAATCTCTAAGCAAATAAAAACTGTCACCCTTTGGGAAGGAGTGACGGTACTCAGGAGCATAGGAATAAAGTGGGTTGCCGGCCGTTCCGGTGTTTAAAAAAGGAATAATACGCTGGCCGTTACTTTCATAGATCAGGAGGTCTTCAAGGCCATCATTATCCAGATCCATAGTGTTGATTTGTGGAAAGTTAAGCCCTCCCGCCCACGGGTTGGACAGGGTATTGCCATTTTTGATAACCGGAACATCTGTAATCTCGTCAAAAGAGAAACCGTTTACCGGAGCTTGAGACCAGACCATCGTGGTCACTATTGAGAAAAGTAGAAATAGGAATAGGCGCATTTTCAGAAAAAATTACTTTATCTAGTCAAAGATACAATCTAATACCAGAATGGCATGGATAGATAAGTTATCGGTCATTGTGATTTATTGGTTGAAATTCTATATTTGCCGACTATTTTTTAAACCCAAGTAAACTTGCTGAACTGATGCAGAATAAAGGAGTTATTCGATTGTTTGCGATAATTTTCGCCTTAGCCTGTCTTTACCAATTATCATTTACCTATGTTGCCAATAAGGTTGAAAATGACGCTGAAGAGTATGCTCAGGGCGATCTCGCTAAAAAGCAACGCTACCTGGACTCTATCAACAGTCAGACGGTGTACAACTTGGGTATTGATGAATTTACCTATGCAGAGGTAAAGGAAAAAGAGATCAATCTTGGTCTTGACCTTCGTGGTGGTATGAACGTTATCCTGGAGGTTTCCGTGAAAGATATTCTTCGTGAACTTTCCAACGACCCCAGAAACCCTGTTCTCCAGGAGGCTTTCCAAAGAGCTGATAAAAAAGCAACTACAGGTCAGGATAACTACCTGTCTTCTTTCTTTGAATCATTGGAAGAAATCAAATCTGAAAAGAATCTGAATGTAAAATTGAGTGATCCCTCCCTGTTTGGTACCAAGGAACTGAACGATAAACTGGGTTTTAATGCAGAGGACAACCAGGTAAAAGAAGAATTGAATGGCCAGGTAAATGCGGCCGTGGAAAACGTTTATACGGTATTACGCGCCCGCATTGACCAGTTTGGTGTGGTTCAGCCCAATATTCAACGTCTTGATAATAGTGGCCGTATTTTAGTGGAGTTACCTGGTGTTAAGGATCCGGACCGTGTTAAAAAACTTTTACAGGCTACCGCAGAACTGGAGTTCTGGAATGTATATAATGGTTCGGAGCTGATAGGTTTTCTGAATGCTGCCAACGAAACATTGAAAACGATCGTGGAAAATCCACGGGCTAAAAAAGACAGCCTCAGCGGTAATGCGGTCAGTGAAGAAGAACTGGCGGATGACCTTAACATTACAGCAGTTGACGACCAAACGGACAATATTGCACTTAAAGATACCGGCATTATTGATGCCAATGAAACGGATGGTATAGATTCTCTCCTGGTTGGCACCGAGGCAGACTCCTTGGCTGCCGATAGTGCTGCAGCTACTACCTTTAATCCTCTTTACGAGGTAATGTTCCCCAACGTAAACTTCCAGACCGGAGAGCCTAATCCAGGTCCTATGGTAGGCTATGCCTCAGTTAAGGATACAGGTAAGGTAAAAGAATACCTGAGCAACCCTAAGGTGAAAAACCTGCTTACCGGTAATGCACGTTACACTAAATTTCTTTGGACTGCCAAGCCAGACGCTAACGGTCTTTTAGGCATTGTAGCGGTTCAGACCGACCGTAACCAGAAACCCATTTTAACCGGTGATGTGATCACCGATGCCCGTCAGGACTTTGATGAGCGTAACAGCGCCATTGTGTCTATGAACATGAACGCCCAGGGCGCCAAAAAATGGTCAAAAATTACCAGTGAAGCTTCCTCACAGGACCCTAAGAGGAGTGTAGCAGTAGTTCTTGATAACTATGTGTATTCTGCTCCAACTGTTCAGGGTGAGATCCCCAACGGTAGAACCCAGATCATGGGAGATTTTACGGTTACCGAGGCACAGGATCTTGCCAACATCTTAAAAGCTGGTGCTTTACCGGCCCCTGCACGCATCATTCAGGCTGATATTGTAGGTCCTTCTCTGGGACAGGAAGCTATCAATGCCGGTCTGTGGTCATTTGGTATTGCCCTGCTGATAGTGATGTTGTACATGATCTTCTATTACAGCGGAGCTGGTATAGCCTCTGATGTTGCCCTTATTGTGAACATGTTCTTCATTTTCGGGGTACTGGCCTCTTTGGGAGCGGTACTTACTCTTCCCGGTATCGCAGGTATTGTGCTTACCATCGGTATGGCGGTAGATGCCAACGTTCTGATCTACGAAAGGATTCGTGAAGAACTATTACAGGGAAAAGGGTTGAAACTGGCTATTAAGGATGGTTATAGCAATGCTTTCAGCTCCATTATTGACGCTAACGTAACCACCCTGTTAACGGGTATTATCCTTTACTTATTCGGAACCGGACCTATCCGCGGTTTTGCCACTACTCTTATTATAGGTATCCTTACTTCTTTATTCTGCGCCATATTCATTACCAGGCTGATCTTCGAAGCCCGCCTGGATCGTAAGAAAGTAGTAAGCTTCTCCACCAATATAACCAAGGGGGCCTTCCGTAATTTCAATATAGATTTCCTTGGAAAACGTAAAGTTGCCTACTTGGTGAGCAGTCTTATTATTGTGGCTGGTATTGCCTCACTGGTAACGCGCGGGCTTAACTACGGTGTTGATTTTGTGGGTGGCCGTTCGTACCAGGTGCGTTTTGATCAGCCGGTAAGCTCTGTAGATATACAAACTTCTCTTGGTGATTATTTTGTGAACGAAGACGGTACTAAGGTTTATCCTGAAGTGAAGACCATTGGTGACGATAACCAGGTGGTTATTACCACTAAGTATAAGATCTCCGAAACTGGCCCTGAGGTAGAAGAAGATATCAAAAACAGGCTTTATGAAGGAACCCAGCAGTACTACAACACAGTGCCGGATAAAGAAGCCTTTTTCTCAGAAGCTGGAGCTGCGGATATAGGTATTGTTGCTGAGCGCCAGGTAGGACCTACCATTGCTGATGATATCAAGAAATCAGCTATTTGGGCCATCCTGTTCTCCCTGGTGGTTATATTCCTGTACATCCTCGTGCGCTTTAGCAAGTGGCAGTTCAGCCTTGGTGCTGTAGCCGCAGCTTTCCATGATGTATTGGTTGTACTATCCCTGTTCTCTCTGTTGTATGGCTTCCTTCCTTTTTCACTGGAGATCGACCAGGCCTTTATTGCTGCTGTACTTACCGTAATCGGGTATTCGTTGAATGATACCGTGGTGGTGTTTGACAGGATCAGGGAGTACCTGGGTATAAAAGGTAAACGCAAGGCCATGAACGTTGTGGTTAACGAAGCCTTGAACAGCACTCTTAGCCGTACGGTAAATACCTCATTGACTACCTTCTTTGTATTGCTTGTGATCTTTGCCTTTGGAGGTGAAGTGATCCGTGGCTTCATGTTTGCCTTGCTGATAGGTATCGTAGTAGGTACTTATTCATCGCTTTTCATTGCTACCCCGCTTATGTTGGATACTTTGAAAAAGACGGATAAAGAGGGAGATGAATAAAGCCAGATAAAATATAAATGTATAAGACCCCGCCTTTTCAGGCGGGGTTTTTTCTTAGTACTTTTGAAGCAAAATCTAAATTGATGACGGGGATTTTTTTGATCTTTAATATTGGAGGAGGAGAGATTTTTTTCATCTTGCTAATAGTGGTAATGCTTTTTGGAGCCGATAAGATCCCGGAAATTGCCCGGGGATTAGGAAAAGGCATTAAGGAGGTGCGCAATGCAGCTAATGATCTTAAAAATGAGATCAATAATTCCACAAAAGATGATGAAGACCTGAGAAAATTCAGGGAAAAAGTGGAGAAGGAAAAAAAGGATCTGGAAGAGATCGCAGGTTCTGTAAGACGTAAACTTGATCCTTAACTATGGCTTACCTTTATCTGGTTGCCGGTATAATACTTTTACTTTTTGGTGGAGATTTCATCGTTAAGGGCTCCGTTGATCTTGCCCTCAGGATGCGCGTGTCTATCCTCGTAATCGGGATGACCGTGGTATCCTTTGCTACTTCAGCACCCGAACTCCTGGTAAGCCTTGATGCCGCGATGGACGGGTACACCGACATATCTTTTGGTAATGTTATAGGGAGCAATATTGCCAATATTTCGCTTATACTGGGGCTTACGGCCCTTATCGTGCCACTTTCGGTACAAACCAAAACCTACAAACTGGATTGGTGGGTTATGATGGGAGTAACCCTGCTGCTGTTCCTTTTCCTTTATTTTGACCATATACTGGGACGTACCGAAGCAGTAATTATGATAGTTGGTCTACTGGCTTATAATATCATGCAGATCCGTACATCCAGGAAATCAGATGCAAATTCTGATGTGGATGTTTCCACTTTGCGCAAGCCCTGGCTTACCATCCTTTTTCTGCTGTTGGGTGTAGCGGGATTGAAATTCGGAGCTGAATTCCTGATAGATGGGTCCGTGGTGCTGGCCAGGGAATGGGGAGTCAGTGAACGGGTTATTGGTATTACCGTGGTGTCAGTAGGTACCAGCTTACCGGAACTGGCCGCTTCCCTGGTAGCCGCATTCAGGGGAGAGCCCGACCTTTCAGTGGGCAATCTCATCGGGTCCAATGTATTCAACGTACTGGCTGTTTTGGGTATTTCCGGCCTTATTGTAGATATTCCTCTGAACAATGAGGCCCTTTTAACCTTTGATTTTCCATGGCTCTTCGGGATATCCTTACTATTGTATCCCATGATGCGCTTCATCACCCGATCTATGATCACCCGCTGGGAAGGTTTGATCATGTTCCTGGCGTACCTTGCTTATTTAGGGGGTGTGTTCTTTAATTAGGCATTTTTTTGGAGGTTACCCCCTTTTAAAAGAGGGGTGGTTTTTATTTTTTATCAACATTTTCTTGACTACCCCTGGTAAAATATTTTTCTTTGCTGAAAATTTTAAAACCCATCTGTAATGCCTTCTATTCGTTTTTCCGCTTTAAACACAACGCATGCCCGTCAGCCGATGGAGTATGATTCCGGAGACCAGAGAGTGTCTGAGATTTTCGGAGAATTTGTATTCAACAAACCCACCATGCGCGAATACATGACCCCTGAAGCTTTCAGGAGCGTGGCCAGTGCTATGGATAAGGGAACCAAAATTGATCGCGAGATTGCTGATCAGGTTGCATCAGGAATGAAGTCATGGGCTATCTCCAAAGGAGCTACCCACTACACGCACTGGTTTCAACCTTTAACCGGTGCTACCGCTGAAAAGCATGACTCCTTTTTTCAGCCTACTGAAGACGGAGGAGCTATAGAAAAATTTACAGGAAACCTTTTGGTGCAGCAGGAACCCGATGCTTCAAGTTTCCCCAATGGGGGCATCCGCAATACCTTTGAAGCCCGGGGCTATACCGCATGGGATCCTACCAGCCCGGCTTTCATTATGGGAAGAACACTGTGTATTCCCACCATTTTTGTGGCGTATACCGGTGAAGCACTGGACCATAAAACACCTTTGCTCCGAGCCCTTCAGTCTGTTGATCAGGCAGCTACGGAAGTGTGCAGGTATTTTGATAAAAATGTGAAGAAGGTTACTTCCACCCTGGGATGGGAACAGGAGTATTTCCTGGTGGACACCGCTTTATTCCATGCCCGCCCTGATCTGAAACTTACCGGTCGCTCATTGTTCGGTCACGCTCCTGCTAAAGGTCAGCAATTGGATGACCACTATTTTGGTTCAATCCCGGAACGGGTTCGCCATTTTATGCGCGAAATGGAATACGAATGCTACCGTTTGGGTATTCCGGTTACTACCCGCCACAATGAAGTGGCGCCCAGCCAGTTTGAGCTTGCACCTATGTTCGAAGAGGCAAACATATCCGTAGACCATAACTCCTTAATTATGGATGTAATGGAAAAGGTGGCCCGTAGACATCACTTTAAAGTATTGTTGCACGAAAAACCGTTTGCCGGAGTTAACGGAAGTGGAAAACACAACAACTGGTCCTTAGCTACGGATACCGGGGTTAACCTGCTTAGCCCGGGCAAGAATCCCAAGAGCAACCTTCAGTTCATAACCTTCTTTATCAACTCAATAAAAGCGGTATATGACAATGCTGATTTGTTGCGGGCATCCATAGCTTCAGCTGGTAACGATCACCGCCTTGGAGCCAACGAAGCTCCTCCGGCCATTATCTCTGTATTTATAGGCAGCCAGCTTACTGAAACCTTGGATGCTTTGGAAAAACTGGAAAAAGGAAGCCTTTCTCCGGAGCAAAAAACAGAACTGAAACTCAATGTGGTAGGTAAGATCCCTGAGATCCTCCTGGATAATACGGATCGTAACCGTACTTCACCCTTTGCCTTTACCGGTAATAAATTTGAGTTCAGGGCCGTAGGTTCAAACGCCAACTGCGCCCAGCCTATGACCATACTCAATACCATTATGGCCAACCAACTGAGGATCTTCAAAGGTGATGTGGATAAACTGATCAAGGGTGGTATGAAGAAGGATGATGCTATCTTTAATGTCCTCCGTGATTATATCAAGGAAAGTAAATCCATACGCTTTGAAGGTGACGGCTACAGCGATGATTGGGTTAAGGAAGCTGAAAAGAGAGGGTTGAACAACGTTAAGACCACGCCTCATGCCCTTGACTTTTATGTAACCAAAAAAGCGCTGGAGATATTTGAATCAAACGGTGTGATGAATAAAGTGGAGGTAGAAGCCCGCCATGAGATCATGCTGGAAGAATACCAGAAGAAAATACAGATTGAGAGCCGTGTGTTGGGCGATATTGCCGGAAACCACATTGTTCCTACCGCTATTAAGTACCAAAATCGCCTAATTGAGAACGTAAGAGGTCTCAAGGAGGTGTTGGATGACAAGGTTTTCCGTAAAGTGGCCAAGGAACAGCTGGAGATGATCGAAGAAATATCCGAGCGTATTTCGGTGATTATTTCTGAAAAGGAAGCAATGATCGAAACCCGTAAAAAGCTTAATAAGCTTACCGATATGCGAAAAATGGCTATCGGGTATTGCGAGGATGTAGTTCCTTTTCTCGATAAGATCCGCTACCAGTGTGATAAGCTGGAAATGCTTATTGATGATGAGTTGTGGCCGCTTCCCAAGTACAGGGAGTTACTCTTTAACTAGGCCCGTATACTAAGTTTACCGAAAAAGCCATCCTGTTTTGTGCTATACAGGATGGCTTTATTGTTTTCAAATCTTATATTCGTGGCCATTCCTTTATTCCAGGCGCGATCAACTTTGTAATTCGCATTTCGAATAAATGATTATTTTAGCACGTTACTGCATAATTTATTAGATAACTCAATATTATGAGAATACCTTACTGGGGAGTATTTCTAATTGTATCTGTCTTATTTTCAACACCAAACTTCGCTCAAAAAGAAGATCCTGCTAAAGAAACCAAGGAAAAGGAGGAGCCACTCGATAAGGATGTGGAGAAAGCCTATGAAGCCTATGATGCTCATGAGTATACCTTGGCGATAGAATTGCTGAAAAGAGCACTTTCAGAAGTTAGTGGTCGTGAGGCCAAAACGGAGGTGTTGTTTAAGCTGGCGGAAAGCTACCGCAATATTAACGAGTATAAAGAAGCCGAACGCAATTACCAACGTGCCTATAAGCTAGGGTACAAGGATCCTGTAGCCCAGTTGTATTATGCAGATATGTTAAAGGCACAGGGGGAGTATGAAGAGGCTATTGAGGCTTATCAGGAATACAAAAAAGTAAACCCTACGGACCCGATGGGTGAAGTGGGTATAGAATCTACCCGTCAGGCCATTGCCTGGCAAAACAGCCCCACCCTCTACCAGGTAAGCAATATGAGTGGTATAAATACCCGCTACATGGACTTCAGTGCTATTTATGGAGGGGACAGACGGGAAAATGACGTTATCATTTTTGCGTCTTCAAGAGAAGAAGCCACCGGAAGCAAGGAAGACGGGTGGACAGGTGAAACTTTCATGGATCTTTTTACGACTTCTGCTGAACGTAAAGGTCGTGGCCGCAGGCCTGGCCGTGGAAACGAGGATGATCTTCTTGACGTAACAGAATTAAAATGGTCCGTGCCCGTACCTATTGATGAGGAAGGTATTGTAAATACTGGTTTCAGTGAAGGTACAGCCTGTTATGACAGTCGTAAGAAGACCCTGTATTTTACCCGTTGCGTTCGTGAAAAGGACAAAAAATTAGGTTGCTCCATCTGGACTACTGAGCGTGTGGGGCAATCCTGGCGCCAACCAGAGCCTGTTATAATCGGTTCTGATACCAGTGCCAATGTGGGGCACCCCAGCCTTTCTCCGGATGATAATCTCCTGTATTTTGTATCTACAGAGTACAATTCTATGGGTGGACGTGATATTTACGTAACCAGTTTTGACCGGAGGAGCAAAACCTGGGATACACCTAAAAACCTTGGACCTAAAGTGAATACCGACAGGGATGAATACTACCCCTTTGCACATGATGATGGCTACCTGTATTTTTCTTCCAATGGTTTACCAGGTATGGGAGGACTGGATATTTTCCGTATCAAGGTTGGGGAGGATGGTATGCCCTTACCCGATGCCAAGGCAGAAAATATGCAGTTCCCTATCAATACCAACTGGGATGATTTTCACCTCGTTTTTGAGCCAGAATCCACAAAGAGAGGTTTCCTTTCCAGCAACCGTAAAGGAGGTCAGGGTAGTGATGATATTTATGCCGTATTCAAAACACCTTTGGTTTTCAAACTGGAAGGTGTGGTTACCAACTCCAAAACATTGCAGCCCATTCCTGAAGCAACGGTGAAGCTGGATGGTTCAGACGGAACCAGTCTGGAAACTACAGCGGATAAGGATGGCTACTACCTGTTTGAGGAAGATAAGATCAAAGAAGATGTGAACTATAAGCTCACCTTCGAGAAGAAAAAGTTCATTACCAATACCGGGGATGTTACTACTATAGGCATTCCTATCTCAGCCTTTGAGTACTTGCCTTCGGAAATCAGATTCGTACATACCTTACGTTTGAATAAGGCTCTTGATCCTATTGAAGAACCCATTGTACTGCCTAACGTATTCTTTGATCTCGGCAAATGGGACCTGCGGCCTGAAGCCCGCAACTCACTGGATTCTGTGGTGATCATCATGAATAATAACCCCACCTTTGTTATTGAACTCCGTTCTCATACTGACTACCGTGATACGGAAGAAAGGAACCGCGTACTGTCCCAGCACCGTGCGGATACCTGTGTTTCGTATCTCGTGTCCAAAGGTATACCTGCTGAGCGTATGGTGGCCAAAGGGATGGGAGAATCCGAACCTTTCAGGATCGGTGAAAACTATGATGGTTACGGATCTGATAAGTTGCCCAAGAACGTAACCCTTACCGAGCGGTACATCAAAACATTGAGCCCTGAACAGCAAGAGGTTGCTAACCAGATAAACCGGAGAACGGACTTTAAAGTACTTCGCGATGATTACGTTCCTGCCGGTGGTCTTGATAAGCCTGATGCGGTTAGCCCGAGTGAGATCCTCAAGCAGAAAGAAGCAGAGGCCAATGCTCCGGGTGAGATATACATCATTAAAGGGCGTGAAAGCTTTGGCGTGGTGGCTCGTAAGAATAATATTGATATACGTACCTTAAAAGAACTGAACGATGGCTTGCGCGGAGTGCGTCCCATAGAAGGTATGCAGCTTAAGGTTACCCCTGATGGTAATTATGAAGAATGGGATGCCACCCATTACCGTATTGAGCGCAGAGGTCAGGACTTCAAAGACATTGCCCGTAAACTGGATATGGATGATGATGCTCTGGAAGAGCTCAATCCCGATGTGGATGACCGTGACCTGCAACCAGGTTTCTGGGTTCGTATAAAGTAGCGTCTTAAAATCTTTAAATAGCGCTTTCGGTAGTCTGTACCGGGAGCGCTTTTTTTATTTTTGCAGAATGGATCAGACAACTTCACGTTATGGCGGAAGGGGCGTTTCAGCCCAGAAAGAAGATGTGCACGCAGCCATCAAAAACCTGGATAAAGGTCTTTTTCCCAAGGCTTTTTGCAAGATCATCCCTGATTACCTCACCGGAAGTGAAGATCATTGTGTTGTTATGCATGCTGATGGTGCCGGCACCAAGTCATCGTTGGCGTATATGTACTGGAAAGAAACCGGTGACCTATCTGTATGGAAGGGTATAGCGCAGGATGCACTGGTAATGAATCTGGATGACCTGCTTTGCGTGGGAGCCGTAAACCAGCCCATACTCTTATCATCCACCATTGGACGTAATAAAAACCTGATACCCGGTGAAGTGATCACCGCCATTATTGAAGGTACACAGCAGCTGGCTGATGAGCTGAAGGAACATGGCGTGGAGATCATACTTACCGGAGGGGAAACCGCTGATGTGGGTGACCTGGTGCGGACCATTATAGTAGACAGCACCGTAACAACCCGCTTTAAGAGAAGCGAGGTTATTGACAACGGCAATATTAAAGCCGGAAATGTGATTGTGGGCCTGGCCAGTTACGGGCAGGCTACTTATGAAAAAGAGTATAACGGAGGCATGGGAAGTAATGGTCTCACCTCAGCGCGTCATGATGTATTCACCAAACAACTGGCTACAAAATACCCTGAGTCCTATGATTCCCTGGTTCCGGAAGAACTGGTATATTCAGGAAAAGCCGCTCTTACGGATGCTGTTGATAACAGTCCACTGGATGCCGGTAAACTGGTGTTGTCACCCACACGGACGTATGCTCCGCTGATTAAGGCGATGCTGGATCAACACCGTGAAAATATAGACGGTATGGTACATTGCAGTGGCGGTGCGCAAACCAAAGTGTTGCACTTTGTGGATAACCTACACGTGATAAAGGATAATATGTTTCCTGTGCCTCCTTTGTTTGAACTGATCCAACGATCCTCAGGATCGGATTGGAAGGAAATGTACCAGGTATTCAATATGGGGCACAGGATGGAACTGTATTGTGATGAATCCGTGGCTGAAGAATTGATCTCAATAGCCCGTAAGTTTGAGATTGAGGCCCGGATAGTGGGAAGAGTAGAGGATGCACCCGCTAAAAAGCTGACGATCCGCAGCGAAAAGGGCGAATTTATTTACAGTTAAGGAAAGTATGGAAGATAAGCTGAATGCTATTAAACAGCGGTTTGATGAGGTAAATGACCTGATCATACAGCCTGATGTTATTGCCGATCAACAGCGATATATCAAGTTAAACAAGGAGTATAAGGAATTAGAGCCGCTGGTTCAGATTCGTAAGGAGTACCTGGAACTTAAATCAAATATTTCCGAAGCTAAAAATATAGTAAGTGCGGGAAATGATCCCGAGTTGAAGGAAATGGCCCTGATGGAGCTGGATGAAAATGAACCGGCTTTGGAAGAGTTGGAGGAGAAGATCAAATGGATGCTGATCCCCAAAGATCCGGAGGATGAGAAGAATGCGATCCTCGAGATACGAGCCGGCACCGGAGGGGACGAGGCTTCGCTGTTTGCCGGAGATCTTTATAAAATGTATACCCGTTACATCGATCAGAAGGGTTGGAAATACCAGGTGGTAGACGTAAGCGAAGGTACCGTTGGTGGATATAAGGAAGTGGTGTTGGAAGTGACTGGTGATGATGTGTATGGAACCTTGAAGTTTGAATCAGGTGTGCACCGCGTACAGCGTGTTCCCGATACTGAAACTCAGGGGCGTGTTCATACCTCAGCGGCCACCGTGGCCGTACTGCCGGAGGCTGAGGAAGTGGATGTAGAACTTAATCCTGCTGATGTTGAAATGCAAACCTCCCGTTCAGGTGGAGCCGGTGGACAAAACGTGAATAAAGTAGAAACCAAGGTGCAGCTAACCCACAAACCTTCGGGTATTGTAGTGGTTTGCCAGGTAGAGCGTTCACAGTTGGCCAATCGCGAGCGTGCTATGCAGATGCTGCGGACCAAACTATACGAGCAGGAATTGCAAAAACACAATGAGCAGGTTTCCAGTCAGCGTAAATCCATGGTGTCTACCGGTGACCGTTCGGCCAAGATCAGGACCTATAACTTTCCCCAGGGCCGGGTTACGGATCATCGTATCAACATGACCGTGTATAACCTTACGGAGGTGCTGAATGGAGATGTGCAGCAATTTATTGATGAATTGAAAATGGCAGAGAATGCCGAACGCCTTAAGGAAGGCTCAGAAGCTTAAGATATGACCAGACAGGAACTGCAGGAACAGATACGGCTAAAGAAATCTATGTTGTGTGTAGGTCTTGATACGGACCTGGACAAGATTCCGAAGCATTTACTGGATACTGAAGATCCTGTTTTTGAATTTAATAAAGCAATTATTGATGCCACCCACCCGTATACAGTGGCTTACAAGCCCAATACCGCTTTTTATGAGGCCTACGGGGTAAAGGGATGGCAAAGCCTTGAAAAAACGGTGCAATACCTTAAAAAACACCACCCTGATATTTTCACCATTGCCGATGCCAAACGGGGCGATATTGGTAACACCTCATTGCGCTATGCAAAGGCCTTTCTGGAAACCATGGATTTTGACAGTATTACCGTGGCTCCCTATATGGGCTCAGACTCAGTAAAACCTTTTCTGGAGCCCAGGAATAAATGGGTCATACTTTTAGGCCTTACTTCTAACCCAGGGGCAACAGACTTTCAAACTGCAGCCTTGAATACCTACCATAAACCTGAGCCCGAAATGCTGTATCAGCGGGTTCTGCGGATCAGCAGAGAATGGGGCTCTGAGGATAACATGATGTATGTGGTGGGAGCAACCCAGTCTGAGTACCTGAAAAAGGTACGGGCCGTTATTCCTGAACACTTTCTTCTTATTCCCGGTGTGGGTGCTCAGGGAGGTAATATGCAGGAAGTTATTGAGAATGGGCTTGGCTCATCCCCCAACTTGCTTATTAACTCCTCCAGGGGTATTATTTATGCTTCTCAGGAGCAGAATTTTGGGGAGGTTGCCGCCCGTGCCGCATCTACCTTGCAGCAGGAAATGGCCCGCTTTCTCTGAATCATCATATTTTTATATCTCCAGTATTTCGGTTCTGACAAGGCTTTTTATCGATTGTAAGGTAAAGTCGACAGAAAAGTCTTTAGTTGAATCCAAACCGATTCAGCTTTTACCTCGTTTATACTTCCAGGTGTAACACAAAGCGTAGAATTAATATTCTTTCTTTTTGTTATTAATCAATCATTTAAAATACGGTAAGGCAAATTAAGTTAGCTTGATTGAGCTCTTTCTGATAGCTTACCCATAAAATTTAATAAGCACACTTATCTGTAAGGAAATTTTGACAAATGAAATTTTAAGGTATATTTGTAGGGTAAATACTACTGATTGTAAAAAGGGGGATACAACTTGAACAACATTTACTTTTTCTTTCTTTTACTTCTTCTGTTATGGAGTGCTCCGGGTTTAAGCCAAAAAGGAACTGAATTTTGGTTCGTGGCCCCGGAAGTAACCTCAGGATATGCTGATAGACCCATTTATCTCAGGATTTCATCGTATGGGCAGCCGGCATCCGTAATTATTTCTCAGCCTGCGAATTCTGCCTTTGCGCCCATTACCGTTTCGCTGTTGTCCTATCAAACCCAAACGGTTAATCTCACCGCCAATATTGCCAGTATTGAAAATGCCCCGGCCAACACGGTGCTTAATTATGGACTTCTCATAGAAAGTACCAGTGATATCAGTGCATATTATGAAGTAGAGTCTACCGGAAACAACCCGGATATATTTACCCTTAAGGCCCATAACGCTATCGGTTTGAAATTTGTCATCCCGGCCCAGAGTTTTTGGGGAAATTCATCCGCCTATGTTCCAACTGCTTTCTCTGCTTTTGATATAGTGGCTACCAGTGATGGAACTACCGTAACCATTACACCATCTAATAATATTGTAGGGCATACAGCCAATGTTGCCTTTACTGTTTCCCTGAACAAAGGTCAAACCTACTCCGCCAGGGCAACCTCCAGGCAGGCAGCACTTCACCTGGCAGGGTCGGTGGTAAATAGCAACAAACCTATTGCGATTACTATTTCGGATGATGCAGTTACCAAGGCGTCCTATGGTTCCTGCGAAGATTTGCTTGGTGACCAGTTGGTGCCTTTAACCGTTATCGGGGATGAGTACATAGTGTCCAAGGGATACCTGGCGAAAAACCCGGGTCCATCACTGGCGGATAAGGTTTACATTACCGCTGCGCACAATGGTACTGACGTGTATCTGAACGGGTCGGGAGCTCCAGCCGCTTCGCTTAACAAGGGAGATACGTACGAGGTATCACTTACGGCTAACGATCTGCATATACTGGCTACACAGAATGTATACGTACTTCATGTTACAGGGGTGGGTTGTGAAGCTGCCATGGCCGTGGTTCCCAGAATAGTTTGCAGCGGGTCTTCGGAAATCAGTTTTGTAAGAAGCTCCAGCCAGGATTTCTATTTGCTTTTGTTTGTTCCGGCCGGAGGACAGGGAAGCTTTGAAATTAATGGTAATAAGCACATGGTGAGCTCCAGCAGCTTTAAATCCGTAATGAGTTCATTCGGCCAATGGAAAGTAGCCCGACTCAAATTTTCCAATACGGATATCGTAACCGGCAACCCCTATACCATTACCAATACTAATAAGCTCTTTCACGCAGCAATCATTAACGGAAACTCAGGATTTGGCTGTGTATACGGTTTCTTCTCAGATTTTGATATCGTACGGACAGATCCAATATTTCACTTTAAATAGCTAAAGAACAAAATTTTATGAATATTAAATACGCGCTTAAACCTTCAAAATTCACTCACTTATTAATTTCAAGAACTATGAAATCGATTTTTATCTCTTTGGGACTTCTGTTTTCAGCGGCCATGATGGCTCAAACCACCTCAACAGCAACTGATACGGTTTGTGCCGGTAGTCAGGATGTGGTATACGGTATCTTAAATCCAGATGCGTCCAGTACGTATACCTGGAGTTTATCAGACCCTGCAGCAGGAACTATTGATAACTCTATTGCTCCTAATGACAGTATTATACAAGTAGACTGGAGCTCCACACCCGGAACTTACACCCTGTATGCTATTGAAACAACAGGCGGAGGCTGTATCGGTGACTCGGTAATGCTGGATATTGTTATCAGTCCTCTTCCTACCGTGGTGGCTGTAGGCGATTCAGTATGTTCCAATACAGCTTCACAAATGACATTGACCTTTACCGGTCAGGCTCCATGGATAATTGATTATACAGACGGAACCAATAACTATACGGATACCGCTACTACCAGCCCGCATACCGTTTCATTGCCACCTTATGCAACGACTACGAATATTACAGTGACAGGACTTACTGATGCTCAGGGCTGTGCAGCAGATCCAGCCGGATTGCCTTCAACGGTTATCTATACCTTTGGTAAACCTACTACAGGAGCAATATTCCACTATTAATACAAGGACTTGAAGCGTAAAGCAGTCATAGGGTTTATTGCACTCATGGCGCTTTACGCTCCCTTTGTAAGTGCGCAACTGTCGGTGCTGGATACCATTTGTATCGTAGGTAATCCATCACACCTGGCGGTGCCCGGTACTCCGGGTTCAACTTACAACTGGAGCGTGAAAGGAGGTTCCATTATCTCTGGCCTCAGTACCAATGATATATTGGTGAAGTGGGGCGGGCAGCCAGGTTTCTATACGGTTTCTGTTACAGAGACCGATAGTAATGGCTGTGTGGGGGATCCCGTAGAGGCAATGGTTTACCTTTCACTTCCGGAACATGCACTTATCAACGGGCCGGACCGTGTTTGCCGTGGGGAGGAAGTAGTCCTCCAGGGGCGGGCCGGAGGTAATTTTGAATGGGTCGGAGGGAAGACCAAAGAGACCCTCCGACTCATTCCTCAAAAGGATACACTTATTTATCTGGTGGCCCTGAACGGACACTGTAAGAATGATACATTTTACCACCGCATAAGTGTGGTGGAACCGCCTATTGCTTCCTTGCATGACCTTCCGGATACCATCCGCGTCAATACATCGGTAGATTTCTTTTATACAGGCACCTCGGCTGAAGAAGTACAGTGGATGATCAATGATCATGAAGCCGGAAACGGGTATTACCTGGCTCATCAGTTTACCAATGAAGGTGAACAGTGGATCACCCAAACCGTTAAATCCGGAAGTTGTATTGATACTTTAAAGCGTAAGGTATATGTAAGGGATGAATTTGCGGTACATATACCCAATGCTTTTACTCCTAACGGGGATGGACTTAATGATGTGTTCCTGTTTAAAGGAGTAGGTATGAAGCATTATGTAGCCCAGATCTATGACCGCTGGGGAACCTTGATTCATACCTGGACGGAGCAGGATGCATTGCAGGGATGGCCTGGGATCATTGACGGGCATGATGCCAAACAAGATTCGTATCTATATAAAATAGTGGTGCAGGATTATCATGGCATAGAGCATAACTACCATGGCTATGTTACACTTATCCGTTAGATTATTCCCTTGCCCGGGCTTTGTCCAATAAGTTACTTAGTAGCCCGGCCTCTTCTTCTGAAAGGCTGCCCATATGGATTTCTATCTGTGAACTTTTAGCATCAAGCTTATCCAAAAGGTCTAGCCCACTCCCGGTGATGCAGATATCCACCAGGCGTTTATCCATTTTACAGGTTTTTTTGGATACCAGTTCTTTCTTGATCAGACGGTCTACAATGCGGGAAGTATCACTCATTTTATCGAGCATACGTTCCCTTATTTGCAAGGTGCTCAGCGGTGCAGGATAACTACCGCGTAAAATTCGCAATACGTTGAATTGTTGCAGAGTAAGATCGTCATCTGCAAGAAAGTCCCGCATTCGTTCCGAAAGCCAGTTATTGGTGTAGATAATGTTTATTGCCGCCTTTTGACGGTTACTCCTGAACTTGTCTTGTTTAATATCTTCAGATAGACCCATATATAAGATTCTACCTTCCTTTGTTGAGAAGGAAGGTAGAAAGATAATTCAAAGTTTTAATTATTGTTTGGCAAATTGGAGGTTGGCGGTAATTTCCACTTTTTTACCCACTGTAAAACCTCCGGCTTCAGTAAGCTGGTTCCATTTTAATCCAAAATCAAAGCGGTCAATTTCTGTACTGGCGCGGAAACCCATTTTGTCATTACCATATCCATCCTTGGCTACCCCACCCCAGCGAACATCAAACTCTACCGGCTTGGTGATGTCACGAATGGTAAGATCCCCGGTAAGGATGTACTTTCCTTTGGAGGTTTCGGAGATGGATACATTATCCAGTTTCAGGTAAGGATAGGTCTCAGAGTTAAAGAAATCATCACTTTTCAGGTGATTGTCACGCATTTCATTACGGGTATTTACAGATGCTGTTTCAACTTTGAAAGAGATCTTTGAATCTTCAAAGTTGCCGCTTGCATTGGTAAGGGTACCGTCAAATTTCTCAAAACTTCCGTTTACGTGAGAAATGACCAGGTGGTTCACGGTAAAGCCGATGTCGGTATGTACAGGATCAATAGTCCAGTTTCCTTTCAAGTCGATGTTTGTGTTTACTGTAGTTTCCATAGTTTTTAAATTTGGAGCAAATTTAAGTTTAAACATTGATGTTTAAACATTGAATTGAAAATAATTTTTCTATCCCTTTATCAGAAACCTCTATTCCCCCTCAACTATTCCCCGGAATAATATTTTGTTATTCCTTTGTCCAAGCAAGAATAACGCTTTGTAGAGATGAATGAATGGCTTGATTTAAAGGGGCATATACTGTTGGAAATAGGCATAATTGCTATAGCTACTACACTATTTGCTGTGATGGTAAGGAAGATAGGTGACAAGCTTCTCAAACGGCTTTCGCGGCATGATGAATTAGATCTTACCAATTACCGCTTTTTCCAGCATATTCTTACGGCCCTCATCATTATTGTAGGATCAGGGCTGATCATATTTATGATACCCGGGCTTAAACATGTTGCTAAAACCTTGATCACTGGTGCCGGAATACTGGCCATCATTGTGGGTTTTGCCTCCCAGCAGGCCCTGTCCAACGTTGTAGGGGGGATTTTTATCGTGATATTTAAACCGTACAGGATTGGGGATATTATCACCATTAAGGACACTTTGGCCGGAACCGTAGAGGATATTAGTCTACGGCATACCGTAATACGGAACTTTGAGAACAAGCGAATTATAATTCCCAACTCGGTTATCAGCAATGAGGTGGTGGTGAACTCTAATTTTAGCGATAGCCTGATCTGCAAATGGATCAACTTTTCAATTTCCTATACCAGCGATATTGATAAGGCACGCGAGATTGTGCGCGAAGAAGCTATGAAGCATCCCCTGTATCGCGATAACCGAAGTGAGGAGGAAAAAGTCAATGGCGACCCTTCGGTAAAGGTAAGAGTACTGGAATTGGGTGAGTATAGCATCAACATGCGCGCCTGGGTTTGGGCTTCTAATCCCTCAGATGCTTTTGTGATGGGTTGTGATGTGCTGGAAAGCATTAAAAAAAGGTTTGATGCCGAAGGCATAGAAATACCATACCCTTACCGTAATCTTATTGTTAAGAACCCGGAGAATAAGCCAGGTTCTACACTGTCCGACTAATCTTTTTCTCCTTCCGTTTTTTATCTTTAGAGGATGACAGAGGATTTCCTGCATTACTTGTGGCGCTTTAAAAAATTCAATACGCTTTCTTTAAAAACAACTTCTGGTGAGCCGGTAGTGATACTGCAGGGTGGTATGGTAAACACGGATGCAGGCCCCGATTTCAGTGATGCCCGTATCAGTATAGGCGAGCAATTATGGGCCGGTAATGTGGAGATCCATATCCGCAGTTCGGATTGGGACCGGCATGCTCACCAAAAGGATAAGGCTTATACGAATGTAATCCTTCACGTGGTGTACGAGCACGATTCGGAAATTAAAAATGCCAATGGCCATATTTTACCCACGCTTCAACTGAAGGGGCTTTTTGATGAAAAACTTTACTGGAGCTATGAACGCCTGCTCAATAATCAAACCCTTATTCCCTGTGAAAACCACTTGGCCTATACCGAAGAGTTGATCAAGGAAAACCAGGTAGAAAGATCTGTAATTGAGCGTTTGGCCGGCAAGTCAAATACCATAAACGGTTGGCTGCGGCAAAACCAGGGCGACTGGAACGCTACTTTTTATCAATGGCTTGGTCGTGGTTTCGGACTTAAGGTTAATGCAGAACCTATGTTTATGCTGGCCAGGGCAGTTCCTTGGCAGGTGGTGCTTAAAAATCACACACGGCTGGAGTACCTGGAGGCACTCTTTTTTGGAGTAGCGGGTATGCTGGATGATCCTCAGGATGAATATATGGAGCTGCTGGCCCGGGATTTTCAATTCCTGCAACACAAATACGAGTTATCCGTTCTGGACAAGCATATTTGGAAATACTCCCGCCTCAGGCCTGCAGCTTTTCCTACTTTGCGCATCGCCCAACTGGCGGCATTGTTGCATGAACATGAAACACTCTTCGCTAAATTTATAAAGGCCGGTACCATTGATCAGGTCCGGGAGATGTTACACCCCAAGGTATCGGGTTACTGGAATTCACACTATCGTTTTGGAGTACGCACTGATACGCATACTTTGGGAGAAGTTGGGAAGGATTTCAGGGAAGTATTGATCATTAATGTACTGATCCCCTTTTTGTTCGTATATGGCATGGCGCGGGACGAACCCTTCTATAAACAAAGAGCAATAGATCTGCTGGACCAGATGGGGCCAGAGAACAACAAGATTACCCGCATGTATCAAAAATTAGGATTCGAAAATACATCGGCCTTTCACTCGCAGGGCCTTATACAGCTGAACAGCCAGCATTGCAAGCCTAAAAAATGCTTAAATTGCGCCATCGGAATTGATGTATTGAAGAAAGAAAATGATTAACAAGATCAGGGATTATTGTGAAAGACGTGGATTTGAGGTTTGCAATCGCCTCGGAGACCGCATCGGCATACGCCCTTCTGTAGTAAGGTTGTACTTCATTTATATTTCTTTTATTACCATGGGTTCGCCTTTGCTGCTCTACTTTTTCCTGGCTTTCTGGATCAGGGCTAAGGATTATGTGCAAAGCTCCCGTACTTCCGTGCTAGATCTTTAATAAGTGGGGCACGTTAAAGTATTTCGCAAGCTTTATTTCACGGCCCTTATTCTGTTTATCCTCATTGCGGTAGGTGTTCTTGGGTTTATGATCATTGAGGATTATAACCTGTCAGAAGCTATCTACATGACCATTCTCACCCTCAGTACCGTGGGTTTTAACGAAGTGCGGCCTCTATCTGCAGAAGGCAGGGCCTTTACCTCAATTTTGATCATCAGTAGCTTTGGTACCTTTGCTTACGGTATTTCTGTAATTTCACGCTCCATTCTGACCGGAGAACTTGGCCAGTATTTTAAATTATATCGCCTGGAAAAGAGCATTCAAAATCTAAGTGATCATACCATTATCTGCGGCTACGGGCGTAATGGAAGGCGTGCGGCCAAAAAACTGAAGGCCTACGGTCAAAAGTTTGTGGTTATTGAAAATGATGAGGAGATCATCAATAAACACCTGTTGGACGAAGGTATTCTCTACATCCTGGGAGATGCTACCCTGGATGCTGTACTGGAGAAGGCTGGAGCCCACAAAGCAAAGTCCATTCTTTCTACTTTAAGTAAAGATGCTGATAATCTTTATGTGGTGATCACCGCAAGGTCAGTCAATTCACGTATCCGTATTATTTCAAGAGCCTCCAATGAAAGTGCAGAGAAAAAACTGAAAATAGCGGGTGCTGACGCGGTAGTAATGCCCGAAGGAGTAGGAGGAGCCCACATGGCTACCCTGGTTGTCTCGCCACATATTGTGGAATTCCTGGATTTTATTTCTATAGAGGGAAGTAGTAAGATTAACCTTGAAGAAGTTGAAGTAAGTAAGCTTACCGATGGCATGGAAGGGGTAAAGCTTAAGGATCTCGGCTTGCGTCAGAAAACAGGCTGCAGCATTATAGGGCTTCGCACCCCGCAAGGGGATTATCTTATCAATCCTGGTGGTGAAATGGTACTTCCCAAAAACAGCAAATTGTTCGTTTTGGGAAACCCTGAGGAAATAAAATCATTGTATAAAATATTAAGTGAATGACAGAGGGTAAATTATTAGGGGTATGCGCCTGGCTCGCAGACCGGTTTGACATTGACGTAAGTATGCTACGGTTGATATTTGTAATAGCCACCATTGTGGGTGTGGGTTCTCCTATACTGATCTATCTGATCCTGGCCCTCGTAAAACCCAAATAATTTAAGAATGATGAAGATTTTAGTGACTGGATCCAACGGTTTATTAGGACAAAAGCTGGTTAATAAACTGAAAGTTGATCCGGAAGTTGAACTTATTGCCACGGCCCGGGGAGCCAATCGTCTCCAAGAGCAGTTCGGTTATACGTATGCCGCTATGGACATTACTTCTTACCGTGAGGTAATGCAGGTGATGGATCAACACCAACCCGATGTGGTGATCAATACTGCGGCTATGACCAATGTGGATGCCTGTGAAACAGAACCGGATAAGTGTGACGAACTGAACATTGAAGCGGTAAAGTATCTGCTGGAAGCTTGTGAAAAGCACAACTCACACCTGGTTCATCTTTCAACCGATTTTATCTTTAACGGTAAGGAGGGACCTTATGACGAAGAAGCGGTTCCGGACCCTTTGAGCCATTACGGTGCATCCAAACTAACCGCTGAAAAACTGGTTAGTGGAAGTCCTGTTTCCTGGTCTATCATTCGTACAGTATTGGTGTATGGAGTGGCCGAGGAAATGAGCCGTTCCAACATTGTGCTATGGGCTAAAGGCGCTTTGGAAAAAGAACAGCAAATCAGGGTAGTGGACGATCAGTTCCGTTCACCTACACTGGCAGAGGATCTGGCCGATGGTTGCATTCTGGCGGCTAAGAAAAAGGCACAAGGTATCTACAATATTTCCGGTAAAGACCAAATGAGTATCCTGGACCTGGTTTGGAAAGTAGCTGATTTCTGGAAGCTGGATAAAAGTGTGATCACAGCCGTGAAATCCTCAACCTTATCTCAACCGGCAAAACGCCCCCCTATAACCGGATTTATCCTGGATAAAGCCATCACGGAATTAGGCTATACACCGCATTCCTTTGAAGAAGGTTTGAAAATAGTAGATGATCAATTGAACGGGTAATCCGCTTTATTTTTTCTTGTTCTTGTCTTGAAAGTCCAGTGATTTTACACCAAGGGCTTGCAGGAACTGTTTAGCCCTGATCTTTACAGCTTCCTTAGCACCGGTTACCACCTTTTTAGTAAAAGGTTCGTCTGGTCGGCTACGGAATTTGGAGTCACGATATTTAAATCCTTCACCAATTTCTGTATAGTAGTAGGTATAGAATGATTTACGGGTTTCGCCCTCAGGAACATTTATTTTGGAGTACCCATGGGGTGAATTATCATCGGTATAGAAGATCACCGCGCGGTTGTGATTAGGAGCAATGCGTTGGTGCATGGTTTTCATTTCCTTATCCCAAAGTTCCAGGTGACCACCGTATTCGTCCTTCCACTCTTTATTGAGGTATATAAGAAGGTTAATGCGTCTCCACAGGCCGGCTTCAGGGTTCATGTTTACATCCACATGAACGTCCACATAACTACCATCGGCACCCTGGTGTACACCTGAACCCAGGGAATCCCGGGTAGTACGAAGATCTTCAACTCCGGTTACTTCAATCATCCACTGGCAAAATTCAGGGCTGCCTACTACCTCCCGCACTTTGCTGAAGGCCGGGTGCCATCTTTCAAAGTGGTAGTCTTCCGCTTTATTCTCGTTTAAGCTTTTGCGTTTAACGTTGAGAGAATCTATGCTGGGGAAGTTGCTGTACAACTGATCCGCTATTTCCTGATCGAGGAAATTGTCCAAAGCCAAGTGCCGGCAGGGAATGGCTGTATCGAATTGATGGCGTAGTTTGGCGCGCGCTTCAGGTGATGTGTATGTGGGGTTAATTAAATCCATGTCTTCATTTCAGGATATCAAAGTTACAAATAGCCATAGTTTCTCGCATTAGTTTTTCCTGATGAGTTTATAAAAGAGTCCTGGTAGTACCGCATGAAAAGGAACGGCCAACAGCTCCTTATTACCTATATACGTATGGAATTTGGAACTACGGATAGCCTTCATCAATTTTTCAGCAAAAACATCTGCGGGCATACCATTTTCCTGGGCTGGGCTGTTGGTGTTCATTTTAGAACCATCGGGTTTCAGTGAATTAAGAGTAACGCTGGTTTTAATGAAACCTGGACTTACTACCTGCAACTTAACGGGTGAATTGATCAATTCTTCTTTCAGGCTTTCATAATATAAGGTTAAAGCTCCTTTGGAGGCCGAATAAGCTGCCAGCTTGGGCTGCCCAAATTTTCCTGCAATGCTGCTGATGGCCATGATCTGCCCCTTTCCTGCTTCCAGCATTTTAGGCAGCAGGTGTTTGGTGAGGGCTATATTTCCAAAGTAATTGATCTCAAAAAGCTTACGCTCCACCCTTTCATCGGTTTCCAATGCATTGCCGAATTGCCCAATGCCTCCGTTATTCACCAGTATGTCAATGGAGCCAAACGTTTTCCAGGCGGCATCCACCCATTCATGGGCCTGACTGTTTTGTTCCAGGTCCAGGGGAAGTATCCTGATGTTCTCAGGATGGGTACATTCGCTTTTTACGCGTTCCAGTTCCTCGAGTCTTCTTGCTGAAAGGATAAGTTGTACATTTTGCGAGGCCAGCTTTTTGGCCAGTGCTTCACCTATTCCGGAGGATGCTCCGGTGATCCAAATGGTCTTACCCGTGAAATATTCCATATTTTTGATTTAAGGAATTGTAACTTCTAAAATTCTATTATCTTTGCAGGCCGAATTCAGAGCGTCAAATTGAGGTAAAGATATATTGAAATGAAAAGAACTTATCAACCTTCGAATAGAAAAAGAAAGAACAAGCACGGTTTCCGTGAAAGAATGGCTTCCGCCAATGGTCGTAAAGTATTGGCTTCCCGCAGGGCCAAAGGCCGTAAAAGGTTAACCGTTTCTGACGAGGGAAACTATAAAGGTTAAGATGTTCTTCTTATTTAAGAATAATTGAGGTGTTGCCGGTGGTAACACCTTTTTTTTTGCCAAATGGCTTCTTATCATTAAACACACTACTACACAATAGCTTAGAATATGCCCAAAGATCAATCCATCAAATCGGTACTTATCATCGGAAGCGGACCCATTATTATTGGTCAGGCCTGTGAGTTTGATTATTCCGGCTCTCAGGCATCACGCTCCCTCCGGGAAGAAAGGATAGAGGTGACCCTCATCAATTCTAACCCCGCTACAATTATGACGGATAAGGTAGTGGCTGATAATATTTACCTGCTTCCTCTGGAGGTGGATTCCATACGCCAGGTACTGTCCGAGCATAAGATTGATGCTGTACTCCCTACTATGGGAGGACAAACAGCGCTTAACCTTTGTATAGAGGCAGATAAACAAGGTGTATGGGAGGAGTATGGCGTAAAGATCATCGGTGTGGACATCGATGCGATCAACATTACAGAAGACCGGGAGGAGTTCCGCGTTCTCATGGAAAAGATCGGTATCCCGATGGCGCCTTCCAAAACCGCCACATCCTTCCTGAGAGGTAAATCCATTGCCCAGGATTTTGGGTTTCCTTTATGTATCAGGGCGTCCTACACACTTGGGGGTACCGGGGCAACTTTTGTGCATACCAAGGACGAATTTGAAGAAGCTCTTTCCCGGGGTCTTGAAGTTTCACCCATCCATGAGGTGATGATCGATAAGGCACTTTTAGGGTGGAAGGAATATGAGCTTGAGCTGTTGCGTGATGCCAATGATAATGTGATCATCATCTGCTCCATCGAAAATATGGATCCGATGGGTATCCATACCGGAGACTCCATTACCGTTGCTCCCGCTATGACCCTTTCGGATACCACCTATCAGAAAATGAGGGATATGGCAATCAGGATGATGCGCTCCATCGGGACTTTTGCCGGGGGCTGCAATGTGCAGTTTGCGGTAAGCAACGATGAAAAGGAAGATATTGTAGCCATTGAGATCAACCCTCGTGTGTCACGATCTTCTGCATTGGCCTCGAAGGCTACGGGTTATCCCATTGCCAAAATAGCGGCCAAACTCGCCATAGGCTATAACCTGGACGAACTTTTCAACCAGATTACCAAGACTACTACAGCCTATTTTGAGCCTACACTGGATTATGTAATAGTTAAGATACCGCGTTGGAACTTTGAGAAGTTTGAAGGTGCCGACCGAAGGCTGGGCATACAGATGAAGTCGGTAGGAGAGGTGATGGGTATTGGCCGTTCTTTCCAGGAAGCTTTGCAAAAAGCTGCCCAGTCGTTGGAGATCAAACGTAACGGACTGGGAGCGGATGGCCGTGGTTATACAGATCAGGACCGGGTGCTGGAAATGCTGGATAAAGCCAGCTGGAACCGGGTGTTTGTAATTTATGATGCCATCCAGTTGGGAATACCTCTAAGAAGGATACACGATATCACCAAGATCGATATGTGGTTCCTGAAGCAGATCGAGGAGTTGGTGCATATCCACCATGAGATTGAAAAATACAATGTAGAAACCTTACCTCGCGAATTGTTGCTGGACGCCAAGATGAAGGGTTTTGCAGACCGTCAGATCGCCCACATGGTAGGTTGCCTGGAAAGCGAGATACATACCAAACGGACCGAGTCCGGTATACAAAGAGTTTGGAAGCTGGTGGATACCTGTGCTGCCGAGTTTCAGGCACAAACTCCCTATTACTATTCCACTTTTGAAATGGAGGTGGAGGATGGCGGAAAACGCTTTTCTGAAAACGAAAGTGTACATACCGATAAGCCTAAAGTAGTAGTGCTTGGATCCGGCCCTAACCGTATAGGTCAGGGTATTGAATTTGACTATTGCTGTGTGCACGGTGTTCTGGCTGCACGAGAGTGTGGTTATGAAACGATCATGATCAATTGCAACCCTGAAACGGTTTCCACGGATTTCGATACCGCGGATAAGCTGTACTTCGAACCGGTTTTCTGGGAGCACATTTATGATATTATACTGCATGAAAAACCGGAAGGTGTGATCGTGCAACTAGGAGGGCAAACCGCCCTTAAGCTGGCTGAGAAGCTCAATAAATATGGTATCCCTATCCTGGGAACCAGCTTTGATGCCCTTGACCTGGCCGAAGACCGTGGTCGTTTCTCAGAATTGTTGAAGGATAACAATATCCCATATCCTGAATTCGGGGTTATCACCAATGCTGATGAAGCAAGGGAACTGGCCGATAAATTGGGCTTTCCGATCCTGGTAAGGCCGTCCTATGTACTAGGTGGTCAAGGGATGAAGATCGTGATCAACCAGGATGAACTGGAACATCACGTGATTGAGCTTTTCAAATCAATACCGGGCAACCGCGTTCTGCTGGATCATTACCTGGATGGTGCTATTGAAGCGGAAGCGGATGCGATATGTGATGGCGAGGACGTCTACATCATCGGTATTATGGAGCACGTAGAGCCCTGTGGTATACATTCAGGAGATAGTAACGCCACCCTTCCACCGTTCAATCTGGGCGACCTAATAGTTCACCAGATAGAGGAGCATACCCGTAAAATAGCTATGGCTTTGGGTACGGTAGGTCTTATCAACATCCAGTTTGCCATTAAGGATGACCAGGTGTACATCATAGAGGCCAATCCGAGGGCTTCACGTACCGTGCCTTTTATTGCAAAAGCCTATGACGAGCCCTATGTGAACTATGCTACAAAGGTGATGTTAAGGAAAAATAAACTGAAGGATTTTGAGTTTAATCCTAAACGTGGAGGATGGGCCATCAAGCAGCCTGTCTTTTCTTTTGAGAAGTTTCACAAGGTAAACAAGGCGTTAGGGCCTGAGATGAAATCTACCGGGGAAAAGATATACTTTATCAAGGATTTGGGAGACCCGGTATTTAAAAAGATCTATTCCGAACGCAACCTGTATTTAAGTAAATAACACAGTGGGTTTTATATTATTTGCACTTTTCTTTTACCTGATCTATTTCCTGGTAAAGTACTTGTTCATCAAGCCATTCAGGGAAGGTTATGCTGCACATGGCCGCAGGCCAAGAGGAACCAATTGGTACCAATCCAGTAACACTTTCCAAAAAAGACAGGAAGGGGAAGTAACTATTACCTATACCCCGGATCAACATAGGAACGGTGGTAAGAAGGTGGGGGATTACGTGGATTACGAGGAGGTGGATTAAGCCATTTAACAATACGGTGAGTGTTATGAAGGCAGTTTTTTACTCTCTCATCCCGGCTTTATCGTAAAGCTGCTCTTTCCGGATAGGAGTTCCTGAAATAAGATTTTTATAGAATTCAGGTAATTGATGCAGGTATTCCTGTTTTCGGTATTCCGCATTCTTAAGCCTGAAATTATCAAAGATCCAGGTGGTCTTCTTGAATTTGGGAAGACTGAGAAATAGAGGTCTGTAATAAACCAAAGCTCCCGCTCTCATCAGGAAGGTCATAAACTGGTATTTGCCTTTGCGGAAATACCTGGGTTCAGTAGCTTCTGACATGGTTTTCTCAAGATACCAGGCTGCTCGCACGTGATTTAAACCATCGTTGCAACCTATAGTATAGGCAACTACTTCCTGCCGGGCTTTTATTTTATCGTCAGCATCAAAACGGCTTATTTTTCCGGTTTGGTAAAACTCATCGATCAGTGATTGGGCCTCCTTTCCGTTTTGGATGAGAACAGTTCCTTTATAGGTAGGGTCCCGGTTGAAATCAGGGTCTGGATTGATGAAAATAGTTGGTTTATATCCCATCATCCAGGCTTCCATGGCGGTGGTGGACTCAAAGCTCATCCATATATCGGATATGCTGATAAGGTCATGGATATTGGTGGTACGGTCATTTACGTACCAAACATTCTCGTAGTGTTGAAGCCGGTTCATTTCATTCTGGCCTTCTACTGTAATGGATGGATTGGCCTCATTGGGGTGCCGTTTAAGAACAAAGAGCGTGTCCGGGTTGTTTTCGATAAGGGTTTTGAGTACCTCTTCTACTTCAAACATCTGCTTTTCCATCCATTTAAGGCCGGAGCGGTCACCTTTAAAATAATGAAGCATTTCCTCCACTCCCTGCTCATTGGAAAGTTTACCGAATGCCCAGCCGGCATATCCAATTACCTTTTTGAAATGGCCTTTGCCAATGTTTTGCAGGAACGTTTCCTTTTGAGCAAAGTCAAAGACCTTATAACGATCAAAACCGGTAGCTCCCGTAAAAACAATACGATTGGCAATTTCTGGGAGTTCAGACCGCAGAAAATCCCTGGTCCGCTCGGACCAGCAGCAGATGTACTTCTGATAAAATATCTTATCGGTATTGTATCCCCAATAGTAAAAACTACCATCGGTGCGGATATTCCCCTCGGACATCAAGGCAAAAACAGGAATATTCTGTTGATGGGCATATTGGGAGATCTCAAAGTATAGCTTGGAACCTACTGTATTAGGAAGTATTACCAGGTCAGGTTTTGAACGGAACATGATATCCAGGTCCCAGGTAAAGCCCAGGCTTACTCTGGCGTTCAGGAAAAGCTCTGCGAAGGCTATTACAGGTGTGAGGATTTCCACGTCACGCCCTGAATCACTATCTATAAAGCAAAGGATATGTTTTTTATCCATTTTGGATCATTTCTTTGAGGAGATCAGAAATTTTGCTGATTTGATTTTCACTCGAAAATTGCTCTATTCCATCCGGGTTAAAACTTTTCCATTCTTCGTTCAATAGGTCTGAAAGAAAAAGCCGAATGCCCTCCGTGTCATTGTAATTTAAAACCTTACCAGTTCCGGTGTTTTGCAGGATGTGATCTGCATCACTTCCGGGCAAACCCAGGCCCATTATGGGCTTCTTAACCCTTAAGTATTCGTATAGTTTACCGGGCAGGCGGCCCATTGCATTATCAGCTTTGTTCAGCAATAGGAGTTGAAGATCGCATTCCATGAGCTTTTTAAGCATGGCCTTACGCTCTATATTTCCTTTAAACAACACTACCTTCTCAAGGCCTAGCTGATGTACCTGCTCTTTTAATTCATAATCAACCGGTCCGTAAAAGAGAACTTCAATTTTTTGATCCGGAAGTTGCTTTACAAGCAGGTTTATTTGGTCTATAAATGCATTTGGCAGGCGGTCAAAGCCCACGGTGCCCGCATGGATTATTGTAAAGGTGCCGGGATCAGGATCAGGAGAGATATCTTTAAAATCATCCTCATCGTAACCCCAGTATACTACACTCACATTTTGGGCTCCTATACTTTCAAGGTCCTTTTTCCAGCTGGGGCTTACTATGGTAATGTGTTTGGCAGTACGAAATACTGATTGCTCCATTTTTTTATGAATCCAATCGGCCGGACCGCTGATCTTCATCATTTTGTAGTAATCAACCTGAGTCCAGGGATCCTGGAAGTCAGCCAACCACGGAATATTGAATTTTTTGGAGAGGCGTGCAGCAATAACCGTATTGGTATGAGGTGGGCCATCGGTTAAAAGCACATGCACCGGTTTCCTCCTCAGGTACTGGCTTAATCGTTTTACGGAAGGCCTGATCCACAGAGCGCGGGCATCAGGTATAAAGAAATTAGCCCGTACCCATATAGATAAGCTGTCAACAATTGAACTTTTTTTATCCCGCTGATAGACGGGATTAGCCGAATCGTCAGGTTTGCGCCCGCTAAGCTTTTTGAAGGCCGCAAAAGGTTCGAGGATCTTGCCTCTTATAACTTCAATCTCTTCCGGAATATCACGTAAATTCCCTTCGTCAATAAGGGGGTAATCGGCATTTTCAGGAGCGTAAACCACAACCTCCCAACCCATTTGGTGCAGATACTTGGCAAATTTAAGGGAACGCAATACCGAAATCCCACCAGCGGGAGGCCAGTAATAGGATATAATAAGTACCCTCTTCATTAGTCTTCAATGGGGTTCTGCTTTTTCCTGGATGATCGGTTTGTGAAAAATATGATTAATCCTATACCTATAACCAGGATTATGCTGGCTGTGAGATCAATTTTTTCACCTGCGATGTAGGTCCTGGGTTCAAAGCGGAAGGTAATGGTATGCTGCCCCGGAGGGATCTTCATGGCCCGCAGCAAGTAGTTTACCCGGAAGTGATCCACCTTTTTGTCATCTACATAAGCCTGCCATGCCTGATTTTCAGGTTTATAATAGATCTCTGAAAAAACGGCCAAAGCTTCACTTCCTATTACATTAGCAGAATAGGTGAGTTCATTAGGGCTGTAACTGGTCAGTTCTATGGTGTTGGAGGGGTTGGAAGGTCCTGTTCCTTGTGCGTTGGTAGCAAACTCTTCATGCACAACGGCAGTATTACCAGCATTCAGGCCGGTTAGGGCTGCCATCTCCTCATCAGCAGTATTGACCAGCTTTATGGAGTCTACAAACCAGGCATTACCAAGGGCTCCAGGGTTCCGCAGTGCAACCGGAGGCTGTCCCTGTTGTCCACCTTGTATTACCCATTTGGTGTTGAGCATATTAAAGGCAGCCATATTTTGTTTGCTGAGTTGATTCTCTATGAGATCCTGATAACGCTGCAGCTTGGCGCCATGGTAACCACCTATGGAATGAAAGAAATAAGAAGTGTACGAATCTGAGGTGAGGGAGGTAGTAGCATTCCAAACCCGATAGTGAAGATCTTTTTCATTTTGAAGGATCTGTTGGTCGGCAGCACTGGGTTGGCTGAAAGTATTGGCGTAGTTTTTCTCTGTAATGAATTGGTCGCTCCCCAACTGGTCCCGGTCAAAATAAAGCAAGTCTCCAATCATCAGTATGCCCAGCCCTGCCGCCAGGTAGGTGTATTTTAGCTTATTGGAGTTGTACATCCACAACAGGCCAAAGGAAATAGCAATAAGAATGAAGGATTTGAAGGCAGAACCCCTGAAAAGGCTTTTCCGGGTGTCTTCCAGCATTCCCATATCAAAGCCCTGTTGTTGGAGATTAGCATCCCGTAGACCTGAAAAATCAATCAGTGAGGGGCCGAATAATGCAAGAGCCAGGATAGGGCCTGCCGAGAAATAAAGGGATCGTAAGAGTATTTTTTTCTTTTCTTCAGCACTCAGCTCTGATTTAATAAACCGATCAATTCCCAAAATACCTACAAAAGGCAGAAGCATAAACAGTATGACCAAAGACATACTGGGTACCCTGAATTTATTGACTAAAGGAAAGTGATCATACATTATCCTGTTGAAAGTCTCAAAATGGTAGCCCCAGGCCATGAAAAGTGATAATAGTGCTGATAATATAACCCATAAGCGGGTAGGCCCTCTGAGGAAGAATAATCCAAGTATAAAAAGAAAAAGGAGGGGGGCGCTGGCATAATAGGCTCCGTTTACAAGACTCTGCTCGCCCCAGTATAGTACAGAACCTGAATATTGGTTGGTGACCTCGTCCAGTTTATCACGGCTTATTCCTTGTTGTTGCAGGCTTCTGGAGAGGAATTCATACACTTCGGTACCCTCGTAATTTTCTTTGGCACCCCCTCCCATAATCTGTGGAACAAATATCCCCATAGTCTCAAGGGGGCTGTAGGACCATGACATGGCATAGTCAAAATCAAGACCTTTTTTATTTTCTTTACTGGCCAGTTCAGATTTACCTCCGCGCATGCTTTCCTGAGAATAAGTATAAGTACTCCAGATGTTACCCAAGTTAGGGGCCACACCAATGAGTCCGGCCACAAGTAAAACCGCTGAAGTTTTCAGAAAGTTACCCATTGAACCTTCCCTGATTGCATGGATGAGGTAGGCCAGGGCAATGAAAAAGGCAATGAAAAGGGTATAGAAAGTGATCTGAAAGTGATTGGCAAAAATGCTCCATCCTGCAAATAAGGCGGTAAACAAGGCCCCTTGCCATAGTTTTCCACGATAAGCCATGGTAATACCCATTAACAGCCCTACAGAATAACCTGCCACCAATACCTTAAGGTTATGCCCCGCTGCAAAGGAGATTATAAAAAAGCCGGAAAACGCGAATAAAATTGCCCCTGTTGCCGCCAGCCATGTTTTAACATTGAAGCTGAGTAAAAATCCAAAGAAGCAGAGCAGGAGAGTGGCAATAATGTAAATACTGGTGCTGCTCCCCATGTTGAGACCTTTAGAGGCCACGTAATGCAAATAAGTGAAAACGTTGTTGGGGTACCCTACACCCAACTGAAAAGTAGGCATTCCGCTAAACATAGCATTGGTCCAGAGAGCCTCTTTACCGGTCTCTTCACGGAATTCGTTCATTTCCTTTTGCTTGGCCTTACCTCCCATGATGTCGTCCTGGGCAATGACTTTACCGGTTAGGGTGGGGAAAAAGTAAATAATGTTTATGGCCAGCAGCGCTATAACTGCCAGAATAACGCCCTTGTTGTTAGTGAAAAATGAATTCATGCTTAGAGCTTGTATTAACACTCGCAATAATAGTCAAAATAAAACGGTTACTGTGGAAGTGGAAAATGTAAATATTTTATTTTAGCCCGATGGGAAAAAACCTGAGATGGCCTGATTTTATTATAGGAGGCGCCCCAAAGTGCGGTACCAGCTCGCTTTATTTTTGGCTCTCAGCTCATCCTGAAATTTGTGGTTCAAAACTCAAGGAAACCTTTTTTTTTGCGGATGAGGTGAACCGTTTTAATCAGCAGGCCAATATCATTGAAAAGCCAATAGAGGAATATTGCCGCTATTTTACACATTGTCCGGCTCATACTAAAGCTTTTGAAGCTACTGCGCATTACCTCTACTATGATAATGCCCGCATTATGCTCAAAGACCTGCCCACCAAACCTAAAATGATCTTCATCTTCAGGGAGCCTGCTGCACAGATGTACAGCCATTACCGCATGGTGCGGTATCGCATAAAAACTTACCAGGGTACTTTTAAGGATTATGTTGATAATAAGGATACCTGGTTCTATATTGAGTATGCCAAATACTTAAAGCCCTGGTTGAAAGAGTGGGGCGCTGACAGGATAAAAGTGCTCCTTTTTGAGGAGCTGATGAGCTCAAAGGAGAAAACCATGTGTGATATTGCCGAATTTTTAGAAGTGGACCCTGCTTTTTTCAAATCTTTTGACTTTGAACACCGCAATGAAACCGTAGCTATTAAGAGCAGTTTTCTGCATAAACTCGGCCTGCGCTTGCAACCCCTGATAGGTCACCGGCTTCAAAAACTCCTCTTACCGCTCTACTTGAAAATCAACAGTTCTGACCTTAAAGGAAAAACGGATGAAGAACGGCAGTCATTGCAATCTTTCAAACCTGTATCAGAGAGAATTACCCGTGAACTACAGGAACTGCTGCCCGAGCTGGATCTTTCTTACTGGGATAAAAGGTAATGGGTCTTGTAGCAAAACAGAGCCTTTATAGCTTCGCTAGCTCCTATGCCGGAATGGCATTAGGAATGCTAAATAAAATATTCTTGTTTCCTCTCGTATTTAAGGAAAATGATCAGTATTGGGGTTTACTTGAAACTTTTTTAGCCATTGCTACTATTATAGGATCCATGGGGCATTTTGGTATGCCTGGTGTTCTAAAGAGGTTTCTACCAGGAATTGAGAAAGGGAGTAAGAATTTAGTTGGTTTTACCCTGTTACTCAGTAGTGTGGGATGTATTATACTCCTGATAATCCTGTTTTTTGGAAAACCTCTAGTAGTTGACTTTTTTGCATCAGGTGCTGATGAAGGAATGTTTTCAGCATATTATGGACTCTTGCTTCTGTTGGTTGGTATAATGCTGTTTTTCGATTATTTTTCGGCTATACTGATATCTAATTTTAAGTCACACCTTCCAATATTTCTTAATAATGTAGTTTTTAGAGTTGGGGTTTCTTTATGCATAGCAGCTTTATACGTTTTTAGCTTTTCTCTGGAGACGTTTCTCTATCTCTATATTCTGCTATACTTGCTGAATTTATTGATCGCCATTATCTATTTGGCCAAATTAAGATTAATTGGTTTTAAACTTAACTTCAACCTTCCAGAACGATCGAGTTACCTTCAGTTTGGTTTTTTTTCAGTTTTAGCAGGTTCTTCAGGCTGGTTGATCAATTACTTGGATACCATTTTCGTTTTTAAATTAATAGGCTCTGCCTTAGTTCCTATTTTGGCTATTTCAAAAAATATGGTGAGCCTGGTGCATGTTCCGGCCAGAGCCGTAGTAAATGCTAGTGTACCACTAATTTCTAAAGCATGGCAAAATAATGACAAGGCAGCTCTGGAGTCTATATACAAAAAATCTGCAATTACTGAAATTGTTATAGGTGGTGCGCTATTTCTGGCTATCTGGATAAATGTTGACTTCATTATATCCCTCATTCCGGATGAAAAGGGTGGTAATTCATACGCAATGGTGAAGTATGTACTGCTTATTCTGGGAGTGGGCCGCCTTATAGATCTTGCAGCAGGAGCCAATGGTGCTATAATTTCAAACTCTAAATATTATCGCTACACACTGGCAGCCAATGTTGGACTCATTATCTTGGTCATAATTCTTAATTTATGGCTTACTCCAATATTCGGAGTGGTAGGCGCTGCGATTGCATTAGGGATGGCGCTTGCTATTAATAATGCAGCTATGGTGATTTTCTTATGGAAAGTGGAACGTATTCAGCCTTTTTCAAAAAGTCACTTGATCACTTTTGTAATCTATCTCACAATAGTGGCTACACTTAGTCATCCCTTTGAAATAAATATGTGGGTGGATCTTATAATCAGGAACTTATTATATGTGTTATTTGTCTCCGTGCTCCTTTTCTATTTTAAACCGGTGCCAGAATTAGTGCAATTGGCCCAAAGAGTAAAGCAAAAGTTATTCTTTGCGGGTAGATAAAGAGGTAAGCCTTTATTTTCTTTGTACAGAGCCTATATTCCAAATATATTAGCAATCTTAATTTCAGAGCTCTGAAAGAGCTGTCTTAACAGGAGTTTTTTATGCTGGACTTAAACAATAAGTCGATATTGATCACCGGTGGTACCGGTTCTTTGGGGAAGGCTCTTACCCAAAACATTCTTGAAAAGTGGCCTCGTATCAAACGATTGGTTATCTATTCTCGCGATGAGCAAAAGCAGTTCCAGATGGCACAGGAGTTTCCGCCTGCCAGGTATCCCCAAATTCGCTTTTTTATTGGTGATGTGCGGGACTTTGAGCGTTTAAAGCGGGCTATGAAGGGTATTGAATACGTGATCCATGCTGCGGCCATGAAACATGTACCCATAGCTGAATACAACCCTATGGAGTGCGTGAAGACGAATATTCTGGGGGCTGAAAATGTGATCAATGCCTGCCTGGAAACCGATGTGGAAAATGTGGTGGCCTTATCCACGGATAAAGCTGCGGCTCCCATCAACCTTTACGGAGCTACGAAATTGGCCTCTGACAAACTTTTTGTAGCGGCAAACAATATAAAAGGATGGAATCCGATTAAGTTTTCTGTGGTGCGCTATGGCAATGTGATGGGCTCTAACGGTTCCGTAATCCCTTTCTTCCTGCAAAGACGTAGGGAAGGTATTCTGCCAATAACCGATCCGCAGATGACCCGCTTTAATATTTCCCTGCAGGGGGGGGTGGATATGGTTTTATACGCCATGGAAAATGCCTGGGGGGGCGAAATATTCGTCCCTAAGATCCCATCGTACAAGATTACCGATGTTGCCGAGGCCATTGGCCCTGAATGTGAAAAACCAGTAATCGGAATTCGGCCGGGAGAGAAGATCCATGAGGAAATGATTACGTCTTCTGATTCGTTTTTTACGTATGACTGTGGCAAGTATTACACGATTTTACCACAGTTGCCCCGCTTTAAACTGGATGAATTTATCTCCCATTTTAACGCTCAGAAGGTAGAGCAGGGGTTTAAATATAATTCGGGTGAAAACCATGAATGGGTTACTGTGGAAGAGTTAAGACAGTTGATTCGTGAACATGTGGACCCTACTTTTCAAGAATAATTTATGAAAAACATCCCATACGGACGTCAGGAAATAACCAAGGCAGATGAGGAAGCCGTACTGGAAACCCTACGTTCTGATTTTTTAACCCAGGGCCCTAAGATTGCGGAGTTTGAAAAGGCTTTTGCGGAGTACGTAGGAAGCCAGTATGCCGTAGCGGTTTCAAACGGTACTGCGGCTTTACATCTTTGTGCTATGGCCTTGGGTGTAAAACCCGGGGATAAGGTAATCACCACTCCCATCACTTTTGCGGCCTCGGCCAATTGCATAAAGTATTGTGGTGGAGAGGTAGCCTTTGCGGATATTGATCCGGAGACTTTTTTAATGGATATAGCAAAAGTAAAGGAGCTCCTGGAATCTCATCCCAAAGGCACTTTTAAGGGTATAGTTCCTGTGGATTTTACCGGCTTTCCGGTAAACCTGGAAGGGTTAAGAGCGTTGGCAGATGAGTATGATCTCTGGATTATTGAGGATGCCTGTCATGCCCCGGGAGCTTATTTTATGGACAGTAATCACCAAAAACAACTGTGTGGTAATGGTCGTTTTGCCGAACTGGCCATTTTTTCATTTCACCCGGTAAAGCATATCGCAGCGGGAGAAGGGGGAATGATCACCACCAATGATGAAGCCCTTTATCAAAAATTACTAATGCTGCGTACGCACGGAATAACTAAAGATCCATCACTCCTGGAGAAGAATGAGGGTGGGTGGTATTATGAAATGCAGGATCTGGGGTATAATTACCGCATAACAGATTTTCAGGCAGCTTTAGGCCTGAGCCAGTTAGGCCGGGCAGAAGCTAATCTTGAAAAAAGGCGTGATATTGCTCATAGATACGATAAAGCCTTTGCAGGAACATCCATTGGGTTACAGGAGCAAGCTCAGGAATATTCCAATGCGTTTCATCTATATGTAATACGGGTTAATGACCGCAAGGGCTTATATGATCATTTACGGGAAAACGGCATCTATGCCCAGGTTCATTATATTCCTGTTCACACCTTGCCTTACTACAGGCAGTTTGGCTGGAAGGAAGGAGACTTGCCCCTGGCCGAAAAATATTATTCCGAATGTTTGAGTTTACCTATGTACCCTTCGCTTACTGCTGAAGATCAGCAGTATGTAATCGATCGGGTTCTGGAGTTTGTGGATCGATGAAATCACTGGCTGTCATACCTGCACGGGGAGGAAGTAAGCGCATTCCGCGCAAGAACATCAAAGAGTTTTTAGGAAAACCAATCATTGCTTATTCCATTGAAGTAGCTCTTAACTCAGGTTTGTTTGATGAGGTAATGGTATCTACCGATGATGAAGAAATTGCAAAGGTGGCCAAAAAATATGGAGCTAAAGTTCCATTTATGCGAAGCAGCGAAAATGCGGATGATCATTCATCAACCGCAGATGTTATTGTAGAAGTGATAACTTCTTATGAGAGCCAAAATAGATCTTTTGATTTTATCTGTTGCATATATCCTACGGCTCCTCTGATTAAAGAGAACAATCTGCATGAAGCAAAATCGCTATTAGTAGATAATTATTTTACTACGGTTTTGCCAGTTACCCCTTTCAGTTATCCAATTTGGCGTTCGTTAAAACTGGAAGGAAACAAGGTAAAAATGAATTGGCCGGAGCATCTGAATTCCCGTTCGCAGGATCTACCTCTTGCTTATCATGACGCGGGACAGTTTTACTGGTTGGATTGTAAAAAATTTTTAGCGGACCCGAGATTATTTTCGGAAATGAGCGGGGCTATAATATTAGCCGAGACCGAGGTGCAGGATATTGATAATGAGTCAGATTGGAAGATAGCTGAAGCTAAATATCAACTTAGTGATTCCTAAACAGATAAAAATACGTGTTGACGGAAATGGGCAAATCGGTTTGGGACATGTTGTGCGGTGTTTGTCCTTAGCACACATGTTGAAAAATGACTTTAAGATCACCTTTAACCTTCGAATATCCAATGACTTTACCGGGAACTATATTGACAGCGAAGGTTTTGAAGTAAATATTCTCAAAGATGAATTTACCTTCATCAGTTCTTTAAAAGCTTCGGATATTGTTGTGTTGGATGGCTATCATTTTGATATTGAATATCAGCATCAGGTAAAATCCAGAGCTAAGTTGTTCTATATAGATGACTTTGGAAGGGGAGAGTATGATGTGGATTCAATTCTGAATCATGCGCCAGGCATTTCACAAAAGGACTATAGCACGAATCCTGAAACCCGTTTCTTATTAGGTCCTTCTTATGCGCTATTGAGGCCAGCTTTCTTGGAACCAAGTCATGTGCGGCCTGGTATTCCAATAAAAAATATACTGATATGCTTTGGTGGAGCTGATCCTCAAAATTTAACCTTATCGACTCTTCAGGCTCTTCATCGTAAAGATCTGTCTTTTACCATAATTATAGGAGGTGCTTATGCCTTTCAATCGGAATTGATAGCCTATATAGACCGGCTTAAAGTAGACGTTAAAATACTGCAGAATATAGGTGCACCGGACATGAAAAGAGAAATGGAATCCTCAGATCTTGTGGTTGTGCCAAGTAGTGGGATATTGTTTGAAGCCATAGCGGTTGGAGTGCCAATCATTAGTGGCTATTACGTAGATAACCAGAAGACTATATACGAGGGTTTTAAAAAGAAACAGGTTTTTGAAGATGCCGGTAACTTTGAGCAGGAAAAGTTGCTAAATTGTATGAGTAATCTATCGGAAACTAAAATTTTGAGTATCCTAAAAAATCAATCTGAATGTATAGATGGGTTATCGGGCGAGCGAATTTTGGAGCATTTTAAATCCCTTGCCTCATGAGGTTGGGTTTTTTGGCATCAGGTAAGCTTGGGTATGAAGTTTTAAATCGCTTTGTACACGATTATAAACCTGTCTTTATTGCTACTGATAGTAGTTCACAAAACATAGTAAAGCTGGCCGGAGATTCGGATATTCCACTATTTAAGGGAAATCCAAGGAAAGGAAATCTACTGGCATTTCTGGAGACCCATGCTATACAGGCCGATTTGGTCTTATCCATAAATTATCTCTTTCTTATTGAATCTGATCTGATTAGGCGTTTTCCCCATATTGTAAATTTCCATGGGAGCTTACTTCCCAAATACCGTGGGCGAACACCCCATGTCTGGGCGATCATTAATGGCGAAATGAAAACCGGAGTTACAGCACATCTTATTGATGAGGGGTGTGATACCGGGGATATTGTTTTACAAAATGAAGTTCCCGTCCAAGCTGAAGATACAGGAGCTGATATTTTACAAAAATTTGAGAATCTTTACCCCGACATGGTCAGTGGGGTAATTGAGAAATTCTCTACCCAAAACGTTGAGCTTAGGAAGCAGGATAATAGCAAAGCAACTTTTTTTGGTAAAAGAACACCTGCCGATGGCCTTATTGATTGGAACTGGCAAAAAGATCGAATCAGGAATTGGGTGAGGGCTCAGGCAGCACCTTATCCGGGAGCATTCAGTTGGTATCAAGAAAAAAAGATCGTAATCGATAAGGTAGATGATTCAGATCTGGGGTTTAATCAGGATGACCCTAATGGGTTAATACTTGAAACCAGCCCGGTTCCCGTAATAAAGTGTCCTAATGGGGCAATTAAGTTAATGAGTATCAGAGAAGGGATATCCCTCAAAAAAAACGATGTATTAAAATGATTGAAATAGGTGGTTTTACAGTGTCTGATGAGAGCCCATCTTTTATTATCGCGGAGCTTTCGGCTAATCATAACCATGATAAACAAATAGCTATTGACACCATAAGAGCGGCAAAAAAAGCTGGTGCTGACGCCATAAAGCTGCAAACGTATACCCCTGATACCATCACTATAGATTGTGATAATAAATACTTTCAAATTGATCAGGGAACGCTTTGGGATGGCAGGACCTTATATGATTTGTATAAGCAAGCTTACACTCCCTGGGAGTGGCATAAGGAGCTTTTTGCAGTTGCTAAAGAGGAGGGACTTGTTTGTTTCTCTTCACCTTTTGATAAAACCGCGGTAGATTTACTTGAAGAGCTACATACTCCAGCTTACAAAATTGCTTCTTTTGAAATACAGGATATCCCACTCATAGAATATGTGGCGTCAAAAAAGAAACCTGTGATTATCAGTACGGGTATAGCCACCTTTGAAGATATTGAGTTGGCCGTGGAAACCTGCCGCAAAGCCGGTAATGAAGATATTATTATCCTTAAATGTACTTCTGCCTACCCCGCCCCCATTGAATTAGCTAACCTTAGAACCATGCTGGACATGAAGGACAAATTTGGGGTTCAGGTAGGACTTTCAGACCATACCGAGGGCAATACGGTTCCAATTGTGGCTACTTCGCTGGGAGGAAAAGTTATTGAAAAACACTTTATTTTGGACCGTAGCATTGGTGGACCAGATGCCGATTTCTCATTAGACCCTACCGGTTTTAAGTCGATGGTTGATGCCGTAAGAGACGCTGAGAAGGCACTCGGGAAAGTGACTTATGAATTGAGTGAAAAAGTCCAAAAAAATCGAAAGTTTGCCCGATCCTTATTTGTGGTAAAGAATATAAAAAAGGGTGAGGTATTCACCGAGGAAAATGTTCGCTCCATCAGGCCAGGTTATGGATTGCATCCGAAACATCTGAACCAGGTGCTCGGGAAAAGGTCAACGATGAATATTGACAGAGGAACACCTCTTGGTACTTTACATTTTACTTAACCCTGGTCCAGATAGTGCTGCGGCCAATCAGGGAAAAGCCTATGAAGCCTTTAAGGTATAAAGTGTTCTCATTTTCCAGCCTTGCAAACATAGAGTAGGTGTCACCACCACGAGGGTCATAGATTTCTCCTTCATTCCACTCTTTTTCATCAGCATCCCATTCCAGGTCGGTTAATATGTTAATACCTTCAATAGGGCGGTTGCGGAGTTTTGAGTCGGGGTTTTGGGAGTCAAGCTTGGGTGAGCTACCATCTTCATTCTTATTATTCTTTATCCAGAGGATCTTACCGTAGTATTTATCTCCTTTCTTGTAGATCTGAACTTTGCTATCCTTTTTTTCGGTAAGCCACGTGCCAAGAATGGCATCACCGGATTGGGCAAAGCCGCTTAAAGTTCCCACCAATAGTAAAAAGCTTGCAAAAAGTGTTCTCATAATTTAGTCGTTAAAATGGTTTTCAATTTCTGGTTTTTCCGTTTTTGCCGATGTCTTGGCAAAGGCGATGCTAGCGTTCAGTTCAAAGCCAATGATCAACACCAAGGCATTAATATAGATCCACAACAAGATAACAATTAGTGTTCCAATAGACCCGTAAAGCTTATTGTACTGTGAAAAATGGCTGACGTAATAACTGAAACCTATCGAACTGAGGATGATCAGCATTGTAGCCAGGATAGCTCCCGGAGATATAAATCGCCACTCGCGGTTTTTGGAAGGTCCAAAATTGTAAAGAAAAGCAATAACCACCAGCACCAGGAAAACCAGTATCAGGAAGCGGGTAGAATCAATAATGAAGGGTGAAATAACATCCAGATGCAGAAAAAGCAGCAGTGAGTTAAGTACCGAAGAGCTGAATATAAGCAAGGTTACTACCAGGATGAACATGATAGAGAGCAGGGCGGTAAGGCCAATAGCCACCAGTTGCTGCCGCCAGAAACTACGGGTTTCCAATTGATGAACGGTATCGTTAAAATTGGAAATAAGTGAGTTAATGCCGTTGGTAGCAAAGATCAGGGCGAAAAAGAAACCGAAAGACAGCAAGTCCGGTCTCCGGTTTTTAAGGATATCCTCTATGGTGCTACGGGTGGCTTCATACGTATCCGGAGGCAATACCCTTCGGAATATTTCAAATATTTCCTCTTCCAAACCATGTATGGGGAAGAAGGCGATCATCGAAAAAAGAAAGATAATACCGGGGAAAAGAGCCAGGAAGAAACTATACGATATGCTGGCGGCCCTATTGGTTACACGCCCTTTGGCAATTCCCTTGAAAAAGAAAGTAGCCACATCATAAAGGCTCAGCCCTTCAAACAGTGGCAATGCCACTTCGCGTGAACGTTCTTCTATAGCATGCCATATGTTAAGCAAACGTTGCAGCATCTTGTCAAATGGCCTTCAGGCTTAGATCCAGGCTTTTTACAGAATGTGTTAGAGCTCCCACAGAGATAAAGTCCACACCTGTTTCAGCGTAGGCGCGAATGGTCTTTTCGGTAATGCCTCCTGAAGATTCCGTTTCCAGCTTTCGGTTAACGAGCTCTACGGCTTTATAGGTTTCTTCAACGGTAAAATTATCAAACATAACCCGGTCTACACCACCAGTATCCAGAACCTCCTTCAGTTCGTTCATGTTCCGGGTTTCCACTTCAATGGGAATGGTCAGCCCTTTTTCCGCCATATATATGCGGGCCTTTTCTATAGCGGGTTTGATGCCCCCGGCAAAGTCTATGTGATTATCCTTTAGCATGATCATATCATACAGGCCCATGCGGTGATTTTGGCCGCCACCCATGCGCACGGCCATTTTTTCCAGGAAACGTAAATTGGGGGTGGTTTTACGGGTGTCCAGGATAATGGCCCGGGTGCCCTTTATCAGCTCTGCCATTTTAGCCGTTTGGGTGGCAATGCCACTCATGCGTTGTAAGACATTGAGGGCCAGTCTTTCACCTCGTAAGAGTGATCTTTCCGGACCTTCTGCCCGTAAGGCAATGTCACCGTGCCGGACTTTCACCCCATCCTGCAATAGTAATTGCACATCAACCGAAGGATCAACTTTCCGGAATATTTCCCGGGCAATTTCAAGGCCGGCTATGACTCCATTTTCCTTTACCAGAAGTTGTACAGCGCCCCTTGCGGAGGCAGGTATACAACAATTGCTGCTATGATCACCGTTGCCAACGTCTTCTGCGATAGCTTTTTCGATGAAATCATTTAGATAGTCGCGGAATTCTAACATATGGTGCAAAGTACTTAACTTTTACCCCAAGATTCAACGCAGTGAAGATACTTTTAACGGAAACCGGTAAAACCAAAGATCCCAGCATCCGGAAACTGGTACAGGAATACGATTCCCGCATCAATCACTACCTGGGATTTTCCATAAAAACCATTCCTGACCTGAAAAATACCCGTAATCTTTCTCCGGAACAGGTGAAACAAAGGGAAGCGGAGCAGATACTGCGTGATATAGAACCTTCTGATCACGTAATACTATTGGATGAAAATGGAAAGCAACGTTCTTCAGTGGATTTTGCGGATCACCTGCAGAACCTTATGAACCGGGGCCTTAAACAGCTCATATTTGTAATAGGAGGGGCTTATGGTTTTGACGAGTCTGTATACAGCCGGGCCAATGAAAGGATAAGCCTTTCCAAAATGACGTTTTCACACCAAATGGTGCGGGTGATATTTACCGAACAGCTTTACAGGGCATTTACCATACTTAGGAACGAACCATACCATCATCAATAATGAAAAGGAGTGCAGGGTATTTTATAGTGGAACTCATCATAGTAACCCTTGGGGTAAGCTTTTCCCTGTTGATGAATGAGCTGCGCGAGCAAAGGCAAAAGCAGGAGCGGGAGATAGAGATTCTCAAGGTGATTCAGTCTAACCTGGAAATGGACTCTGTTAATCTTTGGCGTCACCAGTATGCTTTGAGGATATTCCAGCAAAGTGCTTTGAAGATGAGGGAAGTAACCCACGAAACACCTTTGGACTCATTGGATAAGTACCTGGACTGTGTTACCTCTTATAGCATGTTCAACATGGTGGATGTGGGCTTCCAGGAACTCAGGTCCGGGAACTTGCAACTGGTATTGAGTAATGATTCTCTCAATTTGAGTATAATCCGTTATTATACCGATATGCGGAGTTACGTAGAAGAATGGAATAATATTGATCGCCAGTTCATATTAAATTCACTCATCCCCTATGTGGTGGAAAATTTTCCAGCGCTTGCCATCGAAGAGCAGCCTCGCTTTGCCGTAAAGGAGTTTCCGCCTCAAGATTTGTTGCAATCCTCTCACTTTCAAAACTTATTGGCCAATTATGTGATCTATAAGAAGGGGGTATATATGCTTAGTGATGCACATAAGGCTTTTTTGGCTCAACTCCGAAAAAGCCTGGATAAAGAAATCAAAAGACTGCAAGAAGAAATATGAACTTGATATTTGCCACGCATAACCAACATAAGGCTAAGGAACTTAAAGCCATTTTACCCGAGGGTTACTCCCTACAATCCCTCACCGAGCTGGGGATGCATGAGGACATCCCGGAAACAGGAACCACTCTTGAGGAAAATGCCCTTATAAAGGCACGATACTTATACCAGCACAAGGGAGAGGCCTGCTTTGCTGATGACACTGGGCTGGAAGTGGAAGCACTGGATGGCGCTCCCGGGGTTTATTCAGCGCGTTATGCCGGAGAAGAAGCGGATGCGGCTGCCAACATTCAAAAATTGCTGGAGGCACTGGGAGAAAAACTGGACCGCCAGGCGCGTTTCCGTACCGTAATAGCTTACATTGATGAGAGGGGGCAGGAGCATCTTTTTGAAGGCGTGGTTAAAGGGCGTATTACCATAACAGAGCAGGGTAGTGATGGCTTTGGTTACGACCCGGTATTCCAGCCGGAAGGTTACCATCAGACCTTTGCACAAATGAGCGCTTCCGAGAAAAATGAGATCAGCCACCGTGGGAAGGCTGTCCGTCAGTTCATTCGTTTTCTTCGGGACCAAAAAAGCTGAAACGCACGTTCCCGTATTTACGGCTGGACTGAAAGTAAGGAAGTTCCGAAAGGTCTGAACGGCTTTGGTGTTCTATTACCAAAAGGCCATCTTCACGTACCATCTTTTTGAGAAATATCTTGTCCACTAATTTATCGTAGTACTCAAAGTCGTAGGGCGGGTCTGCAAAAATCAGGTCGTAGGTGTTAAAATCACGATCCAGGAAGGTAAACACATCGGATAGCACCGGAAACAATCCGTCTGTTTGCAATACTTCCGAAGTTTTATCGATAAAACGCACACATAACTTGGAGCTGTCTACGGCTATAATATCCGTACATCCGCGGCTGGCCAGCTCGTAAGAGATATTGCCCGTACCACTGAACAAGTCAAGGGCTTTGAGCTCATCAAAATAAAAGTGGTTGTTCAGGATGTTGAAAAGAGATTCCTTGGCCATATCCGTAGTAGGTCGCACCGGAAGGTTCTTTGGCGCCATAATACGTTTGCCGCGATATTTTCCACTGATGATCCGTATCATAGGCTGCCGGCTAAAAGTATGTGGGTTCGGAATTGCTCTTTACTGAGATCCGGTGAGAGTTTGAAAGCCTTGGCAATGGGCAAAGGCTCTACAGTACCGATATATTCGCTTAACAAAGTATATAGTTTTTTACCCTTAGGGGCTTTACCGGCTACCCTCAGGTTTATTTCCGGAGCCAGTATCCGGTTTTGTTCCAATGCAAAAAGCAGGTAATAAAGCAGGTCTTCCTCCACGGCATAGGTAAACTGGTTGTAAAAAACCGGCCTGCCGTTCATAGAAAGGTAGAATTCTGCGTAGTTGTGTTCCACATACAGGAGAGCAAAAACCTCGTCATGTTCATATAACTGGGAGAGGCCGTGCAAAGCGGTGCTGCTGTGTATGAGTTGATGTTCATCAAAATTATGCTTCACCCAATCCTGTAACACGCCAGGAACCAGGTATACCGATATGATGTGTGGTTTGGTCCATACATCAGACGCTACATTTTCATCCTTAGAAGGCCGGCAGGTTAACTCCAGGGCTTTGTAGGCCTTACCTTCCTCATAGAGCTCCTGTGGTACTAAACTTACTTTGGAGCCTGACCATATCCATTGTAGTGATAAGGACTCTTCAAGATTAAATTCAAGGGTAAGGAGATTTTTTTCAATAAAAGCCAGGGACTGGTGAGGATCGGTAGTAGCTGGCCATTCAAAATCCGCAATGGCCAACACATTCTGCCGGTCATGCCCCATTATGAGAATACCCATGCCATCCTTCCTGAGATTAATTACAGAATGGCATTGCGTAATGCGGTTTTGGTCTAAAGAAGGATCCTTATAAAAATGGCTGAAGTCGATATTATTACTTCCAGTTTCCACTTAAAGTGGGTTCAGTAAGCGAGCCAACGGTAAGGGCATATTCCTTATCGATGAACTGATCGTATTTTTTCCACACGTCCCCAAAGATCTGTTCGTTGGTAGCCTTAGCCTCAAATACGGGAACAATAACATCGTTCACCTTGATCTTGGTAGCGCTCATTTCAAACTCCTTACCTTCTGTGGTAGGGATATAACGAAGTTGGGAAGCGTCAAAATCTTCGCCAAACAAATTCTTCTTCACCGGTTGGTATCCCAAAAGCTTGGTCACGATAGTATCCTTTACCATTTCCTGTTGGTAAGTTTTATTGTAGTAGGTAAAAGAGGAATCCTTACGCTCAATGATACTCTGTTTACCGGTATCTACAAAAGCTATAAGGCCGTTAAAATCATCCGCAAACTTGCTGTATTCAGCCCGATAGGCCTTCTGGGCATCGCGAATTTGCTCAAGGCGGTTTTGTACCAGGGTATACCTTTTGGTTTTAAGCTTTTCAAATTGAATAGGCTCCTGGATGATGGAGTACAGAAGGTAGCCAAGATAAATAATTACTACCGCTAGAACGATTTTAAGAATGAGCGAAACCTTAGAATCCATAATGCTTTTGGCGAGTTTTTATTTTGCGTTGCGCACAAATCTACAACTTTTTTTTATTGACTAAATTGTTTTAGTTGGTGGCCTGAGGCCTTATTTTTGGCAGGTGGATGTTATTCAGAAAAAGAAGCTTTATCAAAGCCTGTCAGAGAACTTCCAGTTTGAACCTACCTTTGATCAGGAAACGGCCCTGACCCGGCTTTCAGAATTCTGTCTTCGTATGGATCCGGATGAGGTTTTTCTTCTCAAGGGCTATGCGGGAACGGGAAAGACTACTATTATCAAGTCGCTGGTAAAGACCTTGCCTGATTTTAAGCGTAAAGTGGTTCTCCTGGCTCCTACCGGCAGAGCGGCTAAGGTTATGACCCAATATTCAGGAAAAAAGGCATCCACTATACACCGCCATATTTTTAAGCCTACCCGTGATAAGAAAGGAGGCATGAGTTTCCGTCTCAAGGAAAATAAATCCACACACACCATTTTTGTGGTGGATGAGGCCTCCATGATCCAGGACAGCAGCAATGATTTTAGCCTTATTTCGGGCGGACTTCTCCATGACCTGATAGAGTATGTACGGAAAGGTGTGAACTGCAAACTGATCCTGATAGGAGATAACGCCCAGTTACCACCTGTGGGTACTGATGAAAGCCCGGCACTGGATGCCAATTACCTGGGCGCTACTTTCCGTAAGTCCTGTGTAGAGGTGGAGCTAAAGCAGGTGATGCGACAAGGCAGTGATTCCGGGATATTGGAAAACGCCACCACATTACGTACAATGCAACGCGAAGAGCAGTTCCGTATACCCCGCTTTGAAGTGCAGGATGACTTTGTGCGATTGCTGGAGGGGTATGAGGTGGAAGATGCCCTGCAGGCTTCCTTTCGGGACGAAGGCCGGGAAGGTACTTCCATTATTGTACGGTCTAACAAAAGAGCCAACCTGTTTAACCAGCAGATCCGTAGGCGTATACTCTGGCAGGAGGATGAGATATCACCGGGCGATTACCTGATGGTGGTAAAGAATAACTACTTCTGGCTTTCCCCTACTTCCAGGGCCGGCTTTATTGCCAATGGTGATATTATTGAGCTACTGGAAATATACGAGTACAAAGATCTGTATGACCTCCGGTTTGTGCGGGTTAAGGTACGAATGGTGGACTATGATGATATGGAGCCTTTCGAAACGGTGCTGATGCTCAATGTTTTGGATATGCCGGCTCCCTCATTGCCCTGGGAGGAATCATCCAAATTATACTATAAGGTGCTGGAAGATTATGCCGATATCCCTCAAAAATACAAACGACATCAAAAGGTACAGGCCAATCCCTATTTCAACGCCCTCCAGGTAAAATTTGCCTATGCTATAACCTGTCACAAGGCGCAGGGCGGACAGTGGAAGAACGTTTTTATTGAGCAACCCTGGCTGCCTACAGGAGAGGTGGATATGGATTACCTGCGATGGCTGTATACTGCAGTAACCAGGGCTCAATCCAGGGTATATCTTATGGGTTTTAAGGATGATTATTTTACCCAATGATGTCGGGATTTACTATTCATGCATAACGATTGTTTTTTCGTCTAACTCTTTTCGTTCTATTTTGGCTTTAAATTTTGGGGTGTGAAGAAAATTCTGGCTAAAATTTTCCTGGGAATCACAGGTTGGAAAATACCCGTGGATGAAGAGCAGATACAACGAATGAAACATTCGGTTATGGTAGCTGCGCCCCATACTTCAAACTGGGATTTTCCATTTGCCCTGGCCGCCTTCTGGAAGATGGGGGTAGACCTCAGATACTTTATAAAAAGCGAATATACGCGCGGCCCCTTTGGATGGTTCTTCAAATGGACGGGTGCTTTGGGTGTAGATCGTTCCAGGCAAAAGAATCAGCTTACCGATTATGCCATAGAGTTGCTCCGTAAACATCATGACCTGGTCATACTGGTGCCGGCAGAAGGAAGCCGTAAACCGGCTCCGAAATGGCGCACTGGGTTTTACAGGATTGCCAACGAGGCTGAGGTGCCCATCAGTATGGGGTACCTGGATTATGAGAAGAAGATAGGTGGTGTTCTCGGGGTGTTTGAGCCGTCCGGGGATTTTGAAAAAGATATGCATTTCATACAGGAGCAATACCGTCCCATTAAGGGTAAGCACCCTGAAAATTACAATCCACAAATATTCTAGGCTAAAAATACCTTAACCGCTGATAGCGGGTTTGGAACGTACTTCTTATATGCTTCCCGGTATTTGCTACAAATTGCGGATATTGCGATTAAAGATACTGTTTGAGTGCATGTTTCTCCGTATTTGAAAGGGTTTGTGAAGAGGGCGTATCCTATAGTTTTTGTCATAGGCGCGTGGTTTGGTATTCAGACCAGGGCATTTTCTCAATCCTATAATCCTTACCACCTTGTTCAACTATCGGTGGAGAGCCCTGATCTGGCTTTAGCAAAGGCCAATCAAGCCCTGGAGCTTTATGAAGAACCCGTTGCAGAAAGAAACTATGCCTTGCTATGCAAGGGCCTGGTATTTACCATGAATAAGGTTACACCTTATGCCGTTAAGTACCTGGATATGGCCCGCGAGGCCTTTGAGGATTCTGGGGATAGGTATGGGTTGGCCTACACTTTTTATGCTTATGCAATTCTTAAGAATGAGGCTGCAAGTAAAGGCCACTTTGATAGTGCCATTGCAGTAGTGCCGGATAGTGCGCTACAACTTCGTATCCGTTTGTTGAGAGCTGCAGCGGGTTTTTACAGCCGTGACCTGGATCTTGAAAAGGCTGAGGATTTGCTTCAAAAGAGTATTATGCTGGCATTAGAAATGGGAGATAGCATCCTTATTGCCCATCAATATATGCACCTGCTGGACCATTACCTTACCCACCATCAGTGGGACCAGCTCAAAGCCACCGAGGTATACCTGAAAGATAGTTTCCAGGGTAAGAAGTTTGTCTTTTTAAATCAGGAACTGCGCTACGCTCATGCCTATAAGCTGGTAGAGAGTTCAAAGTTCGGACCTGCCAGGAGGGAGCTTATGGATCTGCTCCAGCCTTTTAATGAACCGGAATACCTGTATAAAATACACCAACTGATCAAGCGGATAGCCATTGCTACAAACAATTACCAGGATGCCATTTTTCATTATAAAAAAGCGGATTCCTTAAGATTGGCAGGGGAGGAACAGGTACAGAATAGCCTTAGCCTGATGGAAACCGAACATGAAAGTAAACTGAAAGAAGAGCGTTTGGACTTTTTGAAATCCAGTGCCGAAACGGATTTTTATACGCGGGTAGCCTTAATCCTTTTGATTGGCTTAACATTTATCCTGGGGCTCAATATTTACTATTTCCAGAGAAAGAGAATAGTCAGCCTGAAGCAAATTCGCATTAATGAACAGAACCAGGCTGAGGTGGAACGCAAAATGCTGGAATCAAAACTTAAGCATGAGCGCTTAATGCGATCTGACCTGGACCAGGAAGTACAGAACGTGAAAGGGGAATTACAGGATTTTTCAGAGAACTTTATCCGAAACGATCAATTGCTACATGATCTGAGGGCGAAGTTCAGGAAACTGAGAAGAAACGTTTCTGACCCTGGGCAAAAAGAGGAGCTTGACGAGTTGAGCTTATACCTTCAGCAAAGTCTTAACCATGACCCGTCCAGGCGCGCATTTGTGGAAAATGCCCTTAAAATGGATGATGAGTTCCTCTTCAAGCTTCAATCCCGTTTTCCCCAGCTTACCGAGCAGGATATCCATCTCCTGGTATTTATTATGCTGGGCGTGAGTAGTAAAGAGTTGGCGGGTATCTATAATATTGAGCCGGCCAGTATTATGACCAAGCGATACCGCCTGCGCAAGAAACTGGAAATGGACAACGATCAGACCTTTGAAGATTTCATACAGGAAAACCTATGAGAAGGTACATGCTCATAGCGTTTCTTTCAGGCTTTCTTTCGGGTCAGTCTCAAGACCAGGATGAAATTTCGAAAGTGGCCGAGTGGAAAGGGGAGGTGGAACACAAGCTACAAAGCTCTCCTGATTCGGCTCTTACCTTTCTGAACAGCATCGTACAGTCTTCATTATATCGCAATGATAAGAGCTTACAGGCCTGGGTAGCTAAGCGAAAAGGTACCCTGTTTATGTACATCGGTGATAACGAAAGGGCCATCTCCTACTATCTACAGGCTCGTGAGTTGTATGAAGGCATAAAGGATACGCTGGGTCTGGCAGGGGTTTACATGAATTTTGGGAATGTGGCCGGTAATGTGGTGGAGGAAATACAAAATTACAGGACCAGTATTAAGCTTTATAAAGAGGTTAATGACAGCACCGGCATAGCTCGTAACCTGGTTAATATTGGATCGGTGTACCTGGATAACGGAGAGTTGGATTCTGCTGAATTTTACTTTAAAAAATCCTATGAGCTTGCCGCTGATATGAAATATGGCCAGGTGGTTAGAAGCAGCTTGCTGAACCTGGGAACGGTCATGGCCAGTAAAGGTGAGCTGGAAAAAGGTATCCAAAACCTGAAGAAAGCCTTAAAGCTGTATAAAGAAAGTGACGAACTGATGGGGGTGGTGTTCGGCAACTATCACCTGGGCAGGTTTATGATGGAGTCCGGGTTTATGGATTCATGCCGGTACTACATTACACAAACGCTGAATGCCAGTCAGGGCTCCCTTCCGCGTATTGAGATGTATAGCCACGAATTGCTGTATGTGGTGGCCCTGGAGCTTAAAAATTATGAGGAAGCATACCGACAATTAATGGTAAGGGACAGCATTCGTGACGTATTGGATATGGAGGGAAAGCAGGAACTTTTTAAAAGGATGAAAGCTGAGTATGATGTGCAAACGCAGGAACGGAAAATAGAAGAACTACAACTTTCAGCCGAAAAGGATTTTTTCCTGAAACTCCTTTACCTGGGTGTTTTCGTCCTTATTGCCGCCCTGGCTTTATACCTGTATTTTTCGCTTAAGGATAAAAGAAGAAAAGCCAGGGAACTATTAAAGCAGGACCGGAAATACAAGGCCTCCAGGCAAAAACTATTGGAGAGTGAGCTGGAAAACACCCGTCTGGAGCAGCAAACTTTACAGGAAAGACTCAAGATCCAGAAAAAGAGCCTGGCCGAGTTTGCTCTCACCTTTGTGCAAAATGATGAGATTTTCAACAAGGTAAAATCCGGCTTTGGCAATATTGAAAAGAAGGGGAGTCAGTCTGCCCAGCTTAAGGAAGTTTCAGGATGGCTGGGTAAGCTGGAAGAGCAAAGCGGGGACAGGGAAGAGTTTTTGCGTAAATCTGAGCAATTGACTGAGGGTTTCCTGGAAGACCTTTTGGCTCAGTTACCCGAATTAACCCAGAAGGAGGTACAATTATTACTGTTGATAATGCTCAAACTTAGCTATAAGGAAATAGCTGTTTTGATGGGGATAAAACCTGCCAGCGTAAACATGAAGCGGTATCATCTGCGAAAAAAGCTAGGTTTGGGTAAAGGAGAGTCCTTTGAGTTCTTTATACGGGAGAAATTATACGGATAAAAAAAGCGCGGTTAAAAACCGCGCTTTCAAATAGTAGTATGAGGAAACTAACTACTGTTTATAAATTTGTCGGGTCCATGCTCCTCGGTCCGATTCGAGTAGAATGATATACATACCGGCTGGGTAACCCTCTAGGGAGACCTTTTCCTGGAAAAGTGCCCCTACGTGGTCCCAGGCTTCATGTTTTATAAGTTGTCCCTGGGCATTGATCATGCGCATACGGATGCTTGAGGTCTGGGGTTGGCGCCAGTCAATATGAATATTGTCCATTGCAGGGTTGGGATAAATATCCAGGTCGCCATCCATACTTTCATCAAGTCCGATATTTATGAAAAAGGTAAGGGTATCGGAAGTTTTGCCGCATTGGTTGTATGCTGTAACAATTACATCCACGGGCCCGTTGGAGGTGTAGGTATGGGAACTGGTAAAGCCGGTGTCCTGAACGCCACCACCAAAATCCCAAACAATGTAGCTGGTTTGTGTAGAGCCACCCCCATTCAATACAACGGTTTGATCTGTAGGGGTATTGGTTATGCTTGAGGTTACCTGTAAAACGGGTACGGGTACCGAATCTGTAGTAACGGTATGGGGGCCGCTTACTATGCTGGTATCGCTGCCGTTACAGATGGTATACGTATATACGTCATAACTGGTGCCGGCTTGCAGTCCGGCAATGGAAACGGTGGGAGCGGATTTGGTCAGCAACTGGCCTGATCCGATTGTAAATCCTGCCTGACCGTATTCCACAACTGAGGCAATGGTATCAGCAAAATTCACATCTATCTGGTCACAGCCCTGCACTGCCACATTAGTTACCGTAGAAGCCAGGCAGTTCTTATAAGGACTGATACAGAAGTCGTCTATGTAAAAATCATCGTTATTACCCCCAATAAGACCATACGCGGCAAAAAAGCCGATGGCATCAATAGTAGCAGTAGTATGTGCCATGCCTTGGGTATATTTCCAACCGGCATTGATGTTCGTGCCATCAACCAGCATCCAGGTTGTATCATTATCCAGATCAATAATGTGCTGCATCTGTATCCAGGTATCGTGCATAAAGCTGAACTGAGCCAGAGTATCGGTTATAAGGCCTTGATTATTAAATACGGCAGCCGTTCCCTGCGATGAGAAGAACACATTGAAGCCGGTTCCAAAATTCAGGAAATTCTGGTAAACAGAATAGTTACCGGTGAAGCTGGGTGTTACATTTATAGCAAGGCTGAACACGTATGCCCCAGAATCAAGGTCATCAATATCTGCAATAGAAGAAGATATACCAATGGTAAAAGGAGGATAGAAGTGTACCGACTGTGTGCCACTATACGCTTTGCTATCCGTTATCTCCGTAGCATCACTGATGTAGCTGAAGGGTTCCGGTTGGAACAGTGCAGACTGATCTTTAAAGGGCCCTGGGGTATATACTTCAAAGTCTTCACAAAGTGCCGGAGGGGTAAAGAAGCGTATGGGACCGAAGTACATGCTACTGTCCGGGTTACAATTACTGCGGATATAGAACTCGTAAGGCCGGTTAACCTTGGGCAAATGAAGTTGTAGTGAATCATAGATAGTGGTCAAAATAGTACCTGTGCCGGGGATAAAGCCTCCATAACCATACTCGATGATATAAGAAGAACTTCCGTTACTGGTCCAGCTAAGCAGTGCGGTGGAATCACTTACCACGGAAGTGTCTACCGTGAAATTAGTGGGTTCCAGGCAGGCCGGAATGAGTTCGTAATTAAACTCATCCATAAATATTTCCCGGTTATTGGGATTATGAGCATTAGTGTTCCCATGCATAAACGCCACATTCTTATCCGTACCATTATAGCCGTTGGCCGTGGTAAGCTCCAGCAAATACGTGGAGTAATAGGCATTAGGAATGATAGTGTCTATAGGATGGAAGTTTGTATCGGCAAAAGGTCGGGATATGGTACCTACATAAAGTACTTCAGGGGCGTTCCCGGATCTTTTCAATTGCATGCGTATACGCTTATTGCCCTGCGGAAGATCAGAGAAGGTAGGTGATATGGCGATAAGAGTATTGGAAAAGCCACCATTGTTCATGTAGAGGCAATTGGGTTCGGAATAAGAGTCCAGGGTGTTAAGGGTCTTAACCTCTGCCGTTGGCCCCAGGGCTATCACATCCCAGCAGTAAGGCGCCTCCCCATCTACATCTGCATCATAATCTGTAAAATAAGGAGCGGTATAAGGGGCGCAGAGCGTAGTGAAATTATAGGCCAGGGAATAATCGCTGGAGTCTGAAGCACCGCATTTGGCTTTTACGAGGAATTGGTAATCGGTAAAAGCCTGAAGGGTATCAAGGGTAAGGCTGGTTCCACTTACGGAAATTTTAGTACCACCTGTGCTGGAAGGCCCTTGATAAAAACCGGATCGTCCAAACCATACCTCGTAGGTTTGGGGAGTTCCTGTTCCGCCCCAGCTTATAGTTGCGCTGGTGTCACTGATGGTTGAAATGTCAATATTGGTGATCATGATGCAACTGGGTGCCTCATCCACAGAGAACTCATCAATAGCAATATCGGCTCCGCCAAACCCGGCACTCACCGTCCTGAAACGGACCTGTGTGGTACCCAGGGTATCGGGTAAGGCTACCCCTATTTTAGAGTAAGGTGAGCTGGAAGCTAACTGCGGCTGTACCGTAATGTGGAGCAATGGCCCCCAGGTTACACTGTCCACACGGTATTCCACGTGCAGATCGGTCATATTGGTTCCGTAGCGGTGGAAATAGAATTCCAGGTATGGGTTGGTGAGATAAGTGAGATCCAGGTAGGGAGACATGACTGTAGCGGTGTCAAAGCGATTGCCCAGGCTGCTGTGTGTAAACAGGTAGTTTCCGGAACCTGAAACATCGGAATCGGGACCGGTAAAGCTGCTGGGTGTTGAACCCTCACCCACACTCCAACTGTAATTGTGGTAGTTGTCAGGGTTACGGCTCCAGCAATTATTGATGCGATCATCGGTATTGGAATACCCTTCTCCAGCCAACCAGCTTGGTCCGTCAAAATTCTCGTAATACGGAGTGGGTAAACTGCCACAGGAGGTTCGAAAGATAAAGGGTCCCGACCAATAGCTGAATCCGCTGGCGCAGCTATCAACCAGGTAAACATCATATTCGGTATCCGAGTTAAGGTTGGTCAATACCATTGAAGTGGCCGTGGTATAAACAGAATCATAGGTTCCTCCATTATCCCTGAAACCTTTGGGACCATAAATAACCTTGGTTTTTAATCCTGCACCATTCAACCAGTTTATATGGGCACTGACGCTATCCTTTTGCACAAGGTTAATGGAGGTGATAGGGGGAGCCAAACAATCCGTTTTAAACTCATAGTTGAAATTATCAATGTAGAGGTTGGCGTAGGGATCTGAGCTATTTCCTGAGATCAATGCTATATGATGGTGGTCAGAAGGTATAAGGCTGGTGTCCAGTGCTATAATGTATTCGAGATAGGATGGGTAATTCCTGTCTGGATTGGAAGAAAGGAGGTAAATGCTATCCTGCTGAACAAAAGTTTCGGGGTGCAGCGGAGAGGTTACAGTACCGATGATCAGGGAGCTGTTACCTCTGGTTGATGAGGCCACAAAACGCAGTTGATGCTCATCGGCATCCAGGTCCGAGAAGGGCGGGGAGCAGGTCATGGTAAGGTTTCCGGCTGCATTGTTGCCATTGTTTTGAAAATAAAGCACATGAGGTGCTGAAAAAGGTACGGTTCGGGCCCGTTGATCCACCCGGATATAGTTTTGATCATCTCCTTTCAAAACGTTTCTCCAACATTCGGCTTCCATTCCGGAAGCATCCTTATCAAAACTTGTGGTATAAGGCGCGGTGAAGGGGCTACAAAGAGTTTTAAAAGTGTACCGGATGGAGAATTCACTTCTTCCGTTGCTTTGTGCGTTACAATTAACGGCAGTCAGATATTCATACTCTGTATTGGGAAGCAGAGGTTGAATGGTAAAAGGATTACTGCCTGTGGCGGTGGTGGCAGTAGCCTGGTTAAAGCCTTCAGGCCCCCATCGGAAATCAAAAACGCTGTTGGTGTCATTAAAGCTTATGGTAGCCGAAGTATCACTGATGTACGTTACTACGGGGTTGGTGGTGATCGGACAATCCGGGATGGTGTCGTATTTGAAATTGTCTATCCGTATGCCGGAGAATGTAAACTGGTTGCCATGCATGAAGGCTACGTGCTGGCCTGTTCCGTTGTAGCTTTGGTTGTCAAAGTACACCACGTATTGCTGGAAGTTTCTTTCCAGAACAAAGGTATCGGCAGGGTGAAAGTTATAAGGTGAAGTATTGTTATCTACGGTACCTACAATCAGTTGCTCACCGGGCATGTCGGACCAGGCAAAGAAACTTGTCATTTTCTGGCCTGTTGTAAAATCCGAAAAGTGAGGGGAGATAGCCAGTACGGTATCTATACCGCTGGAATAAATCTCCAGTGAGGTAGGGGGAGAAACTTTCGAAGGAGGATAATCAGTGGTATTAACCCCATTACTGAAGGGGAGTCCTGAATTATAGATTTCCCAACAATGTGGAAGTACATATACATCGGAAGTGTCAAAGTCATTAAAATATCCAATTGTATAACTGCAGGAAGAGCTAATTGCCGGGAACATTTTGAAGTTCTGTTCAGTTTGCCCTCCCGCAGATTTATTGTGCGATTGAAATTGTGCAATGGTCCAGAGAGAGACCACTGAAACAACAAGTGTCAGGAGAAATCTTTGCATAATTATTCGTTTTAGTTTTAGCTCCCCTCCCTTGAGGAGATGAACTAAAAGTAGGCAGGAGTATGCGTTATTCCATTATTATGCATATAGACACGATATATATATGATGTTTCAAGTATTTGTTTATCAGTGAACTAAATTTAAATCATTGCGAATAAAGAAAGGGTGTAAAACAAGGCTTTGGGGAAATAAAAAACGGGATCTACCCAGATCCCGTTTTGTCAAATTTCAAATGGTAATACCATTTAACTGCGAGGAGGCTGAGATGGTCTCACTTCAATTTTACTAGGTAAAGCCCGGGGGTTCATTTGAAGAAGATCAATAACCATTTGCCCCAGATCTTCCGGTTGTATCTTCCAGCTGTCATTCTCATTCGGTTGATTGTTATTGAAATGAGAAGCCACGGAACCAGGCATAATGGTGGTTACCTTAATGCCGTAATGCCTAAGGTCCAGCATAATGGATTGCGTAAAGCCGGTAAGCCCAAATTTACTGGCGTTGTAAGCACTGCCTTTAGGAAAGAAATTGGCTCCGGCCAGGCTGGAAATGGTGATGATATATCCACGCGATTCGCGCAAGGCATTCAGGGAGGCCTTTACACTATTGAAGACCCCGGTAAGGTTAGTGTCAATAGTATCCTGCCACAGTTCGGGACTCATATCCTCAATGGAGGCAAAATGGCCAACCCCTGCGTTGGCAATGAGGATATCCAAACGCCCCCAGGTGGAAATAACCTTTTCAACGGCTTTGGTTTGCTGCGAAAGGTCCTTTACATCGGCCATAAGGCCAATGGCTTTTCCTCCGCCCAGGGCGTTTAATTTTTCAGCGGCTTTATCAGCAGCTTCAGAATTACGGCTGGTAATGGCAACGTTTACGTTTTGTTGTACAAGTGAAGAGGCAATGCCGTAGCCTATGCCTTTACTGCCTCCCGTAATGAGGGCAGTTTTGTTTTGTAATGATTGCATTATGGTGGTTGTTGGTGAAAATTCTGAGTGTTAAAGATCAAGTTTACCGGACTTGTCGTCCGGCCTTTCAGGAACCTTAATGGATGTCCCCAGTCGTTTGTTCAGCTTCTCAATAAAATGAGCTGCCAGTAGAGGTGATTCTTTTTCTATGTTTTGGTGGATAAAGAAGTAAATACCCTTTATTCCTTTTTCTGTCCAGTCTTCCAGCTTATCCACCCACTCTTCCAGACGGGTGTAATCGGATGTTATGTTGGCCCCCACGTAACGAACAAAAGCGTAAGGCGTGGTGAGGCGCATGTGCAACATATCCCTCCGGCCGGCAGTATCTACAATAATATTGGTGGTATTATAAGCTTCCAGCATATTGTATATTTCCGTGGCTACCGGCTCTTTAAACCATTCGTCATTCCGTACTTCAACGGCTAGCGGAGCATTTTTGGGAAAGTCCTTGAGAAAGCCTTCTATCCTGTCAATATCCTTCGGTTTAAAATCATCACGAAGTTGCAGGAACATCATTCCCAATTGACCCTCAAGGGCCAGGGTGGCGTTTACTACATTTTCGGTAACCTCTTCCGCGTCCTTCAGTCTCTTCCAGTGGCTGATCTCCTGGTTCAGCTTAGGAAAGAATTTAAAGTCAGAAGGAGTTTTAGCGGTCCATTTTTCGTATTGATCCGGGCCGTAAGGCCTGTAAAAAGTAGCGTTCAACTCAATAGAATTGAATTGCCGTGAATAATACTCCAGTTCATCCTTGGTGCCCCGAGGGTAAAAACCTTTCAGATCAGAGCGGTTCCATTTGGCGCACCCGATATAGATCTCCGGTTTATTTTTTTTATCACCCTGTTCTTTCAGTACCCGGGCGGTTTCCGGATGATCGTCTGGAAGAGTGAAGTCAACGGTTTCGGGATTATTTACTTTACCGAATTTCATGAAGTGTCATTTTTAGGTTCCCCAATATTACTAATAATTAGTCCTTTTGATACATTTTGGATAATCGAATTTAAACAGAAAACTCAGGCAGTTTGCAGACTGGTATAGGCCAGTTTTTCCATGTGGACTACTTCCAGGCTTATAAAATCATAGTCCTCAATAACCTTTCCCTGCAGCAGGTAAATACCTTTTCCCTGGAAGCGGTAGCGTGCAGCCACCTGAGGAAAGTGGATGGTATCAATAAAATTACCACACTCGTCCAGGAAAGTACCGAACTGCATGTGCCGGCTGTTCTTTTCACGGGTAGTCAGGTTTTTGGTATGTACCAGGTACCCCAGCATGCGGACGTTTTTTCCTACGTAATGAGGCAGGTCATGGGCCATAATGATGTTTTCAGGTTTACCGGCTATAAGGTCAAAAGGGGAGCTTAAGGGAAAACCCAACAGTTCTATTTCATCGTAAGCGTCCTCGTGCGCCTCATGTTCCAGTTCAGGCAATGCATAAGAGGGCGCTTTAACGCGGAAGAGGTCACTTACAGGGGCCGATTTCCTGGCGTTACCTAAAAGGAAATGGGCTTCCCACAATAGTTCTTTTTTGTCTTTGCCGGTAAAGCGAAAAGCGTGGATGCGGATGAGCAGGATAAGTTGTTCCAGGGATATTTCCACACGATCCACAAAATTCTGGAGGTCTTCAAAAGGGCCGTAACGTTCCCGGTTTTGCAGGAAGCTTTCCGCTACCCTCGTTTCCAGCTCATGCAGCAGGTTGATACCCAGGAAAACGTGCTTCCCTTTCAGAGTGGTTTCCCAGCTGCTATGGTTGATGCAGGGTGGTTCAATAATGGCCCCGTGCAGGCGGGCTTCGTTGATGTACACTTCGGTGCGGTAAAAACCGCCACCATTGTTGATGGTAGCCACCATATATTCCAGTGGGTAATGGGCCTTAAGGTAAAGGCTCTGGTAGCTTTCCACGGCATAAGAAGCGGAATGTCCTTTGGCAAAGGCAAAATTTCCGAAGCTTTCTATTTGCCGCCATACCTCCTGTGTGGTATCCGGGTCATAACCGAATTTTTCGCAATTGCTAAAAAAGGTATCCCGTACTTTCCAGAACTCATTGCGCTCCCTGAATTTCCATGACATTCCTCTGCGTAGGATATCCGCTTCAGCCAGGTTCAGGCCGGCAAAGTGGTGCGCTACTTTCAGCACGTCTTCCTGGTATACCATTACCCCGTAAGTCCCTTCCAGTATCTCTTTTAGCTTTGGGTGGATGTAGTTACGGGTTTCCGGTTGGCGGAAGCGTTTGATGTATTCCTGCATCATCCCGGATTTAGCAACGCCCGGCCGTATGATGGAACTGGCGGCTACCAGCCCCAGGTAATGATCTGCCCGGAGCTTGGTAAGTAAGCCCCGCATGGCGGGAGACTCTACGTAAAAACACGCCATGGTCTTGCCTTCCCTTAGCAAGGCCTTAACCTTTTCATCGTGGAAAAAAGGCTCAACATTATGGATATCCGGTAATTCTTTTTCGGGCTGATTATGCCGGATAATGCTCAACGCATCCTTGATTTTACCCAGGCCTCGTTGCCCGAGTATATCAAACTTGGAAAGCCCTATGTCTTCAGCAGAATACATATCGAATTGGGTGGTGCGGTAACCTTTGGGCGGTAAAAAAGTACCTCCGCAGTAATGGATGTCGTCATGCGGAATGAGGATGCCGCTGGAGTGTACACTCATGTGGTTGGGAAAATCAGCTATATAACTCCCGTATCTTAAAACCAGCTGGGCCATGCTGTCCGGGTGCTGCGGACGATACCGCGGATGACTGATCTGGTCTATTTCACGGGCCGGAAGTCCCATTACCTTGCCCAGCTCCCGCACTACGGCCCGGCTTTTAAAAGTAGTATGAGATCCCAGTAAGGCAGCTTCCGGGTAACGATTAAAGATGTAGCGGGTAACATCTTCGCGGTCACGCCACGAAAAATCCATGTCAAAATCAGGCGGATGCCTGCGCTTAGGGTTCATAAACCGTTCAAAGTAGAGGTCCAGTTCTATGGGGTCTACATCGGTTATGCGCAAGAGATAGGCCACCATGCTATTGGCTCCGCTACCACGGCCTACGTAGAAATAACCCTTGTGTCGAGCATAACGGATGATATCGTGGTTAATGAGAAAATAACTGTAAAACCCACGGGCTTCAATTACCTCCAGCTCATTTTCCATGCGTTCCAGCTTATCCGCTCCAGGATTCTCACCATAGCGGTAGCGTAAACCTTCTTCACAGAGGTGGCGTATCAGTTCCCGGTCTTCAACCAAAGTGAGTTTAAAGGTTTTGCGGTTGAGGGATTTCTGGTAGTCTTTAAAGATGAACTCAATGCTGCATTCGCTTAAAATGCGGTTGGTATTGTGGATAAGCTGTGGAAAATCTCCAAAGGCTTTTTCAAGTGCAGCGGGACTGTAAAAACGGTCGTGGTGACTGGTTTGCTCGGAATCCGGTAATTTACTGAGCAGAGTGTTTTGGTCAATGGCACGCAGCAAGCGGTGGGCATTGTAATCTTTTTTCTGAAAGAAGGTGGAGGGCTGCAGGATCACCACTTTGGATAGTTGATTTCGCCAGGGGGAGAACTGCAGTTTGATAAGCTGCGAAGAACGCACCCCTATATATTCATACTCCCGTAAGGAACGGGTAGGGGCGTTGGTGATCGGGTAAACCACGTATACATTGCGGAAAGACTCCGGTGCTTCCGCAGGAAAGGCCACAGCATTTTCAAGATGTAGTGAAAGGTGGGCATTGATTTCCCGGAAACCTTCGTTGTTTTTCGCCAGCGCCACAAAGCAGGGGTCGATGCCATTTCGGAAATCGACCCCTACCACGGGCTGTACCTCTTTTGCGTTTGACAGCCGGATAAATTCAAGACACCCGGCTGTACTGTTGATATCGGTTAAGGTCAGGCGAGGTATACGGTGTTCTGCCGCCCAGTTTACAAGCTGTTCCGGCCGCAGGGTGCCGTAACGAAAGCTGTAAAATGAATGGCAGTTCAAGTACATAGGTTCAGGCTCTTCGGTGTGCTAATATTATGGGAGGCATACCGTTGAAGGGGTTCATACGGCCCAGGCCCGTACTCTCCATGGTACGCGCTCTTTTCACGGCATTTAGCCCAAAACGGTTGCGCACGTGGTCCATAGCCTGGTACAGGCGGATCATTTCCGCATTATCCTCAAACATATTGATCTGATGACCTCCACCCACCAGGTGGCTGAAACGCAAGCCTACCAGACGCACCAGCAGTCGTTTGTGGTATAGCTTTTCAAAAAGCTCCTTGGTATAGGCAATCAATTGGTGGTCATTAGCGGTGTAGGGTATGCGTTTTTGCAGGGTATAGGTGTTGAAATCAGAGTACCGGACCTTAACAGTTACGCAGGCAGTAAGCTTGTTGCCTTGGCGTAACTGAAAGGCCAGGTTCTCTGCCATGGCGATGAGTAGAGTTTCAAGTTTCTCGACATGGGTTGTATCTTCCTGGAAAGTACGTTCCAGTGAAATGGATTTCTTTTCATGGTAGGCAATTACCGGTGCGTTGCAGATACCGTTGGCTTTTTTCCAGAGTACCACTCCATTTTTGCCCATGGCTTTTTCCATGAGCTGTACCGGCATTTGCTGCAGGGTGCGGATCTTTTTAATACCCATACGGCTGAGCATGAGGGTGGTTTTTTCGCCTACCATTGGTATTTTCTGTACCGAAAGGGGGGAGAGAAAGGGTATTTCTTCTCCCCGGGGTACTTCTTTGCGGTTATTAGGTTTGGCTTCTCCGGTAGCTACTTTGGCCACGGTCTTATTGATGGAGAGCCCGAAGGAAATGGGTAAGCCGGTTTCTTTGATAATGGTGTCCCGTATTTCAGAGGTAAGCTTAAAACAACCAAAGAACTTATCCATACCGGTAAGGTCCAGGTAAAATTCATCAATGGAGGTTTTTTCAAAGAGTGGTACTTCCTGCCTGATGATCTCTGTGATGATATTGGAATATTTGGTATACCGGCTGGAATCGCCTTTGATGACAATGGCGTTTGGGCATAGTTGAAGAGCCATTCGCATGGGCATGGCGGAGTGGACCCCAAATTTACGGGCTTCGTAGCTGCATGAAGCTACCACACCCCGGCTTCCGGTGCCTCCTACGAGTACGGGTTTGTCGTTTAAACGTCTGTCTGCCAGTCTTTCCACAGATACAAAAAAGCTATCTAAGTCTAAATGAGCAATCGTTTTATTTCCTCCTGATGATGTCATTTGTCTAATATTATTAGAACTCTAACAAAATTAGAAATAAAACAGAAAGCACAAAAGTATTTTACCCTCAGAAAGGGTGAAAAAAATTCATTGGTCTGTAAATGAGCTTACTATTTTTTCAACTCAGGGAAAAAGGAGATTTGGGGAGGTAGCTTAGTAATCGTAGATTATAGGGCGCTGATTTACAAAGTCATAGAGTGTAAGCCTGCGCACGGTATAGTAAGAAGCCCAGTAGGATCGGAGGGCGCCCAGATAGCTTTTGCGGGCACTGTCTTTCTCACTTTGTGCCAGGTTAAGATCGGTAATGCTGATCTTACCGGTAAGGTAACGCTGCTTGGTTACCTCGTAACGTTTTTGGGCTACGGTATCGGCTTTAGCGGCTATTTCCAACTGAGCCAGTTGCATATTAAAGCGCATTACCTGCAGATATACTTCCTGCTCAAAATTCACCTCGTCCTGTTGTACGTTCACTTCCACGAGATCGCGGTTAGCCTTGGCCCTGCGTACCTGTGCCTTGGCGTTTCCCCAATCTACAATAGGTATGCTAATGCCCACCGATACCCGGTTTTGCTGGGAAAAGGGTGATAGGTATACCTGTTCAAAGTCATTATCCTGTTTATTGAGCCCGAAGTTGGCCTGCAGGTTAAAATTATACCCGCTCTGTCCACGGGCGGCAGCCACAGCCTGTTCGGCTTCCAGCCTGCGCCTCCTGAATTCCAATACTGCCTGGCGGTTATTACGTGCTTCTTCCAATGCACGGTCTACCGGGATCTCTACCGTAGGCACATCGGTGGGGATGGATAACTTAAGGTCAGTATCGGTAGGAATGCCCAGGTAACGTTTGAGGTCCTGGGTGGCGATTTCATAATTAAGGTTGGCCGAGCGCAGGGAGTTGCGGGCGTTCAAGAGGTTGAGTTCTATCTGCAGCAAATCGTTCTCCGCTATCTTCCCTAGGTTGTAACGGCCTTTGGATATTTGGTAGAGCGTATCGTTATTGGATACGTTGAACATAGCGATCTGCCAGTTGATGGAAGCCTCCAATGCGTTAAAATACAGTTCTGTAGCCTCGGCTGAGATGCTTTCCATATCCTCATGGAAAGCGCGTTGCGATTCCTTGTATACGATGGGTTGAATACGGTTATTCCACTTCAGTTCATTGTACAGCATCATAGGCTGTGAGTAGTTGAGCGAAACCGGTACCGAGAAGTAATCCAGCCTGCGCACGGGATTGTAAATATCCGTACGCTGCAGGGAAGAGGATACGGAGAAGTTACCTCCCGTAAGCAATACCCGCTGATTAAGAGACAGTGAGGCATCCAGCAACAACTGCTCGCTCTGCGGAAAAGCGTAGGTTCCATCATCCTGTAAAACCCGTGCTATGGATTTGCTGTACTCGGGTAAGGTTCCATTCAGGCGTAACTGGGGCATATTGGATGCCCGGAACTGGCGAAAGTTCCAGTATTCATTCTCGGCCTGGTTTACTGCGCGGTAGTAGGAGGGAGATTTTTCTTTGGCGCGTTGTATGGTTTCCTTCAACGAAAGCGACTCTGTCTGCTCCTGCGCTACAGACGAAAGACAGGCTAATCCAAATAAAAAGAGCAGGATGATTTTATTCATAACGCAGGGATTCAACGGGGTTTTGCATGGCTGCCCTCCGGGCCGGTGAGAGTCCGAAGATGAGGCCCGTGGCCGAGGCTACACCAAAGGAAATGAAAATAGCAAAGGGCGATACCAGGGTTTTGATATCCGTAAATTCGGAGATGAGGTAGGAGGCAGCAACTCCCAACACAATGCCTATTACCCCGCCACTGAGGCTGATCAGCAAGGCCTCAAATAAAAACTGGCTGATAATGTCGTTCTTTTTGGCCCCTATGGCCAGACGGGTACCGATCTCACGGGTGCGCTCCAGAACGGAGGCCAGCATAATGTTCATAATACCAATACCGCCTACCAACAGTGAAATACCGGCAATGGCGCTCAATACAATGTTGAAGATGTCCTTGGTTTTTTGTTGTTGTTCCAGCAATTGCTGGGGGATGGTGATCTCAAAGTCCACCACATTATTGTGCTTACGCTTCAGCATACGGCTGATCACTTCTGCACTGGCGTTGAGAAATTCACTCTTATCTACCTGTACCACCATGCGGTCTATCTGGTGATAATTAAAAGTGGAGGAACTCTCTTCCTCCTCATCATCGGATGATCCGCGCCTTTGCTTTTCCCCGGCCAGTAGCAGGGCACGGTTCTTATAGCGTATGAGTACCGTTTGTATAGGAGCATAAATATCCATGTTGTAATCGCGGATACCCAGGTTATCAATGGCTTTCTGTGAAATGCTCTTTTCTTCCGTCACCCCGATTACGGTAAGCCATTGGTTGCCCACTTTCAGCTCTTTGCCAATGGGATCGTCACCCGTAAAGAATTTCTTCTGCACCCCGTTGCCGATAATACATACGGCTTCGGCATTTTCCAGTTGTAAAGCTGAGAAGTACTGCCCTTTGCGGATGTGGATATTGGAAATGTCAAAAAAGGAAGGCGTAACCCCGATGAGTTTGGCACTACGCTGCTTACCCTGGTTAATAACAAAGGTTTCGATGATGATCTCGGGACTGATGCCGGATACCTGGGGGATAATAGTTTGTATGCTGTGTACATCCTTTAGGTCGAGGCCCTTGGAGAATTTCTTTTCTGCCGCTATCCGGGTTTCTTCACCTACTTCACCTTCTTCCTGTTCTATTACCGGACGGATCTCTATGTTATTCACCCCAACCAGTTCGATCTGGCTGAGTATTTCCTCCTTGGCTCCCTTGCCAATGGCCAGCATGGTGATAACGGCCGCCACGCCAAATATGATCCCCAGGGCCGTCAGTATGGAGCGTACCTGGTTGGCGCGGATAGCATCAAAGGCTATCTTCAGGTTGATGAGACTCCGTTCACTCCACAGGAATTTCATGGGCGGGCGCTCGCTGAAGCAGTTAAGGTCTGGATTTCCTGGGTACGGGCAGAAGCTGGTTCGGAAAGGTATACTTCATCCCCTTCCTGAATACCTTCTTCTATGATCACAAATTCATCGTTGGCTACTCCCAGCCTTACTTCTTTTTTAGTCACGCTAACTCCGTTCTTTAAATACACAAAGCTCACATTGTCAGAGGCGTAAACCGCTTCCAGAGGGATTTGCAGGACTTTGGGTATCTCATTAGTGAGTATCTGATTGCTGGTAGTCATCCCCGGGCGGTAGGTAGAATCGCTTTCGTTCACCGAGATCTCCACTTCAAAAACCTTGGTATCCGCTCCTTTACGGGTTTCTCCCACGTTGGCCACTTTGGTTACGGTTCCGCTGAGCTGTATATCGGGAAAGGCATCCAGGCCCAACACCACTTTTTGTCCGGTTTTAACCTTACGGATATCTACTTCGTTGATATAGGTTTTGGACAGCATCTCGCTGAGGTCGGGGAGGGTGGCTACAGCAGGATCCCAGGGCGAAATGGTGGAACCTGTTTTGCGTTTATCACCGTCCCATTCGCGTTTGTAAATCACCATACCTGTTTTTGGGGCTTTAATGGTAAACTGACCCATAAGTTCCTGCAATTTTTCCAGCCGGTTCTTTTTTTGCTGGAGTTCGGCTCCCGCTTCCACCATCTTGGCCGTACTTTGTCTTTTCTTGATACTGTAGTTCTCCTTGGCCTGTTCCAGGTCCTGCTCCAGTTTTTCCAGATCCAGTTTCAGGCGTTGTATGGTGGCGGGGGGTTCGTAGGCACTTTGTTCCAGTTCAATTCCTTTCTGTTTGATCTGGAAGGCCAGGTTGGCCAGTTCATTGCGTTTTTCGCGCAGGGTAAGAGAGGTATCCAGTTTAGTTTGGGTATACTGGCTTTCCGCTTTTTCCAGTTCTACCATCACATCATTGATCTTGGTATTGATGTCTGATTTATCGAGGCTGCATACAAAGTCGCCTTCCTCTACATAGGAACCTTCAGGTATGATTTCAGATATCTGCACATTATACAAGCCGTAACGTTGCAGGCCATTAGGCCCCAAAATATCTTCTGAGTTCTTGGCGATCAATTCACCGGAGCTTACCACAAGGTCTTGGAAATCATCAACAAAGGCCGTAGCGGTAATTTCCTTTTCCTCCTCGCTGTCACCGGAAAAAGACCAGGCCAGTACGATCAGTGCGATTACGGCAACAATAATGAAAGGAAGGTATTTTTTATTCATGTCCCTGGGTCAAAGTTTATGGGAGAGGCTAATATAAATTTTTGATGCAAATTTAAGGGGTGCTTCATTCAAAAAGCCCTTGTTTTAACAGTCTTTACAATAGAATTAACAAAATTCACAAAGAAAAATTGTGCAAACTTTCAACGGTAAAGAGAGGCCCAGTAGATGAGGATCAGCTGCATAGGAAGCCTTAAAATGAGTAACCATGTTGGCAGGCCCAAACGTGCCTTGTGTTCAACGAGTTGGTAGATGTTGGCAGGAAAAACAAGGATCAAAAGGATCATAATACCCCATGCTGCTGCCGGGCGCAGTTGCGGAAACCAAAGGCTGGCACCTAAAACTATTTCGGCCACTCCACTCCCTAAAACTACAGCTTTGGGCCATGGAATAAAAGGAGGAACAATGCGCTGGTAAATCCGGGGAATACTAAAATGGGTGATGCCGGCTGCTATGTACAGCAGCGACATGATGTATAAATCGGGCATTTCAATTCTTTACAAACCGGATCCTTTTCACCTGCCTGGGGGCCGTAACAACCAAAAAATAGTCTCCTGAACTTAGCTGTCCCACATTTAGGATGCGGAGGTCTTTATCATACTTGTTGATAAGCATAACCCGCACTCCTGAGGAGTTGAGTATCTCTACGTTTACCCAGTCTTTGGGTAGGTTTTCCAGGATAAGTTCTTCATCAACCGGTATGGGGTATAAGTCAAACAGCTTTTTATCAAAGCGGTTTCCCTTGCTTAAAGAGCCATCGGTTGCCCAAAGTATAGCATCACGTATCAGGTTGTGAAAAGCCGTGTCACCAGTGTAATTGCTGTTATCATGCCCCAGGGCCGTATAAAAAACCGTTCCGCCTTCCGGTAATACGCGGTACCAGGCCATAGGCCGTATACTGTCATAAGGATTGGTTTGTCCGTTGGGACCTACCGTGGCCTCTACCTTTAATAAGGGAACATTATCCGAATTATAATAACCATTTCCCCAGTAGTAATATTCCTCGGCTTTTATCCAGGGAGAAGGCAGATTTTCGGTTATCTCGTTAAAACCTATCACGGTCATCTCATAAGTAGGGGTGCCCGTTACGTGATGGGGGTTGGCTTGTACACTGGCCCCCAGCGTTTCCGCATACCAGTCCCAGCTACCGGTATTGGAGCCGTTGGCGGAGGAATGCCGGTACGTATCAGAGGCAGAATGGATCCCCATCAGGGAGCCGCCTTGTTGCACGTATGCTTCCAGGTTGGCTCTTTGCAGGGAATCCAGAATAGCATCACCGGAAGTGTTGGCAAAAACCACGGCCGCATACTCAGATAAACCGGTAAGCGTGTTGAAAGCGTCTCCGGTTTGATCATCATCCACCATAAAATTGTTCTTGCTGCCCATAGTCTGGAACATGGCCAGGGAATTCTGGCGTGTATTGTGATCAAAGCCCGAGGTTTCAGTGTAGTGGAGTATCCTGAAGGCGGGTTGGGCCAAAGCCAGGTGGATAAGAAGAGCGAAAAGCAGGGTAAAAGGTGTTTTCATAACGGGAGCTTTATATAGTAACTCATAAGTTATGAAATTGATTATAAGCCAAAGGATGGCCTATAAAGTGGGAGCAATTTCACGGGCATAAAGATCCAGGGCTTCCCGCAGGATATGCATGGCTGTTGATTTATCCTGGAACTCTTCCACGATCACTTCTTTATTTTCGAGTTTTTTATAGTCTTCAAAAAAGCTGCGCAATTCGCGAATGGTGTGTTCCGGGAGTTCGGAAATATCCTCAAAATGGTTTACGGCCGGGTCACCCGCTGCTACGGCAATGATCTTGTCATCGGCCTCGCCATTGTCCAGCATCCACATTACTCCTATGATCTTAGCATGGACCAGGCAAAGTGGGGTCACTTCAATCTGTGACATAATGAGGATATCCAAAGGGTCTTTATCGTCACAGTAGGTTTGCGGAATAAAGCCGTAGTTGGCAGGGTAGTACATGGCTGAGTAAAGCACCCGGTCCAGCTTCAGCAGGCCGCTCTCTTTATCCAGCTCATACTTGGCCCGGCTTTGTTTGGGGATCTCTATAATACCGTTGATGAAACCTTGTTCGTCATAAGCCGTAGCCGTATGATGCCAGGGGTTGAAATAGCGCATTTTAATAGTTTAAAAAGGATTCCGGAACTTCTATTCCGGTTACATAATTGTTGATCACATCCAGTTGACGGGCGTACTGGCTACCATGAAAACCACGTATGTCGTCATACCTAATGATGTGGGTATAGGCTCTTTGCATACGGCTGGCCAGCGGATAATAGCTCCAGTGCCATTTTTCTTCGCGGTAACCCGCATCCCGGTATGCGTTAAAAGCGGTATAAGGTTGAAAGAAGCCGTACTTATGAGCGTTGGCTTGCAGCCATTGGTACACCTTTAAACCTTCCCCACTTTCAAAATAGGAGTTATTAAGGTTGTTAAGGTCGAAGTCGGTACCCCAGTGGTGGCGGCTGGTGCCCGGCATGCTGCTGTATTGCAAAATACGTTCGGCCCGCGTTTCTTCGGCACCACCAAAGTTACTCCACTTATTGTTCCATATACCTTCCTGATAGTTTTTGTTGCGGGTGGCGGAGATGATCACCAGGTTAATATCGTCCCGCCTGGCATCTTTCCACATATCCTTAAAAGCATCGTACACTTCTTCACGGAGGTAAGCTTCTTCCTTGGTAGTGTACTTGCTGCGCAGCTCTTCAAAATCATCGTGTCGGGCAGGGTTAAAATCACCGATCAGTTCGGCTTTGGTATACACCGGTTTGTCTTTTACCGGGGATGGGGTAAACATAAAAGACAGGAGGATCAGGAAAGTGTATTTCATAAAGCGGTAAAATTAAAAAACCCGGCATCACAGCCGGGTTTTAAGTGCTTATATTTTAAACTCTGTCAAACTTTGGCAGAAATACCATCCAATAACATGTTCAGCGTTCCACTGGGGCGCATGGCATTCTCGGTCTTTTCCTCATCTGGACGGTAGTAACCGCCTATATCCACCGGGTGACCCTGAATGGTAATCAATTCCTGAACAATGGTTTTTTCCTGGTTTTCCATTTCCCGGGCTACGGCACCAAAAATGTTTTTTAACTCTTCATCTTCGGATTGTTCAGCCAGGGCCTGGGCCCAATATAGCGCCAGGTAGTAGTGGCTACCACGGTTATCCAGTTCACCGGCCTTGCGGGAAGGGGATTTGTCGTTTTCCAGGAAACGGGCGGTTGCTTCGTCCAGGGTGTCAGCCAGTACTTTAGCTTTGGAATTATTATAAGTGTCGGCCAGGTGTTCCAAAGAAACAGCCAGGGCCAGGAACTCACCCAATGAATCCCAACGCAGGTGGTTTTCCTCCACAAATTGTTGTACGTGTTTGGGGGCGGAACCTCCGGCTCCCGTTTCAAACAATCCTCCTCCGTTCATCAGGGGAACTATGGACAGCATCTTAGCGCTGGTACCCAGTTCCAGGATCGGGAAAAGGTCAGTAAGATAATCACGTAGTACGTTTCCGGTTACCGAGATAGTGTCTTTTCCCTCGCGTATGCGCTCCAGTGAAAAACGTGTAGCTTCAACCGGTGCCAATATGCGGATGTCCAAACCGCTGGTATCATGCTGAGGCAGATAGGTGTTTACCTTTTTGATGATCTGGGCATCATGGGCACGGTTTTCATCCAGCCAGAATATGGCAGGATTACCAGTGGCGCGGGCGCGGCTTACGGCCAGTTTTACCCAATCCTGTACAGGAGCATCCTTGGTCTGGCACATTCTCCAGATATCACCTTCTTCCACCTGGTGTTCCAGCAGGGTATTTCCGCTGTTGTCTATTACACGAACCGTTCCTTTACCATCTATTTCAAAGGTCTTATCGTGTGAACCGTATTCTTCGGCTTTTTGGGCCATCAGTCCTACGTTGGAAACACTACCCATGGTTTTAGGGTCAAAGGCCCCGTGTTGCTTGCAATTGTCAATGGTCTCCTGGTAAACTCCAGCGTAGCAGCGGTCCGGGATCACCGCTTTGGTATCGCGGGTATCACCGTTCTTGTCCCACATCTGGCCGGAGTTGCGGATCATAGCCGGCATGGAAGCGTCAATGATCACATCACTGGGCACGTGCAGGTTGGTAATGCCTTTATCGGAATTGACCATAGCCAGGTCCGGGCCTTTATCGTAAATGGCTTGAATATCAGCCTCAATGGCATTACGGGTGTTTTCGGGCAGGTTCTGGATCTTGGCTACCAGGTCACCGAACCCATTGTTGAGGTTTACACCGGCTTTTTCGAGCTCAGTACCGTATTTTTCAAACAGTTCACTAAAATATTCTTTCACCGCATGGCCAAAGATGATGGGATCGGAGATCTTCATCATGGTGGCTTTCATGTGTAAGGAGAAGAGAACGCCTTTTTCACGGGCATCCCTGATCTGTTCTGCCAGGAAGGCGTGAAGCGCTTTACGGCTCATCACGGAAGAATCGATCACCTCACCTTCCAGCAGGGAAGTTTTTTCCTTTAGTACCTTTTCGCTACCGTTTTCTCCTGTAAACACGATCTTTACGTCACAGGCTTTATCTACGGTTACCGATTTTTCGCTACCGTAAAAATCACCTTGCTGCATACTGGCCACATGGGTTTTGGAGTCACTGCTCCATTTCCCCATACGGTGTGGGTTGTTTTGGGCATATTGTTTCACGGCCCGAGGTGCCCTGCGGTCTGAGTTTCCTTCACGCAGCACTGGGTTTACAGCACTTCCCTTCACTTTGTCGTAGCGGGCGCGAATATTTTTTTCTTCTTCGGTTTGTGGGTTTATAGGATAATCCGGCAGGTCATAACCTTTGGCCTGTAATTCTTTAATGGCGGCTTCCATTTGCGGGATAGAGGCACTGATGTTAGGAAGCTTGATGATATTGGCTTCCGGGGTTTTGGCCAGTTCGCCCAGTTCAGCCAGGGCATCACCCATTTGCTGATCTTCTTTCAGGTAATCCGGGAATACAGCTATGATCCTGCCGGCCAAAGAGATATCACGAGTTTCTACCGTTACTCCAGCAGCCTGCGTATAGGCTTTGATAATGGGTAAGAAAGAGTGGGTGGCCAGGGCCGGAGCCTCATCGGTCAAAGTGTAAATGATCCTCGGTGTATGTGTCATATTTATTCGGTTTTGTTGTAATTACCTGGTATATAATGCAGGTAAAACTAATACGCTGAAATTTTTTCAAGGGATGGCAAAAATAACAACTCTGATGTGAAGAATTGTTTACTCTACGTCAAGATCCAGCTTTTGCTTAAGCAATAAGAGATTAGGATTCTTGGCCACCATGTACTGGAACTTTTCTTCTGCACTGTAAGGCTCCAGGTTTTTGGCACTCTTCGCGATCTTTACCGTGAACTGCAATGAAAAGTTGTTGAGCTTTTCGCGCAGGAACATAATAATGTCCCTTTTTTCCTCCTCAAAGAAGGACTGCTGGATCTCACTTTCCAGTTCCAGTTCCACCGTGAAATTTTCCTTTAAGCGCAGGGTTTTATTGTTGAGGCTACCATATACCTTTTGTTTTTGCATGCCCCGCAACATTTCCATGTATTCATTCCAGAGATTCTTCAGCTGGGTTTCATTAAAGTCTTCTTTGGGAAGGCCCGGCTGAACGGCTGTTTCATCTTCCTCGGACTCGTTCTCTTCCTTTTTGGCGAGATTGTCTTCAATTGTATCACTGATGGAGAACGAACTGCGCTTGGTCCTGGATTTCAGACGGGAGTAAGAAGGCTCCTTTTCTGCAGCTGGTGCGTTTGCAACAGCTTCTTCCGGGTATTTTTCTTTTTCCGCCTGTGTTTCTTGCTTTTTGCCTAGCTCACGCTGGAGTACTTCAGCTGCGTGTGAAGCGTCCGCTTTTTTGGTTTCAACAGCCGGGGTTGGTGTAGGAGCGGGAGCTGGCTCCGGTGTTTTTTTTACGGTCTGGTGATCAGATTTTTTTTTTTCGCTCACACCGTTTTCAGCGTGGGCCATTTGCAGCAGTGAAAGCTCAACCAAAAGCCGTGGGTTGTTGCTGCCTTTATAGCGTACATCGCATTCATTCAAAAGCTTGAGGGCTTTTAGAGCAAAGGTAGTATCTACATTTTGGGCCTGGTCGCGGTAACGTTGCCTGGTGGTTTCCGCCACTTCCAGCAATTCAAGGGTTTTAGGGTCTTTGCAAACCAGAAGATCGCGGAAATGCCCGGCCAGCCCATTGAGGTATAGGTGACCGTCAAAACCATTGTCCAATATGTCATTGAACAGCAACAGCAAGCCGGCTGAATCACCATTTTGGATAAGGTCTACCGTGCGGAAGTAATAATCATAATCCAGTATCCGCAGGTTGTCGATCACATCCTTATAGCTAATATTTTGCCCGGAGAAGGAAACAATACGGTCAAAGATAGAAAGCGCATCGCGCAGGGCACCATCAGATTTTTGTGCAATAATGTGAAGTGCTTCCGGTTCTGCCTGTACGCCTTCCTGTTGAGCAACAGATTGTAGGTGTCCGGCAATATCCTCTACCGTTATCCGCTTGAAATCAAAGATCTGGCAACGGCTTAATATAGTAGGTATGATCTTGTGCTTCTCGGTAGTAGCCAGTATAAAGATAGCGTGCTTGGGAGGTTCTTCCAATGTTTTCAGGAAAGCGTTGAAAGCCGCCTGGGAAAGCATGTGTACCTCGTCAATGATATACACCTTGTAATTACCAGCTTGTGGTGCAAATCGTACCTGGTCTATCAGGTTGCGGATATCATCCACGGAGTTGTTGGAGGCTGCATCCAGTTCAAATATATTGAAGGCAAAATCCTGTTCAGCATCCGCACCGTCTTCGGTGTTGATCATGCGGGCCAGGATACGCGCGCAGGTAGTTTTTCCTACCCCTCTGGGTCCGGTAAACAGCAGTGCCTGTGCCAAATGATTTTGTTTGATGGCATTCAGCAAAGTACGGGTAACGTGCTGTTGCCCTACAACTTCTTCAAAGTTCTGGGGACGGTATTTACGGGCGGAAACAATAAAATTCTCCATGGAGGCACAAATATATACAGTCCTGGAGAGTAGGGGAAGCAATGTTGATAAATTGGAAAACTCCCTTAGGTTTATGGTTTACCTACTGATATCGGCTGCCTGTAAAACCTTATCTTTGCCGCCTTAAAAATTACAGCCCCATGAAGTGTGGAATTGTAGGACTTCCCAACGTAGGTAAATCTACTTTATTCAACTGTTTATCCAATGCCAAGGCGCAATCGGCTAACTTTCCGTTTTGTACCATAGAACCCAATGTAGGAACCGTAACCGTTCCCGACCCCCGTTTGTATAAGCTGGAAGAAATGGTGAAACCTGAGCGTGTGGTGCCAGCCACCGTAGAGATCGTGGATATTGCCGGCCTGGTGAAAGGGGCCAGTAAAGGAGAGGGTCTCGGTAACCAGTTTCTAGGGAATATCCGGGAATGCTCCGCCATCATTCACGTTTTACGCTGTTTTGAGAATGACAATATTACCCATGTTGAGGGTAGTATTGATCCCATCCGCGATAAGGAAACCATTGATATTGAGTTGCAACTCAAGGATCTTGATACCCTTGAAAAACGTATTGACAAGCACAAGAAGGCATCCAAGGGTGGCAATAAGGCAGAAGTGAAGAACGTGGAAACCCTGGAGAGCCTGAAAGCTTACCTGGAGAGTGGAAAGAGTGTACGTACTTTTCCCCGTGACGAGGAGCAGGATGAACTGATCAGCGATTGCCAGTTCCTTACCGATAAGCCCATTTTATACGTGTGTAATGTTGATGAAAGTTCAGCCAAGACCGGCAACGCCCTGGTAGAAAAGGTACGTGAGGCTGTGGCGGATGAAAATGCCGAAGTGATCTTCCTGGCTGCCGCTACCGAAGCTGACATTGCCGAACTGGAAGATTATGAAGAACGTCAGATGTTCCTGGAAGACATCGGTCTTGAAGAGCCCGGGGTAAACCGGGTGATCAGGGCGGCTTATAAGCTTTTGAACTTACAAACCTATTTTACAGCCGGAGTAAAGGAAGTGAGGGCCTGGACCATACAAAAAGGATTTACCGCTCCACAGGCTGCAGGCGTTATCCACACCGATTTCGAGAAAGGTTTTATCCGCGCGGAAGTGATCAAATACAAGGATTACGTGGACCTGGGTTCCGAAAGCGCGGTTAAAAATGCCGGAAAGATGGGCGTGGAAGGCAAGGAATACGTGGTGGAAGACGGTGACATTATGCATTTCAGGTTCAACGTATAAGATCCGTATACACCTGTACCAAGCCTCTTTCTTAATAACCTGTTAAAAACTGACTGCGCGCATGCTGCCTGAGCTTGACGCATATTTTCTATTTTTAGCCGTTCTCTAACCTTGGACTCGAGATTTTATGGCAGCTGAAAATTATACGGAGGAGAATATACGCTCTCTTGACTGGAAAGAGCACATCCGCCTGAGGCCCGGTATGTATATCGGGAAGCTTGGTGATGGTTCTTCCTCGGATGACGGTATTTATATCCTTTTGAAGGAGGTTATCGATAACTCCATTGATGAGTTTGTGATGGGCTCCGGGAAAACCGTTGAGATCAACGTTCGCGATGGAGAAGTGAGTGTTCGCGACTACGGCCGTGGTATTCCCCTGGGTAAGATGGTTGATGTGGTCTCCAAGATCAATACCGGTGCTAAATATGACAGCAAAGCCTTTAAGAAATCCGTAGGACTGAACGGGGTAGGTGCCAAGGCGGTGAATGCTCTTTCCGAAAGCTTTATGGTACAAGCTATCCGTGACGGCAGAACTAAAATAGCACACTTCAAGAAGGGAGAGCTTATTGAAGAAGAAGAGGAGAAGGACACAAGCCTGAGAAAAGGTACCAAGATCGTTTTTCGTCCGGATGCCTCCATCTTCAAGAATTACCGTTATGCCACGGAGTACATCCAGAAAATGCTCTGGAACTATGCCTATCTCAATCCCGGCCTTACGCTGGTGTTCAACGGTGAAAAGATCTATTCAGAGAACGGTCTTAAAGACCTTTTGAAAGATAATCTGGACGGGGAGATCCTGCACGACATTATTCACCTTAGGGGAGATGATATTGAGCTGGCCCTAACTCATACCGAAAAGAGCCAGAGTGACCAGTATTACTCTTTTGTGAACGGCCAGCATACCACTCAGGGTGGTACCCATCAGGCAGCCCTTCGGGAAGCCCTGGTGAGGACCCTGCGCGACTTTTACAATAAGAACTTTGACGCTTCCGATATACGTGAGTCTGTTGTGGCGGCCATCAGTATCAAGGTTATTGAACCCGTTTTTGAATCACAGACCAAAACCAAGCTGGGTTCAATGGATATGGGGCCTGATCTGCCTACCGTAAGAACGTACATAAACGATTTTGTAAAGCGGCAACTGGACAATTTCCTCCATAAGAACGAAGGAATAGCCGAGACTATTTACAAGAAGATATTACGGGCCGAAAAGGAACGTAAAGAACTAAGCGGGATCAAGAAACTGGCCCGCGAAAGAGCTAAAAAGGCAAGCCTGCACAACCGTAAACTCCGCGATTGCCGTGCTCATTACAATGATCAGAAGAACGATCATCGGTTGGAAACCACCCTCTTTATTACTGAGGGTGATTCGGCTTCCGGCTCCATCACCAAATCGCGCAACGTAAACACCCAGGCGGTATTCAGCCTTAAAGGTAAGCCCCTGAATTGTTATGGACTTACCAAAAAGGTGGTGTACGAAAACGAGGAATTCAATCTTTTACAGGCGGCTCTCAATATTGAAGACGGACTGGAAGACCTGCGTTATAACAACGTGGTAATTGCTACGGATGCGGATGTGGATGGAATGCACATACGCTTGCTGCTCATCACCTTCTTCCTGCAGTTCTTTCCGGAACTGGTTAAGAAAGAACACCTCTTTATTCTGCAAACCCCTTTATTCAGGGTTCGTAATAAAAAGGAAACCCATTATTGCTATAGCGAAGAAGAAAAGCGAGCTGCCTTGCTTAAACTGGGAGCTAAGGCTGAAGTTACCCGTTTCAAAGGTTTGGGAGAGATATCGCCTGATGAGTTCAAGCATTTTATAGGAGAAGATATACGCCTGGATCCGGTCATGTTAACCAAGGAAGCTACCATAGAAGAACTGCTTGGTTTTTATATGGGCAAGAATACCCCGCAGCGGCAGGAGTTTATCATTGAAAACCTACGCATTGAAAAAGACGTGCTGGAAGAAGAAACGGCCGAAAAATGAGGATTAACTCTGACCGAAATAAAAAGGTACTAGGCTTTGTATATGTCCTTTGTTTACTGGCACTTCTTTTTGACTTTTTGCTGATCAATATTGACGGATCATTGGGAGAGTTGTCCGAATCATTTAAGCTTACCCCTTTTGCGGTTGGCATACTGTTGTTTATCATTTACCGGGGGCTTCCGGTGTTTCATTACGATAGTGATGGGGAGGTGCTCAACTTTACAGCTTCAGAACCTAATTTGCGGTGGTTGGGAGGTGTCACCAGGAGACATTTTGAATTCCCCAAGCGCAAGCTGGAGAATTTCAATATTCGTTCCTACCCATTGCGTAGAGTGCTTACCGTTGGCATACGTAGTAAAGAAGGAGGCATCCGTAAACAGAGAGCAACTATATCCTACTTAAATTCGCGGGAGTTAAAAGACCTTAAACGTTCACTGAAAGGAGTTTTGGAAAAAAATAAGCAAGATTAATGGACGAGATACCATCTTCCGGTGAGAATTCATCCAGGGCCAAAGAGGCTACCATCACCCGCGTTTCGGGGATGTATGAGGATTATTTTCTGGATTATGCTTCTTACGTAATATTGGAAAGGGCGGTTCCGGCCCTTAATGACGGCTTTAAGCCGGTGCAAAGACGTATCCTGCATGCCATGCGTGAAATGGAGGATGGACGTTACCACAAAGTGGCCAATATCATCGGGCAAACCATGAAGTACCACCCTCATGGTGACGCTTCTATTGGCGATGCCCTGGTACAGGTAGGGCAAAAAGATCTTTTGATAGATACCCAGGGTAACTGGGGAAATATACTTACCGGTGACCGGGCTGCTGCCCCCAGGTATATCGAAGCGCGTTTGACCAAGTTTGCGCTGGAAGTGGTTTTTTCGCCCAAGGTTACGGAATGGCAGGCCAGTTATGATGGACGTGCCAAAGAACCGGTCCATTTCCCGGTTAAATTTCCCTTGCTATTGGCCCAGGGAGTGGAAGGTATTGCGGTAGGCTTGTCCACCAAAATATTACCACACAATTTCCTGGAGCTGATCGATGCTTCCATCAAGATCCTTAAGGGGCGGAGTTTTACACTGTTCCCGGATTTTCCTACCGGTGGTATTGCCGATTTTTCCAATTACCAGGATGGAGTGCGGGGAGGTCGTGTTCGCGTCAGAGCCAAGATATCCATTGATGATAAGAAAACCCTCATCATCACCGAGATACCCTACGGTACTACTACTACCAGCCTTATTGACAGTATCCTTAAAGCTAACGATAAAGGCAAGATCAAGATCCGCAAGATAGAGGATAATACGGCCGAGAATGTGGAGATACAGGTACACCTGCCGGCAGGAGTTTCACCGGATAAAATGGTGGATGCGCTCTACGCTTTTACGGATTGCGAAGTATCCATTTCACCGCTGGCCTGCACCATTGATGAAGACCGTCCCGAATTCCTGGACGTTAAGGAGATGCTCAGGCGCTCCACGCAACGTACGGTGGATGTATTGAAACAAGAACTGGAGATCCAGCTAATGGAACTCCAGGAGCAATGGCACTTTGCGAGCCTGGAAAAGATATTTATAGAAGAGAAGATTTACCGCGATATCGAAGAAGCGGAAACCTGGGAGGAGGTACTAGCCTTTATTCGCAAGGGGTTGAAACCACACATTAAAAACCTTATCCGGGAGGTTACCGATGAAGATATTGTGCGCCTTACCGAAATCCGGATCAAGCGGATATCCAAGTTTGATAAGAGCAAGGCGGATGAGCATATCCTGAACCTGGAAGACCGCATTGCAGAAGTAAAGCATCACCTGGAAAACCTGGTAGATTATGCCATTGCCTGGTTTAAGATGCTTAAGGATAAATATGGTAAGGGCCGCGAACGGAAAACCGAGATCCGTTTGTTTGAAGATATTGATGCCGTGAAAGTGGCCATATCCAATACCAAATTATACGTAAACCGTGAAGAGGGCTTTATTGGTACCTCGCTTAAAAAGGATGAGTTTGTAACCGACTGTTCGGATATAGACGATATCATCGTATTCCTGAATGATGGGAAAATGATGGTGACCAAAGTGGATGCCAAGACCTATATCGGCAAGAATATTATTCATGTAGCGGTATGGAAGAAAGGGGATAAACGTACGGTATACAATATGATCTACCGTGACGGGCCCAAAGGGAATACCTACATGAAAAGGTTTACCGTTACCAGCATAACCCGTAATAAGGAGTACGACCTTACTGCTGGCAAAAAGGGATCAGAAGTCATTTATTTTACGGCTAACCCCAATGGGGAGGCCGAGGTGGTAACCGTTCACCTGCGCGCCTTGCAGAAGCTGCGCAAATTGAAGTTTGACATCGACTTTTCGGACCTGGCCATTAAAGGTAGGGCGGCCAAGGGAAACCAGGTTACCAAATACCCCATTAAAAAAGTGGAGATCAAGGAAGAAGGGGTATCCACGCTGGCTCCTCGCAGGATATGGTTTGATGATACCGTAAACCGGCTGAATGCAGATGCCCGGGGAGAGTTGCTGGGTAGTTTCCGTGGTGAAGACCGTATCCTGGAGATCAGTCAATCCGGCCATTATCGGCTCCTGGGCTTTGACCTCAGTACCAAGTTTGAGGAGGATATGATCCATATCGAAAAATTCAGGCCCGATATTCCCGTTTCTGTCGTATACTATGATGGAGAGAAGGAACTTTACTATGTGAAGCGCTTTATCCCGGAGCATAGTGATAAGAAAGAGCTCTTTATTAGTGATGCCGAAGGATCTTTCCTGGAATTAGCCGTAACGCACAAGCAACCTTTTGTGCAGATTGTGTTCAAAAAGGTGAAAGGAAAACAAAAGGACAATGAAACAGTGGACCTTAGCGAGTTTATAGCCGTAAAAGGCCTTAAAGCTCAGGGCAATCAGCTTACCCGTTACCCGGTTAAGCAGATCAACATCCTGGAAGCCGAAGAGCCCGAAGCGGAGATTGATGAAAACGAGGAGATGCAGGATGAGGAATCCGCGTCTCAGCGGGATGAGGATGGAGATTCTCAGATATCCCTTGAACTATAACAACATTTACAATGAAAAAACTAGTACTAGCAGGTTTGTTGCTTTCAGCCGCCTGCACAGTATCCGTAGCACAAGATAGTCTGGCCATGAATAAGTTGGGCCATTTGTCCTATCCCGTGCAACTTAACGATGTATGGGGATATACGGATGCAGGAGGTAATGAGTATGCCCTGGTAGGAGCACGGAGTGGATTCTCCATAGTGGACGTTACCAACCCGGCTACACCGGTTGAATTGCATTTTATCCCCGGAGTATATTCTACCTGGAGGGATATCAAGACCTGGAGTCATTATGCTTATGTGGTACACGATGGATATTCTTCAGGGACACCGGACGGAATAATGATCGTGGATATGGACAGCGTAAATATGCCTAACCCTAAATTCGATCGTTTTTATCACGCTAACTCAGACTTACCCGGCAACCCGTTTCTGCAAAGGGCACACAATATTTACATTGATGAAAATGGTATTCTCTATGTTTTTGGAGCCGGTAATATCGGTAATGGGGGTGCCCTGATGTTTGATCTTAAACCGGATCCTGAAAACCCTGCTTATATCGGGGCTTTTGATACATACTACCTGCACGATGGGATGGTACGGGGTGATACGCTCTGGGGTGGAGCCATTAATGATGATAAGCTGGTGGTTGTGGACGTATCCAACAAAAGCAATCCACAGATATTGGGTGATATCATCACTCCTAATGCATTTACGCACAACTGCTGGGTGTCTGATGACAATCAAACGGTTTATACTACTGATGAAATATCCGGAGCCTACGTAGCTGCTTATGATGTGTCTGATCCGGCCAATATCTCGGAACGTGACCGCATCCGAATCAGTTATGGCGGAACAGATGTAATTCCGCACAACACGCATGTATTGGGCGATTTTCTCGTTACCTCATATTATACTTCCGGTGTACAGATCGTGGATGCTACCATGCCTGACATCCTCATTGAAACTGCGTATTACGATACTTCACCACTTACTGGAAACGGCTATAACGGAGCCTGGGGAGCCTATCCTTTTTTGCCCAGCGGTAACATCCTGGTTACCGATATTGAACAGGGACTTTTTATCTTGAACAGCACCTATCCCAAAGGATGTTATTTCACGGGCCTGGTAAAGGATTCGATTACCCAAAACCCTATACCCAATGCTGATCTTGTTATGCTGAATATTAATGATACCCTGCGGGCCAATATTTTCGGAGAGTTCCGCACCGGAACAACCGATGCCGCTATTTACCCGGTGGTGGTCAGCAAACCTGGCTATTATACGGATACCGTTGATGTGGTACTGACCAATGGCCTGGAAACACATGTTGAAATAGCCCTTTTACCGTTGGGTTTCTCCCTGGAAGAAGGTAGTTTGAAATCACCGGTACGGCTAAGCCCCAACCCGGCAGCGGGATTCTTTGATCTTGATCTTTCCGGTGTTGATGGCGAACGGGCTACCCTTCAGGTGTACGATATGCGAGGTTCCCTGATGATGGAAAAAACCGTAAACCTCTCGGAGAATACTGCTCATGTTGAGCACGGTCTTCCTAATGGTGCTTATATAGTACAGCTGCAAACTCCACAGGCTTTATTTGAACCCACAAGGCTGATCATTCAGAAATAGAGAAATTTTCAGGATATTTCCGTGCTGAAATGATCCTATGAATATCTTGTATCAACTTCTGGAACTCCTTGAGCTTATCATTCTGATCATCATAGGAGTACAGGTATTCTACCTCGCGTGTTTTGCGGTCGGCAGTCTTTTTCGCTACCGTCCAAAACTCAAGCCATCCGGTGTCCGGCATAAAATAGCCGTGATCATACCGGGTTATAAAGAAGACAGGATCATAATAGATACGGCTGTTCAGTCCCTGAAACAAACCTACCCCAAAGAACTCTACGAGGTAGTGATCTGTGCGGACAGCTTTAAGGAAGAAACCATCCTTGAGTTGCAAACCCTGGACGTAAGGGTGATGGAAGTGAAGTTTGAGAATTCCACCAAAGCTAAAAGTGTAAACAAGGCACTGGCGCTGCTTAGTCCTCAGCAGCCTGATATTGCCGTGATCCTGGACTCGGATAACGTGATGGCTCCTGATTTCCTGGAAAAGATCAATGCTGCTTATTCTTCCGGCTATAAAGTGATACAAGGGCACCGCACCGCCAAGAACCAGGATACGAGTTTTGCGCTGCTCGATGCCATCAATGAAGAGATTGGGAACAGCATATTCCGTAAAGGCCACCGGGTGTGGGGAGTTAGCTCTGCACTCATAGGTTCTGCCATGGCTTTTGATTTTAACTATTTCCGCTCGGTAATGGCGGATATAGAAGATGTGGCGGGTGAGGACAAGCTGGTGGAGTTGAAAGTACTTAAAGATCGCCATACCATTGAATACCTGGAAGATGCCCTGGTGTATGACGAGAAAGTATCCAACGCTCAGAATTTCAGTAAACAGCGTACCCGGTGGGTAGGGGTGCAGATCTACTTTTTCCGGAATTACTTTTTAGATGGGGTGAAGGAGTTTGTGACCGAAGGTAATTTCGATTATTTTGATAAAGCCTTCCAAATGTTCCTGGTGCCTAAGGTGCTGCTGATCGGGATATTGGGGTTAATGGGAATGTTGAGCCTTTTTACCCCGGTGCACCCTCTGTGGCTGGTTCTAATGGTAGCCTATTTTACAGCTCTGCTGCTGGCCGTACCCGGCCGGTTTTACAATATACAGCTATTGAAGGCACTCCTGAATATTCCCAAAGCCATTCTGTTTATGGTATTCTCCATACTGCGGATCCGGAAATCAACCGCCTCCAAATTTGAGGTTACAGAGAAAAATGTGACTTCCCGAAACTAAACTTTTTCCCAGCTTTGAGTCTCGGAATTGTAGTGCTTGATCACCCGGGCAGGGTTGCCTACAGCAATGCTAAACGGAGGAATATCTTTGGTGACAACTGCTCCTGCAGCTACCACAGAATGCTTCCCTATGGTAGTTCCGGCCGTGATCACCGCATTGGCCCCGATCCAGCAATCGTCCTCAATAGTAATCTGTTTGGTGGTAACCGGCTGCAGATGAATAGGTGTGTGTACATCCTCGTACACGTGATTAAGTCCTGACATTACGATATTTTGTGCCAGTATCACGTGGTTACCGATGGTAACCGGGCCGATCACCACATTGCCTATGCCAATGCGCGTGTGATTGCCAATATGCACTTCGCCTACCCCGTTGTTTACCGTAGCAAAGTCCTCTACGGTAGAGTAGTCACCCAGAGAAAAGGCATTAAAGGGTAGCACATCCATGCGGGTTCTACGGCACACCGTAGCGCCCTTACCTTTTTTATGGACAAAGGGGTTTACAAACCATTGGACCCATAGGCGCGGGCGTGCCTGATTTTTAGGGATAAGCAGGTAATGAATAAATTTCTTCAGCCGCTCATTCCGTTTTATGGTTTCCTTAATTCCCATGGTATGACTCGGTATTGAGAATAGCTTTATACATAGCATTTACACTATTTTCCCAGGTGTGCTGCAGTGCAAATTCCCTTCTCTGTTGGTGTAGTTGCGGACTGTCTTCCTGTAATGCTTTATCTATAAGCCTGAGGTAATCATCCAGACCGCGACCCAGGTATACATGCTGCTTAAAAGCATCCATGGTTTCCGTGGCGGTGGCCACGGTTGGGGTGCCCATAGCCAGGTACTCATCTATTTTGCGGGGGTAATTCCCAATGGTTACCTCGTTGAACTTTTGTGGGTTCAGGGCAACGTCAAAACCTTTCAGGTATGAAGAGAGGCTTTCCATGGGTTTGGAACCCAGAAAATGGACGTTTTCCATGGTATGCAAATCAGAGGCTTTGAAGTACTCGTCTTCCGGCCCTATAAGCACCAGTTGCCATTCCGGGCGTGCCTTAGCAATACCTTCCAGTAATTCAATATCCAGCCGCAGGTTCAGAAGCGCGCCAATGTAGCCAATGCGAGGATGAGGTATATGTTCCAGCTCTTGCGGAACATTCCCGGTATCATCAACATCAAAAAGGCTGAAATCACAACCTTGTCCGATGTAATGGGAATTGGGATTGTATTGGCGGGCCAGGTTGTTCAGATAAATGGAATTGGAAACCACCAGGTCGCTTTTTTTCATGAGAGCCGGCTCCAGCCGTAGGCCGTGTTTTTTCCAGTAGTCCACCGCCAGAAAGTAATCACGGGTATAGTAAATGGAAACCATAGGCTGCAGCAGATCCTTCAGGTAAAAGCTTCGGAACATGTCACCATCGTTAAAAAGGATATAGTCCTTAAGTGAAAGTTCCTGTATCGCCTGCTGTATCTCACTGGCATAAATACGGTTATTCCTTTTGTTGAGCCCATCGTAAAAACCGCCATCGGGCAACATATTAAGAGACTCAATGATCCGGGTAGGGGTGAACACCCAAAGGTTGTCCGTTACCTTTTCAAGCTTCTTTTGCTTACCGTTTAAAATAGCTTCCCTGCGATCAATGATGTATTTTTCTGCCGGCCTTTTGCGTAGCAGGGTAATACGGTCAACCGGAGGGTTAATATACAGCACCCGGTTATTCCTGGATATTTCTTCCGCAATGTCTATACAGTTGCTCCCAATAGGGTTATCCCAGGGTTGCTGGCCAACTATTATAAAGTCCCGTTTGTCGATTAGCATCGGCTTTTGAAGATGATTAAGGCTTATCCTTTACATTTACCATCCAAATATAGAATTAAAAGGTGATAGGCCGTTTTAAGAAACTTCTGAGAACCAATAAATCGTTGTCGCTCATCAGTAGCGGAACAGCAGCGATACTCGGGCTTATTACGTTTGGCTTGCTGGCACGCTCGTTTTCCATGTCGGAACTGGGATACTGGGGATTCTTTATGACGGTGTATACCCTTTTTGATATGCTCCGGGCAGGTTTGATCAGTAACGCCCTGATCAAAAGGATCAATGAATGTGATACTGAAGAGGATGCGGCTGTAGTGATCGGGTCCGGGTGGAAACTAAGCCTTTTGATCACGATCATTGGCTCGGCAGCTATAGCGCTTACCTTTTACATTATTTATTATTTCACCCAGGACGAAAGTTACCGCTACCTCTTCCAGTGGTTTGTGCCTATAGCCCTGCTGAGCTTACCTCACTCTATGGCAGTGTGGATACTGAATGCCTACGTTCGTTTTGACCGCATTGTATGGATACGCTTTTTCCTGCAAGGGTCCTTTTTGCTGGGCGTAGTATACCAGTTTTACCTGCAGCCCGGCCTTAACTTTATACTTATTTGTTATTTACTGTCCAACCTGTTGCCTGCTTTACTGGTTATGGTTACCGGCTGGAGTAAGCTTCGTTATTTCCACCGGGGTAACCGCGATATGGACCGATCCCTTCTCAATTTCGGGAAGTTCAGCATGGCCAGCATGGTGGGAAGTAACTTCCTTCGTAGTTCCGATACCTTTATAATCATGTCCATTTTAGGACCTGGAGCTAATGCTGTTTATAGTGTAGCGGAACGCCTTATAGGCTTGTTTGATATTCCTCTAAGGGCTTTCGTAGCCATAGCCTTCCCCCAACTCGCTAAAAAATATGCGGTAGGCTGGAAGCAGGAGTTTGAACACGACCTGGAAAAAGATTCCGGCTTCTCCACTTTATTACTTCTGCCCATCAGTATACTGGTATTCATTTTTGCCGAGCCACTGGTCATTGCCCTGGGTGGTGAAGAATACCAGAGCAGTGCAGATGTGTTAAGGATGTTCGCCATTTACACCGCCCTTACACCACTGGACCGTTTTACGGGTATAGCATTGGACGTTATCAACCGCCCTGATCTTAACTTCTATAAGGTGGTGCTTATGCTAACGGCCAATGTGGTGGGAGATATCCTGGTTCTCCAATTTTCGGAAAAACTGGTTTGGGTAGCCTTTATTTCAATCATAACCTTTGGTACGGGTATCCTTTTTGGGTTCTTATTCCTTCGCCAACACATCTCGATCCATCTTAGGAATGTAGTCCAAAAGGGTGGTTATGAGTTTGTAAGACTTGTTAAAAAGTATGTTGGCAACTCCAACTAATTGATTTTTGGAAAAATTCCAATTCTGAGATTTTGATGCCATCTTTGGGAGAACTAAAATTCCAAAGTCAGTCCATGGATATTCTAAAAATCTTTGTGGTAGATGATAATGAGCTGTACTCAAAAATGGCTCAGCACCACCTCTCCCTCAATCCTGACAACGAAGTGGAAGTTTTTAGGGGCGGTAAGGAATGCCTGGACAATCTCTACAAAAAACCCAATCTGATTTTTTTGGATTACTCTTTGCCTCAGATGTCCGGGATTGAGATCCTCAGAAAAATTAAAGAAACACACCCGGAAATTCCCGTGATAATTGTTAGCGGCCAAGAAGATGTAAGTACAGCGGTAAACCTTCTGAAGGAGGGAGCCTATGATTATATCGTAAAGGATGAAAATGCCAAGGAGCGGATGTGGAATGCTTCCAACCATGTGCGGGAAAATGCCCGTCTTCGTGATGAACTGGATAAGCTCCGCGAAGAAGTGAACCAGAAGTATGACTTCTCCAATATTAAAGGGAATAGCCAAGCGATAAAAAATGTATTCAAGCTCATTGAAAAAGCGGCTCAAACTAATATTACGGTATCAGTAACCGGTGAAACGGGAACTGGTAAAGAGTTGGTAGCTAAGGCTATACACTATAACTCTAAATTCCATAAAAAGTCGTTGGTGGCCGTTAACATCGCAGCTATCCCCCACGATCTGCTGGAAAGCGAACTATTTGGTCATGAAAAGGGAGCCTTTACCGGTGCCATTAACAAGCGTATTGGAAAATTTGAGGAGGCTAACGGAGGCACCATCTTTTTGGATGAAATAGGCGAAATGGACCTGCAGCTTCAGGCCAAACTATTAAGGGTATTACAGGAAAAGGAAGTAACCCGTATTGGAAGCAATCAACCCATTAAGATCAACGCCCGCATTATTGTGGCTACCCACCGCAATCTGGCCGAAGAGGTAAAAGCCGGTAATTTCAGGGAAGACCTATACTACCGCCTGCTGGGTTTGCCGATAGAGCTTCCTCCTTTACGTGAGCGGGAAAACGATATTGTGTTATTGGCCAAATACTTTGTGGATGATTTTGCCCGTGAGAATAAAATGGGAAAGATCCAGATAACGCCTGAAGCACAGAAGAAAATGATGAATTACCGCTGGCCCGGTAACGTCAGGGAATTGAAAGCGGTAATGGAGCTGGCTGCTGTTATGGCGGATGATGGTAAGATCGAAGAACGTAACATCAACTTCAACTCCACTAGCAGTATGGATAACCTGATCACGGAAGAGACTACCCTTAAAGACTATACCGCCCGTATTATCCAGCATTTCCTGGATAAATATGATCGCAACGTAGTGAAGGTGGCCAAAAAGCTGGATATAGGTAAAAGCACCATTTACCGGATGATAAAAAACGATGAATTAACTATTTAAGATAAACTTGAATTGAAATGTCTGACAAAATTTACGATTTAAGTCAATTAGAGGAACTGGCAGGAGGAAGCGAGGAATTTGTCAACAGTATGGTTGATACTTTCCTGGAGCACACCCCTTCACAGCTGGAAGAAATGAAAAAAGCTTTCAGTGGCAAGGACTGGACTACCATGGGCGCTATTGCCCATAAAATAAAACCCAATATCGACCTTTTCGGGATAAAATCAATCTACACGGATATACGTGAAATTGAGAGTAAAGGTAAAAATGGGGTGGAGGATGCAGCCCTGACGGAACAAATTTCAAAAGTGGATAGCGTGTTGCGAACAGCCTTTGAGCAGTTACGCAGCCGCACAAACGGTTAAAGGCTCATGAAACAGGTACTGATTATAGATGACGAACCCATCATGAGAAAACTGCTGGAGCAGATCCTCAAGGATAAATACGAAGTTATTTCACTTGAAAACGGCAGGGAAGGGCTGGAATGGATGTATTCCGGCAATATTCCGGACCTTGTGGTAGCGGATCTGAATATGCCCGAGATCAACGGCTTTGAATACATCAAAAAGGTGCGTGAAAGCGGCTTTTTCAACGATGTTCCTTTAATAGTACTCTCTGGTGAGGAAAGCAGTTCAGAACGTATCAAGTGCCTTAAACTGGGCGCCAATGATTACCTCATTAAGCCATTTAATCCCGAAGAACTGGGGTTGCGCATTGACAACCTAATCAGCCTTAGGTCTTGAAACATATCCTTTACATAGGGGATGAACCATCTGTAGTGGAGCGCTACAGCAAGGTAGAGGGAGCAAAGCTGCACCAGGTTAAAAATGTGGTGGGCTTTCATAACCTTCTGGAAAATCTGAGCCAGTATGATATGATACTGGCCGAATACCATTTGAAAGGATTAAAGGGAGACGGAATTTTCACCCGTTATAAAGAACTGCTTAACAATCTTAAAGTGCCTTTTACCTTGATTGACCGCGACCTGGAACTGGGCAAACGAAAGGAATTTCTGAAGGAAGGTATTACCGAACTGTATGAGCCGGGCCTGAGTGAAGAAATAGTGGTGGAACGCATAGACTTCCTGAAGCAAATGCTGGAAGCCAAGCTGGGAGACGCCAGACAGATGAAGTATGAGGAGTATAAAATACCCGTGGCCAAAAGGGTTTTTGACATCGTGGTGGCCGGATTGGCTCTCCTGGTACTTTCTCCCTTATTGATCCTGGTGATCATTGCGCTCCGGCTGGAGTCCAGGGGTCCCATTTTCTACGTATCTAAAAGGGTGGGTACCGGTTATAAGGTTTTTGACTTTTATAAGTTCCGCTCTATGTACGTTGATGCGGCCGAAAGGTTGAAGGAGGTGCAACATCTCAACCAATACTCAAAGCCTGATAATACGGATAGTCTGAGGAAGGAATACAGGTCTTTATTAGGTTCGCCCACGCTTATCTATAAGGACGGCACTCCCATGAGCGAGGAGGAATACCTTGAGCTTAAACGTAAGCAACAAGCCGGAACCTTTATCAAAATAGCCAATGACCCACGGGTTACCAAGGTGGGCAAGTTTATCCGCAATACCAGTGTAGATGAATTACCACAATTGTTTAATGTACTCAAAGGGGATATGTCCATTGTAGGTAACCGCCCTTTGCCCTTGTACGAAGCGGAGCAACTTACCTCTGATGACTGGGGTGAACGTTTCCTGGCTCCGGCAGGCATTACCGGGCTTTGGCAGGTGGAAAAACGCGGAAAAGGTGAAATGTCTGAGGAAGAGCGTAAGGCTCTGGATAATAAGTACGCCAAGAATTTCAGCTTTTGGAATGATATAAGATTGATCCTCAAGACGATACCGGCATTGTTTCAAAAAGAAAATGTTTGAATGTTTGTTAAAAAGTGCTTACATAGAAGCTTATTGACCGCCTGGATGACCTTTACCTTTATAGGGATGGTTGCACAGTTACAGGCACAAACGGATACAAGTAGTGTATCAGCCGATCTGGCTGCTGACAGTCTCACTCCTGTGGATATCAACATTCTCGATTATCTGCCGCCTTTACCTGTGCTTATCGATTCCGCTATGAGGCATGCTCCTGAAAAGGACTATTACGAAGCGCTTATAGAATCAGCAGAGTATGACGTGGTCATCGAAAAGAAAGGCTGGGCCAAAGATATTCGTTTTGTGGCCGGCTACAACTGGTCTTACGGAAACCAGGTGATCATCCAGGGAATTTCCACGGGTGGCAATCAAATCAATGAGGGATATAATTATGGCGTGGGCCTTACTATACCCCTCAGCAGCTGGTACGGCCGGAACGATCGTATAAAACGGGCCGAGGCCATTATGGAAAGCCAGGAAGCCAAATACAATGAAGCGGAGCGCCAGGTTCGTGAAAGAGTGATTGAAACCTATAATGAACTGCTGCTGTTGCAGCGCTTACTTGATATTATCTCGGAAGCTAAAGAATCATCCAGGCTCATCTCGGATATGGCCGAAGAACGATTCCGGGATGGAGAGTTGTCTCTGGATCAATTGGGACAAACGGCTGAGCTAAAGGCACGCTATGCTTCGGAATATGAACAATTGCGTACCCAGTTCAGCAATGCGTATACCCGACTTGAACGTTTAGTGGGAGTGCCATTCAGTAAATTCAAATTCACAAAATACACCAAATGAGTTTAGTACAGTTTTTCAGGGTATTAAACCGGAACCTTAACCTGTTCCTGCTGTGCTCTATTGTATTGGCTGTAGTGGTATTTTTCCTTACCCGTAACCTTCCTAAAGAATACCAGTCCGAAACGGAGGTATACACCGGTATTGCATCCGGGCTTAATGTGGCTTCCGTAGAGAACTCTGCCCTCGACTTCTTTGCCACCAGTAACGAGTATGATAACCTGATCAATATTATTCAGTCCAAGCAAACTTTGGTTGAGGTTGGTGAACGCTTATTGTACCGCCACATGATGCTGGACAGCGCTGATCCACGTTTTATCAGCGAGGAAAACTGGGGGCATTTTCGTTATAAGATGCCTCAGGAACTGGAAGATTCCCTCCTGGTACCCGGTTCCATGAACGAAACCCTGGAGAATATACGGGAGTATAAACAGAAAAACTACGACTCCTACCTGGTAAAGCTCACTTTTGAAGACGGAGGCTCACCCTACAGCTATAAATCCATTCAACGGATCAACGTATACCGGCTGCAAAACTCTGACCTTATCAAGATCAGCTACACCTGGTCCGATCCGGGAATTGTACAAAGCACCCTGGAAATCCTCAACGATGTGTTTACCGATAAGATGGCCCAGATCAAAATGGGGCAATCCAGTGACGTAATAGAGTATTTCCAGGAACAGGTAAAATTAGCCAGTCAGCGGTTACAGGTAGCCGAAACCAAGCTGAAGGATTTCCGCATCAAGAACCGCATTATCAATTACCAGGAACAAACCAAGTCCATCGCTACCTTAAAGGAAATGATGGAGGATGAATACCAGAAGGAACTGGCGGTAAAAGCCGCTGCCGAAGCCTCCGTGCAAAAGCTTGAAAAACAGCTGGAACTCAATAAAGAGATCATTAAGTTCAGTGATGATATCCTCGAAAAGCGCAAGCAGCTGGCTGACCTTAAATTTAAGATTGCTCAACTGGAGGTGTACTATAAGGACGCCCGGGAGCTGGAAAAATTAAAAAACGAAGCCGAACGCCTGGAAGCCTCCTTGAATAATACGGTTGAAAAGCGTTACCAGTACGGTAAAACTACCGAAGGTGTACCCCTCCGAGATGTATTGCAGGAATGGCTTAGTTATACCTTGGCTTTGGATGAGGCTAATGCCCGACTGGAGGTTTTTGAAACCCGTAAAACCTATTTCCGCTCTGTATATGATGAGTTTGCCCCTCTTGGTTCTGAGATAGCGCGTATGGAGCGCGAAATTGCGGTGGAAGAGAGGCATTACCTGGAACTGTTGCACAGTATGAATATGGCCATGATGCGCCAGCAAAGTGAAACCCTGGCCACTGGTGGTCTGGTAGTAACGGTGCCACCCAGTTACCCGCTTCAGCCCCAGAAATCCAAATCGATGTTATTGGTACTGGTAGCGGCAGTAATAGGCTTTATTGTACCCTTCAGTATTGTGATCATTATGGAGTTCCTGGATAACACCATACGCCATCCGGAAAGAGCGGAGGAGTTAACCGGTTTAAAACTGCTGGGTGCGTTCCCGGACCTGATGGAATACAGTAAGAACAAGAACGTAGACATGGTCTGGCTCAGGGAAAAAGCATTGGGACTGATGAGCCAGAATACCCGATTGGAAATGCGAAACCTGGGAGTGTCCAATAAAAAGCCCAAGTTTGTAGTGGTTTTCAGCACACGTGAAAATGATGGTAAAGTATTCATTACTCACGAGTTGGCCAATGAGCTGGTTTCTATGAATTTTAAGGTGTTGGTCATCAGTCATAAACCTGATGGTAGGGAAGCTTTTTATGATTCCGCCAGCTATGAGGGAGGACGTGAATTCCTTAAGACCCGCTCTTTTGAAGATCTGATACCGGCCGGCTATACACCTTCGGTTTACGACTTTGTATTTATAACCTTCCAAAGTGTGCTTACCGAGCAATACCCGTTAGATCTGACCGAAAAGGCTGATATGGCTTTTTGTGTGATCTCGGCCCACCGTTCATGGAACAAAGCTGATCGTTTTGCCATGAAGGAGTTTGTGAATACGCTTAATGTTCCGCCTCGCCTTATCGTAAACGGTGTGGATCCTGATTATATGGATGCCGTACTCGGAGACATTAAGAAATCCCGTTCCTTCCTGCGGAGGTTTATGAAAATGATCTTTACCCTGGAGTTCCATTCCAAGGGCTTCAGATCACGCAATAAGTAAGACGTTTACCTTTCTGTATAAGAATTTGCGTATAGTGCTTTTCAGTAAAAGTATCGAGTTGACCAAGCTTAGCTTAAAGACCGGATAAGCTGTATCCCCGATAAGAATTAAGAATAAGGTTTACTTGGTATTGGCTTTTCTTCCTCCTCGTGGAGTAGGTTTATTATCAGGAAGTTCATACCAGCCTTCCTCGTTCCAGTAGCGCATATTGTACACGAAAACGATGGCTATAAAGGTGGTAATGGAAACCGGGAACTGGGTAAGTACGGAGTTCCCGTAATTGGCCATCAGTATACCCGCGTAGCCCGCCAGTATGGCCATGGAAATATTTCTGCGCTCCATATCCGGGAACCGCCACATGAACATAACGCCCCGCACGAGGATAAATATCCACATGCCCACGTAAAAGATCCGGCCGATAAGTCCTGTTTCAGCACGGATACGGGTATATAGTCCGTCAGGCTCAAAATTGGCCAGCCAGGTGCCCGGTGAAAAGCGTTGTCCCCATGAACCCACCGTTCCCATACCGCCTCCAAAGGGTTTATCACGGAGGTATTCGGTAAGTCTGGCACGGTTACGCAATCGGGTGTTCAGCGAAGCATCTTTAGGGTCAAGGGCCGTACGCAGCCGGTTTATATCGTAATTGGCATTTCCTATGGTGGTGTATTTCAGGAAAATAAAGGCACTCAATAATATGGCTCCGCCAATAGAAAGCATCCTGAAATTACGGGTCATGATAAGGTAAAGGATACCTCCTATACCCGGTACAGCCAAGGCACCACGGGTACCACTGAGCATAAGAGCATAAAAGGAAAAAAGTCCCAGGACCACGTAAAATATCCTGCGGCCCATACTCCAGGGACCTAAGCAGAGAATAAAACTCATGATGGATATTTGTCCCATGGCGGCCCCAAAGGTTCCTGCGTCAAAATAATAGGAGAAGATGCGAAGTTTTCCGAATAATACGTGGGTAACTGCAGCTCCTTCATCCAGCCAACGCTGTTCATAAGAGTCCACACCGAAGAACTTTTGTTTCATGGCCCAGAGAATGGCAAATACAGACATACCCAGCCAGATATTGAAGAACTGAAACCAGTCCTTCCGATCGGTAAACAGTATAAAACACAGCCCAACCAGCAGTAACTGGTATAAGGCTACACCCCGCATGGAGTAGAACCAGGCGGCAAAGCTATACGCCTGAGGGTTGAATATCTGCAGGATAATGTAAGCCATCCAAATAGCCATGAGAAGCACCACTTCATTGGCGGCAAGTGAGAAATCCACCTTTTTCCAGTGCTTGAGGGCCAGCACCACATAGGTGAAAACCAGCACTATATCTATGGTGAGTCCGAATGGGAAGCTGGAAGGCACATACCGGCCCAGGATGGGCAGTATGAATGACATGATCAGCACAAAGTAGATCCCGAATTTGGGGAAACGAAAGAAGATCACGAAAAAGATGATCATAAAAGGGATGGCAACGGCCGCACCGGCCACTATCAAGCCCTTGGTAACCATGAGGTATCCCGTTACCGCAGCCATCAGGGCGGAGATAACGTATTTTATAAGATCACTGGTAAATAAACGTCCCAAGCGGATCAGGTTTTGAAATCAAAACTAGGCGGTAAACGTATAAATTCGGAAAAGTTTTCGATGTCCGTCTCGTAATACAGGTAATCAAACAAACCCTCATTGATATACATGGACTGCCCGTTGATGGTAAAGTCCTTTCTAACACCTTCCACATCACGAAAAACCTTATGCAGCGAAAAGAACTGGAAGCGGATCCGGTCCATTACGGTAAAAGGCTGGATCATAGCCACAAATTCACGGTCAAAATTTTCATTTACGGCTACTTTACCCCTTATGGCGCTCATCACTTTGGACTTATTTATATTCCGGATAGTGCCGGCATCCAGCAGATTTATGGTAATAAGCTGCACAGCCGTATCCTTTAAATTGTCCAGGGCATCCAGGGCATTTTTGTTAAAGAGATAATAACTTACATGGGTGGTGTTTTTCCAGCCTTTTTGGGTGAATTCATATTTATAGAACCCATCGGAAAAGATCTTGACCAACAATACTAAGGTATCCTTGCCGTAGAGTGTGGGATAGATCCTGAACTCCTCAAAATTGTCCGACCCCAGGCGGTGTGGCTTCTCCTTGTAAAACTTCTTATCGGTAGAAATGTGGCGCTCCGGAATGGTCTTTTTAGCTGATGTCCATTGACCGTCAATGGAGTACATCCAACCGGTAACATCCTTTTTCAGAACCGAGAACGGGCGTCTGGAAAATTGAGGCAAGGGATTGTTATCACGTAGTTGGGCAGATAGCTGGAGGCTAACAAACAGCAGGAAAACAGTTAAGCGCATAAACTTTTCAAGAAATGAATATGAACAAAAATAGGAATATACCCCGCTAAAGATTGTTCCTAAAAAATTATTTTTGAAATGCTATTCAACAATCTGCCTTTTGAACACTGTTCCGGCTACACCTTTGGTTTCATTCTTAACGGTTAATTACCGCCAGCCGGAGGTTACCCTGCAACTTTTACGATCACTCCAAAAACTGGATTACCCTAAATGGGAAATTATTGTGGTGGAGAACGGAGATGAGGATAGTGCCCTCAGCGGGCCTCTGGCGAATGATCCGCGTGCTACCTATTATGCCACCCACCAGAACCTCGGTTTTGCAGGAGGCAATAATGCCGGCCTTCATTTGTGTAAAGGGGAATACACCCTATTTATCAATAACGATACGGAGGTAGAACCTGATTTTCTGAGTTCGTTAATAAGTTTCGTGGTGAAGCAACCAAAACTGGGTATGCTAAGCCCTAAAATTTGTTTTTACCAGCAGCCGGATACAATTCAGTATGCCGGTTTTTATCCCATGAGTACTATAACCATCCGCAACTCAGGTATCGGTTGGATGGAGAAGGACCTTGGGCAATACAATGATGTACGTACTACGGCTTATATCCACGGGGCTGCCATGCTGGTGCCGCGTAAGGTGATTGATGAAGTAGGTGTAATGTACGAGGATTACTTCCTGTACTACGAGGAATACGATTGGTGTGAGCGAATAAAGCAGGCCGGGTACGAAATATGGTATTACGGAGCCTCTACGGTATACCATAAAGAGTCTGTTAGTACCGGGCAGGACAGTCCTTTAAAGATCTATTACCTTACCCGCAACCGCTTGCTGTTTGCTCGCAGAAATTACCCAGCCTGGCGCAGCGCCCTGGCTTTTCTGTATTTTGGCCTGGTGGCCGTACCCAAAAACACGTTACAATGGTTCCTGAAAGGAAGGAAAGACCTGGCTATGGCCTTTTTAAAAGGATTCTGGTGGAACCTAACCCATAAAGCAAAACCTCGTGAGAATAGGAATTGAGGCCCAGCGCATTTTCAGGGAACATAAGCACGGGATGGATTTCGTGGCTCTGGAAATGATCCGCAAGCTACAAGAGATAGACACGCATAATGAGTACGTGATCTTTGTAAATGAAGGGCCGGATACCGCCTGTTTGCAGGAAACCCCTAATTGTAAGATAGAAGTTTTTGGCGGGCCTTACCCGCTCTGGGAACAGGTGAAACTGCCAAAGGCGGCCCACAAGGCCGGGGTTGACCTTTTACATTGTACTTCCAATACAGCTCCGGTAAATTGCCCGGTTCCTCTGGTAGTTACCATTCACGATATTATTTATTTTGAAACTCACCCGCTGCGTGCCAAAGGCTACAGTTCCTACCAGAAATTCGGGAACCTATACCGCAGGGCGGTGGTAAAACGAATATTGGATAAGGCACGTGTGATCATTACTGTTTCCAACTATGAAAAGGAGCGTTTTCACAACTTCCTTGACCTGCCGGATGAGCAGGTGAGGGTAGTGTATAACGGAGTAGGTGAGCATTTCAGAAAGATAGAAGACCACGACCAACTGGAAAAGATCCGCAGCCAATACGGTCTGCCACAGAAATTCTTCCTGTTCCTGGGAAATACCGATCCTAAAAAAAACACCCGCAATACCGTAAAGGCTTACGCACGATACTGTGAGAAATATGGCCAGGATCATAAACTGGTTATCGGGGACCTGGACCCTGAGATCATTCGTGGCTTTTTAGCGGAAGATGGTTTGGAGCGTTTCTTTCAACAGATCCACTTTACCGGCTATATCAATAATAAGGACTTGCCGGCTGTGATCAACCTGGCGGATATCTTCCTGTATCCCAGTAAACGGGAGAGTTTTGGTATCCCCGTACTGGAAGGGATGGCCTCAGGAACACCGGTTATAATCAGCAATACATCTTCTATGCCCGAAGTGGGAGGAGAGGCCGCTCTTTTCGTAGATCCAGAAGTACCGGGTCAGATCACGGAGGGAATTCATAAATTGCTGGGTGATGCGGTTCTTCGCCAGCAAAACATTGCCAAAGGGCTGGAGCGGGCCCGGTCTTTTAGCTGGACCCAAACCGCTCAGAGTGTACTGGAGATATACAAAGAAGTAGTAAAAGCCCCCTGAGATATGTACCATTTTGTTCCACCCAAACGCATTCGCAAGTTCCAGAAGTACAACTATGTAAAGTTTGAGGATGTGCCAGCTGCCGATTTTGATGCTATACGCACGAAGATGGAGAAACTGCAAAGTGATGAGCCATTGGTTACCGTGGGGCTTATAGCTTATAACGAACAAAATTATATACTGGCTACGTTGGCGAGCCTGGCCGAAACACGTTGCCCCTTTCCCATTGAGATCATTGTGGTGAATAACAATTCAACCGATGATACCCAGAAATTCATTGACCGTTGCGGAGTGAAGGGGGTCAGGGAAACCCGGCAGGGCTATCCTTTTGCCCGGCAAGCTGGTCTGCACGCAGCCAGGGGCAAGTACTTTATTTCCGGTGATACCGATACCATATACACCTCACGGTGGGTAGAGCTTATGGTAAGGCCTATGCAGCGTAATCCTTTTATTGTTTGCACCTACAGTTTGCACGCTTTTTACCGTGACGACAATAAATACCCCGTGGGTTTACAGTTCTATCAGTACGCTAAGCTCATAGGTATTTATTCCAAGGACGTATCCCGTCCCCAACTCAACTGTGGTGGAGCCAGTATGGCTTTTCCGGTGGAAACAGCCATGAAATTCGGAGGCTATAATACCCAGTTGGTCCGGGGGTCAGACGGTTATATGGCTCTGCAACTTTCCGATTACGGCAAAATAAAAATGGTAGCCGATCAGCAAGCCGTGATCTATACCAATATGCGTAGGACCGATAATGACGGCAGCCTTATACAAGCTTTCTGGATCCGCTTTAAATACAATATCCGCTACATCTTCTCCAACTTCACCAAACAAAAGGAACGCTGATGGAAGTACTCTTCTGGTTGTTGATAGCCCTGGTTTTTTATACGTACGTGGGTTATGGTATATTGTTGTTCTTCCTGGTTCGGATCAAGCGCCTCTTAGGTGGCGATAAGTTTAAATTCGATCCTGCTTTTGAGCCGGATGTAACACTGGTTATCCCTTCCTATAACGAAGAAAGTATTATCCTGAAAAAGGCTGAGAACAGCCTTGCTCTGGACTATCCCAGGGAAAAACTCCGCATCCTTTTTATTACTGATGGGAGTACCGACAATACCCCTAACCTTTTACGCGGGTTAGAAGGAATAGAAGTGCTGCATGAAGATCGCAGGGCCGGTAAATCGGCTGCTGAAAACCGGGCCATGACCTATGTAAAAAGCCCTATAGTGGTTTTCTGCGATGCGAATACCATGTTAAATAAGGAAAGCATCCGTGAACTGGTAAAATATTACCAGTATCCGCAAATAGGCGGGGTTTCCGGTGAAAAACGGGTAATGAGCAAAGAGGCTGATACAGCCAGTGCGGCAGGGGAGGGAATGTACTGGAAATATGAATCCACCCTTAAAAAGTGGGATTTTGAGTTATACTCTATTGTAGGTGCTGCGGGTGAATTGGTTTCTTTTCGCAGCAACCTGATGACTGATCTTGAAGAAGACACCATACTGGATGACTTCATGCAGAGCCTGAGGATCTGTGAAAAAGGATATCGCTTTGCCTACGAGCCTAAGGCCTATGCTATGGAAACCGCCAGTGAAGATGTAAAGGAAGAACTTAAGCGTAAGATCAGGATTGCGGCAGGAGGATGGCAATCCATGAGCCGTTTAACCGGCTTACTCAACCCCTTCAAAAACTTCACCCTGAGTTTCCAATATGTGTCGCACCGCGTCCTCCGCTGGTCCGTTTCTGCTTTTGCCTTACCTCTTATTTTTCTACTAAACGTCTGGTTGTCCTATCAGGAAAATCTTACGTATCAGTTTATTCTGGTTCTTCAGCTGTTATTTTATGGCATGGGTATTTTAGGGTGGTCGCTTGAGAATAGGCAAATTAGGATCAAAATTTTATTTATCCCCTACTATTTCATTATTATGAATTATGCGGTATTTGTAGGATTTTTCAGATGGGTAAACAAGACTCAGAAATCTACTTGGGAAAGAGCAAAAAGAGCTGAAGTTTAAATAGTTATGGAGTAAGTATTTTTCGATTAACGGCATGGTCAACTCTGTCACATCCGTATCTTTGTAAGACATTTAAGTGACCCCTATTGCCATGAAAAAACACATTCTTTTACCGCTACTGTTAGGTGTTGCAACCTTTACAGCTTGTAAGAAAGACGCAAATACCAACAATACTTCTCCCTCTTCCACTGTGGCTGATAACTTTGATTATTCCACCACGCGTGAGATCGAAACTAACTTTAACGTTAAGAATGTGGAGAACCAGCCTGATCGTGGGGTGAAATTTGAAATTTATACTCCTGACGGTGAGCGCAAGTTGTTTACCGGAGCTACGGATGCCAATGGGGCTATGAATACCGTTTTTAGGGCGCCTTCGTACCTGGATGAAGTGATGATCCGTATTACCAACCGTATTGGTCTGGCCAACGGACAGCTTATTCCTATTAGCGGAAAGACCATCAGTGGTAACTTCGGGGGAAATGCACCACGTAGCGGAAAACGTAAATTTTCGGGTACTAAGGCCATTACACCGGCCGGGGGTAACTGGTATTTCATCGGAACCTATGATTCACAAGGTGTACCCGATTATCTGGAGTCTTCCGCTGATGTTGTAGATGCAGCCTACCTGAATGATATTTCTTCTGCTCTTCCCGAATTCCTTAATATCCCTGTCAATAAGCCCACTCTGCTGGCGCCTACCAACTCCTATGATGTGGTACTTACCGGCCAGGCTGATGTGTGGATTACCTTTATCGGTGAAGGTGCCGGAGCTCTTAATACCTTTGGATACTATAAGTATGACCCCAATAATCCGCCCACTGCTGCTAACCAGATAGATTCTATTTTCTGTCTCTTCCCCAATGCTTCCCGCCTTAATTCCGGTGGAGGTTTACAGGCAGGTGACAAGATTAAATTGGGAAATTTTCCCGCAGGAACCGGTATTGGCTGGGTAATGTTGGCTAACGGGTGGAACGCCTCCACTCAAACCATCAAGGCTTCCAGTCCTACGCAAACCCGTTTTTATTCTACCTATTCCTTTAATCCTGAAGGTAATGCCAATTTAAGGCAGCATAATGTTCAGTTGGTGGATGCTAACCGTAAGCACATTATCGTAGGTTTTGAAGATATCCGCAGGGATTTCAGTACGGATAATGACTTTAATGACTTCCTGATGTACGTTACTGTAAGCCCGTTCAGCAACGTGGATATTACCAATATCCCCCAGCCGGAATACTGTACACTGGATGATGATGGGGATGGCGTGGCTAACTGTGATGAAGATTATCGCAATGATCCTGATCGTGCGTTTGATAATTATACGTCCGGAACCCTGGCTTATGAAGATCTCTGGCCTGGTAAAGGTGACTATGATTTCAACGATCTTGTAGTGGATTACCTGACCAACCAGGTGACCAACGCCAGCAACAATATTAAAGACATTAAGACTACGTATACGCTTAAAGCGCTGGGTGGTGAACTGCACCAGGGTTTTGGGGTAAAGATCGATGGACTCAGCCCTTCTGCGGTGCAGAGTGTAAGCGGTTCACAGATCACCCAGGGACGCGCTACCTTATCAGGTAATGGAACGGAAGCCGGCCAGAGTGATGCGGTGATCATTGTGTACGATGAGGCTTTTGATCATATGCAGCACGTAAGTGGAGAGTCATTTATCAATACCATTCCCGGAAACACAACCGTGGCTCCCGCAGAATTCCAGCTGGATATGACTATGGTATCAGCCGTAAACCCGGCAACTATTGGTTTGCCTCCTTATAATCCCTTCCTGTTCCTGAGAGATTCAAGACATGGAGGTGTAGGCCCTGAGCGTTACGAGGTGCACCTGCCGGACATGGAACCTACCGATAAAGTTTTTTCGTCCATGTTTGGAGAAGTGGACGATGATTCCGATCCTAATACCAGCAGGTACTACAAAACACAGAGTAACCTGCCCTGGGCACTGCACATTGACGGAACATTTGATTATCCCAGTGAAAAGAATTCAATCTCCGATACCTACCTGAATTTCAATGACTGGGCAACCAGCGGAGGACTTAACTTCAGTGACTGGTATCTGAACCTTCAAGGTTACCGTGACGGTTCAAAGGTTTACTAGTGGAGAGACAACTTATTTGTTGATTTTTTAGGAATTAGCCTCGGTTTTTACCGGGGCTGTTTTTTTAGATGGACGTCACCTGCATTTTGGTACGTTTTATGCTTTTTGCTATACTAATAGATAGCAGGAATCTGTTTGTTTTAGATGATGTTTTGGTGAATGGATGAAGCCTCGGTGAAGAAATACCGGGGCTTCTTCGTTTCTGTTCTATCAGAAGTTAGGCTTCAACATATAGCGGCCGTAGAACTCGTCAATTACCTGTACGGCTTCTTCAGCAGTATCCACCAACTTAAAGAGATTGAGGTCTTCGGCACTTACGTTATTTTCCTTTTCCAACAATACCGTTTTTACCCAATCCATTAGGCCGCCCCAAAAATCACGGCCCAGGAGTACAATGGGAAAACGTCCTATCTTAAACGTTTGTATGAGCGTGATAGCCTCAAAAAGTTCATCCAACGTGCCGAAACCTCCCGGCATTACAATAAATCCCTGGGAGTATTTTACAAACATCACCTTACGCACAAAAAAGTAATCGAAGTTGAGGTTCTTATCGTGGTCAATGTATTGGTTGGGTTGCTGTTCAAAGGGCAATTCAATATTTAGACCCACCGAAATACCACCTCCACGCTGAGCGCCTTTATTGGCGGCTTCCATTATACCGGGACCGCCCCCGGTAATAACCCCGTATCCCTTCTGGGTTAGCTGGAAAGCAATATTCTGGGCCAGCTGGTAGTATTTATGATCCGGTTTAGTACGGGCCGATCCGAAGATGGATACACAAGGCCCGATGCGGGAGAGTGATTCGTAACCGTTTACAAACTCACTCATGATCTTGAAAATGGCCCAACTGTCATTGGTGCGTATTTCGTTCCAGTTCTTAGGCTCAAAAGCCCTTTTTATCTTCTCGTCAAACTGTCCGTTGTCGTTCTTACTCATACTTTTACTTAGCTCGGTTAGCGCTCAAGTTCCGCTTTCAGGAATTTACCGGTGTAACTGTTCTTATGGGTAATGATCTCTTCAGGGGTGCCTTCAAATACTACGGTGCCACCGCCTTCACCGCCTTCAGGACCGATATCTATAATATGATCGGCCAGTTTGATCACGTCCATATTATGTTCAATTACCAACACGGTATTGCCTTTATTCACCAACTTATCCAGTACCTCCATCAGAACGCGTACATCTTCAAAATGGAGTCCGGTGGTTGGCTCGTCCAATATATATAAAGTTTTGCCGGTATCACGCTTGCTCAGCTCTGTAGCCAATTTAACCCTTTGTGCTTCTCCTCCGGAGAGAGTAGTAGACTGCTGACCGAGGGTTATATAGCCCAGGCCCACGTCACGCAGCGTACGGAGTTTATTGTAGATCTTGGGGATGCTTTCAAAAAACTCCACGGCATTGTTTACGCTCATATCCAATACGTCTGCAATGGATTTGCCTTTGTAGCGTATCTCCAGGGTCTCACGGTTAAAACGCTTACCCTGACAAGTTTCGCAGGGAACGTAGACGTCCGGCAGAAAATTCATTTCAATAACCCGTATCCCCGCTCCTTCACAGGTTTCACAACGGCCTCCTTTCACATTAAAGGAAAAGCGTCCTGGTTTGTAACCCCGTACTTTAGCCTCCGGCAGGTTGGAGAAAAGATCCCGGATATGCGACAGCACCCCGGTATAGGTAGCGGGATTGGAACGGGGCGTGCGCCCGATGGGCGATTGATCTATGTCAATAACCTTATCAATGTGCTTCAGACCCGTTACAGATTTATGCTCCAGCGGCTTTTTAACTGAATCATAGAAGTATTGGCTCAGGCAAGGATACAGTGTTTCGTTCACCAGGGTGGATTTACCGCTACCTGAAACCCCGGTAACCACAATCAGTTGCCCCAGGGGGAATTGTACCGTTACGTTCTTGAGGTTGTGCCCATTGGCACCCTTAAGCACAATTTCTTTACCGCTACCTTTTCTGCGTTCCTTTGGAACAGGGATTTCTTTTTCACCGTTCAGGTATTGGGCTGTAAGGCTATTGCTGTTAAGGATGTCCCGCAAGGATCCTTTGGCTACCACTTCACCGCCACGTCTGCCGGCAAAAGGACCTATATCATATATATAATCCGCATTTTCGATCATATCCCGGTCATGCTCAACCACAATAACCGAGTTGCCAACATCCCTTAGTTCTTTAAGAGAGTCAATGAGCTTATGGTTATCCCGTTGGTGTAGACCGATGCTGGGCTCATCCAGGATGTACAGCACGTTTACCAGTTGTGAACCGATCTGGGTAGCCAGGCGGATACGTTGCGCTTCGCCCCCGGAAAGGCTTCTTGAAGGACGATTAAGACTGAGGTAATCCAGGCCCACGTCCAGGAGGAAAGAAGAGCGGGTACGCAGTTCTTTTAGTATTTCACGGGCAATCACCTTTTGGTTCTCGTCCATCTCCTCCTCAATATTTTCAAACCAATTGGAAAGTCGGCTGATGCTCATCCGGGCCAGGTCCGCAATACTGGCTTCACCAATGCGGAAATATCGGGCCTCTTTTTTAAGCCGGTCACCCTCACAGGAGGGGCAGGTAACCTTATTCATAAAACCCTCGGCCCACCGCTTAATGGATTTGCTTTTGGTTTCTTCGCTCTGGTTTTGGATGAAGTTGATGATCCCCTCAAAATTAATGCTGTATTTACGGGTGATACCAAGGTTTTTATTCTCTACCTCAAAAGCTTCATCCGAGCCGTAAAGGATCACATCCATACCTTCTTTGGGGATATCCTTTACCGGTGTGGAAATGTCAAAACCGTATTTATCACCAATGATCTCAATCTGGTTAAAGATCCAGGTACGCTTGTATTCCCCAAGAGGAGCCAGGCCTCCTCTACGAATGGAGAGTTCTGGTTTGGGGATAACCTTTTCCATATCTATTTCCGAAACCTCTCCCAAGCCGTTACAATGCGGACAGGCTCCTTTTGGAGAGTTAAAGGAGAAGGTGTTGGGTTCCGGCTCTGGGTAGGAGATGCCGCTGGTAGGGCACATAAGGTTTCGGCTGAAAAACTGGGGGTTTTCAGCTCCCTGTTCCAATACCATCATGACACCCTGGCCCTGTTGTAAGGCTACAATAATGGACTCTTTAAGGCGCTTTTCATCCTTGCTATCCACCTGCAGGCGGTCCACCACAACCTCAATATCATGGGTTTTGTAGCGGTCCAGTTTCATCCCTTTGGTTACATCCACAATTTCACCGTCTACCCGTGCCTTTAGGAAGCCCTGTTTGATGATGTGCTCAAAAAGTTCTCGGTAATGCCCCTTCCGTGAACGGATGAGCGGGGCCAGTATACTCACCTTTTTACCGTCAAATTTTTCAATGATCAGTTCCCGGATCTTTTCATCCGTATAACTTACCATTTTCTCTCCCGTATTATAAGAGTAGGCGGTAGAAGCGCGGGCAAAAAGCAAACGCAGGAAATCGTAGATCTCCGTAACCGTACCTACGGTGGAACGCGGGTTTTTGGAGGTGGTCTTTTGTTCAATGGAAATAACCGGGCTCAGACCGTTGATCTTGTCCACGTCTGGCCGTTCCAGGTTGCCCAGGAACTGGCGGGCATAGGCCGAAAAAGTTTCGATATACCTGCGCTGACCTTCTGCGTAAATAGTGTCAAACGCCAGAGATGACTTACCACTCCCGCTCAGGCCGGTTATTACCACCAATTGGTTGCGGGGAATGGTTACATCAATGTTTTTGAGATTATGTACACGGGCTCCGAGAACCTCTATTTGCTCTACTTCCGTAAGCTGTTGATCTTCCGTCATAAAAGGCTGTACCTCTATAAAGAGTGCAAAAATAAAGGAACCAGCTGGGGTGTGGAAATGTTTTTACTCGGAATCCGGAACGTCTGTAGTATCCGAAATAGCTTCCGGTACATCCTTATCCGATTCAAAATCCTCCGGCAACATAGCGGTTTCATCATCCAGCCAGTAATAGCCCTTTTTAGGGATCTGTATCTGGTAGGTCTTACCCGATGGATTGGGCAGGTATTCATACCGTAACCAGGGGTTATGGTATTTCAGGATACGGTAATTGATACCCAGTTTACGGGCAAAATCACCGAATTCCTCTACAGCCGTATCCAACTTAAGCGTATACGTGGGAATGGGGTGGTATAAATCTTTCTCACGTACGTGGAAACCATATTTTTCCTGGTTTTCCATAATTTCCTTAACCGCCAGGATGCGGAAGATGTAACGGGCCGTCTCACTGTTCAGGGTCAGGTCATAATAGCTTTTGGCTTTTTGACGCTCCATTTGTTTTTTGAGCCCGCTGATCCCCATGTTGTAGGAGGCAGCTGCCAGGGTCCAGTTCCCGAATTCATCGTAAGCTTCCCGCAAATATTTAGCAGCCGCTTCGGTAGAACGAGCCACATCGTAACGCTCATCCACTTCTTTGGTAATTTCAAGTCCGTAATGCTTACCGGTAGATTCCAGTATTTGCCAGAAACCGGTAGCACCGGCCGGTGAAACCACATTGCTATAACCACTTTCGATGAGAGAGAGGTATTTAAAATCATTGGGAATGCCGTATTTCTTCAGGATAGGCTCAATAATGTCTTCATAGCGCCTGGCACGCTTAATAAAAAGAAGGGTTTGCGATTGCCAGTAGGTATTTACATGCAATTCACGATCAAAACGCTCATGGATATCAGGATCTATAACCGGCACAAATTCACCGGCAAAGGTGATGTCTTCCGGCAGGGGAAGCGCATAGATATTGTAATCACGGAGAAAATTGGCCTTATGCACACCATCATCGGTATCTGTGGAGTAGGTGTAAAAAGTGAGGAAACGCAGGCTGATGATCAGCACAGCAATAAACCCTATGATTTGTAATGCTTTGTTCATGAATACGTAAAAGGTGTTTTAAAATCCTTAAGCAGTTCACCTATCTTATCCTTATCGGAAAGCTTTGGTTCTTCAACATTCCAATCGATGTTCAGTTCAGGGTCGTTCCACAACAGGCAGCCTTCCGAAGCCTTGTGATAGTAATTGGTGCATTTATAGCTGAATATGGTATCATCTTCAAGCGTAGCAAAGCCGTGGGCAAAACCTTCTGGTATCCAGAACATCTTCTTGTTTTCACCCGATAAAAGAACGCTGTGTTGTTGTCCGTAAGTGGGTGATCCTTTGCGGATGTCCACGGCCACATCCAATACCGAGCCACGAATTACGCGAACCAACTTACCCTGGGCATACGGGGGTGCCTGAAAGTGTAAGCCTCGTAATACCCCTTTTGATGAGAGGGATTGATTATCCTGTACAAACTGCATATCGAGGCCCTCTTCAGCAAAGGCCCTTTGATTGTAGGATTCAAAAAAATGACCCCGGTGGTCACCAAAAACATCGGGGATAATTTCCACAAGATCGGGAATTGGGGTTTCAATTATTTTCATCGGTGCAAAGTTAAGGCTTTGTGTTCTAAACCATCCCAACGGTTCATCCCGGCATAGTGCGGTTCATCCTGAAGATCCTCCGGTTGGGAGTTTTCTTTTTTCACAGGATCCCACACCCATCTACTTTCGAACTAAAGTTTTAGCATGAAAGCCACCATCGTTTTACTCTTCGTATTGTTCAGCATGGTTTTACCGGCCCAAACTATCATCAGTGGTACGGTAACAGACCGCAAAGGGCAGCCACTTCCCGGGGCCAACGTATACCTAAGGGGCACGTATGATGGTGCTTCCGCAGATAAGGCAGGTAACTTCAACTTTACCACGCAAAAGGATGGCGAGCAGGTGCTGGTAGTTTCAGCTATAGGTTTTCATACGTATGAAATGGCCATCTATTGTAATGGGGCGATTAAGCAGGATGTTCAGCTAAAGGAAACCATCAGTGAACTGAACGCGGTGAACATTACGGCCGGAGCCATGGAAGCCAGTGATGAAAAGCGCTCTGTAGTGATAAAACCACTGGACATTGTTACCACCTCCGGGGCGTTGGGTGATATTGCTGGCGCTCTGAATACCCTACCGGGTACAGCTACCGTGGGTAATGACGGTCGCCTCTTTGTAAGGGGAGGAGATGCTACGGAAACAGCCATTTTCTTTGACGGACTTAAGGTAAGTAATGCCTATGGTGCTTCTACCTCAGGCGTGCCTACCCGCACCCGTTTCAGCCCACAGCTTTTTAAAGGTACTTTCTTCAGTACCGGAGGTTATTCTGCGGAATTTGGTCAGGCTCTTTCTTCGGTTTTGGTTTTGAATACCGTGGATATGCCAGTGCGCAGCCAGACGGATATCAGCCTGATGACGGTAGGAGGGGGTTTAGCCCATACCCAAACCGGTGACAGGACTTCCGGTAGTCTCTCTGTGTCCTATACAGATCTTAAACCCTACCAGGCTATTATTCCTCAGGATTTTGACTGGCAAAGAGCACCTTTTTCTTTTGCCGGAGAAGGACAGCTTCGTCATAAGATCGGTAAAAAGGGATTGGTAAAAGGTTTTTACAGTCACCAGCGTTCCGGGCTGGATATCTGGCAAAAAGTACCCGGTGAGGAAGGAAGGGGACAGCATATTCAAATAGCCAACCGTTACCATTTCGGCAATATCAGTCTAAAGCAAAGCCTCTCGGATAAGTGGTTACTGGAAGGAGGTAGTAGTCTTTCGTTCAATACGGATAAGCTGGAAATAGACACTTTACCCCTTGAGCGGCAAAAAGACCTGGCTCATTTTAAGGTAAAGGCTACCTATTTTCATAATGATCGCCTTCATCTTGTCAGTGGAGCAGAGCACTTTGTGCAGGATTACCGGGAAGCCCAGCCAGAGCAAAAACTGAAGCGCTCCTTCCGGGGAAATCTCACCGCTGCCTTTAGTGAGTTAAACTATTATTTCTCTTCAGATTGGGCTGTGCGTGCCGGCTTGCGTGCGGAAGTGGATGCCTTGAACCATAATAGCTACGTTTCCCCACGGCTTTCCACGGCTTACAAACTCAATACGAAGTCCCAGCTTTCACTGGCTTATGGACGATTTAACCAGGATGCAGAAGATAGTTACCGCATTTTAGAACAAGGTTTAGAACATACCATTGCCCGGCATTATGTGTTTAATTACCTCTTTACCAAAGCAGGTTATACCCTGCGTGCCGAAGCATTCTATAAAGATTACGATCGTTTGATAACGGTAAACAGTTTGGGAATGCCAGCAAACCAGGGTTATGGCTGGGCCAGGGGATTGGATGTGTTTTTCCGTGATCAGGAAACCCTGAAGAATACCGATTACTGGATCACCTATTCACTGGTGGACAGCAAACGGAGGTACGATGCGTATGATGAGCTGGTACAACCTTCTTTTGCACCCCGCCATAATGTAGCCGTGGTAGCTAAACACTTTGTTTCGTCCCTGAAATCCCAAATAGGAGGAAGCTGGAACTGGAATGATGGACTGGTGTACCACAACCCCAATGAAGGTAGTGGCCAGAATTCCAAGACACCAGCCTACAGCAACCTGAGTGTAAGCTGGAGCTACCTGCATCGCCAGAATGTTATCCTGCATGCCGCTGTGACCAATGTGCTGGGACGCAATAATATTTTTGGTTATCGCTATGCCGATACACCTGATGCCTCCGGCAGCTTTCCTTCTCTGCCCATGACGCAGGGTGCCAAACGATTTTTCTTTATCGGCCTCTTTATCACTCTATCCGATGACAAAAAGGCCAATCAACTCAATAATTTATAAACCCTAAACACTTACGTTATGAAAGTTATTTCAATTGCTTTTGCCCTTATTCTAGGTTTCGGTTTTACCAGTGTGGCCCAGGAAGGGGCTTATACCGAGGCTATGCAAACCAATATTAAGGCTATGAAAGATGCCAGCGGTACACAAGACTACCAGGCTGTGGCCAATACCTTTAGCCGTATTTCGAAAATGAACAGCTCGGAATGGTTGCCTGCGTATTATACCGGTTTTGTATACGTGATCATGAGTTTTCAATCCGGCCTTACAGATGATGAGCGCGATGCCTACCTGGATATAGCCGGAAAGTACGCGGACCAGGCTGCCGGAATTTCGGAGAACAATTCGGAGATCATCGCTTTACAGGGCTATGTGAAAATGGCCGAACTATCAGTAAAACCGGCCATCCGTGGGCCTTTCATGAGTGGAACCATCATGAAACTCTTTGGGAAGGCTATGGAACTGGATCCCGAAAACCCACGCGCCATGCTGTTGATGGGGCGTATGAAATACGGTACTGCTCAGTTCTTTAAGTCTGGTACCGAAGAGGCCTGTGCGCTTATAAACGGCAGCCTTAAATTGTTTGAGAAGGAGCACGATCGTGGTATTCTGCCCCATTGGGGAAAACCTATGGCTGAACAGGTAAGTAAGAGTTGTAATTCCAGCCAGGAATAAATGTAAATTTCAAAACGGAAAATCCAATCATGCGTTTCAACGAATCATTGCGGTCCTTTCGGGAGTTTGTCAATTACATAGTGATCAATACCGTCATAGCGTTGGCGATCACCTTTTTCTTTTGCGCATCCTGTTTCCTGGATCCACAGGAATGGACCTATGCCGGGCGTTTATGGCTGTATTCATTTCTTATTTCCCTGGCTTTAAGCGGAGGTATTGGTGCGCTGGATGCACGTATTAATCGTTCATTACCCTGGCATAAAGCACCCTTGAAAAGATTCCTGCTGGAATTACTTACGGTTACGGTATATTCCTTTGTAGCCTGCTTTGTGGTGGTTTTCCTTTTTCATTGGGTACTGGGTAATTTTACACTGGATAGCATTCCCTGGGAAGACCTCACGGAGCAAACCTACCGGCCTGTTATCATCGCTTATATCATCACCAGTTTTTTTGTGAGTCGCTCCTTTTTAATGGAATGGCGGCAGGCTGCCGTAGATGCCGAAAAGCTGAGGTCCGAGCGTTTTGCAGGGCAGTACCAGGTGTTGAAGGATCAGTTGAACCCGCATTTTCTGTTCAACTCGCTCAATGCCCTTTCCAATGTGGTGCATGAAGATCAGGAAAAGGCGGTTCAGTTTATCCAGCAGTTATCGCGCTTTTACCGCTACATACTGGATGTACAGCATGAAGAAGTTGTGAGCTTGCAGCAGGAACTGGATTTTGCGCAACGTTACCTCTACCTTCAAAGCCTCCGTTTTGAGGATAAGTTGCAATCAGAGATTGACGTACGCGTACAGGAAGAAGATTGCATTCCTCCCCTGGCTATACAGATCTGTTTGGAAAACGTGATAAAACACAATGAAATATCCAAGGATCACTCTTTGAAGGTTATTATCCGCAGAGAATCGGATCGCTTATGTATCTGTAATAACCTGCAGGTAAAAAACAACCGCGTACCGGAGCCTTCGGGTATCGGGCTTACCAATATCCGGGAGCGCTACCGGATGCTGTCTGGCAGGGAAGTGGAAGTGGAAAAATCGCAAACGGAATTCAGGGTTTACCTTCCCATCCTTAAATTGGGCCAGTCATTATGAATATACTGATCATAGAAGATGAAAGCCCGGCAGCAGAACGGCTCAGGCGTTTGCTGAAACCCCTGTTGCCGGATGCCTTTTTTCACGGTCCCCTGGATTCGGTACGATCAGCGGTAAACTGGCTGAACGATAATCCCAACCCGGACCTGATCTTCCTGGATATTCAACTGGCCGATGGTTTGAGCTTTGACATTTTCCGCCAGTATGATGTAAATACCCCGGTAATTTTCTGCACGGCCTATGATCAATATGCCATCCGGGCTTTTAAGCTGAATAGCATCGACTACCTGCTGAAACCCATTGATCCTCATGACCTGGAAGGTGCTGTAACCAAATTCCTCCGGCAGCGCGAAACCAGGGCTCCGCATATTGATGTGGAATACCTGCAGCAAAGCATGCAGGTCCAGGAAAAGGTGTATAAGTCCCGATTCATTACCCGTATTGGCGACCAGCTAAAACCAGTGGAAGTAGAGGGGATATCACTGTTTTACAGTGCTGATAAAATTACGTTCATGCAACTGGAGAACGGCAGGCCGTATCCCCTGGATTACAGTCTTGACCAGGTGGAGGGGCTGGTAGATCCCCAACGTTTTTTCCGGGTGAACCGCAAATTCATCATTTCCATGTCCGGTATTGAAGATATCCGGACCTACAGCAGCAGCCGGCTAAAGCTGAAACTGAAGAACGTGGAGGATAAGGATGTGCTGGTAAGCCGTGAAAGGGTGAATGATTTTAAGAAATGGCTGGACCGCTGAATTCACAAAGGTTTTGCCTTTATTTGCGCAGTACATTCGTTAGTTACTAAACAAAAGGAGATATGAGACGAGTAATCAACGTTACAGTAGTCTTAATTGTAATGGGTTTAATTTCACTGTCATTTACTTTTCCCAAAGAGGAGAAGAAGACTAAAAAGGTGAAAAATGTAATTCTTCTCATAGGTGACGGTATGGGCCTTTCCCAGATGTCATCCGCCTATTATTACCAGGATAAAACCCCTAATTTCAGTCGTTTTCCCTTTGTAGGTTTAAGTCGCACTTCGGCCTCTTCGCATAAAATCACCGATTCTGCTGCCGGAGCCACGGCCTTGTCCAGCGGTAAAAAAACCTATAACGGGGCCATTGGCGTGGGTCCGGATACTAATGCCGTCAAGACCATCCTTGAATATTATCATGAGAAGGGTAACAGTACAGCGCTGATTGCTACTTCTTCCATTACACATGCTACACCCGCTTCGTTTTATGCCCATGTGGATTCAAGAAATAAGGCCCATGAAATTGCCACGTACATGGCACCTTCAGGAACCGATTTTTTTGCCGGGGGTGGACGCCAGTTCTTTGGCGGTGAAGAAATAGTAAAAGCCCTGACCGAAGAAGGTTACCTTATAGATACCAGTAAATTGGTACCGGCATCAGACCTGGACCCTGGCAGAAAATATGGCTTTTTATTGGCTAGTGATGGTATGCCCCGCATGACGGAAGGCCGGGGTCCATTCCTGAAGAACGCTAGCGAGCTGGCGTTGGATTATCTTCAGAAAAAGGAGAAGCCCTTTTTCATGATGATAGAAGGTTCCCAGATCGATTGGGGTGGACATGCCAATGAAGCAGATTACGTGGTTACCGAAGTATTGGATTTTGATGAGGTAATTGGCGCAGTACTGGATTTTGCAGAGAAGGACGGCCATACACTGGTTATTGTAACGGCAGACCATGAAACAGGCGGTTTCACCCTTTCCAGTGAATTGAAAAATGTGCCTTTTAAAGGCAAGCAAAATGATTATAATTCCATTGCACCAAGCTTTTCAACCGGTGGTCACAGTGCCGCTATGGTACCGGTATTGGCTTATGGCCCGGGTGCGGAAAACTTTGCCGGCATCTACCAGAATACTGAGATCCATGCAAAGATCATGGACCTGATCAGTAAATAATTACCGTACTGATCTGAGTTTAATGGCACCATTGCTCTCCAGGTTGGAGCGTATAGTGTATTGCTGTGTTTTTTTAGAGTCCTTGATAGCCAGCGACACAGTACAGGGCGGGCGCGTTCCCTCGCTGCGGGCAAATATCATCAGGTCGGATTCCGAACCCGGCACCAGGTCAACGGTTACAACGGTTGGCCGGGAGTCCAGCCCGTGATTAAATAGTATACAATTACCCCGGTAGTAGAGGGAAATAGTGTCCCCATCCACCTCCTGGTAGTCTTTCAGAATAACTTTTACAAAGCTGTCGCGGGTGGCAAAATCACCCTGGGTGTCAATTTTTCGCTTGTTTACTTCAGGGTCGCTGCGGGTTTCGTGGTAAGGAGTTTCCGGTTCGGGTTCCTTCACTTCTTCCACCTCTTCAGGCGGTAGAAGAGCTACCCTTTCCGGTTTTTTATACTTACAAGGATCAATGGACTCCAGGTCAATGGTTTGCCCGGTACGTAAAAGAGCGGGATAACCTTCCGCAGTTTTGTAGGATGTAAATACAAAGCGGTTATTCCAGTCCATATCCGGAAAAGCCATAGCCTGGAAGTTGGAGATAGCATCTCCCATTAGTTGCCGGGTCCAGCTTTGACCAAAATCCGAAGAGGTCATATAGGCAATAGGGTGTCCACTGGCCGAATCTGCTGGGTGCAGGTAGTACACCAGGTGCAACCGTCCGGAAATATCGGTTTTGAATACGGGGCTTTTGGGAGCTGTAGAAGTACCTCCTTCCGAAAGAGGGGAGCTCTCTCCAAAGCGATACGTTTTCCACTGTTCACCTCCCTTTCTTTTTATAGAGAGTTGGTAATGAGGGTCACTTTGGTAATCCATAGGAGAAGAAGCAACCATAATGCTGCCGTCATTGGCTACCACCAGGTCACAATCGTAATAAACGGGTTCGGTGATTTTTTCAAAATGCCAGGTTTTAGCCCCCATCTTCTGCGAAGCCACTCCCAGGGAACCGCTCTCACTTCCTATAGCCACATGCACCGTATCCCCAAAACCGTAGGACACTGCACAGCCCACCGGGCGCTCACCAAAGGCAATGTCTGAGAACTGCCATAGTTTTCCGTTCCAAAAGGCATAGCGCGTAAAGGATTTACCAATGTTGTATACGAGGTGGATACGGTTTCCGCAGTCAATATCCAGGTCCATATCGGTACCCATCACCGGACCGGATATATTCTCATCCAGTACTCTACGGGTCCATTTTTCACTGGCGCGGGAACGGTAGTAATGGTAAACAATACCTTTTGACCAGCGAAACTCACTTTCGGCCAGGAAAATATGCACCGAACCACGGTTATCCGTGCCCATTACCGCGTTGTATACAGCCATAGGCTTTCGGGACGAAGAATCCCGGTGCCCATGAGTGTGCAGGACTTCTTCACTCCAGGTGATGCCGTTATTGGTGCTTTTGGCGTAGTGTACGTTATGGCCGTTGCTGAACAAGACATGCACTTCACTGCTCCAGCTTTCTACAATGGACCACTCCTGGCCGGCCATGGCCTTTTCATCTTCACTGACAAGTATTTGTTTGGCGGAAGTTCCCTGGTCCGTAACGGTAAGGGATGAATGTTCACCCGCTTGGGCCATAATCCCAGGCCCTTGCACTATAAAACTTCCCGCAAAAAGAAGGGGAAGACGTAATAATTTCAATCTTCTCATTTCAAACATCCTAATTAAAACGGGTGAAAGCTTGCTAACTGGTGTGGCAAAATTACGGAATCCCATAGATAAGGAAATTTCTTACCACGCTGAAATTCAGGCCTATGCTTTGCAAATAAACACCAAAGTTTTTAAGGTGGTTGGCAGCGCGTCTATTCCCTGTAATTCTTCTGTAAAATCCCTGATCTCAACTTCTTTAAAACCAGATGAGTCTAATAGATCCAGAATGTTTTTCTCTTTGCGCAAATGAAAACCATAGCGTGTAAAGGGAATATTTTTCATGATTTCCTCTGGGCGTATAGCCAGGGCTAAGGTCCCTTTGGGTTTCAGGACCCGCCTGATCTCGCGCAATTCTTGCAGTGGGTCTGCCCAAAAGTAAATGGTGTTTACGGTAATTACATGATCAAAATAATGGTCATTGAAGGGAAGATTTTGGGCTTCAGCTTCTATAAAACGCATCCTGCCTTGCTCTACCCATTCAGCATTCAGCTGCTGTGCGGCTTCTACCATGGTGGCGGAATAATCCACTCCCGTATACAAGCCATCGGGAGCTTTTTCAAGTATTTCCTGGGCAAAATGACCATTCCCCATGCCAATCTCCAGTACATGATGGCCAGCTTCAGGGCTCAGTTGAGCTATGGCAAAGCGGTTCATTCCGGCATTGCCATAATTCATTTGCCTGGCTACCTCCATCCCTGTTTCGCCCAGTGGCTTGCAAAGTTGGGAGGCTATCATTTTCTGGGTTTCCTGGTCCATGTTAGTCTATTACAGAAGTGATCCACCATGTATTACCCCAGGGGTCGCGTACTCCGCAGCTGCGGCCGTAATCCTGGTCTTGTGGTTCCAGTAGTGAGGTGCAACCATTTTGCAGTGCCCGTTGGTAACATTCGTCCGCATTTTCCACGTAGATCATCATACCGGCCGGGCAGGGAGGATATTCAGCATTACTGCCACCTATCATCAATACACTTTCGTGTATCCATAGCTCGGCATGCATCAAACCTCCATCCTCGTGTTCATGGTACATTTTTTCCCTTGCGTTAAACACTTTCTTGGCAAAATCCAGGAATGTGCGGCCGTCCTTTAAGATAAGGTAGGGCATGAGTGCCTGGTATCCTTCGGGTAATTTCATAGTTGGATCTATATAAATATGAGCCTCGAAATTACACAAATGATGGCGTTGTACTGTAGATGCAAACCGTTTTAATCCGGAAAATTACCGGATTAATTGGCCACGTCACTCATGAACTTGATGCGCATCAAGCGGAGCTCTTCCTCTTCGTAGTCGCCATCAAATTCTTCATAAGCTTCCTGTAGATCTTCGCTTTCGGCATCCATAAAGTAGTCGTGGATCTCTTCCATCTGCTCTTCATCAAGAATGCTTTCAATGGCGTAATCGATATTTACCTTGGTACCCGAATTTACAATGTGTTCGATCTCGGTAAGCAGATCGTTCATGGAAAGTCCCTTGGCCGAGGCAATATCTTCCAGAGGCAATTTACGGTCCGTACTTTGGATGATGTATACCTTAAGACCGGATTTATTGACCACGGATTTTACCACAAAATCATCCGGCCGGTCAATGTTATTGTCCTCTACATACCGCTCTATCATTTCCACGAAAGGCTCACCAAACTTTTTGGCTTTACCTTCGCCCACACCGCTGATGTTTTTCAATTCCTCCAGCGTGGTGGGGTAGTTGATGGCCATTTCGTTCAGCGAATTTTCCTGGAAAACTGCGTAAGGAGGTACGCCTTTTTGTTTAGCCACCTTTCGGGTAAGTTCCTTGAGCATGTTGAACAACTCCTGGTCCAGGGCCGCACCGCCAGATTTCTGATCTGTTACAATGTCGTCCTCTTCATCTTCCGTATAATCGTGGTCTTCGGCCATCATAAAGCTATGCGGCTTATCCATAAAGGCTTTTCCTTCATCGGTAAGCAGCAACACCCCATATTTTTCAATGTCTTTTTTGATAAATCCGGCTACAATGGCCTGGCGGATAACGCTCATCCAGTGTTTGTCTTCCTTATCAGCACCTTCATTGTACTGTTCCAGGTTTTCAGCCTTGTATTGCTTCAAAATAGTGGTGAGCTGCCCGGTAAGGATCTGGATAATGGGATGGGCCTTAAAACGTTCATTGGTAGCCTGTACGGTTTCCAGTACTAATTTTATATCGTCTTTGGCCTCGAATTTTTTGCGGGGATGACGGGTATTGTCATCATTCTCGGCTCCCGGTCCGTTTTCCTCGTCAAACTCCTCACCAAAATAATGCAGGATAAATTTCCTGCGGTTCATGCTGGTTTCGGCAAAGGATACCACTTCCTGAAGCAGTTGCATACCTACTTCCTGTTCGGAAACCGGTTTACCATGCAGGAATTTCTCCAGCTTTTCAATGTCTTTATAGGAATAAAAGGCAATGCAATTACCTTCTCCGCCATCACGTCCGGCACGCCCGGTTTCCTGGTAATAACTTTCCAGACTCTTGGGCATATCATAGTGGATCACAAAACGTACATCCGGTTTATCAATCCCCATCCCGAAAGCAATGGTGGCAACGATGACATCCACTTCTTCCATCAGGAAGTCATCCTGGTGTTTTACGCGGCTCTTGGCGTCCAGGCCGGCATGATAGGGAAGGGCCTTGATACCATTTACCTGTAGTGTTTGGGACAGTTCTTCCACCTTTTTACGGCTCAGGCAGTAAATAATGCCACTCTTGCCCATATGCCCCTTAATGAACTTAATGATATCACGATCAACGTTCTTGGTTTTGGGGCGTACTTCGTAATATAGGTTGGGCCGGTTAAATGAAGCCTTGAATACCCGGGCATTCTCCATACCCAGGTTTTTCTGAATATCATTCTGAACCTTGGGAGTAGCGGTGGCGGTAAGCGCTATGACTGGTTTCCGCCCGATCTTTTCCATGATGCTGCGAAGGTTGCGGTATTCCGGCCTGAAGTCATGACCCCATTCCGAAATACAGTGCGCTTCATCTATGGCGAAGAAAGATACCGTTGACTGTTGAAGGAACTCTATGTTCTCTTCCTTGGTAAGCGATTCGGGCGCTACGTATAGCAGCTTGGTAGTACCATCAATAATATCACTTTTCACCTGGTCGGTTTCCCGTTTGGTGAGTGATGAGTTCAGTACGTGAGCTACTCCGTTGTTTTCTGAAATACCACGGATGCTGTCCACCTGGTTTTTCATGAGTGCAATAAGTGGTGATACCACAATTGCAGTGCCTTCCTGCATAAGGGCCGGTAGCTGGTAGCATAATGACTTTCCTCCTCCCGTAGGCATGATAACGAAGGTATCATTACCTCCTATGATGCTCTTTACAACGGCTTCCTGATTTCCCTTAAAATTGTCGAAGCCAAAAAACTTCTTCAAATGCTGTTGCACCGATAATTCCTTTGTTTCCAATCCCACTGTGCAATATCAATTTTCAATTTTCCTAAAGATAGTACAAACGACCAATAAAAAAAATATTGTAAATCCACTTTGTTTCAACATATCTTATGAAGTGGTTCTGTTAAAATTAAGACCTTTGCGCGGCTTTTAGCTTAATACCAATACATGGCAAAGAATACATCCGGAAATATGTCTTTCCTGGAACACTTGGAAGTATTGCGCTGGCACTTGGTCCGTTCAACCGCGGCCATATTGTTTTTCGCAATACTGTGTTTCATTGGCAAAGGTATTCTGTTTGACGTAATAATCTTCGGTCCCAAGGATCCAAATTTTGTAACCTACCGTTTGTTTTGTGAATTTTCCCGTTCACTGGGCATCACAGAACTCTTCTGTATGGATGAAATGCCCTTTGCTATACTGAACACCCGAATGGCGGGGCAATTTAGTACGCATGTATGGGTTTCGCTGATTGCCGGCTTTATCCTGGCTTTCCCATATGTATTATACGAGGTATGGCGTTTTGTGAAACCCGGACTGCACCGCTCAGAACGTAAATATTCCCGGGGTATTATATTTTTTGCGTCCTTACTTTTTATGTTGGGCGTTCTTTTTGGCTATTACCTCATCGTTCCCCTGTCCGTTCAGTTTTTGGGAAGCTATACAGTAAGTGCCGAGGTAACCAACCTTATTGATCTCAATTCATTTATTACTACGGTTTCCACCGTAACCCTGAGTACAGGTTTAATATTTGAACTTCCTATACTGGTGTACTTCCTGGCTAAGATCGGAGTGATCACACCGGACTGGATGCGTAAATACCGCAGGCATGCCTTTGTGGTAACGCTTATTTTGGCGGCTATTATTACACCCCCGGATATTTCAAGCCAGGTATTGGTAGCTTTCCCTATTGTATTATTGTACGAGTTGAGTATTAAGATTTGTGCCCGTGTGGTGAAAAACCAGGAAAAGGAAAGACTGCGGAACAAGAAGGCTGCTGAATAGGTATATTTATTGCAAAGGCCTGGCAAAATTTAGGACCCTATGAGATTAAGAGCTGAAAACATCGTTAAAAAATACCGTAGCCGCACCGTGGTAAAGGGCGTGAGCTTTGACGTAAGCCAGGGCGAGATAGTAGGTTTGTTGGGCCCTAATGGTGCCGGAAAAACCACCTCTTTTTATATGGTGGTAGGTCTCATTAAGCCCAATGAAGGGCATGTGTACCTGGAAGAGGAGGAAATCACCAAAGCCCCGATGTACAAAAGAGCTCAAAAGGGTATTGGTTACCTGGCACAAGAGGCTTCCGTATTCCGGAAGTTGAGCGTAGAGCAAAATATTATGGGCGTGCTGGAAATGACCGGTATCTCCAAAGCGGAGCAAAAGGAAAGACTGGAAAATTTATTGGACGAATTCGGTCTTCAGCATATCCGGAAAAACCGGGGCGACCTGCTTTCCGGTGGGGAGCGCAGGCGTACGGAAATTGCCCGGGCCCTGGCGGTAGACCCGAAGTTTATTCTCCTTGACGAGCCTTTTGCCGGTGTGGATCCTATTGCGGTGGAAGATATACAGAGCATTGTGGCTTCACTCAAAGAAAAGAATATCGGGATACTGATTACCGACCATAACGTACAGGAAACCCTGGCTATTACCGACCGCACATATCTGATGTTTGAAGGCCGTATCCTCAAATCCGGCTCAGCGGAAGATCTTGCCAATGATGAGCAGGTACGTAAAGTATACCTGGGTCAGAACTTTGAGTTGCGGAAGAAGAGGCAGAAGATCCTGAAGCAGGAGTAAAAGTAGCGTTCTTTAAACGCCAAAACCTAAAATTCATTTGGCGGAAGCCCGCATCAGCCGGTCGTTGATGGCTCTTCCCAAACCTTCATCGGGAAAGCGCTCGGCCAGGATTACATCCAGGTCGGTATCATCCGTTTCGCGAAGACTTTTAAACAGCTTGCTGGCCGCTTCCCGCAGGTCTCCACCAGGTGAAAGCACCCATTGATGTTCGGCAGGTATGCAATTAACGGTTCTGAAGAAAGTGATGCTCCCCAGTTTTTGGCCTTTAAAGATCCGGTAATTATCTTCCATATCCCCGAAGACGATCTTTTTCCCGGGAGAGTAGTGGGAGCTTAACATGCCGGGAGCCTTGGGGTTGCTGGTGGATGTTTTTACACGATGCACTTTTCCGACTACAGATTCGATCTCTTCCAGTGAGAGTCCACCCAGGCGAAGGATGGCCATGCTGTCTGTACTCAGGTCAATAATGGTGGATTCCAGGCCTACCTTGCAGGGACCTCCGTCCAGTATATAGTCGATCTTACCACCCAATTGCTTTTCCACATGCTGTGCAGACGTAGGACTTACATACCCAAAGGGATTGGCGCTGGGTGCAGCCAGGGGAAAGTCCAGGGACCCGAGTAGATCCAGGGTAAGCCGATGATCAGGAAAGCGAAGGCCTACCGTTGGGTTTCCGGCCGTAACCAGGCCCGGAACCTTCTTGGATTTGGGCATTATAAAGGTGAGTGGGCCCGGGCAAAAAGCTTCGTATAAGCGGTAAAAATTATCGGGAACGTGGCTGCATAGTTCATCCAGTTTACCCTTATTGGAAAGATGTACGATCAGGGGATCAAAGGAAGGGCGGTTCTTCACCTCAAAAACCCTTGAAACAGCTTTTTCATCCAAGGCATTGGCGGCCAGTCCGTATACGGTTTCCGTGGGTATAGCTACCGGTTTTCCTGCTTCCAGTACCTTTTTGGCAAATATGATATCGGTTCCAATTTGTGCCACGTGGCAAAGATATTACAATGCCCGGCTTACATCAGTATAAAAACCACCAACATAGAAAGCAGGGTGAAAAGGATAAAAGAAGGAGCCAGCAGAATGTTCAGCAGGATGAACTTAAGAATGGTTTTCCCCCAGGCCTGCTTGTAAAATCTCCGCATGGCAAACAAGAGGTATATTCCGAAAAGCAGGATAATAAAAGGGGTGGTTAAAATAGCAATGCAAAAGATTAGGAAGAAAATCGCCTGGTTGTAAAAAGTGAATATAAGGTGTTCGGGATAATAGAAGGGGCGCCTGGCGTAGATCAACCAGAGCAGTAAACCCAGTACCGGTATAAACAGGAACAGTATCCAGAACAGTTTGGAAAGAAAGGATTTATTGAATTCCTTGGAGTCAAAATCATCCATTTTAGCCGCCTGAGTATAGAGAAAGCGGTTCCATGTTCCGTGTTCCAACCCAAGGTAACTAAGGCCTTCATTGGTTGTGAGGTGTTGATGGCGATGGTGAAAGTTGGTCATGGTATCCAGTTTTTCCATGAAACTTTCGTTCTCCAGCTCGGGGTTTAGGGCAGTGTTTTGGATAATGCTGTCTTCAACAATACTATCATGAAGGGAGGCAGGAGATTGAGTCAGGGCGGTATCCGGAGCAGTAGTCTCCTCTATTAAAGAATCACGGTTATTCTTTACCTCCACAATTCCTCCTTCCCGGTCTGAGAACTGTATAAAGAAAAGCAACATAATAGAAGCCAGGAAGTAAATACGCACTGGGTTCATATAACGAGTGCGTTTGCCTTCTACGAAGTCAATGGGTACCTTACCGGGGTAGCGCACCAGGTTGTACAGTGTGCGGAAAAAACGACCGTCAAAAGCCAGTGAATTGCTCAGGCTTTCCTGGATAAAATGCGAAGTGGTAAGCCTGCGGCTATCATTTTTTTGGCCGCAGTTGGGGCAAAAGTTCTCACCGTGTAATTCCTGTTGGCAGTTGGCGCAGGAATCGGATTTTACAATTTTTTGGTTCAAGCAGTTCAGTAAAGGTCCTCGGAGCTAAATTCGCTAAATCCTACCAAACGATCATAACGAATTCCCACATCACGATTATAAACCAGTATCTGGTAGGTGTTTTCGGTTTCCCAGTGGCTGCCTTCAATAGCTTCAATGTCCAGTTCGCCATTGTCTTTTTGCAGGGCGTACAGGTAGTTGTAATAGCCTTGCTTTAACAGAAATCGTCCCCGGTAGGCATTACGGACATAGTCGTATTCCAGCCGGTATTCAGGCAGTGCCTTCCAATCGGTGAACTTTCCGAAAACGTATAGATCGCCTTTATCCAGGGGAGCCGGGTAATCCAATATAAAATCCACGTAGGCATAATCTGCTTCAAAATCAGAATTGGTAGCATCTAGCCTGCGCACCACGTAATGGCCGTTAATGTCAAAATAAACGGTGTAACGGCTTATGGTGCGTGGCTCGTCTGTGGCCAGGTAGGCGGTATACACGCTATCCCTGTCAATTTTACGCACATTCTGGGTGAGTACCTGCAGGTTTTTGATGTCGAACCACCGGAATTCGTTGATCCCATGAAAAGTATTGATGTCATCGTATTGATAGATCAATTGTGTGTTTTGCACAAACTGGGGTTTCAGGGTGGTAATGGGGTTGTCCCAGCGTTGGTCTTGCATAAGTACCACGTTCAGGTCCTGGAAGGGGTTCTGAATGGTATAATTGGTGTGGTTAATGGTAAAATCTATTTCCTGGTGGGTATTCTTATTTTCTACCTGGGTGGCCCTGCGCACTTGGGCGCCAATGGTTACACGGTCTTCATACACCATAAATCTACGGGTAATTACCAGCTTGTTCGGGTCATTATCGCGGTAGATCTTAAGCAGATAGTTGCCGGATTTGGTGAAGCGCATATTGCTGTTGGGAATGGTTAAGCGGTAATTGGTGTAGGGGATCAGGGCATTGATGGAATATTCGTATTCACTGAGGTAATAGTCCTGGAAATTGCTGAGGTACTCGGATTGCAAAAGGTTGGAAGGGGTCCAGTCCGCATTGCAGTGAATAATAGTATAACTGTATTCCGCGTAATCCTCGTAAAGGTCGTCAAAGCTCAGCAGGAGTTGTTCACCGGAAAAGAGTTTGATAACAGGCATTGCCAGGTCATCGCCCGCAGGGTGGAATTGCACCGTCTTTATGCCTGGCTGGTATATGAAGTCCTCGTAGCGTAGCCGGTCTTCCTCGTAATAGTTGTTTTGTGCGTTAAGTAGCAGGCTAATAAGGCTTAAGAAGACGAGTTTGAGGTATTTCACAAGGGTTGTTTATTTAATGTCGATAAATCTAAGACCATGCCTTTTTTCAAAGCTAATTATCAGTAAATTTGCGGCCTGTTTAGAATAGTTCTAAATCCGGCATAAATTGATGTAAAAGGCTGTTGCTTTTTAATTTTGCCGCCAATTTAAGATAGAATTTTTTCATTCTGTTGTAATGTCAGACCTGATAAAGATTAAACGCGGTGTAGACATAAAACTTGTAGGCAAGGCCGAACAGTTGTATGGCAACACTGAACAACCCGAAACGTTCGCTTTAAAACCCACTGACTTCCCGGGTATCCGGGTTAAGCTTTCCGTTAAGGAAGGTGACGAGGTGAAAGCAGGAACTCCCATCCTTTACAACAAGGACCGTAAGGAAGTTAAATTTTGCTCTCCGGTTAGCGGTGAAATTGCGGAGATCGTGAGAGGCGACAAGCGCAAATTGCTGGAAATACGTATCCTGGCCGATAAAGAGATCCAATACCAGGATTTTGGTGCAGGAGATGCCAAAACCATGGATCGCGAAGCAGTAAAGGAAAAGCTGTTGGCCTCCGGTTGCTGGCCTTTGATCAGGCAGCGCCCTTATAATATTGTTGCCAACCCGGAGCGTACGCCTAAAGCTATTTTTATTTCCTGCTTTGATACGGCACCTCTGGCGGCTGATATTGACTTTGTGGTACACGGTCAGGAAAATGAGTTCCAGGCTGGTATTGACGCTCTGGCCCGCCTTACCGATGGTAAGATCCACCTGGGTGTGGACGGACGTACCAACCCCAGTACGGTGTTTACCAATTGCAAAGGAGTGGAGTTACACCGCTTTAGAGGTCCTCACCCGGCCGGTAACGTAGGTGTACAGATCCATAATATAGACCCTATTAACCGGGGTGATGCGGTTTGGACGCTAAACCCGCAGGATGTGATCATTATCGGTCGCTTGTTCCTGAGCGGTAAATTTGATGCTAACATCAATGTAGCCGTAGCTGGTTCTGAGGTAAGCAAGCCCAGATACACCAAGGTTGTTTTGGGAACCTCCGTGAAGAATATCCTGGAGGGTAATGTTTCTCAGAATAAGAACCGCTACATCAGTGGGAATGTGTTGACCGGTACGAGGATCAAACCAGATGGTTACCTCGGTTTCTACGATCGTCAGATTACCGTTATCCCGGAAGGAGATCAGGATCAGTTCTTTGGCTGGATCACGCCTAATCCCAATAAATTCAGTATTTCACGCACCCTGGTAAGCTGGATGCAACCCAATAAGAAGTATCGTTTGGATACCGCTATGAACGGTGAAGAGCGGGCTTTTGTGGTTACCGGTGAGTATGAAAAGGTATTTCCATTTGATATTTATCCCGTTCAGTTGCTGAAGTCCATCATGATCAAGGATATTGAGTCTATGGAAAACCTGGGTATTTACGAAGTGGTGGAAGAGGATTTTGCCCTCTGCGAAGTGGTTTGTACTTCTAAAATACCAGTACAGGAAACTGTACGCGAAGGCTTAGACCTGATGCTTAAAGAATTAGGAGACTAAAAGAATTATTAGCGAGCAATGAAGTTATTCAAGAATTTACTCGAAAGCGTAAAGCCCCATTTTGAAAAGGGCGGAAAGCTGGAAAAACTATACCCGGTATACGATGGCTTTGCCACCTTCCTGTTCGTACCCGGGCACACCGCACACAGTGGTGCTCACGTGCGTGACGGTATCGATCTTAAGCGTACCATGATCACAGTGGTGTTGGCCCTGGTGCCGGCCCTGCTCTTTGGTATGTGGAACGTGGGTTACCAGCATTACAAAGCATTGGGAGAGACCGTAGGCTTCTGGGATCAGTTCCTTTTCGGAGCTATTAAAGTAGTTCCCATGGTGGTGGTATCCTATGCTGTAGGTCTTGGAATTGAATTTGCCTTCTGTGTGATCAAGAAACACCAGATCAACGAAGGGTACCTGGTTACGGGGATGCTTATTCCCCTCATCATGCCGGTAGATATACCCCTTTGGATGGTAGCCCTCTCCGTAGTGTTTGCCGTAGTATTAGGCAAGGAGGTATTTGGTGGTACCGGAATGAATATCCTCAACCCGGCCCTTACTGCCCGTGCCTTTGCATTTTTTGCCTACCCCAGCTATATGTCTGGTGATAAGGTGTGGATCAATACATCAACGGAAGCTGGCCAAAGTGTGGTGGATGGTTATTCAGGAGCCACCGCTTTAGGGGAGCTTGCCACTACCGGAAGCACTTCTCTTTCTCCAATGGATATGTTTATTGGGTCCATCCCGGGTTCTATCGGTGAAACATCGGTTATCGCTATTCTTATCGGTGCAGCTATCCTGCTGATCACCGGCATCGGAAGCTGGCGCATTATGTTCAGCGCACTTCTTGGTGGTGTAGCCATGGGCCTGATCTTTAATTGGGTAGCTCCCTATGCCACTTCACCTGAACAACAATCCTTTATGGGAACACCCTTCTGGCAACATCTGATCATGGGTGGTTTCGCCTTCGGTATAGTGTTTATGGCTACGGACCCTGTTTCAGCGGCACAAACTACGCGTGGAAAGTGGATCTATGGTTTTCTGGTAGGTTTGTTATGTATTATGATCCGGGTGTTCAACCCCGCCTATCCGGAAGGGGTAATGATGGCGATCCTCTTTATGAACGTAATGGCACCACTTATTGACCACTACGTGATTGAGGCAAACATCAAGAGACGTAAGAAAAGAGTACAGGTAAAAGTAAAAACGGCTTAAGCAATGGCATTAGACGTAAATAAGAACAGTTATACTTTCATGTTTGCTGCAATCATGGTAATTGTAGTGGCAGCTCTGTTATCCTTCGCAGCTACTTCACTAAAACCTATGCAGGATGAGAATGTTAAACGTGAGAAGATGCAGAATATCCTGGCTTCTATATCTGTGGATGTAGAGCGGGATGGAGCCGAAGAGAAGTATAAAGAGTATATCAAGCAGGAACTGGTGATAAAGAACGGTAAGATTGAAGAAGGTGTGGATGCCTTTACCGTGGAAATGTCCAAAGAAGTGGCCAAGCCTGTTGAGGAACGGAATGCACCTCTCTACGTGGCCGAAAAGGAAGGTCAAACCTATTACATCATTCCATTGAGGGGTAAAGGTCTTTGGGGTCCCATTTGGGGATATATGTCGCTAAGTGCGGATGCAAGCACCGTATATGGTGCTGTGTTTGACCACAAAGGCGAAACCCCGGGATTGGGTGCGGAGATCGTTACACCCATGTTCTCCGAGCAGTTCCATGAAAAGAAAATACTGGATGCCGATAAGGAATTTGTGAGCATTGAAGTACGCAAGGGTGATGCGGCCGGTGATTACCAGGTAGACGGTATCAGCGGTGGTACTATTACCTCTCAGGGCGTACAGGCTATGATCCAGGATAATGTGGCAGCCTACTTTCCCTTCCTGCTGAGCTACCAGCCCGGTACCGCTACAGCAATGAAGTAAGTAAATCCAAAAACTTAAAAGCATTGGACAACAATAATAAAGCAGATATGGCCGAAGTAACCGAAGCTTTAGAAAAGCAGAAAAAACAAAGAGAGCCACTCTTTAGTAAAAAGAACCGTAAGCTCCTCAGTGATCCCTTTAATGATGATAACCCTATTACCGTGCAGGTGTTGGGTATCTGCTCGGCACTGGCCATCACCGTAAAACTGTATCCGGCCATCGTTATGGCCATTTCGGTAATGGTGGTACTGGCTGCAGGTAACGTAATCATTTCGCTGATGCGTAACCTTATTCCCAACCGTATCCGTATCATCGTGCAACTGGTGGTGGTAGCGTCACTGGTAATCCTGGTGGACCAGGTATTGAAAGCTTACGTATATGATGTATCCAAGGAACTTTCGGTTTTTGTGGGTCTGATCATCACCAACTGTATCATCATGGGACGTTTTGAAGCCTTTGCTTTAGGCAATGGCCCCTGGAAATCGTTCCTGGACGGTATTGGTAACGCGGCCGGTTATGGTATTATCCTCATTATTGTGGCTTTTTTCCGTGAGCTTCTGGGCTCAGGACAACTTTTAGGTATGCAGATCATTCCCGAAAGCTGGTACCTGGATAACGGAGGCTTTTATAGTGATAACGGCTTCTTCCTTTTGCCTCCCATGGCACTTATTGCAGTGGGTATTATTATCTGGATCCAAAGATCCCGTAACCGTGAATTAATCGAAGAAAACTAAGAGAACGGACATGCAAGATATTATCAACATATTCGTAAAAGCCATCTTTGTAGAGAACATGATCTTTGCCTTCTTCCTGGGCATGTGTTCTTACCTGGCAGTTTCCAAAAAAGTAAGCACGGGTGTGGGCCTGGGTGCGGCAGTGATCTTTGTATTGGGTATTACTGTACCTATCAACTACCTGCTGGAAAACTACGTATTGAAAGAGGGAGCTTTAAGCTGGCTCGGTCCTCAGTTTGCTGAGGTAGACCTGAGCTTCCTTTCCTTCATTATGTTCATTGCGGTAATTGCTTCTTTGGTGCAGCTGGTAGAGATGATCGTAGAGAAATTTGCGCCTGCCTTATACGGTGCACTGGGTATATTTCTGCCTCTTATCGCGGTAAACTGTTCCATCCTGGGAGGTTCACTCTTCATGCAGGAGCGTAATTATAACAACATTGCCGAAGCATCTGCTTTTGGTATAGGTAGTGGTATCGGCTGGTTCCTGGCTATTGTAGCCATTGCAGCCATCCGTGAAAAGATCCGTTACTCCAACGTACCTGCCCCTTTGCGTGGACTGGGTATCACGTTTATTGTTACCGGCCTTATGGGAATTGCCTTTATGGCTTTTATGGGAATTAAACTCTAACTGATTTTAAAGAAGAAAGCAGACCATGGTATTTTTGGCAACATCTACGGTTATCATTTCCAGTATAATCGTATTTTTTATAGTGATCATCCTGTTAGTGTCCATACTGCTGGGCGCAAAAGCCAAATTGGCTCCTTCAGGTCCGGTTACTCTGGATATTAATGGAGAATCCCGGGAAGTGGAATCCGGTAACACCCTTTTATCAACTTTGTCTAACCAGAAGATATTCCTGCCTTCCGCTTGCGGAGGTGGAGGCACCTGCGCCATGTGTAAGTGCCAGGTTCTGGAAGGTGGTGGCGAAATTTTGCCTACTGAAGTAGGTTATTTTACCCGGAAGGAAGTTCAGGAAAACTGGCGCCTGGGTTGCCAGGTAAAGGTGAAGAATGATATAAAGGTGAAGGTTCCGGAAGAAGTGTTCGGGATCAAGGAATGGGAGGCTACCGTGGTTTCCAACTATAACGTGGCTACCTATATTAAGGAGTTTGTGGTGGAGATCCCTGAAGATATGGATTATAAAGCCGGTGGCTATATCCAGATCAAGATACCACCCTGTGAGGTGAAATTTTCGGATATGGACATTAAGGCCCACCCTAAGGATCACCCGGGGGAGCCTGATAAATTTGAAAAGGACTGGTCCGAAGGTCCATTTGCTATGCGTCACCTCGTGATGAAGAATGATGAAGAAGTGGTGCGTGCGTATTCTATGGCTTCCTATCCTGCAGAAGGACGGAACATTATGCTGAATGTGCGTGTGGCAGCGCCTCCTTTTGACCGCGCTAAAAATACCTGGACAGATATCAACCCGGGTATTGCTTCATCCTACATCTTTAACCTGAAGCCCGGTGATAAGTGTACCATTTCCGGACCTTACGGAGAGTTCTTCATCAAGGAAACGGATGCCGAGATGTTGTACATAGGTGGTGGTGCCGGTATGGCGCCCATGCGTTCCCATATTTACCATTTGTTCAGAACTCTGGAAACCGGTAGAAAAGTATCCTACTGGTACGGAGGCCGTTCACGTGACGAATTGTTCTACATTCACTATTTCCGTGAGATTGAAGAAAACTTCCCGAACTTTAAGTTCTATATGGTATTGTCTGACGCCAAGCCTGAAGACAATTGGGTAGAGAAGAAGGATATTGACGATGAGAAGGGAGATGGTTTTGTGGGCTTTGTACACAATGCGGTTATTGAGCAGTACCTGAGCAAGCACCCCGAGCCGGAAGAAATAGAATTTTACTTCTGCGGACCTCCCTTGATGAACGCTGCAGTTATCAAAATGTGTGATGACTGGGGTGTGCCACCAGAGAACGTATCGTTTGACGATTTCGGAAGCTAATCGCTAATCAAGAAATCAGAACCTTAGATTCAAGATAAAAGAAAAGCGGCCCCGGGTGCCCGGGGCCGCTTTTTTATTGGGGCTCAATGGTGTACAGATCAGGATTTCTGCATTTGTTGCTGAAAAGTCATCTCAATGAATTCAGCGGGACGGCTTATGGCAACAAGCACCGTAACCCGCATAATGCCCTCCAGTATATCTTCAGAGGTCATCGTGGAGCCCAGCCCCACCGAAACACTATAGGCATCATTGGGCTTTGCCCCTGCCAATCCACCTTGTTTCCAGATGCCGCTCAGGAAGTTTTCGATCATGCCTTTAATCGTGATCCAGGTATTGGCCACATTGGGCTCAAAAACATAGGCCTGGCATGCGGCCTTGATGGATTGCTCCAGCATGATCATCGTGCGCCTCACGTTAATGTACCGCCAGTCATTACTGTTCCCATCCAAAGTGCGGGCGCCCCACACCAGTATTCCTTCACCAATAAAGGTTCGCAAGGCATTCACAGCTTTACCGTTTAGTGGGGTGTTAAGGTCTTCCTGTTCTGCATGACTGATATTTACCGAGGGGGCTATCACGGAGCTGAGGCTCACATTTGCCGGAGCTTTCCAAACACCACGGTTGTTATCCACCATGGTATATACCCCCGCCATGGCGGATGCGGGCGGCAGAAAGTTCAGGTCCTTTTGTATATCCAGCATGATGTTGGAAAAAGTAGGACTTATGGCGGTAAGTGTCAAACTTAGCTCTTTCACCTTATGACCGTGTTGATCATCCTCCATTACGGAAGGAATACTATTTATGAGATCCCTTATTTGGCCTGTTCGCGGATCTTCACCTTCATTTGCAGAGGGAGATATATTAAACTCCTTGTACAGTATACCTTGAAGTGTTTCTATACTCCCTGAACTCAGGTTATTCAGATCCAACTCCTGCGGGCTTACTATTGTAGTATGCAGCCAGGGGTAATAGGTAGCACCATAAGATAGATGGTTTGTAGAAATGCCATCTCTGAAAGCGGTAATAACGTCTTCATCATCATTAGTGCGGGGGAGATAACCCTGGTAAATATCCAGTATTGCCACCCGGCTTTCCATTTCGCCACAGTGATCCAGCATATTCTCCTGCAAAGTATAACAATCGGCCTGTTGCAGTTTTACCGCCTCAGGAATAACCAGCATAGTGGGTTCCTGTTCCTTTTCCAGGGGTTTAATACCTTTCTGCAACGGCTGCAGGCTAATCTCATCGGTGTAATTGCCTACGGAAATAATGTAGCACGGCCCTCCGCCATTTTGGAAGAAAAACCGCAAAGCGTTGTAAAAAATATAGGGCTGTCCTGTGGCTGTAACTACGGGTTCGTTGTCGCTTTGGCTAAGCTCATATTGTGGTACCGGACCCTCACCAAAGTACTGGATGTATTCAACCAGGGATGTGATCCTGAAAGGCTTGTTAAGCAGAGATTTGTGGACATTTTCGGCTCTTTCAGTGTAGCCAATAAAGGCCGGCACTGCGGTGGCTACTTCAACTACCGAATTGGGGAAGGCGTCTTTTTCAACAATATAAACGCCCGGAGTTTTCATTGGAGGCATAAGAGTTTGGTTTGGATAAGTTAAAATGATGGGCCTACGCATTAGGCTTCGTCTAATGTAAATCTAATTAAGCTTGCCCTATAATTGCACCCTATCTTTTTTAGTTTCGCTGAGTGTCCGCCTATGGAGGATGTACCAAAGAATGATTGCTCGGCCTGAGTTTTAAATCGCAGGTGAAATATAGACTTGAATTCAGCAAGCTGGAAGTAAGATAAATGAAATCATTAGGAAGCATTTAATTCAAAATTTCAAAAAAGTGGAAGCATTCCGCTAATTTTGATCTCATGAAAAAATCCGGCATTTTGGGCCTGCTGGCCCTTCTTTTGGCGATTAGTGCATCCTGTGAACAAGAACCTCAGCTTATCCAGGTAACCAATACCGGTTATGCCCAGGGTTCAACCTTCCAGATCAAGTACCGGGTGCTGGAAGGAAAAGATTATTCCGAAGAGATCAAGGGAATTTTTGAAGCCGTGGATGCTTCTATGAGTACTTATCAATCCAGCTCATTGATCTCCATGATCAATAAAGGGGATACGCTGGTGACGGTAGACAGCCTTTTTCAGCCAGTGCTGAAACGTTCCCTGGAAGTGAGCAAGGAGTCCAACGGGCAGTTTGACCCTACCATAGGTCCTATGGTGGAACTTTGGGGCTTTGGTCTTTCCAAACAACACGAAGTGGATTCCGCCCGGGTGGACAGCATTAAGGCCTTTATAGGTTACCAGAACCTGCGTCAGGAGGGTAGGCAGGTAAGTATTCCCAAAGGTTTTAAACTGGATTTTAACGCTATTGCCCAGGGCTATACCGTTGATGTTATAGCCACCTTCCTGGAAGCTAAGGGCATTGAGAACTATATGGTGGAAGTAGGTGGAGAGGTGCGCGCCCGAGGTACCAATACCGATGGTGAGGTATGGAAGATCGGTATTGATAAACCCAGTGAAGAGCTGGATGAGGCAGACCGCTTCCAGGTGATCATTGGTCTGAAGGATGCTGCCCTGGCTACTTCCGGTAACTACCGCAAATTCTGGGTGGATGAAGCCACCGGGATGAAATACGCCCATACCATCAACCCCGAAACCGGTTTTCCGGCCCGTAACCGACTTTTGAGTGTATCCATTATAGCGCTCAACGCTATGGATGCCGATGCTTACGCTACCCTGTGCATGGTGAAAGGGGTGCAAAAAGCCATTGAGTTCCTTAACTCCAAAACCGGCCTGGAAGGTTACCTGATCTATACCGATGAGGACGGAGACTGGCAGGTGTACCAAACTAAGGGTTTTGAAAAATACGTTATTTCTAAGATCTGATCCCCGTATTGGGGTTTTATAGGGGTAGTAAAACACGCCTGTAAACCAAAAAAACAACCCGGCTAATACCGGGTTTCGTGGGAACCTTCGGAGCTTGCTGGTTACGGTCTACGTGCCGGAATACCCGAACTGGGCCTGGTAGGTATTCATGTCAAAATTAAAACCAACCGGAGTGGCAGACTGTAAAAGACTGACCAGCGGAGCCAGGGCCTGCACCGGCATACGCACGTTAAAATCGCTGACGTATACATTATTACCCGGTACCTGGTCATAGGGCAGGTCAAAGAACTGTACGTTCAATGTTCTACCCGTATTCCCCAAAGGAGCGGTAAGGTTGGCCACGGTTTTCTGGCTGTTGTAAGGACTGGTTTCAATCGTCAGTTCGTACGAAGTAATTTGATACTGGTAACTCATGATTTTTAGTTTTAAAGGTTTCTGATGCATCGGTTGATCCATACATCAGAAACCAAAACTAGCTCGCTGTCAAAAGCCGGGCTTGAGTGAAAATGTCCGTTTTACAAAAATCCGTATTGTAGGGCGTATAACCCGTAAAAATACGCCCTTTACTATCCCGAACGTTTAGTTAAATAAAAACCCCGGAACCATTTGAAATAGTTGTCTAATTTAGGAGTCTTATGAAAAATTGGCTTTCCCTACTTCTGCTAATGTTGGGCTTTTCTTCCTACGCCCAGGAAATAGCATTGGAAAAAACAGTTCAGGATCTCACCCAGCTAAAGGAAGCAATCCAAACCTATAACCCGGCCCTGGAATTGTATAATCCGGGTTTTGAGAAGCAATCCGCAGCGCTGATCAACGGCATAGAAAAAGACCCGCTTCCCTTGGTGGACTATTTTAAATACGTAAGTCAAATGTGTGCCCTGAGTAATGAAGGTCATTTTGCCCTGGGCAACTGGGAAGACACCGTACACAGCGGCTTCCTGGATAATCGGTATCGTTATATGCCTCTTTCGGTAAAAATACTGGAAGGGAAGATGTACGTCTGGGTCGATAATTCCGATGAGGATGAGATGAAGCGCGGGGATGAAATAATGGCCATCAACAACTGGCCGGCCATCAATATCCTCGATCTTATTTACAAAGCCTTTCCTTCGGATGGTGGGATCACAACCTACGTAGATCGTAATATAGAGCTCGGCTTTTCATGGCTGTACTACTTCTACATCGGTCAGCCGGAGTATTTTGACCTGCGGGTAAGGACTACCAGCGGAACGGTAAGGGATTATCGTATTAAAGCTTTAACGCGGGAGGAACAGTTCGCCAATTTTGAGCAATACTACCCGAAACTGAGCCAGGCTCGTGTTATAGACACCGCAGGCTTTTATGAACTGACTCACGAAGGGGATATTGCCTTTCTTACCCTCCCTTCATTTGACTATAGCCGCGTAGAAGCCTATGATGTGAAAGCCAAAAAAATGTATAAGGAGATTTTTAAATCTCTTGAGGGGGATTCCATCAAATACCTGATAGTGGATCTTCGTGATAATACCGGTGGCCGTAACGAGTTTGCGGATAAAGCAGTCCCTTACTTGTTGCAGGAAAAATCAAAAGATCCCTTTTTGAAAAAAACCATCTCATGGAAGGGTAAAAGCAAAAAGTACAAAACGCCCCGCCCTTCGAGGTATGCTTTTAAAGGAAAGGTATACGTGTTGGTAAACGGCAGGACCTACTCGGCAGGAAGTACCCTGGCCCGCTACATTAAGGAATATGCCAATGCCGTGGTAATAGGGAAGGAGACCGGTACCCGCTATGAAGGCTTTGCCGCAGGCTCAAAGGAATATATTACCCTGGATAATAGTGGTATACGTATTGGTATTCCCCGCTACCACATCCTTTTCCCACCCGCCAGAAAGCAGAAGACCTCCAACCGTGGATTACTGCCGGATCATCAGACGTATGATAGCGTTCAGGATGTTATGCAGGAAAAAGACGTGCATATCGAAAAGGTTCGGGCGCTTATTGATAAGTCACGGAGGAGTTCTAAATAATTATTTTACCCGGCACTGGCCAGGCCACATCCCAAACATACTCTGATACTAAGGTATTCCGTTCATTTGGTAACACCCTTTATCACCATCCTCACCTTCATAATCCAATAACCGTTCACACTCTTTCAGGAGCTACCCATTGGCCCTGCTTTGATACGTGTCAAAGGCGTGGATACCCCATGGATAAAGCATGGATAAGGTATGCTACACGCATACCTTATCCATGTCAATAACCAACAAGCGCTCGGCTTTATTCAATAAAACCTATACCGAACCGGCTCCCATTACCTTCGGGGAGGTGATACCGATCGCATACCACTGCGGTTTCCCCAGGGGCGGCTCAGGCTATGATCCGAACCGCTATCCTGCTGCCCGCCCAAAGCAACAAATATCGCCTTCAGCCTTTCCCGCGCTTGTACTTGTAGCCTTCTGTCAGACACACTTGCGTTGGCGTCTGGCCTTTGGTCACTGGCGGTGGCAGGAGCAGCAAACTCGTTAAGTGTAAAGGCTATGGCCCTCTTCCGCATAGCTGAAGATAGAGTGGTTAGCTTACTGCCTTTCTTCAGTTCTTCCTGAAGGCTTTCGGCTACCGCCCGCTTGCGCTTCAGGTCCATCTCATGATGTACACTGCTGTTGCCCCTTGCCTTTGAATCCCATATACCCTTACCGGCAGCGGTAGGGTGCTGCATTTTACCCTTCCCGGAAGAAAAACCAACCATGTGAGTGGGTAGACGGTCTTCAGATAAGCTGTTGTAAAAAGCATCTAGTGTAGCCCCTGATTTTCCCGAAAGGGAAGAGCGGGAAGCACTGCCGCGCATAAGTGAACGTACCGAAGAAGTGGAAACCAATTCATCGTGTTCAGGTTTCAGGTTGCGGTAAGCCGTACCAAAACGTTTATTGGTAAGAACAACCATATCCCGTGTTTTCAGGCTCCTTACCAGCTTACTCCTCTTGGCAGACATCGTGTCTGAAGAAGATTGTAGCCCGATTTGCTCACCTGCCATTTTAAATTCAGCGTTCAGGCTGTTGTGCGTAGGCTGGCTATTCTTTTTTAACGTGCTTTTACGCCTGGTTCTCTTTCTAGTGCTGGACTGGGTGGCCATCTACCCCTCCTCAATCGAAATAGCCCGTACCTGGTAATCGCAGTCCTCGTGGTATTCACCTCCAATAGGTTCTATGGTAATCTGTATGGAGTTAAGGCCCAGCTGAAGGTAATCATGGTAATCCACCGAAGTGAAATTCTGGTTGCGGAGCGAGATGGAAAGCATATTGTTTTCTCCGCCTTCCGCTTCCTGAGCATCTACATATTGGGTAATGGTAGTTTCAGTATCCTCATTGATTACCATGGTAAGAACCACCCCTGTAGCCCCGGTTTTCCAGTGCTTCATAAACAGGTTGTAGTTACTGATCGAATCGATTACCTTAAAATAGAGGGTCATTTGTAAAGTAGTACAGTTGGAGGCAAAACCAGCGGTTAAAGAAGTTTCTGAAGCCTCAAAGCCTGCACCTGCTTCACAGTCGCTGGGGTAGCTTGTGGTATCCATGATCAGCAGGTCATTCGTGGCCGAAATGATCTTAAAGGGAACCGGGGCACTGTTGTCAGTAGCAGGTGCTGGTTTAATGATAAATCGGTTGGGGATAAATCCCACTATAGCCGCTACACTCAAAGGACTGAGAGCCATAAAGTTCAGGTTAAGATCCGTACTCAGGTCCCCGTTAAGGCTTATGGGCTGCTGGTCAATATATACCTGTACACCATAGGATGAGTCACCATCCGACCCCTTTTGGATCAATAGGTGCGAAGCTGTAAAATAGTTTACCGTATGGTCAATGGTAACCGTATCCTGCTTGCTGTCGTTAGGTATTACTACCAGCCATGACGATTTCATCACAAAGTTGATCCCATAAATAGAGAGCTCACTGGGAGGATAAAGCGAACCCCCGTTATCATACAAGCGGTCCTGCATGGAAGTAGGTATAACCACTTCCACCTGGTTACTGTTATCCGGGTTGATAGTACCGGTGGTTTTACGGCATTCAATAGTGTTCCAGGGATATTCCTGTCCGAAGGTCCACGTAGGTTCCTGCGAGGCAGGGTTTACCAGGGCGTAGGCCCCCCAGTCCTTGATACTCATGGATGCCGAACGGGAAGAGTCCAGCGACTTATTGGCGGAAACCTCCGTTCCCGTGGTTTGGGATTTTTCATGGGTAACGGTTGAGGAATGTTCGTAGGTAGCCGAACCGCCTCCAAAATTCTCCCCCACGCTTACCGAGGTGCTGAAGGAATTGGTTTGTGAAACCGATGAACCCACTGTATTAGTGCTGGAATTGGACTTGGATTGCCCGTCTGAACTGCCGGCAGAACTGGAAGACTCTACCTGTGTGTTTATGGTTTGTGGTGAATAATCTACAAGCTCAAAAGATCCACCGTCTATGGACATACGCGTACTGAGCATAGCCGGGTAGTCATTATAACTGTCCAGGTTGGTATCCGGACCCGAAGTAAGGCCCGTAGGGTTGTAGATCTTGATGCGTTGTGTACCGTTTACGATGAACTTCTGATTCTTGGCTTTGCTAACGGATCCAGGTCCGTTGGACTGAACATCCTCGTAAAGGCTCACTTCGTATTCCATGGCTATGGAACCGATCACCTCTTCAGAACCGGATTCAGTGCGCCTGGAGAGCGCACTGGATCGGGTATACGTATAAGGGTCTGATTTTTTAAACATATAAATAAGGTTTGGAAAATTGAATAGACAGAAAAGACCAGATTAGCCGTTTACCCCGGTATATATAATATAATTGACCGCATAATAAGGCTGCACATTGTTGTGGCCCTGGGTAACTCCCGCTTTATTGGCCGTAAGGGTGTCATTGTCCATAGCAATAAGTGAATCCTCCGCCAGTACCCCTCCAGTGTAGGTGGATCCGGCCATACGGTTATCACTGTCTATTTTTCCCGAACCCGTAAAGCCGCTGTTAGAGGAGATACTGGTAGTTCCACCCCAGTTGGTGCCACCACCGCCCCATCCCAGGTGCTGGTGAGAAGGCATTTGCTGTTGGTTAAGAGTATTCTGGTATTCACCACCCGTTTGATTCAGGGTGAAGCTTTGAGATAGGTTGTTCAGATCCACACCGGTGCCCGTGCTAAGCAGCACCCGTCCGTTCAGATTTGGAGTAGTAGAACTGTTAAGTGCCGAGATAAGGTCCGGGTACTTATCGGCCGGTATGGTGGACCCGTCACAGGGCAGCCAGCCGGCTGGGATGTTACCACTAGGTAATAAAAAGGCAACAACGGTACCCATGGGTACATAGCCATTGGTAGGTACGGCCATAAGGCCTGCGGAGGAGCTTTCTTGTTTCATAATATAAAAGGTTTGATTTAAAGGGTACTATAAGAACCCATTGATTATTAGTATACTCCTAAGGTATTATAAGGTGTTGGTATGCAGCCAATAAACCTTTGAATGGTAATTTTTTTTTAGTGGATGGATTTATAGGGATAAACCAATTACAATAGATAAATACTGTAATGTTGAAATAATAATTTAAATAGATCAATAGAATTTCTATTTTGAAAATCAATCATTTACAATAATAGAATTCAAAGCCTTGGTAGTCTGGTTAGTATCTGATAAAAAGGGTTTTAACTCATATTTATTGGATGATATAGAGATAGGAAAGAAAATTTTTATGCTCTTAAATGATAAGGTATAAGAGCTCAATACCTTATACTAACAAGCTTTCATTGTGAAAGAATTTTCTTTCATTTTTTGTTTAAATAACACTCTTATTTTATATATTCGGTTAGTGTTACGATAGCGGGCCCTACTATTAGTTAACACAATTCCTCCTAATCTAATTTTTACATCATGAAACTTTACTCTAAAACCTGCGCAAGGTTTGTTCTACTTGCTGTATTTCTCTATGTCAGTTTTTTACCCTCCTATGCCCAATCTGATGATGCGTTAGTGTATGATGATGTGGCACGGGTGCACCAGGATCCTGGTAGTATTAAAACCTTTAATACCCAAGGAAGTGTAAATGGTGATGCGGTGGCGGTAAGCCCCCAAATGTATGATGCTCTGAAAGATTACGCAGTGCATAGGCCGGATATACGTATTGACCTTTATCTCTCGGAATATGGTTTTTCCTTTGCAGAGATCCATCAATTTGTTCTCGATTTTTATGGTAAAGTACCTGCCTTTATGCAGAATGAGGGAGGTAAAGGTGCCTCCTCCGGAGCCGAAACCACTTCAACCGATGAAGATTGTGAGTGTGGCGTATTGTACCCCCGGGTAACACGTGATCGCAGTGCTGCCTATATCCATACTATTGTAGTCCCTTACATCTATAACTTGGTAAACCCTTATATCAGTTATAACTATACTTGGGGCCTTAACGGTCCGGCCAAACTTAATTATGATGTATTTGAGATAAGGACACATAAGAAAACCAGTCGTACCCGTGAGTTGGAAAACGCCTACGCCAAGCTGGAGTTCCTCAACCTGTGTACCGGTGCTACCAAGGGAGTTCTTGTGCCTCCGGGCGGTCCCTGTGCCTGTGATAAGTTGGTGGATTTTATGGGCCACTATACCATCCGTGGTCAATTGGATGGTGAACTTAAAGGATGGCCTTTCAGCCGGGGTATCTGGGCTAATCTCGAAGATGTTTTCTCGGTATTTTCCAATGATGTTGTACTTGCCGGTATGCAATCTGAGGCCACCAACTTTCACCATTTTGAAACCGGAGGTCTGCGCAGGAACTTTGAAGAAAGTACCTGGTACCGCGATGGTCTATTGGCTTCAGTGGTAAGTATAGCCGGTAATATTGTAATTGCGGCCACCACCGGTAATTTTGATCAGAATTCCCTGAACCAGCTGGTTAGCGATATCCAGAGTTTTGTACCCAATCATACCAGTAGCGGTAGTAAGGGCGAGTTCACCAAATTTATGGAGTGGGACGAGTTCTTTATACTTAAGGCTAATGTGCCTAAAGAAGTATGGATGTCTTCCACCACCAAGATATCAGCCGGTGGGTACGGTCCTAGCTATGCCGCTTTTGCCGGTGTGCAAAGTGACCTCGATTATGCTTTCCTTATCAATGAAACCAAAAAATCAGATTGGAATGATGGTAATTTTCAAGGTGAAGATGAGGCCTGCTGTAGTGAAGGTATAGCCGGATGGTTCTACTCAGATAATTTTACCGAACACCGTGATGTAAACGGTGATGTAAAACCCGTTCTGATTGACTTCCTCAACCAGTATAGTAATAACTGGACCATTGCACCGGGAGCCACAACCTTTAGCGGTGAGGTGCATGACCTCTATTACCCCGAGAGTATAATTAAGTCCACTGGTTTTTGCCAGGATTATGAACCATGTGAGGACTTTATGATAGAGGGTCCCTTTGGACCGGAACTCATTGTCCCCATGATTGAGTTTGACCCCGTTAACCCTGCTGGGATCTACTGCCTTGGCGATCCCTTTGATGTGGTGATTACCAATTACAGCGAGGCTGCTGATGACCTGGGGCTTAATGTGGAGATTTTCCTGAACCTTAGTTCCTATGACAATGGGGTAGACCGCTTTACTGTGACTGAGCCCGGTGTGTACACCATTCGTTTTGGAGATGAGGGAGATCCCTGTGCACAGGAGTATAGCTTCTATATTCCGGAATGTACGGGCATTGATACTAACTCAACCTATACAGACTCGTTATACGTTGAAGAAATCGACTCCTCCGGTAGTCCTGATCGTATTGCCGGAAGTCAGGGCAATTACCTCAATGGTGATCGTGGTTTTGAATTTTATCCCAATCCGGTAAGTGAAGAACTGAACATAGTAGATCAGAACTTTAACAACCGCAGGGAGGCCTTGCTTTATGTAATAGCCACTGTTGAAGGAAAAGCAGTATTAAGCGGTTCTTTGGATAACCGTATTACTCAGGTTGATTGTACGGAGTTATCACTCGGGATATATTCATTGCTGCTCTATCAAGGCGATAGTTTGCAAAAGGCAGTCAAATTTATAAGGTCAAAGTAAGAATCCCCGACCTGAACAAAGGCCCGCGTAACATTAAATAAGACACAGCCCGCTTCCTATAGCGGGCTGTGCTCATTAATAAGTCATCCACATCAAAACTAAAAACCTGTTAAAGCCCTTTTATCCGTGCAAATCCCGTTTTTATAAGATGCGTATTTATCCGGGTATGCCAAAAGGCATGAGTTTTCACTAAACATAGTGTTTAGCCTTATCGGGTTATGGTTATTTCTGAATCTTGTAATATTAAAGATGTGCGGAGGTGATAATTGATTGATAAACAGAATTTTAAAAAGGTGTTTATCTGAAATAATAAGCCGTGGTTTAATTGGATAGGGATTAATGAGTAAAAAAGTGCTGTCCGTTAAGCAAAAACATGCTGTCCTTTTGATCCGAAAGTACTGTTCATTGAACTCAAACATGCCGTCCTTTTTAATATCCAAAACGGTTCGTGTAAAAATGAAGAAGAGCGCCAGGCGCTCTTCTTTCGTATTCAGATGTTCTATTTATGTCTTCCTTTTATGGGCACGCCTGGCTCCGTATACTGCTCCGGCACCCACCAGTAGCTCTATAAAGCCAAATGGAGTGGGAGCATCAGGATCAGTAGGCTGGCTAAAAGCAGCCGTGGAGATAAGAAAAACAAAGGCTGTAAATAATAAGGTGTTTGATATTTTCATGCCGACAAATCTTTGTAAATAGGTGTTATTTGATAAGTTTAATGGTTTGGTTCAGCGAGGTAGTGGTAAGCCGTATCACGTATAGACCGGCATCTGCGAGAGGGAGCATAATTTGACCGGCAGCATTTTTTGTTTCGTAAACCAGCTGTCCTGTGCTGTTAAATACTGAGAGTTTAACACCTTCCAGTTCGCCCAGGTTAACGTACACACGGTAGTCTTTGGTAAAGGCATATACCGGTTGTTTGTCTGCAACCTTTTCTTCTTCGCTTCCCACTGTGCTATTCTGGAAATGGAGAACAAAGCGGTTAGCACCAAAGGCCATATCATGGGTAAATCCGTACGCACCCGTATTCAGGTCATGTTTTATACCTGTTTTAAGGTCTTCCAGAAGTACTTTTCCAAAAGACTGAAGCCCTGATAGGTCGGCAGATATTTTCAGTGAATCATTTGCCACAGAATGTACCATGCTTACCGGGAAACTATGAAAGCTGCCCACAGGTACCCGGCAAACCGCATATCGCTGGCCATTCAGTTGTACCGACATATTTGGTACACCTTTACCATTGTTCAGTTTCCGGGCATCCCAGTTGTTATCAAACTGAGGAGTGGAGCTGGCTTCAAAACCTACAAACAATTCATCATGAACGGCAGACCTTACATCGTCAACCATAAGCGTGATGCCGTCCGGAATACGGGCCGTTTTATAAAGAGTAGCCGATTGGCTGCTGGTGCGGGTCTGTTCCCGGAAGGGGAAAGTTAATGAAGGCGTATTCTTATCCGTTAACTGTATAAAAAAGCCTTGGAAAGGAGCAATATAGCGCCCGACACTACCGGCCCCGTTGATATAGGTCTTGTAGTTGCTGCCATCCCATACGTAATAGGCATTGCTTATCTGGGTGGGAAGTAATCCGGCCTGTACATCCCAATCTAACTGAGCGGGGTAGGGGTTGGATAAGAGGTTCCAGCCCTGGGTATCAGCCGTGTCTGTGCCACCGGCAAAACTTACCGTTGAAGATTGCCCGTCATTGTAAAGGATCGTCAGGTTTATGTTACTCCATACTCTTGGCCGGCCACGAACTTCAATAATACCCGCTCCATCCCTGAGAAAAGTGCCGGAGTTGTTGGTGCCGGCATAAATGGCGTACCCACAACCCTGAATCACAGTGGAAGCAAGGCTTCCGGGCGAAACCCAGCACATGGTTGAGGCATTCCATTCCCAGATGGTACCTGTATTGTTGTTGGCAGATTTCAAAATAGCGGACCCTTGCCGGAAATCACTGAAAGCTACATCTCTCAAAGGAGTCCCCAGGTGGTAATAGCGCCCGTTGTTAGGTGTAGCCGGAAGGTCAAGGTAGGCCTGCATGGCTATGTCGCCCACCACAGTACCGCGCCCTAACATAGTACCGTAGCTGGATGAAGAACTGGCGGTTAGTGTGAGTGAATCATTGGTGTTAAGGGTAGTGTAACGGGTAATACTTACAGAACCTTCAAATTGATGGTTCTTACCGATGAGGTTCAGGGTAGAATCAGGTTGGTCAAAAATAATGCTTCCTGTTCCGGTGATACCTAAGCCATTATTGGTCACATTGCCTGTTATAGTGGCGGTTCCACCATTGTTAATGGTGAGGGCAAAACCATCGTTGATGATTACATGACGGGCTGTGAATGAGCCTGGTGAGGTGCTGGAATTGATCACCACATTGGTAGTATCCACCGGCACGTATCCCAGGGTCCAGGCACTGCCATCCCATATCATGGTATCCGGTAAGGCACAACCGGTACCCACACTTACCTCTATACTATCGGTAATTCCAAAGTAATCCCGTGAAAGCTCAAGAGTATAGGTTTTGATGCCGAGGGTAAGGCTATCGGAAGTGGAAACGGCAGAGCCATTGACTTTCCACACGTAACTGAACTGGCGGGCGGTATTGTAATCGGTGATCTGCACCAGTGAGTCCGTGGTCTGAATATCCGAAGCGGAAGCGTAGCCGTGGAAACCATTGGGGCTTTGATCCAATACGGTGTCGGTACTGGCACCACAGTTAAGGATCATGGGGTAGTAGCCTACCAGGTTGGCGTACTTGGCCATACCCGAATGGACTGAAGAGGTATATAGCTCTTCTACATCAGTAAGATCCAGCACTTCGTCCCAAATGGATACTTCAGCAATGATCCCTTCCAGGAAGTTACCGGTGGTGAGACCAGAGTCAAACTCCTGACCTATGGATAGCTTATCAGTGGCGGAAATAGACTGGCTGTTGGTGTAGGTGTCTTCCAATACACCATCTACATAAACCTTTGTTTCATTGGTGCCTTCATCATAGGTATACCCCACCAGGTGCCAGTTACCATCGGTGACTACCTGGCCTGTATAGTGGGTGCTGCTGCCATCGTACACACCTACCTGTTCATTGGTGCCAATTTGCAGGGCCGCCACATTGCCACCGGAGGAGGTGTTGGCCGCAATGATCATTTGTGATTCACCGGAAACGGTAGCATCCTTCCTGATCCAGCAGAAAATGGAGCGGTTGGTGTTGGTAATACTGGGTATAGCGGCTGAAATATCAATCCAGTCTTCATCGGCCCGGTTTAGAGTAGCATAGGAAGCGTAATTGGTATAAACACCCAGCTTTATTGAATCTTCTATACAGATGGCTGTATCCGGTATGAGTTCCTGATTATAGGCTTTATAATCTATAGTGACCTGGGTTCGTATCACACTATCATTCCCTCCGGAAACTGCAATAGTATCATAATAGGTGCCCGCTTGTGTATACACCGTACCGATCATTCCCTGAATACCATCATTGTCGCAACTATTCAGGCTTTCCGAAAAACAATTGTAGCCGGCATCACAGGCCGGTGCGTATTGAAAAGTGAAATTAGCAGAGGTTCCGATAGATATATTGCTTTGCTGGTTTTCTGTGAATATTAATATATAATAATCACCTGCCGGGGCAGCCAGTTCCTTATCCGTAACGGTTTGAGTGTTCCAGTTGTAACCAAAAGTTCCCAGTGATAAACTATCCCGGTATCCGCAAAAATTTCCAGCAGAAGTGGTTGTAATGCTGCTATCAGATTGGCGTCTTACCAGATTCTCATAGTACACCAGGTCACCAAAGGTGGTGGGGTTGGCTACCGCTGGTGTAAAAGCAATAATGCTGGCACTGAGAGGGTAATAATTGTCATTTTCTACCCTTAAAAATCCATCAAAGGGCAAATTTACCTTATATACATACACGCTACAGCAAGGCAGTTGTGAACATACACCCTGCATGCCGGAAGCCGTTACCCCATCCGCAGTATTGATATTACTTTCTACATGGGGGAAGCTGGTAATTACAATGGGGTTGGAAACCGAATATTGGGCAGCCAGTACACCGCTGATCAGTATTAAGCTCAGGGTCAAGAGCTTTTTGGTAAACAATGGATAAGGGTTTTTCATGGTTCAGAAACTATTTACGGATGTTTAAATATCATGAGCGTTAAATGCCGGTTATCCTGAATTTCCTGAAAACAGCAACTTGGTAAAGAATAGGTTGCAGTGTAAACCATTGAAAAAGAATAACCTTAAACGTCAGCGAAATTAAATTTCCGACAGGGTGGGATGAAGGTAATGTTATGAGTAAACACTATAATGTTACCACAGCAGAACAGGAGGTTACGAACGGATAAGAAGGAAGTGCTAGTGGATATTTATTTTGCGGAGTAATTCCTCCCGGTGGCGCTGGCTTATGGGAATTTCTAGCTCCCCGATCAGAACACTGGACTTGCCTATATTCACCAGGAAATCGGTATTGATCATGTAGCTGCGATGCACCCGGATGAATGAATCGGGTAGGGTGGATGCCAGGCTGGCAAAACTGCCCCTTACCAGGAAGTTGCGCCCTGCGGAAGTGGTGAGTTGGATGTAAATATGTTCACTCTTCAATACCATGATCTCATTGATCAGTACTTTGTGGAACACGCCCTTTTCCTTAATAAAGATGGCGTTCTTTATTACCGGGCTATCGTCCAGCGAATGGCCCACGTTCTCCTGTTGTTTGTAATTGTGCAGGGCTATTTCTATAGAAGCAAAGAGTTCATCTTTAACAAATGGCTTTACCAGGAAAGCCGCGGGATTGGTATTCTTGGCTTCTTCAATGGTAGCGCCATCCGAGTTGGAGGTGAGAAAGATAAACGGTAGTTCGTATTCATCATTAATGTGATGGGCCAGGTCAATACCGGTTTTTGTACCGCTGAGACGGATATCCAGGATGGCCAGATCCGGCTGATCACTTTTCAACATATCCAGAGCCTCTACATAAGTGGTGGCAGGTTCCAATACGTCATAGCCGAGGTCTTCCAGGATATCAAAAATATTCATGGCTATAACTGCCTCGTTCTCTACGATCAATATCCTGACTTTGCTCATGGGTAACTTTTCTCGTTTACAAAATGCAAGGTAAAACAAGCTCCACTCTCATAGGTGTACTGCAGGGTACCTCCGAGCTGTTTTGTTAATGTTTTTACCAATCTCAGGCCCAGGGAACGCGGAGCTTTTAAGGCTTGCTCATCCGGTAATCCGGGCCCGTTGTCTCTGACACGAACCCTTAAGTGATCGGCTTTTTCCCGCTGAATGCCAATCTCAACTTCGGGCTTTGCCTCCGGGCTGCTCTGGGCATATTTAAAAGCATTGGTCAATAACTCCGTTAAGATAAGTCCCAGGGGTATAGCGGTGTCAATGTCCACCATCATGTCATGGGGAATATCCAGGCGGTAAACCTTTCCCTCTACATGGTTAATGGATTGTATTTGTGCAGCCAGTTTGGCCGTATAAACGTTCATATCAATCTCAGCCAGGTTGTTGTTCTGGTACAATAGCTCATGCACCAATGACATAGCTTTAACCCGGCTTTGACTGTCAATGGTCAGCATTCGTGAATTTTCATCAAGGGCTTTACCGGATTGTAGGTCCAGCAGGCTGGATATGATCTGAAGGTTGTTCTTTACCCGGTGGTGTATCTCTTTCAGCAGCACTTCGTTCTCATCCCGTTGTTGAACGATGGTTTTATTTTGGCTTACCAACTGCTGGTTGGCTTTTTGCTTTTGCCGGTACAATCTGAATATGACCATTCCCAATGCGGAAATAAACAAGACCCCGGCTAGCAGGGCGTAGATGACATCCCGCTGACTTTTCTGGGCCTCCTTACTGGCGGATAATTCCATATTGGCAATGGTCTTGTCCTTGTTAAGCAAATCAATTTCCAGGTCTTTTTTCTCCGCCTCATACTTGGCTTCCATCTCCACAATAGCGTTCTGTTTTTCGGCATTGAGGAGAGAATCGCTCAGGGTCATATAGGTCAGCGCATAATCCATAGCTTCTTTATGTTGCCCCAGTTCATTATAAGCCTTATAAAGCACCTCGTAACTTTTCTTCTCCAGCATTAAAAAATCTATTTCCTTGGCCAGGAGTATGGTTTCCTTGCTAAAGGTTATAGCCTGATTAAGATGCTGTTTGCGATTGGCTTGTACGTTGGTACCCCAATTGAGATAGAGTACGGAGAGGTTACTTTTAATATAAATGAGCATCCGTTTGGAGCCCTTGGCAGGGAATTCAGTTTCGGCCAGGCGCAACACCCTTTCAGCTTCGGGGTAGTTTTCCAGCTTAATGTAAATGAGGCCCATTACCTGGTAGCAGCTGAGTATGGTTAATTTGTCGTTAGAAGCCCTGGCCATGTTCAGCGCCCGGTTGAGATAGGTTAGGGCTTCAGGGTACATTTTTTTACCAAACAGGGCACCACCAATGGCGTAGGTCCTGCGCAGGATCTGGGCCGTATCCTGTAGTTGCCTGTAAATATTCAGGGCCTTTTCATACTGCTGGAGGGCATCATCATACTGTCCTAGTTCAAGATAACAAACCCCGAGATTATTATAACTGGAAGCCTCTCCCGAAATATCATGCATAGCAATTACCACACGCAAGCCTTCAAAGTGGTAGTGAATGGCTTCTTTGAACCTGCTGGTATACTGATAAGCCAGGCCGAGATTGGTATAGAGGTCTGACAGCTTGGCTGAATCTACCCGGCTGAGGTCCAGCTTCAAGGCTGCTTCATAAAGATCGATGGCCTTGTTGCGGTCTTCCAGTTCAAAAAATACTGAGCCCGTTTCCAGGTAGGTATAAAACCGATCCTTTTCGGGGCCATTCTTCCTGAAATAGTCCAGGGCCAGGAGCAGGTATACGGCCGCTGAATCAGCATTTTGGCTCTTCCGGTAGGCGATACCCAGTTTCCGCTGAAAACGCGCTTTTTGCCGTGGAACCTTAAAGTTTTTCAGCAGTTGTCCGGCCTTATGCAGGAATATACCTGAGGAATCTTTCTGAGTCTTTGCGTAAGCTTCACCCAGGAGAATATAGTTTTGAAACAGGGCACTGTCGGGCTGAGGATTTTGTAAAACTGCTAAAAGGGAATCCCTGGAGGTGGGGTTGGCCTTGACCCAACCCAAGCTTATAATTAACAGGGTGCAGCAGATGAATAACTTTTTGGGCAACAGGTTCATTACGTGCATGGACTTTTCCAGCTAAGTATATTCAGGGAAATAAAGTCCTCGGAAACGGCACTTGCTATTTACTGGCATCCTCCCTAATTAATAAAGAGGCTAAAAATAAATGATTTCAGGAAAAGATCAGGCTGACTTAGCCGTCTTGTCATCGTTTTTACATTGCTCACTGGGCATGGCGCCACAAAAGCTGCAAGGTTCACCCTCCTTGTTCAGGAAAGGGCTGTTGCTGGCACAGGTGCCCGAAAATTCACCGTCCTTCTTGGCCCATATCTTAATGGCAATACCGGCAAATCCCAATCCTATCAACACTGTGGTTATCAAAAAAACGGTCATAATCTTTACTCTATTCAATAATGTTAACCTCGGCCTCTAAAGGCACGCCAAAGGTACGAAATACAGACTGCTGTATCTCCCTGGATAAGGCCACAATTTCCTTGCCGGAAGCGTTTCCGTAATTCACTAAAACCAGGGCTTGATTCTTATGTACACCCGCATCACCCTTTCGATAACCTTTCCAGCCAGCTTTCTCGATCAGCCAGCCTGCAGCTAATTTTACCTCCTTCTCTGAAACAGGATAAGCCACCAGATCAGGGTAGGTTTTTTTAAGTTCCTCAACCTGGGCGGCAGAAACTACCGGGTTTTTAAAGAAGCTACCACTGTTACCAATTTCTTTGGGATTAGGGAGCTTGCTGCTGCGAATGGCAATTACCGCCTCCGAAACAGAATGGATAGTGGCCTTCGTACCCATTTCGCTAAGCTGAGCTTCTATGGCCCCGTATTGTGTATTTACCGAATGCTCCGCTTCGGGAGTAAGTGAAAAGTATACTTTGGTAATAATGTATTTCCCCTTCAGGCTACGTTTGAATACCGATTCGCGATAACCGAAAGCACATTGCTCACGGTCAAAAGTTTCCAGCTCGCCATTTTGGATATTCAGGCCCTCGAGCTTCAGGAAAGTATCCTTGATCTCTGCACCGTAAGCGCCTATGTTCTGCATGGGTGCCGTGCCCACATTACCCGGTATCAAAGAGAGGTTTTCCAGCCCGCCCAGGTTTTGTTCCAGGGTCCACAAAACAAACTGGTGCCAGTTTTCACCGGCACAAGCTGATACCACCACCTTGGCATCTGTTTTTTCTTCTACGTGCTTTCCCCTGAGGTTCACCCGGATAACCCAGCCCTCAAAATCGGATACCAGCAGCATATTGCTACCACCTCCCATCCACAGCACCGGAACGGTTTTAAATAAATTATGATCCAGTATTCCACGAAGCTCCTCCAGGGAACCGGCCTCGCTGAAGTAGCGCGCCTTTACGTCTATGCCAAAGGTATTATAAGGCTTCAGTGATACGTTTTCCCGGATCTCCGTCATGCTTGCCTAGAGTAAAGTTCCGGGGTAGTTCTGCAAGGCCTTGCGGAGGATTTCCACAGACCTTTCCAGTGAGTCGTTTTTCAATACGTAGGCCAATCGTACCTGGTTGGCACCCATACCCGGAGTGGCGTAAAAGCCTTCGGCCGGAGCCAGCATTACCGTCTCATTATCCAGTTGCCAGGTAGAAAGCAACCATTGCGCAAAGCGCTCCGCACTGTATACCGGCAGTTGGGCCATTGCATAAAAGGCGCCCTTCGGCTTGGGACAGGTAACACCCTCTATGGAGTTGAGACCATCCACCAGTGTATTCCTGCGCTTTACGTATTCCCTTTTTACCTCTTCAAAATATTCAGGTCCGGTAAGCAGTGCCGCCTCACTGGCAATCTGGGCCAGGGTAGGGGGGCTCAGGCGGGCCTGGGCATATTTCATGGCCGTGGCCATAACTTCCTTATTCCGTGATACCATGCAACCAATGCGCGCTCCACACATACTGTAGCGCTTGGAGACGGAATCGATCATGATGGCGTGTTCCTCCAGCCCTTCCAGGTTCATGATAGAGTGATGCACCGCATCATCATAGGCAAATTCCCGGTATACTTCATCCGCTATCAGGAAAAGGTCATGCTGCAAAACCAGTTCTCTCAGTTTTTCCAGTTCCTTTTTAGAATACAGGTAACCGGTAGGATTGCCTGGATTACAGATCATGATGGCTCTGGTGCGGGAAGTGATTAGCGCTTCAAAATCTTCGATGCGGGGAAGGGAAAAATCCTCTTCAATGCGAGAGGTTACCGGCACCACGGTAACACCTGAAGAAATACCAAAACCATTGTAGTTGGCGTAAAAAGGCTCAGGAATGATGATCTCATCACCTGGGTCGGTGATGGAGTTCAGCGTAAAAAGTATGGCTTCTGATCCACCAGTGGTAACGATCAGGTCATTGGCCGTAATCCCGATACCCGTCCTGGTGTAATATTCAGCCAGGCCATTGCGGTAGGATTCAATACCTGCCGAGTGGCTGTATTCCAATACCTTGATGTCCGCCTTTCGTACCGCTTCCATAGCCGCTTTGGGTGTTTCAATATCAGGCTGACCAATGTTAAGATGGTAAACATGACGGCCCAGGGCTTTGGCTTCATCAGCAAAAGGTACCAGTTTACGAATGGGTGATTCGGGCATCGTTTGCCCCTTGATGGATATTGCCGGCATAGGCGCTCAGTATTTTAACAGAAACAAAAAACCCCTGCGTTTTTCAACACAGGGGTGCAAATGTATAAATAAGCTTATATCTTATTTCTGCTCAAGCAATGAAGTTTGACCTTCTTTTTCAGGAGAGGTTTTAACCTCTTCTTTTTGCTTTACGGTACCTTTAATACGCAGTTGCTGAGTTCCGTTTGAAGCGTTGGAATTAACAGTTACTGACTTGGTGAAAGGCCCGATGCGTTTGGTGTCGTATTTTACTTTAAGCTCACCAGTTTCTCCCGGGGCGATGGGCTCTTTGGGAGGAGTAGGTACGGTACAACCGCAAGATCCTTTAGCACTGGTAATAATAAGAGGCTCTTTCCCGGTGTTCTTGAATACGAAAACACGCTCACCGTTGGCGCCTTGTTCAATGGTTCCGTAGTCGATCACGTCTTTTTCAAACTCGATGGCCGGAGCATTGGGATTTGTTTCAGCTTCCTGGGCCACAGCCAACAGGCCTGCTGCAACGAAACTAAGGGTTAGGAACAACTTTTTCATGGTAATTTTCTTTTGAGTTGGACAAATGTAATATTAAATAAATCGTTTTTAAAACCACGTATTAGCGTGCTAAAAATGTGCCAAAGATTTAATGCAGGGCTGGCTCACAATTTATAACTTTGCACACTTTACTGTAAAACCTTCAATAAAGCCCTGTTCATGAGCATTCCCGCAAGTTACGATTATCGGAAATCAGAAGATAAGTGGTATGAGTACTGGCTGAAAAATAACGTGTTTTCATCGGTTCCGGATGAGCGAAAGTCCTATACAATCGTTATTCCACCGCCTAATGTTACCGGAGTATTGCACATGGGGCACATGCTTAACAACACCCTTCAGGATGTTCTCATACGCAGGGCACGCATGCAAGGATACAATGCCTGTTGGGTTCCGGGAACGGATCACGCTTCTATTGCTACAGAGGCCAAAGTGGTGGCCAAACTCAAGGAGGAAGGTATTTCCAAATCAGATCTTAGCCGTGAGGAGTTCATTGAACATGCCTGGCAATGGACCCATAAACACGGAGGTATTATCATTGACCAGCTTAAAAAGCTGGGTTGCTCCTGTGATTGGGATCGCCAGGCCTTTACCATGGATGATATCCGTAGTGAATCCGTGATCAAGGTATTTGTAGACCTCTACAATAAAGATAAGATCTACCGTGGCTATCGCATGGTAAACTGGGATCCCCAGGCCAGGACCACGGTTTCTGACGAGGAGGTGGTGCACAAGGAAGTGAACGCCAAACTCTATTACGTAAAGTACCAGATAGAGGGTGAAGACCAGTATATAACGGTGGCAACCACACGCCCGGAGACTATCCTGGGGGATGTGGCCATTTGTATTAATCCCAATGATGAACGTCATTTTAACCTGAAGGGTAAAAAGGTTATTGTTCCCATCGCCAATCGTGTGATCCCCATTATTGAAGACGATTATGTAAGCATGGAATTTGGTACCGGCTGTTTGAAGGTAACCCCTGCGCATGATGTAAACGACAAGGAAATAGGGGAGCGCCACCAGCTGGAAGTTATTGATGTACTGAATGATGACGGTACCCTCAATAGCAACGGCCTGCATTACCAGGGTAAAGACCGTTTTGTGGTGCGTAGGGAAATTGCGAAAGAGTTGGAGGAAATGGGCCAGATGGCTAAGGTGGAGGATTACAAGACTTCCGTAGGTACCAGTGAGCGTACCGGTGAAGTTATTGAACCTCGTATTTCCGTACAGTGGTTCCTTAAGATGAAGGAAATCTCACAACCGGCATTGGAGGCGGTTATGAAGGATGAAGTGCAACTGATCCCCGCTAAATTCAAGAATACCTACCGCCACTGGATGGAAAACGTTCATGACTGGTGTATTTCACGCCAGTTGTATTGGGGCCACCAGATACCGGCCTGGTATTACGGTAGCGGTATCAATGATTTTGTGGTGGCTGAAAATGTGGAAAAGGCCCTGGAAGAAGCTAAGAAAGTGACCGGTAACGCCATGCTGGTTGAGTCTGACCTGAAGCAGGATGGGGATACCCTGGACACCTGGTTTTCATCATGGCTGTGGCCTCTCTCTGTATTTGACGGCATCCGTAATCCTGAAAACGAGGAAATACAATATTATTACCCTACCCGCGACTTAGTAACTGCCCCGGAAATCCTTTTCTTCTGGGTAGCCCGTATGATCATTGCCGGTTATGAATACAAGGGGCAGAAGCCTTTTGATAATGTATACCTCACAGGTATTGTACGGGATAAACTGGGACGCAAAATGTCCAAGTCACTGGGCAATTCCCCGGACCCCATTGGCTTGATGGAAAAATACAGCACCGATGGTGTGCGTGTGGGCATGCTGCTTACCTCACCAGCCGGTAACGACCTCCCCTTTGATGAGGAACTATGCCAGCAGGGCCGTAACTTCAGTAATAAGATATGGAATGCCTTCCGGTTGACCCAGGGATGGGAAGTTGTGGAAGGAGTCCCCACTGAGGCTGCATCTTCTGCTATAAACTGGTTTGAAGAGCAATTCAAGGCCACCGTGGAAGATATTGAGAGATCCTTCTCCCAATACCGTCTTTCAGAAGCATTGATGTCCATCTATAAATTTGTGTGGGATGATTTCTGCAGCTGGTACCTTGAGGCGGTGAAGCCGGATTACCAAAAACCGGTGGAGCGCGAAACCCTGAACCGTACACTGGATTTCTTTGAACGTATTATGGTGCTCATCCATCCTTTCATGCCTTTCCTTTCCGAGGAATTGTGGCAAGTGATGAAAGAACGTAAGGAGGGAGAAACGATCTGTACAGCGCCCTGGCCAGAGGTGCAATCTCATGATACAAATGTTTTGAGGGACTTTGAACAGGCAAGGGAGATCATTTCAGGAGTACGTAATATCCGTGCCTCCAAGAACCTCTCGAATCGCGAAGCTTTAATATTACACAGCCCGGGAACTGAGGCTATTCCGGAACGTTTTAAAGCCCTGATCATACGATTGGCTAACCTGGAGGAAGTTAAAGCCGAAGAGGAGCGTGATGGGCAGGGTTTTGCTTTTCTTGCTGGACCCCATGAGTTCTTTATCCCGGCCGGTGACCAGGTGAATTGGGAAGAAGAAGTGGACCAGATGAAAAAAGATCTGGAGTACCAGAAAGGCTTCCTGTTAAGTGTTCAGAAAAAGCTTTCCAATGAACGTTTTGTAAATAATGCGCCTGATCAGGTAGTGGCCTCTGAACGTAAAAAACAAGCCGATGCCGAAGCCAAGATCAAGGCCTTGGAAGAGCGCTTGTCCAGTTTACAGGCTTAGGCTATTTCAATAAGATCTTTTGGGTAATACTACCTACGGTAACCGTTACAAACTGGGCCTTGGTTTTGGGTAGCCTTACTTCCAATACTTCGGTGTTTTGGCTTAATTGCACGGTATCCTGGTAAATAAGTTTACCTCCGGCATCGTTGATGCTGATGGTGTACTCTTCTCCTGCATGCTCATTGAATTTAATATTCAGCGTGCCATGGCTGGGGTTTGGGTAAATATCAATTTCCTGTTTGGCAGGCTCATTCTTTAACCCGATTTTTTCAGCGGTATTGGCCAAAACATAATCACCGGGTTTGGGATCCAATACTTCAATAACGCCACTGATATTGTTCGTCTTCCTGACTTGGTTTTGCCAAAGTGTCCAGGGTTCCCAGGGTTTTGCCCGGTATAGAATAACAATACTGTCTCCGCTTACTCCTGCCAGGTCCTGGTCATAACCACTGGAGGAACCATCGTAATAAAAAATAGCCTCGGTGTTATTTTCCAGGGTATCCAGATCATACCCCTGAAGGGTCCAGAAACGGGATTGGGAAACGCGGTAATCCTTTCCGGCCGAAACCTTTCCCTTAGGGGCTGCCCAATGTTGCATACAGATTACTTCCGCAGTAGAATCCCCCGGATCGGAGTTAAAGCGTATTCCTCCTTTTTCAGGAATGTAAATATTCCGCTGGCCCAGGGTCCATTGATCATAAGTATCAGCGGTTAAAAGCCTGCCGTTATAACTGCAAAGGGCAAACACCGGTTGAAAAGGCAGGTTATTAAAAGTAGCAGTGGAAGTAGAGCCGTTCACGATCATGTGTCGGCTTACCGTATCACGGTTGGCGCTAAAAAAGGTAATGTCAACGGGTACCTGGCTAAAAAGTCCAGGAGCATGATGGGTGTTTTGTGCCACCCGTACGTATGCCGTGTTGGTTTGTGAAAAGGACGGTACATATATAGAGTCAATGGCAAAGGACGGAAAGCCGGGTTTCAGCACCCAGTCATCAAAGAAATCCTGTAGGCCTATGCCGCTGATCTGTTGCAGTTGATCACGAAACTCTAAAGTGTTGAGGTTACCAAAAGCATTGTTATTCAAAAGTGTCTGCAAGCCCGGGAAAAAAGCGGAATCGCCCATATAAGCGCGTAAGTTGTGGGCTACCATGGCTCCTTTCTGGTATACGTGATAACCGTATACATAATTATGGCCTAAGCCGGAAATAGCCTTATAACCATCATCCTGCGTATGAGCAGACTTAAGAACGTTATAGGCATTCTTCATTACTTCGTCAAGATAGCGTGCACGGTCGTACACTTGCTCCAGGTAAAGGTGACTGGAGAATTCGGCCATACCTTCGTTAATCCACATGTCTTCTGCGGTTTTACAGGTAAGCAGGTTGCCCCACCAATGATGGGCCAGTTCGTGAGCCATAATATCTTCTCCGCCCAGGTTGCCGTTTACCAGTGAAATAGGATAGTGGATACTGGTAGCGTGTTCCATAGCTCCCTTGGTGGTTACGGCATATCCTATTTTTTGCCACACATAGGGACCGAAGTAATGCTCCAGGGCGTGAAAAGCGGGGATAAGATTTTGAAAGGAATTCTTAAGCGTGGTGGTATCTGAAGCTTTGGCCATCAACATAATGGGTTTTACTCCATCCATACCGTTTACCGTTTGGTGAACTTCCTCATAATTGCTTACCGCCACGGAAGTCAGGTAAGTAGGAATGGGGTCGGTCATATCCCACTCGGTTAAGAGTGTATCGCCACCCACTGAAGTTTGTAGCAGGCGGGTACCATTAAAATAGGCTTTGTTAGGGAATTGGGTTGTGGCTGTAAAGTGGTACGTGGATTTTTCCACAAAATTGTCAAAACAGGGAAACCAGGCCCTCCCATACGTGTGGGGGTTGGCCGCAAAACCAACTCCCAGGTTGTAGTAATAACCACTTTGGAAATGAAAACCTCCCCAGCCGCTGGCATCGCCCTGCGGTTGCCCGTGGTAATTTACCTCCAATGATAAAGTATCACCGGGCTTATAGCTTCCTGCCAGGTTTACATGGATGATAGTATCGTTGTAGGAATACCCCAGTGTAGTACCGTTCAGCAGTATGGAATCAATGTTCAGTTCCAGCAGGTCCAGGTTAATCTGGCTTATATTGTTCAGCTTAGGTGTAAATACAATGGTACAGGAGCCTTTCAGTTGCTGGCTGGCAATACTGTATAAGTCCAGCTCAATGTTATAGTGCAGGATGTCAATGGTGTCGCTTTTCGCGTTGTTATTAATGGATAAGGTGTTGACAGAGGATTGCTGTAGTTCCTGTTTAATATCCTGGCAGCGGAACTGTGCATTAAGCTGGTACGTGAAGAACAGTAATAGGGCGAATACAAGTTTTTTCATAAATGATCTTGTTGGCGGATTACTTCATACAGTAAGGCACCGGTAGCCACTGACACATTCAGGGACCCGATCCTGCCGCGCATGGGGAGCTTTACGCTAAGGTCGCACATTTTAAGGTATTCCGGAGAAATACCGTTTTCTTCAGAACCCATAACAATGGCAATGGGACCGGTAAGGTCAGCGCTATAGCTTATATTTTCGGTTTTTTCGGTACATCCCACCACCTTCAAACCGCTGTTTTTCAGAAATTCAATGGTGTTTTTCAAGTTGTGTTCCCTGCATACCGGGATATGATTGAGTGCACCGGCTGAGGTTTTAAGCGCATCAAAGTTTACCGGGGCACTACCTCTGGTAGGCACCACTACGGCATGTACCCCCACACACTCAGCCGTGCGGCATATTGCTCCGAAATTCCGTACATCGGTAACCCGGTCCAGGATGAGGATAAAAGGTGTTTCCCCTTTCTCAAAGGTGCGGGTAACAATTTCCTCCATATCCTGAAAAGCAACCGGGGATACAAAAGCGATAACTCCCTGGTGGTTTTTTCGCGTAATACGGTTTAGTTTTTCAATGGGAACATTTTGAGTAGGGATATCATGTTCGCGGATAAGCGGACGCAATTCCTGGAAAGTATTGCTCTTAAGTCCCCGCTGGATGAGTATTTTCTCAATCTGTTTACCAGCCTCAATGGCTTCTATAACGGGTCTAGTACCAATAAGGAGCCCTTTGGTATCGGAACTGGTCTGATTCGTCCTGCTCACGCTGTATATCTTTTGAATTGTAAATACGGCCGTCCCGCCATGATTCTATTGCTTGTCCCCAGCCATAGCGGTAGGAGGTCATACGGTTGAGTGAATAGTCATTGGCGGTAAACGGATTACTTACCTTAATAAAATTGAAATAATAGGACAAAGATGAGGTTTCGTCTCCATAAACCCATGCTTCACCGGATGTGGAACGGTAAACTTTGTCCGGTGGTCCGTAGATGACGTATATAATCCCGCGGTCTGTCTTCCATCCTTCCAGGTAAGAACTGAAAAAAATGTTGGCTTCCTGTACCCGGGAGTAAAAAGCTTCTACCAGCACTTTGGACCGTTCCACACTTCCCGAACGTTCCAACCAGAATTTATCTACCTCTTCTTTAAGTGCTTTAGGGTCATTTATCACTTCGGTGATCTTATCGTATTCTCTCTTGGTGGTAAGATATCGGAGCGGAGGCCCCAGATGGAGGCGTTTGGCTATATAGGGGAACTGATCGTAAAAAGAGAAGACCGTAAAACCCGCCCATTGCGTAGTGTCCAGTCTGAAGTGGTAAAACCCGTTTTCTTCCAGTATAATGGGTTTGTCGGCATTTACCAGGTAGGTAGTGTCAGGCTCCAGTGAAAAGGATTCCTGTGCCGAGGAAGAATAAGGCGGCAGGGCCAGGGGAAAATCGCGTTTGTAATAACTTACGTAGTACGAACCCGCGTTGATCTTGTTATAAGTAAGGAGAAATGGGGCACCGGTAGCCACATGGTTTTTGAAAATAACGTTGCCGGTTGTATCGGTAAGTAAAAAATTCTCGCGGCCCCTTTCGTTTTTCTTATTTACCCGCAGGAAGTTCTCAAAACTTATTTTGCGGTTGAGATCAGCCATAACCAGGTGAAGGATCAATTCACCATTATCCGGAATTTCACTGATCCTGATATCAAAAGAGCCGGTAAGGGCTTTTTGGGGAGGATTCATCTCTACATCCCGAACGGTAAAGCCCCCACTGTCCAGTATTGCGGTATTTTCAAAAGAAGGCACCAGCTCGTAACGCAGTGAGAAAATGGCGTTGTAAGCGGAATTTTCTCCATTGCGCATATACAGGAGATTATTACTGTTGATGCGGTAATATACCCGGGTGAGGGTATCGCTTACATGGTAAACATAAAAATCCGGGCGCAACGCCAGGTTTTTAGTGTCATAGATGTAGCTGATATTATTAGACTGGTATCCTTTTTTAGAGCTGCAACCGAAAGTTGTAAGCAGAAGAGCCAGACCCAGTGCAAAAAGTATGGTGTGTTTACGTATGATCATATCATTGAATACGGCTCCAGGGCCGGGAATAAACATGCAATTTACTAAGCAATCTCCAATGGCAAAGTTAACAACGTGAGAAAGCCGTTTTTATTAAACCCGCAAAGGTCAGAACCGGTTTATGTAACCAAAATGGATTTTCGAAGTTCGGAAGTCAAAAGGGTTCAGGTTGTCCTTACCTAATGCGTAAAATAAGGAGAATATTCCACCGTTGGTCCGGAAGTTTAATCCGGCTCCTACCCCCAGGAAGTAATTCACCGAATAATTGCTCAGGGTATTATTCTCCACATAGGCCATATCGGAGAAAAGCGTAAGGTAATCGTATTCTCCCAGCATATAGCGATATTCCAGCGTGCCGATACCGTAAGAGGAAGCGTAGATACTTCTTTCGTTAAAACCCCTCAGGCTTTTGAGGCCTCCAATACGGAAAACCTCATTGTCAAAAAGGTCGTCACCTATCAGGGCCCTGCTGTTTACGCCTAATTTCAGGATGTGATTTTTGAAGATCCTGAAATATTGTTCATCAGTTATAAACCAACCGTACTGGCGCTGTGAGTTTTCCGAAGTCTTACGGATACCCGTAGACCCGTATATCCGTAAAATATTACCAGAGGTAGGTACTATGATCCGGTTTACGGCACTGCGTTCGTAACCCAGCTTATAGGCGGTGGTATTAAAAGAGTTCAAATTACCTCCAGTGTTGTTGTCAGCACCGTCCATTAGTACGTTGGATGCGCGATAATCCAGGCCTCCACTTAAAAAACTTCCGCTTTCGATGAGGTATTTCAAAAGCCCTTCGGCCTCGGTATTTACAAAAGAGCTATCCTGCCTGAAGATGTTGAGGTTACCTTCCAACCAAAAAGCCGTATTGGCTATGTAAGGTAGTGTAAGTCCCAGGTCCAGTTCTGAAATACTTTCATCGGGCCTTCTCCAGCGCACTTTGATCTCCTCTCCACGTTTTAAAACATTGAGCAGCCTCAGCTGAAAATCCCCGTTAAAAGTTACTTCTCCGTCTTCTTTGGTGTTAAGACCTATTATACCGTCTACCTGGTTGCTTTTTACTTCTTCTACATATAGGAATAGAATGGTTTTGTCTTTGGAAAAGGCTACGGCCGGAGCCCTGGCAAAGCGCAAATATTCGATCTGGTTAATATATTCCTTTAGCTTTTGTATATAGGCTTCATCGTACACCATTCCCTTTTCAAAACGCAGGTCGTAACGTAGCACATTCCTGGAAAAACGTTCGTAACCTTTAATAACCAAACTGTCCAGGGTAATCAAGGGGCCAGGAATTACCTCTAAGGTTCCCCGTATGCTGTCATTTTGTAAGGAGTAGTCTACAAAATGTAGTTGCGCAAAGGGGTAGCCGCGGTTCTCCAGGAAGTTGAGGTAGGTATGGGCATAATCCCGCAAGTTTTTCTCAGAAAGGCCTTTTCCTTCCAGGGATAAACCCTGTGGTAGAATAAGAGGAAAACTATCCGGAACCGATAATTGAACATTGGCCCATAGGAGGGATGGACCGGGGATTACTTCCAAAAGAGCAAGACTATCCTGTTTTACAAGGTTGCCCTCAGAAAGGTAGTACCCTCTTTCAAAAAGATCGAGCTTAACAGTATTCATGGCTTTGTAGAGCCCGGTACTGTCCAGATTATCCTGTTGATGCTTTACCAGCGTGTTGGTCAGATCCGGGTATTCGCCCTTTATGGAAATACGCAGATCAGTGTTCTGAGCATAAAGCCCGAATGCGGAAAAGAGCCAAATCCATATACTATATCTCAAAGCTGCCAGTTGATGGGATCTTTACCAACGGATTCAAGGTACTGATTAGTCTTGGAGAAAGGCCGGCTGCCAAAAAAACCGTTGGAAGCTGAGTAGGGGGAAGGGTGGGCCGATTCAATGATGTGGTGTTTGGAAGGGTCAATAAGTTCCTTTTTGGACTGAGCAAACTTTCCCCATAGAATGAACACCAAGTTTTCCTGCTCTTCAGAAAGGGTTTTTATCGTAGCGTCCGTAAAATTTTCCCACCCTTGGTTGCGGTGTGATCCCGGTTGTTTTTCCCGTACCGTAAGTACGGTATTCAGCATCAATACCCCACGGTCAGCCCATTTTTCAAGATTGCCGCTTTGCGGTATGATGGCTCCTGTGTCTTCGTGCAGTTCCTTAAAGATATTCTTAAGTGAGGGTGGAGGCGTTACACCATCGCTTACCGAAAAAGAAAGGCCGTTGGCCTGACCATATCCGTGGTAGGGATCCTGGCCGATGATCACAACTTTTACCTGGTTGAAAGGCGTGTGGTTGTAGGCTGAGAAGATCTGTGATCCGGGGGGGTAAATACGGTATTTTGATTTCTCATCCACCAGGAATTGCTTCAGGGCCATAAAATAGTCTTTCTGAAATTCAGGCATTAACACCTCTAGCCAGCTGGTATGAATTTTGGGGGACAATGAACTCATATTAAAATAATTGGTTTAATTTATAGTTTGAATATGGCGTTGTCAGTAGTCTGGCAAATTAACTAACTTTGCGTACTTACATCGTTTCTAAAACTGAAGAATATAACAGATGAAAAAAATAGTTGGAATATTGGCCCTTCTGGCTTTGGGGATTGTAGCCCAATCTTGCGGATCAGGTGAAAAGTGCCCCGCATACTCCCGCGCTGAGGCCCCAAATGAGGTGGTGAATAGTTAATGCATTGGAGGGAACTCACTGAGATTGGTCAACTGAATGAGGTAGATCGGGTATCTTCACAAAGCCCGGGCGGAGTTTTAATCTTCAAACATAGTACGCGGTGCGCTCTCAGCAAAATGGTTTGGGATCGTTTTAAACGGCAATGGAATATCAGTGAAACCGATCTGCCGGTTTTCTACCTGGATTTGATCCGTTATCGCGATGTATCTGCTGCTGTTGCACAACGTTATGATGTAAGACATGAATCGCCCCAGGTAATTCATATAAAAGAAGGACGTTGTGTGTATCATTCCTCGCATATCGCTATTTCAAGCGCGTACTTTGAAAAGGTTTTGAATGACTAAAAAACTAACTATACTAATGCTTTGTGCCTTTGGTTTCCACGGCTATGCTCAGTTGGAAACTTCAGCCGATTTTAAGCGGCAGGTCTATGACCGGGCATATACATTGGGAATAGTTGGTCATTCACGGGGCTATGCTCTAAACGGCCGCTATCTTAAATACAAGGACGGTTTTAATACTGAGGGAGTGGAAGTAGAGATGACCAAGCTGCGTCATCCAAAGGAAGTACGAACACCTAACCAATTTGCCAGTAATTCCAGGGGATACGTTTATGGACGTTTAAATTCCTTTTATAGTTTGAGAATAGGGTATGTAAGTGAAAGCATCCTTTATGACAAGACTGACCAAGGCACAGTTTCTATTGGGGTGGTATATTCAACAGGTGCTTCCTTCGGCCTTCTCAAGCCTATTTATCTACAGGTTTATGAAGAATCCTCATCGCCCATTGGAATTTTAAGGACCGTTCGGTACAACCCTGACAAGCATAATGTGTCTAATATCTACGGAGAAGCAAATTTCTTCAAAGGATTTGGAGAAATTAGCTTAAAGCCAGGTGTTTATGGAAAAATTGGATTCTCATTTGACTTTGATTTGTTAGACCGTAAGGTTACCTCCCTCGAAACGGGTGTGATCTATGACCTGTTTTTTACCGAGGTGCCCATTTTTTATGAAGAAGGTGGGAATGACGTCAATCAAATAGGCTTTTTCCAGCTTTACCTGGCTGTAAATTTTGGTTACAAAAAGAATTGATGAGTACAACAGCGGAGCCAGGTCTTCTCCAGGAGCGACAAAAGAAACCTAGATGGTTGAGGGTAAAATTACCCACTGGCCATAATTACCGTAACCTACGTTCGTTGGTTGACGGCTATAAGCTCCATACTATATGTGAAAGCGGGGCTTGTCCTAATATGGGTGAGTGCTGGGGAGCCGGTACTGCCACATTCATGATATTGGGAAATACCTGTACACGCAGTTGCGGCTTTTGTGCCGTGAATACCGGCAGGCCCGAAGATGTAGACTGGGACGAACCCGAAAGAGTGGCTCGTTCCGTTAAATTGATGAAGGTGAAACACTGTGTACTCACCTCGGTAGATCGTGACGACCTTTATGACGGAGGTTCTATTTTGTGGGCAGAAACCGTAAAAGCTGTTCGCAGGATGAGTCCAGGAACCACTATGGAAACCCTTATTCCCGACTTTAAAGGCGAGAAGATAAATATTGACCGTATTGTTAATGTAGCTCCGGAAATTGTTAGCCATAATATGGAAACGGTAAGAAGATTAACCCGTAAAGTTCGTATACAGGCGCAGTATGATCGTAGTCTCGAAGTACTGGCGTACCTTAAGGAACAGGGCTTGCCACGCACCAAAAGTGGTATTATGCTGGGGCTGGGTGAAATGGAAGAAGAAGTGGTAGAAACCATGAAAGATCTCAGGGAAGCTGAGGTGGATATCATTACCCTGGGTCAATACCTGCAACCCACCACTAAGCATTTACCGGTTTACGAATTTGTGCCCCCGGAACAATTTGAAAAATATAAAAAGATTGGCAATGATCTGGGATTCAGGTATGTGGAGAGCGGGCCTTTAGTGCGTTCTTCGTATCATGCCGAACAACATCTGTTTTAAGGAAATTTCAATTTTTTGTAAATTATATTTGTACCCCTTCGAAAAAAGTAAAATGATAAATATGAAAAAAGGAATACTCATAAGCGGTGTATCTCTGGTTGCTCTGGTACTGGCGGTGGTATTTAATAGTAGCACACAGTCGGTGGACTATTATCAACCTAGAAAAACCGCCATTAAAGAGAATGGTGCTCGTGGAGCCCACCAATGGTTGCACAAGATCAGGGCGAATCAGGTTACCGGAAAGATAGATCCGGCCGATGTGGAAAGAGCTTATGAGCAAGTGGAGCTTTTGAAGTCCAAAAAATCTTCTGCACTTAATCTGCAGTGGGAAGAAATGGGTCCTACTACAATTGGTGGCCGTACCAGGGCCATTTTAATTGACCCGGCTAATTCTCAGCACATGTTTGCCGCAGCCGTTAGTGGTGGGCTTTTTGAAACCCAGAATGGAGGTTCTACCTGGGGTGAAGTAATTGGGGCTCCCAGCGCTATAATTGTCAGCTTGGCAATGGCTCCCAACGGTGATATCTATTATGGAACCGGTGAAGGAATGTATGCCGGTGACGGGGGCAATGAAAACTCCGGTTTCCGTGGAGATGGTATGTACAAATCTGTTGATGGTGGAAAAAACTTCACACAATTGGCTAATACCACATCATGGAATGCAGTAGGTAAAATAGCGGTAGATCCTAATAATAGCAACCGGGTATATGCAGCAACAAACACTGGTCTTATGGTATCGGATGATGCGGGAGAATCCTGGCAGGCAGCTTTCAATGCATTTAACTCCAATGCGAAAGATCTTTTTGTAACGGTTTCCGGGAAGGTATGGGTAAAGCAGGGATCCGGGGTTTACCGTTCAGATAATGGAAATGTAGGCTCGTTCAGTCTTGCTCCGGGACTTCCCTCCATTACCGGTCGTGCCCGTATTGCAGCTTCTCCTGAGGATGATCAGTATGTATACGTGGTAGCCTGTGATAATTTCGGACACTTTGATAAAGCTTACCAATCCAAAGATGGTGGTAACACCTGGAATATCATAGGACAACGTTCATCACTGTTGAACCCCCATGGTGCGCAAGGTAACCCCCAGGGGAACTATAATAATATGCTGGGTGTATCACCCATTAATAAGGAAAGAATATTTGTGGGTGGTGTAACCCTGTGGGAATGGAGTGCCCAGAACGGATGGCTTCAAATCGCCTCTCTTGGTGATGCACCGGGCAGTACTTTTTATGTTCATGCGGATAACCATGAGATAGTATTTGATCCAAATGATCCTACCAAAATATATGTGGGTAACGATGGAGGTATTTTTAAATCCAGTACGGACGGATTTACCTGGGCCTGGGAAGTACGTAATTATGTTACTACTCAGTTTTACCATATTGCTGTAGGTAGTTCCGGTGAAATGCTGGGAGGAACACAGGATAATGGAACTATTTTTATTGACCCTTCTTCTATGTTCCCCAAATCAGGTAAGCGTACTTCAGGTATCAACCTGAACGGAGTAATTAGAGACGGTGATGGTGGTGACGCAGAAATTTCAAGGCTGGATCCAGACATACTATTCAAGGAAATGCAATATGGACTGATGGGACGTTCAACTGACGGTGGCGTTACCTTTGATTATGTGCTTAACGATGATGTAGATCCTCGTAAAAGAGTAGGGGATCCAGCATTTGCACCCTTTGTAACTCCTTTTACACTTTGGGAAAGCCGTTACGATAACCTTAGCACGGATTCGATCAGGTTTAGTGCTGATAGTATAGTGCGTAGCCTTGGTTTTGGTAATGGTAATTCCACCTATACAAACTCTATACCTCGTCCGCAGCCTTCAGCAAAGTTTCTTCCTGAAGGTATCGTGATACGCGCAGGTTCTCTTACAGTTACTTCTGATGCAAACGGTAACCTTACTGGAGATGGTACCGGTAATTTTAATGTGTCTGACGGTACTTTTACTGTGACATTCAATAATCCTGTGAACCTGGAAATTGTGGCTACTGCAGCGGTTTATTATGAAGCCGGTGCTACCGTGGTGGCTTCTAGTGCAACCAATGAATTGCCTTTACCTTATACGTTACCAAGTCGCTTAAACCCCACAGAGAGTGTGATGATTCAGGATGTGGTTCAGTCCATGTTCTTTGTAGGTGTTACAGCTTATCCTGGTGACCCTGCAGCTATTGATAAAAATGAGATAGGTGGTATATGGATGACCCGTGGTGCACTCAGCGAATTGGATGAAGCTCCTACCTGGTACCACGTAGCTAAGTTGTCACCTGGAGCCAATGGTATTGATCCACAAACCATGACCGTAAGTGCTGATGGTAACACCCTTTGGATGGGTACCAGGAATGGTGTTCTATACCGTTGTACCAACCTGGCTGCTGCAAGAGATTCTGCAGCAATCTCCGTTAATGACTTATATCTGGGAGGTGTTTTGCAAAGACCTTCCACCTCGGTTATTCAAACTTCTATTGCCAGAACTTTTGGTGGACGTGCCATTACCGGTATAGCCGTACATCCTTATGATCCTAACCGGGTATTGGTAACCCTGGGCAACTATGGTAATAACGATTATGTATATCTTTCTACCGATGCCCTGACAGGTGGTAACTTCAACTCGATTCAGGGTAATCTGCCCAAAATGCCTGTTTACTCGGCTACATTCAACTTCAAAAACCGCAACAGTATGAATGAGGTGATCGTTGGAACCGAGGCTGGCGTATATTCAACTTCTGATGTTTCAGGTGGTAATCCGGATTGGTCACTTGAATCCAATGGCATTGGAAGTAATGTTCCGATTTTCGACCTTATCCAGGATCGTGCTATCAGGACTGACCTTAAGCAAAATACCGATTTTGAAGGAGCTATTTATGCGGGAACGCATGGTCGTGGTATTTTCAAAACCACTTCCACAGCTGATTACATCAGCATTGATGAACCCCAGGAAGTTGCGGCTGTAGCAGCACCTGAAGCCTTGAATGTTTTCCCTAACCCCGCTACCAGCCAGGTTAGTATTGGCTTAAACCTTGAAAACCGATCAGATGCCAAGATCACGATCCGTGATATCAATGGAAAGCTGGTAAAGACTCTTTCCTTTAAAAATCTGGATAGGGATACCAAGGATCTGGATGTGGATGTTTCCCGTCTTACTTCCGGAACCTATATCCTGACGTTGCAGACCGGTTCTAAAGTTCGTTCCGGGAAACTGATCATTGCCCGTTAATTGAAAATATAGTTCAGATTATACTAAAGAACCCGGAAGTTGCCCTTCCGGGTTTTTTAATGCCATTTCATAGGCAGCTCAATAACCAGGACTTTACTCTCGGTATAAGCCCGGAATTCCACATGGGAGGATCCAATATCCTCCAGGCCCAGGCTATCACGCTTATCGAGTATTTGATCCAGAACTTCTATCTGCCCTTCTATCACAAAAACAAACAACCCGTGGTCGTGAGGTTTACTCAGGTCCAGCCCGGCCACACCACCTTCACTGAGTTCAGCCATGTAAAACCAGCATTGCTGGTTGATCCAGAGGGCTTCCGGGTTGTCAGGAGCCACTACGTTTATAAATGTATTGCGATGGGAATGAAGAGGGAATTCTTTCTGGTCATAGCGTGGATCAATATTCTGTTTATCGGGAATGATCCATATCTGCAGAAAGCTTACCCCTTCGGTCTGGCTGGCGTTAATTTCTGAATGGACAATGCCCTTGCCAGCTGACATAATCTGAACTTCCCCGGATCGTATTATTTTGTGCCTTCCGGTACTGTCACGGTGTTCCAATGCTCCCGAGAGAGGGATGGAAATAATCTCCATGTTGGAGTGGGGATGTGCTCCAAAGCCAGTGCCTGCATCCACAGTATCGTCATTAAAAACCCGAAGGGCTCCGAAATTCATTCTTTGCGGATTGTGGTAGCCCGCAAATGAAAACGTATGGAATGAGTTGAGCCAACCATGCTCAGCATGTCCACGAGTGTTGGCTTTATACAAGGTACTTTTCATATTTTATTTTTATAAACTATTTAAGATCACTGGAAGTTCCTTACCAGTTCTAATCAGAAGTCTTAAATTGGAAGGAATTATAACAAAGTTATGATAGAAAAACCTTTCGGGAATATAGCTACTGCTATTGCCTTTTCACCCAATATGGAGGCTAATATAGCGGAGTCGGTAAGGATAAAACAGTCCCTGGGAGAAAGATTGATCCTTATTCACATTGGTGACCGTACTCCTGAAGAAGAACAACTGCTCAGTGAAGTGCTTGGCAGGCAGCAGGTGAACCAGGAGGAGATCGTCTTGGTATGGGAGGAAGGCGACCCGGTAACGGCTATCCTGAAAGCCTGCACCGAGCATAAAGTAGACCTTCTTATAGCCGGAGCTTTGCCACGGGAAGGTTTGTTGAAATATTACATCGGCTCGGTGGCAAGAAGGTTGGTGCGAAAGTCTGACTGTTCCATTCTCCTTATGACGCATCCAAATCAATTTAAAAGCTCCTGCAGAAGGATAGTAGTCAATGGGCTGGACCATCCCAAAACTCCTATTACCATTGAAACCGCCATTAAGGTAGGCGTGCATTTTCGCTCTTCAGAAATAGTTATTGTAGAGGAAGTAGTGCCGGCCAGGGTGGGCAAGAGAGTGGAGGATGATAAGAGCCTGGAAGAGGTAAATCAGGCTAAGAAGAGTATTCAGGAGAAGGAAAACCAACGTATTAACACCATCCTTCAGGGTATTGATATTCCTTCGGATATCAAGGTGAGTGAGAAGTGTATTTTCGGCAAAAGAGGGTATACCATTGGCCATTTCACGCAACAATTCAACGCAGATTTACTGGTAATGAACTCCCCGGATACCAAGCTGGGCTTTTTGGACCGGGTGTTTACCCATGACCTGGAATATATTTTGTCCGAATTGCCCAGTGACCTTTTAATCGTGCATAGTTCCGAACGACCCCATAGTTGAAAGAACACCTTCAAAATATCGGTAAAAATATCTTTCCTGGCTTTGTGGTATCTCTCATTGCCCTCCCCTTGTCGCTGGGACTGGCCTTAGCTTCTGGTGTACCACCTTTGGCCGGTATTATAGCCGGAGTGGTGGGCGGCATAATTGTTTCTACCCTGGGAGGCTCTAACGTAACCGTTACAGGTGCCGGAAACGGTCTGGTAGTGGTAACCCTGAGTGCCGTAATGACGCTGGGCGCAGGTGATTTACAGACAGGTTACCTCTATACATTGGCTGCAGTTGTGTGTTCAGGAGGGCTTATCTTTCTATTTGGTTTATTGCGTTTTGGGGCACTCAGCGATTTTTTCCCCTCCCCGGCCGTACAGGGAATGCTGGCAGCTATTGGATTGATCATAATGTCCAAACAATTGCATGTAATGATAGGAGAGGTAAGTCCGGAAGCCAGTTCTCCCATGGAGTTATTTGCTTCCCTTCATGAATCGGTTGGTAGCCTGTGGAATGGACAGGTTCCGGTTTTGGCTTACGTAATTGGTATAGCATCGCTCCTCATCATGTTTCTTTACGCGCGCATCCGTAATCCGGTTTTTCACCTGGTGCCCGCTCCGATGTGGGTAGTGTTACTGTCAGTAGGGTTGGTTTATTTCACCCAAAAAAATGAACAGACCCTGGCTCCGTTGCCACCGGAATACCTGATCAATATTCCCGATAATGTATTCAACCAGCTGGCATTTCCTGATTTTTCCAAGCTTGCCACAGGCGAATTTATGGTAGCGGTTATCTCACTCACTTTCATTGCCAGTGTAGAATCCCTTCTAAGCATTAAGGCGGTGGATAAGCTGGACCCGCAACGCAGAAGATCTAACGTTAATAAAGATCTTAGGGCCATTGGAGTGGCCACGGTAGTGTCTGGCTTGCTGGGCGGGATTAACGTGGTTTCAGTAATTGCACGTAGCTCCGTTAATGTAAACAATGGTGCCACTAACCGTTTATCCAACCTTTTCCACGGAATTTTCCTGGCCGTATTTGTATTGATATTTACAGCCTTTTTACAGCATATACCCCTTCCGGCACTGGCAGCAATACTGGTGTATACCGGTTATAAGCTGGCAGCTCCCTCTGTTTTCAGGGATATGGCTTCGGTAGGCTGGGTACAGTTCGTCATCTTTCTGGTAACCATGATAGCCACTTTGTTTACCGGTTTAATTACCGGTATAGCCGTAGGTATAGGTGTAACCCTGCTTTTCCAATTAGGCGCTATCAAACATATCAGCACATTGCTCAGAAACATTTTCAGACCCAATACACTCTTGTACCAGGAAAGTGATCATCAGTATCACCTTAGTGTGCGTGCTTTCAGCAATTTTCTCAATTTTTTGGGTATCAAGAAAAAACTGGATTCCATCCCCCGTGATTCCACCGTAATTGTTGATTTCAGCCTGAGTGAATTTGTAGATCATTCGGTGATGGATCAGCTCCACGATTATTACCAGAATTTCAGGATGGCCGGGGGTAACCTGGAGGTGGTAGGTTTAGATGACCTCAGTACCAGCAGCAGCCATCCTCTAGCTCCAAGACAGAGCCGCGCGCTTCCGCGTCATCGCAAAAGGAGCCAGATCACCAAAAGACAGCAGGGCATTATCCGTTTCGCGGATCGTTTACATTGGCAAACATTCCCAGGCGAATTCTATGAAGCGGAGGATTTTGAAGATTTTAAATATTTCGCTACCCGTATTATTGATAAAGGAAGGAATCTCCTAAGAGGTAAAAGGGGAAGCGTACGCATTGCAATGGCTGACCTGGACTATCATGAGGGAGAGTTTATTGCCCGTGAGTCTTTGCATAGTACCATGATATGCCTTCATCTGCCTGTAAGAGTGGCCGAGTTTGTCATGGATAAGGAAAACCTGCTGGATCGTGTGGCCTACCTGGCGGGGTTCAGGGATATTAATTTTAAAAGCCATACTGATTTTTCACAGCGCTTCAAACTAAAAGGTGATGATCTCCTGAATATCCGCAGGTTCTTCAATGATGAGGTCATCAACTTCTTTGAAAGTAATAAACTCTATCATGTGGAGTCCAACGGCCACTCCCTCCTGATCTTTGAAAAGGAGCGGATAAGCACTCTGAGTGAGATTAAACAATTGGTTAGTTTTGCAAACCGGCTGGCTAATCTGTTAAATGAGAAATACTCAAATTGATGTTGCGATTAAAATTACCTACGGACCCTCGTTGGGCCAATATTGCCGAGGATAATTTAGAAGAAATACTGATCGATCATGCCTTTTGTGAGCAGAAGGCGGCTTCCACAGCTATTTCATTCTTGGTTACCTACCCGGAACTCTCGGAGTTGGTTACAGAAATGGCGGCCCTGGCCAGGGAGGAAATGAGCCATTTTGAAATGGTGCATAAGATCATCCTGGAAAGGGGGTTTGTGCTGGGGCGTGAGCGCAAGGATGAATATGTGGGGGAGATAAGTTCTTTTTTCCCGAAAACCGGTGATCGTACAGAAAGGCTGATCAATCGCTTACTCATTGCTGCCCTTATTGAAGCCCGAAGTTGTGAGCGTTTCAAAGTACTCAGTGAAAACCTGAAAGACCAGGAGCTGGCAAAGTTTTATTCCCGGCTGATGGTGAGTGAAGCCAATCATTATTCCCTCTTTATCAGGCTGGCCCGAACCTATGGAGATAGGGAAGAAGTAGATCAAAAATGGGAATCTCTCCTGAATTTTGAAGGAGAGGTGATGGCGCGCTTTGGTAAAAAGGAACATATCCACGGCTAAAATTTCCTTTTCAGGAAAAATCAGGAAAAAAGGATTTTCGGAAATTTACTACATAACTCCCTGGGAGCTAAAAATCTCTGAATTAGAGGGATGCCGGCAATATGATCGATTGAATTAAGTAGCTGATATTTCCAGAAGAGTAAAGAAACCAGGCTTACCTTTCCTTTTTTATTGAATTTTAGAATAATTTATAGTATAAATATTTTTTTATCAGTAAATTACAATCTGTTTAGCTGAAGGTTTATGAGTAGGGTTTTGTATAAGCTCATTTTAATCGGCATGAATAATCAGGGAGGGAATCCAGGGAGAGTAATTTATATACAGGACATCTACTACAGAATGCTCTTACCGTTAGGGGGGATCTGATTTATGTAATCCGAGCTAGCATTTACCTTATTTTTGAATTGTGAACAATGAAAGTTGACCAGGTAATATTTTAAACTCAGGTATTATGAATATGGTGGATTCGGTCTGCATCATTGATGATGATAAGATTTACAGGTTTACAACGGAGAAGTATATTCAAATGCTTCGGCTTGCTTCTAATGTTATGACCTACGGAGATGGAGAAGAAGCAATCCTTTATCTAAAGGATAATCACAGCCACGCTACAAAACTACCCGATATTATTTTTCTGGACCTTAATATGCCTATCATGGACGGGTGGGATTTTATTGAGGAGTATATTAAATTGCGCCCGCAATTGGCCAAGAAAATAATTGTTTACATGGTAAGCAGCTCCATCGATGAAAGAGATAAGGACAGGGCTTCACAAATCAGTGAAATCAGTGATTTTATCATTAAACCTATCACCGAGGAACAACTGGTTACTTTGGTTGGTAAGGCCGTTGCCTGATCAAAATCCATAGAACTATATGAAAAAAACAGCCCTGACCGGGGTCCACGAAGAGTTGGGAGCCCGCATGGTGCCTTTTGCCGGTTATTACATGCCTCTTCAATATGAGGGTGTTACCGCTGAACATCATACCGTACGAAACGGAGTAGGAGTATTTGATGTAAGCCACATGGGAGAATTTGTGGTAAGTGGTGAACAAGCTGAAGCATTTCTGCAAAAAGTAACTTCAAACGATGTTTCCAAGTTAACGGATGGAAAGGTTCAGTACAGCTGTCTTCCCAATGAAGATGGAGGTATTGTAGACGACCTCCTGGTTTACCGTCTGTCGGGAACGGAGTATATGCTGGTGGTTAATGCCTCCAATATAAGCAAGGACTGGGATTGGCTGCAGCAACATAACTCCTTTGGTGTTACCCTGAAGGATCGCAGTGACGAGATATCATTACTGGCAGTTCAGGGACCTAAGGCAACCGAGGCTCTACAGTCGCTTACCAATATAGACCTGTCTTCTATGAAGTATTACACTTTTGAGAAGGGAACCTTTGCCGGAGTAGAGGATGTTATTGTTTCGGCCACCGGATATACAGGTTCAGGGGGCTTTGAAATATATTTTGAAAATAAGCATGCCGAAAAGGTATGGAAGGCCGTATTTGAAGCCGGAGCGCCACAGGATATTAAACCCATAGGCTTGGGAGCCCGGGATACTCTCCGCATGGAAAAAGGCTTCTGCCTTTACGGAAATGATATTGATGATACTACTTCGCCCATAGAAGCCGGTTTGGGCTGGATCACTAAATTCAGCAAGGATTTCATCAACAAAGATGAGCTGCTGGCTCAGAAGGAGCGTGGAACAGACAAAAGATTGGTGGGTTTTGAAATGATCGACCGCGGTATACCCAGGCAATCCTATACCATTCAAAATGAGAAGGGCGAAACCATTGGAAGAGTTACCAGTGGCACACAGTCCCCAACCCTGGGCAAAGCTATTGGGATGGGATATATTAATCCGGATCTCGCAAAGCCGGGATCAATTATCTATATTGAGGTACGCAATAAATCCTTGAAAGCAGAGGTAGTTACCTTACCCTTTGTGAAATAGATATTCCAGTATACTATAAAAAAGCCCGGCCAATTGGCCGGGCTTTTTAGTATGCCGTAATTTAACTGATGATTAATAATAACGCTTGCGCCTTACCTGGGCAATGTATTTGCTGAGACGGATCACCTGGCGGGTGTAGCCATACTCGTTATCATACCAAACATACAACACCATATTTTCACCGTCAGCGGATACAATGGTGGCTTGGCTGTCAAATACAGAAGGGCAAGAGTTGCCTACAATGTCACTGGAAACCAGTTCGTTGCTCATAGAGTAGCGAATCTGTTCCACAAGGTCGCCTTTGAGGGCGGCAGTACGCATGGCCTCGTTTACTTCGTCACGGGAAGTTGACTTACCCACGGTGAGGTTAAGGATAGCCAAAGAACCGTTGGGAACCGGAACGCGTATGGCATTGGAGGTAAGCTTGCCTTCCAGCTGTGGAAGAGCTTTAGCTACCGCTTTGCCGGCACCGGTTTCGGTAATTACCATGTTAAGAGCTGCAGCACGACCCCTCCGGTATTTGCTGTGCATATTGTCCACCAGGTTCTGGTCATTGGTATAAGCGTGAACCGTTTCAATATGGCCTTTTACCACTCCGAAATTATCTTCCACCACCTTCAGGATGGGAGTAATAGCATTGGTAGTACAGCTGGCAGCTGAAAAGATATCTATCTCAGCCGGATCAAAATCTGTTTGGTTTACCCCATGTACAATGTTGGGTACGTTTTTTCCGGGAGCGGTAAGCAGTACTTTAGAAGCTCCGTTAGCCTTCAAATGGCGGGCCAAGGCCTTATCGTCACGGAAGGCACCGGTATTATCAATCACCAGGGCGTCATGAATACCGTAGGCCGTATAATCGATCTCCTCAGGATTGGAAGCAGCGATCATCTGTATCGTTCTGCCGTTAACGATCAGGGCAGATTTTTCCACATCGGCTTCTACAGTACCGGGAAACGGGCCGTGAACTGAATCCTCACGTAAAAGCGAGGCACGCTTTTCAAGGGTTTCAGGATCCTCACCACGGGTTACAATAGCCCTCAGGCGTAATTGCTCACCTTTACCTTCCTGGGCCATCAGTTCGCGGGCTACCAGGCGACCAATACGGCCAAAACCATACAGCACTACATCCTTAGGAGTGGTGCGTTGCATATTATCAGGACCGATGAAAGTATTCAGCTTATCCTCCAGGAAAGAGCGCACATTGGCATAAGCTTCTTTTTCCTTTAGCCATTCGCTGGCCAAGCGTCCAATATCCATGCGGGCAGGAGCAAGGTCCATTTGCACCAGTTCATTGAGAAGAGTAAGAGTGTCATCAATAGTGATATTCTGTCCCACAAATTTGCGGGCATACTCATGGAGGTTTAGAATTTCACTGGCTCTCTGGTCAATGAGCTGGTTACGGAATAGTACCATTTCAATTCCCTTGTCCAGGTAAAGCTCGCTGATCTTTTTGATAAATTCAGCGGCTGCCTTTTCCATAGCGATTCGTTGGGTAACGGAACCTTGATAATCCAATACTTCGGCCATCGTTCTTATTTGTTTTGAAATATTTTTTAAGGCCGCAAATTTAGTTTCTTTTGAGGGAGTTAACAATGTAATTCTTAAAATATAAAAGCCTCTTTAAGAGGCTTTTATAAAGAATTTGAAAGTGTAATTAGTACACTAATTTAATATCCAAAGGCGTAGTATTTTCCTCTGCCGTTAGGGAGGAAGCCCTGTATAACCACCGGATCCTCTTTTTGAAGCCCATTTACCGAGCTGTTGATATCTTCTACATCCCGGATAGGCTGGCGGTTGATATGGGTGATGATAAAGTTATTCGGAATATTCAGTTCTGCCATAATACCGGACTTTACCTCTGTAACCTTAACGCCATAGGTAATTCCCAGACGGGTTTTCTCCGTTTTATTCAGCGGACGGAAACTTCCACCCAATTTGGTGATGAATTGAATGTCTTCTTTCTTGATAACCCGGGTAGTACCATTTACATTTCGCAGGGTAACCGAGTAATCCATCCTTTTACCATTCCTGTCCAGGTCTATCTTAACCTGGTCCCCGGGGCGTTTGCGACCTATAATTTCCTGTAGCTCACTGCTCTTGGTAACACGTTGCCCGTCAATGGCCATAATAACATCCCCGGTTTGTATGCCGGCATTTTCAGCTGCTCCATTTTCGGTAACACCGCCCACGTATACTCCGTTGGATACTTCCAGATCCAATTCACTGGCTATGCGGGGAGTGATATCAGAGATATTCACCCCAATAAATGCCCTTTGTACCGTGCCGAATTCCAGAAGGTCTTCCACTACCTTACGCACAATATTGGAAGGGATAGCAAAAGAATATCCCTCAAAAGAACCTGTATGAGTGGAAATGGCACTGTTGATGCCTATCAGTTCGCCTCGTGTATTAACCAATGCGCCACCACTATTGCCGGGATTTACAGCAGCATCAGTTTGTATGAATGACTCAATGGCCGCACGATCATTGATCACCCCGATATTCCGGCTCTTGGCGCTTACAATACCGGCTGTAACGGTAGAAGTGAGGTTAAAGGGGTTACCTACGGCCAATACCCATTCTCCCAAACGCACATTATCGGAGTTGCTGAAAGTGAGGAAGGGAAGATCCTCGGCATCTACTTTGAGTAAGGCAATATCCGTAGTGGGATCGGCACCTATTACTTTGGCATCGTATTCTTTATTATTGTTCAGGGTTACCTTTACCTCCTGCGCGTTTTCTACCACGTGGTTGTTGGTGACTATATACCCCTCCTTGGAAACGATGACCCCTGAGCCGGAGCCAAGCTGTAAACGCGGTTGCGAACCTTGGGGCCTGCCAAAGAAAAATTCCAGCGGGCTGGAGGGCTGGTATTGTGACTCTACTGCCGTCCTTACGTGTACTACACTGTTTACACTTTTCTCGGCCGCCTCGGTAAAGCCTCCTTCAGCTAATGGGGTAAGGGACGTTCGCACAAAAGAGGGCTGTTCAGTTTGCTGGATTATCCTCTCTACCTGTGGTTCTTCTAAAAAAGTCTTATATATGCCCAGGGTAATAGCTCCCCCCAGGGCAGATACCAGGAAAATTTTAGCGATACTTTTCATATTTCAGTTCGAATTTTATAGTGTTATAAATCTCAGTAATTTCGGACTTTCAATTTTCAATAACTATTCCAAGTTAAATCATATTGTCAGGCTGGCATTGCTTTTAACAGGATTTTAACTTTGAAGTTTGAGTATGCATTTAGCCTTTTACAAATACCAGGGAACAGGAAACGATTTCGTAATGGTGGATAACCGAACGCTGAGCTGGCAACCGGACTCGGTGGAGCAGGTGAGAAAGATCTGCGACCGAAGGTTTGGTGTGGGAGCCGATGGATTGATCCTGTTGGAGGAACTGGAAGGATATGACTTCAGGATGGTTTATTATAACTCTGACGGCCGTGAAAGTACCATGTGCGGTAATGGCGGGCGCTGCGTGAGCAGGTTTGCCAGTGATCTGGGAATGAAAAAGGAAGAGTATCGCTTCAAAGCTATTGACGGGGATCACCTTGCCAGGGTTAGTGAGGAAGAGGTCAGCATCCGTATGATAGATGTTCAGGATGTTCGCCAGTTGGAAAATGCTGTTTTTGTGGATACCGGCTCTCCCCACCACATTGTTTTCAGTCACGATACAGCACAAATGGAAATTGTACCCAGGGCCCGTGATATTCGTTACTCCGATCATTACCGCCAGGAAGGTGTGAATGTGAACTTTGTTGAAGTGCAGGAAAACGGTCATCTTTTTATGCGCACCTACGAAAGGGGTGTGGAAGATGAAACCTTAAGTTGTGGTACCGGGGTAACGGCTGCTGTACTGGCAGCATTTAAGCAGGAAAAGGTAGGCGCGCATAAAGTATATGTACACACAAGAGGAGGAGAATTGAACGTGAGTTTTAAACCTGCTGAAGTGGGTTTTACAGACATCTGGCTTACCGGTCCGGCCGAATTTGTGTTTGAAGGAAGTATTGAAGTATGAACTGGCTGATAGGGGATAAGATAGAGCTCCGCCCGGTGGAACCTGAGGATCTTGACCTTTTGCTGGATTGGGAGAACAACCGTGAAAACTGGGAGGTAAGCGGAACACTTTTACCTTTTAGTCGCGATCTTATGAGACGCTATATTGAGAATACCCACCTTTCCATTTATCAAACTGGTCAGCTTCGTCTCATCATTCAGCTAAAGGATTCCGGCAAAGCCATTGGGACTTTGGATATTTTTGATTTTGACCCTTTTCATAAAAGAGCAGGTGTAGGGGTTCTGATTGCCGATGCCAGCTTACGCAATAATGGACTAGGTTCGGAATCACTGGCTTTGCTGAAAGCCTATTGTTTTGATCACCTGGATATCAACCAGCTTTTTTGCAATGTGCTTACCGATAATAAAGGTAGCCTGAAGTTGTTTGAAAAGGTAGGTTTCGCTATCAGCGGCTGTAAAAAGGAATGGGTGAGAGGGAGCAAGGGTTTCCAGGATGAATATTTCCTGCAACTGATCCGGGAAAAAAGGTAGCATGGTCAAAAAGATATTGGCATTACTAGCTATAGGCTTATTGGTAACGGCACTTTTTCGCTGCGGTAATAACACTATTAAAGATCAGGCGGAAGAGAAAACTACTTATCTCAACCTGAGCGATACGGTAAATTACGTGGGCATTGAAACTTGCCGCAAATGCCATATTACCAAGCATGCCACCTTCATTCATACGGGTATGGGTTCCTCCTTTGGAGGGGCGGATACTACCAAGAGCATTGCCGATATCTCCGGCCATACCGTCATTCATGATCATTATTCGGGTTATTACTATCACCCGCATTGGAAGGGAGACAGCCTTTTTCTGGATGAGTTCAGGCTGCAATCACCAGATACTGTTTATAAGCAAAGCCGGAGAATAGATTATGTTGTGGGCAGCGGTCAGCATACGAATTCACACCTTTTTACCCAGGGTGAATACCTGTACCAGGCACCTTTTACCTGGTATGCCCAGGAGGGTAGGGCAGATCTTCCGCCCGGATACGAGGCAGGTCATAATTTGCGCTTCAGGAGGCAGGTAGGCCTGGAATGTACCAGTTGTCATAATTCAATGCCAACCGGTTTTGTGAAAGGTTCGGTAAACCGTTACAAAGAAGTACCCGGAGCCATCAACTGCGAACGTTGCCACGGACCGGGAGAATTGCACGTAAAGAGGATGATGTCCGGGCAATATGTGGATACGGCCATTGCTACGGATTACTCTATTGTAAACCCTAAGAAATTACCCATTGAGCTGCAATTTGAAGTGTGCCAGCGGTGTCATTTGCAAGGTAATACCGTGTTGGAAGAAGGTAAGTCTTTCTTTGACTTTAAACCGGGGATGAAGCTTTCAGAGGTAATGAGTGTATACCTGCCTCGCTATTCCAATGCCGATGATCGCTTTATCATGGCCTCGCATGTAGATCGTTTTAAGCAAAGCGCCTGTTTTATCAACAGTAAAGGTTACAATTGTGCCAGTTGTCATAACCCTCATATATCCGTAAAGGAAACCAATGTAGCCCGGTTTAACACTCAGTGCAGTTCCTGTCATAATGGGGGAGAGTTGAAGGTGTGTTCCGCACCCAAAGCCAAGTTGGAAAATAAGAACTACAATTGTGTGGAATGCCACATGCCCGCTTCAGGGCCAGTGGATATCCCTCACGTTACCGTGCATGATCACTATGTTCGAAAACCGAACGCTAAAAGCACTACCGATACGAACGGTATTTCCAGGTTCCTGGGATTGGTAGCCGTTAATAATCCTAAGCCTGACCTTAGAAGTAAAACATTGGCTTACCTACAGCAATACGAGCGCTTTGATCCGTTTCCGTATTATCTGGACAGCGCGCTTTACTTCTTAAGGAGGTATGATCCGACCTATCAGGATATTCGGCTTTGGGTGCATTATCTGTACCTGGAGCAGGATCAGCAGGGAATATTGAACCTTGTTCAGAAGAGGGGAGTTGATCGAGTGCTGAGCAGTCTAAAAAAACCTTCGTATTCCAATGAGGAGGCCTGGGCTTCCTACCGTATAGGGGAGGCATACAACGCCCTGGGGAAAGCAGAACAGGCCATTCTGTTTTACAGGCGTAGTTGTGAACTGGCCCCTTATATCCCGGACTTTCAAAATAAGCTGGGTGTAGCGCTTATGAATACGGATCGGATGGTGGAGGCGGCAAACTATTTCAAGGCCACTTTAAGAATGAAACCCGATCATAGGGAAGCCTTGAACAATTTGGGATATATAGCACTATTACAAGGCGACCGTAAAGGAGCCGAAGCTTATTTTAAGAAAGCCCTTGCCTCCGATTACAATTACGAACTGGCCTGGTTGAATATGGCCAACCTATATTTACAGCAGGGAAATAATAAGGAACTGGCACGCTGCCTTAAGGAAGTACTCAGGATAAATCCTGGTAACCAGCAGGCTGCTAAACTACTAAGCACATTAGGGGAAATATGAAGAAATTAATTGTAGTAGTGGTTCTGCTGCTGGTAGCCTTCGGCCTTTACTGGGGATATGGATATTACCAGAAAGTGTTTGAACCCAATACCAGGCTTGATAAAAATTTTGAATTGAGGGTGCCGGAGGGCAGTAGCTTTCAGAGCGTTTTGGATACTCTTTCCAGGAGACAGGTATTGGATAATGTAGAGAGTTTTAAGTGGGTGGCTGAGAAGAAGGGTTATCCCCAAAGGATACGAGCCGGGCGCTACCTTATCAAGCCGGGCTGGAATAACAATGAGATCGTAAATAAACTGCGCAGTGGTGCCCAGGATCCGGTAAAGCTGGTTCTCCATGATATTTCGGGCGTGTATGAGCTGGCAGGTAAGCTGGGTAAAAAACTGGAACCCGATTCCGTAGAGTTCCTGGAACTGCTCACTTCTGCGGAAAAACTGAAAACTTACGAAGTAAATCCACAAACAGCTACGGCTTATTTCCTGCCTAATACGTATGAAGTTTACTGGACGCTTTCTCCGGAAGCTTTGATGTCCCGCATGCGGGATGAGTTCTATCGTTTCTGGACGGATGAACGTCTCAGAAAAGCGAGAGAAATGAACCTTACTCCTGTAGAGGTGGTAACGCTGGCATCCATTGTTGAGAAGGAAACGGTGAAGCCCGATGAGAAAAAGGAAGTAGCGGGCTTGTATTATAACAGGATACGTAAGGGAATGAAACTACAATCAGACCCCACAGTGATCTACGCTATCAATATGGATCACCCTACACGGACCATACAGCGTGTGTATTATAAGGATTTGGCCTACAGCTCGCCTTACAATACCTATCAAAACCCGGGTTTACCACCTGGGCCTATAAAGATCCCCGCTTTGAGCAGCATTGATGCGGTGCTGAATTACGCGCACCATGATTATATATTTATGGTTGCAGACCCGGAGCGGCCTGGATATCATAGTTTTGCAACTACTTTGCGGGGTCATGAGATCAATCGTAGGAAATACATCAACTGGCTTAATAAGAACGGCCTATAAATAAAAAAGCCCTTCCATCACGAAAGGGCTTTTATTTAATGATCAGACTGTTCAGTGTAATTCCGGTAACTCTTTCGGTTCGTTACGGAACACCAGGGAATCACCTTCGGTATCAATAAGGATCAGGCTGTTTTTCTCTACTTTTCCGGCCAGTATATCTTTGGAAAGCTGGTTCATGATCCTCTTTTGAATAAGCCTTTTTATAGGACGGGCTCCAAATTGCGGATCAAAACCTACATCAGCCAGGTAAGACAATGCACTGTCCGTAACATCTATATCTATATTCTGGCGTTTCAGGGTTTTCTTCAACTGTTTTACCTGAAGTCCTACAATTTGTTTTACATCCTTTTTGTCCAGGGGCAGGAACATCACCAGTTCATCTATACGGTTCAGGAACTCGGGACGGATAGTTTTCCGGAGCATTTGGATGATCTCATCACGGGTTTCCTCGAAAAGTTGATGCTTATTCGTCTCGGTTAAACCTTCAAAACGTTCCTGCATCAAGGTTGAACCCAGGTTAGAAGTCATGATGATGATGGTATTCCTGAAGTTTACGGTGCGTCCCTTATTATCGGTTAGACGACCTTCATCCAGTACCTGTAAAAGAATGTTGAAAGTGTCGGGATGCGCCTTTTCGATCTCATCCAGCAACACTACGGAATAAGGTTTTCGCCTCACCGCTTCGGTCAGTTGACCGCCTTCATCATACCCTACATAGCCTGGAGGTGCTCCTATGAGCCGGCTTACAGCATGGCGCTCCTGGTATTCACTCATATCGATGCGGGTCATGGAATTCTCATCGTTAAAGAGAAATTCTGCCAGGGCCTTCGCAAGCTCGGTTTTTCCAACTCCCGTGGTACCAAAAAAGATAAATGAGCCAATGGGTCGGTTCTCATCCTGTAGTCCGGCACGACTTCTTCGTACGGCATCGGAAACAGCCATGATGGCTTCATCCTGTCCTACTATACGTTTGTGCAGTTCATCTTCCAGGCGCAGCAGCTTTTCCTTATCACTTTCCAGCATTTTGGAAACGGGGATCCCGGTCCAGCGGCTAACGACATCAGCAATATCCTCCGCATCTACTTCTTCTTTGATAAGGGGAGAAGAGTCCTTGAGTCCCGCGATCTCATTTTCAGCATTGTGCAGGCGTGCCTCGGCTTCCTTGATCTTTCCATAGCGGATTTCAGCTACACGACCGTATTCACCGGCACGCTCAGCCTGCTCGGCTTCCAGTTTCAATTTTTCAATGTCTTCCTTGGCCTTTTGTATGCCTTCCACAACCTCTTTTTCCTGTTCCCATTTGGCGTTTAAGCCGCTACGTTCATCAGAGAGGTCGGCCAGTTCTTTCTTAAGGGCATCGGTCTTATGCTGGTCACCTTCCTGTTTGATGGCCTCCAGTTCAATTTCCAGTTGCATGATCTTACGGTCCAGCACATCAATTTCCTCTGGTTTGGAATTCATTTCCAATCGAAGTTTAGAGGCCGCTTCATCAATAAGGTCAATGGCCTTATCCGGAAGAAAACGATCCGTGATGTAACGTTGTGACAGCTGTACTGAAGCCAGGATAGCTTCGTCCTTTATACGCACCTTGTGATGGGTTTCATACTTTTCCTTGATCCCTCTTAATATGGAAATGGCTGATTCGGTATCCGGTTCGTTTACCATCACCTTTTGAAACCTGCGCTCAAGGGCCTTATCCTTCTCAAAGTACTTTTGATATTCATTAAGGGTAGTGGCTCCTATGGCTCTTAATTCTCCACGGGCAAGTGCGGGTTTAAGAATGTTGGCGGCATCCATGGCACCCTCTCCGCCACCGGCACCTACCAGTGTATGTATTTCATCGATAAAGAGGACCAGGCGACCGTTGGATTCCACCACTTCTTTTACTACTGCTTTAAGGCGTTCCTCAAATTCGCCCTTGTACTTTGCTCCGGCAACCAAGGCGCCCATATCCAGGCTGAAGATCTGTTTTTCCTTCAGGTTTTCGGGCACGTCTCCCTTTATAATACGATGCGCCATACCTTCGGCAATGGCAGTTTTTCCCACTCCGGGTTCACCGATGAGCACCGGGTTATTCTTGGTTCTGCGGGAGAGTATTTGCAGAACCCTGCGTATTTCCTCATCTCTCCCAATTACCGGGTCCAGTTTACCCTCTTCAGCCAGGTGATTGAGATTTTTAGCGTATTTGGAGAGTGCATTATAGGAATCTTCGGCACTGGCAGATGTGGCTTTATTTCCTTTTCGTAGTTCGTCAACAGCCAGCTTAAAAGCTTTTTCATTAATGCCATTATCCTTCATCATTTGAGCAATGCTGTCATTACCTTTTAATAAACCGATAGCAAGATGCTCCAGAGATATATAATCATCTCCCCATTCCCTGGCGGTTTGCCGGGCTCTGTTTAAGGCTTCGGCTGCACTGCGATTCATGTATAATGAACCACCTTCTACTTTGGGATAGGATTTTACAATCTGTTCCAGCGCTTTCTCAAAAATGTCAACGTTTACCGACAATTTCTTGAGCAAAAAGGGGAGTACATTTTCATCTACCTGGAAAATTCCGCTAAGGAGGTGACCACTTTCAATAGCCTGATTGGTATTGGTCATGGCCAGATTTTGAGCTTCCTGTATGGCCTCCTGTGATTTTATGGTGAATTTACTTAAGTCCATGCTTGATTTTGATTACATAACAGAGGTGGTCAATTTTGATTCCATGTTTATGATTTACTGGTTTTTAGGACATTATGACATGTATCTTCAAATCAATGTGAATTTTTGACATAAAAAAAGCCCCCCGAAACGGAGGGCTTCCTGATTTTAATATCTGGTTTGAATTAACGGGCGATGATCAATTTTTTGGTAATTACATCTTCGCCCACGTAGAGTTTAACAATGTACATACCGGAATCCCAGTTAGAGCCATTCAGCTCAATGCGATTATCTCCGTTCTCAAACTTAATATCACGTTTTTCCATCATCTGGCCCACCGAGTTGATAATTACCAGCTGACCTTGTTTTGGCGAAGGCAGGTAAAGGCTCAACTCCGCCATACCTTTTGTAGGGTTGGGAGAAAGATCACTGGAAATAGCTTCATCAATAAAGGGTGTTTCCTCGATACCGATAACCTGTCTTGGAGCAAGTGTGCTGTGTTCAAGGCAAAAGTCATCAATGGCCCAGCCATTATCCACACGGTTATCATAGTCTGATTCAAAGCGGAAGCGGAAAATACATTTTACTTCCTCGTCAAAGGCAAAAGGCCAGTTGGAAGATATCCAGCCTTTTGAGTCGCCAGACCAACCTGGACGGATAATATCGAGTGCCGCTACAAAAGGAGTGTTGTACCAACTTACTGCTGTATCCTTGGTAAATTTGAACCCGACAGGTTGCCACTTAAGCCCTCCGTCAAAACTTACTTCAAAATTTCCACCATCGTGTAATCGCTCGGTCCTGAACCAGTGCTTGAAGCTTACATTCATGGTCTGTCCGCTATCAATCACGAAGATAGGGGAGATCAGGGAGGAACTATCCCTCAGCGTATAATCCTTATCTAGGCCGGTAACCCAGGCATTCTGACCACTGGGAGGTACACCGAACTGAGCCGGGAAACCCCATTGCCATGAATGTTTTCCTTCCTGATATACATAAGTATTGGTAGGTAACCATGGTCTGATATCCGGATTAGTTCTTTCGAAATCGTTACAGTACTGAGTAACTCCATTAGCAGCCCTGAGGTCCACAGTATCCAGTACGGTGAAGATTACGGTAGTATCATTATCAATAGGATAATTATCTATTTTACCATTAGGACGTGAAGTAAATACTTGGGCAGTGTGGTTACCAACCGTTACGTCCGGAGCCTGCCAGGCTTGATTTCCCCGAAGAGGCATCGTTATCTGTTGTCCGGTTAGAAGCGGTGGGCTGAACACAACTAAAGTATCAACCACGGGGGGCTTATTATCTATGACAATTCTGATCTTGGCGCTATCCAGGGGCTTGGCTCCTGAATTCCTAACAGTAAGCTTAAGGTCCTGTTTTATCAAAGGGAAAGCAATGGGAGATACGTGCGAAAAGCGTACTACACCGATACTATTTTGAGGAGGAACATAAATCTCAAAATCATCAATACCCCAACCCTCATTACCACCTGAAGCATTGGCAGCTGAGCTGAAGATGAAGCGGAACCTCTTGGTACCGGGGGTTTCATCAAAAGGTGTCATCACAAAGGAGGTCTGTATCCATCCTCCGTTGGTACGCCCTACAAAACCCGGGTTATCATTTATTTGGTTGAGCAATACAGAACCGAATTCGCTATCATACCAGTTTAGGTTTTTCACACCCGCAATTACCAGACCCAGTACATCTTTACCCAGGTATTTCCATTGGCCAGGTGTACCACCTATAATTTCCTGGTACTGAATACCTCCTACCGCTCTACTGGTTTTTGCATCATCAGCATTGGCGGGGAAGTCCATATTTTGACGGAACCTGAACGCAGGTTTCACAATGGTGTCAAAATTTATAAGATCAGGTACATAGAGAAACTCATCGGTACCAGGAATTACTGAACCGTCCAGGTTGGTTACCCATGCGTTGGGTGATGAAAATGAATTACGGATGCGGGCACCTCTTGGTCTGCCCAATTCCCATTGTCTGAACGGACCTTCAAAGTAGAAACCATCTGCGGAGTAGTCACAAGTATCAAAGTCTGTTTTATATTCGATCACTTTGGTACCATGACCGATCAGACGTTTGCAAATAGTATCATTGAAGCTGTGGGAATCACCTCCAAGCTGGGTAATAACGCAAAGCTCAAACTCACCATCAGGGAAAACCGCATTGGTATTGGTAAGGTTAACAATAGCGGATGTGTTTCCGGGAGTAACGGAAGCCGTTGCAACATCGGTATAGGTAGTACTCTGCCCGGCATTAGGACCACACAAAGGAGTAACTTTTATAGTTAAAGGAACACTGGCGATGTTGGCAGTACCGTGGTTGGTAACCTTAATAGACGGGTTAAAAGTAGTACCAGCCTCACCATGTAATACAGGCGTATTGATAGAGAGTATACCGGCATCATTGGCAATCTCGTCAAATATCATAACTTTATCAATCGCCATATCCACATAATCAGGGTGGGCTGGCGTGGGCATTGTGATAGACTTACGGGTAGCTTTGAAACGTATCTTAATAGTTTCTCCCAGGTACTCAGGACCGAGGTGCACCTTTTTATACTTCCAATCACTCAGAGACCCGGTTTGTTGGGCTCCGGTTATTTTAGAACCGGGTATTGGTGTCCAGGTATCCAGATCTTCTTCAGCACGGGAAACTTCAAGTTCCAGCGATTCTATGGCATCACCAAACATGTGGTAATAGAATTCGATCACAGGAGAAGTCATGCCCCCCAGGTCCACACACACCGTTCTTACGTAGGTGCTGCTTGATTGATTATCATTAACGAGACTTCTGGTGTAGAGATACTTTCCTCCGTATCCGAAACCTTCAAAAGGACCCGACTGGCCTAAAGAAGGGGTAAGACCCCTGTTGACCAACCACTTGTAGAAAGTAATTACTCCATCACTGAATCGCATTAGATCATTACCTATGTCCTGCGACTGAATTATGCCGTCTTCAAAATCTTCTATATAAGGGAATGAAGAAATAGGAAGGGTGTATTCTATACTATCTCTAACCTGAACCATATCATTGCTGGTGTTTACATCACCAGGCATGGTAGCCCAGGCTTTAACCCAGTAAGTATTATATGCACTAAGATCAGCTTTTGGGGTAAAGGTGTAAGTAAGGGTATCACCTAATACAAGCGGAGTTTTTATAGTATCCCATTGTACAGCACTAGTTCCGGTACTGGTACTTACTTCAAAGGCCACGGGAATATTAGTAGCCGTTTGGCAACCGTTATTTCTGACCTCTATTATTACCGGCTCCTGGTTATCAAAGTAGCAATAACCGTTTTTAGGCTCGTTAAGGGATTGAACTTCAATATCAACGGGATCCGGTTCAAAAATCCGGAAGTCATCTACAGCAATATCTCCCCGGGGGCCACCCAAGCCAGGACGCTTGGCGGCCAAAAGCCTTATACGGACATATTTTCCGTTGAAATCTTCTAAAGGAAAAACAAAGCGTTTCCAGGGATCAGTATTTGCTTTTTGTTGTTCACCGAGAATCTTGCGGTACTCAATAACCCAGTTGGCTGTACCAGAACCGGTATCCACATCAATACGCAGAAGGTCCACATCTTCACCAAACATATGGTACCAGAATTCGAAAGCCAGACAGCGGGTTTCCTGGGTAAGGTCTATACAAGGAGTGATGATCTGTGTAGACTGGACTGCAGTATTGGAACCCAGTGAAGATTCAGCAAATAAGTATTTACTTCCTCCCTGGGTGTGGTTACTAAGGGGACCGGTACCCGGGGTTGACGTTCCTCCGCTATTAACACACCAGGCATATCTATTTTCAAAACCGGCTGTAACCGGTGGCGCGACCGTCCAGTTACCATCCGGGTAAAAGACAGGAAATTCACCCCGGTGAGCATTACCGGCCGTTGTAGCACCCCCGTTACCAGCTCCCCATCGTTGATCTTCAAAATCTTCTACCCAAGGCAGGTTAGTAAGTTGAATGAGTTCAGGAAACTGGGTACAGGTATTGGGGCCACATTTATCGGGTAAGGCCGGCTCAGGCCAGAATATGTAATAGTTACCTGCTACAGCTGGCATCCTGGACATATTCGGATTACAGGAGCCATCCCAACCTACGTAATAATATTCTATAGTATCTCCTACAAATACGTTGCGGATAGTATCCTGGTAAAGTGTATCACTAGGAGAGTAAAGGGGTAAAGATATTCTCTGAAAGGGTTGACCGGGAGGTGAAGTGCTTCGGTAATAAAGGAATACACTGTCAATATTGGATGGGTCAAATGCTTGGATACCCACAGCGTATTTATCCCCCGGTTGTTCAGGAATAGGGCCAACGGGATTGTAGAAATAACAAGGGATAGGATTGAAACCGAACTCAAGTTTTGGAGGAGTTAGTTCGCAGGCAGCCTGCTCAATTTCCAGGTCATCGATGAACCAACCGGCCGGTGGAATTCCTGAGGGGGTACCTTGCGTTACCCTCATTTCAAAACGTACTATTACGTTAGGGTAACCAGTATTGTTGGGCACGTCATATACGAGATCACTAATGTCAAAGGTTTCAAGTCTCCACCAGGTATTGTTGGGAACAGAATTTGCTCCGGCATAAACCCCGTTCCTCCAGGGATCTCCAAGGGTGAAATAAGAACTTTCGTTAAAAAAGCCGGTAGCTTCATAAGCTTTACTGGCTCCTCTATACTGGGTTCCATTGATTTGTTTCCAGGTTGTCCCCCCATCCGTAGAAACGGTAAGGTAACATCCATTAAGGTTGGAAACCTTGGCAATATGATTGAACTTTAGCGTTGTATACCTGAAGTTTATGGTGCTAAAGGATATCGTTCTGAAAAAAGAGGAGTGACCATCACTACCTTGGGCATGGTAACTATTAGTGCCACTGGTAGCCACCTGATTGGTAACGGAAAAGGGAAAATTTGAAACGGTCCCATTGGATAATCGTACAGAATATGTACTGTCAATCTGATCATCCAACGAAGGAGCCTCAAAATCCTCAAAAATCACCGTGTTGATCTGGGCTTTGGTGTTAATCGAAAATCCAAGTAAGATGACGAAAAGTAATAACTTCCTCATATGCGATTTTAACATTAGTTATAGTCCGGGTTCTACAATACCAACAAATATAATAAGTAGCCCCAATTATCCATAGGATCAATTATCTGAGGGAGCTTAGTATTATTTTACGTTTAACTGCAGAACCTGTTGGTCCTCTAAAAAAAGCTGTAAGATATCATTTTTCTGAACGCGTCCTACACCGGCCGGTGTCCCTGTAAAAACAAGGTCTCCTATCTTAAGGGTAAAGTATTTGGAAATGTGTGCGATAAGCCTGTTGATGCCGAAGATCATCAGGTCTGTATTTCCTTCCTGAACCTTTTCATTATTGAGTAAAAGGTGGAAAGAAGGAGTATTCGGGTGTTCCAGTTCAGAAAGATCCATCCATTTTCCAATGGCGGCTGAACCGTCAAAAGCTTTGGCTTTTTCCCAGGGCAAGCCTTTTTCCTTCAATTTTTTTTGTAGATCGCGGGCCGTAAAATCCAATCCTACGGTTACAGAATCGTAATATTTATGGGCGAACTTTTCCTGGATATTTTTACCAAGTTTCTTAATGCGCACTACAAGTTCCGCTTCGTAATGAACATCTTCCGAAAAATCAGGAATAAAAAAAGGGTTTCGCTTAGGGATTAGAGCCGTTTCGGGCTTTAGGAACAATACCGGTTCATCCGGCACCTCGTTTTGCAGTTCGGCAGCATGTTCTGCATAATTACGACCTACACAAATGATTTTCAAGCCTGTAGTTTTCGGAGTTTAATGGTGGTAAGGATTTTTTTGGTGTACAGAGGAAACTCGGCATTTTGTATCCAGCCGTAATATCCGGGGTCGCGTTCCAGTACATCTTCAACGGCCTGGTTCTTATATTTCCCAAAGCTGAAGCACTCTACGTTTTCTTCATTCAGGATAATAAAACCGGCAAAGTCCGCTGCCCTGAACCGGTTACTGTAGTCCGCCAGGAAATCCACATTATTCTCCAGGTCCTCATAACGGTCCAGTTGTGATTTCAGGATCTCATAGGTGGCCAGAGTGTCTGCTTCAGCCGTATGAGCATCTTCCAGGACCTTGTCGCAATAAAAGCGGTAAGCTGCGGAAAGGGTGCGTTGCTCCTTTTTATGGAATATATTCTGAACATCCACCGCCCTTTTTTTACTGAAGTCAAAATCCTGATCGGCTCGCAGAAATTCCTCGGCCAGCATAGGTATATCAAACTTATTGGAATTATAGCCGGCCAGGTCTGCATCCTTGATCATATCATGGATACGGTGTGCCAATTGTTTAAAAGTAGGTTCATTGGCCACCTTTTCATCCGAGATACCATGAATGGCCGTAGTTTCCGGGGGTATCGGCATTTCAGGATTTACCAGCCAGGTACGGCTCTCGCGGTTGCCGTTGGGATAAATCTTCAGGATGCTGATCTCAACAATCCGGTCTTTCACCACATTTACTCCGGTTGATTCGATATCAAAAAAGCAAATGGGTCTTTTAAGGCTTAATTCCATTAAGTTATTTTTAGGTCCCTACCACTCGCGGTTGGGATCAAAATTTTCAAGATAATCCGCTACTCTCCGCACAAACTGTCCGCCTAAAGCACCGTCAACAACACGGTGATCATAGGAATGGGAAAGGAACATCTTATGGCGGATACCGATAAAGTCACCATCAGGTGTTTCAATTACCGCTGGTTTTTTATTGATGGAACCAGTGGCCAATATGGCTACCTGTGGCTGGTTGATAATGGGTGTTCCCATTACATTGCCAAAGGTTCCTACGTTGGTCAGGGTAAAGGTTCCACCCTGGATTTCATCCGGCTTCAGCTTATTGGCACGTGCTCTTCCGGCCAGATCATTTACCTGGCGGGTAAGACCTACCAGGTTTAGTTGGTCTGCATTTTTGATGACGGGTACAATCAGGTTTCCGCTGGGCAGCGCTGCTGCCATACCAATGTTGATATTCTTGCGCTTGATGATGGAGTTCCCATCCACGGACACGTTGATCATGGGGAAGTCCTTTATAGCTTTTACCACAGCCTCGATAAACAGAGGGGTAAAAGTGATCTTTTCACCTTCGCGGGCTTCAAATTCTTTTTTAACCTTATTCCTCCAGTTCACCAGGTGGGTTACATCGGCCTCTACAAAAGAGGTAACGTGGGGCGAAGTATGTTTGGACATCACCATATGCTCGGCAATCATCTTGCGCATACGGTCCATCTCAATGATCTCATCGCCTTCATTAACACTAACCGGGGCCGGGGCTTTAACCGGAGCTGCAGCAGTTGGGGCGGGTGCCGCTGCTTTGGTTTCGGGAGCTTTAGGCTGGCTTGGGGCGGGGGTGGAGGCCGGAGCTGAACTTTCGCTTCCACGCTTATCCAAATAATTTAGTACATCATTTTTGGTGACGCGTCCTTCAGAGCCTGAACCATCAATAGTATCCAGTTCCTGTTGTGAGATATTTTCCTCACGGGCAATGTTGCGCACCAGGGGCGAGTAAAAACGTCCGTTGGAGTTGCGGGCAATATCCCCTGTAGTTTCCTGGGCGGAGCTTACCATTTTTTGTGCTTCGGCCACGGCAGGGCTCTCTTTTTCCTCTGCATGGTTTTCAGAACCGTTCAGGCTGGCGTTTGAGGAACCAGAACCAGGAGTATCGCTACCTCCTTCGGTTTCAATAATGGCAATGGCTTCGCCTACTTTTACTACATCATCTTCATTGAAGAGCTTTTTCTTCAATATGCCTTCAGAGGGTGAGGGAACTTCGCTGTCTACTTTATCAGTAGCGATTTCCAGAACCGATTCTTCCAGTTCAATGGTGTCTCCCTCTTCCTTAAGCCATTTGATAATAGTGGCTTCGGCCACACTTTCGCCCATTTTGGGCATAATAAGTTCTACTTGTGCCATTTATGTCTTTACTAGGTTGAAATTGTCCTTCCTAAGAGGAGTGCAAAGGTAAAAATTATAGCCCACAAATTGTTTAAAAGCGGTTCATCAGGGCCAGAGTGTAGGACGCTGACTGATCTCATGGTAGCAAATAACGTCCTGGGCATAATAATGCAGTACCATACTCTTGCGGGTACGGTCAGGGTTTGTTACGGGGCTACCTCCGTGCAGTAGATTGGCATGCCAGATCAGCACATCTCCTTTACGAGGAAGAAAGGTTTCGGATTTCAATTCTTCTTTAGCCAATAACTCTTCAATACGTTCTTCGTATTTATTATAGGGGGCACTGTCCATTTTAAGGAAGCCTCCTTCTGCACCAATATCCCCGCAGTGGATATAGGGTAGCTTATGGGAACCCGGGTAATAGGTGAGGGGACCGGAACCTTCCTCAATGTCTTCCAGGGCTATCCAGATAGCAATCAGGTAGCCCTCAGGGTGGGTACTCATGTGAATGCTGTCGGAATGAGGTAATTGCTCACTTCCTTTGTAGAAATTGATGCTCGAAAAAAGATCCACCGGTTTCCCCAGCAAAAACCGCAGGGTTTGGTTGAGTTCAGGTTTATCGAGGATGTTACGGATAAGCTCTGAATGACGGTAGGCGAACATCACTTTACGCTTATTATACTGCCATTGTACGGTACCTTTATTAAGGAGTGTTTCTATCTCCTCGTTGATCTGGCCAACTTCATTTTCAGCGAATAAAGATGGAAGAATGGCGTAACCGTTTTCAGACCAGTTTATTATGGAGTCCTGAATGGTTGCGGGTAGTTTTTTAAAATCGTCATGGGTAGTGGCAATATTCTTCAGGCTTTGGGTATCCAGCCAGGGCTTTTCACCCGGAAGGTCTTTCAGATCCTTATAGGAGATTGAAGAGCAGATATTTTTCCTGAGGCCAAACTTTTTATAGGCGGAACGATTTTTTTCCAGCTGTTTTTGGTGAAGCATATTGTACACAAAGTAGGTGAGCCGGTAATCTTCCAGATGGTCTTTGAGGCTTCTCATGCTTGTCCTAACTTTTTGAAATTGCTCACAACAAAATTAAGGTCGCTCCATACGGAGTAATCCTTGGCGTAAAGCTGGTTAAGATGATTGCAGGCGCTGCTATCAACGCGGGTGGTATTCATCATTTCCGTGGTTTTCAATATACCTGCTTTAAGACGGGGAAGGTGATCCACCGGTACGGAGGTGTCATATCCCACCAGGGTGGTACTTCCCCATAGTGCCCGGAACATATTCTTAAAATACCCACCCTTATTCTCAACAAACCCTATTAGCAGGGGGCTAAGGATCAAGAATAAAAAGGCCATGCTGATGTCCAGCAGGCGTTTGGCCCTGCGGTTGGAGGGTTTGGAGATATCGTTGAATTGGATGGTGTACCAGGAACCCTGTGCGTCAATAGAGTTGCTGCCGATCACAAACTGGCTTTCAGTAGGAGCAATCTTTATCTCCACCCCTGTGGGATTAAGGTCGCTCATTTTCCGGAAGATGTCATTGCTGGAAATATCGCGAGCGCAGAAAATCACTTCATCGATCTCAAAAACGCCCACTATTTCGTTCAACTGGTCAAAGCTGCCGGTATACTTCTCAGATTGTATGGTGCCACCGGGTTCGTTAACAAAGGAGATATAGGATACCTTGTCCTGGGCCTGCTCTATCATGTGTTCCACACGTTCTGCCTCATCAGGCTTGCCAACAATAATCACCCGTTTATCCTTACCGGTGGAAGTCAGCAAACGAATACCGGTCATTTTTTGCAGGATGAGACGCGAAGCCGGGATAGACAGAGCGGCCCATACGCCTCCCAACAGCAGGATGGCCCGGGAAAAACGGTATTGTTCACTTACCAGGCTATAACCTACAATAATGGCAATGGAGCCCAGGAATATACCCCGTAAAAGCTGGGCGATACGGGTAGGTCTTTCATATCCTCCGTTGAGGTAAATACCGCCTATCCACCCTAAAGCATAGAGGGGGAAAGCAATTTTAATGAGGTCAAAAGAGTATTCGCCACCCACAATAAAACGATGGTTGTTTTCCCAGTATTCCTTGATATAGAAAAGTCCACCGACCAAAATAACCGCATCCAGCAAGGGTAGAGCAAGGGCCGTAGCCATTCGCTTTACCAGAGAAAGTGCTGCACGGAAATAGATGGCCATTAATATAAAAAAGCGGAAGAAGCGGGCGTAGCTGCTGCTGAAATGCTTCTCCGCAAAAATGATCATGGCCTTATAAAAGATATATACATAGTTGAGGCTACCTTTTTTAGTGCTTTCCCCTTTATAATGAATAATGCTGGTGTCAGCCAAGTAGTAATTTTTATAGCCAGCTTTGGTAATGCGGTAGGAAAGGTCAATATCCTCTCCGTACATAAAAAAGGTTTCGTCCAGCAGGCCTGATTTATCCAGCGCTTCCTGGCGCATGAGCATATAGGCCCCGGCCAGGACTTCCACTTCGTGATTGGCATCTTTATCCAGATGGCCCATATAGTAACGGGCAAACTTTTTGGAGCGCGGAAAAAGGGTGGTCCAGCCGAATATCTTGTAAAAAGCTACCCAGGGTGTGGGCAGTCCCCGCTTGGATTCGGGCAGGAAGTTTCCTTTACCATCCATCATCTTAACGCCCAGTGCTCCGGCATCTGGATGATTGTCCATAAAGGCCATGCTTTTGGCAAAGGTTTCCTCTTCCACCACCGTATCCGGGTTAAGCAACAATACATACTGCCCGGAAGCTTTACGGATAGCCTGGTTGTTGGCCACGGCAAAACCAACGTTTTTTTTATTGGCGATGAGTATAACCTGTGGAAATTTCTGCCGTACCATTTCAGCACTGCCATCCACGGAATCATTATCTACTACAAAAACCTCGGCTTCTATACCTTTCAAGGCATGGAAGACAGAAATAAGGCATTGCTCAAGAAAAAACTTGACGTTGTAGTTGACTATGACAATGGAGAGCTTCATTCCTCAGGCGAGCGCATCAGTTTGCTAATGTAGCGTATCGTTTAAAACTGTTTGCATCAACTGTTTTGCTTCAGAGAGGCCTCGTAAGGAATACGGTTGGTAATGCTACGGGCCAGGGTAATTTCATCGGCATACTCCAGTTGATCGCCCACCGCTATACCCCGGGCAATGGCGGTTAAGGTAATAGTATGGGTCATAAGTTTTTTATAGAGGTAAAAGGTGGTGGTTTCCCCTTCCATGGTAGAACCCATGGCAAAGATCACTTCCCTTAATTTCCCTTGTTCCGCTTTTTCAATAAGCCCCTGTATATTAAGGTCTGAGGGGCCTATGCCTTCCATAGGACTGATCACTCCTCCCAGCACATGGTAAATCCCTTTAAACTGACCGGTATTTTCAATGGCCATTACATCACGAATGTCTTCCACCACGCATACCAGTGATTGGTCCCTGGAGGGGTTGGCGCATATTTCACAAAGCTCGCGGTCCGAGAGGTTGCCACAGGAGCGGCAGTAGATCACTTTTTCCTTCAGATCGGTAAGGGAATGGGAGAGGCTGTGTACCTGCTCCTTTTCCTGGCGCAGGAGAAAGAGGGCCAAACGCAAAGCCGTTTTCCTCCCGATACCGGGTAACTGCCCTATTTCGTCTACTGCCTTTTCGAGATATTTGGAGGAATAATTCATAAGAAGTTCAAAGATATGGACTGATTTGTACACAAATTATTTCTTTTGCTAAAACTTTAAGGCATGACCCCAACGCTCATCATCACCGTAATAGGTCTGTATTTTCTCTTGTTGATACTGGTGTCCTATTTCACGGGACGCAAGGATGATAACGATGCCTTTTTCCTGGGAAACCGCCAAAGTCCCTGGTTTGTAGTGGCCTTTGGTATGGTAGGTGCTTCCTTAAGCGGAGTTACTTTTATTTCCGTTCCCGGATGGGTGGATGGCAGCAGTTTCAGCTATATGCAGGTGGTGCTGGGTTACCTCCTTGGCTACTTTGTGATCATCAAGGTTTTATTGCCCTTGTATTACCGCCTGGAGTTAACTTCCATTTACACTTACCTGGATCAGCGCTTTGGGTTTTACTCCTATAAGACCGGGGCTTTTTTCTTTATCCTTTCCCGTGTAATTGGCGCTTCATTCCGGCTTTACCTCGTGGCCATAGTGTTGCAATATGCTGTTTTTGAACAGTATAACGTGCCCTTCTGGGTAACAGTACTGGTGACTATTGTGTTGATATGGGTATATACTTTTCGTTCGGGGATCAAGACTATTATATGGACGGATACCCTACAGACTGCTTTTATGCTGGCCGCAGTAATCCTAACTGTTATTCTCATTAAGGATCAACTGATACCGGAACAGGGACTGATATCCTACATTGCGGATTCCCCCAAATCCAAAATATTCTTCTGGGAGGGATGGGGAACTCCCAACTTCTTCTGGACCCAGTTTTTGTCAGGTGCTTTTATAACTATTGTGATGACCGGGCTAGACCAGGATATGATGCAAAAAAACCTGAGCTGCCGTTCACTGAGTGATGCACAAAAAAATATGACCTGGCTGAGTATCACTCTGGTAGTGGTCAATCTGATTTTCCTATGCCTGGGTGTTCTATTATACGATTATGCAGATGCGGCAGGTATCACCGAAACAGGTGATAAGTTATATCCTGCCGTAGCACTTAGTGGTGGTTTAGGTTTGGTGGTAGCCGTGTTCTTTATCATCGGCTTAATAGCAGCCGCTTATAGCAGTGCAGATTCTGCCCTTACGGCCTTAACCACTTCCTTTTGTGTAGATTTTCTGGATGTTAAAAAGATGGAAGCCGGTAAAGGTAAGAGGGTTCGTAAGCAAGTGCACATTGCTTTTTCGCTGGTACTGTTGCTGGTTATACTGGTGTTTAAATACACCGTAGATGAAAGCGTGATCAAAGAGCTGTTTGTAGCAGCCGGGTATACGTATGGGCCCTTACTGGGATTATACGCTTTTGGCCTGTTTTCTAAATTGAATGTCAGGGATAAATATGTGCCCATTGTGGCGGTAATAGCGCCTATCCTGAGTTTTATCCTGAAAAGTAACTCCAAAGCCTGGTTCAATTATGAGTTTGGCTTTGAATTGTTAATCGTAAATGGTTTGCTAACCTACGGGGGCTTGCTGTTGCTGACCACCAAAAAAGAACCCCCGGTTACCGAACCGAGGGTTGCTTAAGAGATCATTTTTTGGATCTACCGTTTCACCGTGCGTAAAGTGTGGGTGCCTTTTTCAGTTTGCACACGAAGCAGGTAAACCCCTGGAGCAGCATGGTCCAGGTTAAACTCTAAAGTGCCGGACCCTCCCGGAACTTCGCGTTCATCATTTAAGATCACCTTGCCACTGAGGTCCATGATCTGCACCTGTACAGTCTGGCCGGAAATACCCTCCATCTCAAGGTTGAATTTACCGGTATTGGGGTTAGGGTACAGGCTGATGGAATACAGTTCTTCTTCCTCAGGTGTGCTGATGAGGGCTACCGTTACCGTGCGGTCGGTAAAACCGCAACGGTTGGTTACTTTCTGGTATACATTATAGGTTCCGGCAGAATCATAGGTATGAACCGGGTTTTGCATGGAGGAGGTATCCCCGTCACCAAAATCCCAGTACCACTCATCCGGATCATACAGGCTAAGGTCATTGAATTGTACCGTGAGCGGGTTTAGTATGGAGGTATTGAAAACGCTGAGCGGTTTCCTTTTTACGTCTATTGTAATAGTATGCTGGCTGAAGCCTCCGTTGTTGGACACGGTGAGTGTTACCGTCTGTATACCGGTTCGCACAAATTTCACATTATGTGGGCCGGCAGTATTGGCAGCATTGGGAACCGCTCCGGAACCAAAGTCCCAGTTATAGGTGGTAGCCGCTCCACCGGAACTGAGATCGGTAAATACAACATCATCATTTAAACAGGCAAGGGTGTCACTGGCACTGAAAGCCGAAATGGGAGCCACAGCACTGGATGAAACTAATTGTATGTTATCCAGGTAAACCGCATTTCCCAGATCGGAATAGTTACGGAACCTCAATTTTACGTTAGAACCGATGTAGGGAGAAAGGTCTACGGTATCCCTGCGCCAGTCTGAAGCAACCGAAGGGCTAAATAAGGCGGAGGTGGGGGGTACGGTTTGCAGCTGACTGCTTCCTTTTTGGTAAGCTGTAGCCTGGTAGGTAAGCCCGCAATCGGTGGAGATGTCCACGATCAGGGAATCTTCCCGGCCCGGGCGGGGTGCATGTGCCACATCAAAGAAAAGGATGGGATTAGCCACGCTTCTCATATCAATATTCTCGCTGACCAAACCGTCTTCCTGGGCAAAGTTCGCATTAGGAGAGTTTTCGATCACCGCAGCTTTGGTCATTGCACCCGTAGCCCCGGTAACGTTTTTCAAAGTCCAGCTAATGAAGCCATCCGGATTTTCCAACTCCCAGTTTTGGGGAAGCGAGAGGGGTGTTTCAAAATCCTCAAAAACGGGGAGGGCCACTCCTGGGTCGGCAACCACAGCACTGCTACGAACAAGAGTGTCGTTTCCAAAAGCGTTGGAAACCCTCAGCTCTACCTGGTAAGTACCTGCATCCTGGAATTGTACGGAAATGTTCCTGGAAGAGGAACTGCTACCGTTAACGAAGGCAAAGGTGTTCGGTTGAATGTCCCAGCTCCAGGAGGTAGGTGAATTCTGGGATATATCGGTAAAATTCACTACCCCATCCATACAGGTTTGGGCGTTATCCTGGTTGAAATTGGCCAGGGGAGACTGGCTGTTTTCAAAAATACCGATGTCGTCAATGCTTACATCGGCTGCAAAATCGTTGCCGGTCTTTCCGCGGAAACGTATCACAATAGTGTTCCCGATGTAGGGTAAAAGGTTTACCTGCTGTTCTTTCCAGGAGGTTCCCTGGTTGCCGGAGATAACAGGAATTACGTCATAATGCCATTCCGATCCATCAAAGATATCCACCCCCAGGGTTCCCATATTGGCCCCGAACATGTGGTACCAGAAACTTAATACAGGAGAGCTGGCGGAAGTAAGGTCAATACAAGGGCTCATCAGGTATGCTACACTGGAGTCACAGCCCCCGGAAGCTTCAAGATAGAGGTAATTGCCTGTACCCGTGCCGGGATTATGGTCTACTGAAGGGCCGGTTTGATTGGACGGAGTGGGACCATTATTGGTGCGCCAGTCAATATCATCCGAAAATCCGTTGGCAGGGTTATACCAGCCACTGGTGAGCGTACAAAATGTTTGTTCACAGTTGGAGTTGGTCCCACAGGAGGAAAAACTTTCAAAGTTCTGGGTATAAGGAATGGTTACAGTAGAGCCGGTATACGTTTGAATATTACCGCTCAAGGTGTCATTGTATGCGTTTTCATCATTAGCATAGATGCATACCACCTGGATGGTATGATTGGACAAGAGGGTAAGTGAAGATCCCGGAAAAGTGTAATCCAGGAAACCGCCCGGAGCAATGGTGCTATTTACAGTAGCGAAAGTGGCCGGACCGTTGTCAAAACTGTAGGCCAACTGGAAGTTTGAAACGGGATTGCGTCCGCTGTTCTGTACGCGCACCGTAACCGGCACGTTGATAAGATTGTAACAATCTGGAAAGGCACCAGTGGGCGGAGATACCACTTTGGTTAATTTAAGATCTTCTACCACCCCACAGTTAAAAATTCCCTGGGGTTTCTGGATAGCGATAGCTCTCTGTCCCACATTGTTTCCGGGTGCTATAGCCGCAACGCTCAGCCAGTCTTCCTGGAAGGGGTTGGAGGGAGCCACATTCATAGAAGTAAACGTAGTGGTACCAACGGAGTCCATATACCTGGCTCCCAGTCGGTAAACAATATAACCAATGGCACCCGGCACCGGGTCCCAACTGATCAGGAGTGAGTCAGGGCAGGAACGAGGTACGTTGATATTTTTCGGAACGTCAATAATGGTGAAGGTTCCTGGGGTTTCGGAAGATTTCCCGTTGCGGCTTACCCTGATTTTATAAGTACTGCCAGCGCTGTCCGGTACAACCCAGGTTTCATATCTCCTTCCGGCTCCAATGCTGTTATTGATCACCTGCCAGTTGAGTCCTCCGTCAGCCGAGTATTCCAGGCTGAAGTTACCTGCGTCAGAAGGAGCATCCCAGCGTATGTATTCTGTTTCACCGGGAACGAATCCTTCCCCACCCAAGGGATAGGTAAGGATTACTTCGTCTTCAATAAATTCATATACCACATAAAACTTTTGGCCCATTCCCGGTACATTAAAACCTGTAACGTTGATATCAATATTCCCGGATGGATTGGTAATGGTTACCTGCTCCATATTATTCAGTGAATCACGGGCCTGTACCGCAGGTGAATTTAAGTTGGCGGGGTTTGGTGTAGGGTCCAGTACCCAGGGCAGGAGGGTAGTGCCACCATGTAGTACCTCAAGGTCAAGGTCATTCACAATAGCCCTGGCTGCGCTGGTAGAAGCAGGGAGGTCCGGCCAGTACAGCATAATTTTCACTTGAGCGGTATTGGCAGGGGCTACAATCTGGAAGCTCTTTGAGTTTCCGTCCGTAACACTATCTATAAAATAGTTTTGGTTATTGATGATCTTATAAGCCCTGCGGGCATTAAGGCGTCCGTAACCATACAGGAAATCAGGCCCAGGCTGACCCAAGTCATCCGCGGAGTTTTGCATAATAGCTTTCAAAAGGCCTGATTCAGGATCATTGCCAGAGTTTTTATCCCGCATGGCCTGGTACAGTACAGCCGCTGTTCCGGCTGTTCCGGGAGATGACATGGAAGTACCGGATTTCACTACGTAGGTGTTGGGATCGGAGGTGCTGAAAACACTGCTTCCTACCGCTGCAATATCGGGCTTTATACGGCCATCACTGGCGGGGCCGCGGCTGCTGGAACCAGACAATACATCCTCACGGCTTAGGTTGGCTACGGTAAGTACATTCTTGGCAATTTTGTGACCCCCGGTCACATTTCCCCAGCCCGGGCCGGCACCGTAATTACAATTGCTGCTACCATCATTACCTGCTGAGAAAACGTGAAGCAGGGTAGGGTTGTCCAGTATATCCTGATCCATTTGCTGGGTAAAGTTGGTATAGCCATCGTTACAGCCATTGGAGTAGGAGCTGTTGGTGATACGCACTCCTAAATTGTCATAATTGTTGTCTACAGTTTGCAGGTTGGTGGGGTAGTTTTGATAATATACCTCTGCCCCCGGGGCCATTCCTCTTCCACGCGGGTTGAGGTTTCCCGCTCCGAACACCGTTCCGGCCACGTGATCGCCATGGTCACCGCTGGAATTACCTGCGTTTTGGGTGAGGCGACCTTTATAATCGATGTGCGGGCCGATCTCCCCATCGTCTCCAATACCCACTACCACACCGCTACCGTCATAGTCCGGAGCACCGGGGTACGAAGACTGCAATGTATTTACCCGGTGGTTGGTGCGGGCGGTATAGTTTTCCGGGTGGCCGGGGTCTTCCATTTCCTGCAAATGGGAAACAAAGGGAAGGGCAGCTGTTGGATCTACGGCTTCGGCTGGTATGCTTACCATAAAGCGGTGATCAGAAGCCTGTTCTTCCAAAATCGTATATCCGTAGCGGGTAAGCCGTTGGCGCACATCTTCGTGACCCAGATCCTTAAAATAGGTGATCCATGCTTTGAAATTACCGTTACCAGTCCAGGCCCATTCCGGGATATTATCCTGGTACAGGCGTTTGGAAAGTTTCATTTCCGGGCTGATCAGTGACATCCATCCTCCCCGGGCGTACACGCTTTGTTTTACGGCATCATAGTTCTTTACCGGTATACGTACTATAAAAGCGTGTTTAGGCAGATACTGCAGGGCTTCAAAGCCTAAGTCTGAAGGGCCTAAATGAATTCCTTTTAACTGGATAATGCGGTATACATGACCGTTCACAATTTCTGCCGAACCCGGGCGCGGGGCGTCCTTTATATTTTCGTTGCCATTATAGTGCAGGGTAAAATTGGTAAGTAATACGGGGTAGGCCTGTTCTTGTTTCTCCTGGGCAAGGAGATTCACGATCATACCGGTGCAAAGGCACCCGGTTAGTAGCAGTTTTTTCATCCAATTATGATTTTAGGAAGCGTTAAAATTAACATCTATTTAACGAAGATTTGAGGTTGACCGTTCAAATCTTTGATAGAACATATTGATAATAACCACAATTCTCCTGGTTGGCCCCTTAAAACCTCCCTATGATTCCTATTTTTGACTGCCGAAAACAAATAGCTCTTCATGAAATTCAAATTTTATTGCGGTATCCTCTTTTTCTTTTTGGTAGCTCATAAGCTACATGCCCAGTCATCCCGTATCCTGCATGATCTTTATAAACTCAGGAATAGTACTACCGTGCTGTACCTGGCTGCTCACCCGGATGATGAGAACACCCGCATGATATCCTGGCTCACTAACGGCTACGGAGCCCGTACGGCTTACCTTTCTCTTACCCGTGGTGATGGTGGGCAGAACCTGATCGGTAAGGAGCTGGGGCCCGAACTGGGAGTGTTGCGCACACAGGAACTCCTGCATGCCCGCAGGATTGACGGAGGCGAACAGTTCTTTTCACGTGCGGTGGATTTTGGATATTCTAAAACCGCGGATGAGACTTTGGAGAAATGGGACCGTAAGGCCGTCCTTTCGGATGTGGTGTATGTTATTCGCAAGTTCAGGCCGGATGTGATCATCACCCGTTTCCCGCCTGACTCAAGAGGTGGCCACGGTCACCATACAGCTTCTGCTATGTTGGGTATTGAGGCTTTTAAATCAGCTGCCGATCCGGATGCTTTTCCGGAGCAACTGGAGAGAGTGGATACCTGGCAGCCTAAACGTATTTACTGGAACGCCAGTACCTGGTGGAACCCTAAGCTGGACAGTCTGGCTAAAGTGGATGATCAGTACCTGAGCGCTGAGGTGGGAGGGTATAGTTCGCTTTTGGGTACTTCGTATAATGAGCTGGCGTCCATGAGCCGGACACAGCATAAGAGTCAAGGGTTCGGAGTGTCTGTTGATCGTGGACAGCAAGCGGAATACCTGATGTACCTGGCTGGTGAAAAGGCACAAACCAATCTTTTTGAAGGCATTTCCACCAGTTGGGAGCGTTTCGGCTTTAAGGAGGGGGATAAGCTCCTGCAAAAGATCATCCGGGATTACGATGCCATGGACCCTCAGAAGTCAGTGCCAACCATGCTGGAGCTACGCAAAGCTTCTGTTGCCATAAAGGATGATGCCAAGCGGGCCTACTTCCGTGAAGAAACCGATCGTATATTGAAGGATATGCTGGGCCTTCACCTGGAAGCCCTAAGCGAAAGGGAATTTGTAAGCCGGGGAGAAAAGCTGGAGCTGGAAGTGAAAATACTGCAACGATCTGCCCTGGAGGAAACTATCAGCCTGGATCATATAGAATGGCGGTCTCAAAAGGAAGATGTAAATAAGGCCCTGCCGGTTAACGATATCTATTCGGTAAAACTGGAATCGGTAGTAGCGGCTGATCTTTCACAGCCCTATTGGCTGGTGCATGAATTTGAGAATCTCTATCAGGTAAAGGATATGAAGATGATCGGCAAGCCGGAGAATGATCCCTCCATTCATATAGACGTTTTTTTACGGGTAGGCGATCAGTTGTTGAGCTATAAGGTACCGGCCCGCTATAAATTTTCCAACCGGGTGGAAGGAGAGATCATCCGACCCGTAGTAGTGGTACCTCCGGTGGTAGCTTCCATTGAACAGGACAACCTGGTGTTTTTTAAGGATAAACCCCAAACTGTAAACGTGGTGGTGCGGCATTTTAACGGACAGGGAGGAACTATAGACCTGAAGGCTGAAGGATGGATGGTGAGCCCTTCTCAGATCAAGCTGGAAGCTGATAAAGCGGGACAGACCTTTGTATACCCCGTTGAGATAAGCCCAATGGAGAATGCCCAAACACAATCCCTTAATCTTACGTATAACGGATCTGAAAAACTCTACAGCCTGGCGGAACTGGATTACGGGCATATTGAAAAGCAGTCCGTATTTAAAGAACTCAAGTTGGATCTCATTAAACTGGACCTGAAGAAAAAGGGTGCCCTGGTGGGATACATACCCGGAGCAGGTGATAATGTGGCGGAAGCCATTGCCCGTATGGGCTACGAAGTGGATATCCTGGACAAGGAACTGCTCACCACGAGGGATCTCAGTAATTACAAAGCTATTGTTACCGGTATCCGGGCGTACAATACTGAAGACTGGTTACCGGGCGTAAAACCCATATTGATGGAGTATGTAAAGAACGGAGGTAATTATGTGGTGCAGTACAATACCCGTTCACGGGATTTGCTTTCACAGGACATTGGTCCGTATCCCTTTGAACTTAGCCGTGAAAGGGTAACGGAGGAAGATGCGGATCCGGTATTCCTTAAGCCGGAACATGCTCTATTCCATACACCCAACGTATTGGATAAAAGTGATTTTGAGGGATGGGTTCAGGAACGCGGCCTTTATTTTGCCGGTACCTGGGATGAGGCTTATGAAGCTCCTCTTGGCTGGCATGATAAAGATGAACCCAGCCGTGACGGAGGGCTGTTGATCGGTAACTACGGAAAGGGCTCCTTCATTTATACGGGAATTTCGTTTTTCAGGGAGTTGCCGGCCGGAGTTCCCGGTGCTTACCGGCTGATGGCGAATATATTGAGCTATACTAATCCGGTATCTGATGAGCAACCCTAGGTTCTTTAAAAACTGGAAGCAGCTGTATACTGTAGTGTTGCTGGTGCTGTTGTTGCAACTGGTCATTTATTATTTCATCACCCAGCAGTATACCGTATGAGTACTATTGACTGGATCGTACTTTTCGGTACCTTATTTACGATTGTAGGCTATGGCACCTGGCGTACCCGCAAGGCACAAACCGCTGATGATTATCTGCGGGGCGGCAATGAAATGAACTGGCTTACCATCGGCCTGTCCGTAATGGCTACCCAGGCCAGTGCCATTACTTTTCTGAGTGCCCCCGGGCTGGGTTATGAGAAAGGACTTCGCTTTGTACAGTTCTATTTTGGGTTGCCACTGGCACTTATTATCATATCTGCCTTTATTATACCGATCTATTACCGCCTTAAGGTTTACACGGCCTATGAATACCTGGAAAGTCGTTTTGACCTGAAAACCCGTTTGCTGGCTGCCTTCCTTTTCCTGGTGCAGCGAGGTCTGGCAGCCGGGCTTACCATTTATGCCCCGGCTATCATATTATCCAGCATATTGGGCTGGAACCTCAATTTTACCAATCTCTTTGTGGGTTTGCTGGTGATCATTTACACCGTTAGCGGAGGCTCCAAGGCGGTAAGTCTTACTCAAAAATGGCAGATGGCGATCATTTTACTGGGGATGGTCCTCGCTTTTGGGATCTTGCTTTTTAAGATAGGCGATTTTACTTCTTTTGGCAATGCCATGCATCTGGCCGGTTCGGTGGGGCGCCTGGAGATCCTGGATTTTGACTGGAACCTGAATGAACGGTATACCGTTTGGTCTGGCCTTACGGGAGGTTTGTTTCTGGCGCTTAGTTATTTTGGTACTGATCAAAGCCAGGTACAACGCTACCTTACCGGGCGCAACATCAAAGAAAGCCGTTTAGGCCTGATGTTCAATGCTATGCTGAAAATCCCCATGCAACTGTTCATATTGTTTACCGGGGTGCTGGTGTTTGTTTTTTACCTCTACGTAAAGCCACCCGTTTTTTTCAATGAAACAGCTTTGGAGGGTCTGGATACCTCCTATGCAGAACAAAAGGATGAGATACAGGCAAAGTATGATGCTAACTATCTTGAATTGCAAGCGGCCCGGCAGGATTATTCCGATGCTCTGGCCGGTAATGGAGATGCTGCAATGGCCCGGGAAAAATTCCGTGCGGAACTGCAGGAGGACGCAGGGATCCGCCAGGAGGTAAAAGAATTACTGCTGGAAACGGACCCGGATTTCAAGATCAAGGATACCAACTACGTTTTCCTAACCTTTGTGATGGATTACCTCCCTATAGGAGTGATAGGATTGATCATTGCACTGATCTTTTCAGCGGCTATGTCCAGCACGTCCGGAGAGTTGAATGCTTTAGCCACTACTACCTCGGTTGACTTTTACCGCAGGCTTTTCAGGCGTGAAGCCTCTGAAAAGCAACAAATATGGATGTCGCGCCTGCTTACCGTTTTGTGGGGCGCCCTGGCCATAGGCTTTGCCCTTAGTGCCAGCTTGTTTGACAACCTCATAGAAATGGTAAACCTGTTAGGGTCATTATTCTATGGAACCATTCTGGGCATATTCGTGGTGGCTTTCTTTATCAAGTGGATCAAAGCCTCAGCGGTTTTCTGGAGCGCCATTATTGCCGAACTCTGTGTGCTGGCTATTCACTTTGGCCGTCAGATGGACCTACCCTTCTTCCGTATTTTTGATGTGGAATATTTATGGTACAACGTGATAGGTTGTGTGCTGGTGGTAGTGCTGGCCGTTCTCTTCCAGGCATTCAGGATTTCGCGAGACCCAGGGCAACCTTAAGACGGGTATAGGCAGGATTCAGTTTCCAGAACCAGTGATTGCGGAGCCTGAACTGACGCGTGCGTTCCGCCAGGTCCCGGTTTTTATTAAGCTGGGCTTCAAATAACTGTTTGCCAAATTCGTACAGTTCCAGGTCGTATTTATTGATCTCCTTTAACTTTTCCAATTCTTCCGCTGAAGGGGTGAATTTCTTTCGGGCTTTACCTTCATTTTGGGTTTGATAGTAGATCCTTTTAAGGCCCAGGGGCTCTTTCATCAACAGCAGGGATTCGTCAAAACGCTCCACCAAACCCAGTACTTCCACGTAACGCACCAGGTGTTCCTTGGCGCGTTGCACTATTTCCCTTTCGCGGCCTTTCATGTCATTTACACCTGCTATAAATCGCGTTTGCAGGTTGTAACCATAAGGACCTTCAGCAAAGGCGAGCAAGTCGTACTGTTCCGGCAGGTTCCGGAATTTTTCCGGGTAGTCAAAGGTGTACTGGTAATGTGAGATTACGTGGCTGAGCGGCTCCCGTAAAAAGGTATAGTAGAGAGCCGGGCGGTCACTGAACTGGTGATAGCCCCAGCGAAAATGACCCATCACGATCTTTAAGCTATCACGGTCTTCAAAACCTGCTTCCACTTTATCCTGTGAATAGACCAGATGCCGTTCCTCAGGATCGGGGTACCGCCACCGGATCAATTGCTGCAGGGTCATTCCGGCAGTTTTGGGAATGTGCATAAGATAAGGTAGTGGCTCGCTCAAGATCTCACCATTAGAGGCTCAAATGTAGCACTTTTTGGCAAGGGCTACGGGTTAAAAAGGCGAGACCCATGGATCATGCCGTGTGCTATTTTCTCCAGAGGGTGTCTACAAAATAGCCTTTGCTGTCCGTAAAGTGTTTTTGTACGTTAAAACCGGCCTGGCTGGCTAGTTCATTGATCTCGTTAAGGCTGTATTTTCTGGATATTTCAGTATGAACAGGCTCAGAATGAGCAAAGCTAAATGTCTTATCCAGGGTTGCGATGTATACTTCCTGGTCCACTGTGCTCATCAGGTAACTACGCGCCTCACCGGTAAAAGGGTCATACGTGGGATAATGGTCAAAATTCTCCACCACAAAATTGGCGCCTAACTCCCGGTTCATACGGTGCAGTAAATTCATATTAAAGGCTTTGGTAATGCCGGTGGGGTCATTATAGGCCATGAGGATGGTACGGGGATCTTTTTTGAGGTCGATACCACTAAGCAGTGCATCACCAGCTTGCATAGTATGGTTGAGCTTGGCAAAAAAAGAATGGGCTCTTTCAGGGCTGAAATTACCGATGTTGCTGCCCAGGAAAAGGATGACCTTAGGGGAGTGGTCCAGGTCGTTGAGCCTTTCCAGTGCTTCAAAGTACTCATAATTCAAAGGGGTGACCTTTAATGTCGGGAACTGTTTTTTAAGGCTGTTTTCCAGCTCCAGCAGGACGTCATGGGAAATATCCACCGGGAAATACTCAAAATCCACCCCTTGTTCCAGGAAATGCTGCAGTAACAATTTGGTCTTGTACCCATCACCCGCACCCAGTTCTACCAGGTTGAACTTTCTATCTTTTTGAACAGCCTGTAAAATATCGTTCTTCTGCAGGTTAAGAATCTCGTACTCACAATCAGTAAGATAATATTCGGGCATACGCATGATGTCCTGGAAAAGCTTGTCACCCCGGGCATCGTAAAAATACCGTGAAGGAAGAGTCTTGGGATTGCTGCTAAGCCCCTGGTCTACATCAGTAGCAAATTTTTCTTTAAAAGAGTTCATAGTAGTAGTTTCCATGTTCCGTTGAATTACCGCGCCAGGCGCAGGCCTGTGAATTGCCACCGGAGGTGCGGGTGAAAAAAGTTCCGGTAAGTGGGGCGGCTGTGTCCTTCCGGGGTGGCTACGGAAGCACCCCGCAGCACCATCTGGTTTACCATGAACTTGCCGTTGTATTCACCTACCGCTCCTTCTTCCTTTTTAAAGCCGGGATAGGCAAGGTAGGCGGAGTTAGTCCATTCCCAGCGCTGGCCCCATTTAAACAGTTCGTTAGCCGCTTCCCATTCCTGCTCGGTGGGCAGGCGTAATCCTTTCCATTCAGCATAGGCGTAAGCTTCGTAATAGGAGATGTGGGCTAGAGGCTCATCGGGGTTTATATCCTTCAGTCCTGCCAATGTAAAGTGCTGCCATTTACCTTCCGACTTTTCCCAGTAGAGCGGTGCCTCAACCTGGTTTTCCTGGACCCATGCCCATCCTTCCGAATGCCAGTATCTAAAATCCCGGTAGCCACCTGCCTCTATAAATTCCAGGTATTCACCATTGGTTACCAGTTTATTGCTGATCTCAAAATCGTGCAGGAACACCTGGTGCCGGCCTTTTTCATTGTCAAAGCAGAATCCGTTCCCTTTGAAACCTATTCTGTAAGTGCCTTTCCATACCTGTATCCATTCCTGCTTGCCTTTTTCTACCTTCGATTCTTCAAAGTCCTCCCGGTACACGGGGTAAAAGGGTTGCACACCAAGGATGTATTTGAAATCTGTAAGGAAGAGTTCCTGGTGTTGCTGCTCGTGATTGAGGCCCAACTCCAGGAGTTCCAGCGATTTGGGATCCGGATCACCGGAGAGGTATACGTCCATCTGCTGATTGACGTAGGCCCGGTACTGGTAGATGTTTTCCAGGGGAGGGCGGGTCATATTGCCCCGCTGGTCCCGAACCAGGCGTTTGCCCACGGTTTCGTAGTACGAGTTGAAAAGAAAATTGAAGGTAGGGTCAAACTCCTGGTAATCTTCCAGGAAGTTCTTAAGAATGAAGGTTTCGAAGAACCAGGTAGTATGCCCCAGGTGCCACTTGGGCGGACTTACATCCATCATGGGCTGGGCCAGATGGTCTTCGGTACTCAAGGGTTTTAAAAGGTCTTCGGTATGTTGACGGACGGTCTTGTACTTTTCGCGTAGTGACACGGTGGTTGAGATATTTGGTAATCGAATAACCTGCGCAGGCAGTGAATGTTTGCAAGGTACCCAATTATTCCGCTTATTCTAAAACACCTTAGTATACTCCTCCCGCTCTGCGCGATGATCTATAACGGAACGTTCATCCAGGATCTCAAAAACGTTGTTCTTGATGGTGTGGGCAATGTCACCGGTGGGCAGGTCATTGCAATCCAGTCCAAAAGGATCTTCGATCTCTTCGGCCATGAGTTCTACCCCAATAAAAGCGAAGAAGATGAACATCACTATCGGAATGGCGTAATACCCGAATTCCGGGATCATGGCCAGTGGCAGCAAGAGGCCATAAGCCGTGATAAAGATCTTTAGGTATACATTATAGGAAAAGGGGATGGGCGTTTTCTTGATCCGTTCACACGCGCCCAGTATATCCAGTAAGGCTTGCAGTTGGGGCTTGAAATTCAGGTGATCTTCACCGGTAATGATCTTATCGCGGTGCATACGTTCTACCATAAGGTGGATCTGCAGCGAAATGTGATTGGGTATATGAGCCTTGGAGCTGTACGTTTCAATTTCCTCTTTGGTTACGGAGATCAACTCATCCAGCCGGGTACCTTCCCGCAGGTGTTCTTTCAAAGCAATGCAGAAGTTAGAGATGTACACTGCCATCTGATGCTTTTCCTTTTTAAACTCAACCGGAAAGGTGGCGGCTGTGGTAATGGCCAGGTTGCGACAGTGGTTTACCAAAGCGCCCCATTGCTGGCGGCCTTCCCACCAGCGGTCGTAGGCGGTATTGGTACGGAAAACCAAGAGAATACTGAGTACCACTCCCAGGAGGCTGAAGACCCCGGTGCCCAGGCTCATTTCGGCTACACTTTCCAGGAAGTGAAGCTGCAACACACAGGCAAGGGTGGTGTATAGCCCAATGGCCAGTACGGCACGCATTACCTTATTCATGGTCCAGCTGCGGTACAGGTGACCAATGTCTCCCCACCAGTTCTTATTGCTTTTATAAATGATCATTGTTCTGTTGTTGGACGGGCTAAATTAAACTTCTTCCAGGTAGCGGTGTACAAAGCTTATGCTCATGGCTCCTTCACCTACTGCGGAGGCTACCCGGTTCATGGCTCCGGAACGGACGTCACCAGCTGCAAAAATACCGGGTGTGCTGGTTTCCAAAAGGAAAGGTTCCCGCTGTAGCTTCCAGTTTTTCTTGAATTCCTTATCAAGAGCCAGGTCGCGACCGGTGAGCAAAAAACCTTTTTCATCCTGGCGGGACAGACCGTTCATCCAGTCGGTATAAGGACGTGCCCCTATGAAGACGAAGAGGGCTGCGGCACCCACTTTCCAGCTTTGATCACCGGTTTTAATGGTAAGGCATTCCAGGCGATCGGAGCCGTGGGCTTCTATGACCTCGGAATGAGGCATCACTTCAATATTTTCAGTGCCGTTGATCTGGTCAATCAGGTAAGCTGACATAGTGCTGGTCAAATCCTCCCTACGGATGAGGATAAACACCCTGCGGGCAAATTGGGATAAGTACATGGCTGCCTGCCCGGCCGAATTGCCTCCGCCCACCACGTAAACATCCTGGTCTTTACAGGCATTGGCCTCTGTGGTGGCCGCGCCATAGTAAATGCCGGCCCCGGTAAAATTGTCCACCCCGGCAGTATCCAGTTTACGGTAATCCACCCCGGTGGTTATCACAATACTTTTGGTAGTAAGTTCCGAGCCGTCCTTCAGCACCACTATCTTGTATTGGTCCTTCAGTTTGATCTCTATTACTTCGCTGGGGGTCAATACTTCGGTGCCTAAGCGTGTGGCCTGGGTAATAGCCCTCCGGGCCAGGTCGGAACCGCTTAATCCTTTGGGGAAACCCAGGTAATTTTCGATGCGCGAAGAAGTGCCTGCCTGTCCACCGGGAGCCCTGCGCTCCACGAGTAATGTTTTTAGACCTTCACTGGCACCGTATACCGCTGCTGCCAGGCCGGCCGGTCCGGCCCCGATGATGATCACATCATACATATCAGCCGAGGCCCTGGGGTTAAGCCCCAGGCGTGAAGCTACCTCGGGGATATCCGGGTTCTCAATGAAGGAACCGTCCTCAAAAAAGATAACGGGCAGGTTTTTTTCTTCCAGCTTGTTAGACGTCATCAGTTCACGGGCCTGCTCGGCAGTTTCCACATCATACCAGCGGTAGGGAAAGAGGTTTCCTGCCAGGAAATCCTTCAAACGGTGACTTTTCGGGGAGAACTGGTAGCCGATCACGCGTATTCCGCTGAATTCAGGTATATACTGGCTTTGCCATTCTTCCAGGTGGTCATCCAGAACAGGATACATTTTTTCTTCCGGGGGGTCCCAGGGTTTCATGAGGTAGTAATCCAACTGTACCTCGTTGATGGCCTGTATAGCCGCATCCGTATCTGAATAAGCGGTTAGTAATACACGCTTGGCCTTGGGGTACAGCTTTTTAGCCTTCTCCAGAAAATCCACCCCCAGCATTTCAGGCATGCGCTGGTCGGAAACAAAGAGTGCTACCTCGAGCCCCTGGTTTTTCATTTCCTGCAGGCTTTCCAGTGCTTCCCGGGCAGAATCGGTGGCTACAATACGGTATTCGTCACGGTAACGCTTGCGGAGGTCGCGGCTTACCGCCCGTATTACCTGGGGATCATCGTCTACAGCCAGAATAATGGGATTTTTCATGATGGTATAGCATTAGTTCAGCGGCAGGCAAACCTCAAATTCGGTTTTGCCGGGCACCGATTCTACTTTAATGGTTCCGTTGTGTTTATTGATAATATTCTTCACTACTTCAAGGCCTAGGCCTGTGCCCTTTCCAATGGCCTTGGTGGTAAAAAAGGGGTCAAAAATGTTGTTTTTTATATCATCCGGTATACCGGGACCATTGTCCCGGACCACAATGCGCACAAAATCCCGGTCCTGCCGGGTTTCCAGCTTTAACACTGGGTTTTCAGTTTCCTCCATGGCGTCAATAGCATTGTCTATCAGGTTGGTCCATACCTGGTTGAGCTCGCTGACCATTACTTTGGGGTGGGGCAGGTCTTCCTGGAAATGCCGTTCAATTTTCACCCCTGACCTTTTAAGCTTGTGGTTCAGCATCACCAGGGTATTTTCAATACCCTCATGGATATCTGCCTGTATCTTCTCCTGGGTACGGTCCATGTGGGTGAAATTCTTCACACTGCTTACCAGGTGGGCAATGCGGGTGGAAGCATCTTCAATTTCATGTACCATCCTTTCCGTGGTAAGGTTATCATTGATCCACTTCATGATGGGGGCAAAGTGATCAGCCGAAGTACGCTCATAGATCGCTTCCAGGTCGGTGCACTCAAAGCCGAAATCCACCAGGTTCTCTGCCACCTCATACGCGTTATCCACACCCTTTTCTTCCATACAATCAGCCAGGTCGTCTTCCATGTTCTGGCGCTCCATGAGGCCTGGTTTTTTAGCCGGTGGTTCTGCCAGCCGCCTGGTCAGCATTTCGTTCACTTCATCCACCTGCTGTTCGGTCATGCGTATAGAGATCACCTTTTTGAAATTGGCCGGGAGGTGCCCCAGGTGGCTTTTGAGTTCTTTGCTGCTACGCACTATGGCCGAGGCGGGGTTGTTAAGCTCATGAGCCAGTCCGGCCGAGAGTTTACCCAGCGCCATCATCTTTTCATTCTGTAACTGAAAGGTGGTGAACTCACGGATGCGTGAGCTCATGAAGTGCACCAAGGATTCGGTAAGTTCATAGCATTCCCGGATCATCTCCGGCATATCTTTACGGTGAAAGGTAAGAATGTGGGAGGTTTCCAGTGCCTGACCGTATCCCACGGCAACCTTCAGGCGTGAATAGGGCAATAAGCCTGTGATGTCTCCTTTCTCCAGTATGGTAATTTCCCGCGATTGGTTCTTCTGCAAGGTGTAGATACGGATTCGCCCGGAGAGGACCAGGGTCATGGTATTGGAGGGTTCGTCTTTTCGAAAAAGGAATTCATCGGTTGCCAGTTCGCGCTGCTGCCCTTTATCAATAAGGAATTGTAATTGTGCTTCCGGTACCTGGGCCAGGGGTTCAAAATCTTCACGAAGACGGGCGGGAGTAACGCTATTCATCAGTGGTGGTTTGCTAACAAATGTCCGCAATTATTTGCGGCTTCAAAAGGGGAGAAATGAGGGGATCAGGTTTTTCTATTTGAGCAATGTTGGTTTGGTTAAGTGAGGTTCTTATGGTTGCGGGGCATATATCCAGATGCGTAGCAAGGTATATGGCCCAGAGAGGGAGTTACACTTTTTTACCCGCGATACAATCGCACGTTAGCAGGGGAATGGTGGTTTCGTTAATCGGTATGTAAGAGTAGTAAAACTGTGGCTATAAAGTCTTTGTTTTTGGCACTGTCACAGAAGTGATGAAAGAGGGAGGTTTTTGCTCTTTGTAAGCTTGGATCAATACAGAATCCTGCGCCTGCCATGGGCTGATGCCCGGCTTATCCATGCCGTATCCCCGTATCAACCCAGGAGCATCTACGCTTGATCTATGCTTTTAGCCCGTATCAACCCTACGGGACGGAGGGTGACCTCCCATGCCTGGGTAAGGTATATATCAACTATTTATGGGATGAAAAGGGGAGGTGCTACAGGATGGAATATGCTTATTGGAATTAAACGGACAAACAGCTAGCAAAGTATGTAAGGAGATACCAGGTCCGGACAGGGGTTATACGGGAGAACGAAGCTGACTAAAAGGGAAGAAACCCGAAGAGGTATGTTGGGTAGCCTTTTGCCAGCGAGGGTTGCATTCCTTACGCGCGATACAATCGCGCGTTAGCCGGGACAAGAAAGATGAGGCATTTAAGATTACTCAGGCTGAACTCGTAAATTTGGTTTGAAAGGTAGTGAGAGTGCAGTACACTATAAGTATTAATGGGTAGATCTACCATTTGCATTGTTGTTCCTGAGAATCTTTAAAACCCGGCTATACATCACTTCGGATAGGTTCCAATTGTATCCGTCAAAATTAACGGTGTTGGTGAATTGAATGACCACAGCGTCCAGGTCGGGGTGGTATTCAGCAATGGTTTGATAGCCTGGTATCAGGCCTGTATGCCCGTATTTATAAAGCGAGGAATAAATTTCCTGCTCGGTTTTATCTTTAAATACCGAGCCATCGTTCAAAGCTCTTATGAAATTACCCAGATCGTCCGCGGTAGCCAATAAAGAACCCGCATCCTCCGCTTTCAGATCGGCAGGGTAGCCCACGTAATAGCCACTCATCACATCATTGGTGTCCACATCGTGAATGGAACCATAGGTGTGGTTTAAATTCAGGGGGTGCAAAATTTCGTCCTGAATAAACTGAAACATGCCATAACCCAGCACTCTATGTGCAATTTTGCCAAGTAATAAATAATTGGTGTTGCAATATTCATACTCTTCATCCGGTTCAAAATTGGCGGGCAAATCCAGGATCAGGGCCAGTTTTTCATCACCGTTTTCTTTGGGGTGCACCCAATAATTGGGGGTGTACACATAATCAGGAATGCCGCTGCGGTGGCGGACCAGCATTCGTAAAGTAATTTTATCGGCATTCTCGATCCTGCCTTTCAATTCCGGCAAATAGTCCGCAAGGCTTTTATCCAAGGAGAGCTTGCCACTCCTTACGAGTTTGGTAACGGCCAGGGCTGTGTAAAGCTTACCTACACTGGCTATTTTGAACAAGGCATGCGGATCAGCCGGTGTTTTGTTTTTCCGGTTTTTATAGCCGGCCGTGTAGAACGCGGGCTTTTTGCCTTTTTCATCTACGTACACAATGATGCCGTCAAAGCCGTAATCGCTTACCTGATCTACCTGTTCCTGCACGGTTTCGGGCAATGGTTTTATCCAGGCCTTCACAATGGGCCAGGGAACAAAGAATAGGGAGACCACGGTTCCCACAAGGAGTAAAACCCGGATGATATATGTGGATGTTTTTTTAGTCATGGTATGTTAAGACAACTCTTTTAAATTGGAGCAAACGTTTTGTATAAGGAATGACGGTTTACAGTTACGTAATTGCAGGCTATGAGCGAAGCCAGCCGACCAGCCGGAATCTTTCATTTGGCCTCCAATGGCACCTTTCTGCACTTTGTCAGGGGTAGTTCTTAATTAATGGATTACGTTTAGGGATAATATGTTCTTTTTCGAATATAGAATATTCCAAAAGCATCGGATTTTAATATGTTTGGGGTGATAAGCTCCATTTCTGCCTGTATTGTACAGCAATTTGGTTGGGTTGGTGATCCGGTACTAAAACTCACATTGAATGGGTTTTGCGAAAAAACTCCCTGGAAAGTTACATTGCCCTTAGTTACGCAGGCATCCCCAATAGTTTTAATAGCATTAACGGATGTTCCATTTTGAGTAATTTCAATAATTTCCAACTCCTGGAAAAAGGTACATGAATAACCATAGCCCTCCCATTCACCAGATAGATCAACAGATAATAGGTCAGGTTCATCTTGATTTCCCACATCATTTTTTCGACAAGATGTGGATAACATCAGAAAACTGAAAATCAATATGAATTGAAAAGTATGTTTCACGGAAAGCCTTGTTTTTTTATTAATCCATAGCATATATAAGTTTGAGCACTCCTGATGTTTTCAGGTCAGAAGTCACAAAAACTTGTTTTTTCTTTTTGCCACTATAAATCGTTACCTGAACGGTATTGGGTTTTATTCTTCCTTCATTTATAGCATGAACTACCAAATAATTCGGAAACCCTTGTTTTAGATTTACTTCAATACAACTTAACTCATCAGTTAAGTTCTCCTTATCAAGTATTAGAGAATCATTCCATTCTACAGAAATTATATCCCCATCAATAGTCTGAAAATCTTTTACGCAAATACGAACAATATTGGTATCTACCTTTATTTCTTCAATTTTTCCTAAATCTCTTTTTTTAAGCTCTATTAACGGATTGGGAATTCTAGTGGATTTATCCGTATGATTTGGGTTGAAACTTTTTAAATAGAATTTTAATCCCAGTCTCAGGTGTGAACCATTTGATTGTACGCTGTAATTATCCAAGTTTGAAACAGTGGATGAAGATGACGTACTGATAGGGTATAAAGGTGAAATGGGTGTTATGTGATCATCTAAAATATTATAAAAACCCTGTTGCCACATTACTTCAAAGGCAAGGAGGTATCCTTTGGAGTTTTTAAAAGTTGTTTCTAAACCAAATGCTAAAGTGGGGTAGAAGCTATGTTTATTATTAACTTCGTAGTAACCTGATTTTGCCACTGAGTTACTAATGTTTCCTACAAGTCCAAAAGTTTTCCTTAAATAAAGAAAATCATTGATACGAGTATTGTGGATTACAAGCAGGGGTAGGCCAATAACCTGGTAACCACGTCTTGAAACTAATGATATATTTGGATTACGATCTATGGATTCTGTAATGGTAAAATGCCTTCCCCCTATTTCGAGGCCTGAGGATAAGGAAAAATCCTGATTCAGTATTCTTTCAATATTAATTGAAAAAGTAAATTTTCGCGTTAAGTTTTCAACGAATGATACACCTGTAGATTCAGATGATAAGGGCCAGCTGGTTGACCATTTTGATTCTGAAACTAACCTTCCTCCGGAAATGTTTCGCTCCTTTTCGCTTTCTATGTTACCGCCAGAAAAGGTTGTGCCCAAGTATAATGAGAAGTTATATTTTGCCCCTCTTGTTTTATAAGGGGCTTGAGCCCATACGACCTGATGAAGGAAGATTAATACCAGAACGTAGTTCCATCTCATCATAATTTTAAGTTCTATTACCATTTATCTTTGCGGCTAACGGTATCGGGAACGAAAAGTAATGCTTTCGAAGCGATTACCAATCCAATGAAACCAAAGTTTGCCTGATAAATGAGTCTTTCTGAACTCTTTATTTGCCCTATGTTTTTGTAGACATTATTGGCCGTGCATTTTATTCTACATGCTCTACTTCATTAAACATTCTCAGAAGTTTATCAAGTCCATTCGTCCATCTGGCAGGATAACGATCTCCTTGTTCTTTTCGGTGGGGTTTTGTAACCACCAAAAGCTTTCCACAAATTCAGTCAGTAAATGGCCGGGCTTAATGATTTTGTATTTTAATTCATCGGTCATGGGTTGATAAGGATAGTGGCAGAGTAGGCTGCACTGTAAACGGATAAGTAAGCGTAGCGGGACGCTACGCTTAGCAAGGGAAGCTCAATAATTAGGTTGTAGTCATTTAAATAACAGATAACGGTTTCGTGTATGAGCAGTAGTGGGTACGTAATTGTCGACCGAGAATGAAGTTAGCGAAAGAGCGCGAACTAAGCCGAAGCCGTCACCTGAGCTATACCTTACATTTTGTTGTGTCTTATTAGCTTACCCTCATTATAATACTCAACTCGTTCAATGTCGCCATTGGGTAAATAGAATCTCCATTCTCCTTGTTTCAAGTCATTTTGATATTTGCCTTCCCATAATTTCTGACCAATACGGTAACCACTTATTGTATGAGAATGGTCCATAAAATATCTTACCCAAGCACCCTGTCTTAAGCCAACAGAATCAACTTTGTTTTTTGATCCATCAATACAAAACGTGTTGCCTAAACTGTCCTCTATTAAGATATGGCCCTCGCCCCAATTAATTTCTGCGGGTTCAAGTTCAATTGGGTTTGTCAGTTCAATTTTGAGCTCATTTGACTCGTTAGTCAAATTTAATTCGATCACTTCGAGGTCGTGATAACTTATAGCTCTTACTTTAAGTCGGTAAACTCCTCTTCTGAGGTTCTCAATTTTGAAAAGTCCTTCGAAGTCTGTTTCTGTTGTTATTAAGGTTGAGTCGTTTTTGATCAACTCTAAACTCGCTCTCGGGAACCCTACTTGAGAAGCCGAGTCGATGACCGTTCCTTTCAATTCTAATGTTTGGCCTATTGTGAACAGTGGGAGAAATGTCCAAATTATGATAAGTAGATTCTGTTTCATTTTAAATTGCCACCAGCGGTTTGGCTATGCGCAGTGTCACGAAGGGCATTGCGTATAGGTTTTGTTGTAGAAAGTGTTTTATTCAATACCCCATCTCAAATAGAATGCAAAGAAAGGATCAGTTATGTGGAGGATCCGGTCATCTTTTTCCCAATCAATAACTGGGGTTGATGATTCATCCGAAGCGGCTATTTGAGACATCTTGTCTAAGACACGCGTTACTTCATGAGCTTGTGGTTGAGTTCCTGAACTGACATCACGAATAGCGCTTCTTAACGTTTCATATTCGATGGTATCCAAACCTGGGCGAAGTTGAGCCAGTGCACGAAGAACCAAACCATAAATATCTGTGGTGTCACCGTCTGCTAATTTTCTTTGGACTCGATCTGCTCTTTGTCGAGGACCTTTACTTAGTTTATCGAATATGACTTTCCCAGTATTTTGAGCAACACTTTGAAAAAGTGTTTCTTCGTCAATTGAGTCAATGACGATTTTATCATCTGAGGTTTCCTTGATCTCGTGCATGTCGCAAATCGCACGACAGAATTCTTGCATCAGATGTGGGCTACCTATTGCCTCATCGGCAAGTCTATCTGTAATTTGATCTTTGACTTCTATGTTAAGTAGAGGAAACCCAGTCCTTGGTATTTCAACAAGTTCTCCTTTTTCCCAAGGTGGAATTGAGATAGTTTCAATTCTTCCTGTCATTTCACGTTCGACTTTCACAGCATCTAATCTCCTATGCGGAATTGCAATAAAAATGACTGGTAAACCATCAAAAATTAGAGCTTTAACAGCCCTAACAAGTTGTGCTTGCCGTTCTCTTGGTAAATAGTGAAGTCATCAATTATAAGCGGCTTTTTACTTTCTCGAAGTGCTTGTAATGCGATTGTTTTGGGATTACCTTTTCGCGATTGTGATTTAGCTTTACCCTTTTTCGATGAATGGGATGCTGAAGCCTCCCCTTTCACTTTAAATAAAAGCAACTGTTTTTCGGCACCGCCTTTTACACCGCCTTGTGTCGTTTTATCCTTAGTCTCTGAAATTGATTCATCGATATACGCATCAAGTTGCTGAACTAGTTCTATCCAAAAATCATTCTCTGATGAAAATGAACCTCCATCAAACCATATTGATTCAGATTTCGGAAATACTTTGTTAGTCAAAACTGTTTTACCAGACTTAGTAGAGCCCGTCATCATGACAAGCTTACAGAGATAGTCCTTGGCTTCTTCTAAGGAATCTTCAAGTTTTAATTCCTTTCTTGGATTGTAGGTCAATGTAGGTTGACCACCAGGAATGAATACTTGTCTAGCTCGATATTTTTCTTTTCGTGAAAATATTCCCATATGTTACTTACATTTTCTACAACGGTTTGTGCAAAATAATGGCGCGTTTAAAGGTACGTTTTTGTCGGCTGTAAACGAAGCTGGCCAACTGGCACAAACCATTCGTTTGGCCGTCAACCCGTGCTATTTTTTACACCTTGTTAGCACCAGTTTTTATTTTGTTTAATTCTTCGATCGTGGAGTTCTTCTCAAACGGAAGTCCGAAGGTCGGAGAAGTCAGTCTTGAAATGAAGCTCAATTTTCGGGTCTCCTTATTTTCTTTAAAATCGATAACAACTGGCGATAACTTCAAGGGCAGAACTACCTTGACATTCTTGATTTGGTCGAATCTGATCAGTCGGGTTTTTTTGGAGTCCTTAAAAATCAATCCTTCTTCTGTTCTTGTTACTCGCTTCAGTTTCCATGGTTTTACCCAGAGGTAAACCGCCCAACAGGCGGCAGTCGCCAAAATCAAGTAGATCTTTGGTCCAACTGAAAAGTCGGAAAACGAAATCACTATTGTTACAAGAGTCCAAAAAGCAATAATTGCAATGGGAAGTATCCAAGCGAAGTAAATTGTCAGGTTTGATGAAATTCTCTTCGGTTCCATTTTTCAAATTACTGCCAACGGTTTACATATGGCTTGTAAAGGTTTGCGCCAAGGCTAAAGCTTCAGCGACACGCGGTCGAAGCACTTTCCTGTCTACCAAACTAAAGTTAGCTACCGAGCCAAAGCCTAGCTGGTAGCCGTTCACCCGCCATAAGCTATATGCTTTGTTGTGGGTAGTGTTTTTTACTTTTTCCTCTGTCATAAATAGTCGAAATACCGTATTTGCCAAGTAGGCACTTCTCCACCAAGAATTTTTTTGAATTCTTCGAATTGTCCGTCATATTCTTGGTCAAGTTCGTCATAGCTTACATAAATGAAGTCGTGTCGTCCTAGAATTTCCTTGATAGTCGAAATAGTTTCGCCTGAGTACTCTTCTTCAAAGTAAATTGTCGCGAGTCCACCAAAGTTGCTAATTCGAACCGAGTAACCAAGATTAGGTTTAGGTTTCAGGACAAATTCATGTGGAATTCGAATGTCGCAATAGAAACTTGCATCTTGAACTTGGTTGTCAACTTTAAAAGTCAGTCCAAAGCCTTGTTCAAGGTCATGTGTAATTCTAGCAACTCGATTCACTAACGTTTCATAATCGAATTTTGACGGTGTTTCAAATCGACCTTGCTCGTCAAATTCTAGCAATATGTTTCTTGTCTCGGTTTTCATTTTACATTACCCACAGCGGTTGTGTATAGTGAAGTACACTATGTCTTCTTATATTAATTTTTTGTTTTTAAATATTCTTCTGTCAATAATATGGGGCTGTCTGGCAGGTTAAAAATAAAGGACGTTTTAGTCTTTCATCCGGATACCATTACTCCTGCTCTGGTCAAATATAATAAAGCAGAGCCAGGTTAATAAGGTGTAACGCAAGACGGAGGTAATCAAAAAATAGAACAAGGCTTGCCTATCTCAAAACTCCACAATCAGGCCGATACTCGGAATAAGGGTTCCCGTTTCATCTTCAACGGTTTTGGTGCGGTAATACTCCCGGCCGTTATCAGTATAGGTCACCGGATTGCCATTGGCATCAAGGTCCAGTAGGAGGACGGGGTTGCCTTGTATGCTTTGAGCCAGCGCGTTTTGCACGTCCAGGTATACATCCAGGCTCCAGCGGGTGAAGAACCACTTCTTGTCGATCCGTAAGTTGAGGCGGTTAAAGCTGGCCAGCCGCTGGGTATTCAGGCGATCGTAATCCGGTAAACCTTGCTGGTTCACATCGTACACATTTACCAGGCTGGAAGTTTGCAGGTCCAGCGGAGTATAAGGCGCTCCGCCCAGGTACTGGTACTGTATGCCGATCTCCCAGTTCTTCTTCAGTTTTTTGCCCATGGTAAGGGTGATGATATGACCATTGTCCCAGGAAGAAGGGGTAAGATCACCGTTCTTGTCTTCAAACTCGCTACGTACCCAGGTATAGGCCAGGGTTCCGAACCAGCCCTTATAGAGTTTTTGCTGGTAGAGCAACTCCAGTCCGTAAGCCTGTCCGGCCGAAGTGCTGGTAGCTTCTCCGATCCCGATCACGCCAAAATCGCTACCCAGGTTGGCCAGGGTGATGGAGTCGCGGAGCATAAAAGGGTAACGGGCATATAGCTTGTAAAAGCCTTCCAGGCTGATCTTGGCACTAAAAGGCAGGTAATGCGTGATGCCGGTTACGTAGTGCGTGGCGCGGATATAGGAAAGATCCGTATTCACCAGGCTTCCGGCCGCATCGCGGTAACCCAGGGTGGGATAGGGCGGTAGCTGGTAATAGATGCCATAGCTGCTGTTCCAACTCCATTCTGAGGTGAAGTTGTAACTCACGGCTACTTTTGGAGAAAGCTGGTTCAGCGGGTTGGTCATCTCTTCGTTAAAGGTATTGGCATCTGCCCGCAGGCCAAGGGTAAGGCTGAGCTTTTCATTCCAGAAACTTCGTGTAGCCTGGCCAAAGAGCGAATACTTGAAAAAACGGAGGTCGCTTTGGTACGAGAGATCCGGAAAGCCATCCGGAACCCTGCGGTCCAGCGTCCGGGTATTGTATTTGGCTTCCTCCAAACCCAGCCCGGCCGTCCAGCGCCAATCTTCACCGCGCAGGATATGCTCAATGCGCAGTTTATTCTCTATTTCCCGGGAAGTGTAATCCAGCAGTTGAACGTCATCCGGATCGTTATTCAGGAACTTCTCCGCGGTATTGTTCAGCATAAAACGACTGAGGATGTAGTTGGTATACGACTTCTCCCCAAAATGCGTGTATTTGGCCCCGATGGAGTAATTCCACTGTTCATTTACCGGCAAAAGGCGAAGCTGGTAGCGTTGCAATTCGGTTTCGTTGGCGTCCAGGTTGAGCTTGAAGTTATCGATGGCGCCCAGGCCGAGGAAAGTGATCTGGTTCTTGTCATCTATGCGGTATTTGACCTTGGCCTGGAAGTCGTTGTACGTGGGCAAGAACGAAAGGTCCAGCAGTGAAAACAGGAACTGCAGGTAGCTCCTGCGCGCGGATGCGATGTAGGTGGTTTTTTCACTTAAGGGTCCTTCCAGCGTTAGCCCTACTTCGGAGGCTCCCACCTGGAAAATACCACCCGTGCGGTCTTTACGTCCGTCCTTTAGCTGGATATCCATCACGGAGCTTAGCGATTGCGCTTTTTCTACCGGAAAGGCACCGGTGTAGAGGTTTACTTCGCGGATAAAGTTCACGTTGATCATACCCACCGGCCCACCGCTGCTGCCCTGGGTGGCAAAGTGGTTGATGGCCGGTATTTCAATGCCGTCCAGGAAGAATTTATTCTCATTGGGTCCGCCTCCGCGAATGATGATATCGTTGCGGAAACTGGGGGTGGAGGCTACGCCCGGGAGAGCCTGTATCACCTTGGAGATGTCCTGGTTGCCACCGGGATTTCGCTGGATCTCGTTAATTCCCAAAGTGTTTACGGATACCGGGCTTTCGGGCCTGCGTTCAAACTGCTGTTGGGCAGATACTTCCACTTCGCCCAGTGATTTACTGTTTTCTTGCAGGGCAAAGTCCAGGTAACGGGGTGAGGATAAGTTAAGCTGCACCTCGTATTCTGTTTTAGTATTGTACCCGATAAAGGAAGCGGTTACATTGTAGAGACCGGGTTCTGCAAGCAGGGTATAATTCCCGTTAGCATCTGTTGTGGTGCCGGTGGTAGTGCCTTCAATGATGACGTTGGCGAAAGGAAGCGGCTCATTGTTGATGCGGTCATAGACCCTGCCCTTAATGATACCCTTCTGGGCCTGCAGTGAAATACTAAGAACAATAAGCAGTAAAGAGGTAAGCGGTACTCTCACGGTAAACTATGGTTTGATACGATGGAACAAAAAACCCCGGCCAGGGGCCGGGGTTCAAATTTATTTCAGAAAATGTAATTAACCGTTCCCACCTCCTGTTGATTCTTCCATATTGGAAGCTTCCATTTCTACAACTGTTACCGGGTAGTACACTTCGGTTATCCATTTAGAGGAATCGGGCTCCGAGCCAGGGTCGGTAACATACACTTCCCAGGGAGAGCCGGCCATTTGTATATTATTTTTCTCCATGTATTGGTCAATGGCGTAGTGTACTTCTCCGGTACCTTCATAAGGTCCCATATACACCACCTTAAGCACTTTTCCTGCGGCTATCTCGCCTTTCTTAACACGGTCATTGCCAGGTTTGGCGGAAGTAATGGGAAGAGCCACGGCAATGTCAGCCATTTGGGTTTCCTCGTTCCACTCATGGTATACGGCAAAAGGAGCACCGTTCATATTTTGGGCATCTTCACCCAGGTATTGTCCTAACTCCTGGTAGCGGGTGGCAAAAAATTCAGAGTTCAGCTCTCCAAAAGATACTTTGTCTTCCACATAATAATACTCTACCGGAGTGGCATCGGTCATAACAATTTCGTATTCCGTTTCAAGGGCAGGCATGGATTCTACCTTTTGCTTAAGGTTCTCCAGGCCATCTTCATAGTCTTTCCCAACAAACTGGTCCATCATGGCAGACTGCCAGCGGCCGAAGAAACTGGTTTCACCGGTAAGGTCCCAGGTAACTTTGGTCTTTCCTTCGGGCACTTCTTCAAATGTCCAGTGCGTGTGCGAGTCGCCCATACCTTCAAACACCAGTTTGGTTTCCATGGATTTGTTTTCTTCGGCAGCTATGATCTCCTGCGTACCGGCACCGCTGTTTTTACTGGTCCAGGAGTACATGGCACCCACACCCTGGGAGGTTTCTCCAAATTCATGTTCAATGGTGCTGTCCCTTCTGTTCCAGGGATCCCAGTCTTCCCAGGTCTTAAAGTCGCTCACCACGGCATATACCTGTGCGGGGGGCGCATTAATAACCGTTGAGCGTTCTACCTTGTATTCGGAAGGTAGGGTGGCCATCCAGATGCAATAGGCACCAAAGAGGACCAAAAGGATAATAATGATAATTTTTAATGCTTTCATAAGGTTGATAATTAAAGTGTTATTGTAGAATCAAAAGTAGAAAAATTCATAGTAGGATTTCCGGACGGGTGTTGAAATATGTTTTAAGAAGTTATCTACAACAGCTGGATGGAAATTTTGAAAAGGGTTTAAATTTGCCGGATGCAAGAAATGATCCTCATCATAGACTGCGGCTCTCAGTACACGCAACTGATAGCCCGCAGAGTTCGTGAATTGAACGTTTACTGTGAAATCCACCCTTTTAACCATCTTCCTGAACTCACTCCTCATATCAAGGGGGTGATCATCAGCGGAAGTCCTTCTTCCGTGCGTGACGAGAACGCTCCACGACTTGAACTGGACGCTATTAAAGGCAGGCTTCCTCTTTTGGGAGTGTGCTACGGAGCGCAATACCTGTCACAACATTTCGGGGGTAAGGTGGAAGCTTCCGAAACCAGGGAGTTTGGCCGTGCCAACCTTTTGCATATCGATAGTTCTTCACAACTGCTGAAGGGTATAGAGGTAGGTTCACAGGTGTGGATGAGCCACGGTGATACCATCCGTGAGATCCCGGACGGTTACGCAATTGAGGCCAGCACCCGGGATGTGAAGGTAGCAGCTTACCACATTCAGGGAGAAGATACCTACGGTATCCAGTTCCACCCGGAAGTATACCATAGCAAGGATGGCCTGAAGCTTTTGCAGAATTACGTGGTAAACATTTGTGGCTGCTCGCAGGATTGGACGCCTGCTTCCTTCATTGAGGATACTATTGCGCAAATGCGTAAGAAGTTAGGTAAGGACCAGGTGGTTCTGGGGCTTTCCGGTGGTGTGGATTCTACCGTTACAGCCGTATTACTATCGGAAGCCATTGGTGACCAGTTGCACTGCATCTTTGTGAACAACGGGGTGCTCCGTAAAAATGAATTTGAGCAGGTACTGGATCAGTACAAGGAGATGGGGCTTAATATCAAGGGCGTGGATTCCAGCGAGCGGTTTTTGAACGCCCTGGAGGGGATCTCTGATCCCGAGGTGAAAAGGAAGACCATTGGGCGGGTATTTATTGAAGTATTTGACGATGAAGCTTCGCAGATAGCCGATGTGGAATGGCTGGCACAGGGTACTATTTACCCGGATGTTATTGAATCGGTGAGTGTAAAAGGACCTTCGGCTACCATTAAGTCGCACCACAACGTAGGAGGCTTACCAGACTTCATGAAACTGAAGGTGGTGGAGCCTATGAATACCTTATTTAAGGACGAAGTGCGCAGAGTGGGTAAGGCATTGGGTATACCGGATGAGTTGCTGGGGCGTCACCCGTTTCCGGGCCCGGGTCTGGCCATTCGTATATTGGGCGAGATCACCAAGGAAAAGGTACGCATCTTGCAGGAGGTAGATCATATTTTTATCTCCTCTCTGCGGGAACACAACTTATATGACGATGTATGGCAGGCCGGTGCTATGTTGCTGCCGGTACAGTCCGTAGGCGTTATGGGTGATGAAAGAACATATGAGAGTGTGGTGGCGTTACGTGCTGTAGAAAGTACCGATGGTATGACCGCAGATTGGGTACACCTGCCGTATGAATTCCTGGCGGAAGTATCCAATAAGATCATCAATCGCGTTAAAGGTGTAAACAGGGTGGTGTACGATATTAGTTCCAAACCCCCGGCAACTATAGAATGGGAATAATGACCAGGTTTTTATTGGGATTGCTCTTGGCCTTCAGCTTGACTGCTTTGGGCCAGAATGACGATGATTATATCTTTCACCAGGTAGAAGCCGGTGAAACCAAATACGGCATATCCCGTGAATACGGCATCAGCATTGAGCAGCTGGAAAAATTCAACCCGGAGATCAAAAGCGGGCTAAAGGAAGGCCTTACCCTGCTGATCCCCAAAAAAGCCAGCGAGGTAAAATCCACGGTCCCGTCCAAGGGGGGCAATACCGAACCCGAGTTTGTATACCACGAGGTGAAAGCCGGAGAAACACTGTATTCCCTCACCCGTACGTATGGCGTTTCTGAGCTGGAGATCAAACAGCATAATCCCGAGCTGGCCAATGGCCTTAAAGTGGGTATGACGCTGAAGATACCGGTTAAGGAGCAGAAGGCCCAACCAACGGAAGTGGCCCAGTTGGATACCGTCAATTATACCTACCATAAAGTTGAAAAGGACGAAACGGCCTATTCTCTGAGCCGTGCCCACGACATTTCACTGGACAGTCTGTACCTGCTGAACCCCCGGGCAGAAGACGGCCTGCGCATAGGGCAGGTGATCAAATTCCCTAAAAAGGGCGAGAAGAAGTATTACAGTATTGCGGGTGCTAAAAGACCGAAGGAAGGGTTGGCTACGGATGAGTCTGAAATTCCCGCCCAAAACCAGGCTCTGCAAAACGATACGGATACCAGCAGCACGTATATGCTGTACCAGGTAAAAACCGGGGATTCCTTCTTTTCCTTGAAACAGAAATTCAACGTTACACGTGAAGAGCTGATCGCCTTGAACCCGGAGTTGGCAAAAGGCCTGGAGTTGGAAAAATACATTATTGTTCCCCGTAAGGTTGAGCAGCCGGAAACCAGTTTCCTGGATAAGATCTTCAATAAGGTAGATCCTGAACCGCATAAGGAGGAAGTACCTGATGCCAAGGTGGACCGCAAGAATGAACTTAACAATCCTTACGATCAGAAAAACACCCCGGAGCCAAAGATCGATATTGAGGATACACTGAATATTGACATTACCCGTAATTACCTGGTGGGGCTTATGCTTCCCTTTTTTGTGACCGATACCGATTCCCTCGACCCGGAAAGTGTGGATAAACGGTCCAAGGTGGCACTAGAATTTTACAACGGTTTCCTGATGGCGGCCGATTCACTCAGCAAAGCAGGGATGAATCTTACCTTGAACGTATTTGATACCAAGAACAGCCTCTTCCTGCTCAAGGAAAAGATCGGGGACATCCGCAGGACAGACTTTGACCTTATTGTAGGCCCGTTGTACAAGGATAACGTGGAGTTTGTGGCGGATGAATTGCGAAGCCGTAAGGTGCCGGTCGTATCACCCCTCAGCAAGACCGTGGAGGTGAAGGGGCGCCCTAATCTTATTCAATGTATCCCCGGCTCTACTGAAAATGACGCTAAAATGGCCGAACTGCTCAATATCCGCTTCAGTGAAGCCCGTATAGTGTTCAGCCATACCGGGAAGCCGGAAGAGGTGGAGGATGTTCGACAGATCAAAGCCCGCCTGAGAGCCCGGGAAAACGGGCGCTTTATCGACAATATCGTGCTGGAAGGCAGCAACATCAGCCGTAGTGAACTACGGGAATCCCTCTCTCCCGGCAAGCGCAACGTTTTTGTGATCACTTCTGAAGATAAGGTGTTCCTGAGTGATCTGGTGAACAAGCTTCGCCAGCTCCGGGATACTTCCATTTATATTCTGGGATCTTCCAAGCTCAACCAGATTGCTACCCTGGAGCCGGAGTACCTGAACGATCTGCACCTTACCATGCCCAACGAGTATTTTGTGGATTATCAGGACCCGGAAACGGCTAAATTCATTAAAGCCTACCGCGAAAAGTACCACAATGAGCCCATGCGTTATGCCTACCAGGGATATGATGTGGGTATGTATTTCCTGAATAAGCTATGGAAAACCGGCAAGTATATGTTGCACGGGCTAAACGATACGGAGCATTATACCAATACCGGTTTTGAGATCCGCAAGACCCGGGATGGCGGTTACCGGAACGAGTTCATGTACGTTACCGGTATCCGCAATATGACGCTGATTAAGCTTTAATCCTCAATGTCCAGGTCGCCCCTGCGCAGGTAGGTGCTGAAGAGGTCGGAGAAATTATAGCCTTTGGTCAGTCTTTCCTTATTGAGTTTGGCGTGTTCCGCCAGACCCCACAAAGCCATTTCCATCATAAAGTAACGCTCCGTATCCGGTGTGTTGGGTTGGTATTTATCCACCAGCCGCTTCAGGGGATTGATACTATCCAGGGCCTTTTCGTATTCACTATCCGTAAAGTCTAGGAGTATATCCACGGATTCGCCCTGTCCAAACCAGCTGATCAAAGGAGCGTAAGGGCTTTTTTCATCACTGGCCTTTAAACCTTCCAGGGTGGGGAGGTATTCCGGCAGCAGATTCTTTACCGCGCTGCCAATGAGGTGTTCTGCTACCAGGGCTGCGCCTTCCTGTTCGCCTTCGTACACCAGTTCCACCTTCCCGGTGATGGCGGGTATCACCCCGATAAAATCACTGAGACGCACCTGGGTTTTGGCGCCTCCATTGATCAGTGCTCTTCGCTCCGCGGTACTCACCAGGTTTTCCAGGGCCGAAATAGTGAGGCGGGCCGAAACGCCACTCTTGGCATCGATGTATTCGTTATCACGTGCCTCAAAAGCTATTTGCTCCAGCAGGTTTTGGGCTACATCAGGAATGAGTACCTGTTCTTTCTGTCCATCCTGTACGCGAGCTTCCTGGGCTGTAATCTTGCGGGCAATCTCAATGTTTTCCGGGTAGTGTGTTAATATCTGGCTGCCAATACGATCCTTCAGCGGGGTTACAATGGAGCCACGGTTGGTGTAATCCTCCGGGTTGGCCGTAAACACGAATTGTATATCCAGATCCAGCCGGAGCTTAAATCCCCGTATCTGGATGTCTCCCTCCTGTAGGATATTGAAAAGGGCTACCTGTATCCGTGCCTGCAGGTCCGGAAGCTCGTTGATCACAAAGATGCTGCGGTTTGCGCGGGGTATCATGCCGTAATGGATCACCCGCTCATCGGCAAAGCTCAGTTTGAGATTGGCCGCTTTAATGGGATCCACGTCACCAATAAGGTCTGCTACGGTAACATCAGGCGTGGCCAGCTTTTCGTAATAGCGGTCATCCCGGTGCAGCCAGGCCACTGGTGTTTCGTCTCCTTTCTCTGCGATCAGCTGTTGGGCATAGCGCGACACCGGTTGCAGGGGATCATCGTTCAACTCGCTGCCTTCCACCACGGGAATGTATTCATCCAGCAGCTTGATCATCAAACGGGCCATGCGTGTTTTGGCCTGCCCGCGCAGGCCCAGGAAATTGATGTTGTGCCCGGAGAGAATAGCTCTTTCCAGGTCCGGGATAACCGTATCCTCAAAGCCGTGTATACCTTCAAAAACGGTACGGCCTGCTTTCAGGTATTCAATAAGGTTGCTCCGTAATTCCTGTTTAATAGTCTTAGGCTGGTAACCCGCTTTTTTAAGTTCGCCTAATGTTCTGATGTTCTTATAATCCAATGATGTATGTTTTAAAGTTTTAATGCTGTAAGGTTTAAAGGTTCTAAGTTGAAAGTTCAATGTTCAAAGTTGAAGGCTCGTTCAACTAAAAACTAACCAACTACCTACTCCTCCTTCTCCGGTTAGCTTCATAATCCATAAAAATAAATTCACCCAATCCCTTTAATCCCGTAAAAAAGGCCTTGCCCTTATTGGCTTGCGTGAAATTCTGCACAAACTTCTGCAGGTAAGGGTCCTGGGCAATCATAAAGGTGGTGATGGGTATGTTTAACCTGCGGCAGGCTGCGGCCTTGTTCAGGCATTTATTTACAATGTACTCATCCAGCCCCAGGCTGTTCTTGTAATAGGTGCCATCCGGTTCCTTCAGGCAGCTGGGTTTACCGTCCGTGATCATGAAGATCTGCTTATTGGCGTTCTTCTTTTTACGGAGTATGTCCATGGCCAGCTCCAGTCCGGCTACTGTATTGGTGTGGTAAGGACCAACTTTAAGATAGGGGAGTTCTTCCAGTTCAATAGGCCAGGCCTCGTTACCAAAGACGATAATGTCCAGAGTATCCTTAGGGTAACGTGTTTTGATGAGTTCTGCCAGGGCCAGTGCCACACGCTTGGCGGGGGTTATACGGTCTTCTCCGTAAAGGATCATGGAGTGGCTGATGTCGATCATCAGCACGGTGCTCATCTGCGCTTTAAAATGCGTTTCATTCACCACCAGATCCTGTTCCGTCATACCAAACTGGTCAATGCCCTGGGAGATAAAGGCATTGCGGATGCTCTCGTTCATGGCAATGCTGTCCAGACTGTCGCCAAAATGGTATTGCCGCATATCGGAAGTAGGCTCGTTACCCTGGCCGGGCTGTTTGGTATTGTGATTACCGGATGCCGATTTGCGTAGTTTGCCAAAGATCTGTTCCAGGGCCGTTTGACGTATAGAGCGCTCCGTTTTGGCGGTCATGGCAAGGCCGCTGCCGTTCGGGTCGTCAATTTCTTCGCGCAGGTAGCCTTTCTTTTTCAGGTCTTCTATAAAGTCATCCAGCGTATAATCCTTGTTGGTGAGATTGTATTCCGCATCCAGTTCCCGCAACCAGTCCAGCGCTTCGTCCACATCACCGGAAGTATGCAACAGCAGTTCCCGGAATATATCCAGGAGTTTATCAAAAAGGGTTTTACCCTTACCGGTGTATTCTGAAAAGCGTAATCCTAACATGTGTATTCCTGGGGCTGTAAAGTCTCTATCGAAAGTACATTTTTAATGATGAGCCACATGGCCGTACCCATAGTTTTTAAGTATGGAAGCATAGTTAAATACGAGTATCCTTACCAAAAAGTTTTAGGCCGTTGCCTGTGGAAGTGATCTTTGGCGTAAAGAATTAGTCTCCGAATGTTAACAAATTGTGGAAAACCCCTGTCTTTACTGGCAGTCCGGTAGTGTTTAAACCGTTGTTTTTAGCTAAATTTGTAAGAATTCAATTTTTACTAACGTAAAGAGTATGAGCGAAGTAGCTAAAGAGTACGGTGCCAGTAGTATACAGGTGCTGGAAGGATTGGAAGCGGTGCGCAAACGCCCTTCCATGTACATTGGCGATGTAGGCCTCAAAGGGCTCCATCACCTGGTGTATGAGGTGGTCGATAACTCCATTGATGAGGCATTGGCCGGCTATTGTAAAAACATCGAAGTAACGATAAACGAGAATAACTCCATTACCGTAAAGGATGACGGTAGGGGTATTCCCATTGAGATGCACGAAAAAGAAGGCCGTTCTGCCCTGGAGGTGGTAATGACCGTTCTGCATGCCGGTGGTAAATTTGATAAAGACTCCTATAAAGTATCCGGTGGTTTGCACGGGGTAGGGGTTTCCTGTGTGAATGCGCTTTCCAGTGATCTCAAGGCAGAAGTTTTTAAAGGAGGCAAGCATTATGTACAGGAATACAAGATCGGTGTGCCCCAGGCCCCGGTAAAGGAAGTAGGAACCTCGGATTACCGTGGTACGGTAGTTACCTTTCAGCCGGATTCCGACATCTTCCTGGATACTGTATACCATTACGATATATTGGAAGCCCGTATGCGCGAGCTTTCTTTCCTCAATAAGGGTATCGCCATTACCCTTACCGATATGCGGGAGAAAGACGAAGAAGGCAATCCCAAATCCGAGCGCTTTTTCAGCGAAGGAGGTTTGAAGGAATTCGTGGAGTTCATCGATATGAACCGCGAAACCCTGATGCCCGAAGTGATCCACATGGAAGGGGAGAAGAACGACATTCCCGTGGAAGTAGCCATGCACTACAACACCTCGTATAACGAGAACCTGCATTCCTACGTCAACAACATCAATACCCATGAAGGGGGTACACACCTGGCGGGTTTCCGCAGGGCGCTTACCCGTACCCTGAAGAAGTATGCCGATGAAAGCGGTATGCTTACCCGTGAAAAGGTGGAGGTATCCGGGGATGACTTCCGTGAAGGCCTTACCGCAGTAATTTCGGTAAAGGTTATGGAACCCCAGTTTGAGGGACAAACCAAGACCAAGCTCGGTAACAGTGAGGTTTCCGGTGCGGTGGACCAGCTGGTAGGTGAAATGCTCACCAACTACCTGGAGGAAAATCCACAGGGCGCTAAAATGATCGTACAAAAGGTGATCCTGGCCGCCAAGGCGCGTGTAGCAGCACGTAAGGCGCGGGAAATGGTACAGCGTAAAACCGTAATGAGTGGATCAGGCCTGCCTGGTAAGCTTTCCGATTGTTCCGAAACCGATCCCAAGATATGTGAAATATTCCTGGTAGAGGGTGATTCTGCGGGTGGTACGGCCAAGCAGGGGCGTGACCGTAACTTCCAGGCCATCCTGCCGCTGCGCGGTAAGATCCTGAACGTAGAAAAAGCCATGCAGCACAAGGTCTTCGAGAACGAGGAGATCAAGAACATGTTTACCGCCCTGGGTGTAAGCGTGGGAACCGAAGAGGACAGCAAAGCCCTGAACCTGGATAAACTCCGTTACCATAAGATCGTGATCATGTGTGATGCGGATGTGGACGGCAGCCACATTGCCACGCTCATTCTTACCTTCTTCTTCCGCTATATGAAGGAACTCATTGAGAACGGATATATCTACATTGCTTCACCACCCCTGTACCTGGTAAAGAAAGGTGCTAAACAACAATACGCCTGGAGCGAGGATATGCGTGACCGCCTGATACAGGAAATGGGCGGTGAGACCAAGAGTGGTATCAGCGTGCAACGTTACAAAGGTTTGGGAGAGATGAATGCCGAACAGCTTTGGGAAACCACTATGAACCCCGAAGGACGTACCATGCGCCAGGTAACTATCGACTCCGCAGCGGAAGCCGATCGTATCTTCTCTATGCTGATGGGTGACGATGTACCCCCCAGACGTGACTTCATTGAGAAGAACGCCAAATACGCTAAAATAGACGTATAAAATATTGGTTATATACTTAGTGTAAATGACCCGGTCCTGAGAAATTAAGACCGGGTTTTTTTTATTTGGATAGTACCTGCAAGGGTATGGATACCTCCGTATCATCCCAGCGCAGGTCCATTTCAATGGGGTCACTGTCCTTAAAACCTATGGTGAACTGTTCCACTTCCCGGTTCAGTTCTTCCGGCATTACGGTGAGAGTGAGCGCATCGTATTCCTCTTCACGCATGGGTTGACCTTCCCGATCAATACCCCAGGAGTATTCCTTGCTGTTGAAGATGACGGTCCACTGGTTGCGGTTGGGGATGGTCCACAGCGTATAGCTTCCGGCCTTTAAGACCTGCCCGTTGATAAAGAGGTCCTGGTTGGTGGAAAAAGTAGTAGCCTCATTGGCCCCGGTACGCCAAACCTCCCCGTAGGGAACCAGTCCGCCAAAAATATCCCGTCCCTTTTTAAAAGGGCGGTTGTAAAAAACGGAGAGTTCCAGGTCTCCACGGGCAAACTGCACCACCATTTCCGGGCTGTATTGTTTGGTTTGATAACGTTGGTATTTACGGTAGCCGTAACCTATGCTCAGTACTAAGATCAATAGGAGTATGGCCCACTTCAGGAATTTTTTCATGGTATCAGCCCGGGTTAAGCAATTGCCAAATCTAGGGAAATTTAAAGATTATCCTCCGGCACCGGTTTTTGGGCTTTATGCAGGTGCTCTTGAGCAACGCTATACGCTAAGCGCAATCTAAACGTTAGATAAGGCGTATTATGAGATTACTGCTATATGTGTGTATGCTATTGAGCCCGTTGTGGCTTATAGCACAGCCTGAAACCAGGCACAATACGTTTATTCCGGGCCTGGCGGTTGGTATTGGTGACCTGGCCAACCGGGTGATGTACCAGCCCGGTGCCAATTCGTCCACCACCTTTGAAAAGCGGCCGGTATATATGATCTCCCTGGCGGAACGTATTGGGCTGGGGTCATCGCATAACTTCATTCAGGCTACGGCAGGCCTGCGCATCTTTGAATTACACTATGATCATGAAGGTGGCTGGCAGCATGGCTCCTTTAGCACCCAGGTTAACCGTTTTCGTTGGGGCGCCTCCTGGTACGGCAATATTATGCGGCAGGAAGATGTATTCCTGAAAGGCGGTTTTGCCGCGGAACATAACCTTTTTACTACCGCTGAACGGGACTGGTTGCAGCTCCAGGATTTCAATTTTTTCCTGGATGTGGGACTGGCGTTCATGTTCCACCCGGGCAATAGCGATCTGATGATAGAAGTGGCGTACAACCCCGGCTTACTGGATATGAGCCGGGAAGGACGTGGGTATACTATTCCTGTTGTGGAGTTTACCGAGCGCTTTTTCTACCTGCGGGGGGTCTATTATCCCTTTCAATAATTCTCCTGTACTCATACCATGGCCTGGCGAAGGCTGTTGAGCAATTTTCCCAGCTTTTCCGGACTTAAACCACTGGTGGGCACAGGCCAGTTACGGTCTGCATAGTAGCCCAGGGTTTCCAGCAGGCCGGTGGTAAAATCGGTAGGCTGCAGCCCAAAATCCTGCTTCCAGCGATTGGCATTATAGGTACAATGGTCCCCGTCTATCCACAAGGGTATTTCCGTCCATTGCCGCGCACCCTGCGTATGCAGAAAAGCGGGCGGGGCATTGAGCATCATGCAATGCTGGTTAAGAATAGGGGAGGCGGCATCAATGATCTTGCGGATGCTGAGCATGGGAGAGCTTATCACATTGTACACCTGGTGGGGAAGCGGCCGGTCCAGTGCCAGGATAATAGTTTCGGCCAGATCCTTTACATAGGTGGCTGAAAAAAGGCGTTCGCCCTGGTCCGGTATCATTAACAGGCCTCCTGAACGTATCTGGTAGAGCCAATAGTACAGTAAATCCGTTTGATCATGGGAGCCGTAGGTCATGAAAGGCCTCAGGATGAGGTACGGCAAGCCGCTTTGCATCAGTATGCGTTCGCATTCTGCCTTCCTGGGGCCGCAGGTAAATACATCCGTGCTGAGGGCTTCTTCTTCCGTACACTCCCGGGTTTCAGCCTCCTCCCTGCGCAATAAGAGGTTGGGCGATTCCGGCTTATACACCAAACAGGAGGATATAAAAATATAACGTCCGGCCGACTGAACGTGGGCCGTGATGCGCTGCATATCAGCGGGGTATTGCGTAGAAAGGTCGATGATAAAGTCCCAATTAGGGGACAGCAACCGGAGCAGGGTATCGTTATCCTGAAGGTTACCTTGTAAAAAGCGAATGCCGGGTAATTGTCGGGATAAATCTTCTTCACCGGCAAATACGGTAATGTCATATCCTTGGTGCCTTTGTAGCATTTGCGGAAGATTCACCCCAATGGAGGAATTATCGCTTAAAATAAGCACTGTTTTCATAGCAGGGTAAGGGTTATCAACCCATGATTTAAGAAGATCATCTTCTTCTGTAAATCAAGGACTAAACTTTGGTTTTTACTGTTTTAGCTGTATGAAAATACGCTATAAAGTGTACGAAAGTGACAGAATAATTTTTTTTCACTAAAAAATAAGGGCCGTTCACTAAAAAAATGGGGCATGATTATCTGAAATGGATAATTAAAAATTACTTTAGACCTGATTTGTAAATACATTCGCACATAATTTTTTAAATTTTATACATGAAAAAACTTTTATGGAGTGCAATGGGGTTGTTTATGATCCCGTTCCTTTTGCCAGCTCAGGAATGTAGCTGGTCAGGCCCTGATGAATCACATGATATTATGACTACCGGTTTTACAGGTTGTGGTAATGGCCTTGATGCCTTTATTCCTGAACCTGGAGACAGTGCTCTTACGGTCCGCTTGGTTTTGGTCATATGGAAAGATCAAAATGGTAATTCACCCTTTTCAAACAACCAAACTCAAGATTCTATAAGTTTTTATAGCGCCATACAAGCTGTCAATACCAGTCACTTTAGTAATTTCCCGGGTCCCTCAGTTCCTAACCCCAGTCCTACGGTAAACCTTTCGGATACTTATATCCGTTTTGAAGTAGCAAGGGTGTTATACGCTCAGGCTAATTCCACGGGGAGTAATATGACTTTTCCTGATGCCTTTAATAATCTTCCGGAAAAATTCAAGAAAGGTTACATTATTGTAAACTATGCTTCCTGGCTTTATAAAGGTTTAACTCCAAAACCTAATATTTGGGGAGAGGCAAGGAGTTGGAGGTATATTGAGATGTGGGAGCAATCCAATTTCAACGCTACCCACTTATTGTCGCATGAGTTAGGACATTCCCTGGGTTTAGATCATACCTTTAATACTAATATGTGGGGTGATGGAGATAAAATAAACGACACACCCTTGGATATTCTCGCCTTGTCATCCACGGTTTGTGATCCCGCTCCGGCTGGCTGTTCATGCCCGCCTATTACACCTTATCCGGGAAATGTATGCCCTAATAATGTGATGGGATATAATAACCAGGAATGGTGGTCTCCTCGTCAAATCGCCACCATGCGTAAGCATCTTTTACTTGAGACACCGGATATAATATCCAATAAGATATCTCTGGGAACTATACCTACTGACTACCTTGAAATTACCACCAATACTATTTGGGATAATGAACGTTTTCTATATAAGAATCTTAGGGTAAAATCAGGAGTAACCTTGACCATTAATGGCACCCTGATCTTAGGGAAGGATGCCCTTATTGAAGTGGAAGCCGGGGCGGAACTGGTGTTGGATTGTGCTTATTTAAGTGCGGGTGGTGCTTACCTGTGGGGAGGCATACGCCTATTAGGCGATAATACGAAGCCCCAAAATACGCAGGATCAAAGTAAATTAACCGCCACAAACTCCATTATAGCGAGGGCTGAAGATGCCGTTATGAACGGTACTATTTACGGAGGAGCCGTTCTTCCTTCGGGAGCTATTATATCCGTTTCGGATTGTTCTTTCCTGAATAACCTTAGGGATGTAGCCATGGTGAAATATAATGATGCCGAGTTTGCCGGGGTTTGGTTTGCTGATTGGGCCGATTACCAGGCAGAATTTACCAATGTTGACTTTAAAAATGATCATTATTTTGAAACCTATGGGCACTATCGCGGGGCCTCTGTATCCTTATGGGGAGTTCACGGAGTAGTCTTTAATAATTGCCGGGTTCTGCAATTTTCCCTGTACAGGGATTTACCCGGAGTACCAAATGAAGCAATTTTTATGCTGGATGCCTCTATTAAAATGAACGGTGGGCGTATAGATTATTTTCCCTATGGCATTCGCTCCTTTAGCACCAAGAGTACTTTAATAGGAAGTGCAATTTCCGGAGTCCGTTTAAATAGTAACCGTTACGGTATTTACCTGGGTGGTGCCCAAATGCACAAAGTAGTGAACAATACATTCTTTGTGCCACGTGATGTACCGGGGACTGCAGGCCTTGGAGGGCAGGTAGATCTGCCTTACGGACTCTATTTTCATACCTCCGGTCTAATAAGGGCAGAAGAAAACAAATTTTTGCAGGCCATATCAAATCAATATGATTATTCATCTGATCCTTCTGCCACCCATATTGGCCTGGTAGTATATAATAACGGTGAGTTTAATGATGTGATCTATAAAAACCGCTTCACCAGCATTCGCGGCACCGGCATACAAGCCATAGGGCAGAACCGTGATGCCTCTGGCAACATGGGATTACAATGCCGCTGCAATGAGTTTGTGCATCCCCTCGTGGATATCCACGTGCGCGGTACCCTGGGCAACAGCCTGGATGGGGTGCGGAAGAGCCAGGGTGAGCTAACCTCTACCCCAGCTCATGAATTTATGGCGGGCAATCTCTTTTCGGACCAAAGCACCCACCAATGGGACTTTCTTAATGAGTTCACGCCCAATATCAATTACCATCACCATGACTCACTTACTAATCCCAATGTTACGGCAACACCCAAAAAATTGGTTTCAAACTTTAATAATGATCAACTGGATTTTGATGAATACGCCTGCCCCATGCAATTGCTGGTAGCCCCGGAAGGCGATACCCTTACCGAAATTGGCTACACTTTTGAAGAGGCAGAAGCAGATTTCTGGGGATTTACCCATAAAAATGATTCCTTAAAAGACCTTCTGGACGATCTGATTGACGGGGGCAATACCTGGGATCTCCAGGCGGAGATCTATTTTACCCCGGAGCACGAATACTACCAGTTGTATACGGATATGATGGGTGAGGCCCCCTACCTGAGTGATGAGGTACTGCTGGACCTGATACGCCTGGAGAATTTTGACGACCTGATGTTGCGAAACATCCTGGTAGCCCACCCGCAGGTACCCAAGGAGGGGGAGCTGATGGATGAACTGGAGAACTACCACCCCAATATGCCCCAGTATATGGTAGACGATATCCTGGCCGGCCTGGACGAATTCGGGGCCAAGGAGGTAATGGAGGCTACCCTGGGTTTTTACCGTTTTAAGCAATTTACAGCGGCTCACCGCCTGCTGGAATTCTATACTACGGATCCCACATACCAGCAAGGCTCATTGGATGGAGTACGAAGTCTATTGGAAGAACTGCCTTATCCTTCTTTCCGCTACCTATATGTGCAAATGGAGATTGACCTGGGTAATATAGAGGATGCCCAAACCTTACTGGAAAATCTGCCCGTTGAATATGCCATGGAAGAAGATGACCTGATCCGTCATGGTCAGATGGAGGATTATTTTGACATACAGATAGCCATGTTACAAAGCGGCCAGCAATGGCATACGGCAGATTCAGGTGTGCTTTCTGCCCTGGAAGGTATCAGCGGGGCTGATCATCCGGCCGGTGAATGGGCCCGGGGGGCACTGGCCCTGCACCACGCTTCTACAACTTTTGACCGGGAACCCCTGTACGTTCCAACTGCTTCACCCGGAAAAAAAGAAGAGAGTCATGTATTTCCTGATGTACCAAGGCCCGCGGGGCTTTTGTATCCTAACCCTGCACAAAGCCTGGTAACTCTGGATTTAGGCGCATTGTATGAAGCCGGGGCAGAGGTGTACATATATGGTGCAGAGGGAACGCTGCTTTATAAACAAACGCTTAATTCACCGGCAGAGGTGCTGGACCTTAAAAGGCTCCTCCCTGGCCTGTATATACTGGCCGTGGAGAAGGCTACAAAACGTATCTTTGAAAAAAAGCTGATAATCCTTGATTAAAAGAAATCTCATAATAATTAGGCAAAAGTTACTGCTATACCTGGCCGTAACTTTTGCTTGGTTTAATCTCCATGCCCAAGGCGGGTTTTCCCAATTGTATAATGAAGGTTCCGGAACCTCCAGTGTTTTATACGATCACCCCTATACCTTAACAGCAGCACAAACCAGCAGCGCCAATGGTACCTTGGATATTCTTTTCATGAAGATCGACCAGAACGGGAACC
>NZNV01000018.1 GCA_002695025.1 Owenweeksia sp.
GGCTTTTTAAATCTTAAACTACCAGGATTACATGGTGCCTTCCTCTTCTTTGGCGTTCAGGTCCTCGCTCTTGCTGGTACTCTCCATATCGCTCTGAATATGGTTCAGTTCCTCCATAATCTCGTTTTGCTTATTTAAGGCCTATTACGGAAATCATTCACAGAAAATACACCTAATATTTTCATCACATATACCGAATGCGTTTGTATTGAAAAAATTATGAAGTAGGTATAAATACGTATTACCCAAAATTGAGCATTAATACTCTTTAGCAAATATTCTGCTTAAAATAGTTTAGCATAATACTATAAAACTATTATTATGATCACCAAACCTACCCCCCCTGTGTATTTTATCCGTAAGTACTACACACTAATCGTAATTTCCGTTATATGCCAGTTGGCCTCAACCGGCTGTAAGGGCAGTTCCGACACTAACCTTTACACCTACGTTGCACAGCTCTCAGCTTTAGATCAAACCTACATTTATGATCATTCTGATGATAGGCAACATGCTTTTTTTCTTGAGCACTTAAAAAACCAGGGGCTTAGCGAAAAGACGAGCCCCGGGCTTTATAAATCACTTCAGGCATTACGCGACCATCATATAGATCTCCGTAAGAAAGGAAAAGTCCGTAGCGATATACGGATTCATCAAAAAACCATTATGATGGGCCAGCAAGTGGAATCCTGGTCACCAGTAGAAGGGACAGGCCCTCAAACTCCGGTTATTGGTAAATTCGGACCTGTAAGAATTATAACCAGTTCAGGGATTGATGAAAATGACGAGCTTTATGCTACTTCCCTCCTTTCCGTAAACAGTTCTTCCTGGTACGCCAACAATACATTAGAATTGTTTAATGGTGAAGAACGTCTTGGGCATGCTCAGGTGGAAGAAACTTATTTTGGCGGAGAGTCTCTCATGGCAGAAGCTTCTGCAAAAAACACCGGTAAAAACAATAACGGTCTCCAGGCTAAAATGACTTTTTATCATCTCGAAAATGGTGAAAGTTTACCGCAAACCGGTCATACATTTACATCCATACCTTTCTGTATTTTTCGTTCTAATTGCCCGGAATACCATTCCATTGAACCTAAAGGAAAAAACGACTCCATTATCATTTGTATCACTAGAACAGGCAGCTCTTATGATTGCACTTACTTCTATGCGCCCAAAGGAGGAGATTCCCTGTTTATCCCTTTAAAAGGCAAACTAACGTTTGGCTCTGCTCAAATTCTAGTATTTGACGGAACCGACAAGGTAAATACCGACTCAATTGGTGTAGAAGCATCGGTAACCGTCAGTGATCTTGAGCAAGGGAATGGAAGCTCCTTATCCCTAAAACAGGATTTTTTTGCTCACCCAAACACCAGGGTATCCGCTAACGGAGATACCTTAAAATGGAATATGGACGGTTATATGGGGTCGGTCAAAACTTTATTAGAAAGACAAGGAGCTCTGTATCGGGTTGGTTTTGTTCAAAAAATTAAAGTCAAAAGCACTAAAGGAGATTTGCTATCAGCAACTATAACCAACATAAAGCCTGAATTATTTGATCATAAGATCGGCAAAATGTTCATAACCTATGGCTGCCTGGCTGAAGGTACAATGGTAGAAATGGCTGATGGTAAAACCAAAAGAATTGAAGATGTACTGGTAGGCGACCGGGTGCTTAGTAATAATGAAGGAGATATACACAGGGTAACCGCCACCACCAAAGGCAGGGAAATATTCCCTATGTACCACATCAGTACCGCAAGTGTAAAGGAACTATTACTTACTAAAAATCACCCGGTGGTTACCGCTGATGGCCGGGTATTATTAGCCCGGGAATTATCCACCGGTATTCCTTTAATTACACGACAGGGAAATGAGGCTATTCAAAAAGTTGAGCTGGTAACTTTCGAAAAACCCGTGTGGAACCTAATTTTAGAACCTGTTGACACCAAACAACAGCCCGACTCTACCAACTCAACTTTCTTTGCCAACGGTATTAAAGTAGGGGATCATCGCATGCAGAGTATTTACCAAAAGCTTTACCGCTCCAATACCAAAAATGTACTGGAACTTCTGGATAAGGACTGGTCTGAAGATTACAGACACTACCTGAGCAAACAATAACCCGTCTAAAAATCATAGTTATGATCTTCATTTCAACTAAGAATAAGGTTGGTTTATTACTCATCCTTTTGATGCTTTCCTTAAATAAAGGACTGGCTCAGAATAGCATCACAACCAGCACAAATGCAATGGATAGTCTAACCCTTGCTAGAGGTTGTAGCATAACCAACAACGCAGCATGTGGCTATGCCTTTGGAAACAATGCCCACATTGCAGATAGTATAGCTTTTGCCTTTGGTGATTCTGTTTTTTCTGAGGGCAAGGGATCATTAGCCATAGGACTGAGAACCCTGGCTAAGGGAGAAGGGTCAGCAGCCATTGGAATTAACTGCGAAACAGGTGAAAACGCCATAGGCGCTATAGCCTTGGGTAATAGTTGCAGATCTCTCAGGTATGGCGGATTTTCAGCAGGTGGTCATTCTGAAGCATCGGGTATCAATGCCATAGCCATCGGGTCAATAGCAAAGGCAGGTGGCCAGGGCTCAGTGGCTATTGGTAATAATGTAACCGCCTCCCAAACAGGCTCTGTAGTTATAGGTGCTTATGCCAGTGACAGCACCTTTAAGAACGTATTTGTTTTTAATGATGGTACCCTGGATAAATATGTAGGACCTACCGCAAGCAACCAGGTGGTTATGCACGCCCGCAATGGTTTCCGGTTTTTAACCGATAAACAGGATTCCTCTGCTATTGTGATTAATGAAAAAGGAGAACTGAGGGTAGGCAACTCTCATAATGGGATAACAATTGGAGGAGGCCTTATTGGTGCTGCCGGTGGCATCCTGAGTTTAGGCGGTACGGTTGCGTTAAATGGAGCCCTGAAAATTGGTGGGAAAACCCTGTTTAATGAAAAAGGTGACCTACAGGATAAAATCTACCAATCGGGTGATGGGGTTAAAATAGAAAACGATATCATATCCGCTCGGCATGAAAATCCTCTTTGGAATGCCCGTAAGCTTCATAGCATAAGCGTTAGCGATGGTGTTCCTGAAGATGGGATGTACCTCCAATACCATAAAACAGAAAATATATGGCAGGCTGCCTACGCACCATGGATGGTTTCAGATAACACTCTGTACACTTCCGCTAAAAAGGCGGTTGGCATAGGCACTTCTCAACCTGCAGGGATCTTTGAAATCAGAGGGAGTGCAGGCACCGGTTATGATTCCAGCATAGTTGTTGGCCGGAATGGCAATATGTCCATTGGTTGTAATAAAACTGACTCAACTTTTGCTTTAACAGTAAAGGGCGAGATACTGGCAGATGCAATAACTCTGAGCTCTGATTGGGCTGATTATGTATTTGAAGACAACTACAACCTCATGGGTCTCGATGAACTTCAGAATTACATCCAAAAGCACGGACATCTTCCTGGCATACCCACTACCGGTGAAATACGTTCCGAGGGATTGCAGGTAGCTCAAATGCAGGTAAAGATGATGGAGAAAATTGAAGAACTCACCCTCTACGTACTACAACTCCATCGGGAAAATAAGGGATTAAAAGAACTACTAAAACAAGAAGAATGAAAGCTCTGCTACTAAATATACTGGTATGGATCTCGTCTCTTGGCTTAAGTCAGTCGTTAGATATCTATCACTTTGACGTAGGCCAGGGAAGTTCAACACTGTTTCTGATCAAAAATGCTCAAAAGAAAGTTGTAGAATCCATCCTGCTAGACGGGGGCACAGGTTATGGCGGGGAATACGTCCTGAGCTATCTCAAGCAGGAGCTCAAACTGGATACACTGAACAGAATTATTGCTTCTCACTATGATGGCGACCATATTGGGGGACTTATCACCCTGATGAACGCTAACTTCCCTATAAAGCAAGTAATGGACCGGGGGCCAGGCTCAAAGAACACCGCTCTTTTTACGATGTATACTAACCTGGCTAACCAGCGGCAAAGAATCACGCTTAAACCAGGTGATATTATCACTTCTTATGCGGAAAATAACCACACTTACCTTATTCAGTGCATAGCGGTTAACCGTAAAGTTTGGGACCCATCCACCAATTCTGAAGTTCAGACCGGAATAAACAGTGATGATGAAAATGATCAATCTATAGTAGTGCTAATTCAAGCCCAAATTGGTACAAAAAAGTTCCGATATGTAAACGGGGGGGATATTGGCGGAATTAAAACCACTCTGCAAAAGCAGGTGGAAATTGGCCCAAATAAGACCGATCTTGAAAAGTTTAACTGCCGTTGTGCCAATATTGAATCACCGCTAATTCAATACAACAACAACTTTGATGTGTTTACCGCCAACCACCACGGCAGCAATTGCAGCTCTAATAATGACTGGGTGAGTTTAGCTAAGGCTACCGTAGTGGTCATAAGCAGCGGTAAAAACGGTATGTATAAGCACCCCAAACAAAGTGTGATTAATAGGTTTGAGAACAACCAATCCATTCAGAAGATCTTTCTCACCTATCCGAAGAATGAATACCTCAGGTGGTCAAAATACAACAAGCTGGTGGTAAACAAGGAAAGTACAAGGACTATAAAAACCGGTACCAAAAAAACAAGGCCAGCCGGCTTCCCGGTATTGATTACCGTCCCGGATCCTGCAAACACTAACGGATATAAAGTTAACACGTACAGCTATGGTTTCAAGTAAAAATAAATACCTCCTACCCTTTTTTTTAGCAGGGGGCATCCTGCTCAGTAAAACTCTGATGAGCGAGGATACCTGCATAAGTCTGCTGGCAATGGCCAGCCCGCAAACCATTCAAAAAATGGGAGGAGATCATAAAACCTGTAAAATTATACGGGCATCCGTAGATAAGTTTAATCAAGCCATCAAAACCAGTGAGATTCCCGGTGAACTCGTATTGAAACATTTTGGTGAGGTTGATTTTTTAACAGACCCAACACCAAAGTTGGATATTATAAATTGCTTTAATCCCCGCTCAGCTATCAATAATTTACAGGATCAATTTTCGGCAGACCTTGTTCTTGTCCTGGTGGATGATCCCACCTCCTGCGCTTATTCCGGCAACCGGATATCCCGGGACCAAGCCATAATTGTAATGCACTATGAATGCCTGATGTGGAATACTTATTCACTGTCACGGCAAATCGGGTATCTGTTGGGAGCCGGTAACAACATAGATCAAAGTGGCACCTTTAATGGTGATACCAATTGTGCTTTGAGCGCGCAACCTTTTAATATCTATGACCTGTCCGATAATGTCGGAGCTACCATCAGCACCACCATCATGGGGTATACCGATAATGATGTGTTTGTTCCTTTTGATTCTTCAGAGGTTAAAATGCGGCCCTTCTTTTCATATATCTCCAACAAGCAAGGAAATGAAGCTACCGGTGATCGGGAGCATAACAATGCCTCGATCATGAAAACCAATTTCTGCGGACTGGCCAATAACTTTTCAACCTCGCGTAATTCAATCACGGATGGGATACATATCACGGATGGGTGTTATTCCGAGGAAACGGATAACTCTTTTACACAAGGTAGCCAGTTTACTGGTCCAGCTCAAGTAGGAGTTAGTGCTAGAAAAAGAGTCCGAGTGAAAGACAGTAGGATTGCTCCATCTCAAGGTGGTAAAGCCCAATTTGGTACCAGAACCAGAGAAGAACCTCCAGATTGACTATAGTTAATTACCAACGGCCCAGATCCTTCAACACTACCTACTCCTCAAACACCAATACATCCAAAGCCATAGTCTTAAACAGTTCCACAGTCTCCTCCGCACGCTCCACCATACTTACACTTGTGGTTCAGCGAGGTGTTGAGCAACACACCAAGACCACTCATATCTTCAAAAGCACCGGGCTGGGAGATGGCTATTTGAATACAGCTATGCCATTCCCGCATACTGCCTTTTGAAAGTGGTGCTTTAATTACCGGTATCCCGATTGCGCAAGCTGCATACCAAAAGTATCCAGGAGTGAAGCCTAGCAGGATACCTCAACAAAAAAGCCCCCGGAAAACCGGGGGCTTTTTAAATCTTAAACTACCAGGATTACATGGTGCCTTCCTCTTCTTTGGCGTTCAGGTCCTCGCTCTTGCTGGCACTCTCCATATCGCTCTGAATATGGTTCAGTTCCTCCATAATCTCGTTTTGCTTATTTAAGGCCTCTTCCTGCATGCGTAAAACATCTTTTACGGCATTGGTGTCGATTTCGGCATGTTCAGCTGCGCTATGCTCGGTCTCAAAACGCTCAAAGTCAGCAATCATAGTATTCACCTCTTCAATAGAAGTTTTTTGCTGTTGTAATTTTACCTGGTAACCAGCTATTACAGCGGCTTCAACGCTATCCACCTGTACCGCAGCATTGGTATCCTGCATACTTTCCTTAACCATCATTTCATACTTCTCCTTGAGCAGGTTGTTGATGTTCTGGATACTGTCTGTATTAGCCATGACCACCGCCATTTTATCCTCGTGCTTAGCGGGTTCATTACAAGCTTGTACCAGTACAACTGCCATCAGGGCAACTACCATTAACCTCATCATTTTCATAAATTAATACGTGTTTTTTTGTTAGCAACATTGTTTTAATGCCGGCACAAAATTCTTCATTTTCCGGGTATGCAATACATTCCGTAAAAATATTTAGGCCTTGACATTCAGTTGATTATACTGAAAACCGACCACCAAAGTCAATCTGTATCCCAAATATTTTCCCAAAGGGTGCCTTTTCCTGCACTTTTTTGAACGGAGGCCAACGCTCCCTCTTACAATCAAAGTCCCGGACCGGCTACCACCAGCATTGGATCGAAACCGGATAAATGGAAAAAGATCCTGCCCCAATCTCCGGTTGTCCCCTGAGTGATCCGCTTTAGCGGATTGTATCGAAGGGCGGCAACCCAAGGCATCCGGTAGTATACTATACCCAAGCATGCATAACAAGCTTTCGTGCAGTCACACTTCGACTCCGCTCAGTGTGACAAGACCTTTAGTTCCCTGAGCCTTTTGAAGGGTCAATTAGAAGCCAATATATAAAGTTGTCCCCCTGAGTGCTCCGTCCCGATCCCGAGAACTCGGGACGGGATTGGAGTGTATCGAAGGGCGGCAACTGTCATGCGGCAA
>NZNV01000019.1 GCA_002695025.1 Owenweeksia sp.
ATTGGAGTGTATCGAAGGGCGGCAACTGTCATGCGGCAAAAGCTTAATGGTATAGAATAAATGCCCCCGCACAGTCTTCGATACGGGTGTTGCACACCCACTCAGACTGACCCATTTTTACGATAAGTTATATCCCGGAATCAACCATCTCCGGTTGTCCCCCTGAGTGCTCCGTCCCAATCCCGAGAACTCGGGACGGGATTGGAGTGTATCGAAGGGCGGCAACTGTCATGCGGCAAAAACTTAATGGTATAGAATAAACGCCCCCACACAGTCTTCGATACGGGTGTTTCACACCCACTCAGACTGACCCATTTTTTACGATAATTTAAATCCGGGGATCAACAATCTCCGGTTGTCATGCTGAGCGGAGTCGAAGCGCGGCAACCGGTATTACCCCCTACCTCTTCTTCCTAAACTTCAACACCTTTATCCGTACCGGAGGGCACTTCTTAAAGCATTAACCGGCATAAAAATGAAAATTAGCCGTGGCCATTTTTATTTTTTGCCGCGGCCAATTGAAAAATTGGCCATGGCAAAATGGATAACCCGTAGGCATCAATAGCTCATAACATAGTGAAAGGTGCCTCCATCCACCCCTACTACCCTACCTGGACTAGCCTTCCGGGAGCAGGCAACATTGCAATTGCCGGTAGCAATCTTCCGCCAGGGGCAGCAAGGCCTCGCCCTGCGGGCTAAGGGGATAATACTGCGCCCGTTCCAGAAAGTTGAAATATACCCCGGCCCAGCGGTTGTGGGCTTCGGGCGCTACTTCCATTATATTTTCTACTAGGTGGTGGATGTTGAGGTGCTGCAGGCCGTTATCGGTAAAGCCCAGGGCCTCCAGGCCGGCAATAAGTTGGTTGTGTTTGAGATCGGCCTGGATGAGGCGGACGGCCAGTTTGCCTTTGGCTTCTTTAGGGCAAGAGCAGATTTTAGGAGCTTTCACAGGAAGGATTTGTATTAGAATGCAATACAAATATATATTGAACTATGTTATTTCACAACATATTTATGTATTATATCTTGATACACCTTAAGCAGACTATATTACAAAACAGTAATTGACTGTATTGAAATACCATAGCAAGACCCGCCATGAGCAAAAAAGTGGAAATGAACCGCATTAAAGAAGTATTACAGCAACAAGGCCGGACGCAAACCTGGCTGGCGGAAAAGATTGACCGTAGCTATGTGGTGGTGACCAATTACTGCAACAATAATACACAGCCTACCATCCCGGTTTTACGCAATATTGCCAAAGTACTGGACGTGGATGTACGGGAACTGTTGATTTCTACGAAGAAATAGGCTCCCTACCCTCGAATACAACCTTATCTTATTTCCCTTCATACTACAACAGCGCTTTATCTACAAAAATTTGCCGTTTGAAAAGTATGGAAGCCGCTGCATTGGATTTTTTTTGAAATTATGCGGGAAATAAGCGTTTACCTTTCGTTTGTAAGTATTTAAAAACGGCTGCCACCCTTTAAAATACTGGTTATAAAAGTGTTAATCACTTTTAGCCTCCGGAACGGACAATGCACTATATATACAGTTGGCATCAATTAAAATAAAAATGGACGAGTACGGCTTATCTGCAAAATCACTCTACACGATACTGAAAAATAAGGGAGTGGAATTTTTATATCATGCAAATACAGTCTCTACATCGATAACATTCATCGAAAATAATGCTCTGCTATCTCGTCATTTCGTGGAATCAAATAATCTCTTTCAATCAAATCAACCTTCAGATAAAGAGGACAAATTATTTGATGTTTGGGATCACGTATTCTTAGATGGCGAAGACTTACATAAGAGATACAGTAGAGCAAACAAGTATGGGCCAGTTCTATTCAGATTTAAATTGGAATTATTGACTTCTCCACAATTCCAAAATGTTTTTATCACTAAGACAAACCCTTAGTATTGGACTCAGAATACGTCAATGGACAATCGGTTTTACAAATCAATTGAGGAGGTTGATATTGACTACTTGACAGGAAAAAGACTCGACTCACGTATTATGTTTACTATTAGAAATCCCGAAAACAAAATTAAACTCAACAAGTACTTACACTCTATTGGTATGGACAAACCAAAATTGTTAGTAAACCTAAAAAGTGGAAATCAAATGTCGGTTGGTGATTACGCCTATAACGCTATCAAAGAATGTCTAGAGGCGAATCGACTTAAACATATTCCGCTGCTAATAAGACATAAAGGACAACTTTCTATTTGTCAGTGTCATGCCAACTATAACTATTTACACACATTTGATAAAAATGAGTTTAAGAAAAGATTCGCGAAAAAAAAATTAATAAAAACTGATGCCAACAAAACCTAAGAAAACATGGGGAGAAACGTACTGAAAGCAAGCATTGAACTTCGTAGTTTAGCTCGTCACGGGTGGACAGAAAAGTACTTCGAAGTCCCCACGTTTCTTAGCTAAACCGTTGGGCAACATTTGAAAGATGACACGATTCATATTCATATTAACGATTTTAATTCTGACAATTAGTTGTACAGAAAATATGAAATCAAAGGCGACTCAAAGAGAAACGACTTCCAAAATTGATTCAGCCGCAGACCGACCAAAGACTTTATTAGAAGAAACTGAAGAGGACACGATTCTAGAAAGAAATGACCCAAACTCACTTGACCTTTCTAAACACCAAATTTTCATTGACACGACAAGGAATTCAACATTCTATGAAAGTGTAAAACAATGGGGCGAATCAAAATGGGACAAACAATCTATCAAATCTTCATTGAACGCCATTAACAAAGACTTTAAACCAAAACAGATAGACTTGAAGAACTTTCCGAGCCATTTCATAACGCTTAGAAAGTTCAATGACCAGTTTGTACTTTATGACAGATGTGATGGCATTGACCCAAGATTTGAAATACGAGATACAGCCTTCATATTTTATGGACCATTAGAATCAGACGCTGAATCAATTTCTAACATAATTTCATTAACAAACAACTCGATAGAACTCGAACTAAGAACTTTTCAAGCAAAGTCAAATGACCAAAAATCTAGACTCAAAATTGAAAAGATTGACGATTTCATTTATAAAATGACTTACAAGAATCAAACATTTGACAGAGTTGAATACTTGACAACGGTTGACGGAATCGAGAAATTTGATTTAGTAGTAAACAACTGTCCGACAATGAAAATGATGGAATTTGACGGCTTTGATGAAGAAGGAAAATAAAAAAACGTTGCCCAACATCGGCTATAGCAAATGCGAGCTGACTACTTAAAAATGAAGATATTACAACTAAATAAATTTACGGTAGGTGGACAAGAAAGCGGTTTCGAAATTCCGCACTTGCCATATGCAAACCGTTGATCTCAATTTAAAATGTATCTGATTCTAAGTAAAATAGGGAAAGCAAACCACATCGATGACATGTACGAAAACGAGTACCTGTTTTTCAGCAACATAAAGAATTTCAGAAGTTCAAAACCTGACAAGGCCGGTAGGCTTGACCCAAAGGAATTAAACGTCAACAACCAACAAATAAACCGCCTGACCTTAAAAACTGAAGAACAAGAAATCCATTTCCACCAAGTGTTTAGAGACTTTAAAGCGCAATTTCATGAACACCTAGTAGACCCAAGAACTCATTGCTGCTCCCTACATTGGTTAGAATTAGAACTTGATAAAGATTTATCTAGCTATGACGATAGGTTATTAGAACTAGGAGAAAAAACCCTTCTTATTTTAGACTGGAAACGATTTTTTGAAATACTTGACAAAGCTGTATCGGACAAAGACTTAGGAGTTAAAAGAAAGAAGGTAACCTATTATGATCCTAAAGAACTTGACGGTGAGATCTCCCTTTTTCACAAACAGGATAGTTTTCAATATCAGAACGAGTACAGAATCTTGGTTTATCACCTAGCTACTCCATCATCAAAATTAAAACTATCAGGACTAAAGGAAATTAGCGCTGTGATAGAAACTAAACATTTAAAGACCCTCAGAATAAAAAAAGAAAAAACTGAACCAAACAACACCTATACGCAATGCCCTGCGGGACGCTACTACTCATAGCCAGAACGTTGTGCCTAATTTAAAATGAAACAGAATCTACTTATAATAATTTGGACATTTTTACCACTGCTCACAGTAGGTCAGAAAATAGAATTGACAGGAACGGTTGTAGACTCGACCGACCAGTTAGGATTTCCGATGGCGAAAATTGAGTTGATTAAAAATGACTCAACCTTGTTGACAACAAAAACAGACTTCGAAGGACATTTCAAAATTGATAACCTTAAAGGAGGATTTTATCGACTTAACATCAGAGCAATAGGTTATCCTGAAATTGAGGTAACTAAGTTGAATTTAACAGATGAGTCGAATGACATTAAAATTGAACTGACCAACCCAATTGAACTTGAACCTGTTGACATTGAATGGAAATACTTTACCATAATTGACAGTACAGGAACCATAAGGTGTGTCAAGAAAACAGAATGAAAAAAGAAAAAAACTAGGCCCCCTCGGCTGGTGCGAACATCTTTGTTCGTGCCTTCAATATAAATTAACAATTTAAACCAAACCTCATGCAAAAACAAACCCACGGTGTACCGGCCCTTATCTCCTTCTTTATTCCCGGCCTGGGCCAGCTCATTAAAGGCCACATCTTAAAAGGAATAGCTATATGGATCATAGGCGGAGTGGTAGCCTTCTTCCTGTGGTGGACCATCATAGCCCCTTTTGCGGTATGGGCCTGGAATGTATATGATGCTTATACCTCTAACTCCTAAAACAACGGCCTTTACCAAACCCTAAAAAAAATGCCGGATGAAAAAGGAAAATGTTCCCAATGCGGAAGAAGATGGTACGTATGCAGCAATTGCCGGGCTGCCGGCTGTGGTAATGAAAGCTGCCGCCATTACCAGTGGAAAAACGCCTTTTCCATGCTGGACTCCTTGAAATGCCGGACCTGCGGAAAAAGATAACCTAAACTTCGCTAAGATCTATCCCTATATCACCGGGCCAGCAATATTACCTTTGGTACCATTTCCAGAAGTACTTTCTAAAACCGTATAACTATGAAAATAAAAATTACCGGTTCAATCCTGTCCGTACTTATTTCATTATTCGCCATCGCGCAAAACCAGCCATGTCCGCAGAAAAACCAAAAAGGATACGCATGTGGTCAGGTTGAGGAGCAGATCCTTTCACAGTTGCAGGATACAGACTATGAAATGCCCACTACGTTTAAAGTAATGGTAGCCGCTGACTTTAAAAAAGAAACAGATACCGAGAGAGCAAATCAAGTAGCTGCACTTTGTACTAAAGTGCTTAATGATCCGGATTTTTGGAATGCCCTGGAAAACTATGGGCACTACAGGTATACCTTATGGAAAGGAAAAGAAGGAAAAGAACGGGTGATTGAGGGATCGCAAATTGTTAATAGCCTTATAAACGGGCATCCCAATGACTCCTCCAGACCTTTGGAATTGGTCATTAATTTAAACATAGAGCTCTATGGTATGGGGTTCCGGTTTCCCTTCTTTGAAAAGGCTTTAGCTAAGGAAATTGGAGACGGTAAGATCTATAACAAGAAATGGTTTTTCCGAAAGTTCTCTATAGAAGCCATTGGATCAAACTGGATCCATGAATTTTCACATAGCCAGGGATTATCGCATTGTTATTACTGTGACGAAAACCGGGATTATTCTATCCCTTACGTGATAAACCGGATATTTATGGAGGTATCCAGTAAATACCAATGAATACACCACTCTTTGATACTCCTGCTCCCGATCCCGAGCACTCGGGACGGGATCGGGATGGAAACCCAGCATGACCCACCAAAGTCTACGGTTGTCTCCCTGAGTTTTCACGCAGGCCAACGGCCTGGGGGAAAGTACCTGCCTCTCGGCAGACAAGTCGAAGGGCGATAACCGCAATACCTAAAACATTTTACAGCATTGGATCAATGCCTGCGCACAGTCTTCGATACGCTCCGAAGCTAGTTCGGAGCACTCAGACTGACCGCTTCTTCCTTATTTTCAGAAATGCCTTCGGCTGTCAACCTGAGTCTTTGCACAAATGAAAGTTTGCAACATCCGTCCGGGAAAAATCCTGCGCTGGGTTTGATACAAAAAGTTCTACATTGCACTAGCACCCGTTGCAGCCAAGATGAACATCATTACTAAAATATTACCGACCAGCCCACGGAAGAGAAAATGGGCCTCTATAATCCTCACTATTCTCCTTGCCGCACCCTTAACACTTTGGGGCATTTATAAGATTGGAGAATATGGTATAGCTCTTTTTATTCTTACACCCTTGTTCATTGGCCTGGCTTCTACAGTTCTCTATGGTTATGAGCGGGAAATAACCCTGCAGCAAGCTACTCGAATTGGCTTTGAGACTCTTGGAATTTTCACCCTGGGCTTGATCGCTTTTGCCGTAGAAGGACTAATTTGTATTGCCATGGCTGCTCCAATTGGAGTACTCTTTACCTGGATGGGCGCACTCCTTGGGTTTTCAATTATTAAAAAAAGACCTGATCGCTCTCTTACCTCCCTTGTAGTTCTGCTAATTTTTATTCCGGTAACCGCATTTGTTGAAAGCAAGTCTGAACCCAACGTAAAGCCCGTTACCACCAAAGTGATCATTAACGCCAGTGTAGAAACGGTTTGGAAAAATGTTATTGAGTTTCCACCGCTTGATGCACCTACAGAGTTTATATTTAATGCTGGTATTGCCTACCCTGTAAAAGCCACTATAGAGGGCGAAGGTGTTGGAGCCATACGCCATTGCAACTTCAATACCGGCAGTTTTGTTGAACCTATTACCACCTGGGATAAACCCAACCTTTTACAGTTTGACGTTCTTCAGCAACCACAACCATTAAAAGAGCTCAGTTTCTGGACCATAGACGCTCCCCACCTGCACGACTACTTTGTTTCTGAAAAAGGGCAATTTAAACTGACTGAACTCCCCAATGGTCAAACGGAATTGGAAGGTACAACCTGGTATCACCATAACATCAAACCAGATCTTTATTGGAGAATTTGGTCGGACTGGATAATTCATAGTATCCATAAAAGAGTATTGAACCATATAAAAACCCAGGCAGAACAAGAAAAGGCATCAGTCAAGATCCTTAATTTTAACTGATACGGGTTTACAACTCCTTCTTAATGGTAGCCTGCTATGATTTGCTATCTTAACACCATTATGAAAGCCTTTGGAACGCAGCGTCTGCTGCGCGCTCCGTTGGGAAATAATCTCCAAGTGGTTTACTAACATAAGGATGCATGCATAGCTTAAAGACCTTCTTCAACCGCCTGTCTCCCATTTCAGCCCAAAGCTGGGATAAGCTGGAAGCATTGTTTAGCCCTCAAAGCCTGAAGAAGGGAGATTACTTTATTACCGCGGGTGAAACCGCCAGGGATATTGCCTTTTTGGAAAGTGGCATTATCCGGGCTTTTTACCGCAATAGTGAAGCGGTAGAATACAATAAGCACTTTTTTACCAATCCCTGTTTTATTGGCGGCTATGCTTCGCTGGTCACTAAAACTCCCAACCAGATCCATCAACAGGCCCTTACCGACTGCACCATCCTGACAGCCCGTTATGCAGGCATCCAGGAGCTTTATGAAAGCTGCCCCGATATTGAACGGGCAGCGCGCATTTTGGCGGAGCAGTTTTTTGTGCAAAAGGAACAGCGGGAGATTGAGATCGTTTTGCTGGATGCCGATAAGCGCTACGAGATCTTCCAAAAACACTTTCCGCAACTGGAACAACAAGTACCGCAATACCATATTGCCTCTTACCTGGGCATTACCCCCACTCAATTAAGCCGGATCAGGCGAAAAATGGCCGGGCGGTGATTTCTTTACCTATGTAAATGCATTTGGTGGGAGCCTTCTTCAATTTTGTACCCACATACAAAACCACATCCCATGAAGAAGCTACTACTTATTCTTTTAACGGCATGGTGTTTAGGAGCCCATGCACAAAATGAACCCAATACTATGGAAAATCAAAAGCCTTACACCATTTTAATTTTAATGAATGCCACTCCCCAATGGCTGGCTTTAAGCAGGGATGAACGCAGTGCATTTGTGGAAAAGAAGCTTACGCCCATTTTTGCACGGGTAGGCCAAACGGTGAATATCCAAATGTTTGACAGCGAATATTTTCATGCCGGTGTTTCCGATTTTATGATCGTAAATACTTCCCATATAGACGATTACCAACTTATGATGGAGTTGCTTCGCGATACCGAAGTGTACAATGCTCCTTATTTTGAGATCAAGGATATAATCCTGGGGCAGGAAAACCGCTTTGAAGATTTCAACGAACGGTTTAAACGGGAAAAAGAATGATCACCACAGGAAACACCGTATTAATCACCGGGGGTTCATCCGGCATAGGCCTTTCTTTAGCCAAACGGTTTTTGTCCCTTCAAAACACCGTCATCATTACGGGCCGGGATACTACCAGGTTGCAGCAGGTTAAGAATGATCATCCCGGTATGGTAACCTTTGCCGGTGATCTCACCGAACAAAGCGCATTAGACGAGCTGCGCCTCTTCCTGGAACAACATCACCCCGGTTTAAACACCCTGGTAAACAATGCGGCTGTTCAGTATAACTATAGCTTTGTGCAGGAACCGGACATCCTGACCAAAATAGACTACGAGATTAGCACCAACCTAAGCGCCCCGCTGAAACTGACGGGCATGCTACTGCCCTTGCTGCTTCAAAATAAAAATAGCGCCATCATTAACGTGAGCAGCGGACTTTTTATAGCTCCCAAGCAATCGGCACCGGTTTATTGCGCTACAAAATCAGCCATTCACAGCTACAGCAAGGCCCTGCGCTACCAGTTGGAGAACAGCGGTGTAAAGGTGTTTGAGATCATTCCAGCCCTGGTAGACACGCCCATGACTGCAGGACGTGGAAAATCAAAAATCTCACCGGACCAGCTGACGGAGGAATTTTTTAACGACTTCAGCAAAGACCGTTTTGAAAGCTACATCGGCAAAACCAAACTATTGAAACTCATCCACCGCATATCCCCCAAACTCGCAGACCGGATGATGAAGAACGGGTAATTTAAACCTGTGCCTTTAAGAAGATCATTATCCCTGCCGGCAAGAGTACTCCGCATCTTCACGGGAATACATCCTAAGGAATATAAACTATCCCTACCCCCTACCGTTAAGCAGGCATAACCAAAAACAGGTACCCATGAAACACCAGGAATTGATACAAGTGCTGCACAACTGCGCAGCCTATTGTCAACGCTGCGCCAATGAATGTTTGGGCGAAGAGGACGTAAAGAAAATGGTAAACTGTATCCGTAACGACCGGGAGTGTGCAGAACTTTGCCTTACCGCGGCCAGCCTGCTGGCCATGGACGCATCACATGCCCGTGAAGTGGTACAGCTTTGTGCGAAAGCATGCCGTGCCTGTGCAGAAGAGTGCGGTAAACATGATGATGAACACTGTAAAGACTGTGCTAAAGCCTGCCGCGAATGTGCGGAAGCCTGCGCCCGGTTCTAAGATTGCAGATTCATAAATAAATCCTGGGTCAGGCTGAGTGCTCTGACCCAGGATTTATTCAAGTCAGATCAGCGGTCTCCCTGAGTCCCCTTCTGGGTGGGAGTATTGAAGGGCCACAACCTTCCCAATGCTAATACTTTAAGTTGCTGCCAAGAAACGCTTAGAGGTGCGCAACGGAGCTGATCTAGAAATTATAGGCGGCACCCAGGCTTACGCCAAGCTGGTAATAACGCTGGCGGACACCATCCTGCACCAGGGAAGAATTCAATTGCATGCTACCAAAACCATTCAACCGTAGGCTGAAGTTACGCGCCAGGTACCAATCCACACCAACATTGAAAAGCGCACTGTACTGCAGCGGAGCCACCAGTTGTCCATTCTCCTCATTATCCAGGATACCGGCATAGCCGGGACGGATATAGCGGAAGGAGGTTTGAACCGGGATCCCCAGTGCGATACCGGTACGTACCCATGGTTTAACCCGCCCGTTACCAAAGCGGTAACCTACGGTAAGTGGTATCTCAATATACCTCCAGCTGGTACGCCCATTATTTTTTTCGGATACCGTATCCTGGTAATCGTATACCACGGTATACTCCCAATGTCCCTGCAGGATACCATCAATTACGCGTGTAGAGTCTACTGACACTACATTGGTGTATTCATCCGGTGAGTTGAATCGTCCGTCCAGCAGAACCGTATCCCTACGGTTAAAATTGTATTGCAGGTCTTCGCCATACTCATTCCAGCCTATACCCAGGCCAAAAGTCCAGTTGGAGTTGAAGAAGTAATCAAGGTTAACCCCGGTGGGAATACTCCGTATAGCTTCCTCTTCAGCCTGGCGTTTTTCCAGGTACCCGGCCTCATCCGCTTCCAGCAATTTACCGGTATATGCATAGCCTCCCCATATAGAAACCGAGAACCTCTCCCGTGAGAAAAGGCTGAGTTTTTCTTCGTCTTCAGCCGACTGGGTCAACACATCCGTTTCGGCAAGCTGGGGAAAAGCAAGGTGAGCCCGTTTAAAGCTGGCTTTGGGTGCTTCGTTTTCCGAAGCCGTTTCATTAACTGCATTAGTGGCTTCAGCCGTCACTGCACCTTCTTCCGGACGGCTTTCAGCTTCCTGCTCAGTAGCAGTGGCTACCGCATCCAGCTTTTCAGTAGTTTTGGGGTCTGCCGTTTCCGCAGGATTATTATCCACTACCTGATCATCCCCGGTAGTTGGGTTGGCTATGACCGGTTCTGTTCCGGTAACAGCCAGTTCCCTATCCGTGATCCTGGTATCCGGTTCATCTTCTTCCCGGCTAGCTGTAAACGGATCATCATCTCCTGAAGGGGTATTATCCGCTGTTACGATGGGTGATTTTCCCGCAACCGTAGCCTGCTCACCTGAAGTACCGGCAAACGATCCGGGTTGCCCGGCCGGGGAGTTGTCTTGCTGAGCAACGCCCGGTTTATCCTTACTTTTTTCAGGTCCTGTAGTAGCTTCAACTTCGGTACTGCCCGCTACCTCATTCTCTGTGCTGATCTCTGCAGCCACTTCATGGCCAGCTAAAGCATCAACATCACCGGCAGCTGCTTCTTCAGGGGCCGGTGCAGCTTCTTCCTCATGGGAAACCACCGGGCTTTGCTCCACAGCAGGACCTTCCGTAGCGGCCGGGTCTCCATCAAAGAAACCCATATACCAGGCCAGGGGCAACAGCAAAATAAGGAGAACGGAAAATATCCTGACCGCCATCCATAGCTGCCCCCCTCGGCTTCCACCTCCGGTGACCGGCATTTCGGCATCCAGCATGTTTTCCATATCCGCCCAGCCCTTTTGTTTCAGGCTTTCGGGGAAATTCTGCTCTCCGAGTTCTTCTTTATATTTTTTATCAATCCAGCTCACGCTTTTCGTAATCCAATTTCTCCATTGGGCAACATCTCCTGCAACTTTCTTCGTGCACTTGCCAGGTGCCTTATAGAAGATCGTTCCGACATATCCAGTGTTTCGGCAATCTCCTTATGGGAGTAACCGTCCACTGCATAAAGGTTAAACACCACCTGTTCCACCTTTTTCAGGCTTTGCAGGATATGCTCCAAATATTCCTTTTCCACCCATTCGGTATCCGCCTCATGAGTACTACTTTGATTTTCAAGATCGTCAACCCCTGTTTCAAACAACTCCATCCGCCTTACCTTTTTACGGTAACTGTCAATTGCCTGGTTAACAGTTATACGCTTGAACCAGGGGTCAAAGGGAAACTTAGGTTCATAGGTATGCAACTTTTTCAGGATCTTTATAAAGGCCAGGTTCAAGGTTTCCAAAGCCAGTTCTTCATCCTTTTCATATCTAATACAAATACTCATCATAGGGTTAAAACAGTAATCATATAGTTGAAACTGTGCCTTCCTATCATTCTTTAAACACCCTTGTATGATTTCACTTGTATCCTTCACCTATGGGTCAGAGCCGTTTTTTAATAACAGCTGTATATTAAGGTTAAATTCTGAATTGAAAAAGCGAGCCGGGATATATCGGGCTTGCAGCCCTGATCCTCCCTTTTCCAAGATCAAAATTACCTGTCAATTTTTATTTTATGGTGAGAAACCCGATTCCCACTCTTGATCATTAGTATATAAAGTCCCTCCGGCCATGCCGAAACATCTACCCTCACCCTCGTATCTGCATGCACTTTTCTTTCCTCATTCCACACCAGGCTTCCTTTAATATCCGTCATTTTAAACTCCCACATTTCCTCATCATTGGTTTCGGCCAGTTCTATCATCAACTCATTATAGGCCGGGTTGGGGTAGATAGCTTTTACCGAAGCTTTTAGTTCCTCCTGGCCCAGGTTGGCAGGGTTCAGAACAATCAGTTTAAAACCTGTACCGGCCTTATTCACTATGTTACCGAGAGAATCTACGCTAAGCGTATCTGTGTACACACTTTGACATTGCGAGCCGGTACTCAGATCCACAGAGATAAGTTCCAAAGCCAGAACATAGGTTCCGGGACTGCCGTAAACATGGGTAGGAAAAGCTTGTGAGGAGACGGTATTATCCCCAAAATCCCAGGAATAGGTATTCTGGTAATTGAAATTGTTAGGCTGTGGGCTGGAGTTGTTCCAGACGTACACACTACCGTTAAAGCTGTTTACGGTATCAATAATAAACGAAGCCTGGCAAAAGTTACCGGGAGGCACAGCTACAGTTACTGCCTGGCAAAGGGTATCCGTACAAACTATATTACCTGAAGTATCTCTTACAGTCAAGGTAAGGCAAACGTTATAGGCTGAAGTATCAGGCACAAAAACGTGGTTTACTACAATACCGGTGGCGGTATCCCCATCTCCAAAATCCCAATTCAGCGTTACATTCAGGCCCGGTTGCGATACCGTACTGGTACTGGTAAAGCTCACCTGATTGCTGGAACTGTCCGGGTCTACCGTAAAACCAGCCGTACATACTGTAGGTAAGGGGATAGTAATATTTACCGTATTACAAAAGGTGCTGCTGCAAACCGTATCCACAGGAGTTACACTGGTATCTATCACATATTGCTCCAGGCAGATGGTATACTGTCCGTCAGCCTTATAAATATGAGCTGGTGGATTGGATAAGTTTGATGAAGTGCCATCCCCAAAATCCCATTGGTACAAATTCACCGTAAAAAATGGAATTCCATTGGAGGTAGATGTATTACTGAACGAAACACTGCTATCATTCACCACTGTAAAAGTGTAAGATGCATCACAATCAGGGCTACCTGCCACAATGGTTTGCAGTTCTACATCGTTTTTTAAAATGAAATTAGTGTCCAGGGAATCCCGTACAGAAATAGTGAGGGATACCGGGTAAAAACCAGGGTTGGCGTACAGGTGTACCGGGTTCACATCAGAAGAAGTGGATCCGTCACCAAAATCCCATAGGTACTCAGTGTAAGCTGAAGAAAACCAGAATGACTGTGTGGAATTATTGGTAAAACTTACCGTTGAGGGTGTATCCAGAACCCAGGTGAAGGCAGCATTGCACGTGGGTGGTTGGGTACTGGCACAAGTCAACATTAAGGTATCCGCAAATAAAATTTGTGAAGAATCCAGCGTAGAGGTTCTCTTAACGTAATTCTGGTTACAGTCAAAAGTGAAAATCTCTATCCGGGCACTTCCGGTTAAAATGGGAATAGAGTCCATGAATACACCGCTGGAATCAGTAGTACCGATTATATAGGTTGGGCTTGGTGTATCCACTAAGACCCATACCGGGTAATTGGGTAAGGGATTACCGTTTTCCCAGAGATCTGCCTGGATATACTGGAACTGTGCATGAAGACCATTTATCACAAAGCCACACAGGAACACGGTAAAAGCTATATTTCGGTATAAATTATTCATCAATTGCATTTTAGAGCTTTCGGCCCTCAAATGTACTACGTTTCAAATGGGGCTGATATGACAGCCTTTTGCTATAATTTTTAATTAAGAGCGCTATATGCCTTCCTTAAAACAAAAGGAGGCGGCTATAAGCCGCCTCCTTTCTTTCTAGGATTCCAAGTTTACCTATCTAATTTAATCTTAAAATGTTCTGTAGTGTTTGTATTGTTGACCCGTAAAATGTACAGTCCACGCGGGAAACCTGATACATCCACACCAACTTCTTCATGGCCATTGAATCTTGCTGAACCACTATGCATCAGCGTGCCCCGCATGTCAATCAACTGCCAGTTAACATCCCCTTCCATACTACCTGTTATGGTGAGGTGATCTTTGGCAGGATTAGGGAATACCTCCAAAGTATGCACACTGTAGTTATCCAGGCCAATAGTATTGGCATCCTTAACCACCAGGGTAAAGCCAGGACCACCTGTTTTGAAGTGCGCATTGCCAAGGGAGTCCACATAGAGGGTACGGCACACTGTATCAATACAGCTTACAGATCCATTAGTGGCCCCAATGGCAAAACACAGGTTATAGGTTCCTGGACTTGAGTAAACATGGGTCGGGAAAGCCTGGGTAGAAGAAGTTCCATCACCAAAATTCCAGTAATACGAAGTAATAACGCCACCGGGAATATTGGTTGAAGCATTGTTCCATATATACACTGTACCATTACCGCTGTTTACCGAATCCAGATAGAAAGAGGCATTACAGGAAGTAAGCGGGTCGGCCCAAACAGACCTACAACGGGTGTTGGAACACCATTCGTTACCCTGTGAATCCAAGGCTTTGGCTGTAACGCACACATTATGGTATCCGCTGGAAGCGAAAGTATGTGTATAACTGGTTTGGCCGGTTACCACCGTACCATCACCCATATCAATAACGTATGAAGCGCTGCCTCCGGCTGGTATATTCTGTACTGCGGTAGAAGGAATGTTGATGGTTACCTCATTAGGAATAGTACTGCTTTGCGTATAGTTGAAATATCCATTGCAGGAGGCCGGTGTGCCGGGAAAAAATACCGAATCACCAGTAAATGAGCTACATATCAGATTGTGATTGGCATCGTACATTCTGAGGTTATGAACTATGTAATGCACACCAGGTTGGGGGAAAGTGTATACTACCGTATCATACTGACCGGTTGCAATAGAATCAGGAAAATTCCATACAATTTCCACACTACCACCGGGAGGCAGGTTGGTTACAGTACTGTTATCGATAAACCAGCCGGTACGTGTAGCGGTATCTACATAGCTGTAAAAAGAAGCATTGCAGCCCGGTACAGGAGGGCCGGCCGTTATGGTTACCGAATCACAATAGGTATCCTGGCAAATCACCGCATTATTGTACAGCGAATCATAGGTAGTAATGGTCATGCACACCTGGAAGGTGCCGCTATTGTTATAAACATGGCTTGCATTGGGGTCACTTCCATGGCTTCCGTCACCATAACTGATCTGGTAAGTCGTATGAAGAAAGACAGAAGAGCCGGAAGGTGTTGAACTAGTATTGGTAAAATCAACCTGTGAAGGGTTGGTACCATTGATACTATGGGTAAAACCTGCCGCACAGTTGGCAGCCGGACAATTCAGGATCAGCGTATCTTCGTAATAAAGATTTCCGGTAGAGGTTATGGTATCCTGGAAATAATAGTAGTTACCATCACAGCCTATGGTAGAAGCTATAAAAAAACCTCCTATTCCGGCATTCGGAAAAATCGTATCTACCATACCATACTGATCACTATAACGTAACATGGTATAACTACCAGCATTGGCAGGCTTTATAGTGATCCAAACCGGGTGATTGACAACAGGCAGCCCTGTAGTACCATCTTCCCATAAATTAACCACCAGGCTAACATTCTGCGCCTGCATCAGTGATGCCAAGGCTAAGCTCAAGGTTAATACGAATGATAAGGTAATTTTCTTCATAATCTATTTTTTGGTTGAGGAGTGCTTTTATGCACCATACGTCATTAGTACGAGCCAAACGACAGGCATAAGACAAGCCGACCCCCACTTATTTATCTTTAATGATTAAAAAGTGGGGTTAAGCGCTTAAACGGCCTATCTCAGTAAGTAAAAAGAAAAAGGTGGCCTTACGACCACCTTTTTCTTCTATTCTCCTGATAAACCAGAAGGGTCTATCTTTCGAGTTTTACTTTATGATGTTCAACACTTGAACCGTTTTCCAATCGGAGGATATAAAGTCCTTTGGCAAAACCGGATACATCAATCCGCAAATCTCCACCATTCATATACTCTGTAGACTGGCTTACAGGCACACCCTTCATATCGATCAATTGCCACTTAAGCTCTCCGCTGGCGGCACCTTCCACCATGATAAAATCATCAGCCGGGTTGGGATAAATACTCATGGTTTCCACCTTAGACTCGTCCACACCAATAGTGGCCGGATCTCTTACAACCAGTATAAAGCTTCCATTTTTGAACACTACATTACCGGCTGAGTCTACAGTGAGTGTATCACAGAAAGAACTCTGACATACTCCCGCAGGTCCGTAAGTATACAAGAACAAGCATACAACATAAGTACCTGGTCCGCTATACGTATGGGTTGGGAAAGCACCCCCTAGTGTATCTCCATCACCAAAATCCCACCACTGGTATACATTGGCAGCACTGGAATCCCAGCTGGAGTTATTCCAAAGGTATACAGTACCGTTACCGGAATTAGCAGTATCTACGGTAAAAGAAGCATTGCAATTGTAAGGAACGATTACATTGATAGAGTCACAATCATACGAAATACATAGTGTATCATTATTGGCATCAAAAGCTACTTGCTTCAGGCACACATAATATAAACCAGGTTGTGAGTACTGATAAAACCTATTGGCAGTTGGGGTAGAAGGTCCACCGTAACCATTGCCAAAGTCATAATACATGCGCACATAACCTCCTGAGGGCAGATTTTGTACCGTAGAACCAGTGGCGGTAGCATTTACACTCAGGTAAGTGTTGGTATTCTGGGTAACGTTGAGCTGTGCACTGCAACTAACAGCTGCAGGAGGAGCAAAGTAAATACTGTCCATATCATAACTGGAGCATACGATGTTATTAAGGGAATCTTTTAATACTACAGATACGGAAGGAAAGTACACTCCGGGAGAAGCATAGGAATGGTAGAAACCGGCACCTGCAGAAGCATTAATGGTGGAACCATCCCCAAAATCAATAGTACGGGTAAGAGTACCACCGAGAGGAATGCTGCTGTAAGAGGTCTGGTATTGTATCCATGCGCGGTAGGGGTTGGAACTGTTAGGTGAAGGAGAAGCGTTGATACTTGCGTTACAGTTATAGGTGGGAGTCAATGAACTGATCACCACAGAATCACAATGAGTAACCGTGCAGTAGGTAATACCCAGGATAGTATCTGAGTAGGTGGTAGACATGCAAACCTGGTATTGACCTGGCTGGCTATAGGTGTGTGTAAAAGGTGCAGTGTACACCACCTGGCTTGTACCATCTCCAAAGTCTACAGACCAGCCGCTGCCTACAGCTCCGCTAGGACCTTGCCCTGAAGGTGAAAAACTCACTGTGGCGGGCTGGCTGGATGAACTGGAATGCGTGAAATTCAACGAACAGTTGGCTGTATCCGGACAATTGATCACAAGCGTATCCTGGTAAGTGTAAGTTCCACTGGGGTTAAATAAGGTATCCCCTACACCAGCCCAGCTACCATCACAGCCGCGTGTTGAAACGAAAATCAAGAGATCATTGAGACCAGATGGATACGAAAACATGGTATCAATTACTCCGGTACCATTTGTACCTAATATATTATTGATATTAAAATTCTGATCCCCATAGGCATTGAAGTAAACATGCCAGAAGGGCACTGGTTGGTTGTTCATATCAACCACATAAACTTGAACATGTACTGAGTTCTGAGCTTTTGCTCCAAAGCCAAGGGCCAGAAGAAAGATCAGAAGTGAATAGATTCTTTTCATAATTACAGGTTTTATAGAGTTAGTGAAATTTATACTCGTTCACTTGTAGTACGAATCAACCCACAGACATACGACAAAGGGGGAGAAAAATTTTTCGAAAATTCTGTGCTTACTAAATTCCTAATTCAACCTTCATATACCTTAAAATCAATAGGGGAACGGCTTTTCTAAATTTTTAAATCCCATGCCATGACCTCAAAAAATGTGGTCAACTATCTGGCGAACCTTGCCAAAAAGGTGAGAGTATGAAAGCTTATGACAAGCTTTTCGGCAATAAGGCTATTTATGGTTCCTGAGCCGGAAGACATGCCGGCTAATTGGGAAACCAAAACCACACCAATTAAAAAAGGAGCCTGAGGGCTCCTTTTTCGTTTATCATTTACTTACCAGCTCTTTTACGCTCGTGTTCCTTTAAGAGGATCTTACGCAAGCGGATGGATTTGGGTGTAACTTCCACATACTCGTCTCCCTGGATGTATTCCAGTGCTTCTTCCAATGAGAAAATGATTGGAGGAGCAATGCGAACTTTGTCATCTGCCCCGGAAGATCTCATGTTAGACATCTTCTTTGCTTTAGTCACATTCACGTTAAGGTCTCCGGCACGACTGTTCTCACCGATAACCTGTCCTTCATAAACATCCTCGTTAGGTGGAATAAAGAACTTACCCCTATCCTGAAGGTTGTTCAGCGAAAAAGGAATGGCTGTTCCTGTTTCTAAAGATATAAGTGAACCATTTTGCCTTCCTGGAATATCACCTTTATAGGGTTGGAATTCTTTAAAGCGGTGAGACATAATTGCTTCACCCGCTGTGGCTGTAAGTAAGTAATTCCTCAAACCAATAATACCTCTTGAAGGTACTTCAAATTCAAGGTGCATCTGATCGCCTTTTGGCACCATTTGCAACATATTTCCTTTGCGCATGGTAATGGCTTCAATAGCTTTACCACTAACTTCATCCGGAAGATCGATACTCAATTCTTCAATTGGCTCCATCTTCACACCGTCAATCTCCTTAATAATTACCTGGGGTTGACCAATCTGGAGTTCGTAACCTTCCCTGCGCATAGTTTCGATCAAAACCGAAAGGTGAAGCACACCACGACCATATACTCTAAAAGTATCTGCAGAGTCCGTTTCCTCTACACGAAGGGCAAGGTTTTTTTCAGTTTCCTTGAGCAAACGGTCTTTAATGTGACGTGAGGTTACGTACTTTCCTTCTTTACCAAAAAACGGAGAATCGTTAATGGTAAAGGTCATACTCATAGTAGGCTCATCAATCTTAATAGTTGGTAAAGCTTCAGGATTTTCATAATCAGCAATGGTATCGCCAATTTCAAAACCTTCAATACCTGTAATCGCGCAGATCTCTCCACTTGATACTTCCTCTACTTTTACTTTTCCGAAACCTTCAAATACAAAAAGCTCCTTAATACGTGACTTTACTTTAGACCCGTCACGCTTTACCAGTGTTACCTGTTGGTTGGTTTTAAGCACACCTCTGTGCACACGACCAATGGCAATACGACCCACGAAAGAAGAGTAATCCAGGCTGGTAATCAACAGCTGTGGAGATCCCTCACGACTTTCAGGAGCGGGGATATTTTCAATAATAGTATCCAAAAGGTAGGTGATGTCCGTGGTTTCATTCCTCCAATCGTCACTCATCCAACCATTTTTGGCACTGCCATAAGCCGTTTGAAAATCCAGCTGTTCCTCAGTGGCTTCGAGATTGAACATTAGATCAAAAACCATTTCATGTACCTCTTCAGGTGTACAGTTGGGCTTATCCACTTTGTTTATTACCACCACGGGTTTAAGGCCAAGCTCAATAGCTTTAGACAGCACAAATCGGGTTTGCGGCATAGGCCCTTCAAAGGCGTCCACCAGCAATACCACGCCATCCGCCATATTGAGTACCCTTTCCACCTCACCGCCAAAGTCACTGTGGCCGGGCGTATCCAGGATGTTGATCTTGTAATCCTTGTAGCGCACGGAAACGTTCTTAGCCAGGATAGTGATACCCCGCTCCCTTTCCAGATCATTGGAATCCATGATCAGTTCACCAGGGTTTTCGTGGTCGTCAAAAAGCCGGCCGGCCATCAGCATTTTATCCACCAGGGTAGTCTTTCCGTGGTCTACGTGAGCTATAATTGCTATGTTTCTCAGGTTCATATAAATCCTTGTCAAAAAATGGCGGCAAAGGTAGGCTTTATTATGGCACTGAGGTTCAGTGTATGTAAAGTTTCGGTAAAAAAGAAAACCCGGGTAGATTACCCGGGTCTAACAACCAATTCAAATCAATATAAAATTATCGTATCCAAACTTTTTTCACCACCTCAAAACCCTTGCCATTTTTCACCTTGATCAGGTAAAGACCTTTCTGAAGATCGGCAGTGTTGATCCTCTGGGCTTTGTCGGCCTGCGTAAAGCTCTGGGCCTTAACTACCTTACCGGTAAGATCAAACAATTGATACTGAAAAAAGGAAGTTGGAATATTATTCAATTGTACAAAACCCTCACCCTGGCTCACGTAAAAAGCCTGAGAAGCACGAACTGACTCCTGAATACCAATGTTGTTCACCAGGTTTTCAGCGGTGCTGCGGGCAGTGGCTTCCGAAACACCCTGGTATGCCAGGGTAGAATCCTTGGGATTGTACACAAAATACTGGGGGGTGATATTATCAAACCATTTGCGGTGCGTATCTATAAACATAAAGATGTTGTTCCAGGAATAGGTACTCTTCCAGCTAGCCAGTTCACTGCACACAGGCGTATTGGTTCCATACAGATACGTCATCGCGCCCCATACATCAATAGTATTGCTGTGTTGCATAGCCCAGCTTTGCAGGCCCGGGGCCTTACTCTTACACACGGAGCAATCCAGGCCTTCGGAAGCAATGACCAGCACCTTACCGCTGGCCAGGGTAGAATAAATGCTTCGGGACATATTATCACAACTGGTTACAGCCTCATTCTGCACCTGGGCAGTAGCAGCCGTCCATCCGATCAGAAAAAATAAAGAGGCGTAAAGCTTTTTCATCCTTTTGCATTTTGTTTTCGATTAACAAATTTGACGCCAAATATTCACACCGCTTGTCCGCCAGCTTACATAAAACCGTTTAACAAAAATTACGAGTAAAAAGCCCTGACTATTAACAGTATCCCGCTGATGACCATAAAAGCAATGGCCCATTGGCGAAAGGATTTTTCCGTAATACGGGCCAGCAATTTCTTGCCCGTAAAGTTCCCGATCCCGATCCCCACACCCAGGGCAAGACCCCACAGCCACAATTCACCGTACAGTGCTCCAAAGAAGGTGTAACTCCCGATCTGCACCACCCCAGCCGCAAAAGAATTGAAGGTTTTGGTGGCTATCAGTTCTTCCTTCTTCATATCGTAATTCAGGAGAAAGGGATTCAGCAAAGGCCCCAATGCCCCGGTTACGGTAGATATAAAGGGTATCACCAATCCCAGTGGAACAAAATACCAGGGCTTCATTTCAAAGCTCCGCTTTTTCTTGCCAAAACGGTATTGAAAAATGGTGGATACCAGGAACAGACCGATGATCACCTGTAAGGTTTTGCTTTGGAAAGAGGTGAGCAACCAGGCGCCCAGGAACGCCCCAACGAGCGAGGCCGGCAGGTAATACCACACAATTTCCCAACGGATATGCCGCCAGAACAACACCAGCCGCACCGGCCGGCCGATAAAATTGCCCAGGTTCAGGACCGGGGGGACGTTGACAGCACCAATCATAAAGCTTAATACCGGAAGCAGTATCAAGGCACCACCTCCTGCGGTTAAGGTGCTGAGTGTAAAAGCCAGAGCCCCGGCCAACACAAGGAAAAAGTAAATCCACATGACGGCAAGAAATTTCAGCTTAAACATAAAAAAACTCCCCGGAGAATTTCTCCGGGGAGTTCATATTTTAAAAAACCTGCTATACTATTATTGCTCGCGGGCAAAACCACCTACCACAAGGTAAGTAGTAAGGTCTGTAGTGCTGATATCCTGGAGGGGATCATGCACCACAAAGAATGCTTCATAACTGGAGGTAAGCTCTGCGTACGACATGTTAGCCGTTTGAGATACCGTTACATCACCTCCGTTACCGGTAGCCATCTGCACCAGCACCTGAGCGTTGGGCGTTTCATTATAAGGTGTGTTGTTGGGAGTAGTAGCAGGATCAGCTGCATCATGAGCATGGATCATGTACATCTCACCACTAATGGTATTGCGCAGCGTAACCTCAACTTTAGCAGAGTTATCATCAATCTCGGTGATTTTGAGATCCGCACTCAGGTTAGAAGGGTGATCACCTTCATACGAACCACTGAAGGTGTACGCATAGGTTTTGGACATTTTGGGATCTTCCTTATCCTTATCGTCATCATCCTTATCACAGGCGGTGAAAGCGAAGGCTGAAGCCAGCATGGCAACCATAAAAATTTTAGATTGATTTAAAAATTTCATCTTGGAACTGTTTATGAGTTAAAAATTTATTTGAAGTCCCTGCCAAGAAATTTGGTTGGCCGGGAGTTGACAATTGCTTCGATCCACTGAAGGACCCTAAGCGCTTGTCACATTCATATACGGTAAGATGAAAGAATGGGATTACAATACCGCCCAAAAAAAGTAGACAAAGATGGTAATTTAAACTTAAATCACTAATAAACAGACTTTTATAAGTTTGGAGTTTTTCTCTAATCCCCGCTGGCCCATGAGGACACCAGGCGTATCCAGTCGTTCTGATCATTGAGACAAGGCACCAGGGTAAACTCCGTACCACCGGCCTCCAGGAAAATCTTTCTTCCCTCCTCTCCTATTTCCTCTATGGTTTCCAGGCAATCCGATACGAAGGCTGGGCACAGGACAATGAGTTTCTTTATCCCTTTCCTGGGGAATTCTGCCAGTTGCTTATCCGTAAAAGGAGTAAGCCACTTATCATCCAGGCGGCTTTGGAAGCTGTTGCTGTACTTCTCCCTGGGGATACCCAATTCCTTTACCAGCAACTCTGTGGTTTTAAATACCTGGTGCCGGTAACAATACTGATGGGCCGGTGAATCTATAGAACAACAATCCGGTGAATTAAGACAATGACTCCCGGTAATATCTGACTTGCGGATATGCCGCTCGGGAATACCATGGTAACTGAAAAGGATGTGATCATAGCCCTTATCCAGATGTGGTAAAAGGGTTTTACCTAAAGCAGCAATATACCCGGGGTGATCATAAAAAGCTTCCTGTACGTGAAGTTTAAGCCCTTTAAAATGCTTTTCGATCACTTCCTGCGCCTTTACCACCACCGTTTCAAAGCTGCTCATTGCGTAATGTGGGTAAAGTGGTATCAATTTCACCTCCTTCAGATCGGGATTATCATCCACCAGCTTTTGCAAACCGTCCTGTATGGAAGGATTACCGTAGCGCATACCCAATTCTACCGGCACCTTTGTGTGTTTCCTTACTTCTTCCAGCAATCGGTAACTAAGGACAATGAGGGGCGAACCTTCTTCCCACCATATACTCTTATAGGCTTCAGCAGACTTTTCAGGCCGGGTACGTAGAATGATCCCTTCTATAAGGAGGAAACGGAAAAACCAGGGATAGTCAATAACTCTCTTGTCCATGAGGAACTCCCTCAGGTATTTCTTCACATCAGGGACCTGGTAGGAATCCGGTGACCCCAGGTTTACCAGCAAGGCAGCATGTTTAGCCATGTATAGCAGATGATTTTCCGGTTAAATATTTTTTGGGTGTAACCCCGAACTTTTTGCGAAAGGCGGCAATAAAATGGCTGGGGTTGGTATAGCCGATCTGGTAAGCCGCATCATTAACTTTAAACTTACCGGACTCCAATAGCTGTCGCGCCTTGTCCAGTCGGTAATCATTCAGGAACTGGAAAACGGTTTTGCCGTAAATATTCTTAAACCCCTCTTTCAGGCGGTACTCGTTCAATCCTATTTCCCGTGAAAGCTCCTTTAAGGTAGGTGGGCTCACCATTTTTTCGATCAGTATCTTCTTGGCTTCACGGATGCGCTGCACATTATCCTCATCATTCAGGAACGGGCATTGTTCCACATCCTTTCCTTCCTCCTTATTAAAGAAAAGAGCCAGTATTTCATAAGCCTTCGCTTTTTCAAACACCTTACGGGCAGGACCTTGTATATTATCCTGGAACAGTTGGTTTACGGTAAGCGCCAGCATGGGAGTGATGGGACGATCTGTGTAGAATTTCTGGTTGATGTTTTCCTGGTTGAGAAAAGCAATTTCTTCGGAACCCGTTACAAAAAGGCGATGGAGGTTCTCTACGGTGATATACAGAAAAACCAATTTGGAATGAGGCTTCACTTCAATATCCAACGGCAGGGCCATAAGCGGATTATAAAACAGCAAGGACTTCTCCACCTCCAGTTCCAGCCGGTAATTACCCCGGTTAAACAGAAAGCTGGCGCCCCCTTCCGTAGCAAAATAAAACTGGATAAGACTTTGGTCTATCTCACGTTTCAGCCGGAACGAATCCTCCTCCCGGTTTTCCACCCTCACCATGAAAATACCCTCGCTGATCCGGATATTTTTCACTTCCTCTTTTCGGGTATTTTTTGGATCTTCGTCCATCTCAAAATGTAATTCCATAACGTATAATTCTGAACCGGAACAAGGGATAAAATTAACAAATCCCGCTTCTACAAGAAGGTTTCGCAAAGATAAAATTTAGCTTAATTAGAATATTTCTAAATAAATACTTTCTTCTATTTGGGATATAATTTATCCCTTCCGGGGTATTTGCGAACTTCTTTATCGGATATTTTTGCATCGTATTATGAAACATTTCCAGGTAAGCCAGTTTGCTAATTTCTTTTTGGTGGGTATAGATCATAGCCGTGCCGGCATTGATGTACGTGAGAAGTTTAGCCTGAGTGAAGCCCAGATTTGCCATTTGATATTTGATTACAAGCAATTGGGCGGTGACGGAATGTTCATTATTTCCACCTGTAACCGCACGGAGATCTATGGTTTTGGAAATTGCCCCCGTGACATGATCTCCCTCTTTTGCAAACATACCGGCAATAGCCACGAACTCTTTTACCGTTACCAAAACATTAAACAGAACCGGGAAGCCATGGAACATCTTTTCCGGGTAGGTGCCGGCCTGGAATCTAAGATACTGGGTGACTTTGAGATTATTGGCCAGATCAAGAAAGCTTTTGCCCTGGCTAAGGAACAGAATGCCCATAACGCTTTCCTGGAACGATTGGTAAATATGGCAGCCCAAACCTCCAAACGGGTAAAGAATGAAACCCAGCTTTCCAGTGGTGCAGCTTCAGTAGCCTTCGCTGCTGTACAAACCATAAAGGAATACGTGGTTAATACGCCCGATCCGAATGTACTGCTGCTGGGCACCGGTAAAATAGGACGTACCGCCTGCGAAAACCTGATCAACCAGACTGGTATCCGCAACATCACCCTCGTTAATCGTACCGATGAAAAAGCGCGTGAACTCGCAGAACGCTATCAAACGGCTTCCCTGAGTTACCACAAACTTTCCGAGGGACTGGATAATGCCGATGTGGTAATTGTAGCCACCGGAGCCCAGGAAGCCACCGTTCTGCAATCACACTTTAATACTTCCAAAAAACGGCTGATCCTGGATTTGAGCATGCCACGCAATGTGGAAGCAGCTCTTTATAATCATGCTGGATTTACCGTAATAGATGTGGACCACCTTTCAGAGATCACCACTGAAAGCATGCAACGCAGAAAGGATGAAATCCCTGCCGCTGAAGCTATCATCAGCGAGATGATGAACGATTTTTACACCTGGCTGGAAAGCCGTAAGGTAGCCCCCACCCTGCAGGCACTGCGTGAAAAAATGGACGCCTGGAAAAACCGCGAGGTAACCAGCCTGCTTAAAAAATTCCCTGACCTTAACGCTGAGCATGCAGACGTACTGGCCAACCAGATATTAGACCGTATCACAGGGCAATTTGCCCGCCAGCTGAAAAGCGGGTCCGATATCAATGGTAACCTTCGTACGATACATCATATCTTTGAGCTGGAAAACTAAGGTTCTCTTTGGCAACAAGCATCCGCATTGGAACACGAGACAGTCGCCTGGCCGTATGGCAGGCCACACAGGTACAGCAACAGCTTGAAAGGCTGGGGCATGCCACTACCCTGGTGTATGTAAAATCTCCGGCCGACATAGATCTTTCCACTCCCCTGCACCAGTTTGGCGGTACCGGCATATTCACCAAAGTGCTGGATGATGCCCTGCTGAATAGCGAGATCGATATAGCCGTACACTCCTTAAAGGATTACCCCACACTGGCCCCACAGGGTATCCGGATGGCAGCCGTACTCGAAAGAGGTCCACATGAAGACATCCTGGTTTACAAAGGTTCTCCGGATATAGGCCTCATAGAGGCTACAATCGCCACAGGGAGTATACGCAGGATAGCACAATGGAAAAACCGTTATCCTCATCATACGATCACTGGTTTGCGGGGAAATGTACAGACCCGCCTCAAAAAGCTCGAAGAAAACGACTGGAACGGGGCCGTATTTGCCAAAGCGGGACTATACCGGGTAGAAATACTACCGGAAAACCACATTGTCCTGGACTGGATGATACCCGCACCCGCACAGGGAGTTATCGGTATCACATGTCGCGAAGAGGAAACCCCTACGGTGGATATCCTTCAACAACTCAATCACGAACCTACAGAGATCACCTCCGGAATAGAGCGTTCCTTCCTGCGCACGCTGGAAGGTGGCTGCTCGGCACCCATTGGCGCTTTGGCCAGGATAAACAAGGGTAGCGTCCACTTTTCGGGTGGGTTATTTGCCCCGGACGGTTCACAAAAGATACTGGTAGAAAAGCAAGTGAACATTTCGCAGGCCAAAGACCTTGGCATATCAGCCGCTCGTGAAATACTGCAACAAGGCGGATCGGAAATCATGGAAAATCTCGCCAATGTCTGAAGGTGAATACAAAGCTTTGATCTACAGCACCCGCTCTCTCCCAGAAGAATTGGTGCAAAAAATAAATGCCCGGGGGATTGCATTGCAGCAGGACGACTACATTGAGATTGACTACGATTTCAACGAAGAAAGTTTTTATCAAAGGCTCAATAACCCCGCTAGCCAGGCCCGGATATTCACCAGTAAGAATGCCGTCTTCAGCCTGCAAAAGCTGGCCGCATCCCGCTCTCTTTCCTTTATCTCCAAACGAAATTTCACGGTTGGTGTACGGGCTACAGAAATGCTGGAAGAATTCGGGATAAAAGCCGATGCCCGTGCAGGTAACGCTATCAGTCTGGCCCAGATCATTGCCCGAAATAAGGATGTAAAGGCCGTGGATTTTTTCTGCGGAGACCAATCACTGGACGACTTACCGGAGTACCTGGAAAGTAAGGGTGTTAGCGTACACCGTGAAATAGTTTACAAAACCAAGCTGGTACAGCACAAAGTAGACAGCAGCCTTTTTGGAGGAGTCATCTTCCTCTCTCCTACTGCAGTGTACAGCTTTTTCAAGAATAACACTTTAAAACCTGAAACCCCGTGCTTCTGTATAGGAGCCACTACCTCCGGAGCGGTTCACCTGCGCTGTAAGAACAGGCGCATTGAGGCTTACGAACCTTCCCTGGAATCAGTGGTAGACCGGGTTATAGACTACTTTATATATGACAAACATTAAGAACGACCTTTTACTGCGCGCGCTCAAGGGCGAAAAAGTGGAACGTCCACCGGTCTGGATGATGCGCCAGGCAGGACGCTACCTGCCGGATTATATGAAGCTCCGCGACAAGTACAGCTTTTTTGAGCGAGTGGAAACCCCGGAACTGGCCACTGAAATCACTGTAATGCCAGTACGCCAGGTGGGAGTGGATGCTGCCATCCTTTTCTCGGATATCCTGGTAATACCACAGGCGCTGGACGTAGAAGTACAGATGATACCCGGTAAAGGGCCGGTCATTCCCAATCCTATTACCAGCATGGAACAGGTTCAGGCCATCCCCGATATTGATGTTAAAGATCGTTTGAGCTATGTATTTGAAGCTCTTAAAATGACACGTGATGAACTGGCCGGAGAGGTACCCCTGATCGGTTTTGCAGGTAGCCCCTGGACCGTATTCTGCTACATGGTAGAAGGCAAGGGCAGCAAAACCTTTGACAAGGCCAAGGCTTTTTGCTATACGCAACCCGAGGCCGCACACCTGCTTCTGGAAAAGATCACCCGGGCCACCATTGACTATCTCACTGAAAAGAGTAAGAGTGGCGCCAATGTGGTACAGATATTTGATTCATGGGGTGGTTTACTTTCTCCCCTGGATTATGAGACCTTTTCACTGCATTATATCCGTGAGATTGTAAGTGCTTTACATGAACATATTCCAGTAGTGGTATTTGCCAAAGGGTGCTGGTTTGCTTTGGAAGAAATGTCCAAAATGCCGGTTTCGGCATTGGGTGTGGACTGGACCATTACCCCCCACATGGCCCGAGAATTTACACAATACCAGGTAACCTTGCAGGGTAACTTTGACCCGGCCCGGCTACTTTCGCCTATTTCGGACATCCAAAAACTGGCTAAACAAATGGTGGATGACTTCGGACCTTACCGCTACATTGCCAATCTCGGTCACGGTATCCTACCCAATATTCCGGTAGACCATGCGCGGGCTTTTATAGATACCATTAAAAATTACGGTTAGCCGCATGGAACACATTAAACACGAGTTCACCGATTTTATTCATTCGCTACAGGACCAGATCTGTGGGGAACTCGAAAAAGTGGACGGAGGCGCCCGGTTCATTGAAGATCATTGGGAGCGGCCCGGTGGCGGTGGTGGACGTTCACGTGTATTGAGCAACGGAAATATTTTTGAGAAAGGCGGAGTAAGCACTTCCGTGGTACACGGCCCGATGCCGGATACTTTGAAAAAGAGCATGAACGTAATGGGTCACGGCTTTTTTGCCTGCGGCATCTCACTGGTATTGCATCCCGAAAATCCGTTTATCCCTACCGTACATGCCAACTACCGCTATTTTGAAATGTACAATGGCGATGGAGAGCAAATAGATGCCTGGTTTGGTGGCGGATCCGATCTTACCCCCTACTACTTGTTTAAGGATGACGCTGTACATTTCCATAAGGCGCAAAAAAAGGCGGCTGACAAACACGGCAAGGAACTGTATCCCCGCTTTAAAAAGCACTGCGATGATTACTTCTATAACCATCATCGGGGAGAAGCCCGGGGAATTGGCGGAACTTTTTTCGATTACCTGAAAGCCAATAATGAACGTGACCTTGAAGACTGGATGCGTTTTGATATGGACATGGGTCGCGCTTTCTTGCCCTCTTACCTGCCCATCGTGGAAAAACGCAGGGAAAATGAATGGAACGCAGAACATCGCTACTGGCAGGAACTGCGCAGGGGGCGATACGTGGAATTCAACCTGGTTCATGACCGCGGCACCCTCTTCGGATTGAAGACCAATGGCCGCACCGAAAGTATACTGATGAGCCTGCCTCCCCGCGTACGTTGGGATTATAACGCAGAACCCGAGCCCGGCAGTGAAGAGGCCAAATTGCTGGATGTACTGAAAAACCCGAAGGATTGGGTATAAAAACCGGAAATCTTCAACCCAAAATATTGTAGTGGTTGGAGATTTAGGATTTAAAAATTTAGAACTTACGTAAAATGCTACATCGCCCCAGAAGATTACGACAAAGTGCAGCCCTACGGGATATGGTGGCTGAAACACGCTTACATCCTTCCGATTTTATAGCTCCCCTCTTTGCAATGGAAGGCGAAAACCTTAAGGAGGAAATTGCCTCCATGCCAGGTTACTACCGTTTTTCATTGGACCTGCTGGTGAAGGAGGTAAAGGAATTATGGGAAATGGGTTGCCGCTCGGTATTGCTGTTTGTAAAGGTGGACGATTCCTTTAAAGACAATGAAGGTACCGAGGCGCTGAATCCCGATGGGCTGATGCAACAAGCCATCCGAAGGATCAAGGAAACGGTTCCTGAAATATGCCTGATGACGGATGTGGCGCTGGACCCTTACTCCGAATACGGTCATGATGGGATTGTGGAAGATGGCATTATCCTGAACGATGAAACCATTGGAGTACTGGCCGATATGGCGATCAGCCATGCCCAGGCCGGTGCTGATTTTGTGGCACCCAGCGATATGATGGATGGCCGCATTGGTGCCCTCCGCATAGCCCTGGACACAGCCGGTTTTACCCACGTGGGCATTATGGCATACAGCGCTAAATACGCTTCCTGCTTTTACGGCCCTTTCCGGGATGCGCTGGACTCAGCCCCGGTGGATATGGCCGACATCCCCAAGGATAAAAAAACCTACCAGATGGACCCGGCCAACGTAGTAGAAGGCTTAAAGGAGGCCAAAATGGATATTGACGAAGGTGCCGATATGGTCATGGTAAAACCCGCTCTCGCGTATCTGGATGTGATCCACCATATCCGAAAGGAATCACCCGTGCCCGTAGCCGCTTACCATGTTAGTGGTGAATACGCCATGATCAAAGCAGCAGCAGCCAAAGGCTGGCTGGATGAAAAGCAGGCTGTGAGGGAAGTGCTCACTTCCATCAAAAGAGCCGGAGCAGATTTGATTGCCACCTATTTTGTAAAAGATATTATTCAATTACTAAACTCTAAATCGTAAATTTTTCAAGCCATGGCAAATGATGATCTTGAAGAAAGAACATTAGAATTTGCAAGGAAGGTTAGAAAATTTGTTAAAATCATAAGGCTTTCCATAGCCAACGAGAACGACTGTAAGCAAGTTGTGGGATCATCCGGTTCAGTGGGAGCTAAAGAAACCAGATTCTGGTTAGCATGCCTGGAAGGAAATATTCATGCAAATGCAGAAGAAAAAGATTCTATAATGAAGCTACTGCGATCATGAAAATTCCGGAGGCTACCATCAGAACCGCGAAAAATCTGGTTAATCCATTTTGAATTTATTGCTTTGCACTTTCGGATTTAGAGTTTAGAATTTCGACTTTCAGAATTTAATCCTATTATGAATACTACACGAAGTAAATCCCTCTTCCAAACCGCCTCCAAATACATTCCCGGTGGGGTGAATTCTCCGGTGCGGGCGTTCAAATCCGTGGGAGGAGACCCTATTTTCATTCAAAAAGCCAAAGGTGCTTATATGTACGATGAAGACGGTAACCGCTTTATCGACTACATCGCCTCCTGGGGACCGATGATCATGGGACACGCTTTTGAACCGGTGGTCAAAGCCATACAGGAGCGCGTGGAAAATTCCACCTCCTTTGGCGCCCCTACGGAACTGGAAATCCAATTGGCCCAACTGATCTGTGAAAGCATTCCCAATGTAGACCGCGTGCGCATGGTCAATTCAGGAACCGAAGCCACCATGAGTGCCATTCGCCTGGCGCGGGGCTTTACCGGTAAGGAGAAAGTGATCAAGTTTGCCGGCTGCTACCACGGGCACGGAGACTCTTTCCTGATCAAGGCCGGCAGCGGAGCGGTAACATTAGGGCACCCCAGCAGCCCAGGGGTAACGAAGGGCACTGCTAAAGACACTTTGCTGGCAGAGTATAACGATCTGCTAGGGGTTAAAGAACTAGTGGAAGCCAATAAGGGTGAGATCGCTGCTCTGATTATTGAACCCATTCCCGGTAATATGGGCTGCATCCTTCCTGAAGAAGGCTTCCTGGAAGGGTTGAGGGAGATTTGTACGCAGGAGAACATCATCCTCATCTTTGACGAGGTCATGACCGGTTTCCGCCTGGGGTTTGGCGGAGCACAACAAGCCTTGGGCATTGAGGCCGACCTGGTAACCTATGGTAAGGTAATCGGAGCCGGTATGCCAGTGGGCGCTTATGCGGGCCGCGAGGACATTATGGAATTTATAGCCCCCAACGGACCGGTATACCAGGCCGGAACCCTTTCCGGAAACCCCATTGCCATGGTAGCCGGGCTCACTCTCTTACAATATTTAAAGGACCACCCGCAGGTATACGATGAGCTGGATCAAAAATGCCACACTATCCAAAATGGATTGGAGAGTATTTTACCGGAAACCGGCCTGCCCTGGACCATCAACCGCAAGGGTTCAATGATCAGCCTGCACTTTACGAACGAAAGCGTGCGCGATTTTGACTCAGCCGGAAAAGGAGCTAATGAGCACTTTAAAAAGTTCTTCCACGGCATGCTGAAGCGCGGGGTTTACCTTCCGCCTTCGGCTTACGAAAGCTGGTTCCTGAGCCACCCTCTCAGCAAGGAGGATATTGAACATACCCTGGAGTCAGCGCGCCTCACCTTCCGTGAAATGCAATAGGTAAACAACTCATAATCTTTTGTTAAAACCCGGCCTTGATCTGCAAAGCCGGGTTTTCTTTTGGTAGGTTTAGCTCGTAAAAAGCTCCCCTACCTGTGAAAAAACTGTATGTTCTATGGCTGGCCATGGGCCTGGCCCATCTAAGCGCTCAGACTGACTACCATTTTACCCTGAACCCCAATATAGATACAACTAAAGCCGTTAACCGGCTTTTAACTGCAAAACTGGAAAGCTTCCTGTCTACCAAAAACCAGGATCTGAAGCAAAACGATTTGTGGAAAGCAGCCGATTTTGCAGAGTTTCAATTTCCCTACCGCGATATCTATTACATTGAAAAAGGCTGGTCGCAAAAACACCATTACAACCCCACCCTTATTGCCATTTCACCCGCTGGTATTACCGATACGTACATCCTTAAAATTGCTTTTATGGAAACGCAGGATGAGCACTTGTCTCACTTACGGGCCATTTACAATATTGTAGCCCAGGTAAATTCCAAGGAAGTGACTTTTAGCCGTTATGTAAACTACGCCATCCGTAACTGGCCTATCCGAAAGATTGGTGAAATCACCTATTACTCGTCTCCCCAACGGAGCTTTTCAGAAGCGGAGGCAAGAGCCCAGCAAAAGTTCATCTTTTTCCTGTGTGATTTCCTTGGAGGGGTGGAGCCCATCCCCATAACGTACTATTCGTGCACCAATCCTTCAGAGCTCTTCAACCTGAAAGGATTTGACTATACCTACGAAATGTTCTTTTCCGAAACCGGGGGGCTGGCCGGCTTTAATAATCATCTGTATTCCGGCAATAATTCCGATCGTTACGATCATGAGGTGGTGCACCTTTATTTATACACCTACCTGTCCACGCAGCTGAACCCTCTCCTTAACGAAGGAATGGCCATGTACCTGGGTGGAAGCAGCGGAATAGACTATACTACCCATCGAACCCATCTTGCCGCCTACCTCAAAAAACATCCTCAAGTTCAACTGAAAGACCACCTTAACCCTTACGAAGACTTTTACGTGAATAAAGACACTTCGGTACCCTATATGATCGGAGCCCTTTTATGTGAACTGGCGCTGAAGGAAAGAGGAAAGAAATTCCTTTTTGACCTTATCCGGAAAACGGACAATGAGGATGTATTTTCAGCTTTGGAAATGACCGTTGAAAACCTGGACCAAAAGCTGAAGGATCTTTTGAGCAGCAAAACCTTTCCTCCTTATTAGATCATTGTACCAGGAGCCTTTGTACGCTATAGGTACTTCCACTTTTCACCCGGACCATGTATAGCCCACCTGCTAAGCCATGCAGCGAATAGCTTTGGGAGGGGGTCCATTTTCGCACATTACGCCCACTGGCATCCACTAAACTTACACTCTCCGGTTGGGTTCCTTCCATCTGTATCCTGAAATGATCGCGGGCAGGATTCGGGAACAGCTGCATACTATTACCGGTCTCAAAATCCTGAAAGCCAATACCGCCATCTACAGTCTTCAACAGTTGATGCCCCATCATCGCATAACCCACCTGGGCGTTGACCATTCCAATGGTTTCGATAGGTCCTTGTACCAACCAAGGGTTCAAACCATATTGCCACACCCAGCTTTGACCACCGTCATCCGTGCGGTAAATTCCTCCTGCCCGGTCAAAACGATTAGGATCAAGAGAACCGAAATAACCCGTCTGGGCATCTACAAAATCTATGGATGACGCATTAATCGTATCCGCTATCCTTCCTATTCTTTGCCAGGTATTACCGTTGTCTACCGTTTTAAGGAGTTCTGCCTGCTGGTTGATCACAAAACCAGTGGAGCCATTCTGGGGAAAGTCCAGCCCAATGCAGTACAGCAAATAATGATCAGCCGTATCCTGGAACACTTGCGTCCAGTTTACTCCCCCATCCGTGGTTTTATAAATACTTTCTTTAACCAAAGCAAAACCGGTACTGGCATCCTTAAAATACACTTCCTCCACGGCACCTACCGTATTTGCTATGGGATAACTGGTAAAGCTGGCGCCACCATCCGTGGTTTTAACCACTATTCCCTGACCCCCGAAAAAGCCGGTTTGATCATCAATAAAATGAGTTGTTCTCAATTCATATCCAAAACGGTTAGTGACCAGCGTATCCCAACTCTGACCTCCGTCCGTGGTTTTGAGAATGGGGCTTTTGAACTGGCCGAATGCCGTACCTCCACAGGCATAACCTACCATGGATGACGGAAAAGAAATATCCAGTAGCCATGAAAACTGAATGGAAGTAATGGCGGTTGAATCCAGGGTTTGGCCACCATCCACACTTCGATAAATGACCGGATATTGCGAACCACTGGCCGCTATGTAAACCGTATCCTCACTCACTGTATGATGAATGGCCTGGTAATCCGTGACGCTATTCACCGCATTCCATTGCGCATTAGCTGAGCAAAAGATTGTAAGACCTATCAATAAACCAAGTAGTTTCATCCTTATGCATTTAATTTGAAGCTAAACTACTTATACCCGGTTGGGCAAAGCCGTAATTTTTCATCGGATAACCGTACTATCTAACCGGGACGGTTACTTTTTACAAATTCCGATACCGTTTGACCCGTTTGCTTTTTGAACACTTTACCGAAATAGTCCGGGTCTTCATAGCCCAGGTGATAGGTGATCTCCTTAACTCCCCAATCGGTATGGATCAATAACCGTTTGGCTTCCAGCATCCTTCGTTCAATAATACTGGCCTGAGCCGAAGGAAAACGGCTCTGGGATAGGGCCTTATTGAGGTGGTTAAGGCTACAGCCCAACTCCTCCGCATAGTCTGAAGCACTGCGGGCACTGGCAAAATACAGCTCCAGTTTTTCTGAAAATCGCTCTGCCAGGCTTTGGGGTACCCGGGACTGTTCAGGGGCCTGGCGATATAAAAGGATAAGCACGGTATGCAGAAGTGAGGCGATGACCTTATACTGATCCTCGCGCTCTTTCTCCAGTTCATCCTTTATCTGCCCTATGCACATCCCTACAAAGTCACTCTCTGCTTTGGATAATGGGAATACTGGTTGCCGCTGCCATAAGTTGCGATGACGGGAAGGGGTAAAGTCCACCAGCGAATACAGAAAAGAGCGGGTAAACAACAGCACATAACCCTGAGAGTTCTGGCTGCGCTGCACCAGGTGAAGGCTACCTGGCAATACCATGTGTACCGCAGGGGCTCCAATAGGATATTCCCGGAAGTCAATATGGTGCACTCCGCCCGGCCGGGTGAAGTAAAACAACTCAAAATAGTTATGGCGGTGGAACTGGCTGGTGACATAGCCGAAGTTCTGTTCCAATGGAAGCAGGCGGATCTCCTGCGCCAGGCTATCCGCTTCGGGGAAACTGTATTCGGTTATCTCATTCATTTTTTGTTTTCTACGGAACAAATTAATTAAAAAGCTCCAAACCATATGGCTTAGAGCTTTTATTAAATTACTGTGTAATTATAAACACGTATAAAGACAATACTACTTTTACGACAATCAGAATATAAAATATCAATTTCTTGGTTTAAAAATATACCAAGTCATTATAACATATGGCAATAACAGTGCAACTGCAAAAGGAATCATATTATCTTTTACCAATTCAATATCTGATCTTTCATTTCTAAAATTCATTAAATCAGAAAAAATGGTTACCAGAAATAACATCAACCCATATATCAATAACATGGTAATTGTATACAAAACAAATCTTTTGACTTTCATTTCTCAATCATTAATATTGTCCTATATATCTTCCTTTACAGCAATGACGAAGTTGCTGCACCCCAGGCCACGGTAAATACATACGCACCAACACCAACGGGTCCACCAAAGGCAAGGACTCCAATACCCCAACCTACAGCTGAGCCCAGTCCTCCAATCATATCTTTACCTATCGCTTCTCTCACTCCTCTGCTAATTTCTTTCGTACTTTTCTTATTTGATGAGTTTGGATCTACATTTTTGGAAGTAAGGTATGCCAGCTTAGAATATCCTAAACCATTTCCTCCTTTGGAAGCCGGTAACCAAAAATAAGCGGAATTTCGCCCAACACTTAGCATGATCAGCACCTGATCTAAATCAGTTCCTGTCAACTCATCTCTGGCCTGAGCTTCAAGTTCATCAAACTTTTCAATAATACTCTCTAAATCTGGTTGATTCTCCAATGAACTAAAGGCCATTTCATAATATGCCACAACATTCTGATTGGCATACTGATCCAGGTTGGTATAATCAACATCGTAAGCAGCATTATAAATGTCTGATTTATGCTCATTATAACCCTCACCCAGGTCCACGTCCATCAAGTTACTTTGCAGGCTGGCACTATAGTCTTCAAAGTCAACAGACTCATAAACCTCAAATGCGATTTCGTTATGTTTTTCTCCAATCTCAGCAATCTGGGCATCGGTAAAAAGTCGCTCAGAAGATTTTAATCTTGAACTAAAATTATTGCTTTTTTCCGATTCCTTACTACAGGAAGCAGTAATTAATACTGTTGAAAAAATAAATAAAATTGCTCTTTTCATAAAAAAATAAAATTTTCAAATTTTTACATTAAAAATTAATGCTTTTTGATTACTATACAAAAAGCTATAATGCAGCTACATTTATAACAAACTTATGTAAACAAATTGAACTATAAAATACAGTCGAACTATTTTAAGTCTAAGCGTATTTTTATGAATTTGAAATACATCTGTTTTGTCATTACCCCGAAAGCCTAAGAAAATATTAGGACATATCCAAATAAGTGTCAGAGAAATTGTTGAGATCCGCAGAAGAGTAGCTATTAAGCTAGCTTGATTCACCCTCCACTCTCCTCTTCAGCGCCTCGTTCATCTTTGCAAAGCTGGCCGGAACCTGTTTCAGGGTTTTACCAAGCAGCCCCACCAACACACCGGAAAACTTTTCACCCTGAATGAATTGGGTGCGGTTCTTATCCAGCGGCTTCAGGATAAAATAGTGCTCTCCGTCAAAAAGACCTCTTACAAACAGGCTCCCCAGCCACCGGAACTCAAGTGCTTTTTCGCTTTTTAACACTACGGGTTTAAATTTCATAGGCTTTTTATCTTCCCCCAGCAACAGGTAGGCCTCCAGGCGGGCTCCTTTCTCAACTTTACCCTTAATAGCGCGGATGGTAGGATTCCATTGGCTCAGTTTCTCAAAATCGGTAAGTACGGCCCATACCTTTTCTGCCGGTGCATCAATCAGGATAGAAGTTTCTATGGTTTTCATTATGCTGTGTTTTAAGATTATAGTGCAAATGTCTTTTCCAGTGACAAGAGGGAGCTGACATCCTCTGCCAATGAATTGACATTTCGCGCCAAACCGCTTTTACCCTACTTTTGAAGCATGACTTTCAACGGCCGCTTTCTTTTGAACCTCATCCGTTTTGCCGGTGTACAAGGCGCTTCCACCGGGCACCTGCTGGCGCTTAGCGGCCTCACCGAGGCCGAACTGGGCCGTGAGGACCAGAAGGTGGAAGCGGAAACTTTCAATAAAGTAATGGCCGCCATACAGGCAGAAACCCGAGACCCTTACTTTGGAATGCACGCCAGCGAATACCTTAACCTTTCCGCAGCAGGCCTGGTGCTGCAGATCACGCAAACCAGCAGTACCGTAAAAGAGGCACTGGACTATTGTTGCGAATTTTCCCTGCTCAGTTGCCAGCACGTACCGCTTTCCCTGAACAAGGAAAAGAGAGCCTATCGCCTAAGCTTTATCCCGGATACCATCTGGGCAAACCAATCGCCTCAAACAGCCCGGCAGATTGTGGAAGGGATGATGGCCTTTGCCCTCCGTGAGTTTCACACCTTAACGGTACAAAAGCATTACCCACTGGCGGTGCATTTTCGCTCCTCCAAACCACACGACACCTCTGAATATGAACGTGTATTCTGTTGCCCTCTTCTATTTGATCAGGCCGAAAACGCATTGTTACTGGCCACGGAGCAGGTGGAGGAAAAAATAGTAACCGCCAACTATGAGCTGCTTGAGGTTCTCGTAAGACATGCCCGTGAAAAGCTGGAATCACATCATCAATTCTACGAACAGGTAAAGAAAGTGATCGTGAACCTGAGCCACCCGGAACTTCCTTCGCTGAAGCAGGTAGCCGCGAACCTTAATATGAGCGTTCGTAGCCTCCAGCGCAAACTGTCGGATGAAGGGCATTCTTTCAAGGAGATCATAGAAGAGCTACGGAGAAGCTTTGCCATCAGCTACCTGAAAGATCCCGGGCTGCATGTAAATGATGTAGCCTATATGCTGAATTACTCGGATGCCAGCGCTTTTATCCGGAGTTTCAGACGATGGACCGGACATAGTCCCAGCCGTTACCGTCAGGCACATCTGAACTGATTAAAGATCCAGCCGAAACCCTACGGGCTATGGCTTTCTTTGGCCTGAATTTCCTGAAGGTTAAGTTATTTAGATTTTTTCTAAATAAACTTGGTCAAAGCAAGTGAGTGCCCTACATTTGCCGCGCTATTTTAAATCAGTCTAAATAAAATAATTGATGAAACGATTAGGATTTCTGGCCCTGCTGCTTATTACCCTTACCGTAACTTCATGTGAAAAGACCACCGATTGTGGTTGTTCCCCGGTAGAATCTTACCCGCAAACCTACAATTTTCAAAATGTGGATCACTCCGGCCAAGACGACCGCCTGGATATGCTCAGTGAGATCATGGCCTATGTAAAAACTTCAGACGATGGAAATACCATCAGCCAGGCAACTTTATTGAACATGTTCAGTAACGATGGCTACACCTGGGAAAAGACAGAATTAAATAGTTCAACCAAACAGATTGCCGACAAAATAAGCTCCGATGCCAACGAAAACATCGGTATCTGGATCAGCCAATTGGCAGATATCAGTAAAAACCCGGGAACCGGAAGCAATGGTACAGCCGGCCTGGTACAAAATGCCGGTGGAACCCGTCAATACCTCATGGATCAAAATGGTTTTCACCTGGCAGAAATGATCGAAAAAGGAGTTATGGGTGCCCTTTCCTATTACCAGGCTACCGGGGTTTACCTCAGTAGTTCCAAAATGGACGTTGACAACGAAACTGTTGAAACCGGAAAAGGAACTGCCATGCAACACCACTGGGATGAAGCCTTTGGCTACTGGGGAGTACCCAATGAGTTCGGTTCACCCGGTTTTACCTACGACAAAACGGCTGCATACCACCGTTTTTGGGCGAAATATACCAATGAGGTAAACGAAGTTCTCGGGGTCAACAGCCGCCTGATGGAGGCCTTCATTAAAGGACGTACCGCTATTAACAACAAGGATTACAGTGCCCGGGATGAATCCATTGCCAATATCCGCAATACCTGGGAAGAAGTTTGTGCAGCCATGGCCATTCATTACCTCAATGGAGCCAAAGCTAATATCTCCGATGATGCCATGCGCAATCACCAACTGAGTGAAGCTGCCGGTTTTATCTACAGCCTGCAGTTCAATCCTACCACACGCATGGGACGCTCCGAGATCATGAACGACATTTTACCGGTATACCTCAATAATTTATATGAAGTTTCGGTGGGCGACCTCAACACCCTGCGTGACCTCATCGCCAGCCGTTATGAACTTGAACAGGAAAAAGAAAATCTCTAAGTAATTAATGATTGGGTTTCGTGAATTATCTCAAATAAGCAAGTTGGTGTGCATCACCGGCTTGCTTATTTTTTCTGCCGCTTGCAACAAAGACAATGGTTCCGGCAGTACTAAAGTTGACTTTGACCGTAATGCCATGCTCCGCAACTGGAGTGAGCAGATCATTGCACCGGCTTATGCACACTTTGATGATCAGTTGAACGAATTGCAAAACGCCTGGATAGAGCTTGCACAAAACCAATACGACAGTGCTCATTTTGTTGCTCTTCACCAGGATTTCAAGAATTGTTACCTGGCCTTTCAGCAGATCAAGTCCTTTGAAATAGGCCCCGCAGCGGATCAAAGTTTCAGGGCTCAACTGAATACCTACCCGGCTGACACCAGCCTGATCCGGCAAAATGCCTTGGCGGGTATTACCAACCTTCAGAATGCCAGTAATATTGCCGCCAAAGGACTCCCAGCACTGGATTACCTGTTTTTCAGCAAAGATGCTGCCGCGCAGATCACCGGCACAGGAAATGAAGCCGCAGCCTATCGCAATTATGTGGATGCCGTTCTGATGGATATAGACGCACAGTGGAACCCGGTCTATAAGGCCTGGGTAAGTCCCGGTAATTACTCAGCCGACTTTGAAGAGGCTTCCGGTAACGCCACAGGCAGTGCCCTCAGCCAGGTAGTGAACGCCCTCAACAAAGATTATGAGCTTGTAAAGAATGCTAAGCTTGGTTTCCCGGCCGGGAAGAAAACCCTGGGTAAAACTTATCCCCACGCCTGTGAGGGCTATTTCAGCGGCCTCTCCAAATCACTGGCCATTGCTAACCTGAAGGCTATCCATAATTTTTACAGGGGCCTTTCCTTTAATGGCACGCAACAGGGCCCAAGCCTTATGGCCTATACTGAAGCTTTGGGTGCCACTACTTTTGACGGCCAGGCTCTTGATGAAGCCATCGACTTGCAATTTGCCGCAGCCATTAAAGCTATGGAACAGATTCCGGCACCCCTGAGTATAGCCGTGGACCAATACAAAACTGAGGTGGATGCCGCCTACCTTGAAATACAGAAAAACGTGATTATGCTGAAGACCGATATGCCTTCAGCCATGGGTGTACTCATCACCTATCAGGATAATGACGGTGATTAATAACTAACAACTCTAATTCTCTAAACATACACTATGTACAATCCTACAAACAAAACAAGCTGGGCAGCCATCCTTGCTGCCGGTATCGTTCTCAGTTCCTGTAACAAGGATGATAAAAAAGAAGATACTACACCACCCGATTATTCCGAACTCAAAGCGCAGATCGTAACTGATTATGCCACTATCGTACACGCCAGTTACGAAGATTCCTATAACGCTGCCGTTGAACTGCAGAACCGGATCAACACCTTTGTTGATGCCCCCGATCAATTGTCTTTTGACAATGCTAAACAAGCCTGGCTGAATGCCCGGGAGCCTTACGGACAAACCGAGGTATACCGCTTTTATTCCGGACCTATTGACAATGCTGAAGGCCCTGAGGGTGACCTGAACGCCTGGCCCCTGGATGAATCACATATCGATTATGTGGAAAATGGAACTGGTAATTCCGAAAACTCCGGTAACGAATTGAACATCGTTAACAACACCACTGACTTCCCAACCATCGATAAGGCCACCCTGCGCGGCCTGAACGAAAATGGTTCGGAAAAGAATATTTCCATCGGTTATCACGCCATAGAATTCCTGCTTTGGGGACAGGATTTCAACACCAATGGCCCCGGAGATCGTCCTTATACGGATTATGTAAGTAACGGTACTCATGAGAACCAGGCCCGTAGAGGACAGTACCTGAAGGTTACCGCTGAAATACTGGTGGAAGACCTGAAAAGCATGGTAGACGCCTGGGCCAGCGGAGCAAGTTATTACAACAGTTTTGTAAATGATGATGCCGATAACAGCCTGCGTAAGATCATGACCGGAATGGGTGTATTAAGTAAGTCTGAACTGGCCGGTGAGCGCATCTATGTGGCCCTGGACAACCAGGACCAGGAAGATGAACACTCCTGTTTCTCCGATAATACGCACCGCGATATTATCCTCAATGCCACCGGCATCCTAAACGTATATACAGCCAGCTATTCCCGTACAGATGGTTCTAACATCAACGGTGCTTCGCTTAATGAATTGCTGCAACAGGTAAACCCGGAGCTGGCTACAGAGCTGGAAGGTCTTATCCGCCAGAGTGTAGACCGTGCCAGTGCTATTCCTGTTCCTTTTGATCAGGCCCTTACCCAGGAAACCGTAAGTGGTGATGGTCCTATCATGCGCACCGTACGTTCTTTACAGGAACAAGGTGATAAAATTGCCGAAGCTGCTGCCGCTTTGGGTATTTCCATCTCAACTGAACTACCTGAATAAAAGAGGAGCTATGCACAAACCAGGGGTCACAGCAAAACTCTTTGGGCTGGTCATGGCAACAATTGCCCTGGTATCCTGCGAAAAAGACCAGGATACTACCGGCACCACTGCTACTGATCAGGATGAAATACTCTCCGCTGGTCCGGGCACCGTTTTTAACGATGGGCCCAATGCCTTTGGTTTTCAGATTGACGGCTTAGAGGGAGATGATGAACTGCGGTTCTTTGTAGGCAATTCCTTCTTTAATCAAAACTGGGTTCAGGCCCCTTCCTCCACTACTGCGCGGGATGGGCTTGGACCCTTATTCAACTCACGGGCCTGTTCCGGCTGCCACTTTAAGGATGGCCGTGGGCGTCCGCCCGGCTCCCCTGACGAAAAGGGAACCGGACTCCTGTACCGCATCACCAAAGCTGCACGGAAGGTAAACGGTCAGCAAACCGGTGACCTTCATTACGGAGGGCAGCTACAGGACCGCGCTATTGGTGGAGTAAATGCCGAGGGCTCCATGAACATAAGCTACCAAACCATCACCGGTCAGTTTAAGGATGGTACCCCTTACACTTTACATCAACCTCAATACCAGATATCTGATCTTTCCTACGGCCCACTGGAAGGTGATATACAAATCTCACCACGTGTGGCCAACCAGGTAATCGGTCTCGGCTTTCTGGAAGCCATCAGTGAACAGCAGCTCCTCAGCTGGTCCGATCCTGATGATCTGGATGGTGACGGCATAAGTGGAAGGCCTAACTACGTATGGAGCGAAGTTCAACAACAAAGGACGGTAGGCCGCTTTGGCTGGAAAGCCAACCAACCAGATGTTCTCCAGCAGACGGCTGCCGCCTTTAACGGTGATATGGGTATCACCACTTGGGTATACCCCAATGAGAATTGCGCCCAGGGACAGCAGGCCTGTGCCGATGCGCCCAACGGGGGATCACCTGAAATTGAAGATGAGGACCTGGATAAAGTAGTGCTATATGTACGCAGCCTGGCTGTGCCTGCACGCAGGAATCTGGACAAGCCGGAGGTAAAGGCCGGTAAGCTTCTTTTTAACCAGATAGGGTGTAATCATTGTCATATCCCTAAAATGGTAACGGACCAACACCCGGAGATGAAAGCCTTTTCCAATAAGACCATTCGTCCCTATACCGATCTTTTACTGCATGATATGGGCCCGGGTCTGGCGGACGGTATTGAAGATTACGAGGCCTCCGGAAGCGAATGGCGTACCCCTCCTTTATGGGGCATAGGTTTATTTTCCGTAGTTAACGATCATACCCGTTACCTGCATGATGGCCGGGCCCATAATCTCATGGAGGCTGTTCTCTGGCACGATGGTGAAGCCAAAGCTGCCAAAGAAAAAGTGTTGGAACTTTCAGCAGCAGAACGGGATCAGCTCATCCAATTCCTGCAATCCTTATGAAAAATTGCCGAGCCTTTATTTTCGTACTGCTGGCTTTCTTGGCAGCAGCCTGTAAGGAAGATCCAAAAGATGACCAGCCAGCAGATAGCTTTGACCGGAAGGCACTTTTTACCAACCTGAGCGAAACCGCTATTTTACCTGCCTTCCTCGATTTTGTAAAGCAGGCCGATAGTCTTCAACAAATAGCCGAAGCCTTTCGGCTACAACCCGATCTGCCCAACCTCAGTGCATTGCGCGATCAATGGATACAAACCAAATTCGCTTCCAAACAGATTGAACTACTGAAGTTTGGCCCCCTTAATGACACTAAAATGTATAGTCTGGTGGATAAGTGGCCCACCAATGAGGGTTTCATCGAAGGATTTATAAATGGTTCGGACCCGATCACCGAGAGTTTTATCCAGGGTAAAGGTGCTACATCCAAGGGCTTACCCGCCATTGAATACCTTCTGTTTGAGGAAAAAGATGCTGATCTTCTCCTGGCCCGGCTAAAGAATGAACCCCGCAGAGTAGATTACATAGTGGCTGCCTCCCACAACCTGTACCAGAAAACCCTGGAAATTGCCAGCCTTTGGTCACCCCTTGGTGATAACTACCAGGCTGAATACATCGAAAACACTTTCAGTGGCCTGGATGGATCTCTTAGCCTTACGGTTAACCAAATGTCCAGCCATCTGGAGTTTATGTTGGTTTCCAAGCTGGGCAAGGCCTTGGGCAAAGACCTCAACCGCGATGCGGACCCAGTCTACCTGGAGGCCTACCGCAGCGGTGTTTCGGCTGGTTGCCTCCTGGAAAATCTGCTCATCTTCCGCGAACTCTTTAAAGGGGGCGCAGGACTGGGTTTTGATGATTACCTGGACTACCTGAATGCCAAAAAAGATAATGAGCTTCTCAGCCGTAGGATATTGGATCAGGTTCAGGATCTTGAAAACCGCTTAAGCAATATTTCCCCTTCTCTCAAAGAAACCCTGGACCAAACCACCACAGAAGATCTCTACCAGGAACTTCGCGAATTGCTGGTACTGGTAAAAGTAGATATGGCTTCAGCCTTATCCGTTACCCTGACCTTTACCGATAATGATGGGGACTAGAGCCACAGGCAAATCCTTTACTCCCTTTGCGTCAACTGCCTCCCTGGCACCACTGGCCGTCTTCCGGATCATCTTTGGTGTACTGATGCTTTTTTCCACCTTGCGTTTCTGGGTTTACGGATGGATAGACGACTTGTACATCAAACCCTCATTCCACTTTAAATATTATGGTTTTGAGTGGGTGCAGGCGTTAAGCGCAGAAGGCATGTATGGTTTATTTACCCTTATGGCAGTAGCTTCCTTATTGATAGCCCTGGGCCTGGCGTACCGGGTGGCAGCTGTTCTCTTCTTCCTGGCATTCACCTATGTGGAACTAATTGATGTGACCACCTACCTCAACCATTATTACTTTGTAAGCCTGGTAGCCTTTCTCCTGATATGGCTGCCAGCCAACCGGCTCTATTCACTGGATGTACGCTTTGGTTGGAAGCAGCCTGCTCTGCGTGGCAGTCCCTGGTTTGTTAACATTATCCGCCTGCAACTCGCTATAGTTTATTTCTACGCAGGTGTGGCCAAACTCAACCCGGAATGGATGCTGGAGGCTCTGCCCCTTAAAATCTGGCTTCCCGCTAAAGCGGATATGCCACTGATCGGTCCTTTGCTGGACTATGAATGGGTAGCGTATGCCTTCAGTTGGTTTGGCGCTTTCTACGATTTGACCATCCCCTTCTTCCTATGGAACCGTAAAACACGCCCCTTCGCCTATATAACGGTAATCATCTTCCATATACTCACCTGGTTGCTGTTCCCCATTGGGGTTTTTCCCTGGGTGATGATCTTCAGCACACTCATCTTCTTTGGAGATGACTTCCATCAGAAAGTACTCTCCCGTCTTGACGGGATATTTAAGCTTCCCGCCAGCGCCAACTTTACCCAGTCCCGTATACATCCAGCCCTGCGGATCTTTTTTATCATCTTCTTAGCGTGGCAGGTACTTTGGCCATGGCGCTTTATGGCTTACCCCGGTAAACTGTTCTGGACGGAGCAGGGATACCGCCTGAGCTGGCGCGTTATGCTCATGGAAAAAGCCGGCTACGTGACCTTCCATATTACTGACCCCAGGACCGGCCGCAGTGGTGAAGCCCACCCTTCTGATTACCTCACTCCCAACCAGGAAAAACAAATGTCAACCCAGCCCGATCTCATTCTGCAGTTTGCGCATTACCTGGAAAAGGAATACCAGGCCAAAGGTGTGGAAGACCCCGTTATTACAGCCGAAGCCTATGTGACCCTCAACGGGCAGGGGAGCCGCCTTTTTATTGATCCTGAAGCTGATCTTACTGAAAAGGATGATAGCTTTGCGCCCAAGGAATGGATACTGGATTATGAAGATTAGGTTCGCCTTTTTATTCTTGTTTTTTCAGACTTTGCTGGCCGCGCAAACCGGCACCATTGAGGGTAAGATTACCTATCAAACTTCAGAAGGCCTGATACTGGCCCACGTTTTTATTCCAAAACTGAATAAGGGAACAACTACCAATGAGGAAGGATATTTTCAGCTGCGTGAAATCCCCTTTGGAAAGTATCATGTGCAGATATCCTATGTAGGGATGGAACCGGTGGACACCCTGGTAAAGGTAAAGTCCGAAACCATAACCCTGAATATTGATATGGTTTCCACTGTGCAGCTGGGGATAGACATCATCTACGAGAACGATCGCAACAACATTTCAGGCTATGACCGGCTTAAAAGTGTAGAAGGGACTGCCATCTATGCTTCCAAAAAAAATGAGATCATCAAGGTGGCTGACCTTACCGCCAATCTGAGCAGCAACAATGCCCGCCAGGTATTTGCCCGGGTACCCGGGGTGAATGTTTGGGAAAGTGATGTAGCCGGACTACAACTGGGAGTTGGAGCACGCGGGTTAAGTCCAGACCGGACTGCTAATTTCAACACACGCCAAAATGGATATGATATGGCGGCCGATGCGCTGGGCTACCCGGAAAGCTACTACGCTCCACCCATGCAGGCCATCGAGCGGGTGGAAATTGTACGTGGTGCCGCTTCTCTCCAATACGGTACCCAATTTGGCGGCATGATCAATCTACAGCTCAAAAAAGGACCAACTAATAAGAGGCTGGCCAGTAAAACGATGAACACCTACAATAGCGTAGGTTATTTCAATACCTACAACGAGCTGGGAGGCCAAAGCGGAAAACTGAATTACTACAGCTTCTGGAATTACCGAAAGGGAAGCGGCTTCCGTGACTATACTGACTTTTATGCCAACACCAATTATCTGCGCCTGGGCTATGAATTCAACAACCGCTTCCGGATGGCGGTTGATTATACTTATATGTCCTACCTGGCCCAGCAACCCGGAGGACTTACCGATGTGCAGTACCAGGAAGACCCCTATCAATCCCTGCGTACACGGAACTGGTTCAAGGTGCGCTGGAACCTGGCTTCCATTACTTTAGATTACGATATTTCGGATCGGACACTGCTCAATTCAAGATTTTTTGGTCTTATGGGAACCCGCCAGGCCGTAGGCAATCTGCAAACGCCTAACCGTCCTGACCTGGAGCCCTACAACAACCGTGACCTGCTGGTAGATTATTACCGGAACGTGGGTAACGAAACCCGCTTTCTCCATCGTTACCACATCCGTAAACAACCGGCCGCTTTTCTCATTGGAGCTCGTTTTTATAGAGGATTTACTGAAAAAACCCAGGGCTTCGGAAGCACCGGTACCGATGCCGATTTCCGTTTTTATACCGAAGACCTGAAACTGAAGTCCGATTATGATTTTCCCAGCTATAATCTGGCTATATTCTCGGAGAACATCTTTAACATAACAGATCGTTTATCCGTAACCCCCGGCATCCGTATGGACCGGATCGTCACCACTGCTGATGGCTATTACGACAGTTCCATCCGCATTCCGCTTACCGGTGAAGTAGTGGTGGATAGTTCTACTTTTGAGAACCGAAAAAGAGAACGGAACCTCCTGCTACTGGGAATTGGCTTAAGCTATAAATTCAACGACCACCTGGAGTTGTACAGCAATTTTTCCCAGAATTACCGGGCCATTACCTTTAATGATATACGCGTAGTCAACCCCTCTGCAGCCGTTGACCCCCAACTTCAGGATGAAAAAGGCTTTAACCTGGACCTGGGTGTACGTGGGGAACCGTTCAAAGGTCTTACCACAGATATTGGGGTTTTCCTGTTAAGCTATGAAGACCGCATCGGTTCCTACCTGAGAATCGTGGAAGATGAATTCTTCGGCCAGCGCCTGGTGCGTTACACCACCAACATTGCTGATGCCAGAATTGCCGGACTGGAATCCTACCTGGAAGCAGACATCAATACCTTACTGCACCTGAAGGGAAGATGGCGCTGGAGCATTTTCACCAACCTTGCCTATACCTACGCACAGTATTACAATGCTGAAGAATCGGCTATAGAGGACAACCGCGTGGAGTACGTTCCGGAATGGAACTTCAAGACCGGTCTGCAAAGCCGTTGGAAAAAACTAGGCATGGCTCTTCAGTTCAGTTATGTGAGTGATCAGTTTTCCGAGGCCACCAACGCTGGTGCTGACGGAAGTGCCGGATCTCCCACCGGTATATTTGGTCTTATCCCTTCCTATACCGTCCTTGATTTTTCTGCGGATTACACTTTTAAAGGGTTTCTTTTTGAGGCTGGGGTAAACAACATCACCAATCAGGTCTATTTTACCCGCAGAGCAACTGGTTATCCCGGTCCGGGCATAATAACCGCCTCCCCACTTAACTTTTACTTAGGATTGGGCTATTCCTTATAACTATCCTTTTAGCTTTTCTTAAATCAGGCTTAACCCTGAAAAAAAACATGCCTGCTTGCTTTGCAGAAACAATCCAAAAAGCACGTAGCATGAAATACTTTTATCTTCCCATTCTTTCTTTATTATCCCTTTCTGTCAGCGCACAAACGCTCAATTTTGTAAAAGCCGGCACCTATGCCACCGGTATTTTTGACGATTCCGGTACTGAGATCACGGCTTTCGACCCGGCCAGCAAACTACTCTTTTCCACCAACGGTAGCGAGACCAAACTGGATGTTGTAGATCTCTCCGATATACAAAACCCGACTCTGCAATTCCAGATCAACCTGTCCACGTATATGAGTGGAGTAAACAGCGTAGCCGTATACAACGGCACCGTAGCAGCGGTAGGTGAACCAACCTCTGGCGACCAGGATCCTGGCGTGGTAGCCTTTTTTGACATCCAGGGTAACTTCCTGAAACAATTGACGGCCGGAGCTATGCCGGACATGGTAACTTTTACCCCTGATGGCAGCCTGTTGTTGATAGCCAATGAGGGTGAACCTAATGGTGACTACACTATTGATCCGGAAGGTTCCATAAGCATTATAGATATGTCTGCCGGTGTGGCAAACCTCACCCAGACTGACGTAACTCAAATTACATTTTCAGCTTTGAACGGCACCAATATTGACCCCCTGATCAATATTTATGGAAATGATGGCCTTCAAACCATTGCCCAGGATCTGGAGCCAGAGTACATCACCGTGAACAGTTCCTCGACTAAAGCCTTTGTAAGCGTTCAGGAAAATAACGCCATGGCCATTATTGACCTTACCACTAAAACCCTGGACACCATTGTAGGCCTTGGTTATGTGAACCGTAGCGTGATAGGACTGGACGCCTCCAATACAGCTTCTACCATCAACATTGCCACCTACAACAACCTCTTTGGCATGTACCAACCAGACGCTATTACTGCCTTTGAAGCTAACGGGAATACGTACATCGCCAGTGCCAACGAGGGTGACGCCCGTGACTACGATACCTATTCCGAAGAAGAGCGTATTAAGGACCTGACTTTGGACCCCACCAATTTTCCTAATGCGGCTACTCTTCAGAACAAAGATGTATTAGGACGATTGAATATCACCACCTCTCTTGGCGACAATGACGGGGATGGCGACTATGATTCCCTGTTTCACTTTGGTGCCCGTTCATTCAGTATTTGGAATGATCAGGGACAACTGGTTTGGGATAGTGGCGATGAGTTTGAACAGTACCTGGCCGTGGCCTATCCAAACGAGTTCAACTCCAACAATGACGACAATGCCTCCTTCAAGAGCCGTAGCGATGACAAAGGTTGCGAGCCGGAGGCCATCACTACCGGTGATGTGGACGGAGTAAAATTAGCCTTCATTGGCCTGGAGCGTATGGGTGGCATTATGATTTATGATGTAACCAATCCAAGCGCACCAAACTTCATCATGTACGAACTGAACCGTGACTTTAACGTAGCAGCTGATAGTCCCGGAGCGGGTGACCTGGGTCCCGAAGGCATGCTCTTTGTTCCCTCATCCGCCAGCCCCAGTGGAAAGAACCTGGTGATTGTTTCCAATGAAGTGAGTGGAACCATTACTATTTATGAAGTATTCTACAGCATTGGACTGACTGAAAATGAAACTGTAGAAACCCTGGTTTACCCCAATCCAACGGAAGGTAAGATCTACTTCGGGCAAAGCGGCTCCTACCAGGTGTTTAACCTGGATGGCAAAAAAGTGCAAAGTGTTGATCATAAGAATGAGGCCGACCTCAGCACACAACCTGCCGGCATCTATATCATCAGAGATAGGGATGGTAATGTTGCAAGGATCATCAAAAAATAATCCTACTTACTCCAAATAAAAAAGGCCGCTTTTAAAAGCGGCCTTTTTTTACTGATAACGGGTCTTTTTACGGTCTTCGTGCTCAATAATACTCCTTAACGTTTTGGATTTTAGAATGTCCACCGTTTGGTTACGCACCTCCATGATTGCTTCACGGATCCCGCATATATCTTCATCCATACACTCTTCACATTTCTCGTAATACTGGTAAGTCACACAAGGCAGCAAACCAATAGCTCCGTCAAAAATGCGGTGAATATCGGCCAGGTTTACTTCCGCAGGTTCCTTTCGCAGGTAATAGCCTCCCCCACGACCCATTTTACTTCCTAATATGCCGTGGTTTTTCAGATTCAACAGTATAGCCTCCAAAAACTTCTTGGGAATGTTCTGTTTCTCAGATATCTCAGCGATCTGGATCTTTTCCTTAGGATCTTCCTGGTACTTCCGGGCCAGATATACCAAAGCATTAATAGCGTATTTGGATTTTTTGGAAAGCATGATCAAAAATAGGAAAACAGTACTACACCTCACACCAAAAGCCGGGTACATACTGGCTTGCAGAAACGAAAGTTTCACAATTGCACCACCTTACCCCGTAAAGGCATGTTCCTAAACCAAATGATCATCAGATACATACCTACAGCATGCCCCAGTATCAGAAATACGCTTCAAAATTTTTCCAAAGTTTTGGATCTGTTTTCTTCCACTATGGCTTCCCTGCTTTTCGAGCCGCTCACGTGCAAGCTCAATATTGGATTTCAGTTATCTTTCCCTCGATTTAAGCAGCATGATACCGGAGGAATACATACGAAAGATCATACACGTGGATATGGATGCCTTTTATGCATCTGTAGAGCAGCGGGACAATCCCGAATTAAAGGGGAAGCCGGTAGCCGTGGGTGGCTCACGTGAGCGCGGTGTTGTTGCAGCTGCCAGCTATGAAGCCAGAAAGTTTGGTGTACGTTCTGCCATGCCTTCATCCCTGGCCTACCGCAAGTGTCCGGAAATCATCTTTGTAAAGTCCAACTTTGAAAAGTACCGATCTGTATCCCGTCAGATACGGGATATTTTCCTGGAGTATACAGACTTAGTAGAGCCCCTCTCCCTGGACGAAGCCTACCTGGACGTTACTGAAAACAAGAAAGGTATTGAAACCGCCACACGTATTGCCAAAGAGATTCGCCAACGCATTTGGGAAGAAACACAACTCACAGCTTCGGCCGGCATCTCCATCAATAAATTCCTGGCTAAAGTAGCTTCCGATATCAACAAACCCAACGGGCAAAAAACCATTATGCCAGCACAGGCCCTTGGCTTCCTGGAGGAATTACCCATTCAGAAATTCTACGGCATTGGTGTTAAAACGGCCGAAAAAATGAAACGCCTGGGTATTCACTTTGGCAAAGACCTCAAAAAATGGGAACTACCCTTGTTGATACGTGAGTTTGGCAAGTCAGGCCAGCATTATTACAATATCGTGCGGGGCCTGCAAAAAAGCCGGGTGAAACCGGATCGTATCCGCAAGTCGCTGGGAGCAGAACGCACCTTTTCCAGGGACCTCAAAACCGAAGCAGAAATGGAAACCGCCCTGCAGGACATTATGGACAAACTGGAGGAAAGGATCCGAAGCACAAAAACTACCGGCAAAACGGTGACGCTCAAACTCAAGTATTTTGACTTTGAGCAACACACCCGCAGCTTTACCTTTGGTCACAGTATCGAATCGGCAACGGACATACTCCAAAAATCTATAGAGCTTTTGCACCAGCCTTTTCCGGACAAAGCTGTACGCCTGTTGGGAATCAGCCTCTCCAACCTCAACCATGATGAAGAAAAACAAACGGTGCAACTCACACTTTCTTTTTAAGTATACCATTCCATTACTTAAGTTTGGTACGAAAATGGATTTTTCCACCGTAAATTAAAATTGTGATATGCGCTTAATTTCCTCTCTTCTTATTGCCGGCACACTGATGCTTACTTCCTGCGAAACAGACTCAATTGACGAGTTTCTTAATTCCGGTTTAAGTGAAGCGGAGATTACCGAAGGACTCAAGGAAGCCTTGAAAGTAGGTACGGACACCGCCACCAAGATCCTCTCCGTGAAGGATGGTTACCTCAAGGACCAGGCCGTGAAGATCCTTTTACCGGACGAAGTACAGTCCAGCATTTCCAATTTCAAAAGCAAATCATTTAAAGTATTAGGTATAACTGTTACCGGGGAAATGTTGTACGAGGGCTATCAGAATAACCTGCTTGGGATAAACATTGAGAGCCTTAAGGGAAAAGAGGATGACCTGATTGTCGGGATAAACCGTGCCGCAGAAGACGCAGCCAAAACAGCTGGCCCTATTTTCCTGGATGCCATTCTGGACATTACCATACAGGACGCCAACAATATCCTTTTTGGCGACAACAACAAAGCTGCTACGGAATACCTGGCCTCCAGGACCAGTACTCATCTGTTCAATGAATACGAACCGCGTATTGATAATGCACTGAGTTCCATAAAAATTGGTGGTTCCAGTGTAGTGGACTCCTATGAGAGTTTTGTAGCCGATTACAACGCCATCCTCAATACCCAGGTTCCGGGAGCCGGAAGTATTGGAAGCCTTATGAATATACAAACCATTGCAGCCACTGATATTTCGGTTCATGCCACAAACAAAGGCCTGGATGGCCTGTTCCTGAAAGTAGGGGATGAAGAAGCTCAGATCCGTAAAGATCCTTTGGCCAGGGTAAATGCTATCCTGCAGAAGGTGTTTGGCGAACTGGATTAGTCCCAGGCCCTTGACTACGCGCAAATAAATGTGTATACTTCAAGAGTATAATTCCCTTCTAAATACCACCTTATCATGAAGTGCAATTTCTCTCTAAAACCGATATTTCTTCTATTTCTTATGGCCATTGGCATCAGCAATACTGCGCTGGCACAAACTGATTCTGTAGAAGTCACTTCTGATGCCACGGCACAATACAGTGATGCCTTGCTTGCTTCTTTCGGAAGGGTTCATGAAAAAGCAGAAACCATTCAAAGGCAATACCGCCAGGAAATGATCAAGGCTGTGGAAGAAACCGGACTTTCAGCTGATAAATTTTCCGGCATGCTCAATTATAAAAAAGACGTTACCAGTGACGCTTCCGATTATACCTCAGAAGAAAAAAAGGCCTTTATGCAGGCCATGAAAAGTATTGTGGAAATACAGGATGAGATGAATAGCGAAGTTAAAAAGTTGATAGAAGCTACAGGCCTTACTCTTCACCAGTATAACAGCATGGCTGGTAAGTACGCACAGTCCAGGGAAATGCGCAGGCAAGTACGCTCCCTTCAGGAATAAGTTTCCCCGTTTTTTCGAGATGTTCAGACGCTGATCTGAATTGGTTTTGTAGAAGTATCTCTACGTTACCAAAAAAATTAACTTTGTTCAGCTTCTAGACTTATATGAAACACAATATTGCCGTAGTAATGGGCGGTTTCTCGTCCGAATATGACGTTTCAGTTGCATCAGGAAACGTTGTTTTTGAAAATCTCAGTAAAATACGCTTCAATGCCTACCGGGTACTGATTCGCAGGGATAAGTGGGTGGTACTGCACAATGAGCAGGAATTCCCCGTTGACAAAAATGATTTCTCAGCCCTTATAGATGGCCAGAAACTGACTTTTGACGCAGTTTTCAACGCTATTCACGGTGCTCCCGGAGAAGACGGCCCCCTCGCTGGCTACTTTGACCTGATAGGTATGCCGCAAACCGCTTCGGGACAGTTTGAAAGTGCCCTTACCTTCAATAAAGCCGAATGCAGTATGCTGCTGAAAGGCCTGGGGGTAAATATTGCTGAGGCCTACTACCTGGCGCGCCATGAGGAGTACGACAGTGATGAGATCCTGGCCCAGGTTGGCTTACCCTGTTTTGTGAAACCTAATCGCAGTGGCAGTAGCATCGGTGTTTCCAAAGTAAAATCCGTTACTGACCTCGAAGAGGCCATTGAACACGCCTTTGAAGTAGACAGCCAGATTATTATTGAAGCCATGGTAAAAGGTATTGAAGTAGCCTGTGGTGTAAGCAACCACAGCGGCTTCATCAAAGCCCTGGCGGTTACCGATATAGTCCCTAAAAATGAGTTTTTCGACTACGAAAGCAAATACAGCGGACTCTCAGAAGAAATAACGCCCGCCCGTATAGCCGAAGGTACCTACGCCCAGATCCTGGAGGAAAGTGAATTCATTTATGAAAGTCTTAACCTCAATGGCATTGCCCGCGTGGATTATATAGTTACTGAAAACGGAGTACCTTTTCTTATTGAGGTGAATACCATTCCAGGGCTCAGTAAAGAAAGCATTCTGCCCAGGCAGGCGGTTTATGCTGGTATTACCTTGGGTGAGCTTTTTGATCAATCCGTTGAAAATGCCCTAAAAAGCAAATCATGAAAATTGCTGTATTTCCAGGCTCCTTTGATCCCATCACACTTGGCCACCAGGATATTGTAAGCCGTGGCTTGCCCTTGTTTGATAAGATCATTGTAGCGGTGGGAAAGAATGCCAACAAGCAATATATGTTTTCTTTGGACCAGCGGCTGGAGTGGATACAGCAAACTTTTTCGGATGAACCCAAAATAGAGGTTGATGCCTACTCAGGCCTAACGGTAAACTATTGCAGGGATAAAGGTGCGGACTTTATCTTGCGCGGTTTGCGAAATCCGGCTGACTTTGAATTTGAAAAAGCCGTAGCCCAAACCAATCGCAAACTGAATCATCAGCTTGAAACAGTTTTCCTCCTCACCTCTTCAGGGTTGTCATCCATTAGCTCCAGCATTGTGCGTGATGTTTTGCGCCATGGTGGAGATTACACCCAGTTTGTACCGACTGCCGTTCGTGTTCCTTAATCGTTAAAATCCACTTGCTGCAATAACCAGTGAATACTGGCGTACGTATTTCCCAAATACTCGTCCAGGAAATCCGGCTTTATCCATTGCGCTTTGGCAATGTGTTCCTCTATCTGCGGCACTAACTCTGCCCGATGTTCGGTACGCATACTGAACCAATAGGTTCTTTTTAAAACACGTTGTCCTTTAAGCCAGTAAGTATGGTAGGTTATCGGCAAGGGCTTCACAATATCAAGCTGGGTTATACCACACTCCTCCTCTACTTCACGCACAGCGCCTTCCTCAATGCTTTCCCCTTCCTCAATCTTTCCTTTTGGCAGATCCCAACGATCCAGACGGTAGATCATCAGTACTTCACCTGCTTCATTTTTCACTACACCCCCGGCCGCTTCAATAATCGTATAATAGTTCAGGAACTCTTTCCAAACCTTGTCCGGAGCCAGGCAGGATATCACATAATGTCGGATCTCCTTTTCTTCTTCCAGTTTCCCGATCCACTCTTCTATGGATTCATTACCTGTCCATTCCGTTATCCCTTCTCTCTCAGCGTCATTGGAGATGAATTCCAGTGAGGAGTCGTTGATGAAAACTTTATACATTTGAGACCATGATTTTTGATACTGAATTAGCCCGCCAAACAGCTGAACAGCTACTGCAAATTAAGGCAATAAAATTGCAACCCGATGCCCCTTTTACCTGGGCCAGTGGATGGAAATCCCCGATATATTGCGATAACCGCATATCCCTGAGCTATCCCATGGTTCGTAATTTTTTACGGGAGAACATGGTAAAAGCCATTCGCGAAAAATACGGAACGCCCAACGTGATAGCAGGAGTAGCCACGGGCGCCATTGCTATGGGAGTGCTTATTGCCCAGGAAATGGGTTTACCCTTTGTATATGTCAGGCCCGAAGCAAAGAGCCACGGCCGCAAGAACCTTATAGAAGGGCACTTGGAAAGCGGTCAGAGCGTGGTGGTGGTAGAAGACCTGGTGAGCACCGGAGGTAGCAGCCTGAAGGCGGTAGAAGCTTTGCGTGAAGCTAATGCCAACGTTTTAGGAATGGCAGCCTTCTTTACCTACGGCTTTCCTGTATCGGAAGAAAATTTTGAAAAAGCCAACTGCCGCCTGCTTACTCTTAGTGATTATGATCATTTATTGGAGCAGGTAAATTCCAACGGTTATATGGATGAAATCACGATGGAAACCCTCCGGCAATGGCGAAAAGATCCGGCAAAATGGCAAGGCTGAACCTATAAACCATCCGTGCGTTCATTTATCTGACAAACTCATTTTACTATGTTACACCTGGAATCCAAAACAGTTACCGTAAATAAATCTGCAGAAGAACTTTTTGATCAGCTGCGTGATTTCAAGAATTTCAACCAATTGATGCCGGACTCCGTACAAAAGTTTGAAGCGGACGATAACTCTTTTATGTTCCAGATGAAAGGCTTGCCGGAAGTAAGGGTTATGGTAGATGAAGAAGTGAAGCCTGACCATATCAAACTACGTTCGGCCAGTTCAAAACTCAATTTCACTATGGCCTGCCATATTGAACCCCAAACGGATAATACCTGCCAGGCTCATTTTGTGTTTGACGGAGACTTCAACATGATGATGCGGATGATGGTGGAAAAGCCCCTGAAGAATTTCCTCGAAAACCTGGCTGATAAACTGACCGGGATCTAGTTGAGGATAAACTGGACCTCCTTAAACCGGAAACGTACTTTCCTACCTTTATGCATGGCCAGTAATTCTCCACCTGGCTCTACCGCCAAGGGAATAATGGAAGTAATTTCATCACCGATCCGTACCGGTAATTCCCGCTCCATTCCGAACATAACTGAGTAGTATTCGCGGAACAGTCCTGAGGTATTGCCCCTTTTAAGTTTAAGGTACCGGCCTTCCATTTTTTCCAGTACTTTGGTCAAAACAAAGTCGGGTTCTACAACATTTCCGGTAATCTTTTTAAGGGAAGTGCGCATGTTTTCTACCTCAAATTGAGTCTGATTGATGTTGATACCAATACCCACCACCGTATTTTCAAGAGCCCCTGAGCTGATGGCACTCTCTATAAGAATACCGGCCACCTTCTTCTGGTTATAAAGGATATCATTGGGCCATTTGATCAGAAAACCCGGGGATATTTCATTCAGACTATCCACCACTGCAAGACAAACTGACATATTCAGGATGAATTGGCGGTCCGGAGGAAGAAAAGCTGGTTTTAATAAAACGCTGAATAGCAGATTTTTACCTTTCTCAGCTTCCCAACTATTGCCAAACTGACCTCGGCCTGATGTTTGATATTCAGCAAGCACGGTTAATCCTTCAGCCGGATTACCATTTTTGATAATGTTCTTCAGGTAGGAATTTGTAGACTCCAAAACGGCAAACTTCAACTTTTCCTGGCCTATAAAAAGAGTTTCCATATTTTAAATTCGGGAGCCGGAGACAGACTTGGAAATGAGCCGGCCTGATAATTACGTAATTTTGCATCAAAATTAAACGCATTGCATGAAGTTAAGCAAAGACGAGGTTAAGTTTTCACCATTGGTAGACTCTATTGTAGAGGGGATGGAAGAAGTGAAAGGACAGAATATTACAGTATTCAACCTGAGTGAAATCGAGAACTCTGTATGTGACTTTTTTGTAGTATGTGATGGTACCTCCAATACACAGGTCAACGCCCTTAGTGATTCCATTGAAAAAACGGTACGCGAAAGCCTGGGAGATAAACCATGGCATGTAGAGGGACGTGACAACTCAGAGTGGGTGCTACTGGACTATGTAAATGTGGTAGCCCATGTTTTCCAGAAAAGTGTTCGGGAATTTTACGACCTGGACAGCCTTTGGAGCGATGCGGAAGTTACCGTTTTAGAGAACAAGTATTAGACTTTAAACTGTTGTGGTGAAACAAGACAAGAATCAACTTAATAAATTGAAAGAACAGTTTTCGAAAGGAAACAATCCTAATAATGGCGGGGGAGGAAAAAAGCCGGGTAATGGTCCCGGGCGTAAATTCAATTTTTATTGGATCTATGCTATTATATTCCTCATTTTCATAGCTATCCAGGTTTTTGGAAGCATGGGAGCCACTACCGAAAACACCAATTTCCAGGAGTTTACCTCCATGGTTAAGGATGGGGACGTAGAAAAGGTGGTGGTCATCAACGAGAAGGATGTTCAGATATACCTCACCCCGAAAGCCCTGAAAAACAAGGCAGAGTATAAAGATCTTCGCGATCGTGGCTTTGGTGGAGGTTTGAACCCCGGCCCGCATTATGCTTTTGAAATGCCCCAGGAGATCTTCCATGAAAACCTCAACGAGTTCTACAAAAAGAATACATCCATTGATCCTGATAAGGTTATTGTAACTTATAAAACCCAGAAGGACTATTGGGGAGACATCATTGCATGGACTTTCCCCTTTATCCTCATGATCGCTATCTGGATATTCATCATGCGCAGGATGAGTGCCGGAGGTAGCGGTGCCGGTGCACAGATCTTCAACATTGGCAAATCCAAAGCCCAGCTGTTTGACAAAAACACCAACGTAAAGGTTACCTTTAAGGACGTGGCAGGCCTGGAAGGCGCCAAGGAAGAGGTACAAGAGATCGTATCCTTCCTTAGGGATCCTGATAAATACACCTCTTTGGGTGGTAAAATCCCCAAAGGAGCATTGCTGGTAGGCCCTCCCGGAACGGGTAAAACCCTTTTGGCCAAAGCTGTAGCCGGTGAGGCTAAAGTTCCTTTCTTTTCGCTTTCCGGATCGGATTTCGTGGAAATGTTTGTAGGCGTAGGAGCCTCCCGTGTACGAGACCTTTTTAAACAGGCAAAAGAAAAATCACCGGCTATCATCTTTATTGATGAGATTGATGCTATTGGCCGGGCCCGTGGTAAAAACACATTTAGCGGTGGTAATGATGAAAGGGAGAATACCCTGAACCAGCTCCTCACCGAAATGGACGGGTTTGCCACCAACGAGCACGTTATTGTAATTGCCGCTACCAACCGTGCAGACGTACTGGACAGGGCTTTGATGCGTGCCGGCCGTTTTGACCGCCAGATCTATGTAGACCTACCCGACTTGAACGAAAGAAGGCATATCTTTAAAGTTCACCTGAAACCCCTTAAACTTTCCAAATCCGTAGATACGGAGTTCCTGGCCAAGCAAACTCCGGGTTTCTCAGGAGCCGATATTGCCAACGTATGTAATGAGGCCGCCCTTATTGCTGCCCGTAAGGACAAGGATGCTATAGATCAGCAGGATTTTCTGGATGCCGTAGACCGTATTATTGGTGGACTGGAAAAGAAAAACAAGATCATTACAAAGGCCGAGAAGAAGGTTATTGCCTACCATGAGGCCGGACATGCTACTATTAGCTGGATGCTGGAACATGCTGCACCCCTGGTAAAGGTTACTATAGTTCCCAGGGGACGCTCTTTAGGAGCTGCCTGGTACCTCCCTGAGGAAAGGCAAATTACCAACACTGAACAGATCACTGATGAGATGTGTGCTGCTCTTGGGGGACGTGCTGCAGAAGAGATCGTTTTCGGGAAAATTTCCACCGGTGCACTCAGTGACCTTGAAAAGGTTACCAAACAGGCCCGTGCTATGGTTACCATTTACGGTCTCAACGAAAAGATCGGAAACATCACTTATTACGACAGCCAGAACGGTAACGAGTATAATTTCAATAAGCCCTACAGTGAGCGTACCGCCCAGGTTATTGATGAAGAAATCAGCAAGATAATTGAAGCACAGTACGTTAGAGCCAAGGAATTATTAACAACGCATAAGGAAAAACTATCCAAACTGGCTGACCTTCTCTTGGAGAAAGAGGTTATTTTTAAGGAAAATCTGGAAGAAATCTTTGGCAGGCGCCCCTGGCAGAAAGAAGAAGAAGATAATGAAAAGGAGGAGGTTAAAACCGGTGATGACTTATCCAGTAGCCATAATGGCACCGATATTAAGGTATCCGAAAAAGAGGAAGCTGCCGACAAGGAACAGGAATGATAAGCGGCATCCTCTGCAAAACTCTTAGCTGAAGAATGGAGGAATCCAAGAAGAAAAAAGGTTTTTTTGGCAAAGTATTTTCCGTACTGAGTGGTAAACCGGAAGATGAAAATCATGGCAAACCCGCCAAAAAGGGAGAATTTGCTCCACGTCAAAAAGAACCTGTTGATCTTGCTTTTGTTAAGAATTTCACGGAGTCGGGCGGTAAGTTCCTTTACTGCGAGAATGAATCAGACGCTTACGATTTTTTAAAGAATATAACCAGAGAATCAGGCATTAGCCTGATTTTTTGTAAGGATCCCAACCTTCAGTCCATCCTTGGGAATGCGGGACTCAACTATACGGATACCGGCCTGGCGCAGGCAGATGCTTTTTGTGCCGACTGTGAGTTCCTGATCTCCTTTAACGGAGGCATCATGATCTCTGAAAATCAAACCCGCGGGAAGAAGCTTACCGAACTCCCCGAAACCTTTATCACTATAGCCCGTACCAGCCAGATCGTAGAAAACCTGCGCTCCGGACTTACCGGCATACGGGAACGCTATAAAGGGAGTATTCCCTCCCAGATCACTACCATTAAAGGCCCTGTTAAAGAGGCTGATATAGACCAATCCACGAGCAGTGGTACTACTTGTACAAAAGATATTTATCTTTTACTGCTCGAAGACCAACTTTAATGCAGAACTTATTTACCCGTGCCATAAGCGGACTTGTGTACACCACCCTGGTTCTTTTTTCCTGTTTTAGCGGTGGGTATGGCTATCTTTTCCTGGCCGGGTTTCTGGGCGCTTCTGCCATTATTGAATGGATGCAGTTTCGTAAGGAAAAGCATATCAGCCTGCCCTCGGCCTTAATGACGGGCATACTTTTTCTTTCCATATACTGCTACTCCAGCGCCTTTGATATTTCCCCCCAAAAGGAAAGCCTTCTTCACTTCCTGATCGTTTTCCTGTTTTTTGTTTTGCTGATCAGCCAGGTATTTATCAAACACGCCAAAGTTCCCCAGAAGCTTTTTCATGTGGTGTTTGGCCTTATATATATCAGTTTCCCACTTTTTCTCCTTCCAAGAATCCCACATGCCCTGGGAGGTGACGAACCCTGGCTACTGGCCTCCATCTTCATTTTGATATGGACCTCGGACACCTTCGCTTATTTAATAGGCAGGAGTTTTGGAAAACATAAACTCCTGGAGCGTATATCACCCAACAAAACCTGGGAAGGCTTTTTAGGAGGTGTGGTATTTACCATGCTGGCTGCATTTATCCTATCCCGGTATACCGATATACTTCCTGTGCAGTACTGGCTGGTTATGGCCGCGCTGGTTATTGTCTTCGGCACGGTGGGAGACCTCTTTGAATCTGCCATAAAAAGGGGCTTTGACATGAAGGATTCCGGGCGCTTCCTACCCGGCCATGGAGGAATTCTTGACCGTATTGATAGTTTATTGTTCGCATTACCGGTTACCTATTTCTATCTTCGCATTTTAGATATCACGCTATGATCCGCATCCATACCGAGGGCAAGAAAATCCTTTTTACACTGCTTATCATATTGGCCATCATCAACGTAGCCATTTTCTTCATTACTGAAAGAGAGTGGGTGGAAAATCTGAGTCTCATTGTTTCCTTGGTGGTGTACATTATTGTGTTGCAGTTTTTCCGCAATCCCAAGCGCTTTACAAAGGCGGATGAACAGGTAGTTATTGCCCCTGCAGACGGGCGAATAGTAGCCATTGAGGAAATTGAAGAGCAGGAATATTTCAAGGATAAAAGACTCCAGATCAGCATCTTTATGTCACCTGTAAACGTCCATGTTAACCGCTATCCTGTTTCAGGAGAAGTGAAGTACGCCAAGTACCACCCAGGAGCTTACCTGGTGGCCTGGCATCCTAAGTCCAGCACATTGAATGAACGCACCACGGTGGTGGTTGAAACAAAATCAGGTATACCGGTTATGTATAAACAAATAGCCGGCCTGCTGGCCCGTAAGATCGTGATGTATGCCCGTGCCGGAGCCCAGGCTGTCCAGGGACAGGATTCGGGCTTCATAAAATTCGGTTCGCGTGTAGATGTAGTTTTACCTCTTGATGCTAATGTGTTAGTAAAAGTTGGGGATAAAGCCCGTGGGGGAGAACAGGTTTTAGCAGAACTGAAGTAAATTTGAATTAAAGCAAGCCTATTTGCCAATTGTCATGGGTGAGAATATAGACAAAAGGGAAAAAGAATTCTGGCGGTATGTGGATATCGCCAATAAAATGCCTCCACAAACGGCTGATAATATGCTCATCGCCTATGCCTATTTTAAGCAGGCCACCGAAGGGGATAATGACTCAGATCGTCCGCAGCAATCTTCCAACGTAATCCAGACCTTTAAACATGATGCCTGGAAAAGACTGGAGGGTATGCCTCAGGAAGAAGCACGCGAAAAGTATATTGCTACTATTCAGGAATTACTGAAAATCAGTGAACAGGAAGACAGGCTGCCTGATGAACTCAAAGGTTCTGAATAATTTCCTCGGCCCACCCCAACGCCAGTTTTAATTGCTCTTCAGCTGACATTTCGGAATTATCCAATATCCTGGCATCGTCAGCCCGGGTTAAGGGGCTATCTTCACGAGTACTATCCTGCAAATCGCGCTGGCGAAGGTTGGCTTCCACTTCCTGCCGGGTAACTTCCATGCCTTTATGGCGTAATTCATCCAGCCTGCGTTGCACCCGTACCTGGTCCCGGGCGGTCATAAATATCTTGAGCTCCGCATCCGGAAAAACCACGGTACCAATATCCCGGCCATCCATTACCACACCTCCCCGGGCTCCCATTTTTTTTTGTTCGGCCACCAGCTTATGACGCACCTCAGAAACGGCAGCCACTTCACTCACCTTATTGGATACCTCCATCCCTCTTATTTGCTTTTCTACGTTTTTACCGTTGAGAAACATATCAGAACCTTTACCGGATGAGCTTTTATCGAAATGAAGTTCAATGTCCGGAAGTTTCTCCACTAAGCTCTGTACATCAAGGGCCGGATGGAACAGATCATTTTGCAGAGCATAAAGAGTAACGGCCCGATACATAGCACCGGTATCCACGTAATTGTAACGTAATTGATACGCCATCTGCCGGGCCATAGTGCTTTTGCCGGTTGAGGAATACCCATCAATAGCAATCGTGATTTTAGAGGTCATCTGGTGTTTTTTTTGCGCCTGAAATCACCAAAATCCGTGATCAGGGAAAAATGATTGGCACTACCGGCTACATGGTAAAGGTTACGACTATAATTAATGCGGAATTTGGAAATCTTTATACCCAAACCAAAGGAAAAACCAGCAGATGTTCTGCGGGTATCCAGGTTCAGTTCCTGTCTTTTACGGAAGTTATAACCAAACTGAACGTTAAAGCTGCGGGTGGGTGAAAATTCCAGACCCAGCACCATATGTCTTAATACATTGTTCCACACCGAAGGGTAATTATCTTCTACCTCACCGGTAAATTGGTTTACGGTTACGTTGGTAGGATCGTCATAGCGCAAATCCCATTTTTCCAACTGCTCAAAAGTAATTTGCCAGCGCAGGGGTAAATGTTCAAAACGGTTGGAAAACCCAAGTTGCAACTCAAATGGTAAAGGTTCCCTTTCGTCCGAATAAGGCTTGAACTGATACCCCATATTCTTGGCAACCAAGGCAATAACCAGCCTTTTGGACGGGATCTGGTAAGTAGCACTCAAATCGGCTGACATGCCATAGGAGTTGTAGGTATCGTAAATGGAGTTGATGAATCTTAAATTACCACCAAAACTCCAGTTGCTATCCAACTGATACCCATATCCTGCCGTAAATGCATAATCCTGGGCCGTGAATAATCCTTGTTTTACACCTATAAGGTTGGTACGGTCAAAGTCACCGTAATCCACGTAACGTGCCCCCAGATAAAAAGTACCTATTCCCTCAAAGTGGTACGCATAGTTCACATCACCAATGAGAATATCACTCATGTGATCGATAAGGCTGGTGGTAAACTGGCCTGACATATTCTCATTGAGTAAAGAAGGATTGTACAGGGCAAAGTTAAGATCAGGCTCTGGGTTGGCTATAGCATTACTCCCCTGCCCTGCCACCCTGGCCGAAGGCACAAGGTTCAAAAACTGGTAGGTAGCACTACCGCCAATTTGCGCATGGGCACCAAAAAAAGGAATAAAGAGAAGGACTAGCAGTTTCTTCATAGAGTTGCGAAAATATCATATACAACGGATATAATCGCGATTAATTACCAAGCTACCTTCAAATGGCATGAATCAGGCCTTTGCTATTATCTTGATCGGCTTTTTTACTTGTTCTTCAGTCAGCGCCAACCGGATCACCTCCATCATAGTTTCCACGTAGTGGAACTGTAAGCCATGGAGATAATCTTCGCGTATTTCCTCAATATCCTTCCGGTTATCCTTGCACAGGATAATTTCCTTGATGCCAGCTCGTTTTGCGGCCAGGATTTTTTCTTTGATACCTCCTACCGGCAACACTTTTCCCCGTAGGGTGATCTCCCCGGTCATGGCAATATTCTTTTTCACTTTACGCTGGGTAAAGAGTGAGGCCAATGAAGTTAAAATAGTAATACCAGCTGAAGGTCCATCCTTAGGCGTGGCACCTTCAGGGAAGTGAATATGCACATCCCACTGCTCAAATACTTGCTGGCTTATATCAAAATCTTCAGAGTGGGCCCTTAAGTACGCCATGGCAATTACAGCTGATTCCTTCATTACATCTCCCAGGTTACCGGTTACGGTGAGTTTTCCTTTACCGGAACTCAGTGAAGATTCAATAAACAGGATATCACCACCCACGGGGGTCCAGGCCAAACCCGTAACCACACCGGCTATATCATTTCCCTGATATTTATCCTTATTGAACCTTTTGGGACCAAGAATGCTCTCCACATCCGCGGCCTTGGGCTTTACCTTATACTCAACCTCCATGGCCACACTTTTTGCTGCGTAGCGCGCCAGCTTAGCAATGACCTTATCCAGTCCGCGAACTCCGGACTCACGCGTGTAGTTATCTACTACAAATTCCATGGTGCGCTTATCCAGGCTAAGGTCACCTTTCTTAAGCCCATGCTCTTTTAATTGCTTAGGCAACAAGTGTCTGCGGGCTATCTCTACCTTTTCTTCTATGGTATAACCATTGATCTCAATGATCTCCATCCGGTCTCTGAGAGCTGGATGGATGGTATTCAGATTATTGGCAGTAGCAATGAACATGACCTTACTTAAGTCATAGCCCATCTCCAGGTAATTATCGTAAAATTCACTGTTCTGCTCCGGGTCTAAAACTTCCAGCATGGCTGAGGAAGGATCCCCATGGCCATCACTTACCAGCTTATCAATTTCATCCAGTACAAAAACAGGATTGGAGGTTCCGGCCTTTTTAATATTCTGCACCACGCGGCCGGGCATTGCTCCAATATAAGTTTTACGGTGTCCGCGTATCTCAGCTTCATCACGCAAACCACCCAGTGACATCCGGATGTACTTGCGTCCCAAGGCCTCGGCAATGGATTTTCCCAGGCTGGTCTTACCCACACCGGGAGGGCCATACAGACAAAGTATAGGCGATTTCATATCACCTTTCAGCTTTAATACGGCCAAGTGCTCTATGATGCGCTCCTTTACCTTGTCAAGACCATAATGATCACGGTCCAGTATCTTCTCCGCCTTTTTAAGGTCAAAAGAATCTTTGGAGTGTTGTTGCCAGGGCAGGTCGAGCATAAACTCCAGGTAATTGCGCTGAATACTGAATTCAGGAACCTGGGGATTTACACGTTGTAGTTTTTTCAGCTCCTTGTCAAAGGTTTCCTTAACCTGTTTGGACCATTTTTTCTTTTCCCCTTTTTTACGCATTTCCTCAATCTCCGATTCCGAAGAGGAACCACCCAGTTCCTCCTGGATCTGCTTCATCTGTTGCTGCAGGAAATATTCACGCTGCTGCTGTTCGAACTCCGATTTAACCTTGCTCTGAATCTCATTTTTCATTTCCAGCATCTGCAATTCGGTATTCAAATGCTTCAAAATCTTCTTCGCGCGGTCATCCATATCATTCATCTCCAGCAACTCCTGCTTTTGAGGAACATCCAGGTTCATATTGGAGGATATGAAATTCAATAGGAAGTTGTCACTCTCAATATTATTCAGGGCAAATGCCGCCTCACTGGGAATATTGGGTGATTCTTTAATGATCTTAAGGGCCAAGTCCTTTATCGTATCGATCAATACTTTGGATTCAGCCGACTTTTTATCCCTGCTGCGGTCACGCATAATACGGACCCTGGCCTTCATATAAGGCTCTTCTTCCGTAATCTCTTCTATCGTAAACCTTTTTTTACCTTGTATGATGACCGTAGTGTTTCCATCCGGCATTTTGAACATCCGCACGATGCGCGCCACCGTTCCAGTCTTGTATACATCCTTACCCCCAGGATCTTCATTTTCAGCATCCAACTGGCTTACTACGCCAATAATCTTATTTTCCTTATTGGCCTGCCGCAAAAGCTGAATGGATTTATCCCTGCCAGCGGTTATGGGTATTACCACTCCCGGAAAAAGCACCGTATTACGTAGCGGTAATAGAGCAAGATTTTCAGGAGTTTCCTCCTGGTCCATCAACTCCTCATCCTCATTGGTCATTAAGGGGATAAACTCGGCATCTTCATAAACCACATTATCCAATGACAGGCTGTCTATATTGATAAAGTCTTTGATCTTCATGTATGATTTTTTGAGCCATAATGACATATTAACGTCACTGTCAGGCCAGGCGTCTATAAAAGTCAATAGCTATGCCAAAAGACGGGTTAAACCTACTTCTGGCGATACCCTGAAGTTTCGTCAAAAACGTGCCTTAGGATATTACTCTCCACCTTATCCAACTCAATACCCCTACGCTCCATAACCAGAGAAGCGGTGGTCATGGCTTTATCAAAGTTATAGGTAGTAAAGCCCGATGCTCCTCCCCAACTGAAGGAGGGAACAAAATTTCTGGGAAAACCTGAACCGAAGATATTGGCACTGACCCCTACTACCGTTCCGGTATTGAACATGGTATTAATTCCACATTTGGAATGGTCCCCCATTATAAGACCACAGAACTGCAGGCCAGTTTTTTCAAATCCCTGGTGCGGATAGCTCCATAGCTTTACTTCATCATAATTGTTCTTAAGGTTGGAGTTATTGGAGTCTGCACCGATATTACACCACTCACCCAGAACAGAATTGCCAAGAAAACCATCATGACCTTTATTGGAGTAACCGGTAATTACTGAATTATTTACCTCTCCTCCTACTTTTGAATGGGGCCCCACGGTGGTAGCCCCGTATATTTTAGTGGCTAGCTTGAGCTGCGAATGCTCACAAAGAGCCAGCCCCCCCCTTATTACCGAACCTTCCATAACCGAGGAGTCCTTGCCCAGGTATATCGGTCCGGAAAGGGTATTGAACACTGCACATTCGGCTTCCACCCCATCTTCCACAAAAATTCGGTCGCCTAATACCGTATTGGTAGAACTCAGTGACGCACTTGTGCGCCCTTTAGTGATCAGGTTAAAATCGGCCTCCAGTTCTTCGGCATTGGATGAAAATATTTTCCACGGCCTGCTGATATGACTAAAAGGTCCTGTAAACTCAACCTTCCTAAGCTCTTCACTAAAGCCTACTGACGAAGCATCTCCTTTATGAGCAATCGGTACATCACCGAATTGCAGACATTCTCCTTCTCCCAGACGATCAATTGCATGTACCATTTCCTCCGTTGGGCAAACACTTCCGTTCACGAATACCACGGAACCTTGCAGATTATGCGTGTATTTATCCGAAAGATAGGGCACAGTTTGGTAAGTCAATTCACCCTTCAGGTAATGTTGCCACTTTTCCCGGATAGTCAATATTCCCACCCGTATTTCGGCTACAGGGCGAGTAAAGGTCAGGGGTAACAGATGTGGACGCTCAGTAAGGTCTGTCAGTATAAAGTTCATGCGGAAAAGTGTTTGCAACGAAAATAAAGGGATTATTTAAAATTTGAAGTAGGGGCATAAAAAAACCCTCGTTATAACGAGGGTTTTTACAAGATCTTTGAATCATTCAAGAGCTTATTTCTTGAACTTAGCGTAACGGTTACGGAATTTATCCACACGTCCTGCTGTATCCACAAGTTTCATCTTACCGGTATAATAGGGGTGAGAAGTAGCGGAGATCTCCATTTTAATCAGTGGATACTCAACTCCATCAACCTCCGCAGTTTCACGGCTTTCCGCACATGAACGGGTAAGGATGGTCTCACCGTTGCTCATGTCGCGAAAAGCAACCGTACGGTAATTATCTGGGTGAATGTCTTTTTTCATAATGCTGTATTCTTTAGCGCTAGGATTTTGCCCAACTTTTAAAAGGGCTGCAAAGATATAATAATCCTGTACTTTTGCCAAGTGTTTTAAACAGAATAAAAACCGCCTTTACAATTTTCCAAGTTAAACATCCGTTACTTGCTGTATGAAGAACCTAATTTTTACAGGAATTATCCTTTCGCTGATAGCCGCAGCAGCCTGCCGCAAAGATAACGTTATTAAAACTGAAGGCGTTAATCTGAAGTTTTCAACGGATACCGTTTTCCTGGATACCGTTTTTAATACGGTTGGTTCCAGCACCTATACGCTGAAGGTTTACAATCCCGAATCCGAAAAAGTAGTAGTAGATAATATCCGTCTTGAAAACCAGTCCAGCTGCTACCGTTTGAACATTAATGGAAAAGCTGGTAATAACCTTAGCAACATTGAGATCCTTCCCCAAGATAGTATCTACATTTTTATTGAAATAACTGCGGGCTCCTGCTCTACCCCGGAAATGGTGTATGAAGACCGTATCCTTTTTGAAAATAAAGGCACCCAACAGGATGTTAGACTGGTTTCTCTTGTTTGGGATGCAAAATTCCACTATCCCAATAAGTTCCTGATTTCCGGCACAGGACCTAACTCTGTTTTTATCCCCTACTCTATTATAGACTGTAATACGACCTGGAGACGCGGTGAACGCCACGTTATTTATGGTTACGCTGTAGTGGATGAAGGCTGTGAGCTTATTATTGAACCCGATGTGGAAGTCTATTTCCACAATAACAGTGGTTTATGGGTATTTAACGGAGGGCGGTTAAAAGTTGCGGAAGGCGCCAGCACCGGCATTGGTGATTCCGTATTATTTACCAGTGACCGGCTGGAACCTTCCTACGAAAACATTCCAGGCCAGTGGGGTGGTGTATTAGGAGGTATTTTCATTGACGACAGCGCCCGGTGTATCATCAACAATGCGGTGATAAAAAATTCGGAAAATGCCATACGGCTGGATAGTGCACAGTTTCCCGATCAGCTTACTATTACCAATAGCTATATCCTGAATTCTTCACGTACCGGAATTTTTGGCGGTTTTGGAAGTGTAAAGGCTGAGAACCTGGTGGTGGCTAATTCAGGGTATTACAGCCTCTTCTGCTACGGGGGTAATTACGAGTTCCTGCACTGCACCTTTGCCAATTACTGGACCCAATCAACCCGTACGGTACCGGCAGTCTATCTCACCAACTACTTTGATTTCAGGGAAGAGGACGGCAGTAATCTAAGGGTAGTACGGCCTCTGCAAAAGGCGTATTTCGGGAATTGCATTGTTTACGGAAATAACCCGCAGGAACTGGGTATTGAAAAAGACGATGCCGGTATACTGAACTATCAGTTCAATCATGCTCTCCTCAAGCTGGACCGTGATGAGGAGGATCGTGGGTTTGATGTTACGGGGCCAAGCTTTACATCACCGGTAGTTAACCGGGATCCGGGCTTTGTTGACGTGGATCAAAACCAATATGACCTTACGGAAACTTCACAGGCTATTGACCAGGGTAACGGCCAGGATGCACTTCAAGTAAACCTGGATTTGAAAGGTAGAGTCCGAAACATTGACGGAGACCCGGACCTTGGGGCTTTTGAATACCAGAAATAATATCCTTTAAAATACCAGCAAGCTATAACTAACACGAATGCTACCCAGGGCGTCATTATTAGTTAACTGTCTCTTGTATTCAAAGCCATCCAGATGATCTGTTCCGGTGGAGTGGAACACTGCTTCCAAACGAAGAACACCTTTAAAACTGGTCCTGAATTTAAACCCAAAACCTCCGTAAAAGGCAAAGCCTGAGTATGAATTGGGGTAAAGATCAATATTTTCCGGTACCAGGTTGCTTATGGTCAGGGTTGGATTATAAGCCAAAAAACCTCCTCCTGCTTTAATGTACAAGCCAAACTTCCTGTCGTAATGATATTTACCAAAGCGTATAAAGTTAGCCTCTGCAAAAAGGTTAGCCTGGGTAACACTGGTTGATACACTGAGGCCACGAGTAGGATAGTCATGGTTTTCATCATTGGCATAAAACCAACCGTAATGTGCCTCTGCACCCATCGCAAACCAGTCGTTAAAGTGGCGCATGGCATAAATCCCGAAATCCGGACGCACCTCATCAAGCATGGCCGCTACGCTATTGCTGGTTGCAATATCACCTCCGTAATTCAGAGTTCCTACGGACAAACCATATTCTGAATAAGCCAGTTTCTGGGCCTGTGTGCATATAGCTCCCAAAGAAAAAATAGCAGCAAGAAACAATTTTCGACTCATTCGGACTCGTTTAAAATTAGTTGGTCTTATCGCGTAAAAATACATAATGATGATCGGTACTTTCAGCTTCGGCAAAATAATAACCTTCCTCGTTAAATGCCTTCAGCTCTTCTAACTTATTTAGTTTGTTACGAATAACAAAATTTGCCATAAGGCCTCTGGCTTTCTTGGCAAAGAAACTCACCACCTTATAATCATCATTAGAGAAATCTTTGAAAGTGACTTCCAGAACTGGGTTCGGGATCTTTGCAGTTTCTATGGCCTTGAAATATTCATTACTCGCCAGGTTAACAACGTGTATATCCTTTTCTATATTTTCCCGGAAATAGCTCTTTAGCTTATCCGCCCAAAAAAGATAGAGGTTTTCCCTTCTGCCCACTTTCAATGAAGTTCCCATTTCCAGGCGGTAAGGTTTTATGAGGTCAGTAGGCCGAAGAAGCCCGTAAAGGCCCGAGAGTATCCTTAGGTGCTCATCAGCAAATTCAACATCCTGCACTTCCCATGAGTCCGCATTAAGCCCCTGGTAAACATCTCCCTTAAAAGCCAGCACGGCTTGTCTCTCACCTCCGGTTCTGTCGGCTGTCCATTCCTGGTTACGATGGTAGTTGAGTTCTGCCAACTGCTGACTAATACCTTGTAGCTCCCTTAATGCCCTGCGGCTTTTTTTGCGAAGGCTTTTATTCACCTTCACGGCATCGGGCAAAAAGTACGGGTCCTGAGAAGGACCTATCGCCATATTGGATTCAAAATCAAGGGTTTTAGCGGGTGATATCAGTATAAGCATAATCCATAAAAAAAGGCGATCCCGGGGAATCGCCTTCAAAAATACTTAATCGGTTAAACTGATCTAATTTTCAGCTAACATATTCTTTTGCTCAAGTTTCCACTTTTGCACGTTCACTAGCTTGTTGCTTTCATAAGCGATCTCATACATCACCATCCCATTGTTATCCCACCTGAACCACTTACCTTCTTTCATTCCATTATTGTAATACGCTTTGGTATTTACGGAACCGTCCTCATTGTATTGGACCCAGTTACCATCAAGGTTACCATTGGCCGCATAGGTACCGGTTTCCTTTACCGCGCCATTATCATAGAAATGGGTAACTCTTACCTTATTTCCTTCTTTTTCGTAAACAGGTTTTTGCTGAGCTATTGAAACTGCGGCAGTCACTACTATCAGGCAACCTGCTAACATCCATCTGAAATTCTTCATGACTACAATTTTTAAATTCACTTAACAAATATACAAATTATTTTACCTACATGTAACTTTAAATTAACATTAATTTAACATTGAAATTAATGAACCATGAAATAATTCACAAATTATTGAATATCAGTATTTTATACTGGAGATGAAAAATTTTTACCACAGATATTTCAGAGGTGGAAATAAAAAAGGGAGGTTAAAACCTCCCTTTTTATCATTTATCTTCCTCCATAAAAGGATAACGGTAGTCCGTTGGAGGAACGAATGTTTCCTTAATAGTGCGGGGGCTGATCCAACGTAGGAGGTTCAGTTTGGAACCGGCCTTATCATTGGTACCGGAAGCCCGTCCTCCGCCAAATGGTTGTTGACCCACCACGGCACCGGTAGGCTTATCATTGATATAGAAATTACCCGCTGCATGACGCAGTTTATCGGCTCCTTTTTGGGCCAGGTAACGGTCACCGGAAAACAGTGAACCGGTAAGAGCATATTCAGAGGTGGTATTTACCAGTTCCAGGGTTTCTTCAAAGGCATCCGCCTTATACACATATACGGTAAGCACAGGGCCGAAGAGTTCCGTGGTAATAGTAGTGTATTTAGGATCTGTGGTTACAATTACCGTTGGCTCTACAAAATATCCCTTGGATTTATCATAGTTACCTCCCACAATGATCTCGGCACTACTGTCTGCTTTAGCCTGGTCAATATACCTGGCAAGCTTATCAAATGAACCCTCATGAATAACCGCATTTACAAAATTGGTAAAGTCACGGGGTGATCCCATTTTAAAGCTCTTGATATCCTCCAGCATATACTTCTTCACATCCTCCCAAAGATTATCAGGAATATAGGCGCGGGAGGCTGCACTACATTTTTGTCCCTGGTATTCAAATGCTCCACGGCTTAATGCAGTAGCTACCTGGCGGGCATTAGCTGTTTTATGCGCTACTACAAAGTCCTTACCTCCGGTTTCCCCTACAATACGCGGGTAGGTTTTATAGGTATGGATATTATTGCCAATGGTTTTCCAGATATTGCGGAATACCTCGGTGGAACCGGTATAATGGAGTCCCGCAAAATCCGGATGGCTGAAAACAATATCCGAAGTTTCCTGCGGATCCGTAAAGATCATATTGATAACCCCTGCTGGCACACCTGCTTCTTCAAAAACCTCCATCAAAACATGGGCTGAGTATATCTGGCTCAAGGAAGGTTTCCAAACTACAGTATTACCCATCAGCGCCATGGACGCAGGTAGATTACCTGCGATAGCTGTAAAGTTAAAGGGGGTTATTGCGAAAGTAAACCCTTCCAGGGGACGATAATCCAGTCGATTCCAGACGCCATCGGAGGATTCAGGCTGTTCCATGTATATCTCGGTCATGTACTGTACATTAAACCTCAGGAAATCGATCATTTCACAGGCAGAGTCTATTTCTGCCTGGAAGGCATTCTTACTTTGCGATATCATGGTTGCAGCATTGATACGGGCACGGTATGGCCCTGCAATAAGATCAGCCGCCTTGAGGAAAATAGAAGCACGATGCTCCCAGCTCATGCCTTCCCATTGCTCTTTGGCATCCAATGCTGCCTTTATAGCATCCTTTACGTGTTGGGCCTCTCCGTAATGATAGGATCCAACATTGTGTTGATGATCATGCGGGGGCATTACGCGCTGAAGGTTGCCAGTGGTTATTTTTTCACCTCCTATAACCATGGGTATCTCTATTTGAGAACCCCACATTTCGTCATAGGCCTTCTGGAGATTTTCACGTTCTGGCGTTCCGGAAGCGTAGCTCAATACAGGCTCATTTACCGGAAAGGGAACGTTATAAAATCCTTTTATCATGTTTGTACTTTTTAAGAATGAGGCCACAAAATTATAATAATAGACCGGACTGCCCTAAAAGAAAAGCCCCCGCTTTAAAAGCGGGGGCTTTGGTAAATAACATTAATGCAACTTAGAATTTCATGGTGAGACCAATATTGACAGCAGATATACCGTAGCCCAGCTCCAGGAAAGCACCAAAGTTATCGGTAAAGTGGTAACGACCTCCTGCATAAACGCCATAAGCCAATCCTCCAATAGACGGTTCGGTAATGTAAGGCTTCAACGCATCATCACCATCAAAAGTGGCACTGGCCACATTGTAACCCAAAAGTATACCCAGGTAGGTATCCACACCATCTACCAATTCCTTGTGATAAGCACCGCGTGCCCCAATGATCAGGTAGCTATACGTCCAGGTATAGTTAGCTCCGTATCCGGCAAATTCTTCTTCAGCCGATGCATAGCCCGCAAACGCACCCACACTCACATTGTCATTGAGCCCATACTCATAGGATAAGCTGATCGGTAACGCTCCGTCACCATTCAGTCCGAAGGTTACAAAGCCAACTCCCAGGTTAATGTCACTCTGGCCAGCTTCGTATTGAGCTTTAGCCGAAAAACTGATAAATGCACATGCCACTAGTAAAAAAAGAACCTTACTTGCTTTTTTCATGGTCTAAGGTTTTAATGAATGAAGTTCGCCTACTCTATATGCTTTTCGGCTTCCGCAAAATCTCAGACCAAAGAAATAAGGAGGGGGCTTCCGGGTAAATACCAAATGAGACGGATATTTAATCCTTAGCAATACGTAGCGGGAGTATGCTAACAGAATGTTTCGAAGTGCCAGTCTGCAACAGGTAAAAGAAGCCAGGCTTTCCAAACCGTCCTCTTAAATCCGTCATCTATTTAAACTTAATCTCAAGGTATATACAGTAACACCAAGGCTAATATTCAGTGTTGATCACACCTAATCAATGTGTTTTCGGCTTCCACCTCAGAAATAAGGTTAACTGGAAAGAAAAATATAATGTGAGACATTTCTAACCCTTAAAAACCATGTCTCCTGATCTTCAGAAAATCAATAGTAAAACGGGTTAATCCTTCTCAGAACGTAGCTGGCGGATCACCTTTGGATTATCCCCATTACTTTCTATGGATAGCGCTGAAAGATACTTTTTGGTCCACGCCCCGGTATCTATAAACCAGGCATTTTCCTTGGGATTAAAGAGCGGTTTGCCTCCACGCACCATAGTGTGGCCAACCACCTGAACTTTATCCAGACACTTAAGAGGACCGCGGTTAAGTAAAACCCCTTTGCTGTTTTTAATGTCGAAAGGATCTTCGGTACTTTTAGCAATCCCGGCATGGGTTACCAATATTCCTTCAGCCTCCCATTTTAATCCTTTAACCCGCAACCACTCGCATGCTTTCTTAATATTGAAGCCTTCTTCCTCAATATTATTTACAAGTTTTTTCATGGATTCCTCGTTCTTTTTGAAGAAGAAATAATCCAGTAGCATCTGCTCGTGATTACCTCTTAGAAGAACGGTTTGCCCCTGATATTCTTTTTCAAGTTCCTGCCAGTACCGGATGCATTTCCCGGAATGGGGTCCTTTATTGATAAGGTCACCTAACTGTATAAGGATCTCCTCCCCCGGGTGCCAGTGTTTCTCCACCAGCTCCTTAAGGGTGTAATAGCAACCGTGAACATCTCCGATAACGAGTAGCTTCATATCCGGAGTTTCTCAGGCAATAGGATTTTAGTTGTTTAGCATTACGGGCATCACCAACATCAGGATATCCTCCCCATCCTCAAGCCCGTCATTGGGCAGGATAATGCCCGCGCGGTTGGGGGCAGACATTTCCAGGCTTACACTGTCTGACTCCAGGTTGCTGAGCATTTCATTGAGGAAACGGCTGTTGAAACCGATCTCCATATCCTCACCCTGGTAATTGCAGCTCAACCTTTCGTGAGCCTTATTGGAAAAATCGAGGTCCTCAGCGGAAATATTCAACTCGGAACCGGCCATTTTGAGGCGCACCTGGTGGGTGGTTTTATTGGAGAAAATAGCTACCCGCTTAACGGAACTCAGGAATACCCCGCGCTCAATTTCCATGCGATTGGGATTATCCTTAGGAATAACTGCTTCATAGTTGGGGTACTTACCATCAATAAGGCGACAGGTAAGGATAATATTCTCAAACTCGAAACGGGCGTTGGTATCATTGTAATGAATGGTAACCTCCTCTCCTACTGAAGCCAGGGTGGATTTAAGGATCGTAAGAGGTTTACGGGGCATGATGAACTCAGCCGTATTGTCACTTTTAAGATCATTCCTGCGGTAGCGTACCAGCTTGTGAGCATCTGTAGCTACAAAGGTGAGATTATCTGAACTGAACTGAAAAAAAACACCTGACATTACAGGCCGTAACTCATCGTTACCGGCTGCAAATAATGTTTTATTAACTGCTGTGGCCAGGATTTCTGCCGGAATTACCGTAGTGCTGATATCCTCCATTTCCGGCAGCTTGGGAAATTCATCACCTTCCACAAAGGCCAGTGAATACTTACCGTAATCCGAACTCATCTCCACGGTATTATTACTCCCGTTAATCACAAAGGTTACCGGCTGTTCCGGAAGGGCTTTCAATCCATCCAGGAGCAAGCGGGCGGGAATGGCTGCCAACCCGTTATCCTCACTATCCACCTCCAGGGAAGCACTGATAGTGGTTTCAAGATCTGAGGCAGATATGGTAAGATTGTTACCGTCCAGATCAAAAAGGAAGTTATCCAGAATAGCGAGCGTATTATTATTATTCAATACCCCACCTACAATTTGTAATTGTTTAAGGAGCGCTCCACTGGAAACTATAAATTTCATAATGCGTTCGGTTTGATAAAACTATAAAGTGTACGGACAAATATAAAGGGAAAAGCCCGGCTTAAAAGGTTCTTTTTTTCAGTAATTTTTAACAAATAGCTACTTTAAAAAGTAGTCCTTTGGTTTCAGGATGGGGTTAAGCCCAAAGTATTGGAGCAAAACCATCTTATCATCATTGATAAATCCGTGTAAGCGATCAGGATCAAATTGTTGCGGCTCCAGCTCAGGATTCAAACTTTCTTCGGGGCCCTTAATACGGTAACCACTCAGCGTGGTTACTTTTCCGTCAATATCCGTTAATTTCAGTCTGAAGACCGGGTTGCTGGCCAGCAAAGAGTCCTTACGACTATATATGGGATCCGAAGGAATAATCAGACCTTCATAGGTAAGGTTACGGAAGGAGTTGAGGAATAAGTTGGTTTTTACCCGGTCGCGGTTACGCATTACCTCTCCGGACTGCAAGCTCTTTATATATACACTATCCGGTGAAAATACATTCAATTCAAACGATTGGGAAGACGAGTCCGGATACGTCATTTCTATGCTACGGATAATGCCGGGCCTGGCACTTACAATGGTCCTGCTACGCCACAAATGCTCTTGGGTAAAAAACCGGGTAGACAAAAAGCCGTTAAAGCCAGGAATGTGAACAGCAAAGGGCTGATCACTGCCTTTAATGAGCATATAGGTAGCCATTTCGTCATGTGCTTCCGTACCTACATAAAAAGTTTTGGCAAGCTTGCCATTCTTGTATATCTGTACTTCTTTACCGCGCACTGCCATCCGCTTTATTACCGTGGGTTGCATACGTTCCGGGATAAAGTTCCGCATCTCCATACGGTACAGGGTTTCCAAAAGTATCTCTATCGCATCTTCCCGGGCTCTGCCGCTCCCATTCACTGTCCAATGGTGATCATCACGCTTCAGGATAATCTCGCTGGGGGTTTTATCCTTGATTATGATCTTATCTACATCACCGGTATCCTTAATAGCAAAGGCATACCGTTCATTGCCTTCCAATCCCAAAGTACCTTCCCTGTTATTGCGGGTAAGCAGCCAGCCAGCCACTACCAGCAGCACTATAAATACCAGGAGATATATTAGATTTTTCTTCATGTTTATGCGTATTTCCGTTTTCTGATAAAGGTGAGTACCAGCCCGAACAATATAATGATCACCACGGGCACTATAGTATTGATCAGTTGCCAATAGAGCTTGTCACCTTTCGCTTTTTGAGGATTGAGCAATCTCAATTTGAGTTCCCTGGACCGGATGCTGATCAACCCGCTATCATCCAGCATATAATCCAATACGTTCAGCAGAAAATCTTTATTGCCGTATTGCTGACCGGTAAATTGATCGAAACCCAGCGGCAATGGTGTTCCCTTGGGAATATTTGGGTTCACGATATTCAATTGGTTGCGGATAATATCACCATCTCCTATCACCACCATCTGTGTTTTGTCCCCCTTCTCTTTAAGCTTTAGTTGCTCGGGGCCACTGTCTTTGGGAAGTATCCTGTTCTTGAAGGCTGATTCAAATCGTCCTTCCAGCAATACACCCATCGGTATAAACTGACGGGTAAAGCGGGTTTCATCCTGTTCTTCGTACAAACGCTGCAGGCTTACCATGTGTGGCGTGGACACCACATTGGAATAAGGAGAGCTTTTCAGAAGTACCGTTTTCTTTACACCGGGAGCAATTATCGTATCTATGGAAGAGGCAAAATCCAGCTTAATGGCATTCAGATCCTTAGTAATGGGGTGTTTTACCTGTGGCATTACCATGGGAAAATAGATCCAGTTGTGAACCGAGCGCCTATCCGAAACCCCGGCCGAGATCATATCCACTACCAGGTTTGTATTAACCCGTACTCCATACCGGAACAGCATATCGGATATACGAAGACGGTCATAGATGGGGTACGAAAGAAATTGCGACTTTTCACTCAGGCTGTCCATTTCTGCGTGAACCGCATCCAGTAACCACACTACTTTGCCCCCGTTCATAATGTACTGATCCAGGAGATACTTATCCAGGTCGGTAAAGGGTTCGCGTGGCTTGGCTATAATCAGGGCATCAAAGCGGTTCAGCTTGCGCTGTTGATCCTGTATGCTGATATTTTCTCCCAGGCTATCGCTCCGGAATTTGTGGATATCAAAACGGTCCAGGGAATAATTAACACCTATGGAACGTGCAAAGTCCGCTATAAAACGTGGCTCCAGCTCACCATGCCCGTAAAGGAAAGCTACCGATGGTTTGGAACTTGAGATAAGAGCCCTGATACCATTAGCTAGCTGAAATTCCAGGTTTTGGATAGAGTTATTCACCTGCCTTTCAGGGCTGGAAGCAAACTGGTCCAGCAAGAGCAGAACCGGCACTTCTTTATCGCCATACGTTAAGATAGCACCTGGATAAACCTCCCTTTCTTTATTCCCACCCTGTTCACGGATCTGCAGATTGTAGGGCTTAAGGCCTTTATACTGTAACTGCTGTTTTAATTCGCGGTTGTTCTGGATATCCTCGGAACCATCCGGGTTAATAAACTGGTATTCAATGTTGCCATTGTAGGCCCGGAACTCATCCAACATCTGACGCGTTTCACGCTGAAGACGCTGAAAACCAGCCGGAAAATCGCCTTCCAGGTACACCTTAACGTAGAGCACATCATCAAAGCTTTCCAGCAGATTGATGGTGGCATCGGAGAGGCTGTAACGCTTCTCCGAGGTAAGGTCCACACGAAAGAATTCGAGTGAGCCGATCACATTCAACAGAATGATGATGCCCACTATGATCACAAACTGAAATATATCTCTTCCCTTCCTGCTTTTCATCACCATTTCCTGCTTTGGATGACCAGGCGTGTAGCCAGGGCAAAAATTACTATCAAACCGAGAAAATACAGTACATCGCGACTATCGATAACACCACGGCTCATGGAGGTATAGTGTTCACTGATCCCCAGGCTGATGATCAATAGCTCCATGCTATGGAATGATCCTAAAGCCGCTATCTGGTCAAAGCCGAAATAGAAGAAAAAGCACAGGAACATAGCTATGAGGAAGGCAATGATCTGGTTATCGGTAAGTGAGGAAGAGAATACACCAATGGCCACGTAGCTAGACCCCAGGAACAGCAGACCGATGTACGACCCGAAGGTACCCCCGCTATCTATATTACCCACCGGATTTCCCAACTGGTATACGCTGAAATAGTATATGAGGGTAGGTAATAACGAAAAAAGCACCAGTATAAAACCAGCTGAGAACTTAGACCATACAATACTCATGTCGGTAAGTGGCTTGGTAAGCAACAGTTCCATGGTACCGGCCCTTTTCTCATCGGCAAACATGCGCATGGTAATAGCGGGTATTAAAAACATAAAAACCCAGGGAGATATCAGGAACAAACTATCGATACTGGAATACCCTCCTTCAATAAGGTTGAAATTACCTGGGATCAGCCACAGAAAAACACTGTTGATGACCAAGTAAACTACAATGACCAGGTAACCCGTTACCGAGTTTAAAAAGCTCCTGATCTCTTTAAGCATTAATGCCCTCATACTCTTTTAAAGCGTTACTCTGTTTTCGAGGCTCCACGCCTCGGGTTTAGCTGCAAAAAAGGTTTTGGTAAGTTGCCAAACTCCGCGAAAGAGTTCGGACTGGCGGTAATTCTCAAGGTCCGTTTCCTGCTCCCACCAACTGTAGGTGAAGTAAACGTTACCCTTGCCTTTTTCTTGTAAAAGCTCCAGGCGATTACAGCCGGGAAAGCTGCGAATAGCGGCTTTATTCTTTTCAAAATTAGCTAGAAAGGCTTCCACACTTTCTGGCTGAAAAGTCATTTTAACAATACGTATGATCATTTAAACGTAACCGTAATTGTATCCTGAACATCAACCCCCAGGAGGGTATTTGCCCCGTTAAAAAATTTTCCACGCGCCTCACTTACGGCAATTTCCAGGAGGTTCTGCGAATTGAACAAGGCTATAACATTGCCTTTGGAGGAAGGGTAGTAACTCTCCTGTATCTTCCGCAATATGTACCGCCTGGGCAGTATAATTTCAAAAGGCCGCTCCTTACCCACCTCGTGGAAGGTTTTCCGCGAAATGTTGGTAATCAGGTTGCCAAAGTTATCTACATAAAGTACGCTACCCAAAATTAATGACCCTTCATTGGGAATTCGTGGCCTCATAAGCACACTTTCCTTGTAATCCTTTACCTCCCGACCCAGCAAACCCAGGGAACCACCGCGTGCCAGATGGCCGGCTGCCCTGGCCAGCACATCCCTTGCGGGGAAAAGGCTGGTATCCCGGTTAAGATTGATCTCTACCACCATCCCAATTTTGATCTCGGGATTGATCATGCTCAGCAGCCCGTTATCAGCCGTAAGGAAAAAATGCCTGTCGATCTCCGCAGCCAGCAAACGCTTGTTCTCGGTAATCTCCTGCACGGCCACCAGGTGAACGGTGCCTTCGGGAAATGACTCGTAACAATTCCTCAGAATAAAGGATGCTTCATAGAAATTACCAGGCTGTATGGAATGGGATATATCCACCAGGTTCACATCCTGCAATTCACTAATTATCACACCTTTTACCGCAGCCAGGTAATGATCAGTAAGACCATAATCAGATGTGAGTGTAATAACGGGCAATTTCTCTGAATTTTAGGTGTCCAAAAGCAACTTAAAGTAGGTTCAAATTCGTTACTTTGCCGTCAAAAGTAATCATTATTTAAGGCCGCTAACAGAGTACCAATCAATAGTTATTTACTAAAGTTTGATCGAAAAAAACATCCAGATTGAAAATGCCGACCCTCGTGATGTGTACGGCAGCAACAATACCTACTTAAACATTATACAATCATACTTTCCGGAATTAAAGATCACCGCCCGGGGGCACACTCTGAAGGTAAACGGGGAACCCACGCAGATAACCGCTTTTGAAGAAAAAATAGAAGAGATACTGAACCATCTTCATCGCTTTAATTCACTCACCAGCAACCAGTTGGAAAGGATCATGAAAGACGAAATGGACAGGGGACCTCAATCCGAAAAGGATTCCGACATCATTATGTTCGGAACCCACGGACAGGCCATAAAAGCACGTACGCAGAACCAGCGAAAAATGGTACAGGCCATTGATGAGAGCGATATGGTTTTCGCCATTGGTCCGGCCGGAACCGGAAAAACCTATACGGCTGTAGCCCTGGCAGTAAGAGCCCTTAAGAACAAAGAAGTACGCTCTATCATCCTCACACGTCCGGCTGTAGAAGCAGGGGAAAACCTGGGATTTTTACCCGGTGACCTCAAGGAAAAACTGGACCCTTATCTGCAGCCCTTGTACGATGCCCTGCGGGATATGATACCACCGGAAAAACTGAACTTTTACCTGGAAAGCGGAACTATCCAGATAGCCCCCCTCGCTTTTATGCGTGGACGCACCCTAGACCGTGCCTTTGTGATACTGGACGAAGCGCAGAACACCACGCACAGCCAGATGAAGATGTTCCTCACCCGGATGGGTTCCGATGCCAAGTTCATTATTACCGGTGATGCCAGCCAGATTGACCTGCCCCGAAAACAAAGATCAGGCCTGGTGGAGGCCATGCGTATACTGGACAAGATCAAGGGTATTTCCTTTGTACGCCTGAACCAGCAGGATGTGATACGCCACCGCCTGGTAAAGAATATTATCAACGCCTACGAAGTAGAAGAAAACAAATCCGAACCCTCCAAAACAAAGAGCAAAGCTGATGAAAGCACTGCAGGAAACTAATTTTAAGCTCAATGGACAAACCGGTTTCTACCGTGGCAAGGTCCGCGATGTGTATACCATTAACCATGACCTACTGGTAATGGTAGCCAGTGACCGCATATCTGCCTTTGACGTGGTATTACCCAAAGGAATCCCATTTAAAGGACAAGTACTGAACCAGATAGCAGTTAAATTCCTGGACCTTACCCGCGATATTGTTCCCAACTGGAAAGTAGAATCCCCGGACCCGATGGTGAGTATCGGTACCAAAGCCACACCTTTTAAGGTAGAAATGGTAATCCGTGGATACCTGGCCGGGCATGCGTGGCGCACCTACCGCTCAGGTGAAAGAATGCTTTGCGGGGTGGCTTTGCCCGAAGGACTGAAAGAGAATGATAAACTGCCCGAACCTATCATAACCCCCACCACCAAGGCAGACCAGGGTACTCATGATGAAGATATCAGCCGGGAGTCCATCCTGGAACAAGGCATTGTAAGCGAAAAAGATTACCTGCAACTGGAAAAATATACGCACGCCTTATTTGCACGCGGGCAGGAATTTGCCAATAAGCAAGGGCTTATCCTAGTGGATACCAAATATGAGTTCGGGAAAAATAAAAAGGGTGAGATCATACTTATTGATGAGATACACACCCCGGACAGCAGCCGTTATTTTTATCTGGATGGTTACGAGGAACGTCAACAAAATGGTGAAGAACAAAAGCAGCTTTCCAAGGAATTTGTGCGCCAATGGCTGATCGAAAATGGTTTTCAAGGTAAAGACGGTCAACAGGTTCCTGAAATGACAGAAGCTTTTGTGAACAGTGTAAGCGATCGCTACGTTGAACTCTTCGAAAAAATTACCGGTGAAACTTTTCAAAAGGCTTCTACCCATAACTTGCAGGAGCGTATCCGGCAGAATATTGAAAACGCTTTAAACCATTTAGTATGAAAAAGATTGTTTTAGGAACTTTTTTACTGCTGGCAGCCTTTCAACTGGATGCCCAGATATTGGAATTCGGTCTGCGCGGTGGCGCTAACCTACAGGGAGTTAACGTAAAGGAGTTTGACGGAGACCAAACCGTTGAAGATGTAAAGAGTGGAGACCGTAAAGTAGGCTTCCACGCAGGAGCTTACGGACGTATTAAACTCACCACCTTCTTTATTCAGCCCGAATTGTTATATACCAACGTCAGTGGTGAAGTGGAAACCCAAAACGCTGACGGTTCTTCTAAAACCCTGGACCTGAACTTCAGCCGCCTGGACGTTCCGATTATCCTGGGTGTAGCCCTGGGGCCGGTACGCTTAGGTGTAGGCCCTGTAGCCACCTTCGCTATCAGCAAACCTGGAGACGCCTTTGACCGTAGTTTTAACGAAGCCAGTTTCGGCTTCCAGGCTGGTGTTGGTGTGGACCTGGGAAAATTAAGTGTGGATGTGCGTTATGAAGGCCCCTTCAGCTCTACGGCTGAATCCGTTACCATTGGAGGCACTACTTATACTACAGACACCCGGATCAACCAGATCATGCTGGGTGTTGGCCTTGCACTGTTTGAAAGCAATTAAGATTGAAAAAATTGAATGGATCTACGAAAAGCCCTGGCGTTGTCAGGGCTTTTTTATTTCCGTGAACTCACCACTGAGAATTCCCAATTTAAGCAATTCCGTGTATTCTTCCCGGGCCTGCACGGGCACCAGGGATTTTTGTAGTTTATCTTTATGACTGATCTGATCGTTGAGGGAGTAGAAAAAATACCCCACCAGTTTTCCTCCTTCTACCACCAGTGCGGTCTTTTCTTTACCTGACCTGCCCCGCGCACTGTAAATAGCCTCTTCGGGAAAATCCACAAGACTCTCGAGACGTCCAGCCTTTTCATCCTTACCTCCACTTTTACGGAACATCCGTATGGCACGCAGGGCTATGCGGAAGTTCTCTGCCTTGAGCAAGGGGCGATTACGCTCACCCTCCCCCAGGGGTTTAACCGTCATTTGGGGTTTGGAAGAACGCTTATCCATATACACTCCGAAGTCTAAGCTAAGTGGCAGATCATTATTGAAGACCGGTTTAACACGCTCCATCTCCTCCTCCTTCTTCACCTTGGCAATAAGCCAGTTGCCGGTAGCCTCCGTGGTAACGGAATGCACCTCATCCCTCAGCTTTTCAGCTTCGCTGCTGTCCGTCATAAAGAGGCTGTTCAGCGAGTTTTTGATATTATCCGAGGTCCCGATATACAGTATTTTTCCCTGGGGATTATGAAGGTAGTAAAGCCCTTTATTGAACTTTACGGAGCGCTTAAGATCATTGATCTTATCCTTCAGTGCATCGTTTTCCTGGATGCTTTGCCCCAGTATGCTGATATCCTTCTCCTTGTCTTTTTCCTGGAGTATCTGTAAAAGTTCCAGGGTAGCCCTGGCATCACCTTCGGCCCGGTGTTTCTGAGTACGGTAAATGCCTAGTTCATCGCAAATACGATCCAACCCATAGGCCGGCAAACCCGGGATAAGCTTTTCAGCCAGTTCAATAGTATCCAGGGTTTTCATCTCAAAAGGATAACCGAGCCGGGCAAACTCCTGGCGTAGCATGCGATAGTCAAAATCTACATTATGCCCCACCAGAACGGAGTCTCTGGTAAGCTCTACAATGCGCTTTGCAATCTCCTGGAAACGCGGTGCACGCAGCAGCATTTTCGGTGTAATACCGGTAATTTTAGACACGTACTGCTGAACTTCACGGTGGGGATGCACCAGACTTATAAGCTGATCCACGATCTCCGAACCGTCATAACGAAAAAGGGCAATCTCCATAATGGCTTCCTTACCAAAAGGGCCACCGGTTGATTCTATATCCAATACACAATACACAGCCGCGAAGATACATACAAGCTCAGTAGTGCAAAGCTTAACTGAAACCCTTTGCAAGTTTTTTGTTTAGATGAAGTCCGGTATATGTATTTTGCCAGGCTATAGAATATATGAAACACCGTTTCCTGATCTTCATCCTTCTCCTGCAGGGCCTTTGGGCCGGTAAGTTATATGCCCAGGTATTTAACCTGGAAGGAAATGTGGTGGATACCAAAGGAAACGGGATAAGCGGTGCTTACCTGATATTTGAGGAAACCGGGGAACTTATGCTTTCCGGGGACAGCGGCCGCTTTAACCTCAAACTGGAAAACCCGGTTCACCACCTGTTGATCAAGAAACCGGGTTACGCTTCCCGGAAACTTTATTTTCCATATCATTATGACGAGCCTATCCAGGTAAGCCTGGAACGGGTAGACACTACTATTCCCTTTGATGCTGAACGCATAGTACGGCTGGCTGCGGCTCACCGGGAATACAATGAGAACAATTTTGTGTGCTATGAAGCACTGGCCTACAAAAAGAATGTGGCACGCTTCCGGAATATTCCCTTTGAGATATGGAAGATCTCCGGCACCATAATCCCCTCCCATCTGGACTCCGGGATTGTTTTTGTAAGCGAAAAAACAGCCGACTTCAGCTACCAGGATGCCAACCATTTTGACGAAAAAGTGCATTCCTACCAAACTGCCGGGCGCTTTTCCATACCCGGATGGCACTACCTGCCGGACTTGGATATTTCCTTATACCACCCTAAGATATTCCTGAAAAACATCAGTACGGTAGCCTACAACTCTCCCCTTTCACCCCGCAGTGATCAACATTATCGTTTTTTTCCGGCCGGGCAGTATTACGAAGGTCCCTATACGGTTTACCGCATCCGGGTAGAGCCCAACAAAAAATACTCCCCCAATTTTTCTGGTTTTGTAGAGATCTACGGTGACAGCTCCTACTCCCTGGCTTCATCCTCCCTTAAACTTATGAATCACAATATGCTGGAAGTGGTGGACAGTGTGGATTTTGAGCAGGTTTATTATTACACCGACAGTGGTTATCACCAGGCTATTCAGAAGCAACAATACTATATGTACCTGCTTGGTTTTGATGGCAGTTATACCACTTATACCTTTTTTAAGAACCACCATTACTTTAATCCTGATAGCACCGATAACCATTATGATGCACAGGTGGTAAGCCTGGCCGATTCCAATATCATCCGTGGAGAAGCCTGGAAAAAACTAAGGCCTTTTAAGCTCTCCCTTTCCGAGCTTCGTGTACTGCGCGAAGAATCTCATCCGAACCGCTGGATATTCCAGGAACAAACTGAAGTGGATCCCTTGTTTGAGGAGAGGCCGTTTGCATGGTATGATCTGTTTGCTGCCGGTTATGATTTTGACAGTTCTGCTTTCACCACCAAAGTATCACCCATTTGGTATGGTCTGGGCTACAATACCGTAGAAGGACCTTATATCCGTTACAACCTGGAACACACTCGTTATTACCCCAACTCCGAGTTGTACCTGCGTCCCAATATACGTTACGGGTTTTCCAGTAAGAAACTGTATTATGATTTGAAAGTCAGTTATCTTTTTGATCTGCACCGGCCTAAAAAGATCGGGGTACAGGCGGGGCATGCTATCAGCCAGTTCAATAGTGATCAGCCGATACTACCTATAATCAATAGTTTGTACTCGTTGATCCTGAGCCGTAATTATATGAAGCTATACGGACAGGACTTTGTGAAAATTACCTATGATTTTGAACCGTGGAACGGTCTGGAAGCTGGTATAAAAGCAGAATACGCCTACCGGTTCCCGCTTTACAATAGCACGGACTTCAGAATTATTGGCAACCCGTATGCCTTTACGCCCAACAACCCCGACTTTCCCCCGGTGATCACCCACGATGGCTTTAAAGAACACCGGGCTATAAGCCTGCAATTGTCACTGGTGTACCAGTTTAACCAACTGTATAAAATGATTAATGGGCGCAAGGTGAACCTTTCCTCCACCGATCCCAAGATCTATTTGAACTATTACAAAGGGGTACCCACGGAGTTTTCACAAACCAATTTCGACCATATAAACGCGGGAATTTCACTACAGCGGCACTTTGGCCACGTAGGCTTATCCAAAATGGATATCAACGGAGGGCACTTTTTAAACAGCGCTTACGTTCCCTTTGTGGATTTCCGTCATTTTAACGGAGTACAGACTTTCTTCCTGCAACCGGCCCCAAGGCGCACCAATAGCATCCGCCAGTTCAGTACGCTGCCTTATTATGACTTTTCAACCAACGACTTTTATTTTGAGCTGCATTTTGAACATGATTTTTCGGGCTTACTGTTAGGTGAAGCGCCATTTTTAGCGCCCTTAAAACTGCATGCATTTATCGGGGTAAACTACCTCAACACCCCCGGAAGCGATCACTTTACCGAGTTGTTTATAGGGGTGGACAACATTCTTAACGTTATTCGTCTTGAGTTTGCAGGAGGATTCGATAACTTCCTGAATTTCAAACCCTCCATCCGTATAGGCGTAGATTTTGACTACCGCTATTACCTGGATCACCGAAAAAAAATGCCGCAGTAGACCCAACCGCAAAGTATCCGTGAGCGTGTAGTATTTCAAATTCCTAACCTTATGAAAACGTTGCTATACCTCTCCATTCCTATCCTGATGTCAGGATGCGGCAAGTACACCGAAGAATATGAACCCTACTCGGAATATCAACCCGTTTTGATGCATCGGAGTGAACTGGAAAAATCCATTTCCTTCATAGATCCACAACCCCTGGTGAACTCCGGGAAGATCTATATTAAGGATCATTTGCTGTTCATCAATGAGTTGTTCCGAGGCGTTCATGTTTACGACAATTCCGATCCTGCCAATCCGATTGCCCTGGGCTTTATCACACTCCCCGGAAACGTGGATATTTCGGTTGACGGTGATATTGTGTACGCAGACAATGCGGTAGACCTGGTGGCCTTTACTTTTGATGGCAACGGCATACAGGTCTTAGACCGTAACCGTGATGTATTCCCGGAACTTTCGCCCCCAGACTTATCCGGATACATACCTTTTGAATTCACCAAAGAAGAGCGTCCGGAAAATACCGTGATCGTGCGCTGGGAATAGGCACTGCTGTTTAAAATATTGTTGCACTAATACCTGAATTATCTATGAAAAGATACCTGTATCTTATCGTGGGCTGGATGGCCCTGCTCTCCTCCTGCGAAAAAGAAGGAGCTTCCGGCTCTGACACCGCAAGTAATGGCCCCGGAAAAGGCGGCAGCCTGGCGCGTTTTGCCATTGTAAAAGACCATCTCTACTCGGTGGACGGAAGCCAACTGAAAGTTTTTGATATTTCCAATCGTTCCAACCCCATTTACCTCAGCAATCACCAGCTCAACGTACAGGTAGAAACCATCTTTCCGCGTGACAGCGCCACCATTTTTATTGGAACTACCCAGGGTATGTACATTTATGATGTATCCAATGCCCCTAGCATCAAACTGCTAAGCCGTTACGAGCATATTGTGAGTTGTGACCCGGTAGTGGCCAATGAAAATTACGCCTATGTAACTCTTCACTCTGATGTGAACAGCAACCGCTGCTTCCGGAATGTAAACCAACTGGATATCATTGACATCCGCCAATTAAAAGACCCTTCCCTGGTCACCTCTTTCCCCATGATAAAACCGTTGGGACTGGGATTGTATGGCGATACGCTACTGGTTTGTGACAATGGAGTAAAAGTGCTGGACGTATCAGACCCCAATAAGATCAAGCTGCTGAACGCTATTGAAGACATCCCTGCCCGGGATATTATTCCCAATGGAGATGTAATGATCATTGCCACCACTGACGGCCTGAAACAGTACCGTTACCGCAATAAGACCCTAACCTTTTTAAGTGAACTCTGATGAAAAGCCTGTATCTGCTTCTTTTTACTTTGCTGCTGGCCGTAAATAGCCATGCTCAGACAGAATCCTATCACCCGGCCCGTTTCCAGGCGGGGTTCTATGCCGGTGACTTTATCCTTACCGGTGACCTGATCTTTGACGCGAGCTATCGCTTTCACGAACGCCACGTTTTTGGAATCAGCAGCGGCTATATGCAGGACCGGGACGGCCTCTATGCAACTGAAGGAAATGAGGCTTTATGGCGGGGTACGGACAGTCGTATCTACCACAAGATGTACCTCGGTTGTACTGTTAACCAGAATTATTTCTATGTTCGTCATGGGCTTAGGTTCCGCGAAGGCACCTTCAATTATCCCATTGAGGATTTCTTCCCTTTTGAAGAAAACGGAAATACTTTTTTACGAAAGGAGACCCGTTCTTTCACGGAAAACACCCTGCAATTTGGCTATGAAATGGTATTGGGTTTTGAAGTAAACTACCGTTACGTATTTATGGAATACTACATAGGGGCCGCTGCTTCAAAAGCTTACCACAACAGCCCGGTGGAATACCGGGAAGAGGAAATGATCCTGAACGATCCCCGCTTTTCCGGCTTTCGACCCCTGGCCGGTATCCGCGTTGGGATTTACCTTTACTGACGTTTACCAAAAATGGCTGATCCTATACGTACCATATTGGAACCTTCGTCCACTGCCCATTGGTAATCACCGCTCATTCCCATAGAAAGAATATTGAAGTCCTTCAGTGAAAGCTCGGTGCGCACCTTATCATAAAACTGGCGAAGTCCTTTAAACTCGTTCCGGATCCGTGCCTGATCATCGGTAAGCGTGGCCATTCCCATTAGTCCCCGCACCCGTAAGTTGGGATATTTTTCGGTGGGTTTATCTTCCAGGAAAGCCCAGGCTTCGTTATAATCAAAACCGAACTTGGATTCCTCCTCGGCAATATGCACCTGTAAAAGACAATCAATCACACGGTCATGTTTAGCGGCTTCCTTATCCAGTTCCTTAAACCGCTTGGGTTTGTCCATCCCGTGCACCATGTTTACAAAGGAAGCCATGTACTTGATCTTATTATTCTGCACATGGCCTATCATGTGCCAACGGATATCCTTGGGAAGTTCTTCATGCTTATCCACCATTTCCTGGATACGGTTCTCCCCAAAATCCCGGTGGCCCGCTTCATAAGCTTCCCGGATATCTTCCACCGGTTTGGTCTTGGAAACTGCGACCAGGGTTACATGGTCCGAAAGCTGTTTTTTAAAGAGTTGAATATTTTCAGCGATGAGCGCATCCATAGTTTGAGGTTTTAGCCTTTAACAAAGGTAAAACCCCTTAGTTTATAAGCATTCTTCTGAGCGCTTTAAAAATTCGCATTTCAGGGATCACCTGCTTACCTTTGCCCCCTTGCAAAAAATCTGAACGATCCATGAAGATCTCCTATAACTGGCTTAAAGAATACATACAAACCGATCTGAGCCCCGAGGCTATGGCCGAAATACTTACCGACACCGGACTGGAAGTAGAGGGCATTGAAGCTTTTGAAACCGTAAAAGGCGGATTGAAAGGTGTGGTTATAGGCGAAGTGCTTAGCTGTGAGCCTCACCCAAATGCGGACCGTTTGAAAAAAACCACGGTAAACGTTGGCGGCAAGGAACCCCTGCAGATTGTTTGCGGAGCACCTAATGTGGCGGTTGGTCAAAAAGTACCGGTAGCCACCGTTGGAACGGTTTTGTACGATGGAAAGGAGAGCTTTGAGATCCGCAAGAGCAAGATACGCGGAGAAGTAAGCGAGGGAATGATCTGCGCGGAGGACGAACTCAACCTGGGAAAATCCCATGAAGGTATTATGGTACTGGAGCCTACCGCCATCCCTGGTACACCTGCTTCCGAATATTTCAATATCGGGACGGATTACATCCTTGAGATAGGCCTTACGCCTAACCGTACCGATGCCATGAGCCATTATGGTGTAGCGCGTGACCTGAGGGCGGCACTCATCCGTCACGGGTACAAAGGAGTGGAGTTAAAACTCCCATCGGTAGGAGCTTTTACCGTTGACAATACTGACTTACCCATTGACGTGATCATAGAAGATACCGATGCCTGTCCACGCTATGCAGGTGTATCTCTCACCAACGTTAAGGTAGGACCTTCCCCGGAGTGGCTTCAAAACCGACTCCGTTCCATTGGTGTGGGACCCATCAACACTATTGTGGATATCACCAATTACGTTCTGCATGAAACCGGGCATCCTTTGCACGCCTTTGATGCTGATCATATTTCCGGCCATAAAGTAGTGGTAAAAACCTTGAAGGAAGGCACCCCTTTTGTAACGCTTGATGAAAAAGAACGTACCCTGCATGTGGGCGACCTGATGATCTGTAATGAGAAGGAAGGCATGTGTATGGCTGGTATTTTCGGAGGCTTAAAATCGGGAGTTTCTGCATCCACTACCCGGGTTTTCCTGGAGTCAGCCTATTTTAACCCGGTTTCCATCCGTAAAACGGCCAAGCGTCACGGCCTTAGCACAGATGCTTCTTTCCGTTACGAACGTGGTGTTGACCCTGAAATGGAGTTATACGCCCTTAAACGTGCCGCCCTTTTAATGCGTGAATTAGCCGGAGCCAGTGTATCTATGGAGATACGTGATGAAAACCCGAATCCGGTAAAAGGTTTTGAAGTACAGCTGAACCTGGACAATATGACCCGCCTGATCGGCCAGGAGATTGAACCGGATATGGTACATACTATACTCAACGCCCTGGATATCCGTATCAAGGCGGAATCCGGTAAAAACCTTGTTTTGGAAGTGCCGGCTTACCGCGCAGACGTGCAGCGCGAAGCCGATGTGGTAGAAGAAGTTCTGCGTATTTACGGTTTCAATGCCATCCAGATTGACGATAAAATGAATATCTCAGTAGCACAAACCGATACCCGTGATGAGGCACGCTACCGTGAAAAGATAAGCGAGAACCTGAGCAGCCGTGGCTTTGCAGAGATCATGAACAACTCGCTGACCAAAGGCTCCTACTTTGAAAAGTGGGGCTTTGATCCGGCTCAATCGGTTACCATGCTCAACCCATTGAGCCAGGACCTGAATGCCATGCGTCAGAACCTGGTGTTTGGCGGCCTGGAATCCGTTGCACGTAACAGCAACCGCCAACGCCCTGATCTGCGCCTTTATGAGTTTGGGAAGACCTACCAAAAAACCGCAGAAAGCTACAATGAAAAAAGTCGCCTCGGAATATGGGTGAGTGGCACAGAAACGCCCGAAAACTGGCGAAGCCAGGAGAGTACTTCCGATTTTTATACGCTTAAATCACAGGTGAGCCATATCGTGAGCGTACTTGGCCTGGAGTGTGAAGAACAGGAAACCAACAGCGAATTGTTTGAATACGCCTTAGGGTTTACCCTCAATAAGAGAGAAGTAGTTACCCTGGGTAAGCTGAAAACTGAGATTACTAAACAGCTGGACATCCGCCAGGAAGTGTTTTACGCTGATTTTGACTGGAGCTACCTGGCCCAGAAGGCACGTAAGCAAAAGATCCTATTTGCTGAATTACCCAAATACCCGGAAGTACGCAGGGATTTAGCCCTTTTACTGAACAAGGATGTAGCCTATACCGACCTTAAAAACACCGCAGAAAAAGCGGAACGAAAACTATTGCGTTCGGTAAACCTGTTTGATGTGTACGAAGGCAAGAACCTTCCGGCTGGTAAAAAGTCGTATGCGTTGAGTTTTATTTTGCGAGATGATGAAAAAACCCTGAACGACAAGCAGGTGGATAAGGTGATGAACAACATCCTGGAGCGTTTCAAACAAGAATTCGCTGCAGAGTTACGCTAGAGTTACGCTATGGCCCGGCCTGATGCGAGTTCATCCTCACCTAAATCCGGTATTATTCTTCAGTATCCGGCTGGCAGCAGTATTTTAGGTGTATGCTAAAGATTGCCTACGCCCCGGTTTACCATCACCCCTTACCTCCGGGGCACCGTTTTCCTATGGCCAAGTATTCTCTCTTGCCGGAGCAACTCATGTATGAGGGCACCTGTACTAAGGAGAATTTTTTCGCTCCCGGCAAACTCACCGAGAAGCAGATCCTACGCACGCACGATGAACAGTATTGGAGTAAACTGAAGGCCTGCGGGCTCAGCCGGGCGGAGGAGCGAAAAACCGGCTTCCCCCTGTCTCCGGAACTGGTGGAAAGAGAGATCACTATTTGCCAGGGCACCCTTGACAATTGCCGGTATGCCAAACAATATGGCGTATCCATGAACATTGCGGGCGGAACTCACCATGCTTATACCGATCATGGTGAAGGCTTTTGCCTGCTGAACGACATTGCGCTGGCTTCGCATTGGTTACTGGATAAAGGTGAAGCTTCCCAAATACTGGTGGTAGATCTGGATGTACACCAGGGCAATGGTACCGCAAAGATCATGGAACATGAACCACGCGTTTTCACCTTTTCCATGCATGGAGCGCACAATTATCCGCTCCACAAGGAAAAGTCAGACCTGGACATTGAGCTACCGGATGGAACCGGGGATGAGTACTATCTGCAGCAATTGCAAAATACCCTTCCCCGCCTGTTGGATGAAGTGGAGCCGGATTTTATCTTTTTCCAGAGCGGAGTGGATGTATTGAAAACCGACAAGCTGGGCCGGCTTGGCCTCAGCCAGGAAGCTTGTAAGGAACGTGACCGAACGGTGTTTACCCTTTGTAAAAAGAACAACATTCCCGTAGCGGTGAATATGGGCGGAGGGTATTCCGAACGCCTGGCTGACATTGTAGACGCCCACGCCAATACTTTCCGCCTGGCGCAGGAAATATGGTTTTAGAAAAAGACAGCGATCTGTACTTCAGCTACGGTAACCTATTCCGCACAGTCCGGAATCCGGGCGCTTATGAATAGCTGGTAAGCCTGGACCTAGCCAGGAAGTTTATCCCTAACGTGGTTTAGTGTAGAAATTAAGAATGGGGATATCCACTACCACAAAAACAGAATAGCGCACATAATGGTCGCTTACCGTACTCACTGTAGTCGCTGTAACATCGTGAAGTTTTGGACCAATCTGAGCGCCTCCTCCAATGGAAAGTGGCATTTTATTTAAACCTACCACAAAAAAAGCTCCCGGGGAGACAATATCCTTCAACTCTATATCCGGTACACTCTCGGTTTCAGGATCATCAAAGCGAAAAGAAGCCAGCGCTCCCACATCTACAATAGATAGAAAAAGAGACAGGGAGGTGCCATTTTCCGGTTTACTTCTTACACTTGTACTTATGACTAATCCCACGGGGGCAGACAAACCAAAGGTAGGTTTGAATTTTGCCTCCCCGTTGATCTTCATATTTTCATAACCGTAATGCAAACCTACGTAGCCATTTAGGGCTACATTAAAAGCGGTGTTCCGCTTGATGCGTGAACTTCCTGCCGGCAAGGCAGCTGCCTCAATGGCCTCCTGTACCTGTGCACTGTTTTCTGCCCTGGCCACTGTAGCCGCAAAATTTCCATACGTCCTTAAAAAATCTGAAATGCGCGACTGGTACTCCGCATACTTCTTTTCATAGTCTTCTATATCCAGCGCTTCAAACTGTTTTTTCAGTGTATTGCGGTCGGAAGAATATCTTCCTACGATGGCTAATATGGAGTCCTGGAGTGGTTTGGAGATAGCGGCTTTCACTTCATAATTGCTGAGTAATTGTTTTAGGCCAGCTACATTTTCACCGTCCTTTATAGCTTTCTCAAAGGCATCTTCAAATTCTTCGCGCTGTGCAAGCACCGCCTGGGAAACCGCTTCACTGTGATCTTCTGCAGGTTTCACCACGTATTCCTGGTAAAGGCTTACCAATTCCGAAACAGCCGATGCATATCTCTTTTCATTGATGTCCACGTACATATCGCCAAGGGAATGGGTGAGCTTCAGAAAGCGGTCAAAGCCCAGCGGGACTTTTTCACCTGACACAAGCTGGTAGGTTTTCTTCACGGTTTCCAGGAAGTTAAGGGAGGCCTGCATCAACTCATAAAAGTCCGTATAGTTAGCTTTCTGCCCTTGCTGCTGAAGATTAAGGATATAACTGAGTTTAACATCTATCTCCTTGCCTTCCTGAACCACCGGGCTAATCAAGGCTATAGCGGTATCACGGAATTTTGAAAAATCCTGATTTCCTTTTTCCAGGAAGTCGAGCACCGGCCGGTTCCCAATCCGGAGTTGTTGATTATGTTCAATTTCAAACAACTCCAGTTGCTGATACAGGAGCCCCAGGTATAGCTTTAAGGTAACCTCATCTTTGAGTTCTGCAAAATCCTGGGATCTTACCCAATACGAACCGTTGGCGGGAGTATCATTTCGGAGCGACTGGGAAATGGTATTCAGAAGAGCAAGTGACGGATAGATATTGCTATTGATAGAATCCAGATGTGCCGGACTGGCTTCATAGCTTATGTAGCTATTCAGTGCATCTCCAATATGCTTATCATCGTTAAGCTGCATGACCAGGTATAAACCGTCCGACAAAATGATCCTCAATACCGGGTTCTGAGCAAACACCTGATCCATACTCGGGTCTTGGATCAGCTGCCTGAGGTGCGGCAAAAGTGACGTAAGGTCTTGTTGAAACGCGGTACGTAGGGACTCCAGGTAAGCAGAGAATCGATAAATGTCATCCCCTATGGCTTCCAGCCTTTGGAAGGTAGAAGGGAATAGTATCTGCAATTGCCGTTGTGCTTCCAGTTGTTCTTTGAATTTTTCGAAGAAAGCTACCGACAATTCCTGCTTGGTCCGCTCTACGAGAAAACGGGCCAGACCGTCAGCGATGTGGGTTACATTAAAACCGGATAGGCCTCCCAATGAAAAATCGCTGGGCACATTTGGCTGATCACTTGGTGCTATACTTTGACTTGCCGAATGTGATAATGCTATAAATGGATTATTCTCAAAATCCTTGGCAATCCCTTGATACGTTGAGTAGACAGAGTGATTTTTCAGTATATCCATTAAGGTGGCCGAGTCTTGCTGAAGAAACTGCACCTGACCTTCTGATAATCGGTGATCCAGGGTTCGCAAAGTCAATGCGTCTTTAAAAGCCAATTGGGGAAATACCGGCCCTGAAAATAGGCATACAGTAAAAATGAGCAGTAGTCTACAGGTTTTCATAAGCTTTGATAGGGTTGATTATTAAATGACGGTCAGAGGTTACAGCGGGTGTTGCCGTATTTTGAAGTAAGGTTTTAAAGAAAAGCAAAGAGTAGTCAATATTCTTTTTTCTGCAGGCCTGGATAAGCAGAGCAAGCGAAGAAGCCACAAATGGTGTGGCCTGGCTTGTGCCAGACATCCTTTTGTAGGATGACTCTTTGAAGGTAGAATAGATGTTCTCCCCGGGTGCCAAAAGGTCTATCCTGGAGGCTACTGAAGAATTGGCCTGAACAGCTTTAGTACGAGTAGACGCTCCAATGGCCAGTACATGATCAAAACCGGCCGGAAAGAGAATCCGATTACGGTCCGTCTCAAAATTACCCGCTGCACAAACTACTATAATGGATTTCTGAACGGCAGCTTGAATACTTTCAAATAAGCGATCATCATGTTTTTCAAAACCTTTACTAATGGATAGTATATCTACATTTTTGGAAACGGCCCAATCTACTGCGTTAGCCAGTAATTTCGGATCATCACCCCATTCATTACTCGTTACTTTAGCCAAAAAAAGTTCGGACTGTGGTGCCATACCAAAAACCTCATTCTCATTATGCTTTCCATTGATAATCCCGGCTAAGTGTGTTCCGTGGCCTTCGTGATCATCCACTCCAGCTTGTTGGCTTTGGGAGAAATCCGCTGTATTTTCTGAACTTATATGCAGGTCCGGGTGATCGAGCTGTACACCCGAATCCAAAACGGCAATTTTCACTCCTTCTCCTTTAAGTTCAAGGTCCCACAGTTTATTGATCCCATATTCCGTAATCCACCATGGTAACGATGCACTTGGCAAGCTCAATGATTCACTTGCCTCAAAATCACCGCTCCACAAGTAGTCTCCATTACCATCTTTGAACCATACATCATTACCTCCAATGGATTCACCATTTACGTCTTCCAATATGCTGACCTCAAAACCTGCGAAGATCCTCCCCTTCTTATAATTTGCAGCACGCTCGGGGCGGCTGTACAGAAAAATATCAACGGGGGTCTTAAGCGTTCGCATTTGTCAGATACATTTTAGGTGGACAATACGATTTTGCAGGTATGGTATAAGCGAATTTCATGAAGGTTTGGTTTATTGCTAATTTATGAAATCAGAGCACGGGGCAGAATCACGGAATCTGGTGATTCACGCTAACGTTTTTAGGCTATATCGTTATCCCTTTAACGACCCCCCTTCCCCGAAACTTAAAAGTTCCAGTATTCCTGGTTGCCGCCAGCAGTCCACACAAATTATGGTGCTTTGGGGTTGAGCCCGAAAGCAGCCACTACTTTGGCAATATTTACTCCCCAGGCTACACTCCCCTCGTTGTTACCCCAATAGTGTAATGCGTGTACCGTAAATGGAGGGATCCAATCCAGCCATACTGTACCACTATCCCCGGGCAGGGAAACATTAGGCACACCCCTTAGGGTAACCGGGCCTTTTTTATACCCTTGCACCACCGCTTGCGTCCATAGTGAACTGGATCCCTTTTTGTACACGGGTAAGCCCTTGCTGAGCTTAGAGGAATCCAGTTTACCTATGGCGTAATTTTCAACTTTATACACCTGCACATCCAGCCCGGAATTTTCGTCTATATGTACCAGGGAAGCATCAATAGCTTCGCTGGTATCTCCTACCGTACCCAGGTAAGAAAACTGACCCGGGGCAGTTTCTACTTCCACCCGGTCACCGAACTGACCTTTAACGGGATCGGTATTAAAACCGTACAACACATGATGATTGGTGAGCCCCACCTTTTGCTGGCCCCGAAGCACTACGATGCCTAATGTACCGGATGAACCGGTACGGGCATTACGGATACGCATACCACCACTTACTTTCATACTACCTTTTTAAAGTATCCATCCAAAAGCAAGGGTTCCCCAACCGTGCGGCATGCCTCCTGACCTCTTGAACTCCCGCGTACGGGCTCCCAGACCGCCCCTTAAATAAGTAGTACGAAAAATGATGTGAAGATTGGCATTCCAGAGAATAGTAAGGCGCTCAATATCCGATCCGCTTAAGGTATAAGGGTCGTCAGACCATGGCAGTCCCTGCAGGAGCGCGTTGTACCCCCATACATTGAGGTGTGCCTTGGCATCAAAGAAAACCTGGAAATCTCCCTTCTTACATTTTCCAATCTCATAAGAATCATAATTCACTCCACCCACCTCATCTTTTTTTGCATTGTCCCGTTCAGCGCGACCTATATCCAGGGAAAACATACTGGGGATGGATTGTCCATCGGTATCAGGTGCTCTCCCAATGACCAGGCCCAAGGTTCCCCGCGCACGGGTATAGGTACCCAGGGAAACCCCTCCACCCCAATACGGTGTAACCCAACGTTTAACAGGAGTTCCGCTTTCATTAAAAGCCCTGAGCAAAGGGCGGTAGGCAGTAGCCTCATAGGATGCGGATAACCCGAAGCCATTGCTCACCTGCTGATCCCAACCTTGAGGGTTAGGCCGGGCATCAGGGTCATTGATGCGTTGACCACTGTGAATGGCCGTTTGCACAAATTCCGCAATATGCAAACCCAGAATATCAAAGGTCAATGAAGTTTCCAGCATCCAGGGGCTGTTGGCACTACCGTACACCCGGCCGGTCCTTATAAAAAGCGTTGAAGCATAGGGCCGATCTGTAGTATCGGGCACTGCCAGGTCAAGGGCTTCCGGGGTAAAAGCACTTACCCCAAAACCAAAATTGGAACGGAATTTATCCAATTGTCCTTCTCGCTCGTCAGACAGAAAACGTTTGCCTCCCGTAAAAAGGGCTTGATCCACACCGGCCAGCAACCACGGAAAACCCAGTATCCTGGAATTGGTACCCGGTCCGAACCACTGAAGCTGGGCTCCCATGGTATAATTGGCGTCACGGTTAGGTCCCGCTACGTTCAAAAAATCCTGGTCGGATGAAAATATAAAACCGGTGATCCCGCGCTCGGTATACGAAGAACCGTATCGTGAGATATTTTTATTGGAATTATTGTCAGCATTCCCATTGTTGGTAGTGGTAGGCTGGGCATACATATCCATCGTACCCAGCATTACGAGGCCGATGAGCTTCAGTTTAGTTTTCAATTTCATGTTCTTTTGGTTGATTTGTATGAGCACTATTTTAAGGAATACTGGTTTCAGCCTGCCCGGTAACCAGTTTCCAGCCTTCTACCGGGGTGTTTTTGGTATTAAGGTGGCTGGCCAGGTAATACAGCCGCTGACCATCTTTTCCCTTAGCCGTATTAAATCGTTGATTAAGATAATACGGAGGAATGGATTGGTAATACAGGGTAGCTACAACTTTCCCTCCCTTGGCCTTTGCTGCGGGAATGTCGGTTTGGTACACTATGGCGTCCTGGCCTTTCCCGCTCATGTATAGTTCATCTCCCGTGGCCTTTCCGTGCGGATGTGTAGCTTCCACCATGTCCGGGTCCAGACCTTTGGGACCTTTAGGGGTCCATCCCTGTGGCAATAAACGGTTATCCTTCACCACCTTGGCAATAGCTACAAAACTGGTGGTAAACTGGCCTTCCCAGTTTTTGGTAAGTTCCTGGTAGATCTGCACCTGGTCCTGGCGGGTAATGATTTGGTAATGGGGTTCATACTGCTGGACACCTTGTTCATTGGGTGTAAGGAATTCCGAAGGAAGAGGCTGGCCTTTGGCATCCACAACCACGCCTACACTATTGGTACGGCCTGAGGCCCACACTGTATCTCCATGCCTGTCTATCACCGCAAACTGCAGGAAAGCCCTTCTGAAGCCCACACCGGAAGGAAAACGATGCCCCACGAGGTTGGTGAGCTTAACCTGTGCCCGCAACTTACCTTTCTCATAATCCACCTTTTCGATCTCCACCTGTACACTGTGTTCCTTAGCCAGGCGATTGGACACCACTATGGCATTGCTCAAGCCGTAAAGCCCGGTCATGTAATCCTTTTTACGCACGCCCAACACATCGTCAAACTGGTTGAACATTTCCAGAGCGTACAAATTGATCCCCAGCAAGGTATGCCTGCGATAATCCTGGCGCGTTTCCAGGGTAATATCCCCAAGTGCCGCCAGGTGATCGGCCTCCGGATAATCCTGGTCCTGGATATTGGCGATCTTAAAAGCCAGCTCATTTTTAGCCTTAAAGGGATATTGAGAAGGCATGTGACAATCCTGACAGGTTTGCACATTACTGCCTTTAGGCTCATACTCGTTCTGAAAAGAGCTGTTCAACCATTCCAGGTAAGTGGCCTGTTCGTAATGGGTACCATGCTGGTTGCCTTCCGCATCAAAAACCGGAAGGTTAATGGTATGGCAGCTGCCGCACAGGCGGGATGATTTGGTGTACTTACTGTACACAGGCTTAATACCTAAGCCATTATCCATAGCATGAATGGGAGGATTTTCAAAAGGCCCGTGTACTTCTCCGGGTGCTGACACTGCAAATTTCCCGGTTTCAATCTCTTTGAGGGATTTACCATCATCAATGATCTGGTGGCAGCTCATACAAGAGATCCCATCACGGGCCAGGGCACCGTATTTATTATACGGTTTGGTCATATCATAACCATCCTTACCGGAGTGGTATACAATTTCTTCTTTAAAGAGTGAATCCGGAGAATTATAGTCGATATGGAACTGACGTTGCCCCATCACCCCATGACAGCTAAAACACAGGTTCTGAATAGTATTGGGTAGGTTTTTCTGGTTGTGAATGGCTTTTTCACTTTCCAGTTGTGCAAAGAAAATCGGATCACGACCGGCAAGCCCCATCATGGACCAGCGCCATTCTCCATAAGGTGAAACATTCACCACTGAGTCTCCCTGTGCAGTGATCATATTGGGTAGGAAGGCACCACTCTGCCCATCATGGCAGGAAATACACTGATCTGAAGTGAGGAACTGACCCGGGCCTTTCGGGCCGGAGATCACATGATCATAGGTTTCCGGGGGAAAACGGCTTACATCCTTTGCCGCTACCGGCTTCATCTGGTGATAGGTCTGGAGAAAAGCTTCATTGATATACTCCTTCTGATCCTTCGCCTCATAACCTCCAACGGTCAATGCTTTAGCCAGTTTTTCATGGGCATCCTCATAACCGTTAAATTCATTGGTTTGCCAAGAGTTATCCACGTAATAGGAAATGGGCGTTCCGGGTTCCCCTTCAATATTGGACAGGCTACTGAAGGTAAATTCCTTTTCAGCAGAGGCATGGCAGCGGATACAATAATTACCAAAGCCGGAATTGGGGTAATCAAAAGGGTATTTATTAAGGGGATCAACCGGCTGACCCGGTGCATAATAACTCCAGAACCAACCATCCTTGGAGCCATTCTTATCCTTCACCATTACCGTCCATCCATCAAAGAGCTTTGCATCCTTATCATGAATGAGCTCACTCAACTCCTTCATAGTACTATGGGTATAGCGCTGCGCAGGAGCTGAATACATTACTTTTACAATCATGGCTCCGTCCGGGATTTCCCCTTCCCGACCGTTCTTCAGCCACCTGATCACTTCCGGGGAGTAATAGATCACCACTGCGGGGTGAACACCGTACATCTGGCCGTTTACAAAAGGACCGGTATTCCGTACACCTTTATCCCTCTTCCAGCCTAGTTTTTCGTACTCCAGCTTATCCAGGAAACTGTACAAAAGATCTTCGTATTGATCCAGGGGTAAAGTACTGGGTAGCGGAAGCGGGGATGGTCTCCCGGCATCGTTCCGCACATGATCATCAATTTTATAAAGTGAAAATCCTAATAGGAAAAGTGCGGTCAATACCGCAAGGATCTTGATCGGGCGCATCATGGTAAAGTTTGGTTTAATTGGTGATACCAATTTAAAACAATTCCTTTACAAGGCGGAGAAAATCAACTAAATAGACAGGATTATTGCTTGAGTGAAAGGCTTTACCCAACGGTGGTACGGACCAGCGTTATTATTTGGACGGTGATAAGGTTTCTTCCGGAAGGTCACTGATGCGTATGTACATAAAGCCATCCAAAGAGTCATTGAAAAGCGGATCTACATTGAAACAGACAATACGGGCATTCTGCTTGATGTATTTTTTGATCAGCACCGGAAAACGCATATCTCCCGGTTCCAGGTCTTCGATGAGGCGGTCGAATTTATTGAGATCGTCATCACTGCTCTCAAACACCACATCCTTATGTTCATCCTTGAGTTTAGGCTTGAAGGGTTTACGCGGACGTATATGCTCCGCCATTTCCGGATCACCGTGATGGGTAGTGAGATATTCCACCATAAGGGATTTACTGAAACGCGAAAACTTATTGCTGATGCTGGCGCAGCCCGTTATAAATTCCAATTCCGGATGACGTTTCAGCACCAGGATAATACCCCGCCATAAAAGAAAAAGCGGCAAAGGCTTCAGCTGCTGCTCACGAGTAATAAAGGCCCGCCCCATTTCCAGTGACTTTGCGAATACATCGTGCATATAATCGTCTACCCTGAAAAGGGTGGTTACGTAAAAGCCCTTTACCCCGTACCTTGTATAAATATCACTACCTATTCCAAGGCGATAAGAACCCGCCAGCTTGCGGCTTTCCTTATCCCAGAGTATAAGGTGCTCGTAATGATAGTCATAGGTATCCAGGTCCAGAGGAAGGTTAGTTCCCTCACCAATAGCGCGGAAGGTTAGTTCGCGAAGGCGACCTATTTCTGTGAGAAGATTGGAGATGCGCCTGGACGGGGCAATAAAAAGCTCATAATTCTTTTGTTCAAAAAGAAAGGCATTGGTAGAGCGCAGAGCTTCCAACTCAGCCTCCAGGATCTCCGTAGCCACCGGGGCAATGATATCCTTAGGTTCATCCGGTCGCTTTAAGGAAAAAAGCTTTTTTTCGGGCGACAAGGCCTGCCTCAGTAAATACGTTCGCTGCCGGAGAAAAGCACCGTAATGCTCCGGTGTTTTATAACCATTTTGCTCCTTTACCGGAATGGCCCGGCCAATACGTATGCGAATGGACTTATTCTTCTGATGTAGCAGTTCCGATGGAAGTTTAGCCGTACGCAGGTTGGGATGCAAGGCGGAAAGGAGGTAAAAGAAGGCACTGTTGCGCGCCTTGAAATAAACCGGTATTACCGGTACTTCCATCTTCCGGATCATCTTGATGGCACTTTCCTCCCAGGGTTTGTCAGAGATCTTCCCTTCTTCAAATTTATAGGTGCTTACCTCCCCGGCCGGAAATATCCCTAATGGGTGTCCTGCTTTTACATGCTCCATGCTGTCCTTGATCCCGGTAAAACTGGAGCGTATATCTTTATTGTCAAAGGGATTTACCGGCATGATAAATTCCTTGAGGGGCTCTACCTTTTGCAACAGGAAGTTGGCCATCACCTTATAGTCGGGGCGCACCTGGCTGATAAGCTTAATGAGGATGATACCGTCAATGCCTCCAAGCGGGTGATTGGAAATGGTTATAAAGGGGCCTTCTTTGGGAATGCGCCTGAGCTCTTCTTCGTAATAATCAAAAGTTACCTTGAATTCCTTGAGAATAGCATCGATGAATTCCACTCCGTGCAGCTCTTCAAACTTGCTGTACACTTCGTTGATATCCGAAATACGGAGGATATCCATGATGGGTTTGGCCAGGCCTGAAAGGCCAATTTTGTCCAGTTGAACTACTTTGGCAATATCACTTTTGTTAACCAGGCTCACTACTCTGCGGCATTTTCCGTAAAGCTAACCATTTTAAATGGCTTAAACCGTTATTACCTGGTAGGTATTGCGGCTAATTTGTTCCAACATTATTTTCCCGGTACGTTGAACGCGGGTACGGGCCTCATCATCATAATGCCTTACGCTGTAAAGCTTTACATCCTCATTATAGGACACATCAAAATCCTTTTGCAATTCATCCAGGATCACCGGAGTGGTAATAGGATCATGGTTAATACAAAAGGAAGAACTTACCGCTGTGTTCTGCGACAGGTTAACACGGATGCCATACTGGTGAAACACCTTGTAGATCTTGCTCAGGTGTTCTTCCACAATAAAAGCCAGGTCACGGGTGGAAACGGTAATGAGCACCTGGTTATCTTTTTTGATGAAACAAGGCAATACCGGGTCCAGATCTGAACCTTCGCGGATAAGCGTACCCACCGCATCCGGGTTTACAAATGACTTCACCCGAAGGGGTATATTCTTTTTTTGTAAAGGTTGTATGGTTTTGGGATGGATTACGGAAGCTCCGTAATAAGCCAGCTCAATGGCCTCACGGTAACTGATCTGGTTCAGGAGGGCGGTTCCGTCAAACACTTTCGGGTCACCATTCAGCACTCCAGGTACATCCTTCCAGATCACCACCTCTTCCGCACCCAGCACATAGCCGAGGACCGAAGCCGTGTAATCGGAACCTTCACGCCCCAGGGTGGTGGGGTTCAGGTCATCATCAGACCCGATAAAACCCTGAACCACATAGCGGTTATCCGGTAATATGGTATCTTTCACCAAACGCTCCGTAAAGTTCCAGTCTACCCGCGCAAAACGGTAGTTCTGATCGGTGCGGATCAACCTGCGGGCATCCAGCCACTTATTCTGATACCCGGAGCTGTTGAGGTAGCTGGAAATTATCTTGGTAGAGATCAGTTCCCCATAACTTACGATCTGATCATAGGCCTTATTAAAGTTTTCATCCGGTTTACCCTGGCAAATGATATCCAGCTGGCTGAAGAGGATCTCCACATCATTATGAACACGGTGTTCATCCGCAGCAAAGAGTTCCCGTATGATGTTGAGGTGGTCCTCTTTGATTTCCTGTAATAGCTCCAGGGCTCCCTCCTTTCCGTTAAAAAAGAGCTGCACCACCTTTTCCAGCGCATTGGTGGTTTTCCCCATAGCCGAAACTACAATTAGTATTTCCTCACCAGGGAAGTGATTCAAAACGTTAGCTACATTACGTACACTGTCTGCATCCTTAACGGAAGCACCACCAAATTTAAATACCTTCATTGTGTATAAACTTACAGTTTGCGAATGTACTAAGCATCGCTTAATATAATACTCCCGTTTGGCTTTACCCATTTGGCATTTGCTTGTAAAGACTTATGGATATATTTGTGAAAACCTCAATTACGATTATGCTTAAACATTACTTTTTTGCCATGGCGCTGATTGTTTCCAGCTTTTGGGAAGTTCATGCTCAGATCAATATAGGCTCATTTGAAAGTCCTAATATCCGAGATGGTGCCGGAATGATACGAAAAGGTGATGTACGTAGGATGGAACGCAATAAAACCATTTTCTTTTATGGTGAAAAGGACGAGGCCCGGCTGGAGGATCTTAAAAAGGCTCTCAAAGGAGCATGGGACCTCAATAGCCTGGAGTTTGATCACATCCGTAATTTCAAGAAGTACGAACGTGAACGCAATACCGCCTTTATAACCCTGGAGGTAAGTCCGGTGGTTAAGGTCAATACCAATATCGGTAAGGAAAGAGAGGTGGATTGCAAGGTTTACCTTTTATTGTGGGTACCCAAAAGCCGTGACCGGGTTCCTTATGCCCGCATTGAACTATACCCAGAGCACGAGTTCGTAAAAAAACTGATCAAGGTGCCTGGAGACGAGGATAAAAAAGACCTCATCTACAAGGAAGGAAAGTTCTACAATGACAGCCCGGGACTCCTCAGCCTGTATTTCAGGCACGTTTCCAAAGGTTTGTCCATTGACGATAATATTACCGCACCTTCGCTGTATGACGACTGGGCCCGGGAGGATTCAGCAGGGCTTGGATTACTGCGAAATGAGATATTATACGTTCCGGACTATGTACTTATCGAAGAGGACCTGAGGGATGATACCACCCAGGTACGTGCCGCCATTGATCTTTTTGAGGATTATCCTCATCGCTACGAAATACTGAAACGTGAGCAGTTAAGCAACCTTATCCTGGAGGACGTTTCCCATTTGAATTATGTGTTTGTATACGTCCAATCCGGGGAAGAAAAACACTTCTCCATTTTCAATACCAAAGGAGAGATCCTTTTCCATGAATTTGAAGGGAACAGCTTTAACCTCCAGGAAAATGACATCCGGGAAATGGCCCGCTCGGTAGGCGATTAAAAACCCGCGAATTCCATGAGATAAGGCCAGCATAGCCACGCTCCCATACACAATAACAGCAATAATGCTGCAAATGCCAAGGAGGATCTTATAAATACAGTGCGGTTATACCGTTGAAGACGCTCTTTAATGGCCCTTAATTGCTCGGGAGTAGCTTTCCTTTCCGGTTTACAGGCTATGTTTTTACGACTTCTGAGTTGAAATACACTCTTCTTATCGTAGAGCGTATTTCGCTGTCTCGCATTGTTTTTCAGTGAGGTGATCATGGCCTGTACAGATCCGGCAAAACTCATAACGTTTTAGATTTAGGTTAAGGACGATAAATATCTGATCTGCAAAACACCTTACCCGAATGCATGGGATAAAAAAGATTGAACCTTCTATCCCGGACGATCCGTAAAGTAAACTTGCGATACGTTTGGTAAGCCAAATAGCCTGTGTTTCCGCTACAAACTACAGTAACTGACGGCTCTTGCCTGAAAGGCACCTGATCCACTATTTTAATCCTGTACTCATAGCAAGGATATTCCAGTTTGCTTAATGAGTCTGCTTTGCGATGCATGGTAGAAATAAGCTTATCCTGTGCTTCTTTTGCTCTTGATATCTTAGAGGTCAAGGTTTCACAGTCAGAGCTATCCGCTTCAAAATTACTGGAAAAGCTAATCTCCTCCACCACGGTCTGTGCGGATAAAAAAGAACAGCTTAGCAAGCAAAGTACTGAAGATAGGATGATTCGAAACAAGGGTCTATCTGGTTGCATATTCAAGTATACAGACCGGATTCTCACCATGAGGTTGCCTATCAATTCATAGCTTATCAATACCTTAGTGTTTTTAATACACAACCCTATGCGAGTTTCCTATTTATCCTCCCTTTTTATTACTCTTATTTCACTGACCTTGGCCTGTTCCAAAAAGGATGAGCCAACCAATACCCATACAACTTCAGAGCCTGAACCGTTAGAGGCTACCCATACTATCATGGAATTAATCAATGACTTCAGCGATGGGGAGATCAAAGAAAAAGTAGTGGTAAAGGGTTCGGTTATTTCCAGTGATAAAGGAGGTAACATCCAGAATCATCTTTTTATAAGGGACTACAGTGGAGCGCTAAGGATAGCCATGACTGGGGACAAACTCTATCAAACGTACCCACAGGAAACAGAGTTGTTAGTGGTATGTACCGGTTTAAAGGTTGACAGAACATCCCGTACACTAACGATGGCTGATGGCAATCCTTTGACCTCAATTGACAGCTCTGAGGTAATTATTAAAACCGGTGAGAATAATAGATTGCCGGATGACGCCTTGGACCCTAACCAGCTTAGTGATGATGATTTAAACTCCAACTTTGTGGCCTCAGGCTTCTATTTTGATGAAAGTCTTATCGGAGAACCTTTCATTGATGCCCATCAAACCACGATACGCAGTATGAAACATCAGAATGGAAAAGAGATCAAGGTGATAATGGAACCAGGCTCTTCTTTTGACGATGAAAACATCCCGGAAAAATTTGGCCCGGTCAAAGGATTATTAGTTAAGATGAATGGTGATTTTGTACTACGCCCGCGTGGCCTGGATGATATGATCTTTACCGCCAACCGCATTCCTCCCTTTGAAAAACGGACTTTTACCTATAATGGTAATACCCTGCCCTATCAGGTTTTATTTCCGCGTAATTATGACCCTACCAGCTCCTATCCCCTGGTGATATTCCTGCACGGAGCCGGAGAGCGGGGAAGTAATAATACCAGCCAGATGGCCTATGGATCCAACACTTTTGGCAGTTACGATGCGCGAACCAATTATCCCGCTATTGTGATCTTCCCACAATGCCCTTCCAATACAATGTGGTCGCGCAGGGCCAAGTACGATCAGAATGGCCAGTTGTTGTTTGAATTTCCGGTGGAGCAAAATCCCAATACCGCTATGGAGATGGTCATCGAGCTGGTTCGTGATTATGTGGCCCATGAGGCGGTGGATGACAAGCGTATTTACGTTTCCGGGCTCTCCATGGGAGGCATTGGAACTTTCGAATTCTGCTATTATGCGCCTGATCTTCCTGCCGCTGCCGTTTCCATTGCCGGGGGGCATGATTCCGCCTTTGTAGATAGTTATGCGGCTGGCATTGACTTTCGCCTCTATCATGGGGACAATGATGGTGTAGTGCCCCCGCGCTACTCCCGCGAAATGCATACCGCCCTGCAGCAAGGTGGTTTTTCATCCGAATACTTTGAAGCGCCCGGTCGTGGTCACGAATGGAATTACGTTCTGAACGATCCGGATTACATCCAGTGGATGTTCAACCAGAGCCGGTAGATTGAAAGTTCAAGGCTGAAGGTTTAAAGTTGAACGTTGCTGGTGAGGTTTGGGATTTTAGAGCTTTAACTGATCACCAGCTTACAGTTCCACCACTCCTTTTCAATATGGGCGCCCAGGCTTTTATAAAAGCGTACTGCCCCTTCGTTCCAGTCCAGCACCTGCCAGTCCAATCGGCCGGCACCAGCCTTTTTGGCTTCTTCCACGGTGGCCAGCAATAAGGCTTTGCCAACTCCCATACCACGGGCATCAGGCTGTACATACAGATCTTCCAAATAATAACAACGGCCGTTCCAGGTGGAGTATCTCGGGTAATAAAGTGATATGCCCACTACCCTATCATTTATCTCGGCCACCAAAAAATCAAAGGACTGGTGCTCCTTCCAGTCCCGCAGCAATATCTTTTCATCGGTGCAGACCTGCTCCGGTGCTCTTTCAAATTCAGCCAGCTCCTTAATAAGGGTCATCAGAGCGGGAATATCCCGCTCTTCGCCCTTACGTATTTCGTAGCGTATCATAATTCTATTTCTACCTGGTTGCGTAAAATATCGTCCAGCGTTTGCCTTTGGGTGATCAGGTGGGCCTTGCCCTTATGTACCAAAACCTCTGCCGGCTTATAACGGCTGTTGTAATTATTGGCCATCGTAAAGCAATAAGCTCCGGCATTATGAAAACAGAGGATATCCCCTTCATTGATCTCATTGATCTGGCGGTCGCTGGCAAAGGTGTCTGTCTCACAGATGTAACCCACTACGGTATAGACACGCTTGCGCCCGTTGGTATTTGAAATATTCTCAATATGATGATAGGCATCGTAGAACATGGGGCGGATCAGGTGATTCATGCCGGTATCCACACCAGCAAAAACGGTGGCCGTGGTTTGCTTGATCACATTTACCTTGCAGAAGAAATAGCCTGCTTCACTCACCAGGAACTTACCGGGCTCAAATTCTATTTCCAGTTCGCGGCCGTACTCCTTGCAAAAAGTGTTGAACATTTTGGTCATTTTCTGGCCCAGCTCCTCGATATCGGTGGAAATATCGTTGGGTTTATAAGCTACCTTAAAACCACTTCCAAAATCAATGTACTGCAGGTCCGGAAAGTCCCGGGCTACTTCCAGTAAAAGATCCGCTCCTTTCAGGAAAACATCCACATCCAGGATATCACTACCCGTGTGCATGTGCAACCCTTCCACTTTTATGTTAAGGCTTTTGACCAGGCGCTCCAGGTGGCGGGTCTGGTGGATGCTGATACCGAATTTGGAATCAATATGACCCACGGATATCTTGACATTACCGCCCGCCATAATATGGGGGTTCATGCGTATACACACCGGATAATCACCTCCATACAAGCCGCCAAACTGCTCTAATATGCTCAGGTTATCGATGTTGATGCGCACGCCTAATTCCACCGCTTTTTTGATCTCATCAATAGAAACCCCATTGGGGGTATAAATGATGTCAGCAGGATCAAAACCAGCTTTCAGGCCCAGCTCTACTTCTTGGATGGAAACGGTATCCAGCCCGCTGCCCAACTGCTTAAAAAAGCGCAGCACATTCACATTGCTCAGAGCCTTACAGGCGTAATTGATCTTATGTTTACTGCCCTTAAAAGCCTTTTTGAGCCGTTTATACTGGCTCTCCATTTTGGCGGTATCATAAACATAAAGAGGGGTGTCGTATTCACGGCATAATTGCAACGCATCTACCCCGGCAATTTGAAAGGTTTGCGATCCCTGTGACATTTTAAAAGTTTAAGAATTGAACTACAAAAAAGAAGGCTAAAATACATAGTCTTAATAGTTTATAGGACGCGCTACCTCTTAAAAATTTAATTTCTTCAGTTTCACCGGAATTAACCCCTCCTTAACCCTTGTGGCATAGCTATTTTGTTAATTTTGTGCCCCTACAGGTAGACCTTTACAAATCATTTTTATGAAAAAACATAATTTTTCAGCCGGGCCTTGTATACTTCCACCAGAGGTTTTACGCCAGGCTTCACAGGCTGTTCTGGATTTTGACGGACTGGAACTTTCACTGATCGAGATCAGTCACCGCAGTAAAAATTTTGTGGCCGTAATGGAAAAGGCCCAGGAACTGGTGCGTGAGCTCCTGAAGGTTCCGGAAGGCTATTCCATACTTTTCCTGCAAGGCGGAGCCAGCCTGGAATTTGTGATGGTTCCCTACAACCTGATGAAAAACGAAAACGGCCGTGCGGCCTACCTGGATACAGGCACCTGGGCCAGCAATGCTATTAAAGAAGCCCAGCGCATAGGCCAGGTGGACATTGTAGGCAGCTCTAAAGACAAGAATTACAACTACATCCCCAAAGGATTTTCCATACCTGGAGAGGCAGACTATTTCCATTGCACCTCCAACAACACCATCTTCGGAACACAGATCAAGGAATTTCCTGAAACGCCCGGACTGATGGTGTGTGATATGTCATCTGACATTTTCAGCAAACCCTTGGATGTTTCCAAATTTGACCTTATTTATGCGGGTGCCCAGAAAAATATGGGACCTGCCGGTGCTACCCTGGTTATTGTGAAGGATGAGATACTGGGCAAGACAGGACGTAATATTCCGGCCTACCTGGATTATACCACCCACATCAGCAAGGAGTCCATGTTCAATACGCCACCGGTATTTTCAGTATATGTGTCCATGCTTACCCTGCAATGGCTAAAGGATAACGGAGGTGTGGAGTGGATCACCGAAGTGAATAAACAGAAAGCTGAAGTGATGTACAATGAGATAGACCGTAACAGCCTGTTTACCGGCACGGCAGAAAAAGAAGACCGTTCCAGCATGAACGCCTGCTTCCTTCCCGTGAACGGAGTAAAAACCGAGGCTTTTGACGCTATGTGGAAAGAGGCTGGCATCAGCGGCATTAATGGTCACCGCAGTGTAGGCGGTTACCGCGCCAGCATGTACAACGCACTCCCCCTGGAAAGCGTAAAAACACTGGTGGATGTAATGAAGGAATTTGAACGTACCAACGGATAAAAAAATCTCCCCGCAAGGGACTAACAATTCAATAAATACTATGAAAATACTGGCTAACGATGGCATTTCAGAATCCGGTAAGAAGAAACTGGAAGACAACGGTTTTGAAGTGGATACCACCAAAGTGGCACAGGAACAACTCTCTAACTACATCAAGGAAAATAATGTGAACGCCATACTGGTACGCAGCGCTACTAAAGTGCGCCAGGACCTTATCGATTCACTGAACGGTCAGCTGAAACTGATTGGCCGCGGTGGCGTGGGTATGGATAACATTGATGTAGAATATGCCCAATCCAAAGGCATTCACGTAATCAACACTCCGGCTGCAAGTTCCCGTTCAGTAGCTGAACTCGTTTTTGCCCACCTTTTTGGCATGGTGCGTTATCTTTTTGACAGCAACCAGAAAATGCCACTGGAAGGTGATTCCAAATTCAAGGAACTTAAGAAGAGCTACGAAGCCGGTATTGAACTTAAAGGCAAAACCCTTGGCATCATTGGTTTTGGCCGCATTGGCCAGGAAGTGGCCCGTATGGCGTACGGCCTGGGTATGAAGATAGTAGCTGCAGATCACTCACCCTCTACCGTTGAACTTAGCATCCCTTTTGCGGACGGGCAAAGTATTTCCACCAAAGTGGAAACCACCAACATTGCCGCGGTGCTGAAGGAAGCGGATTTCCTTACTATCCATATTTCCGGTGCCGGACAAACCCTGATCGGAAAGAAGGAGATCGAAAGCATGAAGGATGGCGCAGCCATTGTCAATACCGCCCGTGGTGGTGTAGTTAACGAAAAAGACCTTTTGGAAGCTTTGGATAGTGGCAAACTGCGCTACGCAGCCCTGGATGTGTTTGAGAACGAACCCACCCCGGCCATTAATGTACTGATGAGCCCATATACTTCTCTGAGCCCGCATATTGGTGCAGCTACTATGGAGGCTCAGGACCGTATTGGTGAGGAACTGGCTGACCAGATCATTGAATTGCTTAAATAGCATCTTTATTTACACAGACCTTGAAGCCCGCTGATCACAGTGGGCTTTTTTATTTAAACGAAAATGTACTGGGAAAGCGTTGATTAGCATGACTTAATCATAATGCACCGCTATGAGACGTGTACTCCCTTTCTTGCTATTGCTCCTTTCTACCCTGTCTTGCAATGAGGATCCATCCTTCTTTACAAATACCTCTGAAGCTTCAACATCCTCTTTCACAGAAGGCCTGGCCGATGCAGATGTCCCGATCACACAAAGAGAGTTAACCCCACCCGTTAATCCAAGCTCTCAGGATGTTGTTTCCTCAACTGCTGAAACCTCCCTTAAAAAAATCATTAAGAACGGTTCCCTTGTCATTGATGTGGATAGCCTTTACAGGGCCAAAGCCACCCTGGATAAGATCATAAAGCAATTTGAGGGTTATTATGACCGTGAAAGCTTCCAGGATGAGGACTATTCCCTTCGTTATAACCTGGCCATACGGGTTCCGGTTAATAGTTTTGATCCATTGGTATCAGCCCTGGAAAATGGTTTTAACCGGATAACCGATAAGGAAGTATCCGCAGTAGATGTTACTTCACAGTATAAGGATATTGAAAGCAGGCTGAGCAGTAAAAAAACGGCCCTGGAACAATACAGGAACATCCTGAAAAAAGCACAGACCATTAAAGAAGTCCTGGAAGTACAGGATTACATCCGCAAGTTGGAAGAAGAGATTGAGAGTACCACGGTGCGTTTGAAACAACTACAGGATCAAACCTCATACAGCACTCTGAATGTAACTCTCATCCAGAAGATACCGGTGGAATATACCCAGGAGGAAAAATCGTTTTGGACCGATGCTTCCCATGCCTTTACTTCCGGCTGGAACGGATTGGAAGCTTTCCTTATTTTACTCATCCGGGTATGGCCCTTCCTAATTATTACCGCAGTGTTGATATGGGGAATACGCAGATTGAGAGGATCCTAATACACTGGTGAATTCCATTCACCGCCCCTCATCCACCATTCACCTACTTTACCTCCCGGCTTGGGCGTTAAAGCCTTTTACATCGGTACCATGTCCGCTACTTTTGGCTTATCAATCGTAAAAACGGATACCATGAGTTCAGAAGATTTTAATACTCAACCCAAACATCGCGGCCGTAAGGGTGCCACGGCCGGAATCCTCATAATCCTTTTGGGTGTATTCTGGCTACTCCGCAAGATGGGCGTCTATATACCAGGCTGGATATTTGACTGGGAGATGATCCTCATCTACATAGGTTTGGCCATCGGTATCAACTCCGGGTTCAGGAACAATGCTTCCTGGATACTCATTGCCATCGGTGGTTTCTTTCTACTGGACGATCTTTACTTCATTCCTTTCCAGGTGCGCGAATACTTCTGGCCGATCATGGTAATTGTACTGGGCCTCGTGATCCTTCTCAAGCCTAAAAAAAAAGGTCATTGCCATGGTCATGAACGGCACCATTGGAAAGAACGATACAGTAATTATGAGGTGTACGAGGAAAATTTAAAAGACAGCCCCCACCGCCTGGACAGCGTAGCGATATTCAACGGTTCCAAGAAAGATATTGTCTCCAAACAATTTAAAGGCGGTGAAACGGTAACCGTATTCGGGGGCACTGAGCTCAACCTGTTGCGTGCCGATTTTGAAGGCACCATTGAGCTGGAAAATGTGGTGGTGTTCGGAGGACTGAAGATTATTGTTCCACCCAATTGGGAGGTACGCACCAATGTAGTAAGCATACTGGCTGGTGTGGAAGATAAAAGAACCTCCGCAGTTCAGGTAGTACCGGATGATAAGGTGCTGCTGATTACCGGGGTGGTGGTTTTTGGAGGAATTGACATTGTAAGCTACTGATTATGATACTTTACAAGGCCAGGGTCCTCTTCCGGATCCTTAAAGAGAATAACCAGGCAGATTTTGATGAACAACTGATGCTGATAGAAGCTTCCTCTGCGGAAGAAGCCCGCCAGCGCCTGGAGGATTATGGTGCAGAAGAAAGTGAGACCTTCACCAATATTCGCGGACAACTCATCCACTGGATCTTTGAAAAAATAACCGATTTACGTCCCTTACGATTCCAAAACGGACTCATCCAAATGGATAGCCGCACCATTGAATCAGAGGAAAGTGAAGAAGCTCTTTTACGAGCTCACCGGATAAACCTAAATTAGTGGATAGCAAACCTCCTGTGGCTTGATACTGAACCCACTTTTATATCGCCAAAACCTTATGTATGTGAGCCTGGGGCTCATTGTTTTAGCGGGTGTACAGGTTTGGGCCCTTACTCATTTTCTGCACCTGCGCTTTGCCTGGGCCCTTACGGATGCCAGTGTCCACTGGCTGGTACTGGCAACCCTTGCTTACTTTATTGCCAATACTCTTTCCTATTACCATCCTTCGTACGGAAAAGGCATTCTAAGCATACTAGCGCCCGCCATGCTTACTTTAATAGGTTTGCCAGTTGCCGATCATCTATGCAGCTGGACCATCAACAACCCGGAGTATAGTGCTTTCATACAGAATTGGGCGGTTTACCGCTATACCGTTTTCTTCCTGATATTGGTGGGAGTAACCTTAATGAGCCTGCTGTGGTACCGCCTGGGTGAAAAGGAAGATGCCCAGCGCAGAAAGGAGGAAACGGAACGCATTGCCCGCGAAGCAGAGCTTTTTAAACTACGCCAGCAGTTGCAACCTCATTTTTTGTTCAACAGCCTCAACTCCATCAATGCCCTCATTGGCAGCCGGCCCCAGGAAGCCCGCAATATGGTACAACAGCTTTCGGATTTCCTTAGAGGAACCATCAGAAGAGAAGATCAAAGGCTGGTACCCTTGCAGGATGAATTACTCTATCTTAAGTTATACCTGGATATTGAGCAGGTTCGCTTTGGGCACCGTTTGCAAATACGGATGCACCTGGATGACACCGCCACCTCCTGGCAGATACCTCCTCTAATCCTGCAGCCCCTTTTGGAGAACGCCATTAAATTCGGGGTTTATGGAACTACCGAGAATATAGAGATCGTACTTACTTCCAGGATTCAGGACAATCATTTGGAGTTGGTTATTGCAAACCCCTACGATCAGGATATGGAGCCCCCGGCCGGTACGGGCTTTGGGCTCAAATCCATTGAACGGAGACTGTTTCTTTTATACGGACGCAAGGATCTCCTGGAATTCCATAAAGATGAAAAACGGTTTACAGCCAAGGTTAAAATCCCTAAAACACTATGATCAAAACCATACTGATAGATGATGAACCGCTGGCCTGTGACCTGGTAGCTGAGTACCTGCAGGACTTTCCGCAATTACAGGTAGTGAGCCGTTGCCACGATGGTTTCCAGGGCATGAAAGCCATTCAGGAACATCAACCGGATCTTATTTTTTTGGACGTACAGATGCCGAAGATCAGTGGCTTTGAGTTATTGGAACTGCTGGAGGATCCTCCGGCTATAATCTTTACCACCGCCTTTGATGAATATGCTTTAAAGGCCTTTGAGGCCAATGCGGTGGATTACCTGCTTAAGCCCTTTTCAAAAGAACGTTTTGAAAAAGCCATCAACAAATTTCTGGAACACCAGCCTGCAGAACATAAAAACATACAGCAACTGGCTGCTCAGAATCCCGGTAGCCAACCCAATCGCATCGTTTTGAAAGACAGTGGCCAGGTACGAATTATCCCGGTAAAAGATATTATCCGCCTGGAAGCCGATGGCGATTATGTGAAGATCTATAGCCGGGAAGGGAATTTTATGAAAAAGAAAACCCTGCAACATTTTGAAGATACGTTAAGCAAAGAAGTATTTGCCCGCATCCACCGCACTCACCTTCTTAACATTTCTTACCTCGAAAGAATTGATCCTTACCATAAGAATAGCCATATTGCGCGCCTCAAAGACGGAACCTATATCCCGGTAAGCAGGACTGGGTATCAAAGACTTAAAGAAACGCTCAATATTTAATTCAATCTCATGGATCACAAAAAAATGCACCCCGAAAGTTTAATGATGTCTTACGGCTATAAGCCGGAACTTTCCGAGGGTTCCATCAAATGCCCGATTTTTCAAACATCAACCTTTGTTTTTAAAACCGCTGAAGAGGGAAAAGCATTTTTTGAAGTGGCTTATGGATTGCGGGAAAAGGATGAACATGAAGAGCTTGGACTCATTTACAGCCGCCTGAACAACCCGGACCTTGAAATACTCGAAAATCGGCTATGCCTGTGGGATGGCGCGGATGATTGTGCGGTATTTGAAAGCGGAATGTCTGCCATCTCTACGGTACTGATGGAATTCCTGCAACCCGGTGACCTGTTGTTGTACAGCAACCCGGTATACGGTGGCACGGACCACTTTATTAAACAAGTACTGACCAAATTCGGCATTCATGTAGTAGGTTTTAAAACCGGCCAAAGCCAGGAGGAGATCGAACAGATCATCCAGGATAGCGGGCACGGTGACCGCCTGGCCATGATCTACGTAGAAACCCCCGCAAACCCAACCAATGATCTCATAGACCTGCGCTCCTGCAGCAACCTGGCAAGAAAATACAGCCATGATGATCATAAGGTGCTGCTTACCGTGGATAACACCTATATGGGGCCCCTGTGGCAACACCCGCTGAAACATGGCGCTGACCTGGTCATCTACTCCGCCACCAAGTACATTGGCGGCCACAGTGATGTAATTGCCGGTGCCTGTTTAGGTAGTGCCGGGTTAATGCAAAGAGTAAAAGCCCTGCGCACCTTTTTGGGGAATATGGCCGGCCCGTGGACGGGTTGGTTATTGATGCGAAGCCTGGAAACCCTGAAAGTGCGCATGGAAAAACAGGCGACCAATGCCGCTAAGATCGCTGAATTCCTGGAGGGTCACCCCGCTATTGAACGTATTTACTACCTCGGCTCTTTACCGGCAGATGATGAGCGCAACCAGGAAATATTCCAGCGGCAGTGTACTTCTGCCGGGGCCATGCTTTCTTTTGATGTAAAAGGAGGCGAAAAAGAAGCTTTCCGCTTCCTGAACAATCTCAAACTCATCCGCCTGGCGGTGAGCCTGGGCAGCACGGAATCACTGGCCCAGCACCCTGCTTCCATGACCCACGCAGGAGTAGACCCTGAACTCCGGCAGGAGCTGGGTATTACCGACAAACTGGTTCGTTTGTCAGTAGGCGTGGAACATAGTGACGATCTTATAGACGATTTAAAACGAGCACTTACGGCAATAAGCTAGGCTTACTCCCCGGCCACCCAGCCTTTAAACCGGGGTGACTTATCCACGCTTACGATGGCATCCTCCGGAGTAGCAGGTTCCATTACCAGTTTCAGCCGGCCCTTGGAATAAGGTATCATTTCACGGATGCTATTGATATGGATCACATACTGCCGGTTGATCTGGAAAAATTTCCGTGGATCCAGTTGTTCCGAAATAGCAGTAAGGGTTTGATCATAGAGATATTGGTTACCGGATACATCGGTGATAAAGGAGTGCTTTCCCTGGGCAAAGAAAAACGCCACTTCATCTTCCTGTAAACTACGGATACGTTCACCCGTACTGACCAGGAAACGGTCTTTGTAACGGGGCCTCAACTCCGTTTCCAGTTGTTTCCAGTCCGCCTGAGGTGCGAGGGGGCGGCTTTCCAGTTTCTGCAGGGCGCGGTCCAGGTCACTTTCCACCAGGGGTTTCAGTAAATAATCAATGCTATTCACCTTAAAGGCCCGCAGGGCATACTGGTCATAAGCCGTAGTAAAAATGACCGGGCATTGCACTTCTACCTGGTCAAAGATCTGGAAGGAAATACCGTCCGAAAGATGAATATCCAGGAACAGGAAATCGGGCATTACCTTTAACAGTTCCTGCACCGCCTCACGAACGGTCCCTACGGTATGCAGATGTTCCCAGGCGGGACGTTTGCGCTGCACATTGCGCACCAGCTTTTCAGCTGCCAAAGGCTCATCTTCTATAACCAGGTACTTCATTGTTCTGATTCGATAAGGGGGATCTCCGCCCGGTAATGATCATCCAAAATACGGAAATGTGTCTTCCTGGAGGTCAACAAGCGGTAGCGTGCCTGCAGGTTTTCCAACCCAGTACCGGTAGAGGGGGCTTTTTCCCCCCGCAGCTGCAGGTTATTGCTCACCACGATATGATCACCTTCACTACTGATCTCTATGAGAAGAGGCTTGCTTTGCGAAGCCTCATTGTGTTTGATGGCGTTGCTCACCAGTTCCTGTAAACTCAGCGGAGGCACATACAGATCCAGGTGCTCTGCCGCTATCTTGCGCTTCACCTGTATGCCTTCCGCAAAACGTATCTTCTGAAGGTTGAGGTAACTTTCCAGAACGTGCAGTTCCCGTTGCAGAGGCACTACCATCTCATCCTTTACTTCCAGCACATAGCGGTATACCCTGGCAAAATCATCAATAAAGTGCTGTGCTTTAGCAGGATCCTTTTCTACCAGTGAAGAAAGCACGTTGAGGCTATTGAACAAAAAGTGCGGATCCAGCTGACCTTTCAGAGAATCGAACTGGCTTTTCAAGCTTTGGGTCTTGAGCTTTTCCTCATTCACCAGTGCTTCCTTCCAGGCCCTGAAAAGATAAACCCCTTCCACAATAGCCATCACGATCAGCGTTACCGTATTCCCGAAGAAGATATTCTCAAAATAAAAATAAGGGGTAAGTTCCTTTTCTTCAAAAAGCGAGGTTTTACTAAAGGCCGTGATAATGAGAAACTGCATAATGGTGGTATAGGTGAATATCACCAGTATCTCCGGAAGTAATCGCTTTAAACCATACTTGTTCCATGGCATTTTACGGCTAAACCCCATAAAGATAAAACTACAACCGTAATACAGGCTCCCGGTTACAAGAAAGGAGTAGATGAAAGAAACCGAGCAATAATTCAGGCTCATCTCATCAGGCCCTGCCGGGGAGCCTACGTAATAGCGCATGAGGGAAAGCAGCGTTGGTACCGTAGCGATACCAACCACTAACAGGAATTCTCCCACCCGGGGATTTAAGCGCTTAGCCATGCGGAAAGATCGCCTTTTTTCATCTTATCCTCAAGATGCTGTTTCGCCTCCTGGCGTGTAGGTAACTGTGAACTCTCCCAGCCCACAGCATAACCTCTACCCATCCTGGAACTAAGCTTCATAGCTTTGAGGTGAGCCCCGGAATTGCGGAAGGCCAGCATATCCTTTTTTTCCATCCAAGTAGTGAGCGTATGATAATTACGTAAATCACTGGGCCAAACCTCCATTTTTACCAGGCCTTTGGTGCTGTTTACTTGGTTAACCGAGCGGAAGGCATGCCATTGGAATAAAGGAACCGCCCACCACTTCTCTACTCTGAAATGCGTGTAACTGCAATACATCTTACTCCGTTTTAAAAGGTTATACGATACAATACCATGGGAAAGAGACCAAGCTGGTAGGTAGTTATAGCCTCCTGCGCTTCAGCATCGTAATCCTGGCCAAAAGGGTTCTGGTGGTTGGTCACATTCTGTACATCCAACGCCCATTCCTGGGTCACCTTTTTACCCGAAAGCTTATAGCCAATCCGTATATCCGTTCTGAAATAAGGGTCATACTGCTCGCCAAAAGCGCGACTTTCATCGTACACTTCTTCGTCTTTGGCAATGGAGGCTGGCAGATCAAGGGGCGTGTAGCGCTGTCCACCGGCATAGGTGAGTTTGGCGTCCACCGTTATCGTTTTTCGCTTTCTGCGCTCGGTCTTGCTTTTGCCCAGCACAAATTCTTTACCTCCTAAAAGATTGTAAACGTAGTTCCCGTTAAAGGCCGTATTCCGCCAAATGCCATCACTACCGCGGTATTGTGACTCATACAAAGAGAGGGTGGTTAAGAAATAAAAGCCTTTATCCAGGAATTTTTCCAGGGTGAGATCTAAACCATAATTATAACCACGGCCCCCATTTTTAACCGAATCCGGGGCCCCGAAGTTAAAGCCCCCGGCATTGAGGCTGGAGAATGAACCGGGATGCTGTTCAATAACGGCATCGTATACGTATTGATAGTAAGTTTCCGCTTTAAAGTGTATGCGGTTGGCAAACATACGGTCATAACCAAGCACAAAATGGTGACTTTTGGTAAAATCCAGGTCTTCATTAGGTTGGATATAGCTACCGTCCGGCAGGCGTATCTGCTCGTAGAGAATAACCACGGGTGCGATCTGGCTATGCAGTCCGTAGCCAAAATTAAGACTCTGGCCTTCCCGGAGGCGGTATGTAAGCCCAAAACGTGGTTCAATGCTGTAATTGGAATTGGACTGCAGGAACATGCTGTGTACACCCAGGTTGGCTTCCCATTTCTCATTAAAGCGATGTTGCCAATTTACATAAGGCTGGTAGAGCATATCATTTTCCTGATGGTTCCTCAGGTCGCGGAAAGCATTGAGATCAGAATCATAGGTACTGTCCAGTAAATTGTAATTCTTGAAGGTTACAAAACTACCCACCCGTACTACGTTTCGTGCATTGAACTTTTTATTCACCAGCGCACTCAACTGGATATCATTCTGCACGAATTCCTGACGGTAAACAGGTGTGATCAGTTTTCCATCTGAACTGATGGTATCCACCGAAGTAAAGTTACCAATGGTAGTAGCGGCTACGGTTACTTTGGAGTACAGGTCTTTATTATAAAAATATTGGTGCGATGCCCCCAGCACTCCGGTACGGACGCGGTTGCGCAGATCCTGATCATCACTGTAAAAGCCTCCGTCACTCTCTTCGGACTCACTGTCCAGGAAATCAATGGAACTAATGCCACCCAGCGCAAAAACATCTATCGTTCCCTTTTTACTACTCGGAAAATGCAGCTTCATGCTCAGGTCCTGGTAATAGGGAACCGCTGTTCCCGTGCCGAAATCAATACCCATGGCTGACATCACTCCTAACGTAGAATAGCGGTAGTTGATCAGGTAGGAAGACTTAGCCTCACGGTTTATAGGACCTTCGGCCCCGGCTTCCAGGCCGTTGAAACCGATCTGCCCTAAAAACTCATGTTTGTCGTAATTTCCATTGCGCATCTGGAGGTCAAAAACCCCGGAAACCCCGTCACCGTATTCTGATGGGAAAGCTCCCGTTAGAAAGTCGGAATTGGCCAGTACGTTATTATTGAGCATGCTTACCGGCCCACCGGTAGCTCCCAACCCGCCAAAGTGATTGGGGTTGGGAATATCAATGCCTTCCATCCTCCAAATAAGGCCAATGGGCGAGTTACCCCGGATCACAATGTCGTTTTGCGAGTCATTGGAGCGTTGCACCCCGGCAAAGTTGGAGGCCATACGTGAAACATCCTGCAGGGCTCCTGCAAAGCGCTGGCTTTCTTCAATGGAGAAGGTGCGGCCCGAAACGGTTACACGTTCGTTCTTTACGCGTTCTTTCTGCTGGTCAGCCGTAACTACCACTTCATCCAGTTGTTCCGTATTCTCGCGCATGCTCACGTTAATCACCAGCTCTTTGGAGCTTAACAACTCTACATTCTGTACCGTTACCGGTTCGTAACCCATAAAACTAAAGCCCAGGGAAACGCGGCCCACCGGAACGCCCTGAATAACGTAATAGCCGTCCACATCACTTACGGCACCTTTGCTGGTGCCCTCCTCCAGCACCAGTACATTAACCCCAGGGAGGGGTGTTTCGCTTTGCTGATCAATAACACGACCACGGATATTCTGGGTAATAGCAGTTTGTGCATATCCTAAAGCACCAAACAAAAAGCTGATAATGAATAATTTAATTTTCATGGTTGACAGGTTTTATTCCCGATTGATTTTTACAGGAGCAAAGCACGGGCTAAAGTACTGCCTCCAAAAGTAAATGGGAGTGAAGGAGGAGTAAACGGGAGTGAACCGGAAAAGGCACCTACCACTTTAAACCTTTCCCTTTTTCATCGATCCAAGGAACGTATTATGTCGTAGATAGACACAGAGTAGAGTACAAATGCAGGTTTAGTTTTTGTAGGTTAAAGTTGGAAGCCTCTCCGTTCAGGGGAGGCTTTTTTTATTACTACTGGTTACCTCTGGAAAGATCACCGGTCTTGAGTCTTTCTATCAATTGCAGGGAACGGTTGATACGGGTATCCACCATTTTAGCAGTATTGATGTAATACAAAAAACTACGCTGCAGGCCTGGCTTTAATTGCTCAAAAAGCTGCCTTCCTTCCTCATCCTGGTTCAGCACCTCCTGAAATTCCTCTGGCATGGGCATACCGTATTTACTGGTGTCCTCCTGCAAGGTCAATTGAGTTTCATCTCCCAGTATTAACCCGGCCTCCTTAAGAGTTTTACCTCCCAAAAGAATGAAGGTTTCACCGTTTTTACTTCGTTGTAAAGCCCGGTGGGCCTGCCAGCCATTTGCAAAGGTGACGACCATCCGTTTCTTGTTTGAACTACCCAGGAAGTTATCGGCAATACCAGGAGGCACCTCAATAAGGGGATAGCCCCCGGATGAGGTCTTAGGCCGGATAAGAACCTTAAGCTTTACTGGTTTTGGTTTCATAACCTTCCAATTTTACAATCCCAGAATACCCTATCGTATTTTCTTGAACAAGTTGGCTCAGAAGACAACTTCCTTTTTAAGAACCGGCTCCAAAAGTTTAATGGCTTCATTCACCGTTTTTACTTCACTGAAGGAGAGATACAATTTTTTATTCCGCTCCTTCATCTGGGCCTTGGGCTGATCTTTCAGGAAATACAATACCCGCTGGAACTTATCGCTTTGGTAAAAAGGTGAATCGGGATCCGATACAAAGTAACCGATGAGCCGCTCTTGTTTCAACACGATCTTTTCAAAACCAATTTCCTTACCCATCCAGCGCAGGCGAACGGAGTTGAGCAGTTCGTACACTTCTTCCGGTGCCGGACCAAAACGGTCAATCAGTTCCTGCTCAAATTCATACAGCTGTTCCGGGTTGTCCAGGCTATCCAGCGTCTGGTACAAGCGTAAGCGCTCTTCCACCTTGTTCACGTAGGTATCCGGAATCAGGATCTCCAGGTCGGTATCCAACAGGGTTTCGTCCACAAAATCCTTCTTCTGCTGGTCTTCGGCATACAGTTCTTTGAACTCACCGGCTTTCAGTTCTTCAATGGCTTCGGCCAATATTTTCTGGTAGGTATCAAAGCCTATATCGGCCATAAAACCACTTTGGTCCGCACCCAAGAGGTCACCGGCACCACGTATTTCCAGGTCGCGCATCGCAATCTGGAAACCACTCCCCAGGTCGCTGAACTGCTCAATGGCCGTTAACCGCTTCCGGGCTTCTTCGGTTAGTGTACTCATAGGTGGCGCAATGAGTTTACAGAAGGCCTTTTTATTGCTTCGCCCCACCCGGCCCCGCATTTGGTGCAGGTCGCTGAGTCCCACATGATGGGCATTATTGATAATGATGGTATTGGCATTGGGCACATCCAGGCCATTCTCAATAATAGAAGTGGCCACCAAAACGTCAAAGTGACCGTCAATAAAGTTGAGCATCAGCTCTTCCAGTTTCTTGCCTTCCATCTGCCCGTGACCAATGCCGATCTTGGCATCCGGCACCAGCCGTCCGATCATACCCGCTACTTCTTTAATATTTTCCACGCGGTTATGGATGAAAAACACCTGCCCTCCCCGGCTCATCTCGTACATGATGGCATCGCGGATCATCTCTTCGCTAAAGGGTACTACCTGCGTTTCAATCGGGTGACGGTTGGGCGGTGGCGTGGTCATCACGCTCAGGTCGCGTGCCTGCATGAGGCTAAACTGCAAGGTACGTGGAATGGGGGTAGCGGTAAGCGTGAGGGTATCTACGTTTACCTTTATATTCTTGAGTTTGTCCTTAACACTCACCCCGAATTTCTGCTCTTCGTCAATGATGAGCAGACCCAGGTCTTTGAACTTTACATCCTTACCCACCAGGCGGTGTGTTCCGATGACGATGTCCAGCTTACCTTCTTCCAGTTTTTTAAGGATCTCGGTTTGCTGTTTACGGGAGCGAAAACGGTTGATGTAATCGATGTTACAGGGCAAATCCTTAAGACGCTCACTAAAAGTCTTAAAATGCTGAAAGGCCAGTATGGTGGTAGGCACCAGTACGGCTACCTGTTTGCTGTCTGCCACGGCTTTAAAAGCCGCACGTATAGCAATCTCTGTTTTTCCGAAGCCCACATCACCGCATATCAGTCGATCCATGGGAACCGGGTTTTCCATATCCGCTTTCACATCAGCAGTGGCAGTGATCTGGTCCGGGGTATCCTCGTACAGGAAGGAAGCCTCCAGTTCGTGTTGCAGATAGGTATCCGGTGAAAAGGAAAAACCCTGGTTGGCCTTGCGCTGGGCATATAGCTTGATCAGGTCAAAAGCTACTTCCTTAACGCGCTTCTTGGCTTTGGCTTTGGTTTTTTGCCAAGCTCCCGAACCCAGTTTATGGGTGGTGGGAACCGTACCTTCCTTACCGTTGTAACGCGCAATCTTATGCAACGAGTGGATGCTGATGTACAGTACATCACCCCCGTTGTACACCAGTTTAATGGCTTCCTGGCTGCGGCCATTCACGTCTATTTTTTGCAAACCGCCAAATTCACCGATACCGTGATCGATATGGGTAACGTAATCCCCTATCTGCAGGCTTGTGAGTTCCTTCAGAGTGAGTGCCTGCTTTTTCTCGTAGCCGGTCTTCAGCTTAAAACGCTGGTAGCGTTCAAAGATCTGGTGGTCGGTATACACTACTTTCTGGCCGGTGGGATCGCTGAAGCCTTCGTGCAGGGTATACACGATCGGTTGAAAATCCACCTCATGACCAATGTCTTCAAAGATGGCATAGAAGCGCTCTACCTGTTTGGTATTGGCACATAGCAGGAAGTTTTGCCAGCCCTTTTCCGTATTGGCCTTGAACTCCTCTACCAGCAATTCGAATTTTTTATTGAAGGAAGGTTGCGGTTTGGCGCTGAACTCAAAAGTGTGATCCGTAGGGTAAAAAACATCATTGTCCCACTCCAGCGTGGCGAAACTTTGCAGGGTATCTTTCAGCATCTCCCCACTGATGAATAGTTCTTCCGGGCGACTTTGGCGGATCTCTCCAGTGAGGGAGTCAAAAGACTCTTCAGCCTTCTTAAAAAGGTCATCCAGTTTTTTGGCGGCCAGGGGAATGCTTTTGACCCACACTACCGTATGATCAGAGATGTAATCAAAAAAACTTTGCCGCATTTCCAGCATCACCTTATTCTCCACGTTGGGAATGAGGTTCAGTTTTTTCACCTTGTCAATACTCAACTGACTTTCAATGTCGAAAGTGCGGATGCTCTCTACCTCATCTCCGAAGAACTCAATGCGATAGGGTTGATCATGTGCAAAAGAGAACACATCCACAATACCTCCGCGCACTGAGAACTGCCCGGGCTCTACCACAAAATCCACTCGCTCAAAGTGGTATTCAAAAAGGGTTTCGTTGAGGAAATCTATACTCAGGTTATCGCTTTCCCTCACGGTAAAAGTATTGGAATTAAGCTGTTTGCGGGTAATCACCTGCTCAAACAACGCATCGGGATAGCTGACTATGACGGCCGGTTTTTTACGGCTATTAATGCGATTAAGCACTTCAGCCCGAAGCAATACGTTAGCGTTATCGGTTTCCTCTACCTGGTAGGGTCTGCGGTAAGAGCCGGGATAGAAAAGCACATCTTTCTCCCCGATGATACGTTCCATATCGTTCAGGAAATACGCTGCTTCCTCTTTATCGGGAAGTATAAAGAGATGTGGACGTTCCGAGTGTTGAAAAGAGGCACAAGCCGCCAGGGAAGTAAAAGAACCGGTAAGGCCCTTGGCGTTGGCCTTGGCCAGTTTGTTGTTGCGGAAAAATCCACCGATCGCCCCCAGCCGTTCATCCGCCAGGTAAGCTTGTATAAAGTCGTTTGCCGTAGTTGCCATGGGTATAAAATGCCTAACCACCCGGTCCTTTTGGAGGGGTGGTTTAATTGGAGAGCAAAAATAGGGAAGTAATTTATCTGAGGGAATACTCGGTTAAAAACAATAGTAACCCGGTGAGTGAAAAGAAGACTTTTCACGTCCTGAGTTCAGCCGGTTGCCGTTACTGCTTATATTTTTATGGCAGCGCTTACGTCCAGATCACCCCCATTAACCGTATATTTTACTTCACATAGCTCAAACAAAAAGCTGCCATTCGCCTGCTCGGTAACATACACCTCCTGGTCAGGCTCCACTTCTATTGGATTTGACCAGTTTATGACCACCCGGGCCGCATTATTACCCGCCTCACCCATGTCTGGGCCATGTACTGTTATATAGGTGCCATTGCGAGGCTTCCTGTTAAGTTCAATAAGGATACCGGGACCGGAACTTTGGGCCTCCGCAGAGAGGGCAAAGTCCCCAAACACCTGGTGTACATTGCTACTATCTATATACCACAGGTTATACTGAACACCATTGGTTACTAAAGTATTTGTCTTGAGCGAACAAGGCACCTCCGGGGGTGAAAAGGACGGAGTGATGATGGGAAGGCTATTTCCATAACTGTAGCCATATTGATTAACCGCAAAACTCCTTACGTATACGGTTACCCCTTCCTGGTCATAATACAGCCTCCCCCGAAAATCATCTGAAGTTCCGCTGCCAATGATCTGGTTCTCTTCCATAGTGGGAAGCGGGTTGGTGCTGGCACAAAACCCGGTGGCATCAATTTTAAGTCCATGGGCATCTGTAACCCTGCCATTCACCAGAATAACACCATCCTCAGGGCTACTTACATCCACTGTTTCTACTACAGGGAGAATGTTGTCATAATCAGGGTTGCAGGCCAGCATGCCCAATCCGGCCAAGCCTATTATAATTATCTTTTTTATAGGTGTCATGGTTGGTTATTATTCAAAATAATAAGTCATCCCAAGCGCTGTCTGCCAGTAGTAGGCTTTTCCGCCACGGGTTAAATTCATGCTGTATCCCAGGCCCAGATCAAGAGTATACTCATCAGTTCCGTAGCTTATTCCCGCTTTGGGAATAAGCCCTACATAAAACCGTGAAACATAATCTGAGCTTTCCATTATGCCGTAATAGTAACTATCTAAATTGTAATTTTCAGATCTGAGGGTGGCATCCAGTGTTGCAAAAGGTGAAAAATCGGTATCCAAAAACCTGTACTGGTAGCCCAAACCCAATATCCAGCCTTTGTGATCCTCGTAAACCTTATAGCCCGGTCTTATCATGGGTAGTTCACTGGAATAACCTACTACGGGAAAAGTATCCTTGCGGGCATTCAGTGAATAATACGACACATATACGGTAAGTGGGAACTGGTCAAATTGATCTTCGGCAAAGCGGTAACCAATTGAGAACATTGGGCCCGGCTTGAATACATATCCGAAATTACCCGTGGTTTGCAGGAAAGCTACTTCAGCATAAAGTTGTGCTTTTACACTACCAGCAAAACCGCACAGAAGCAGGATCAGGCTAAGGTATTTTTTCATGGCAGGTTTAATTAAGCAGGCTAATATAGATCACATACCCTTAATAAGGAAAGGGCATAACCAACGGCCACGCCCTTTCTCTAACTTAAACAACACCTACTTAATTTATTCTACAAGCCGCTTAAAGCAGCACTTTTAACAATACCTCCCAACATTTCCAGTATATCGGATTTGGGATTTTTTTTATCCTCCTCCCGGGCAGTTTCCTCTTTCTTCCGCTCCAGGGGAATATCAAAGACCGAAGCTTTGGCAGGCTGTACCACCAGCTTGTGGACTATTGATTTTTCAAATTCACGACTAAAAGCTTCAATACGGTAGGTACCGGGTTCAATGGAATCCGTGGAATAAAGGCCATTGTAATTACTTGTGATGCTGGTAATCACATTTCCATTCTCATCGCGCACCAGCACATTTACATGCGAAACATCGGAAAACGTCTCGGCATCATAAATACGTCCTTTAATAATTGAACTTTGCGCGCTTACTAACTGGGAAAAGCATACACAGATGCTCAAAGCCCATCCGGCCAGGCCGGTTCTCGCTCCATTTTTCATACGGCTTCGTTTTTTAGATAAACATTCCTTGGAAGTCCTCCGGGCACCGGGCCCAAAGAACCGGTAACCTATTCCGTATCGATACAAAGGTGAATCAGGTTAAAGAAAATAACCCTGTTGTATACAGTTCCCGGGTTAATCTCTCTACCTATATAGAGTGTAGCAGCTGTAAAAGGTTGCTTTTACTTTTTTTCGCTTTCTTCGGAAATTTCAGGACGAAGCCAGGTCATGATCTCAATGCGTCCATCGGGGGTTTTACGCACCATATCCATCCACTCTAAAAGTGGAAGACCAATGAAGTTACCCGATTCAAAGGCCATGCGCAGGTCATGCGCCTGTCCCTTATAGCCCCCTTCATGAAAGAGTATTTCCACCGGGATGCCGGCAACTTTGGAGGCCAGATAAGACCAGCACATAGCCGCCATCTCTTCATCTTCCTTATGAGGAAATTCCTCGGCCATATTACCGTGCAGAAGCGGACGTTCTTCGGGCAGGGATAAGGCAAAATGCCCGGCTTCATGAAGCAGGTCGCCAGGATACTTCAGCTTTGCAGGATCGTAAAGCACTTTACCCTTACCAAGCGCTACCCCGGGCAAAAAGGTTTCTTCCAGTTGAGTTTCCTCATAAGGGATTTTAAATTGGTCAAAAAAGGAGGTAATGCGTTGTAAGGCTTCTTCGGTAGTCATGGTTTGGTTTGATTATTCTTTATGAACGTTAGTGGCCGATGCCTGCGCAGTGGGTAAAATCAACACATCCGCGAGATTAACGTGTGGGGGGCGGGTAGCGATGAATACTACCAAATCTGCAATATCCGTGGGCTGTAAGGCTTTATAACCTTCGTATACATGCTTGCTCTTATTAGCATCTCCTTTAAAGCGAACCAATGAAAATTCGGTTTCCACTAATCCGGGGGCTATTTGCGAGACACGGATATTATAATCATTGAGATCGAGGCGCATACCACTGTTTATAGCATCCACCGCGTGCTTGGAAGCGCAGTACACATTGCCGTTGGGGTATACCTCCCGGCCTGCGATAGAACCTATGTTGATGATGTGCCCGGAGTTACGCTGTACCATACCTGGGATAATAGCCCTTGAAACGTACAGCAACCCCTTTACGTTGATATCGATCATGGCATCCCAATCCTCAAGACTACCCTTATGAATGCTGGATAAACCGTGTGCGTTACCGGCATTGTTCACCAGGAGGTCTACCTGCTGCCAGTCTTCAGGTAAAGAGCTGATGGCTTCAGTTACTGCGGCATTATTTCGAACGTCAAAATTCAGGGTAACAACCGAACTGATGTCCTCTAATTCCTTTTTTAATTCATCCAGGCGTTCCTGCCTGCGGCCGCAGGCAATAATGCGGTAACCTTTCCGGGCTAAAAGACGGGCAGTTGATTGGCCGATACCAGAAGTGGCCCCGGTAATAAATGCTGTTTGTGGCATACGTTCAGGATTGTATGCCGAAGGTAGGAATTGAGAATCAAAACCGAAGCATTCTCACGCTTACAATTGGGTGATGCTCATTTTACCAAAATAATTCCAGCTGTTCACATCGCTGGAAAAAGCCTGACCGTCATGCACTTTTCCATTTATTATACGATTGACTTTCAGTGACCACAGTCCCTCTTCCCGGCCAAAAACATCTTTATAAGGCCAGGTTTCATAATTGGCGAATGAAGCCGGTAAACCGTTGAAGTTAGGATTAGCCCTAATGGCGTTGACCTGAAGAAGGCTTGCGCAGCCCATACGCCATGTATAATAAGGGTCACATATATAATAAACATCAGGGTCTCGCCTGGGCGATCTTTTTTCGGTGGAAATAAGCGGCCTGTAATGCAGGGTTTTAGGTGTAACCTGAATGATAACCGCCTGGTTTGGCATTTTGACTTTCTCCCCTTGTGCAAGGCCAATATATGATGCAAATATCGTGAACAGGAAAATGATAAAGTATTTCATGGCAAACATTTATAGGTATAGAGTAGCTACCACCTAATAGTTGCCTGATACTGTTTCTTAAAAATCAATGATCAACCTTCCTTCAGCCTCAATCAAGCGAGGTTCCATGCCATAGGCTTTCCTGATATGTTCACTGGTAAGAACTGTTTTTTGATCGCCATGTACAATGAGCTCTCCTTCTTTTAAAAGGATCTGTTTATCCGCAAAACGCGCTGCCAGGTTCAGGTCATGAAGTACACCAATGACGGTGAGATTTTGGGTGCCTATGAAATTCCTGATCTTTTTCAGGAAATCATACTGATACTTTACATCCAGGAAGGTAAGTGGCTCATCCAGGAACAAGATGCGGTGGGTATCATCTCCGGGCCATATCTGCGCCATGATACGGGCAAACTGTACACGCTGACGCTCGCCACCACTCAATGTAGTATAATCCCTGTCAGCGAAATGCAGTATCCCAAACCAACGCATAGACTCCTGCACTATTTCAAGATCCAATTTAGCGGGCCGGCTGCTGAAATAAGGGTAACGCCCCATCATTACCACCTCCTCCACCCGCAGAGGAAAGGCAAAATCAACACTCTGGGAAAGCACCGCCCGGAACCGGGCCAGCTCCTCCATCTTTATAGAAGACAGGGGTTCCTCCCCGTAAAACACTTCTCCCGAAGTAGGTTTTAGCTGTCCGCTCAAAAGTTTGACCAGAGTGGATTTTCCTGCCCCATTAGGTCCCAGTATAAGGTGCAACTGATTACTTTCCAGCTCCACCGAAAGGGGTTTAAGGAGCATTTTGGCTCCAATCTTTAAACTGAGGTTTTCGGTACGGATCATCAGAAATAAAATTTGCCTTTTCGTAGTAAAAAAATAAAAACGGGCACGCCTACCACCGAAGTAACAATGCCGATGGGCAACTCTGCCGGCCGCAGGGTCATCCGGGCGACCAGGTCAGCCAGGGTAAGCACAATACCGCCCATAAGGATACCATTGAGCAAGAGGTACCGATTATCCGAGCCACCCATCATACGGAGTATGTGCGGAACAATGAGTCCTACAAAACTGATTACCCCGGTAAAAGCCGTGGCTACGGAAACAATGATCACGTTAATGGTAAGGACTTCCAGCTTGAGCCTTTTGATGTTAACCCCAACGAGGCGGGCTTCATCTTCTCCCATCATCAGCGCGTTCAGGGATTTGGTATAACGCAAGGCCAGCAGTACGCACAACAATGTACTGGCTCCCACAATCAGCACAGAATGCCAGTTGGCACCGGAAATAGTCCCCAGATTCCAGAAGGTTATAGAGCGTGCCTGGGGATCACGGGCTATATAACTCAAAAAGCCAATGCCGCTCAAAAAGAGCGCGTTGATAGCAATACCGGTAAGCAATAACCCTACAATGGATGACCTTGACCGGAAAGACCCACTGAGCATAAACACCAGCCAGGTAGCCACAATACCCCCCACACAAGCCGCAATGGGCAAGGTCCATTCCCCGCCATCAAAATGCAACACCGCTCCCAGCACAAAATACAGCGAGGCCCCAAATGCCGCTCCGCTGCTGGTACCTACCAACCCGGGTTCAACTATCGGGTTACGGAATAGTGCCTGCATCAACACACCGCCCACCGCCAGCGCTGCTCCGGTTAGTATACAAAGTAGCACCCGTGGCAACCTCAACTCGGCAAAAATGCGTTCGTTAAGAGTGGCCTGTTCTCCGCTGAAAAGCGAACGAATGCCCCCGCTGATTTCTTCCCAGCTCAGCTTGATAGCACCATACCGGAGGGAGAGGTAAACCGTAAGCAAAAGAATGAACCCCAATATAAGGGGGATGAATTTAGCTTTCTTCATGACCTGTCCGATGGATCAGTTCCCGCAGTTTAAGTACATTTTTACCGGTACGCGGACCAAGGTAAATAAGGTCATGCTCCTCCACGCGGTATATGCGTTCGTTGCGGGCCGCATTGGTACCGGAAACTCCGGGAAGCTCCTCGATCTTTTGTTGTGAACCTAAGCGGTCATAACCAAAATCGGTAAGCAATATCACGTCAGGGTTAGCCTGGGCGATCAATTCAGGAGAGGACAAATGGCGCATGCCACGTTCGCCATCAATTGCAATCTCTCCTCCTGCCCATTCGATCATCTTACCGGCTGTACTGGCACGGGTTACTGTAAGATAGATATTGGAAGCGCGACCAAAATGAATAACCACTACTTTGGGAGTATCGGAATAAGCTTTTCGGCCTTCCAGGGCTTTATCCATATCCTTCTCCAGGCGATTGCTGAGCTCCTCCGCTTTGTCTTCTTTACCAAAGTAGGCGCCCATCTCCCGCATCAGCTTCTGTGTTCCGGCAATATCCTGCTCATAATCCCCAAAGGTTTTCATGGGGATCTTCAGTTCTTCCAACTGGCGCATCACGTGTTCCGGACCAACATTATTATCATGGATGATGAGATCCGGCTTCATGGAAAGGATACCTTCCGCGCTTAGTGCACGGTGGTAACCTACTGTGGTCAACTCTCTGATCTCGGGTGGGTAGGTACTGGAAAGATCTACGGCCACCAGGTTTTTCTCCGCACCCAGCGCATACATGATCTCATTATACTGTTTAGCCAGGCAAATTATACGCTGGCCGGTAGTATCCGTCTTTTCACCTGTTGCGGACAAGGTATTTTCTTCATTGGCAAAGCGTCCGCAAGCGCTTAGTGCCATAACTACACTACTCAGTAGTATGATTATTTTCTTCATATCTTATTTTTTAAAGAGCGGGAAGCCCGACTTTTGTCTCTGCCGGGCTTCCCGCTGCATTTAACACCAGAAATTCATTCTCTAGAATACGTACTTCAGATTAAGCCCACCATAGAAATTGATCTCGTACGGAGCAGGTAGGTATGCGTCTGCCAATTGATTGATAAACACCATATAGTAATACTGGGTGCCGGTAATATTATTGGCCCCGGCAAACAAATCCAGATCCAGGTGCTTCCCTAATGCCTGACGATAACCGAACTTAGCATTCAGCACAGTAAAAGCATCGGTCATAAAAGCTCCGTCCGAAGAGATAGGCATAGCATCCTTGTAACGCATATTCACATTGCCGTACAGCCCGATACGGGTGCTGGCATCCACGCCCAGGTTAAACACTACCGGTGAAACACCGGCTACAGCATTGCCATCGTATACCTCAGTTACTGCCTGAGTTTCACCACGCGGTACTGACTCATAGCTGAACTTATCATACACAAAGTCATTGTAGGTAAAATTAGCCCATGGACGTACGGAACTGAAGAAAGCCGTGCTGCTTTGGAAGGCATTGTATTTCAATAGTAATTCCAATCCACGGTTGGTCTGGCCACCACTATTGGCAATGTAAGTATAATCGGTGGTCACACTGTCCAGGGGCACTGCCACAGACGTCATTTTATTGGTAAACTTAGCCTGGAAAAGGGCCAGTTCATAATGCAGTTTGCCGCTAAAAAGGTTACCCTTGGTACCTACTTCTATCTGGTCACCCTCTTCAGGAACCAAATCAGCGTTTAATTCACCGGTATTGGAAATCAAAATATTAGAGCTTACCGGAGCTTTATACCCCTTGCTGTACGAGGCATAAACCGACACGTTTTTACTGAACACTTTATTCAAGGCCACGTGTGGCGACACCAAACCGCTATAGTCGGCTTCAAAGTGGCGAGGATCAGTGCTGGCTGCATTATAAACACGGTCATCCAGCGTAATATCCATAGTACTTACACCTACTCCGGCCGTAAGTGAGAATCCCGCAGGCATGGACAAGGTCCACTCCGTAAAGTAGCTGGAAGTACTGGTATTGGACACCTTATTACTGCTTACAGCACCAATGATGTTGTAGCCATCAATATTGGAGCTATCCGTTACCATAGAATAACTCATAGGATGTCCTTTTTGCTGCTGCGTTTCCAGGCCTACAATACCGCTCAACCGGAACTCGCTGGTCAATGAGTAGTTGAGATCAAGCGTAGAACGCAGACCGTAGTTTACCGGATTATTATCATTCCAGCCGCCCGCAGAACTAGAGTTCAGTGCCGCGCCCGAACCAAAAACGGTAGTAGTATTGGCAATATGCTCGTTGAAAGTATAATTGTGTGAAAGCCCCGCCCGGAAGCTAATAACTTCGGAATGGGCGTTATTCTTGATGTAACGGGCATTTCCGCTGTAATCAAAGTCCTCATATTCTTCAATAGTGAGCTCCCCACCTCTTTCGTCATAACTGTTGCTGTAACCAAAGTAGGCCGTTATGGTCTGCTTTTGCGAAGGCCGAAACTCACCTACCACGTTCACAAAGTCCTTTTCAGAAGCGGTATGTGCCATAAAGCCATCCGCAGTTTGGCGACCATAGTTCACCAGCAAGGACGAGCGTTCCGCAGCAGTCTGGAAAGTGGTGGTATAGCGCTGGATACCATATTCACCAATCAACACCTTTTGGCCAAGCGAAGTACGACCAGCCTCCGGGCGTACCGTTTTAAGGTTTACCACACCCGCAATAGCAAGGCCGTACAATGTTCCGGAAGGACCTTTGGTCACTTCCACATCGCCAATAGAGGCAAAGTCAATATCATCCATCATGGTGATACCTTCTGCATCCGTAATAGGAATACCATTAAGGTAAACCTTAGCCCCCTGAGTGTCAAAGTTGTTATTCGCTCCCCGGAAGCCTACTCCGTTGCCATAACCCCGGATGTTGAATTGCTGGCCGGCCGACACAGTTCTGCGCGACATTTCCACTCCGGGCACATTGGCATTGATGGCATCATCCATGAAAAGCCCCATGCCCCGGTTTATCTCCTTTTTCTCCAGCTTAACAATGGAGGCCGGCTGATTAATCAAGGCCTTGTTGGAATTGGAGGTAGCTGTAATCTCCACTTCACCGAGCTTACTGGTGGAGGGGACTAATGCCACCCTGATCAGTTTGTCACAGTTTGCAACGGCTACCTGAGCTGTTTCATAGCCTATAAAGGAAACGGTGATCCTATCGGAGCACGCTACGGTAAACTCACCATTTTCCAGGGTAGCCGTACCTTTATTTTCAGCGGTGGTTACGGAAGCACCCACTAAAGGAGTTTGTGAATTGGCATCCATCACTACTCCTTTCAAATTACTTTGTGCCCAGGCCATAGAACAAGCCATAACGAACACTAAAACTATAGTTAATCGTCTCATTTTTATTATTTTAATATTTACCAGAAACCACCTCATCCACAGCAAACCTTTGCAACAAACACCTCACAAAGGGGCATAGGACATCGGGCTGCAGATACAGCGGTTTCCAAAAAGATGGAATGGATTGGTTGATAGGATCAGCCGATGAGACGTGGAGGTGGGCCGACAATTTCCCTTACCCAGGTTTTCAGGGCAAAGTCATAAGCCGTTCTTGAACGATTTTCAAAGGGCTGAAAACCGTAAATAAAGCTGGTATGAAGGTTCAGGTAAGGACTGGCTAAAGACAGTATAAGAAGGCGCTGTTCCTGATTGGATTCCTGGCTACAACGTTTTTGCACCAGTTCATTGAGCTGGGCAAAAAGAACGGTTTCCTGGTGGTCATTAATACAGTGCAGGTAAATGCCGTCCGGCCGGGTTTCCCTTTTAACCACATCGTACATAGTACCCTCGCTGCGAAATTCATGATCATTATGCCATTGCAACAAGTCCAGCTCTGATTCATCCTGAAAATGGAATACCTGCAATTCTTCCTGCGGAACACCCCTTTTAATCCGGGTTTTGATCTCCTTGCGAATATGTGACCGCTGTATGTGGAAATACATACCTCCTCCTACCATGTGGATAATCAAAAGCAATAGCATGGCTATAGCCGGAATCCTTTTTAGAGTATGAGGGGAGAAGGCCATCAAGCGCTTATGAGTGCAATAGGTTTAACAAGGTTTCCTGGGGAAGTATGGAGGAATGATGCGTTTCAATACGCCACTGGCCCGCTATACGTTTTAAAGCGAAGGTATACCGGCATACCAGGCTGGCTTTCGCCTCACCATTGTTATAGTCAAAACGATAAATCCCGGAGTTTACCGCTCCGTCACCGATAAAACGGATGTGAGTTTGGAGGAAGTTCACTTTGAGGGCTGGTAGTCTCAGAAAGTCATCGAAATAATCCCGCAACTCTTCACGGTGGGTATAAACATGAGGCGTAAAGGCACACATCAGAACAGCATCTTCACTGTAAAGGCGCATCACCTTATCGGCATGGTGGGACTCCACAGCATCTTTCCAGTCGAGAGCTGCATCTTCAATTTCTAAAGTAGCGTGTGATAGTGTAGGTTCCATTTCTTGAAAGCTTTTGAACAACATTAAAGGCATCCTACTTGGGATACCGTGAGACCGAAAGGCTTATGTTGTGCAGGGAAGCTTGATGGAACAATACAATACGTATAAGGGACAGGAGATACCTGTTTCTCCGAGGGTAGCAAAACGACCCTGAGTCCGATGCACGTAATGGGTCGTAAAATGCCCGTATGTTACCGTAATTCCTGGAGAAGATCCATCTTCAGGGTTATCATTTTCACCCGTTGAAAGCTCACACTCTTCGGCCGGCAAAGACGGACTTTCCGGGTTTTCACCTTCCGGGCCCTCATTCCCTAAGTAAAAAAACGCTGGCATAACCATGGCACTCTCTTCTCTCTGTACCGTATACCCCCAACAGAAAGTGAGGTTGACCGTAAAAGCCAGGATGAGAATGTATGGTAAGCTTGTTTTAAACATAGAGCTGCCTGAGAAAACACGAAAGTACAACCTGAACGTACACCTCCTAAATTTTACCGTGAAAAATAGGGCTTTATAGAAACCGGGCCGGGAAAGCCTGCCCGGTTTAAGCATAGTCTACTAGGCTTTTCGTATGATTTGCCTGGTAATCCATTTCTTCTCTGCCTGAAATCGTATAAAATAGGTTCCCACCGGGTAGTTGCCCAGGCTCAGCTGAAACGATCTTTCCTTACCAATTTCTTTCCGCTGCAAAATCTTTCCACGAAGGTCAGTAAGGAACAGCTCCTCCACCTCTTTATCCAATTCAATATTTACCAGGTCACGGGTAGGGTTTGGATAGAGCTTGAAAAATACATCTTCCGGACCTGCTCCTTCAGTATGGTCGGGATCATTTGGATGGAGAGGATTTTCCAAAGCCTGGTCAGGAGGGTCCACCGACACCTTTGCTTCCATGGCCTGGTTCATACAGGCCGGAATAAAGGCAAACTGATGGATCAACCTTACCATCAGATCATTGAGCAATTCTACTTCATAGCTATCGGTAGTTGGTTCTATATGGGAATCCCCTACTCCACTATCATCCGTTAAAAAGGTATAGGTACCGTTGGTAGCTAAGGCCATAGACCGCAGCAGGTATTCTGTTCTTTTATCTATCCCGCTTGACGCTATGGGAATAATGCGTATACCTTTCCGGGCAGCATCCTTAAGCAATTGATGGAGCCTTCTAAGTTCATCCTCACCGTAATGAGGCGGGGCATCCAATACCAGGAACATAATACGGGAAACCGCCTTATTGCTCCACTTAAATTTATTTACGGCTACTTCCATAGCCTCAATAAGAGCCTCAGGGTAATCTCCTCCGCCTCCGGCATTCTGTTCCTGGATAAAGTTCTCGGTTTGGCTGACGTTATCTGAGAAGTCACTTTCACGGGTCACATATTCATCCCCTTTATCACGGTAAAAAACACTGGAAGTTCGAATAGAACTGTGATTCAACACCGATTGGATACGGCCAATAACATCTCCCAGTTCAGCTTTTAAAAAGGCAATTTCATCCGACATGGAGCCGGTAGCGTCCACCACAAAAGAAATATCCAGGACTTCGGGCAGATTACAGGGTTCATCTATTTGCATAATGTTCATTCCCTGGGTGATTGGCTTTAAACCATCTACGGTAAAAATCCGATCATTATAATGTATTTCTGCCCTTTGTCCCTCTTGGTCCTGATCAAAAAGCTTACTCCACATTTCTGCTTTACCGGTATTATCGGTGCGGCATGTCCATATTACCTTACCTCTTCTATCTTTGAATACTACTTCTGCATCTACTATGGGAATTCCATTGGTAAAGGTCAGTTGCAAACTATAGCGTTCAAGAGGCGCGATATTCCAATATTCTTTCCATTGTTTCAGTTGATCATCTGAAATATCCTTCCATAATTCCCATTTGCTGAAATCATGTATCTCACCAGCTGTAAGGATCCTCGCCTCCGGCATTTTATTGAGTTCCTTGGGTTCATCCAGAATTTCCACCTTATCCGGAGACATAAAGCCAATGTTAAAATCGGTTAACGGATTGGGGTGAGCTGCACCAGATATTGTAATATCTCCTAATATTGAGCTATTCCAAACACCCTGCGGATTTTGAAAAAAAACAGTACTGTTACCGGAAGTACGGCTTACTCCAGCTGCCTTTGACGCTGCGAAAGTAATATCCCGCACTGCCATATTCTGAATATCTTCTGCGGTGGTAATTTTACTGCTTTTGGTTTTCTCAATAAGGGGCCGGTCTTCAACAATAACCACCTCACTCAATGCCGTTGAGGCCAGGCTCATTTTAAAATCCTGAACAGTGGGCACATGGGGTGAAATAATAACTCTCCTCAATTTAACAGTTTGGTAGCCAATTAATGACACCTCTACGGTATACTCTCCGGGAGCAATGGGATTGAGGTTGTACTTGCCATCCATATCCGTAACTCCGGTACTTATGACTACACCTGCCTCATCTTTAACCGAAACCCGGGCAAAGGTCAGTGGCTCACCGGTAGCAAAATCCATAACGGTGCCCCGTAACGAACCCGGACGGGTTTGGGCAACTCCATTACAACACAAAAAGGAAAACATAAGGCCAAAGGCCAGGGAATACAGCATCTTCATAGCACACAGAATTATAGATTAGACGTAAACTTCAGCGTCTGGAGTTTCTGTGCAGGCCTGCCAAAAAGTTCAGTAGCTCATCTGTTTATTTAGATACTACAGCATTGAAAAGGTTGCTTAACCCGTACCGGATCCGTCACAAAAAAAAGGAATTTACGTTGAAAGCATTCCAACAGACCCCTAAAAAGAAAACCGGCCGATGAAAGCACCGGCCGGCTTATAAATAAACACCTCGCTATTGTTCAACAATACTTTTATCCCATCTATTTCTCAACCCAATAGTCGCAAGGCTCTTACTGTAACTCCTTAGTTGATCATAAGTCTTTCTCCGAATTAATTTGCCGGCTAAAGGGCTTTCCTACCATCGGAAGGTCACCGTAAATGATCATTTCCGGCAGTTCGGTTGGTGTTGAATTCATTTTAAAATCCAATACGGTAGGAGCATTCGGGGAAACCAGAACCCCTTTAATAATTAAGGTGCGGTAACCGGTAAAGGATACCTGGACATCATATTCACCGGGAGCCACCGGATTGATATTGTATTTACCATCATCATCAGTGGTTCCTCCGCTCACCAGGCTGCCGGAGTCATCCTTCAGCACCACATTCACAAACGGCATGGGTTCATTATTCACAGAATCCATTACTATACCTTTTAAGGACCCGGGACGGGTTTGCGCAACCGCGGAACCAAACGAAACAGAAAACAATATACCCAGGATCAGGGAGTTTAGCATCTTCATAGCACACAGTATTAAGTTAGACGTACTCTTGAGCGTCTTGAATTTCTGTGCAGGCCTGCCAAAAAGTTCAGTAGCTTTTCTACAGGTTTAGATAACCCATCTCAAAAAGGGTTGCTTTAAAACCAGGATTATTGCGAGAATACCAGGCGTGCAGCAGCTCGCCAGGCAGAATGACCATCTTTTACCACAGCCTGGTAAAATCCACCCGGGAGATTATGAAGATCCAGGATCAATTGATCTCCATAAAGACCCGTCTTTTTAAGCACCAACTTGCCCTGCATACTATAAACTTCCAAAGTGCCATCAGACAGATAGTGATCTTCCAGATATAATGTACACTGAGATGTTATGGGGTTAGGAGCTACATTAAGAGATGCAATTACATCTTCACCAAGGTTCCCGCAACCACCATCATTATCAATGGTGATATCGTCTATCATCCAACCATCCAATGAGTCCTGGACCGTGTCCGAAATAAAGTTGAACCGCAGATACATTCTGAACGCTTTTTTGATGGCTATACAGGGAAACTCTACCACTGAGTAGTTCCAGCTACCGGAAGACGAGCCACTAAAACCGCCCCCCTGTCCATTAAAAAGGGTGTCCCCTATGCCTGGGAAACCGAAAGTTTGCAGTCCATAAATATAATCGTAGTCCAATGAGCCCTGGCCCGAAGTATCGGTAAGAAGTTGCCAGGTGGTTCCGGAATCCTTGGATATCTCTATATAACCTCCATCCATGCCGTTTGGGGTTTCGAGCCGGTGTTGGAAACTGACTCTTGGGTGGACTCCATACAACTCAAAACCTACGGTAAAGGTTGAATGATTCCCGTTTGGATATGGGTTGAATGTATCTGTTACAATAGCATTAACGGGCGAATATGCAGAGTTAAAAATAACTTTATCAGGCTCACCGATTTGCCAGATATTATCAGGGTTTATGCTATCCAGTTCTAGGCTGGCACTGGGCGATTCAAAATCAATGACATGGATCGGCTGGGCAAAGGCGCTGTCCCACACCACCAGCATTAGGATTGCAAAAATGGCTCGTATCATGGTTAAGGTTTATGGTTAAAGTCTAAAGTTAATACGATATCTCTTTATATAAGTCCGTTTTCTACACATTTATTCGGAGTAGTTGCGCATAAATTCCTCGGCCTTCTCCACCATCTTTTTGCTTCCGCAGAAAAAGGGTACCCGTTGGTGCAATTCTTCCGGTTGCAGGTCCATTATGCGTGTATAGCCGTCAGTAGCCTTACCTCCCGCCTGCTCTATCAGAAAAGCCATGGGATTGCATTCATACAGCAGGCGCAGCTTTCCTTTGGGAGATTTAGTACCCGTAGGATAAATATAGACCCCGCCTTTCATCAGGTTACGGTGAAAGTCAGCCACCAGCGAACCGATATAACGTGAAGTCAATGGCCGGCCATCGGACTCATCCAGTTCCTGGCACCATTTGATATATTTCTTTACACCTTCCGGAAAGTGAACATAATTCCCTTCGTTAATGGAATAGATCTTACCCGTATCAGGGGCTTTCATATTAGGGTGCGACAAAAAGAAGGAGCCAATACCGGGATCAAAGGTAAAACCGTTCACCCCGTTACCCGTAGTATAAACCAGTATGGTAGAAGTACCGTAGATGAGGTATCCTGCCGCCACCTGCTTATTGCCGGGTTGTAAAAAATCTTCCAGGGTAACCGGAGTTCCTGGTTCGGAAATACGTCTGTAGATACTGAAGATGGTGCCTACGGATACGTTTACATCAATATTGGAGGAACCGTCCAACGGATCGATCAACACTACGTATTTGGCGTCCTGGTGAATACCATCGTTGAACACTACAAAATCTTCCATCTCCTCCGAGGCCAGGCCACAGATCTCGCCACGGTTACGCAGCGTACTGATGAACAGATCATTGGCCATTACGTCCAGTTTCATCTGTTCTTCACCCTGTACATTATCGTGGCCCATTTTACCCAGGATCTCGGCCAGTCCGGCCTTATTGATCTCCTGGTTTACCATTTTTCCGGCCAGGCGTATGGAGCTTAGAAGGGCGCTGAGTTCTCCCTTGGCATAAGGAAAATCCCTTTGGTTTTCGATGATGAACTCACCGAGGGTAGTATGTCTTTGCATTCTTGAGAGGTTTGAACGCAAAAATAGAATTTTAGGCTACAGTTACGGAGAGTATTTTACGGAACCCTGGTTTGCACAGCAAAAGTACACAAGGTCAGTTCTGCCTGCGCTTATTAATAAATTTGGGATCAGAAGGCGGTAAGCCCGTGGGCTTGGAAGGCGGCACTATAGGTATATGCTGTCCGGTGTTGAATTCCACTTCCTTACGCAGGTACCACCAGTCATCATCCCACTCCAGTCCATCGTAGCTCATGTCCGGCCCATACAGCTGGTACACCCCTTTCATCTTTGGCTCGGGAGGTACCAAGTGATCCATGATCACCATTTCCGTCTCAGGGTTCCAGCGCACAGAGGCTGAATAGTCCCCGGAATATGAAAGAATAAGCCGCATAGGCGCCTTGCGGTATACCTGGTCCATAAACTCTTCCACATGAAAAATACGGGCTCCGAATTTAGGTCTTCCCCGTCCATCCAGGGTCATAACATCCACCACCTTCCGGTTAATCCTGGCTCCGGGCACATAGCCCAATAAGGTGTAATAGGTAGTGCGGCCCTTTTTTACCGGCACCATATCGTAATAAATGGCTCCATACCAATCGTCTGCCTTTAACATCCGGAACTCCGGTTCCACCAGGGATGACTTTTTATCTTCCAGCTCGGTTACCTCCACTCCTCTCCGGGTTTGGGCGGCTACCAATCCATACTGCCTATAGGTAAATGTAGAGTCTGGCATTTGCCAGGTGTAGATATGAAATTCACCGTTCTTCTCACTCAGGCGAAGCATATTGCTTACCTGCTTCAGCGGGTCACGATAACCCTGTTCGGTAGAAATATATTCCTTGAGCAAAGTGGTAAAATGCCGGTTGGCAGAATCCCTCTTCTTAAACTCGGGGTTTTCAAGTATCACCCGCCCGGTTTTGCCAAGCTCTTCCACTATCTGAGCAGGCGATTTTATTTCCTGTCCGCAAAGCGGAAAAAACAAACAGGTGAAAATGGCTGCAATACCTATTCGCATACTGCCCAAAACGCTGCGAACGCCCTCAAAGTATAAATTAGTAGTGATCAGAGGTGTAAAAACTCTTTTTTGGAAAGCAATTCTTCTTTGGATTCAACATGGTCTTCATCCGGAACGCAGCAATCTACCGGGCAAACCTCAGCACATTGTGGCTCTTCGTGAAAACCTACGCACTCGGTACACTTATCCGTAACAATGTAATAGACATCGTAATCAATTGGTTCCTGGGGCTCATCGGCATCATAGGTACCTCCACTCTTGGGACTTACCTTTCCCGACAAACCTGTACCCTCGCTGAAACGCCATTCCATCGCTCCCTCATAAATCGCATTGTTGGGACACTCCGGTTCACATGCACCGCAATTAATACATTCTTCGGTTATCTTGATAGCCATATTGATTATTAAATTTGCGCAAATTTAATAATACTGCTTTGCTTATGTTTGATTTGACCGACCGTATTTCAGCTTTTGAGATTTTAGGTCGTTTTTTGGGTCAGTATGAAAAAGAAAGGGATGATAAAGATCTTGAAAAACTGAACCAATACTTCCTGGAGGATCTGCACCGGAATATTCAACAGGCGGGCATCTACAATAATTGGTTTACGGTTAACAATGTAAAGTTTGCCCTGCAGCAATGGAGTGAAGCCCTCACCCGTCAGCAGCTTGAAAACTGGACCCAACGTTACCCGGCAGATCACTTTGAACAGGACTCTCCAAAAACCATTGCCATTATCATGGCCGGTAATATTCCTATGGTAGGGTTTCATGACCTGCTATCCGTTTTATTGAGCGGGCACAAAGCCCTGGTAAAGCCTTCGGGTGATGATGAAATACTCATCCCCTTTATTACACAGGTATTGGTGGCCATTGATCGCAGGTTTGCTCCTTTTATAAGTTTTTCTGAAGGTAAACTCACCGATTTTGATGCCGTTATTGCCACCGGCAGCGATAATTCCTCACGTTATTTTGATTACTACTTTGGCAAATACCCCCATATTATCCGTAAAAACCGGACTTCCGCTGCCATACTTAATGGCGAGGAGAGTGAGGAGGAGTTAATGGAACTCAGCAACGATATCTTTCGCTATTTTGGGCTGGGCTGCCGTAGCGTTTCTAAATTGTACCTGCCGCAAGGTTTTGATTTGGATCGTCTTTTCAAGGCCTTTTTCCATCAAAAAGAGGTTGTTGACAATAAAAAATATGGCAATAATTACGATTACAACCGCGCCATTTATATGATGGAAAGACACTCCTTCCTGGAAAATGGTTTTATGATCCTGAAGGAAAGTGAAGACCTGCACTCACCAGCTTCGGTGGTATACTATGAGTATTACCAAAGCCCGGATGAACTGAAGGAGAAATTAAGCGGCTTAACGGAAAAATTGCAGTGCGTGGTAGGCCGGCCTGGCATAGTGGCCACGGAAATTAATTTCGGACAAGCCCAAAACCCGCAGTTATGGGATTATGCCGACAAAGTAGACACCCTGAAATTTTTACGTACCGTTTAAATTATCGTGGCTGATATTAAGCCCCTATATTTGGCGTTTGTTACCGGTATACCATGAAACTGATCCGTTTTTTAAAAAGCAAATCCTTTTGGGCTAACCTTTTAGTAGCTGTAGTAGGTATTGCCCTTTTGATATGGGGTGTTAACGCAAGCCTGCGAGGCTATACCCACCATGGCGACAATATACAGGTTCCGGACCTGAGCCGTCTTTCGTACGAAGAAGCGGTCCGCAGGCTGGAATCAACCGAATTGGGATATGAGATCCTGGATTCTGCCGAATTCAATCCTGAATATCCTCGTGGGAGCATTTTACAGCAATACCCCTATCCAGGCTCATTGGTAAAAGAAGGACGTGTGATCAAGCTCACCCTCAACCCCCTTAAGCCCCGGAAAATTGAACTGCCTGAGCTTATTGAAAAAACCAAACGAAGAGCCATCTATGACCTCCAGTCCAAAGGCTTTGAAGTAGGCGAACTGGAATACATCCCATATATCGGTAAAGATGTAGTGGTAGATGTAAAAGTTAACGGACGTTCCGTAAAAGCCAAAGCCCGTTTTGAAAAGGGCACCGTTGTACAACTCGTATTGGGCCAGGGCCTGGGAGGCTCCATGGTAAATGTGCCTTACCTGAAACGATTGACCCTGGCAGAAGCCGAAGAAAAGCTGCTGGCCGCATCCTTAAACAAAGGCTCAGTACGTTTTGATGAAAGTATACAGGATACCGCTGCAGCAGTGGTATACCAGCAATACCCCAACCCCAGCCATAAACCCTCGGTAAACATTGGGCAGCAAATAGATATCTGGCTTACGGATGATTATACCAAACTCCCGCTGGACTCGTTAGAGTATCTCCAATATGAAATACCGGACTCTTTAAGAAATGATGCAGATACTACGCAAATCCCTTAACCTTACTTTCTTCATTGCACTTACCGCGCTGGGTCTGCATGCACAAAACCCCCGTGAAGAATTATTGGGCATTACCTCCCGTCCTACGCCACAGGGTAATAGCATTGAAAACGTAAAAAAGAAGGTGACGGGACTTGCTTTACCCGTTTCAGATGATTTCAGTTACGCCCAAAAAAGTTCTATGCCCCGGCCCGGCTTGTGGCTGGATAGTAATGTTTACGTCAACACTACCTACAGTGTAGACCCTATAACTTTGGGGGTTGCCACTTTTGACGGCCTCAACAAATACGGCCTTCCTTACAAACAAGGCCAGGTTGCTACAGACTCCACGGACATGCTCACTTCCCAGCCCATTAATCTGAGCGGTACTGCCGGAGAGGTAGTATTGTCATTTTATTTCCAAAGTGAAGGTCTTGGTGAACGGCCTACCAGCGAGGACTCATTGACCCTCTATTTTTACAGCCCCACCACCATGGAATGGAAATCGGTGTGGCGTACTTTGGGAGAGGACACCAAGCCTTTTGAGCTGGTGCAGATACCTATTACCCAAACCCGCTACCTGCAGGATAACTTTCAGTTCCGCTTTATAGCTTTTGGAAGCCCGGGCGGTGCTTTCGATATGTGGCATATTGACCGTGTTTTACTGGACGATGAAAGGGATACCACTAATACTTCCTTTTTTGACCTATCCTTTACTTCACCGGCCCCCTCCCTTCTAAAGGATTACACTTCCGTGCCCTGGTTCCATTATTCAAGCACCGTAGCCGGTCAGATCAACAGAAATGAGTGGGAAGTAGCCTATCGCAGAAACGTACTGCCTTCCAGCTCGTTTGGGTTGGGCCTTAAGCTCTATAAGATATTATATAACGGCAATGTGCTGGCTGAGAACACTTCACCCGATTTTGTAGAAGATGATGATGACATCGATAATGAGGTAAACCCCTTTACGGTTAATGTGGCTAACTTCCCGCTGCCTGCACCGCCCACTGGTGAGTTTGAATTAACCGCCATCAACACCTACAGCGGTGTTCCTATCGGGCAGAACGACTCCCTGATAAGCACCCAACGCTTCAGCAACTATTACGCCTATGATGACGGCAGTGCAGAGCGGATATACCGTGTAACGGACAATCAAAATGGTTGCGTTATTTACAAATACGACCTGCGCGCTGCGGATACCTTGAAAGGCCTTTACATTTACTTTTTACCCGGTCTTGAGAATACTCCCAATAACACCTTTTCCATTGTAATTTTTGAGAATGATCAGGGTACACCCGGAAACCTTATCTATGAATCCGATACCCTCTTCACACCCCAATACTCTTACACCAACCAATTCCTGGCCTATGCCCTTCCCCAGGACACTATTGGAGTATTGCTGGAAGGCAAACCCTATTTTATCGGTATACGCCAAACCAATAACACAGCAATAACCTTTGGTTTTGATGTAAATAGCGATACCCGCGCCAATGAGAATTTATGGTATGGCCCAACCAATGACCTCTTTCCTTCTTTTTCTGAAGGAGCCATTATGATGCGTCCCTTCTTCAGGTATGTACCTGATGACATAGGGCTTATTGAGCAACCCACGATCAGGCTTAACTTCCAGGCTTATCCCAATCCCGTGTATGAGGATAGATTATACGTAGAGGTACCTCACGAAAACAGCCAGGAGACCTTCCATTATCGTCTTTTCTCACTTTCCGGACAATTGATACGGGAAGGAGCCTTGGATAGGGAAGCTATTGATGTGGCAAATTTGAAAAGCGGAGTCTACCTTCTGCAATTATCCTCATCGGACAGCCGTAAAGACCCGGCCTTCCAAAAAGTGGTAATTTCCCATTAATGAAAGCAGAACAGGATGGATTTTCCGAGGAATCGGAAAATGAAGAATTATACGAGCACCATCGTATTGTAGCCGATAGCGGCCAAAAGCCCTTACGCGTGGATAAATTTCTGGGCAATCTGCTGCCCAACACCTCCCGTAATAAGATCCAACAGGCGGCAGCGGCCGGCAATATTCACGTAAATCAAAAGGCGGTTAAAAGCAATTATCGCGTTAAGCCCAGTGATGTGGTGCAAGTAGTACTCTCCTACCCACCCCGGGAAATTGAGTTGATACCAGAAAATATCCCGCTGAATATTATTTATGAAGATGACCAGGTAATTGTGATCAACAAAACGGCCGGCATCGTGGTACATCCTGGCTATGGAAATTATACCGGAACCCTGGTAAATGGGCTTATTTACCACTTTAACAACCTGCCCGGAAAGGATGAAGTCCGTCCGGGCCTGGTTCACCGGCTGGACAAGGACACCAGTGGCATTATGGTAATAGCTGCTGATGAATATGCCATGGCTCACCTGGCACGCCAGTTTTTTGAGCGCACCACCAATCGTGCGTACCAGGCCCTGGTTTGGGGAAACGTGGAAGAAGACCAAGGTACGATTACCGGGCATATCGGGCGCAGCAAAAAAGACCGGAAAGTGTTTACGGTTTACCCCGAAGGTGACGAAGGCAAACATGCCGTTACACATTATCGTGTACTGGAACGTTTTGGCTATACCACCCTGGTGGAATGCCGGCTGGAAACCGGCCGCACTCACCAGATCAGGGTACACATGAAGCATTTGGGTCACCCGCTCTTTAATGATAAGGAATACGGGGGAGATCATATCCTGAAAGGGACCACCTTCACTAAATACAAACAATTTGTAGCCAATTGTTTCGAACTATGTCCGCGACAGGCGCTTCATGCCAAAACCCTGGGTTTTGAGCACCCCCGTACCCATGAAAGATTGTCTTTTGACTCAGATCTTCCACCGGATATGCAAGGACTTATCGACAAATGGCGGCACTACGCCAAACACAAGCTCAACTAGGCAATACATTCATCAGCTCAAGGCTTTACGGCAGTTTTTTTGTATTTTAGCACTATTCCTATGAAGAACAAAAAGTTACCTTTTCTTTTAGCCCTATTTTCTATAACATTGGTATTAAGTCAATGTAAAAAAGATCAGTCCATCATCGTGAAGGATGAAGATCCCGGGCCTGAATGGCCGGGAGCCACACCTTATATCCTCCAGATCCCGGAGGGCTTTCCACCTAATCCCAATATCCCGGCTGACAATCCTATGACCGTAGAGGGCGTAAAACTCGGGCGCTTCCTCTTTTACGATAAGAGGCTTTCTAAAGACTTGAGCATGTCCTGCGGTAGCTGTCATCTGCAGAGAAACGCATTCTCCGATAAGGAGATACGCTCTATTGGCATACATGGAGAGCAAACCCGCAGGCACTCCATGGCCCTGTTTAACCTGGCCTGGCAGGAGCATTTTTTCTGGGACGGAAGGGCCATGTCCCTTGAAGAACAGGCTTTACAGCCTGTAACGGACAAAATTGAATTGGACAATGACTGGGAAACCGTAGTGGCACGGTTGGAAACGGATTCCGTTTATCCTGAAATGTTTAAGGCCGCTTTCGGCCCCGGCCCTATCTCCAAGGAAAATGCTGCAAAGGCCATAGCCCAGTTTGAGCGTAGTATAGTTTCGGCCAATAGTGAATTTGACCAGGTGGTACGCCTGCAAACCAAAGCTGACTTTAATGATCCGGGTGCTTCAAGGGCCTGGAACTTCTTTAATTCCGATATTGGAGGCGACTGCTTTCACTGCCACGGTGTAGGTGAAACATCTTTCCTGATGGGAGCCTTTGGCAATGATCTTCAGTTCTCCAACAATGGTCTGGATGATGTGGCCGATCAACTGGAGGATAAAGGATATGAGGAGGTGAGCGGTGACCCTAATGACCGCGCCAAGTTTAAGATCGGTTCCCTGCGGAATATTTTCTTTTCATCTCCGTATATGCACGATGGAAGCATACCGAACCTGGACAGCCTCGTGGAATTCTACAACTTTGGAGGGCACGTTACCCCCACTACCGATCCCAACATGAAAGCAGCCGGTAAAGGACGTCAATGGACACGGGAACAGAAGGACGACCTGAAACGCTTTTTTGAAACCTTGACGGATTACGAATACCTCCAAAACCCGGATTATGCGGATCCCTTTGAGTAAGGTATTCTCTTTTTGACCATTTAAAAGCCCGGAACTTGAGAGCATTACGGTATTCCATAGTACTTGCGCTTCTTTTGGTTATTGTTATCCTGAGCCGCTGTAAAAAGGATACTTCAGACCCAGACGTATCCGGCACCCTCTGGAACGGTGCTACTCCCTACACTTTTAAAATACCCGAAGGATTTCCCACGCCTAACATTCCTGCAGACAATCCTATGACAGTAGAAGGCATAAAACTGGGCCGCTTTCTATTCTATGATCCCCGCCTTTCCAAAGATTCAAGCATGTCCTGTGGCAGCTGCCACCATCCACGTTTTGCTTTTGCGGACGAAACACCTTCTTCCAAAGGCATCCACGGAGATCAAACCAGGCGCAACTCCATGCCACTTTTTAATTTGGCCTGGCAGCAAAATTTCTTTTGGGACGGAAGGGTTACCTCACTCGAAGATCAGGCCCTGCTCCCTGTCACGGACCAACTGGAGTTGGATAACAGCTGGGAAACGGTGGTAAAACGCCTGGAAGCTGACTCTGTATACCCTGCCATGTTCAAGGCAGCTTTCGGCCCAGATGCCATCACCAAGGAAAATGCGGCCAAAGCTATCGCCCAATTTGAACGAAGCATAGTATCAGCCGGAAGCGAGATGGATAAGGTAGTGCGACTTAAAACAAAAACAGCTTTTGATGACGCCAGGGCCCGGCAAGGTATGGAGTTCTTTGAAACACCCGTTCCGGCTGGCGCAGATTGCTTCCACTGCCACGGGGTACAATCTACTGCTTATATTATGGGGTCTCTGGGGGTACTTCAATTTTCAAACAACGGTCTTGATAAACCGGAAGACCGGCTAATAGACAGGGGTCGTGAAGAAGTAACCGGAAACCCGGATGACCGGGCCCTCTTTAAAATACCCTCGCTGCGGAATATAGCATTGAGCCGACCCTATATGCACGATGGCAGTATCCCTGATTTAGATAGCATAGTGGAGTTTTATAATTCAGGAGGCGATACTACCGGAAACACGGATATATTGCTAAGACACCCTGGCTTGGGACTGGAAAGGAATTGGACCATTGAACAAAAGGAAAGTCTTCTGGCCTTTTTAAGGTCTCTCACGGACTACGACTACATCAGCAATCCTGACTATCAGGATCCCTTTGACAACTGACAAACTGTAAGCGGGTAATACTTGCCTTACATGGCAATGAACAATTTCAAGGCTTTTTGTGTCTTTCAAAAATACACAACACAAAATTTTGTCCTATGAAAAATGCATTACAAAAATGTATCGCCCTGCTCACCCTTGCCCTGATTATTACTTCCTGTTCTCAAACGCAGGACCTTGCTCAAAACGATGGCCCCAATTACCGCTATAAAAAGGTATACGTGGGTAACAAGATCGTTTACCGCGATGTAGAGGATCAGGAAGCTACGGAAGAGACCACTGAAGCGGTTACTGAAGTAAGCGGGCAAAAAAATCTTGAACCGGTAAACACTGCTCAGGAAGAGGAGAGCCTTACTGTAACTGCCTCTGCAGAAACTCAGGAAACTGAAACGGCCGACAACCGTTCTTTTATGAAAGAGGTTGGACAGACTTTTGCCAATAACCTCAGGCAAACACGTAAGTATATCGCTACCGGAAGCTTTCTTACCGAACTCAGTAAACAAAAGCAAAGTGAGCGCCTGAGTGTTACTGATGCATCTGAAGAGGATGACAACACCATGATGGGAGCCTATGAGATCTTCGCGATCCTTGGATTTGCCTTTGGAATAGTTAGTCTTTTTGGAGGCCTTATATTCGCCATTTTAGGTGTAATCTTCAGTATCCTCGGTCTTAATTCAGGTTATCGCCTTTTCGCAACCATCGGCCTTATTTGCGCCATTGTAGGCTTTGTACTGGCTTTACTCTAAACCTTAAAAGGAATATAGAGTACTTTTTTGGTTTCGAAGAAGTCCTGCTTGAAATAGTCCTGTAGTTCGAATATCCTGAAAAAGGGCAACGAGCTTACCTCTTCAGAAAGGTCACCACCTTTAAGATATAGAATACCATTGGAAAGTCCCTGTAGATTTTTACGGGGACTTTTTATTTTGCCTTTGGTCCAGGGCATAAAACGCGGTATTTGCGTTACCGCACGGGATACAATAAAATCATACGTCCCCTTTACCTTTTCTGCCCGGCCGTGCTCAGCCGTTACATTTTGAAGTTCCAGAGCCTGCGCCACTTCTTCCACCACCTTTATTTTTTTACCGATGGAATCCACCAGGTGAAAATGGGTTTCCGGGAATAGTATAGCCAGCGGAATACCGGGGAAACCTCCTCCCGTGCCTATATCCAATACAGCATCACCGGGTTCAAATGATTTCACCCTGGCTATACCCAGCGAATGAAGCACATGGTGGATGTAAAAATCCTCCATATCCTTACGGCTGATCACATTGATCTTCGCATTCCACTCTTCGTATAAGCCCCTCAGTTTTCGGAACTGATCAATCTGCTCCGGTGAAAGGTCTTTAAAATATTGCAGTACTATTTCCATTTTTCAGGTTGGCCACGCCAAAGGTTTTGAAGATGTATCAGACCCAGCAAAAGCGTAACGGTGAATTCCCAGAATGGAAACAACCACATTAGCTCGCTGCTTCGGAATCTTTTTGCCAAAGGTATAAAGATGAAAAGCTGCACCAGCACCTTGCATAATACTATTATCCAAAAAGGATAATATCCGGGAAGCCACCAAAAACCCAAGACCAGGGAAATATAAAACAGAACGGTTAGTGCAGAATCCCCCGCCAATATCCATTGGATATCCTTTTTATAGAAAGAGCCTGTTGACAAATGCCTGCGCTTTTGGCGCCACCACGTCTTCAGGTTTTCAGGTCCATGAGACCAGGTAAACGCCCGGCTGTCCGTTACTATATCCACGTTGCTTGCTATGGCTACCTCCGCCACAAAAAGATCATCATCACCAGAAGCCAGATGTTCATGGTTGGTGAAGCCCGTGCCGGACCTGAAGAGATCCAGCTTATACGCCAAATTCCTGCCTACCCCCATATAAGGTTTTCCCAAAAGGGCCAGGCTCATGTAATGAAGAACGGTTTGCAGTGTTTCCCACCGCAGCAGTTTATTGGTAAAATGAGCCTCTTTACTATAGCCCCCATAACCCAGCACTACCTCTTTTTGAACCAACGGTCCGGTCATACGGGAAAGCCATTCCTTTCCGGCCGGATAACAATCCGCATCGGTAAGAAGAACATGATCATAAGCAGCCGTTTCCAGACCAAGGGCCAGAGCCTCTTTTTTACCATACGATCTTTTCGGTGCCGTAAAATGCAGGACTTTCAATTTCGGATATTTTAACTTCAGCGACCCCAGTAACTCTGCTGTTCCATCGGTGCTGTGATCATCTACCACTACCACCTCAAAATCAGCTGCGTAATCCTGTTCCAGGATCAAAGGCAGGTTTCGGCTAAGATTGGAAGCTTCATTGTACGCACAAATAATTATACTGACAGGTTGATTAAACCGGGGCACAGATGGCATTTTAAGGGCATGAACCCATAAGCGACCAAAGACCAGGAGGTAGTATATGGTCAGCAACACGGAAACGCTTACACCTATGTAGAGCACCCAGTTCACAGGCTGTCAAAGGTACATCTGTAAAAGATAGCATTTAAGCTTATTTTTGCCGCAATGAGATATACGCTGCAAGCACAGGACCCCGGCAGTAAAGCCAGAGCCGGGATATTCAAAACTGATCACGGAGAAATTGAAACTCCCATTTTTATGCCGGTAGGTACCGTAGGCTCGGTGAAGGCCGTGCATCAGCGTGAATTGAAGAACGATGTGCAGGCGCAGATCATCCTGGGCAATACGTACCATTTGTACCTGCGCCCCGGTACCAGTCTCATGCAACAGGCGGGTGGATTACACCATTTTATAGGTTGGGACCGCCCGATACTCACAGACAGTGGTGGATACCAGGTTTACAGCCTGGCCAATAACCGTAAGATCACGGAAGAAGGTGTGGCCTTCAAATCGCATATTGATGGTTCCAAACATTTTTTCAGCCCGGAAAAATCCATGGAAATACAGCGCATCATCGGTGCCGACATCATAATGGCATTTGACGAGTGCCCACCTTACCCCAGCACCTATGAATACGCCCGTACTTCTATGGAAATGACGCACCGCTGGTTAAAACGCTGTGTGGACTGGCTTGATAAAAATCCTGAACTATACGGCCACGGTCAAAGCATTTTCCCCATTGTACAGGGCTCCACCTTTAACGATCTGCGCACCCGCTCAGCCGAAACCATTGCTTCCTTTGATTGTGAAGGTTATGCTATCGGAGGGCTTTCCGTAGGAGAGCCACATGAAGAAATGTATGCCATGAGTGAGTTGGTATGTGATGTTCTGCCTGAAGACCGTCCACGCTACCTGATGGGTGTGGGTACCCCGGCCAATATCCTGGAAAATATAGCACTAGGTGTTGATATGTTTGACTGTGTGATGCCTACGCGCAATGGACGTAATGGCATGTTATTCACCAGTGAAGGGATCATCAACATCAAAAACCAGAAATGGGCGGATGATTTTTCACCGGTAGATCCCAACGGCACGTCCTTTGTTGACGGGGATTATACCAAAGCCTACTTACGGCATTTATTTGCAGCCAATGAGTACCTGGGACGCCAGATTGCATCCCTGCACAACCTGAGCTTCTATTTATGGTTAGTAAAGGAAGCCCGAGAAAAAATAAAAGAAGGTATCTTCAGTCAATGGAAAAACGAAATGGTCATCAAACTTCAAACGCGGTTGTAAAGTGCTGAAGATTATTGACCGCTATATCATCCGAAAATTCCTGGGTACTTTTTTTCTTACCATTACCCTCATCCTGGCCATTGCCATTGTCTTTGACATCTCGGAAAAAATCGAAGACTTTATAACCAAAGGGGCCTCAGCCAAGGAGATCATTCTGGACTATTATGTCAACTTCCTGGTGTTTTATGGCAACCTCTTCAGTTCCATGATCGTCTTTATTGCCACTATTTTCTTCACCTCACGTATGACCTCCAATACGGAGATCGTAGCCATACTAACCGGGGGAGTGAGTTTCCGGAGAATGATGTGGCCTTATTTTGTGTCCGCTACAATTATTGGCGGCATAAGTTTTGGCCTGAGCCACTACGTTATTCCTAAAACCAACGTAAAGCGCCTGGATTTCCAGCACACCTATATAGATCGCAAGGATGATGACCGCTTTAAAAATATCCATCGCCAGATCAAGCAGGGGCACATCATTTATTTTGAGAACTACAACGGAGAGCGCCAGACCGGGTATCACTTTACCTACGAAATATTTGACGGGCCACGGATGAAATACAAGCTTAAGTCCGATTTTATACGCTATGACACCACCGCTCAAAAGTGGGTACTGGATAATTATGTAGAACGCACCATTACCGATGATGGTGACGAAAAATTGATGGTAGGCAAACGCAAGGATACGGTTTTTGATTTTGAGACTGATGAAATTGTACCGAAGCTGTTTACCGTTGAGATGATGGATACCCCCGAACTGGATCGCTTCATTGCAGAGGAAAGGCTGCGCGGTTCCGAGAATATTAACTTTTACCTTATCGAGAAGCACAAACGCACCTCCTGGCCTGTGGCTACCTATATCCTGGTGCTGATCGGGGTGAGTATATCCTCCAAAAAAACACGGGGAGGGCTCGGCCTCAATATTGCCATCGGCTTGGCTATATGTGTATCTTACATCTTCTTTATGCAGATATCCACCACTTTTGCCACCCTGGGTAACTTCCCGCCATTGCTCGCTGTATGGTTCCCCAATATAGTTTTCGCATTTATAGCTGCTTATCTCTACCACATTGCGCCTAAGTAATGCCAGCCCCTTCCTGAGACTTCACTTTATAGTCTTCATCTACGGCTTCACCGGGATCCTGGGTAAGCTGATCAGTGCAAACGCTTTACAACTGGTTTGGCACCGCATGTGGATCGCTGCGCTGTGCATATTGGCGTACCTGGCATTTACCGGAAGATTAAAGATCACCAAAGCTAAAGGAGGTACTCTGATTTTTTTAGCGGGTGGACTTATTGCCGCGCATTGGGTCACTTTTTTTCATGCCATTAAAATATCCTCGGTACCCGTAGCGCTATCATGCCTGGCTACCGGAGCCTTTTTTGGTTCATTGATAGAGCCTTTAGTGTACAAACGCAGGATCAGACAAACCGAAATACTGATGGGCTTGCTGGTAGCTGCGGGCTTATACCTCATTTTTCGTTTTGAAGGCGAATATGTAACCGGCATCATAACCGCGTTGATCAGTGCCTTTCTCAGCGCCTGCTTTTCTGTGGTAAACAGCAAATTAGTACAAAGTAACACGCCCTACCGTATTACTTTCCTTGAAATGCTGGGAGGCTGGTTGGCACTCTCCATCTATATGGTTATTACAGGAAACCTGGATACTTCCATCCTGCAACTACCCCCCATAGACTGGCTTTGGCTTTTATTGTTAGGTAGTATTTGTACGGCCTTCGCCTTTATTGAGAATGTGGGCCTCATGCGCCATATTTCCGCCTATACTTTTTTATTAGCCATTAACCTGGAGCCCATCTACGGTATCATCCTGGCATTGATCTTCTTTGAAGAAGGACGCACGCTGGATCCGTTCTTTTTTGCCGGAACGGCCATTATTCTCTCTACTTTATTCCTGGATGCCTGGTTAAGGAAGCGGGAATTGAAGAAAAGCTAAACTATTACATTCGCTATCTTTGTTTCAATTCACAACCTTACTTACAATCCAACATGAACCAAAAATTATTTTACTCCCTAGTTATAATCTGCACCTTTCTTACGGCACAATCTCAGACCGCTAATTTGGTAGCTCAATATGATTTTTCCAATGGATCCCTAAATGCACAGTTTGGTGGTGTAAATGGTAGTGGACATAACATATACGCCAGTCCTGATCGTTTTGGAAATAAAAATGAAGCAATAGAATTAAGAAGAACTCAAAATTCGACTGTCTCATTCGGTGATAACTTCGACCATATTTTCACTGGAAACTCAGCTAAATTCAGTTTTTCATTTTGGTTTAAGAATGGAGATCTTGCCAATTCCAATGCCTCTTTTATAACAAAATACTCAGGCAGTGACTGCGGGGAAGATGGGCGTGAGTTTGGCATTCGGATAA
>NZNV01000020.1 GCA_002695025.1 Owenweeksia sp.
ACCCGTCAATGATACGGGCGATCTCATCTCCAAACAGGCGGTCAATGTCTTCCAGTGTATACTCGCTATCCCCTACTACGTCATGAATGAGCGCAGCGGAAACGGATACCGGTCCCAATCCTATTTCACGAGCCACAATGGTAGCCACCTCCAAGGGGTGTAATATATAAGGCTCCCCGGATTTCCTCCGCACTTCAGCGTGCGCATCACGGGCAAGATCAAAGGCTTTACGTATCAGCTTTTTATCGTTTTCGTCTACGCGGTCTTTCATGATGCGCAGGAGAGACTGAAAACGTTTGTCGATCTCTTTATTTTCTAATTCAAGCTCAGCTTCTGTCATGGATCAGTTAATGCACTTCGAATATAGCTAACGGGCTAACTTTTGACAAATCAAAAATGAGGCTTGCCCTCAGCTTTATGAACAAAAAAAGCAGACCTCATGGTTCAGGCCTGCTTATATTTTAGTTAAGCACCGGATTTGTTTTAGCGGGCAGGGAGTATTTTGGCCCGCACTTCACCAAAGCCGATCTTCAAACCGTCTTTTTTGCCGAAGCCCCGCATGGTAACGGTATCACCATCCTCAATAAAGGTACGTTCCTGACCATCGGCCAGTTTCACCGGTTTTGATCCCGACCATGAAAGCTCCAGCATGGATCCGTAACTTTCTTCGGTGGGGCCGCTGATAGTACCGGAAGCCATCATATCACCCGCATTGATGTTGCAGCCGTTTACAGTATGATGGGCCAGTTGCTGTGCCATACTCCAATACATATACTTGAAGTTGGAACTGCTTATTTTGGAATCCTCACCACCTTCCGGAGCCAAGTAAACATCCAGGTTTATATCAAAGCCTGAAGGCGTGGAATTCTGAAGGTATTCCAATGGCTCAGGGTCCTGCTTGGGGCCGCTGGTGCGAAAAGGCTCCAGGGCATCCAGGGTTACTACCCAAGGTGATATGGAGCTGGCAAAATTCTTTCCCAAGAAAGGCCCCAGAGGCTGGTATTCCCATTTCTGAATGTCGCGGGCCGACCAGTCATTGAAGAGCACCATTCCGAATATGTATTCCTCAGCCTCTTCCACCGAAATGCTTTCCCCCAGATTTTTACCGTCTGTGGTGATGAAAGCCATTTCCAGCTCAAAATCCAGGCGTTTGGATGGGCCAAAAACCGGTTTCTCAGCGTTGGGAGGCATAGTTTGCCCTTTAGGGCGGTGTACATCTTCACCTGAAATAATGATACTGGAAGAACGTCCGTGGTAGCCGATAGGCATGTGCAACCAGTTGGGCATCAGGGCGTTTTCTTTACCCCGGAACATGATTCCTACGTTCTCTGCGTGTTCGCGACTGGAATAAAAATCCGTATAGTCCTGAATAAAAACGGGCATCAGCATTTGCACCTCGTGCGCATCAAAAAGTATATCTCCCTGGTGTTCCTGATTTTCGCGAAGCTCCTCATTGTCTGCATCAAACAACTCGGCAATGCGATTACGAACGGCACGCCAGGTTGGGCGGCCCAGGGTTATAAAATCATTGAGCGTATCCTGCAGAAAAACATCATTGGGCAGTTCCAGGCCATTGAGATATCCAAGCTGTTGAAGTGCAGAAAGATCAATGGCTGTATCACCAATACGGGTACCTATGGAAACGGTATCATCATCGGCCATAAAAACCCCAAAGGGTATGTTTTGAATAGGGAAGTCGGTATTCTCAGGTGTTTCCAACCAGCTTTTACGGTTGGGATCATTTGCTGTTAGCATGGTATTAATCGTTATTTTCAGGTTTATGCACCCGGATTTATTTTATCATCCCGTGCGCTTGTTTTATTTTCGGCCAGTAATTGCTTCCGGCCTCAGGTGGCAAATATTATAAATTTAATATACCCCCGAAAAACACATTCAATGGAAAGAGACCAAGAAATTTTTGACCTGATCGCTGCCGAGAAAACACGCCAGACAGAGGGCATCGAACTCATTGCCTCAGAGAACTTTGTCAGTCAACAGGTAATGGACGCTATGGGTTCGGTATTAACCAATAAATATGCAGAAGGCTTTCCCGGAAGACGTTATTACGGGGGCTGTGAAGTGGTGGATGAAGTGGAAACCCTGGCTATTGAACGTGCTAAGGTACTTTTTGGTGCAGAGTATGTGAATGTGCAACCTCACAGTGGCAGCCAGGCCAACGCAGCGGTTTTCCTTGCTTGCCTGAAGCTTGGGGACAAGATCATGGGTTTTGACCTTTCACACGGAGGGCATCTCACCCACGGCTCACCCGTAAACTTTTCCGGTAAATTATACGAAACTTCATTTTATGGCGTGGAGAAGGATACCGGCCGTATTGATTACGATAAACTGGAAGAAAGAGCTTTGGCGGAGAAACCGAACCTGATCATCTGTGGTGCGTCCGCCTATTCACGTGATATTGATTATGAACGGTTCAGGGCAGTGGCTGATAAAGTCGGGGCTCTCCTTATGGCCGATATATCTCACCCTTCCGGCCTTATTGCCAAAGGCCTGCTGAATGATCCGGTTCCTCATTGCCATATTGTTACCACCACCACTCATAAGACACTGCGTGGTCCCCGGGGCGGTATTATAATGATCGGTAAGGATTTTGAGAATCCCTGGGGCGCTAAAACTCCGAAGGGAGCGGTAAAAATGATGAGTGCCATGATCGATTCGGCTGTATTTCCCGGTACACAGGGAGGTCCGCTGGAACACGTTATTGCCGCTAAGGCCGTGGCTTTTGGTGAAGCCCTGAGCGATGCCTTTTTTGATTATACCCTTCAGGTACAGAAAAATGCCAGAAAATTGGCACAGGCCCTGGTGGATAAGGGATATCACATTATAAGTGGTGGTACCGATAATCATTGTATGCTCATTGATCTGCGCAACAAGAATATTACCGGCAAGGATGCTGAAAATGCCCTGGGCGAAGCAGATATCACGGTAAACAAGAATATGGTACCCTTTGACGATAAATCACCTTTTGTGACCAGCGGTATCCGGATTGGCACCGCAGCGGTTACCACCAGAGGCCTGAAAGAAGATGATATGGTGAAGATAGCCGATCTTATCGATCGGGTTATTGCGGATCATGAGAATGAAGACAAGCTGAACGGTATAAAGAAAGAGGTGAATGCTATGATGGGGCAATACCCATTGTTTGCCTGATGAATTAGAATTATGGAAATATTCCTGACCTCCGAAGCCTGGATAGCGCTTCTTACCCTGAGTTTACTGGAAATAGTTCTGGGTATTGACAATATCATCTTTATATCCATATTGACCAATAAATTACCTGAAGCCAATCGTGCTAAAGCACGTTTTTCAGGTATTGCACTGGCTCTTGTCTTTCGGGTAGTAATGTTGCTGGGTATCACCTGGATCATCGGTTTTACCGAACCACTTTTTGAAATATGGGAGCAAACTGTAACCGGCCGCGACCTGGTGCTTATTTTGGGTGGTTTGTTCCTGCTGGCCAAGAGTACCAGCGAGATTCATCACAAAATTGACGGCCCGGGCAGGGAAGAGGATAAGAAGAAGCTGAGTAAAGTCAATAAGAGCTTTATCTCCATTATCCTCCAGATCGGCTTGCTGGATATTGTATTTTCCTTTGATTCCATTCTTACGGCCATTGGGATGACCGATGAGTTAATGATCATGATACTGGCCGTGGTGGTGTCTCTGGTAGTGATGTTGATCTTTGCCGGCAAGATTGCGGCTTTTATTGAAAAGTATCCTACCCTGCAGATACTCGCCCTGTCGTTCCTGATCCTGATTGGCTTTGTATTGATTGCGGACGGATTACACCAGCATATTTCCAAAGGTTATATCTATGCTGCGGTAGCATTCTCTCTGTTGGTAGAGGTCATTAATATCAACGTGCGGAAGAAGAGTGGGGAAGCCCAGAGTTGAATTTACAAAGAGAAATACGGTAACCCTCCAAAGGTCAATTGATCAAAAACAAAAAAGGCTCCCAGATGGGAGCCTTTTTATATAAGGACTGAAACGGATTATTCTTTTATGAATACACCGTTCAATTGTTGTTTTTCACCAACTACCTGGTAAGTATAAGGGCCGGGAGCATAAGAGCTCAGGTCCAGTTCAAATTGACGGTCACCAGCATTAAAAGATTGCTCAGTGCGATATACTTCGCGACCGCTCATATCTTGGATAACCAGCGTAAGGTTGTTTTCGCTAGGAAGATCAAATTCAACGGTAGCACGGTCACGTGCGGGGTTAGGGTAGAAGTTCAGACCATTTCTGGAGATGAAGTTCTTATCAAGGCCAACATTTGAATTGTCAACAGCAGCCCAGATATGAGCTCCAATCTGTAGAGGTGCACCACCGATGGTGAATACGTTACCATATCCAGCCCATGCGGTATCGCTGAGGTGCATAATCGCTCCGGCACCACAACCGTTAGGAGTTGACAGAATAGAAAGAGTATCGGAACCATTGTCTACCTGTACAGTACCCCAGAAAGGAGCATTGATACTATAAGGAGTAGCAAAGGCGAACTCGGTAATAAGATCACTAATTCCGGCAATGCCGTTAGTGTCATTTACATTGTCAAAAGCAACGGGCAGGGTGGTAGCAAGAGGAGCTGAACCAATACCGCCAGTAGTGTCATAAATGGCTGCGGTAAAAGAACCTTTTGAAGGGCCTTCATCTTTATAAGCTGTAAATACCAGCAGGCTATACACATCAACCTGATCTCCGTTAGTGTTTAATATCTGACCCACATCAGTGATAAGGTCACCCCAGCTTAGTTCAAAAGTACCCGTAATAATGTTGCCACCACTGCTGATAAAGGTGAAAGGGTTAGGGCAGCTACCAATTATAGGCAGAAGAGTATCAGTAACAGGCATTTTAAATTTAGAGGCACTAGCTACATTATCAAAAGTGTAGGAAACACCAGATTCCTCAACTTCCATTGTCTGAAGATTGGAATTAGTGTTCAATTGAGGGATTTCCTGGGCTGATACAGCAAAAGAAGCTATAAGCCCCAGAGTAGGGAATAATAGTTTTTTCATCATTAATAATGGTTTTCGTTACGAATAATTCTCACAAAACTAAAAAAGCGAGTTTAAAAAACCCGCTTTTTCTATGGCTTTAACTATTAAAACTTAGAACCGAATTAGTAAACGGTTGAAAGAGAGCACTCAAACTTATTCGGTAAGTGTGAAAGTGCGGCTTACGCTGGTCATGTCACCGGCCACCAGGCTGCCCTTGGCATCTACCAGTTCCAACTTAATAGTATTTTCACCCATGGGCATGCCTTCAACGATATAAGGTTGCCAGGTGTCAAATTCAAAGGCTTTACCGTTGATGGTAGCTTTCACTGAGTAACCGTTGGGCTTCAACTCTGCATTTACCAGGAAGAAGTCCAGTAATACCTTTTGGGCATCCTGCCCTTTGTACTCGCCTTTGGGGCGGCTGTAAAACAGCATAGGCTGATTAAGATCGCTCTTTTTCATATCGCCCTTGCCATTGTCACCGGTGGTGAACTGGAATACTTTATAAGAGTTGGGATTCTTAACACTTTCGTGGTACGAACGGGAAAGGAAAGCAATAGCCACGTGATGACCAGCTTCAACATCCATGCTAAAGTCCGGCTCGTAATGCGCAGAATAAGGACCATTATCTATAATAAGGTGGATGTGCTGACCCTTATCCGAATTGGCCAGCCTTTTGTCAGTGGCATCAGCAGTCTGGATCCCCAATTCGTAATCCTTTACGTCAAAATCAAAAGAAACCTTGGTTCCCTGAATGCTTGCATCGCTTGTGGGTGATTTCATTTCCAGAGATGAGTTCTCATAAGCTATGGACTGCGGGGCCGGGTAAATCTTGAGTCCGTCCCGCTCATAACTTTCAGGAGCATCGTTTTCCGGTTCCATGGTGGCCGCTGAAGCGGAGTCTTTTTTGTCCAGGTCAACAGCGTCTGTGTTTCGTTCAGAAGTATTGTTACAGGCAGTCATAATGCCCAGGCTTACAATACTGCTGATAATTAGGTGCTTTTTCATAATGATCGATTTTTTAACAAAAGGGTTAATCAGTTCAAAGGTTCATAAAAAGTCAATAAAAAAAGCCCCGCAACGGGGCTTTTTTACTTCAGGTCTAAAATTATCTTAAGCTTTGGCGCCAAGAAGAAGGATTTCATTGACCACCACTTCGGTAACGTAGCGTTTTTCACCGTTGGCAGCTTCGTAATTGCGGGTAACCAATTTACCTTCAATCCCGATCTCTTTTCCTTTACGCACATATTTTTCCATAAGGTCAGCGGTTTTACCCCATGCCACCAGACTATGCCATTGTGTATCGGTTATTTTTTCACCCTTGGCATTCTTATAACTTTCATTGGTGGCCAGGGCAACCTTGGCCAGTTTGTTACCATTTTCAAGAACCTTTACTTCAGGGTCCATACCAGGGTTGCCGATCAACTGCACACGATTTCTTAAATGATTCATAGTAGTAAGATTTAAAGTTTAATGGTCAGCGGTTTTTCCGATTGACAAGGCAAAGATGAGGAGTGGGGTATAGGGTACTCGGTTTTGAAACACTTACTGTTCGTTTAACTTTCGTTTGTAAACGTTTGTAAGTGTTTACAATCAGATAAATTTATATATTTGATTAAATATCAATACGATGGAAAAATTTTGCCTCGAATGTGGTGAGCCGATAAAAGGGCGCCAGGATAAGAAATTTTGTGGGGACAGCTGCCGGAACTCCTACAATAACCGTCAGAATAAGACAGTAAATAACCTGGTTCGCAACATCAACCGTGTGTTAAATAAGAATCGCAGGATACTGTCAGAACTGAACCCCTACGGAAAATCCAAAACCACCCGGGACGTACTAATAGGTAAAGGCTTTGACTTTAATCATTTTACCGGCATCTATGAAACCCGCAAAGGTGGACGTTATTACTTTGTTTATGATCAAGGCTATATTCTCCTGGATGATAACCAGCTGGCCCTGGTGGTAAAGCAGGATTATGTGGACCAGAAGTAGCTGCTGCCTGAAAAGTAGTATCCTTGTGCCACAATCCATCTATGAAAACTAAAGCGTTCCACTGGTTCATTTTTGTGGCTTCCGTATTGGCGCTGGCCTGGTATTATGATTATCCGCACTGGATAATGCAGCCTCCCCAGTCCATTCATAACTGGCGTCAGGCCGATTGCGCATCGCTTACCCTCAATTACTACCAACAGGACCTTCCTTTTAATCAGCCTCAAACCCATGGTATGGTGAGTGACGGTGGCACCAGTTCCAAAAATGCGCCTAGTGAGATACCGCTTTATTATTGGGGAGTGGGGCAGTTATACCGCATTTTTGGTCCTCATGAAGCCTTATTGAGAGGTTTAAATACGCTGCTCTTTCTCTCGGGTATTTGCGGGTTGATGTGGGGCATCTTTCGTTTGTCGGGAAGCTTATTGTGGAGTGTTGCTTTTGGTCTTCTTCCTTTTCTCTCCCCGGTGCTGGTTTATTACGGTTCCAACTACCTTACGAACGCTCCTTCTCTGGGGATGGCCTTGTGGGCCATGAGTTTCCTGGTGCTTTTTATAAAAACCGGTAGCCGCAAATACTGGTGGCGAGCCGTATTATTTTACTTGCTGGCCGGAAGTTTTAAGCTGCCGGGCCTTTTTCTCTTCTTCAGTGTGGGAGGGACCCTTGTCCTTTCGTGGCTCGTTCCCCGTTTTAGGATCCCATACCTCAGGTGGAAGGATTATTTTTTGGCTGCCGCCCTTGTACTACTGCCCCTGGTGATGTGGGTAGGATATGCCAACCACTATAATGCAGAACACCAAACCGTCTATTTCTCTACCACTACCTTTCCTATATGGAAGTACACCTGGCCAGAAATAGGTAGCATGGTACGGCAAATGGCTGCTAACTGGGCGCAACAGTATTTTCATCCGCTTACCTATCTCTTACTTATTTTTTTTCTGCTGTACACCTTCGTCAGGAGAAAACACGTAAGACAAAGTTATCTTGCCCTGTTACTGGTGCTCCTGCCTGGTTTGCTTCTTTATTTCCTGCTTCAGTTCTTCACTTTTGTGGATCACGACTACTATGTAATCAACATGTTTATTCTTCCGTGCTTACTGGTGGTGATCATAACGGATTATCTGGCTGCCTGGAAGCCGCAACTGATGCGATCAGGCTTGATGAAAGTGGCCTTGGTGCTGTTTGTGACGGGTAATGCCATATACGCGCGGGAGCAACTGGAGTTCCGCTACGAGGAATACCCCAATAGTTTTCGTCAGGATCGGCCACTGCTCTACGAACCGGGTACAATAAACTGGCTGGACAGCCTGGGTGTAGGTCTGGACGATACCATCATTTTCGTCCCGGATTTCAGCAATACCAGTCTTTACCTGCTCAACCGCTATGGCTGGACCAACGGAAAGATGGTCTTTAAGGATTCCACACGGAACCTGTACTTTAACCAGGACAAGGAAGGAGTAAGACGGTCTATTGCCCTGGGAGCTGAATATCTCTTAGTATATGGCACTGCTAAGCTCCATGAACTGGAATACCTGCATCCCTTTGAGAAGCATCTTAGCGGGCAAAAGGACGAACTGTATGTGTTTGACCTGCGGGACACCACCCGTAATTTTGACCTCTCCAAAGGAGAACCGTTAATTTCCCAAAGCTTTGATTTTGAAGACAAGCTTCCCCCGGGTTTGTCTCGAGACCAGCTGACTTCGGGTTTTGCACTTTCCGGGGAGCAATCGGTAAACGCCCTGGGCATGCCTTATTGCGGGGGGCTATCCTTCCACGATATTACAAAAGGCATGTTGGTGGAAGTAAAGGTTTGGATCCGCAAGGAGACCACCGATAGGGTGGTGCCCGTCATTCAGAGTGAAAAAGCCGGGTTGGTATTTCAACAGGAAGAAAGGACCGTAGAGAAGAAGGGGGAATGGGTCTGTTATTTCCAGAGCTATATTGTTGAGGAAGACGTGGTGCCCGATGGAATTAAGATTTTCATTTGGAACCCGGCCGAAAAACAGGCCTATTATGATGATTACCAAATCCGGGTTTACCGCCCCGCCTACCAGTAAAATTCCTGCTTACCGTCCCACCTTCTTTTCAATTGTCGGGTGTAGATGCTCGTTCAACTAAAAAATTTTACGGATTCAGCAGGTATCAATTTATTTGGCATCTTTACTTGATCGATCAGTTATTCTGTTCGCCTTCTCTACAAAAAGTGCAAACAGTTTATCGTATAGATTTAATTAGATCTTAGTGGTTTTCTGGTCAGCCACTAAGCTCGTTTTTGATCGAATATGGAAGAACAGGAAGTACAGTCATTGCTGACTTGTATTAATAGTAACCTGGAATACTTTCCCCTTACATGGGATTATAGGCTGCAGTTTACCATTGGCTTTTTCGGTGGTCCACAACTTCGTTTCGAGTTGGATTCTGAAAAGATGTACAATCTTATCCTGGCTAATGCCCAGGATGAAATGATCATACCTATCCATACCAAAACCAATAACTTCCTGTACATTCATCACCTGTATTCCGAAATACAGAAGATCACCAATAAAAGTATCTATCAGCAACTGCTCAATTCTACCGAGTGTGTTACTATAATGACGCAAAACCTGGGAGAGATCATAGACCCTTTTCTGGAAAAATACGCGGTTAATAAAAGTTAAAATCCTGCTAAATCTCTTTCTCAGTATAGGTAATGGCTTTGTCTGGCGTTAAGGATAAAACCTTTTGGCTATGCTAAGACCTGTTCACTCTCATCGTGCACTTATTGTTTCGCTGTTGCTGAGTTTATTGTTCGTCACCTTTCGGGTGTTTTATTTCAGGGAAGGACTTTTTCTCTTCCTGGTATGGAACCTTTTTCTGGCAGCTATTCCCTATGCAATGGCTTTGTGGGTAGAGAGCAGGCGTTTACGCGGACGGGTAGCCGGTCTTTTGCTTTGTGTACTTTTTCTTCCCAACGCCCCCTATATGATAACCGACTTGTTTCACCTGCGTTGGCATGGGGCAGAATCCATCTGGTTTGATACGCTTTTGATAGCATCCTTTGCCTGGAATGGGTTACTCCTGTTCTTTTATACGCTTCGTAAGCTAGAGCATGTATTCATGCAGAGCTGGCATGCTCTCCTTCGGTTCGGTAGTGTTTTTATACTCAGCGCTTTGAGTAGTTATGGGATCTACATAGGCCGTTACCTGCGCTTTAACAGCTGGGATGTGCTCACCAAACCTTCTTTACTGATCCGGGAGATAGGAGGGCATATACTCCATCCTTTTGATCACCCCCGTACCTGGAGCATGACGGTAGCCTACGCCCTTTTTCTGCTCATAGCCTATTACAACTTTAACCCTTCCCAAAGGGAGTCCGTAACTACTGCATCAACAGGTCAATGATCTTTTTTTCAGGGTCAAAGGGACTTAATTCATGGAGTCCAAGAAATTGTATAGCGTCCATAAGCGAATCAGCCTGATGAATGGACTGTAGGTAATGCTGCACTTTTTCAAACTCAGAAAGAGGCGCAAGGCCAATCAGCTCGCTACCACTTACCGTGCAGCCTGCTTTTTCTGCTTCCTGCCGGGTGCGCAGAAAAACCTCCAGCATACCGTTTACAGAAAGGTCTGTGAGGTTATAGCTCACCTGAACTTTTTTAAAGTCTTCTATATACCAGCCGATGCCTTTAACGGCTTTCAGCGCACCGTGTTCACGAATCTTTTTCCCATCCGCACCGGTCTTTAGCTGCCCGGATTCCCTGACTCTGGCGGCAATAGCTTTAGCTGTAGAAACGTCCTGAGTGTCCAGGTTTACATTGTAGGCAATCAGGAGCTTTCGCGCCCCTAGTACTGTTACACCGTTCCTTTTCCATTGGTTGGGATCTCCGAAATCAGGTGGTAAGAGATGGAATTTGTCGGGTAAGGCTTCGTATTCACCCTTCCTTAGTACGGCCAGGTTGGAACGTTCGGGAGCGGTAGCGTTGGCTTCATAAAAGTAACCAGGTGTACCCAATTCCTTTTCGATCCGTGCGGCTAGTAGTGATGCCCACTCTTTGGCTTCTGAAAGATCCATATCCTGCAGAGGGACCAGTGGACATACATCCACCGCGCCCTGGCGAGGGTGTGTGCCCTGGTGAAGGGGCATGTAGATTTCGTTCCATGCCAGGCTGTACAGCCTATAAGCGGCTTCAATAACTGACTCAGGATCTCCCGCAAAAGTGTATACCGTACGATTGGCAGCATAACCGCTGTCCTGGTGAAGCAGGCGAACGCCTTTTACCGAGCGTATCGCATCGGCAAACAGCTGCATTTTACGTTCATCACGACCTTCACTAAGATTGGGAACACATTCCAGTAATTTCATGGTTGGGTAAGACTGTGTTTTGTAAAATAAGCCTCTCAGGGGATATTCAACTAAGCCTGTCCATAGCTTTTAATGAAGTCCGTGATGAGGTAGGCTATACTTTTTCCCAGTAATTGCCTTTCGTTTTCAGAGTGGGCCCGCCCAGGAGAACCTTCGCAAATATGAAAGTAAGCCGGTTGCTTTAAAGCCGAAGCAGTCCTGATGTAGTGACGGACTTCCGTTAAGGTGAAGCCCGAAGGGTTGAGGGCGCTTACGGGAAAGTAGGAGAGGGCATCAAGGTCCAGTTCCAGTCCTGCGGACCCCGTGCCCAGCCATTGCAAAACATTCTTGAAATGACGGTCTTTTTCCTCAAAGGTTTGGGTAAGTAGGCTTTCATAAGTGAGGTAATTGAGTTCCGGGTTATGATCAAAATCCTTCAGCACATTCTCGCTGTTGTATCCTTCATGCAGGCCAAAAACCGCGTATCGCTCCATGAATTTTCCGGACCGGGCATAACGGAACCCATTACCACTATGGCGTCCCTCCTCCGCCCGGTAATCCGTATGCGGATCTATATTGAGGATGTTCAAAGGCCTGGATAGCGCTTGTGAAGTACCCTTGATATTGCCAAAGGCATTATTATGACCGCCACCAATAAGAATAGGAGTTTTACCACTTGAAACCACCTTTTCCACCACGGCAGAGACTATTTCATCCATTTCTGCGGTAAGTTCCCGGAGCCTTTCAAGCTCTTTATCGTTAGTTGGTTTAAGGTTTTCAGCTTCTTGCATCAGGTCCGAAAAGTCCAGCGATCCGGCAATACAAAGGTTGCTCCCGGAAAAGAAGCGGTTTTCCTGGACGTTGAGCAAGGAAGGCAGGGCATAGTCCCAGGCGTTAGCAGCTCCCGCTTGCCCGAGGTTGGCGCGTATACCAATATCTTCCTTCAGGCCAATGAGTACAAAAGGCGAAGAAATATCACCCAGCTCTTCAAGAGAGCTGAGTAAAGTGATCTTTTCACCGGCCTTGGTTTCACCTTTACGGGTAGCAGTAAGTGCATCTCTTTGGTTGGCTGAAAACAGATGGAGCATATTTTAAATGGCTTTACCGTTAATAAATACCTTTTGTACGTGATTATGGCCAAAATTATAGGGAATAAAGGAAGGGGAGGACAGGGGAGGGGTGAGGATAAAATTAGCCTTCTTTCCCTTTTCAATGCTCCCTATCCGGTCACTTAATTCCAGGGCGGCCGCACCGTTGAGGGTGGCAGCCGAGATTGCCTCCTCCGGGGTCATTTTCATTTTGATGCAGGCCAGGGAAACCATCAGGTTCATATTGCCGCTGGGAGCGCTCCCCGGATTGTAATCTGTAGCCAGGGCAACGATGGCATTCTGTTGAATCAGATCACGGGCCGGGGCAAAGGGAATTTCCAGGAAAAGACTGCAACCCGGAAGTAAGGTCGCCACGGTATCAGATTTGCCTAAAAGTTGCTTGTCCTTCTCACTCATAACCTCCAAATGATCTACTGACAACGCGTCATGTTGCGTGGCTTTTTCAATGGAATCCAGTGAATTGAACTGGTTAAGGTGAAGTTTTGATTTAATATTTAATTTTTGAGCAACTTCCAGAATCTGTAGCATCTCGTCCACCGAAAAATAGCCTTCCTCACAAAATACATCCACATAATCCGCCAGGTTTTGAGCGGCTATTTCAGGCAGCATTTCCTCGCTTATCAGTCGCACATATCCCTGGTGATCATCCTTGAATTTTTCGGGAAAAGCATGGGCTCCCAGGAAGGTGGTTTTGACCGGAAGCGGGTAATTTTCTCCCAGCCTGCGGGCCACTTTCAACATCTTTATTTCGCTCTCGGTATTGAGGCCGTATCCGCTTTTTATTTCAATGGCCCCGGTACCCAATTGCATCACCTCTTCCAGTCTTGCCGCGGCCACATCATAGAGTTCATCTTCTGAAGCTTGCCGTAGCTTTTTAACAGAGTTGAGGATACCTCCGCCCCGGGCGGCAATTTCCGCATAACTTAAACCGTGTAAGCGTTGGGAAAATTCATCTTCACGGGTACCCGCGTATACCAGGTGAGTGTGGCTATCCACCCAGGTGGGCAGTATCATGCCACCCCCTGCATCCATCTTCTCATCAAAGTTTTCAGGCAAGCCTTCCTCCATATTCCCGAAATCCTTAATGATGTCATCTTCTAAGAGGAGCCAGGCGTTGCGGCTTATCGGAAATTCGCCCAGTTCGCGTCCGCGTTTCCATTTCCGCCCTTGCAGATCAATGTGTAGCAGGGCCGAAATGTTGGTGATCAAAGTGCTCATGCGGGCGAAGTTATTAAAACCTCCTGATCACTGGGGCGCTATCCATTTTGTATAGTGGTAATTATTTGCAGCGGGCCTGTAAAAACACAGGATTTATCATTTTCTTTGTCTTCATGGCCGGTAATACTTTTGGTAAAAATTTTAAGCTTACCACCTTTGGAGAGTCGCATGGAACTGCTATCGGTGGTATCATAGATGGTTGTCCCGCTGGCCTGGAGCTGGATATGCAAGCCGTTCAATATCAGTTGGATCGTAGGAAACCAGGACAGTCCAGGATTACCACCCAGCGCAAGGAAGCGGACCAGGTGGAATTCCTGTCCGGTATTTTTGAAAGCAAGACACTAGGCACTCCCATCGGCTTTATCATCCCCAACCAGGACGCCAAAAGCAAGGATTACAGCCATATTAAGGATGTATACCGTCCTTCTCACGCTGACTTTACCTACCAGGAAAAATATGGTCACCGCGATTACCGTGGTGGAGGAAGATCTTCTGCCCGCGAAACGGCATGCCGCGTGGTAGCTGGCTCTGTGGCCCGTCAACTGCTTAATAATGTTTCCATTAGTGCCTATGTGTCACAGGTGGGTACTATCGAGTTGGATAAAACGTATCACCAGTTGGATCTTTCCAAAACTGATGGCTCCATAGTACGCTGTCCTGACCCGGAAACTGCGGAGCGCTTTATTGAAGCTATCGAAAAAGTGCGAAAAGAAGGCGATACCCTGGGAGGTGTTATCAGTTGCGTAATTAAAGGGGTTCCTCCCGGTTGGGGTGAGCCGGTCTTTGACAAGCTCCATGCTGACCTGGCTAAAGCCATGCTGAGTATCAACGCGGTAAAAGGCTTTGAGTACGGCAGTGGTTTTGCCGGAGCGCGTATGAAGGGTAGCGAGCACAATGATCCTTTCCGGGTAGGAGGTGGTACTTCCTCCAACCACTCGGGAGGTATACAGGGTGGCATTAGCAACGGTGAGGATATTTACTTCCGGGTGGCCTTTAAACCAGTGGCAACCCTAATGCAGGACCAGGAAACGGTGAACGCGCAGGGTAAAATGGCCATCGCTAAAGGAAAGGGGCGTCATGATCCGTGTGTACTGCCAAGAGCGATACCTATTGTGGAAGCTATGGCTGCACTGGTACTGGCAGATCACTGGCTTACCAGTAGCATAAACAAATTGAATTCCTAAAAGCGAGATAGATAAATGAAACTAGCACTACACTGGAAGATCATTATAGGATTGCTATTGGGCGTTATCTGGGCGATCATTTCCAGCCAGCTGGGCTGGAGCCAGTTTACAATTGACTGGATTGCGCCTTTTGGCACCATATTCATCAACTTGCTTAAACTTATTGCGGTTCCTCTAGTGCTGTTTTCCATTATCAGCGGAGTAGCCGGCTTAGGTGATCCCTCCAGTTTGGGGAGAATGGGAGCTAAAACCCTGCTGTTCTACTTTGCTACTACCGTGTTGGCAGTAAGCCTGGGGCTCTTCCTGGTGAATATGATCAAACCCGGAAAGCTGGTGGACGATGAAACGCGTATTGACAACCGCATCAGCTACGAAGTATGGGCCGATTCCGAAGGTCTGGAGATCAAGGACGGGATCAATTACCTGCAGGATCCGCAATTCATGGAACGGGCACAGAAGATCACCGAACTCTCCAAAGCGGAACTTCGGGATGCCGCCTCCAATGATGCGGTAAAATCGAAAATGGAAACGGCTAATCAAACCAAAGACAGTGGTCCTCTACAGCCTTTGGTGGACCTGGTGCCCCAAAATATATTTGAGTCTTTATCGGATAATGGCTCTATGCTCAAGGTCATCTTTTTCGCCCTGTTCTTCGGGATCAGCTTATTGCTTATTCCTGATTCCAAATCCGACCCGGTTAAGAATTTTGTGGATGGCACCATGGAGATCTTCCTGAAGATGGTGGACATCGTCATGCAGGCCGCGCCATTCTTTGTATTTGCCTTATTGGCCGGAGTGGTGAGCCAGATGGCAGGTGATGATGTAGGTAAGGTGCTTGAAATATTCAAAGGGCTTAGCTGGTATTCCCTCACCGTATTCCTGGGCCTGGCGTTGATGATCTTTGCTATTTACCCGCTCATCCTTAAAATGTTTGTGCGGGTGATATCCTATACCGGCTTCTTTAAGGGAATGAGTCCGGCCCAGACCCTGGCTTTTTCCACCAGTTCAAGCGCTGCTACATTGCCGGTAACCATGGAATGTGTGGAGGACAACCTTGGGGTGGATAAGAAGATCACCAGTTTTGTGCTTCCCATAGGGGCTACCGTTAATATGGATGGTACCAGTTTGTACCAGGCCGTGGCGGTGGTTTTCCTGGCGCAATTGCACATGATCGATCTTACGCTGGGGCAGCAGCTTACTATTGTACTCACGGCTACCCTGGCTTCCATCGGCTCAGCGGCCGTTCCCAGTGCGGGTTTGGTGATGCTGATCATTGTTTTGCAATCGGTGGGGCTCAACCCCGCCTGGATCGGTATTATCCTGCCGGTAGACCGTATACTGGATATGTGTCGTACCACTGTGAACGTTACCGGTGATGCCACTGTTTCTACCATAATCGCCAAAGGTGAAGGCCTGTTGAACTACACGTCCGGCAGAGATACCGAAGATACCTTTGACCCTAACTATAACGCATAAATTGTATGAAACGCCTTCTTCAGATCCTGGGATTATTAATATTGCTCTTGTTGGTAGCAGCCTTTGTTCTGCCCATTGTTTTTAAGGATGAGATCATTGCCCGCGCCAAAAAGGAGATCAATAAAAACTTGGTGGCCACGGTTGACTTTAAGGATATTGATATCACCTTATTTCACAGTTTCCCTGATTTCACCCTTGAGATCGAGGATTTTACGGTGGATGGTCAGGATAATTTTGAAGGTATACGCCTGGCGGATGTAAAATCTTTCCGCCTGGACCTGGACCTTTTTAGTGTGATATCCGGCAACCAGTTTGAGGTGGAAGGCATATCCATCAAGGATGCTACGGTATACGTACTGGTAGATGCCGATGGCAATGCCAATTACGATATTGTTAAACCTTCCGCGGATACTACTTCCGTAGAGTCGGATACCGCCAGCTCAGATTTTAAACTCACTCTTAAATCGTATGAGGTAGAAAATCTTAACCTTACCTATGAAGATATACCGGGTGAGATCAAGGTAGTAATCAATGACCTGGATCATGAAGGAGTAGGGGACTTTACCCAGGAGGTTGTTGACCTGAAAACAAAGACGTCCATTGGAGCATTTACCGCTCAATCCGGTGGGGTTGCCTACCTGAACAAGGTGCATACCGAGGCGGATATGGATTTCCAGTTTAACCAGGTGGAAACCAAACTTACTTTTGGGCAAAACAGCTTAAGCCTTAACGATCTGGCCCTTAATTTCTCAGGTTTTGTAGCCGTACCGGGTGATGATATCAATATGGACCTGAAGTTCAATGCTCCACAGAATAAATTTAAAAATGTATTATCCCTCATCCCGGTAATATATACCCAGGATTTTGAGAAGGTGAAAACCTCCGGGGATTTTGCTTTGGAAGGTGCCGTAAGCGGAACCTACAATGGTGACCGGGAAGTATACCCCGCTTTTGACGTTAAGTTGAACGTTAATAATGCCACTTTCCGCTATCCAGACCTTCCTGCGGCAGTGGAGGGAATAAAAGTTAACGCTCATATTTACAATAAAACGGCAAACCTGGACGGTACAGTGGTTGACATTCCGGAAGCCCGGGCCAATGTGGCAGGAAGCCCTGTTGATGCCCGTTTGAACTTGAAAACCCCGATTTCAGATCCGGAATTTGCGGCTTACCTGAAAACAGATTTCGACCTGGCCAATGTGGGGAAAGTAGTACCCGCTCAGGGCTTTGATTATAAAGGTCGCGTTAAGGCTGACCTGGATCTGGCCGGGCGTATGTCAGACATTGATAATGAGCGCTACGAAAACGTAAAGGCCCAGGGTGTACTGATGGTACAGGATGTTGAACTGAAGAGTGACAGTTTACCTTTTCCGGTGCAGATCGCGCAACTGGATATGCAATTCTCACCACAAAAGGTAGACCTGAGTTCTTTCCGCGCGCAGTTGGGCAAGTCAGACATTTCCGCCAATGGGCAGATCGATAACCTCATTGGTTATGTGCTGGAAGATCAGATGTTGAAAGCCAATTTTACACTTAATTCCAGCCTTTTGGACCTGAATGAACTTTCCGGAGCTTCCGGGGATGAACCTGCCGGTGAAAAAAATACTGCCGATACCTCCTCACTTGAAGTGATACGCGTACCTGAAAACGTGGATTTTGGTCTGACGGCCAATATAGCCAAACTCATCTATGATAATCTCGAGATCACCAGTGTAAAGGGTAACCTGGCGGTAAAAGAAGGTACAGTGCGTATGGATGATGTGGTGATGGATCTGTTAGGAGGCTCTGTAGCCCTTAACGGTAATTATGATAGCAAGCCTGCCGCGCCTCTGGTGAATATGAATTTGAAGATCAATAACTTCAGTTTCAAAGAGAGCTTTGAGAAGTTTGTAACCGTACAAAGGCTGGCGCCTATTATGCAGAACACTACTGGCACCTATAGTTCAGGTTTCTCCTTCAACGCCAACCTGAACCCGGATATGAGTCCCGATTTGGCCTCGGTTGAAGCGGCTGGTAGCTTGGTTACCGAAGGCATGAAGACTACCACCAAATCCATGCAAAAACTGGCTGATATGGTGAAAAATCAAAGCCTGGCTACTTTGTATGTGGGTAAGGTAAACCTGAGTTTTAAAATACAGGACGGACGTATACAGGTGGAACCCTTCTCATTGAAAGCAGGCAATGTAACTGCCACGGTACAGGGTAGCAACGGCTTGGATCAAAGTCTGGATTATACTATGGATATGAAAATACCGGTATCGGGTATCGGCTCTTCCAACTTACTCAGTAAAGTAGGCGCTACACAAGGCGGCAAACTGGATCTCGGGGTTAAGATTGGCGGTACCGTACAGGATCCCAAGGTTACCACCTCCCTGGGTGACCTGGTGGATAATGTGATCGATAACGTTAAAAAGCAGGTAGAACAAAAAGTAGAAGAGGTTAAAGAAGATGCGATCAATAAGGTGAATGAAGAAGCCAAAAAGCTTATTGATGCCGCTGAGGCACAAGGTGATAAACTGATTGCTGCGGCCCAGGAGCAAGCTGCAAAAATCCGTAGTTCGGCTAAGGAACAGGCGGACAAACTGATTGCTGCGGCTGATGAACAAGCCACCAAGATAGAAAATGAAGCGAAGGGTAATATCCTGAAGGAAAAGGGCGCAAAATTAACGGCAGATAAGATCCGCAAGGAAGCCAGGGAGAAAGCAGACAAACTGGTAGATGAGGCCAATAAAAAGGCTGATCAATTAGTTAATAATGCGCGGGATGAGAAGCAAAAACTGATTGAGCAAGCCCGTGAGAAAGGAAAGTTGGAGAATAAATGAGAAAACTGATTTTAGCCGGGTTCCTGTGCTTTAGCCTGGGTGTGGCCGCACAACCAGAACTCGGTAATTGCGACCAGGAAGTGGAGGAGTTGGCCGAAACCCAGATACCGAGGGCTTTAAAGAATTGGAAAACCGGTAATTATCGCGAAGCTGAACGTTATCTTAGTAAAGCCATCAGCCTGGATCCGGATCATGCGGATGCCCTGTATCTTCTTGGAGACCTGAAAGTGAAAACCCTTAAACTGGGGGAGGCCGAGGCCCTTTGGAGCAAGCTCCTGCAAGTGTGTCCGGACTATAAATCGGTGGTGTACTATCACTTGGGGAGCATTTACCTGGAAAACGGTAAATACAAGGAGTCCATTGATCTTCTGACTCATTTTTTAAACGACCCGCAACGCGACCGTGGCTACGATCGTGAAGTGCAGGCTGCACTGGATGAAGCCCGGATAAAGGAAAAGTTACTGGGTAACCCCATCGTATTTGAGCCTAAGCCGGTTAAACGTATCTCTAGCCAGGAGGATGAATACCTGGCCACTATTTCCCCGGACCAGGAAACCATGTACTTTACCCGTAGAAGTAAAAAAGTGAACAGGCGGGACGGGCCAGCGGCACGGGTGCGCCTGGTGGAAGAGTTTTCCGCTGCCCAAAGGCAAGCCGATGGAACCTTTGAGATTGGAGCCCCATTGCCCGATCCCTTCAATACCAGCTATAATGAGGGAGGACCAAGCATAACTGCCGATAATACTGAATTGTACTTTACGGTATGTGAAGACCTGGACGGCTATAAGAACTGTGATATCTATTATTCTGAACTTGATGAATTCGGTAGCTGGAGTACACCTAAAAGTGTAGGTGATCATATCAATCGCAGGGATTCTTGGGAAAGCCAGGCCTCCGTTTCTGCCAATGGTGATGCTTTGTATTTTGCCAGCAACCGCAAGGGAGGTGTCGGAGCTTTGGATATTTACCGTTGCCTGCGAAAGGAAGACGGTAGCTGGAGCGATCCTCTTAACCTGGGTAAAACCATTAATACGCCTCAAAACGAAAAAACCCCCTTTATACATAGTGACAGTCACACCCTGTACTTTACCAGTGACGGCCACCAGGGGGTAGGCGGTTTTGATATTTTCTATGCCCGTGCAACCGGTGACTCTACCTGGGAAAAGCCTCAGAATATAGGATACCCCATCAATTCCGAAAAGGACGACCTCGGGCTTTTTGTAAGCCTGGATGGAAGTACGGCCTACTTTGCTTCCAATGAATTGAGAAAGGGCAGCGGTTGGGATATTTATCAGTTCAACCTTCCGGAGGCGGCACGTCCTGAACGGGTGGCGCTCATCCAGGGTTCATTGAAAGATGAGAATGAAGAACCGGTTAAAGAAGCGTCCCTGGAGATCAAAAACCTGAAAACCCGGGAAGTAACGAAAGTGAAAGTGGACCAGGAAACCGGTAATTATGCCCGTGTGGTGGCTGTAAAACCGGAGCAGAACTTTATTGTAACGGTAAAGAAAAAAGGCACGGCCTTCAGTTCCAAGTACGTAAGCGCCAGGGAAGAGCTTACAAAAGGGGTAGTAAAGGCTCCTTTGGAAGTGGCTAAGCTTGAGGTAGGGAAGGAGTATACTCTGAATGATATCAACTTTCCTACAAATTCGTATGAACTTACCACGGCCTCCCGCAGCGTTATTGATGAATTTATCTTATTTCTGAAGGATAACCCCGCTTTACGGGCCGATATACAAGGACATACGGATGATGTAGGGAATGATCAGGATAATATGGTGCTCTCAAAGAACCGTGCCCGTACCGTATATGAATACGTGATAAATAATGGTATTGATGCCGGACGAGTGTCACACCACGGTTACGGAGAAACCAAACCTGTTTCTGACAATAGTACCGAAGAGGGGCGTGCCCGAAACCGTAGAACGGTATTTGTGATCACCTCACAATAATAACCAGGGAGAGGCCCGGGTATACAGAAGTTTTTCATAACACATTTCGGCATCACGCAGGTGGCTGAATTCATAACTACGGGTTCTCCATAGTAAGCCAATAACGTAATGGTTCTGCATCACGATGAAGCGGCTCCCGTTCATGGCCATCAATTTAAGGGAGGTACGCTTGTTCTTAACCCCTTTGATTATTCTGAATCCCCTAAGCTCTTTACGTGTTACCATAAAACAAAAAAGTCGCTGCAAATGAGCGACTTTTTTGTTATATCAAGGTAAAATCTACATTCTCCTTTCTTTAATTCTCGCAGCCTTACCGGTACGTTCTCTCTGGTAGAAGATACGTGCTCTGCGAACCTTACCTTTCTTGTTCACTTCGATCTTGTCGATAGAAGGCAGGTTAACGGGGAAAATACGTTCTACACCAATGTTTCCGGACATTTTGCGGATGGTGAAGGTTTCAGTGGCACCGGAACCTCTGCGTTGTAGTACAATACCACGGAAGAACTGGATACGTTCTTTGTTTCCTTCTTTAATTTTGTAATAAACGGTAATGGTATCCCCTGCATTGAAATCGGGCATATCCTTTTTCTCGATGTACTGGTCTTGTACGAGTTTTACTAAATCCATTTTACAGAATCTTTAAAATTGCTGAAGGTCAACATTCACAATTTTTGCCAGAGGTTGAAATTCAGTTGCTTACCTTTTCATTTTTTGACTTGGTAAACGGAGCGCAATATTACGACAAATCGAAATAATATAAAACCTAATCTTCCAATAAATCAGGGCGTCTTTCACGGGTCCGCTTTATAGCCATCTCATGGCGCCATTCCTCAATTTTAGGAAAATTACCTCCGGTGAGTATTTCCGGTACTTTCCATCCTTTAAAGTCGGCAGGACGTGTATAGACGGGAGGCGCCAACAGATCGTCCTGGAAGGAATCAGTGAGCGCTGATGACTCATCATTCAGTACACCCGGCAACAGGCGGATAATAGCGTCACTGACCACTGCTGCCGCCAGTTCACCACCGCTTAGTACATAATCACCAATGGATATTTCCATGGTGATCAGGTGGTCACGAATGCGTTGGTCTATACCTTTATAATGACCGCATAGTAGCATCAGGTTTTCTTTCAGGGATAGCCGGTTGGCCGTTCGTTGTTCAAATCGATCACCGTCCGGGGTCATATAGATGATCTCATCGTATTCGCGCTCCTGGCGGAGTTGCTCAATACAATTAAAAATAGGCTCCACCATCATAACCATTCCGGCCCCTCCGCCAAACTGGTAATCATCGATCTGGCGATGTTTACCCAGGCCATATTCCCGGAGGTCGTGAATGTGTACTTCCACCAGCCCGTTCTGTATGGCTCTTTTCAGTATGCTATCGTTGAAGGGGCTGTGTAATAATGCCGGCAATGCGGTGATGATATCTATTCTCATGCTGCAAAAATAAGACGCCCGGACTTTACATCCGGGCGTCCCTAACAAAGGTTCAATATTAAAAACCCACGTTAGTTACCTAAACTTTGGGTTAGTTGAATGTAGGATTAAGCGTTTTTCTTTTTCTCAAAGCCCAGTGATACACTGTTAATACAGTAACGCATTCCGGTTTCGGTAGGTCCGTCATTAAAAACATGACCAAGGTGGCTGCCACAGTTGGCACACAGGATTTCCGTCCTTATCATGCCATGGCTCGTATCCAGCTTTTCCACTACGGTGTTTTTTTCCAGGGCCCGGTCAAAACTTGGCCAGCCACAGTGCGAATCAAACTTCGCTTCACTATCAAAGAGGGAAGCATCACACGCGGCACATTTATACACTCCGTTCTCAAAATGCATGGTGTATTCACCGGTGAAGGGTCTTTCCGTTCCCTTTTGGCGTAATACGTAATATTGTTCAGGAGTAAGCTCCTCCTTCCACTGGTCTTCACTTTTCTCTACCTTGAAGCTCATAGCTTAATTGCTGATTTTTAAAGAAATACGCATAGAATAGTGCAAAAACCTTACCAAACAGTTATTGCAGGAAGCCAACTATGGTATCAATGACCTTGATATCCATCAGGATCTTCCGGTGTCCTTTACCTTCGGTAACCACCAGGTTGGCATTAGGCCATCTCTCCTGCAGGTCATAGGCGTTATTTATATCGATGTCCAGGTCATCCACATCATGAATAATAAGGCCGGGTGGATTGTATTTATTGGCCAGGAAGTCAGTTGATGCTTCTTCAGAGCTCATGTGGTAATTCTTTTCAATTCTCTCAATAATCCTGTGACCGATTTTATGGGAAACCTGGAGGCGGTCACAGAAGTCCAAAACTACATTTTGAATGTTGGCAGGACTACCAATAATTACGATTTTTTCAGCGCTTAGGTTTCGTTCCAAAGCGTTGAAAATGGCCATTCCTCCGAGAGAGTGGCCGATAGCGAGAGAAAATTGTCCAAATTGTGATACCATAATTTCAATAGCATCAACAAACTCGAAGAGATGGGTCTTTTTTTGTTTAGAGTCTCCGTGAGCGGGTGCATTTATCGCAAAAACATGGAATTTTTTTTCAAGGAGTTCTTCAATCAGTTTGAAAAACTGGGTTCCTCTTCCGCTCCAGCCGTGTACCAGTAAAACTCTGGGACCTTCATTTCCCCATTCCATAGCCAGGAAATCGCTTTGTGCAGTTTTTAAACGATGGTGCCGGGCCCGGTTGTAAATTTCCTTTTCCCGGGAAGGCAGGGGAAAGGGGAGGGGAGTGAAAAACAGCTTAAGTGCAAAACCGGTAGCCAGCCTGGGGGATATGAGTTCCAGGAAGCGGGCTGCATATCGGATAAAAGCAGGAACGGTATAACTGAGTCTCTTACGGTTACGTGGTTTTGAGAAATCGGTATCTGCTTTAATAGTGCTACGTTTTTAGGTATCCGAAGGTACGGATAATTTAAAAAGATATGCATGCATAATAAATAAATCCTGCTTACTTAAAAAGAACAACCCCACCTTTTTGGGGTGGGGTTGTTCAACTTATGAACACTTAGAGGATTACTCCTTTATTAAGCGTTCACGCATTACACTATTTTCAGTGGTCACTTCAAGAATGTACACACCTTTGGCCAACTTGCCAAGGTCCAGTGTCCATTGTGAGTCACCGTTCAACTCCTTTTCAGACTTACGATATACCTCTTTACCGTCCATAGCGAGTATACGTATGTCTATACTGGAACCCGTACGGTTATGCAATTCCAACTGCATTTTGGATTGTACAGGGTTAGGATAGATGGTCATGCCACGTGCAATCGCATTTTCGTCCAGGCCGATACCGGCAACAATAATGGTCTTGCTCAGGGTTTGTGTACCACAGGGTCCGGTAGCGGTAAGTACTACGGTGTAGGTGCCGTTGGCGTTGTAGGTATGTTGTGCCAAAGCTCCTGTTCCGGTACTGCCATCACCAAAATCCCAGCTGTAAGTATTGGCACCCACGGATGTGGAAGCGTCAAAACTAACGGTGAGGTTGGTAGGTGTGGGGGAAGCCGTACTACTATTTTCAGTGAACAGCGCATTGAGTGTACCATTGTTGAGGATGGTTACACTTCCTTCGGGACGGGGACAACCGCCAGCTGAGATCTTCCAGTCATAGAAGTAGTAGTAATAGTTCGGTCCGGTAGCTGCAAAGCTATGGCCGGTAATATCCACTACACCAGTAACGGAGTAGGGGTAGGTGGCACCCGCATTGTTTCTCCATAAACCACCGGTGGTGCTGCCTCCTCCATGAAGTTTATAAGTTCCGGGAGGAATGCTCATATTAACCGCAATGCGCACCTTGGAACCGGCAGGTGAAACACCGGTAACTGGTACAGTAACCGTTTGCAGTACAGTATTGGTGGCAAAATCCACCAGTACCACGTTTACATTACCGTTTCCATTAGGGAAAACGCTGAGGCTGTCCAGTGTGAATTGCTGGTGAGCAGTAAAGTACAATTGCTGTACAGAAGCATCGGTAAAGTTAGCGGCTGTCCCAATGGAAGTTCCAACGGGGCCTACAGAGAATGCTTGTGATACGGAAGCCAGGTAGAAGGTGGTGTCAGCAGAACCCATAGGGCCAACCATAAGGCTGTCTGAAGTGCCTATTACCGTTCCGTTGCCATCATGCCACTCCAGGTTACCGGAAGCATTGGCCGGGAAATACAGGGTAGCAAAGCCTCCTGTACATACACCTGCCGCGGAAGCAGAAGGTATAACCGGAAGAACATCGCGGATCACTACAGTGATAGCAGTGCTGTCATTCAGGTGGTTTTGGTCGGTACCCAGCTGGTGGTGTACAGAAATGGTATGGGTGCCACCTGCCACACTGTTAAAGGTGCCCAGTGAAACGGTATCCACGCCATTGGAAGCCAGGCTGCCGTTGTAGGTGGTACTCAGAACAGATAAGCTCCCGTTCACACTAATGTTTGCTTCCAGGCCAAAAGCAGCCGGAACGCTAAGACCAATATTCTTGATCACCACTTTAACCTCGGTAAGGCTGTCGCCACACATGTTGTTGGTGGGAGCGATAATCTCAGACAGTTCCACATCATAGAGAAGAGGAGTAAATTCATCAGCTCCTATATCCACTATGGTTGAACCAACTGCGGGACGAGCGTCACCGTCAATATCCACCAGGATACCGAGGCTATTCTTACCGGCATCATTGGCCAGGGCACCAACTACGTGAAGGTCATCAGCACCTGCGTATACGGGGTCACCAGCTTTTGAATTAAGGTTTAGCAGAGGTTCAGCTACCTGCCACAGAGCCAGCGAGGCATAGGTGGGGGTGCCGCTCTTAATGGCATTTGCTCCACGGTAGTCATACACGTTGTAATTCACTTCATAGGCAGGGTCAAGAGCCACGCTCAATTCAAAAGCATAGTTGGTCAAACCCGTGAAGATGTTATTTACATAGTTATTCAGCGAGGAGGTAAGCGCGCGTGCACCATAGGCACCTTTGGCGGTGTTGTGGTATACGTTGATATACTTGGTAGTGGTAAGGTATAAACCGGCTCCTGTTCCACCGGTAGCGGCAAACATATTGTTCACAATACTGGCGTTGGTCAGAGGTGCGGCTGTAAGACCACTGTTACATGAAGTACAGTACATACCGGCTGAAGCGGCCTGAGACCTGTTGAGGTTAACGGTAAAGTTATCCGCACTGCTCAGGTAGATACCGTAGCTGGTAGTATTCCTCATTTTAGTAACCTGGTTTTGCAGAATCTGGCTGCCATCAGTATTTATCTGGTAAATACCATAATAGTATACATTACTTATGGTGTTATTGGCAATGTATATACCATCAGATTTATCCGCAGAACTTCCGTAAATACTGATACCCCTGTAACCACCACGAATGTAGTTATTGGTAATCACGAGGTTGTCTACCAGAGCCCCTGCAGTAGTAGCTGAAGTAAGGCTGTTGCTCACAATAATACCTCCACAAGTAGTGGAAGTGCTGATGGTATCCATGAGAATGTTGCAACCCGTAATTGTATTACTGTCCGCATTAGTGCTCAAAAGAATACCAAAGGCATTATTGGCCGTATTGGTGATGGTAAGATCACGCAGGGTAACATATTTGGCACCGTTCATATATAAGGTGGTGTTACGCTCTAGGTTGGTGCCGCTAAGAATTACTGTGCCGGCATTAACACCCTGTATGGTTACGGTATTTAGAGGACTGGCACCGGCAATCTTTTTCAACTCAAATGAGCCTTGGTGTACTCCAGCGGCCACGTTTAGTGTAACGGGGCCACTAATACCACATTCACTAAGGTCTTTCAGGGCCTGCTCCAGCGAGTTGTAATGTTGGGGACCAGGAGTACCGGTAACGGTATATACTCCGCTCAGGCTGCCAAGACAGTCAGTTTTGAAAGAGTAGGGCCCTACAAAGTTACTGGTGGGAGTACCACAATTAGCCCTGATATAAAGGTCATAATGGGTATTGGGGGTAAGATTGCTCAGGGCAAATGGCAGGCTGTTTACCGTAATAAAGGTAGATGTGGCACTTCCCTGGGTAAATCCGGCCGGGCCGTATTCAACGGTCCATGTTTGGGCCATTGGTGACAGCCAGTTGAGGCTTGCGCTGGTAGCTGAAATTGCACTTACGGATACCGAGCCCGGGTTGGGGCAAAGGCTTGGGTCTGCACGCAGTTGAAGATCATCAAAAGTGAGGTACCAGGGGGTTGCGTTAGCACGCACTTTTATACCCACATGATAGTCACCGTTGGCAGGAGCTATAAAGGTTCCCACAAACTCTGTGAAAGCAGTATCCTTGATGTTCCTGAGTTTAGGGCCAAAGCGTGCTACCAGTGAATCGGCATGCTGATCCGTAAAGAAAGCCGTTACAAGGCTATCCCATCCATTGTTGTTGTCACTCTGATACCAGAAAGAGAACTCATACGACTGACCACCTTGCAGATGGAATTTGGGTGTATAAATCCATTCATTAACGCTATAGCGTGCAGTCATGTAGTTTGTTCCGGTACGAGGCTTACGGTTATACGTAGTGGTTGCAGCATTGTTGGTAGTCCAGTAAGTGTTGGAATAACGGTACCAGCAGTTGGGAAGATCACCCACGTTTACACTTTCAAAACCTTCGGTCCAGGGTAATGCCACGGTATCACAAAGGGTTTGGAATGCGATGGGTGAAGTCCAGGTGCTGTTTGAACTCAAACAAAGGCTGCTCAGGTAAATATGGTAGTTGGAGCTGGGAGAAAGACCATGCAGTACGGTGCTGCCGGTATTGGCAACCGTATCCAGTGTTCCTGTACCAGGTACAAAACCTTGAGGGCCGTACTCCATAACCACGAATAATACCGTACTGTCAGCTGTCCAGTTTACCTGGGCGCTATCGGTACCAATCAGGGTAACCGAGGTAGCCAATGGTGTTTGGCAGAGTGGAGGCACCCGGATCTGCACATTATCCACAAAGAAATCGTTGTCCACATTGCTGGTGGTAGATTCACCGTAGAAGCCTATTTTGATAGTACCGCTGTACGGGGCCAGACTTACTACATAATGCGATCCGTTTCCATTGGGAATGGGAGTACTTTGGTCAAAAGACAGTAAGGTGTTGGCCTGAGACCATGTTTGACCATTATCAGTGGAGATAATTACAAAAATGGAATCATCGGCAGCCAGGGCAGCGGAGTTGGCGTTGTTGTATTGGGTAAGACTGGCGTCAAACTCCAATTGGTAAATTGTGCCGGTTCCAAGGTCAATGGAAGGGGTAAACATCCATTCCTGGGCCGTAGTTCCAAAAACGTTAAGACGGGCAGCACCGGTAGTTCCTACGTTGGAGAAGCCATCCACAATCCAGTTGGAGGTAGTGGTATTGGTAAATACAGTAGGTGATTTTGCGATACCCTTGGCTTCGGTAAACTCAGATACTCCGGGATAGCCTCCGGCAAAGTCCTGCAGGTAAGGCGGAACGTAAGCGGTAGTAACTACGTGAGGACCGCTCCAGGGACCAAAACCATTGGATGAACCATTACAGTCCTGACGGAGATACACCCAGTAAGAGGTATGTGCGTTAAGCCCGTTGATAGTGGCAGTAGTGGCTGCGTTTACGTTAAAGGTAGTACCGGTGCCCTGGGCAAAGCCAATGGGACCCCATTCAATATTGAAAGTACCGCTGGCAAGGCCCAGCCAGTTAAACTGTACCGAATTACCACTAAGGTTGGAAACGGCAAAGTTGCTTACTGAACCACAATCACTCGCAATAAGGGAGATATCGTCAAATGTATATCCGTCAGAGGCGGTAAGTGATGTAGAGGGGTTGTCATCTTCCTGGCTGAATTTGATCTGGGTGGTGCTGGAAACGGTTTGTCCGGCAGCGCCCAATAAATTTACCAGGTTCAGGTTTTGTACGTAATTGTACACACCGGCCGTACCCTGGTTTGCATACAGGTTATAGATCTCCACCCAGGGCATACTGCTGTTACCGCGCGCAAAAACCCGGTCATTGGCCTGTGACTCCTCACCATGATGCATGTAGTAAAAACTCAGGGCGATAAGAGGCTTGGTGGTGTAGTTGGAAAGGTCCAGGGTAAGCACCATATCATTGATCTGAACGGAACCGGCAGGAGTTTTGTCCAATGTAGCTGCACTGGAACCAGCATGGGCATAACCGGTGCCGGCATTAAACCTTAACCGACCGGTTGGATCGGTGTTGGAATAGGACCAGTTGCGGTCTGCCTGGCAAAACTGTGTGGCGGACATATAAATACCGGAATAACTCTCAAAGCCCTCATTGAAGGGAAGTACTACCGGAACAATAGGATTGCAAAGGGTATTAACGGTAACAGGTCCAATCCATGAAGATTTAGTGGTAGGGCCGCAATTGGAGCGTACGTAAATATCATAGGTAGTGGATGCACTTAAACTATTAATAGTGTAGGTGTTGCCGGATGGCACGTTTACAATAGTACCTGAGCCGGCAGTGTGACCGGGAGCACCGTAATCGATATCTGAAGCGGCACCACTGCCTGGCACCCATGAAATAGATGCGCTGCTGGATGTAACTGCAGTAGAAGCCAATGACATGGGAGGAGTGCAGGCTCCGGCAGCAAAGAAATCAAATTGAAAGTACTCATTATCTGCAACGCTGGTGCCTCCGCTACCCATGGCAATATCCGGAGAACCAAGGGTTCCGTTTAGCGGTGTGGTAACCTGGAAGTAAGTAAGAGGACTCACCTGGATACCCACCGTACCGGTATAGGTAGCCGGAGTAGAGGCATAGTTCATGTCCACCACATAAATGCGGTTGGATGTTTCCTCAAATACTACGGCCCAATAGGCATAACCGGATTGTGACCCTACTTTATAGGAAAAGTTTAAAACCCAGCACTGGCGATTTGGCGCGGTACCAAAGGTAAAGAGGTACACATCATCATTAGTACCCAGGGTAGGACCGAAATCTTCCCAGAAATACGCAATGGTATTGGGCGGTAGCAGGGCGCTGGGTAAAGCACTGTTGGTATTAAGTGCCGTGTTTACAGCCAAGCCGGCCTGTGCCGTGTCAAAAGACAGAAGACCGTTTTTGGAAACAATGAATTTGGTAACGGGGCTACCATAAAAATCAAAGGCAAAAGGCAGGGCAACTGTTGAAGACCAGGAGTTGGTACTGGCACTACCTCCATCGTTGTACAGAAGAATTTTGGTTCCTCCGGTAGATATGGCGTCCGTTGTGGTTTTTAACCCTCCCGGGTTGCCCGCGTTAAGGGCAGAGTTACTGATGACATAGTTTTGGGCGCCCAGTGTAAGGCATAGCAAAACCATGCAGCAGCTAAATACATAGCGTAATGCATTTTTCATGTGTTGAAGAATTAAGTAAAACAGTATTAAAAAACACTGCCTTCCTGCTCAATCCTTCACTTACTTCTTCTTAGGGAATTGGGTGACGGGAAATGTCTCGAAAAGCAAAACAAATGTACGTCATTTCAAGACTCCTTAACACGCTGGTAACATGAAAATTATTGGAAACGCCTAATGGTTTTAAGCCACCATGCACAAAGGCCTTATGAGCTATGGCTTTTTTGAAAAGTCAACATCGTGTTTAGTCGATAAACGGTAAATCCTCGAGCATAACCGGATGGTTAAAAGCTTGAATTGTGGACTAACGATTATATACTTTTTCTGTTACCCAATTGTCAAACCAGGTAGTATTTAAGGTGCCGCCTGATTCAGCCCAGCCCTGGAATTGTGGATAGGCCTGTAACATATCCGTTTTTTCGCGTGGTGGCTTATAAGTTGTTTTACTGGCCGTAATTATTTCCACAACCCATGGTAAACCTGATTGAGTTTTAAAGGGCCCGTTATTCCCTGCATCGTCACCCGTATTGTACAGTAGATTTACATTGGAAACACTGCTGCCATAATAACCATATTGGTGGGTTTCATGCGCACGGTCCTGGACACGATAGATATACATATCCGGTACTACCGGAATAAAACTGTAGTTGTTGGAGAAGTTATCCGTAAAGGTTATGGTAAAGGTATAAACCGATGGATAACCATGCGTGTTCAGAACATCATCTACGTTAATATCTGGGCTTATAATTACACCATTGGGATTAGCAGGGTCCTGGATTGCATCGCCACTTACAGATTTGATAACATCAACCGGGAGTGAGCCTGCATCACTATATAACATCATAGCCAGGCCATGATGAAGGCCTGCTCCATTCCACACATGTGTAACGGTAAAGGTCATATCCACCTTTTTGTGATTGGCATCTTCAGCAACTGAGGCTTGCGTGGTAATGACCACATCATTAAAATCGTAGTCACCTTTATAAGGCCATAGATCTTCAAACGCCAGGGTTTGATAACCTGAAGTGGGAAAGTTTTCCCGGTAAGCCCTTTGTCCGTCATTGGGATAGTCATCGGAAGAGTCGGAAACACCATCCCCATCACTATCGGTAGACAGTTCCACTAACTCCACAAAGGTGGCGTAAGAGCTTCCACTTAACCAGGGGCTCAGTTGAATATAAGCAGCCGTGGCAGGAGTGGTAAATGTTTTTTGTGTGGGACCCCCCTGCCCCTGGGGGGCAAAGTAATCATACAGGTCATGGCCGCCACCAACCGCCTGACCTGAGCTGTTTAAAATAGTGTGACTCAGCGGAACCCCATTCAAACCATTGGAATATACCCGCATTCTGTAGGCAGTATTGGGTTTGGCGGCAACTGTCTGACTCAGAATAGCACTTCCTGGAGCATCGATCCTGAAATAACCTGGATTATGATAGATGTCAGGGTAATCGCTGGCATCCGTCCACCATCCCCCTGTGTAGGAGAGTGCTGCTGCTCCGCCAAGGTGATTGAGCGGTGATGTACTGAAGAGGGTGGGAGAAGAGAAAGAACCGTTAACCAGTAAATTGGCTTGGGTTTTCTTTTTTCCGCTCGTGATATCAGTTCGTGCAGGCGCAAGTTTTACAGTACCCACACCGGAAATTCTCTTACGAAGTCCAGTTAGGGGATGGTATATGTAGAAATTTTCGGTTTGTGGGAGGAGAACATTAAAAATTACATGGTTATGAGAAATTTCCCTTTTCTGTAGAACCGTACCCTTTTCATTGGTGATCCATAGTTCTTCGCCATTATGAGAAAAACCGTTATCAATACGTACGTTGAGTTGCCCTTTAATACTGCTGCTCCAGTCAAAACCCGGAGATATCTCAAGTTGGTTGAAATCGGTTTTAGCCGCGCCAGGTATAGTTTGCTGTGGGTTAGGTTTGGAACAGGAAACAAGTATGAGCGTACCGGCCAAAAGGAAGAACAGGGGTTTCATAGGTGTGATTTTCAGAAAAATAGGTGTGCCAAATGTATGGTTACCAATAAGCTGAGCCTAATTATATAGATAAACCGCTATAAATTCCCGATGAGCCGGGAAAGGAGTGTAGCACCCGTTAATTTCTTTCCGGCCTTTCAACTTTGCTGAGTACGGTCCGGTCCATGTAAAAAGTTCCGAAAGGAATGAAGGAAGATATTAATACCATCCAGGTTGTGCGGTTGGAAAATCCCCAATCGTATTCGATGGCTACACTGATGGTATTGATAATGAACAGGAGAAATAAGGCTCCGTGAATAGGCCCTAGCACTTCAGAACCAATTGGGTTACCCAGCATATACTTTAAGGGTACCGCCACAAATACCAGAAGAATAAGCGATAAACCTTCCAGGAAGGCGATAATGCGGAGGCGGCCAATATTGGTTTTGAGAAGTTGCAACATAATTTAAAAAGATCTTAAAAAGGGTCGTTGTGCCAAAGGGGAAAAGGGCCAGGGTACGGCTGCAAAAATAAGTACCAAGGCAATGACAAACCAAAGGAATAGGGTCTTGAATTTAGCATACGCACCTTTTTTTCGTTTGGCCTTAGCCGAACCAATGGTGATGATCACCAGGGCAGTGCTCATGAGTACCAGGTGTAGTATACTGAAGAAAAATGCTTCTGGATTATCGGGTTCATCGGTGCCGAAATAATAGGAAACGAGAGGGCTTTGGGTGTACAGTAAAATGCCGATCATCAGTTGGATATGAGCAATGGTGGCTGTCCAATGACGGATAGCATTGTCCAATCGGCCAAAAGGGCGCGGTGAGGTAAACCCTGTGAAGGATCTTATGATGGCTGTAAACAGGCTTAGAACAACCAGCCACCTGAATACGGAGTGAAGTGAAAGAAGAAAGCTATACATACCGATGTTTCGCGCAAAAATATAAAAACATACCGTTTAGTATTTTTTTAAAGCAAAAAAATATCAGGGTTTCAAATAGTTCTGTAACTCACTAAGGAACAGTTGATAAGCTTCCGATCCTTGGAGTTTGCCTAAATTTCGGGCACCACTATAGCCAATAATAATAAATTGAGCGCCCAAGCCCGGCTGTACGCGTGGGTTAAGTTTTCCTTGTTCTCTGGAAGTGCCGAGTACCGTACTAAGAGCTCCTTTCCATTCCTGAAATAGTTTGTTCAGAGCATTTTTGAATTCGGGTTTGCTTGCAGCCAGTTCATCAATGAGGTTCACGGCCGGACAGCCATACTTTACCTCAAGGTCCGGAACCTCGTACAATAGCCGGGTCATCATTAGCACAATGTCATGTACACCGTCTGTAGCATGAAGGAGAGGTTCTATCATTACCCGTTGCATGCCCGGATACAAAACCTCATTGATCATGGCCAGGCCCATTTCGTCCTTACTTTTGAAGTGATAATAGAAGGCGCCCTTGGTTACAGCGGTGGTAGCCAGGATATCATCCAGGCTTGTGGCCTGGTAGCCTTTCCGGTAAATCAGCGCGAAGGCCTTTTCGAGGATCATATGGCGCGTAGCAGCGGCTTTTGACATAATTCGCAACAAAGTAAATACTTTCTCCACACTGCTGGGGGAATGATTATTATTGTATCCCTATGCCGGGCAAATCATCCATATCCTTCCATCGTGCTTTCCAGGTAATCCTGCTAAGCTTTTTCCTGGTCCGGATGATCGGTATACTCAATCCCCCCCTGGAAGCCGGGCATAGCTGGCGGCAAAGTTTCACCTTGATGGTAAGCCGTAATTTCTCCGAAGAGTCGGCTAATATTCTTTATCCCAGAATAGATACCTATGGCAGTAAACCTTCGGATATCATAGCTTCTGAGTTTCCGCTTTTCAATTACATTATTTACGGTTGTAACGAACTCTGTGGTTATGCTCACTGGTATGGGCGGTTGATCAACCTTATTGTTTCCAGTCTGGGTATTTATAGTTTCTTCCTGCTAGTCCGGAGGTTTGAAAATCAGGAAACAGCCCTGGCGGCAGCGGTGATCCTACTGTCCTCTATCTGGTTTGCTTTTTCACGTAAGGTAATGCCGGATACTTTCAGTGTAGCCCTTGCTATGATAGCGGTTTATATGATGACCCTGTACTATGACCGTGAAAAATTCAGATTCCTTTTAGGCTTTACAGGGCTTGCCATGGCAGCTACCCTGAGTAAAATACCGGCTTTCATCCTAATTGCACCCCTTGGTCTTATCTGGTTGAGCCGGAGAAAAACACTTGCCTTTAAGGTAAAGATGACCCTAGCGCTTTTACTATCCGTAGCTCCGGCCCTTTGGTGGTACTTTTCCTGGAACCCATACCTGGAGAAAACCTTTGAAAATACCTTGTACACTTCTTATAGCCTGGCCGAAGGCTGGCATTTTCAAAAGGAGCTGTGGCCACTTACCTTGGAGAAGTTCTATTTTGCCGCGCTACATTCCTTTATTGCTTTTGCCGCATTCCTGCTGGGATTGGTTTTTCTGTTCATACGACCCATGAAGTTCCTGAGTGGGGTGCTGGCCTCTTCTTTTTTAGTGCTGGCTTTTTTTATTTTAAAAACCGGGAACATATTTCCCACCCATAACTATTACATCATTCCCTTTGTGCCCGTGATGGCCTGGGTAGCCGGTTATGGGGTAGCCAGGGTTAAGGTGCGTTGGGTTTTTAAGCTGGCATTGCTGATCATAGCTGCAGAAGGTATAGCCAACCAGCAACATGATCTTTTTAACAAACCGAAGGACAGGTTTTACCTGGAACTGGAAGAAGTGAGCAGCCATTTTTCGCAAGCTGATGAAAAGATAGCTATTTGGGGTGGGGGTAACCCGCAGGCTATGTACTTTGCTCACCGTGAGGGTTGGGTCTTGGATCCCCAGGATTACCATAATGCGGCTTTTCTGGAGAAAATCCGGAAGGAAGGCTGTAAACTGCTTTTTGCCCCACTGGAGGAGGCAAACATACCCTTAACACTGCCCATATTGTATGAGAATGAGCACTATAAAGTATTCCTTCTGGCACCTTAAAACTTAAAGGGGCTCGGCCTGGAAGCCTGCTTCCAGCATTATCCTGAGTACGGGTGCGGTGGTAACTTCACCCTGTGGGTTTACTACCTTCAGTATGCGATCACAATCCTCCAGGTCAAATACGGCCCGGTAGGAGGGAAAAACCTGAAGAATACGCCCGAGCAGCTCTTCAGCTGCTTCGGAACGATTTACATTGGTCTTAAAAACTTCCACCATTTTACAATAGGTAGTTAACCGGCAGGCTGGGTTTTACGCAGCTTATGCCAGCTAAAATAGGAGGTGAGGTGAATAGCCAGAAACAGGACTGGGAAAAGCAGCATGGCGCCAAATCCATCTACGGCCCAATGACTGATTATGGCCCAGATAAAATTGAAGGTAAAGCCCGCGTAGGCCCACTCTTTAAGCCGAGGCGGTACAGCGGGTATAATTAAAGCAAGTGCCCCAGGGATCTTAAAGAATAGTATGGCCAGGCCAAAGTACTCAGGGTAGCCCAGGTGTGCTATACCTTCTTTAGCCATTTCAGATTGGCCGGTGAGGGCGGGCATTACTCCTTCCCATAGGAAAACCAGCGAGGTGGTTATCCAGTAAATGATCCTGGTAGATTTCATGATGGTAATTATTAATGTTGGGTTTTACTGTAATTCAACATCCACTGCACTCCGTATTTATCGGTTAAGGAGCCGTAGTAATCTCCCCAAAACATATCCTGAAGGTCTGTTTCTACGGTGCCACCAGCTGCAAGGGCTTCAAAAACGCGTTTGGTCTCCTCGCGACTATCCGGGCTGATCATGATATAAGTGTTGTTTCCCATTTGTACGGTAAAGCCCATTTCTTCCGGGGCATCGCTGCCCATCAGGTAACTATTATCAATAGGTAGGGTAATGTGCATGATCTTATCCTTGAGGGGATCAGGAATCGTAGAGTCCGGGTTTTCACCGAAGCGGTTTACGTTCAGGAATTCTCCGCCAAAAACGGAGCGGTAAAAATTAAAGGCAGCTTCGGTATGGCCTCCAAAGTTGAGATAGGGATTGATTTTCATGACAACAGGTATTAGAAATTTAGATAGGTGATTTTAAAATGTGGACGGTTTGTTTTCTGCCAGTTCCTTTATTTTGAGCAAGGCCTGGTCCCACATGCCCATAAAAAGTCCCAGGTACTCCTCTGAGGTTTCCTGTTCAATGGAAAGGGTGGTTATGCCGCCTTCTTCATAAAGCTTATAGGCTTCGGTAAACCCCTTTACATTATGGGCATCTTCACTTTCCAGGTCTTCCTGCCCGTTTTCCAGGAAACCGAGGTATTCGATCTTCAGGGCGTAATTCGGGTTATTCTCCACCACCCGTGCCACCAGTCCAAAGCCGTGGCCATCGTCAATACGTACCTTGCTGCCCAGCTGCCAGTCCGTTTCTGCAAATGATCCAGGGTTGAAGCGGGAATACCAGGCCCTTACACAAGGCTCTTCCGTGAGTACTTCCCATACCCGCTTCCTGGGGGCGTTGAGGTCAATACACTTGTGGATCAACTCCTTTGTAATATGGGAAACCCGGGTCTGGATCATCTGTAATTATCTTCGAGAACTGAGAGTATATTTCCGGCTGGGTCGGTAAACCAGGCAATACTGGGCCCTTGTTCAGCGCTTTCACTGCGGACAATGCCTTTTTCATCCTGTTTAAAGCCCTCATAACGTTCCATAGTGACGCCCTTGGCGATCAGGCCATCCACCGCTTGGTCAATGTCCTTAACCGGAAAGCTCAGCACGGTGAATACAGCCGGCCGGTGATCGGGCTTGGGATAAATGATGATATGGCTGTCTCCGGGAAAATGTACTTCCAGGATGTCCATGGGATTATCCTTTACGTTTAGTCCCAGGGTATTGCCATAAAACTCCCTCGCGTCCTCTATATTGTTGGTGGAGAAACTTCCAAAGGCTTTGCTGTTTTGTAACATGATTTTGAGGGTATGGGGGTTATTCTTTACGCAGGAATTCTTCCAGGATATCAACGGTATAAGTTTGGGCCCATATACCATTGTTGAGGGTTTCCACCGTGCCCAGGTAAGCACCGTGCATGCCTGGCAGTATGACCAATTCACAATGGGGGATGAGGCGGTACATGGCCGTGGCATGTTCCACACTGGCCACGTCCTGGGTTGTATTGATCACCAGGGTGGGGCTTTCAATGGATTGTATTTGTTGGTCAGTCCAGCCGGTAAAGCCCTTCATCAGTTCTACATCACGCTTAAACATATTCTCAAGACCTTCAGGGCTGTTATTGGCCTTCAGGTAAGCATCTTTCAAAGGCTGGGGCATCCTATCCAGCGTAGCAGAATTAAAACCCGCCCAGAACTGCTCAGGTGCTCCCTCTCTTGTGTAGATGGTGGAGGCCAGGATAAGTTTGTTGATGAGGTCAGGATGATTCAACGCTAACTCTATCAGCACATTGGCACCGTTGCTGAACCCAAGGAAATCAGCTTTATTCACATGAAGGTTGTCCATAAGTGCCGCAATATCATCTGCACTTTGCCTGAAACTTAATGCGGTATCACGGTCCGCAGTGTGGCCATGCGCCTGTATTTCCATGGCAATTACCTGATGGTTTTTGGCCAGGTAGGGGATGATATTCCCGAAGGTGCTTTCTATGGTAGAACCTCCTCCATGTACCAATAGCAGGGGTTTCCCTTCCCCGTATATTTCGTAATACATTTTAAGGCCATTTACTTCCGAATAACCACTCTGCACATTAAGCGCAGTGGTATCTGCTGAAGGAGATTCATCAATTTTTACTTTGGTTTTCATCTGGCATGAAATGAGGATAGATACTAGTAAAGTGTACGTAAATAAGGTTCTCATAAAAGATGGTTTTACATATACAGTACGTTCCAGCGGTGCCCGTCCAGGTCGGCAAAGGCGCAGCCGTAATATATACCCTGTATTTCAGCAGGAGGAGCAAAGAGATTTCCACCCGCAGCTTTTACCAGTTCTGCTATCCTATCCACTTCTTCCCGTGTTTCTGCATCAAAGGAGATGATCATTTGCGAGGTTTTGGAAGTATCGGGCAACTCGCTTTGCATGATGGCCTTAAGTTGATTTTCTTCAAACAACATTACAGGTACGGGTTTTTTCCCCACCATCATAGCCACCATATTCGGGTTCTCCCGGTCTTCACGAAAAGCAAAGCCGATCTTGCTGAAAAACTCTTTTGATTTCCGGGGATCTTTTACCGGGAGGTTTAACCATAGTTCTTTGGTCATAATCTACTCTTTAAGAAGTTAGTGAGCTGGGTAAAGGTGCCTTCAAAACCCATTTTCACATTTTGGGTATTGGCATTAAAGGTGTTCCTTTCTTCGGTTGTGGCCTGGTAGGGTTCAATGGTCAATTCCAAAGTGGTAATACCATCCTTTTCATCCAATCGCAGGGTATTTATCATTTTCAGGGGCCAATGTTTGCCGAAAGGTACTTCGGGAGCCTTTACCACTTCTGCGGCCGGGTTGGAAAAGGAGTTGATAAAGATCAAGTGATTTGGTTCCCTGATCTCCTGATAGGAAAACAGTCCCCACATGTCCATTCCCTTTCCGTCCTTGATCACATAGTGAAAAGTGCCACCGGGTTTAAAGTCAAAAGTCTTTACTTCTGTGGTAAACCCTTCCGGACCCCACCAGGCTACAATACTTTCAGCTTTACTCCAGGCATTGAAAACCTGTTTTGGGGTAGCATTGAATTCTTTGGAAATAATAAGCATATCAATTGTTGTTAAGACCGGATCAACGGGGCATATTTTTTTCGGTTATCTATCAGTATCCAAAGGAGGATAGCCCATATTACCAGGGCTATTAGTAAGCTGTTGGGCTCAACAAATATGTGGGTCAACAGTATTCCCACCGCAACCGGAAACAGGATAAGAGCACCTAAAGCCCTGGTTTTTGGAAATAGTATGAGCAGACCACCCGCCACTTCCGCCAAACCGATCAGGGGCATTAACCACGCTATTTCCATTATAGCCTGAAAGTCCTTAAGCATAGGCTCCGGGATATCCTCAGGAACGGGCATATAATTAAAGAATTTATTCAGGCCTCCATTGATGAACAAGAGGCCCATGATGACCGAAAGGCCGTTTAGAATTTTACGTTTCACGATGGCGATTGTTAGTCAGTTAAGGGGAGCATACATTTTACATCTTCTCCATAATACCATTCTATACCTGGCATGGCAGTGGGGTATTCAGAATCTCCCAGCTTTTTGAAAGTAGCTTCAAAGAGGTGTTCCTTTCCCTGCCAGTTTTCAATAAGCTCGGTGAGATAATCCCCTTTTGGAATGGTCCATTCCCCGGTACCAAGCTTTTCTGCTTCACCAGGCTCCTTTGCAGAACAAGCGGCTATATACACTAGTTTCCCGTTTTCCAGGTAACTGATACCAAACATAGTACGCCCTTCAAAACCACCTGTTTTGGCTATAAGACGCTCAAAGGCAGCTTTTACATCATGGGGGAATTCCTTTGCCTTTTCGCACAGGGTTGTAATATCCTTTTCAAGTGTATAAATTTTCATAACCTTTAACTTTTAAGGATTACTATATAAGAGGTTAATTTTTTGATCTTGGGGTCTTTAAAACCGGAAAACTCATACACGTCACAAAAACCGTAATGCTCTTCTGCACCCTTGTTTTCCATGGTCATACGGCCGTTCACCGAAGCCTTGCGGCCATGGGTGATGATCGCATCAATAGTAGTAGAAAGCAGTTTACTGCTATCGTCCATATTGTCAAAGAACTTTTGCAGCTCTTCCTTGCCGTGAAAGGTTTGGTCTCCAACCATTTCCCATTCTACATCATCGGTAACACTATCCAGTATAAAGGGGATATCCGGTTTTAAAAAGGCATCGTTGAATTTGCGCAGGAACTCTTCTTTCTTATTGGTCATAATTCAAGGCTTAGGTCTGCAGTTGAACATCCAGTTCTTCCCGAATTTATCGGTAAGGGCACCAAACACATCGCCCCAGGGAGCTTTAGCCAGTTTTTCCTGGATCGTACCTCCAATAGCCAGTTTATCAAAATATTGATGGCATTTCTCCTCATCATCTCCAAAGAGGCAAAGTGAAAAGTCATTTCCCTCTTTATGACCGCCCGGTAGGCCGGCATCGGTGCCCATAATTACGATATGGTCAGAGGTTAACATAGCGTGCAGGATACCATCGCGCTGGTCCACGGGGAATTGTTCCGCCATGGGTGATTCACGGATGGGATTCAACTCCAGGGTACCACCCAGGCACTCTTTGTAAAAACTCATGGCTTCGGTACACTTACCGTTGAAATTCAGATAGGGAGACAGGTGTATCATGATCAGTTGGTTTCTGTATGTTGTTTGAAATTATCCAGGATGGCCTGCCATCCGACCCTCTGCAGTTCTACCGGGTTCTGGTTTTCGGCATCAAATGTTTCCGTGATATGGGTTTGGTCACCACGGCTTTCAAAATGTATTTCTACTTTCCGATCATCATCCAGGGTATAGGCAATGTGCTCATGTTTCCGGATGTCCGTATAGGTTCCTCCAAAGTCAAAGCCTGCACTGCCATCTTTGGCTTCCATCCGGTAAACCAGCCGGCCTCCCTCTTTAAAGTCGTTACTGGCCGTAGGTGTGTGCCAGTCCGGGTGGGCGCTGTTCCATTTAATGATATGATCCGGGTCGTTCCAGTAATCCCACACTTTTTCCATGGGTGCATTTACCGTGGCCTGGATGGTGACTTTTATTGTTTTGGAGGTTTCCATGATAGAGTGCTTTTAAAATTTGATATACAAAGATTGGTATAGCTGTTCAGTTTTACGGTGGTTAAATACGGCATATAAACAGGGTAATTGCGACACTTCCTTTAAACCTGGTCAGAGTAATGAAACTTTTCCGAAAATATGCCTTACAGGAGGCACTTTAGCGCCTCTTTTATTGGATCGAAAACGCTGAAAACCCGTCAGGATTTCCAAATCCATAGCTCTTTTTTGACTCTTTAAATAAGCTTACCCGGTAAGAGGTTGGCCCAATTAAAAGATGATGCTTTGAGAGACTTCATCAATGAGATTACTTTGAGGTAACCGCCAATGATCGGTTATTTACGTTTAGCCTTCAGGTCTTTCAGGTAAACTTCCAGTTTTTCGGCATTTTGTTCCAGTCCTTTATCCGCCTTGAAGGTTTTGACAGTCTGTATAAACTCTTCGCGGTCCCTGAATAGCATGGTCCAGATGATCTTTGTTTGTTCACCCAGATCTTCAAACTCTATATGGGCTATAAAATGTGGTCCGTGCTCATGTTTATAGGCAATCAGTTTGCGCTCGATTACCTCGGTATAGGTGTATCGGTTGGGGTAAACGGTTCCGTCCGAACCTGTCATGGTAAGCTCGTAGCGGCCACCGGTATAAGGTTCCAAAAGGCTTACTTCATTGGTAAAACCATGGGGCCCCCACCAGTTTTGAATATGTTCGGGTTTTGTCCACACCTCCCAGACCAGATCAATAGGAGCGTTTAATATGCGGACCATTTGCAGCCCTCTGTCGTCAATGTCACTTTGTTTTATCATGCTGTTTATTTTTTAAAGTTTCCAGGTATTTTTCCAGGGAATCCAGTTTAGCCTCCCAGAACTGACGGTATTGGTCTATCCATTCGTGTACTTCGCTGAGAGGTTCAAGCTGAGGGTAGCAATAGCGCTCACGGCCCTGTTTTTTTATGACCACAATGCCACATTCTTCCAGCATTTTGATGTGCTTGGAAATAGCGGGGCGGCTGATATCAAATTTTTCGGCCACTGCATTAAGGTTCAGGGGTTCTTGGGTGATCAGTCCGATGATTTCCCTGCGGGTAGGGTCGGCTATGGCCTGAAATACGTCTCTTCTCATAACATCATCTATATTATGTAACAAATTGGTTACAAATATATATGTAACTGATTTGTTACGCAAATTTGATAAAACAATTTTTGGTGGTGACCCTGTTATGTATCCAAACAAGAATATGGATTATAAACAAAAAGTAAAAAGTCTGGACTGGCTGGCTCATAATGCCGTACAGTTGCGGGTTGAAAAGCCGGCCGGTTTTGAATACCAGGCAGGAGATGCGGTAGAGATCAAAGTAGGGGACCAGGATTCCGGACCTTTTACCATGACTAATCTGCCCGATGAAAGCTATCTGGAATTTGTGATCAGGATCTACCCGGATCATAACGGTAAGACCAAGGCTATTAGCAAGTTATCAGCCGGAGATGAAATAGAATTTACAGAGCCTTTCGGTACTTTCCAGGAAAAGGAAGGAGCCATTTTCCTGGCGGGAGGCACCGGCATTACGCCATTTCTGGCTATTATGCGCAAGATGTATGAAGTGGGTAAACTGGAGAACAGCCTTCTGTTCTTTTCCAATAAGACCCGTAAAGATCTTTTCCTGGAAAAAGAGTTGCGCGCTATGCTAGGCGACCGTTACCAAAATGTGATCACTGAAGACAAGGAGGACCCGGAATATTATGGTGAAATTGATGGGGACTATTTAAAGAACCGTATCGGTGACCTTTCCAAACCGCTTTTTATATGTGGCCCACCGCCCTTTGATAAGGCCATGCAGGAGATAGCGGAAAGCATTGGAATTGAAACAAACAATATGAACCTGAGCAGTTAGAGATTATAATCTCCCTTGCGGGTGGCATGCTTGATTATCCATTTTGTTGAGGGATGGTCGCTTTTCGCCCAGGATGATAAAAGTTGTAAAGTGGGTTTGGGATTTACCTTGAGGTAATCCGTAAGGTGATTGGCCACGGACCTCTGAACAAACTTGATCGTATCTTCTTTAAGTAGCTCCAATATTTCAAAAACCGGGGCAGGATCTTCAATAAACAGTTCCAGTTTAGGAGCCCAGGGTAGTTTAGGCCGTAAGCCTTCCGATGCCAGCCTGCGCAAATGGAAATTGCCCGACTGCGCCCAAGCTTTCATTTGAGCCAGGGTCTGTTTAGGATACTTCCGGATAAAGGGGCGGATGCAGTATTCTCCTGTGTTGCGTTTGGTGATCTCTGCAATAGCGCCTATGGAGGTGTCATAGTTATCCAAACCGTATAACTCCACGTACTTTCCTATGGGAAGCAACCAGTAATAATGGGTAAACATGCCGGTTTCCTTAGGATTTTCATCTCCCAGTATGGGCATTAGTATAGCTATGGAACGCTCGTAATCAGGCGGAAGTACTTTTTGTAACTCACGAGCGTGCAGCAGCACTCTTTGCGTATATGACAACCCCTCACACTGGTTGGCTATTGCTGCTATGTATTGCGGACTATTAAATTCCGGGAATACACCTTTGATTTTCTCGGAAAGTAGTTCCGCCAGCTTGGCCCCGAACTTAGGTGTGATGCTGTAGTCTTTCTTTTCGGTCATTATTTCTTCTTTCCGGCCTTGCGTGCCATCATCTTTTCTTCATTAACCCGCATGCGGTAGTGCACAATTTTTTCAATGAGTTCAGCCGGTAAGGGTTGTTCCGGCTGGAATTGCAGGGTGGACTTACCGCTCATATAGGGCTTGATCTCACTTTTCAGATCGTCAGGAAAGGTGTTGGTGCAAGGGAAGAAGCTACAGTGGTTTTTAAAAGAAGCGTAGCTCACCAGCATACCGTGCCACTTGAACATGGGCATGCCATAACTGATCTTTTCTTCCGCATCGGGAATTATTCGCTTCACCTGCTCCCGTAGGCGCTGAAGAGCTTGTTGATGTTCCGGGGAACACTGCTCTAAATATTGGTCTACGGCAAATTGATCGTTACGCATAAGCCTTGGGATTTGAATAAGGTAAATCTATGAAAGTCCGGCTCGATGTAGGTTATTTCATTGCGACTTTGATCAGGGTCAAAAGCGACATGCTGATCCCGCAAAGCTTTTAGCTTTGTACCTGCTTATGCACAAACTATGGATCCCAGAATAGAAAAAACCGAAGCGATGACCCTGGCAGGTAAAAAGCTACACATGTCCTTTATACAAGATAAAACCGGAGAGCTGTGGCGCAGCTTTATGCCCCTTAAATCCCGAATTCCCAACGCTTCCCATGAGCTCTATTCGGCAGAGGTTTTTCCGGGTATGGATTTTTTCAGGGCCCCTGATCCCGCCCGTGATTTTGAAAAATGGGCTGCGGTACGCGTAGATGACCCTTATGACGTTCCGGATGAATTTGAAACGCTGGATATCCCGGCCGGGCTTTATGCCGTTTTCCCGTATAAGGGAAAGCCCAGTGAGGCGGCACCGGTATTCCGCTATATTCATACCCAATGGCTGCCAGCCTCAGCATATACCCTGGATGATCGTCCGCATTTTGCCGTGATGGACAAACGGTATAAAGGAGAAGACCCGGATTCAGAAGAGGAATTCTGGGTACCGATTAAGAAGAAATGATTATTGCGTAATAAGCAGGTAATAGCCATCAGGATCGCGCACCGCAAATTCCTTACGATGAGAGTTGGTGCTTATAGCCGGTTCCTTTTCTATGGATGCTTTCAACCTCCGGGCTTTTTTCCAGATGGCATCCAGGTTTTCAACCGTCAGATAAATGATCAGCCCATTGTCAGCTGGCAAGGTGCGGTTCTTCATAGTGGGGTGATCATGTTCTTCCCAGGCGTGCAGGCACAGGAAAAGCTCTCCTTTTTCATCCATAAGCATTTCAAAAGTAGTTCCACCGTGAATGCCTTTGCAATCCAATAACTCCTGATACCATTTTGAACTTTGGGCTACGTCTGCCACCGCTATTATGGGTTGACATTTGGTCATGTCAATTCATATTCAAATTCGTAATAATGTTGCCCCTCCTTGATGACGATCTCCATGGTGCCGCTAAGGCCGGTGAGTTCACCGGTACCGGAATCAGGCACCACTTCCAGGATAAGTCGGGGTTCACCGCGTTTCATTATGCCGAAGTGCTGCAGTATAAAACTACCTTTCTTACCCATGAGGGTTCCAACGGTTTGTTCAATAACCACATAACCAGCTGATCCCTTTACAGGAGTGACAGCGCTGAGCATTTCGCCCTTACTGGTGGCGGAGAGATCGCCATGAAAGGTTTTATCCAATAACATCCTGGCTATTTGTATGCCTTCCTGTGGTTGGCCGGAATAGGTGAGAGGTTCCATTTTTACATCAAAGGTTCCGCTGATCTTCATGAGAGTGTTTCTGGGGTTTTAAGGTTGTAAAGTTAAAGGTTTCGGGTCTGTACTGGCAGAACCAGGGCATCTTGCATACAGGTTTAACCTTACCACTGGGAAAGTGAAGACCCGGGTAGGGAATGATGTGATGGATACGCAGGCTCACAAATGTTTAAGATGAATTTTTTCAGTCGCAAAAAATCCTAATTTGCATCATCTTAACCGTTGACCTTTTAAAGATTAACCCGGCAATGTGCCCATGAAAATATCCTTCGTACTAATCGTGATTGTAGCTGCGGTTTTAACCAGCTGCCATACCCCAAATTCCAAAACAACAGAAATGAAAAAGCCTGAAAATGAAACTGCGGACACCACTTCAATCAAAGACACTACCCCTAAGGTAACCGGCATAGGCGGTATTTTCTTTTATACGGATAACCCTCAGCAAACCAAGGAGTGGTATACCCGGAATTTGGGAATTGAGATCAATGACTGGGGAAGTTCCAGTTTTGACACACGTGACCTTGACAAACCGGAAGAGGTAATTTCTCTGCAATGGATGCCCTTCAAAAAAGAAAGCCAACATTTTGCACCCTCTGAAAGGGAGTTCATGATCAATTACCGGGTTCAGAATATTGAATCGCTGGTAGATAAGCTCAAAGCCAACGGAGTAAATGTTCTGGATAGCATTGCTACCTATGACTACGGGAAGTTTGTGCATATTATGGATGCCGAGGGAAATAAGATTGAGTTGTGGGAACCAAGTTAGGCAAGAGTAAATAACATTGGCTGAAGTTATATCCGGCTTTCTATATCCCTTATAAATAGCTGCATCGTTTAGAATGCTTCCCGGAAAACATATTTTTAAGATCCTGCAGGGAAAAATCTTAGTGATTAGTACCTTCGGCAGGAATCAGTCTATGCTATGAAAAACGAGCCAAAGGAACTTTCACCGGAGAACAAACAGGAATTACTGGATATCCTTGAATCCCGCTTCAGGGAAAACCTCAATCGCCATAAGGATATGGATTGGGCCGGATTAAAAGCAAAGCTGGAAAAAAGTCCCCGCCAATTGCTTTCATTGTACAGGATGGAAAGCACCGGGGGAGAGCCGGATGTAGTGGGTTATGATCAAAAGAAGAATGAGTACATCTTTTTTGACTGTTCCAAAGAGAGCCCGGACGGGCGAAGGAGCCTGTGCTACGACCGTGCTGCCCTGGATGCCCGCAAAAAAAACAAGCCGGAGAACAGCGCGCTGGATATCGCTAATGAAATAGGGATCAATATTCTTACCGAGGATCAATACCACAGGCTCCAGGAACTTGGTGACTTTGACACCAAAACATCAAGCTGGATACAGACACCTTCATCTATCCGGGAACGGGGAGGTGCTATATTTGGTGATTTCCGTTTCGGGCGAACCTTTATTTACCATAATGGTGCCGATTCCTATTATGCTGCACGTGGTTTCCGGGGCGAATTAAGAGTTTAATCAATCTGTTTAAAACAAGCTTTATGAGCCATACACACATCGCTACATCCTTCCTCAAGCTGGCCAGCAGTGGTTTGGCCGAAGATGCTTTTGATAAATATGTCCATCCGGATTTCTTTCATCATAACCAATACTTTAAAGGAGACCGGCAAAGCCTGAAGGAAGCTATGAAAGAAGCTCACCAGAGCAGTCCAAACCGGGCCTTTGACATTAAGCATACCTACGGGGATGGCGATACCGTTATAACCCACTCCCACGTAAGTAAAGAAGATGCAGAGATTGCCGTGGTGCATATTTTCCGTTTCCGTGGAGATAAGATTATGGAAATGTGGGATTTGGGACAGGTGATCCGCGAGGATTCTCCCAATATCAATGGTCCATTCTAAAGCCTCTCTGGTAAGGCTACGCAACCACCATAGGGAATGTGGCATCTGTTCATTAAAGCAATTATGAAAAAGTTAACCTTTTTACTTGTATTGGCCGGAATGGTGGGCGCCTGCTCTAAAAATGACAATGAAACTGATAAACCAGGACCTGGCAATACTTCTTTGGAGGGGCAGTATCAATTAGTGGAAATACTGGCTGACCCGGGCGATGGAAGCGGAACCTTTGAGCCGGTAAACAGTACAAAGATGGTAATGCTGTATGCAGACGGAACGGTAAAATCCAACGGAGATATTTGCACGATGGTTGGAGCTACCGACTCGGCTACGCAGGGCACTTATTCTCTTACCGATTCCAGCATTACTGTCACCAATTGCTCAAAGTTATTTTTTGAGCAAAACAGTAGCCAGCTCATTATCAATTATCCCTGCATAGAAGCCTGCCGGGCCAAGTATAAAAAGATACCTTTGGCTACGGTTAACTAGTAATAATCTTACGATTTTTAGAATCCTGTAAGAACATTCATCTAAATGTTCTTACAGGATTCTTTATTTACAGTGCATTTATCTACTTGATAGTTAATGACTATTAAGTGTTTGGGTGTAAAATTTGCTAGACAAAAGTCTGGAAGTATATTTGCGACATATTTTTCTTACATGACGTTTAATCCCATTCTTTTAAATAAGGAGCGTTCACGGGCCGAGGCAGAGATCGTTCACCGGATGATCACTGAGATCAAGGATTACGCAATTATCATGCTGAGCCCAGAGGGTAGGGTAAGCAGCTGGAACATTGGGGCCGAAGCCATTAAAGGATACTCTGCCCAGGAGATTATAGGTCAGAGTTTTAAACGTTTTTACACATCGAAAGATCTTGAAGAAGGAAAACCCGAGAAATTGCTTGCTGAGGCCCGTATCCATAACCGGGCTTATGATGAAGGATGGCGAAAAAGAAAAGATGGCTCAAAATTCTGGGCTAGTGTAACCATTACTTCCATACATGATGAGGATGGTAATATTGCTGGTTACAGTAAAGTAACCCGTGACCTTACGGAACTTAAAAGGGCCACAGAGAAACTACAGCAACATTCCAAAGAACTGGAGGCCAAAAATCATGAACTCAACCAGTTTGCCTACATAGCCAGCCACGATCTTCAGGAACCCCTGAATACCGTGAAAAGCGTTATCTCCATCATGACCGATAATTACCAGGGAAAGCTGGATGAAACAGCTGACCAACTGATGAGCTATATTGAAGAAGCCACAGAGCGCATGGGGCAGCTTATTAAAGGACTTCTCGATTTTGGAAGACTGGGGCAGCAAGGTTCACGGGAAAGAACCAGCCTGCAGAAATTATTGGAAGATGTTAAGGCCGACTTGAAAAGCCGCCTTGAAAAAACGGGCGCCAGGATAAGAGTTGGAGAACTTCCTGAACTGTATGTGTATAAGACTGAAATACGTCTTCTCTTCCAGAACCTGATCAGCAATGGCATCAAATTTCACAAAAAAGGAAGTAAGCCTGTAATTACCGTATCCGCAGAGGAAAACGGAGACAACTGGTTGTTCTGTGTAAAGGACAATGGCATTGGAATTCCTCAAAAATTCATCGATAAACTGTTTATGATCTTTAAGAGGCTGCCTACTGCAGAGGAATACGAAGGAACCGGCATTGGTCTGGCACATTGCAAGAAAATTGTGGATCTCCACAAGGGCCGTATCTGGGTTGAATCCATAGAAGGAAAGGGCAGTTCGTTCTATTTTACAATACCAAAATCACAAAGAAATAATGAATCATAAGCTTAACTGTATTCTTTTAATTGATGATGATAAGACCACCAATACCCTCAATGAGATGGTGATCAGGCAAACTGGCTGTGCCGATAAAGTGGTTACGGCCCGTAATGGAATAGAAGCCTTGCAGTATCTTAAATCCGAGGATAAGGGTAAGTACCCCAGGCCGGACCTTATCTTTCTGGATGTAAATATGCCAGGTATGGATGGTTGGGAGTTTATTCAAGAGTATAATAAGCTGGATAAAAAGTATCACGGTAACGTTATAGTGGTGATGTTAACCACCTCCATTAATCCCGATGATCGCTACCGGTCATTGGAAATGGCCGGGCTGAATGATTTTATGAATAAACCTTTGACCAGGGTACAGTTTACGGAAATCATCCGGAAAAACTTTCCACAGCTGGCGGCTGAAATGGGCTGAAAATTTACTTGCGCTTGCTGCGCATGGCTTTTACCTTTTGTACGGAGCTGTCCTGCAGGAGCCTTTGATATTCTTCTGATTCCATTGCGTAGAGAGCCACTTTACTCTCCGCATTATGATGAATACCCCAGCCGTAGGTCTTGGCCAGGGGAGATGTGCGCAGGCAAGCCTGCCCTTTGGAAAAGAACTCATGATGGGCCTTTTCCCTCTGGCTGTTGGAAATACCGTTTCTCTCGGCAAAGATTCCGAATATGAGCTCGTCTGAGGTATAGCGATATGGGAACTCCGCCATCATCTCAAATTGCATATTGGTCACCGTCTTTTTATCGCCTTTCTGAGGAGGGGTTTGTGCTTGCAAAGCCTTGGTGTCTTCAGCTATTTCAATGAGAGTGTCGTGGTAATTGGTAGAGTGCATGGCGGAGTGCAGTTTGCATCAAATGTAGCAGAACATTTTCAAATTCAAACGGAGGTTACATCGGGTTTCTTTCCCAGGAAACGGGCAAATTTGCGTGCCTGGGTAAGGACGTTCTTTTCAGCGGATGCGGAAGGAGGGTTGAAAAATTGAGTTTCTAAAAGCACCTTATCGCCTTTGAACTCTCGCTTCCAGGTACCTGCAACCTGTCCGCCCTGCACTATGAGGGGCCAGAAAATACCGTTATTGGAGGCGGCTTTGGCGTGTTTTGTCATATCTATAACCGTACTGCGCTCCGTATAGGCAATAAAATACTCGTCAAAAGCAGGAAGTAGGAAAAGAGATGATGATTTACCCGGAGGTGTATGCCCGTCCTTAAAATAATAGGTATTGTTATTTACAGTGGCTGCGCTGAGCCATTCTCCTGCTGAGGCAATTCCCTTTCGCGCTTCAGTGAGATTGATCCCGGCCCACCAGGCAAAATCGCTTTCCAGGGCCGGGCCATGACTTTGAAAGTATTGCTGTGTTAGTCTGTTCAGGGCTTCTTCACGAGTCAGGTTAGCCTGGGGCGGTACCCTTTCATCCAACAGGGCATAATTGTTTGCACGGCCACTGCAGATCAGCCCGGATAGTTCGGCTTCCATCAGTAAATGAGACATCCGGTTCCCGGAAGTGTGTATGCCCTTGTCTTCAACTGCCTTTTTCAACTCATTACGACTTGCCTCTCCATCTTTTAAAACGTTTTCCAATATCCTCTTTGCTTTGGCCAAAAGGTGGGTGTCCAGTTCCAGTTCTTTGTGGCGGCCGGCCAGGCCTGCTTTAATCCGGGGAGCGCTGAAGTCCAGCATCCAGCGTATATCCTGCCTGGCCACCAGGTGCCAGGTGGGTCGCAGGATATGGGTGCGTAATATTTGTCCCTGGTCCAATGCATCCTCCACTGCGGTTTGTGTGGCCTTAGGTAAACGCAGGCCTGTGGCCCATTTTGCCATATTAAAATCCTGTGCCTGTACCGCCCCCATCCAGTGCAACAGTTTTTCGGGGCTATCCCATTGTTGGTCGCTTATTTGCTGAGCCTGTAATCGTAAAGATGTTAATTCACTGCGTGTCATTAAGCGGATTTAGAACTATTAGGTGGTAAAATACATAACGGTTTTGAACCTAAAACAAGTTAATTTCGTTCTCTCAAAAATGTAATTTATGAAGATCAGTCTATTTCGAGTATGGATCAGCCTTTCACTGGTAATATCGCTTTTTGCCTGTGATAAAAACAACAATGTTTCCGTTTTCTTTTCACCGGAAGACGATGTGGAACTGGGTGCCCAGGTAGCTGCGGAGATTGAATCAGATCCCCAGTATCAAATACTTTCCCGTACGCAATACCCTGAAGCGTATCAATACCTGGACAGTATGGTAAACGCAATCCTCAACACCAATGAGGTGGCTTATCGGAATGAGTTTGTATGGGATGTACATATAGTAAGGGATGATAATGTACTTAATGCCTTTGCTACTCCCGGAGGTTACATTTACGTGTATACCGGGCTGATAAAATACCTGGATAATCCGGATGCTTTAGCCGGTGTGCTGGGTCATGAAATAGCGCACGCAGATCTTCGCCACACCAGTCGTAACCTGCAAAAGCAGTATGGGGTGCAGTTCCTGTTGAACCTTTTACTGGGTGAGGATCCCAGCCAATTGGAGCAAATTGCCGGACAAGTAGCCGGAACCGTGGCCGGGCTGCAATTCAGCCGTGAGTATGAGACTGAAGCCGATGAAAAATCGGTGGAGTACCTCGCGCCTACCGGTTTTGCCTGTGACGGAGCTAAGATATTCTTTCAGCGCATAGAAGAAGAGCAGGGAAGTAGCGGCCCTGAGTTCCTGAGCACTCACCCAAGCCCCTCCAACAGGGTTGAAAATATTGAAGAAAAGGTAGCCGAAGAAAACTGTAGTACACAACGCACCAACCCTTCAGGATACGTTCAGTTTGTGAACAGTTTGCCCTAAGTTTATTCCATTATGTATACAATAAGTGCAGAGCTAACCTTATAACGAAGGCCCTGTATCTAAGCATCTTTTGCTGCTTTGGCGCTTGTTTTGATGTGTGCAAATCATAGGTCACTTTCTGGCTTTTGCATTTACTTCACCTTAGCATCAGTCATGCAGTTAGTCAATCGCCAGGTGCCTTGGAAATAAGAGTTGATTTAGTCTCCAGTTCCTTACATTTGATGAAAAGAACCCTATGAGATTACAAAATATACTCACCTTCGGTATTGCTCTGCTAAGCCTTACAAGCCGGGCCCAGGACCCGGAAAGGCTAACCAATGACATCCGGGAGGTGCAGGAAATGGAATATACCATTGACCCATCCAAATCAGTAGTGGTATTTGCCGGCAGTTCCAGCATTAAGATGTGGAAGGATGTACAAGAGTATTATCCGGATTACAACGTGCTTAATCACGGTTTTGGCGGGTCGGAGTTCAGTGACCTGATCTACTATTACGACTTGCTCATCAGGGAATCCGCTCCGGATATTCTGTTCATCTATGAAGGAGATAATGACATTGCCGCAGGCGAAGACCCGGAAGCTATTACGGAGGAGGCCCGTCAGCTGGTCGGCATGGTAAAAAGAGATCTTCCGGATACCAGGATTATCCTCATCAGTGCCAAGCCCAGTGTGGCACGATGGGAATTCAAGGAACAATACGAGGATCTGAATGCCAGGCTGAAGTCAATGTCGGACCAGGATGGTGTGGAATATGCCGATGTGTGGAGTAATATGCTGGATGCTGAAGGAAATGTATATACCGACATCTTTCTGGAGGACAATCTTCACATGAATAAAAAAGGATACGATCTTTGGAATGAAGTTATTGCCGGTTACCTGTAGAAGAGGATAAAGCAACCTGCCCAAAGCAAAAAGTAAAACCGATGAAGCACATTAGCATCCTAATACCCAGGGGAAATTTCAGTCTTGTAAATGTGGACGGTACCCATCAGATACTGTCACAGGTCAACAAGTTCAGCTGTGAAAAGGGCTTGCCACCTTTCTTTAATATCCAACTGGTGGGCTTGGAGGGAAGTGGCCCACCCAGCGGACCCATATCCGTTAGCCCTGAAATAACAATAGATAAGGTGCAAAAGACCGATCTCATATTTGTGCCGGCTATTTTTGGAGATCCCCTGGAAATAGCTGCATTGAACCGTGATTTTATCCCCTGGATCTTACAGCAGTATAAGTCCGGAGCCGAAGTGGCTACTTACTGCGTAGGGGCTTTTTTTATGGCGCAAACGGGCCTTTTGAACGGCAAGCAATGTGCCACCCATTGGGCAGAGGCGGCTAACTTCCGGGCTATGTTCCCGCAGATAGACCTGGTTGATGATATGATCATGACGGCTGAGGATGGTGTATATACCAGCGGTGGCGCCTATTCTTACCTCAATCTCTTGTTGTATCTCATTGAGAAGTACACTGGTCGCGAAATGGCTATTCTCATTTCCAAGACCTTTATGATCGATATCGATAAGCACAGCCAATCGCCATTTATCATTTTTGAAGGCCAGAAAACCCATGAGGATGAACCGGTGAAAAAGGCTCAGGAATATATTGAGGAAAACTACATGGAAAAGATCACGGTAGATGAAATAGCTGAAAAGTTTGCTCTGGGGCGCAGAAGCCTGGAGCGAAGGTTTAAAAAAGCCACTTCCAATACCGTATCGGAATACATTCAGCGGGTAAAGATAGAAGCCGCTAAAAAGGGTCTTGAAACGGGCATGCTCAACGTAAACCAGGTGATGTATGATGTGGGCTATTCGGATACCAAGGCCTTTCGTCACACTTTCAAGAAGATTACCGGCCTCACCCCGGTGGAATACCGTAACCGTTACAATCGCGAGATGCAGGCCAGCGTGGCCTAAAAGCGGCTAAAGCCCCGGGTGCGCAATCCCGGCTTTTTTAAAGATATCCTTTAAGTCTTTTTCAATGGGCAGCGGTTTCAAAGGAGGAATATTGCTGCCACCGGTATTCCCTACGGGAATGGTGCCCACAAATGATTTTACACCCCCCACCAGCAAGCGGGGGATCTGTCCCATGATCTCCTTCATGCTTTTGATATGGAAACCGAACTGCAGCATCTTCCAGTGTACGTAGCTGTGCTCATAAGGGTAAGCCTGGCCTATTACATGCGCTCGCTCCAGGTGTTTCCAGGCCTGATGAAGATTATTGGCATTATACTGCTCCCTGTAAAGTGCCAGTTCTTTCCTAAAGTAGGGGAGTAAAGTGCGGGGGATTGCTATATTGAATTTCATTTTGCAGTCAGGATCTATGAAAATAAACCCTGTGAATTTAAGATTTTTAGCGGACTAACCATTTTGTATAGCTTCCGGATGTTTAATAACAGGAGTCAACGGTTTACCGGATTGGCAGCCCTTCTTTTTAACCGTATCCTGGAAAGAGGCCTTTCAACGGTAAGGTAGGTAAAGCTGGCTATGGCCAGGCTGATGATCCATATCGTGTAAACCTTTACGGGATTTGGGATAGCCGATCTCTGTATGATGCTGATCACCGGCATGTGGAACAGGTAAAGACTGAAGCTGATGACCCCTAAAAACCGCATGATCCGAAGTTGCAGGAGAAATCGCAGCAATCCTTTACCGTGCTTGGCGGCCAGTAGCACCAGGGCCCACAGTATGGCGTAAAACAAATAGAATCCGGGCGCATCCGGTGGTGGAAAAGGCAGGCTGAAAGCCTCCGAAACGGTTGGGAAAGAGAGAACGATCATCAGCGCAAAGAGAACGCCCAGAGCTTCCAGAAGGGCTGAAGAACGATTGTTCCGCAGTTTATCCTGTTGTACTAATTCATAAATGGAAAGCAGGGTTCCACAGAGAAATACGGATAGGTATTTCAGGGTGGAGATCTCGCTTAACCCCAGAAGCACGTCCAGCGCAACCGATACTGCAACCAGCAGGCTGATTACCATTATGATCTTTTGAAGTTTCCACCTTAAAAACCGGTGGAAAAACCACATGAGTATAGGCGATAGAAAATAGTATTTGAACTCCACTGGTACCGACCAGAAAACATTTTCCCCACGCAGGAGGAGCAGGTGGTCCGCTATTTCCTGTAAACTGCTGATCACTTTAAAATAACCGGTTTCGTTGAGCATCCACCAGCTTATTAGTGCCAGTAGGAAGAGGGGGTAGATCCGTAAAAACCGCCTGAGGAAGTAGTTTTTCCAATAGTGAGATCCGGCTTTTTCGGCCCGGAAGCGCTGGGCTATCTGGCGATCCAGTAGATAAGCGGATAACATAAAGAAGAGAAATACCCCGATTTTTCCCGTACCGTGAAAATCAAGCAGAGGATGAAAGAATAAACCGGCATTGCTGGTGTGTGAAAGAACTACCAGCAGTATGGCCAATCCCCTTAGCCCGTCCAGGGCACGGAAATGTTCTTTTTCATGATCACGGGGAAAGAACCATTGGGTAAACCGTGTTTTCATCATTCGGGATATCTCCGCTAACATACGGTTAAAATATGTAACTCTACTTCCATTTAACCCCTTAGCCCGTTTAGTTTACGAACGTCTAGTAGTAACCTGGTAATGATATTTTTGCGATGGAATCACCCTAAAACCTACTCTATGAAGTTTCACTACAGGCTATGCCTTATTCTGTCATGTATTTTACTATCCATTTTTGCATACGCTATCCCGCCCTCTGATTCAGTCAAAGCCCGGAATTACCTTACCCTATTGAATCAAGTGGCCCATCACGATCCGGACTCTGCCTTTGAGCTTGGCCGTAAAGCCAAGCTTATTGCTGATTACAACCTTCAGAATCCATTATCCCGTAAGGAGCGAAGCGTATTTCTGAATATAAAAGGCAATGCGCTTTTTAACCTTGCGTGTATTGATCATATGCAAGGTAAATATGCCAGGGCCGAAGAGCAGTATCTGCAGGCCATAAAGGTTCAAAAGGAAAATGGAGATCAGCGAGAGCTGGGTAAATCCTACAATTACCTGAGCCGTATTTATGAAGGGAGGGGAGAAAGAGAAAAGTTTTTCAGTTTTATGAAAAAGGCTCTTAAAATTCATAAACACATACAGGATACCACCGGAGTGGCAACGGATCAGATTGGTATAGCCGATTATTATTTCCGGGAAGGAAAAACAGATTCCTGCCTCATCAGATATGAGCAGGCCATTCAAAATTTAAGGCTAATCCACAGGCCTGAAAAACTGGCTTTTGGCCTGTATCAATATGCTACCATATTGAAGAGGCTAAATCAGAAAGAGAAAGCGATAGACCTGTATTATGAAGCACTCACTCTTCAAGAATCCATTGGGCACACCCAAGGTATGGCCCAAAGTTATCTGGACTTGGGGTTGTTGTTTGCGGATCAGGGTGATTTTGATAATTCCCTGAGCTATTTTGAGCGGGCAAAAGATCTGGGGGTACAAATAAAGAGTAAACCCCTGGAAAGTAAAGCTCTCAATGGTATGGGAAAGGTGTACGCCCTGCAACAAAAACACGGAGAGAGTTTAAAGTATTATGAACAAGTACTTCAGATATGCGAAGAAATGGGTGAAGGTCCGGCTATCCTGGCTATTTGCCTCAATAACATAGCTACTCAATACAAGCATCTGGACAGGCGGAAGGAAGCCATTACTGCACTGGAGAAAGCGGTGGAAATAGGAGAGGGACATTCACTGCCGGATATGCTGAGTAGAGAGATGATAAACCTGGCCGCTTTGTATTATGAAGACCAGCACCAGGATTTTGCAAAAAAATATGCTCAGCGGGCATTTGAGCTGGCTAAAAAAGCCCGTATTCCCGAAGCCATAGCTAAAAGTGCAGGATTACTGGCAGATATTTATGAAGCCATGGATCAGCCTCGTAAGGCTTTATCTTTTTTTAAAATAGCGGCCGGTATTAATGATAGTATTGAAGATGCAGAGAATACCCGTTTGTTGCTGGAAAAAGAGGCTCAGCACCAGGTAATTCAAAAGGACTATGAACTGCAACTAAGTAACAACCAGTTAAAGTTATTGGGGGAACAGAAAAAACTGGAGAGGCGTACCTGGACGGCTCTGGTAAGTGGACTCTTACTCCTTATTGTTTGTGGAACGTTAGCGGTAGCCTACCGAAATCAGAAAAGAAAGGCAAGGGAGCAACAAATACATGCAGAGCTTTTATCCCGCATACAGGAGATAGAATTTTTGCGCGATCAGGTTAATACCCAACTTGTGGAAAGCACATCCCTTAAACATGAGGAACTGAGCCAGTATTTGGATATTGATCTTTCCAGGCGTGAAATAGAAGTGTTACAGGAACTTTGCAAGGGAAAGTCCAACCAGCAGATATCGGAAGCTCTTTTTATTTCGGTTAATACCGTGCGAAGTCATTTGCTGAGTATTTACCATAAGCTGGATGTAAAAAACCGAACCCAGGCGGTAAAAAAAGCGGTTAATCTAAAACTTACTGATTAGCAGAGGTTTTCAAAATCATCCAAACGGATGATTCATTCATTTTTAAGCGGGTTTTCATCTTTTTGGATGAATCATAGAGCGGCAAAAGCACCTAACATTGGTGAAATTTCATGTAACATTAAACTCTATGAATTATGAATTACTTCAATCCAAAAACTTCAATTATTACAATCGTGCTTATGTTGGTCATAGGCCTCTCCCTGGGCGCCCAGCCTTTTCCCATTCGGGTTCTTGGTAATGGCGACAATGTATATGTGAATTCTACGGATGTAGATAATGAAGGCAATATTTACATTACCGGAAGTGTCGCTCCATATGTTCAGGTCAGGTTTGACCCTTGTGGGCTTCCCATAACGTATGGGGACGGAGCGTCCGGTACCCGTATTTTTACGGCAAAGCTAAACCCATCCGGTTCAAACGTATTGTGGATGGTAACCAGCTCAACCCAGCCTTATGGAAACATTTTTGCCGGTAATGATATTGAGGTAGACTCGTCTGGTAATGCCTATGTAGTGGGTACCATATCTGGTACAGCCGTTAACTTTACCAATGTTGGAACCGGGGATTTTATTTCCGCCTGCGGATCAGGTCAAAGGCATTTTGTAAGTAAAATAAGTTCATCCGGAACACCGTTGTGGATTTCTGAAACTAAATCAGAGCTACCCTCTTATGGAGAAGGTTTAACCCTTGATGAAGATTATGGAAGACTGCATACTGGAGGTTATGTGGGCCAGGCCGGTTCGGGTTCTCTGGTTCAGTTTCCCAATGCGGATTGTACGGGAGGCTGCGGCTTTAATGTAAGTACCCCGGTGGGTTATCCCTCGTCCAATGTGGGTTTTATAACCAGTTATAATTTATCGGATGGTAGTAATACCGGAGGATACCAGATAGGGGAGCGGGTGATGGCGCTTGCCATGGATCGTAATGAAGATAATAATATATGGATTACCGGTTCCCGCCATGAAGTAGATATGCCGGACAGGGATGTCTTATTTGCCAAATTACAATTGAACATGACGATGTGTGGACCCTTGGTGATCGATTATAGTTTGCTTATTTCGGATGGCGGTATGCCCGGTGGCGATATAGGTTTGGATATTACCTGTTCATGGGATAACAATGTGATTTTTGTGGGTAATTTTAGTCGTGTGTGTAATTTTCCTTCTGGGCCAACCCTCACTACGGGCTTGTTAGCTACGGATCACTTTGTGGCAAGCTGGGACCCTGGACTACTAAGTTTTACCAGTGTACGGACCACTTCATCCTATGGTCCTGTAACGGCTAATAATAATGATTATATGACACGGACCATATGTGTGGCTTCTCCCCAGGAGTCTTCTGCTAAAGTGGCCATTGCCTATGATAAAGATGTATTTACTGATGGTGCATCACCGATTAATGGCAGGATCATTTCCCGTTTGCTGTACCTGGATCTTATGGACATAAATATGACTCAATTTCCGGTAACACTTCCTCCCGGAACATATTCTTACCTGGGGCCCTATGCTCGTGCTATGGAAATAGTGTTCAATACTACCACAGATGATAAATTCCTGGTAGGTGATCATTATGCAAATGTAACTATTGGAGGATGTTACCTTAGCGGAGGTATTTCACAAAGGTATGGTTACGTAAGTCGCATAAATGATGCAAATACTTTTTTCTACAAAAAGGATCCTTTATCTGAAACCTCCGAGTTAAAAGTCACGGCCCCTTCAAATATCGAGATTTACCCCAACCCTTCCGGAGGTTTGGTACAGCTTTCAGGTTTGGTAAAAGGCGCTGAAATACAACTTATTGATCTCACCGGAAAAGAGGTTTTAAACGAGAAAGCCGGATCAGAAGTACACACACTCGATCTGTCAGATCTGCAAAGCGGAATATACCTAATTCAGGTATATCAGGATGGGGAAATCAATACGTTCAAGCTTACTCTTGAGTAAGGATCATTAACGGATTACTGTAAGCCAAAACGCACCGCTTAGCGGTGCGTTTTGTGTTTTTAAAAGCAAAATTTACCACCTGATAAGTGTACTTCCCCAGGTAAATCCGCTGCCAAAGGCCGCCAGGCAAAGCAGGTCGCCATTCTTAAGCCTTCCTTCCTGTACTGCTTCACTGAGCGCAATGGGTATAGAGGCTGCGGTGGTATTGCCGTATTTCTGAATGTTGTTGAATACTTGTTCATCAGCCAGGCCCATTTTGGCTTGTATATATTGGCTGATGCGCAGGTTAGCCTGGTGGGGAATCAGCAGGTTGATATCCGAAGGCTGGTGGCCGGTGGCTTCCAATGCCTCGTGAATCACTTCCTGGAAACGTGTAACCGCATGCTTGAACACGAAATTCCCATTCATATAAGGATAATAGCTGGTATCCTCAGGGTCCTGCTCAGCGATCATCTTGTCTACCCAATGTCCGGTGTTGGGGCCCTCCAGGGCCAGTTCCTTAGCGTACTTTCCTTCGGAGTGCAGGTGAGTGGTTAACACTCCTTTGTCTTTTTCTTCAGTAGGCTGCAGTATTACCGCTCCGGCACCATCCCCGAAGATCACGGAAACTCCGCGGCCACGGGTAGTCTTGTCCAGTCCGCCACTGTGGTTTTCAGATCCTATGAGCAAAATGTTCTTATAGGTTCCGGTCTGAATGAATTTATCGGCAACGGAAAGTCCGTAAAGGAAACCAGAGCATTGATTGCGTACATCCAGGGCGCCAATCTCCTTGATACCCAGCTGATCCTGTACCTGCACGCCTGGTCCGGGGAAATACATATCCGGGGATAGGGTGGCAAAAATGATAAAGTCCACATCATCCGCTGTGATACCGGCATTTTCAATGGCCATACGGGCCGCCTTGGTGCCCATTACCGAGGGAGAGTCTCCCGTTTTAGGGTCTATCCACCTGCGCTCGCGGATACCGGTCCTTTCCTGTATCCAGGCATCATTGGTGTCCATCATTTTAGACAGGTCGTCATTGGTTACCACATTATCGGGAACATAATGGCCGGTGCCGGCTATCCTGGAGTGCAACATATCGTCAGTTTTGATCCTTGCAAATTAAGCTTAAAATGGGATATATCATTTTATACCTTGATCTAATTGAAAATGAACAAATTTCAACGTATCAGGCTTGTATTTGGGAACTAAAAACAGCTGATGAACGCAACTGCGAGTGAAACCGTCTCCTACCTGAAAAAGGCCGGCCTGTATACTAAAGGTCTGGTATACATACTGATGGGCGGGCTTACTGCCCTGGCTGCTTTGGGCATGGGAGGAAAGACCTCTGGTAAATCGGAGGTCAGTGACTTTTTAAAAGAGCAGCCTTTTGGAATACTGTTGCTGGGAGCCGTAGCATTAGGTTTACTGGCGTATAGCTTGTGGCGGGTGTACCAGGCCTGGGCTGATCCGGGGGAGGAAAAAAGCAAGGAACGTATTCCTACCCGGCTGCGCTACCTTTACAGTGCCATATTCTATGGAGCTATTGCGTATAGTTTTGCCGGGTCATTGCTTTCCGGATCATCAGGCGGAGGCGATACAAAACAACAGATGCTGGCCCAATGGCTGGAAAAGGATTGGGGCATCTACCTTATACTAGGTGTGGCTGCCCTTGTACTGGGGCAGGCTGTTTTTCAGTTTTACATCGGCATTGGCGGTAGTTTTATGAAAAAGCTGGATGACCATCCCGATGCCCGTGCTGAATACCGTCTCATCAAACGCCTGGGCCTGATCGGCTACTGCGCGCGTGGCCTCGTATTCCTGGTCATATCCTATCTGCTGGTACGGGTAGTTATAGATCATCGTGCCGATCATTACCAGGGCACCAAAGGCGTTTTTGAATACATCTCCAGTTTGCCCATGGGTGAAATAGTATTGATCATTACAGCTGTTGGCCTGGCTTTATACGGTTTCTTTAACATCATGGTGGGGCGGCATGCCGATCTGACCCGTGTAAGTTGAAAACCTTTATACGGTTGTAGGGGTTTTATATCAAAACAGAAGCAATGGAACTGAACATCCTTCCCGATAATGACGATAGCAAACGCAAAATGCAGGAATTGCTGATCTCAGCCGGAGCCATGGGAGCCGGTTTTTTACTGAATAAGCTCATGGAAAGTGGTTACAAAGGCCTTTACCATGAAGATGCTCCCAGTAAAATAGACGCCCGTAAGGTAAACTGGATGAAGCTGGCCGGCTGGACCGTGGTAAGTGGTATTGCCGTAACCGGCCTTAAGGTGCTTATCCGTAGGTATGCCGGTAAAGCGATAGATGATTAGTTAAATCTTTTACGATAGGTCTGCATATCTTAAATTCGCGCCAAAATCTATTTTATGGGAAGAGCGTTTGAATACCGCAGAGCCGCAAAAGAAAAGAGATGGGACAAGATGTCCCGTATGTTTCCCCGTTTGGCCAAAGCCATTACCATGGCAGCCAAGGAAGGTGGCCCTGACCCTGATATGAACGCCTCTCTGCGTGCGGCTATTCAGAACGCCAAGGCGCAGAACATGCCCAAAGACAATATTGAGAACGCCATCAAAAGGGCTTCCGGCAGTGATGCCGATAATTATGCGGAAGTGTCTTATGAAGGTAAAGGCCCGCACGGGGTGCTGGTTTTTGTGGAGTGTGCTACTGACAATACCACCCGCACTGTGGCTAACGTAAAATCCTATTTCAATAAAGCGGGCGGAGGCGTGGTGCCCAACGGGTCCCTGGAATTTATGTTTGACCGTAAAGCCGTATTTGAATTTGAGAAAACGGACGGTATGGACATCGAGGAAATGGAGCTGGAACTGATTGATGCCGGGCTGGAAGAAATAGAAGAAGAGGATGGCATGGTGTACGTGTATGGCGATTATACCAACTTCGGAAGCCTTTCCAGCGCCCTGGAAGACATGAAGATCGAAGTAAAGAAATCCAACCTGCAACGTTTCCCCACCTCTCCAGTAGAATTTACGGAAGAGCAGTTGGCGGATATCGACAAGATGATGGACAAGATAGAAGATGATGACGATGTACAGGCTGTATACACCAACATCGCCTGATCTTAGGGCTTTAGTTTCTGTTTTTCCGGGACAATAAAGGTTCCGCGGCCACCCACTCTCAGACTCTCCACTTTGGAGTGGGGGTGATCGGGATGTACAGCTCCTTCTTTGCGGTAGTTTACAAAGAAATCATCCGGGAAATCACCGTAATGCGTGTCTTTACGGATAGCCGTCCTGCAGATCTCAACCGCACTTTTCAGCAGGGTCTTCAGTTCCTTTTCGGTGAGTTTGTTACAAGGCTCTTCCGGGTGTATACCTACCTCAAAAAGCATTTCATCGGCTATCCAGTTACCGATACCGGCAAAGTGTTTCTGCTCCAGTAAAGCGGCTTTGATGGGTATTTTGCGGTCCTTCAAGGCCATTACAAAATCATCGGGTTTTATACTAAGCAGGTCTTCCCCCAAAGTATGCGTGCCTTTATATTTTTCCAGGGAATCCAGTATCTCGATCTTCCCGAACTTGCGGGAATCCACAAAGGCCAGCCGCGATCCATCTTCAAAATGGATGGCCATCCGTGTGAAGCGAGGCAGGCTGTACTGATCCGTAAACACCTCCAGGGAACCGGTCATACCGAAATGGAGGTGTAACCATTTTCCGTTGCTCAGCTGGGCAAACAGGTATTTTCCTATTCTTTCGGTCTTAATAAAGCTTTGATCCACTAAATTGTTGTAAATTTCCTCCTTAGAACTTTTGTAAACTTTGTCCAGAGGGTCAAGAAACTCAACGTCAGTTACTTGGAGATCTTTTACTACCTCTTCAAAGTATCCTCTCATCACTTCAACTTCGGGTAACTCGGGCATTTTCAGATTTTTAAATTTGGAATTCTCGTAAATTTTGTTATTATACTAGGTAGGTAAGCAATATAATTCTAATCAGTAAAAACACATAATGTTACAAACAAACGTGGAAACAGGGAAGTATCAAAGCGACATGGAGAAGGCGGTAAATTTCGTGCTGAACCGTGGCTTTGAGGACATCAAGGCAAGACATGGGGATTATGAAGAGCCAGCTACTCTCAGAATGATGGACCAGGAAGGCGGTTTTGTTCCGGACATTACGGCTACCAAAAACGGTGGAAAGTATTATTTTGAAATTGCCAATCGCAATGAGGATGCCAGGCAAGTAGTGGGCAAATGGAAGCTCATGTCTACACTGGCACGTATGAAAGACGGTGATTTCAGGATATTTGTGCCTTATGGCAGTATGAAGTACACCAATGAAATATTGGAAAAGAAAAGTATTGAGGCCGAAGTGATCAAGCTGCCCAAGTAAGATCAGGTCATACATAATTTGTAATTTTAGGGGGTTGAAAAACCCCCTTTTTTGTGTTTGCAGTAGTTGATGTGGAAACCACCGGAGGACACGCTTCGGGTCATAGAATGACAGAGATTGCCATTGTAATTACCGATGGTGAAAAGGTGGTGGACCGCTATGAAACCTTGCTCAACCCAGAGCAGCCCATTCCCCTGAACATACAAATCCTGACGGGTATTACGCCCGAAATGGTGGCCGATGCCCCGCTATTTTCGGAAAAGGCGGAAGAGATCCGTCAATTTCTGGGTGATCATGTTTTTGTGGCCCATAACGTAAACTTTGATTATGCCTTTGTGCAAAATGCCCTGCAGGCGTGTGGCTTTACCTACCGCCCCAGGCGTTTGTGTACAGTTCGTTATGCACGGAAAATACAGGCGGGGTTAAGGTCGTATTCCCTTAAAAACCTATGTAAGCACTTTGAATTGGTGAATGAATCTCCTCACCGCGCCTGGGGTGATGCTACCGTTACGGCTGAGCTGCTTAATCTCTTACTGTCACAAGATGGAAAAGGGGAGTGGGAGCAGCTGATCAAGAAGAACTCCGGGGAGTTTAACCTGCCCTCCAACCTGCCTTCCGATGAATACCACGGTTTACCCAGCAGTCCGGGGGTGTATTACTTCATGGACCAAAGTGGAAAGCCCATCTACATCGGCAAGGCCCGGAATCTCCGTAAGCGTGTGGCCTCGCACTTTATTACCAATAAGGAAACCAGGCGTAGCCAGGCCTTTAAGCGTGAGATCTTCCATATTGATTATGAAGTCACCGGCAGTGAGTTGCTGGCCATTTTGCTGGAAGATCATGAGATACGCCACCATTGGCCTAAATACAACCTGGCGCAAAAGAACCCCAAGAAGCGCTTCGGCATTTTCGCTTTCCAGGGCCAAAGCGGTTTATGGTCCTTGGGGATCAACCGCATTACCTCCCAAAAGGGTTACCTGGAAGAATACTTTTCCTATAACGAGGCCCTGAACCGCATGTATGAACTGGTGCAGGAGTTCCAACTCAATCCTTCCCGCTGTGGTTTCCCGGAGAGCTACCTCAAAGACAGTCTCACCGAAGAAGAGCACCAGGCTAATTTTGAAAAAATGCGGGACCAGTTACAGGGCAGGGAGGATTGCTTGATCATCAAGACCGAGGGCCGTAGCCGGGACGAGGATGGTTTTGCCTACGTGGAGAACGGACGCTTTGCCGGCATCGGTTTTATTCCCCGGGATAACGAGATCCGCCATTCAGACGACATCAAAAACTATGTGCGCCAGTTACAAAGCAGTATCACCACCAATGGACTGATCTATAAGATCCTGAGTGAGGGGAAGTACAGTACCATACGGCTGGAAAGTGTGGTGTGAGGTTGGTTGTAAGGTTTTAAAGGTTTAAAGTTGAAGGTTTAAGACTTTTGGAAACACTGCTTTCGCGCGATTCTATCACGCGTGAGGAGTGGAAGGTGCGTCTTTTAAGTAACAAAGCCTGGTGTAGCACCTTTCTACATACAAATATTTCAGGTTAGTGGGTTACAGTATAAAAAGATTAAGGGTAGCATTGTGCCTTTGCGTGGTTGCTATGACAGAGCAAGGAGATATTACGTTTAGGAGGGATTATCTTTACTTAGAGTATCGGCCTCTTTTTCACATAAATAGTTTAGTTTATTCTGTACGCGTGAATAATACATCGTAGTATATTTCTTAGCTTTCCCCAATACAAAGATTCGAGGGCTTACTATATGGATACTGTCATATTTAGGTTCCACAACAATTCCTCCATCAAGGTTCATTATACCCATCCTATTATTCCTTTTGAAAACAATAAGGTTATGTGCTATTTTAACTGATTGAACTTGAGGAGAAACTGTTTCTCCTCTGGCGTTCAATACAAAATATTTAGATGTATCACGATAATCTTGCGCCCTAAAAAAACCGTTATCGAGTTCGCCAATAGATAGGTAGTAAGGTTGTTTTTGTGGTATTTTATTACCTTTTAGATCAATAAAATACCATTTTGATTTTCTAGGTCTTACATAAGCGATTCCATATTTATTAAATGGAAAAGCTTTATGAAGGTCTTTAGGTTTTATTTCAAAGTTTCCTTCCTTGTCTATATACCCAAAGTATAAATTTATTGAGTTTTTGTCATTTCCGGAAAATTCGGTATTGCATTCTATGTGATTATTGGATTGCCCTCGTGTACATTTTATTTTTACTGGGGCCAATCCTTTTGAAAAGTCTCCCGCCTCAAGAATTTCAAAGTCAAAGACGGAATGCCCTTCTGTATTTATAAATTGGAACTTTCCGCTGATCATTTTAATTCGTGCTCTTTTATCATAGAAGGGAAATGCTTCTGAATATCCTTCAGGCGGGCTAAATTCTTTTTTTCCATATAAGTTATAATAATGGTATTCCCCAGCATTAGAAACCAGCGCGAGCCCATCACTAAAGTCATACGCTAAATCCCACATAGGAGGTATTAAAAAGGTAGAATCATCTTTGGTGTAACCATATTTTCCTCCTATGACCTGTACTCTTCGTACACCTTCATAAAATGGGAAGACTCGCTTTAGCAATACTGCTTCACTGTTTTTGTGTTTCAGGTAGTAAATTTGATTGTTTTCGGTTATAATCGTGTTAGCTCGTACAGAATCACATGAAATAACTTTGAAAACAGCATCGCGATCCCAACAACTATAACCATTTTTTTTGAGTGAGTCCGTTGCATTTACCAAAAATGGATAAGTGTTTTTATTTTTTGTAATGGTGGTAATTGACTCGTTTCTGTCAATATGATTTCCTGAATTTTTAATAATTGTATTGTTGGAGTTAAGGTTAAATAACGTTATGCTAAGTGGTATACTAACAATTACAATAGACAAAAGAGTGTTTGACTTAATAAACAATATCATCCTGGTGAAGAATGATTTTTTAGGCTCGGTCATGTTATTGATTTAAAACGGAAAGTTAAGGCATTTAGCTTTTTCAAGCTAGAAGTTATTTTACTCTATTCCCTGCTCCCGCGCGATTCTATCGCGCGAAAGTAGACCCCTCAGATCAGGGCGTTTTATTCTTTTACTTTGGTGTGGGTAGGGGAAACTTACTTTCCTTCAGTTCAATCAGACTTTCATTGGGATCTTGGGGAGAAAAGCGGATCACAATAGTACTGTCATTTATATATTTCATCAGGCTTAGGTTTTTAATATGGTTTTCCGCATAGTAGGTCCGATGGTTCACCTGGTATTTAAAGCGGACCTTGTGGGTGAGTGTAATTTCTGAGGCTCCATCAAAATCCTGGAGCACTGTGCGCAACTCTTCTGTGTCCAGAATAACCCCCTGGGCCCTTCCTTCTAATTTATATTGTTTTTTAACACGTTGTCCTGTCTGGTAGTTAATAAGCCAATACAAACCGACACTACATACCCCTGAAAAAATAAGAACCGTGATAAGGACATCGTATCTGCTCCAGATCAAATGAAGGCGTAATTTATTTTTAAAGTTCATCAGGTTATTCAGTATCGCCCAACAAGGTACAAATCACTGATATGTAAAACTATTGTGTTATACATAAACCGTGTAGATACCCGTACTCTAACAATGCTCCCGCGCGATTTAATCGCGCGGGAGCATTGGGTTATTGGCTACCACGGGCTTTCCTCACTCTCGTCCTTGATGTCATTGCTGAAGAACCGGCCGGTAGGCGCATCAGCATCAGTTAGCGTGTGTTTAATAATAAAAGCCGCAGCACTTTCTACGGTACCGGTTCCCCGGTGATGGTTAAAATCCGTGGCGGTATAGCCTGGGTCAATCGCATTTACCTTAAAGTTCAGGTCTTTCAGTTCATGGGCCAACACCACCGTAAAGGCGTTTAAGGCCGCTTTGGAAGGTACATAACATACGCCTTTGATATCGTAGTACATCCAACTCGCATCACTTTGCATAGTAAGCGAACCAAGTCCGGAGGTAATATTGCTGATCCTGGGGCTATCTGATTTTTTGAGGAGTTCCAGGAAGGTCTGGGTAACACGTATAGCCCCGTAAAAATTAATGTCAAAGGTTTCCTGGATCTGCTCCATAGGGGTCTCCGAAGCTTTTTGCGGTAAACCGCCCATTACCCCGGCATTATTGATCAAAATATCCAGTTTGCCGGCTTCTTTCTCAACAATATTCCTTGCCACCTCAATGGCGTCCGGTTTGGTAATATCAATTTCCAGGGCTTTGATATTCTGAAAGCCACTATCCTTTAATTCTTTTTCAATTGCTTTCCCTTTTTCAATGTCGCGGCTGCCCAGGTATATGAACACTCCTTTTTTTGAAAGTTGTTTAGCGGTTTCCAATCCAATGCTTCGGTTGGCCCCGGTAATTAATGCTGATTTCATTTTTCTCCGTTTTTTTATTCAACGGTGCAAAGTTGACCCGGTCTGAAATGAAATCCTTTGTCATATGGCAAAAAGCCAATTAACGGCTTATGTTTTTGCGTATCCGGCTTAAGGATGATTGGGTGATACCAAGGTAGGAAGCCACGTAGGATAGGGGGATACGGTTGACGATTTGCGGGAATTTTTCCAGGAAATTGAGATAGCGTGTGGTGGCATCTTGTTCCACCAGCGGGCTTCTTCTTTCCAGTTTTTGCGATAAAGCGTTTTGCACAATCTTGTTCACTATATCATCCCAGCCCACAATGGTGTTGGAGAGTTCGTTCCAGCCTTCCCTTGAGAAGACCAGCAGCTTACAGTCCGTTACTGCCTGAATGTATTCAGAAGCGGCAATATTGGCCTCAAAGTGGCGGTAATCGCACACCAGCTGATTTTCATCAATAAAGTACTTGGTAACTTCCTCACCTTTATTATTGTAGTAACAAACCCGCAATATACCTTCCAGGATAAAAGCTACCTGCTGTGGGGTTTTTCCGGCTTCTGAAAAGTATTGATCCTTAGATAATTCCAGGTCTGTAAGTTTATGAGAAATGAGCTTGGTTTGTTGTGGGTTCAGGTTACCATACTGTAGAAGGTAATTGATCAGTTGTTCCATAAAGCAAAATTACCAAAAGCCTCAGCAGGGTTGTTTGCCATTTGGCAAAAACTCAACTGAACGTAACCGAAAAAGGCAAGGCTCAGGGGTAAAAGACTGGTTGTACAAACAGAGGTTTTTCAGGAGCACTCATTACAAAAACCCGATATAACCAGGTTGTGAACCTTAGCCACGTAACCTTCGGGTAGAGGGATGGAGAGTTCTCTATCCAAACACTCCACTGTGCCACATTGAAGACATCGGAAATGGATATGGTTATGAGAATGCACCTGTTTTTTTGCTCCGCAATTGGAGCATATAGCGAAGTATTGTTTACCGTCATCACCCACTACACGGTGTACCTTGCCATCTTCACAAAACCGGTTAAGCACCCGGTAAATAGTGGCGCGGTCCACCTTGGAGTCCAGGCTGGATTGGATCATATCGTGGCTCATGGCGTTTCCGGATGCTTTCAGCAGGTCCAGGATTTCAGTTGTGGATGATGTTGTTCTCCTCTTCATAATTTTACTGCGACACAGTTGCAATATTACAAAACAATATTACATTTGCGAATCATTTAACGCGACACTGTTGCAGTAATACTTTCATCATGACAGCCCATAAAAAATTTGAAGTAATCATTATCGGTGGGAGCTATGCCGGTCTTTCTGCGGCTATGGCTTTAGGACGTTCTCTACGAAGGGTATTGATACTGGATAGTGGTATGCCCTGTAACCGCCAAACGCCTCATTCACATAATTTCATTACTCAGGATGGTGTAAAACCCGCTGAAATAGCTGAAAAGGCTAAAAAACAAGTGTTGCGTTATGAAACGGTTGAATTTGTTGAGGAGCTTGCTGTAAGTGGAAAAAAGCATGATGATGGATTCTCGGTCACTACGCAGTCAGGTAAAGAGTTTACCGCTCCGAAACTAATTTTTGCCACAGGCATAAGCGATATAATGCCAGACATTAAGGGGTTCTCCGAATGCTGGGGTATTTCAGTAGTACATTGTCCGTATTGCCATGGCTATGAGTTGCGTGGCCAAAAAACGGGTATACTGGCCAATGCCGACCGGGCTTTTCACCTTGCTCCATTGCTGAAGAATTTAACGGATGACCTTACCATATTCACTTCAGGAGAGGAAAGCTTTACAGCTGATCAAATCAAAAAACTAAAAAGTCGCCACATACAGATCCTGGAAAATGAGATCACCGAAATTGAACATAAGGGTGGGTACATCCAAAATGTGATCTTTAAGGATGGGGGTAAAATGCTTTTGGATGGCCTGTATGCCTCTGTTCCTTTTAGGCAACATACTGACATTCCCGTTGAGCTGGGCTGCGAGCTTACCGAGCAAGGACATATCAAAACGGATCCTTTTCAAAAGACCACGGTGAACGGGGTTTTTGCCTGTGGAGACAATTCCAGCATGATGCGTTCGGTAGCCACAGCGGTTTATACCGGGAATATGGCCGGAGCCATGGTGAATAAAGAGCTTTCTGACGAGCAATTCTAAAAAAGTATTGCTGATAGAAGTATTTACCACCAACATTCCCAGCCCGGAATAGTATAGGTTACAGCAGGAAGATCCGGCACCACGGGCCTGGGTTAGGACACCCATTTATCACTTCTCATTTTTAACTTGTTTTTCAAAGCTACCATAGGTTAATTTTCTCCATAGCCACTCCAGGGGACCTTGCTGAAATTTTCGTAGCCATAGCCAACTTAAAACTAGCTGAACGGCCCAGATAATTGCAACAACTCCCAATAATGCAAACCTTGAGAATTGGTTAAAGTACGCCATGCCGTAACCGTAGAAAATAAACCCGAGTAAGATGTTTTGAAAAATGTAATTGCTGAGAGCAGTGCGGCCAACATTGGATATGACCTTGAATCGAATGGATCCTAAATATTTCTGGTATATACCATTGAAAAACAGGATATAACCTGCGCCCAGCAGTTCTCTGGGAAAGGTGAAAAGCCACGCCTCCCAGATGTTTAGTATGGGTTCATGATCGTTATAGGTCCAGTGGAAATAACGGACGTAATTAATGACTAAGCCCACACCCAATATACCCAGGCAAATGATCCAGTAATGCTTCCAAACCCGGTAATCCGTAAATATTCCGGATCGGAAAAGAATAATTCCCATGATCATCAGCATCAAAGTTGAAAAAAGCAGCCCCTGATAATACAGCAATCCTTTATGGGCCGAGGTGTGCTCATAGTTTTCCTTAATAGTGACCCAATAGGTTGATTTCGGGGTTTGAATACTGGCGGTATCCGGCTTCTGCGGGCTGGTTATTTCGTTCCAAAAAGCAATGTGCTTAAGGTCTTCTTCCGTTCTTTGATCTTCGGGGATCGTTAAGGCTGCTTCATTGGCTTGCTGCCACCCTTGTCTTCGTTTGGCCTGCTCGAAAGATCGGGCCAGCAGCAAAGTGCAGAGCAATACCAGTACAAATACAAGCTGTCGGGTGGTTAAGGACCTGAATGGTATTAATAAAAGCCCACAAATAGCATAGTGGTACAATATATCACCGTTCCATATTAAATAGGCATGAACAATACCCATAACAAAAAGCCATAGCATCCTCCGGGCGTATATGTCCATGGCTTTTAACCCGAGACCTTTCTTCCGGAGCCGTTCCAGGAATATGTAAAAACCTACCCCAAACAGTAGAGCAAACATGGAATAGAATTTACCCTGGGTCAGGAAATAAACCCAAAATCTTGTAGCGTGGTCAACAGGTGTCTCAAAACCATAACGCCCGGGACTCCAGGAGTCGGGATAGGCAAAGTTTTCGGTATTTATAAAGAGAATCCCAAGTATGGCAATCCCTCTCAAAAAGTCCAAAGAAGGGATACGTTCAGATGACCCTGTAGCATTGATGGAAGAAGACATTTTGGAGCTATGATAGGTAACTACGTGATAATCGAAGGTAATTAAAAGTTATATCCCTAAGCCTTCTCATTTCAGGTCATCGGAGAAATGCCCCTGGTGTTTTCCCTTGGCAAATTTCTCCCGGCTAAATTCAGAGGATCTTCCCTTGGGAATGCTCAGGCTTTTCCAGTCCTTCCCTTTGATCATCCGGCCCACGTAAACTATCTGCCCCACGTGATAGGCATAATGCGCCAGTTGCCGGTTTATAGCATCGGGGATAGAGTGCTCCTGGTTCCGGATATAGACTTTAATGTCAAAATTTTCGGGGTTTATGGAGTTCAGCGCTTCAAACAGGCAGTTCCAACCGTCATTCCACTTCCGGAGCAGCTCATCCTTGGTTTTGAGAACGGGTTCAAACTCCAGCTCCCGGTTTCGCCATTCCTTTTCCCCATCCGTAACCAGAAAATCAGTCCAGCGGGATTTCATATTTCCCCATAGGTGGTTTACTATTATAGCGATAGAATTGGACTCTTCATTATACTGCCAAAAGAGGTCATCTTCATTAAGCTGGTCAATGGTTTTTTCTCCAAGCAAGCGGTAATAGTCAAACTGTTTTCTGACGCTATGTAAGTATTCCGATGTCATTGTTGCCTTTGTGTTTGTAGTTGCCCTATTCCTATAGTCACCCTGCGTATTGTGCTAAATTTACGGTGGTTTCTGATATTGCAGAAGCTGTTTTCCACTTTAAATCATTCCTTCCGGCCGATCCAACCGAGATGTGTGTGCTTGAAATCATCCTTGAATTTCAAGCCATAGCCAAAGATCCGGTCCATGGCAGAATGACCAAATAGGATTACCCCGGCTAACGTGAGCACGGGGCTCTGAAGTGCAAACCCCAAAAAGAGAACAGCAATAGCTAGCAGCTTATGATGAAAGATATTATAAAGCCAGGCTCCGGTTTTGGTGTTGAAGGCGTAACCTATCATGGATAAGTCCGGCAGGAGAAGACAGGCAGGGAAGACCCACCAGGCGTAATCCAATTGGTTGAACAATAAAATGGAGAGTAAAAACTGGCCCAGTTCTTCAAGTTTCAGAAGCGTATTCATTTCTTTGGTCATCATAACACGATTTGTTTAATGTGATACAAAGGTCTGAAGCTCCGTTTCGTTATCTCTTGACAAAAGTCAAGAACTTTCAGACTGACGCTTACGGATACGGCTGAAGGTTTCAGCCGTCATTCCCAATACGGAGGCGATGTACTGCAGAGGCACCTGATTGAACAGCTCTTTGTTCTGCTGGAAGTACCGCTCATATCTTTCCTCGGCTGTCATAGACAAATGAGTAAAAACACGGTCTTCCAGCATCGCAAAACACTTTACAATAAATCGTTTTTCAATTTCATTCCATTTGGGAAACTCCTGGCAAAGTTGCCGGTAATTGGCCTTGCTGATGGTGAGTAATTCTACATCGGTAAAGGCCTGTATATTCCAGCGGTTAGGCTGTTCATAAAAGAAGCCCATCACTTCGGTAACCAGGAAATTTTCCGTGGAAAGCCATTGGGTGATCTCCTTACTATCCGTCAGAGCATAAATCCTTAATATTCCAGATCGTACAATGCTCAACCGGTCACATATTTTACCGGACTTCGTAAAAAAATCATTTCTTGAAAGCTTTTCTTCGTAGAAGTAAGAGCGGATCAATGAAAGTTCCTGGGTGTTTAGCTGCCCAAAGTGCTCTTGTATGGTTTCATCAAATTCCCTCACAGTATGGCAGTTTATCAGCTTTAAAGGTAGAGCAAAAGGGGTCATTAGCTAATCTCTATTAAAACATTTGTACATTCTCATCAGTTGTTGGGCCGTAAGCTCATTTCGTATTTTTGCGCGCTATGGATGACGTTCAGTGTATTTCATACCGGGATACCGGTTACTTTTCAAGTCTTATTTGCGATTATCTGGATCAGAAACCCGAGTTGGCACATCTTTACAATCGCTTTCCGGTAATCGAAAACTTCAGGGAACAGATAAAAGAACGCTCAGGGTTCTCAAGGGAGCTTCGGGAAAAACTCGTTTTACGTCTTAAAGCCCAATACGATCGTCTCCAACCAACTGAAACAGATGATCAAAGGGTTTTTCACCATATAAATTTACTTGAAGAGGAAAAGACCTATACCATTACCACGGGTCATCAATTGAATCTATTTACCGGCCCCCTGTATTTCTTTTATAAGATCGTAAGCGTGGTGAACCTCTGTAAAGAGCTGAAGAAAAAATATCCTGATAACAACTTTGTGCCCGTCCACTGGATGGCTGCCGAAGATCACGACTTTGCCGAGATCAATCATATCAATATAGCCGGTGGCAGGTTGCTGTGGGAGCGGGAAGCGGGTGGTCCGGTGGGGCGCCTGGATACGGCTTCCATGGAAACGGTCTTGGAAAGGTTAAAGGAACTGACCGGTAAGAGTACTCACGGCAGAGAGTTGGTACAATTATTCAGAAAAGCATACCTGGAGCATGGCAATCTTGCCGATGCCACCCGTTATATGGTTCACCATTTTTTTGCTGAGGAAGGTTTGGTGATCGTTGATGGTGACGACAGCCAACTCAAAAGCCTGATGGTTCCTTTCTTTAAACAGGAATTGTTGGAGGAAGTGACGCTTGGGGAGGTAGAAGGGACCACTCAATGGCTTACAGAGCATTATTTTGAACAGGTACATCCCCGCAACATCAACCTTTTTTACATTAAAGATGGCCTTCGGGAGCGGATTGACCGGCAGGGTAAAACCTGGGGTGTTTTGAATACCGGTATCACTTGGACCCGGGAAGAACTGTTAAAGGAACTGGAAGAATACCCGGAGCGATTCAGCCCCAATGCCATATTGCGACCCCTTTATCAGGAAACAATATTGCCCAATCTGGCCTATATAGGTGGGGGCGGGGAGTTGGCCTATTGGTTCCAGTTAAAGCAGTTATTTGATAAGGTAGAAGTGCCTTTCCCGATGCTGGTGCTACGGAATTCTGCGCTGATCTATACGCAACGTCAGCAGGAAAAATTGCAGAAGATGGGACTGCAGGTTAAAGACCTTTTCCAGCCCTTGCACCAGCTTAAGAGCAGGATAGCGGCAGAGAGTGCGCCTATTGACCCCAAGATGGAACCTTACCAGGCCAAGCTGCAAAAGATGTTTGACGAATTGGAAGAGGTGGCCCACCTCACCGATAAAAGTATGCTGGGAGCGGTCAATGCCCAGCGCCAGAAACAACTAAACGGATTGGATAAGCTGCGTAAAAAACTTATCCGGGCCGAGAAGCGCAAGAACAGCGACAAAATGGAGCGGCTGGAACAACTCTACCTGGAGCTGTTCCCGAAACAAAGCCTGCAGGAACGCCATGATAATTTTATCCCCTATTACGAGGAGTACGGGGAAAAGTGGTTGCAAAAGTTGCTGTATGACCTTGATCCGTTGGATTTCCGTTTCGCACTGCTACGCTTTTGATCAAGTAGCTGCTCATTATTCTGATTTCCATAGCTGTGCTCTGGAAATGGCATGGAATAACATTCTTCTTATCTTCGGGCCTCCAATAACAACAATACCGGATGAAAAAATTGAGTATAACTGTTTTAGCTCTGTCCTTTTTGCTGGGCAGTTGCAACAATCAGGGAACGGAAACAACAGACGATAACATGGCCGAAAAAGAATCGCAACACAGTGATTTTGAATGGCAAACTGAACAGTTTGCAGATTTACGCATATTGCGTTACCGCATTGAAGGTTGGGATAATCTTAGCCTGAACCAGAAGAAACTCGCCTACTACCTAACTCAGGCCGGGTTGGCTGGAAGGGATATTACCTGGGACCAATACTACCGCCATAACCTGGAGATCCGAAGGGCTCTTGAAAACATTGTGCGCCATTACCAGGATAATAAAACTCCGGAAGGTGAGTCCACCAAAATGGAGAACGAAGAAAAAGCCATGAACGAGTGGGAGCGTTTTATGGTGTACACCAAAAGGGTGTGGTTCAGCAACGGCATTCACCACCATTACTCCAATGTAAAGCTGAAGCCCGGCTTCAGTGAGGCTTATCTGGATAAGCTGTTGGCCGAAAGCGGAGCACAATTGAGTCCGGAAGCCAAAGCGGTGATCTTTAACGACCAGGATACCAAAAAGGTGAATAAAGCGGATGGCGTAGACCTGCTGCTTACATCTGCGGTAAACTTTTACGATCCGGATATAACCCAGGCCGAGGCCGAGGCATTCTACAAGAAAATGATCAAGCCCAATGAAAAGGAACCCATCAGCTACGGGTTAAACTCTAAGCTGGTACGCACCGCCAACGGTATTGAAGAACGTAAATGGCATGCGGACGGTATGTATGGCCCCGCCATACAGGAGATCATTAAGTGGCTGGAAAAAGCCAAAGGCGTGGCTGAAAACGATCAGCAGGCTAAAGCCCTTGGTCTTCTGATCGAGTACTACAGGACCGGTGATCTTAAAACCTGGGATGCGTATAACATTGCCTGGGTAAATGATACCACCAGCGACATTGACTATATCAACTCTTTTATTGAGGTGTACGATGATCCGCTGGGTTATAAAGCTACCTACGAAACCGTAGTGCAGGTGAAAGACCTGGATGCCAGTCAGAAAATGAAAGTGATCAGTGACAATATCCAGTTCTTTGAAGACAACTCACCCATCCAGGATGAGCATAAAAAACCCAACGTAGTAGGTGTATCCTACAAGATGATCAATGTTGTAGGAGAGGCTGGTGCCACCACGCCATCTACCCCCATTGGTGTAAACCTGCCCAATGCTAACTGGATACGCGCGGCCCACGGTTCCAAATCAGTGAGTCTCGCCAACATTGAGAATGCATACGAGCATGCTAAGGGTGCAGGCTTCCTGGAAGAGTTTACCTTTAGCAAAGAGGAGTTGGAGCGTGCCAAGAAATACAGCGATATAAGTGGAAAGATGCACACCGCATTGCACGAAGTGGTAGGCCACGCCAGTGGTCGTTTGAACGAGGGAGTAGGTACTCCCAAGGAAACCCTGAAGAACTATGCTTCTACTTTGGAAGAAGGTCGTGCCGATCTTGTAGCCCTGTACTATATCATGGATCCCAAACTTATGGAGCTTGGACTTATTGACACCCTGGCGGTGGGAATGGCTGAATACGATGGTTACATCCGCAACGGTATGATGCTGCAATTGCGTAGGTTGGAAGTAGGTGATGACATCGAAGAAGACCACATGCGTAACCGTCAGCTGGTAGCCGCATGGGCGTATGACATGGGTAAGGAAGCCAATGTTATTGAGAAGAAAAACCTGAATGGCAAGACTTATTTTGTGATCAACGATTACCAGAAGCTGCGCGATATCTTCGGTCAGCAGTTGCGCGAGATCCAGCGTATCAAGTCAGAAGGTGATTTTGAAGCTGGCCGCAAACTGGTGGAAACTTACGGTGTAAAGGTAGATCCTGTATTACACAAGGAAGTGCTGGATCGTGCTGCCCAGTTCAAGATCGCACCTTATGCTGGTTTTATCCAGCCCGAATTGAAACCCGTGATAGAAGGGGATAGCATCAAGGATATTGAGGTAGAATACCCTAAGGATTTTACCGAGCAAATGCTGAAATATGCTGAAAAGCATTCTTTCCTGAAGTAGATCTTAGGAATTTTAAGATACGGGACCCATCATTCCACCCGGAATGGTGGGTTTTTTAATGCTGTTTAACGAAGGACAGATGGATCGGAAAGTTCCGTGTGTTGTGTGTATTCCTCGTCCGTAAGCGTAGTAAGGAATAGCACCAGGTCAGCCTTTTCTTCTTCTGAAAAGTGCATGGGAGCAAGGGAAGGGTCCAGGTTGGTAGTGGCTTGTATCCCTTCCGAATAGTGGTTAATCACCTCCTGCAGACTTTCAAAGCGTCCATCGTGCATATAAGGTGTGGAAAGGGCCACATTACGGAGCGAAGGTACTTTGAATTTACCATGATCCTCTTCCTTCAGGGTAATGCGCGCCCGCCCAGCATCTTCTGAATAGATATCCAGTCCGTTGTTGCGGTAGCTGAAATCCGAAGTAAGGGCTCCGGTGTGGCAATGGGCACAATTGATCTTAAAGAGTTCGTAACCTCGTTGCTCTGCGGGTGAAAGAATGGCTTTATCCTGTAAAAAACGGTCAAATTTACTGTTGGCGGAAACCATCATGGACATGAACTGCGCCAGGGAATACAGGAAGTGTTTGCTGGTGATGCTATCGCTGCCAAAAGCTTTTTCAAATAGTGCCGGATAATCAGGATGCTGTTGCAGTTTTTGCAGTACCTGGGCCAGATCCTCATGCATTTCCAGCGTATCGGTAATCGGGGCCAGGGGCATCACTTCAATATGATTGACACCACCGTCAGCCATAAAAGCCGGGTACCAGGCCAGGTTGGCCAAGGCGGGGGAGTTGCGCATGCCCGGGCGGTTATCCACCCCGATACTAAATGCCTTTCCCTGATCGGAAAACCCAGCCGATTGGTGATGACAGGATCCGCATGATACTTTTCCATTGGCGGAAAGCAACGGCTCGTAAAACAACTTGCGTCCCAGCTCAAAGCCTTCCCTGGTGAGGGGGTTATTTTCAAAATTGTATACCGGCTCAGGAAAGTGCGCGGGTTTTTGGAAGGTAATAGTTTCAGGACCGGCAAAAGAGATCTGATCCTTTTTACAACCCCAGGCCATAATGAAGATACCTGCTGAAAGCAGCAGGTATCTTTGGATAGTTATGTGGCCGGGAGCAAAGCTCATTTTACTTAGTGGGTATGTGACAAGCTGAAAGCAGCTTTAAAGTTATGTGCCATGTGTACGGCCATTTGTCCGGGCATGTGAATACCGTTCAGGTCAGCAATTTTAATTTTGGTACTTCCGTCAAAAGCCTTGTTCAGGTCCACCTCAAAATGCAACTGTGGGGTACCGGTTCCGTTGATCTTCAGTGTATGGTCAGCCATGCTGTGTGTATTGGTGGTAATAGCATTGTTGGCTCCTGCAAAACCGCCCACGTGGTAGGCAAAACTGTTACTGGTGGAGGCTGAAGAGTACCCCTCTATCTTAAAGAAGATGTAGCCGTTATTCCAACTCCAGAACATATTGTTAGCCGGATCAAGAGCACCTTCCTGGGTACCGGAAACATTATGAAGACTGTCCACCCCTATCATATAGCTAATGCTTTGGTATTCACCCACCGGTACATCCGCAAAAGAGAGCTTCATGGTAGCAGCATCATCTCCTTCCACCAAGTGGTAGCTGTTTTCCTCTGTCCATACGGTACCATCTGCTTTTTCCAGCTTTACATTGGAAATGTAATAGCGCACCTTGCTTAATTCCAGTTTTTCACCCAGACTGCTGGTATATTCCTGATTCAGAGTAAAAGGATCTCCGTTAAAGTTATGGGAAAACTCCATGGTAAATTTACCGGTAGTGGGTGTGGGGTCGGTATCCTTGTCGTGATCCTTTTTGCAGGAAGTAGCTATAAATAAGGAGAACGATATGAGAAGGAAACCTATTTGTGTTAAATTTTTCATACGGCTTTATAAGTTTACGTAATCTACTCATGAGAAGATTACATCATGTTTTTTAATTTGAAAATCAGATAATTGTAATTAGATAAGGCTCAAAAATCATGCCTGGAAGCTTGGCGGGCGAAAGATATTTCCAATGAAAGGATCATCCAGTTTTTCGTCCAACTGAATTAGAGGTTTGGCGTTTTTAATAAGCTGTAAAACAGGCTTATCCGCAAAACGGGAGGGGAGCAGGAAGCTGGCCAGTTTAAAGCTCATGATCTCAACGGGAACATCCTTTTTGACAGGCTTATGTTCTGTGAGTTTCAGCTTTTTCATGAATATACAGGTACCTCCGCAATGGAGTTCGGGCTTATCCCGGTTTTCACAAAGGTTTTCGGAAATATAGGCTTGGTTGGCAATGAAGTTAATGGTTACTCCCATCTTTAGAGCTAGCGGGAAAACCAGGGCACTAAGCAAGCCAATTGAAACCAGGGACTTCATATTTTACAAAAATACAAGGAAATATTGGTAAAGCATAGGGAATAATCAATAACCACTTAGTTAGCGATGCATGCTGCTTATCTTAAATTTGCACGAAAACACGTATATCTGATGAAAGAGTTTACCCGAAAAATACAACTGCGCTGGAGCGACATGGATCCTAATTTTCATATCCGCCACTCGGTGTATTACGATCTTGGAGCTAAGCTGCGTATGGATTTTTTAATGGGAAACGGGCTTACGCCTGCCGTTATGACCCAATATAACTTCGGCCCTATATTATTCCGTGAAGAGGCTTTGTTTAAAAGGGAGGTCCGTTATGGTGATGAGTTGGTTATGGACGTAAAGCTGAGCCGGCTGAAGAAAGATTATTCGCGTTTTGGCATGCGTCACTACCTGATGCGGGGAGAGGAACTTTGTGCAGTGCTTAATGTAGAAGGCGCTTTTATAGATACACAGAAGCGTAGGATCACTGCTCCGCCACAGGTGGGTTCTGAACTGATAGAGGCGATGCCGAGGACCGAGGATTTTACCTACTATGATCAGGAATAAAAACTAAAAAGCCCCGGGGTACACCGGGGCTTTTTCTGTGCTTTCCAATGAACTCCTTACAGTTTATGGAAGGGCAAGGTTTGCTGATGTGTGCCGTTGGAGAGTACCAACATATACAAACCGGGTTGCAGTTTATCCACTTCCAACTGCCCTTCAAAATCACCGTTCATTAAGACCTGACCATTAAGTGATACCACTTTGAACTGATCAAAGGTATCCGCATTCTCTACTTGTAAAGTATGTATTACGGGATTAGGATAAAGGCTTAGCATCCTTCCGTTTTCTTCTGGTAAGCTTAAGTTTGTATGCTGGCGTTGGAAATAATACCAATTGTCCTCCAGCTCAAAGGAACGGGTAGTTTCATCGTATGAATTTTTGTGTATGATAATGATTTCCCTCTGGTTGTTATAGGTGAAGTTGTAAAGTTCGGTGGTGTCAGCATTACCCATGCTATACACTATTAAATAGGAATCAGTAAGCTGATTCCCGGAATAATAGTTAATAACATTCAGATTTTCACCATCAAAAATATTGGACCCTATCAGGCTGTCCACACGGGTTCCGGTATAGTAAAATTCATAACCGCCAATATTCGTCAGATTACCGTTGCCGGAAATATCCGCAATAAGGCCAATATTGCTCAAGGTGTTGTTAGAATTGTAATTAAGACGGAATTTTTGGTCAAGGGAATAACCTGATCCATTGTAAGAATACTGTATCACAGCAGTATCACGGGCGCTGGCGTTGTTTTGAAAAACATATTTTTGAGCGGCTTGAAATCCACCGTTCGTTTCATAATAGGTGATGATTACGGTACTGTCCGAATACCGATTGCCCTCGTATTTGGTTACAAGTGCATTGTTTTCATAAGTTCTGGCCGAGTCATAGTGACTATTGTTGAATAACCACATGCTTACGGTGGATTCTGGCATGAAGGCACTTCCGGTATCCGTTGAAAATACGATGGAGTCATACTCCATAATATCGGGCCAAAGGCTTTTAAAGAACAAGCGGCTAAAGGGATCTTTCTGGCCAAAGGCGTTCACAGTAAGGCTAATTAGAATAAGTAGGGCAATTCTTTTCATTTTAGTAAAGAGTTTAATTTTTTATATAGACTCCCAAAAAAGCCCTTTGGTTAGGCCCACGATAAAAAAATTAAAATAAGTGCACCCCCCATTTTTTTAAATGAGTTTAATGAGTCATCCGATACCCCGGGATATGCGTGGGTTTAACCTAAACTCAATCCCGCTTGGTCAGGCAATACAAAGTACCCTATCTTTGGCCTAAATTGAACCGTAAATGAAATTACTCGAAGGAAAAACAGCTATTATCACCGGTGCTTCCAAGGGCATTGGTAAAGGTATTGCCGAGGTTTTTGCTCAGCATGGGGCCAACGTGGCATTCACCTATTTATCATCTGTAGAACAGGCCGAAGCCTTTGAAAAGGAACTGAGTGCTTCCGGTGTAAAGGTTAAAGGCTATCGTAGTGATGCTTCGGATTATGCCTCTGCCGAACAATTGGTGGTTGATGTTTTGAAAGACTTTGAAACCATTGATATAGTAGTGAACAATGCGGGTGTAACCCGAGACAATCTCCTGATGCGCATGAGCGAGGAGGACTTCGATAAAGTAGTACAGATCAACCTGAAGTCGGTTTTTAACCTGACCAAAACGGTACAACGCACCATGCTGAAACAGCGTAAAGGCTCCATTATAAATATCAGCTCTGTAGTGGGTGTTAAGGGTAATGCCGGGCAATCCAACTATGCTGCTTCCAAAGCCGGTATTATTGGTTTTACCAAATCCATTGCCCTGGAACTGGGCTCCCGTAATATCCGCTGCAACGCCATTGCTCCCGGTTTTATTGAAACCGAAATGACCGGAAAACTGGATGAAGCAACCGTACAGGGCTGGCGCGATGCCATTCCGCTGAAAAGAGGCGGTACTCCGGAGGATGTGGCCAATGCCTGTTTATTCCTGGCTTCGGACCTTTCTGCTTATGTTACCGGACAAACACTTAATGTAGACGGTGGCATGCTCACCTGATAATCTTTAAAGCTCAGGCTTAACTTTTGACATCCAGCTTCTATTTTGAAATTTCCCCCTGGTGGATCGTGCCTATACTTCTTGGAGTATCAGGAGCGGTATGGGTGTTTTATTTCAGTTCGCGTGAATTTGAAAAGAGCCAGCGTTGGGCTCTGGCTGCATTACGCTTTTTAACCCTCTTTGTGATTGCAATATTATTGCTGGCTCCGCTTCTGAAGTCCAGTGAAAGGGTGGATGAGAAACCATTGCTATTATGGCTGGAAGATCATTCATCTTCTGTGATTTCCCTGCCGGATTCCCAGGAAGTCCGCAATTTCCTGAAAAATGAACTTCCGGGCATAGCTGACGAACTGGAGGATAAGTATGAACTGCGTAAACTTGATTTTTCAACATCACTGCATGAACATCAGCCGGACTCTTTCCCCGGCCTGCAAACCGATATAGCTACAGCCGTACAGGCTGTGCGTCAGCGATATTACAATCAAAATGTTGGCGGGTTGGTGTTGGTATCGGACGGTATCTATAACCGGGGTATTAACCCGGTATACGAAGCAGAGAGCAGTCCCTTTCCCGTGTTTACTTTAGGGCTGGGAGATACTACCGTTAAACAGGATCTGTTCATCGAAAAGCTGGTCCACAATGAGCTTACCTATCTCAACAACCAGTTCCCTTTGGAAATAAACCTCCGTGCCCGGAAAATGGACGGCAGAAGCTATTCCCTGAATGTTACGGATAGCCGGGGAAAGTCCGTTTTTTCAAAAGCAGGAACAGTAAGTGGAGAGAATTTCTTTGAAAAGGTGGAAACCTACCTGCCTGCCGTAGAAGTTGGAGTGCAACGTTATACAGTAAGCGTAGATGCTGGCGTGGAAGAACAAATGTCCAATAACCGCCAGACCTTTTCCATTGAGGTGATCGATAACCGGAAAAAAATAAGGATTGCAGGTAGCAGTCCCCATCCGGATATGGCCGCCATAGCTACAGCCTTGGATAAGCTGGAGAAATACGAAGTGGAGAGTGGGCTATGGGGAGCCTTTAGCCCTCAGGATAAGGAGCCTGATCTGTATATTTTATTTGGACCGAGAGCAGATATGCTGGAGGCGATCGGTAAAAAACCCTATTGGCTAATTGACCTTCCCTCTTCGGATAAGGCTGCTTTTGGTCGTAGGAGTGGTGTACAACCCGGCACCGGAGCCATTGAACAGGTAAGGGTGGTGCCTGAGCGGGGCTTCAGCCTTTTTAACCTGAGTAACGAAAGCAGTGACTTCTTAAAGAACCTTCCGCCCCTGCAGATACCTTACGGACGTATTCAGCCCGGAGGAGGCAGCCAGGCTTTCCTCTACAAAAAAGTCGGCCAGGTGGAAACACAGGAACCTATATGGTTTTTCAGGACTGAAGATCAGCAGCGTTCATCGGTATTACTGGCCAATGGCCTTTGGGAGTGGCGTATGTATGACTATCGTCAGAATAATTCCTTTGAGAACTTTGATGAGCTGATCGCACAAACCGTCCAATATCTTACGGCTCGTACCGAGGATCAACGCTTTGTGGTGGAGGCAGAATCCCGCTACAACAATCGCGAATCCATAGTAATGACAGCCCGCTTGTACAATCTGTCGCTGGAGCTGGACAATAGTCCTGAAGTAGAAATGAGCATCCGCTCCGATGAAGGAAAGGAGTATCAGTTCAACTTCAGTAAAACCACCAATGCCTATCGGCTGAATGCCGGAAGTTTGCCTCCGGGTAGCTATACCTGGACGGCTACTACTCAATTGGGAGAGGACCAGTTTTCGCGTTCAGGAGCCTTTGCCGTGGAAATGATCAGGGTAGAGCAGGCCGACCTTGTAGCGCGCCATGAGGTGCTCAGGGCCATATCACGCGAAAGCGGAGGTAAGTTCTACAATCGCCAACAGGCCAAAGAGATGATGGCCGATCTTATGGAAAATTCATCGGCTAAGGGTATCCAACGATTGAAAACATCCATTAGCTCATTACTCAATAAGAAGCTGTTATTCTTTATCTTACTGATCTTTTTGACGGCTGAATGGGGCTTGCGCAAATATTTTGGTAAATACTAAATCGAACAATATGAATCAACGTAGAACAGGGATCATCGTGGTAGCCTTTGTAATTCTTTTGGGGATTATCCTGGCCTGGAGTGCCCTCACCTATACCATTAACCCTGGTGAAAAAGGGCTTGTTTTTAGAAAATTCCAGGGAGGGTTGGATAAGGAAACCGTGTATGGACAGGGTTTTCACATCAAATGGCCCTGGGACAATGTATACATCTACGATGTAAAGATCCGCGAGGCGGTAAGTGCCATGGAAGTACTTTCCAAGAACGGGCTTACCATCAAAGCTGAACTTTCCTATCGCTATAAACCGGTGGATGAGGAGATCGGCTACCTGCATGATGAGATCGGTCCCGACTACCACGATCGTATTATCGTGCCCGAAATACGCTCGGCCACAAGAGAGGTGATCGGTAAATATTTGCCGGACGAACTGTATTCCACCAAGCGGGAATCCATCCAGGACGAGATATTCCAGCGTACCTCCAAAGCTTTAAAAGAGAAAAATATAGTACTGGATGCGGTATTGATACGTGATATCCAGTTGCCTCCCAAGTTAAAGGCTGCCATTGAGCGCAAGCTGGAGCAGGAGCAAGCCTCGCTGGAATATGAATTTAAGTTGGCCCGTGCCCAGAAGGAAGCACAACGTATGAAAATTGAAGCCCAGGGTAAAGCAGAGGCTTACAACATTATCAGTTCCGCCCTTACGGATAAGATCCTTAGAGAAAAAGGTATTGAAGCCACACTTAAACTAGCCGAATCGAACAACTCCAAAGTGGTTGTGGTTGGTAGTGGTAAGGATGGCTTGCCCATCATCTTAGGCGATAAATAACAACCTCAAAAACATCTCAGACTTTATGAGTACCTCCAATGTACGTCAGCTTGAACCCCAGGCATTATGGAATAATTTTGAAGATCTCAATGCCGTTCCCCGGCCTTCCAAAAAAGAAGAAAAGGTAATAGCCTTCATAGAAAATTTTGCCCAGGGCCTCAACCTGGATTATACCGTGGATAAGGTGGGTAATGTGATTATCCGCAAACCGGCAACGCCCGGAATGGAAAACCGCAGGCCCGTTGTTATGCAGGCGCATCTGGATATGGTACATCAAAAGAACGGGGATACGGATTTTGATTTTGACACGCAGGGTATACAATCCTACGTGGAAGGTGATTGGGTAAAAGCAAAAGGAACTACCCTTGGAGCCGATAATGGAATGGGTGTGGCGGCTATTTTGACCGTTCTGCAGTCGCAGGATATTGCCCACCCAGCGTTGGAAGCTTTGTTTACCATTGACGAGGAATCCGGTATGACCGGAGCCCATAACCTGCAGCCTGGTCTTTTGAAAGGAGAGATCCTGATGAACCTGGATACGGAAGATGATGATGAATTGAGTGTGGGTTGTGCCGGGGGCATTGATATAAACATCAACTGGACCTATGCTCAGCAGGAGCTAGAGGGCAATTATACCGGTATGGAATTATCGGTACGCGGACTTTTTGGTGGACATTCCGGTATGGACATCATTTACGGCCGTGGCAATGCGAATAAGATCATGAACCGCCTGCTGTGGGGCATGGGTGAATTGCATGGTGCCCGTATCCATTCTATTGACGGTGGCGGCCTTCGTAATGCGATACCCCGCGAATCTACCGCAGTATTGGCTGTTCCGGTTGATCATGTGGATGATGTAAAACAACATTGGGATGAATTGAATAAAACTTTGCAGTCTGAATTTGCTACTACTGACCCTAAGCTCCATATCAGCTATAAGGAATGCCCCGCTCCTGATAAAGTAATGGCTGCGGAGCAGCAGGCACAACTGATTAACGCTATACAAGCGTGCCATGACGGTATTAAACGTATGAGTCCTGATGTGGATGACCTGGTGGAAACCTCTAATAACATAGCCAGGGTAGAGGTGCAACACGGAGAAGCACATATTCAGTGCCTTACACGTAGCGACCGCGAATCAGGGAAAATGGATATGGCTTATTCAGTTTCCTCACCCTTCAGCCTTATCGGGGCTACGATAGAGCTAAGTGGTTCCTATCCCGGCTGGAAACTGGATCCCAACTCACCCATGCTGGGTATAATGAAAAACCTGTACATGGAAATGTTTGAGGAGGAACCCAGGGTAATAGCCTGCCATGCAGGCCTGGAGTGTGGATTGCTTGGGAAGCCTTACCCCAACCTGGAGATGATCAGTTTCGGGCCTACCATCCGGCATCCTCATTCTCCTGACGAGAAGGTGAGTATACCATCGGTACAGAAATTTTGGAAATACCTGAAGGAGGCCTTAGTACGGGTACCCGAAAAGGCCTAGCCATTTCACGGAATCTGCGTAACTTCAGCACCTCTTTTAACTCCTTATCTTGACTTCTACAGACACTATAAAACTAATAGAGTGCCCGCGTGATGCTATGCAGGGCATTAAGGAATACATACCTACCGCGCAAAAGATAGACTATATCAATGCGCTCCTCAAGGTAGGTTTTGATACCATTGATTTTGGCTCCTTTGTATCACCCAAGGCTATACCGCAATTGCGGGATACGGCCACGGTGGTGAGGGGGCTGGACCTGAGCAGGACACAAAGTAAATTGCTTGCCATTGTAGCCAACACGCGTGGAGCCAAGGAAGCTGCAGCTTTTGATGAGATCACCTACCTGGGCTATCCCTTCTCCATTTCCGAGATCTTCCAGAAACGGAATACCAACCATACCATCCAGGAATCACTGGGTATACTGGATAATATCCTGGATATATGTGACCAAAACGCTAAGCAGCTGGTGGTGTACATTTCCATGGGATTCGGAAACCCTTATCGCGAGCCCTGGGATGTGAATGTGGTGGAACGCTGGTGTGAGAAACTGGTGGGTAAGGGGGTAAAGATCCTATCCCTTTCGGATACTATAGGTACTTCCAATCCGGAGAGTATCACTTACTTGTTTTCCAATCTTATACCTGCCTTCCCTGGAGTGGAGTTTGGTGCTCATTTGCATACCACCCCGGATTCATGGCGCGAAAAAGTAATGGCCGCCTATGAGAGTGGATGCCGCAGGTTTGACGGTGCTATCAAAGGTTATGGAGGTTGCCCTATGACCAATGATGAACTGGTGGGTAATATGCCTATGGAGAAGTTGCTGAGCTTTGTACAGGATCGTAAGGTGCCTCATCAACTGAATACCCTGGCTTTTGAGAGTGCCTACAATAAGGCCTTGCAAACGTTTCCTGTTTAACGGGGGTCAAAAATATTCACATCGTCCATGCGGAGCTCTTCTTTTTCTTCGCCTTCCACCATCATAAGGACTTCATCGGCAGACATGTAATACTTCCGGATCCGGGCCTTGTATTTATCCGATAAGTTTGATTTTTCCAGGATATATTCCTTGGTAGCCAATATCTGATCGGACATGCCGTACTCAATGGCAAAGAGATCTGCTCTGCGCTCCGCACCCATGCGGTAGTTGGATGAAGCCAGATAAAGCAGTCCGTATTTGAGCATTCCAAAAAAACCGTGGCGTAAGTAATCCATTAGATGGCCCATTTCGTGGGCCAGCCATCCGTAAAGTACTTCATCGTCCAGCTCTTCCAGCTTTATATGGTTAGGCAGTTGTACGCTGTTGTTCATTTCTATTTTATATCGCCTGTTGTGTTTTCCTCCCAGAAAAGTGCTTAAAACAGGTTGGGCACGCATGGTTGTCTTTTTGAGCCTGCGTTGCACCAGATCTATCTTTTTGTCCTGAAGAGGCTTATAGTGAGATAGTACTTTGAGGAAGATCTTCTTGACGCGGGGATCGTCAACGTTTTTAAACCGGATTGTACTCATATTCTTTATAAACGGGCATTCTTCAAGGTAGTTCACTGCCAGGTATTTTCCTTCAGTCTGAAACCATAGGAATGGAATACTGCGTAGGTATAGCCATAATAAGCGTATATGAATCTTCGGGAAGTCATTGAAATTAGTTTATCGGTAAAGGATTTTATGGAGAAGGATGCACAGTCCTATCCCCGGGTGAAGCACTTATATCCCCATAGCTATGAACCGGAAAGACGGGTATCCAGGATCAAAGTGCAATGCCGTTGAACCTTTTTAATAAAGGCGTAGTTATATAGAGTATTAATACCTAAACAGATAACACAATGAAGTCTATTAAATTTTTATTTGCCGCTTTGATAGCCGGATTCGCTTTCACGGCATGTAATTCAGGTGAGCCCAAGGATAATGCATCCGATACTATCATTATTGATGACGATAGTCCGGAGCCCGCAGCTACTGAAACCACAACACAAGAAGATGAAGGAAGTAGCATTGGTTTTGATGTAAATACCGATGAAGATGGTAATGTTTCCGGAGGAGTAGAAGGAGATATTGACCTGGATAAAAAGTAAGATATGCGTTTGCATAGTATAAATAAAGCCATGTGATCACATGGCTTTTTTGTTTCACTAAAAAAATTGGAGAAAGATGAAAGTACTCGTAATAGGAGCTCATGGAAAAGTAGGCAGGAAGATTACCGATAAGCTCAATAAACACAATCACCAGGTAGTGGCTATGGTGCGTGATGAATCGCAAAAAGCCGCCATGCAAAAACTAGGCGCCACGCCTGTATTGGCTGACCTGGAGGGAGATATATCCCATGCCTTTAAGGATAAGCTGGATGCCGTGATCTTTACAGCCGGGAGCGGTGGTAATACCGGTAAGGATAAAACGATAACCGTTGACTTACAAGGTGCCCGTAAAAGCATTGATGAAGCGGTAAAACATAAGGTGCCCCGTTATATTATGATCAGTGCGCTGGGTGCCAATAATGCCGATGAGATGCCGGATGATATGCGCCATTATTTTGTTGCTAAATCCGAAGCGGATCAGTACCTGGTACAAAGTGAACTGGACTATACCATATTGCGACCAGGCAGGCTCACTGATGAAGGAGGTACCGGTAGCGTGAATGCTGCGGAAAGCCTGGAAGATTATGAAGACCGTACGATAAGCCGTGACGATGTGGCTACGGCCGCGGTGCTCATGCTGGACCGCTCTAATACTCATAAGAAGGTGGTGGAATTGCTTAACGGCAAAACCCCGGTTAAGGACGCGCTGGCAGCAATTTAAGCCAGTGCATTGTTCCTAATGGTGCGTTTCGGATATTTGAGGCTTTAATTTTTGCCCGTATCCCATGTTCCAAAAACTGACCATTACCCAATTTCCGCCTGCAAAACCGTTGATGATATGGGACGGTAATTGTGGATTTTGTCGATATTGGGTTACACGCTGGCAAAAGATTACCGGAGACCGCGTGGACTATCAACCCTACCAGGAAGCTTCGGAGAGGGTTCCGGATATTGCGTTACATCATTTTAAGCAAGCCAGCCGGTTAATAGAGCCGGACGGTAGTATCTTTTCGGGACCGCGCTCCGCATACCGTACTTTTACCTACGGCAGTTCCTGGGGGTTCTTGGATAAATGGTACGCCCAATACGGTTGGTTCCGGAAAATGAGCGACTGGCTGTATATGCGTATTGCAAAGAACCGCTCTTTGCTGTTCAGGCTAACCAAACTCATGTTTGGAGGCGATCCTGAAAATACCAAACCCTTTTGGGTAATTTACCTGGCATTGATCGTGTATTTCATATACATTTCCCTGGTTGGGTTACCTTTATAAGTCTTAACTTAAAGGTTATGAGATCAATGACAAGCCGGCTTCTTATAATCACATCTGTATGTTTGGTGAATGCGTTGCCATTGCATGCTCAGCAAAGCCTGCTTGTTTCACCGGAGTTCAACGTCAGTGCTGATGCTCATGCCGGGGTAGGCTTCATGATCTTTACCACCACCGGTTTAGATCCCATCCTTCAAAAGCATTACGAAGAAACCCGGTTGGGTCTGGATGCCGGAATGAGCTTGCAGTTTCGCCTCAGTAATAATTTCAGGCTGGGAGTAAGCGGCAGTTATTTCTCTTCCGGTCATACCACCGATGGGGTGGCTATAACGGTAAACAATAAAACCAGCAAGGTGACGTACTCTGGTGAGCTTACGGATGAACTGGAGGTAATATTTGGAGGGGTGAGCGGAGTTTACCGACTGGCCGATCAGGGGTCGATAAAATTTGATGTAGTCTATTCATTGGGAGCTACTTTCTTTACCAATAACGGTATTTTTATAGTAGATACCTTTAGGGTCAGGGCCAATTCCTTTGCCTATCAATTCGGGTTCAATGTGGATATCAATCTTTCGGAACACATGTCTATGATAATGGGATTATCGTATATGAATTCAGTGGCCCATACCGTTGATTTCAGGAACTATACCGGCAAACTTCCTCAGTTAGCGGTTGATTCCTGGGATCTCAGGCGGTTTAATCTGGGCGTGGGCCTGCGTTATTATTTCTGGAAACGCAAGGAAGGCCGGTCACGGCCAGGAAGAACACCAGATCCTGACGATGATTATGTTCCGGATCGTTTTAAATAAGCAGCTCTAGTGCTTTAAGTGTTTTCCGGCCCCTGGAGAGAAAAGCCTTGGGCGCATGCTCCATATTCTCCTCAATCACCATCTGTAATTCTGGAGCCAGTTCCTGTACTTTCGTAACGATCCGCAGAGCGGTGGTCATGGCAAAAACCCGGATGGCCGGTGGGCGGCCTGGATTTGTTACTTCCTGGATGGCCAGGTCAAACAGCAGCCCCTGGTATTCAGTGGGAACATCGGTTTTTTGAAGCACCCGGTAGATGTTGCGGGTTAGTGCAGGGTGCCGGGCATTTTGCAATACCGGCAGAAGGTTTGGCAAATGTGGTAATATGAGTTCGGGTTTGTACTCTCCAACCATACCTATGGACCAGGCCGCCCGCTGAGCCAGCAATTCATCATCACCCAAAAACAGATCCATTAAAACTTTAAAGTCTTCCGGGCGTTGTAACACCTGCTCAGCAATTAAATTTGCGTTTTCTTTAGAATGAGCCTTTAGTAATTGAACCCTAATATCCATACAGCGCTTTTTTGATGGTTCTACCGCGTGAAGTTGGTAAAAAACTATGAGTCCAAATTATTCAACCCCGGTAAAAAGAATTGCTCAGGCCGGCCTGATAAGCAAGGGTATCGTGTATTTCATCTTTGGAGTTCTTATCCTTATGGCTGTATTCAGCCATGGCAATGAGCCTGTACAACTCTTCGCTATCCTTAAATATATCATTAACCTTGGCTGGCTGGGCCGTTTAGTGGTTATTCTTTTGACCATTGGTCTCTTTTGCTATTCTCTTTGGAAGTTCTTTCAGATGGTTTTTAATACCGAAGGATATAAAAAAGACCTGCACGGGTACTTTATACGCATCACCTGGCTGGGACCTTTTATCTTTTACATGGTGCTGGGTGGTCACTCTACCGTGCAGTTGTACCGGTACTATGCAGGCTCCTTTGCCTACGGTAATACCAACAGCAGCTTACAAAGTTTTATGTATGAGCAGGGTGGGAGCTGGTTTATTGTATTCCTGGCCGCTACTTTTTTTCTCAACGCCTGTTCTCTTTTTTACCTGGGCTTTACTGGAAAGTATACGCTGATGCTTACCGGTCAGCGTTTTTATGACAACAGCCCACGTTTTGCCCGTATTACCGGTTTCCTGGGATATGTAATGTATGGATTCGCCCTGTTGATCATAGCCTTCCTCTTTGCGGCAGCCTTATATTATTCCGACCCTTCCATGGCCCAGGGGGGAGAGAGTATGTTTGATTTCCTAAAAAGTAAATCATACGGTGTTTTCATGTTGATGGCTATTGCCACCGGTACTATGTGTTATGGCTTTTACTTTTTTGTAGCCTCCTTTTACCGCTGGCAGGAGGATAAGCCCTCTAATCAGTCTTCTTCCAGTGATAATTCGATCAATACCGGGAAGTGATCTGAACCAATACTGCGCAGCCTCCTCATTTTCAGGAGCCTGAAATGGCGTGAACAGAATACATGATCCAGAGGCCAGCGCATCAGAATGTTGCGCGCATTGAAAGTAGAAAAGATACCCCGGCCCTTGCGCGGGTCCTTGAGTCCGGATACCCTTAGAAAACGGTCTGTAGTATAGCTCCAGGCCACATCGTTGAGATCACCCACTACAATAATAGGGCGTGTTTCCTGCTCACATTCGCGGGCTACCATCAACAATTCTGCATCCCGTTCGGTAGAATAGGGGTTTTCAGTAGGAGAGGGGGGCTCCGGGTGCAATCCGTAAAAACGTATCTGTTTACCCTTTTCCGAATAAATAAAAGCCTTTACACTGGGTATATCCTCTTCCACCAGGTATCTCAGTTCACAATCTTCTATCCTCAGGCGGGTATACAGCAACATACCATAGGTATTGTCCAGCGGCAGGCAAAGCGGTTGTTCGTAGTCCTTTTCTATTTCACGCATACCCTCTTTCCAGGCCTGGTCTGTCTCTACCAACAGCACCAGGTCCGGCTGGTGACGTTTAATATGCCTCACCAGTTTGTGATACTGCTTATTAGGCTGATATACATTGGAGATGAGCAGTTTAATCGGGTCGCTTGCTTTTTTTCTGCGTATACCTTTCAGAGCTTTTGGGGCCAGTGGGGTAAAGGGGAATATGAGGTACAATAAATGCACTATGGCCATTATATGCAACCCCATTAGACTAATGTTTACAAGGGTATGTGGTAGTAGCCAATAGACGCTGATCAGCAGTACACCGAAGAGGACCAGCTTCTGAAGGCGTGGAAATTCAAATATCCGGAAAGTCCAGTGATCCTTGCGGAACAGGGGCAATATCACCGTGGTGATCATGAATGCCGAAAAGAAGTAAATGATAATGCGTGTAACCACCCCGGGTATTGTTGATTGGCGTTGAATGGAATTACTTTCTGCGTTAAGATAATTTCTCCAGGCCGGTTTTGTTTCACCAGGACCATATTTTTTTTCAATGCCAGTGATCAGTCCTTTTTTATTTCTGAAAAACAAGGACTTAATATCTGAGAACACAAAACTTAATGTATCTTCGCGCCCTAATTTTAAGTACTTCATTTTGAACGATTTTAAGGCCCTTGGCCTGTCTCATGGTGTTCTTACTGCTCTTGAAAGTATGGGCTTTGAGCAACCAACTCCTATCCAGGAACAAACCATACCCATTTTATTAGCAGATCAAAGCGATTTTATCGGACTAGCCCAGACCGGAACGGGAAAAACCGCGGCCTTCGGACTTCCTTTAATGGAACTCCTGGAATTTGATGACCGCAATACCCAGGCTCTTATTTTGGCACCTACCCGCGAGCTGGCCCAGCAAATTGCCAGCCAGCTGGATTCATTTTCACAGAACCTTGGCAAGCTTAAAACGGTGTGCGTATACGGTGGTGCCAGCATTTCCACACAGATCAGCCAGCTGAAGCGCGGTGCCCAGATCATCGTGGCCACCCCCGGCCGCCTTATCGACCTGGCAGAACGCAAAGCCGTACACCTGGATCAGCTCCGTTACCTTATACTGGATGAGGCTGATGAAATGTTGAACATGGGCTTTAAGGAAGCATTGGACCAGATACTCTCCTTTACTCCTGAAGATAAGCTTACCTGGCTCTTTTCGGCCACTATGCCGGCCGAAATACGGAGGATCGTAAAAAGCTATATGCACGATCCTAAGGAGGTTAAAGTGAATGTGGCCCAACGCGTGAATGAAAATATTGATCACCAGTTTGTGATCACCAAAGCTTCTGAGAAACCGGCTGTACTGAAGCGTTTCCTGGACTTTGATATGGACCTGTACGGAGTGATCTTTTGCCGCACCAAACGGGATACCCAAAGCCTGGCTGAAATACTGGTAGAGGCAGGGTATCCTGCTGAGCCATTGCACGGTGACCTTTCACAGGCGCAACGGGATGCGGTGATGAAACGCTTCCGTTCCGGTATGCTCCGTGTATTGGTAGCTACAGATGTAGCCGCGCGCGGTATTGATGTAAATAATCTTACCCACGTTATTCACTATGCCCTACCCAATGATGCGGAATATTATACCCACCGCAGCGGACGTACCGCACGGGCGGGCCGCACCGGTATATCCCTTTCGTTGATCACCAAGGCGGACAGGCGTAAGATCAGCTACCTGGAGAGTAAGTTAGGCATCACTTTTAACAAGGCGCATATTCCTAACATGGAGGAGATCAGTGCCAACCGTATAGCCCGTTGGGCGGAAAGCCTGGCTTCTTTTGAAGCCGATTTCAAACTGCCTAAAGAAGCGATAAATCAGGCATACGCTCACCTTGCCGATTTTTCCCGTGAAGAGCTTATTGAAAAACTGGTTGGCCGCGAACTCAGTCATCTTAAGGATGAACCGGTAAAGATCGAGAACCAGGATTTTGACGAAAGCAGTGACCGGGGCAGCCGGAGCCGTAGGGATGGAGACGAGAATATGGTACGTTTCTTTATTGGTGTTGGTCTGATGGATCAATTCAATAAAGGTAAACTGTTGCGCCTTATATGTGACCACAGTAAACTCACCAGTAAGGATATAGGCAGGATCAGCCTGCAGCGTATGCATTCCTATTTTGATGTAGAGGCCGATTCAGTAGCTAAAGCAGATGCCATCAAGAGCCTCGAACTGGATGGACGTAATGTGCGTGTAAACCGTGATGATGACAATAAAGCCAGAGTGGGTGGAAAATCTGGCGGTGGCGGTAAAAAGAAGCGTAAGGATAATTTCCGCAGTTCCCCCCGTTCCGGCAAGGGAAAGAAAAAACGTTATTAGGAAAGTGAGGGAAGATGAATTTTTTTCATCTTCCCATTGAACATTTCGGACTGCGCAGCTATTATTCAGGTATAATACCTAAAATTCTGCTGTCATGAAGAAAATGTCTGTACTCAAGATCAAGAAGAAAGAATTCCGCACCCAGAGTTTTACTTCATCGCAGTTCTTTGCGGTGCTGAATTTCAATGAAAGTCAGCGCAGTCTTTTCCAATCGGACCTGGGAATGCCCGATAACCTCCAATAGGTTTAACGCCAGCGGTTTTTCTTGAGATCTACGTAACGTTCGCGATCATCAACAGCTATAATTTTTAAGGCGTCCTTAATAATGGCTTCCACATTATCCGTTTCCGGGTGGAAAGCCTCACCGGTGCCATTCATGCGGTCATCCGTGGTAAGTTCCTGCTGATCATCCACCACTACATAGGCCAGTTTCCACAGGTCATCATTTTTATCCGATTTAAACTGGAAAAAATAGGCTTTTCCTTCTGAGTCCTTGTGCAGCGTTTCCCGGGCGGTAATAAAGGCTATGGTATCGTAATTCCGGTAATTGGCGTTTTGGACAATGGATCGCGCCAATTGATCCTGCGTTAGGTATTTAGGGTCTAAATGCTCCAGTTCATCCCTGTCCGCGAGAAAATCATACACATTCATTAAAACCCGTACATCGGAAGCTGCATAATTCCAAAGGCTGTCAGGAATAGGTACAGCCCCGTACAGTATCTGCATCTGTTCAAAAAGTACCGAGCGGTTCCGTATCCTTAGCACTTCCCGATAATGCTCCTGTACCTCCGTTTTACGGGCAAAGGGCAACAATAAAGTATTATACCGCGCCAGGTAAACATTTAGTTTACGCGTATTATCGGTTTCTTCGGAAGAGCGCTGTTTCTTCAGTTGCACCTTGGCTCTGCGGAGTATGGTCCGGTAGCGGGATTTGTACACCGAGGATTTTATGTGATCTTTTTCTACCAGCCCGGCCAGTACATCGTAAACGCCATCACGGTAATCCTCAAAATCGGCAAGTTCCAGCAATTCCGGGAAAAGTGGTCGCGCCAGTTCTACCGAATCCTCCAGTTTGCGGATAAGGCTGTTGCTGGTGTAGCTATTGTTGCTGAAAGGTGTTTCATTGAGCAGTAATTTCTTGAAGGTTTTCAGGGCATCCCGGTCCTCAAACGCTATCAGGGTTTCCAGTATAGCAAATTGATAGGCGGAGGAATCTGTATAGCGTTCATACAACCGGGCCAGGTAATCGATATTATCCTCACCGCCTGATTCGGCCAGTGTACTGATCATCTCCAGGCGGTTTTCACGGTCAAATACCGGATCCGTGTAATGATCTATAATGGCTTGTATACCTTGGGCATCTGATTCTTTAAAAGTGACTTTACCAATGGAGGTACTGGATTCGTATACCAGTGAGCTGTCATGACTGTACAGGTTGGCAAAAAAACGTCCGGCCTGCCGGTGAAGAATGGAATGGCCCAATACCGTATCCGGAGAAGGCCGGAAGGAGGCAAAGGCCTGATCCAGGAAAAGTGAGGAATAGCCAAGCGTATCGGTAAGCCCGATGAGCGTGTAAAGCGCACCGTTCTCAATAATGGTCTTTACGCGGAGAGCCCGTGTACTGTTGGTATCCGTATACCATTGTTCCCTGCCTTCGGTAAAGTAGCTGGTATCGCGCACTTCAGAAAACAACAAACTGTCTTTAATCAGGATAAGGTCTTTCCGCGCTGTTGCTTCACTAAAAAAGGGATTGATGAAGTATGCCAGGGGATCATGTTCTTTCCAAAATTCTTCCGGGCTTTCATAGGAGGCCAGGCGATGTATCCTCTGGACGCTCACCTTTAACTGTTCACCGGTTTGTTCACAGGTAAGTATCCGGTTGTCGATCTTTTCTTCAAAATCCGTTTGTTTCAACTCCTCTCGTACCCCGAGCATCTGCAGGAAAGACAGGTTGTTATTGATGGGCATGGGACTAAGCATGCTGTAATGCAGGTTGGTGTCTGTTCTTTCCGTAAAATCTGCAGAATACCGAAGGGGGCGGAATTGGAAAGAACGAAAGAACTTTTGCCGCTCGCTCTCCGATGGATGACTGGTAAAGAGCGCTATGTAGTGAGGGCCTTGTATATGCAACTCCCCGTAATAGGTAGTGCCTTTGGGTGAATGGAACCGAAAGGCTGAAGCAGGATGCTTATAACGGTCCAGCAGGTAAAGGGTATCCACTTCAAAGAGCTCATCTTCTTCCAGGTTTTCAATGAGGTACTTCAGCTCAAAGTCATCCTCTTCTATATAGCTGAAATCATGGTATTGACGGTGAGCCACGGCAAAGTGATTGGATTCCTCGTCCATGGCTTCGGCCCAGTAGGTTTCGTAAGGGTTGTAGTAGATGCTGCGGTACCTTTCCGAGCGGTGCAAAAGAGGTAAGCTGACTTTAAATCCGCCATAAGCCGGCTGAAAAACAACTGAGGTATCACGCGCGGTTCCCAGCGAAAGCTGCTCGAAGAAAGCCGAGGCCTGCGCGGATTTAACAAACTCCTTAACCCCTCCGGCTTTAAAGATGAGTATTTCCAAAGGAGTGAATATAATTCGGTAATGTTGCCAGTCGCCCTGTTTGGTAGTATTCAGGATATCAATACCGGGGTAACCAGATACGGTGATAGGAGTGTTGGAAACGATCTTGCCGGGAATATTCTCAAACAATAAACTATCCACCTTGGCGGCATAAAAACCGGCATCTTTTCCATAAAAAGGAGCTGCGGTATTGATCCTGCGTAAGGAGTAGTAAGCCCCGTTGGCCATATCGGCAAAAAGGTATTCCTGGTAATTCCCGGAAACCAGTTTACTCATTGGCCCGGGCACACGGGTTTGTATAAAACCATCGTCTGATCGGAAATCCTGCAACTGATGTTCAAAGATCAGGGCATCGGTTTTTTCCTTTTCATCAATGCTTTTGCTGGTAATGACCCTCTCTTCGGGAGTTACCGTATAGCCACGCTGGCGCAACAGGTTGATCACGCCCATATTACCCGGAAGGTGAGCGGCACCCACCCCGGTGAACAAAGTTCCCAACTGCATCAGTGAATCCATGCCATGGGCCATGATCTCATTCCGGATATTCAGCATATTCTCCCGGTAATAGCGGCTGGTGTACAGGCTGGAAACTATGGTATCCAGCAAATCCAGATCGCCCTTACGGTACGCGTCTTCCTGCAGTTCTTCCCAGCTCTGAAAATCTCCCAGCAGCTTCAGGGCTTGCCTCTCAGAAAGGGGTTTGGCATCCTTATCAAAACGGTTGGAGAGTAAAACGGAACGAAAGGAGTCTTCAAAATCTTCCAGGGCCACCACCTTTTTGCCCTTTTTCTTTCCGCTTTGGTATATGAACAGATCCAGGAAGGTGCCTTCCTCAAAATTCTCCCCATTGGCACTAAAGCGCCACAACATATTGTTCAGCATATCCTGGTCCTGTGCCAGGTAGTATTCCAACTCACTTTGTAGGGGCTGTTTGGGCACAAAGGAGGTATACAGGGGGTAAGAGGATCTGTTGTTCATCATACTCATCCGGAAATAATCCTGCATGAGTTGCGAACGGGCAATATCCTGGATCCAGAATTCAGGATTGGTTTCCAGTGCCACTACATCCGCCTGGTCCAATGCTTCAAAAAATGTTTCACTGAGGTGAAAAGCTACACGGTTGCTAACGTGCATGGTGCCGTACAGGTAGGAGGGTTTTTCCAGTCCGTTACCGGATATTTTCCAGAGTAATCCCTGGTATTTTTTCTGACTGTAGGCAGTAAGGCTAAAAAGAAACAGGATAAGGGCAAGGCCGTAAGATCGCATAAGTTTAATTGGAAAAGAAGGGTGCAAGAAACACAATATTACATTACAGGAAATGAGAATTGTTGAAAAGTGCCGGTTTTCCGTATTAATAGGTATCCTCAATTTGAATGGTCTCATTATTCAGTTGCAGCTGGTTACCGCTTTGTTTCCCCAATAGCAAATTTCCCAGGGGTGAGGCCGGGGATAATACAAAGCAATCCTTATCCATAATGGATAAGCTGCCAAATGCTATGGCAATAAGGTAATAGCCTTTATTGGTTTTAACGAGGCTACCCATACGAATATTGACCGAAGGGCTTGAAAAATCGATCCTTTTCAGGGTTTGCTGTTGCTGGATGATCTGGTTAAGCCTGCCACTCAGTTTTTCCAGTTCCAGGTGGGTCATGGCACGTCCCGTCTCGTACTTATCACCTGCGGTACTTTTGGTGTCGGATAAGAGGGCTTCCTTCAGCTGTTGCACTTCAGCTTCCAACTCACCTCTTCGCATGTCTATCGTATTCTGCAGAAGTTGCACCACTTCTTTTTTAAACCCTTCCATGGTACCAAAGTAATCATTGCCCGCGGGCTTTAAACAATCATCCCTGTACTCAGTTGGCTTAAGAAATAAAAGATGTAAAAATGAACACTGAGAAAGCGTTACAGGAAAAACACAGGGCATTTGAAGCCTTACTCCATAAAAAACAAGAAGAATATGACCGTCTTACCGATTTTCAAAAAGATCAGCTGGACAGCATAAACGGGGACGACCTGGACAAAAGTGATATGCTGGAAAGCCCCACTGAAAACCTCATGCGTGAAGTACGCCTGGAAGGGAACAACCTGGACAAGCTCCGGCAGGAGATAGATTTCCTGAACCGCTATGAATCCTTTGGCGCCAGGGAGGAGGTAGGTCCGGCAAGCCTGGTGGACACCAGCATGGGTAAGCTTTTGGTAGCCGTGCCTGAAAATAAATTCGAAACCGGAAAGGAAAGTTATACGGCCATCTCAACCGATAGTCCTATCTACGGACAACTCCAGGGAAAAAAGGCCGGGGATGAAGTACAGTTCAACGGCCAGACCATCCGGATAAGATCTGTGGTTTAAACCAGGCTGCCCTTCAGGGCTTCGCGCTGCTCCTGCACCTTCGGATCGGTGATGTATTCATCGTACTCCATGAGTTTATCGAGCGTGCCGTTGGGGCTGATCTCAATAATACGGTTGGCTACGGTTTGTGTAAAGGTGTGGTCATGGGAAGTGAACAGGATGGTGCCTTTGAAATCACGCAGGGAGTTGTTCAGAGCCTGTATGGATTCCAGGTCCAGGTGATTGGTGGGCTCATCCAGCATTAGCACATTACCTTCCTTGAGCATCATACGGGAGAGCATGCACCGTACTTTTTCACCTCCGGAAAGTACGCGGGCAGATTTGAAGGTTTCTTCACCGGTAAAAAGCATTTTCCCCAGGAAGCCACGTACGTATACTTCATCCTTATTTTCGGAATACTGGCGCAGCCAGTCTATCAGGTTTTCATCCGTATCAAAGAATTCCGCATTATCATTAGGCAGGTAGGAGGTAATAATGGTTTGCCCGTAGTGGAAACTTCCGCCATCCGGCTTACGGTTGCCATTCAGTATTTCAAAAAGAGCAGTGATAGCCAGCGCATTGTCGCTTAGTATGCTGATCTTGTCTCCACGGTTTACCTTAAAGTTCAGGTTTGTGAACAGGGGAGTACCATCTTCAGCCGAGGCACTGAGGTTTTCCACCTCCAGTATCTGGTCACCGGCTTCGCGCTGCTGGTTAAAGATGATGGCGGGATACCTGCGGCTGGAGGCCTGTATTTCGTCCACATTGATCTTTTCCAGTAACTTTTTACGGCTGGTAGCCTGGCGGCTTTTGGAAGCGTTGGCACTAAAGCGGGAAATAAATTCCTGTAGTTCCTTGCGCTTTTCTTCCGCCTTTTTATTGGCAGCAGCACGCTGGCGCAGCGCCAACTGGCTGGATTCATACCAAAAGGTGTAGTTACCGGTATACAGGCGGATCTTACCAAAATCAATATCTGCGATATTGGTACAAACGGTATCCAGGAAGTGCCGGTCATGCGATACTACAATCACCGTATTCCGGAAGTTGAGGAGAAAGTCTTCCAACCAGCTGATGGTTTTCAGGTCCAGGTCATTGGTAGGCTCGTCCAATATAAGTACATCGGGATTTCCAAACAGGGCCTGGGCCAGCAGTACCCGTACTTTAAGGCTACCTTCCATTTCGGTCATCAGCTTGTAATGGTCAGCCTCTTCAATACCCAGTCCACTGAGCAGGGCTGCTGCGTCAGACTCGGCATTCCAGCCGTCCATCTCGGCAAACTTTTCCTCCAGTTCAGAAGCTTTGATACCATCCTCCTCGCTAAAATCCGGCTTGGCGTAAATAGCATCTTTTGCCTGCATCAGGTTCCACAATTCCTTGTGGCCCATGATCACGGTGTTCAAAACGGTCTGATCGTCATATTCAGAGTGGTTCTGGCGCAGTACGGCCATCCGCTTGCCGGGCTCCATACTTACGTTTCCGGTAGTAGGCGCTATATCACCGGCCAGTATTTTCAGGAAGGTTGATTTTCCGGCACCATTGGCCCCGATAAGGCCATAACAGCGCTCTCCGTGAAATTTAATGTTCACATCTTCAAAGAGCACTCTCTTTCCAAACTGTAGGGATACGTTATTCGCTGCTATCATCACTCTGAATTTGAGCGTGCAAAATTACAGAGAATAAACCGTTTAAGGGGTTAATCCAACTTCTTTTTTGGATTCCTGGTTTATGGAAAATAAAAACGGGGATACCCTAACCTGCAGGTATCCCCGTCCACTCTGAACCCTAACCTCTGTCAGGAATTGTTATGTTTTTTGGTGCCACACTGGCAACTTAACCAACTGATAATTTAAGTGTAAGAAATCACTCTACTTACGGAAACTGAATACGGATAGTAATTTGAATAATGCCGCATAAAATAGCCAATAATAAAGTAATGCTTTTGCAATCTTCAATCAATAATTGTCGAAAAGTAATGAATGACTCATTTCACTCAAAAATATTTTCTCCATAGTTTTGAGGTATATCTATTTTTGTTTTAATTATTTGATTTTTAAAACATTAATATCTTCTATGAATTGTATTTTTCTATAGATCAGCTTAGGTCTGATGAATGAAAGAAAATTGCGTAATTTTCTATATAGGATTTTGCTGATAGTGAAAATTTGTGCTTTATATTTTAAAAGTCATTTTAACCAAATTTCAAAATTCTCCATAAAAAAAGGCAGACTAAAAGCCTGCCTTTCATAAAAGAAGAGTTTTCTTCTTACGGATTGATATGCACATCTGTGGGCGACACAAAAATAACGGTATAAATACCGCACTGGGCATCGCAATGTTTACCCTGGGCTCTCATGGGGTAAGGTGCACAAGGATCATTGGGAGCGGAAACATTTACCGGGGTAAAAGCAGCAGGGCAAGGCTGACAATTGGCATCAGCGGCTATTACCTGTACATTACACCATACCAGGTGAGGCGCGCCACAAGGAGGAATAGGTACAGTGGCACCAGGGGCTACACATACAATAGCCGTGGAGCAGGGGTTGATGCATCCGGGTTCAACGGCTACCGCTCTCACCAGGTAGTGACAACTGGTGTTGTTGGTAATGTTTACGGGGGCAGGTTGAGCAAAGGCCACCACACCGGCCAGCATAAAGGCCAGGGTAAGAAGAGTTTTCTTTACTTGGTTCATGATAATTGGTTTTAAAAGATTAAACAAAAAACAGGATCAACACCGTGTTGGTCCATATCGTAGAGCCCGGCTTGGATAGAGATCCGTTTTAAATAACCGGGAAGGGTCCTTAACAGCAGGGTAATTACCTGTATTCCTGTTGTTCCGGGAAGTAGCCCGGCTTACATAATGGTAAAGAGCCTGTGAAGATCAGGAGAGTACTTTAACTTTAAGGGTTGATGACCAGGTTGTAAGGGTCGTTGTAATGCACTTGAAAATGTTCACACTCACAATGTAAGCCACTGTCATCATGTGGGTACGATGAACACGGGTCTCCTGGTGCAGCTACGGTAACAGGTGGAAAATCATCACCCGGGCAAGGCTGACAATTTCCATCGGCTGGAGTGACTCTTACATTACACCAAACGTATGCATCAATGAAGGAACAGGGATTGATTTGTACCGTAGAGTTGGGTGGCACACATAAGGTACTGGTAATACAAGGGCTTTGGCAATCATTTTGAATGGCCACCGCCCTGACCAGGAAATAGCAATCGGTATTATTGTGTACGTCTATGGGCGCGCTTTGGGCAATTGCAATCCCATAGCTTGCAAATAAAAGAAGAGTGAATAGGGGTTTACAGATTTTCATGATTCTTGGATTAAGTAAGAGTAGTAAGATTTTATAAATGGACATATCAACAATGGCAAAATGTGGGTCATAAATTCATATTTACCAACATGATAACAACAAACATCTCTACCTTAAAAGAAAGAGAGTGATAATGTCAAAAAGGCATTATAGATCAGATATCAGAATATTACAATACTATGCAAGAACAAATAAACAGGTTAAGGGCACGTGCTATTTGTTATTAGGTGCGGTCTCTTAGGGAAGAAATGCTATTCCTGAGGGATGTTTTCCGCTGAGCCTTTGATAAACCGGTTGAGTTTTGCCGAAAGTAAAAGCCGCACTGGTTGAGTAGTATAGGCTGTTCCTGAAAGGTAATGCTGTAAGTAAAGGGGTGAGAAAGGTAAAAAGCTGCCCGATCGCACGTCTTTCAGGAGTTTCAGAGGTTTCATAAATTGGTTCTAATCAATTGGCTTGTACGAATTTACTTAAAAAAATATAATATATCTTAAATGTTTGAAAACTAATTATAAGAAGGTTGAAGCGGTTTAAATCTAAAGAAAAATGTATAATTATAGGCGGAGGTTTAGCGGGATTAATTAGTAGTATAGACCTTAAGCAGAGAGGGTATGAAGTTGAGCTTATCGAAAAAAGAAGATATCCCTTTCACCGGGTATGTGGAGAATTCATCTCTAATGAAGTAAGGCCCTACCTGTTTTCTTTGGGCATATTTCCTCATGAGATCAATTATGTGAATATTGACCAATTTATCTTAAGCTCCGAAACGGGCCGTTTTGCCCAATGCCGTATGCAGATGGGAGGGTTGGGAATAAGCCGCTATTCCCTGGATCATTTCCTATATACCAAGGCCCTTCAAAACGGAGTCCTTTTTACCGAAGCCACGGTAGAAGAAGTAGTTTTTGAAGATTCGCATTTTAAGGTTCGCCTGGCCAATTCCGAAGAAAGGCAAGCGGCCCTGGTGATAGGGGCTTTTGGTAAGCGCTCTGCACTGGACAAACGCCTTAACAGGGCCTTTATGAAAGAGCGTTCGGCTTATATGGGCATTAAATGGCATATGTATGCCGAGCTTCCGGCAAATACCGTTGCTCTTCATCATTTCCGGGGAGGTTATGCCGGACTGTCAAGAGTGGAGGAGGGAAAGGTTAATTTCTGCTACCTGACCACGGGTGACGTTTTTCGCCAGTATCGGGATATTGATGATATGGAAGCCGGTTTATTGCGCAAAAACCCTCATCTGGATGATTTCCTTTCCTCTGCCACGCGTGCTTTTGAGAAGCCTGAAGTAATCAGCCAGGTGAGTTTTGCTGCCAAAGCAGCCGTAGAGGAACATATCCTGATGTGTGGGGATGCGGCCGGGCTGATACACCCTCTGTGCGGTAACGGTATGGCCATGGCTATTCACAGTGCTATGCTTGCCTGTAGTGAAGCCGATCGGTTCTTAAGCGGTAAAGTTTCGCGCCTGGAAATGGAACGGGCCTATTCGCGGCAATGGAAAAAGGCCTTTCACACCCGTCTCACCTTTGGTAAATATGCCCAAAAACTGATGGAGTCGCCCCCATTGTTTGCAGGAGCAATTCGCCTGGCTACTGCGTCTCCTTACTTGCTTAAAAAAGCTGTAGGTTTATCCCATGGCAAGCCTTTACTTCAGAGAGCGTAGTTCGGAAAAAGAGATCCTGGATGATTTTAACCTGAAGGATAACGACCTATCCCAAAACCTGAAGGAACTGGAGCGGGTCAATACACTTTTAGGAGGGTATGCTCCGGTGCTGGCAATGCTGGAACGTATAAAACCCGAATTGCAGAAAAGGCCCCTGGTACGTATAACGGATGTGGGTTGTGGGGGAGGTGACGTATTGCGCAGGGTACACCACTGGTGCCAAAAAAACAGGATAAACGCCAGGCTTATCGGCCTGGATGGCAATCTGCATGTGGTAGAACTGGCCCGCGAATTTTCCCATACGTACTCTGGTATAGATTGGCAAGTAGTGAACGTTTTTTCACCGGAATTCGGGGATCATACTGCGGACGTATTCATGTTCAATTTGTTTCTGCATCATTTTCAGGAGGAGGAGATCGTAGCCCTTTTAAAAAAATGCCGCACAGGTTGTAGGTTTTTGATCATCAATGATCTGCAGCGCAGCAGGCTGGCCTACCAGCTTTTCCGGCTGGCTTCGCGGGTGTTTCGGTTTTCCTATATCAGCAGGCATGATGGTAAACTTTCCATCCGTAAAAGTTTTACTAAAGGTGACTGGGTCCGTATGCTGCAGGAAGCCGGCATCAGCCGTTACCGTATAAAATGGCAATGGGCTTTCCGTTACAGCGTGCTGATCACTTTTAGCTAAACCCCATGAAACACACCAAGATACTCACTACCGCCAAAGCCTTGCCTCCACATTGCCGCTCTACCACTGAGATACTGCCTTTTGTGGAAGCCTGGATGGAAGGGCAGGAAAAACGTTTTCAGGAGAAAGTACTGCGCATCTTTAAATATGCCCAGGTAGATAAGCGCTATTCCATCATGTCTCCGGAAGAGGTATTTACCCGTACTTCCTTTGAAGAAAAAAATGCACTGTACAGTGAACGAATGACGGACCTGGCCGAAGAGGCGCTCACCAAAGCTCTTGATCAGGCCGGTTTACAGCCACACCAGATAGACTATATCATTACTACCAGTTGTACGGGTATCATGATCCCTTCGGTGGATGCCTATCTCATTAACCGTTTAAAAATGCGGCAGGATATCATACGCCTGCCGGTAACCGAAATGGGTTGTGCTGGTGGTACTTCGGCCCTCATTTATGCCCATAATCTCTTACAGGCCCAAGCAGGAAAGCGGGCGGCCGTCATTGCCCTGGAATCACCTACCAGTACCTTTCAACACACCGATTTTTCAATGACCAACGTGGTTAGTGCCGCTATTTTTGGTGACGGAGTGGCGTGTACCCTCTTAGGGCCTGATGACGAAAAGGTACTGCCCGTAATCCGGGATGCCGGCATGTACCATTTTTTTGATGAACTTCACATGATGGGTTTTAAGCTCACCAATAATGGTTTGCAGATGGTTCTGGACCCTTCCGTGCCCGAGAAAATTGAAGAGCATTTTGAAAGCATTCTTTTCCCTTTTCTGCATAGGAACAACCTGCAAATTGAGGACGTGGAGCATTTTATTTTTCATCCGGGAGGCAAAAAGATCGTAAAGATGGTGGAAGAGTTGCTCCACACCCTGGGAAAGAATATTGACGTTACCCGTGAGGTATTAAGGTTATATGGGAATATGTCCAGCGCAACGGTATTGTACGTGCTGGAAGAATACCTCCATCGGTCTATTCCCAAAGGAGATAAAGGCCTTATGCTCAGTTTTGGTCCCGGCTTTTCTGCCCAGCGTTTATTGCTGGAATGGCAATGACTTACCCATTTTTGCAAATTATGTGTAAGAATAATCTGTATATCTTTGTAAGATGAATGGAATTTTGATTAAGTTTAGTTAATTCATTAGTTCAATAAGTACAGTCAGTTAAAGTCTTACGGTAGGCAAGGCTTTAATTAGAGATAACTGGTTTAAGCCAATACAATGACGAATAAGGAATCTGGTTCCGGGGAAATCCGCGTGGACGATGCTCCGGGCGGCCCAATAATCATGAAGGATCAGATAATACGAATAAAGGTTGATCAGAAAAGTGAATATACTCTGGATAACGCCCGTGCTGTAGTAAGTATAGTGGACCGGTTACGTGAAGGATTGCGTCTACCCTTATTAGTAGATTTTTCTGATGTCCATTTTTTAAGCCGCCCGGTGAGGGAGTATTATTCTTCGGAGGAAGTATCGCAAAAAGTAAGTTCCTTAGCTATAATCAGTTCTTCAACCATCGGAAAGGTAATAGGCAATTTTTTTGTGGGTATAAACCGGCCTCTTGTACCTACCCGTTTTATGACCAATGAAGAGGAGGCTATAGCCTGGTTGAAGGAATACTTATAATTCAGCATGAACTCTGACGACACAGCCAATCAGCAGCTGGACCATATCCTGAATATCCTTCTGGAGTATGGTAAGGGTAATTTTTCGGTACGCACCACCATACCGGATTCAGATGATACCCTAAACGCTGTTTTGGTTGGTTTGAATATGTTGGGAGAGGAGCTGGAATATTACCGGCAGGAAGACAGGCGTAAAAATCAATTGCTACGGGATGTCTTTGAGAATACGGATGAAATCATCTATGCCCTGGATATTGAAGGCACTGACCTGAGCAATGCCCGTTTTCTTTTTAGTAGCAATCAGGTTTCCAGATTATTGGGCTATGAAGAAGAAGACCTTAAGAAAGGTTTTGGGGTTTGGAGTAAGGCCATACATCCGCAGGATTTTAATACGTATCGCAACCATATTCATGAAGCCCTTAAAGGAAAAGCGGTTTCCTGTGATTACCGTATGCGCAAAAAGAACAACGGTGAATATATATGGGTGTCGGACCGCCTGTGGTCACAGGATGCAGGTAACGGAAGGACCCATATTTATGGAGCTGCACGCGATATAACCCAACGGAAAAACCAGGAAGAGTATACCCGGAGAACCCTTGCCGAGATAAAAACCATTGATTCCATATACCAGGCTGCGGTAAAAGGTGGTGATACCCTTGAAATACTACACCTGCTAAGTGATGGTATCAAAAAACTGGTGGATGTTACAGCTTCACGGGTGTTTACGTATAATCCTAAGACAGACACACTTGAAATGAAGGCGCAAAGGCTGTCTGCTAAACACCAGGAGGGCCTGATGATGTTTCTGGGTAAGGTTAGCGTCAGTAGTATAGTACCCATTGTAGAGCCTGGCAGTAGGTTTCATAATATCCTGGAAAAGCGTAAAATGGTTTTTGCCACCGACCCGAAGGAGATTATAGAGCTGATGAAGGACCATACCAAGGTGCCCGCTTTCAGGGCCGTGGCCGCTCCGGCCCGTAAACTTCTTGGCATTAAAACATTTTCTGTACTCCCAATTGCCAACAAGGAGCGGGTTTTTGGGATGCTTACCTGTGTGGCAAACCGGGAGTTGAGCTTACCGGAGCAGGGCCTGGTGGTGCGGTTGGTGAATCACGCAGCCTTTACGCTGGCGCGCATAAGAGCAGACGAGGAACTGAGGGAACAAAAAAAATTCTCCGAAAGCATTTTGAACACCTTACCGGTTGATATAGCTGTGTTTGATAAAGATCACCGGTACCGCTTTGTAAATCCTAAAGCCATTCAGAATCAGGAAATTCGTGATTGGATCATTGGTAAGGATGATTTTGAATACGTGGCTAAACGCGGGCATCCTAAAAGCCTGGCCCAAAAGCGCAGAGAACACTTTGTAAAAGCGGTGCATTCAGGCAAACCGCATGGGTGGATCGATGAATACCAAAAAGAGGACGGTAGCAAGCAATATATCATGCGTGAGTTATACCCGTACTTTGATGAGAACAATGAGCTACAAAGCGTATTTGGCCACGGGGTGGATATTACCAGTCTTAAGAATGCTGAACTTGAGAAGGAACAGCTGCTGAAGGAACTGGGGCAGCGGGTAAATGAACTGATGCAGTTCAACTCTGTGGTATCCCATCACTTAAGAGCCCCGGTAGCTACTTTAATGGGACTTTGCAATCTTATAGAAATGAAGCCCTCTGAGGAGGATGTCCATGAAATTATGGAGGGCGTAAAAGTCACTTCAGAGGCTTTGGACCATGTGCTGCGTGACCTGAATATGGTGTTGGCTACCAAATCAAACATTAACCAGAGAGTTGATAAAATAGATCTGCGGGAGATTGTACGATTGGTGCGCAATGAGCTTGAACTACAAATAAGCAGTGCCAATGCCACAGTAAAACTGGTAGACAACCCAGACCTGAAACCCTTTTATTCTATTTCCAGTTATCTACAGAGTATTATCTATATCCTGGTTTCCAACGCTATAAAATACCGGAGGCAGGATGTAGATCCGGTAGTTAAGGTTGTAGCTCACCAGAAGGAAAGCGAGGTAGAGATAGAGGTGATTGATAATGGTTTAGGTATTGACCTGAAACGTTATGGTGATGAGATCTTTGGCTTTTACAAGCGTTTCCACAATCATGTGCAGGGGCGTGGCCTGGGCTTATACCTGGCTAAGGCACAGGTAGAAACCCTTGGTGGACAGATACGGGTACAGAGCAACCTGGGCACAGGTAGTATGTTCAGTATTGTGCTCCCGAACCAGGCTGGTGAAAAGGTTTGATATCCTTCAAATTTTCGCGTTCTTGCCTGGAAATAATTCCCTGATTTTATGAAGCCTCTAGCTATCATTTTAGGAGCCAGCAGCGGCATGGGTATGGCCACAGCTTTAAAACTGGCCCGTGAGGGGTTTAACCTTTGTGTGTTGTACCGGGAGCGGAGGCAGCAGGCCCGGGAAGCGGAAGAGGCTTTTGACCGGTTAAGGTCTCAGGGCTGCAAGATACTATCGTACAACAAAGATGCTTTGGATGCCCAAAGCAGGGAGGAGGTGATGCAACAATTGCTGGAGCAGGGGGTGAAAGTATCGCTCTTGCTGCATTCCATTGCCCGTGGAAACCTCAAACTGATGGTGCCCTACCGTTCAGGTGACCATCATTCCAAAACTTCAGCAGAACTTGAGCGTTTATTTGCAGATGAAACGCATTTTTTACAAGGTGAGGATTTCCAGCTTACCACCGAGGCTATGGCCCTGAGCTTTTACCATTGGGTAAAAGCCCTGCACGCTAAAAACCTGTTTGAAAAGGAGGCCATGACACTGGCACTTACCAGTGAGGGTAGTAAAAAAGCCTGGCGTAATTATGCCGCAGTATCGGTGGCCAAGGCCGCCCTGGAAGCCGTGGCCCGTTCCATAGCCCTTGAATTTGCTCCTTATGGCATACGCTGTAATATCCTTCAACCGGGTGTAACCGATACCCGCGCATTGCACTATATAAAAGGTTATCCATTGATCAGGGAGCAGAGCCTGGACCGCAATCCTTTTGGGCGCCTTACAACCCCGGAGGATGTGGCGGATGTAGTATACCTGATGAGCCGCAAGGAGGCACAGTGGATCAACGGGGCCATTATTCCGGTTGACGGAGGAGAATCTATAGCCTGATGACGGACTTTACACACATATTGGATCAATTACCTTACGATCAGCCTTTTCTTTTTGTAGACAAGCTGCATACCCTTACGGAAGAAGGGGCGGAGGGAGCATATACCTTTACGCAAAACGCTGATTTTTACCGTGGCCACTTTAAGGATAACCCGATAACCCCGGGTGTGATCCTTACGGAGTGTATGGCACAGATAGGACTGGTGTGCCTGGGTTTGTTCCTGCTGGAGCAAGCCGGCCTGAAACCTTCACCACTACGCATAGCATTCACGGAGTCTCACGTGAATTTCCATAAACCGGTATTTCCCGGAGAAACCGTGCGGGTGCGATCCGAAAAGGTCTATTGGCGTATGGGGAAGTTAAAGTGCAGGGTGATCATGTATAATGCACGGGAAGAAAAAGTATGCAGCGGTGAATTAAGCGGGATAATACGATCATGAAACAAAGAGTGGTTATTACCGGATTAGGCGTGGTGGCACCTGGTGGTGTGGGAGTTACCGAGTTCAGGGAGGCCCTGGAGCAGGGACGTTCGGGGATTGAACATCTCGCGGAACTGGAAGAACTGGACTTTCGCTGCCAGTTGGGTGGTGTACCCAGGCTCACCGATGAACTGTTGAAAAGCAACTTTTCAGAACTGGAACGTAAGCGCCTTACCGCCAAGGGGGTGATCTACGGCATTATAGCCGGCCTGGAAGCCTGGAAAGATGCCGGGCTGCCGTTTCCGGCCAGCACCGAGGCTGAACCTCATTGGGATTACGGCTGTATTTTCGGTACCGGCATGAGTGGCGTGAATACGCTGCGTGATGCCATCTACAAAACTGATGACAAGAAGGTGCGAAAACTGGGTACTACGGTGGTAGAGCAAACCATGCCCAGTGGTATCAGCGCCTTTTTAGGTGGCCGCTTAGGTTTGGGTAATTGGGTTACCTCCAATTCATCGGCCTGTAGTACGGGTACTGAGTCGGTGATCATGGCTTTTGAGCGTATCCGGGATGGCAAAGCCTCTATACTACTGGCGGGTAGTTGCGATGCCGATGGTCCGCACGTATGGGGAGGCTTTGATTCCATGCGGGTATTGACCTATCGCCATAATGAGGAACCTGAAAAAGCTTCCAGGCCCATGAGCGCTACCGCATCCGGCTTTGTGCCGGGTAGCGGAGGAGGAGCATTGGTTCTGGAAAGCCTGGACTCTGCCCTGCAAAGGGGAGCGTCTATTTACGGGGAGGTGATAGGCGGTTATACCAATTCAGGGGGACAACGCGGTACCGGTACTATGACCGCTCCTAACTCCCAGGGTACCCAGCGTTGTATACAAGGGGCCTTGCAGGACGCTGGCATTACTTCCCAGGATATTGATCTGATCTCAGGACATCTTACCTCTACCATGGGCGATGTGCTGGAGGTGAGGAACTGGAGTGAAGCCTTGCACCGTTCCGGTACCGGTTTCCCCATGATCAACTCGGTAAAATCCATTACCGGGCATTGCCTGAGTGCGGCCGGGTCTATTGAGTGTGTGGCGGCCCTGTTGCAATTGAAGCATCAGTTTGTACATGCTTCCCTGAACTGTGAAGACCTGCATCCTGAGATTGCTGCCTGCATTGACGAAAACCGGGTGGTACGAAAGACGGAATCCCATAAAATCAATATTATTGCGAAATCCAGCTTTGGCTTTGGCGATGTAAACAGTTGTGTCCTATTTAAAAAATATCCTACTCATGAACCGAACGGAAATTGAAGAAAAACTGAAAGAGATCATACGCCCCTATGTACAAAATGAAGAGGCCTTTCAGAATATGACGGCTGATACGGATATGCTACGGGATCTACAGATCAATTCTGCGCACCTGGTAGACATCATCCTGGATATGGAGGAAGAGTTTGATATTGAGATTGACGATACTACGGCTGAGAAAATGCTGACCGTTGGCGAGGCTATTGATATTACCGAAAAGCTTAGCCAGCAGGAATAAGCTAAACTAAACGGATACCATCCTCACCAATGGTGATGCGTTTTTCCTTGTAAAGCCCACCAATGGCTTTTTTAAAGGTCTTTTTACTCATCTCCAGCCTGCGGGTGATCTCGGCAGGATCGCTTTTATCGTGCAGGGGGAGAAAGCCGTTGTTTTTAGCCAACACCTGCAGTATTTTCTGTGCGTTGGGTTCAATACTACCGTAACCCTGTTTTTCCAGGCTCAGGTCTATCTTACCATCTTCACGTACTTTTTTCACAAAGCCTCTCATACGTTTACCGGGGGTAATCCGCTTGAATAATTCATTGGAATAAATCAATCCCAGGTAGCGGTTATCAATAATGGCGTTGAAGCCCAGATCGGTGGGACGGACAATCAGCAGATCCACTTCCTGATCAGTTTTCAGGTCAATTTCTTCTTTCTCAGTATAGTCCTCAACTCTCGAAGAAGCCACCAGGCGCCCGCTCATTTCGTCCAGGTACATATACACCACGTAGGAGTTTCCCTCCTGCATGCGTTTTTCCTGTTCGGCAAAAGGCACAAAGAGGTCTTTTTCGAGACCCCAATCTAAAAAGGCACCGTGTGAAGAGGTATGTCTTACCAGAAGGTAGGCGTAATTACCCTCGGTTACTTTGGGTTTGAGGGTGGTCGCCACAGGTCTTTCTTCACCGTCCAGGTATACGAACACTTCCATTTCCTGGCCAATTTCAAAGTGGTCAGGCACGTATTTATTGGGAAGCAGTACTTCGTTTTCTTCCTGATCCTGTAAGTAAATGCCATGATCGGTTTTTCGGGTAATACCAAGGGTGTTGTATTTTCCTAATTCCACAGGAAGAGTTTTAATGTTGAAGGTTCAAAGTTCAAAGTTGGAAACAACAAAGTTAGGGATATTAAAGTAGCTGTTGTTTTACATTCGCATTATGCTTAAACCCATAATTATAAGCCTCATTCTCCTGGTAGCAGGCTGTGCCCCAGCCGTGGAGCATACTAAAGATGATGTTGAAGCCCGCAGGGAAGGGCAAAAAGAGGCGGTTAATCCAACTTCTACCGGGGTGTTGCCTACTGATACGTTAGAGCGCCATGCACTGGCTACTTTTGACACTAACGGACCCTATGCCTGGTATCAGCCGGCTTGTATACAGGTCAACGCCCAAACCCGTGCCATTCTCTTTTTTGATCCGCATGGTGATGGTGCCCATCCTTTACGCCTGTATCGCCATCTGGCCGATGAATTCGGAATGGTACTGATGGGGTCCAATGAATCCGAAAACGGGATGAGCATGGAACAGATCCTGCCGCACGTAAGAGAAATGCTGCTTGCTGCGGAGAAGGCGGGGATCCGAAAGGAGCAGGTGACCTTCTGCGGTTTTAGTGGCGGGGCCAAAGTAGCGTTGTATACGGCCAATAGTATTCCGGGTATCACCAAGGTTATCTATTGCGGAGCTTCTTTGAATATTCCCCTGCGCAGTGATCTTGCATTACTGGGTTTTGCCGGTCGCCTGGATATGAATTATACGGATATGGTACAGTTTGAATGGTACCTGCAGAGTCAGCCACAAGAACATTATTTGGTGGAGTGGGAGGGTGACCACCGTTTCCCGGATGCCGAGGTGTTTCGTGATGGTTTTCGCTTTGCTACGGCTAAGCCACTTAATCTGGCTGGTAAAGAGATCACCATCACCCCAAACGAAGTTCGGGAAGAACAGCAGAAAAAACAGTATCTCTACAATGCTCTGTTGCAGGAGGACCTGGGCTGGTGGCAGCAAACCGTACAAAAGATGAAAGCCAGCCCTACGCCCATGGATCAACGTTTGCTCGGCTTTATTTCGCTGGCCTGCTACTCCCTGGGCAATCGTGCGGCCCAACAAAGGAATACGGCTCTTTTAGAAAAGATCATTCCCGTTTACCGCGCGGTAGACCTGGAAAGTGAAGGGCCGGGGGAGTTGGTTGCAAAGTTGGAAGGTTTAAAGATGTAAGGTTGTAAAGTTTTAAAGTTTGAAGGTTATAAGGTTTTAAAGTTGCAAGGCTGTAAGGTGACAAAATTTTGCGGGTCACTACGTGTGTGAGCCTCTTTAAGTGTCCTAGTTATGAACCCCAATAACATAGATTATGGAAACTATAAAGAAAAACCTGGTACTGATGATCCCTTTGTTTATGATCATTACCATTGTGCTGATAGCCCTACACGTGAAAGCCATCTACGCTTAAGCCTCCTTCATGCTCAGTTGTATGCGCTTACGGGCTATATCCACTTCCAGTACTTTTACCTGTACTTCCTGGTTGAGACGTACGATCTCGTTGGGATCACTTACAAAGCGATCCGCCAGTTGGGAGATGTGTACCAGTCCGTCCTGCTTGGCGCCTACATCTACAAAGGCTCCGAACCTGGTGATATTGGTCACCAGTCCCGGCAGTATCATACCTTCCTTCAGGTCTTCCACCTTGCGGATGTTGGGGTCAAATGAAAATACTTTGACCTTGCCACGCGGATCGCGGCCTACCTTGGCCAGTTCCTCCACAATGTCCTTTAAGGTGGGCAAACCGGTCTGATCCGTCACGTAATTATTTAGGGTGATCTTTTGCAGGCTTTCCCTGGAGCCGATCAACCTTTCCACCGGCACCCCCATATCTTTGGCCATCCGCTTTACTACGGTATAGCTCTCCGGGTGTACGGCAGAATTATCCAGCGGGTTATCCCCATCCGGAATACGGAGAAAACCGGCTGCCTGCTCATAAGCTTTGGGGCCTAAGCCTTTTACATTCAGCAGTTCCTTCCGGTTTTGGAAAGCACCGTTCTCTGCCCGGTGTTCCACTATGGTTTCCGCCAGTTTGGGCCCTAATCCGGAAATGTAATTCAGCAGGTGCTTACTGGCGGTATTGAGATTAACGCCCACCTGGTTCACCACGCTTTCCACTACGGTATCCAGGCTCTTCTTCAACTGGTTCTGGTCCACATCGTGCTGGTATTGGCCTACGCCAATGGACTTCGGATCAATCTTCACCAGCTCGGCCAAGGGGTCCATCAACCTGCGGCCAATGGATACTGCTCCGCGTACGGTTACATCGTAGGTGGGGAATTCCTCCCGCGCTACTTTGGATGCGGAGTATACGGAAGCTCCGGCCTCGTTCACCATGAATACGGTGACGTCTTTTTTGAGGCGCAAACGCTTTTGAATGAAATCCTCGGTTTCCCGGCCGGCCGTACCGTTGCCAATAGCGATGGTCTCTACTTTATAGGCTTCCACGAGATTGCTGATCTTGGCGGCTGCCTTGCCGCCTTCGGACTGTGGCGGGTGGGGATAAATATTTTCGTTGTGCAGCAGGTTGCCCTGTTCATCCAGACACACCACTTTACAGCCGGTACGGAAACCGGGATCAATGGCCAGGATGCGTTTGGGGCCGAGGGGAGGGGTGAGCAGGAGCTGCCGGAGGTTCTCGGCAAATACGGCAATAGCTTCGGTATCGGCTTTTTCCTTGCTGCTGTTGCGGAATTCTGTTTCTATGGAGGGGGCCAGCAGGCGTTTGTAGGCATCCTTCACCGCCATTTTCACTTGTTCGGCTGCCTCGTTGCGGCCTTTTACAAAAATGCGTTCCAACTGATCCAGGGCCTTCTCTTCCGGGGGAGCTATGGAAACGCGGATGATACCTTCCTCTTCGGCACGCCTCAGCGCCAGCATCCGGTGGCTGGGAATACGTTTTAAGGCTTCGGAAAATTTAAAATAGTCGCTGTACTTGGCGCCTTCCTCTTCTTTTCCTTTTACGAGTTTGGAGGTGATGGTGGCTTCCCGCTCAAAAAGCCTGCGGACGGTATTCCGGGCGTAGGCGCGCTCGTTGATCCATTCGGCCATAATATCGCGGGCTCCGGCCAGGGCTTCTTCAGCATCTGCAACTTCTGCAGAGGTAAAGCGTTCGGCAAAGCTGTATACATCGGTAAGGTCCTGCTTCATCAGGGTGCCGGCCAGGGGCTCGAGACCTTTTTCGCGGGCCACACTGGCGCGGGTCTTACGCTTGGGCTTATAGGGCAGGTATATATCTTCCAGCTCGGTAGCGGACCAGGTGTTGCTGATCTTTTCTTCCAGTTCAGCGGTCAGCTGCCCCTGTTCGCGGATACTCTCCAAAATGGATTGCCTGCGCTTCAGCAGCTCCTGTAAGCGTTGGTAAGCTTCCTTTACATTTCCCACTTGTACTTCATCCAGGCTGCCGGTCATTTCCTTGCGATAGCGGGAAATAAAAGGCACGGTGGCACCTTCATCCAGCAGGGTTAAGGTGTTTTGTACGGAGCGGGAGGGGAGGTTGAGTTGTTTAGAGAGTATGGGTATGAGTTGTGCGGACATGGTTTTGTTTCTGGGCCGCAAAGGTAGGGTAGTGTTTTAAGGTTTTAAAGTTGAAGGTTTAAGGTTGAAAGTTGGTGGTTCTAAGGTCTTCGATACATCACGCCTGTGGCGTGACACTCAGACTGACAGTTGGTTTTATTGAGGGGGGTATTTGGTTGAAGGTTTTTGGTTTGAGTTACTTTATGCGGGGCAATGTTGTAAAAGTTGCAAGGTTTTAAAGTTGTAAGGGGGGGAGGGTTGAAAGTTTAAGGTTGAGGGTTTTGAGTTATTTCATTTGGGAGGTGAGTTAGGGATGGGTTGTAAAGTTGTAAGGTTTTAAGGGGAGGGTTAAAAGTTCAAGGTTCTAAGTTGAAGGTGTTTCATGCCTAATGCAGTTGGCGTGATATTCAGACTGACGGATGGGTTTCTATAGTGTTATGTACGCTTTATCCATGCTTTATCTACGGAGTATCTACGCCTTTGATACGTATCAAGCTCGTGGCAACCTCCTGTTAAACCCGTGTTAAAGGCTCGTCAATTGAAAACTATGGGGAACGATGGGCATAGGTTTATAACGGCCCGGTTCTTATGCTGGTATGCGGATGCGAGGGTAAAGGGTGCCAGGTTTTGGGGCTTTAGTTTTTTATTTCAAATTCAGTCTCAAATTGCGCCATAAGCTCCCTGTCATTCAGGAAATTCTTCACTGTCCCAAATATTTTATAATTCCCTTGCTGGAGTGAATCAAAGTAGATTCTACCACAAGAATAGCGCGGACGGAAATGATAGTTTAGGCATACCTTTGCTTCATCTCTGTAACAAGAATCTATTACCACATAGTTGTCCTCTAACCGAGAAAACATCGGAGACTCTAATGAAAAAGAAGCCATCTCTGAGCTTATAATTGAATCTCTTGTCCAGGCTTGAGCTCCAAACCAACAGGTAATGTTGCTGGCGTGAAACGAATTCATAAGCCATAAAACATCTGATTTTAAAGTAACTAATTGAAGCTTTATAAGAGTTTTTTGATAGGTGCTTTCAGGATTGTCAACAAGATAATTTTTAAAATCGATCCCATGATCAAATTTGGATAGTAAATTTTGAATGCTATCTAAAGTACTGTTGTAAAGTCCTTCAATCTCGTTCGCTCCCATGTTCGAATTAGATATTTTTATTTACACATTTATCCATCAGGTTAATAACTTTAAACGCAGTATTCCATTGAATTTTTAATCGATCTGGACTCTCCACGTAATTGGCGGATAACATTGAATACTGGTACCCGGCTGTTTTCTCCTGTCGTAATATTGCTTGGTTACTCAATTCCAATATAGAGTCAATGGCATTTTTTCGTTGAGAATCGCATGATAAAATCAACAAGATAATTACCATCAAAGCACTTAATAGTCTCGTCATGTCTTCAATTAATGCTAACGGTATGGCTACGAAATATAGGGCAATTAGAAGCAGCCTGCCTGTTCGCAGAGACAAAGCTTGCTAAAAACACGAAATTTGAAGAAACAACTGACCGCCCTATGTTTTATACCCATTATTGCCGCATCGTGCTTTTTTAGTTTTTTCATTCGGTCAAAAAGTCAAGCTCTCCTTGGTCAATTCCTTTGATGTACTGTTCCGGATTACCTTTTTTGTCTGTAAATGCTATAACAACTCCATTTGCACTTTTTGTGTAGATTAGTCTGAAGTCGCCCTGCGAAACGTAAATGTCACCAATGTGGGAAGCTGGACTTGACTGCCAACCGTTCAAATTGTTTTTTACAAAGTTGACAAGCTTAATCCACTTTTCAGAATTCACCTTAATCTCTTCGGTTTCATTAGAACTAAGTCCTGTTTCAAGATCGACTGTCCTAATTGTGAAAGAGAACGGAGATTTTTGGTCAATAACATCATTTAATTCCAAGTCGGTTTGGCAACTTGTCATTGCTAAACTTAAAATCAAAGTTATTATCGGAATTATCTGTTTCATTGTCTTTTTTCGCATGACGCACAACGGTTTTAATAAACGCAGAGCGGCTTCGTCCGTGTTGTTGTAAAGAAACGAAAGGTTTCTCTGTCCACCGTAAAGCTATTGCCGGAGCGGGGTTAAAGCCGACTTGAGTTTATTTTTTGTTGGGCTCAGTTATTTTTTTCTTTTCCATCAGGCCATAGATAGTACCACTTTCCCTTTTTTCTCCCTTTCTTGTATTTACCTATTTCTTTGAGGTTTCCGTTTTCATAATAAGTGACCCAAAGCCCATGAGGAATAGACTCATGATAAAAGCGGCTGATGGATGTCCAAGACATTGTCGATTTGATCTGTCCATTTTGATAATAACTTCTTGTCTTAGTCCAATGAGTTGGAATCAACCAAGCGACCGGAGATTCTGAGTCAATTGAGTCAGGTAGGAATGTCCTTAGATTGAATTCAGTTATGGATTTTAAATAAAATAGCGAGTCCATGGATTCAAGCATTACCGTATCACCTGATAATCTCCACTGTCCAGAGTCAATCGGACTAATAATGCGATATCGAATAGAGGATAAAATGAAAGTCTTGTTAGGTCGAAGGTCTAAGCATCCACCAATTCTTTCTGTTGCTCCTGTTTGATATGTGTAATATCCTAAAATGGTGTCTTGAGATAAAACAGGTCGTACCAGTAGAATTAGGTTAATGAGTATGAATATTGTCGATTTCATTTAATTGAGCCCAACGATTGTATATAGTGCAATGAACTATATATTCCTATATTGAGATGCCATTCAAGTTGTTGTTTTTCAAATTTTAACAACGCTAAATTGAGTCTAAAGGATCTTTACTATCCTCAGAAGTGTGTGGGTTGTGCCGTATGGTTGAGCAAGGACTAAAATAATGATAAATAAAACTCATCCAGGAAAGAGGAGCTTTTTAATCGTACAAAACGCACTACAAGCTAGCGCTGGGATCCTTCCGGGTTTTCGGTTTGCTCTTCCTCACTTTCCAGCAGGTAGTCCATATCCTTACCACCGCCCAGTAAATTGGCCAGGTCTACAATGGTCTGGTACAGCAGTACAATTACAAAGATCATCATACCGCCCACCAATGAGGAAGCCCCCAAAGTAACGTAATAGGCTATCTTGTAATACTTACTACTTAAGTCGTCACTATTGGAAATGGGGAAGTTAAGCAGTAAGAAAAGCAACATGCCGGCTATAAAGGTTGCGGTGGTGAAAAAAGCCACCTGCTTGATGCGCTTGTAAAAATTGGCATCAAATTTCTTTTTGTGGTTGTTGACAAAACCAATCACCGTAAACAACAAGGCCAGTATGGTGGCGGAGCCCAGGATTACGGTATTGCAAAAGGTATTGATGCGGGTGAGGCTATCCTGTAGCATGTTTTTGGCTTCAAAACCCGACACCATACCTACAATATAGGTAGTAGCCAGGCCTATCAAAGCGGCAGAGGCGCCCCATAAAAATGGAAGCCGGCTGCGTTTAAATACGTTGGACAGGTTTATTCCGAAGATCTTCATACCTAGTAGGAACGGATAAGATGCTGTGTGGTTTAAAATGGTTCAAGGATGAAGGTTGAAAGTTCAAGGCTGAGAATGTCAGTGGATCTCAAAATCAAGGGTTCCCAGGTTTACATATTCCTGGTAGTAATTCATCCCTATAATGTCGTAATAAAGAATACGATCACCGGGCTTTAAATTCTTGATCAAGCTTTTACTTTCATCGGTCAGGCTTGCGCCCGGGTTGAATTCATGACCTATCCATTCATTATTCCGGGTGGCCAGTATCTTAAATTCCCGGATGGGTAATGTTATCCCGCAACCTACAAGGTAATATTGCGTGTTTTCCAGTTCGAGAGAGCCTCTTAAGATCAAATCACGCCTCATTTTACCTGAGGTTTTATGGTAAAGGTGCGGTTCCGGATCTTTAATCCTGGATACGCTGTACTTCCGGCTGTCTAAAAACAAGGAGTCGCCATTGTGGATAAGATAGAAGGTCAGGACGAGCAGCCCTTCTTTTTCGGGAATGACCTCCAGCCTGCAACTGTCTTTTTCAAAAGTTCCGTTGGAACAATGCACGGTTATTTCCGGACATGCTACTCCTGAAGTTCCCATCTTTAAGGAATTCCGTACCCCTGCATAGAGCGTTCTTTGGTCCAGGTTTTCCAGAGTGATGTTCTGGCCTTGTGCATACAGGGCGGTAAGGAGACAAAAACAATGTACCAGGAACTTCATGGTTAACTTTTGGGCTAAATAAAATAAAGGCTGTGGCTAGAGTCAGGATCTTCGGTTTGGGACAAGGAAATAGATTTGGCTCTATTCCTTCCTGGTTGAAAGGCTTATATCAACCGCTCCTCCAAGGGCACAGGAAAACATATAAGCCACATAATTCCCGTCTTCCAAGTCAGTAATGTCAAATGTAGGAGGACAGCCGTTTACCTTTATGTTCAATTGCCTTATTGGTACTTCTTCATTTTGCCGGGTTAGCGTTACAGCAGTGGAGGTACCTCCGCAGGGCATGATTAACATAATCCTTTTATTGGGGCTGCGGACAATTTGCACGGTATCACATTTACCTTGCCCTGTTTCACAGTTTTCCCAAAGCTGCCGGTCAATCGTGAACTTCTCTATGTTGGTCTGTCCTTTTAAAGTGTATGTTGCTGATAGGGCTATTATAAATCCGAAGAATACTTTCATTGCACATGATCTTAATGTTAAACCTAAGTACCTCATTGTTTTTTAACGAAACTGTTGATGAACTAATTTTACGGAGAATGCTTTTGCCTTCCGAGAAACAATCCCCGCTCCCCAAAGGTTAACCCCCTGTAATCCATCCTTGCAATGAAACTAAGTCACCTGCGCCAGTACCAAAAGCTGGCTTCTTTCCTGTATAAATACGGCACCAGCGACCTGGTAAAACATTCCGGCCTTACCGATGCCCTGGATTTTGAGCCGGAAGAAAAGGAGGCTGTACTTGATGTGAAGCCGGAGGAGCTGGTGCAGGATATCAAGGATATGGGGCCGGCCTTTATTAAGTTTGGTCAGTTGCTTTCCACCCGTCCTGACCTTTTGCCTGCGCCTTTTATCAAAGCGTTGGAACACCTGCAGGACGATATAGAGCCCTTTTCGTACGAAGAGGCGGAAGAACTGGTGCAGGAAGAATTGGGAGAGCGTATTTCCAAGGCCTTTCACTATTTTGAGGAGGAGCCTTTGGCCGCGGCTTCCCTGGGACAGGTGCATAGAGCGCAGTTGCGCAGTGGGGTAGAAGTGGTGGTAAAGATACAGCGGCCCGGTATCCGTAAACGGGTGATGGAAGACCTGGAAGTGCTGGAAACGGCTGCCGGTTTCCTGGAACGGAATACCAGCTTTGGCAGTCGCTTTGAGTTGGTTCGGCTGGTGGAAAACTTCCGCAAGACTTTACTGCGGGAGCTGGATTATACCAAGGAAGCGGAGTATATGCGTATGCTGCAACGCAACCTGGTGGAGTTTGACCACATTGTGGTTCCCATGGCGGTTGGAGATTATACGAGCAGCCGGGTGCTCACCATGGAGTACCTGCCGGGGAAAAAGATCACCGCTATTTCCGGGATAACTAAAACCGAATTGGACGGGGACACCTTGGCCGATGAACTTTTCCGCGCCTATTTAAAACAGATAGTGGTGGATGGCTTTATGCACGCTGATCCGCATCCCGGCAATATCCACCTGATGCCGGATGGCCGCCTGGCGTTGCTGGACGTAGGTATGGTAGCCTTTATCAGTGAAAGCATGCGCCAGAAGTACCTTCAGCTGCTGTTGGCCTTAAGTGAGGCCAAGAGCGATAAAGTGGTGCAGTTGCTTATTGATATGAGCAAACAAAAGGAAAACACCAACGTAAGCGGTTTCCGGGACAGTATTAGTGATCTGGTGCAGCAAAACCGCAATGTGACCATGCAAAGCCTGCAAACCGGGCGGATACTATTCGCTATCATCCAGGCGGCCGGGGAGAATGGTTATTTACTACCGGTTGAATTAAGCCTGGTAGCCAAGGCCCTGCTTAACCTGGACCAGGTATCCAAAACGCTCGCCCCGGATTTTGCCCCCAACAAAGCTATCCGTAAACACGCCATGGACATTATGCGCAGGCATATGTGGAGCGAACTGGCGCCCGAGAATTTCTTTGACAGCGTATTGGAGAGCAAGAGGCTGATCGAAACCCTGCCTGAAAGGCTGAACAAGATCCTGCATAAAGCCTCTGAAAATGAGTTGCGGTTTAAGATCGATGCCTTTGACGAGCGCCACATGATGGTGGGCTTGCAGAAAATTGCCAACCGCATCACCATGGGTTTGATCCTGGCGGCATTAGTGGTAGGCAGCGCCCTGCTGATGCGGGTACCTACCAGTTTCACCATCTTCGGTTACCCGGGCCTGGCCATAGTTTGTTTTCTGCTGGCGGTGGTAGGGGCCCTGTGGTTGCTCATCCGTACGGTACTCAGTGATGAGTAAAGTACGCTTTCCTGAGGTTGTGGATTATTCAAAATAACCGTCCTGCGCAGAGGGAAAGTCGGGTGGCTTTGGTGCCGACTTTTCCTGGTAAACGTTGGCCCGGCTCTAAGCTATAACAGCTTAGCCGCTGTATATTTGCAGGTGCTATGTTTAAAATTGTACTCCAATTCCTGATCCTTATCCCTTTGCTGGCAAGCCCTAGCCTGTTGCGGGGCCAGGCGGATATTGAAGTGGAAGCAGGCCTGTTGGGAGCTTTTAACGCAAAGCAAACGGAAATATGGGGGCGTACGGTACACAGTGATCCCTCGCTGGGGATGTACGCTAAAACCGGCTTTTCCTGGTATTTTGAGGAACTGAAACTGCAAGCAGCGGTTTTGGCGGGCTACCATTTTTTGGAGCTGAATGGCGAGGGGGAAGACCTTACTTACTCCGGAACCACGCACAGGATAAGCTTCTCCACCGGTTTAAGATATTGGCTTGTAAAGGAATGGGGCCTGGGTACCTTCCTGGATATAGAGAACAACCGCGACCTGGAGGAATGGCGCACCTCTACAAATGACCTTCTGAGGTATTCACTGTCGGTAAACGTTTTATACCGGCTTCATGCCAGCCTAAAGCTGGTGGCGGGTTACCGGGCTCCCTTTTACCCCAGGAACGAAGCATACTTTTTGTACAACCCGGCACAGCAAGTATGGGTGGGCCTTAATTACGGATTCTTATGAAATTAAGAAGCGGGATATATGCACTTGCTGCAATCACGTTGCTGATGTTGGGCTGTACGAAGGTCAGCATTGTAGAAGAGCTTCCGGATACAGCAAAGCTTACCCCTTTAACCATCAGCACGGATCTGCCGGTGGTAAACCTAAGCATGCCCAGGGATTCATTTGACGTATTGTACGAAAAGTACCTGGATAAGATCCGGTATAAGGGACGCTTTACCTACTATTCCAGGGTGGGGGCAGCACCGGGTCCTGTTGACCTGGACTGCCTCGTGGATATCCGCGGGCGTACTTCTTCCAAATACCCGCTTAAATCATTGGGAATAGAGTTTGATGGGCCCGTGGACAACGTAAAATGGAGGATGCTGGAGCCGGAGGCTATCTTGCCAGGGGATAACCTGGGGACTTTGAAAAATCTGCGCTTGCGCAATTCCGGTAATGATTTTGGGCATACCATGCTGAAAGACCTGGTGTATACGCGCTTTATTGTGGATATGGGCTTAGACCTGGAATTGCGGTATGGCACACCGGTGCAGGTTTTTGTCAATGAACAGTATTACGGCTTGCTGAACCTTCGCACAGAAAATGACCGTCAGGCGCTGGGGAACCTTTTTCAGGTAGATACTTCGGCCCTGGTCATCATGAAAATGGATGGAGATAATGGTAACCTGGAACCCGAGGAAGGCGATCCGTTGCCGGCTGTTGCCTTCCGGCAGGCCTTGTTGGCCAAGGATGCCGGAACCCTAAAATCCATGTTGGATATGGATAACTTCCTGGATTATATCATCTTTGAAGATTATATTGGCAATGATGACTGGCCGGATAACAACGTAAGTGCCTACAGTATACACGGAGAGCCATTTCGCTTTTTCGTATACGATCTGGATTACGCGGCCTTCAGGACCAAGAATGCTATTTTGCCCGAGATGGAGTTCAGGGACGATGATGTATCACGGATCTACCAGTTGCTCATACAAGACGAGGAGTTTGTGGATAAACTGGAAAAACGGCAAAAGGAATTGTACAGCTTGTTTTCGCCTCAGCGGTTTAATATCTTACTGCAGCAGGCCAGTGAGCAGATAGAAAATGATATACGGTATACGATCTCCAAATACCATGAGCCTTCCAGTACCTTGCAGTGGCAACTGAATCTTGAGGGCTTAAAACGGGATTTTGAACGTAGGGACCATTATATGCGGGAGAAATACGGTATGGATTAATACAGGTAATTATGGACGATTATATTTCTGAACCTATAGATAAGCCGTCTAAAAAGCTCAAGATAATGGCTATTGAGCTGATGATGGAAAACTATGATCAGCTGGTTTACCACACGGTGGGTTTTGCCAAGCGGATACTGGATAACCTGAAAAGGATAGGGGAGCATGAAAAGCTTACCGAAAGTGAGATGTGCCAGCTGGAAGCAGCGCTTTGGCTGTATACCACGGCCTTTAGCCGGGTTGACGCTTCCGATGCTTCCAAAGAGGCCATAGCCGGGCAGCAAAGGATGTTTGTAGAGGAATTTGGCAAGCCAGACCTGCGCAAAGCGGGCTACCACGAAAATGAGATAGAAGCCATAACCAGCGCCATTATGGGTATGCATGATCATAATCGCGCTCCTTCCTCTAAATTACAGAGCATTTTAAGAGATGCGCTGATCATGGACTTTTTGGGTAAACACGCTAAGGACCGCCTGGCAAAATTCTACCAGGAAGCCATACTGAACAACGCCAGCTTAAGCCTCAGCGACTTTTACAGCATTATCATTGATTTCCTGGCTGCCTATGAGCCATCCAGTTCCTATTCTGTCCAGCATATCAAACCTGGCCTGGATGCTTTGATCCTTTCCCTGGAGAAGGAGCAGAAGAGATTTAGGAAAAAGAAGGACCTGCTGTTGAAAAAAGAGCTGGGTGTGGATGAGGAAGAGTTGAAAATGCTGCGCAAAAACCTGAGCTCACTGAAGGGCCGCGATGCGCGCGGTATACAAACCTTGTTCCGCACCACTTCGCATAACCACTATACGCTCAATGAAATGGTAGACCGCAAGGCCAACATCATGATAACCGTTAATTCGGTTATCCTCTCTGTGGTGATAGGGGGCTCACTGGGGCTTTTTGAACAGGGGGTTTCCATAGTGGTGTATACGTCCATACTCATCATAGCCCTCACCAGTTTTGCGTCCATTATATTGGCCATTATAGCCATTACGCCCAACCGTACCCAGGGGTATTTTACCCACGAAGACATCCGCAATAAGAACGGCAACTTACTGTATTACGGCAACTTCCATAATATGAGCTTTAAGGATTATGAATGGGGCATGTTGCAAAAGCTCAACGACAGTAATTTCCTGTACAGCTCCATGATCAAGGACCTGTACTTTTTGGGCAAGACCCTGCACCGTAAATACAAATTCATCCGCTTGTCGCTGCAGATCTTTATGGCCGGTATCATAGCCTCATTCGTTATTTTTCTTATTGTGAGATTCTTAGGTTAACTGCGTGCGTTCTTTTCTACTCTTGCTAGCCCTCCTGGGCATCGGTTTACCGGCTTATGCCCAAATGGAAAGCCCGGAACTGTGGTCGGGCTATACGCTGAAGTATACCATCCATAAAAGCTTAAGAGCGGAAGCCGAGCAGCAGTTCCGCACCGGGGATGGCTTGCAAAACCTGCGAGCCGCTTTCCTGGAAGGCGGTTTACGGTATGAGATCACGGATTACCTTCATATCAAACCGCAGTTGCGGTACACCATCCGCAATAAAGACCGTAATGAGTTCAGGATGTCATTGGATGCCAACTTGTCCTGGAACTTTAAGAAATGGAACCTAAGGCCGGGCTACCGCTTCAGGTTCCAGAATACCACGGTGAATTATACCGGCCAGAACCTGACCTTATTGCGCAACCAGCTGGAACTGGAGTACAATCTTTCCAAACTGGTGGACCCGTACCTGGAGTATGAGAACTTTTACCGGTTGAACGATAAGAATGAAGTACGGACCCACCGTTATACGTTGGGCGCAAAATGGCGCCTGAACAAGCATACCGACCTGAAAACCTACCTGCGCAGGGACAACGAAGTAAATGTGAAGGATCCTGAAGAGGAGAACATCATAGGCATGGAACTGTCCTTTGATCTGTAAGAATATGAAAAGGCCGGCTATCATTTTGTCCGTTATCTTTTTGCTCCTGCTCCTGGGGTATACGCTGGGTTTTATACGGCTCCGGTATAACCACTATGGCCTGGCTGAGTTGGAAGTGTTTTACCAGAAAATAGGCCTTACTTCCACCTTTGATGATGGCCCTTATATGGTTGAAGAGAAAGGTAAATGGTACCGGTTAAATATTGTGGCCGGGCAGGCCCAACGGTCTCCACTCACGGAAGCGCCACCGGTTGTTTCACGCCCACCGGCCGTTTTTGAAGGGGTAGAGCATATTGCCGTGGTGAGTGATATCCACGGGCAGTACGAACTTTTGGTGCAACTCCTGCAGGCCAACGGTATTATTGACCAGGCAAAAAACTGGGCCTTTGCCGAGGGGCACCTGCTTATCCTGGGCGATATTTTTGACCGCGGCCACGCGGTAACGGAATGTTTGTGGTTGATCTATGAACTGCAACAGCAGGCAGAAGAGCGGGGAGGAAGGGTTCATTATGTACTGGGGAACCATGAACTGATGGTTTTGAAGGATGACCTGGCCTTTACCAATCCTAAATACCGGAAAGCCGCTGAAATACTGGGGATACCGTATGGTGAGCTGTATGCCGGAAATACGCAGATGGGGCAGTGGTTAAGGACCCGCCCGGCTATGCTGAAGATCAATGATTACCTCTTTGTACACGGAGGAATATCTGCGGCCGTAGCGGACCAAAAGTGGGGTATTGAAGAGATCAACCGGCTTTATTACGAAGCCTTGCACAGCGGTAAGGAGGGAGAAGCCTACAGTTTGCTCCTGGGCCCGGCCGGGCTGTTGTGGTACCGGGGCTTTTTAAAGGACAAAGGCTACGGAACTACCCTAAAGGCTATCCTGGATCAGTACGGAGCCACCGCGATGGTATGCGGGCATACCACCTTTTCCCATATTGAAGAACGCTATGAGGGCACTTTGTACCTGGTGGATGCCGGTATGAAGTACGGCAGGCAGGGGGAAATGTTGCGAATGGATGAGGACCGTATCCGTGCATACGATCAAAACGGAGATGCCGTGGAGATTGTACGTAATTGATTGAAAGTTGTTTGTATTTCCCCGGCCGTTTATTCCGGGATCTTAGCGCAGTAGGCGGTGCCACGGTCGTGATAATACAAGAGCTTATTAGTAGCATCTACGCCTACTGTACCAGTAGCTCCCTGGTTGGTGGGAGGGCGTTCATGTAAAATCACTTCGCCATTAGAAATACTTATAATGAATATATCATCATCACTACAATAAAAAAGTTTATTATCAGCTGCATTAATGCGTCCGAAACTTAAAATGCCCCCGGTGTCAGTAGTTTTCCAAATTTGGTGGCCATCCAGTTTATCTAAACAAATTAGTAGTCCGTCTCTATTCTTCACCACCAATTTTCCCTCGTATAGAATAAAGTCACCGAGAGTAAAACTACGGTTGGGATCACCAGCGGGGGCATGCTGATAAGTCCATACCTTTTCACCCGTCTGAAGATCAAAAGCATGGACCCCCCAACCTCCTAAAACGTATACCTTATCCTGGTCCAATTGTAAAGGATTGTACATGCTGCCATCTGGTGTAGCATTATCTTTATAATAGACCAGGCTATCCTGGCTTAAGTTATACAGGAAGAGGTTGGATTTTCCATCCTCGTTTTCACCGATTCCTTTGGCACCCACTACGCCTATCATCATTTTATCTCCGTGCGTACTGGTGAAAAATTCCAGCGCTTTAAAACGTTTGCTATAGGTATCCGCTTTATCCACCAAAACGGTATCCCACTGTGGGGGTGATGCTTCAATGGGCGTACGCATGATGTAGGCGTCCGGGTAGCCAGTATAATAAGGATTACTACCGTTCAGGCGATGGTATAAATATTCTCCATCGGTATAGGTAAATACATCACCCTGTCCCCAGGACCAGGTATAGGTCCATCGGCTGGCACCCGTTAAAGCGTCTATGGCGTATAGGGTTTGTTTATCACAGAGAAACAAGATGTCTTCAACTAATAATGAGTTTTCGTAGGAAAAGTAATTGCGTTGGTAGTTATTGTCACTCCATTCCCAATTCAGTTTGCCGGTCAGTTTATCAAAGCTTTTTACGACCTCAGAGTTCCCGTTTGTAGTACTGAACAGTACGGAATTATCGATCATTTGGGGGTCTATGCTAAAATACACAGCAGCTGAATCATCCCGCAGGTATTGCGACCATACGTATTCCAGTTTTGGTTGTGGTTCTGGATCGGGGGTTATGGGTATAGGCTCGTTTTTCCGGCAGGCGGCCAGGAGAATCAATCCTACTAATATTTGAAAAATACGGAATGTCAAAGGAAGAAGCTATTCCGGGATCTTAGCGCAATAAGCGGTTCCACGGTCATTGTAATACAATAGTTGCTCTGTTTCATCGATTGCAATTGTACCCTCAGCCCAATTGCCAGTGGGTGGGTCTTCTTTAATCAACAGTTTTCCTACCCGTAGATCTACTATCATCAAATCATTTCCACTGGTATAGAAAGCTTTATCTTTATAGATTCGAAAACGGCCTTCCATTACGCTCCCACTCTCTGAAATTCGCCATATCTCACTTCCATCTGATGCATCCAGGCTAAGCATGATCCCGTCCCGGTTTTTTACTACTAATTTTCCCTCATAAAGTGCAAAGTCACCAGAGGCAAAACTACGGTTGGGATCACCGGCCGGGGCATGCTGGTAGGTCCAGACTTCTTCTCCCGTTTGCAGATCAAAAGCATGGACCCCCCAACCTCCTAAAACGTATACCTTATCCTGGTCCAGTTGCAGCGGATTGAAGAAGGCACCATGTGGCATGGCATTATCTCTATAATATACCAGGCTATCAGCCGTAAGGTCATATAGAAATAAGCTGGTCTTACCACTTACGCCATCCTCGATACCCGCAGCATCCACAACTCCCACCATCATTTTGTGCCCATCGGCACGGGTGAAAAAATTCAGTGATTTAAATCGCTTGCTATGGGTATCCGCATAATCTACCCAAACCGTATCCCATTGAGGTGCCGAAGCATCCACAGGAGTACGCATGATGTAAGCATCATAAGCGTCACGACCGTTATTCTCAACCAACAATCGGTGATAGAGAAATTCTCCATCCGTGTAGATATAAATATCCCCATAACCCCATGTCCAGGTATGTGTCCAGAGAGTGGTACCTGTACTGGCATTTACAGCGTACAAAATTTGCTTAGTACAGAGAAGTAAAATATCATTAATTAAGAGAGAGTTCTCATTGTATATAAAGTTCTCCTGATAGCTATTGTCACTCCATTCCCAATTAAGCTCTCCAGTTAGCTTATTAAAACTTTTGACTACTTCTGAGTTTCCGTTGCTAGTACTAAACAATACGGTATTATCGTATAACTTAGGATCTATACTGTAAAAAGTAGCAGCTGAATCATCCCGCAGGTATTGCGACCAAACGTATTCCAGTTTTTGTTCCGGCCCGGGATCGGGAGGAAAGGGTACAGGCTCATTTTTCCGGCAGGCGGACAGGAAAATCAATCCCAGTAGTATTTGAAGAGTACGGAATTTCAAAGGAAAAAGCTATTCCGGGATCTTAGCGCAGTAGGCGGTGCCACCGTCTCCAAAGAAGATCAGGTTATTTTGCTTGTCAATGGCTATCGTACTCTCAGCTCCTGCACCATTGGGCGGACTCTCTTTGAAAAGGATTTCACCGGTACTGATGTTTACAATGTACACATCCTGGCTGCCGCAATAAAACAACTTATTGTTATAGGCTCTTATCCGCCCAGGGTTGAGAATACCCCCGGAGTTATCCGTTTTCCAGATAATATGTCCGTCTGATGCATCCAAACAGACGAGCTTTTCATCCCTGTTTTTAACTAAAACCTTATCCTGGTACAATGTAAAGTCTCCAAAGGCAAAACTACTATTGGGATCACCGGCTGAGGCATGCTCATAGGTCCATACTTCGTTACCCGATTGCAAGTCAAAAGCATGTACGGCCCAGCCACCTAGAACGTAAACTCTGTCCTGATCAAGGTATAAAGGATTATACATAGCCCCATTTGGCATAGCATTATCTTTATAATATTCTAAACTCTTTTGATTAAGATTATAGAGGAAGAGATTGGATTTTCCATTCTGATTTTTGCTAATACCAAAAGCACCAACTACCCCTATCATCATTTTATCTCCGTGCGTATTGGTGAAAAAATCAATGGCTTGGAAGCGTTTGGTATGGGTATCCGCTTTATCTATCAAAACGGTATCCCACTGCGGGGGTGACGCTTCAATGGGCGTGCGCATGATGTAAGCGTCCGGGTAGCCGGTATAATGAGGATTGCTGCCGTTCAGGCGATGGTATAAATATTCTCCATCGGTATATATATACACATCTCCCTGTCCCCAGGGCCAGGTATAGGTCCATCGACTGGCACCCGTTAAAGCGTCTATGGCGTATAGGGTTTGTTTGTCACATAAAAACAAAATATTTCCAGTTAACAAAGCATTTTCATTTGAAAAATAATTGCGTTGGTAATTATTGTCACTCCATTCCCAATTCAGTTTACCGGTCAGTTTATTAAAACTCTTGACCACTTCTGAATTCCCATTGGAAGTACTAAAAAGAACATCATCAGAAGTTAGCTGTGGATCTATGCTCAGAAATACGGCAGTCGAATCGTTCCGCAGGTATTGCGACCAAACGTATTCCAGTTTTTGTTCCGGCCCGGGATCGGGAAGAATGGGTACAGGCTCATTTTTCCGGCAGGCGGCTAATAAGATCAATCCTACTAATATTTGAAGAATACGGAATTTCAATGGGGAAATTTATTCCGGAATTTTGGCGCAAAAACCACTTACTCTATCATTATAGAATAGCAAGTTATTTGTTTCATCAATTGCGACAGTACCCTCGGCCCAATTACCGCTAGGAGGTCTTTCATTGATCAAAAGCTCTCCTAAACTTAGGTTAACAACCATAAGATTATTGCTACTGGTAAAATATGCATAATCTTTAAAGATTCGTAACCTTCCTCCTAAATTTGAACCTGTTTCGGAGAGGCTCCATACCTTCTTGCCATTCGTAGCATCTAACATAACCATAATCCCGTCCCGGTTTTTTGCCACTATGTTTCCTTTGTATAATAAAAGATCTCCTGAAGCAAAACTGCGGTTGGGGTCACCGGGAGTAGCGTGCTGATAGGTCCACACTTCTTCACCCGTTTGCAGATCAAAGGCATGCACGGCCCAGCCGCCCAAAACGTATACCTTATCCTGGTCCAGTTGTAACGGATTAAGAAAGGCACCATTCGGCATGGCATTATCCTTATAATACACCAGATTCTCAGCAGTAAGATCGTACAAAAAGAGGCTGGTCTTACCGCTTACTCCATCTTCGATACCCGCAGCATCCACAACTCCCACCATCATCTCATGCCCATCGGTACGGGTGAAAAAGTTCAGTGATTTAAAGCGCTTGCTATGGGTATCTGCAGGATCTATAAAGACGGTGTCCCATTGTGGTGCCGTAGCATCCACAGGCGTGCGCATGATATAGGCATCGTAAGCCGGCAATTTAGGATGCTCCACCATTATCCGGTGGTAGAGGTATTGCCCGTCTGTATATAGATAAATGTCGCCATATACCTCAGCAGGCCAGGTGTATGTCCAGCGGGTACTGCCATTAGCCGCATTGATGGCATATATGGTATGTTTAGCACCCAGGAATAAGACATTATTGACTAATAAGGCATTCTCATTATTCAAATAATTTCGTTGGTAATTATTGTCACTCCATTCCCAATTAAGCTCTCCTGTTAGCTTATTGAAACTCTTGACGATTTCAGAACTTCCATTGGTTGTACTGAATAGTACTGCTCCATTATTTATTTGAGGATCAATGCTGGTATAAAGGACAAGTGAATCACTTGGCAGATAGCTTGACCAAACGTATTCTAATTTTTGTTCCGGTCCAGGATCGGGAGGAATGGGTACAGGATCGTTTTTCCGGCAGGCGGCCAGAAAAATCAATCCCAGTGCTATTTGATAGAGTATCGTTTTCATTTAGCGCGGATCGATCTTAAAGATAGCCAAATTAATATTTGGATCAAGAGATAAATCTCCGTCAAATAGATTATTCAAGACATCTTTGGTTAGCGGTGAATTCCTCATCTCCTGGTGATTGGCGCCACTCAGTTCATAATTGATTAATGCCTGCGTCAAGCCTCCGGCCGATTCCTGCACCACCACACCATCGTTACCGTGCTCTACGATGGTCCAGCCCATCTGGTTGCCCGGAGTACAGCGTCTCCAGAAGTTCACGGGCTCAAAACCGCCCCCGGCTCCGGTGCAGTCCCCGCCTGATTCCGTAGCCGTAAAAACGGGGTTGCCGCTGGGGTTTGTACCGTCATAGCTCTCGTAATAATCGCACTGGCACTGGTTGGGGTTGAAGGGGTCCGTCTGGCAGCTTTTAACCAGGGTAACAGAGCTTACATTGTAATCGCAACTGCCACCTCCGGTATTTACGTGGGTAAAGGTACTGTTGGAGCCGTAGGCAGCTGACTGGGGCAGGCTACCGTCAAAATAATCGCATTCGCAGGTGGTGCCCACACTCTGGTACACACTTTCACGCGCGCCTATGATCTCTTTCCAGTACATATTGGCGTTTAAATACCAAAGATAACCATTATTGTAGGCATTTTTAATGTCTTTGCTTTCATAGTATTTATTGTAATGGTTCCGGGCCTTCGCTAAAAAGGCCGGACTTAAACCGGGAGCCAGCCGGGCGAAGAACATGCTTTGCTTGTATTTGGAATGGTGAAAGGATTCCAGTCCCTCCCAGTAGTTCTTTTTCATCAGTTGAAAATCCCTTTCGGTTTCCGCATCGTCCACCGCCTGCTGGTCATGGTTGAGAGTAAGGAAAAAAGGATCTACATTGGCGGCCGAATCATTGCCGGATTGCGTAAAGGAGGCGGTAGTACGCCAGAATACCGGTTCATCTTCCACCCCGTAAAAAGCCACAATGTCCAGGTTGTTGTGGGAGAAAGCCTGCAGGTTGGTGAGCCCCGGTCCACCGGGTTGGTAATCATAGGTAATGGGGCCGGTAAAACCGTGGATGGCCATGGGTATAATGTTCTGGGCGGTAAGGTCGCACACCGTGTTCAGGGTATTGGCCAGGAGTGCATCCAGGTTGGTAAAGCCGAGCACACCATCGTAAAAATCTTCCATTAAAGCTCCCCAGATCACTTCCGGGCATCCGCTTTGTACAAATTGGGTGAGCATATCCGGGTAGCCGGGGCCGGAACGGATATTTTTAAGGATGGCTGCCCCCTGGTGGGGGGTGCCAAAGGTTACCAGGCCTCCGAACTTCCGGGGGCCGTGCGTGGCAGGATCTGTATCGTAAAGGCGGTCCAGGGAGCGGGCTACCAGGCCGCCCTGGCTGTGGGCTATGATTATATTTTCATCAAAGGGGAGCCCCAGGTTAAGGGATAGGGGGTCCTGAGAGTTGATGCCACCGGATACCTGCAGGGCCGCATCATTCAGGTTGCCGTAGGTATCATCATAGGAAACCACCTCCGGGTTGCTGTACACCACTTTACGGGCGGGATAGCCCGGGGCACCACCCGAGGCGGTACGGGCCGCTACCGGCCCCCATGATTTAGCGTTACCGGCCAGGCCGTGCAGCCAGAAGATAACCTTATCACCAGTGGTGGCGGTTTTACTGGAGGTACCGTAGGAAAGCGGGGTAAAGGAGGCTTTGTGGGTAGTGATCTCGGTAACCGAGGGGCCTTTTTCTACCGGCTCCAGGGGGCATTCGTCCTGGGCATATAAAGAAGATATAAAAAGGCAAAAGCATATCAGTAGGAAAGGAAGTCTGTTTTTCATGACTATATTTTTGAGAAAGTTTGAAAGAAGGAACCCGAGTTGGAAGTGTGCACTTCCAGGATATAGGTTCCGGCCGGAAGACCGGAGGGGAGCGTAAAGTCAAAGGAATTAGTGGTTCCGGCTTCCAACTGGTGCAGCATTTCTCCGGAAGTACTGCGGATGACCAGTGTGGTGATTTCCACATCATAGCTGAACTCTTCCTCAGGGAAAAGAACAGTTGCCTCTTCCGAAACGGGATTGGGGTATAATTCAAAGTTAAGATCCTGCGTAGGTTGTGCGTACTGCTCCATCAAACCACCTTCATCCTGAATGGTATAATTGGAATACTTTTTATCCGTGATTTGTGTCACACAGGCGCCACCATAGCTTTGAAAAGGTTTAAGGGTACGCTCGCGCAGCAGTAAAAAGCCATAATCCTCGTTGGGGAGGTATTGCCGGGTGGTTTCGTAATAGTCCTGCCCCTGGGAGCGGAGGGTTTTAACGCTCCAGTTCAGCCGGTTCAGCCATACATCCATACCTTGCAGCTGGATGTGCATGGTGTAGTCATCCAAAACGTTTATTACGGCCCCTTCGCTTTCCAGTTCCGCAATTTGTTCTGCTTCCAGCCAGGGGAATTCCGGTAATCCGGGATGGTAACCATTGGCGGCTATTTCAGCGGATATCATGGTGTTACGGTCCATTTCGGTGTCGGTAATTCCGTAGGTTTTCCGTACGCTGCCGTCCTGGTTCAATACCTGGTGAACGGTTTTACCGTATACAAAGCCCCCGGGCATATCCATCCAGCTTTCGGCATCTTCAAAAGAATTGGATAGATAGGTGAGTTTCCGTTGCAGGAAATATTCATCATCAATGCTTTCTTCCTGGTGGTAATTGGTGCTACGATCCACCAGCTTGGAACGGTCCATGAAATCGTATAATTCCAGGTCATTTTCCGATTCCAGAACGTAGGATTCTTTTTCAGTTACATCCCAGGAGGCCTGGTATAAAATTTCCTGCGATAAAAGATGGTTGCCCAGCAGAAGAGCCAGTGCCAGATACGTGTTTCTCATGGGTTTGGTTTTGGTTTATATGAGATATTGCGGCTAAATGTAATGAATATTTTTCAGTAATTAATCCATTTTGTTTAGTTCAAAAAAGAGACATATTGCTTGGTTATTAGCTAAAATCCAGTTGTAATAAGGGCTGCAAGCTAAAAATTTGAATTATATTTTTTACTAATGTGGAGTAAATATCGCATGAAAAAGGTATTAAAATCCATACAACTTACTACAGGAAGGTTTGGCACATCCCTTCGCTTACCCTGGCCGGTCTTCCGGTACGGGCATCCAGCAAGCACCAGGTGGTAAGGGCACGGGCCAGTACCTGATCACCTCTGCGGATCTCCACCCAGCGGTAGCTTTTTACGCCTTCCATTTTTTCCACCCAGGTATGGCCGGTCAATTTCTCTCCTTCAAAGGCTGGTTTGTGATAGTCTATTTCGTGGCGCAGTACTACCCAGCGGTAGTTTTTCACATCCTCCGGATGCGCGGCAGAAAGCCAGTGGGCAGCTGCGGTATCCTGTACCCACTGGAGGTATACCACGTTGTTTACGTGGCCCATCTGGTCGATGTGGGTAGGTTTTACGGTAATGGGATGTTGAAAGCCTGGTTTCACAACAATGATTTTAACCAAAGGTAAGGTTTACGATCACCTTTCGTTACAATACCCAGGTTCCGGGCTCATTCGGAATATGGGTTAAAGCATGGCAGAGCCTTAAAGCTTATTTATCGTCCGGTCCTGAAAAAGCAACGCCTAAACTTAGTTTTGCATAAAATCCCTGCGCACCGTATGAAGGTCCACCTGTAATATCTCCACCGGAATAGTTCCAGTTACCCCAGGTAATGGTGTAGAGGTAACCGGCTGACAGGCTTATTAAAAAGCTGCTGAAGCGCTCACTGTCTTCCACAGCTTCCCATTTGGGCGTAAATCCCAGTTAAGGGAAAAGTCGAAACCCACGCCCCCTTTATTGAGGTAGATCTCTATTTGATAGTTTTGTTGTACCTGTTACAGGTTAAGATCGTTTTTATCGCTGATGTGCAGGTAATCTATTACCCAGCTTACGCCCAACAGGGGATAAACTTTGTGCTTTTCCCGGTATATCAACGGGTATCCTGCGGCCACACCAAAATCAAAAGTGCTGTTGTTGAGCTGGGTAAAATCGTTTTCTACAGTTTCCGGGCTCCGCCAGTTCATACCAAAGGACAGCACAAAATTCGGATTCATAAACAGGGATGACATTCCAACAACGAGCTGAAGTGCTCCGGGATCGGGCAGGCCAGGAGCAAAAGCGCCCAGCTCGGAGCCGGGCATATAACCGTACCCGAAGTTAAAGCGTGAGGAGCTATAATAATCATTCTCAGCGTCAAACTGGGTATGGGCCAGGGTAGCTGAAAGAATGGAAAAAAAACATTAAATAGCAGGCTCTCATAGGATGAATTTATTATAGATCAATATAATAAGGTGTAATTGAAAACAGGAGTTTTAAGTATTCCGTATCCTAAATTTTAATTCATAGGGGAAGCCAAGCGGTATCGAAAACCTATAGTTGCAACGTGCCAAGCTTCATTTTCTTTCCCTGTTCTATAATTATCAAGATCTGATTATGATCATAAATCGGTCGGAAATTCCGCACTTCAGGTAATGAGTTCTTGGAATTTGTTCTAAGGATTTGATATTTACCCTCACCTGTGGCGCTTTCAATAGTATAATGAACGAGAGCGCTTTTTGCAGGGTCTTTCATTTTAGCAGGCTCTTTTCCTCTTCCTGGTTTAAAATTTTGGTTTTCAGGCTCGTCATTAAAAAACACATGAATGTTATCAGACTTGTCTAGCATCAACAAAGAGGAAGACTTGTTATATTCATCGCCTTCGGCTTGCTGATCTTTTGGTATAATATAAGTTGATTTAAGTCTACCTGAATTGCTAACGGCCATTATTATGATATCCCTGGTGAAATATTCATTTGAGGTAACTGAATTGCCCATATCAGAAGATTGGGTATACTGCTTCTCAATGGCTATCACAATACCACTACTATCGTGTCTGGATTGAATTGAAATGGGTTTAAAGTCAAAAAACTCCTGGGGTTTCCCATCTATTCGGTCTTCCTCGGTAAGACTTCTTCGGGTGGCCTCATCAAACTCAAGTAATACTTTATGTTCCAGCTCAAAAGTCTTCATATCCGCTATAGCCATAAATATCCCGGTTTGGTTGTCATATTTATAACTAGCTTCAGCCATTGCATATACGCTGAACTTGCCCTTCGGGGTATTTAATCGTAACCGATACTTTGAAAAATCATCTTCAAAAACTTCCAGATCAATTAATTTATATTCCCCATTTGCTGACAGTTTTAGTAAAATCCAGTTTTCCCTGTAATTACTGGCAAGCACCGCCTTTACGTTAGAGACTTTAGCAAATGCAAAAACCTCCCCTTCATCCGAAACGTAGAACTTGGTCAGAAAAAAATTCTCATTGGTGTATGGTAATTCATAATTACTTTCCCACTTGAGTTGGTAATCTGTGTCATAAACAGCCATGCTAAATTTTGAAGATTCTTTTTCCTGTTCTGAAGGAGGGGGAACAATGTATAAGGCGAGGTTCTTTTGATTGGGTGAGATAGTTTGGTAAAAACCACCCCGACCCTTTTTATCGGAGTCAGAACGTGCTATAATTTCAGGATTGCTTAGCTGGCCATTTGAAGTTAAAGTTCTGACTGAAAGAGTATTTTGAGATTTTTTTTTGTCAAACCCTTCGTAGAAAAGGAGGAGGTCGTCACCCATAAACTCATAGCCCGTATAAACTGTGGTGCTATTGATATTTTTTTTAACAAGTACTTTATATTGAAGCTTTAAGTCACTCTTGTCATATTCATATATATAGATATCATTCTTCTTAGAGCCCCAGGTATAAATAAAATTATCCGTGGCTCCTAAAAAACTCTTGAAGGAGGTATAACTGGAATAATCCATATCTGGACCTAGTTTCATTTCAAGCTGTTGAGCCTGAGTAAAAAGTTGACCAACAGCAAATTGAAGGGTAAGGAAAAGAAATATTTTACGCATGATAATAGGTTAAAGTGTTGATTTAAAGCAGTGCAATATAGTAAAAAATGGATTTGATTTTTTGTTAATGAACCGAAGGAGCGTGTATTCCGAATAAGCTATCTGCAAGATATTAGATCATAACGAGACTTTATTTTACATTGTCATTATGAATTACTCCAAGCAACGTTCCCGTGAATCCCGTGCCGCCATTGAAAGGCTATACATTACCATGCGCCACCTTTTTATCCGGGGCAGCTATAAGCCTATGGGCGTAAGTGGCCAATCGCTTATAGAGGCGCTGCACATTTTAAAACCGGAGATATACGGTGCTATTGACGATGGCGAGCGGGTGGATATGGAAGGTTTGCTTTACGTGGCCGAACGCCTGCCCAAGGGAATAGAGGAGTGCCGTTTTATCCAGTTGGTGGCGCGTGAAGGCTTTGAAGAAGCGGGCCATAGCGTGATCATGCCCATGAAGCGCAGGCGCAACTGCTACCGGATAGATAACGACCGTATGTACGTGGAGATGAGTCGCGGGCGTAGCGATATCTACGATATCCTCACGCATTTAACCTACCTCTACATTGAGGCCGAAAAGATACGGGCACACGCCATGGACCTGAAAGACCGGCCTACGGATAACTGGATGCGCCTTTCCGAAGTAGTGGAGTTCCAGGAGAATGAACAAAGTTTTGATGAAAAGCGGGCCCTGGTGTACCTGAGTAATGTACTCGGGCGTACGGTAGAAGAAACCCGGCAGGCCGTGGAGCGTTTTGAGCGCAGCCCCGGTTGCAACAGCCTGTACCATTTTGCCTACTGGTTGGGTAAGGTAGCCATTGATGAATACGTTAACGATAACCGGAGGGAGGTGATGGTTTCTGCCAAGCTGAAGGATGTGGTGGGGCATCATATATACGGGGAAAAGTGGGCTTACGCCATAAAGGATGTCATGGCGCAGAACGACTGGCTGGAGCGCCCCGTGCATATAATCAGTGCCAACCTGCACAGTTTTTTGAATACCCTCTACGGCTTTCAGGCTTTACCGGATAAACAGTTCACCAAGCTGGAAGAGCTGGCGGTGCATACCAGCAGCCGGGAGGCGGTGGACAGTAACCGCGCTATTCGCGAATACGCTTTGGAAAACGGACTTACGGAGATCCGCGACCGTTCCGGTACCAATCTTACCGTACAACTGATAGACCTGGAGAAAATTGACCTGGAAAGCTCGCCTCTGGGACTCCAAAACCCGGAAGGTGAAAAGCCGCTGTTGTTGGTTATGGATTATGCCTTTGGTGAACAGGCCTACGAGTGTATGGACGAATTATTGAAGCCTTTTGAAAGTGAGAATCTTTCCCAGAGCCTCAATGTAAAGTCTGTATCCGTAATGGGTAAGGCCGGTATACTGGAGGGGAATAAAGGCGACCTGATGATCCCCACCGCCCACATATTTGAAGGCACGGCTGATAATTACCCTTTTGAGAATGATCTTTCCAGGGATGATTTTAAGGATATAGGTCTTGGTGTTTACGAAGGTCCGATGATCACGGTTTTGGGTACTTCTCTCCAGAACCGGGATGTGTTGCACCACTTCCAAACCTCTACCTGGAATGCCATTGGCCTGGAGATGGAAGGCGCGCATTACCAGAAAGCCATTCAAAGTGCTGCGCGCATCCGTAAGAGTATTGCTGCAGATGTAAAGGTCAGGTATGCCTATTATGCTTCGGATAATCCTTTGGTTACCGGCAGTACCCTGTCATCCGGCAGCTTAGGAGCGGAAGGGGTGAGGCCTACGTATTGGATCAGCCTTCGCATACTTCAGAAAATATTATCCCAATAATCCTGATATGAAAAACCTTAAGCTGGTATGGTTCACGCTGGTTATAACTTTTACCTGTGTGGCTCAAAAAGAAGTGCGCGTATTGTCTTCACAAAGTAAAGAGCCGGTGCCTTATGCCAATATCACCTTTCTTAAAAATGATTCGATCAGCGGAGGCACCTACACCAATGCCGAAGGCTGGGCATTGTTGGATCTTGAAGGCATCACAACTGTTAAGATATCCCATTTAAACTTTAAAGAACTTAGCGTAGGGGTACGGAGTATCCCTGATCTCATTTACCTGGAAGATAATCCCCGGGTTTTGGAAGAAGTCACCTTAAACTTCTCAGCTGAACCTGAAGTATTGTTTACCGGGGTAGAACGCTTGCGCAAGCGACATACCATGGGTGCGCACGAAGGTTTTGAGTGGATCACCTTGATTAATAATGACTTTGGAGAGGCTAAAAGAATTAAATCTTTTGTGTTTCACACCAGGCGGTGGTCGAGAAAACAATCCCTGGCCATGAAGGTGATATTTTACAGTAACTCTAACCGTACTCCCGGGGAGAAATTACCGGTGGAAGTGATCTTTGAACTGGATCGGAAAATGAAAAAAGAGGTCATTATAGACTTGCAGCATGAAAACCTCTATCTACCAGAGGAGGGCGTTTTTGCCGGGGTAGAGTGGATCGGATGTCCCTATGATAAAGACGCTCCTGAAGATGACCCTCAAAGTTGTAGCCATAGCATGGTATATGTTCCAATGAATGAAGAACAGCTAAAAGAACATCCTACTTTTTCCCGTTTTCGCTATATCACAGAAGATTGGGGAAGTGAATATCCTGTTTTAGGAGCCTACCCGGTGCCGGCCTTTGGGCTGGAGATCTATAAATAAGGCGTATCCACATTTCAGGGGGGTGGCTATAATTCAAGAAACAGAATTAGCCTGTTTACGAGCTATCCCCAATCCATTCCCCAACCTCCTACGTACATAAGCTCAAATACAGAAATGCGAATTGTAAGCTGCAAGACCATTGCGTTCCTCATATTTCGCTTACATTGGCTTTTGAACAACATGAAACCAGATAATCTGCATGAGCAAACCCTACTATAAAGAAGAAGACCTCAAAAAATTCAAGGATATCGCTGATTTTGAACCCGAACTGGCCGAAAAGTTTTTCGGTTGGTACGGGAAAGTGTTTGAAGAAGGAGCGCTCACGGCCCGTGAGAAAGCCATCATCGCCCTCGCGGTTTCCCACGCTATTCAATGCCCCTATTGCATTGATGCCTACACCAAAGACACTTTAAAAATGGGTGTTTCTGAAGCGCAAATGATGGAGGCCGTACACGTGGCCGGGGCCATCCGTGGCGGAGCTTCGCTGGTACACGGGGTTCAGATGATGAATAAAGTGAAAAAACTATCCATGTAGTATGCGAATAGAAACGAAGAAGAAGGAAAGTAAACGGTCATTAAAAGGCAAGAACCATAAGCTGGCCCAGGTAGAGGAGCAACTGAAAGTACTCTCCGGTGGCGATTTTGCGGATGGTAGCCTGCCCACTTTTAAGGATAAGATCGAAGAAATGGGAGAGTATCCATTGCGGCCCACCAACATCGAGATCATGCAGGTAAACCTGGGGTATATGTGCAACCTGGTGTGCAAGCACTGCCATGTGGATGCCGGTCCGGACAGGCGCGAGATCATGGGGCGGGAGTATATGCAGATCATCCTGGATATTATGGAAAAGACCGATATCCATACCCTGGACCTTACCGGTGGAGCCCCGGAGATGAACCCGGATTTTCGCTGGTTTGTGACGGAAGCCAAAAAGGTGGGTGTAAAGGATATCATTGTACGCTCCAATCTCACCATTATCCTGGCCAACAAAAAGTATTACGATCTCCCGGAATTCTTTGCCGAGAACAATGTGCACGTTATTTCCTCGCTACCCTATTACAATAAAGCCAAGACGGACCGACAAAGGGGAGAAGGGGTGTTCTCGGATTCCATCAAGGCCTTAAAGATGCTGAACGCAGTGGGCTACGGTATGCCGGACAGTGGACTGAAACTGGACCTGGTGTACAATCCCAGTGGGGCTTTTCTGCCTGGCAACCAGGAGCAATTGCAGGCCGACTTCAAACGAGAGTTAAAACGTTTGTTTGACATTGAGTTCCACGAACTCTTTACCATTACCAACCTGCCCATTTCCCGTTTCCTGGACTACCTGATAGCCAGTGAGAACTATGACGATTATATGGAAACCCTGGTGCAGGCTTTTAATCCCACGGCAGCTATGAACGTGATGTGCCGGAATACGATTTCCGTGGATTACGATGGTTATATGTACGATTGCGATTTTAACCAGATGTTGGCTATGAAGGTAGCTGCCCCCAAATCGCAGCATATCAAGGATTTTGACATGGAGGCTTTGAACAGACGCCCCATCTTTATTCACCAGCATTGCTACGGCTGTACAGCCGGGGCTGGCTCCAGTTGCCAGGGTGCGGTAACCTGATTGCTATTCAGTGGTGGATCACTCATTGTTAAATACCCGGAATGTCCGTTAACTGCGCCCATCCTAAAACGGCTATACTGCTCTTTGCGCGTACCGCACGTAATGAGGCCCTGGAAAAGAAATTCCTGCCGGGCGGATCGGTTCATGATAATTACCGTGTAGCCGATACGCTATTGGAACAAACCCGGCAAACCCTGCGTAAAAGCGAGTGCCCCACCATCATTACGTATGATACCGATCAACGTGGAGCCGGCTTCAACGAGCGCCTGGCCAACGCCATCGAAGATGTATTTGCCCTGGGTTACGAAAAGGTGATCAGCGTGGGCTCCGACACACCACTGCTCACGGCAGACCACCTTAAGCAGTCGGTGCAGGAACTGGAACGGCAGGATATGGTTATTGGACCCTCACGGGATGGGGGCGTTTACCTGCTGGGCTTTACCCGTGAGGCCTACCACAAAGAACTTTTCCTGCAATTGCCCTGGCTTACTTCACGCCTGCAGCAACATTTGCTGTATTATGCAGATCAGGTAAATTGTAATTTCACCCTTCTGGAGGAACTATCCGATGTGGATAGCGCCCTGGACCTTATCCGCTTACTGGATGACCTTTCCCATACCGGTTTCCTATACCGCTTTTTAATCAGTCTCTTTCCATCACCAACCGTTTTAGATACCGCCCGGGCAGTTCCGCTCTCTATCATGGAACTGCAAAAGGCACTGGGCAGGCGGGGTCCTCCGGCATTAGCCTTACGGTAGCCTGCTAATTTTATTCGGAGCATTGGCCCCTTCCATAGGTTGATGATCCCTTTCATTATCTAAAACAATCATTATGAAACAACTCTATGCATTTTGCATAGTACCATTGCTATGTGTCAACCTGTTAATGGCCCAAACCAAGCTTACGGGCGTGGTTAAAGATGCTGAACAAGGTGAACCCATTCCCGGGGTTACCGTACAAGTATTAAATACCGACATTTATTCGGTTACCAATTCCGAAGGAGAATTTACCATTCCCATGGCCCAGGCTTCAGGTACGCTCCGTATCTCGGCTTTAGGTTATGTGACCCAGGACGAGCCTGTTACAACCACTTCCGGCCGTATTGAGATTCTTTTAAAACCCAGCCGGTCTCAACTGGATGATGTGGTGGTTACCGCCCTGGGGATCAAACGGGAAAGGGCAGAGCTGGGCTACTCCGTAACCGAGGTAGAGCCCAAATCACTGACCGATGTACCACAAACCAACGTGGTGAACAGCCTGGCCGGACAAGTGGCCGGGGTGCAGATCACCAACGGCTCTTCGGGTGTAGGTTCTTCTTCACGTATTGTGATCCGCAGCGAGAACTCGCTGAGCGGAACCAATCAACCGCTGATCGTGGTAGATGGTGTACCCATTAATAACGATCTGATTGCCAGTGATCTTGAAAATACCGAACAGGGCATACAGGAAGTGGATTTTGGCAATGGTCTGGCGGAGCTAAGTCCCGAGGATATAGCCTCCATTACCGTATTAAAGGGAGCTGGAGGGGCCGCTCTCTACGGTTCACGTTCCGGTAACGGGGTGATTGTGGTGAATACCAAACGCGGTGGGAACCGGCAGGGTTTGGGGATCAGCACCAGTTCTACTATAACCTTTGAAACGCCCCTGGTATTGCCGCAGTACCAAAACACCTACGGTGGCGGTGCCGGTGGGGCATTTTCCTATGACGATGGCCTGGATGCCGGCCCCGGAGGAGGCGTTAATGACGGAGGCATCCGCAGCTTTGGTCCGGTGATGGACGGCCGCCTGATCACCCAGTTTGACGGACCTTCCACCGATGCTAACGGCACTATTGTGCGAGGCGGTGATATCATTGCCCGCAATGTGAATGGCACCTTAAATCCCATTACACCTACAGCCTGGGTGGCACAGCCTGATAATGTGAAAGACTTTTTCCAGACCGGGATTACCTATCAGAATAACGTATCCATCAGTGGTGGTGACGAACGTTCCAGTTTTCGTTTGTCCTACAGCAACCTGGACAATACCGGCATCATTCCCAATACCGACCTGGTGCGTAATGGAGTAGCCCTGAGTGGCCGCCAGCAGTTGAGTGAAAAGCTCAGCGCCAGTGTTTTTGCCAACTACATCAATTCGAAGAGCAGCAACCGCCCGGGATTGGGTTATGGCTCGGAGAATATCATGTACATCTTCAACTGGATGGGGCGCCAGAATGATATAGAAAGTATGCGCGATTACTGGCAGGCCGGGCAGGAAGGCTTTGAGCAGTTCAACTTCAATTACCAGTGGATGGACAATCCCTTCCTCACGGTGTATGAAAATACCAATAGCTTTGACAAAGACCGCATTCTCGGTAACGGAGCGCTCACCTACGATTTCTCTGAAAAGCTGAGTCTGCGTCTGCGTAGTGGTATCGACTATTACGTAGACCAACGCCAGTTTAAAAGGGCTTTCAGTTCCAAGCGCTGGATCAACGGGGCTTACCGTGAAGATGATATTGCTTTCAAAGAGGTCAATACGGATCTGTTGCTCAGCTGGCGTGATCGCATTAACCCTAACTGGCGTTATACCGTATCGGCCGGAGCCAACCGTATGGATCAGTCCATCGAGAATAAATCCACCCAGGCCGGTCAGCTTTCCGTGCCCAATGTGTACAACCTGGAAAACTCCAAAATACCGCTGGAGATTGCCCAGTACAACAGTGAAAAGCGTATTAATAGTTTATACGGTATCGGGCAGATCAGTTACCGCCAGGGCCTTTTCCTGGACCTGACTTACCGCAACGACTGGTCCAGCACCTTACCGGTCGGCAGTGAATCCTTTGGCTACTATTCCGCTTCGGTGAGCTATGTGTTCAACCGTTTTATGGCTCTGCCCAACTGGATCAGCTATTCCAAGGCACGCTTTAGCGTGGCCAGTCTCGGTAACGACACCCGCGCTTACCAGTTGAGGAATACGCTACGCTTTAACCGCAATTACGGCTCTTCACCACTGGTAACCAATACCTCCACTTTATTGAATTCCGGTTTGCGTCCCGAAAGGCAGAACAGCCTGGAAGTGGGAGGAGAGATCTGGTTCTTCAACAACCGCCTGATGCTGGATGTAGCGGCCTACCAAACCCGCAATACGGACCAGATCGTTCGTTTGCCATCCTCAGCCGCCAGTGGCTATGCCGATCGTGTGGAAAACGGTGGAGTAGTGCGTACCCGGGGCCTGGAAGCCATGCTACAGTTTACACCCATTAAAAAGGACAACTTTTCATGGACCACTTCCGCCAACTTTACCAGCAGCCGTGCGGTGGTGGAAGAATTACCACAAGGTGTGGATCAGTACGTGATCGGCTACACCCGTATTTATACCGGTGGCGATAACAGTGTGTTCTACATCGTAAAAGAAGGTGGTCGTGTAGGGGATCTGTACGGCACCGGTATTAAGCAATACCAGGGCCGTGATGTGTACGATCAGAACGGCATCCCGGTGCGTGACGGAGAATTGCAATTGCTGGGTAACTACAACCCGGATTTCATTATCGGTTTTAACAACCAGTTCCGCTTTGGTCCGCTAACCTTTGGCTTTTTGGTGGATTGGAGACAAGGAGGTACTATCGTTTCGCGCACCAAGTCATTGGGACTTTCTTCCGGAGTACTGGAAGAATCGCTGGCCGGTCGTGAAAACGGGGTGATCGGTGACGGAGTGGTCAATATCGGTACCGAAGAAAACCCCAATTATGTAGAGAACACCACCGCTATTCCGGCCGTGGATTTCTACAACCAGTACAACAACCGCGCTAATGAAGCCACTGCGCTTTACGATGCTTCCTACGTGAAGCTCCGCCAGGTGAGCCTGTATTACCAGCTTCCGCAGAAGTGGGTGAAGTTCATCGGCTTCCAGGGCATCAGCGTAGGCGCAGTAGGCAGTAACCTTTGGTTGTTTACCGAGAACCCGCACTTTGATCCCGAACTCAGTGCCATGCAGGGCCAGGACCTGCGCTACGGAGTGGATGATATGTCGTACCCCTCCAGCCGCAGCTACGGTTTCAGTATCAAAACTCAATTCTAAGACATCATGAAAAAGATTTTAATATATACACCCCTATTAAGCCTGGTACTGGCCGTTTCCTGCACCAAGGACTTTGACAAGATCAACAGTAATCCCAACGCCCCGGAAACGGTTTCCGCGCAGTTCCTGCTCTCCAACGTGATTTGGGAAGCGGCAGACGGTAATGCCCGTCAGGGTTGGCTGGCCGGGAATATGTTGGCGCAGCATACCTCTAACATAGAATTCCAGCCCGTAGACCGCTACGATATGGGCACGAACGTGGATTACTGGAATACGCTATACCGCTTGTTGAACGACATCCAGTCCATGGACGAAGCCGAAGGCAGTAATGATGCCTACCGCGCTATCGGCAAGGTTCTAAAAGCGTGGATCGGTTCGCAACTCACTGACCTTTGGGCGGATGTTCCCTGGACGCAGGCTATTCAGGGGCAAAGTGCCGGCAATTTTACCCCCGAATACGATACCCAGCAAATGATCTACACCGGCAGCGGTGGCATACTGGAGTTGCTGGATGAGGCTGTGGCCACCTTGAGCAATACCTCCAACCAAAGCGTGCAAGGCGATATAATGTTTGGGGGTGACCTGAGCGCCTGGTTGCGCTTTGCCAACAGTTTGAAGGTTCGCTACCTGTTGCGCATCAGCGATAAGCAGGACGTAAGCGGAGAGTTGCAGGCGCTGGTCAATTTGGGTAACCTAATGACCTCCAATGCGGATAATGCCGTGGTGCCTTACCTGAGCAGTTCACCCAACCAGTGGTTTATCTTCAACGAGCGTATTGGCCGTTATACCGATTTGCGCATGAGCACCACCATTGACAGTGTACTGGAAAGGTATAACGATCCACGTATAGGCGTGTATTTTAAGCCTACCGCTAATTCAGCCAACACTGCTAACCCGGTGTACGATGGCATCCCCAACGGATTGAGCCGGGCCAGCCAGAATGCTTATGATCTGGGTGATGTATCCTTATTAGGTTCCGTTTTCCGCGATGTTCCCAACGGTATTGATGCCCAGTTTATGCTATACGGAGAATTGCAACTGGCTTTGGCGGAGGCCGCTTCCCGCGGATTGATCGGAGGTGCAGCCGCTACCTATTACCAGGAAGGCATCACGGCCATGTTCAACTATTATGGAGAAGAGGTGCCGGGTACTTACCTGTTACAACCGGAAGTAGCCTTAAGCGGAGTCAATGACCTGGAGAAGATCCTTACTCAAAAGTGGCTGGCGCTTTTCAATAATGGTCATGAAGCCTGGTTCAACATCCGCAGGATGGGGATCCCCAGCCTGCAAGTGGCCGCTGACAACCTGAACGGAGATCAGTACCCCGTGCGTTACCGCTACCCCCAAACCGAGCAGGCTGCCAACAATGCCCATCGCCTGGAAGCGGCCGGCCGCATTGGTGGTGATACGTATAATAGTCCCGGTTGGTGGGAACAGTAGATTTGATTGGGCGGTCATCCTGAGCGGAGTCGAAGGGCGACCGGTTAAACGTAGAGTTAAAAGAAGCAAGCAAAGAGATGACTAACCAAAATGATGCGTAGCTGTACATGGATCTGATCAACCCCATTACCCTTCAATGGATCATCGTGATCACCTTTGGCCTGGGCTTGTTATGGCTCTCACCAAGGGCCCGAACGGTAGACCAGTTCTTTAAGGCAGCTACCCAAAACCGGCAACCCGGTATGTTGCTGCTCACCAGCAGCCTGGTGATCTCCTGGATATTCGCCAAGAGCATTACCAATGCCGCCAACCTGGGCATGAGTTACGGTTTGCTGGGTGGACTGGCTTATGCCGGTTATTACCTGAGTTTTTTGGTCTGCGGGCTGGTGTTGTTTAACCTCCGGGTAAAAGGCAAGTTCCAGAGTATCCATCAATTCCTGGAGCAGAAGTTTGGCCGTAAGGCGCTGGTGCTCTTTTCGGTTTTGATAGCCATCCGGCTGTTCAACGAGGTGTGGAGCAATACCATGGTCATTGGTTCCTATTTTGGGGAAAGTGGCAGTTGGCCGTACTATGGAGCGGTGCTGGCCTTTACCGGCTTAACCCTGGCCTACGCCATTAAAGGCGGTCTGCGGAGCTCCCTTTTTACCGATGCCATTCAGATGGTGCTCTTCGGGGTGATCCTCTTCGTGATCCTCGCTATGCTGCTACCCGATATAGCGGGTGGCGTAGGCTACGTGACGCAAAGCAGTTCCTGGGATTCTGAGGGTGGGATCAACCTGGTATGGGTGGTGCTCATCCAGGTGTTCAGTTATCCCTTCCACGATCCGGTGATGACGGACCGCGCTTTTATCACCGATCCGCATACTACCCGTAAGAGTTTCATCTGGGCTACGGTGATCGGCTTTATCTGCATTTTGCTCTTCAGCCTGGTAGGGGTATATGCCCAAAACCAGGGACTGCAAGGCGATCAGGCCCCGGTACTGGTGAACCGTACGCTGGGCGTGGGCATGATGCTGCTGATGAACACCATTATGATCACTTCAGCCTCTTCTACATTGGACAGCACCTTTGCGTCCTTTTCCAAACTGGCGGTAGTGGACTGGAAGAATAAGATCACCATAGCCAACGGTCGCCTGGCGATGGTTGTGCTAACTGTATTGGGTACGATTCCCGTGTTTTTAGGTCCAACTATACTATCGGCCACCACCATCAGCGGAACCATGGTCATCGGGCTGGCCCCGGTTTTCCTGTTCTGGAAGAGGAAAGCCCCGCCATTGTCCTTCCTGCTGGCCGTAAGTTGTGGACTGCTCTTCGGGGTTTTATTGGCCGGGGGCTGGTATCCAAAAGGGTTAGTGTTCTTCAGCGGCCCTTATGCGGATCTGTTATCTGCCAATATTGTGGGAACAATACTAAGTTTGCTGCTTTACTTTATACCCGTAATTGCGATGCGTAACAAATGAAAGACCTGGGAACCCTGGAAGGAAAACTATTGCTGTTTGGGGGCGTATACTCCAACCTGCAGGCCCTGGAAAAGCTGATGAAGCTGGCCGGGGAGGAAGGAGTGGAGCCTTCCAATATCATCTGCACCGGTGACATTGTAGGCTATTGTGCCCAGCCGGAGGAAACGGTGAACCTCTTTCGCGAATGGGGGGTGCACGCTATTGCGGGTAACGTAGAGCAAAACCTTCGCGAGGGCGGCCTGGACTGCGGTTGCGAATTCAAGGAAGGTGGTCGCTGTGAGAGCTTTGCCAAAAACTGGTATCCCTACGCACAAGTGAACCTGAGCCAAGGCAGCGTGGACTGGATGGAAACCCTACCGCTCAACCTGAGTTTTCATTACCATGGCAAAAGAGTAGTGGTGGTGCATGGTTCCTACTATTTCATTTCCGAATATATTTTCCGCTCCACGCCCTGGAGCATCAAGCAAAAGAATTTTGAGGATACTAAGGCCGACATCATTGTAGCCGGTCATTGTGGCTTGCCTTTTTCCGATGAACAAAACGATAAGCTCTGGCTCAACCCCGGAGTGATCGGTATGCCGGCTAACGATGGTACCCCTCGCGTGTGGTATGCCATTATGGATAAGGTGAATGGCGACATTTACTTTGAGCACCGCTCTTTCACCTTTAACGCAGATTATACCCACGACCTGATGATGCGCAAACACTTACCAGACGCCTATGCGGAAACCCTACTCACTGGGCTGTGGGATAATAATGAGATTTTACCCAGGGAAGAGACGGAACGGCAGGGAGAGGCGATAGAGTTTTAGTTTGTGCCATTCTGTTTGGCAGGACCTGGTGGCTGCAACCTACATTATATCTTTGAGTAAACCGGTCCTTTCCTTGACATCGTAAAATACAACCTCAGGATCATTAGGTTTGTCCGGAGGAAAAACCAGCTTTATACATCCTAAGTGATTTTACCGTAAAGGAGCCTTTCAATTCATCGGGCAAATCCAACCATCCAACTTTCCAATCCTAACATCAATCGAAAAATTACCATCTCCCTTTCCCGTCCCGCTAATTTTGGCCGTATGAAAAGCTGAAGGTTATGAAAGAGAAAGTTGTCCTTTTCATATTGATCATCCTTGTGCTCATAGTATTTGAGGTAACCTAAGGATCGAGCTGCAATTCTGATTTTATCAAGGTAGGAGAAGGCATACGTGAGGTTGTGCAAACTTCACGTATTTTTGACCAGGTGAACCCCGGCTTTGTCCGGGGTTCTGTTTTTTATAGGCTTTGCCATTTTCCAGGTCTTATTTTTCCTGAAGCATCTTTTCCAGGGTGCGGGCATTAGCAATGGCGTGCGTGTGATAATCATTATTAAAGTAAATGAAAATACGTTGGGGGCTGAGTTCTTTGAGCTTATCAGCCCATTCTTTCAGTTCAGCATCGGAATAATTGTAATCGTAGCGTTTTTTAAGGTCTTTACCGTGGAAGCGCAGGTAAGCGGTACGTGAGGTCTGCAGGGCGATCTCCGGAAGATTATCGGGGGTGGAAAGCATGCAGAAGCTAAGTTTATGTTCTTTCAGGAGATCATAACACTCTTCATTGAACCACGACTTGTGCCGGAATTCCAGGACGTTTGCATAATCATTACTACAGGCTCTGGCAAAGTTCTCCAGCTTTTCCCGGTCGTACTGCAGGCTGGGCGGGAGCTGCCACAGAACACAATCGGTTTTATGGGCCAGGGGGTCTATGGCTTTATAGAAGTTGTTCAGGCCTTCCTGCGGATCATTCAGCTTTTTAACGTGGGTTACATAACGGCTGCCCTTCAGGGTGAATTTGAAATTGTACGGGGTATCCCGGTCCCACTTCTCAAAACTGCTGGCGCGTGGCGTACGGTAAAAGGTGCTGTTGATCTCAATGGTGCGGAAATGCTGTGCGTAGTATTGCAGCCATTCTTTTTTAGGCAGGTCTTCGGGGTAGAAGAGTCCTTTCCAATCTTCATAATAAAAGCCGGAGGTGCCGAAGTAGGTGGTCATGCAGAAACAACCGGAGGATTGGAGGGATAGTTTAGGTCTTATAACGTGTTTTCGAACTCCGGCTGTGCCTTCGATACTCCCCTGCGGGGAACTCATGGTGATAGCCGGGTGGGTGATGAGTTCTATTTACAACTGGTGAACATGATACGCTTGTAATTCTGCGGCTGCGCTCTTCATACATAATGCATCAAAAAGACCGTATGGTATAATTCTCCTAACAGGTATAAATGCCGGTATTGCAAAACCCCCAATTTTCCGTTTCTCAACGGTTGCCCTATCACGGAACTTTGTCTAAACGAGAGCTTGATCATATCATCTTATAAATACTACGTTCATGAGAGCTGGTTGAAAGCCATAAAAGTTTAACTTACAAGTCTTTCCCTGGAAAATTATAAAAGCCGGACTAATGAATATAATAGGACATTTAAACCTGGATACCACGCAGGAAGCGGGTTCGGTTATAGTTCAAAATCTGACCACCTCCGAAATTATCTCTATAAGTCATACTGACCCTGAGGGTAACTTCGAAATAGATAACTTACCGGATGCGGATCTGAAATTTTACGGGATTAGTGGGAAAGTACTCGATGAAAGTGAAGCGAGTGAGGCTCTGGAGGATAACAATCGTATCAATTACCTGGCCCTGCTACCGGCTGGCAGTGATCCGGAGTTGGGGGTATACATCAATGCTGCATCCAGCCTTACGGCTATTCACCAGGAGTGGAATCCAGAGGGTACATTTGAAGATTCCGATGCCTGGACCAGGAGGTTTCTTTACGGTGATTTTATAGGCAGGATGTTATCCGGGTACACCACCTCCTTTATTGCGATTAACGCCCCGGCTTCTGTTTTTGATGCAGATAAGTTTGCAGCAATGGTGAAAAACCATGGGAATTGCCTCAGTTATTGCCGTAAACTGGTCCATGAGCCGTGGGATCATACTTCCGGAGAACTGCCTTTTGCCAGCCGGGAAAGCCACGACCCTGTTGTAAATATGGATGCCAAACAGAGTGCAGCGGATACCAGTGCTCCCAGTATCCCGGCTTCTGCCAACTGGGCCTATCAAAACCCGGCCTGGTGGAACATAATAGAGCAAGATCCAGGTATGGCCATTAATATGAAACAAATGGCGGATACCATTGACGGAATCGCCTACATGGCGGGCCAGGGGAGTAGCAATACCGCAGATTCCGATGCGGGGCAAAGTACCCTGGGGGATACTCTGGGAGATTTTGCAAAGTGGGGAAAAGGTGAAATAACCGGGGCTATAGGCTCTTATGTGAGCAGCTACCTGCTCAACCTATGCATGGGCTCCATCTTTGGTGCAAGCAGTAAAAAGCAGGAGATCATTAATACCCTGGGAAAGATCCGTAACCAGTTAAAAACCATTGTGGTTAACCAGGGGATTATGGTGCAGGATCTGGAAGAGATCATTAAGCTGCTGGAAGCCAATACTAAACAGAACATTATTTTAAGTTTGAGCAACCCTGTTGGTAAAATACAGGCAAACCTTCAAAAACTTCAGGGCTACTCCAGGACGCAGATCGGTAAAAGTTCAAAGTCGTTGAATTCTTTTGCTAACGGAGTGGTTAACTCGAATGAAGGTGTTTATGAAGCCATGGCGGAAATGAACACCATCATCCAGCAAGTGGTCGGTATCAATTTGCCGGAAGCAGTGCTAAACGCCATGGATACGGGATTGACGAGTAACCCCAACTTCTATTTTATCACCCAGCAATTCTTCCTGTACTATGCTTCCCTTCAGGTTCAGGGGGCTCAATTAGTGGTACAGGCCAATAATTACCTGAACAATGCAACTGTAAACAAACTGGATAGTCCGTTAAAGATCAGCGGTGAGGCGGTGCATTACTACAACAGGCATCTTATTGGCGGAAAACGGCCGGGTGGAGATAAACCCATCCTGGTACAGCAACGGGATCTTTACAGAAGTGAGAACGAGGATTACTATAGCAGCTTTCAGTGGATGGTAGGTGACGATTTACCTTCGGATCTTTGCGTAGGGCTGTTGCCGGATGTGGCGCAACAGAATGCACCTCTTTTTTACAACCAGCCGAGCGACCTGATCCTTTACGGATTGGTATCGCAAAACCTGAAGAACTGGACCAACGGCTACGATGTAATCAGCAAAAATCCCGGTGCAGGGACTTGGACACTTCCACCGATTCAGGGATGGCGGTATCCCACTACTGATGAATGGAATGACATTATAGCTCCTGGCAAAACCACCCACACCAATGATATTTTCAATTACCTTTTTGACGAGGGCTTTATTACCGATGGAACGAAAAGCGCATTTACTTCCCTGTGGACGCGGGATTCAGCCTGGCAAAATGAGATATGGGGTGCCAATTCCAATCATTTTAACCATCAGCCCACCATTCCTCAGCCTACCAATAGTGCGTACGGCACTTCCATTGACTGGTGGCGCCATAATTATGGAGGATCCGGAGGAATGGGACACGGGCCTTGGAATTACCGTTTTACCGGTTCCTACCCATTGGCTTATGTGAATAATTGCAGTACAGTACCTTTTTCATCGCTCATTTTAGGGGATGAGAGCTATCCCTGGTTCGGGGTAAGTGGCGGGGTAATGGTCACCGATGCTTCGGCCCTTCAATCTCCGGCTAAGGTAAATAGCGACCCTACTGTTTTTGAGTACAACCAAACACAGCAGATTGTATACTGTGACGCTAATAATCAGATCAGCAATCTGTGGAACAACAACGGCCAATGGACCTACCGGAACCTGTCTGAACTAAGCGGGTATAATGGAGAAGCCACAGGAAACCCTTCCGTGGTGATCAATGGGGCTGATCTCTACGTTTTTCTTAACGATACCAGTGGTAAGTTGCATTGCATACAGCACAATGGAAGTACGTGGACACCTGTGGATATTACTACCCAAAGCCAGCAGAATGCAGGAAGCGGAGTAACGGTACCTGCAGCCCAGGGGAGTCCCAGTGCAGTTGTTTTCAACTCCGTACTCAGCGTTTTTTACCGTGATGCCAATAATGAGCTTTCCTGTATCTATCTTAACGGAAGCCAGTGGATTTATTATTCTCCATACAATGATGCCAAGGCTTCCACAGCCGTTAATGGTGACCCTTTTGCCTATGCTTACCTGGATCAATTGCATGTGCTTTATCCGGGAGATGCCTATATGCAAGCCTGTGATGTTTTTGCTATCAACGGCACATGGTACTTCCAGATACTGAACACGCTGACCAACCCTTCCGGAAGCCAGCAAGGGCAGGGAACGGTGAGAGGCTGCCAGTTCAGCAACAGCAATCATCAACAGGCTCATAATGTGTATTGGGATGAAAATAATCACGTGGCGGATTTCTTCTACGTGGGCCAGTGGGGTTACCAGGACCTGAACAGCCTGCCGCAGGGTATTACCGTTCCGGATGCTGCCGGCAACCCGGTTCCCTTTAGCCCTGCTGCAAACTGGTTGCACGTGGTTTATCCGGATAGTAATAAACAGCTTTCTGACCTGTACTGGAACGGCAGCCAATGGAATTATCAAAATCTTTATGAACTTGTGAAGAGCAGTACGGGGGTCAGTGTTCCCGCCCCGCAGGGAGCGGTAAGTATACTGGGGCTTTTCTTTGTGGTTTTCAGGGATGAGAACGATGAACTATCCAGCATACTGTACAACGGCCAGGATTGGGTTTACCAGAACCTGAGCCAGATGGCGGTAACTAAAAATAAAGGATGACTTTGGTTGAAAAAGCCCAGAGCATTATTCCGGGCTTTTTTTGCTTTAGTTTTTAAGATTCAATTATAAAACGGAGTGTTGTTTTTAATTGTAACAGGATAATGGCACTCACTTCATTGATTTACATGTACCCAGCCTACGATTCCATTATGATTAACTTGTTTCCATCCGTCTTTACCTTCTTCTAAAATAGTGGTGTTATCCAGGGAAGTGGCCAGCCCCAGTACAGCAGCATCCTGATCCGGTTTGAGCCGAATTACCAGGTCTGCAGGTATAATTTTAGCCAGAAGCCCCTGAACAGACTTGCGGACATCTTTTTCGGGATGGTTTTCCGCAATTTTCCTCAGTGCTTTCCGGCTGATGACCTCTGTACCGGTACTTTGGTGCATATAATCCCAGTGGGACTGGGCAATCATGTGGTTGCTAAGGCTGAATTTCAAACTGGTTTTTTCATGGCCTGAGTCTACATTTTCATTACCAAAAACCGTCCATGATTGAAAAGCAGCTCCATCGCTATTAGATGGCACAGATAAGCTTACCTGTGTATTTTTAATAAAGATTCGGTAGAAGTTATTCAAGCCATTGGCACGTCCTGCGAGGTCTTTGGTACATTTAACCTCCACAGCCGCAGGAACACCCAGTTTCTCTACTTTCAGTACATACTGGTTTTCCGGAGCAAGACTGGAATCACAATCAAATAACAGGTAAAGCTTGCGGATACGGGGGCGCTTGCCGGAAGCAAAGTTTTTGGTGAAGTTAATTTTCAGTTTCAGTCTGGACCACACCGGAGGATAGGCCATTTTTTGCCTGACCTTACCGGCCTGGTCACCCAGGATAAAGTTAAACATATCCTCAGCTCCCCGGCTGGGTTGACTCTTCTCAATTTCCTGCCCTTCTTTTTTAGAAGGAATGTACGTCCAGCTCCACGAAATGGGCTGATCACTATAAACCGCATAGAGCTTTTCTGATTTTCGCAGCGTACCTTCTTTATCAGGTTGCAGGCTTATGACTACGTTACTGTTTTCAGGTAAGGGCGGTCCTTCAGGATCAAATTCCACCTTAATAAGGTTTACGTCACTTATCCGGGCCAGTTGCTGGTCCGTTAAGAGTAATCCGAAAGATACAGGGTCCAGGTAGGTTTCCCCGTAATGGTTAAGTTGTTTAATAGGACCTGGTGTTTCATCAGCGTCAAGGCCAATCTGCAATTTATTGGATCTCTCACTGAAATTAAATTCATTCAGCAACCTGGTCCTGATCTTATTGATATTGTTCTTATACAAAGGCATCAGATCGTGTACCTGATCTTTTAACCTCCCGGGGTTCACATCTGATTTTTGGAGCAGTTTCTGAATGGCTGTTGTCAGCTCACTCATTTTCCAGTTGACGTCAATCGGGGATAATATGGTAGTTTCATAGGCCTTTACCATAAGGTAGAGGTAGTAAATAAGGGTGTGCCGGGCTTCCTGTTCCATCTCATTTATACAACCCACCGCTTCGGGGTTAAGCTTATCCAGGCCTTCGGTTTTTTGTTTTTGGAAGTTCACAATGGCAATAGTGGAGGAGCTTATTTTGGCATAACCCTCACTGACCTCTTCAATAGCAATCAGTAAGTTGAGCAGGGCTTTTGTTTTACGCTCGTTCAGGTCGCGTATCTTATTGGTTAGTTCATTCCATTCTTCACTTTCGGATTCCAAACGTTTAAGCTCGGCTTCTACCTCAGACTCTGGAACCTGTAAAGCGCCTATGGCTTCTGAAGCTTTGGAAAGAGCGGGGCCTAGATTGGAACCTATCTTTCGCAACATTTTCTTATCGGAACCCGGAACTTCTTCGTCAGGAAATTTACTCTTGAATTCCATTAATTTTTTCTGTGCTTCCAGGGCTTCTTTGGAAGCTTTGCTGGCTTTATCGAATACACCACCCATTTCGGAGACAGCATCTGCAGCAGTATTGTTACCCATAATAAAATCTCCAGCTACCTCGCCCAGTGATCCTACGGCACCCAGAGCGGGCTGGCCCACCGGTATTACCTTTAGAATTGCTGATGCCATTTTTATCCCGGCTGTGATCATGGCTTTTATTTCCAAATCATTGCGGGCCTTATCCATCAATTTATTTTCCAGGTCAGATAACTCAACGGCCAGGTTTTCCAACTGTGGACGCAAGCTTTCCAGAACGTTCTCGTGGGTGGTGATTTTTTCCTTCGCGGTGGCAATTTGCTCTACTCCCTTGTCAATATTTTGGTTCAGGTTTTTAATGCCTTCAGTAAGAATATCCGACATCTCTTTAACTGAACGAGCCTTGACATTGATCCAATTGGTTAACAGGAGTATATGCAGGGCGCGCTCTGCTTCCTGCTCAAATAGTTTTACTGTTCCATGAAGCGACAGAAAGGGTGTGAAGCCTGCCCCATGGCCATAATAGTCAAGATGCTGACGGGACCGTTGTAATATCAGGGCTATATCACTGGCCGCCCTTGCCCATTGCATGGCAGAATTGTCATTCCAAAGATCAGATTTGGGCACTTCACCGGAAAGAGTATGCTCATAATCAGCCAATAAAGTTGGAAGATCATCCACGGCACCCGCCAGGTGGAGGTCGCGGGCATATTCCAGCACTTTCTGGAGTTGTAAAGGGTGTATCCACAAACCGGCCTGATCCAGGTGTTTGCTTTGACTTTTGCCCTTGATAATGTCAGCTGGCAATGCCTTAGCACCCGTTCCGCTTTTGGTGGTATGATTTCCTTCTAATTTAGCCACGTCCTTGCCGGCATTATCCGTTCCAAAGGCGTCCATATACAGTTTTACGGCATATTTGGCTGATTTCAAAGGCCTGCCGGCTGTACCCCCTCTGTAATCCCTTTCTTTTTGTCCTGCTTTTCCGGGGCTATTATCGGAATGATCCATGAGTTTTTTATCCGTGGTGATGATCTCGCCCCCGTTTCCTGCGTTTCCAGGCTTACCCGGGGCCACGGCATCTGTACCATCCGTAGGAAAGCTGTCTGTTCCCCAGGTATGGGTACCACTGGTACCCTTTATAAAAGACCAATACCAGCCATAGGTATAGTAAATAGCGGGAGTGTCAAAACTTACCTGCGCCTTGCTTATAGCAGGTGTTTTTACAGCAGCTTCAAAACCGTCACGACTTTGGCGGCTTTCGCCATCTTTTCCGTCCGCACCAGCACCGGGGTCCTGGCCATTGCCCCCGCAGGCCAGCAAACGCTGTTCTTGGTCATCAGCAGGTTCTGATTTTCCTATAAACAGATGAATGTTCCCGGCATGGCGCCCGTGGGCTCCGTTCTCACCCTTTTGCTGACCAGCAGCGTTCTGCGCTTTTTTAACGGCCCATGGTAGGGGAGAGCTGTTAATGGATGCCTTGGCAGTGCCCCAAACCAGTTTACGGGCATAAACCGTTAAATTAGTTTCGGGGATCTTCAGCTGCCCGTGAACTTCAAGGGTATCGCACTGTATTTCCAATGATCTGATCTTAAGCTTGGGGTTGCGCGCATCCTGGCTTTTACGGCTATCCTCCAATAGTTCCCAAAGACCGTTTTCATGGCCCTTCTTTAAAACCAGGTGAACTCCAGAAATGATATGGTTTTCGGAACCATCGGCATTTTGGGTATGGTGTTTAGTTATGTAAAAACTGCTTTGGGGATCGGGTTTGGCAGGGTAGGATGCTAAAAAGGTACGTTGCGGGCTAATGTTCGCAAGATCCACGATCTGGCGTGTACTGGTTGATTCTAGTTTGTTCATGACCCATGATGAGTTTGGTTGGAGATAGGATGAGTTTTCAGTTTTAAAAGGTACTCATAATTACTTACGCTACACAGGTATGACCAGTAGAAAAACCCGGAGAGCGGAATGCCCTTGAATTTTAGAAGACCTTATTTCTTTGTTTTTACTAAATATGAGACTTTCTTCATGCATTATATTTTAAACCACTTAAACCAAACCCACATGGAACAATGAATCAGCCATCCCCGATTCCCTGCTGTGCCCTTCGATACTCCCCTGCGGGGAACTCAGCATGACAACATGGTGGGTGGCGGGCTTTATCTACGCTTTATCTACGGGGTATCTACGCTTTATCCATGCTTTTGATACGTATCAAGCTGGGATGGGCCGGTGCCCTTTCAATAGGTGGGATTTTTTTGCGTTGAATTATTGATGAAGAAGAAAAACCTGAAATGGAGGGGTATTGAATTAAACGGTAAAGGGGGTGGTTTGGTGTTGGTAGTTTTTTAGTGGTTAGTAGGAAGGTGGTTAATTACAGAGAATTAGCAGTTACTTTTTGATTGAATTTTTCGGCATTGTGTGTATTCTGTTTGGTTGTGATACTTAAGGGTTGACTCGAGAAGGTTTGGTCGCGTGTCTCTAAATTAGGCAAGCAGGAGTTAATGGTACAGGATTCTAATAATTTCACTGCTCAATCCGGGTCATTTACTAAGAAAAAATGCCCACTCCAGAGAATAGTATTCCAGATCATATTGGTTTTAGTAATATGGATAGGCTTTTACTATAAAGCTTTACTACTAATTTAAACCAAACCCACATGAACAACGAATCAACAATCCTTGATTCCAAAGTGAAAATTCTCTCGGATTATTTAAGTGAGCTTCAGGGAAAAATCTCTTCAGCTACACAAGTTATGGTCACGGCAGGCGACTGGGCACACCAGGTATTGTACAATGAACACTGTCAGATCTTCAACAGGCGTTTCCAGGAAAAGCCCTGGGCCATTGTATACTGTGGCCATGCCAAGGACGTACAGATCACCTACAAATTGGCGATGGCCATGAACCTGCCGGTACGTATACGGGCGGGCGGTCATGACCACGAAGGAGAATGTACCGGTACCAATACCATTCTCATTGATGTATCCCGAATGGATACGGTGAAAGTAAACGATAAAGGTCTGGCCACCATTGGTCCGGGTAACATCTTTAAGAACCTGACCACCAAACTGGCGGATAAAGACGTAATGATAGCTCATGGAACCTGTGCTACCGTAGGTATTTCCGGTTTTATTATGGGCGGGGGCTGGGGACCCTGGACGCGCAAACACGGTATGTGTTGCGAGTGGCTGATGGGTGCCGACCTCGTGCTGGGAGATGGCAGCACCGTAAGTGTAGATGCAGAGGGTGCGAATGTGCCGGACTTATTATGGGCCCTGCGCGGTGGCGGTGCCATGAGCTACGGACTGGTGACGGAATTCCGTATACAAACCTTTGTGTTGCCGCCCAAACTGATCCGCTTTCATTTGAACTGGAACCTTTACAAGCCAAAAGATAGTGATCAGCCGGAGTGTAACCATCCTACCATTAAAGTATTGCAGGCCTGGGAAGCGGCTATTGAGTCCGACCAGACCAGCCAGCTGATCGGGACTAACCTGCAGATCAACGCCAAACCGGCCGGTGACCAGCCTTTTAATAAAGATACCGTTTGCCACAACTGCCGCATGTACGGGTATTGGGAAGGAGACTGGGATTCGCTGAATACTTTTATCCAGGAATGGTTTACCGATAAAGGCGTTAAGCCGGATGAGGTATGTGATGATGGAGAAGGTGGCTCCGATTCCAATGAGGTATACGGTGAAAACCTGATGAGTAACTGGGCGCGTGAATCCTTTAACCCTATTTTAAAGGCCCGCCACGAAAGGGGGGAGGACCTGTTGGCTCACCCTGAACACAAGCAGTTATTATTGCAAGGCAAACCCCTGCCACCGGATTTTGACGATCCTGCTCCGCATAAGATCACTTCCCGCCTGGTAGAGCCCCAGGGCCTGGGTGATGATGGCTACGAAGCTTTACTACAAAGCCTTACCTCAGACCTGCTATTGGATGGGAACCGTAAGCTGGGGTTGATGAGTTACGTAACCCTGGGTGCTATTGTGGGTGACTACTACCGCGAAAACCCGAAGGGTGGTGACAGCTCCTTTCCCTACAAGCAAATGCTGTACACCATACAATACCAAACCTGGTGGAATACGCATGAGTGTGAGGTAAAGGAAAGGCAGAACAACAAAGTGTACAATCGTACCAACCGGGCGCTGGACTGGATGGAAGTAGCGCGGGATTACGATATTCCCAATACCTCCGGGGCCTTTATCAGCTTTAAGGACAGTTCTATACCCACGCGTACCTACTTTGCGCAGAACTACGATAAACTGGTAGAGATCAAGGAGAACTTTGTGAAAGACCCGTTCAACCATTTACGAATACGGAAGAGTATCATTTGATCCTGGTTTTGGAAGAAAGAACCCCGGCTTAGCCCGGGGTTTTCGTTTAATTTAAATCACATGACCGTGCTATACTTTACGTGATAAGATACCCGTTACTAAAGCCTTAATGACCTTTATAACGTGAAACTTTTATTACTGACCTTTAGCTTTCTTATTAGCAGTAGCCTTCTGTATGGTCAGGCTTTAGGCTTGAGTGCTGGTTATGTGCAATACAGTACGGAACAGGTGCCTGAGGCAATGGGAAGTACTATGGAGGCCTATGTAGCTTTTGATAGCATAACTCCGAGTAGCGAGATTATTATAGCCGTTGGATTTTCACGTTTACAGGGTTACTCCGATTGGTTACAGAGTAATGTAAATATTGGTGCCCGAAGAGTTCAGTTGGCCTGGCAGCGTATCATTCCACTAAAAAGCAGGCTCCAACTACTGGCCGGGGTATCTCTAAATTATATGGGAACTTCCTTTTGCTATACGAGAGACGGTATAGCCTTTACAAATCAAGGATATCATTCAGGCCCAGGATTATATGGGGGACTCCGTTATGGTAAAACGGCTGATCTACCCTTGGGAATTGAGTTAACTGTGGGACCTGTGATTTTTGTTACAGAAGAGTGGGATGATCAAATACCCTATTGCCTGAATATTCAATTGGGTATCACTTATAGCTTATACAAAAAGCGGAATCACACTCTTGAATAGGCGGGAAACCTGATTCTATCAGGTCGGAGATCAATAAACTTAACCCAGCTACATTTTAAGACTACTTATCGTCTCCAAAATAATAATCCCCAGCCATGACGGCCGGGGACCTTAATCCGCCACATTTTTTTGCTCCTGGTGGCAGATGTTTTTTATTTCATACGGGAAAGCTCGTGAAAAATTCACCACTCGTTTGGATTATTTCGTTAGTGCAGGTTTTACAAGTGTAGACGGTAAAAAGGAGAGGGTGGGCATAAACGAATTAGCAGAAATGCCCGAAAATTCTCTTAATAAGGCATGCTTTCCAAGTACCTTTAGGAGCCCTCAGCTTCAAGGACCGCTGCATTTCCCCGCATACGTACTTTTACCCAGAACTACGATAAACTAGTTGGAGCTCAAGGAAGACTTAGTGAAAGACCAATATAGCTACGTATGGGTATGGAAGAGTATTATTTGATCCTGGATTGGAAGGGGAAGCCTGGCTTAGTGTAAGTTTTTTCAGGAATTAGTAACAATGTGTTTGGTACTTAAGGAATCCACATTATATTTACTTCACTACTTAGACTAGTGAATAAATGAAAATTTCTTTGAATATAAGAACGGGCTACACTTTCAGAGGGAGAAAAAACATATCTGATAGTAGGGAAATAGCAGTTATACAGCCAACGGATGTTGATTCCGGAGAATTAAAGGATACTATAAGCTATATTGCCAAGGATCAGGTTTCCCCTTTAGAAAAACACCTTTTAAAGTCAGGGGATGTTCTTCTGTCCAATAAGGGGCTGAACTTTACTACTCATTTATATAAAGGGAAACAAGCAGCGGTTGCTACGTCTTCATTTTTTATACTTAGCCCAGAGCCGGATAAACTCAGGTCCGAATACCTGTACTGGTACCTTCAACAGCCTGCAACTATTAAAATACTCCAGAGTATGATGTCGGGGAGCACTGTTCTGTCTTTATCAAAAAGTTCACTGGAGAACCTGGAAGTACCTTTGCCTCCATTAGCTGTTCAGGATAAGATTATCCAAATGAACTATTGGGTGGAAGAGGAGAGCAAAGAGTTGAAAAATCTCATAACTAAGCGTAGGGAATATAGGGATGCATATAACTGGGAGCTAATTAAAGGAATATGAAGTCCGGGGATAATAAATTTCATAACGAGAAGAGTATTACCATCATTAATAATAATCATTATGAGAATAATTATTACCTGGCACCTCCTGTAGACAATAAAAGAGTTCGTAACAAATCGGGCATCCTAAAATTGATATTCAAAGTGTTCTCTTTTATTAAAAGCCTGTTATGAATCATTCTGAAAAACATCTCGAGCAGTTTGTGGAAGAGATCGTCCGTTCGCTAAAGCCCAAACTGGAAGATCAGGCTCTCATCGAGTGCTTTCTTCTTTTTATACATGCCAAGCAAACTAAGAGTGAGTTTCATAGGGTGGAAGAGCTTGGAGAGTTTATTAAACAATTGAAAATTCCTTTATCACTTTCTGCAGAACCATGGTTAATAGAGGTATGGCAAGAATTTTCCTTTAAATGGGATCGCTTCATAACTATGTCAAACGATTTTGAAATAGGCTTATTCTTGGAGTATGTCTTAAAAGAAGTTAGAGATCTTGCGGGTAGTAATTTGCTCCGCACCGCTAATTTTATTACTCCTTCAGAAATGGTTAAGCTTATGGTTTCGACTATGGCAAATACTAAAATGCAAAGTATATATGATCCCGCCTGTGGTTCTGGTGATTTATTGATGACTGCTGGAAAAGAGTTAAAAGCTCAAAATTTTTTTGGCGAAACCCAGTCGGAAATGAATCTGAGAATGGCCCGGTTATTCGGTTTAATATATAAGAGTCAACAACCCAGTGCAAAAGTAAATTTTTCAGATCGACCCTTTGATAATAAAAGCTACGATGCTATTATCTCTAATCCACCTTTTGGGCTAACCATTAAAGACTTTTCTCCCATCGGAAAATTCAATTCTGAATTCAAGAGTGGTAAAAGTGAGGTACTGTTTCTTAACCACATCTTAGATAGTATGAGTGAAAATGGGGTGGCCTCGGTTATTTTACCCTTAAACGCCTTGTTTGGAAAAGGTTTGATGGAAAAGGTTCGCAGGAGGATTATCGATGATAACTTATTGGAGGCGGTTATCCAACTTCCTTCCAAGGTATTTTATAATTCCAATGTCAGTACCGTGATCTTTCTTTTAAAGAAACAAAAAGAAACAGAAGACATTCTGCTCATCGATTTATCTAAAGATTTCCGCAAAGGAAAAAAACGGTATGAAGTAAAATCAGAGGCCATAGAGAAAGCTATAATAGCGGTTCAGTCTTTCAGAAATGGAAATAAGGAAGAGAAAGCAATGGTAGTATCTCCGAAAATGGTAATTGAAAAAGATTATAATCTAAGCCTGAATTTATATCAAAATTCAAATTCTAAAGATTTACCTAAATTTCGATCCTCTGAAGATTTACTGGAGGAATGTAAAGCTATTGAAAGAAGAATAGGAGAATTGCAAAAGCGATTTTAATTAAATACAATGCCTTTAAAAAAGCGGTCATCAGTCAAAAAAATTAATAGAAGGGCGGTAAAAACTATTACCAGCAATGTTAAAGGTCATATAAATGACCTGGCTGAGCTTTTATATAGTTTTATTCCCCTCCGAACCCGGAATAATAAAACTGAAACCTTTTACACTATCTTTAAAGAGAGTTCCATTCAATCCTATTTTCCTAAGGGAGCGTACAAAAAGGTGGCTTTGGAAAAAGCCCTCGAAAAGCTGTTTCGTTATCATAAAAAGCTCCCCTATACCATTTTCAGGAAAGTGGTTGCTGCGGCTATTAAGTACCGCAGGTATAAAAGAAATCCCTTAAAGCGATCTGAACTTGATCAACTGGATTCTTTTCTGCTTAAACTTGGTATAAACTTAACAACAGAGCTACAGCATACGGAACTGGATGAATTTGTTCCCCTCATTACAGTACCCCCTGCTGAATTGATCAGGCGCCTGGAAAGCCATCCTTTATGTGAGCAATTGAATTCTGAGCCCTTAGAGCTATTCAGGAATGGTCATTTTAACGAATCGGTGCGAAAAGCCTCAGAGAGATTTGAAGTGGCGGTGCAGGATCTTACCGGTTTAAATGACATTGGAAAGAACCTTATGGGAAAAGCCTTTAACCTTAATGGACCAATTATTACTCTTAATCAGCTCTCCAATGAAAATGAAAGAGGTATACAGGAAGGGTTCCAGTTTTTAAGTATGGGTATGATCCGGGCCATGCGCAACATCTTCAGCCATGGTGATGAAGATCAGCGGAGCCCGGAAGAGGCTTACGAAATGTTGATGTTCATCAACTGGCTTTTCCGGCAATTACCTTAAAACAAAGCATGCAGGAAATTCTCAGGCAATATGCTTCCCATGAAACTGGATTGTTTCTTTTAAACCTTCCTACGGGTTTTGGTAAAACCTATAAGGTACTGCAATACATCGTAGATCAATACGAGGATCACCGGCCCATTTACTTTGTTACCAACCTCAAGAAAAACCTTCCGCTAAAAAAGCTGCAAAGTCTTTTTAAAGAAAAAGGCCTGGAAAAGGTTTTTGATGATAGCGTACTTTTTATTGATGGTACTTCCGTTAAAGTAGTTGAGCATATTACAGAGCTTGACGATATCCCCGATGAAGTAAGGAAGTGGGAGGAGTTCAGGAAGTTGCGGCAAAAGGCGCGTTTGGTTAATCGCTTCATGGAAAGTAAAAAAACAACTATAGCTCAGGCAGAGGCCAATACCATCATCGAAAATGAGATCAGAACAGAACTGGAACCTCAATTTCGCAACCGGCTCATCCACTATATTGAAAAAAACACCAGTGAGAGAGGAGCATATGCTTCACCGGGCAGGAAGCTCCGATGGATCAGGAGCAATGCCGCCTGGATCATAGATCTGTATCCTTCCGTAACTACTTCCGAAAAGAAGATATTCTTTATGAGCGTGGATAAATTCTTTGCCAGGAATGTTACCCTGATACAACCTTCCTATTATTTCCACGATCATAAATCCATTGACCAGGCTTTGGTATTTATTGATGAGTTTGATGCTTCTAAAAAGCCATTACTCAATAACATTATTGAAAATGGTTTGAGTAAACGGATTAACCTGGTAGCTTTATTCCAGCAAATCTATACCACTCTGTCAGGACTGCAATTTCCGGCCACTTTACTGAGGGAATCACTAGCCAGGCAACAAAAGGATTATAAATCTATCCAGGAAATCCTGGATTATCTGGAAGTGCAGGCGGCAGAACTTAAAAGTGAATTCCACCTGGATGTGCCCTTTAAAACCGTGAGTGCGGATAATAAACGAAATTTCATTTTCCACGACTTTGAATACGAAACCATTCTCAAAGAGGGGTTCAGGTTTATCAGTATAGTGTATAGTGAAGAGGAACAGGTGAATTACGTGCACTTTGAGCACGACAAAAACAAGGTGAAAGGTATAAGCCTGCCTACCATGCTGGCCAAACTCCGCGCTTATATTCAGTACTTTTCAAGAGGTATCTGGATGACAGCCTTGAATTATAGCGAGCTGAAACAGGAGAGTGGCTCTGATGATTTTCCCCTGGAAAGTGCTTTACGCACGGTTCTGGACCTGTTTAACCTGGATTCCCTTCAGGTGAATTACATTATGGACATCGTTGCCAACCAGCACGGCAGGGAGGTACAGGAAGGCTTACCCCGGTCTAATTACCTGCGTGAGCATAGCTTTTATATGAACGGTTTCCGTTATTATGATTTTGTGGATAGTGAGAACCACGATCTCAGTTCACGCATTTACCTCAATACATTTGAACAAACCCCTGAAAAACTGATGCTTAAGCTGGCCCAGCGCGCCAATGTGATCGGTATATCGGCTACGGCAACCGTACCTACGGTATTGGGAAATTACGATCTCAACTTTTTAAGGCAGCGATTGGGAGAGAACTTCAGAACGGTTAATGAAGCGGAACTGGCCCAACTTAAGGAAAGGTTCAGACAATTAACAGTCGGCTATGGTCAACTGGAGATTAAGGCTGAGCTGGTAAAGTGTGAAGACACGCAAGAAGAAGCTTTGGCCTTGTTTGAAGACGCAGAATACGCCTCGGAAGTATTTAAGAAACTGAATAACCTCTGGAATACACGGGATTTTCACCGGAGGAGATACTTACGGGCAGCCCATGTATTCAAGCATTTTTTACTGAGTGACACTGCCCATTCTTTTCTTTACCTGGGAAACGCTCTGCCCAGGGTAAATCATCCGGATTTTGATGAAGGAGTTTTAAAAGAGATGTTCAATTTTTTAATTGAAAAATTCGGAAAATCGGTTTATCGCGATGCAAACTATAAACCATTTGTAGTAATAGACAGCGAACGGTTTGAATTGAAGAAGAAGAACTTATTGACCAATTTATCATCCGGGCAAAAACTCTTTATGGTCTCCACTTATCAAACGCTGGGAGCCGGTCAAAACCTTCAGTATCCCGTACCTGAGAATATGGAAACGGTAGTGATAAATACTCGTCATTCTGCTGATCCCGAAAAAGACATTGACGGCATTTATTGTGAGCGGCCGACCCATTTACTGGTAAATAAGTTTGGGAAAAGCCTAGAGGAGAAGGAGCTGGTACAGAATATTTTTGAGGTGGAATTTCTGGCGGAGACGGGGGAGATATCTACGGCTCAATTAAAACATGAGATTAAAAAAGGCTTTAAGCTGGTAAGTGGTAAAAAGCCTCTTTTTAGTGAGATGGATGTGAAAGAGAAAAACCTGTATTCCAAAGACAGCTTTGCCCATTACATCAGCAAAATGGTGATACAGGCCATCGGAAGGATCTCACGTACCAATCGTAAAAGCCGCGAGATCCACATCTTGGCGCATCACCGGGTACAGGAACTATTGCGTACCGATGAAAAGTCTCCGCAGATCTATTTGCATGAGTATGAAAAGTTACTGGAAAAATGTAATTCATCAGTCGGTATTGATTCGCAGGAAGAAGAGTGTTTTAATGTAGCCGAACGTAAAAACCGAAAGGCCAGGAGGTTGATCAATTCCATGTTGCACAAGGACTTTGAGGAAGAGAACCAGAGATATTGGCAACAGTTGCGGGATTTTGTTTTAAGAAATCCCCGGGTGTACAAAGCTTCCGATATTCCCAGCCCATTGGAATGCTTTTACTTCCGCCTGCCGGATAACGCCCTTACCTATAGCTATCGGAAAAGAGACGGACAGAAATATTATAATTCCGTAAAGTCACTGCATCAGGGAATTTCAGAATATACCGCCCGTTTACAACAATTTATGCAACTGCCGGAACTAAAAGCCCATTTTGAAGAGAAGGGTTATGCCATCACTTTTGGCAAAGGACCTTACATTATGAACCCGGTAGCTTTCCATAGCATTTATAAAGGCATATTGGGAGAAACAATCGGTAAGTTTCTTTTGGAGGAGTATTGCTATGTACAATTGCAAAACCTGGAACTGGACGAATACGAGCTATTTGACTTTAAAACCGACCAGGGTATTTACATAGACTTTAAACATTGGTTCAGCCATAGCTATACGGATACAGGCCTGGAATACAACAAACTACGCCAAAAACTGGAACAGACCGGTGCCCAAAAAGCATTGATCATTAACCTGATCGGGAGTCCACAATATAGACCACGCAAAAAAGGCCCGATCATTGAAATTCCGTATCTCATCAACGAAGAAAACCTACAGATTGATGCGGATATGATCCAGTTGGTGATGGAGGAGATTAACAATCTCTAATTAGCTCTATGTTTGGCCATTATATTTTTAAAATCTGTTAGAAATTTATTTTTGTCTATCTTCAGACTTCTTAATATCTGCGAAGCTAGATTTATTGCTTCCGTAGTGTCCGGGTTATAATCCTCATATTCTGATGCATAGAGAAAAGTCAATCCACAATAAAACAAGGATTTTTCTGTATCTGATCTATTGGAATAATAAAACATGGCTATTATAGAGGTGAGAGTTACTAATTCTGAGGAATGAGCATCAGGTTCTTCAGACGCCATTTTAAGACGATGGCCAAGAACCATTCTGAAATTCTGCTCAGCTTCATCCAATTTATTTATTTGACTTTGAACAATGGCTAAATTTGACTTAGCTTCAATATAATCGGATATATGAGTGTCAAAGTTTTCTTCTAATAAATATTCCCAAATATCCAGACTATATGTAAAAAATTTTTCAGCGGTATTAGGATCTTCTTTTAACGTAAATACGTTTCCAATATATTTATAGGATGTAGCAATTTCATTATTAAAAAATTTATTGTTTAATGACCTTTCTAAATTTAACCAATTCTTTAATGAATACTCATGATAACGTTGAGCATTATCATAGTCTCCTGTTTTAGTAAATACATTTGCGGCTAGGTTTTTTTGGTATGTGGCTAAAGGGGGTAAATAGGATTTTGGATTATATGTGGCTAACCTACCCACGATAGCTATTGCTTCGAGGTAATTTTCTTTTGCTTGAGAAAACTCTTGATTTACTCCCTGTGCAATAGCTAATGCATTCAGGACGTCCGCAATATGTGGAAGATGGAGTTGAGGGTTATTGATTGCTAATTCTCTCCTGAGAGATAGAGACTGATGTAATTTTACTATGGCATCTTTAATGGAGTTCTGTTCGAATAATAATACACCTAAGCAGTATATAGTGCTGGCAATTTGAGGTTTAAAGTGATGAGATTCTTTTTTAGATAAGCCTTCATAAATAGAAAGTGATTTATTAAAATAATTTTCAGATTTGTTAAATTTTTTTTTCTTTAAAAATAAAGTTCCCAAATTGAAAAAAATGGAGGCTAATTCAGATTTGTATTCTTCAGATCCCTTCTTTGAAATTTGTTTATTAATTGATAATGCTTTCTTTAAATTTTTTTCAGCATCATCAAATTTTAGCAGTTTTTGCTGGACAACTGACAGATTAGATAATACATAAGAAATATGGGGTAGGTGGTGTTCGGGAGCGCCATCAACTAGCTTTTCATGTATTTTAAGAGCTTTTTCAAGGAAAGTTTCGGACTTTTCAAATTCATGATTTGTTTCAAATAGAATTCCCATATTATTGAGAATAATAGCTAGATTACTGTAATATAACCTTGCTTCTTGGTGATCTTTCTGTTTTTCATGGAGTTCTATAGCCTCATGATAAAGAGGAAGAGCTTCAGGAATTTGATTATGCTTATGAAGAAAGCTAGCAAAATGAAAAGTGTTATCAAAATTCCTATCTGATCTGAGAGATAATTCATAATACTCTTTAGCTTTCTTGAAGCGATTTTTCAATCCATAATCAATTTCGATAAGTTGAGCTAATATTAAGAATTCATCTGAATTATTGCGCAGGTCTTTCTTATTCCGATTGGATTTTTCTGTTAAAGTTTGTTGCTCCTGCAATAAAACGTCCTGTTGTTCACCTATTTTTTGGACATCCAAAACAGCTTGAGCTTCCTTAAATTCCCCATTATCAAAATGAACTTTGGCCTGTTGCAGACGAATTGTATTTATTTCAATTTTCTGAAAAGTTTCAGCCAGGGATATTACGCTTTGTTTAAAATCTTCCAGCTTATTCTTTTCTTCTTCAAGTTCCATTGAGTACTTCAGGCGCTCTTGTTCATTTTCTTCCAGTCGAACAAGTTTTTCAAGACGTTCAATGGCTTTCGCAATATCAGCATACTCTGCACTCTTGTAATAGTTGTCACCAAGGTGAACGTCTCCTCCTGCACTTACTAAACCCGCATTTATATTTTTTGAATGAAGGATATCCATTTTATTAATTATCTCCAATGCGTGTGTCTCTTCCGGATTTGATAATGCCTGTGTTTACATTTTTGCTACTCCGTACCATTGTGCTTTTTTCTTTATTGGATAAAATGTAGAATATTCTTTCTATATGCTTTTTTGCCTCTGGGAAATCTTCAATATGAACCTCCATCATAGATTTTACTGCTTTTTGTCTGGCTTTGCTATTAGGCTTTTCCCGAAGCATTTTGGAAACTTCCTTTTCTTCACCGTTATCTTTAAAGAGTACAGAGCGTAGCCATTTAGAAGCTGATCCACCAATATCAGATATTAGTGCTTTAAGATCTTTATTTTTGGAGAGTTGAGTACCGAGGTAAGTAACAATGCCTCCTATCATTGCTGAAGTTGCAATTGGTTCCATTGAGCGAAATATAAATTTATTTTAAAGATATGTTATTAAATGAAAAATAAGAAGTGGCCAAATGTTACTTTAGAGTAAATTTTAATCTCCCCACAAAACCCTATTTTAGCCCTTTATCTTTGCCTTAAACCGGCAAAGGCTTTTACCGAATGACCAACGAAGCACACGCCCGCATTAAAATCAATAAGCTGCTGGAAGAGGCCGGATGGCGCTTTTTCGATACCGAAGAAGGCCCGGCCAACGTATTGCTGGAGAACCGCGTAAAGATCACCCAACAGCTCATCGATGCCTGGGGGGAGGATTACGAAAAGGTAAAGGGCGGCTCCCTGGATTTCCTGTTGCTGGACAGCGACAACAAACCCATTTGTGTACTGGAAGCCAAAAAGGAAGCCTTGCACCCGCTGGTGGCCAAGGAGCAGGCGCGGAAGTACGCCCAAAGCGTGAACGCTCCTTATATCATCCTTTCCAACGGCATTGTGCATTTTTTCTGGGACCTGCGGAAGGGCAACCCCACGCCCATCTATAAATTTCCTTCACCGGCCGAGATAGGCGCCATTAAAGAATGGAAACCCCAGCGGGAAGCCCTGGCTGCGGAAAAGGTAGAGGACGACTACATTGCCCGGGTACAAATGCCGGACTATGCGGAGCGCCCCGAATGGAAGGGGAGCGTGGAGGCCAGCCGCGACTTCATCTTTGAGAATAAACTGCGCTTTTTGCGGTATTACCAGGTAAAGGCCATTGAAAAACTACAGAAGGCCGTGGCAGCCGGTAAAGACCGCTTTTTATTTGAGATGGCTACCGGCACCGGTAAAACGCTGACCTCTGCCGCTGTGATCCGCCTCTTTTTGCGGTCGCGCAACGCCCGCAGGGTACTGTTCCTGGTAGACAGGCTGGAGCTGGAAGACCAGGCCTGGAAGAACTTTGTAGCCTACCTGGCACCCGACTATACTACCTACATCTACAAAGAGAACCGCAGCAACTGGCGCACCGCTGAAATAGTGGTCACTACCGTACAATCGCTGTTGTTTGACAATAAGTTCCGCAGGCTGTTCAGCCCCACGGATTTTGACCTGCTGATATCGGATGAAGCCCACCGCTCCATCTCCGGAAACTCCCGGGCCGTATTCGAATACTTTCACGGCTATAAGCTGGGCCTTACCGCCACCCCCAAGGATTACCTGAAGGGTGTAGACCAGGACAACGTACGCCAGAGCGATCCGCGGGAGATCGAGAGGCGCTTGCTGCGCGATACCTATTCCACCTTTGGCTGCGAGGGCGGGGAACCCACCTTTCGCTATTCGCTGCTGGACGGGGTGAAAGACGGTTACCTGATCAACCCCGTAGTGGTGGACGCCCGTACCGAAATAACCACCCAGTTACTGTCGGACGAAGGATATGCCGTGGCCATTACCGATGCCGAAGGCACGGAAGTGAACGAGACCTTTATTTCGCGCGACTTCGAAAAGAAATTCTTCTCCGAAAAGACTAACCGCGTATTCTGCAGCACTTTCCTGGAAAATGCCCTCAAAGATCCCATTACCGGGGAGATCGGCAAGACCATCATCTTTGCCGTAAGCCAGAATCACGCCCGCAAGCTCACGCAGATCCTCAATGAATTTGCCGAGCAGTTATACCCCGGGCGCTACCAGTCTGATTTTGCCGTACAGGTAAGCTCCCAGGTGAGCGATGCCCAGCAGATGACCATCAACTTCAGCAACAATAAGCTGAACGGCAAAACCGGCTGGCTGGAAGGTTATGACTCTTCCAAAACCCGCATTTGCGTTACGGTGGGTATGATGACTACCGGTTACGACTGCCCGGACCTGCTTAACCTTTGTATGATGCGCCCCATCTTCAGCCCGGCCGATTTTGTACAGATCAAAGGGCGCGGCACCCGTACCCATACCTTTGAATACGAGTTTAAGAACGAGCTGGAAGAGCAGGAAGTGCTGCAGAAGGAAAAGACTCAATTCAAACTGTTCGACTTTTTTGCCAATTGCGAGTACTTTGAGGAGCGCTTTGACTACGATGTAAAGCTGCACCTGCCGCAACCGCCCAAAGGCGAAGGCCCGGGAGGCGGGGAGGGGCCGGGGGAAAGCCTCACCTATAAAAGTTACCGCCCCGATCCTTTGCGGGTGCTCAAAGAAGAGCAGGTAGGCTACGAGGGTATGAAGGTAGACCGTATGCTCTTCCGCAAATTTGAAGACCGCATCACTACGGACGACATCATTAAAAAACACGTGGAACTCGGCAACTGGGATGAAGTAGTAAGCCACGTGCAGAGCGAGATCTTCAACAGGCCCGAAGAGTACTTTAACCTGGAAAAGCTGCGAAAGGCCGCCCGGGTAGACCGCAGGCTATCCGTGCGCGAAGTGGTGGAAAAGATCTTCGGCATCATCCCCAAATTCAAATCCAAAGACGAGCTGCTGGAAGAAGAGTTCGACAAATTTGTGTCTATACACCCGCCCGGGGAAGATGTGAACGTGCGGGCGATGAAGTATTTCTTTAAAGCCTACGTGGTGGACCAGGACATCCGCAGGATCATCCAAAGCAAGGATTTCCAGTCGCTGCACACCCACGCTACCATGACCATAGATCAGTACAAAGCCGTAAATCCCGATTTCCGGCAACTGATACCGCGCTACATTGATGATTATGTGAATACGGATCAGTTTGCTGCGTGATAAGAAATAGTAATTCTTGTCACATTGAGTGCCCCGAATTCACTTCGGGGTGTATCGAAATGTGGCAAAATGAGATTAATAAATTGCCTTTCATTTCTTTTGCTTGTCCAAAAGAACCCGAAGGTTCGGGATCTGGGTACTCAGGATGACAAAGAGCCCGAAAGTATGGTAAAGGCAGGTAATAAAAGTAATAAGTGTCACCCTGAGTGGCCGACCGAAGGAAGGCTGTATCGAAGGGTGCTAAACGAAGGTCATCCTTCGATACGATCGCTCCGCCTGTATTTGGCGGATCAATCACTCAGGATGACCCTGACCTGAAATAAAAATTGAGAGGGCCATAGGTTTTAGTATTTTTCCAGCCCCTTAGCGGGATGATGAATGCCATACGGAGAGAGAAGCAATTGAAGAACTGGCACCGCGAGTGGAAATGGAACCTGGTAAAAGAGCAGAACCCGGAACTAAAAGACCTGGCGGCAGATTGGTACACCGAAGAGCAGATAAGGGAAGCGAGGGACTCTGAAACAAGTTCAGAGTGACGTTGAAACAAGTTCAGAGTGACGAGGTCAGGAAAACGAGATCAGAGTGACATCGCTCTTATTGAGAGTGACGGGTGAACGAATTTAGAATGCCGGAACCCAGACCATAGAGGCCGTCTTTCCGAACTTGTTTCGGAAACAGGCCGGAATAGAGAGGAAGGATTACCAGGTAACCGCAGAGCAGACGCTGAAACAAGTTCAGCGTGACTCTGCTCGCAGAGAGAGTGACAGAGTGAAGATGGTTAGTCCAATTGAGCCCCGGGATGTCTTTCCGAACTGGTTTCGGAAACTATACGGGAGCAAAGTCCAAACTAAACACAATGGTTAGTGAAAGCTAATGACTAAACAAAATGGCGTTTAGGTTTCCTTTTCCGGGTAGGAGGCTGGTGTCACCCTTCGATACGCCCCGTCCCGAAACTTCGGGATCGGGGCACTCAGGATGACTGAAGGCTTTGGAGAGATGCTTTTTGTAACCATTAAACCGGCCGTCTTTCCGAACTTGTTTCGGAAACTATACGGGAGCAAAGCCCAAACTAAACACAATGGTTAGTGAAAGCTAATGACTAAACAAAATGGCGTTTAGGTTTCCTTTTCCGGGGAGGAGGCTGGTGTCACCCTTCGATACGCCCCGAAGGCTTTCGGGGCACTCAGGATGACTGAAGGCTTCAATAGCAGAGGAAGCACAAGATAGAACACACAAGCTGTCATGCTGAGTGGCCACGCTAAAGCGTGGGTGTATCGAAGCATGACCAACGAAAACGAACGAATGTTAGATACCACAACAAAACGAAGAATAGACGAGTGCCGCGACATACTGGTAGGCAAGCTGCCCGACCCTAAATCGCAGATAGAGCAGATCACCATTGCGCTCATCTATAAGTTTATGGATGATATGGACAAGGAGGCCGTAGAGCTGGGAGGCGAAGCCCGCTTTTTTACCGGTGAGGCCGCCCGCTACGCCTGGGATGCCCTCTTTGATCCCCAACTGGGCAGTGCCGAACTCGTAAAGCTCTACGATGAAGCCCTGGAATCTATGGAGCTGAACCCCCACATTCCCCAACTGTTCCGCGACATTTTTAAGAACGCGTATTTACCCTACCGCGACCCCGAAACCCTGCGGATGTTCCTCAAAACCATCGGGCAGTTCCAGTACTCCCACAGCGAAAAGCTGGGCGATGCCTTTGAATACCTGCTGCAGGTAATGGGCTCACAGGGCGATGCCGGGCAGTTCCGCACCCCCCGCCACATCATTGATTTTACGGTGCAGGCCGTAAACCCCGGTAAGAACGACCGTGTGCTGGACCCCGCCTGCGGTACGGCCGGCTTCCTCATATCGGCCTTTAAGCACATTTTACAGCAAAACGATAACAAGCTCACCCCGGATGAGCGCAAAAAGCTGATCGCCAATTTTACGGGTTACGACATTTCGCCTGATATGGTGCGCCTTTCCCTGGTGAACCTCTACCTGCACGGCTTTTCCGACCCGCACATCCACGAGTACGACACCCTTACCAGCGAAGAGCGCTGGGGTCACCGCTTTGACGTGATCCTGGCCAACCCGCCTTTTATGAGCCCCAAGGGTGGTATACGCCCCCACAAGAAGTTCAGCGTAAGCTCCACCCGCAGCGAGGTGCTGTTTGTAGATTACATAGCCGAACACCTGAGCCCGCAGGGCCGGGCGGGGGTTATTGTGCCCGAAGGGGTAGTCTTCCAGAGCGGCAAGGCCTATAAAGAGTTGCGCAAAATGCTGGTGGAGCACTACCTCTGGGCGGTGGTAAGCCTGCCCTCCGGGGTGTTTAATCCCTACAGCGGGGTAAAGACCTCCCTGCTGCTGATGGACCGTGCCCTGGCCAAAAAGAGTAAGCGCATCCTCTTTGTAAAGGTGGAGAACGATGGTTTTGACCTGGGCGCCCAGCGCAGGGAACTGAAAGGCTCCCAACTGCCCGTGGCCCTGGAATTTTTGCAGAAGTACCGCCACGCCACTTTGGAGGGTACCGACTTTGAAGAAGGCGTACTGACCCACGCGGTGGACAAAAGCCGTATAGCCGAAAGCGGGGATTACAACCTGAGCGGGGAGCGGTATAGGATATCTGAAGATCTGGCTTCCAATTTTCCTTTGGTTGAACTTCAAAGCATTTTTGATATCAAAAGAGGAGGTTCTCCCAGACCAATAAAAGAGTTTCTTACTGAGAAGGAAAATGGTATTAACTGGATTAAAATAGGAGATACTGAAGAAGGGAAGAAATATATTACTCAAACGAAGGAGAAAATACGCCCCGAGGGGCTGAAAAAGTCAAGGTTAGTAAAGCCTGGTGATTTTATACTTTCTAATTCCATGAGTTTTGGGCGACCATATGTTGTGCAGATCGAAGGATGCATTCATGATGGCTGGTTGGTGTTCAAGCAAAAGGAACAAAACCTTAGCAAAGATTATATTTATTCTATACTGTCTTCAGATGAAGTAAAGGCTCAATTTGAAAAATCTGCGACTGGTGGAGTAGTTCGTAACTTAAATATTGATTTAGTTAAAAAGGTATTGATCCCCCTTCCACCGCTGGAAGTGCAGCGGGAGATCGTGGAGGAAATAGAAGGCTACCAGAGGATCATAGACGGGGCGCGTATGGTGGTGGATAACTACCGCCCACAAATCCGCATTCAGCCCGATTGGGAGATGGTGGAGTTGGGGGAGGTTTGTGAGGTGAAATCAGGAGGCACACCTGACAGAAAGAATGAGTCATATTGGAATGGCCAAATTCCATACGTTAAAACAGGACAAATCAATTTTAATACAATCACACAGGCGGAGGAATTTATTACTGAAAAAGGACTGAAAAATTCCTCGGCACGGTTAATTCCTGCAAATACTGTACTTATGGCAATGTATGGTCAGGGAATCACCCGAGGAAGAGTTGGCATCCTGACTATTAAGGCAGCTATAAATCAAGCCGTGGCAGCCTTGCTCATAAAGAATCACGAAAGATTAAATATTGACTTTCTATTTTATCAATTAATAGGAAAATACGATTATTTAAGAAAAATAAGTGATGCAAGAGGTGGTAACCAGAGTAACCTTAATGCCAAATTAATCCGCGAACTTAAAATTGTAGCTCCGTCATTAATTACTCAAGAGCAAATTGTAGAAGCAGTAAAAAGAGAGCAACAAATCATAGAATCCAACAAGAAACTCATCACTATTTTTGAGCAAAAGATCAAAGACCGTATTGCGGAGGTTTGGGGTAGTGGGGAGGAAGTTAAAGAGGCTGAACCGGAGCGGGAAGCGGTGGAAACAATGTAATTTATGATGCAAGCAGTAACCAATGTACATTTCAACCTGGCTATGGAATGCTGGGAAATGGACCTGAAAGGAGCGACCATCCGGTTAACCGGTAGCGGCAGGCGTGGGGGAGCACCTTACCAACGTACAGATTCCAGTATGGATCGATCCATTTACACCTTACAGGGAGATGGAAATTATGCTGCTGATCCGGCAGATCATCCCGGAGCCGTTCACTACATCCTGAAAAGGACTTCAGATGAAGTTTGTTTCCTGATACCAAAGAGTGAATTTATACGCTCCTTTACAGAACTTGATAACTGACCTATGGCAGACATCAAATTATACAACATCCACAAAGGTGTGGCCGTAGCGCAATTCCTGGATTTCAGAGCTTTGACTGCACTATTCTGCCGGAAAAGGGGCTTAGTGCACGTTTAAAACTAATATTAAGTTATGGTAAAAACTCCTTTATTCCCGGAATATCACAAAGTAAAACTACTGTTGCAGGCGCTGGAAGGTATAGAGGCCAGCCTCTTTCAGGCGATGCTCAACAGTATATGGGCCGCTACCGGTACCCCGCAAAAACGCGTAAGCTGGACGGAGCCGGACCAGTGGATACCGCAAAGGCTGAAGGGTAAGGAAGCCCTGCTGGCTCAACGTATATGGGCGGAGAGTAGGGGAAAGGTGAACCCGCGCCATGTGCGGGGCTGTAAATTCCTGATCGATAATTATGAATTACTCAGCTTGCACAAGGGAGAATACGCCATTACACCTGCCGGCCGCGTGTTTATGGGTGAAGAGCCCAATGAAGCCTCAGCCCACATTGACGTGGAGGAGGGTCTGGTGTTTTTACTGTACCGCCTTTCCATACACGGGCGGGGCAAGCGCAGCACCTTTCACGAAGAGTGGAAGGAGTACCTGCTTAAGAATTCCAACTACCGCACCCGTAAAACCATTAACACCAGCCTGAGCCAGCGTTTACGCAACCTGGTGAGCCGCGGTCTGGCCAACCGGGAAGGCAACCAGTACAGCCTGTCCGAAAAAGGACAGCACTACCTGCAGAACTTTGACCAGAACAGCAGTTTTTCCAGCCTGAACGAAGAAGAAGACTTGAGCCACCAGATCGATTCCTTTAACCAGCAACAGCGTGATGCGCTGTACAAGCGCCTGCAGGAAATGGACCCCATCCGCTTTGAGCATACCATTAAAGACCTTTTGCTGGCGCTGGGCTATGAAGACGTAGTGGTAACCAGCCCCACCAATGATAAAGGCGTGGATGTGACGGGAACCATTCAGAAGGGTATATCCTCTATTAAAGAGGTGATACAGGTAAAGAGGAATACTACTGCTGCCGTTTCACGCAGGGTTATGGATGGTCTGCGCGGTTCACTGTACCGCTTTGACGCCTTCCAGGGTACCATTATTACCCTGTCAGACTTTACCAAAGGTACCGTACAGTCTGCCCTGGATCGGGGAGCGGCCCCCATTACGCTCATCAACGGGCAAAAGCTGCTGGACCTGCTGATCGAGAACGGTATAGGCATCAATCGCCACAAGGCTGAATTCTTTACGGTAGACCCGGATTACTTCACCACGGAGGAGGTGGATGATATAGAAGATGAGCGAGAGTGAGGGTTGCTGTATAGTCAGTTAGGGTGTAATAGATAATATTCGCTGATCCTGGATGGAATACACCACCTCAATGTCGCTCTTTGGGCTTTGGTAATGCAAGCGGTAATGATCACCATTCATTTCAATTTGTGTGCAATTTTCCGGATTAAGTTTACCCAAAGAACTAGTGTTGGATTCTATATTCTCCAGCATAGCATCAATGGATTGCTCTTTAGTAGGTTGGATAAGTCCAATTAGGAGAATACCCACGATCAACACGATGGTGCTGGCATTGGTAAAATCAATAGCCTTTGGATCGGAACAGGCGGTCTTCACCACCTGTATAGCCCTTCCAAAACCAAAGAATGATAAGGTAATGGCGAGCACCAGCACCAATGAACTGGCGTAATTCAGAAGGTTGAAATCGGTTTGTTGCAATACCAAAAAGGCCAATTGTGCCGCCAGTATAGTAGATGCCAGGGAAATGATCACCTTATTATAGTCTATCACCATTTTATAGGCTTCAACTACGGAGCCGCCTTTTGAAGACTTCGATTTTTTAGCCATTTTAAAGTAATTATGCAGGCCTGGTCCTGTGTGGTTAAATACTTCGATTAAACACTTCTGGAAATAAAACATCTGTTTTGAAGAATATCCGACAAGGATTGCCAAATCTCCCAAGTGGTGATTTTTTGTTTATTTTCAAGATCAGCTCGATATTTAAAATATCTCGGGCTTGAAATCTGATTAAATGCTTCCGGAATAAGTGAAATGGCATAGCGCTGGCCATTTTCAAATTCTCTGCCTCGTATATTCCAATTGGGTGAGGGATCTGCTTTTATATTATCAATGACTTCTATAATGAAATCCCTTGCTTTATCTGAAAGTGAATAATACCTGCCAATTTGTTCATTAGACTGCATCCAGTCCTTTAGTTTATCATTTACAAGGGCTCCGATTTCTTTTTTATCCATAATCCATATTATTAAGATTAAAAGTCTGCTTAATTGAATATTGCATCTATAATTCCGTTTCGTATCAGTAAATAAAACAATGACATCAGGAAGATGATCATGCGGGTTACTACCCGTTCTACCCAAAGCCCTGTGGCTGTCCCCGATCGGCCCTATAATAATCGCCTATCCAGCCTAATTCCCAGTCTACGGCCAGCCATATCCCCAAAAAGAAGCCTATGGTACCAAACCAGCGGCCAAAGGCATAGTCTTTTTCCACATCTTTTGCACTCATTTGTTTGATGTAGGTTTAATATTTTGCTTTAGAGCATAGGTTTATTAAGTACTTAAATCCGTGTCATCCATCCTTCTATTCATACTTTCACGAGCCCTTCTTTCCCATTCTCTCAGGGATTCTTCAGCCAATTGTAATTCAATGGCGGCTGTTTTATCCATAATGCTGTTATTCAACTCTATTTCCTTCGTTTTGCGGTAACGCTCCGTTTCTTCGGCAATCTCCTGGTTAGATTCGATCCGGGACCGGACGTCATCGGCAAAAGTCTGGTCGTCTTCATAGAGTTTCCAATCGTACTGGCTGATAGGCGTTTTTAGTTTGAGGTAGGTAGGTAAGATCTCAATCACCAAAAGAGCCAGGAATATGAGCCATTTAAGGAATTGTACACCCCAGTCCGGCATCAGGAAGAGGGTGGTGAACTTGGTATCGAAGCCCTGCATAGAGTCCATCTTTTCCTTATAGCCTTCGGCTTTGTTAAGAATCTCATCTTTGTCTGCAATTAAAGTGGAATCCCGTTTCTCGTAAATACTATCCTTCTCATTCCTTTCTGCTATCAGACCGGCTTTCCAGGCAGTATAAACACTATCTGCTTTTTTGTAATAGGCATTGCACTCTTTCCGCTTATCCTGCCATCTTTTATAGGCAGCATCGCTGTCCGCCTTCAGCTCAAACCATTTCCGGTCAAGTTCAGGTTCTGCGGGTTTTCTAAGGGAGTCAGGCACACTGTTGTTATACGCTGCCCGATTACTTACCAATTGGGCATAATGTGCTTTTCGTTCTTTTATTCTCTGATCGTATTGATATTCGAGGGGTTTTACCTGAGGCTCACACTCTTCGTAAGCCGCTTTAGCATTTTGGTATTCCGGAAGGGGACAGTCTCCGGCAAGGGCGGCATCCAGAGAAGCCACTTCCTCTTTTAACTGGCCTACTTCGGCTCCCCTTCCTTCCACATTATAGCCCTGGTTGAGTTCTGCCTGTCTTTGCAGCCAGTCGCGCTGGTTATTGGCATCCATCTGGCGTTCTATGCGTTCTTCAAATATGATGTGATCCAGAGGGATAGACATAAAAAAGGCGAGGATAAAAGCCAGGGCAAAGCGGGGTGCAAAGTAGAACCAGAAAGGTTGATTTTCAACCGCTTGATCGGGTTTTCTCTTAATGGAGTTTACCATGGAACGGTCCAGAGTGAAGATCACTAAGCCCCAGATTACAGCAAAGGCCAAAACGCCCCAATAATTAGTATCAACAAAGGTTGCTCCCGCTACAAATGCCGTAAAGGACGCAAATAGCGAGGTTATAAGTATCATCATACCAATATTGGCATGACGGTTATATTCATTAGGACATTTTTTCAGAACGGATATTTCAGAACCTGAAATGAGCCAGAAAAAGTATTGGAGTTTGGAGTATTTCATGGATTGTCAAGTTGATTGGAGAGCGCTTTAAGGGTGCTACGTAGTTTATCTCTTAAAACCGCTATCCATTGAAGATCAGTATTTAATTCCCTGGGTTTAGGGTGATTTAGTGATGTGCGTTTGTTGAAAGTTACCCTGTCATGCCGCAGAGTAAGTTGCCGGGCACGTAGATTTACAGATGGATAGGTCCTGGTCTTATGAAAAATTATCTGAGGTTCCGGCAGCTTCAGGTTAAAGTTGGCCCGAGTAAACGGAATAACTTCCATAAAAAGCTCAGCCTTCTGCTTATCTTTTTTATTAATGGCCCAAAGGGTAACGGTTTGCGACTCTGACAGTCTCAGGTCATAAGATTGCCGGTTGGTAACATCAATATTACCCGGTTCCAGTATCAGTTGGGTATGGTTCGCAGCCGTCCATGAAACAGTAACCGGAATGGTAGGCATGGTAACCCGGCCCGAGCTGGAGATACTGACCTTAACCGGATGGTACACTTCTACCTTAAAGGTTTTACTTTTCCCCATGAAGTTGCACTTGCCCACCGGGGTTAAGGTGTAATCCGTATCTACGGAAGGAGTGAGGGACACAGCACCATCAGGGCTGATTACCGACTGGGTGTTGCCATCGGACAGGATAAGCTGTTCACAAAAGTTTTCCTGGTGATGAAGGGTGACTTCACCCGGCCATAAAAGAGCATTGTCCGGGCTTAGATGCACATCCGTGATCTCCGGTTGAGGGTATATGGTAACAGCTTGTTCCAAAGCCATCTCCGATTCAGCCCCCGTTTCCCCTATTACCTTGAGTTTGTATTGGGCTTCACGCATTTGGTCCGTTTTATTTTCCACTTCAATATCCACCTGTGAGCTTCCGCTTACATCGGCTACTTCAGTGCCATCACTACTAAGAATAGCCTTTACCGTATTGGTGTATTCAAATTGAAAGGAAAGGGTCATCGTATCCACCGCTTCCGTTGTATTGGCTTTGAAGGAATGGATGGTAGGTGCGCCAAAAACCTCAACGTTAAAATCTCTTTTTACCTGGCTGTTGAACTTACCAAAGGCTACCAGGGAAAAGGTTTGACTCTTCCTTATGGGATCAGAAGTATAGGTGTCCTGGCCGGTTACATTAGCTATTACACTCCCGCTTTCATCTATAATACGTAAGCGTTTTGCATGACTGGCCTGGAAACGAATATTAAAAGACTCACCCTCAACTACTTTATTTTTCAGCTCCAGGATCTCAACCTCGGGCTTGCTGAAAACCTGTATAGACTTGCTGACGGTAAAAGTCTCACCGAACAAATCACTATATACGATTTCTACGGAACTCATGCCCTTGCGCACGGGCAATGAGACTTGTCCTGAGCTATTTACTCGTCCAAAACCGGTAATGGATACCTCAGTACTGTTTTTGATCTCCCAGGATACATCAATGGAGCTACCTTCTAAAGTTTTTTTACTGGAAAGGGTAAAGCGTATAACCTTTGCTTGTTGAGCTTCCCGGATTGCAGATTGAATGCTCTCCCTAAAAGGGCAATGCCTAACGTCACAAGGTTGTAAAAGGCCAAGCTGTTCGTCAATGGCGTCTCCCTTTTTTCTCCGGCAAACGGTACACCTGCTTTGAAATATTCTGGGAATTATCCGCATCTACTTTTTGAAAATTTTAATGATGTGCCGGGGCAGCTTTCTGATCGATAGGCTGACCTTTTCTTTAGGAGTAATATTCAGGCGATACTTTTTTTCAATGGCGTCTTGTATTTGTTTTGAGAATTCACAATCGTTGGTGTCACAACTCTCGTTTGTTTGGAGTTGCTCTGCAATGGCCAATTGCGCTTTTCTCTTACAAACAGTACAGCGGTTGCTCGGGCGTTTATGGATTATCCGGCTCACGATCTTTCAGCAAAAGAATAAAAGTTTAGCACCAGTAAAATGAGCAATAATACAAGTGTTAAAATCTGTAAAACCAGCGTAATCCATTGATAACGAATAATCGGAATTACTTGACGGCTTACTTCTTTATGACGTATACTATTATTAATCTCAGCTTTTAGGGAGGTGATCTGTGAACTTATAATTTCGGTATGAGCCGACATCTGATGCTCTACAGTGTCGTTGTTTCTTTGAAGCCTTTCAGTTTTAAAGGCCCTGGTTAAATTTTCGATTCCGGCCTGAATATCTTCAAGAGCCTCGTAATTAGGTGTTCCGCTTTGACTCGCGCTTTGGTCGTGATCTTTTTTTTTTGCCGTTAATTCAGGAGTGACGGATTTAGTCGTTTGATAGGGTTTAAGTAATTCCGGGGCTTCCCGGTCAAATACAAAATAATTCTCAAACTCAGTCACATTTTTCTCTCTAACTTTAAAACCCTTATGCAGCTTCCGGATAATATCCACCACAATTCCGGTTTGGTAGGGCATAAAAAAATTGGTCTTCAGGCAGTTGATATCTGTGCCGGAGTAAAAAACCCCAAAATTGGGATGTGTATGAATCCAGATGAGCATCAGGAGATTCTCTTCTTTACATTTTTGAGAAATCTGTGCCAGACATTCTTCAGACATTTCAACATAAGAATGGGTAGATTCACCTTTGCCTGCAGCATAATGAGTGGCTACTACAAATTCACCTTGTTCATCCGTAAAATATTTTCCCAAAAAAATGCCCTGGGCTTCGTGTCTCTGCTGAGCATACACTTGATGACCATGCTCTAAAAATGCCGCCCAGGCTTTTTGATCAATATACACACCAAACGGAGGAACCTCATTACTGTGAAATTTGGCCCGTGACTTAAAGAAAGAGTACTCATTATTTTCTTCTGAGGCCAGGGAGCTGGGGTCTATAGTATTACTGCGGACTATCTTCATGGTGGTTAGTTTATTTTTACCAAATAGCTCTTGTCCAACTCAAACAAACTATCCATCCTCACCAGGTCATTTGGTTGGATCAAAAAGCGGGAAAGGGGTTCATCTAAAAAGGGGGTATGATTTTTATGTATAAGGTTTAGCTCGCGAACGGTTTTCCAGTTGGTGCTAACCGGAATTTCCTCGTATAAGCCTGCCTGGCGGCATTCGGTACACCACCTTTCGCTATCATACACATTGGTCTTATAGTTATTGATTTCTATTTCCTTCCCGCATCCTTCACAATCCATGGATAGGATAAAATCATCCTCGAGACTCAGCATACACTCATCCCCCATAGAGGAAATACTGAAATCCAGTAGCTGACGTACGGTAGAATCGGAGGTAAGCGCAGAAGGGATAATGTGCGGTTGAGTATCCTTGTGAATAAGGCACTGTTCGCTTTGTGAAGTATCAAAAACGGAGACCCGGTGATATTCAGCAGAGTATTGGAGGATCTTGTTTTTCAGCCGGGATTTACCACTGAGATACATAATTATTTCAGTTGCCAGCATAGCCCCGGCTAGGGCAGAGGATACCTGTATGGTGGGGATCTTCTGTAAATTCGTATCCACAGCCTTTAGTTTGGAGCAACTCTGCCTCTTACCGCTAAATTCTCCAAAACCGATAATCTCCCGGAGGCAGGGATCCGTTGGTAATTCATTGGGAAAAAAACAGATCTGGGTTATAAATCCTTCAAACCCCAGTTCAAACAGTGGTTTTTTCAGCCGCACGCACCAGTCGTTGATATAGGCTCTGGCATCATTGGTGTCTACACAACAAATAACTATGTCATGCTTTAGAAACACCTGTTTACCTATATCCTGTATTTTAGTGTTAAGAGCCTGTATATAAGGAGCTTCATGAAGCGCTATCTTCTCAAGGGTATGAGCGGCTACCTCTGCTTTGGGTTTATTGATGTCCTCTTTGGAAAACAGAGTGGTTCTGGAGAGGTTGCTGGCTTCAATGGGGTCAAAATCCGCAATAGTAAAGTGTCCGAACCCCATAAGCGCCAAATTCTTTAGAACCTCATTGCCACCAGCCCCGGCTCCTATAACCAGGATTTTAGCACTTTTAATCTTTTTACCAGTATCCTCATTCAGGAGTAACTCCTGCCGTGCGTGATAGCCTTCCATTTTTAGTTTCGTTTGGTAATGTTGAGAGGAGGTGGGGCAGACTTGGCTTTAGGTTTTATATTGATTCCGGGGTTATCTGTTGTGGTCTTCTTTTTTATATTCAGAGATTTAGTCTCATCCTTTTTTTTAGGGGTTATAGTTAACTTATTTTCGAGTTGACTGACCAGGTCCAATGGCCATTTGATATGGGTTACGGGTTTTCTGCCCCTGGACACCCAATGGTCATAGGCATCACCATTGAAATGACGACCTTCGGCATTTACAAACCCATCCTGGTTAATTAAACCGCCCAGGGAAATAATAAAATGCCATAAACCATTGTCTTTGGCTACAGCCCAGGCATTGCCCGTACAAATAGAGGTTTTGGTGACATGGTTATTGAAAGGCTCAAAGTTGCTCTTGAAATAAACAGTAGGAGGGTGCTTTGAATGTTTATTCATTAATACCGGTTCCGATAGAATTATCCTGACGGTTCCATGCCAGGAATTATCCAACCTTTTTTGCGAATTATAAACCGGCATTTTATAATACACCACGTAGGTCTCCGGAAAACGTTTGCCATTAATGTCGGTTACCACCGGTTGCTCTTCACCGGTAATACGATCCTCATAGCATACGGTAACGTATTGGGCAAACTCTGCATTTTGCTGTAAAGCCTGTACCAGCTTGAATTCTTCCCGCAACAGGGTGTTTTCGTAAAAGCTATTACTCATAGGGAAGGGGTTTAATCAATATAAGCTCCTTCCACCTTTGCCATGAGTTCAGCAGTATCCCCATCCTTAAAGCCCAGGTCTTCCAGGCTGGTATTCTGATCTACCACCTGTGAACCTTTTAACATTTTCCACCCCATGCCTTGCCCGGCATCCGGTAAATTGTCTCGCATATTATCCAGGATCTGCTGGGGAGTAACCTGCGAAAAATCCAGGTCATCTGCATCAAATTCTTCACCAGTTGTAGAAATACGAATGTTTAATGTAGCCATGTATTAAAATAATTTAGTTGATTAATGGCTAAAGTTATGGTTTTATTATTTAGTCTGTTCATCATTATCTTCGTCCTCATTGCTTCCCTTATCCTTGTTTTCCTTACCATACCTATCCTCATTGCTTTCAAGGTTCTTATCATTACCGAAAATTTCATTTGCAATTTCAAGTATATATGTATATCTCTTACTTTCAGGAGTTTTTACTTTTTCAAGCTCCTGAACAAATCTTTCAGAGGTATAGTGAAACTCTTGTTTCAAAAATTGCAAAATAATCTTGATTTTCTGATCTAGATCAGATTTTTTATTGTATCCCGTAAGATATTCTATCAAATCCCTTGGATTATCAATTAATTTAAGTAGTTGGGTGCTGTAAGTATATCCGGAATCGGTTTGTGATAATTGAATCCATTTGGAGCTGTGAAATTTGTTCACATAAAAGATGTTTCCTTTTTCAGAGTGTATTAGTTTCCATGAGGTTAAAATAATTCTGTGTTGCCAACACGGATTTAGAATTACATAATGATTACTCATGAGTACACGCTGCTCCCCAAGTAAAAAAAGAACTAAAAGGATAAATAGGATTAACAGCCAAAATAACACACGTACGAACCAAGCAGAATAAAGAATTAACTTGGCATTTTGTAAAGGGATCCTTCTTTGTAGCTCGATAGGGAAAATGAGTTTCTGTTTCCATTGTTCGTTATAGAACTGCATTGAGAGAGTGGATAAATGATAATTGATGGGGAGGCGCAAATCTAACTTGAGTTTTCTATTAATGGCGTAATTTGCGCAACCAAATTCATTGATCTTACATTGCTTATCTTCTTTTTCCAAAGGGTTGTAAGAAGAGTCCACTGTTGTATAGATGAGCCTTGTTTTTTGATCAGTTTCGCGTGAGTTACTAAATAATGAGAAGAATAGTTTATCATATTCATTTCCTTTTGGCTTGCTATGCAGGGATATGTAGGCCTCACTTTCTAATGGATCCTTATCATAATAAAATATCATAGGAGACTGACGATCAAAATTGGGTAAGGTTAAAACCTCCCGCAACTGACTTTCGTAACTGGGGACTAAAGATTTGTTGAATTTATCAAGAGGTTCTTCTTCCCATTCCCTTAGATCGAGCACGCGGAGTTTATCATCAAATCTGAAAACATTATTAAATGAGTTTATTACAGGCTGGCCTTTTTCAGGGTCTTTCGTAGGAAGATGGATAGCTGTCAGTTGATGTAGTTTGTAAAAGCTGTTTAATTCCTTTAGCTTATCAGTAAGCTGATTATATATATGAGAAGGATTATTTTCACTTTCATTTAAAAAATCAGAAATCACATAAACACATATTTTACATTGGTCACACTCACAACCTTTACATCCGAAAAATTGTCTTGAACATTCGTTGATTGCACCAGTAAAATCAGTATTTCCCCCTTCAGGAATGCCTGAGGTTGTAATTTTTTTGATAGAATAGTTTTCAAGGTTCTCCCATTTAACACCTCCCTCAGGAGATACATAATACACTTGTTTTCCTTTGTTTTCACCTGTGATAAAGCCAACAGAAATTTTATAGTTTCCTTGGTTTTTGTATTTAGTCTGTAAGAAGGATACAATATATTTGGAGAGTAATACAGTATATAAGGTATCTCTTGCTAAGAGTTTATTTATTCCTTCAGAGATTTTTAGATTGTATCTCGCGGTCATATCATTTCGCATTTCTTTGAGATGAGAATGATTGCCTAATGGGAATTCATTAGAGCCGGTTATATCTACCAGAATTAAAAACCGTATTTCAGAAGGAGTGGTTGAATCTGATTTTAAGGCGGGCAATTGCTGGGCTAATTGGTCAAGTTTTTTGGATGTAAGAGCAATGGGAGCCTGATTAGCTTTTATTTGCCTGTTTGCGTATTCAATAGCTGAATCAGGAAGTAGTAGAGAAAGTCCGGTATCCTCAGATAAAGTATTTGCATAGATAGAACATACCAGTGCATAAACAGAAAAACATGCTCCAATGGCTATCAAGAAAAATTTGATGCACCTGCCAATATTTATATTTTCTATTAAATATAAACACAGTCTTTGCCAATATGATTTCATATATGATTTATTAATAATAAAATTTATTATTAGATAAATCCTTCCTTGATGATATGAATGCAATATTAATACTTTATTCTGACAGTGGTTAATTAATGTTCTATTCCAAATTCTAATTATAAGTTTGAAAGTTTGTTAAGATATCCAATAAACCCATTTTCCATCACATAGCGGTATACTTCTAAAGCATCACTATTTCCTTGCAAAGTATCGGCTAAGGCATGGCCGGCATAATAGCCTCCGGCCAGTGCAGAAGTAATTCCAAAGGAAGAAATAGGATCGTAGGCGTAAGCCGCATCGCCCACGGCCAGCCAGTTGGAGCCGTAAGGTTGATCAAGACAAGCGGTGCCGGAAGGACGGATCTGTACTTCAGCAGTATTAAGATCTGGAATACTAAACGTTTTGGAGAGTTGAGTGGCAGCCCGGAACTGTTGGTGTAGAAATCCGGGGATAGCTGCTTTGGCGGGGATACTTTCTTTCCGGGTAAAGAACATCATGGTTATCTGCTCTTGACCAAAAGGAGCGGCATACCACCAACCTTTATCGGTGCTTTCTACAAAGATCTGTTTGGGAGCTTTACCGTCCACATAAAACCACAGTCCAAACCATTCATCCAGAACCGTAGGCGTAATGCCTAAATGTCGGCACACGCTGGCTTTACGTCCGGTAGCATCTACGATGTATGGTGCTTTAAGATGCAGTGTGTCATGTGAGCTTTCTACTACGGCTTCCACACCTTTTTCATGGGAAGAGACCGAGCGAAGGCTGTAGCCTTTATAAAAGGGAGCTTGTACCAGCTCATGCAGTTGTTCTTCAAAGAGCAAACGGTCCAGTAAAAAGCCATGGCCGTGTACATCGCGTATAAAATCCTCGGTTTGTAGTGCTGCATCTTTCCAGGTGCTTTGGTTACCGTAGTAGGGCAGGTGAGCCGGATGTTCCATGAGGTGATCAATACCGAGTTGGCGGAACAGGGGTTTGGCGTTGGGGGGCAGGGCTTCCCCGGGTTTGCGCTGGGGTTCTTTTTGAGCTTCTACGAGAAGGTGTTTAATACCCCGGGCGCTTAGGGTTAAAGAGGTGGCGACCCCTGCGGGGCCGCTACCAATTATAAGTACATCTATTTTACCAGGCTTTACCATTTATTATTGTTCATTTCTTTTGCTTGTCCAAAAGAAACGAACCAAAGAAAAGGACCCTTTTCCGAAGGAATTTTTCATCCCGCTTACATCGGTATGAAAACCGTCCGTCAAACTCTGCGTCATCCCGTATTTCGGGATTCCTGCTACCAGAGCTTTGCCAGGACTATTCTGCCGGAAAAGTTAGTTTACATCATATTACATTTACAACTGGCCTCGGCTGAAGGTACGTTCCATACGTTCGCTGTCGGGAGCAGGTCCACTGTGGCGGATGGTTTGTGCAGCTGCTTTAAGGCGTACTTTTTCTTTAGCTTCTGGTTTCACGGCATCTTCAGCATACAGCACCTGGGCAAAGGTGGGATCGCTGCCTTTTTTGAAGTAGCGTTCGGTTTCCTTCCACACCGTATCGGGCAGGAAGCCATCTTTGTTGTTGTCTACCTTTTGCTCTGTTTTGGCAATAATGCCCAGCTGGTGCCATTTCGCTACCATCAGGTTGATCCGGATATTGTAATTGGTACCGAAATCGCGCAGCCAGTCCTGCCGGTAATCAAAATGCTTGAGGCGCTGTGCTATGTTCAGCTTACCATCTTCCATACGGGAATAGCTGTCTTCACTCAATACCTGGTTGGGTACGCGTGCGGCCCAGAAGGAGGGGAGGGGCAGGTAAAAAGTGGTATTGTAACCGGAGAGACAGCTGGCTTCATCGGTTTGCCAGGGCACCCCCAACCAGCGGGTCAGTGAGCCGGGGCCACTTTCGGAAAGCGGACCATCAGGACCGAGGGCTATGGACGGTGACAATAAGGGACCAAAATCCAGCTTGGTGGGCTCTCCTTCGGCCACGGTTTTCAGGCGGTAGGGCTCGGTCCACATTTCTTTTACCCGCATCGGCCAGGTGATCTCGATACCAGGGTGAAAAGGTCCACCCAGGCATTCTTCAAATGGAGCCTGGTTGAGGGAGTTCAACTGCTCATCAGGAGTCATCTCATCAAAAGCTTTGGGTTGCTGGGGCTTACCGGTCTTGAAATCGCCTTTCGCCCACTTTTGCAAACGGCTGTATTGGGTGCGGGTAATGGGCAGGTCGTCCAGCGCTATGTTTACGTATTCGCCAAAACCGTCCCCGTAAAAAGGCGGCACCTTGGCAGGGGTGTAATCGGTGGAATCCGGGTCACGGAACCAGTCGAACACCCGCATACGTGCCTGTTTATTTTTGGCAGAAGGATCAGAAAGCTGTTTCACCATTTCCGGATCGTTGAAGTCGGAAGGTGAGTTTTTTCCGAAAAGCATGGCAAAGCCTTCATTTACCCACTGGGTATTACTCATGCGTTGCAGTATAGGATAGATGTCGCGGTAAAACTCTATGCCTTTGGCAGCAGGGTCGGGATAATCCATTTCCCGGATAAAAAGATCCTGTACCACATCATTCATGGTAACTACGCCATACAGGCCGGGACCAAAATCGGGTGGTGTAACCGCCACCATAGCCGGGGTAGCTTCGTAGGCCTTACCGTTTATTTCCACCGTAGCACGGATGACACCATCACAGGTATCGTCATGCCAGCCATCGTTATTGGCAAAGGTGATAGCCGGTTTATTGTCTTTGGAGGCAGAATGTCCGTCACCGCCAAAGAATAATAGCCGTCCTTCGGCATCGGTGCGCACTTCACCCAGGGGCACCTTTTTACCGTAGAATTCACCATCATCAAAGCGGTATTCATCACCTTGCTGATCTTTACCGGAAATGCTTACCGGAGTCGGTGTAATGGCCAGTTGCTTACGTGCATCGCCCGTAACATCATTATTGCGGGGAGCCGAAGGGATGCCGGCACCCGGCAGGTCCAATGCGTTATTGAACTGGTACCAGGCGGCCTTAACGTTAGCCACATCAACGCGCCAACGTATGGATACATCATCAGTTTCAGTGAGTTCTTTTACCACTTCACCTTTTTTATCGAAACCGTAGATGCGGAAGCGCACTACTTGTTTTTTGACACGGTTTTCACCGTCTTTATAGCCTCCTTCAGGATCAGGGGCTACACCAGGCACATCGGAGGCCAGGTAAAATTCTTTAGAGTTGCCTACACGGGCAATACCCAGGGGCGGATATATCGCCACCCGGGTGATAGAGTTGTCACTCATTTCATTTGGTTTATTGGTTTATAATAATGGCATAAGATAGCAGAGTTTAGCATGGTTTGCAATAGAAATAGAAAACTTTGGAATGTATTGTGAAACCCTGGTCTGATATAGAGTATAATGTAGGTGTAAATACTTATGAAACAAGAGTATTTACGTAGATCTAAATATTGGTAATTATACTCTTTATTTGAATATTTTAATGTATAAAATTTGAAATATTTGGGAATTATAAGTTAAACACTTTATGCGTTTGTTCAGGACGCAAACAGAAGTTTAATTATTGTGCTTAATAACCTGGTTTCGAACTGGTTAAGACAGTGGTTTCCTGAGGCCATTATCGGAGGATTGAATGCCTGTATTGCAGGTAAAAAAACAGTCCGATGCTGCCTAACACCAAGCCAGGTAATTATGCCTGGAATAGTAGGGAAACAGAAAATGTAAATCCCTCAAATCTTTTTTTAAAAAAAGTAAGTGATATAATCATAAGTCATTTATCGGATCCGGGTTTTAACAGCTCCCTATTAGCCCGAAAATTAGGTTTAAGTCGTTCGTACTTAAGTCGCAAACTTTCAAGGCTCAGCGGTAAATCTCCCGGAAAATTAATATATCTCTCCCGGCTGGTTTATGCAGAAAGGTTGATCATTGAAGAACAGTATGCCATAAAGACTGTGGCTTTAACCTGTGGTTATAGTGATACCGCTGGGTTTAGTAAGGCTTTTCAGAGACATTTTGGTTTAACTCCTACAGAAGCAGGTCGTAAGAAAGAAACAAATGAGTGCAATTGGTCCGTTCCTCTAAATCCCAATCTAAAGGTAATATTGGCCAGTCAAATTCAAAAAGACCGGTGGTTGCAAAAACTTTTACATCTTTTGATTGAAGAAGTAGAGTCGGGAGAGAAGACTAGCCTTAAAGAGATAGCCGGCAAAATGTACCAGAGCACCTCTCAGCTGAACCGTATTTTAAAAAAAAACTGGGGGTAACCACCATTCGTTTATTGGGAGACATTCAACTACTCTTTGCTGTCCAATTATTATCCACGGGTTACGATTCGATACTAAGCATTTCACACCGTTGTGGCTTTTCAGATCAAGCCCATTTAAACCGAAAATTTAAACGGTCATTTGGATGGTCCCCCGCCCAATTTCAGAAGAAGGGCCCTGTTCTCCAGGATTTTAAATGGTTGAAAAACGTAGTGACGTCACAAACAGACAATAGTATGCCTGTTTAATTCAAGTTTATCGCCAGGGTCTATTGCAATTTTGTGTTATCCAATTGATGCATCACCGGATAGGCGTAAACCGAAAAGCCTCTTAACAGAGTAGGTAAACAAATTAAATATTTAAACTATGTCAGATATTAAATTAAACCTGGTCAATTTATCCCAGGATGCCAACAACAGCAGTTATGTGATCTTTCAAAAGAACGCTTCTCTTGATACTGCGGTGCAGGATGTAGCCTGGATAGTGGTTAAGAACCTGGGAATTAATGACAACCACCCATTTGTGTACCCTATGGGTCTGACCGTTAGTGCCCAGGATTCAGATGGTAACTATATGCCACAAATTGCTACAGAGAACGATAGCGTGCACAGCGTTGAAATGACCCCGTCAGGGCACCGCCTGAGCCAGAGCCCTGGTAAAAAGGCGGCTAATCCCCGGGAGGTGGAGCTTTGGAATTCCCTTTCGCAGGGAGCAATTCATGCGGAAATATACCGCAATGGCAAGTTATTGGCTAGAAAGAGCAATGTGGTTCCCGGTTCGAAGGCCAATTTTAAGTTCAAACCTTCCATTTTTATAGGTTGCGTATCGCAGTTGGAGGAAGGGGCTGTAATGGATTCCAATGTTACCGTGCAACACCTTCAGGAAATACCGTTGCTGGGCATAAAACAGGCCGATATTGTAATTAGCGGTGGAGGAATAGGCTCTGAAGCTACAGGCTATCAATTTACACTTGAAAATATAAGCTAGAGTAGCCTTATGTTTTGTATCCGGGAAGGTCTATCTCAAGCTTCCCGGATACTCTTTTAATCATTTATAAAACAACAAGCATGAAAACACTGGAAAAAGCAGAGGCTGATGCCCTTTGTACCATCGTACTCCTGGGGTATTGCCAATCAAAAAAGAAAACTCCCACTTTTGTATATGAACTTAAGTCTAAAGAAGACTACTCAAAAGTTAAAAGTATATTTAATGGCCTTGGAGTACAGATTACCATACAGGAAGCGCTTCCTAAAACTGAGAATGCTGTAATTATTGCGGAAACTTCCAGAACCGCTTATTATGGATCCAATAAAAAGATAATTTCGGATATTGAAAACAGACTTAACAGGAGTCTGGAAAAGCTCACTGAAGATAACCTGTTTGGTGCTTATATAGGAGGACGTTCGACCATTGCCGCCATTGAACTAATAGGCAGTTCAATCATACAACAGTACAGACCCAGGTACAGAGCGGTAGATAGCGATATTGAGGACCGATATAGCAAAGCCATAAAAAACACCCGAGGAGTATCTGGCATACTTAGAGAAAATTATATACCTCAAATTGATAAGGTAAAGATAAGATTAGAGCTGGAACCGTTTGAACCGGAGGAAAACAGCGGTGTCAGGCCGGGCTTTCAAGATCAATATTTGCCAGGACATTTATTTAAAAGTATACATGGCATGGTAGCCTCAATGATACTATTTGCCTTTGTTGATGATAAGAATGCCTTTAATTTTGAGCTGGCCTACAGCCGGGGAACTACCAAGGTAGCTTCATGTTTTCCCTGCTGTGCTTTTATGACAGCCAACGGAGTACCACCTTCTGCCACCCACCTGGGACGCGGTGATAACTGGAACCTTCCCGATCCAAACCTTAGAAATGTCACCTATTTAAAGAAACCCTGGGTTGAAAAAATAAACGAATGGTACCAAATGGGGATGAAGGTATTAGCAGATAAAAGAAAGACAACGGCCTGGCACGATATGGGTTTTTCTGGTTCTGATGTTCATGAAGTTTTCCTGGAAGCCTTAACCTTTGAAGGACCCTTTACACAAAAGGTTATTGACACTACGTTTGAAGAGCAGAAAGTGTCTGGTGGGTGATGATTTTAATCACGCAATCTGTTTCAAAGTGTATTAGAACGCCAAATTGAAATTATAATCTGTATGAAAGGCTTTCTTGATATAGATCATTCCAGGACTAATTTCAAATTAGATTATCGGGTGAATGGATTGTGCATGGCGGTACCTTCTTTAAAAGAGTTGTATGCTAAACAATTGCATAACAGGCTATCTGCTAAGGGAAACAGTATTTACCTGGATCAATTACACCGGGAGATATCCTCTGATTTACCCTCGCTGAAACCTCTTTATTTCAGTGAGGTCCTCAATCAAAAAACAGCAATACTCTCGTTTAATGATGTTCGTAGGTATATTAATTATGACTGTGCAGTTTTTGCCGGGGTTATAAGACTAAGCGAGGGTCCGGCCCATACGTTGCTAATTCATGGTTATGATACTGGTTGTCAGGAAATCAGCGCTTTGCATTTACAGAAGCAAGAGATGTTAAAAATGAAATTTAAGGAGTTAGAAGCGTATTTCTGGTTTGAAACCCTGATCATTCAGATATAGAATTTCACCGTCACCAAAGCTTGCCAAATTGTACCATTTCATGTTTCCAACCAACAAGAGTTTCATAAAAGACCTCAGGGAGCTAAGCACTATAAAATGTAGAGTTTATAATACGGGAATGTGTAGTCTCTTTTTTGCTTTAAATGCTTTAGGGGCAATAAAGCCTGAATTCCTAATCAAATGGCTTTACAGGGCGGGTCAGCATAATGGTGTTGCTCAATTATGGTGTCTCCTGAACTTCCTGAGAATTTCTGTCCTGCCAGGTAAAAGGAGGCATTGCAGCGTTTTTCTTTTACCTTCAATTCTGGCCAAAATGGTTATCTGTGCAGGAAGACCCGCCCCTCAAATAAATATTCAGCCTGGGGGTTATAAATTGTTAGAAACTGTTTATCCTAACGAAGCCAGGCATTGTATAGAAACAATAGGCCCTGCAAACCTGAACCTTCAGGCTGCAACTTATTCCGCTCCTGAAGGGCAGAATATCCACCTGCTTTGTGTTTTTACGGATACAAGAGGAGTAAGTTGGGTAGTGCAAAGTAGTAACACTCATTTTTTTGACCCTTTTAATGGAACGTTTGATAATAAGTGGTCTCCTCAAAAGACTTTTGATCCAATGGGATCTGAATATTCTTTTTCTGGTTTATGGCTGGTTGTAAGTTAGAAATACAGGGCATAACTGTTTCCTAATAAAAAATGATGGTAAATAATGAAGGGTAGTAGAGTTATCACTCATTTCATTTGGTTTATAAAAAGTCTTCCAAAAAGGTAGTTGGGATGGGTAAACCTTACAACTACAATAGTATCATATTTAGCAGGTGATTATTTATGAAGTATAAACGGTGAATTTTTTCTCGTGAATAGCAGCGTATCGGTCTGGGATGTTAAACCATAAAGCTATTTATTGCGATTTTTAAGGGTGTAGCCACTAAAAAGAGGGTGTTTTTGTAAGGTTAACGGAAAGAAAAGGTTTGGTACCTTTCCTTTTTAATTCAACCAATTATGAAAACAACCACCAAACTGATTCTTAGTGTATGCATTGGTCTGCTTACTTTTTCAGCGGGCCATGCCCAGCCTCCTTTTTTGGTGCAGGCACCGGATAGTTTTGCCACCCCCGTCCTGATTATTATTCCTGATAAAACGGTGGACTGGCGAACGCTTGATACCGGAACAACCGTAAAAGCTAACTTTTACTATGTGATGAATAATACGGGTACTGTGCAGAGTATAGTATCCAATAATCAGCTGATACCGGAGCATGTAAAAGTTAGTGGCAAGCTGCACGTTCGTGGTGATGCTACATCTCAGGACCCCAAGAAACAATTTGAGGTATCTCTGCACAAAAAAACCAAGGGCAGCCACTTCCTGGGGATGGAAGATGGAGGTAAACACTGGGTATTCAATGATTGCGGAGCCGTTGACGTTACCCTTATGCGGAACGTCCTCACCTTTATCACCCAAAATGGCATGGGGCAATATGCTCCGGCCTGGAAATGGTTTGAGGTGTTCTTTTGCGCAGACACTTCCTCCATTACCAATATGGCCGAAATATTGAATAATCATTACCGGGGGGTGTATTTACTGTTTGATAAGATCCGCTTTGAGAAGCATCGTGTAAGCGGGAAGTATCACAAAAAGGATCCGGGTGCCAGTGATGCGATCATTCAAATTAATCAGGCTGCCCGTGAAAAATACTATCCGCTTAGCTGGCATGTAGCCCCGGCCAGCCCTGCGGAAGTTTATGAACCCAAACTGGATGATCTTGGGGACACCTCTTCGGTATACACAGAAATTGACAACTGGTATAGCGAGTGGGGTAAGCGCTCTGATGTTATATACCGGAATTATGTCCTCAATAGCGATACGGGGGTGCCGGACAGCCTTTTGAGAAAGCTGAGGACATGGTCGGATTACCAGTCCTTTGCCACGTATTTCCTGATCAATGAACTGGCTAAAGACCAGGATGGTTATCACAAGAGCACTTTCATGGTAAAGCGTGATACGGTATGTTATGCGGGTCCGCTTTGGGACAAGAACAAATCCTACGGTAATTTATTCAATAACCCGGATAGTACCTCTTTTTACAATACTCCGTCCGGTTGGTTGTATAAAGACGGAACCAAAACCAAGAACCCGGATGCTAACCAGTCACCCCAGTGGTGGAGTGCCATGTTACTGGACCCGGTGTTTTGTGATACGGTTTGGTCTCAATGGAGCCGTTATAAAACGACTTTACTGGATACCAATAGTATGAATAGCTTTATTGATGAACAGGTACGGTATTTAAGCATACCTACGTCCACGGCAAAAAACCTTGAATCCGCTTTACTGCGCAATAACGCATGCTGGCAAAATGGATCTAATCTTACACTGGCAAAGTACAATCAGCAGGTAAGCGAGTTGAAAAATTACCTGGCGGCACGGATCCTGTGGATGGATACGGCTCTTCCCAGGCTTTTAAAGAAGTCAGGTTTTTCAGTTCCACCTCACTAAGGCCGGAGCGCAGGAGGATATATCCTTCTGCGCCCGCCCTAAAAGCTTAAGCTTTTATAAAAACATCTTCTTTGTTTAAAAGAATCACCAACAGGTAGTAAAAGGTAGTGCGGCTTTTATGCCGATTGGAAGTGCCCATTTTAGTACATACGGTTTCAATCACTTCATCCAGGTCAGGACTTGCCGGCATATTCAGCTTGCCCTCCAGGAAGTTCTTTTTTACCGTTTTCAGTTCCTCCGGATCGGAGCAGGCTACCAATGAGGCGTCCCGGTCATGTGTGGCGGGACCCAGGTATGTATGAATGGCATCGTACAGATCAGGATTGTAAGCCACATCTATATTATTCAGTTCCCTTTGCAGCACTTCGTCAGGAGCTATAACGGCTTTGGGGAGTTTCATTTGGGGAGCTCTACGTTTCAATGTAGCCAGTATCTTGCGGGAGAGCTCATTAAGGTCTTCCATGGTTTTTACGCTCTTAATACTCCCGTGGTACAGTTGATTCAGCAATGGAAGGGAGAAATTGTTGCGCCTGGCGGTATGTACCAGGTAACGGTGCATGATCATACTCTGCAACTCATTAGGTGGTTGAGACTTGTTTGGTTTGCAGGTATTACTCAGTGGAGCGCTGATCTCTACATTGGTTCGGGCCTGGCCGGGTGAAAGGGTTATAACATCCGTAAAGGAAGAGGCATGAAGTACACGTGAACCCAATAACCATTTTTCGCGATCTATACCAAAGTGGTCCAAAACAGTGGCCAATACCGAGCTATGGTCAAAAGGTATAGAGCCTTTTGCGCGGATTACGGTTTTTTCGTCAATGAGAGGAGAGACGAGTAGAAGAGGAACCCGTACCCCCAGTTTAGTGAAGGAAAAAGGCACTTCAAAATCATCCGGTGGTAGGGTGCCATCTGCAGGGTGATGCCAGGGGGCTACGGTATCCGGGGGTGTTACATGATCATAGGTGCCCCCGTGTTCATCAAAATTGATGATCAGCAGTGTTTTAGCCCAGGCTTCCGGGTTGGATTGTAAGGCAGTATACAATTCGTGAACAAACTGCTCACCACAGCCTACGTTGCCGGGCGGATGATAGTCATTACCGTTCCAGCCTATACCGTGTTCTTTTAAATACCAAGCTGGCTCTATGAAACTGAATTTAGGTAAGCTACCGCTTTTCGCCTTGCTCATGAATGCTTCTATTCCGGCAAAATGATGCGGGTATTTCGGAGTTCTGTGCAAAGGAATCCAGGTGGGATTGGACATGGTGGGCCAAAGCAGGTCTTCAGTAAAACAATATTCACCGGGTAGATTGGTTGGCCATTTATTACTGTAAAATATCATCCAGTCATCGGTAGAACCATGACCATTCTCTGACAAAACGTTCCATACGTTTCTGCCGGTAAAGTCGTAGGGCGTTAAAACACCTTCAACGGTCATCCAGTAGTTGTTGACCATTGCCGTTCTTTTAGAACCTATATCGTGATAGTTACCAATGGAATTACCGGTTAATGAAAAAGCGCGGTTGCAGTTGGTTTGGGTGGGAATAGAAGAGAAGTAGGCATCTGAAACGGCAAACTTTTTGGCGAGGTCGTTCAATACCGGTAATGAATCCGGGGTGTAGGCGGCCATGATCTCTTCTGGCTTTTTAGATCCAGTGGTGGCAAAATCATTGAAGAACCCACCCATTGGGTTACCGTTGGTGTTGGCGACCTGTATTTGTACGTGTTGAAACTCTTCATGAGGGTCAACAGCAGGTATCTGCTGGCCTTGCTGTTTATTAATAGCGGTAGCTGGAAATTTAAAGCCGGAAGTATCCCGGTTGAAATAATCACCGCTCTGCAGGCCATCAAAGGGTTTGTCAGAAGGAGGAATAAAGGTTTTGGGTGTATCATTTTGGTAGAGCCACCCCAGAACGCTGTCAAACGATCGGTTTTCCAGCATCAGGTATACAATGTGTTCAATATTTTCCATGATTTGATTTTGGTTATAATGGTTTAAAATATACAGTTTAATATGCCAGATTAAACCGTGATTTATAATGTTAAAAGGTAAAATATTTATTGATTCTAATCGAGTATTTTTGTATTAATTACAGCTGGTTAAAAAGGTGCTACCTCCATTCCTAAAGTACGGTAGGCTGGTGCCTCCAAAGCCTTCCGGATATGCTGTACATCGGTACTATGATCTTTCAGTGTATGCAGGGTTTCCTCCACCGAAGCCAGTGGGCGTGCATAGATCACCCGGGCATTGGTTTCACGGAATAATTGCTGTAAACGGGCCAGGAATTCCGGTTGCTCCAGCAAAGCATTGTCATGACCAAAATCGAGGATAGCCTTAGGGTACTGTTTTACGGCATAATTGGCCAATTGGAGTTTCAGGAATTCATATTCTGCCAGGTTAAAAACGCCTTCCTTTAACCAATTGCGCAGGTATTGTTCCGGGTGGAATTTGCCGCTATCATTAAAAGCTTTCACCAATTCCACCGAACCGTATTTTGCGAGTTGCTTTTGCTGCACTACAGCTGACTGCGCCCATACCTGCCATTTTATTTCATCCAGACGCACTACTTTGCGCCTGGTTTCTTTGATAAGCTGGTTTATAACTTTTTTGCGACTTTCAGGCGTTAAACCGATCAGGGCAATGGGTCCTTCTTTTTGCTGTGATCCCGTGGCTTTCCACTCAGCCAGCCCCTGCTTTACTTCCTCATGCGCCCAAGGCAGGAACGTACTCATAAAAGCCTGTCCCTCAGGTGTAAGTTTTGCACAACGCTCTACCCATTGCAGCCCCTTTTTAATCCGCATAGCGTTTTGGTAGAGCAGACCGTGCACAAAATCACGGTACTCCATTTTTACCTGGGACAACATCCTGCGGTCCAGTGCTAAAACGTGTGTAAAAGCATATACTCCATGAAAAACAGCCGGCATGGGTCGGGGAATATCCAGCCGAACCGGGCTATCATACAACTGATCCGGTTGGTTCGTAAACAATGGCCCCGGTGTTTCAAAGTGCTGCCCTAAGGAAAATAATTTATTATGAGCGGTTTCATGGACGATGGCCTGGGCCAGTAATACCGGGTTGTGGACCGTAGCCCACATACTGCCAAGAGTGTCGGCAGGCTGGTGGCTGTTGGAGCCGGGATGATCTCTGCGGCCTTCAATACCTTTTATAAAAACCGGATTGAATTCATGCACAATCACTCCACACTGGGCATACATTTCCGGCCAGGACTGTAAGAGCCTTTCCGCCTCTTTCAACATGGGGTGATCAAAAGGCGCGTGTTCAAATGAGCTGAGGAAGTCATCATCCCAATCCCGATGTCGGAGAGCCACTTTATCGTTAAGATAACCGGGTTCATCCGCTTGTTTGTGTGGGGCTACCTTTAGCCGGGTATGGCGGGCTGCTTTCAGCAAAAGGGCGGTATCGCTGCCGTCTTCCATCGGTTTGGCTACATGGCTCCAGTCTTTTAATGTGAGTATGGATAGTGTTTCAGTTTCCATGGGCTAATCCGGCTTTAAATGATTTGGAATCGGATACACGCAGGAACCTGCGTCTTTTATAAGGGAAATTACGGCCAAAAGGTCCTTCATCGGGGTAGGAGGTTCCCATATAACGTACACATCGCTTTTCGGTAAAGGCATCGGTATCGTACGCTAGTTTTACCACCGGAGTGCGCAGCTCAGCGATGCCATTGACAGCGTTCCATTCCACAGGCCATGAATAGATGGTTTCGCGCCATTCAGCTTCTTCAACATATCCATTCATTCTGAGGCCATCCATGATCTTTTTATCGATGCGGGACAGAGATGAGCAATGGAGCGAGCAAGGTCTTAAAGGGCCGGTATGGGATAGCATCTTGCGCCAGAGAAGGCCGCTGACAGAAGGGCTTTCTGTTTCCCGGATCAAAGGATCCTTACCCTCACTTAATTCAGCACTCAGTTGCCAAAGACATTCTTTCTGTTGTTCCCCCACCATAGCCTGGCTGCTTTTGCGGCAGGCCGGGCATAAACCGGAATTTGTTTCTCCCAGAAGCACGTGATAATACACCGGACCGGGAATGTCTTTACTACCCAACAAATGAGATTCTAAAGAGACTTTATATTCTTTAGCCAGGTGCATCAGTTTGAAATACAGCGCTCCTTCCACGGTAATCTGCAGAGATGGCAGCAGACCACCGGCTACGAGCTCTACTGCGGTTTCGGTAAGAGCTTCATTGATCTTTTTAAAGCGTGAAGACCATACACTTTCAGCCTGGTCACTTACCCAGGCTACGCTTTTAAAACCCGGCATATTGAACTTTACTGTCATACGGTTGCCATTTGAGGTTTTTGGGCTAACTCCCGGATCAGGCTTTGTAAGGCATAATTCTGTCCGCGACTCCAGCCTTCTACCAAACGTTTCTCCAAATAAGGTCGGGCCGGATGTTGTGATAAAGGTGTTTTACCTTCCGCCAGGGCCTCTTCCTCCGCCAGCTCAAACATCTTTTTCCACACCTGGCAATGCTCCGTACGGAAGCGCCAGTCACCTTCCAAAGAGGTTCCCGGGCAATGACCCTTGCACATGGAAAAGAAACGGCAACCCTTACAACCTCCGGCTTCCTGGGGTGTGTGGTAAAGCGCTATGTAGCGTGAATAGGAGGGGAGCGGTGCCTTCACGAATTCGATGCCTTCTTTATTGGTACGTCCACAATTACTGCGCTGACCTTCCCCTTCCACACCGCTTACGGCAGCTGTGGTGTATGGATCGCAGGCTTTCCATACGCAGCTCACCTGGTGATCTTCCGCATTTTGTAGTTGTTTGATCTCACCGAAAATATCAAAGCGTAGTTGCTTCATCTGTTTTTCCAGGCGATGAAAATGCGTGAGGGCATGCAGGTTTTCTTCCGGGCTTAGGTGATAGGTTTCCCGTAGGGTTTCGCTTTCCACTTCCATTAAGTGCAGGCGCACACTGTTCACACCGATAGTATCCAGGTCCATCAGCCAGCGATCCATCTCGGTAAGCTTGTCTGCCGTGGCGTTGCCTTTATGCAGGGTAATGATCATGGCCGGGGGAATACCTTTTGCGCACATCCGCTCAATGGCCCATTGTGATTTTTGCGTGTGTTCACGCGTACGTTCCAGGCTGCCCGCCCAGCGCACATCGTTCAGGGCATCGGGTCCATCCATGGAAACGCCTACCTGTACTTTATACTTGATAAAGAGGTCGATATGTTCTTCGGTAATAAGGGAGCCGTTGGTTTGTACGGAGTTTACCCCAAACTCTTCCAGTCCCCAGCTCCATAGTTCTTCCAGGTCCTCTAGCGGAACCATTAATGCTTCTCCACCAAAAAGAGTGAATTTTTGTCCTTCTTTAAGGATCGCCTTTTTCATGCGCTCCATATCGTAGGGCTTCCGTTTGTCTTCAACATCGCGTTGTGGGTGCTGGTAGCAATACTGGCAGGCAATATTGCATTTTACACCCATAGGTCTCAGTTCTACGCCCATATCAACCCAGATCTACGTGAGGAAGTCCCTGATCGATATGTGCTCCGGTGTCTCCGTGGCCTCCCACGTGCAAAACATCAGCATGTACTCCTGCATGGGCCGAAACATTGAGATGTGCCTGCAGGCTGATGTCATTGAGCGCCACCGAACTGTTTACGTCTACATTACCTCCAACGCCCAATGATCCTCCGGCAATACCTAAATCCAGGTGCGGGGAAGCATCAATGTGGGGCGAGGTAGCATCCGCATGCACGGTAGGGGGCATGGTCATATCAAAGTGTTGCTGCGGATGAATATCGAGCAATGTAAAGCTGAAGCCGGGAGTATTGAAATCCTGGCTGGCGCTTATGTCTCCGTGGATATCGAATAAGGAATGATCAAAGTGGCCGAAGGGACCCACGGAATGGTCACCATGTGCATCCCCGTGAGTATTGAGAATATGCCCAAGGTCTGCATGGAAGGATTCGGAAGGTATGCTGGGCGCTATGTTGATCTCAAAATCAACCGTACCATTCACTTTGAAGCCGGAAGGCAGATCGGAGATCAGGTCAATAATCTCGGAGATGGATGTAGTGTAGGCGTGGTAGAGCACGTTCAGAACAAAGTCACCACCGGTAAGCAGTCCTTTGCCCACTACGTCTATATAGTTCTTTACGTCAGAGAAGTACTGGTGGAAAATGCTTTCCGCTTCACTTTCAATTTTTTGAGCAATGGCACCGGCCAGGTCACCGAGATCGGTGAGGCTGGTACCCACATCATAGTTGAATCCGAAAGAGGCACCGTTAAAGTTAAAGCTCCCATTCACCTGTGCTGACAACACACCATTCTGGAAGGATACATCAATGCTGCCGCTCAGCGAATCGTCAATATGAATGGTTCCTAAATTAACGCTACCAATGGAAATACTGGGTGAAGCATTAATGCCGATGTTCAGGGAGCTGGAAAAAGCCATATCGGCCCCACCGTTCTTAAAGGTAACGGCCAGGGAATCCTGTAGGAAAACAAAGTTGCTTTTCATATTGATGTCCAGCGAAGTAGGGGATACGTTGGCATTCACCACTTCGGTAATTCCCAGGATGTTGGCATCCACACTAACATCAAAGGATTCTTTAGAGGTATCGAAGTTAAAATAAGGTCCACCGGCTTGTACACCTTTCCCTCCGGTACCATTACCCGTCAGGCTGATCTTTCCACCCAATAAGGATATAGGGTTGGTACTGGCGGTTCCGGTGATACCGCTTCCCTGGTTGATCATTAAAGCAGAATAGGTATCAAATCCCCAGAAATCAATGGCAGCATTATAACCATAGCCTACTTTACAGGCTGTGCCATCCGGAAGGGTTTGCGCCTTATCGCACCAGTACAGTGTAAGGTCCGTAAACTGGAAACCACTGAGTACGGACGGCAGGCTAATACTACTGTCTATTAAAGCATTAAAAAGTGTAGGTAGGCTTAGGTTCTTGCTTTCTACATAGAGTAGGGAAGGATTGGGTACATCATCGGTAAACTCCATGGTTACCGCAAACTTTTCACTCAAGGGTTGGTCGCTGCCCAGCTGGAAAGCTCCTTCCAATGTAACCCCGGCCCCCGTTTCCACTCCAAAGGAAACATCCAGACCCACACCTACATCCTGTAGTGTTACTCCATAAAAATTGAAAGGTTCTTTAATGAGCGTGTTGCTATTGAGGGTGGCTTCTACCGTGCCGGTGCCATCGCTGTACACAAAATCAATAGAGCCGGTAACGCTGATGCTGTTTACGGTAGGATCCGCAGGAATGGTAATAGGCAGGTCCAGTGTTCCGGCCAGGCTGGCAGAAGGAGTGGTGTCCAGGGTAAAATCAATATTGGATAAACTAAGCTTGCTGAAGCCAGGCAGGGAAAAGGGTTTGTCAATGGAGGCCTCCAGTTTAAAGTCGGTGGCACTGAGATCGAGGGAAATGCTCAAAGGTAGGTCACTCATGCTCTTGGCCAGTTCATTCATGATCTCAGCCAGGGCACCGGTTCCGGTGGTTTCATTTACGCTCAAAGTTGAACGGAACTCTACCCCTTTTACCACTCCGGTTATGCCGGCAATCGGAATGCTGCTGTCCGCAAAATCGGCAACCACTATGGCTGAATCCGAAAAGCTGAGGCTATTGAATACGGTGAGGTCACTATCAATTTTGGATAAGGTAAAGGTATCGCTCACGCTGATCCCTAAAGCAGCACCCCAGGTTCCGTTGTTATCCTGAACCAGCAATTCAACCGCTCCCCAGGTGGTGGTGGCTTTCAGATCCAGTTGGTATTGTTTGGTGGTGGTGTTCAGCGAGGCGTCAAAGCCCAGCTGGGTAAGTTGTAGTCCGCTAACGGAAGAGGGTATGTCCGGCACATCCGAAAGGAACTGCTGCAGTACCGTATTTACGGAACTGGTACTGGTTGAGCTGGCACTTATTCCCCAGGTGATGGAACCATCACCTCCTTCGGTAAACGACCAGGTGATGTTAACTGCAGCGCCCAGGAACATCCAGGTACCGGTTAAGGTAACGGTGGAGTCATCACAGGCTACACTGGCCTGGCCCAATGCAATGCTGTTGGTCTTAAAAATGTTGGTAATAAAACTGTTAAGATCTACCGCAGTAACTGCGCTATTGGGTAGGGTAACAGAGCCCTGGCCGGTAACGGCTTTGAGCTCACTGCAAAGAGTAGATAAATTGGACATGACTTGGTTTTAAATTGGTTGAAATAAAGATGATGCACGATGGAAGCACGGAATAATAAGACTATTCCGTTTTAAAATACGGGTAAAGGAGGCCCGGTAGCGGGTGTGGTAATAAGGTTTGGCCCATTCATGGATGCCGGATAGAGTGAGTTTCAAATTGTTGTCTCAAGTTAAAACATTTGCTCTAAAGAGGGAAGGATAAAATGCCAGGAGGGTGAAATTTTGAGTGAGTGGAAGCGATGCTATATGGAAGCACAGCAGCATGATAGGCCGAAAATGAGGAGATCTTGTACCAAAAAAGCCCGGCATTAGCCGGGCTTTTAATTTTAGACAGTTAAATGATCACGGAAAAAAAGTATAACAGGTAGGTGTGAAATGTGCCTGTACTTCTACACCTATGGCTCCACCTCCGTTCTGGAGTACGCTATATGAAAAGGTATACGAAGTAGGGTTAAGCTGTCCGCCCTGGCAGGTAAGGCTTAAACTATTGGCATGAGCTTCCACACGGTCCAGGAGAGCCTGTTGGGTAGCTGCAGTGCAGGTACCACCAACCAATTTACCATCTCCGGGACCCCATATCTCAAACACATCCATGCCGGGTGAGTAACCATAAGAAGTTAAGTAAACGGTAACACCACTGCAGCAATTCGGGTCATAGGGTGGGGCCGGGTAGTTACAATCTACGTAGCCATCCATAGTTCCGGGATTATCACCCGGATAAGTCCACGCACCAAATAAAGCATCCCCCAACTGGGGAGAATAGTTGGTGGCACTCACATCAGAGAAGGAGCAAAGAAGCTTTTTGTCAGGCGTTTCCTGGGCCTGTTTTTCTTCTTTGGAACAGCTGGTACTGAGAAAAAAGAGGGTAGCCACCAGTATGGTTATGCCAGTGAACGAGAGTTTTAGAGTTTTCATAATGTTAATTGAAAATGTTGCCTACTCTGTTTAAGCTTTTCGGCTTCCGCTTATTGTCATTAGTAAGTATACGCTTAACGTACCTATACTAAGACAATAAATATCAATCCCGTTGCTTCAGTCACAGTTTTTACGTCTTGAATCGATGATGCTGTGGACCTTCCAACCTTCGGTATCCTGGACCAGGACAAACAGGTTGCTGCCGCAATGGCTGAGCTTTTCATTTACAAAAAAGTGATAGTCCATCCATGCCATTGCCAGGGGGCCATCGGTATTAACCTGAAGATCACGGATCCTTTCTTCCAGTATAAGCTTTGGATTTGAGACGAGCATTTTAAGAAAGGCCGGGATGGAAACATTTTTCACACTACCATCCGCTTCGGTGGTTTCCAGGCGGCAGGAGGGAAGCAGGGTGGTTTTAATAAGAGTGGTGTTTTTTTTATTTAAGCCGTCAAAAAATTGTTGTACCACGCTATTTATAGCGTTTGTCTCTTCAGAGGGCCTCACCTGGGCGGTGACTAACGGACTAAATAAAATCAGAAAAATCAGTACTCTCATTGTATTCAGGGTAAATTTATATGCCCCAGGCCGTTACAATCAGTTTACGGGAACCCGCATCATTACGGTGCTCACAAAGATAAATGCCCTGCCAGGTGCCCAGGGCCAGCTTTCCGTTGGTTACCGGAATACTTACCGAGCTACCCAGTAAAGAAGCTTTGATGTGAGCAGGCATATCATCCGGACCTTCGTAGGTGTGCTTATAATAAGATTGATCTTCCGGTACCATTTCGTTAAAATGGCTTTCAAAATCTTCACGGACCGTAGGGTCTGCGTTTTCGTTTATGGTGAGTGATGCTGACGTATGCTGGATAAATACTTGGCACATACCGGTCTGTAATTGCTTTACTTCCGGTAAGGCTTGTTCAACATCAGCGGTTATCAGGTGAAAGCCACGGGCTTGGGGTTGTAAACGGAGCTGTTTCTGGAAGATCTTCAAGACTTTGGATTTTAGGGTAAATATAGGACACCTTTGAGCTTATGGGGTTCAATCGATCCTTCCAAGGCTAAAAGTGTGAAAACAGGTTTTCAAAAAGTTCAATAGTTTATTCCAGTAAGCCCTCTTTAACGGCACGGTACACTATTCCCGCGGTATTTTTGGCACCCAGTTTTTCCATCAGGTGTTTACGGTGGGTTTCTACGGTGCGTACGCTAACAAAAAGCCTTTCTGCAATTTCCGAGGTAGTGTTTTCCTGGCACAAAAGTTCCAATACTTCCCGCTCTCTTTCGGTGATGTGGGAAGAGTTGTTGAGGGCTGGGGGCGCTTTTCGTTTTCTGCGTAATCCGCTGAGCATAACACTGGAAACGTGCTGGTTAAAATAAAAGTCCTTTTCCACCACGGTGCGGATGGCGGTTTGTACTTCTGTAGCGGAAGAGTTCTTAAGGAGGTATCCGTTGGCTCCCATATCCAGCAGGTGAAGTATGTAGTCATCCTGGTCCAGCATGGTAAGTATCAAAACCCCAATCTCCGGGTATTCGGCTTTAAGCTCCCGGGTGGTTTCTATCCCATCCTTTACCGGCATTTTCAAATCCAGGAGAACTACATCGGGTTTATGTTTCATGCCTTCAATGGCATCCAATAGTTCCTGGCCGTTGGACGACTCCAGGACCAGGTGCAGCCCCTGGTCGCCTTCAATGATAAGCTTAAGGCCTTCACGGAATAAATTGTGATCATCAGCAATAGCTACACAAATAACGGTATCATTCATATTGAGCAGAGTTTTGAGTCTGGGTATTCGGTATGGTGATCTTTATATGTACTCCCTGGCCGGGTTCACTGTTTATCTCAATTTCACCACTCAGGATCTGTACCCTGCTGGTTAAGGATGTAAGCCCCAGGCTTTGCGCGGTGGCTTTAAGCTGTGGGTCAAAGCCTATACCGTTATCGGAATAATCAATGGTAAGCCTGGAAGAGGTGTGGGTAAGTTGTAGCCGGATTTCCGTGGCTTTGGCGTGCTTAATGGTGTTGTTGAGCAATTCTTGTATAATGCGGTACACGTGAGTTTCTACTTCCAGGCCCAGCCGTTGTTTCAGATTATGGTTAAAGTAAATGGCCATGGCCCCGCTTTCTTCCAGCATGATACACTGCTCATTAAGAGCACTAATCAGCCCGAATAACTTTAGATTTTCCGGAGATAGGTTCCGGGAGATACTACGCAGTTTATGCACGGCATCATCCAGCATTTCCTGGGCTTTGATACGGATGCTCTCTTCTTTTTCGGTATGACTTTCTGCGGTAGCGGGGTAACTCATATAAAGCTTTACGGTAGATAGTAAAGCTCCTACTTCATCATGCAGGTCAAGCGCTATGCGCGAGCGTTCACTTTCCCTTGCCTCAATCTCCGCTTCCAGCCTGTTCCTTTGCTCTGCAATACGCATTTGTTCCATGGTTTGTTGTTGAGCAAATAGCCTCCTTTGGTAATAGAGAAAAAAGATCACCACCGCCAATGAAAGCAGGAAGGTCAGCGAAATGCCGATCAGCATCAGCTGGATAAATTCGAGTTCTTCGGGACGATCCATAAACCAATGGATAAGATGCAATTAAACAGGATAAAAAACAAGGAATGTATAAACCATATTTGGATTCCTGCCTGGTGCGAATAGTAAAGGAGGTAGTTGCTGTAAATAAACACAAAGAGGCTGCTGGAAAAATAGATGAGGATGGCGGTATTGATCCAGAAAAACGGATGGCGTTCCAGGTGGAATACTTTCATTTCAAGGATCAGTTTATAATAATAGGTAAGGGATAATAGTATGAGAATTGCCGATTCCAGTATTTTTATGTAGGAGTTGTTATGCTGGAAATCCTGAAGAAAAGTACTATTGGCAATGGCCAGTAGCGAAAAGATGGCCATAACAACATACATAAGCCTGGAGGAAATAAAGTTTCCGAAAGTAAGCCGGAAAGCATTGGTCAGAAAAAGAAACTCTACCAGGGTGCTGATATGTCCGAAAAAGAGATTAGGAATGCTTAGCAGCCACAAAATACGGGAGCAGGCATCCAGGAGAAATGCGCCTACACAAAACCAGAAAATGTTTTGTAAGCTGGGAGGCAACTGCCGGTAACGCCTCCATCCTGCCGCAAGGGGGAGCAGGATGGAGAGGAATGATCCTAAAATCACCCACTGAAAAACCGAGATTGTGGCCGGCATGCTGAGTATTATTCAGGGCAGGTAGGAGGGCATGGTGCCGAGAAATCAAAAAAGGACGAGGTAAGGTTGTTCTTTTCAGAATTGTAAGCAGCAACCATCAGTCCCAAAAAACCACCAATATCTTCCTGCGGCTGGTTATCACCTGCTATCTGGCTGTGGTTAACCAGGTAAAAACCAATTTCCAGGTTTTCAGTATTCCCCTCAGCGCCCCTCAGCGTTTCAATAAAATCAATTTGTTGGAATTTATAGCCTTGCAATACCTGTAGGTCTTTGTAATCTCCGGTGTAGGTATAAAGTTGGCAGAAGGATGCGGGAATACGAGGTGCATTCAGAAGGTTTTGCCAGGCACCGGTCCATTGTTCAAATAAGGGCCTGGGAACACAGTTGATCCCGTTTTCGTAATCTCCCCACGCGCAGGCCTCCATAATGGGTGTCTCCAGCAAAATATAATCACCACGCAGGCTTTTATTAGCCCCTAAAGCCCTTATAATAAGCCGGAACTTAAAATCGGCATCCTCATCATAACCAAAGTGAAGCATATAATGAGCTATTCCAATTTGGCTGACCACCTCAATAAATTCGTTCCCTGAGAGGGTGAAGCCGTATAATGATCTTGAGTCATTTTTAAACAGATCCTGAATATTACTTTCCCCTCCATCCCTGCTACTTGTAAGTATACAATTGTGGAACGCTTGTATTAAAGCAGAGGCCTGGGACTGGGAAATTTTACGAAAACCGGATGTAGTTGCCATACTTATAAAGTTTAATTGGTTTAACACCCTACAAACATCCCCCAAAAAAGGGCATAAAGCAAACATCCTGCTTGTATGCTGAAGGTTCAATATTGTCCATAATGGTTTGTTTATCAAATTCTTGAATCAGGAGTCTTCAGCGTGTACCTGCTTAAATATCCGTATTAACCCGTACTTAAATAAGGGTTTTCAGTTTCCAAGGCCATTGTAAACACGGATTTATCCAAAATCACCAATTATACCTAAAAACTACATCGGTAACTAGCGGATGTTTGTCCTGTCCATTTGATTGAATGGAGGGCGAAAACCGAAAAGCCATTAACAGAGTAGGTGTAAATCAAAACAATTAGTCATGAGCTTAAATGGAACCTACAAGTGCGCTCAATTAGGAGCTACCCTTGAAATAACTGAGTCAAACAACTCTAATGGACAGGGGTCCGGAACTTTTACCATTGGAGGGAATTCTTACCCTGTAAACCTTCACTATCATTTTGAAAACAACGTAGGGCCTAAAACCGTGCTGCAAATATGGGCCAGCAGGGTTACGGCCTGGGATTATTTGGGTGCTGCCGGCAATACAGCCAGTACGGATGGCTCTGCCGGTATCACTTTATGCGGTGGCGTTTCATCCATTGGAACTGCTTCCGGCTTCAGCGGGCTCTTCACCAAGTAATACCAGACATTCAAAATTCAGGGATGTTTTCTATCCGGGATAAAGCATAAGGTGCTTAGCCAATATTTCTAAACCAAACTGTCCTGGGTTAGCCTGACATCTCCATTAAGGTGGAGCTAAACCACCTTAAAAAGCAATCCATTCTGCAGGATTTTAGTTGCAGAAGGAGGTAGCCGAAAAGCCTTACGAGTAGGAAACCAATAAACTTAAGCTATGAGTACTTTAAAAAAACAAACCATTGATTTCTCAGTATCGAATCCCCAGCAAACTGAAAATCTTTCTTTACCTCTTTACCAGGGAGCTGGTTTTCGTGAAGATTTTGACACCTGGTCATTACTGCAGGGCGGAGGGTTCATGAAATTCAATCTTAAGATGCCGCTGCAAATACCGGTAGCCTGGACTATGAATATTTGTGCTGCCTTAGTAGATGGCAAAGCCAATTGCCCTATTAGCATCACCGTAAATGGTGAGAGTTTTGTAAACTCTTACAGTGAGCACAACGCTAATTTTCATGATGTTACGTGGACTATTCCTGCTGATTTGCTGAAAAATGGCGATAACGAGGTCAGGGTAACCCTTGATCAGTCTGCAACTACTCAGCTTTTTATTAAGGCAGTAGGGGTTGACCAGGCGGTTTTGGCCAGTCAATCAATAGACCTTTCTATTCCGAATCCATCTCGTACCGATCAACTTTCTATGCCGTTGTACCAGGGTGCCGGATACAGAGCTGATTACAGAACCTGGTCTTTGCTTGTAAATGGCGGTTTCATGCGTTTTCAGCTGGATATTGCGGAGGCAATTGATGTTCAGCTTCAATTGGACATTTGCTCTGCGTTGGTAGGTGGAAATGCAAATTCTCCCAGCACCGTTACGGTAAACGGGCAGAGTTTCTGGGAATTAAACCCAACGAGTGGCAATTTCAGCCCTTTCACCAAGACTATTCCATCCAGTGCACTTAAGGCAGGCGCTAATATTATAGAGCTAAGTCTGGATGGCTCTGCCACAGGGCAGTTGTTTATCAATAAGATAGGCGTTTACGGAGGCTAGGATGCCTCAGTACTTTGTGTTATTTAAAGCCCGGTTTGGTATTCCATGCCGGGCTTTTTTATGAGCCTTTGAGCCAGGTACTTCTACCTGGTTCAAAAAATCAGGTACTTCCGCTGCTGGCAGGTATAAGGCGTCTTTTCACATTTGAAGCGTTCAATTTGATTTAACCAAACTTCAGAATTATGCCAAGTAAAGGAATTACCAGCTACGGTTATGTAGCCTCGTCTAAACAAAGTAATGCACAATTGCAGGTGTTGGTACCCTCCGCCAATTATAGCTGGCTTGTGGCCTGCGACCAGGGTGTAAAGCAAGTTTTTCCCAACTGGAGCAATGCACCTTTTACCGTTCAGTCCGGCAATGCTCAGATCAACCTCACTGACATTTGCCACGCCAAGCCGGATACACCGGGCAACGTAACCTTTCAAACCCTTAATCTGTCGGATAATTTCAAGTACTCTACGCAGATCTATCCTATCAGTGGAGAAATTGGAGCCAGCGGGGCCGTTGATCTACTTAAAACTCCGGCCAATATTAATGCGGAGCGTGCCATAAGTTGGGCTTTATACAGGGCCGGAGCTGGTAACTTCGGGCTTACCGATCAATACCAGCAGTACCTGTATCTTACCGATAACCACAGCCAATGGATGGGAGACCTGGTAAACAGTAATTCAGCCTACGGGCAGCAGGCTTTTAATCGCTTTGTGTTACCCGGAGCCCATGATGCCGGTATGTTTGACCCCACCTGGATCAACAACAACCTCAGTGCTTTAAACAGCAGTATTAGTGCGATTCTCAACATGGTCATGGGGCCAACCTTTGGCGGTTTGGTCTCTGATCTGGTCACTTCGGTAGATTCATACCTGCCCCGGTTCCTGGTTTATTTTGCCTTTACACAAAAGGAGCAGGTGCCCACTATGCTGGACCTGGGCGTTCGGTATTTTGATTTCCGACCCGGTAAGGTGGCTGCAGAGGTTCAAAAGTACCTTCCCCAGCCGGATGGCATTCTATATCACCAGCACAACTTTATTCCCGGCTATCCTTACCTGAATTTCCTTACGGACATGCTGAACTGGTTAAAGGCTCACCCCACGGAGATCGTGACCATTAGCTTAAGTACCAATGGATTTCTGGATCATGCCTCTATGGACCCCACCGAGGAGGAACTGGAGAACGTTTGGAATGAGGCCATGAAAAACACCAGTGCCGATGTAGTGATTGGCACCAGGGATGACCTGGCCAGTAGTTACCAGACCCTGATAGAGCAGAAAAAGAGGATCATATTCCTGAATAATAGTAATGCGATCAGTGATAGTGCTACCAACAGCTACTATCCGGCCAGTAAGTATGATACGTACGATGGTAATGATGATCAGTACGCTACCTTTTCTTCCAATACGATTATCGACAATGTACTGAACAAGATGAGTGCTTCCGATCAGGCTGGAAAGGATTATACCGTGGTACAAATACAGGGAACCTGCACTGCGGCACTGATGACCAATCTTGAAAATGCCTGGAATGACAATGGCGCCAAATGTGCGGCTGAGGTAGCCCAGGAAGTAGTTACTTCTACAGACAGTAATGCTGCCTCACCTTTACTATCCACCAAAGCTTTATTTGATTCAGCCACTTACCCCTGGGTACATCAAAACCTGACCAGTCATTTAAGCAACGACCAGTTGGCCGTGGTACTCAATGATTTTGCCGATAATGCTCTGGCGGACGTTTGTAAAGCTGTAACCGAAGAGCGTATGAAAGCTTAGTAGATATTTATTGATTTGCCTTATTATGCACCCCGGCCATAACGGCCGGGGTTTTTTCATGTCAGTTTAGTTGTGCCAGAATGTTTTGGAGTGAGTCATTTGTTATACCCCAATAAGTAGTTGAAGTATGGGTTTTGATCTGGGCCACTTTAGATCTTCAGGATTCAAAGTGGCAGGTATATTGTTCAGTTTGAGTTATAAGCATCGTAGATAAAAATCAACCGAAAAAAACTAATAATCGCATTAGTAGGAAAAAGGTTTAATTCTAAAATGCAACGAAAACCAGCTTTAACTTTATAGATGCCGCCTGAAATTCAATTGGCATTGGGTAATTCGGAGTGTAGTTGCTGTTTTGCACACTCAAATTTAAAGCGAGCGAATTATGCGTGTTTCACATTTTCAACTAAAAGATTTATATCTGATACCGGAGAGTTAGATCCTCATTGCTCCGCAATGCATTATTCGCTCCCGGTCAGAAATGGTCGGGATTTTTTTTGCCCTGACCGAACGGTACATCACCGTTCCAAGTAACCCATTATCAATGTATTAAGATTATGCAAAATGGCAACTTTACTGGCCGATGGCTATTATTTAAAAGCCATGGAAAATTACCCGTGGGAGCTTTCCGAAGCTCTCGAAAACCTGAACTATACCCTCAGTTATGATCCTGAGCATGCCGGAGCTAACTGCCTGATGGGGCAGCTGCAAATGCATTACCTGAAAAACTACCAGGCTGCTGAAGAATATTTTGAAGCAGCCATGGCCAGTGATCCGGAATATGTATGTGCCTGGGAACACCTGGTGATCCTGTATATCCATCAGAAAAGAATGGACAGGGCTCAGAAAGTGCTGGAGTATGCGCAGCGCATTCCTACCATGAACCGAACCTTTGTGCTTTGGGCCATGTCACGCATACTGGAAACCCGTTATGAGTTGAGCCTGGCCAAAAGATATCTGAAAGCCGCTTTTGGTGAAGTTTTCAGTTGGGAGGAGCAGGATTACCTGAATGCAGAGCTAAAGAGGCTTAAGGTTAAGACAAAAGCCTGGAAAAAACGGAAGCAAAGGTAATGTCAGGCTGAGTGACTGACCGAAGTGAAGGCGTATCGAAGCCTGAATGCCACCCTTCGATACACCCCGAGGTAAGTTCGGGGCACTCAGGGTGACTGGGAAAAGCTTATAAACCCTCGCTCCATTCCAGTCCTTCCGGCAGTTCTGCGTTGGAAAATTCCAGGTGAATAACCCTGCGGGAACGTTGTGCTTTGGATTTTGAAGAAGCATGGAGTAGCAGAGGTTTCATGAACTGAACTCCGCCTTTGGGGATCTCGCAAACCGCAGGACTGGTGTTTTGAGTGATCAGCTGTATGTCATCATCCGAGAGTCGCTTTTTATGGGTACCCGGTATCACCTTAAGGGTACCGTTACTTTCCAGTGAATCATCTAGGTGAATACGGATAGTAAGAGTTTGATGAAGGTACTCTTCGGGTGGACAAACGGCAAAGAAACCCTCTTTGCTGGTCCACCCGGAAAAACCTTCCGTTTCAATACGTTCTTTGACATTTATCGTAATGTCCTGGTGCCAGGTAACATACCAGTTACTCAAATGGGGCTTATCAAAGTATATGGCTTTGGTGAGTCTGGCTCCAGGTGCTAACTCTGCCAGAAGCATATCCATATTGGCGTTAAAAATAAGAGGTTGTACAGCCGGTACTTTTTGCAGAAGTTGCCGGATGGACATACTTTTTTTGCCCCCGGGATTTTCATTCACGCTATTGAAGTACCTGCTGATAAGATGTTTCATTTTATCCGTTTCCCGCGTGGTAAATACGTTTGGCAGTATGTCGTAACCACCTTTTTGCAAGCGGTTACGGGATTGTTTCAAGCGGTTGCCGCTGATCTCCGAATCGTAGGTGTCTACAGCTTCCCTCAATAGGCTTTTCATTCTTCTTTTAAAATGATCGGGAGCCAGTACTTTCATTTGTGGACCGAAACCGAGTATTTCCCGTTCCAACTCATAATTGAGTTGAACATGCAAGGAAATGACAATGCCAAACTTATTACTTTCCAATACCTTCTGGCTGGGATGAATGGGTTTGGTGATCACGTAGGGAGCATTACTGCGATCCACAAAGAGTATAATGTTTTCGGGCTTATCACCCTGGTTAACGGTAACTCCTACTACGTCCTTGAAATAGGATTGAACGTCAAAAGCCGGTTGGCAACAGCTCATATCTTTTAAAGGAGAAACGGCCGTGATCCGGTCAAGGGCCAATAGCATGGTGGTTTTACCCTTATGGTTGGCGCCCAGTAAAAACCAACGGTTGCGGAACTCCTTAAGCAGGAAAGGGTGGAACCTCATTTCCTGGGCTCTCCGGGCTTTAAAGCTTTGATATTTTACCAGGATACAATGCTTTTGCTGAATGGCTTTGTAAATAGGGTCAATATGTTCCAGTCCTCGCAGGTTTTCATTCTTTTCAAAATCAATTATCGGTTCTCGGTGAGTTTTAGCGGTATAGATCTTGTCTTCCAAACGGTTTACCATACTATCCAGATCCTGGAAGTGAGTGAAGCCCTTGAACTGGCGAAGTATTTCGGTAACCTCGGTGAGCTTCAGTAAATCCTGATCGGTAAGGGGAATATTGGTAATGGAATAATCCGGATCTTCATAGGTATAGTATCGCTTCTCCAGAACCACGATGGGCGCATTGTAGCCCAGTTTGTCACTGCGCATCATCTGGATATCCATTTGCACCGTTCTGCGGCTTACGCCTTTATCAATGCCTTCGTATTCATACAAGGCATGGGAGCAGGCATCAATAAGGTCTTCTAAAGTCCACTTTCTGAAACGGTTACGAAGGCAGTTGTCAAGGGTTCGGTAGCGAACCAGGGCATTACGATTAACAGGCACAGGTGAAAATTTTTACTGCGCAAAAAGACTGCGCAGTAGGGTTTCACCTTTGTCCTGTATTTGAAACACACCCCGCTGTTCAAGTGGAATGAAGAGGCCGGACAGCGGGGTTTACGAAAGTTCTTAAACATAATGGGAGTGCGCTACCGATGGTGAGGTAGGCCGGTCTGTAAAACCGGTGCTTTTGGCTCAATAGGTTCGAATCCTGTCACCCCCACAAAGTAAAGTCCGTGGTCATCCTGAGCGGAGTCGAAGGATGGCTTTAAAAGGACGGTTATAGACTGGTCGCACTTCGACTCCGCTCAGTGTGACCGCGATAAAGATTAAGAGAGTTCTTTAAAATATGGTGCTTTCAGGCACTGAAAATAGTAAGTCGGTTAGGTATGAAGACCGGACGAGGGTTTCTGTATAGCCCCGTGGTGCCACGCCATCAGCGCTGGTATGCCGCTTCATGATTAACGATTTGCTACCAGACTATATGTCACAGGTTCAAGTCCTGTTCTCAAGTAATTGAGATAGCTCAGTTGGTAGAGCAATAGTCGACTTAGGAGAGTCGTGGGTTCGATTCCCATCTTCATCATGGCGAAAGCCTCGGGTGTTGTAGCTCAGTTGGTAGAGCAACCTAAACTTCCCGGTCACGGAAGATGGTTGATAGACTGAAAATCTATCTTAATCAGGAAGCTGATCCCTTCTGAAAAGGATCGCCTGAAAGCCTGGGGTGCAGGCCCGTTCAGAAATAATTCTTCGGAAGTTTTCTGAACAGTCCCTGCCGCGCTACGCAGACCGGAGGATACCGATGGGGGCGTTTGGCTACTTGTATGTGGTCACCTGGAAGGAGAATATAGTTTTCCGAAAAGGTGATCCGTGTGCAACTAATCAGACACAACCTTTCTCAATCCGCTCTCCGCGAAGTGGGGATGGCTTGCACCCTGAAGCTTTCTTTAAAAGTGAAATTTATGTTTAACCCCGAGGTTGAAAGTCAACCTCAATAAATACTCGAATGCGATGAAACGAGTAGTGATCAACACCGGCAAAATTGGACTGGTGTACAAAAACGGAGATTACAAAAGGATGCTTACGGCAGGTAAGTACTGGCTGAGCCCTTTTGAATCGGTAGAGGTGTATGATATGGCCCAGGCCTTTGTGCCCGGTGGTAACCTGAACCTTTACCTGCAGGATGAGCAATTGCGAAATGCCCTGATCCTGGTGGATGTAGCGGATAATGAAATAGCCCTGCGTTTTGAGCACGACAATTTTAAGTCCGTTCTGTTACCGGGTCGTTATGCCTACTGGAAAGGACTGGTGGAGTACTCTTTCATCAAAGCTGATTTGAGTAAAGTGGAGATCACAGAACCCATCAGCCGTGAAATTCTCCGGAAGACCCTGGTATTACCTTACATCCGGGCCTACAGTGTAGAATCTTATGAAAAAGGTATCCTTTTCATAGACGGAAAGTTTGAAAAGGTACTGGAGAAAGGCGAATACCTATTCTGGAAGAACAGTACACCCATAAACGTTTTGAAAGCAGATATGCGGCAACTGCAAATGGAAGTGAGCGGCCAGGAGATCCTCACCAAAGACAAAGCAGCTTTGCGGGTAAATTTTTATACCCAGTACAAGGTTACTGATATTGAAAAGGCTTTGTTGGATAACAAGGAGTTCGAGAAGCAACTCTATGTATTGATGCAGCTCGCTTTGCGGGAGTTCATAGGTACGTTGACCTTGGATGAATTGCTGGAAAAGAAAGAGGCCGTAGCCGAATACGTATTGTCAGCCGTTAAGGAAAATGCGGTAAACCTGGGCGTTAAGGTAAGCGCTTGTGGTATCCGGGATATTATCCTTCCCGGAGAAGTAAAAGAGATCATGAACCAGGTATTGGTGGCTGAGAAAAAAGCCCAGGCCAACGTGATCACCAGGCGGGAAGAAACCGCTTCTACCCGGAGCTTACTGAACACCGCTAAACTGATGGAAGATAATCCTATGCTCTTTAAACTGAAAGAAATGGAATACACCGAGAAGATCGCGGAAAAGATCAACAGTATTTCTCTTTCAGGAGGAAACCAGGTGGTAGATCAACTCAAGGAGATCTTCTCCCGGTAGTCGCTACCCGCCTTAACCAACCTCCGCAGCAATTGGGCTGCGGAGGTCCTTAAAAGGAATTACATTGTCACCCTTCGACTCCGCTCAGGATGACACATTGAAGTTTATGATAAAACAAAAGCGGTCACACTGAGCACAGTCGAAGTGCGACCCTAAATAGAAGTACAATGAAAATTACATCAAAAGACTTAAAGAAAATAAACTTCCCGGAAGGCCCCGCCTTTGGAATGGCCTTAAAACCCTATACGCAATACAGCAAGAAAGCGTACCTGGAAACACTGCAAAAAGTGGTAAAAGATCCGGAGGAATACCTGGAAGACGAAAGTTTCGGAGCCCTAGCCAAAGCCCTGGTGGAAGAAGCTAAAAAGGAACCCATCGCCATGCGAGAGAAACACCTGGATTTCAAGATCTACGGGCAAGAACATATTGAACCCGGAGCCTTGCACCAGATGTACACCGCCATGAAATTACCGGTGGCCGATTCCGGTGCTTTGATGCCCGATGCCCACCAGGGTTATGGGTTACCGATCGGGGGTGTACTCGCCACCAAGAATTCGGTGATCCCTTACGGAGTGGGAGTTGATATTGGCTGCCGTATGTGCTTATCTATTTACGATATGCCGAAAGAGCGTTTACAAACCGATAAGGAGTCGTTGAAGAAGATGCTGAACAACAACACCCGTTTCGGTAACGCTTCTTTCAAATACTCGATGGAACATGAGATCTTTGAACGCGATGAGTTCAAGGAACTGGAAGTGGTGAAAAACCTGAAAGACCGTGCCTGGCGGCAGATCGGTTCTTCCGGTGGAGGTAACCACTTTGTGGAGTTCGGGGTGGTGCGTATCACCGAAGAAGAGAACGAGTTCAACCTACCGGTAGGTACCTATATGGGCTTGCTGTCGCATTCCGGTTCCCGGGGATTGGGGGCCAATATTGCGCGCCATTATACCAATTTGGCTATGGCCACCACAAAACTTCCGCAGGAAGCGCGTCACCTGGCCTGGCTGGATATGGATACCGATGCCGGTAAGGAATACTGGGCGGCCATGAATTTGGCCGGTGACTACGCTTCAGCCTGTCACCACCAGATCCATGAGCGTATGGCGGTAGGTTTGCGAACCACACCATTGGCTATGGTGGAGAACCACCACAACTTTGCCTGGAAGGAGAAGAACGCCCAGGGCGAAGAAGTGATCGTGCACCGTAAGGGTGCTACTCCGGCCGGTGCAGGGGTGTTGGGGATCATTCCCGGCTCCATGACTGCTCCGGGTTACATTGTGCGTGGACGCGGTATAGCGCATTCCATCAATTCCGCTTCACACGGAGCGGGGCGGGTGATGAGCCGTACCCAGGCCAAGAAAACCCTGGATCCTAAAGAAGTGGTGCGCCACCTGAATGATCATGGGGTGGAAGTGATCGGTTCCGGACTGGACGAAGCGCCTATGGCGTATAAGGACATCAACACCGTGATGAACAGCCAGCAGGAACTGGTGGACATCCTCGGATCGTTTACCCCTAAAATTGTGCGGATGTGCGGGGATAATCGGTTTAAGGAAGTGGATTAGAATAAGACCGAAGGCTACTACGCCTTCGATTTTTAAACTTTAGAATTATGAGAAATAAGATAATCAATGCTCTGAAACAATTGGAAAAAGAGCATAATATAGAGATATTGCTGGCTTGTGAGACTGGTTCCCGGGCTTGGGGTTTTCCGTCTCCAGACAGTGATTATGACGTAAGGTTTATCTATGTCCATAAGCCAGAGTGGTACCTTTCATTGAATGAAAAGAAAGACTCCATAGATCTTATGATGGAGGACCGGTTAATAGATCTGTCCGGATGGGAATTACGGAAAACGCTACGGTTGTTAGCAAAAAGTAATGTTTCAGTTTTGGAGCGAATGCAAAGTGAGATTGTCTATTTAGGAAAACCTGACTTTCAGGAAGAGCTTCAAGAAATAGCTCGGAAGTGTTTCTCACCTATTGTAACTATGCATCATTATCTAAGCATGTCCAAGAGTTTTTATGAACGAATAGTCGACCAAAATGAAGTACGGCTTAAGGACTATTTCTACGCTTTGCGTACAGCTGTGGCGGGAAAGTGGGTGCGGGAGAAAAATGCGATCCCGCCTTTACAATTTACAGAGATGTATGATCTCCTGGACAAAGCCTTATGCGAAAAGCTGGAGGAACTTATAACACTTAAAGGCGAAAAGGAGGAGGCCTACCGGCATCTTGCCGATAAGGAGATCAACGCCTTTTTGAAAGACACTATCAGGGCCAATGAAGCAGTGTCCCAAAAGCTTCCCTCAGGCCATCCGGATTGGGAACAATTGGATCAATTTTTCAGAAGATGGATAAGATGACACTGGAAGAACTGCGCGTCAGTAACTGGATAGTTATGGAGTGCATAAGTGGCAGTAAGGCCTATGGCTTGGATACCCCTGAGTCTGATACGGATATCAAAGGCGTTTTTGTGTTGCCTAAACATGAATTTTATGGGTTGGACTACCTGGAACAGGTGTCCAATCCTTCCAATGACATAGTGTTTTATGAACTGAAACGTTTTGTGGAGCTATTAGCCAAGAACAATCCTAACATCTTGGAATTGCTGGCTACGCCCGATGATAGTGTGATCATTAAACATTCTTTGCTGGCAGAGCTAAAACCAGACCTTTTCTTATCCAGGCTTTGCCTGCAAAGTTTTGGCAATTACGCCATGGCGCAGATCCGCAAGGCCCGGGGACTTAATAAAAAGATCCTTAACCCTATGGAACGGAAACGAAGAGACGTTTTGGACTTCTGTTATATCATTGAGGGGCAGGGTTCGGTACCCTTAAGAGATTTTCTTGAAAGCAAAGGCTGGAAACAGGAACAATGTGGATTGAGCAAGATCCCGCATATGCACGAAGTATATGGGCTGTATCATGAGAAGGACCTAGGTTTTGAAGGCATAATAAGCTCAGGTAGAGCTAATAGTGTTAAACTCAGTTCTATCCCAAAAGAACTGTGTCCCAAAGCTATACTGTCCTTTAACCAGTCCGGCTACTCCAAATATTGTAAAGACTATAAAGAATATTGGGACTGGGTGGAAAACCGTAATGATGTGAGGTATCGAAATACGGAAGCTCACGGCAAAAACTACGATGCCAAAAATATGATGCATACTTTTCGCTTACTGGCTATGGCGGAAGAAATTGCAAGGGATGGAGCTTTAAATGTTCGCAGGCCAGACCGGGATTTTCTTTTAGGAATTAAGCACGGAGAGTTCTCTTACAAAGAACTGGTAAGACAGGCAGAGGAGAAGATGGAGATGCTTATACATTTGTATGATAAAAGCAAATTACCGGAGAGGCCTAATGAGCGGAAAATTGGGAAAATACTTAGGGATTTACGAGCAGGTTTTTATTCCAGTTAGAAATTAAATCATCTTAAAATCAATTAATTAAGTTATTAAGCGTTATTTTTACGCATAATTACTTGCGAGGAACATCTTAATGAATCATATTTGCGTAATAATAACGCAAAATAAATTACTATGTTAGGTTTAAATTACATTCAGTTCGACTCCATGAACTACGTTATCCACTATCAAAATGGAAAGATCCGGAAAGAGGGCAGAGGATTGTCTTTCTTCTATTTTGGTCCCAAGTCATCTATTGTTTCCATTCCTTTGGAAAGCAATGATTTTCAATTCAATTTCCGTGAGACTACAATGGATTATCAGGAGGTTGTATTACAAGGGCAAGTAACCTATAAAGTGGCCCATCCTAAGCTATTGGCTGAAGCTCTTGACTTTACAGTAAATAAGAGTGGTAATTACATTAAGAAGGATTACGAAAAAATCCAGCAGCGAATTATCAATGAAGCACAAACCTCTTCTGGTGGGTTAATTCAAACCCTAAATCTTAAAGAAGCTATTCGTAATCATGAAGGGTTTGAGGAGCGGATCTTTGATGATCTTCAAAATTCTAAAACCATTGCGATGCTTGGTTTGGAGATTTTGAGTGTAAATATTTTGGGAATAAGCCCTACACCTGAAATGGCTCGTGCTTTGGAGACTCAAACCCGTGAAACGCTTCAAAAGGAAGCAGATGAGGCGATATATGAACGCAGGAATTTTGCTGTAGAACAGGAACGTATGATCAAAGAAAGTGAGTTAAATACTGAAATTGCCGTGGAGGAAAAGCAAAAGCAAATAGCTCAAAAGGAGATGGAAACTAAAGTTGTCAAACAAGAGAATGATCAACGACTAAGGTCTATGAAGATGAAAGCTGACCAGCAACTTGAAGAAGATAAGCAGAAGTTGATTGATCTTCAGGTAAAAAATCAAATGAAGGAAGCTGATGCGAGGGAGTATATTCTGAATGCTAACCTGAAACCCTATGCAGATCTAGACTGGAGGACCTTGATTGCCATAAATGGCAATGGTATGAAAGCTGGTGATCATATTGCGATGGCTTTTAGAGAGCTAGCCGAGAATGCCGATAAAATAGGTAACCTTAATATTACTCCTGATCTTTTGCAACAGTTGGTAACCGTTAAAAACTAATAGAATGCTGGTTGAAAGAATTGTGATTATTCGTGATAAAACCTGTCTGGAACAACTCGTTGAAAGGTTTAACTCTAAAGGGCAGGCCAGCTTTTATATCGAAGCGAACGGAGGGGATTTTAATACCTATGAAAAAGAGCATCATCACTTTTATAAAGCTTTAGACATAGTTGAGTCGTACTTCATTAGGAACTATAAAATTAAGATAATTGATCGCTCTTTTTTACCCACCTACATTTTTAGTCAGACCGACCTCATAGTGGTCATGGGACAAGACGGTTTGGTGGCTAATACTGCTAAATACGCTGGTAATAAAGCAATTTTAAGCATTAATCCCGATGAAGGAAGGTATGATGGGATCTTGTTACAGTCAACCCTTGGAGACTTCAAGAGCTCTTTTGAAGCCTTTATTAATGGAACAGCTACGATCATTGAGGTTACTATGGCCAAAGCTACTCTTAATGACGGTCAGGAATTATTAGCATTCAATGACTTTTACATTGGAGCATCCTCGCATGTTTCCTCCAGGTATAAAATATCCTACGGTGAGCGGGAGGAGTTTCAATCCTCCAGCGGAATAATCATTTCAACAGGGGCCGGTTCAACTGGTTGGCTAAGTTCAGTTTGCAATATGACATACAACGTCAGTCGTCTTCTAAGTGACAGCGTAACAAGCCCCGAAATTAGTATGGAGTGGGATGCAGATCGTTTATTTTTCGTTACCCGGGAACCTTTTAGGAGCAAGGTTTCCGGTACCGAGTTGGGTTGTGGTATTATCAATAATAAGAATCGGTTGATTATAGAATCACAGATGACTACCAATGGAGTCATATTCAGTGATGGCATTGAATCGGATTTTATGGTTTTTAATACAGGAGCAAGAGTAGAGATAACCTTAGCAAATCATAAAGCTCAACTGATTTCACTATGAATACTTATTTTAGCGTTTGATAAACGCAAAAAATGAAACAGGCTATCAAATTAATGGTTGATGCGGTTGTGTTTGGTTACCAGGACCGAAAACTATCTGTTCTTCTTATAAAAAGGAAATACAAGCCTTTTCAGGACAGTTGGGCCTTGCCAGGAGGTTATGTTAAGGATAAAGAACCTTTAGAAGAAGCGGTAGAACGGGAGCTTTATGAGGAGACCGGAGTAAAAATAGATTACCTAGAGCAACTTTACACCTTTGGGAACCCGGATCGTGATCCAAGAGGACGTTTAGTAAGTGTAGCATATTTTGGGCTTGTCAGACCGGATAAATTCTCAATTACTGCAGATACTGACGCGGTTGATGTAGAATGGTTTGACACCAATAAACTTCCGTCTTTAGCCTTTGATCATGCTCATATCCTGAAATCTGCATTGCAACGCCTTCGAGCCAAGATTAGTTACGAGCCTGTTGGCTTTGAACTACTGGATTCTAAATTCCTTTTTGGAGAGCTGGAAAAACTCTATATGACCATTCTTGGACGAGACATTGACCGTAGAAACTTCCGCAAAAAAATGCTGGGTCTGGATATTCTGGATCAATTAGATGAAAAGGTATCCGAAGGTCGTGGCCGACCGGCTAATCTATTTCAATTTAGTAAAGAGCGCTATTTCCGTAAAAAGAAAGAAGGGATTGTGTTTGAAATCTGAGAATATTAGAGTGACTCTTTTTCTTAGTTTAAGTTATGCACTTAATAGTAGCCATCCAATATCCAAATCGTTTAGTGCGTTAGTTTTAAGAACCTGCTAAAACTAACCGCCATGAAGTATGCCTGTTTTTCCCTAATTGGTCTGTTACTACTAAGCGTAGCCTGCCAAAATCCCTCTCCAAAGCAAACCAAAGTTAAAGTGGTTACTCTGCCCTCTGATCCTAAGGAAGCTGAGAGCATCCCTGTGAGGCGGGATAGCATTATTCTAAAGGAGAAGGAAGAAGAAAAAATGAAGGTACTACCTGAACCCGTCAAAGCTATCAGTTCATCGAAGCCGGTTAAACCAGTTGTTACTTATGGTAGCCTGAATGAAGTCTTCGAAAGCCTCAGAAAACCAAAACAGATTTTTCAGGGTAATGCTTCTGAGGATTTTACCATTCAAGGAAATCAAGGAACCCATATCACTTTTACCGCCAATAGTTTTACAGATGCCAATGGGAATACCGTGAGCGGTATGGTTGAAGTTGAACTGGAAGAATACTACTCCACTTCCGATATCCTATCCGCTAAACTTACCACATCTACCAAAGATAAATTGCTGGAAACGGGAGGAATGATTAACCTACAGGTACTCAGCAATGGCAAAGCCTGTAAGCTTAAGAGCGGGCAATCTGTACAACTGGAGTTCGCTACTAGTGATATGAACAACATGCAGCTGTTTGATGGAAGGCGTAACACTCAGGGCACGATGCAATGGACAGCTCAACAAACAGAGTATGTGGAAACATACATAGGCTGTGGGTTTTACCCTGAGAAAAAAAGAAAGGAACTGGTTTTCCTGAATAATTTCATCAGGGAAGTGAGTCGTGAGATCTATTATCCAAATACCGCTGCCAAAAGAAATATTCAGGGGCGGGTAATGGTGCAATTTTTCATTGACAAAGCCGGTCGTATTCGCAGGCCTCAGATTGTACTGAGTCCGGATAATGCCCTTTCTAAATCGGTGTTGTACGCGCTAAATAATTATCCGCAATTGCGATTGGATGATTACGAATTTGTTCCCCTAAACAAGTCAATGATACTTCCAGTACAATTTACTTTTGACGAAGGCCAGGATCTGAGTAGCTTGTTACCGGATGAGGAAACCGAAAAAAAGATCATGGCTACAAAAATAGAAATGGCCGATGGTGACGGTCCACCCAAAGCTATGGGATACGGACAAATCATTCAACCAACCCGCCAGGAGAGGGTGAATCTTAACCGACAGGTTTCCAGGTCAATCCTGCAATCTACAAGCCTTGGATGGATCAATTGTGACCGCTTTTTGAAGGAGGAGCAAAGCGCTCAACTTATAGTTAACTGCAACGCCCCTTCTTCTTGTGAAGCTATCCAATATCTGATTTTTAAGGATATACGGTCAATATTATCAGCTTACCCACGAGAAAATGGACAGGTTGTCTTTGAAAAGATACCTGCTGGTAAGGAGGCTATATTAGTAGCTATTCGCCTGGAGGCAGGAATACTTAAAGTGGCTTTCAAGGATATCATTACCACTGAAATACCAGAACCTATCAAAAATTTGACTTTTGAAAGCATGTCTGAAAAAGAATTTATGCAAAGGCTCAATGGAGTAGGGTACGGGCTTGTAAGCATGCGTTAGTTTCTTTTTGGGCTTCACAACTATGGTAAATAGATTTTCGTCTTTAATGAGTTTGGTGGTGTTGACTAACTGTTTTGGATAGCATTATAAGCAGGACATTTGTACATAATCTGATTTATCCTTTATTTAGTCGCCTGCTAAATCTTAACCTATGAATGCAGCTATTACCCTGGCGGAACTCCCCGCCAATTTTACGTCTACCCGTGCGTCCTACAAAGCCAAAGCGCTGATTGCCACCCTGGGAATAGTCCTCTTCTTGCTGTGCTACTTTGCCATGTTGGTTGGCTTTGTCTTCCTGTTTCGCTATACCGTACTATATGATATGGGGTCTATTAACAAGTTCACCATTTTACTGAAGATCGGAGCTGTGGCGGGTTCAGGGATGCTTTTGCTGTTTGGTATTAAATTCATGTTTAAAAAGGCTCAGAAGTTTGAAGGAAAAAGTGTGGAGATCACCCCGGAAAGCGAGCCTGAGCTGTATGCTTTTATCCAGGATCTGGTGAAACAAACCGGTGCGCCCAGGCCCAAATACATTGGGGTGAATAATGATGTCAACGCCTTTGTGTATTACGGCAATACTTTCCTGAGTCTCTTTCTCCCAGCCCGTAAGAACCTGATGATCGGGATGGGCCTGATGAACGGGCTGAATGTTTCTGAATTCAAAGCCGTTCTGGCCCATGAGTTCGGGCATTTCTCACAGTCCAGTATGCGGGTAGGGAGCTATGTATACATGGCCAACCGCATTATTCATGATATGGTATACAACCGTGACCGTTGGGATATGGCCCTGGATCAGTGGCGCGGATTGGATATCAGGTTATCCTTTATGGCGTATGCCCTAATGCCTGTAGTATGGCTAGTGCGCCAGTTTATGGTGCTTTTCTATAAATTACTTAACCTGTTGTACGCTTCCCTGCAACGCGAGATGGAATTTCATGCCGATAAAGTAGCGGTGAGCGTTTCTGGCAGCGATGCCATTGTAACCGCTCTCTGGAAACTGGAATTTGCCTCGGCTGCCATGCAACAGGCTTATCAGAATGTATATTATGCAGCCAAACAAGATATTTACTCTGAAAATATGTACGATCAGCAAGGGGCCATACTGGAAAGCTTTAAACCCCGGATGCAACAACTTATTTCGGAGATGAAAGTGAATGAGCAGGGAGTGAAAAAGGTTTTTGGTGAAGAAGTGTACAGTACTCTTTCCATGTATGACAGCCACCCGCCCAGCTCTGACCGGGAGCGCAACGCCAAAACCCCCTACATCACGGCAGAAATGGATGAAAGGCACACCACCGTTCTTTTTCAAAAGGCTATAGAAGTCCAGAAGAAACTTACTGAAGAACTTTATATAGAAGGCTACGGCCTGGAAGCAGAAGAGTGGCAAAGCAAAGCCTCCAATGTGGCCATGGAACAATTTATAAAAGAAGAAAAGGGTGATAGTGAAGCCTTTCCACCTGAACTGCTCAATACCTTTAACCTACGTCTTACTGCTAAGCCCGATTTAGAAAGTATAACTACCCAAAACCCTTTTACCAATCTGGATAGGAAGAATATCCTGGACAAATACAAGATGTTGGTGAATGATAAGCTCGCAAAGCTAACCGAGCCGGTAAACAATTTTGATCAGGAACTAAATCGCGCACAGCAAATAGCCCAAGGTATAGTAAAAGACAAAAAGTTTGAATTTGGTGGGATAACCTACAACCGGAAGAATATTAATAATGCTATTAACTACATCGGGAGGGCAAAGCAGAAATACCTGAACGAATCATTTGGAGAATGGGATAATGAATTCCTGAACCTGTCCTACGCTTATGCCTGTAGTGGGGACAGAGGGGAGGAATTAATTCAAAACCTTCAACAGTTCAGCGATATACAGGAGGTTATGCGACAAATTGTGGATGCCCAATCCGCATTGTTTGCCCTGATCAACGAAATAATGGAGATGAATGAGGCTACAGAAAACGATCTCAGGAATTTCAGGCGTAAGGTGACCAACCGGGTAACCTCAGCCGTAAACCAATCTTTGAAAAACCTGGGTGAAATTGAGTTTGTACCGTTGCCCAATATTGCCGGGAGGGAACAACTGCTTAAGGTAACTACTGATAATATGACTTTAGTAACTCTTAGTCCGGAATGTTTTAATGACGGAACGCTTAAACAACTGCTGGATCAATTGGAAAACCTGGTGTTCAATCTGAACCGCGTACAGATGAAAGCCCTGGCCCAGGTGATAAGGGTATCCGGGTTAAAACTGAACTAACGGAGAAGTTAAGGTTCAATAATCCCCTCCTTAATAGCCTTTACAATAAGCCCGGCCGTATTCTTTACACCCATTTTTTCGAACAGGTTTTTACGGTGCCCTTCCACCGTGCGCTGGCTGATGTATAGTTTTTCCGCAATTTCACGGGCGGTGAACTCCTGGCAAATCAATTGCAATACTTCCAGTTCTCTGGAGGTAACAGTTTCAAAATTCTTAAGGCGGGGCTTTTTAACACTGTGATTTTGTAAACCGCTGATCATGGCTTTTGCCAGTGGACCGCTAAAATAATAGCCCTGGTCTACCACGCCCCGGATGGTTTTTTCCAGGTCCTCTGCCGAACAATCCTTTAACAGGTAACTACTGGAGCCCATTTCCATCAGGTACGCCATCATTTTAGGATCACTATGCATGGTTAATACCACCACTTTCATTTCCGGGTAGGGAACCCTTATCTTTTCCAGTACTTCCAGGCCATCACTGCCGGGCATGTCCAGGTCCAGGAGGAGAACATCAATTTTACGTTCTTTTAAGCCCTGTAGCAGTTCATCATACCCGGAAGCTTCCAGTTGCATGGAAATGCCGTCCATTTGGTTTACCAGGAAGCTGATACCCTCCCGGAAAAGCTTGTGATCATCAATTATGGCAACTTCTATCATGACCAGAGTATTAAGGTTTGTGTTTGGAGGAGATTTTCAGGGCCAGTCCACCTTTTTCCCTTTCCAACCATTCAAGAGTACCTTCCATTAAACTAAGGCGACTTTTCAGGTTACGGAAGCCCAGACCCTGGTTTAAATCAGGTGAGTTAGTAAGACCTATGCCATTGTCTTCATATACAAGAACCAGTCGCTCTGCCTTACTTTGCAATTGAATGGAAATATGAGTGGCCTGAGCGTGTTTTACAGTGTTGTTAATCAATTCCTGGATTATACGGTACCAGTTGAGTTGAAACTCCTGGCTCAGGTCTTCTTTAATGGCAGCGCTAAATGAAATGGATAGTGCTCCGGAGCCTTGTACTTGTTCCACCAGATTGCCGATAGCATTTTCCAGACCCAGCCGTTCTAAGACCACGGGCCTTAGGTCTTGAGAAATCCTGCGCATGCTGTTCATGGTTTCGCTCATCAGGTTCACAGCCTTATCTTTTACCTGGTAAAACTGACCCTCTTCCATCTGAGTACTGAGGTGATTTACATATAGTTTAGCAGTGGTAAGCATTACACCTACTTCATCATGCAGGTCTTTTCCAATACGGTTACGCTCCTTCTCCTGACTCATAAAGTTAGCTCTTAAAAGCTCTTGCTGATGCTCACTTTCTTTCTGTTGATGTTCTCGTTGTTGCCGTAGTAACCTCCTTTGATAAGCCATGAAAATAAAAACAAGAGCCAAAGCCAGGGTAAGCATCCCCAGCATGGCGGACAGTATTATTTCATCCTGTATCACTCTTCTTTAGCCTTTATCCAAAGTGCCATAGCATAAAAGCCGTTCAGTAGTACGTTTAAAAATACGTTTAGGCTCCAGACCAAAGGTAGTATACCGGAGCCGGATTCGATCATGGGATTAATGAATAGAAAGAGTAGTAGAGTACCGGAGCTGTACAGAAAAATACCGGTGTTCAACCAAAGCATAGGTCTGTTTTTTACGGTGAGATTTACGCTGGAGGTAAGATCCTTGTGAAAAAACAGCAGGGATAAGGCCATAAAAACACTTAAGGAAAGGCCAATGCTGTTGGAGTTGAAAGTAGAAAGGGGTTGAAAAAAGAGCATATTGCTCACTGCAAAGGCTGTATATCCAAGGATCAAAAGGTACGGAACGTAGCTGGAAAAGTAATAGTTGAACACCGGGCGGTATATGAGCATTAATAAAACAAACCAAAGGATATTGTAAAAATTATAGACTACTAAATTGTTAAGGGATAAGTAATTGTCCAAAACAAAAGCCGCTATCTCCGAGATAAACGAAATGCAGATCAGTAGCATTAATAACCTCTGTTCCCTATTGAGCTGCTTCCTGCGAAGAAGACCTATAATAAAGGGAAGTAATACGGCAGTCTGTGATATTCTAACGAAAAACATGAGATGATGATCCATAAATCCCGCATATAAACTATGCGGGATGAATGTATTAATAATTTGTATTGAAAATTAAGTGGTACCGTTACCAGAACAGGCGGGCGGACATGCACCGACAAAATTGAGATAATCGTAATGAAGTTGAGTAGGAGAGTCATTGGAGTATCCTATCTGAAAAATGAGTGAGAATAGCTGGTTGCCCGCAATGAGTTCCATTATATCTATACCATAAAAAAAGCGCAGGTGAATAAGGGAGTTGTCTTTGACCTTAGCCTGCAGGTGTTTAAGGCGAATGCCTTCTATTACGTAGTAATGTGCTCTTACGGAAGGGTATATTCCATTATTTGCACTAGGGTTATGCCTGTCATTAGGTTTTAAGATTGTGTTAAAAATGGTATTTACTCCAAAATCCTTCCTGAGCCAATTATTAATAAAATAACCCACCCACATTTCCGGTGTCCAAATGGGCGTTAAGGGATTATTTTGATCGGGATTCGGATATCGGTAAATGGGCCCGGAGTTCTGATCATTCTCATTATAGGCGAAAAATTGTGGATCATTATCATCTTTTTGGGTTTCTATGATAATGTTAAAACTGTTGGTTTCAATGGTAGTGGTCTCAGTCTTTTTAACCGCAAGGTGCAGTTTCATTAAGGAAGCTTCTTTGATGGCATCTTTGGCATTTTGCTCCAGCCAGCCGAAGTTTAAACCAATCATTCTACTGAATTGCCCTTCATAATCCGTATTGCCATTTGTTATAGAATCAGATGTTATGAAGAGGTCATCTATGTCTTTATCCTTAATATTTTTCCATGCAGTTGTTTGAGTGGAGTGATCGGGTGCAGAAACCATGGTTTACGTTTTAAAAGTTATACATTTAGTTTAGCCGGATCGGTTTCAAATCGTAATAAGATCCAGGCACAGTTCAAAGATTCACCGGGTTGAGCAACGCTACAAGGCTGAAAAACCGTGATTTTCCAATACCCGTATAAATACTCGTATGGGAGGGTGGTCTATGGTTTTTATGCGTATCAGGTGCTGGTGCTTTTTGTGCGGATAGGTATTTACCATGCTATTTCTAATTCCCTGATTCTTATGCTTACACAAACCTTATCATCTCCACACCTTTGGATCATCAAAAGCTTTTGAAACAGTGAAGCAGAACTCACTCTAAAAAACGAATCTTTCCTGTGGGGTCAATCACAGGAGGCGAAACCGAAAAGCCTTACGAGTAGGACCAAATTAATTGAACCATGTCTATACAATTCAAATCCATTGTAGGACTGCAATCACAATCTTATTTTAACTTCCTGAGTGCTAATGGCACCGCGCGCGAAACACCAATACATGCGGCCTCCTGGCTGAATGTTCAGGAAAAATGGGAGATCATAAATTATAATGATCTGTCATCAACCGGTAAGCTATGTTACGGGGATGTGGTGGGTTTCAGGAATCCCCATTTCAATGTGTATCTGTCCGGTTTTCCGGGTTACAGCGCAGTTACCACTATGGGTAAATTACAGGATGCCGAGCGCTTGGTGCTTTTAGACCCACAGGATCCTTCATCCACAGCTGAAATGACCGTAGAAGATGAGTTCTACCTTCAACAGGTTAATATCTCCAAATATGCTAAGGTTAATGGAAACGGGATACAGATCTCAGTGCCCTTAACCACCAATGCCGAAGCCACATTCAGGATCATTGTTACCATTTAGGAACCTGTTACTGAAACAAAAAGCGCAGGATATTCCTGCGCTTTTTGTTTATCACATATTGTAAACCGGTGATCAGGTGTTGCCGTCACCTGAGCAGGCCGGAGGGCAGGCACCTACAAAATCGAGATAAGTTGTTTGACCGGTTTCGGGATCACCTATTTCTACAATAAGCGTAAAAAGGTCTTTGTCCACGCTAAAGTCTGAAGGGTTTACACCAAACCGTATTTTAAAGCTGCTTTCCTCTTTAACCGTGCGTATCAGCGCCTTAAGGGAGTTATCCCGTATAGGATAGTACAACGCCCTTACAAGGGTATAGTTGCCTTCAATGAGCTTGTTATCAGTATCATTAGCAGCAAAAGAATAGAACAGGTCTTTAGTAGGGGCTATTGAGACCAGCCAGTTATAAGCCAGTTGATTTCGTAGTTCTGTGGATATTCCATAGATAGCCGTCAACTCGGATGGTATGGGAGTGTTGCTGATGTCAAAGATCCGTCCATCATCCTCCATTCCTGATTTAAAAAAGTGGGTGTGAAGGTGATTTTCAATCTCAACCTCAACTTTCAGAAGGATAGTGAAAAGGTTATTTCCATCAAGGGCCAGGTGCATGGAAACTTTAGGATCATCTGAATTTTGTAACAACTCATAGAATTCCGACCCCACCGTATCATAATCTATTCCCAGTATCCGGCTCCATTGGTTTGGGAAACGGCTATTTCCGGTAGCTTCATAAAAGAACTTTTTGATGGAGTCATCTATCCTGCTATCAGGTAGTGATGCCCAGTTTTCGGTAGAGCCATAAAATTCAGAGGCTTGCATTTCGTGCATAGTTAAAGTTTTAAAGGTTTAACAAAGTTTATCGTACGCAAAGATTAGCCTATTAAAGTGCTCTGGGAAGAATGAAAATCACGGAATTATAAATCCACGTAGTTATACGTATTCCCATGTATAAACCGTAGCCTGGAGATGGGAATGCAACAAGTGTAAACCGCTGTAAACAAGTATAAGCCACGGTATTTTAATTTTCAGGGTTTTCACTCTTAGTATGGTCCTGTAGGGAGTGCACATTTGTAGTATCAAAAGCTTTTGAAACAGTGGAGCAGAACTCACTTTAAAAAACGGATCCTTTCTGTGGGATCGATCACAGAAGGCGGTTACCGAAAAGCCTCATGAGTAGGATATTTAATAGATATAATAAATAATGGGACTTTTTTCAACTATTTTAGCAAGTGCGGCATTTGTAGGACAAGTAGCACAAAGTGTACTAGATGTAACAGGTCAATTTACCATAGGGTCAGAAAGCTATGGACCTTATTTTTCCTTAGGAAATATAGGTATTGTGGTTAAAACAGAAGCCGACCTATCAAATGGGGCCAACCATAGAGCAGTAATTGCATTGAACCATGGCTCCAGTGATGGCATACTTGCTCTTCAGGAACCTGATTCGGATAGCTATGTACAGTACGTTATCTCTCCCCAGAATAAAGTATACTTACCGGAAATTGGTGAAAACAAAGTATCTCCATTGACAAGAATAACCGGTTATTCTGACAATGACAACGATATTGATATTAACTATACAATTTTATCCTTTACCGGTCTTTCTTACGGTCAAGACCTTCAGCTGGGATCTTATACATTAAAATTAGATGAGGATAAAATAATTATCATCGCTGATGGTCAAATTATTGAGTCATACGGGTTTTTGCATCTCCAAACGGATACTGGCACTAAATATAACTCTACATATGGAGGAGTTGTTAGGGAAGAGATGGATGAATACATTATTGACTTCAATTTTAAACAATACGGAATATTTCCAAAAATGGACCGTCTTTCAGGCGAGATTCAGGTCAATATCCAAAGTGCTTTTAAAAATTCACCTTCAAAAGGTTGTAAACCCTTCACTCATGGGGATATAGCTTTTCTAAAACAGTTAGGTTTTCTAAACAATTTTAAATAATAATGCAAATGAGCCATCCGAAAGGATGGCTCACATCAAAATTGAGATAAGATGAGATTTCAAGGATTTATATACGATATTGTAAATAGGATAACGCAAGAGAAGCATGATAAGCTGTCTAACTTGGCAGAAAACATTAATGGTGGATGGGAAGTGTGGATGCAGGTAGAATTGTTTTTTTCTTTGCAAAAAGGCCCTCTTGGGTTATCGGAATTTGAAAGAGAGCCAACCTATCCAAACAGCGGTGGTAAAAGGGCAGACTTTTTATTTCGATCTAGTAACGCTCCTGGCGTTTCTACCTGGGTTGAGCTAAAGACCCAGAAAAAGTCAAATGAAAGGGATGCAGCAGATAGGTTTTTTCAGGATTGCCGGAAAATAAATGATATTAACCTAGGTTATGATAATACATTAGGAGCGGTAGTGATAATTCCCAGAAAAGTAAATGAGGCCTTGGATTATGCAAGAGTTAACGCACCTGCTGATTTTCGAGAAAAAATTCGCTTTTATCTTGTTGATTCCAATGAAGTCTCAAGCCTATATTCTTTATCAAACCCACTTGTCAAAGCAAAATCTGATCAAATAGTGGTGATGTACTATCCTAAACTATAATTCTAAATGTCTATACAGGGAAGAATATTCAATATATGAACAGATAGCTTTTTCACAACGTTCATATTATGAATAGATTAATAGATTACCAAAGTCTCTTTATTAATAAAGCTGAACCAGGCCCGCTGTCTACTCGTGAAATATTTCCTAGTTTTCAGGTTTGGTAAGAGAAGATGGCTAACAAACACACCTACAATTACGGCCTTATTGGCAATTGTTCTTATCTGGCACTTATCGGTAGAGACACCAACATAGGTTGGATGTGCCTGCCGCGTTTTGACAGCTCCTTTATTTTTGGCGATATGCTGGCCGGTGAAAAGGGCGGAGAATACTCCGTAAAGCCCTGCACGGAAGGATTTTCCAGCAAGCAACGTTACCTGGATAACAGCAATATCCTGGAAACAGAGATCGATACCGGTGAAGCCAGCTATAAGGTTACGGACATTGCTCCACGCTTTTTTCAGTGTGAGCGCTATTACCGCCCTTTGATGCTCATCCGGAAGATTGAGCCAGTAAAGGGTTTTCCGCGTATCAGGGTAAAATGCCGCCCGGTAGGAAACTACGGGGCTTTTGAGCTGGAGAGGGAGCGCGGGAGCAGCCATATTCGCTTCAATGGCTTAAAGGAATCCTTACGGCTAACCACCAATATTCCGCTGAACTATGTGATGGGTGAAAGTGAATTTGTGTTAAATCAGCCGTACTACATGGTGCTTACCTACGGTGTGCCCCTGGAAGGGCCGTTGGTAGAAACTTCGGAAGACTTCCTGACCCGCACCCTCAATTACTGGCAAAAATGGGTGAAGTCTACCAGCATTGGCAGTATGTACCAGGAAGAAGTGATCCGTTCCGCTTTAACGCTTAAGATCTGCCAGTACGAGGATACCGGGGCCATTATTGCTGCTCCTACCACCAGCCTGCCCGAAGCCCCGGGAAGCGGCCGTAACTGGGATTATCGCTATTGCTGGATGCGCGATACCTTTTACACCCTCAATGCCTTTAACAACATCGGCCACTTTGAGGAGATGGCCAAGTACTTCCTGTACCTTACCAACATTCCCATCCGTGACAAAAAGCGCATACAACCGCTCTATAATATAGTAGGGGAGAATGAACTTATTGAAAGGGAACTGGACCTGCCAGGTTATAGAGGTAATGCACCGGTACGGGTAGGTAACGATGCGTATACCCATATCCAGAATGATGTGTACGGGCAGATATTATTAGCTATCCTCCCGCTGTATATAGACAGTCGCTTTAAGGATAATCCCGCTGCAGATTCCGATTACCTTTTAAGGGCGGTGCTTGAAAAAATGGAAATGACCATAGATGAGGCTGATGCTGGTATCTGGGAGTTCCGTAATAAAGGTGATCAGCATGCCTATACCAATTTGTTCCAATGGGCAGGAAGTCAGGCTGCCATGAAAGTAGCCCGGATACTGGGCCAGGAAGATCTTTTTAATCGGGCCGAAAAACTACGGGATCGTGCCAGGGCACATATTGAGTCCTGCTATTTGCCGGAGCGCAATGCTTATGGTCAGGGTATTAACTACCGCCATATGGATGCCAGCACCTTGCAGCTGATCATGATGAATTACTTACCGCATAATTCCGATAAGGCGCGGGATCACCTCAAGGCTTTGGAAGAAGATCTTAAGGCCGGTAAAGGCTTGTTTTACCGGTATTTGCAGGAAGATGACTTTGGACGGCCGGAGACTACTTTCCTTATATGTGGTTTCTGGTATGTAGAAGCCCTGGCTTGTGTAGGTCGCCTGGATGATGCTATGGAAACCTTTGAGGAACTGTGTAATTACAGTAATCACCTGGGGCTGTTGAGTGAGGATGTGAATGAAAGGGACGGCTCCATGTGGGGCAATTTTCCGCAGGCCTATAGCCACGTGGGGCTGGTCAATGCGGCCACGCGTATCAATAACCGCCTGGATAAGCCTACCTTCCTGTAGCTTCTATCAGCGATCTCAGAAGTTTTCGAACCTCCGTGGGATCATCCAGCGTAAAGCGGGCATGGGAGGCACCACGGCCTATTTTAATGGTATAAGCGCTGGCCGGCAGCATCTCAAAGATGTCTTCGTCCGTGCGGTCGTCACCCAAGGCCAGCGTGAAGTCCGGTTTGATCTTCTGGTAACGGGCCAAAGCCACTTTGCCTTTATTTACTGCGTTGGGCTTTACCTCCACCACATGGTTGCCATACAACACTTGCAATTGCTTTTGTTCCATAAAGTGTTTCAGGTGGCTGCCCAGCTCGCTCGAGCGCAGTTCACCCAATCCTTTTTCCACTTTGCGATAGTGCCATACCAGTGCATGTCGCTTTTCTTCCAGGAAAGAACCGGGCGTCCGGTCTACGTAAAAATTAATGATATTCCGGGCTTCTTCTTTCCACTCATCACTGGCCATTTCTTCATTTAACTGCCATTCGTTTCCTGCGGACTTGGTCCATATACCGTGTTCAGCAACCAATTGAATGCCAAGACCCTCCAGCCATTCACCTAAAGTATCAGCTTTACGTCCACTGATCACCGTTACGGTATTACGAGGGTCTGCCGCAAGTTTGGTGAGGATCAGCAGAAGTTCATCATCAGGCTTACAAGCCAGTGGATCATTATGAAAAGGTACCAGGGTGCCATCATAGTCCAGGAATAACAAACGTTTCTCCGATTTTTTATAGGTATCTGTAAGCTCCGTGCTTTCATTCTCAGTAAGCAGGTGGGTGGCCAGCAAACGCTGTTTTTGTTTCACCCGTTCCAGGTTGCTGATGAAAAGTTCTACCCAACTGAAGATGTTGTATTTCTTCACACTTTCCTGCATTACCTCAATATGCCGTTTCTGTTCGTCCTTAGGCATATCCAAAGCCCTTTTCAGGGTTTTGGCCATACCAGGTATATCATTGGGGTTCACAAGAAGTGCATCGGAAAGCTCTTTGGCAGATCCAGCCATTTCACTGAGTATGAGAACACCATCTTTTTCGTGACGTGAAGCAATGTATTCCTTGCACACCAGGTTCATACCATCACGCATAGGCGTGATCATGGCTACGTCACACATGCGGTAAAAGGCAGATAAAGCATCAAAGGGGTAACTACGGTAAAAGTAATGGATAGGACTCCAGGCAATACGTCCGTATTTACTGTTGATTTTGCCCACCAGTTCATCCACGTTCTCTTTCAGTTGCTGGTAGCTGGGTACCTCATCACGTGAGGGTACTACAATCAAAAGGAGAGAGACTTTCTCGTGGTAATCCGGGTTATCCTCCAGGAAAAGTTCAAAAGCCTTCAATCGCCTGGGAATGCCTTTCGAGTAGTCCAGACGGTCCATAGAAAGTATAAGCCTTTGCTTGCCAAGGCTTTCACTGTAACGCTTTACCCGTTCCTCTGTGGCCTCTGTGGTTACATTATCAGCAAATTTATCGTAATCAATACCCATAGGTAGGGAGTCCACCACTACCAGGCGATCTTCCATCTGTATTTCGTTACGGTTATAGTTGTAGCCCACCAGGCGATGCACGGAACTGAGGAAGTGCCGCATATCGTCATAGGTGTGAAAGCCCAGGAAATCAGCTCCCAGCATGCCTCGTAATAATTCCCTGCGCCAGGGTATCATGCGGAACACTTCATACGAAGGGAAGGGGATATGCTGAAAAAAACCGATGGTTATATCCGGGTGGTCTTCCCGCAGCATTTGTGCCACCAGCAATAATTGATAATCATGGAGCCATACAATGTCTCCCGGCTCAATATTTTCGGAGATAACCCTGGCAAATTTGCGGTTTACCTTCTGGTAAGCTTTCCAGTGCTTTTCATTGTATTGGATGTACTGCACAAAATAGTGGTAAGCAGGCCACAGGGTTTGATTGCTGAAACCGAGGTAATATTCCTCCACCTCCTGGTCCGTAAGGAAAACTGGTTTCATGCTTTCCTTTTTCAGGCCCGCAGTGATTTCCTCTTTGATCTTATTATCCTTAAAAGATGCACCGGGCCAGCCGATCCATATATTGTTACCTTCCTTATAAATAGACCCCAGTCCGGTAGCCAGTCCACCTTCGCTGGACTTAAATTCGTATTGTGATCCACTCTTTTCGATGCGTACTGGTAAGCGGTTGGAAACAATAATGGTTTTGGACATGGAATCTTGATTTAATACAGATGTAATTGGCTATATAAGGGCCTGAAGCTGATTTGGTTCAGGAAAGTTAAGGATTTAATGGAACGGTAATATAGGCTATGGTTAAATCTGGTAATTTTCCATTTCATTCCTGCCCGTTTGCCTTGAACCAATTAAGGCTTGTACAGTTGAAATAGCAGGACCAAACAGAAAACACAGGACAGCTTCATGAATTCAGCCCTTGAAAAATTCAATAACCTGGTGGCGCTACGTTACCAGATCTACAATTCTATTTTTTTAACGCTCAACCTGGACGGTGTGCATCAAACGGGGATATTGCTGCCGTTGCTTTCCGAGATATGTGAGGACGGACTGGCAGACGAAAGATCTCCGGAGGCCATCATACGCTACTTTTTTGAAGAGCATACTGAATACCGTACGGAGGAAGAGCGTGTGGATCAGCTTTTCCGCTTTGTACAGTACATAGAGCGTCAGATTGTATTGGTGGATGCCCTGGAAGATGCGGCATTCTCCGGTATTAATGATCTACGTGGAGCGGGCAGCTATACTGCTCTTTTCCAGCGATCTTCCAACGGCAACCGGATGGATAAATTACGGGAGGCATTGGAAAATTTTCGGGTGCGTATTGTATTAACCGCGCATCCTACCCAGTTTTACCCCGGGCCGGTGCTGGGTATTATTTCGGACCTGGATCAGGCTATTGCACAAAACAATCTTAAGGATATCAAACGTTTCCTGGAGCAATTGGGAAAGACTCCCTTTTTTAAGAAAGAAAAACCCACCCCTTATGATGAGGCAATCAGCCTTATCTGGTACCTGGAAAATATCTTTTACCATTCCATACCGGCTCTTTATGAAGATGTGTTTCAATCATTGGGCGATAATGCTCATGAGGTGATAGGGGATAATCCCTTGTTACAATTAGGCTTTTGGCCCGGGGGCGATCGTGATGGCAATCCTTTTGTAAATACGGAGATCACCCTGAAAGTTGCCGAACGGCTCCGGCTCACCCTGTTTCGTTGCTATTACCGTGATGTGCGCCAGTTAAAGCGCAGGATTACCTTTAGGGGTACCGAAGCCATCATGGATGAACTGCAGTCGCGTTTATACGAAGCCACCTTTACTAATCCCGAAAATGCAGAACTTACATTGGATTGGTTCAAGAATAAATTACTGGAACTGGAAGGTGTATTGGAAAATGAACACAATGGTTTGTTTGCCGATGAGGTACGTACCGTACTACATAAAGTTAAGATCTTTGGATTTCATTTCTCCACTTTGGATATCCGCCAAGACAGCCGCATTATTTCGGGGGCTGAGGAAGCGGTTCTGGACCGTCACCCGGAGTTTTTCCCAAAAAATTTCCGTGAACTTTCTATAGCCGATAAGGTAAACGCCTTGTTTAAGGTAAAAGGAAAAGTAAAACCCTCTGAATTTGATGATCCCATTGTCCGGGATACCCTGGAGTCATTTCCCACCATGCGTGAGATCAAGCGGAAGAACGGCTCCTCCGGAGCGTACCGTTACATTATCAGCAATTGCCGTGGCGCCCTGGATGTAGCACACGTATTTGCCCTGGCGCGCCTTTCCGGTTGGGAAGGGGAGATGGACTTCGATATTATTCCACTCTTTGAAACAGTAGACGATCTCCGCAATGCCGGGGACGTAATGGAAGAGCTCTATAATCATCCGGTTTATAAATCCCATCTGCAAAAGCGCTGGTCGCGCCAGGTGGTGATGCTCGGTTTTTCGGATGGAACCAAGGATGGCGGGTATCTCACCGCTAACTGGGGTATTTACAAAGCCAAGGAAAATATTACCAGTGTATCCCGTACTAATGATTTCAGTGTGGTGTTCTTTGACGGCCGCGGAGGACCACCGGCCAGGGGTGGCGGCAATACGCATAAATTCTATGCGTCACTGGGGAATAATATCCAGAGTGATCAGATCCAGCTGACCATTCAGGGGCAAACCATCAGTTCCAACTTCGGTACATTTGATTCGTCCCGTTATAACCTGGAACAACTTTTTAGTGCCGGCCTGGAAAACAAAGTACTGGACGATCCGGATAAGAACCTGGATGATCGCGAACGTAAATTACTGGAAGAGCTTTCAGAGATCAGTTATGCCACCTACCAGGCGTTTAAAGCACATCCTTGTTTTGTGCCCTACCTGGAAAGGATGAGTACGCTTAAATATTATGGACAAACCAATATTGGCAGCCGTCCCTCCAAACGCGGCAAGTCTGATGAGCTGAAGTTTGAGGACCTGCGCGCCATTCCCTTTGTGGGGGCCTGGAGTCAGCTTAAGCAGAACGTACCCGGCTTTTTTGGCCTGGGCACTACGCTTCAGAAAATGGCCGATGATGACCGCCTTAATGAGGTAAAAGAATTGTACCATAATTCATTATTCTTCCGTACGCTCATCGAAAACTCCATGCAATCCCTGAGTAAGACCTACTTCCCGCTTACTCGCTATATGCGCAAGGATGAGGAATTTGGTGATTTCTGGCAATGGATCTATGAGGAATCGGAACGGGCGCGGAGATACCTTCTGGAAGTGTCCGGGCAAAAGAACCTGCTGGAAACCAGTCCTAATATCCGGGAAAGTATTAAACTTCGGGAACAAATCGTATTACCCTTGCTGGTGATACAGCAAAATGCCCTGATCCGTATTAAACAACTCGAAAAAGAAGGAAAAGGAAAGTCTCTTCTGGCTGAAAGTTACCGTAAACTGGTGGTGCGGTCCCTGTACGGGAACATCAACGCCAGTCGTAATTCGGCCTGATGACGGGTTCATAATTTATCCGCATTTTTGGAAGCGTGGAAACCATAAGCCTTATCCTTTTTGTTCCGGCACTTTTACTACTGCTTTATTTTGGCAGCCGCGACTTTATCCGTGAACTGAAGGCGGACCGATGGTGGAATGAAAAGTTGTGGCTTATTGTAAGTATTCCTGCCTTAGTAGCACTGGTCATAGCCATTGGAAGAGTAGATATAGCCTTTCCCGATTGGCCTCCTAAAACGATTAAGGGGCTGTTTTCCGTAGTGGTGGCGGCCCTTATTTCCCTGTTCTGGATCATGTATCTCTCCTGGCTCGACTTTTACGAGCGGGAGAAAAAACGTTACCTGCTCACCACCTTTGTGTTGGGTTCGGCCTTTACTTTCCTGGTCTTTCCCATCTCCGGCTTGATCAACCTGTTGGGTTTCAATCTCAATGGTGATCTGTGGAATGACTTTTTGTACTGCATTTTCGGAATTGGCACGATAGAAGAACTGGTAAAGTTCATACCTCTTTTCCTGATGTGGCGCTTCAGCAGGCAGGTAGACGAGCCTTTTGATTTTTTGCTGTACGCCTCCATAAGTGCCTTGGGGTTCGCTTTTGTGGAAAACATCCTGTACCTGTACCAAAGTGATCTTTCCGCAGTATACGCACGGGCTCTGTACAGCAGTGTGGCGCATATGTTCTTTTCTTCCATTATTGCCTATGGTTGGATATGGTGGGAGTACCGGGGCAGGCGCTTTCATATCGGAATATTTTTGGCCCTATTGCTTCTGGCTTCCCTGGCACACGGTTTTTATGATTTCTGGCTGATCCGCTTCGAACTGAAACTCCAGGCTATTACCTTACTTTTTTTCCTGTTGAACTTGCATGTATGGGTATTGATGAAGAATAATCTGATCAATATTTCCAGTTTTTACAATCCGCGGCTTAAGTTGAATTCACATTTGTTCATGTACCGGCTTACCAGCCTTATGCTCATAGTTTCGGTAGTAGCCATTACGGGCTATAATATTCTCTTTGGCCAAGCCGCCACGCGTAGCTTTAGCTGGTTCCTGATGAGACAGTATACCTATGTTTTTGTGTATGTTACGGTTTCCTTCAGCAGTTTCCAGGTAATACCCGGTTATATAGGTTCCTTTAAAATACCCAAACGTTTATTTTTCCCTAAAATCCTGCGGTACCCGGACTATACCGGCTTAAGCATCCGTATGGACAGGCGCGGCCGTAAAACGGTACATGCTGATTCCGTGCTCAACTATTTATCCGGCACCGAAAGGCTATTACGTCACCGGGTGGTAATGGACGGTTTACCCAATTGTTATGGCATAGAAGTAGGTGAGAGGATATACATCATCCAGTTTGTGAAGGAACACCCCAGGCAGAATGATGTGTGGCAGGTAGCGGTATTTAAACCTAAAAACCCTGATGTAGAAGCGAGGGCTTATTTTAAAAGCCTTGAACTCAGTAAGCAGGGTGAGATGTTGGCGAAGATATTGCGTTAAAGGGACCTGCTTTCAATACCTAAAGGATCAATCACTTTTATAGCTAATGTACCAAACCGTTCTGCCAGTTTTGAAAGAAAGCGCAGGTATGGATATTTACGTCTATAAATGGGGCGCGAGTGAGTATCTTTGCGTTAGTATGGTATGACTGTAAAGCCTTTCAGAAGGTTTTAACAAACTTCCATTATGGAGGGTGTTACGCTTCCCCCACGCAAAAAAGTGTATTTTTAGTTTAGCGTCAACCGATAATAATACCCTATGAAAACCCCGGCCGAAGACCAGGAGCAAGTGGTCCTTTCCCTTTTGGACGAGGCGTATACAACCCGTATTAATAACCTTCCTAAAAGCCTGGAACTGGCAAAAAAAGCCCTGCTCATGAGCCAGGGCGTTGGAAATAACAGTCTCATCGGGAAGTCTCTTAACCGCTTATCTCTTTTTTACATGATCATGGGTCAATACCCTGAAGCCACCCGCCATGCGGAAGAGGCTATTGCGCTGTTCGAAGAGCTGGGGGATGATCTGGGAGTGGCTGATGCCAAATACAGCATAGCGGGAATTTATTATAAGACGGATAATTACCACATGGGATTGGTACATCTCATTGATGCTCTGGTCAGCTTTAAAAAACACCAGGATTATCACAATCAGGCCAGGGTCCAGAAATCCCTGGGAACGATTTACGAGTACTTTGGAGATCAGAAAAATGCTCTGAAGTCGTATGAGAACAGCATTGATGCAGCGCGTAAGGCTAGTGACCTGAACCTGGAATCCAATGCCTATAATCCCCTTTCGGGGATCTACCTCAAACAGGATAAACCAGAACAGGCTATGGAGATGATCCGGAAGTCTGTTTCTATTAAGGAAAAGACCGGTGACGTGCGCGGATTGGCCTTTGCCATCTATGGGCGGGCCAAGGTGCTGATGTTCATGAAGCAGTATGAGGAGGCGGAAAAGGACCTCCTCCGAAGTATGGACATCCACGATGAAATGGGAGAAAGGCTGGGGGTGGGCATGGCTTATAATAAGCTGGGTGTGTTGTACCTCTCCATGGGGCGCTTGAATGAAGCGGAAGCAGTACTGAAGAAGGGATTGGATTTCAGCAGGGAGTTCAATATTGTCATGATTCAGTTTAAGTGTCATTACCTGTTATACCGAGTAAGCAAGGAAAAAGGAGATGTCCAGGAGTCTTTGCGGCACCTGGAAAAATACCTGGAAGAAAAGGAGGCGGTGATCAATACCCAAACCCTTAAGGTTATTGAGAACTATGACCTGATCAGCCAGGTGCGTGAAATGGAAAGGGAGGCTAAGCTTCAAAAGGAAAAAGAAGAGATTATCCGGAAAAAGGACCGGGCGGAACAAGCAGCCCGGGTACGGCAGGAATTCCTTTCCAATATGAGCCATGAGATCCGTACTCCTCTTAATGCGGTAGCTTCCATTGCCAGTTTGTTGCGAAACCCGGGGGAGGATCATGCCAAGCTGTTAAATGCGCTGCAGTCCGCCACCAATAGGTTAACAGGTATTGTGGACGATATACTCGATTACCATCAGATGGATACCGGCAAAATGAAACTGGACCTGGTGCCTGCTGAGCCGGGATCTGTATTGCAGGAGTTGGAAGCCATTTATGCCTCCCATGCAGAAGAGAAGGGTTTAAAGCTGGAGATACTTATCGGTAAGGATACAACGGGTCCATATCTCCTGGACCGGGATAAACTGGGTTATATCCTCAGGCATCTGCTGGAAAACGCATTGAAGTTCACGCCAAAGGGTAGTATACGCATGTCGGTCCATAAGCTAGAGGAATTGACCAATGCAGATTGTTTGCGGTTTGAGGTAAGTGATACGGGAATAGGAATAGCGGAGGACGATCAGGTTCGCGTTTTTGAGAGTTTCTCACAACCTAAATCGGTTACCACCAAGGAATATGAAGGTTCAGGCCTGGGTCTGGCACTGGTCAGGAAGCTCGTGGAATTATACGGAAGCCAGGTGCAATTGAAGAGTAGACCAGGGGAGGGTGCCACTTTTTTCTTTGACCTTACCCTGATGAAACCAGTTAAAACGGTTTCTTCCTCCCAAGGTTACCTGGAAAATAAACGGGTACTGGTGGCAGAAGATAACCCGGTTAATGCTTTGGTGGCCCGAAAAATACTGGAAAAATGGGGTATGAATATCGAATGGGCAAAAAATGGGGAACAGGCCCTGGAGATAGCCAGAACCCAAAGCTTCCATTATATACTTATGGACATTCACATGCCGGTTATGAATGGTTTTGACGCGGCCCGAAAGATAAAGGATGACGAAACGCTCAATAAAGACACCCCCATCATAGCACTTACTGCAGATATTACGGCCTGTGACAATGAGCAGTACCACTCTTATTTCAAAACCTTCCTGCTTAAACCGGTAATTCCTGATAAACTGTACCATACCCTGCTGGGTGCCGGTTAATTACTAAATGTCAGGCGGGTTTTTTGGCCCTCAGGATGGTTTATTCATTGCAATGAAACGGTAAGTATACACGAGGCTCCGGCTACTTTGCTTTAAAAATTGCTAGCACCAGGGAAAAAGACCATTGCCGATAACCGGATATTCAAATTCTCAAAGACAGATATAACCCGGATTAATTCTTTTGCACTCTTTTCAGTTGGGGATTGGGAAAAAAATGGATCATACAGGAGTGATGACACTGGTTAAATTTTTTAGAGAAAAGTAAATTTATTATTGATTTACAAAAAAGTACACTAGCCCTAAATCTATGTAAAATTTATTCTCCGCATAATTGATTGTTTTTTAGATTTGGATTGAAGAGTAAATTTAAACCTTAACCTGTATGAAACGAACTCTCCTGACAGCCATTCTAATAGCCTGGTGTCTGGCTCTTGGCAATGCCACAGATGGTCCTGTTTATCACACAAAGACTTACGCAAAATTACTGAGAAAGCTGGATGGAGGCATTGTGGATGCTAGTTCCCGATCCCTCAACTTCCTTTACTACGAGGAGTATGCCACGTCTTCCACTACCTGCGAACTTAGGATATTTAATGCTCAGAGCGATCTGCTTAGCACTACCAATCTGAACGTAACTCCCGGAAGCAACCTGGTTGAATTCAATCTTAGCTCAACCTCTCTTTACCCTGGCGGTCAGAAGTACTGGATAAAAGTCACCAATAAGAAGGGTGAGAAATTTTTCCTCCGTTTCAAGATATAATTTCCAATTACTTTATGAAGAATTTTATTGCTATTGGTGTTAGCACAATAACTGCTATAATTATTATTACAATATATCATTTTTTTATAGTAAAAAAACAGGTATATATTGATCTGGTAAAAATATACCAGGAATATGATATGTCTGAAGCATTGAATCAGGATTTGATTGATTTTCAAAAAGGCCGAAAATCTGAATTGGATAGTGCTTACCTCAGCCTTTCAGGCAAAGGGAATGAAAATGATCTTAGGGCTAATTTGGAAAGGCAATATTATAATCTCGAAAAGGAGATTTCAGAGAGAGATAATCGAAATCAACAATTGCTGGCGCAAAAGATAAATGAAAATGTTAAAAAGTTCAGCGCTGAAAACAATTATCAAATGATTTTTGGAGCTACCGGCAGCGGAAGTATTCTTTTTGCAGATGAAAGTCTTGATATCACGGATGAATTTTTACACTTCATAAATACGCAGTATCATGATGAATAGGTTAGCTGTTTTGTTTCTCATATTCAGTGCCTTATCATGTTCCCGTGATATGAGCCGTAATGAATATGAACGGTGGGTGAAGGATCCGGAATCAGGGTTTGTGAAGAGTAAGGAAAGCGGTGGTCTGCAATTAACCCTTGAATTTACCTCATCCAGGGCTATGGCATTGGCTGCTCCAGCCAGGGCCTGGTCGGCTTATACTGAAAAATATGTACTCCGGGTAAAGCCCCTTAAGTCCAATGAACGCGGCTTACTATCCTATGCAAGTAATGATATGGAAGACTATCAAGCTCTCTCCCGCTATTATAATGAAGGGGCCATACATGAATTTTCCCTCGAAGTAGATGGCGAAACTTACCGGCCATCCGAATATTATTTTGAGGATTATCAGGGGTTAAGTGATTACAACACCTTCACTCTCATATTCAGGGACGAGGGCCTTAAAGGCTCCACTCATGACCGTATTCTGGTATGGAATGACCAGGTACTGACATTAGGAATGACCAAATTCCGCATTCACCAGGAAGATCTCAAAAAAGAACAAGCTATTAATATCCTGCAACCATGACTCTTAAAGCACGAAAGAACAGGCGAATAAGTATTTTTTTACTCTTGGTATTCACGTACCAAATGGTTTTCCCTACAACCGCTTTGGCATTAACCGGAGGACCTTCCCAGCCTGAATTTGCAGGTTTTCAGCCTATAGGGGTTACAGATATGGTGAACGTATTTAATGGTAACTTCTCGTATAACCTGCCTTTACTGGAAGTGCCTGGCCCTAATGGTGGGTATCCACTTAACCTCTCGTACGATGCCGGTATTGGTATGGAACAGGAAGCAAGCTGGGTAGGTTTGGGCTGGAACCTTAACGTGGGAAGTATTACGCGTAATTTACGTGGGGTTCCTGATGATTTTAACGGTGATAAAATTACCAAGTCGTATTATATTAAGCCAAACTGGAACGTTGGGTTGACTGTAGGTTCACCTAATTTTGAATTGTTCAATTTTGATGCTTCTAAAGGGTCCTTAAGCTTAAATGGTACACTTTATTACAATTCCTATAAGGGTGCCGGTGTTAAACTCGGGCTGGATGCTGGGGCTTCGCTAGGCTCCGTTCTGGGTGGTAGGTTAACTATTAATTTTGATAATCGTTCAGGTTTGGATGTTAACCCCAGCCTAAGCCTGCAGCACAAATTTGATGGGATAGGCCGAAGCTTCGGAGTGGGCATAGGTGCCAGTTTTCATTCTACCCAGGGCTTCAGGGATCTTTCCTATCAATACATCGAAGAATCAGACTCCAAGCCATTAAGAGGCAAAAATGGTAAGGACTTCAATGGGTTTGGCGGACCGGCAGGTATGTCATTTGCCACTAAAGTGGCAGTGCCTAAAACAGATGTCCCTTTAAAAGGTATGAACGTAGGGGTTGCCTTACGACCGGGCTTTGCAGGTTTGGGCTTTGCAGCCAAATTAAAGCTGGGAGCAAATTTTGCTGATACCTGGGTGTCCAGTGAAGGTAAATCCAAAGCTTTCAAGTCTTATGGGTATATGTATGCGCATAACCGCAATTCAGATAAGGATCTCATTGATTTTAACCGTGAAAAGGATTATGCCATTACAAAAGATGCTCCTTATCTGGCTTTACCGAATTTCAGTTATGACATTTATAATGTAAGGGCTCAGGGTCAATCAGCCATGTTCAGACCCAGGCGCTCTGATTTCGGGGTTCTGTCCGATCCACACATTGAGAGTACAAATGGAGGAGGAGAAGTTACGGTAGAAGCTGCCGGAGGAACCGATTTTAAAGTGGGGGGAGATATCAACGTAGTGTTTGGGAAATCCTGGTCAGGCTCTATGAAGGAGGATGGTGATTTTCGCAGCCATTTTGATTTTAAATCGGAAATACCAGCTTCTGATAATACGGACCAGTATCAAAAATATGAACCCTATTATTTTAAAAATTCGGGAGAAAAAACGGCTGAAGAGGTAGATACCTGGAACAAGATCAGAGATGAACAGCAGGTAGCCGTACGCATGAAGATGGGGTTCTCGGGAGGTTCCTTTAAGCCCAGGATATCCAATTATTTTGAACATGAGACAGACCCTGAAACTGACTATGAAAATGCAAGGGACCCAATAAAAGGCTATCGTGAAACCCGTGAACGCAGGGAAACCAATATGGTGGTTCGTACTATAGGAGACCTTGGAGGGAGTTCTGCCACCACCCAGGGTAAACATATTGTTCCTACAGGAAGTTACCCGCGTAATTCCACACCCACTAAATACGGTTATGCTAATGGAATTGATTCGCAGGTTGGTAAAATGGAATGCATTAATCCCAATGGCTATACGTATCATTATGATATCCCCGTATATAATACCTATCAAAAAGAAGCAGTTTTTGCCATAGATGGTCGGAATGGGGGAACAACTATTCCTTACAGCCAGACTACGTACAGTTCTTCAGATGTTTCTCATAACAATGGGAATGGCCAGGATGAATTTTACTCCGCTACGGAATTACCTAAATATGCGCATTCATACCTGCTTACTCAAATCACTTCTCCGGATTATGTAGACCTCACCGGAGATGGCCCTACCAATGATGACTTTGGTTACTGGGTAAAGTTCTATTATAATCAGCATGCTGCTTCAGGTAGTGAATATGAATGGCGGGAACCGTACACAAAAGCCAACTATATTCCCGGATTTTACTCCAACACAGAAGATGATAAGGCATCCTATGTATATGGGAAAAAGGAAATATATTATCTCAATGCCATTGAAACCAAAACCCATATTGCCGAATTTACCCTGAGTAACCGCCAGGATGGTAAAGGGGCTCCGGGAGAACATGGCACAGGAACGGCTAAAACCTTGAAAAAGCTGGACCGCATCACTCTGTACAGTAAACTGGATCCCAACTATATTTCAGGTACTCCCACTCCTGTAAAGCAAATCCACTTTGTATACAACTATTCTTTATGTGACGGTATTTACAATAACTCTTCAGGAAACGGTAAACTTACCCTGGAGCAGGTTTATTTCACCTATGGCAAAAATGATAAGGGATCTCTGAGCCCTTACCGCTTTGAATATGAAGAAACAGGAAGGGAAAGTGATCAAAACCCGGATTACAAACTTTCTGCTGTAGACCGCTGGGGGAATTATAAAAACTTCGGTACCTCCCCGGAGCATTATGCCAATCACGTAGACAATCCCTATACCAATCAAAATGAAGATTATGACGGGGACGGTGATGCTGACGCAACGGACTATCAAAAACGGTCTGACCATGCTTCGGCCTGGAACCTTCGCAAGATCATTTTACCATCTGGAGGTGAAATTGCTGTGGCTTATGAATCTGATGATTATGCTTATGTGCAGGATAAAAAGGCAATGAATATGATGAAGGTAGTAGGTGCGGGCACAGCTACCGGAAACAGTCTCAGCGATAGCAGTCCAAAGATATATTTTAAACCCAATGAGGTAACAACGGCAGCAGGCTTTTCTGCTTCGGCCATTACCAAATATTATCAAAGCCTGGTGGGTAAGGATGTATTCTTTAAAATGTATGTGGATTTAAAGTACGCCCCCTTCACTACCATCATGAAAAAAGATTACGTAACGGGCTACGCCAAAATATCTGCTGGGGGATATGATGCTTCTACGGGTACCGGCTGGGTAAGCCTGAATAATGTCAAAAAACACAATAATACTTCAAACACCGTAAACCCTGTTACCAAGGCGGCCTGGCAATATCTGCGTATGTCGCGCCCTGAATTGTTCAATGATCCTGGCTCTGTTTCAGGAAGCCCCCTTAATGTTTTGGGTACTGTATGGAGTTTTCTGAAGTCCATTATGCAGTTGATAACGGGATTCTACAATTACTGCGATATAAATAGCTATGCCCGTAATATCACCTTGAGTTCCAGTTACGAATCCTTTATACGTCTGGAGGATAGTAATGGTATCAAATATGGTGGAGGTCATCGTGTAAAGAGGATCACTCTTAACGATAGCTGGGGAAGTATGACTGGCGGTTCGGAAAGTGATTTCAGCTATGGACAAGAGTACGAATACCGTTTGGCCGATGGTACCAGTTCAGGGGTAGCGGCCTATGAACCCTTAATTGGTGGTGAAGAGAATCCCCATAGAATGCCTTTCCGCTATAATTCAGATGACCTGGTGTACCAGAAGGAAGAATTATATGTGGAATCTCCCATAGGTGAATCCTTCTATCCTGGTGCAGATGTAGGTTATAGTAGGGTAGTGGTTAAAAATATAACCCGTGCAGAAGAACTTACAGCTGGAGGAGATCATAAGAACCCAGGTTCTGCGGCTGCTACCATGGTTCATGAATTTTACACAGCTAAAGACTTTCCGGTTATAGAAAAACATACCCAGATCCAAAATGATGACCGCTATAACCTGATGATACCCGTGCCCTTTGTGGGAGTAAGCCGTTTCAATAACAACGGTTTTTCACAAGGTTATGCCATACACCTCAACGATATGCACGGACAGAAGAAGCGCTATGCTACTTTTAAGTATGGTACGGATTATAATGATAACTCCCAGGCGGTGTATATGGAGGAGTATTACTATAATACCGCACAGCCTTATTCGCCTAACCGTAGGAATGAATTAAAAAGTACCGTACCTGTGCTGTACGGAGAAAAAATACTGGGTGAAGCTGATATGGGTAAATCCATGGATTTTTACATGGATATGCGGAGTAATTATTCCTATACCCAGAGTATTGGAGCTCAGATTGATGTACATGGCCTTAACCTGATTTTCTTTTTCCTGCCCTGGTTTACAGCTATTCCCGTACTGAATTTTGATGAGCAGACTTTCAGTTCTGTAGTGGCCAATAAGGTGATTTTTAAATCAGCGATCCTGAAAACCGTAAAAACCTATACAGAGGGTAAACTCACAGAAAAGGAGAATCTTTATTTTGATTCTGAAACCGGGAACCCGCTGGTTAGCCGGATAAGCAATGAGTTTAAGGATGATATTTATACGATGGACATTCCAGGACATTGGTATGATAAAAACTTTAAGGGTGCTTATCGCAATGTTGGAACTTCTTTTGCCGCTTCTGAGTATACCGTAAGCAGTAATGAGATCACCTTTACGGATGTGGCAGACCATCGGGATTATTTTGCCCTTGGTGATCAGTTGAAAATAGGTTCATCTAACCAGTATTGGGTAGAAGAAGTAAAACCTGGTTACATCAAGGTTAAAAACCATCTCAACAGTTTTGTTACTCCCTCTGCGGATATTAGCATTTATAGCTCTGGTAATAAAAATAACCTACAGGCTTCTCTGGGTACTATCGTTTCCAAAAGTGATCCGGTGACTAGCCGTGTGATGCCTGTATTCACCAAGTACAACTCTAACACTACCTTAGACCAGCATCCAATGGGTTCGTGGAATGGAAGTGCTACAGCTACGGATTGCGATAATTATCAATGGTCTGTAGAGATTTCAAATGCTCCCTTTCCTTCGGGTCTTACCTGTGTGCAAAATAGTGAGATTGGAGTGCTGTATGCCAAAGCATCACGTTTTAAATCAGGGGTAACGGATCATTGCGATTTTAAGATCAGAATACTGAATGTTAAGTATTTACAAAGCCATCCTTTAGGCTCCAATGACCTGAAGAATCTATACTTTAACAGGAGCGGTGATAACCTGGTGATCAGTGTCAAAAATTCCAATCGTACCTATTATGCACTGATTGATTATTGCTCCACAGCCACCACTAAATTGGGGCCAGGCTGTATGGATAATGTTATAGCAGCCAATATTATTGCCGGGGGAGAAACGGATCATACCTCCAATTATAGTGAACTGGTTGATTTTAACGGGAATCTTATCACTACACAATATGCCAATCCACAAGCTTCCAATGCCAATGCCTATAAAATGGGTACTAAGGGGGTATGGAGGCCTGATAAGAGCTATACGTATAAGACGGACAGAAGTGCGAATGGCTCCGGAGGCAATGTATTACTTAAGCAGGATGGGGTTATATCTGATTTTAACTTTTTTGACCATGCCTATGGTCAGAATATAGGATCTGACTGGGTTAAAACGGAGCAGTTCAGTAAAATAGACCCTTATGGTAATCAACTCGAATCCTACGATGCTCTGGGTATATATAGCGCCAATATATATGGTTATGGGAACTCGATGTTAACAGCATCCGCAAGTAACTCAAAATACGGTGAAATTGCCTTTGAAAGTTTTGAGGAACACCCTGCGACCACGTATGTAGCTAATGGTATTGGCCATGTAAAACTCACCACTAGCGGCAGTATGAGTGTAGTGTCAACAAAATCGCATACCGGAAATCGTTCCCTTAGCTTTACAGGTACCGTGAATTATAAACCATCTGCAGTAAGTACCATGAGCCTGTTGCCATCCAAACAATACACGCTTAAGGTATGGTTGCAGAACGGTGGTAGTGTTCAAGCTGTGATTTCTGGAGGAAGTACTACCAGTTCAACCATTGAAGCAAAGAATATTGATGGTTGGGACCTGCATAAGCTTACCTTCAGTGCTCCAGCCTCTCTCAGTTCCCTTACACTTCGTTTTAATAGTATTTCCGGAGGTACCTCCTATATGGATGACCTGCGCTTGTACCCTTCTGATGGCATGCTCATTACTTATGTATATGATCGAGAATCCTTTAAGGTCAGGGCTATAATTGATCAATTGAATTTTGCGGAAACCTATGCCTATGATGAGGAAAACAACCTGGTAAGGATCAATCGCGAAACAGAACAGGGCGTTCTTACAATCCGTGAATCAAGAAAACATATTCAGCAATGATAAAGCGTCTTAGTGCATTATTGATTCTTCTCAGTTGTTTAACTGCAGAAGCGCAGGACCTGAAAGCGGATATGAACCGGGTGCGCAACTTTTTACTCCAATCCAAAGCAGTAACAGTGAACTTCACCTTAACTGTTGATCATCCGTCCAACACGCAAAACCAAAGGTTGTCCGGCAGGATATTCAAATATGAGGATACCTACTGTACTGATTTCAACAATCGCCTGATGATCAATAACAATAAGCATAACCTCATTATTGATCATAATCAGGAGATGATATTTATACGTAAAGCCTTAAAGGAAGAGGAGATCTATGAAGAGTCAGTCCAGGCTTCCATTAATGGTTTTGACTCTATACTCAACAGTAGCGGGTTTACCAAGCAGGTAGAGGTTCTCGGCAACGGGCGTACTCATTATAAATTCATGGGAGGTAAAGACAACTACCGCATGGAAATGTGGATTGGGCCTGAATTTATCGAGAAGATCGAATACGATATGCCTGATGATAAAGGACGACTCTCCACAGTAACTATAAATTATAGCTATAAGAAATCTGTTGACCCTGCTGAGAGAAAAAGCTTAAAGATCAATACATACCTGAATCTTGAGAATCCTCAAAATCCGGTGCTTTCAACGCAATATTCCAATTATGGGCTGGTAAATAATCTTATATTATGAAAACTCTTCACAAACTACTCCTGATTGTTGCTTTTATAGGTTTTTTACAAAGTGCTGATGGAGCTAAAGAAACCAGCGTTGGTATTTTGAAGGCTCCTCAAATAAACAGCAGCAATGGCTTGAATACTAAAGATCAATATTATGATTATATGGTTGCCAATCCTTCCGGTAGTGCTACTCCCTGGACACAGCAATTCTGTATAAAAGGATCAAAAGGTATTGTTAGCCTTGAGATAGATTCTGACGGGGATTATTTGGGCAATACATGGTGGGTAAAAGTACCTTATTCTGTAACCTTTTATAATGCTGGTGGAACAGTTGCTGCTACAGAAAGTGGTACCCTTGAAGTAAGATATGATCAGGGAAGTAAAATAACAGATCTCAAAGATTATGTTGTCTATGAACCGGTGAGTGGTGCAAGTAATCAGTTTTTAAGAGCAGTAGTGGGTATTGGTTCTGTGACCAAGAGTAGCAACCTTGCATCCATACCCTCCAATGTTCTCCTCAAGATGGAGCTGGAGGTAGAAAGACAGTACACTCTCGGGAGTTCTTCGCCTGTAGTTACGGTTAGTAATTATAGTACTCTTACGGCCACTAATTATGGATTGGGTTATACCGGTTCCCTGGATTACCTTTTGTTGAACTGGTCCTATCTGCAGGGTGCAGAATACTATGACCTGGAGTATTTATTTGTGGATATAGGCAGTAAGGACGAGACCGATGCCTTTGATTATGATTTCAGGAACGCCACTCGTGTGAACCTGTCAGAAAACAGGTATAAGCTTCCTTTGGCATACCCTAAAGGCTGGATACTATACCGGGTTAGGGGAGTGGGGTATGATTGTAATGGAAATCACACCTATGGAACCTGGTCTTCATACTCCAGCGGATCCGCTACCGGAGTGCTGCGCACTTCAGCAACCAATTTTCCCCTCGTGCCTTCGGGAACAGGACAAGCCCAGATAGTTGGCTGGCATGGAACAGAAGGCGCCCTGAACTGGTTGCATCAAACCCAGTTTGGAGAGGGAGCCAAGCGGAACTCATCACTTACTTTCTTTGACGGTAGTAACCGAAGCCGCCAATCCCTTTTGGAACTAAGTACTTCCAGCCGTCTTATAGCTTCTCAGACCCTATATGACTTCCAAGGACGTCCAGCGGTAGATGTATTGCCAGTACCTATTGACCATAATGGACTGAAGTATTATGGTCCACTTAACTATTATTCTTCAGGCACCCCTTTCGGGCGTAATCATTTTGATCTTAACCTGGGATATCCGGCCATGAACTCCACATACGGGAATGGAGCGGCTAAATACTACTCTCCGTCAAACCCTGATGCAACGGATCCTACACTGGCTAACTTGCCTAATGCTGAGGGTTATCCTTATATACAGAAGCGGTTTTTAAATGATGGCACAAATCGCCTGAAGGCAAAGAGTAGCCCAGGGCCAAACCATAAAATTAATTCAAACCATGAATTGAGGGTTATGTACGGGACCCCAGGTTCACAAAATGAACTGGACCGTCTTTTCGGTAATAATGTGGGGTATGCGGAATATTATACCAAGGAAATTATTACCGATGCCAATGGCGTTGGTGCCGTTGTTTATAAGGATATGGCTGGAAGAGTGATTGCTACTGGATTGGCAGGAGGTTCAAACCCAAATCTTTCAGATGTTGATTTTGCCCCGGCCGCTGATGCTATTAGTGCCAATATGCTTAATAATACACTTTCTTTGAACCAGGAACTGATTACCAAAAAGAAATTCCTGATCTCTTCAAACCGGACAGATACCTATACCTATACTTTCCCGGCTATTAGTTTCAGCCCTTCCGGAAGTACAAACCCATGCCTTAGCGGCTTTACTTCCAAACCTGTAAAGTTTGATTTATCTATTCAAATCTATGATGAGGACGGCCAGCCCATAGGCCTGGGGGGAAACTTTGCGAATGGTGTTGAACTTACAAATCTTACTTCTGGTCAATATAATTCAGCCAGTATAAGTTTTTCCGGAGGCTTTTCTCCCGGTACTTATACATTGGTGAAAAAGCTTAGTATTAATCAGGCTGCGGCCGAAAGTTATCGTAATCAGGTTAAAGCCCATATTATAAATAATGCAGCAAGCTGTGGATTGGTAGATCCGGTTTCACAGGCAGATTGTTCATGCTCTTCCCTTTGTGCGCAGGCCGTTATCTATGATCAGGGATGGCGAATTGCTGGTTTGGACGGCACATTTCCCTCCATGAATGATGCTATTGCCGCTTGCGAGGAACTTTGTGAAAACCCTCTGGAGGAAGACGGACCACGTGATGAATGCGATATGTTGCGTGAAGCAATGCTTCTGGATGTTAGTCCTGACGGGCAGTACTTTGACAATCTGCCCTATAAGTTTACAAGAAATTCCAATGGAGTATTAGAGGAAAATAATCCGGGCCAAAATGGTTATAACCCCGATGAATGGCTGGAAACGCTACCTTTTGAAACTTTGGTTTTTATAGGTGGGAACAACAGTACAGTAGATGTTAGTTTAGAGAACATTCGCAGCCTTTGGGAAGACAGTTTTGCGGAAACCCTGTTACCTTATCATCCGGAATATTGTGCGTTGCAGTTTTATTGCGATCAGGTATGCCTGGACCCTCCTTCACCCATGGATCTGGATGGAAAGGATTACAATTATATCATGTTGCATCAAACCGTATATAATCCTTTAAACCTCAATCAGGTTACCAGCACTGCAGATCCCAGTCAGTATCAACCTCATCCTAAACGGTCGGGTAGTGGATTCACTTTATATGGTACTAATCCTGAACTTGACCACGCTCTTATCATTGGGTGCGGAGGCAATTCCACAATAGCTTCAGATGTTGAGGAATACTTGCGTAACTATCTTGATTTTGGAAGTGGTAATATTCATAGTATTTGGTATTTTCTTGAAGATCCCGATGACATTGCCCTGGGTGGTCTAAGTGTACCTCAGGAGATTGAGGACTTGTACGTGAGGTTCCACGGAAACGGTAGCTCTGTGGTAGGTTTGTTTAATGATGGAACTATGGATAAATATGATGTGTTCCGTTCAGCGTATCTCTTCTACCGTGACCTTGGATTTTATGCGGAGTTTAAAGGCAACTGCTCTGGTCTGCCTTTTGAGAATGGTGATGAAGTGCCTGGTCTTGAACCGGATGTATATGGAGATGAATTTCACGAATACAAGATTCGTTTTCCACGAAAACCTATAATGGATGCTTACCTCGATAATGGGGTAGAAGGACTACAGATGTTGGCTTATGATGCTTATAACTCTGCGAGTCCTCCGGAAGTAAGTCCTTATGATAAGGAATGTGTGTGTACTCAGGTAAACACTTTTCTCATCCAGAATGGTTATATCGCACCAGGTGAGTCTATTGCTGACCTTACCGTAACCAGTAGTATAGCTACGGAGCTTTCTCAACGCTTCGGTATGACCATAACTGTATCCAACATTAGCGCCTGGAAAAGTGAATGCTCAAGTTCAGGTGTTGGAGAAGGAATAAAGCCGTTGTTAAAAGACCAGAATTTTCCCGTAGCCTGGCTATGTGGAACCATTGGTAGCAAAGATTGTAGTTGTGCCCAATTGTTAAACCTGATTAATTCTGCCCTGGAGGAACCCGTATCCACTTTGGAAGAAGTTAATATCGATGAGGCGCTGGTGGCACATTTGCAAGTAGAATTTGGTGACAACAGTATTACCGAAGGGGATATCGCGGCCTGGATTGACAATTGTATTCAAGAGAACGGTTCCTTATTATCGGCTGTAAATATGGTTTACTCCAATAATTATCCACCCACCCTTTTCTGTTATTCCGAAGCATCCAAGACCTGCACTTGTGATGAAATTGTATCCTTTGCCATAGCCCATAATGCCCTGAGCGAAAGTGATGGTGGTGGTGGGATGCTCCAGGACGCTGATCCTTCTATGATAGTGGATGCATTGCAGATGGAGGGCTATAACGATATCACCGAAACAGATGTGCTTACCTGGGCTGATGCCTGCAGTGATAATAATACATATAGCCTGAATGAACTGATCATTTATCACAAATTACCTCACTTATTCGTATGTCTTGACTCTGAGGTTAGTGACCTGGATCCAGGGAGCAATGATATTTGTGATGCAGTACAGGCACAAAATCTTCTGAAATGGCAGGAAGAAGTCAACAGGCTGGCAGATTCACTGGCCGATGTTTATCTGGCTTTATATTACCAGTACGCTATAAGTAACGTCAATGAAACCTTTACGGACAGTTATTCCCTCAATGAGTATCACTATACGTTATTTTATTATGACCAGGCCGGGAATTTGGTTAGTACGGTTCCTCCTTTAGGAGTACAAATCCTGGATCAGTCTCAGCAGAATGCCGCAAATGCTTTCCGTAAAAATGGTACAGGAAGTTTTGTGCATCCAACACATACTTATAAAACCTTCTATAATTATAACAGCCTGGGCAATCTCACCTGGCAAAAGTCACCGGATGCTGGAGAAACCTATTATTGGTATGATAACTTAGGAAGGGTTATTCTGTCTCAGAATGATGAACAGGCTCTTAGTAATCAATACTCCTATAGTATTTATGATGCGTTGGGCCGCGTGTCTGAGAGTGGGCAGATTGATAAATCGGGATATACTTTTTCCGGAACGGGAACCGTATATGAGCAACTTTACGAGATATGCGCTACACCAGCCACTTTTCAAAGCTTTATAGCCAGTGGCAACAGGGATCAGATAACCTTTAATTATTATGACAATGTTATATCCAGTTACATCAGTCTTAACTTTGGTGGTTCCGGTCCCCGTTTTCTGAAAAACCGGGTAGCCTCGTCCCTATATATCCCTGGTCCCATAAGTGGGGCGCCTTATGCCCACAATCCCGTATCAGGTACTCTTAACAATTACCTGAATGGCTACCATAATGCTATCCATTACAGCTATGATATTCATGGAAACGTAGAAACCGTGTTGCGTGATATAGTGGAGCTTAGCCGAAATGGAGGGCGGCTTTTCCGGATAGATTATGAATATGACATTCTCACCGGAAATGTAAACCAGGTAGCTTATCAGCCGGGTTTATGGGATTGTTTCTATCAACGCTATTTCTATGATGCCGAAAACAAGCTTACTGAAGTGCAAAGTAGCCGGGATGGGGAAATATGGGATAATGATGCTAAATATTTTTACTATCCGCACGGACCGATATCTCGTACTGAAATAGGAGGGGAGCAGAAGGTGCAGGGTCAGGATTACGCATACACCATAATGTCATGGCTTAAAGGTGTGAATAGTGATGTACTGGACGAAAACCGCGATATGGGAAAAGACGGTAATGAGAATATAAGTAGTAACCTGAATAAGCGATTTGGGCAAGATGCCATGGGTTATAGTCTCCACTTTTTCAATAATGATGGCCTGGCAGCAAAAGATTATAAATCTGTTGGAAGTACAAATTTTCTTCTCGGTCTTAATCAGTCCAACTATAGTACTTTAGGTAAACCTCTGTATAATGGTAATATCTCACGGGTAAATACGGCTCTTAAGGATAACAATGAAAATGAGATCCCGGTAAACGGCATGGCTTATTACTATGACCAGCTCAACCGTTTAAAAAGAGGGCGCTCCTTTTTAGGTAATCCTGATCAGCTTAGGGCTGATGGTGACTTTTCTTCTACCTCGCCCTCGGCCAAATATAAAACCCTGTTCACTTATGATTTTAACGGTAATATTAAAGAGCTGGATCGTTTTGATGAAAGTGGAACCCAGATGGATGACCTGACCTATACCTATGATGTAGGTAATGAAAAGAATCAACTGTTGCGGGTTCAGGACCTGGCCGGTTTTCATAATAAAGGTGATCTTTCCACCCAGGCCGCAAATAATTACGATTACAATGAAATTGGAAATCTGATCCGTGATGATGCAGAAAACATTACCAATATTGAGTGGACAGTAGATGGTAAAATCAAGGCTATACAATACAGCAGTACTAAACCTGATTTGGAATTCCAGTATGATCCGCAGGGAAACAGGATTATGAAAATCCTGAAAACCAAGACGGGTACTACCATAAATAATGCTAATTACTGGGAATATTACCACTATATAAATGATGCTGCCGGAAACCCGTTAGCTATCTACAAAGAGAGCTTTATCAACGGTAGCTGCCTTAGTAGTAAGCTGGAAATAGAAGATATGCCTATTTATGGTTCTTCACGTATGGGAACCTTTTCAAAACCCGGTGTTAAACGGCAAAATAACTTCACCGCTTCATATACTTCAGGTGGGTATTTCACCAATGTAGACCCCAATCCGTCAGGAGGATGTTCCAATGTTTTTTGGTCGTTTATCGGAAATTACACGGTAACACCGGGAACTCAAACTCTTGGGAATAAAAACTATGAATTAAAAAATCACCTGGGTAACGTCCTGAGTACCGTCAGTGACCGTAAATTCTGGTCCCCGGTTGAAGTGCAATCCGAATGGTTATCTGAAGATTATGAAGAAGATCCACGTACATGGGATCCTCTTCGTAATGCCTGGTGGGAAGTAATGGACGGTAAAATGCTTCTTGATTTTCGTGAGCCGGAGGATGGTATTACACGTGTGCTGGAAGGTTTGAATGAAGGGTGTACCTATGAGATTTGTTTTGACCTAAGTTCTTATGAAGAGCAGTATCCGGAACTTGTAATCATGATCAATGATGAGGAGTATCCTTTATCTATAGGTGAAACCAATTGCTTTACAATTTCAGAAACTTCTGAGGTGAACCTTCAGATTCTGTTGATGGGTGAGGGCGGCCATGTATGGCTGGATAATTTCACTGTACATAGTACATGTTGGGAATACAGGCTGATTACAGATGTTCTTTCCACCAATGATTACTATCCTTTTGGGATGATGATGCCAGGACGTAAGTACGGAAACGGTGACTATCGCTATGGCTTTGTGGGGATGGAAACGGATCCGGAGCTTAAGGGAATGGGAAACAGCTACGACTTTGGTGCCCGTATATATGACCCGAGAATTGCAAGGTTTTTATCCGTAGATCCCTTGTACAGTAATTCCAGGAACTTCAGTCTTTCGCCTTACCACTATGGCCTTAACAGTCCTCTTACTGTTGTGGATGAAGAAGGCGAACTGTGGAATATCGTGGCCGGTTTGGCCGCAGGTATTGTAACCGCTGCTATAACTGCTGCCATACTGGATAGGGATGATCCTATGTATTGGGAAAAAGTAACTGCAGCAGGTGTTGGAACAGCCGTAGGTGTTGCTACCTTTGGAGCAGCAGCTCCGGCTGCCCTCACAGCTTTAGGCGGCGCCAGTGCCATAGGATCAGCTTCAGCCACTATGGTAGTGGGAGGTATTGGTATTGCCACTACTATTGAAGGTGCTATTGTAAGCCAGGTTATGCTGGTGGAAATGGGAGCGCAGGAGAGCATTGACGGGAACCAGGTGTTGATAGAAGGAGCATTTTCCATTCCAGGAGCCTTACTAGGTGGGGCTGGCTCCAAAGTTACAAGTAAGCTTGTGAAGCCAGCGTTTTCTAAAATGAACGATAAGATCGTGAAAAAAACAGCACGAGAGGCATGGCAAACATATAAAGACGCAAGACGAGAACTGGCTAAGAGAATTAAAAAGGATTTAGGAGTTAGCAGAAAACAAGCGGATATTATCGCTGATGATATTGCGCGGAAGGCCCAGGAATCGGTTAATGCTGAAGCGCAATTCAGAATAAGGTTAAGGGACGAAGTGGTGGAGACAACAATATCCACTTCAGCACAGGCCCCAGTCATGGTGGTTACTTCAGCTGTGAGTTCGGATGCAGGTACAGGTGAAAACACCAATACCGAAAGTGAGAATGATGAAGAAGATGCTCTGCAAGGTGACCCGTTAAATGAAGTACAATTTGAAATAAGAGAGTATGAAAAAAGATAGTTTTAACGAAAAAATAATTTACATTATCCCCGGTATATTAATTGCAGTTTTTATAGTGTATTTCACAGTTTCAGTAAAGGATACTCCTAAACAGCAAACCGGGAAAACGGATAATCATCAAACTATGACTGAGTTCAACTCTGAATGGCTTACTGCTGATACATGGTGGAATGATCCTGAACAAGTGGCTTTAGACTTCTATGAGGATAATACAGGGTTTTTAGTCCGGGGAACGGAACGTATAGAAATTACGTATCAGGTAAACAACGGAGTACTAACGGCTACTAAAGCGGAAAGCGATGAGGTGTTGATAAGCGGTAATATTGTAAGTGTAACTGAAGAGTCTCTCACCCTGAAGACCTCCGGTAAAGAAATTATCTTCACCCATTACTAAAAAGTATGGGGGCTTAAGCGAAACTTGTTTTTGTACATTTGGTATAAACCAAACCAAACTATGAAAAGAAAGATTCGCATTCTCTCCATTGACGGAGGGGGGATCCGCGGTATCATCCCGGGTATGATCCTCGTATCCTTAGAAAAGAAACTCCAGGAAAAAACCGGTAACCCCAACGCTCGTATCCCTGACTTTTTTGATTTTGTGGCCGGTACCAGTACCGGTGGTATTCTTGGCTGTGCACTTTTTTATCCTGAAAGCGCAGGTGGCACCAAAGCCCGATATCAAGCCATGGATGCGGTAAACCTGTACCTGAAAAATGGCAGCATGATCTTTAAGCGTACCTTCTGGCATAATGTGAAATCGCTATGGGGTATACTGAGTTATAAATTCCCTACCACCAATCTTGAAAAAGCCCTGGAGCAGTATTTGGGAGAAGAGCGTTTATCATCCCTGTTAAAACCTAGTGCTATCAGTTCCTATTATATAGCCGATGCTCAGCCTTTCTTCTTTAAACAGCACCTTGCTAAAAAGGATATGGATTATGATTACCTGATCAAGGACGTGGCCCGGGGAACCTCAGCGGCACCTACTTATTTTGAAAGTGCGGATGTAAAATCATTGGCCAATAATACCTATACCCTTATTGACGGAGGTGTATACGTGAACAACCCGGCTTTGTGTGCTTATGCCGAAACCCGCACCATGACCTTTGAGCAACTTTGTCCGGAGGTGGGAGACGAACTGAAAGCTAAAAGGCCTACGGCAGATGATATGGTGATATTTTCACTGGGAACGGCCAGTAGCGCCCAGAAGTATAGCTATAAGGAGATCAAGAACTGGGGTATCGTTAGCTGGATCAAGCCACTCATTGGGGTTATGATGTCCGGGGTGTCCCAAAACGTGGATTACCAATTGCGTGAGATCTTTAAAACTACGCCAACCCCACATCATTATCTGCGTATTGAGCCGAACATATACAGCGCCAATCCGGCTATGGATGACGGTAGCCCAGGTAATTTACAAAAGCTTAAAGAGGCCGGGGAAAAAAACGCGCAAGTGTACGATAGGGAGCTGGATCGGATGGCCGACTTATTGATTGAGAATAATGGGAAATAATCTATTAAATGGAATTATTCCCAAAAAGAGACTATCAATATAAGAATGATCATTGATTTTCAATTATTTAAATACGGGCACTAAATTAGAAATAGGTATGGCATGGACCTCCATAACTCCATATCGCTCAATTCACTGCCGTCCGGTTTTAACATTATTTACAAACTTGACAAACTAGGATATTTTAAATATGTAAGCCCACTCATGGCTTCATATCTGGATATGGAAGTTTCAGAAATACTGCATACTTCCTTCCGCAATCTTGTGCGCCCTGATTTCAGGGAGCGGGTGGAAAGTTTTTACCTGAAGCAACTGGAAAGTGGCGTGCCCAATACCTACCTGGAGTTTCCAGTGGTAAATTCCAAAGGGCGTGAAAGTTGGATCGGCCAGACCGTTGAAATTGTGGTTAAGGAAGGAATAGTACAGGAAGTAGTGGCCGTGGCCTGTGACGTAACCGAAAAGATCACAGCCCGACAATTTGCCGCCAACAGCGAGGAGAAGTACCGTGGGCTGATCGAGAATATTAAGTTGGGTCTCATGGAAGTGGATCTCAATGAGCACATTGTGTTTGCCAACAAATCATTTTGTGACATTACCGGCTACTCGCTTGAGGAAATAATGGGGAAAAAGGCAAGCGACCTTTTCCTGGAAAACGGGGATAGCGAAAATCATGATAAAATAGCGGATGCCAACCAAAAGAGGTTGGAGGGTGAGTCTTCAGCTTACGAGGTTAAAATACAACGTAAGGATGGCAGTCCGGTATGGATGATCATCTCCGGGGCTCCCGTGCGTAATAGCAGAGGCGAAATAATAGGATCCGTAGGTATTCATAATGACATCACAGAGCGCAAGGTGGAAGAACTGGAGCGCCAGAAATTACTTGGCGACCTGGAAGCCAGTAATGAAGAGCTTAAGCGTAAGCAACAGTACCTGAGTGCAGTAAACGAATTTGCTGCGCGCCTTATTAAAACCTCTACCATACATGAAATTGTAACTGAGATCACTCAGAATACCATCGAAAAGTTCGGCTTTGAGGACTGTGTGGTATACCTGCTGGAAGAGGAGGGAGACACACTGAGCCAGATTGGTGCCTATGGCGTTAAAGACCGTGATGGAAAAGTGATGGAAGCCATACGGGTACCCGTAGGAAAAGGTATTGTAGGAAGTGTGGCACTTTCTGGCAAACCTGAAATTGTAAACGACACCAGCCAGGATGAACGCTATATCACCGATATGGTTCCCGGCCTTTCAGAACTGGCTGTACCCATTATTGCTGATGGTAAAACTATTGGGGTGATAGATACTGAACACTCTCAAAAGAATTTTTACACCCACGAACACCTGGAAACACTGGTAACCATTTCTAACCTGGCCGCCAACAAGATCAAGAGTGCTGTAATCAGCCAAAAACGTGAAGAGGCTGAAGCTGCACTTAAAGAAAGTGAAACCAAATTACGGGCGGTAATTGATTCAGCGCTGGATGCCATGATCATTATTGATGGGGCTGGGATAATCCAGGAATGGAATCCACGTGCCCGGGATATTTTCGGATATCATGAAAGGATGGCCTGCGGGCATAAAATGACAGACCTGATCATCCATCAACCCTTTCGCAGGATCATGGAAATGGGCATACAGGCCTTTGCTGAATCCGGAAAGGCGCCTATGCTCAATAAAAGAATTGAAATACAAAGTGTAAACCGGGACGGGGATATCTTTCCTGTGGAATTCAGTATTGTTCCGGTAAAACTAAACGGCAAAGTATTGTACTCTGCCTTTGCCCGTGATATTACCCAGCAAAAAAAGGTGAGTGAGGAAATGATCAATGCCCTTAACCGTGAGCGAGAGCTGAACGAGATGAAATCAAGGCTTATTTCCATGACCTCGCATGAGTTCCGTACTCCGCTTACCACCATTCAAACCAATATAGAGTTACTGTCCTATCACCTGGACCGCGAGAAATTGAACAACCGGCCAAAATTATCCAAGAACTTTGACCGCATCAATTCCCAGATTGAGCGCCTCAATGTGCTGATGAACGATGTACTTATGATGGGGCGTCTCGAATCCGGGAAAATATCCAATTCCCCGGCACTTACCGATGTGGTGAAGCTGTGTAATGATATTATTAAATCCAGTTTTAACCAGCATGAGGATGGCCGGGAGGTAGACTTCAAGGTAGAGGGTAATGCACGTGAATTGCTTATTGACCCTAACATCTATACTCATATTATAACCAACCTATTGTCCAATGCTTTCAAATATTCGCCTGATGCCAGTAATCCTGCCCTGAACCTCATCTTCATGGAAAACGAACTGAGAATAGAGGTGATAGATAGTGGTATTGGTATTCCCGAAAAAGACCTCCCCAACATCTTTGATTCCTTCTTCCGCTCGGACAATGCTGAAAATATTCAGGGCACCGGGCTTGGGCTGGCCATTGTAAAGGAATTCTGTGAGATGCAGGGAGCGCAGATTGAGGTAGAAAGCCGGTTATGCTGGGGCTCCAGGTTTAGTATAACACAGCCGTACCAGACATTTGGTGAAGTAATACAAAATAACGTGGACAAGCATACGCAGCCCAAAACAATCTTAAATTAAAACTCTATGAAACCGTACAGGATCCTTGTGGTTGAAGATGACCAGTTAATAGCCGAAAGTTTATGTGACATTCTGGAATGTCTGGAACACCAGGTGGTAGGAACTGCAGCCAGCGGTGAAAAGGCTCTTGATCTCCTTAAAAATACGGAAGCAGACCTCATTTTGCTGGATATTCAGCTCAACGGGGGTATGGATGGCGTAGCCCTGGCGGAAATCATTAAAAAGGACTATGACCTGCCCTTTATTTTCACCACAGCATTTGCGGACCCGCAAACTATTGAAAAAGCCAGGGACATGGGACCGTTCGGTTATATTGTAAAACCTTATGGGATTAAGGATATCCATGCTTCGCTGGAAGTGGCTATGGGTACCTACAGGTCTATGCAAGAACTTAAGCAGTCGCAGCTGCAGGAATCATACGTACGCAATAACCACCTGTACGTGAAAATGGATTCGCGCCTGGTGAAGATCAAGGATGATGACATCCTGTACATTGAGGCTCAGGGCGATTATGCCGTTTTTAAGACGGAAAAAAAGAGTTATGTGGTGCATACCACCATGAAGAACATAGAGCAAAAACTGGATCCTGAAAAGTTTTTGAAAGTACACCGTTCCTTCATAGTTAACCTGGATCATATAGTGGACATTGAAGATACCAACCTGTTGATCAAAGAGAAGGTGATACCTGTGAGCAGGGGCAACCGTGAAAGCCTCATGAACCGGATACATACTATTTAAATTACTACCCGTGGCCTCTCATACACTTTCCTGAAGTCTTGTAGCTGGCCGATAATCTTATGTAGCTCCTTTGTACTATAGATTAGTAATTACCCTCATTTTTCATTCATCCTTTAAAACGTGCCATCCAACGTGCGTTTGAATAAGCTCAACGAAAATCATCTGAGTAGCTTCTTAGCAGGCCTAATTTTGCTATGAATCCAAAAAGTAAGGGTAGGTTTTTACAGAAGACATTTCAGTCCTTCCAGGGTCTATAATAAAACGAAGCGAAGGTTGATGATTGGTTAATTGGCAAAACGGGGAATATGTGTCTTAGTATTCCCCGTGTTAACCTTTTAAAATCAAAATCAACTTTACTGATAAACCTTTTGCTGGCAGGGAAAGGTCCGGTAAAACAGAAGCGCTGTTATCTGAAATGGCGTTTTTGAAAAAAATACGCACTTTGGCGTTAAGTAATTACCTTTACGTCCGATTATGGCAAAAGTACCTGCCAAAGATATAGACGCTCTGATGCAACAAACATCTAGGGAGGGTGACGCGGTGATCCGGTTCAGTTTTTTCGAGGAAGTAAACTGTTCAGGTGATCCGCGTCCTTTTTATCACACTATCCTATTGGAACAGGGAGTTTCAAAAATCCAAAGCAGACCTTATGCCTTCGGATCCTTTGACCAGCCTTATTTTCATATATTTAACAAGGAATTAGTTTAGACCGCTTAGTGTGGAAACTCTGTTTTTTTTGGCCAGCCATATCCATACTTACTGCTAATATTTATCCTCAGTTCGAACAGCTGAAGAAGAGGGGCCACTTTGGTGGTCCCTTTTTTATCGCTCTATGGGAAATGCAATAGGGCTATACTTCCGGCCGGCCCTGATGCCCACGCGGCACCATCTTTAGCCACGCTTATCGTGTAAAAACCACCTTCCAGTTCATTCCAGCTTTCACCGGCATCAAGGGAGTAATTACCACTATTACGACTTACCGTGAGTAAAGTGTCTTTGTTAAGGTAGGCAATGCAGGAACGGTACCTTCCCAATATGGTTTCATCTCCGCTTACAAACCATGACCGGCCGCCATCGGTAGTCCTGGCAATATTGAAACCGGTAAGGGAGTCTGCGCGATAATCTCCTCCTGTGCAAAACCCTTCCTTTTCATTACGGAAAGCAAAGGAGAAAATGCCTTTGGAAGCTTCTCCATGGTCCAGCGGAGCTGAAGTTTTATACCAGGTGCGTCCATAATCCTCTGACAGGAGTACGGTAGCTTCCGGTCCTCCCAGCCCGATGATCACTTTACCGGGACCAAGGGTCCTAAGGCAGGTTCCCGAGGCAGCAAAACCTCCTTGCCCGGTAGCCACTTTGGGCAATGTGCTTTCCGGTAAATGTTGCCAGCTTTTTCCACCGTCCTGTGTTTCGATAAGCACAAGACGATTGCCCGGAGCATCACTGAAGGCTATTCCTCTTTGTTGATCCCAGAAGTCCATGGCGTCAAAAAAGATACCTGCATCATTGTTTTCATAGGTGCGTAACCAGTTCTTGCCACCATCGGAAGTGTAATAGATGAGGGCTGGCAAACCGGCAGAAAGTACCAGGGCGGTATCAGCCCCAAAAGCATGAATATCGCGGAACTGTAGCTCCTGCGAAGCGGGCACGGAAACATCTTCCCATGTTTTACCGCCATCCCGGGTGCGCAGTACTGTACCTTCTGAGCCGCTTGCCCAGCAAACTTTGGCAGATATGGCATGTAATCCCCGGAGGCTGGCTTCTGAGCTGGTTTCAAAGTTTTCCCAGTAGGGTTGCGCCTTTATACCCTCACAAATGGCCAAAACTGCTAAAGAAATAAGGATGTATTTCATGGCATTAAAATACAACTAGTAGTATAACACTCTGGTGCTTGGGTATAATGTACTTTGAGCTTACAGAAGAACAAGAACGGGAGGCAAACATCCGGGCTTTACCTAGAATTTATTCCATATCCGCTTTATGGAAGTTTGCTTTAGGACTATAAAGGTCATGATCCACATTACCCACAGCGCCTTCTACCTTACCGCGTTCGGTGCGTTGCCAGATCAACCATCCCTCGTTTTTCCAGGCATTGGGTATTTGGGGAGTATCCACTTCGTATTCGGCTATCCAAAGGTCGTATTTAGCAAAATCAGGATGATCCAGATACTGGTTTCCAAAAGGGTGGTTGGTATACACTACCGGGCGAACGTTTAGTTTACTCTCTACGGTTTGCAGCCACTTAAGCACATTTTGCTGATACGTTTTAGTGTTGATACCTGGTTTCATGCCTCCCTGTTCAAGGTCCAGCACCGGGGGCATATCACCTTCTTCATAAGTCACTGCAGATAAAAAGTTAGCGGCTTGTTTGTCAGGGTTGTCACCGGCCACGTAAAAATGATAGCCACCGTGTATCAGGCCTACAGCATGAGCTCCTTCACGGTTATGTAAATAATCGGGATCTTTATAGTCTTCTCCCTGGGTAGCCTTGTCATAAGCAAAATCCAACCGGGCAGCCTTGATCTCCTGCCAGTTTATATCGCCCTGAAAGTGAGATACATCAATACCCAGTACGGGTCCAGTTTTAGTGGGTGCAGGGGGAGGTGTTACAGCTTTTTCCTGATTAGCTGTGGTGGTATCTTCCTTTTTACTGTTATCAGTGGAAGAGGGATTGTTGCAGGCCAGCATCAGCCCGATAATCGCCAGGCTTAGGTATTTGATTTTCATGAGTTATGACTTGTTAGAGGTGGTTATATTTTTCAGTTGTTGTTCTTCCTGTTGTACGATCTGTAACGGGCGCCCGTAGCCGAAAAGCTTTTTGAGGAAAAGGGAAAATACATACCAGAACAGGAGGGGCATCAGTCCAAAAACAATAAGGATGTTCACCAGGGCGGCAATGGCGAGCCGAACTCCATTCTGAGCGGCAAAACGCAGTATATCCAGTATTTCCTTCCCGATCTTATCCAGATCATCTTCCACATTATAGGTGGTTTTAAGAACTCCATCTTCTATGCGATCCCCCAAGGTTAAATGGTCGTGGTGTTCCGATTCCTGGTAACTTTCCAGGCTGTCAAGTCGACTTTGATGCATCTGCTTCCGCGCGTTAATGGAGTCACGCGTAGCTTCCAGGCTTTGGTTGAGTTCACCGCCCAGGTTCATATCCACGGTTTTCACAACGCCCTGCATGGCAGAGGTATATATACTCAGGCCAGGTGATATCATTAAGGCAAGTACCAACAGCTTAAAGCTGGTGGAACGGAGTGCGGGAATAAACAAACCGATAAAAAGCACTACCATAGCCCATTTAAAAAGCATCCATTGACTGATCTCCAGTAAAGTAAGCTGCAGGAGGATCATCATACTGGAAATGTCCAGGTAGTTGAGAAGCTTATTAAAATCATCTTCATAGGTATGGGCCCAGTCCTTAAGCAGGGGAATACTTTCAGCCAGGGGAATTGTAAGGCCTTCTATTTCCGATAGTATGGCTACGCTTGCCAATACTTCTTTTGAGGCGCTGTTCTGGAATTCGAGGGCATCCTTATAGAATAAATTCAGGAAGGAAGCAGCAATAAGGATGGCTAGTAAAATAGCCCCTATGATTCGTTTGGTTTGGTTGTTCATGAGGTTTGGCTTACTCCCTGCAATATAGTTCAGGCACGTACTAATTTACAAGGGCAGGGTCCGGGAAATACAGGCTTAATCGGTTTCAATCTTTGAATTAACCCTCTTTTTGATTGGGTAAAAGGAATTTTTTAGTGGAGTGTTTGCGCGGGATCATTCCTTTTCCAACATTTAGAATGTTGAATTAAAAGTGTTTTTTTCAAACTAGCTAACCAAGCTTGAATCTGGTTGTACAAAAAAAGGCTCACCATTTTGGTGAGCCTTTTTTTATGGGACAAATTGCTTTTAGAAGCCTATTCCAGCTTTTTCACATTATCATCAACCACTCGTTCTATAAGAAGGCGGTGAGGGTCAATAGCTGCTTTTACAGGTTTTTCATCGGCCATGAGGGTAAACTCAAGCTTTTCAGCGTTGAACTTTACCCGTTTCAGGGCAATAAGCTTTTCTTCCTCCTCATCGCCATACAGACCTATGTCCACCCAATCATTGGGAGCTGATTTTTCTTCGTTGCCAATGGTGTCCGCATAAATCTTATACGCCTCTATATCCAGGTCTACCGTGTATTTTCCATTGTCCGTTTCCTGTAAGCTGGCTTCCTTGAGGCGGAAGTCATAGAGGGTGGTCTTTTTAAACCAGTCTTCTACGAGGTACTGCAAACTGTCCGGCACGCGAGGTTCCAGGTGCCTCAGGAAATCAAGGGAAGTAGGGTAGGGTGGTTCTGCGTAACGGTATTCGGCCAGGAAATCCCGTAAGGCCGCATTAACGGAGTCTTCGCCAATGTAGTCCTGCAGGGCATAGAGAATAAGGCTACCCTTACCATAATGGATGTATCCCTGGTTCTCCACCTTGTAAAGGGGTACTTCCTTGATGCGTTCAAAGCTTCTGCCGTTCAGGTAGCGGTCAAAGTTATACTTCAGGAAATCCTTCATGTGCATAGCGTCCTCTTCCTGCTTCATAACCATGAGGGAAGAGTATTCCGAGAAACTTTCGGTAAGCATGGTGCCACCCTGCATCTTAGCCGATATCTCCTGGTGTGCCCACCACTGGTGCGCCATTTCATGAGCTATTACCGCATCCACCACATTGTTGTCATCCTCATCTTCAAGATTAACAATAAACCCTAAGCCTTCAGAATAGGGCATGGTACCCGGGAAAGCCTGGGCAAAGCTTTGGTAACGCGGAAACTCTATGATACGCGCTTGTTTATGATAGTAGGGACCAAAATGCGCGGTATAATATTCCAACGCTTTTTGGATGGCGTCCAGCATCATCTCCACATTGTAGGGGTGTTTTTTATCGTAGTATACTTCCAGGTTTATTCCATTCCACTGGCGCTGGGCCTTCTCGTAGCGGGCGGACATAAAAGAGTAGAAATTCTGGGAAGCATGATCCACCACGTAATGGTAATAGTTGCGTCCGTTCTCCTGCCATTCCTTAACCAGCTTACCGGGTGCAATGGCCAGCTGATCCGCGCTGGTGGAGATCACCGTTTCTACATTTACCCAGTCCGAAGCCCCATCGGAGAGGTAATTGACCATACAGAGTTCGTTACAGTCTTCCTGCAGTTCAGGGATACGCTTTTTGGGTTGCAGATCGTATTTCTTACGGTCGTTACGGTCCAGCAATTCCAATTCCTCCCGGTAGCCCAGGAAAGGCAATATCTCGCTATTGTTCAAAAAGGTGCCGTTGGCGGCAATAGAACGATCTCCTGCGGAATTCTCAAAGCCTTCCGACATATAAGTGGAAAGGATCTCCATATTTAGTGTGGCGTTGGTATCCAGTGGCTCTGCCAAACGGTAAATGCGAAATCCCAATTCTTCATCATTGAGTACCATCTCTGCCCCGGGAATATTGATCTCTATATCCCAATCATTGGAAAGGGTATAGAAAACAGAGTCAATGGCGCGACCGCTCTTGTTCTGCATTGCTATTTCCGCCCGCACCTTCAGGTCGCGTGATTCGGGGAAGATGTCTATGTAATAATTGATAGCGGTGAGTTTGGGCAGCGGGTAGTTCTCATACGTTTTGTAATTTTTCTCGTAATCCACCCGGAGATGTTCCCAGGTATCTGGTGTTTTAAAATCATTGAGAATAAAGGTGTTGTAATACACAAAGCTGGCTGTTCCCAGCCATAATCCAATGATCACCAGTGTGCCAATAAGGTAAGTGCCTTTAAAGGATTTACGTGCTTGTTTAAAGCGTTCACCGATACCTTCAACCGTATTGCGGTTCATGAAAAGGCCGGCTATGGTCAGCAGGATAAAAGTAAACAGTATCCAGTAGATATTGAACCACACCGAACCCAATAGCCCCGATCCGAAACCGTTCATGTCCGAATAAAATAAACTCGGGCCGCCATTGAAATCCACCATATTGGTGCTTATATCGGCTGCTATCCATATAAAATCCAGCAGGAATAAGAAAAGTACCGATACAAAATAGCCCAGGTAACGGTTATTGATCATTACCTGCAAAAAGATAAAGAGGCAGCTATAGGTAATATAGCCCGGTAGTACATCCATTAACAGGTCACCAAAGTAAACCGATAGTTCTACAGCCATATATCCTTGTAAAAGCTGATACACAATAGCCAGCGCAATGAGAAACAAGTGAAGGATAAAGGCCAGCGAAATAAGAGAGAGGGTTTTGGCGGCTAAGGATGAAAAGGAATGATGGGGCGTGGCATTCACAACTTCATGAAGGTGGCTCATACGATCACGCCAAACCAGTTCACCACTGAAGAATACGAGGATGATCATGACAAAGATGCTCGAAGCGTTGCTGATCATACTCATCATCTTATAGGTTACCGGGTAGGATTGCAAGCCAAAGTATTCAAAACCTGCTACCATTTGGGACACAACCAGGATAAGGCAGATGATCAGCAAAATGCGGAACACGATGCTTTTCAGCATACTGCTAAGGCTGGTCTTGAAAAAACTCCAAAATTGTATGTAATTGGTTTTTAGGTTAAAAACAGGGTTAACCTTTTGTTTTTCTTGAATAACCGGCACGGCTTTGCTTTCGGTGGTCTTTGGAGCAGCTTTTACACGAAAAGCCTTTCTTTCGCGAATGGAAAAGCTCAGGTAGGAGAGCAAGGTGATCAGCAGAGAAAAACCGATCCAGATCATGCGGTTCTGTAACATCAGTCCGGAATAGGCCGGGCTAAGGGTGTTCTTTTCAATAGGCGTGAAATATTTAGAGTATACGTCATAGGTACGTATCCCGAAAGGGTCGCTTAAGGCGGCTATGGTTTCATTGTCTACATCAGAGAGCAAAGTCCCGGAAACGATATAGGCCATGATGATCACCGCTACAGAAACAAATGAAATGGTGGTACTGCGAAAACGATGGGCCAGCCAGAATATAATCGCTCCGCCAAAAAACATATTGGGCAGCACAAATACCAGGTAAGTATTCAGCATGCTTTCCCAGGGAAGAGGTCCCAGGCGATCAGCATCCAGCCATCCAAAGGCTGGAGCCATAGCGGTGGCCAGGATCACGCCCAGGTAAATGCCCAGGAAGGGTAAACAGGAAAGTAAAAAGGCTCCTGTAAACCGGCCAAGGAAATAACCATACTTGCGCAATGGTGTACTAAAGAGGATCTCGTGGAACTGGTAATTGTAATCACGAAGGGCGGCATTGTTGCAAAAGGCAGCCGCAAACAGCAAACCAAAGAGACTAAGGATGGAAACAAAAGAGGTAACCGTATGAGGTGCGTTCTTATACACATTACCTACAGCATCACCAATCACTACATTATCACTGGCCACTGCTCCAAAAACAAGCAGGGTATAGATCAATAAAAAGATGTACACCATGGGGCGTCCCAGCGCCCCGCGTATTTCGCGGACGAAGAATTCTCTGAACATGAAGCTTAGTTTACAGGGTTAAGGGTAGTACCGGTAGGGTGTATATGGCTGAAGAATACGTCTTCCAGGTTAGGTTCTACACGGGTAAAACCGTTGGCCGGGTCATTTTCGCTCCAGATGTGGATAACCGGTCTGCCAGCTACCATTTTCTCTGAAATGATCACGTAGTCATTCTGGTAGTGTTCCAGCTCACTGCGTTCAATGGTTTTTTGCCATACCATACCCCGTATCTTGTCCATAGCCGTTATCGGGGAGCCTTTGTATACAATGCTCCCGTGGTTCATAATAGCCATCTCTGTGCAGAGTTCGCTTACATCGGCCACAATGTGGGTGGAAAGTAATACGATCACGTTCTGGCCCACATCGGCCAGCAGGTTGTGGAAGCGGTTACGTTCACCGGGGTCCAGGCCAGCCGTGGGTTCATCTACAATGATCAGCCGGGGGTTGCCGATAAGGGCCTGGGCAATGCCCACCCGTTGTTTCATACCGCCTGAAAAGCCCTTTACACTTTTATGGCGCTTCTCATAGAGGTTTACCTTATGCAGCAGGTATTCAATAAGCTCCTTACGTTCCTTTCGCTGGCTGATGCCTTTCAGGATGGCAATATGATCCAGGAGTTGTTGGGCCGTAATGCGCGGGTACACCCCAAATTCCTGGGGAAGGTACCCCAATACTTTTCGCAGGCTTGAGGGATCCTGCAAGATGTTGATCTCATCGAGTGTGGCTGTTCCGCTGTCCGCTTCCTGCAGGCAGGCCAGGGTCCGCATTAGGGTGGATTTGCCAGCCCCGTTGGGGCCCAGGAGACCAAACAAGCCATTTTCGATTTCCAGGTTGATATTGTCCAGGGCCTTTACACCGTTGGAATAGGTTTTAGAAAGCTGTTGAATGCTGAGTTTTGCCATGGTATAGGTTTAGAATCTTTCGAATATATTAAAACCGACACCAATTTTGGACTTGAGGTTGCCTAAAGGATAATAGTAAGGAAAAGAGCCACAGGAACCTGTAGTTTAAAGTCAGTGATCTTATCTTCAGATTCTTCGTAACTACTATTCTCAATCAATTCTCCGGTGGAAAAATCTTCCCGGTAGTTTTCGGTGGTAACGTTGAATTTTTCAATCCCGGTAAGAAAGTAGAAGGTGGCTTCTGTACCTATCTTGATGCGGTTGGTGATGTAATAGTCAAGGGTTAACTGTGGCCCGGCACCGTAACGGTTGGCTATGGATTTGGTAGTGGTAACGGTAGAGTCCAGCACCCCGGAGTTAAAGGCCTGCACATTAACCGTTTGATTATTGCGTGCATTGAGTACCAGGTCCATCCCCAAACCTAGTTCAAAACGGCTACCCAGGAGGTGTTTTTTAGCATAACCTGCGCGGAATGAAAGATCCGAAAGATCGGATTTAAGATCATTCCTGGATGATATCAGGCTATACTGGTAACCCAAACCCATCAGGATCTCCGTTCTTGAGCGGTTAAACCGGATGCCATACTTAAGCAGAAAAGGGTTGTCGATGGCCGGGCTGTTGCCCAGGTTTACGATCTGTTTAAGCAAAGGATTTACCTGCAAGCCTATATGATGGCTGATACGGTCATCCTCATGAAAGGTGAGCTGGGCAAAGGCCGTATTCAGGGCCATGCAGCCCAGGCATAGGGCAGCTAAAGATTTGAATAGCATGTGTGGTAAGTTGGGTTCTTAGTATTTTTTAAAAGGATCGGACAGGCGCGGATCTGTGATCATCTGGCCATCGGTTAGTGTATGCAGGAAAGCAATGATGTCCTCCTTTTCGGCAGTTGAAATATTAAGGACCTGCGGTTTACCGGAAATGTCCCTTAAGCGGCTGTCCAGGTTAGGATTGTCCTGCACCCCATTATTGTAATGATCCAGCACCTCCTCCAGGGTTTCAAAACGGCCATCATGCATATAGGGAGCCGTGAGGGCAATATTACGGAGGTTCGGTATCTTGAATTTACCGTCATCTTCAGGCTTTCCGGTTATACCACCCAAACCTTTGTCCGTATAGACCTGGTCCAGGCCAATGTTCAATAATTCAGAGTTGTCCGTTTCCCCTGTGGGCAAATAGCCGGTGGGTGAATGCAACTGATGGCAGCTACCGCAGTTGTACTTTCCAAAGAAGAGATTCATGCCTCTTTGTTCCTGACTATTTAAAACCTGGTCGTTTACAATGGCATTTCTAAATAGTTGGTCAAAAGGAGAATGGTTAGTTTGAATATTCCGTACAAACCACATAATAGCTTCGGAAATGCGGTTAAAAGTAATCTCCTCATCATCAAAGGCTTTGCTGAAAAGCTCAGGGTAGTAAGAGCGGCTTTTGACGCGGTTTACCAGGTCTCCTGTATTTTTGACGCCCATTTCCACATGGTTGAAAACCGGCTGCATCACCATGTTCTGTAAAATTCGCTCCCGACCGTCCCAAAAAAGAGCTTGTCCACCTTTACTCATAACTCCCATGTTAACCAGGCTAAAACCACCAATATTCTGAATGGGCGGAGTATTGCGGGAAGTCTCTACATTCTCAAATCCACGACTACTGGCCCTGGTATCGGCAAAAGCCCTGGATTGTTTGTGGCAGGAACCGCACGAAACAGAGTTATTGACGGATAACGTATTATCGTAAAAAAGCACCCGTCCTAAAGTGGCAAGTTCATCAGAACCCAAATCGTAGCTGTAGTTTTGGGAGAGATCCAGCGTGCGGGAGTTGGTGTTATAGGAAAGGTCCTCCTTTTTGGAGCATGAAACAACGATCAAAAGAACGCAGGCGGATGCAAAAAAATAGAAGGTCAGTTTTTTAGTTTTCATACGGAAGGGTTTTAGCAGGCTCCTTAATATAAGTAAGGATGCGTTTTTAACATACATGGTTGCGTATGGATGACCTTAATCTGCTAACCCTCGCCAGGATTAGGCTAATTGATTAATCCTAATCGTTTTTTATCCCGTACAAATACTGCTTGTCCTCCCTTGAAGCAAATTCATCGAATTCCTTTTCAGAAAGCTGTAGGAATCGGGCAATCTGAGGATGTCCCTGGTCACGAAAATACAGGCTATGATCTGCGCGGTACTTTAATTTCATCCGTTTATTATCGTTATCCCGGAGCCGGCTGATTAACACTTGCAGATCGCGGGTGCGTTTTTCCTGGTCAAATAGATCTTTATAGGATGTTTGAAGAGCTTGTATATAGGCCTCCTTGGTTTTTTCCATTTTTCGCGCCTCCAGGTAACGGCAGTTAATAAATTCGATTTCGTTCACTCCGAACTTCTGGAAGACCTTCCAGAATCGCGGTTCCAGGATGTGTAGTTTGGTACGTACTCCTTTTGAGACATGAGTAAGAAGAGAAAAACGCTCCATGTCCAGGAGTACCCTGTAGATTTCAGGGTCGTCCTGCATAATATCATCCATGAAAGCAATGATCCGTGTGGTGTCCCCAAGAAATGTGCTATCTATTTTTCGTTTTAGTTGATGCAGATCTTCGGTAGTGGGCACAATCTGAATATCTTCATCACCCTGGCGAATACTAATGTTAAAATCGTTGACAATGGTGAGTTTCAGGTCCTTCAGAGGTGCCGTAATACTTTCATTCAAAAGGTTCTCTGCAAATTCACGGTAAGCTACGTTCTCTTTAGACAGGTACTCTTTTAAAAGGGTATCGCGTATTGCTTTATCATGCGTAATACTTAATGCATTGCTTAGTAATGCTTCATCGATGTCAAGGGCCCGTGCCACCCGGTAATAAAAAATAAACGCTTCTTCGTAAGTAGTAAACCGGGGATCTTCTTCCCAGTAAAACATGGTCTTCATACCCTCCACTTCATCATCCCTAAGAAGTAACATATCCTGATTAAAGCTGGAGAAAAGGTGATCGGTTACTTCATCTTTTACCTTTAAGTCGTTTACCTCACGTGTAGTGTGGTAGCGATAAGCAATAAAATTCTCGCTCCATATACTGCTGTTCATGTAACACTTTTTTCTAATAGACTCCAGCAAATAGTAGATATAGGTTTTATTATTAGGGTCTAGCAGGTGGTACTTGAAAGCTTTTTCCACACCGTCTGTGTACCTGAAATCATCCATCATATTTTTCAGGCTTTGTACACGGGCTTCATTCTTAAGCTTGCGGAAAAGTGCGTGGCTCACAATAAACGGTTTGCCAAGAGTTGAATCACCCTGTTCCGCTATAAATTCTTTCAGTTTCAGGAGTCTCCGTATGGGTAGGGGATGAGAGCTTTCTTTGGCCTCAAAATTTCTTTCGGAAAGGTCAAGGTAGTGCCTTTGTAACTGGAACATAATGCTAAAGGAGCGTTCCATACTGCGCAGGTCATAACCGGCATCTTTCAACCAGTGCATGGCCAGTGAGTCTGCCTCAAATTCATTCTGAATAGAAAACCGACTTTCATCTTTATTTCGTAGGAGGCCATTTTTAAAGTCACCGGATTCGGCTTTTACATATCCATTAAGCGAGTGCTGTTTATGATAGTGTGCAATTTCATGGGCCAGCACGGAAGCTATGGCAGCTTCATCCGGTGCCTCTGCGATAAGGCCAATGTTAACAAACATGCTTCCTGAGGGAGTCATGAAAGCATTATACGCAGCATCGGCAATAATATAGGCATGAATAATGCTGTCTGCTTTAAGTTCAGAAGGAGTAACCTTTTCCATGACCTTATTCAGGTAGGCTTCCAGCCAAGGTTGATCGGTGTATATATCCCCGCTGTTGATCAGCTCACTGATCTGGCCGGCAGCAACATCAGCAAAACGATAGGCCCTTCGGTCCCAACTCTCATTTTTCAGAGTGTTAGGAATACCAGTATAAATGTGTTCTCTCAAAATACTTACATCCGGATTGAGGTCCGGAGCAGCCGAAGTAACCTGGGCAACACTGTAAAAAGGAATGACAAAACCAGCAAAAAAGAGAAAGTACAATCTTTTCATGCTAATAAGGTTAAAGTTGGTACTATAATTCATCAAAAAGAGGGCAAATATAAAATTTGCAGTAAAGTCAATGCCCGGAAAATCCGCTTGAAATTTCTACATTTCTCTTTTCCATAGAGAGGGATACTCACTATTTTTAAACCCACTCAAATCCCTAGCCATGAAAAAAGCCTTTGCCTCTCTGCTGCCAATGGTGGTAAGCCTTCTTCTTATTTCTTCCTGCGACCGTAAAGCCCAGGTTCCGGCTTTTGATCGCTCCTACCGCGAATACATCAATGCGTTTACCAGTGGGGTAATCTCGCGTAAATCCACTATTAAGATCCATTTTGCCCAAAAAGCAAAAGAGCAGCCTACCAAAGAGGTTCTTGAATTTGAGCCGGAGATAGAAGGTAAGCTGGTGTGGATTGATGATCAGAGCCTTGAATTTATTCCCGATGAGGACCTGGAAAGGGGTGAGGTGTACGTAGGCGAACTGGACCTGCAGAGCATCATGGATGTTCCGGATTCATTGAAAACCTTTGAATTCGGCTTTCAGGTACTGAAGCCTGCTTACGAGTGGGGCAGCCTGCAGCTAAAGGCCACTCCCGAAACCCAGATGAATTATTACGCCCTGGAGGGCAGTGTGCTTAGTGCCGATATGGAAAACCCGGAAGAATTGAAAGGCCTTTTTAAGGCCTATAGCAAGGGGAAAGAACTCAGCGTAAAGTGGAGCAACTCCGGGCTGGCCCGTACCTACGATTTCCGTATAGACAGTATTCCGCGTGAAGAGGAGGCCTACACCATTGATTTGAAGGTGAATGGCAAAGCAGAAGGCACCAGGAATTTTCCGGATCGTGAAGTAAATATGGCTGCCCTGGGTGAATTCAAATACCTGGGTTATGATATGTATCCGGGCACCCAAAGGGTAGTGGTACTCAAATTCACCGATCCTATTAAACCCAACCAGGACCTTTCCGGCTATATTACTTTGGAAAGGGCAGAGAACCTGCGTTTTGAGATTGAGAATACTACTATAAAAGTCTATCCGCCCGAAGAAATTTATGGAAGCCGTACCCTGCGTATTTCTCCTGGAATTAAGAACATCCTCGATTACAAATTCAGCGAAAGCATTGATGAGAAACTGGCTTTCCGCAACCAAAAACCCCAGGTGGAATTCCTGGGAGAGGGCAACATTATTCCTACTGGTGATAAGGTATTGGTGCCCTTTAGGGCGATAGCGCTTAATGCGGTGGACGTAAAGGTAATTCGTATTGCACAACGCAACGTACTGCAGTTTTTGCAGGAGAATGATCTCAACGGAAACAGTGAGTTATACCGTGTAGGTGAGATAGTAGCCGAGAAAAAGATGGATCTCCGGCAGGACGGCAAGCCCACCACAGATTGGATCAATTATTCGATAGACCTGGCCCCGCTTATAAAACCTGAACCCGGTGCCATTTATAAGCTGATGATCAGCTTCAATAAAGAGTATAGCACCTACCCCTGTGATGCCGGGACTGCGCCTGATGATGAGGAGGATGGAGATGGCTGGTACTACGATGATTATTATTACAATGACTATGGGAGCAATGCCTACAACCATGGCGACTATTATTTTCCTTACCCCCGTGGTTACCGCTGGGATGAGCGCGATAATCCCTGTCATGTTTCATACTATGTGTCGGATCGTTTTGCCTCCAAAAGTGTATTGGCCAGCGATTTGGGCCTCATTGCCAAAAAAGGAGATAAGGGGGATATTGACCTTACCGTAAGTGACCTTAAAACCACTGAACCAATCAGCGGGGTAAGAGTGGAAGCCTATTCGTATCAGCAAAAACCTCTTGGCAGTGCCGAAACCGATGCAAAAGGCTGGGCCACACTAAAGGTGCACCAGCCTGTTTATTTTCTGGTAGCCACCAAAGCATCCCAAAAGGGTTACCTGAAGCTTCAGGATGGTGAGGCCATCTCACTCAGTAATTTCAAGGTAGAAGGTGAAGAGGTGAAGAAAGGCTTGAAGGGATTCCTCTACGGGGAACGCGGTGTATGGCGGCCGGGCGACAGCCTGTTTCTCAATTTTATGCTGGAAGATGGGGCCGGAACCTTACCGAAAGACCACCCGGTACATTTTGAACTCTTTAACCCCAACGGGGTAATAGTGGATCGCCAGATCAGCAATGATGCCGTAGGGCGTATCTATTCCTTTACCAGCTATACCGTTCCTGAGGCGCCCACCGGTAATTATAAAGCCCTGGTACGCGTGGGAGATGTGAGTTTTGAAGAGCGTATTCGCATTGAGACCGTAAAACCCAACCGCCTGGAAATTGACCTCAATTTTGAAGAAAAGATAGCGGATATATCATCCGGAAACCTGGCTGGTGACCTGCATGTGGAATGGCTCACAGGGGTAGAAGCTTCCAACGTAAAAGCCAAGATAGACCTGAAAATTGCCATGGAAGGGAATCCCTTTCCACAGGAGCGTAATTTCCGTTTCCTGGATCCCGTAAAGCGCTTTAACGTGGAAGAAAAAACCTGGTTTGAAGGCAGCCTGGGACAGGATGGTGACGCCAGCATAATGGAAGAGATCGGTAACTATAGTTCCGCACCGGGTATGCTGAAAGCCCGCGCTTTGGTCAAGGCCTTTGAAGGTGGCGGTAATTTCAGTACGGAATACTTTGATGTGAAACTTTCACCCTTTAGCCGCTATGTAGGCATGAAAATGCCGGAACCCAGCCGTGGCCACTTCCTCACCACCGACCAGGAGTATACCCTTCCTGTCCGTACCCTGGATTACCAGGGAAAACCGGTTAGTGTGCAAAACCTGGAAGTGAAGATCTACAAGGTAGATTGGCATTGGTGGTACGACTCCGGTAACGACTACCTGAAGCGCTATATCGACAATGAAGCCGTGCACCTCTACAAAAGCGGGAAGGTGAGTACGCTCAACGGTCGCGGGGAGTATAAATTCAAGGTGGAGTATCCCAACTGGGGCCGCTTTCTCATCCGTATTTGTGACGGCAATGGCCATTGCACCGGTGAGTTGACCTATTTCGACTGGCCGGAAGGTACCAGTGGTGACCGTCCCGAACTTTCCGGAGCCACCATGCTGAGCTTTAAACCGGAAAAAGAAGAGTATGCCGTAGGAGAGGAAGTGGTAACCAACATTCCGGTATCCGAAGGTTCGCGGGTGCTGATCACCCTGGAGAACGGTAGCGGCATCGTGAAAAAAGAATGGGTGCAAGCCCAGGGCAAGGAGCTGACCTACCGATTTAAGGCTGAAGAAAGCATGGCGCCTAATATATACCTGAGCGCCTCATTGGTGCAACCGCATCAGCAAACCGTGAATGACCGCCCCATTCGCTTGTTTGGCGTAGTACCCATATCCATTGTAAACGAAAAGACCCGGTTACAACCGGAAATTATCACTACTGCTGTTTGGCGACCTGAAACCAAAGTAAAAGTGACCGTGAAGGAGAAGCAAGGTAAAGCTATGAATTACACCCTGGCTATAGTGGACGAAGGTTTGCTGAGTCTCACACAATTCAAAACCCCCGATCCATGGCTACACTTCAACGCTAAGGAGGCACTCGGTATCAAAACCTGGGATGTGTACAAGAATATTTTAGGTGCCTACAGTGGCGCCATGGGGCAGGTTCTGGCTATTGGTGGTGATGAAGCCCTTTCCAAAAAAGGCTTGAACAACCAGAACCGCTTTAAACCCATGGTTAGGGTGCTGGGGCCCTTCCAATTGAAAGCCGGGCAGACCATTGAGCATTTGATAAACATCCCTAATTACATCGGTAAGGCACGTATTATGGTGGTGGCCGAGGCTGGTAGTGATTCCTACGGAAGTACACACAAAACCGTTCCGGTACGCAAACCGCTGATGGTGCTATCTACCCTGCCACGTGTATTGAGCCCGAAAGAAGATATTACGCTTCCCGTTACGGTTTTTGCCATGGAAGAGCAGGTGAAGAACGTAAACATTAAAGTGGAGGTGAAAGGTGAAGTGGCAATTGTAGGGGAGAGCAGCCGCTCGGTGAGCTTCAGCAAGACCGGGGAAAAGGTGATCGATTTTAAGCTGAAGACCAACGACAGGATTGGCACGGCTCAGGTAAGAGTTACGGCTACCAGTGGTAGTGAAAAGGCCTATGATCAGACCGATCTCAACGTGCGTATTCCCAACGCTCCGGTTACAGAAACGCTGGATTTCTTTTTGGATGCCGGAAAGGATACCACTTTGGATTACCTGCCCGTGGGCGTGGATGGTACCAATAGTGTAACCGTGGAGGCCTACGGTATGCCGCCCATCAATCTGGATGAGCATCTGAAATATCTTTTCGGTTATCCGCACGGCTGCGCTGAGCAAACCGTTTCACGGGTGTTCCCACTCATCTTTTTGGATAACATTATGGACCTTTCGGATAATATGAAGGCCACCCGCAGGCAACACCTGAACGTAGCTTTTGATAAGCTATATACGCTACAGGCTGGTAACGGTGGTTTCCGATACTGGCCAAGTACCGGTAAAATCAACGAATACGTAACGTCCTATGCCGGTCATTTCCTTTTTATGGCCAATGAGAAGGGTTATCCCGTGCAGGAAGGTGTGTTACTGCGTTGGAAGAACTACCAGCGCTCTACCGCCCGTTCCTGGACTCCCAAGTATTACTCAAACGGAGATTGCCGAAACTGTGACGAGCAAGCTTACCGCTTGTACACTCTGGCTGAAATAGGAGAGCCCGAAATAGGAGCCATGAACCGTTTGAAAGAAACCTCCCGCGTTCCGGAATACGCCTGGTGGCATCTGGCGGGAGCTTATGCCAAAGCCGGTCAGAAGGAAGCTGCGCTGGAGGTGATTGCCAGGATCCCGGAGGTCACCAGCTACCGTTATTACCATTATTACGTTAGGGATATCACCCTGCTGGCTATACAACTGGAAACCTACCATGAATTGAGACAGCGTCAGAAAGCTGTGGAGACCGGTAAAAAGCTTAGTGATCGCCTGGCCGGTAACCACTGGTATTCCACACACTCATTGGCGTATAGCCTGAAGTCCATCATCCGTGTATTTGGTGATTACAACAAAGGCAAAACCCTGGGCTGGACTTTCAGTAATGGTAGCGTCAGCAAAACCTTTGACAGCCAGGGCCTGGTGCAACAATACGATTACCCAAAAAATAGCGACCGCAGTTTTACCTACACCCTGAAAAACACCGGTAACTCTCCGCTCAACTTCAGTATTGTCCGGCATGGTATCCCCATTGAGACTAATCTTCCGCCTGAGCAGAAGAACCTTTCCATGACGGTAAGTTACTATTACCCGGATGGTAAGGCATTAGACGTTTCACGCTTGCAACAGGGACAGGATTTTACGGCCGAAGTGATCCTATCCCGGCCGGCCAATGTAGAATACGGTCAGTATGATAATATGGCGCTGATGCAACTTTTCCCCAGCGGTTGGGAGATACTGAACACACGCTTTATAGAGGATGAGAACGAACAGCAAGTGAGTGATCAAAAAAATGGCCTGAACCTCACCATTCCCGATTACCAGGATATCCGTGACGACCGGGTGTATACCTACTTTGATATGAGCCGGAACAGCCCTTATCAGAAGGTTCGTTTCAGGATACGTTTAAATGCTACCTATGCCGGGCGCTATTACCTGCCACCGGTGCGGGCTTACGATATGTACGACAACGATATTAAAGCACGAAATGAAGGCCGTTGGGTAGAAGTGGTTCGATAAGAAGGAAGAGGAGGCGCAGGATCATTGGTTTGGTGATCCTGGCGCTGCTTATTGTCTATGCATTTCTTTTACCGGCCCACCTGTTTAACGATCCCTATGCCACGGTGGTGCTGGATGAAGAAGGTCGTTTACTGGGCGCCCGCATTGCCGAAGATGAACAATGGCGCTTTCCGCCACCGGATAGCATACCGGAAAAATTCAGTGCCTGTATCCGCACCTTTGAAGATCGCTATTTTTATTACCATCCGGGTGTAAACCCGGTGTCTCTTTTCAGGGCTTTGTTTTTGAATATCAAGAAAGGGAAGGTGGTTATCGGAGGTAGTACTTTAAGTATGCAAACCATCCGGCTCAGTCGTAAAAACCCACCCCGTACCGTACTCGAAAAGCTGTATGAGATCATCCTGGCCACACGCCTGGAATGGAGTTACAGCAAAGACGATATCCTGAATTTATACGCTTCCCACGCGCCCTTTGGCGGAAATACGGTGGGCATCTCAGCGGCTGCCTGGCGCTATTTTCAGCGGCCGGCTCATCAGCTGAGTTGGGCGGAGTCAGCCACATTAGCCGTATTGCCCAATGCTCCTGGACTCATCCATACCGGTAAGAACCGGGAATTACTCCGGGAAAAACGGGACCACCTGCTGGCGCAGCTCCGCAATGAGGAGATCATCAGTGAACAGGATTACCGCTTGTCTCTTTTGGAGCCCATCCCGGAACATCCCGCTGAATTAACCAATGGAGCCTTGCACCTTACGGCTTTAATGCACCAGCAAAGGCCCGGAAAATGGTCGCAAACCACCATTTCCTCCACCTGGCAGGAGGAAGCTAACCGTATTCTGCAAAGCTACCAGGAACGTTATGCGGCCAACGGGGTGTTCAACGGTGCCGTACTAGTGGCCGAAGTAGCTACCGGAGAAGTAAAAGCTTATGTGGGCAATTACCGGAAGGGTTTCGGGGAGCATGGCATTTTCAACGACCTGCTGCAAACACCCCGCAGTTCCGGCAGTATTCTGAAGCCTTTCCTGTACAATGCCATGCTGAGCGAAGGTTTGTTATACCCCCGGGAGTTGGTGAAAGATGTGCCTACCATTATTGCCGGCTTTAAACCCGAAAACTTTGTACAGCGCTACGATGGAGCCGTTCCGGCTGATGAAGCGCTTTGGCGCTCTTTGAACATCCCGGCTGTACTGATGCTGCGGGACTATGGCATTGAAAAATTCCGCAACCACCTGAAGGAAAGTGGGTTTACCACCATCACCCGCTCTGCGGATAATTACGGCTTGTCCCTGATCCTGGGTGGAGCAGAAGTGACCGCCTGGGAGCTGGCCGGTGCGTATCAACGTATGGCGCAACGGCTTCGTCATTTTGATGAAGATAATATCCATGAATACCCGGCCTTACATCTTATCCGGAATGAACCAATCTATTCACCGGCTCTGCGCACCAATGCCGGAGCCATTTATACCACTTTTGAGGCTTTACAGAAAGTAAACCGCCCCGATTCGGAAATGGGCTGGCAGTACTTCCGCAAGGCGAACATTGCCTGGAAGACCGGCACCAGCTTCGGACACCGAGATGCCTGGGCTGTGGGGATCACACCTACCCATATTGCCGTGGTATGGATTGGCAATGCCGATGGTGAAGGGCGCCCGGGTCTGGTGGGTGCCGAATCGGCCGGTCCGGTGCTCTTTGACCTGTTAAACCAGTTGCCCCAAAGCCACGGATTTCCGGAACCGCATACGGAAATGAAGGAAGCGTATGTATGCCCGCAAAGTGGATTGCCGGTATCGCGCTACTGCCCGGAGGTGGATACGATCTATGTGCCATTGCATAAGAAGGCAAAAGCCCCGTGCCCCTATCACCAGCAGGTGTTTACGGATGTGGAAGGCCGTTACCGCCTGCATCGTAACTGTGCGGAAGGTGAAGAGATGTTGACCCGGTCGTATTTTGTATTGCCTCCGGTAATGGCGTGGTATTATGCGCAGCAACACGCGGATTACGGAGGGCTTCCGGACTGGCGCCCGGGCTGCGATCCCAACGCAGGGAATAGCATGCAGATGATCTATCCTGAAAAAGGCGGAACGGTATTTCTGCCGCGTGAACTGGACGGATCGCAGCACCGCCTCATCCTGGAGGTGGCCCACCAGCAACCCCATAAAAAACTGTACTGGCACCTGAACGGTGAATACCTCGGCCATACCGAGGATTTTCATCAAAAACCGCTGCTGGTGGAACCGGGCGCCTATAGACTATTGATCGAAGATGAAGATGGGCAAACGCTACGCACATCTTTTAAGGTGGTGGGAAGGTGAGGCTTCGATACACCCCGAAGCGGGTTCGGGGCACTCAGCCTGACAGCTTTTATTAGGTCATCCTGAGTTTCCGTCCCGATCCCGAGTACTCGGGACGGGAGCGGAAGTATCGAAGGGTGGCCATGAAATTACAAGATTACCAACCGCTTTTGGATGATCCCCTCTGCGGTGTGGATCATCAGAAGATATACGCCTGTACTTTGACGTGAATCCAGCTCCAGGAAAGACTGTTCGTCAAACCTTTTCCAGTAGACTTCCCGGCCCGAAAGGTCAAAAATGGAAACCGTCCCGCTTTCAGGAGATGGAAAATCTATGTAGAGTGTGCCGTGGGTTGGGGTGGGATATATGTCAATTTTACCTGGCCCGAAAACAGGATTCACATTCGTTGTTTTGTTCTCGATACAACGTATACAGCTTCCGCAGTTACCTACCGCCACACCTGTTTCTACTAAGGAACTGGCATGAGAGAGCCGGATATGGTATCCTCTGGCAAAACCTCCCGTTCCAAATGGGGTGCTGGTCCAGAAAAAAGCAATCTCCCGGAGGCCGCTATACATTTGAGGATTGGCCCTGAAACCGTTCCCACGGGTATTAAACCCGGAGCTATTCGTAACCGAACTATCCGTGCTTTTCCAATGTACCGTTCCGCTTTCTTTGAGCAGGTTTCCGGCCGTACTGTCGCCCCCTAGAAAAGTGATTAGCGCATCCCATTCTTCTATACCGGGCACATGCCAGCCAGCCGGACAGATATTGCGGTTATCCACGGCTGCATACCAGCTGTACAAGCGACCGTAAGCGGGCACCAGGCTCTGATCATCATTATAAGCCCATTGGTAAATAGCATTGCTGTCATTGTGAGTGGCACCCAGCTGGGTACCAATAGTGTCTCCATTGGAAAAACGGCTGGTCCGGAGATTTTCAGCCATCCAGGTTTGGGAGCCGATGGTAACCGTAGAATATACATTGCCGTCAATGTCGGTGACGGTTTGCGCACGAATGGTAAAACCAAGCAAGAGGTAAAAACACGTCAGGTAAAGTTCTTTGGTTGATGTCATGGTTTAATGAAGACCGTTCCGGTAAAGATAGGTTGCTTTAAACAGTATATATCATCGTGACTTTTCGACCTCCTTCCATCTCCGTAAAAAACAAGGAAGATATTCCACAGCAGAAGCCCGGAAGATGAGTGTAGCGAACGGCTTGGGCTTCGATGGGAATAATTGACGTTGTTTTTGAGGATAGGGAAGGCAGTCTAGACTTTTCTTTGCTTCTTTCTTTTGGGCGATGCAAAAGAAAGAATGAATAAACCGGGCGTAGTCTTTTACAATGATCTCCTGATTCTTAGCTTCAACGATGGAGCAGCTTGATACCATGCTTACATATTCTTGTCGCTCTTCGACTAAGCCTGTCCTGAATCTGTTGAAGGGCTCAGAGTGACAAGAAGGAAAAGCTCCTTTAAAACCTCATATTTCCTAATTTCGTTACTCCAAAAAAGAAACACCCATGCTGTGCATTGATAATACCAGTACCGAACCCTACTTTAACCAGGCGACTGAAGAGTACCTGCTGAAGAACAAAATGCAGGACGTTTTTATGCTGTGGCGTAACAACAACGCCATTATTGTGGGGAAACACCAGAACACCCTGGCCGAGATCAATGCGGAATATGTGAAAGAGCGCGAGATCAAGGTAGTGCGCAGGCTCACGGGTGGGGGAGCGGTCTTCCACGATATGGGCAACCTGAACTTTACCTTTATCATGGGTTTTAACAACCAGCCGGATAAACTGGATTTTCAGAAGTACACCGAACCCATTATTGAAGTATTGCAAAAGCTGGACATCAACGCGGAGTTTACCGGACGTAATGATTTGCTCATTGAAGGTTTGAAATTCTCCGGTAATGCCGAGCATATTGATCATAAGAACAAGCGCGTGTTACACCACGGTACCTTGCTCTTTGCTTCGGAGATCAAGGATATTTCCGATGCCCTGAAGGTAAACCCCCTGAAGTATCAGGGCAAGGCCCGCCAGAGTGTGCGTAGCCGCGTCACCAATATCTCATCCCACCTCAAACAGGAACTTACCGCTGAGGAGTTCCGCAAAATGGTGATGGACCACATTGTGGAGCGTTACCCGGACGCCACGCCTTATGAATTCTCCGCAGAAGATAAACTCCAGATCCAGAAGATAGCCGATGAAAAGTACAGCCAGTGGCAATGGAACTTTGGTTATTCACCCAAATACGGTTTAAAGAAGGGTATTAAAGCCGAAGGTGGCCACGTGGAAGTACACCTGAATGTGGACAAAGGGTTGATCGAGGACGTAAAGATCTACGGGGACTTTTTTGTGCACCGCGACATTGAACCCGTGGAGCAGGCGCTGGTAGGGAAGGAGCATCGCCACGAAGTAGTGCTGGAAACCCTGAGGGCCATTGAAAGCAGCAAATACTTCAGCAACATCACGGAGGAGGAACTGACGGAGGCGTTTTTTTGATTATGATAAAAGATATTAGAGACATAGATTTTTGGAGTGAGTTTTTGAGAGAAGGCTCGGATTTTTATGGGGACATATATTCTATTGACCAAAGTGCATTCAATAGTTTTGTAGTCGAAAACTTCATTCTAATTGCCAAAATCAAATCTTTGGACGAAGTGATTCCAAATAAAGATGAGCTACAGAATTTAGTTGAGAAAGGATATGAACACCGATGTTCTCAATGCCATTATTCTTCTAAAGCAATCGCTATTGTAGATGAATCATATGAGTATTGGACTGGATTTATATATCGAAATGATTCCATTTATCCAGTTTTAACTCATAGTTTTAATATCAAGAATAGAAAAGTAATCGACTTTTCCAAGGTGCGTGAAAATGGTGATTTGATAGAGTTGGTTGTTGATCCTAACTTGCCTCATTGGTATTATGGGATTCATATACCTACAAACTTTGTGTCAAAATATAGAGATCAAGTTTTTAAGGAAGAAAGCATGAATCCATTACTTTATGAATGGTTAAAACAACAAGGTTTATAATAGGCTTACCCTAAGCGTAGCGTCTCGCTACGCTTTCATATTTCCGCCTTCAACTTAGCACCATAGTTCTCTCTAGCCCCAGCTTGTCACCCTGAGCGCCTGGCCGAT
>NZNV01000021.1 GCA_002695025.1 Owenweeksia sp.
CAACCTTACAATTGAATGTCGCCCTTCCACTAAAACAACTCCAACTGATCCCCGCCTTTCGGCTTCTGTGCCTTGCCAAAAACCGTGCGTCCCCCGTACTTCCAGGAATCCTTGCGCTCCTTCTCGATCACCTTTTTGAAATTGGCGTTGGGCGTAAAGCCCTTTTCCGCCCGCTCTGTGATCTTTGAAAGGTTTTTCAGCGCTTCCGCCTTATCCGTAAAGCCCAGTTTAGAGCGGTCAATGGCCGTTTTCAGGGTGCTTAAAGTCTCGTCATAGGTCTTTACCGGTACCGGGAAAGGGTGACCGTCCTTGCCACCGTGCGCAAAGGAAAAACGGGCCGGGTCTTTAAAGCGGGAAGGGCTGCCGTAGATCACTTCACTCACCAAAGCCAGCGATTGCAAGGTGCGCGGACCCACACCCTTCAGCAATAGCAATTCCTCAAAATCTTCTGGGCGCTTTTCATGCGCCAGCCACAGTACACTGCCCAGGCGTTTCAAATTAACATCTTCTGCACGTACCTCATGGTGATTGGGCATCACGATCTTCCGCGCTTCCGCCAGCATCTTATCCGGTTGCTCGCGGCTCATTTCCATTACCGAGTTGCGGGACGCTTTTGCACCCTTATCCGTCATGTTGAGGATAAGCCCCTGGTTCTGACCTTCAATAGCCGTATGCGGTTCCTCCACAAAAGATTGCAGGTCAGGGGAGTGCCAGTGGTAACGCCTGGCCAGGGAAGTAGCATCGCTCATGCCTTGCTGTACTACGGTCCACTGTCCTTCTTTACTCACGATGAAATTGTGCAGGTACAACTGGTATCCATCTTGGATAGCCGTATTATCCACTTTGGCGCTGAGCTTACTGCAACGCACCAGGTATTCGGCATCCAGACCGGTCTTTTCACCAATGCGCATCAGCTCATCCGGGGTTTGGCGGGAGTATTTACCCTTGCCACCCGTAATGTACAGGCCCAGTTCCGCAGAGCGGGGATTGATGGCTCTTTTGAGAGCACCCATTACGGAAGTAGTAATCCCCGAGGAATGCCAGTCCATGCCCATAACGGCTCCCAGGCTTTGGAACCAGAAAGGATCGCTGAGCCTGCGCAACACCTCGCCCGTGCCTTTCTCCAGGATGAGAGTTTCCACGATGGCCTCGCCTAGCAAAGCCATACGTTTGGCCAGCCAGGGCGGTACATGACCGTAGTGAAGAGGAAGATCTGCGGAGCCCGAGCGTTTCACCCTGTAAAGGTATCAAACAAACTAAAGTTTCCCTGGTCACCCCGGTTGTATCTAAGGGTGAAGCATCACTTTAAACACCCTGTCCAAACCGGCCTTGATCTTTTGGCTTCGTTTTACATCAAGGGAAAAGGAAGGGAAGGAAAACCTATAGACCCTCTGATTACCCCCAATGCATCTAAGGGTACATTTTATCGCAGCGTTCTCACTCTCATCATTCAACTAAAATTCAGGATATTCACACTTTCAAAATCATGCTATGGACTTAGAAAAGAATAAAACCAACGCTATAGCCTTTTACCGCATGGCCTATGAAGGCAATCCTGCCCAGGCGGTAGCACAATACGTAGGGGAGGAATACATACAGCATAACCCCGATGTGGCCAATGGCACTCAGGGCTTTATAGACTACTTTGAACGGATGCAGACCGAGTATCCTGAAAAGAGCATTGAGTTTGTACGGTGTATTGCCGAAGACGATCTGGTAGCTCTGCATACGTATCAGATATGGCCCGGCAACGATGAATACGTAACCATGGATTTTTTCCGCTTTGATGAGAATGGTAAGATTTGCGAACATTGGGATGCAATCCAGCAGATCCCTGAAAAATCAGCCAATCCGAATACGATGTATTGAAAATGGGCTCACTTAGTTCAATTCGGTGAAATTTATAGAGGTGTAAGGAATTTTGCGATATTTTGCTCCTCATTAGTTTAGCCTGTACTAAAATCAAGACCTGCTATTTCCAGTGAATATGCCCGATAACCCTATGAATCAAAAAAAGTCCTACCGCTCGTCTTTCATCTTACTTACCGTACTCTTTTTCCTCTGGGGGTTTATTACTGTACTGGTGGATTCACTCATTCCCCGCTTACGGGAGCTATTCACGCTGACTTATTTCCAGGCCGGTCTGGTACAGTTTGCTTTCTTCGGAGCCTATTTTCTCCTTTCCGTTCCGGCCAGTTACCTACTATCCAAAATTGGATACAAAAACGGTATCATACTCGGCCTGATAACCATGGCCGTGGGTTGCGTTTTGTTCTACCCGGCTGCTTCGTACCGCGTGTTCGGCATATTTATGCTGGCCTATTTTATATTGGCCGGAGGCATCACCATCCTGCAGGTAGCTGCCAATCCCTATGTAGCGGTACTGGGCAGTGAAGACGGAGCTTCCAGCCGTTTGAATTTATCACAAGCCTTTAATTCCCTGGGCACGGCCATTGCTCCGGCCATAGGAGCTTTATTCATCCTTAGTGATAAGATCAAGACCAAAGAAGAGATAGACCTCCTGATAGGTCCGGCACGGGAACAATATCTCAATACGGAAGCCTCTGCGGTGCAAACGCCTTTTATCGGGCTGGCCGTATTCATCGTTTGCATTGCCTTGTTCTTTGTTTTTATTAAGCTTCCAAAGCTGATTGACGAAAAGATAAAACATACCTATGCGGATGCCTTCCGGCAAAAAAACCTCATGCTGGGTGTACTGGGTATTTTCTGTTATGTGGGTGCTGAAGTGGCCATTGGCAGTTATATGGTCAATTACTTTCTGGATATGAACCTGGTATCCGTAATTAAGGAAAGCAGCGTGATGCGATCCATTGCGGGGCTGTTCCTGCAATCGGGATTGGCTACCGCGGACGATAAAGCGGTAGTAGGGGTGTTTGTCACCTTTTACTGGTCCGGTGCCATGATCGGCCGCTTCGTGGGTTCATACCTCACCCGCATCCTTAACCCCGGGAAAGTATTGGGGATCTTTGCCTTATCAGCCATCGGCCTCATTATTATCTCCATGAGTACTACCGGCCTGGTGAGTATGTGGAGTATTCTGGCCGTGGGACTTTTCAATTCCATCATGTTCCCGACTATCTTCACCCTGGCCTTGGGTGGTATTGGCGATTTAAAACCCAAGGCGTCCGGACTACTTTGTACGGCCATAGTGGGAGGAGCCATTATTCCGCCCTTGTACGGACTGCTAACCGATGGTACCGGTTTTAAACTGGCCTTTATTTTCATAATTGCCTGCTACGCTTATATCCTGTTCTACGGCTATAGAAATCAAAAAAGAAATCAATATGCGTAAAGCATTTACCTTTTTATCTCTTTCCTTGCTCAGCCTGGCGTGTACTGAAAAGAATGTTCCTGAAGAAAGATCCAATACTCCTGATATGGTTAAGGTTGATTACACCCGATATGTAAACCCCTTTGTGGGTACCAGCAAAATGGGGCACGTATTCCCCGGAGCCACGGCTCCCTTTGGGATGGTTCAGCTCAGTCCGCAAACCAATTTTGAAGTAATGTTCAATCCGGATGGTAGCTACAACACCAAAACCTATGAATATTGTGCCGGCTATCAGTACCGCGATTCCACCATTATTGGTTTTGCGCACACCAATTTCAGCGGTACCGGACATTCGGACCTGGGGGATTTCCTGGTGATGCCCACTATCGGCCCCCTGGTACTGGATCCTCTTGAAACAGAGAACGGTGAAAAGGGATTTTATTCCCGCTTTTCACACGATAGAGAAGAAGCGTCTCCCGGCTATTATAAAGTAGACCTGGATACCTACGGCATCAAGGCTGAGCTTACCGCCAGTGAACGGGTGGGCTTTCATAAATACACCTTCCCGGCCACCGATAGTGCTCACATCATTTTGGATATGGTGTACAACGTATACCACCACGATGCTAAGAACGTATGGACCTTTATTCGCATGGAAAACGACTCCACCATTACCGGTTACCGCCAGACCCGGGGCTGGGCGCGTGACCGTAAAGTGTTCTTTGCCGCCAAATTCTCCAAACCCTTTAAAAGCTATGGTCATAGGAAATACGACCAGGTGGCGTACAACGGCTTTTACAGGCGCTTTCAGGAAGATGAGAACTTTCCGGAAATGGCCGGGAATAACCTAAGGGCTTACTTCAATTTTGATATGAAAGCCGGGGAGGAGATTCAGATGAAGTTTGCTTTATCATCCGTAAGCTCGGCCGGAGCTATGAAAAACCTGGACAGCGAAATACCGCACTGGGATTTTGACAAAACCCGGGCGGAAACCGAAGAAAAATGGAACCGTGAACTGGGAAAGATAGAAGTAGAGACTATTAATGACAAGGATAAGATTGCCTTTTATACCGCTATGTACCACAGTTGTTTATCGCCTGTACTTTATGAAGATGTAGATGGACAATACCGTGGTCTGGATCAGAACATCCATAGCTCCGAAGGATTTACCAACTACACCATTTTTTCGCTGTGGGATACCTACCGGGCACTCCACCCGCTGTTTAACATTACCCAACCCGACCGGAATAACGATATGATCAAAAGCATGCTGGCTCATCATGATCAAAGCGTACACCACATGCTGCCCATCTGGAGCCATTATGCTAACGAGAACTGGTGCATGATCGGGTATCACGCCACTTCGGTGATTGCCGATGCTATGGCCAAGGGAGTAGGTGATTTTGATAAGGATCGAGCTTTGCAGGCCTCGGTCAATACCGCCCGGGTGCGCTACTTTGACGGCTTGGGAGACTATATCGACTATAAGTATGTTCCGGATGACAAAAGTCATTCTGCAGTCTCCAAAACCCTGGAGTATGCCTATAACGACTGGTGTATAGTGCAAATGGCCAAAGAAACAGGTAATGCTGAAATGGAAAGGGAATTTTCGGAGCGGGCTGGCTATTATCGCAATGTGTATGATTCACAGAGTGGGTTTATGCGTCCCAAACTGGCCGATGGAACTTTCAGGAAAGACTTTGACCCCATGGATACCCACGGACAGGGTTTTATTGAGGGCAATGCCTGGAATTACGGTTTATACGTACCTCAGGCCATTGACACCATGATCGAAATGATGGGAGGGAAGGAGTGGTTTGCCAATCACCTGGATTCTCTCTTTACCATGGAGATCGAGGATAAATACATCGAAAAGCACGAAGACATAACCCGCGATGGTATCATCGGGAATTACGTACACGGTAACGAACCCGGCCATCATATTCCTTATTTGTACAACTGGACGGAACATCCTGAGAAAACCCAATCCCGCGTAAGGATGATCCTCAAAAGCATGTACGGTCCTACGGAAGAAGGTTTGTGTGGAAATGACGATGCCGGGCAAATGAGTGCCTGGTATATCTTCAGCAGTCTGGGTTTTTATCCCGTAACACCGGGTTCCCCCGATTATGCTTTGGGGAGTCCTTCTGTAAAAGAAGCTAAGATCCACCTGGCCAATGGTAATACCTTAAGCATCACCGCTGAAAATCAAAGTGAGAAGAACGTGTATGTGAAGCGGGTTCTGCTCAATGGAGTTCCGCTGAAAGGTCACCAAATAGCACATCAGGACCTGATGAAGGGCGGAGAATTGGTATTTGAAATGTCATCGTCTTATGAGTAAAAGTATAAGCTGCCTTGCGTTTGTTATTCTGTTGGTTTCCTGCTCCGGTGAAAAGCCGGAGAAAGACCAGGAAACGAGTATTTCAAAAGATCAGGTAAGCCTGGTGGATTATGTCAATCCACTGATGGGCACCGATTCTAAAATGATGCTCTCCAATGGCAATACCTATCCCGTAATTGCCACGCCCTGGGGAATGAACTTCTGGACACCCATGACTTCCAAAATGGGCGATGGATGGACCTATAAATACAATGAGAATAAGATCAGGGGTATCAAGCAAACCCATCAGCCCAGTCCCTGGATCAATGATTACGCGGCCTTTTCACTCATGGCCGTTACCGGTGATCTTAAGTTTGAAGAAGAGGAGCGGGCCTCCTGGTTTTCGCACAAAGCCGAAACCGTAAAACCGTATCATTACCAAGTCTACCTGGCGGATCATGATGTGGTAGCGGAAGTAACGCCTACCGAGCGGGCCGCCCAGTTCCGTTTTACCTTTCCTGAAACCGATTCGGCCTATATTGTTTTAGACGGTTTCTACCGGGGCTCTATGGTGCAGATCATACCAGAAGAACGCAAGATCATCGGCTATTGCCGCAATAACTCCGGGGGCGTTCCTGAAAATTTTCACAACTACTTTGTGGCTGAATTTGATAAGGACTTTGAGCTCACTCATACCTGGGGAGATGATTGGACGCTGCAGGAGAATACCGTAAACAGTGAAGGCGGACACGTGGGTGCCATAGTGGGTTTTAAAACCAAGAAAGGGGAACCCGTGCACGTAAAAGTGGCTTCCTCCTTTATCAGTCCGGAACAGGCCCAACTCAATCTCAATCGTGAAATAGGCGAGGATTCCTTTGAAACCACTATGCAGAAGGCCAAACAGCTTTGGGAAACGGAGCTGAATAAAATCCAGATTGAAGACGATAATATAGATCACATTCGCACCTTTTACTCCTGTCTGTACCGCGTGCTACTTTTTCCCCGGAAGTTCTATGAGCTAAACAGTAAGGATGAGATGGTGCATTACAGCCCCTACAACGGAGAAGTACTGCCGGGCTATATGTTTACCGACAACGGTTTCTGGGATACTTTCCGTGCCGTATTTCCTTTCTTCAACCTCATGTACCCGGAGCTGAACAGTCATATTATGGACGGACTGGCCAATACCTATAAGGAATCGGGCTGGTTACCCGAATGGGCCAGCCCCGGACATCGTAATTGTATGATCGGGTCTAATTCAGCGGTTATTGTGGCCGATGCTTATTTGAAGGGCAATATGTCGGAAGAAACGGCTGCGGTCCTTTTTGAAGCTATATTGAAGAATGCCAATGTAGAGGAGGGGAGACCGGCACGTTCCGTGGGTAGGGAAGGTCTGAGTTATTACAATGACCTCGGCTATATTCCCTACGATGTGGGGATAAATGAAAATGCAGCCCGTACCCTGGAATATGCTTTTGCTGACTTCTGTATAGCCCGTATGGCCGAAAAGATGGGAAAGAAAGAAGTGGCCCAGCGCTTTTATGAGCAATCCCTGAATTACAAAAACGTGTTTGACCCTTCCGCAAACCTCATGCGCGGCCGCAACGAAGACGGTAACTTTCAATCACCCTTCAATCCTTTAAAATGGGGAGATGCCTTCACCGAAGGAAACAGCCTGCATTATACCTGGTCTGTATTTCATGACGGGCAGGGACTTATTGATCTGATGGGAGGAAAGGAAGCTTTTGTAAAACAACTGGATCATGTATTTGAAATGCCGCCTGATTTTGATGATACCTATTACGGAGGAACTATCCATGAGATCAGGGAAATGCAAATTGTGAATATGGGGAATTACGCCCACGGCAACCAACCCATTCAGCATATGATCTACCTGTACAATTACGCTCATGCCGGCTATAAAGCCCAGGAGAAGATCAGGGACGTTTTAACCAAACTTTACGCAGCCACACCAGATGGTTACTGTGGAGATGAAGATAACGGCCAAACCTCGGCCTGGTACGTTTTCAGTGCTTTGGGATTTTACCCTGTAACCCCTGGTACAGAGCAATACGTTATAGGAAGTCCTTTATTTAAGAAGGCTAAGCTATACCTTGAAAATGGGAATACATTCACCATTGAGGCCCCCAAAAACGCAGCAGACCACTTCTATATTCAGGCCGCCCGTTTAAACGGCAAACCGTATACCCATGCTTACCTGGATTATAAAGCTATCCGGAACGGAGGCACCCTTACTTTTGAAATGTCCGCAGAACCGAATAAGGAGTGGGCCGGTAAACCTGAAGACCTGCCTTATTCCCTGGGGAACTGAATCTTCATTTTTGCCTTGTAATATCCTCGTCTTTCCACGTTATAATGGTAGCGGCAACGCTATTCCTTTAGATTACCCCTTGCATCAGGATCTTCAAACGGCTTATATACGTACTTAATACGAGCTTTACACGTGCCTGATACGAGCTTAATACGTGTCAACAGCAAGGGTAAGCCCTAAAATGTCCGTACCATGTCCATATAGCCGGCCTCAAACATCTGGCCCATGCCTTAGGTACGCTGGCGGTCGTGCTCATCACCGCAGCTATAGCTGTCACCCGTAAAATGATCTTCGCCATCCTCATAGAAGTCCTGTTCCTGGTAGTTGGTATTATAGCCAGCTATATGATACCAGCTCCCACTTGGTTTGTGGTGCTGGGTCTGGTGGTCGCCTATATCCCAATGGCCTGGATAGGAGGGAAGCTGGCTGGATATAGGAACTGCTGATCAGCAAAATTCATTGAATCCATTGAGGATAACAGGCTGGTTGTATGCCTTGCATGTGGCCAGTAGGATAGTTGAAGTAACTGGCAAACAAACAGTAACACGCTAAATTTTTAACGATAATATAAAGTTTTGCAGTAATTTTGGACAAAATACTTCAACGAATGAGAACCATATTACCCATTTTTTCACTTTCCCTGCTGATCCTTATGTCGGGTTGTGAAAGCCCTACCAAGGATATTGATCTGCATATTGATCCGGCATTTTATAAATACGTGGCCGAATTGGATCTGCAGGATCTCAGCTCCAACGGATCCGATGATATTGCTGATAAGATCAAGGTGAGTATAAGCGGGCCGGATGCTGCTTCCATTTACAATATTAACGGTAAAAAGGAAATCTCCCCCAGCTTCAACAGCCTCCAGTTGATCACCACCCGTGCCAATGAACCCAAGGCCGGTAAGCCGTTGCAATTTACCGTACACATTGAGTCCAGATCCGGCTATGCGTACCCCGCCCAAAGTATTGATGTAAGTATTGAGGAGGGTGAGTATTTTACCGCCCAGGAAGTATTCCTGCTGGATTACAACCGTATTCCTTCAGGTAGCGTGGATAGAATAGCCACTACCGCCAAGATTAGCTCCGGCACTTTAAATAAGCCTTTGGTCATTTCCACAGACCCTGCCACCGGTAACCCCAGCCAGGTTACGGTAACCATACCTGACAACATCCAGTTCATGGACAAAACCGGTACGGCCATAAGCAGCGGACAGCTTAGCGTTGAGCTTATTAACTTTAGTGACACCAATGAGGTAGCTCAATTGGCCATGCCTAATAATACTGGTTCCATTCAAAGTATGGAACTGGATGGGCAGGTGGAGGATGTGCTCATGCAGGAGGCTCCCATATTTGAGATCAATATGAAAGTAGGAGCCATCAGCGTGACCAACTTCTCCGGCAACGGTATCCAGCTTTCCATACCTCTTCCTGATCATATGTACAATGAAGACGCTGAACGTCCCTACCAGGCCGGTGATGTGATAACCCTTATAAGTTATACCGAAGGAGATGCATTCTGGAAGGAGGATGGTGATTATACCATTAAAGACGTAAATGGGCAATTGGTGGTAGAAGCCAATTTAACCCACCTTTCCAAAGCATCGCTTAAAAAGAAGACTGCCAAGTATCTTAAGTTGCTTAAGAAGCTCCCTAATGGTAGTGCCCCTGCAAAAGTGAGGAGGCTTACCCTCAAGTTAACCAAACTGGATCCCCGAAGAGCTAAGCGATATTATAAAACAGCTGTCCTGAAATACCCGGCCCAATTTACAGAAAGAAGAATTCAGGCTCTTTCAAGGAATGTGGAAAGGATAGTAGCCCTGCAGGGCAGAAAGCTAAGCCGGACCCTTAAGATCACCAAGAAGTCTTTTGACGAATATGATATCGAGAAACTGGAAACCGGTGGTATTAATGCGGGCTATAAATTATACTGCCCTTCGTATAAAACCTACGTACTTCCCCCCTCCGGTGTACATTTATACTTCAGGAAAACCGCTGAGGGTGGTGAGTTTGAACACCTCCTTACGTTTGAAGGAAATGAAGAAAGTGGTAAGCTGTACAAGGTGCCTTTCATGGAAGATGGCGTAAGTTATGATCTCAAAGCTTATTATTCTACCTACGAGATAGATACAATGAACGTACTGGCCACGGAAGGTAAGATCTATGAATTAAACCTTCCCAAAGCGCTTTGTGACGAAGCCTTTTAAACATTGCAGGTTTACATGAAAGCCCGGCTAGAAAGCCGGGCTTTTTTATTTTCAAGCAGACTGTCTCCAGGATTTTACCAGCTGGCAGGTTCAGAGAATGGAATTCACTACACCTCCATCTACTCTTAAAGCCGCTCCATTGGTAGCCGAAGAAAGAGGACTGGCCACGTAGGCTACCAATCGTGCTACTTCCTCAGGGTCAGCAAAGCGCTGGATCAACGAGGTAGGACGGGCCTTAGAAAAGAATTCCTTCTCAACTTCCTCAACCGCTTTGTTATTGGCTTCAGATTGCTGGCGTAACATTTCCTCTACACCCCGGCTTTTGGTGGGGCCTGGTAAAACAGCATTTACCGTAACATGGGTACCTTTGGTAAGCCGCGCCAGCCCCCTGGAAATAGCTAGCTGTGCCGTTTTACTCATGCCGTAATGGATCATTTCGGTGGGAATATTCAAAGCAGATTCACTGGAAATAAATACGATACGGCCCTCATTCCTTTCCAGCATTTTAGAAAAATAATGCCGAGCCATCCGTATACCGCTCATCACGTTCACCTCAAATATCTCCAACCATTCTTCATCGGTAATATCCCCAAACTCCACCTCCTTGAACATTCCCACATTATTGATCAGTATATCCACCTCGGAGACTTCATCCAATAAGGCTTGTATTTCATGCTTCTTGCTGAAATCAGCGGCAATGCCAAGCACTTGAGTGTTTCCGGTCTCTTTTTTAAGCTTTTCCACTTTGGCTTCTACATCCTTGGTTTTACGCCCGTTAATGATAACTGTTGCGCCTTCCTGCGCCAATTCCCGGGCTATGGCATAACCAATGCCGGCCGTGGAACCGGTAACCAAAGCTTTTTTAGTATTGAGTTTTAGATCCATGAAAGTGTTTTTATAGTTCTTTAAAATTAACCGCTCTGTGGCAATAAGTTCTGCAAGCTGGTTCGTAATAGGTAATGAGCCGATAAGTATGGTTTATGTTGCCTGGGCAGGTTGTGGAGATCACGGGAAGAAATAGCTTTCAATAAACTCCCATGGGCCATTGTCGTAATAAAACAAATTGAAACCAATACCCTGTATGGGAGGCGGCCTGAGATCCTTGATTTTATCCATTGTTATTCGGGCCTCTTCAAGGCTAACCTTATTCTGGATGGTGATTTGTGGCCAAAGTTTTTGTGCATCCTGGCGGGTAAGATGACTGGTCCACCGGCTTTGAAGCTGTTGATGCAGGCTTATCAACTCCGGGCAATCCAAAATAAAGGCCACCCCTTTGCCGATTGCTTTCCAGCTTTCAGGCTTTAGCTGAAAGGGGATGGTTTTACCGGCAATTTCCTTTAATCCACTTTGGATTTCAGATAGTTGTTCGCCTGGCAAAGCATGAAAGAGGGTGAGGTGCGCCTTCAGGTAATTCCGCTCCGGAGGAAAATATTCCTCCCGCAGCTTATTAAAGAACAGCTCTGCTTCAGGATTGAGCTTTAAGGTTAGGATGAGCGGCCGCTTATCCAAAAGGATTAGTCCAGGAAGTGCTCTGCGGGAGTGAACTCCATACCAAAGGCATCAGCCACCCCTTCATATACGATCTTGCCCTCCACTATGTTGAGCCCCTTTAGCAGGTCACGGTTTTCGCGGCTGGCTTGTTTCCATCCCTTATTCGCTACCTTTAAGATGTAAGGTATCGTAACGTTGGTCAGGGCCAGGGTAGAGGTAAAGGGTACCGCTCCCGGCATATTGGCCACCCCGTAGTGTAGCACATCCTCAATTATAAACGTAGGCTCTTCATGGGTGGTGGGCTTGGAGGTTTCCACACAACCACCCTGATCTACCGCCACATCCACGATCACCGTACCCGGGCGCATTTCTTTCAGCATATCCCTGGTGATCAGCTTGGGTGCCTTGGCCCCGTGGATCAGCACCGCACCGATGATCAGGTCATGATCACGTATAAGCTTGCGGATGGTATACTCACTGGAATAATTGGTGACCACATGGTCCGGTAAAATATCGTTCACATAACGCAGGCGGTCCATATTCACATCCAGTACGGTAACCTGAGCACCCAGGCCGGAGGCCATTTTAGCGGCCTGCACGCCCACAATACCGGCTCCCAGGATCAGTACCTTACCTGGAGGCACTCCCGGTACACCGCCTAAGAGTACACCACGTCCCTTTACCGGTTTTTCCAGGTAGCGGGCTCCTTCCTGTATAGCCATCCTGCCGGCTACCTCGCTCATGGGAATAAGCAGGGGCAGGCTGCGATCATCGCGCTCCACGGTTTCATAGGCTATACATATAGCACCACTTTTCACCATAGCCTCTGTCAACTCCTGGCTGGAAGCAAAATGGAAATAGGTGAAGATGATCTGACCCTTACGGGCACGGGAGAGTTCTTCTTGAATAGGTTCCTTTACCTTGATGATCATTTCGGCACGCTTCCATAACTCTTCCACATCCTCCAGTATGGTGGCTCCGGCCTCCACGTATTCATGGTTGGAAATACCGCTGCCATTACCGGCTCCTTTTTCGATCAGCACTTCGTGTCCGTGCTTGGTAAGCTCGTACACACCGGCTTCGGTAAGGGCCACCCGGCTTTCATTGTTCTTTATCTCTTTGGGAACTCCAATGATCATCTGCTAAAATTTTGGGATAATGTTAAAATGACAAAAAAGCGGGCTCAGTGTTTATTGGTAAGCCTGATTATGCACATTTTTTACCGCTCTCCCCGAAGGATCATTCTGGTTCCGGAAGGACTCATCCCAGGCCAGGGCCTCAGCCGTACTGCAGGCTATCGAAGGAATGGAAGGAACGCATTGTGCGGCCGCATCCGAAGGGAAATGCTCGCTGAAAATACTGCGGTAATAGTATTCTTCCTTGCCGGACGGAGTGTTTATCGGAAAGCGGAAGGCCGCATTCTGCATATCCTGGTCGCTCACCTGCTTGTTCACAAAATCCTTGAGGGAGTCTATCCAACTGTAGCCCACACCATCGGAGAACTGTTCTTTTTGTCGCCACGCCACACTTTCCGGCAGTATATCTTCAAAACATTTGCGCAATACCCATTTCTCCATCTTACCGTTGCCCGCCATCTTATCCTTGGGATTGATGCGCATGGCTACGTCCATAAATTCCTTGTCCAGGAAGGGGACACGCCCCTCTATGCCCCAGGCCATCAATGATTTATTGGCCCGCAGGCAATCGTACCAGTGCAGGCGGCTGAGCTTACGCACTGTTTCTTCGTGAAAAGCCTGTGCATCGGGTGCTTTATGGAAATACAGGTAGCCTCCAAAAAGCTCATCGGAACCTTCACCACTTAGCACCATCTTAATACCCATGGATTTGATCACCCGGGCCATGAGGTACATGGGAGTGGAAGCGCGCACCGTGGTTACATCGTAGGTTTCCAGGTGGTAGATCACATCGCGCAAGGCGTCAATGCCTTCTTCAATGGTAAAATGGATTTCATGGTGTACCGAGCCGATGTGCCTGGCAACCACTTGCGCAGCCGCCAGGTCAGGTGAGCCCTCCAGGCCTACGGCAAAGGAGTGGAGCCGGGGATACCAGGCTTCTTCGGTATCATCACTTTCAATGCGTTTAGCGGAGTATTTTTTGGCCAGGGCAGAGGTGATGGAAGAATCCAGTCCTCCGCTCAGGAGCACACCGTAGGGTACATCACTCATCAGTTGGCGGTATACGGCAGCTTCCAGGGCTGTCTTGAGTTCCTCCA
>NZNV01000022.1 GCA_002695025.1 Owenweeksia sp.
AATATTTTCCAGCATAGCCGCTAAAAAACCAGATGCCATGTTGTGGTTGGGTGACTTCATTTACCTGCGTCCGGCCGACTGGACCAGCCGCACTGGCTATATTAAGCGATACACCCATACCCGTTCACTGCCCGAATTACAACCCTTGCTGGCCACCACCAATAATTTTGCTATTTGGGATGATCATGAGTTCGGACCTAATGATGCTACCGGAAGCTGGAAGTTTAAAGATGTAGCCCTTGAAGTTTTTAAGCTTTTCTGGGCTAACCCATCTTATGGTTACAGCGATCTACCCGGTATCATGAGTCACTTCACGTATAGTGATATGGACTTTTTCCTGATGGATAACCGCTATAACCGCACTGAAAACTATGAAAGGGGTGAAAAACATATTTTCGGTAAAGCCCAGTGCGATCGTTTAATTGACCAGTTGAAAGCAAGTCATGCCCCATTTAAGTTTGTGGTGAGCGGAGGGCAGTTCCTGAATACTGCCAGAATTTATGAGAACCACTCAAATTATGAGAAAGAACACAGTTATTTACTTTCCCGTATTGACGAAGAGCAAATAAAGGGGGTGATCTTTATAACCGGTGATCGTCATCATAGCGAAGTGATGCGCTATACCACACCATCAGGCTTGGTATTGCATGAGTTTACCGTATCCCCTCTTACCTCAGGAGTGGGTAAAGTCAACGAAACTAATGAGAACCTGGTTAAAGGATCCATTATAGAGGAGCATAACTTTGCGATTCTGGAATGTAGCGGCCCCCTTGAAGACCGTAAACTGGAGATCCAATTTTACGACTCCACCGGAGACTTGCTCTACCATTACTCCCTTACAAGTAGCTCTATTTACCATGAAAAATGATTTTACAAAAGTATATAAGTTAAAGTCATAAACCTGTTAATCAGGGTTTTTCACCATTTGACTTAAACAGTAAGATCAATTTTTAAGCACCGTTATTCAATCCAATCTTTTTCTTTATTCACATTTTTAACTTACTTTTACAAAAGTAAATATCAACAAATACTATGGATGATATAGCAATGAGAATCAAAGAGTTGATTGATGAGAAAGGTTTAGCAAACGGAGAGTTTGCCCGGGCTATTAACGTAAACCCTTCTATAATCAGCCACATACTCAACGGTAGAAATAAGGTTAGTCTGCAGATAATAGAAGCTATTAAAACACGATTTACAAATGTAAATTTAGACTATTTACTCACTGGTAATGGTAAGCTGTATAGTGGGATTACAAATGTAAAATCTGATAACGACCAATTCTCGGGGCATCCCGATTTAACTGATTCGGCCTTCCCTATGGAGGGAGTACGACACGCTGCCATTCCCGGTTCCGCTCCTCGCTACACCACCCCGGAAGAGGATGTTCCTGATACGGCAAATGAAAAGGAATCCGTAGCTAAAGAGCCAGTCCCCTATTCCAGTCTTTCCTTGCGCAATGAGGAAGTTGAGCAGGTGATCATCTTCTATAAAGACGGTTCCTTCAAAGTCTACCGTCCCCAACCTTCGTAATACCGCTTAGCTTTTATTACTTTTGCCCCTTTATCAGCAACATACTAGACTATGAATAATCGTACACTGGCATTAATATCCCTCATTTTGGTGGCTATGGTAACCCGCTTTATACCACATGCGCCTAATTTTACTGCTGTTGGAGCTGCGGCCATTATGGGAGGAACCCTATTCAGGAATTCATTTAAAGCTTTCTTAATTCCCGTATTAGCCCTTTTTATTAGTGACCTTGTACTGAATAACCTCGTATACTCCGCCTATTACGACAACTTTGTTTGGTTTACTCCAGGTTTTGCTCTTATTTATGGAGGTTTTATACTATCCGTATTGATCGGTCGCTATATGACCAATGGTTTTAAAGTGCTTCCACTGGCAGGAGCAGGCATCCTTTCTGCAATAGTGTTTTACCTGCTTACCAATGCCGGTTCATGGCAAGCCAGTCCTATATACTCCAAAGACCTTAATGGGCTTATACAAGCTTACGTTGCCGGTCTGCCTTTTCTTTTGAATCAGCTTGCAGGGACCCTGGTATATGGAGCTATTCTTTTCGGAACGGCCTGGTTCTGGATCGGTCAGCCCAAAGAAATTACCACTGCTGAGGCCTGATATTCCTTTTTAGAATATTCAGAATCGGGTATTTTGTAAAAACCCGATTGCAGAGCGGATTAAAGGATAAGCAAGTACCGCTGCCGTACCATCTCCGGTAGAAATGCCTGTTTGCAACAAGGCTTCTTTTTGGAAGTGTTTTAACAGCTGGGAATAGTTAAGATCATCCTTCATAGTGTCGCTGAAAACAACGTACTCCACCACCCGGGCATTGATAGCCGCAGCCACCAATAAAGCGGTAGCTGTAACCAGTCCGTCTACTAAAATGAGCATCCGGTATTCGGCAGCCTGTAAAAAAGCCCCGGTAATAGCTGCTATTTCGTAGCCTCCAAAAAGAGTAAGCAACATAAATGGATCGTGCGTTTTAGGGTGTTTACGAAGGGCCTTGAAAATGATCTCTTTATCCTGTTTATTCAGCGAGACCTGTCTTGGTTTTAATTCCAGCAAGGCAGCCATTAGGGCTATTGCGCTAAAGGTATTACCGTCTCCCAAGGCACCAAATATCAAAACATTGCTGCCACTTTTTCGCTCCTGGTCCACAAGTTCTGCTCCTGCGTCAAAAGCTTCATGGCATTGCGCTGTGGTCATGGCTGGCACATGACTGAAATTTTGAGTCCCGAAACCTACCTTACGATTAATGTGTCGCGACCCATGGTGAAGCCAATAACTCAGCAGGTTTTCAAAGTGGTGATCCACTCCCAGGTCTACTACCCGAAGCGTGATTTTTTGTTCCCGACACATTCGGTTCAAGGGACTATCTCCTTCCAGGAAATGGAGAACCCTGGAGGAAGTATCTCCACCTTCTGCACGTAAGGTCCTATCCCGAAAAGTATGGGTTATCCCGTGATCAGCGGCAAAAATGAGTAAAGCGGGTTTTTTGAGAACTGGGTTTGCTGTGCGGTTTACCAGACCTGCCTGAATGGCAACTTTACCAATAGGAGAGTTGGAAATTCCCTTTCCGAGCCTTTGCTCCAGTTTATTCTGTAATTGGTGAAAAAGCCTGCCGTTATGGACCGGGGCTATCTCAAAAGACATATAGTTTAGCGCTTAAAGCCGAAGTTAATGGGGACGTAACCCACTTCAAACTTATCCATTTCCTCACCATCCAGGCTAAAAACCTGCACTTGACCAGGCTGCGTTTCTCCTCTCTGGTCTCCGGCATATAACCTCTCCTCTTCTCCGTCATATTCAAGACAATTGAAATTACCGGTTATGAAAGGCATAACGGGTAAAGAGGTATCCCCCACAGAGTGTACGTAAATATCTGCAGCTCCCTGATCACTCAGGAAATATAGCAACTCGCCATCTTTATCGATCTTAAGATAACGGGGCTTAAGGAGGTTGTCAGCAAAAGTAAGGGTATCCAGCGGCTCCAACGAATCAGGATCAATGATCCGCAAGTCGCCAAAAGTGCTGTTCTCTACGGGGAATTTGGTTGAGCCAGGACTCAATACCCAAAGTTTGTTGTTCTTATCCAGTTGCAAACTGTTAGGATTTTCACCTACTATTATCGTATCCATGATGGTATCAGTTTCGGTTTGGATTACCGTCACTGTACTATCGGTTTGCAGTAAACCGTCTACCGTTCCACCGGAATTAACCACAAAAAGCCGGTCTTTGTAAATAAGCATGTTTTCAGGCCCGGCACCGGTCTCAATTTCTCTGACCAGTTTACGTGCTGAAAGGTTGAGAACATGCACTCCCCCTATTCCCCAGTCTGAAATATAATATTTGTTTTCATCCGCTTTGATCACGTAACGTGGACTGATCATACCGTCAATCTTGGCGATAACCTTCATATCTGCAGTATTCAGGATGTACACTATACCCTCACCCGATACTACGAGGAAAGTGATATCACCATCCACCAACACGCTCTGAGCAACGGCTCGTGTATTGTAGGCATTGACCTTCTGGAAGACATTATGCTCTACTTCACCGGTAAGGGGCTTATAAATGGATAAAGTACCAATACCACTGGGTGAAACGCCCTTATTTACGATAATTACATCGGCTGTGGCTTCAGGAGGCGCTGGACTGGGATCCTTTTTACAGGCGGAAACACCGACCAACAGGGTGGTTATGAGGGCTAAAAATACTGATCTTGTAGTCATAAGGTCTTTAAAATAAGGTTTATCCACTTCTCTATAACGTTCCTTCAAACAATAGGGTGTGGCTTTACCGCTTAATTTTTCCGAAAGTTAAAAATAAAGATCATTCTTAACCTCAGGCTATTGAGTATTCGTGTGTAATTAACCGGTTTGTCTTCGTAATTCCCGGGCGTTTTCCCGTGCCGCATCGGATACTTTGTCTCCGCTTAAAAGCCTGGCCAGTTCATCAATCTGCTCCTCTTCATCCAGTTTCCTTATCCGGGTAAAAGTTTGTTTGTTACTGCTTTCCTTCTCCACCTTATAATGATGCTGACCTAAAGAAGCTATCTGTGGCAAGTGGGAAATGGCCATTACCTGCATAACACTACCCATGTTTCGCAATATACCCCCGATCTTACCAGCCGTTTCCCCGGAAACACCACTATCGATCTCATCAAAGATGATGGAAGGTAAATTCCTGGTGCGGGCCAGAATAGCCTTTAGCGCCAGCATCACGCGGCTAAGTTCTCCTCCCGAAGCCACTTTGGAAAGCGGAGATAACCCCTGCCCACGGTTGGCGCTGAAGCGAAACTCAACCTTATCATTACCGCTGGTAGTATACTCTTCGGTGGATAATACGGCAATTTCAAAGGCAGCATCCGCCATATTAAGTCCACCCAAAAGAGCTTCTATTTCCGATTGTAATTGCGGCACCACCCTGATCCTGCTTTCGTGCAACTGAGCAGATGCTGCGTGCATATCTGCACTTATTTTCTCTTCTTCCTTACGCAGTTCGGTAATTTTTTCTTCAGTATCCGATAGCTCCAGTATCTTCTGTTCCAGTTCCTGCTTTCGTTCCAGTAACTCTTCAACGGTTTGCACCTGGTGTTTTTTCTGTAGGGTAAGCAGTTGACTTAAACGACTATCGAGACGCGTAATTTCCTCAGGGTCTGCATCCAGCTCAGACAATCGCTCCTCCATAGTAAGTCTGAGATCGTCCAGTTCAATCCGGCAGCTTTCCACTCTTTCCTGCCATTCACCAAAAACCACGTCAAATTTGCGGAGACCGGACAATATACTTTCCGCATGTTTCAATGCTGATAATACCGAAGAGCCATCATTATCCAACAGAGCCACACTTTTTCCCAAGCCACTTTGAACATCACCGGCACTCTCTGCCAAACGTAGTTTTTCTTCTATCTCTTCCTGCTCTCCAGCCTTGAGGTGAGTCTCTTCCATTTCATTAAACAAAAACTGAAGATAGTCCGAATCACCAGATTCATTTTCAGAAAGATGTATCAAATTTTCAAGTTCCTTTTTGATACCTCTGTACTGATTGAATATATTAGCATACCGGCTTTTCAACTCTCCATTATCGGCAAAACTATCCAGCAATTGTAATTGAAAGGATGTATTGTTGAGCAGCAGGTTTTGGTGCTGACTATGCACATCGATCAGCCGTTGGGTGAGCTCTTCCAGTATATCCAGGGTAACCGGTGTGTCATTAATAAAGGAGCGTGACTTACCCGAGGGACTTATTTCCCTGCGGATGATGCTGATCTCATCAAAATCAAGGTCATTATCCTTAAAGAATGGTTCGTACTCCGCAATATTAAGTTTGAACGTACCTTCTACAATGCATTTTTCATCTGTATTGCGCACCGATTTCAAGTCAGCCCGCTTCCCCAGGATTAGTGAGAGCGCTCCCAGGATAATGGATTTTCCGGCACCCGTTTCTCCGGTTACCACGGTAAATCCATTGGGCCAGTCCAGCTCCAGGCGATCTATTAAGGCATAGTTTCTAATGGAAAGGTGCTGCAACATGCAGAATAATTTTCAGTGCTGGTTCAAAGATCGTAAGAGAAATTGATACTGCGAAGAGGATACGGATTAACTCCGGCCAATAGCCTCATACTTATTGGCATTATTAGCATCAATCTCAATAAGTACTTCTTTCAGATCGGCCAGTTTCATGGGTTCTCCACCGCTAAAGATATTAATGATCTCTATGCTTTTGGCGTCAAAAAAAAGTTGCATCAGGAAGGAGTTAGGTCTTTTCTGATTCACTTCGGCCAACTGCATTAACGAGGCCTTGATATTTTCCTTGGCCAGCCTTTGCTGAGAAGGTTCAAACATCAGGTCCAGGCCCTGCCGGTGATACTGGTACAAACACTGGCGCAAGCCGTTAAATGCCGGGTTCTGTAAATTGTCTATCAGCCAGAAGCGATTCTTGTTGCTCCCGGAAAAGCCAGACCACCCCGGAAAGCCGTTATTCTGACTATTATTTACAATAGCCAGCGCCCTATCGTAAAAAGGATCGCCTCCTTTCTTGGCGTAAGTATCGTGATCCAGGCCAATAATAACGTATGCGTAGTAGGCCAGCACCGATGTAAGGTTGGAAAGGCTGGTGTTTTCGGAAAAGTCCAGCCGATCGAATTCCAGGTATTCGAATTGAAAATCATTATCCATGTGCACCAATACCGGAGAACTATAGCCGGACTTAAAAATGGGCCGGCTGTACTGAATTTGTAAAGTTCCTTTGAACTGTTCGTTATTACGCTCCGTAATGTTGATCACAAAAGAACACTTGATGCGTTCTTCCGGCTGGTACACTTCATCGGTCCACTTACGGGTATTCAAAAAGTTGACAATAGCCGTTTGGAGAGTTGTAAATATCTGTTTATTGGTACTTTGCACATTTGGCGAAAGCACCTGTACTTCAGCATTTAACTCCTGGCTATGTACTTTAGTAAAACCTGTAACAAGGCTAAGCAAGCAGGTGGTTACAAATATGATCGAGTATTTCCTTTGCAATTTCACTTTTACTTTTCAGTTCTAAGGTATGTGTTTTTTCATCCCTTCCGATCAGGATCACCTCATTGGTATCGTATCCAAAACCCGATCCCTTTTCAGACGGGGTGTTTAAAACGATCAGATCACAGTTTTTCTTGTGCAGTTTTTGAATAGCGTTCGGAACCGCATTCTGCGTTTCCAATGCAAAACCCACCAGAACCTGACCATCAGATTTCCTTTCTCCTAAACCTCGCAGTATATCGGGATTTTCCACCAAAAGGATTTCCAGGTTATCTCCACTCTTTTTTATTTTTTGGTCAGCTTTTTTAGCCGGCTTATAATCTGCCACGGCTGCAGAGAGTATGGCAATGTCCATATTGGTAAATATCTCCTGACAGGCTTCATTCATTTCATCAGCGGAAACTACGTCATGAACTTCAATAGTCGAATCCCCCGGCCGGGCAGATCCCGGTCCTAAAACCAGGAAAACCTGGGCACCTAAAGCGGAAGCCTGCTCAGCGAGGGCCACCCCCATTTTCCCGGAAGAGTGGTTTCCAATAAAGCGCACCGGGTCAATTGCCTCGTGCGTAGGCCCGGCATTGATCAGTATTTTTTTTCCTTTTAACGGAGAACGGATATTCATATCCTCCTCTACAAATGCGATGATCTCCTCAGGCTCGGCCATGCGACCTTCGCCTTCCAGGCCACTGGCCAGTTCTCCCTTGCCAGCCGGGATAAAGTGGTGGCCAAAGGATTGCAGTTTTTGGATATTCTCCCGAGTGGCCGGATGTCTATACATATCCAAATCCATGGCCGGAGCAAAATAAATGGGGCATTTGGCCGACATATACACCCCTAACAAAAGGTTATCGCAGGTGCCGGACACCATTTTACCCAGAGTATTGGAAGTGGCCGGAGCAATGATGATAAGGTCGGCCCAAAGAGCCAGCTCTACGTGATTATTCCATGTACCGGAATCATCTTCGGAGTCAAAATATTCCCAGAGAACGGGGTTTTTGGAAAGCGTTGCCAAGGTCAAAGGGGTAACAAAGTCACGCGCTGCCGGACTGAGTACCACTTTAACTTCAGCACCCGCCTTAATGAGAAGGCGGGTGAGAAAAGTAGTTTTATAGGCGGCTATGCTGCCGGTCACACCCAGCAACACCTTTTTCCCGCGCCACATTTTTAATCTTTCTTGTCTTCCGGATAGCGGTAGTATACCTGACCTTCCTTCCACTCTTCTATAGCCAGGGCGGTAGGTTTAGCCAAAGCTTCGTAAAAACGGCTTACTTCTATCTGCTCCTTGTTTTCGAAGATCTCTTCCAGGCTTTCGGTATGTGTAGCAAACTCTTCCAGCTTGTCATTAAGCTCAATCTTAATGTCCTCTCCTATCTGGTCTGCACGCTTAGACAGAATGGCTACCGCTTCGTATACATTACCAGTTGGGGCATCCAACTCATTATGATCACGGGTTACGGTAGTTTTGGGGGCTTCTCTCTTTTTGTAGTCTATCATGATATTACGACTGAATTTTCTTTAAGTTCTCAATTTGATCCTGAATTTCCACGTACATCTGCACGGCATCTTCCACATTGGCGCCTTCAGGATAGCGCTCTATAAAATCAAAATAAGCCGTTTTCGACTCAATAAATCTCTGCAATTTTTTGGATTCAATACTGTTTTTAGCCAACTCATAAGCCGACTTGAGGCGAAGATAATACGCTTCTTCCCGGTATTTGGTATCCGGGTAGTCATTCAGGGTATTGTTAAAAGCTACTACTGCCGATTGATAATAACCGGTTTTGTAATACAACTCCGCTATTTCAAAAGATTTTTTCTCCAGCTTACGCCTCAATTCAATAATGAGATCATTGCACTGCAATAGGCGTTCACTATCCTGGTGGGTATTTACAAATAACTGTAATTCATTAATAGCCTTATAGGTATAAGTTTGATCAAGACTATACGCAGGCGACTCCAGGTAGTAACAATACCCTACCATAAAAGCACATTCTTCGGCTTTTTCATGGGTAGGAAAGGTTTTGCTGAAATTCTTGAAGTGATAGGCTGCCAGGATGTAATCCCCCAGATGATAATTGGTATATGCAAAGTAGTAATATACATCCGCAGCTTTTTGCGTACCGCGGTATAAGCCAAGGAGTTCATCAAACAAAGGATAAGCCTTATTGTACTTTTCTTCATTGTAGTACTCCACCGCTTTGGTGTACTTAAGGTTAAGGTCTGTACTCTTCAGAACTTTTTGATATTCGCTACAAGCCGTGGCACTAACAATAATCAGTGCTATGTATACAATTCGTTTCAGCATATCCAAAATAGTTGGCAAAATTACAAATATGCTTTGAATTGGTAAACGAATAAAAGGCTAATAAATTTCAGAGCCTTGATATGGGGAGTATTATTTCCTCTTTTTCCAGTTGGGCAAATATCTCATCCGCTATCAGTTGCCGGGTAGTGTCCGGGTAATCAATGCTTAAGGGTTTGTGATATTTAACCCAATCCTTGATTTGTAAAAGTGCTTGATCATTGAGGGTTTTAGCTATGGGCAAGCCCATAGATCGCATGGCTTCGGCATTGCAGAATTGTTCGTACTGCCGCTTTATAGGGATCACAAAAACCTTTTTCCCCATAAAAATAGCTTCTGCCGGAGTTTCAAAACCCGCTGAGGTTAGTATACCCTCACAGGAAGTAAAGCTTTCAATAAAATCACTATTGGATATGGGCCTGAAACACACATTATCCAGCTGGTAAGGCTCGCGGGTAAATTTTGAAAACACCTGCCACTCCTTATCGGTAATCTGTGAAAGGTAACGGTGTATACGCTCATCCCCATAAGCCGGCAGGTATACTGTATAATGCCCAAGGTTACTTATAACAGCCCTACGGATCTCGCCCCGTATAACCGGCCGTTGGATGAACGTGTCGAAATGGTCAAAATGAAAGCCGATAGCGCGGGTACAGGGTGCGTAGTTTTTTAATATCAATTCTCCCAACCACTGCCTGCGTTTGGGCCTCGGGGTTTTCTCAGACCTAAAGGAGGCCTGGTGCCCCATTCCGATGCAATTGATCTTACGCATTTTACAGGCCCAGGCAGTAATGAATTCAAAATCATTAATGACCACATCGTAATCCTGTACCGGAAACGAGCGTATTTCCTGGAAAATCTTGAAAAGGTTGTTCTTGAAGAGCGTTTTCATATAGCTCACCCCTCCCCCCTTATCGTAAATGAAGGTAAGTCCTTTGCTCCGGTACTTGATAGCACAGGGTAACTCTACATTGCTTTGATCTCCGCTAAGAACCACATCCACTTGTCCGAATTCCTGCAGAACCGGTATAATTTCACGGGCACGCGCAACATGACCATTACCCGTTCCCTGTATGGCATAAAGTATCTTAAGCGGTTTTTTCAAGGGAGTTGTAGTCAAAGGTTACTTTTCGGATCAGTTCATTCAGGTTCAATTCACTGAGATCGTCATCTTCATCGGCCAGCTTCACAAAATCCTCTTCCTGGTATTGAAAAAGCGACCATTTGTTATGGTGATATTCCAGGGACGTAAGGTTTTCGATCCAGTCGCCTGAATTCATATAAATACAGCTCTTACCATTTTTCTCCACCGTACGCATTTGAGGCTGATGGATATGGCCGCAAGCCACATAATCGTAATCATTCTCCATGGCCAGATGGGAAGCTGTCTCTTCAAAATCGCCAATAAACTTTACTGCTTTCTTTACACTTTGCTTGATCTTTTTGGAAAAGCTGTAACGTTCCCGTCCCATTTTTTCAAGCAACCAATTACTTACGCTATTCATGAGTATCAAAAGGTCATAACCCCAACCGCCCAGTTTTGCAATCCACTTGGCATTATGGATAGACGCGTCAAAAATATCGCCATGAAAAAACCATATCTTTTTACTACCCAGTTTTAATACCAGTTTATCGGCCAGGGTGATATTACCAAAGGAGAGATCCGTAAATTTCCGCAGCATCTCGTCATGGTTACCGGTGAGGTAGTAAATACGGCTGCCTTTGGAGGCCAGGCTGAATATTTGCTTAATGACTTTCAGGTGATACTTGGGAAAGTAGCGTTTTCTGAACTGCCAGATATCAATAATGTCTCCGTTGAGCACCAGGATTTCCGGCTGGATGGATTTAAGATAGCGATAGAGTTCCTTGGCCCGGCAACCGAATGTGCCCAGGTGAACATCGGATATAACCACTACTTCCACCTTGCGTTTTTCCATCTGAAAGAGTTTTAAGAGCTCCCCTTTTTAAGGCTTGCAAATTTTTCTCAAAACTCATCCGTTCATGTAACGTAAAGATTAAGAGTACATTATTAACAATTTCATTATCAACATCGCTTTGTGAAAAGGAATTAACATATCCGTAACCATGGGATTCTGTTTCCTTTTACGGTCTGCACTTAAGCGCCTTTCTTTCGGAGCTCGTCACGGATCTCAATAAGCAACTCTACCTCTTTGGAAGGAGGTGGCGGAGTGGCTGGCTCAGGTTTGGCCTCTTCTTTTTTCATGTATTTATTATAGGCCTTCACAACGAGAAAAATAACCCAGGCTACAATAAGAAAGGTGATGATGGTATTAATAAAGTTACCGTAGGTTACGGCTATTTCTTCTACAGCAGGGCTCATCTCTGTATCTCCCTGCATTACGGCCGGCTGTCCTTCCTGTATAATTATTTTAAGGTTAGAGAAGTCCACACCTCCCAATATTTTACCCAAAGGAGGCATGATAATATCATTGACCAGGGATTTTACAATAGCACCAAAGTAGGTACCCATAACCAAACCTACCGCCAATTCCAGGACATTACCCCGGGCGATAAACTTTTTGAACTCTTTGAACATACGTGGCAAACTTTACTGTTAAACTAATCACAAGATACACCAAAAGCCTATATTTACTACTAACCTAAATAATACTTATGGATCTTACAGAAAAGGAAGATGTGTTCACTGATAAAGGAGGACGGTTCATCCGTTCAGCCTTTGATCTAGGCGATAAGCTTACGGAAATAAAGGCCTTTGTTTTTGACTGGGATGGAGTATTCAATGATGGTCGCAAAGGTCAAAATGTGTACAGCCATTTTTCGGAAATAGATTCCATGGGAATACAAATGCTGCGTTTCGGGTATTTCTTGAAAAACAAATCTCTGCCGGTGGTATCGGTGATCACCGGAAAACAAAATCCTTCGGCCGTAAGCTGGGCCAAACGTGAGCATCTTGATGTGGTATACCTGAAGTGTGTGCAAAAGCAAAAGGCGCTTCTCGACCTTTGCGATAATTATAACATTACACCTAGCGAGGTGTGCTATGTATACGATGATATACTGGATGTTCCGGTAGCAAAGCTGACAGGCATTCGGTTGGCCGTTGGTCGCAATGCAAATCCCCTCTTCCTGAAATACCTGGAGAAAAATCAACTGGTCGATTATATTTCGGGATGTAACGGTGCTGAACATGCGGTCCGCGAATTCTGTGAACTACTGCTTTTGCTTATGGATAAGCATTATGAGGTAATTGACCGAAGAGCTTCTTATGATCAGAAATACCAGGAATATTACGCCAGCAGGCAAGCCCTTAGAACTGTTCTATATGAATATAAAGACGACCTTATAAAGCCTTTGCGGGATAATGAATAGTCTTACATTTGTTCTATCTAAAACAAATACATTACAATCCATGAAGAAAACATTCCTTGCCCTGGCTATCGTACTTTCAGGTACAACGTTTGCACAGGAGCTACCCATGCCGAGCCCCACGGCTACTTTACAACAACGCATTGGTTTAACCGATTTTACTATAGTGTACAGCCGCCCGGGTGCTAAAGACCGCCAGGTTTTTGGAGACCTGGTTCCTTATAATGAAATGTGGCGTACCGGTGCCAATGGCAATACAACCATTCAATTCAATACGGACGTAGAGTTTGCTGGCACCACTGTATCTCCCGGTAAATATTCACTCTTTACTATTCCCGGTGAAGGTGAATGGACCATTGTTTTGAATAAGAAAACAGATCTTTGGGGTACCGGAGGTTATGATGAAACCATGGATGTAGCCCGTTTTAACGTAAAAGCTGATAAAAACGGTATGACTGAAACATTCACTATTGACTTTACAGATATACGTACAGAGTCAGCTAACCTCACTTTGAGCTGGGAAAAAACACAGGTTAATATTCCGGTTAAAGTGGAAGTATCCAAAATAGCTATTGAGAATATTGAAGAGGCACTTTCTTCAGCTGAAGCCGATGCTAAATGGAGAGTTTATCGCAATGCGGCCAACTATTACCACAATAACAACATAGAGGCCGACAAAGCCCTGGAGTACATTGATATGTCTATCAAGAGTAAAAATGACTCCTGGTATAGCTATTGGTTGAAAGCTGAAATCCAGGCCGATATGAATAACTACAAAGAAGCCATTGCTTCTGCCCAAAAAGCCAAGGAAATAGGCCAGAAAGAGGCAAAGGCCAGCGGTTCAGAGTTTTCTTATGCTGCTATGATCGATAAGGGTATAGCTGAATGGAAAGCTAAAAAATCTTAAGAATCAGCTCACCGCTTGCACGAAAGCTGAATGGCCCTCCGCACTTAAGTGGAGGGCTTTTTTATTAAGGGGCCAGGCGCTCTATCTTCCAGTTATTACCGGCCTTTAAATAAACCAACCTGTCGTGAAGCCTATTACTGCGGCCTTGCCAGAACTCAACCCTTTGAGGCATCACCCGGTAACCACCCCAATTAGCAGGCCTGGGTACCTGCTCCCCATATTTTTCAGTGACCTCTTCTAATCTATTTTCTAAAAAACCACGATCGCGGATAACCCTGCTTTGAGGTGATGCCCAGGCACCTAAGCGACTTCCCAGGGGGCGGCTGTTGAAATACTGATCGGATTCAGCCTGGGTTAATTTGTGGGCCACCCCTTCTACCCTCACCTGGCGTTCCAGCAATGGCCAAAAGAAATTAAGGGCTACGCGGGGTTCTTTTTCAATATCCTGGCCTTTATGACTATCGTAATTGGTGTAAAACTCAAAGCCTCCGTTTTGCAAGCCCTTAAGCAAAACTACCCGTGAAACCGGTGCGCCTGAATTGTTAATAGTTGAAAGCACCATTGCATTATAGTCAACGGAACCCATCTTCTCATACTCAGAGAACCATTGTTCAAATTGCTCAACCGGAGTGGGTTTAAGGTCTTTTTCCTCCAGTGAGGAAAGATTATAATCCTTACGGGTATTCTGCAATTCTTCTTTCATGAAAGCGTTAATAAGTTCAATTGCAAATCTAAGCCTCAGCTTTTATATTAGTTAAGAAATACAAGAATATGCAAAGGGTACTTACTGATCCGGTAAAAGGTAGTCTCCTGGTAGCCGAACCTTTTTTAGGCGATGCAAATTTTGAACGCTCTGTGGTTCTGCTTACGGAACACAATGATGCAGAAGGTTCCGTTGGTTTTGTAATTAACAAACCTCTGGACCTGCAATTGGATGATATCGTTATAGGATTTCCTTCCCTGGATACCATCGTATATCACGGAGGCCCTGTTCAACAGGATAGCCTGTATTTTATTCACAACAAGGGAAATCTTATTCCAGGTAGCCAGCCTATTAAAGATGATCTGTACTGGGGCGGAGACCTGGAGCCGCTTAAGGAAATGATAAGTTGTCAACTGATCACTCCTTCTGATATTCGTTTTTTTCTCGGCTACAGCGGCTGGGGCCTGGGGCAGCTTAAGGACGAGGTGGAGGATAAAGCGTGGGTAGTTTTGGAACAACAAGCCGTTAACGTTTTACATGACTCTCCCAAAGACATGTGGAATAAGGTGATACGTGCGCTGGGCGGGGAATATCTTTTATGGGCCAACAGTCCGCTGGACCCTTCCCTGAATTAACCTAAGGCCGCTTTTACGTTTAGCTTTTCGGTGAGCTCCGCACTGAGCTTACAGCCGAATTCTTTTTTACGATAACGTTTTACCCATCGGATACCCTGAATGGTGTTGGTCAGAAAAACTTCATCCACTTTTTGCAACTCAAAGGGCGATATATTTTCCTGTTCTACTGCCGCATAATCCATTTTAGATAGTATTTCCAGGACCTGTTTACGAATAATACCTTTCAGGCAACCGCTCTTCAAAGAAGGTGTTATCACCTCTTTTCCCTTCACCAGGAATATATTTGAACTAATTGTTTCGGTCAGATACTTCTGATCATTAAGCAGGAGGCACTCATCCAGGCCGTTCTCCTTCCTGAATACGGAAGCAAGGGTATACAATTGGGCCGAGGCTCCCTTAAGATTGGAAAGCAGGTTTTTAGGCTTGTAAAAGTCCTTATACATATCAATGGTCAGCCCTTCCTCATTCAGCACAAACCGGGCTTGTTCCAGAGAACTTGCGGTTACCAGGTAGTCCACATCGTTTAGCTGCGGAGTATAAAGCCCTCCAGGCTTTCTTAAAATCAGGAGTTTTATGCGGGCAGTGTCTAACTTATTTTCCTGCACGGTCTGCAACAGCTGTTCTTCCAGGTATTCCGCTGAAAAACTCATGGGTATTTCCATCCTCATAATACGCATGCTGCTCATCAGGCGGAAATAGTGGTCTTCCCAGAAGTTAATGCGTCCATTGGCATATTTGAGGGTTTCAAAAACACCATCACCATAGTTCAATCCCCGGTTATCCAAACCAATTTTCAGGGTGTCGGAATGGATCAATTCACCATTCCAGTTATAGGTTGTATTGTTCATGGCCGGCAAAGGTATAAACGAAAAAGCTCCGCACAGGGCGGAGCTTTTTTAAAAAATGGTTTTTATAATTTCCTTATTCCTTCATAATACGGGAAGCAAAAGCTCCCTGGTTTGTAGTTACCCTTACCATGTATACTCCCGGATTCAGATGAGCAGTACTCAATTCAGCCCGACCAGGCTCAATAACATGCTTGCTTACCATACGGCCGCTTACATCAAGGATCTCAACTGTCTCAATATCTACATCACTATCCTCACTCTTGATAAAAAGAGTATTGTGCACCGGATTGGGATACATTTTAACGGCACCGGCCACCATATTTTCATGAAGGCCAATACCTGCTTCCAGCTCCAGAGCTAAAATCACACGTGGGATCATATACCCCATAATAGTGTCCACATAGGTCTTTCCTTTTGCCGGACTCATATCAGGGTTGGATTGCAGACCTGCCATGTGAGCAGTTATTGGAGGAGGACCAGGTGCAATAACGGTAGAAGGTATAGGATCTGTAGCAATCCACCACTCCCAGGGCGAACCTTCATTCTGGAATAATGATGCTCCCAATGGTCTTTCAAAAGCAAAAAGGCCTTCTACATTGGAATTGATAGTGATTTTATTGAAAGGTGGCGCATAAATGTAATCATACTGCACACCATACATACTTCTGGCACGGGTGGTGAAAGGATCACCAGTAGAGGGAATACCTGAAAAAACGCTATTATTTCCGAGGGCATTTACTTTAGCCATAAACACATTGGCTCCCTGCACATCCACCACATCTTCCTGAGTGGTAGGAACGATTACGGTTCCCTCACCAAAAGGAGCGAAAGGATCACGGATACATTGGAACGAAACCATAGGAACGTCACCAGCCTCTAACCATGAAGTATCGGCCAAGGCCCCTCCCGCATTTACAACCATGGAAACATCGCTGCTAAAACCATTGGGAGCGTATAGAGTGAGAGCTGCAGGACTTGGGGCGAACCCTTCTATATCCCCTACTAAATTAGGTTGCACATAAGATGAGTCAGTAGTTCCTGGATATACAAATTTCTGAATTTCAGTTTCAGACTGTTTATCCAAGGTGGCATATGCCAATGCAACGTATCCGCCTGATCCTTGGCCATACAATACAATCTTATCAGGATCTATACCATAGGTATTGGAATTGCTCTCATCCTCTTTCAGGCTTCGAACGCATTCCTTTACATCGTGAATTGCACGATATACAGCATTTAAGAGCGTTGCCCTGCGTACAATGGGTCCGGTTGGTCCGGAAGCAAGAGGGTTCCAGCCTAAGCGGTAGCTCAAGGCCACGGCCACAAAACCCCGCTTTGCCCATTCACGACAGAGGTATACAGCCGTGCTATCTTCTTTACGTCCTGTAGGGCCACCGTTCAATGGTGGAGGAAGAAAATTTCCAGTATGCACATATACAATTACCGGGCGATCGGTAATGGTATCGTTCATCGGTTCATAAATATCCATCCTAAGTCGGGCAACTTTAACATCAGAACCCGGGTCATTTGGGTCAAAGTGTGTGGCTGGGATCGGCTGTCCCATGGCCAATGCTGTCTTTATGGCCGTAACATCGGTTGCCACCTGACCCTGGTTCGAAAAATCAGAGGTCAGGAAATCGATATTCACAGCATACTCCACATTTTGGGTAACCTTAACCTGGAAACCTTTGGTGGTATACCGTTGCGCGCATACAATACCTCCCGATAGTACCAGGAGGGCGAGTAATGATTTTCTCATAAGGGTATCAATTTTAAATCTGTTTAAAAATAACGAAAATTATGCAGGATTAGAATTTTTCAAATAAAATGGAAAAATAAGCCAAGCGACCGACTGAAGGACCACCGTACACTTGGTAAACCTGGTTATCCAGAATATTGGATGCCCCCAATTTAAAGGTGGTATATAGCTTTGGAACTGCGTAACTTACCTGGGCATCAGTTAGGCCATAACTATTGATGAAACCAGTAAACTGGGGTGATCCTTCAAAGCGAAAGCCTTCCACCCATTTGTACGTAACGGCAAAGCCTAATTTATGATCACGGTTCTTGAAAAGCTTATATCCCCGGCCGGTAATTCCCAAATTGAACTTATTACGGGGAGTGTTAAAAGCTGGAATAATGGGATTATCACTTCCACGAAGGTCCAATTGATTGAACGAGTAATTACCGTTGAGGGTAAGTTCATCGGTTAAATAATAGTTGGCACCCAGGTTTATACCCTGACTGGTGACCAGTTCTTTGGCGTTGGCAGCTACGCGATAAGCCTGAAGACTCTGAAAGCGGTTGGGTGCAATTTCGCTGAAAGTAAGGTCCAGTCCGAACTGGTAGCCAATGAAATTGGTGTACCAGTTGTGGTAATAGTTCACATCAATAAACATCCTCTTAAAAAGTGAAGCCCGGTATCCTACCTCAATGGTTCTAACCCGCTCCGGTTCAATGGGGTCTACATTAAAGAAGGAGAGATTGTCCTTCAGCAAGGTTTCCTGGTTACGGTAAAAATCAAAGGACTCTAGTGTTACCAGGGAGTCGTAACCATTCAGATTACCCAGTAAAATAGCTCTTCCTACGTTATATCGCAAATACTGATCCTGTAAGGTGGGGTTCCGGATAGCACTACCAAAAGAAGCTCTTAGCGTGTTTCTAGAGTCTATGTTATACACCACGGATACGGCTGGTGAAAACAGGTAGTCGAAATTCTGATTCTTATCCATACGGATAGTCAGGTTTGTAATAAACTGTTCCCCTAAGAATTTCTTTTCCAAACCCACATAAGCTCCGAATTCTGAATTCCTGATCTTACGGAAACTGGTGTCTGTGGTAGGAAGTCCATTGGAATCAATCCCCGGGGTAAAAACCAACTCGTCAAAGATGTTGCCTCTTGAATCCGGTAAGTAAAGACGGTAATTACCCCCTACTTTAACGGTAGCCCAGGAAGGGTTGAACTGATATTCTCCCATAATGTGGTAGAGGGCCGAACGGTCGTAAAACCGAGAGCCTCCTTCTGTAAATGTTCGGGAGGTAACATAATTCAGTAACGAATCATATTCAGGACTACCAGCTTCAACGGTAGGAAAACTGAATTCATTGATAACATCCAGTACGCTATCGTGCCACATGGTCAGCAGGTTGTTGTATTTGGCCAAAGTATCCTGGTAGTCCGTGGTAAACCATTCATCGATGCTTTGCCCATTCGCTGTATCCGGGTAACCGGCAATAGCCAGGAATTTATTACCCATTCCATAACCCTGTGGAGGCTTATTACGCCATAGGGCGGTGTACTGCCTGTACCACTCCGCTGAGGGAGCTACGGTTTCGTTCATTTTAAAGGCGGTGAGCACCGCATCGTAAGAGTTGCCCGCATCCTCCTGCGTTTTATAGGCTTTAATGAAAAAATGATCTTTCTTTTCCAGTTCTACTACGTGTTGATAGAACTGTATATCCTTTAAACTGAAACGGTTTTCACCCTGATATACCGTAGTTCCGGTGCCGTAATTAAAGTTGTAGCTCAACTCGATCTCCTCGGTTAACCTGAAAAAAGCTCCAAGGTTAGTCTTGAGGTTCCTTGAATTGTAATCTACTATATCCTCTTCCCGATAACCTGGCCTGTAGAAAATCCCCAGGCCCGCGTAGGATGTTGGCTGATCTAAAACGTTGTTCACATTATTAAAGTCGTTACCCCCGGTAAGGTCTTCATCCCCATACACATTAATAGCATCGTACCTGCCTGGATTATCCCGACCAACGGGAGAGTCATCAACAGGATCGTAATTGGTAGCTTCCCAATCATTGGCGGTGAGATAAAACAGGTTTATCTTAAAAGCTACATTGTCGTAATCCCTATCGAAGGCCTTGAATGCTTCTGCATAACGTACAGCCGTTTCAGTAAGTGCCCGCTCTCCTATTTTAACACTGGCGGAAATACCCTGGTAGTCGAATGGGTTTTTAGTAGTCATACTGATTACCCCGTTAAAAGCTCCCGGGCCGTAAAAAGCCGTGCTGGCGCCAGCAATGATATCCACATTTTGTACATCGAGTTCACTGGCACCTAAAAAATTACCCAACGAAAAGTTAAGCCCCGGAGCCTGGTTATCCACACCATCAATAATCTGCAGGGACCGCACCGGAGAGGTACTGTTAAACCCCCGGGTATTGATGATCTTGAAACCAATACTGGCGGAAGTAAGGTCTACCCCCTTAAGATTACCCAGGGCCTCGTAAAAATTAGCTGCGGGTGTTTCCTTGATAGCCAGGTTATCCAATGCCTCAACGGTTAAAGCGCTTTCTCTTTGTTTTTGGCTAAGACGTTGTTCAATTACACTTACCTCTCCCAGCATTTCCTTGTCTTCACTGAGTTTAACCGTAATTCCAGACCTTAAATCAGTGACTTCCATAGTCTCTTTGCGATAACCGATAAAACTCACTTCTACCGCAAAGGGCAGCTGCACTCCCTTCGTATTAAGCGAAAAAGTCCCATTTATATCAGTAGTAGTGCCATTGACGGTTCCTTTAATAACAATATTGGCTCCAATAACAGGCTCATTTGTAGAGGCATCCAATACTTTTCCATTCAGGACCTGGGCATGAAGACCGTTTAGTGAAAATGCAAGAAACAGAAGACAGTAGCTAATTATTCGCATAAGGAGTGGATTATCTGGGTAGAAAACTACAAAAATTACGGACTTATTTGCCGTAATACAATTCCCGGCAGAAATTATATTTTTGCCCCGCCATGATCGATAATCAGAAAATAGTGGTGGTACTTCCGGCCTATAATGCTGGAAAAACACTGGAAAGAACTTACGCTGAGATACCTTTTGACATTGTAGACGATGTAGTATTGGTGGACGATAAGAGTTCCGATGACACCGTTGAAGTAGGAAAAAAACTCGGTATTCAGCATATTATCTCCCACCCTATCAACCGCGGATACGGGGGAAATCAGAAAAGCTGTTACGATAAAGCCCTTGAAATAGGTGGTGATATTGTGGTTATGCTTCACCCGGATTACCAGTATACTCCTAAACTGATCCATTCCATGGCCTATCTCATTGCCAAAGGCCTTTATCCAACAGTACTCGGTTCACGGATTTTAGGAATGGGTGCACTTCGCGGGGGAATGCCCTGGTATAAATACATAGCCAACCGTATTCTCACCCTTACCCAAAACATCTTGCTCAACCAAAAACTTTCGGAATACCATACCGGGTACCGCGCCTTTTCACGTGAAGTACTCCAATCGGTAAACTATGAGCTCAATTCCGATGATTTTGTTTTTGATAACCAAATGCTGGGTCAGATATTTTATAAAGGTTTTGAGATTGGCGAAATAACCTGCCCTACCAAATATTTTCCGGAGGCTTCTTCCATTAACCTCAAGCGGAGCTCTATATATGGCCTTGGGGTGCTTAAGGTCTCCCTTCAATACCGTTTGGCTAAGTGGGGGTTTATAAAGCCTGCGTATCTCACCAAATAAGGATCAGTTCCTGCGGTAAAAAAGAAAGCCGTTTTTGGCATATAAAAATTCTGCATCCTGGATTTGGGCCTCCAGTTTTTCACGGGCCGTTACTTTACAGCTTATATAAACCGGTCGGTCGGTTTCACCGTTTAAAAGCCATTGCTGCTCAGCTGCCCTTGGATTTTCATACGGTTGTACACGGGCATAAAACCACGGCACGTAACTCTTATAATTAAAAGTTGTAACGTATACTTCCTTGCCTTGCTGACCCTGAAAAAACTCAACGGCAGCCCTTTGACTGATCCGTTCCACCCGGCCAATAAAAAATATCAAAGCGCTGAAAACCCATAGCGTCATCCCAAAGAATAAGACGGAAAAGCCCAGGAATTTCTGCCGTGAAACCGTGCTAAAAAACGCAATAAGGGTAATCAGGATGATCACCAGCGGAATATAGGTGCTGTGGTCCCAGTTTACTTTGGCTTCCATATTCTCCCTGGCAAAGGGATCCTTTTCCAGTAAAGGCATTATTATTTCAGGATGCTGGCCGGCATACGGCAGGGCCCATGACAAAAAAGCGATGATCCCTCCTATCAACAGAACACCTGCCCCCATCCATGTGCGGTAATTGCCTCTTTGTTCATAAATATGGTACAGAGCAAGTGCAGAAAGAAAAGTAAGAGGATAATAAGCCAGGGATGAATAATGGATGATCTTGGTTCCCACAATACTGAAAAGCACCAGCACTACCACTAACATAATAATCATCCATCGCTGAAAATCCTTGATGTGGTGGGGTATACCGCTAAAAGAGCCCAGGCCTCGTATGGCAAAGATGCTGGCCGGAAAACAACCCAGCAACAACACGACAAAATGGTAACCCGGAAAACCTCCGTGGCCGGCATCATTTGTGGTAAGCAACTCCCACTGACGCAGGGTAAATTCCAACACAAATTCTGGCCCATTGAAGATCATATCCACACCAAACCAAATAAAGGGAACACCCAGTGCTATGAGTGAAAAATAGACTACGATGGTAAAGGGTATGTACCAGTGGAACCGCTCTATAAACCAATAGACCAAAAGGCAGAGAAATATCACAAGGAAGGCCACGGGGCCTTTAGCAAGTATGGCCAGACCGGCAGAAATACCAGCTATCCACAGATAAGCCCTTGCCGACTTGGAAAAGTATAGCTCACGGTAATTTTTCTTCTTCCATATGTAGTGAATTAGGAAAAAAATACCGTTAAAGGTGAAAAAATTAAACCACGGATCAATAATACCGGATTTGAAGTAGAGGAACGGAAGCATGCTTCCCATCCAACTTAGCGCCCAAAACCAACCAAACTTGCGATCCACCAAAAACTTACCGGATATATACAGAAACGGAAGCAGGATGATACCCAAAATGGCATTGGGCAGACGGGCGGCATACTCGCCCACCCCAACGGCTTTCATGGATAGCGCCTGCATCCAGAAAAACAAAGGTGGCTTTTCGGTAAAAACCTCATAATTGATATGCATACGGAGAAAATCACCGGTAACCACCATCTCACGGGCCAGCTCGGCAAAATTGATCTCATCCCAGTCAAAAAGATGAACACCTCCCAAAAAGGGTAAAAAGAAAAGAGCGGACAAAACTATCCACAGCCAGGTGTTACGATCAAAGTATTTCATCAGTCGGCCTTGCGTTTCAAAACTAAGCGCCTATCGTTCCATTCCTTTTTGAAGCGGTGAGCGATACTATAACTGACCAAGGCTATAAGGGTTCCTAAAAAAGCACCGGCTATCACATCTTCCAGGAAATGCTGAGACAAATATATTCTGGAATAACCTACAGTAGCAGCTACCAGGAACATCAAGAATTTCAGTTCACGTCTTCGGACCAAAAAAGCTACAAAGCCCCAGCAGGCAAAAGCCGAAGTAGTGTGTCCTGAAGGGAAACTGTTGAGTTGGTGCAACTCTACCCCCTCTACTACCCTAAGGTCATAAGTATTCTCAAAATACTTGGAGGGCCTGGGGGTCCCTTTATAAACCACGTTTTTAAGAAAACCCGTACTTAAGAGTGTAAGCAGTGCCACAATCATAAAACCCATTACGTAGCGCCACTTAACAAACATCAGGGCTATACCCACCACCAAAAAGGCCAGGCCATCTCCCAGGTAGGTAAAGTATTTAAAGAAGCCGTCCATAGAAGGGCTGTACCAGCCATTTTGGGTAATATGTATAAAATCCTTAGGAAACAAGACCAAAAAAACAATCCCGGTGATAATGAAAATTAAAACCGGGATCAGAAAAAATAAGTTCTGCGTGAGCAATCGTATATTCACGTTTAAGATCCTATAGTGTGCAATAACTCGTTTACCTGACTATCCCACAACAATTTATCCTCCTCTACTTCATCTTCATCACTGAAATCAATAATCATCAGAGAGGCATCATTGGTAAGTTCATCTACTACTATTTTGAACTCGAAGAAATAATTATTTCCATCCTCCTCATCTTCCTCCCAGCGAAAGCGGATAAACTTATCCGTTTTTTTGGCCAGCCGCCTGGCTGAACGCTCTTCGCCATCCCATATAAAGGTATACTTTTCTCCACGGGAATTTACGTTATCTGCAAACCATTCGGACAGGCCACTAGGGGTTGACAGATAAGGATAAAGCATGTGTGGCGAGGCTTTAACCGGAAACTCCATTTCAAATTTTACTTTCTCTTCGGTCATGTTAGGATTATTCATACAATCTGATGGTGCAATATAGGAAAATTTGCTCACCACCAACTTCAAAAAATATTAACCAGAAGTTTTTCCGATGGCATTTAGTTTTATATTTGCACCCCTCAAACACAAGCCTGCCAATAAAGGCAAATGTGGAAAAAGAGGCGAGGTAGCTCAGGCGGTTAGAGCGCAGGATTCATAACCCTGAGGTCATGGGTTCAATTCCCATCCTCGCTACTCAAAAAGCCCCGTTCTTCAACGGGGCTTTTTCTTTTTATAATTATTTGAGACAAGAGCGCCTAAGGCAAGCAACCCACTCTCATCTTTTCTACGAAGTCGCCTCTCTTGAATTGATAAGATCACAGTGTGAATACATGGAACATCATATATTAACTGAGAACCAGGCCGGCTGTGGAAGTGCAGACTGATGCTGACCACTTTATTTGGATATCCTTCAACATTTGAGGTTTTTATACTGTTCACATGCTGAAAGCTCAAACAAACTGTATATGGATACTAATTATGACGTAGTTATTATCGGAGCCGGTATGGCAGGACTGGTAGCTGCCAAACACCTGGAGGATTACAACCTCAATGTACTGATTATTGATAAGAGTGACCGTGCCGGAGGGCGTATTAAAACCGATGAGCACCAGGGCTTTTTAATGGATCATGGTTTCCAGGTGCTATTAACCTCCTACCCACAGTTTGCCAAACACCTGGAAGCTAATGAATTGGACTTACAGGACTTTAAGGCCGGGGCCATCTGCTTTAACCGCGACAAGACCTTTCAGGTAAGAGATGGGAATTTCCTCACCTCTCTGGTTATGGCTTTTTCCCCGGTAGGTACACTTATGGACAAGATACGACTGGGAAACCTGAGGGCGGAGATGAAACGCACGGATGTGGCAGACCTTTTCAATAAACCCCAGATACCCACCTACAGCTACCTAAAACAAAAAGGCTTCAGCCCAACCATTGTGGAGCGATTCTTCACCCCATTTTTCGGAGGTATATTCCTGGATGAAGAGCTTAATACTTCTTCCCGGATGTTTGAATTTATTTTCAAGATGATGGCAGAAGGCGAGGTTTCCATCCCGAAGATGGGAATGGAGGAAATTCCACGGCAGTTAAAAAATAAATTGCAGCGGACTGAGTTCCGTTTTCATACTGAAGCGGAAAGTATTTCCGGCCAAACGATATACCTCAAAGGAGGTGAAACCCTAAGTTGTCCGAAGATCATCGTAGCCACTAACCCCGACCCTCTTATACCCCAGTTGGAAACGCAGGTTAAATGGCAGGAAACAGCCACTTATTATTTTGCGGCAGAACGATCTGTTCTGAACGATAATATTATTGCTCTTAATTATGGAGAGTCTCGACTGGTAAATCACTTTAGCGTTATATCGGATGTGTCTTCCGCCTACGCACCAAAAAAGAAACACTTAGTTGCTGTAAGTCTTACACACATACCTGAAAAATCAGTTGAAGACATTGTACATGACATTAAAAATGAACTGAGTCCTGCTTTTGGTAAAGGTGTGGATGGCTGGAAGTTTTTACGCAATTACCACATTCCTAAAGCGCTTCCTATGCCTGCGGACTCACAATATGAGATCCCTTTTACAGAAACCCGCCTGCGCGAAGGACTTTACCTAGCCGGAGATCACCTTTTGAACGGTTCACTTAATGCAGCTATGAAGAGTGGTGAATTAGCGGCTAAAGCGGTAGTTTTGGACTTTTAACCTCATGCGTGTACTCGGAACCATTCCCCACCCTCGCTTTAAAATAGTAGCTTATACTCTTGAAAACCAATTTTATGTGGAGATAGAAGCGGGCCCCATGAAGCAATGTCATAAACTCCATAAAGAACAGGCTAAGAACCTGGAGGGCATCCGGCAGTGGCTGGATGAGACTTTCCTGGATGAAACCTACCAGCTTTTTGAAAGAATGTACACCGCTTCACAAGATTCTGTAAAACGTCATTTTAAGGATTAGACCTTAGCCTCAGCCACCATTTTTGCAATTTCCATTTCAATGGTTTTACCCCGGTCGCGGGCATACCACAACTGCAGGGCTTTGGTATATTCATCGTGCGGTACACCGGCAGCTCTCATTTCCTTAAACATATTCTGGGCCGGCTCAGGCCGGGGGCCCCACTCCCCTATCTCCTCCAATGTTTCTTTGCGCAAACGAATAAGCTTGGGAATGCTCCTTCCCCCATCGGTAAGGTGTGTGTCCATCAATTCCAGGTTCTCATCCCGTAATACCAGCCGCAGGTCTATGCTTTTGTTTACCTGCGTGAGCTTATGGATTACCGGAAGTGAGTGGGCTGCATCCCCACACCAACCTTCGGTAAGTATCAACCATATTTCATCCCTTACAGAAGTCATGGCTTCTAATGACCCAGGCGCGGGCGCATAGCGTTTCTCCCACTTTTGCATACGCTGTATATTAAGACCAGTGTAATGCACCATTTTTTCACTTTGGTTGGGCCCTGTGGTTTGTCCTTGTTCAAAAAGGTTATCCACCAGCTTCCGGTATTCTTCGTAGCTCAACGACTTATGCAGCGCTTCCTGGAAAAGGGTTTTTGAGGTCATCATTTTCTTTTTTACAAATTTCAAAAGTCGGTTCTAAAAGTTTTGTCTCATAGGTTGCATAATAGTCCTTAACTATGGGGCTATTACCAACAAAAAATCCCGGCAGTACCGGGATTTGCAATGTTATTTTAAAACCTATTTTTTAAAGCGAGCAGAAACCTTAGCCGCTTTAGGTCCTTCGGAATAATCGTAGAACCCTTCACCGGACTTTACACCTAATTTACCCGCTCTTACCATATTGACCAATAAAGGACAAGGGGCGTATTTCGGGTTTCCAAGCCCCTCGTGCAACACGTTCAGGATGGAAAGACAAACATCCAGCCCGATGAAGTCTGCTAACTGCAAGGGTCCCATTGGATGGGCCATTCCTAGCTTCATAATAGTATCTATCTCTTCTACTCCTGCCACACCTTCAAACAAACTGATAATGGCCTCATTGATCATAGGCATCAGTATACGGTTGGCTACAAAGCCAGGGTAGTCATTACATTCGGTAGGCACCTTCTGAATATCTTTGGAAAGCGCTACAATATTGGCCGTTACCACATCAGAAGTAGCATAACCCCGGATGATCTCCACGAGCTTCATTACCGGTACGGGATTCATAAAGTGCATACCAATTACTTTATCCGGACGCTGCGTAGCCGCGCCAATACGGGTAATGGAAATAGAAGATGTATTGGTTGCCAGTATGGCATCTTCATGGCAAAGTTCATCCAACTGGGTAAAGAGCTTTAACTTGATATCCACATTCTCCGTGGCTGCTTCAATTACCAGTTCCGCTTTGGAAACCCCTTCCTTGAGATTTGTAAAGGTTTGTATGTTGCCTAAGGTCTCCTTCTTCTTGTCCTCATCAATAAGGCCCTTGCTTATCTGGCGATCTAGGTTCTTTTCAATGGTAGCCAGGGCTTTCTCCAACCCGGCCGGGTTGATATCCACTAAACTCACAGGATAGCCATTCTGAGCAAAAACATGCGCAATGCCGTTACCCATGGTTCCGGCTCCTATAACGGTAATATTTCTCATAGTTCGGGGTGCTTGTAATTTTTTGGCAAGCTTACAAATTTTCAGACTTTTCAGCCTCCTGTTCTTCGGATACTATTCGTTCCACCAACAGTTTATTATCCGCTACGTATTTATCGTATACCGGTGTTCCGGGTCCGGAATAACCGGTATGGATACTGACCACTTTATGATCACGATCCAGGTAAATAGCCGTAGGATAGCTCATTACATGATTGAGCATAGGTAGAGCTTCCGCAGCTTTGTCTTCACGGGTATAGCCTGCCATCAATACTGGGTAAGGTAGTTCGAGATCCTCTTTCATTTTTACCGCCCGCTGCACAGCTGTTTCTTTATCCCGGGCTCTTTCAAAGGTAAGCGCCACTATTTCGAGCCCCTGCGGATGGTATTGTGTATACACTTCTTTCAGATGACGTGATTCGTCCATACAGTTAGGGCACCAGCTCCCCATTACCTGTACAATTACGGCTTTGTCTTTATATTGCTCATCTTCAAGAGAATGTTGTTTTCCCTCAGTATCGAAAAATTGAAAGCGTACACTTTCATAACCTTCTTTCAAAAAGGTAAGTGAATCGGCATTGCGCAGCTGAAAGTCATCATCACGGTATGCCATCCAAGGCTCAGTCCATGAGCGCCCGGAGAAGAAACGTCCGTTCATTTTTTGCCCGCTTTCTATGCGTGCCTTGAAATAAAATAAGTGCGCTCCATCAAAGGCAGAGAGGTGTAGCTGGTCTCCGGTTAAAACTCCTTCCAGGTAACGGTAATCACCCGTTTCGGTAAGAAAGGTACCTGTAACCGAAGTTCCTTGCTGCTGGAAATAACCAATGGCCGGGTACTCCTCTTCCGTGCCGGGACTGAATTTTACCGCCCACTTTTTATTAATATCACAACAATTCATTTCTCCCGCCTTAAAGCGACTACTGTCACCAGCCATAGCGTTAAACGGAAGCCGGTAATTATCAGCATCGGGATTGATGTAGTAACCGTCCATGCGTTCTTCTCCCTTTTTGATTTTGAAGTAATTGGCGAAAACCGGCAGACGGATGATAAGGGAGTCTCCATCGGTTTCAATACGCTCCGTTTGAATCTCTTCTTCTCCATTCCAGATCGTCATGGAATAGAGACTATCCTTTCCTTTCCATTCAAAGTTAAAAGGCAGATTGGTGCTGTCATTCAAGGCAATAGTGCCACGCCAAACCCCTTCAACAGGATCATCATTCCTTTCTCCTCCTGTGGAGCAGGCTACTGCAGAGAGGGCCAGAAGCCCGTACAGGTACTTTTTCATCTTGCTGTTTTTTTACACTTCTTTAATATAGGTGAGCTCTGACATTTGTTCACTTCACTTGCTTATTTCCTAGCCTTTATCTGAACGAGGTAGAACTTCTCAAAGTTATTTTTCCGCTGGTCTGGCATCAATACTTTCATGGACAAACGGGTAACTTTAAAGGTGTTAAACTCCTGTATGGTTCCCAAGTTAAAATCGGACCGCAGCTGGTCCAGGTGCTCTTCCGTAGTAAGAAGATAAGCGCTCTCCCCTTTGTCCAGTCGATCGTTCAGCACATCATAGGTTCCCACCAAAATGCTATGCTGAACATAATAACCAAGGCTATAGGAAAAGGTGTTAAAAAAGAATAATTCCTCGGGGTCTATTTGACGTTTATTTACATAATCTGCTACCTGGTTGCCCGCCTGGTAGAGCATGATAGAGGGGTAAAAATGAGCATTCATAGTAAGGTTTAGCGTGATGGATATAAGGGCTGCTCCTATAATCAGGTGAAGCCTGGACCGCCTGAAAGTGATCAAGGCATATAAACCCGCTGCAAAACCTACTATGGTGAGTATGGTTATCCATACTGGCGTTCCCGGAAAAAACCGGAACTGGATAAAGAAAACAAGTATTCCACTGGCCACCGCAATAAGGGTTTGAAAGATCATGCTCATTACCAACCAGGGATGTTGTTTGTTTTTCCCAAATACCTTTTCATTCCACCACCAGGCGGTTAATATGGACGCCAGAGGATACAATACAAAGATGTAATGCGGCAGTTTGTAGGATGACATCGAGAGTATTATAAAAGGAAGTAAAAAGCCCATAGAGGTTAGCATTTCAGGCACTCTCCCAGCCCATATCAAATCTAGAAAGGCTTGCCGGATACGCGTAAAGAAGGCAAAAATGAACAGGAAGGCCCAAGGCAGGTAGGACCACAGGAAGTTATGGACAAAAAAGAATGGGCCGGAGGTATCCTCCCACACGTTCTCCCCTGTAATGCGACCAAAACTCTGGGTCCACAGGTAAAACTTTAAACCGCTTACACCCTTTTCTTCCCGCAGCCCATCCGGGCTTACCATAAGGGTTGTTTTTTCGGGCTGTGCATCAAACTGCTGGTATAAACCGTATAACATGGGACTTAGCAACACGGCTACTATCAGCACCAAAACCAAATATTGCCAACGGTATAGATCTTTCCAGCTTTTCCTGCCCAAAATATAACTACCCAAAGCCAAAACCGGTACCATAAGGCCCACCGGTCCCTTGGCCAACATAGCCAAAGCAATGCCCACAGCGCCACCTATCAACCACTTCCACTTGCGGTTATGCAGCCACTCGGTCATTTGCCAAATAGCAAATACCACGGCACTGGTTAACATAGTATCCGTACGCACATCGTTATTGAAGAGAAAAAACGCCTGGCAGGTGTACAACAGAAGGGCCGCCAAACGACCGGTTTCAGCGTTATAAAGGATTTTCCCTAAACGAAACGTACTGTAAACACCCAAAATGGTAAAGAGGAACGACCCGAGCTTAAAAACCCAGTCTGCCACACCAAAGATGCTGAACAACAAAGCATTTACCCAAAAAAGCAAAGGAGGCTTATCCAGGTAATCCATACCCCGGTGTTGCACCTGCAGGTAATTTCCGGTTTCGGCCATCTCTCGACTGATACTGGCGTATTGAGCCGAATCTACGTCCATTACAGTAATATCCAAACCCAGGACATACACCATGGATGCCAGCGTAAAAAGCCAGAAATAGGTGTTTTTGAGCAAAGTAGCGATTTTAGTTACGATTCCAGTGAGGCCTTCATTTTAGCAATGCGATCTTCCAGTTGTTCCTTTACTTGCTTAAATTGATCGGGCTCATCCAATTCTGCATGTACGCTGAAGTAGAATTTGATCTTGGGCTCCGTTCCCGATGGTCGTGCGGTAATTTTACTTCCCTTATCCGTAATAAATTGAATCACATTGCTTTGAGGAAGATCAATTGAAGTTTCACCTCCGGTTTCAAGATTCGTGTTTAATAGCGATTTGTAGTCCAGCCTGCGTACCACTTTTTCACCTCCTATCTCGGTTGGTGGAGCAATACGGAAGCGCTCCATCATAGCATTGATCTCTTCAGCGCCTTTACGACCTTTTTTGGTCACAGAAACCAATGCTTCCAGGTAAAAACCAAACTTATGATAGATCTCAATAAGCATTTGGTAAAGCGATGAACCGTTAGATTTGGCCCAGGCAGCTGCCTCTGCCAGCATTACACCACTGGCAATAGCATCTTTATCACGTACAAAGTCCCCGATCATATAGCCATAGCTTTCTTCACCTCCGGCAATAAACTGGGATTGTCCTTCCTTTTTCCGGATAATCTCTGCAATCCATTTGAAGCCGGTAAGTACACTGGGGCATGCTACCTGGTAATGTTCCGCCATCCTGTCGATCAGCTCAGTAGTTACAATGGTTTTGGCTACAAACTGCCTGCCGTTGAGTTTTCCTTTGGCCTGCCAGTTTTCCAGCATATAGTAGATTAGGATCGAAGCGGCCTGATTGCCATTGATGAGTTCTATCTCACCTTCCGGAGTGCGGATGGCCAAACCCACACGGTCGGCATCGGGATCCGTGCCAATCACCAGGTCTGCCCCGATTTCCCGGGCTTTTTCCACCGCCAGATTCAAAGCAGCGGCTTCTTCCGGGTTTGGGGATTTTACAGTTGGGAAATCCCCATCGGGAGTGGATTGCTCATCAATTACCGTTAGTTGCGTGAAACCTGAATTCTTCAAGGCCGTAGGCATCAGTGTAATGGACGTGCCATGAATAGGCGTAAACACAATTTTGAGGTCTTTTTTACCGGCATCCGAAAGGCTTTGTCTACCGAGTTCTTCCAGATAGGCATTGTCCACATCCATGCCTATAGAGTGTATACGATCGGTTTCCGTGGCAAACTGCACCTCTTCCGGACGTACCTTGCGCACTTCTTCAATCACACCTTTATCATGCGGAGGTACCAGCTGCCCACCGTCTTCCCAGTACACTTTATAACCATTGTACTCAGGAGGGTTATGGGAAGCTGTTATAACGATGCCGGCCTGGCATTTTAGATGACGTATGGAAAATGACAGTTCCGGGGTGGGTCTGAGATCTTCAAAGAGATAGACCTGTACTTCATTAGCAGCAAGAACTTCAGCTACCTGGCGCGCAAATGATTTGGAATTATTACGACTATCGTGTGCTATAGCTACTTTGAGCGCTTCACCGGGCAGTTGCTTTTTAAGATAATTGCACAGCCCCTGGGTAGCCATACCCAGAGTGTAGCGGTTTATGCGGTTGGTTCCCACACCCATTACACCACGTAAGCCCCCGGTACCAAAATCCAGATCGCGATAAAAAGCATCGGTAAGAGCATCACCGCCTTCGCTGATCAGTTGTTCTGCCTGCTGGCGGGTTTGAAGATCATAAGGTTCCTGCGTCCAGGCTTGTGCCTTTTTTAATACTTCCTGTTCCAAAGCCATTCTTATTTTATGGATTATAAGGTTTTACAGATGATGCCCCACTGGCCTCCTGCTTAATGTTACGGGGGGTGCCCTTGTAACGGATCTCTGCCGCACCACTGGCGTCAATATCCAGCTCTTCCGTGGCATAAACGCTCACCTCTCCTGCTCCGCTTACTTCTATACGGGTGCGTAAGGTCTTAAGTTCCAGGGCATCAATCTCACAGGCTCCGGATGATTCTATTTCAAAATTCTCTGCCACTCCCCTTATTTTCATATCTCCCGCACCGCTTACTTCAATTCGAAGCTCATCACAACGCAACTCCATATTAGCTTCGCAGGCTCCGGAAGATTCTATTTCCAAACTGGAACTGCGGATCTCATTATCCGTAATAAGGGTAACGGCCCCGGAAGTCTGTATTTTTTCCAGCTCACGCACGGTAATGTACAAGGCCAGCTCACGGGCTTTTCCTATGGGTTTTGAGGACTCTATCCGTAGTTCACCTCCCTGCACATCGGTTTCAATAAGCTCCAGGAGATTCTCATCAGCTTTGATGGTAAGGGCTGGGGCTTCTCCCTGTTTGAGGTAAACATCATAATGTCCTTCCACATCAATGCGGTTAAATTGGGCAACGGAACGTTTTTCGGTTTTTACCTGACCATTTCCCTGTACACCCATTTCACAGGAGGTTAGGAAGGCAGACAAGGCAAACAGTACGAGGATCTTTTTCATGGTTTTGGTAGTATTGAAGTTTTAAAAGTACGCATTAGCACAGCAAATAAAAGGAGTTTAATGAAAAAGAAAACCCTCCCGGCAGCGGGAGGGTTCAATAAGGGTCAAAATGTTTTGATATCAGGATTTTAATTCTTTTACCTGGGCGGATCCGGAAGTGTTGGCCACAACGTGTTTAGGTTTGCCTGAATACCAGAGTTGTGAACCTCCGGAGCCATCCACCTTGATACGGTCTTCTACCTTCACTTTTATCTGCGCTCCACCGCTCATATCCACGTCAAGAGAAGTAGCCATAAAGTCTTTTGCTTCTATCTGTGCGCCTCCGGAAGCCTCTATTTCTCCCGACCGGGTGCTCCCCTTTAACCGGGCAATGGAACCCCCGCTTACATCAATTGAAATGGATCCTGAACACTTTAATTCCATTTCTGCCTGGCTACCCCCGGAGAGCTCCAGATCAAAATTGTTGACTTCAAAAATATCCAGCGTACGCAGCTGTGCGCTACCGGAAATATCCACTCCTTCCAGAGCGGGCATGGTAATAAATACTTTAATGGTTTTGGTTCTGGACATACTTTTGAGACCAACGTGCAATTCCCCGCCTTTTACTTCTGTAATTACTCTGCTGAGATCTTCCGGCCGCCCTTCCAGTTCTACTTTATGGGTACTCCCCTTGTGTACTTCCACTATCATCGCACTACCGATCTCCAATTCGGAGAAACCAGATACCTGTCGCGTTTCTCGGATGTTTTCAGTAGCCCGGGCACCCGTGGTGAAAACCATAGTGAGGACGCTTACGATCAGGAGAATTTGTTTTTTCATGGGTTTTAGATTTGTTGAAGTCCTAAATTTATGGTTTTCTGTAATTGGTTTTCAGTATGTTAACAAAAAAGCCTCCACAAGGGAGGCTTTTGATCAAAAGGATATTATTGTATCAGGATACACTTACATTATCTTCTTTCAGACGGTTAAAACTGCGCTCCACAAAATTAGTAAGAGCTTCACCGTGCAAGAGATTTTGCGATAACATAGCCAGGTCCTTGGCCTGTGAGACCACTTCCTTTCTGCGGGTTTCATCGGATTCCTCTAAAAGATACGAGGCCAGATCGTGGTTGGTATTTACCACCAGGGTATACATTTCGGGCAGGCTACCCATTCCCATCATGCCTCCACCGGTCATACTCATTTCCTTCATCCTGCGCATAAATTCGGGAACGGTAATGGTAAAAGGACTTTCTGCGGCATCCAGGCTTTCCATTTGAACCGTGAATTTGCTGTCATCTACCGCATTTTCAATAATGGGCTTCAGCTTTTCAAGTTGTTCTTCGCTCAGCTTGGAAGGTACTTCTTCATCCTTGGGAATGAGCTTGTCGATAGAATCAGAGTCTACACGCGCCAGACGGAACTTATCATTCTCAGTTTCCAATTTCTGAATAAGGTGGCTCACGATGGGGCTATCCAGCAACAATACATCGTAACCCTTAGCTTCTGCTTTACGGATAAAACTATGCTGGGCTTCTTTATTGGCAGCATAAAGAGCTACCAGGTTTCCGTCCTTATCGGTTTGCAGATCCTTGATCTTCTCCTTGTACTCCTCCAGGGTATAATATTCATCCTTTACGTTCTTGTAAAGGGCAAATTTCTGGGCACGGTCGTAAAACTTGGCTTCACTCAGCATGCCGTACTCTATAATTACCTTAATGTCTTCCCACTTTTTCTGGAAATCCTCGCGGTCCGCCTTGAAGAGTTCCTCCAGCTTATCGGACACCTTTTTACTGATGTGGCCGCTGATCTTCTTTACGCTGGCATCACTTTGCAGGTATGAACGGGATACGTTCAGGGGAATATCCTTAGAGTCGATAACCCCGTGTAAGAGAGTGAGGAAATCAGGCACTATGCCTTCCAGGTTATCGGTTACAAATACCTGATTCTGGTACAGCTGTATCTTGTTGCGCTGCAGTTCCATATTAGGCTTGATCTTGGGGAAGAACAATATCCCGGTAAGGTCAAATGGATAATCCACGTTAAGATGGATATGAAAGAGCGGATCCTCAAAGGTCATGGGGTACAACTCCCGGTAAAAGGCTTTGTAGTCTTCATCTTCAAGGTTGGCAGGGGCTTTGGTCCAGGCCGGCTCCGGATTGTTGATAATATCGTCAATCGTTTTTTTGATCTCCTTCTTATCCTCGCCTTCACCTTCCGTTTTCTCGGTAATCTCCTTAGTACCAAACTTAATGGGTACCGGCAGGAACTTACAATACTTATTCAGCAGTTCACGGATCTTGTATTCTTCCAAAAACTCCAGTGAATCTTCGTTGATATGGAGAATAATGTCAGTACCTCTTTCCTGACGTTCATCGGTTTCCTCAAGGGTAAACTCAGGATTGCCTTCACAGCTCCAGTGAGCCGTTTTAGCACCTTCTTTATGGGATAAGGAAACGATCTCCACCTTACCAGCTACCATAAACGAGGAATAAAATCCCAGACCAAAATGACCAATAATGGCCGCCCCATCGGTTTTATCCTTGTATTGCTGCACAAATTCCTCAGCTCCTGAAAACGCTACCTGGTTGATGTATTTTTCCACTTCTTCGGTAGTCATGCCGATACCATGATCGCTAACCGTAAGGGTTTTATTCTCCTTATCGATCTTAACCTCGATCTTAAGGTCTCCCATTTCCGATTTGGTTTCTCCCAAACGGGCCAGGGTTTTCAATTTCAAAGTAGCATCCGTAGCATTGGAGATCAGCTCACGAAGGAATATTTCGTGATCGGAATACAGGAACTTTTTGATGATCGGAAAAATGTTATCCGCAGTTACATTGATCTTTCCGGTTGACATTTCAATATAGTTTTAGGTTTAATATGACTTTAGTATCAAACGATCTTTCGGATCACCTGCTATTTGTCAAAGCTTATGCCGGGCAAAGTAAAAGTGACAAAGTGACGGAGAGGTATCTTCCCATTTCTAAATAGCTTACATTTAATACCATCAACATTTAAAACTCTACATTATGAAAACACGTTTTTTTATGATGCTTGTAGCATCATGTACATTAATTTTTGGATTAACCCTTTCCTGCCAAAAAGAAAACAGATCTGCCAGTCAAATTGAGAAAAAAGCCCCGGATGTACCAGGAGACCCCCAGGTAAGACCGTCCTGTGATACACGTACAGCCAATTTGACCATTGAATCGGAAGATCATGATGTTCCCATGCTGAGTGAAGATAACGGCTATGAATTCAGAGATGATTTCATGGAAGCATATGAACTCGGACAACAGTATATTGATTACTACTACACTATTAGTGAAAATAGCACCAACTTTAATATGTGGTTAAACCACTTTACCGAGTGCTATGATTTTGCAGTAGCTTCTTATGAGGTTGCTGATATACTGCTTAACGGAGATGGAAACGAGGTGATCATAACCCAGACTTATCATGATATGGCTGTGGATATGATAAACCTTTACCGGTCCTATACCTCCTCAGGTGACAGTTTTAATGATATACTGGATGCCATTGAGGGTGACATGGATACCTTCCTGGACCTTACGCGTGATGAGGTAATTGCAATACTTGAAAACTAATACCAGATATGGGGAAAAGATCAGCTGCTAAAACTGGGCTTTTCCCCTATTTTATGGTCAGCATGGTACTCTTTGCTTTGTTTGTACCGCTTGGCACTTTAGTACATGAGCTTTTTCATTTATTTTCTGCCCTGGTACTTGGCTGTAAAGCCATTCTCCTTAAAAGTTCCATTGATTATTCCAATTGCACACAACTGACGGGTAACTGTAAAGCCATTGGAGAAGATAGCATCTGCTACAACGACTTTCTGATATATCTGGCCGGCCCGTTGGGAACACTTATAATCAGCTTAACCGGTTTGGTGCTTCTTAAGTATCTATCCAAAACCTCCTTCCTGGAAAATTTATGGGTGGTTTTATCCCTCTTTCATCTTCGGGTAACGGCTAATGCTGGTATTGGCTTACTTTCAGGTGATTACCAACTGAGTACAGATGAGAGAATAATTTCTTCTTATCTGGGAGTAAACCAGACAGTAGCCACCATTCTTGTACATACAATATCCCTGCTTATACTCCTGAGCTTGTTTCAAACACTGGGCTTCAAAAGATCACTCTTTTACTTTTTCAGCGGGCTGGCAGGTTTTATAGCAGGATACTTCCTGTTCTTTTGAAAACCTTTTAAGGAAGGGTCATAACCTTTTGGATCAACGGTGCCAAACCACCGGGGCTGGCATCTGTATCGTAAAAACTCATCACACAATGCATATAATGGCCGCGTACTTCTGTCGTTACATAGTAAATGATAAGTACGTTGCTGCTACCCAGCAATAAAGGCGACATTTTTAAACGGTACACCATTTTGCGCGCGGTTACCGGTACTCCTTCAAACAACACCTCCTGCTCGGTATCCTCCTGCAATTCTGCCCCTTCAAAAGTGCGCGTATAATACATTTGCTGCTGAAGTTTTTCTTTGGCTTCTTCTGCCGTTGGGTATAAAGACCAGTCCATCTGACCTTTTCCGGGACAGCGGAGATTATGAGGTTCCACCCATACACAACCAGGACTTATATCCAGCATTCTCCCTGCAAAATCCACGGAAGAGGGATTGGCAGAGGTGATTACATACTCCGGCAAGCCTTCTTCAGCAATGGTTTTAACCCAACGGTCCCAACGGGCAGTATCCTGCAGATTGTAACCTTTTATGCCTACCAATACCAAATGATCCTTCATTGGGAAAGTGTATAAACGGTAGGCACGCTCCAGTTCTTCACGAGCAATCTTATACTCTCCAAATATCCGGTTGGGCCCCTTCAACCAGGGTACATTTGTTTTGTCCAGGCTGCCGTCATGAATATATTGTTTGCGCAAGCGCTCAAAATATTTATCTGTGGTGTCCAGTTTTACTTGTTGTACAAATAAGGAAGTGCCCTCTCCTTCCAACAGGATTAGGTCCGGACGAACGTGCAAACCATGAAAATTCTGAAAGATTCTACCCCTGGCTTCGGTTACATATTGATTACCGTAGTAGTTGTCCTCAAGATAAAAGGGGGTGGGTTGAATCTTACAACCAGCCACCGTAGCCAGCAGGAATGCCAATCCGGCTTTTAAGGCATTTCGCATTATTCCGGAAGCGGAATGTATCCTTTTTCACCCGGTATATCCGGGAAAGCACGGTCCTTCCACCTCTGTTTGGCAGCTTCAATTTTATCCTTACTGCTGGAAACAAAGTTCCAGTAAATATGCCTCTCTTCGGGAAAAGCTTCACCTCCCAGCATTATGCAATGTGAACCGGCCTTAAGCCTGAAGGTGCAAGCTTCACCTTCTTTGGACACCAAAAGATGACCACTCGAGATCACATCCCCGCAAGCTTCTATTTCGCCCTTCAAAACATAAATAGCCAACTCTCCTTTCACATGCTCAGCAGGGTGGATTTCCTCGGTTTCTTCATTTTTAAGCTCCACCAGGAACAGATCCGAATATACAGGTACAGGAGATTGCCGGCCATACGCTTTACCGGCCAGCAATTTATAGCTTACCTGGCCATTTTTCCAGGAAGGTAACTCATCACTGGTAATATGATGAAAGGAAGCTTCGGTATCCTCATCGGGTTTGGGCAGGGCTACCCAAATTTGCAGTCCGTGCACCAATTGGGTATCATCATCCAGTTTGTGAGGTGAACGTTCCGAATGTACCACCCCGCTGCCAGCCGTCATCCAGTTCACGGCTCCCGGGTTAATGATTTGTTCACTGCCCAAACTATCGCGATGCACAATAGAGCCACTAAAGAGATAGGTTAAGGTAGATAAACCGATATGCGGATGTGGGCCAATATCCATCCTTTCCCCTGGTCCCAGTTCTTTGGGGCCCATGTGATCCAGGTAAATAAAGGGGCCAACCATACGTTTTTTACGAAATGGCAGTAAACGTCCCACCAGGAAATCACCGATATCACGGCTTCTTTCCTCAATGATCAATCCTGTATTGGACATGCGTAGTACTATTGTTTTGATAGTTCATCGCAAGGTATAACTTATTATAGTGTGCTACTACGGGGCGGGGTTACCAAATCAGTAACTCCCCGGGGTCCGGGGAGTTTACCAAGCGGTTAACACAACCGCGATCAACACATAGGTTATTGAATGGGTATAGTGTATGAGTTTACCCGCAGATATTGTACATCGTGCTTTTTAACCGAAGGCATCAGGTAAAAACTCAAATCCTTTTTTAAGATTGAGAAACAGCGGTCATCAGAGAAATGTACCAGGCTTAACTTTAAAGTATCCGACTTCTTGTTGATTTCCGGATCGTAAACGCATTCAAACCGGTGGTCGTTTTTGCAACCGCCTTTGAATTGTACCGCCATATTTACTGAATCCGACTGAAGTGACAGTTCCTGGATCTCTATAAACACGTCCTGTTGACTAAACTCAAAATTGCTCTTTACCTGAATATCATGATCCAACGGCTTTGTGCTGTTACAAGCAAAAAGTGAAACTACCAGGCAGGTAATCAGCAAAAATGATCTCATCGCAATACCACTTTACGGCTGAACCCATTATTACCAGACTGGAGATTTACGATATACAGCCCCGGAGCCTGATTTACGTTCAGTTCAAATTCCAGCTGACCGGGTCCAAGTTCCTTCTCCATTAAAGTTCGGCCAGATACGTCCAGTAGTTTCAGGCTTGTTTCATATTCCAATGGTTTTTGGAATTCCACCTTCAGAGTAGATCCTTGCTGGTAAATATGGGTAGTTCTTTCCAGGAAATGCTCAGACAAACCTATGGAAGTGATGGTCTGATCTATCCAGTTGCGGTATTTACGCACCTTGGTATAAATACCTGGATATTGACTGGTAGAGTATCGCTGTTGCCCCCAGCTAACGGCCCCCAGCAGGATGCGTTGTCCATTTACCTCTGCAAAAAGAGGGCCTCCGCTATCACCTGCTGCTGCCCCTTGCGCAGAGCCTACCAGTTTACCGGCACAAATCATATCATCGGTAATACCACCATTGTAACGGCTGGATTCATTACACACCGAAGTGGCAATTACATCGATGACCGTGGTTTGCAGAGTATCTATCCTGAATTGTTGGTTGGCCGTGTCGGAGATGCCCCATCCTAATACCCTTACCTGTGCCCCGGCCGCTTCCAATATGGAATCAGCTTCAGAAGGTAAAAGGATGGGGGTAAAGATTGAAGGTGTTTCCAGGTGGATTAGGGCGATGTCATCGTTCATGCTCTGACCTAGGGAATAGGCAGGAAACGGAATTACACTATCACCCTTTATCTTCTCGTAGTTGGTATTAGGGTTTTGCAAAGAATAGGCATTAATAATTACCTCTACTTCACTCAGTGTACCTCCTCCGTTGAACACATCCATGGCACAATGTCCGGCCGTCAGCACCCACTCAGGGTGAATCAGGGCGGCACCACAGAAAGGTTGGTTCTCAGCTGCACCCACTTGTTGCAAACCTGCCATAAAGGTGTAGGTGTTATTAATGGCATTGGCTCCTCCTACCACTGATTGTGCTTGTATGGTCAAAGAAAGCATCACTAAGATTGAACTGATTATTAGTTTTTTCATGTTTAGAATTTTTTAATTAACTCTTCACTCTTTTAGACGGTGATTCCTGGAAAGAGGTTAGAGAGGAAGTGGAAAACTGGCAGCACCACTGCCATTTCGCAATATTACCTCCTTGCTACCCATAGGTGAAATAACAGTGGCCTCAAAGGCATATTCCACTTTAAGATACTTTCTGCCAACGCGAATGACTTCTTCAACCTGGGTAATTTCAAACTTCGCAGATTTATTTTTAGGGTAAACCGTAGCCAGGCTATTTTCGCGTTCATTCACATCAATGATGTATATGCTTACTTCATCCGGAGCATAAAAACCTGAAGTATTATAGGGTTTTACTCCTTCCGTAAACGTCCTTTTCATATCCACTGTTGTATCAGTGCTCAGCATGGATGAGTAATTATTAAATACCAATTGAATAAAATTATCCGGATCCAGTGAATAGGTGAAAACATAGTAACGGGTACCAAAGCCAGGGGTTGCTGTAGTGGCAAAGGCTTGTACACCATTTTCTGTAACCTGGTATACCTCCTCGGCCCTATCCGTTTCCCATCTTATGAAAAGCTCCGGAGGCTGATTTGCATCTGGTAGTGGTTCTTTTTTGGAGCAACTAAGGCTAACGGTTAATAGTACTGTCAGAAAACTTAGCTTTTTCATTAGTTCAGCTTGTATTGAATGGAGAGAATGAGTTCGTGTATCTGCAATTGAGATGATGTATACTCCATACGGTTGACCGGAGTTGCCGAATGGCGGTAATTTAATTGCACTTCCGTAAACGGGTTCAGTATATAACCTACACCTAACTGGGCTCCTGGAGTTAAAAACCTCATACCGGGATCATAGCCATCACCCAAATCTTCTTTTTCTGTTTCGGAATAGGAATACTGCCGGTATAGCGAACCGTGATGGTTCAGAAGGAAAGAACCAAACAAGCCGGCCTGTAAGCTGGCACGGTTACTTAATTGCCACCGGTAGTTAAATGACAGATCCAGACTTTGATAATGGTCCAGCTCATATTCATACAGGGTTTTGTACTCCTGAAGGTAGCGGTAGGTTTCTTCGGAATTGAATTTAATGCCAGACCCTCCGCGTTGCGTATAATGAAACGAAATTACTAATGACTGCCTTTTAGCCAGGTTCATAACATAGCCCACACCTATGGTAATTCTTTCCGATAACCCGCTTGAATTGCTTCCTGAAGCTCCCAGGTTTTGCCGTATACCCAGCTCTGTAAAAAAAGTATTTCCCGAAGGTTTTGGCCAGGCCTTTGTCTCTATCTTCCCGGGCTGGTGGTTAATGTCCAATTCACCAACCGAGAAGTCCCTGGGAACCGCATGGATCATAAAGGATGCTCTGTTTGTAGATTCTCTTGACATTTCCCCTTGCGCATTCTGCTCATTTTTGTTCAGGAAATAGTCTGGCTTAGGCGCAGCATAAGTAGTAACCTCCCTGGGAATTTTTGCAAAGGGAGAAGGTTCCGCTGTCTCATCTGCGTAGACTTCTCTTCCTCCCTGCTCCCGGTTTACCTCGGTCGTAGGGTCTACAACTGATGAAACGGTTTGTTGGCTACTTTCCTTTTCTTTAGGCACCACCTCTTCAAAAGGTAATGGTACCACTTCCTTTTTATTCGGTGTCTCAGCTTCTATTCCAAACCAGGCCACCACACCAAGTATACCAACGATTAGCACTATTAAACTCCAGAGCAACCAGCTCCTTGAGTTTTGCTTTACAAGCCTGCCTTTCCTGGTTTCGTAAAAATCTTCCCAGTATTTTTCGTCAAAAGGCTCCTCAGCCTTCCTAAAAGCCTTTTGAAAGAGCTGGTCTATTTCATCATGATCTTTCATTTTCCTGTATAGTCTTAAGATTTTCCTGTAATGCTTTCCTGGCCTGGTGCAGGCAATATTTGGAGTTGGCCACCGTAATATTGAGCTTCCTGCCGATTTCTTGGTGGTTGTAACCATCAAGCACGAACAGGTTGAACACGTTCTTATGCTGTTCGGGTAAACCGTTAAGCAACCAACTCAAATAGTAATAATGGTGCTGCTCTTCAGCTTCAGAGGAAATGGTTGTCGGGCAAAAAAAAGTATCCGGGTTCTTGATGGTATTACGGTGCCGCGAAACACTGCGCAGATAGTCCAGGCATTTGTGCACCACTATCTTTCGTATCCACCCCTCAAAGCTTCCTATGCCCTGGTATTGATTGATGGACGTGAAAACCTTAAGAAAGGCATCGTTTAGCACTTCCTGCGCTTCTTCCCTTTGCCCTACATAGCGCAGGCAAAGGGGAAACATTTTCCCATAAAACCTGGAGTAACAATCCTTTTGAGCCTGTGTATTGTGTTTTTTACAGCCCTTGATTATATCCTTTAATTCCTGATCCACTATTAATCCAGACGAAGGTTAAGGGATGAGGGTTAGAAAAAACTATCTAAAGACGGTTAAGAATGAGAAAACGAATTAAATAGCCGTAATGTATTGCTTTAGAACCTAAGGAGTTTAGCTTTTGTAAGTGTGTGATTTAAGAGTCTGCCTGGGCCTGTTTTTCTGGTTTTTCACCTTCTTCGGCTTCCTCAAGCTGTTGTTGATGAAGAATATAATTGGCACTCCACTTGGCATGTTTGGAAGGCTCAATACGATGAAAATATTTACGAGCGAATACCTGGGTGAATTCAGCACCGAAAAAGAGGATAAGGCAAGTATAATTAACCCACATGATCACCAGGATCACGGTGCCTGCCGCACCAAAACCCGATGTAGGATCGGCCACTCCAAAGTACAGTCCCAGCAGGGTTTTCCCGATGCTAAACAAAACAGCGGTCAATAATGCACCTACCCAAACGGAACGCCATCCCACTTCCACATCTGGCAAAACCTTGAACATTATGGCAAAAAGGCAGGTAACGATACCCAGGGCCAGGATAAAGTTAACCACCTGCACCAGGTAAAGCAGGTATTCTCCGAAGTTGCGTTCTATCCAGGTAGAAACCACCGAAATAAGCGCTGACAATACCAGAGTGATCAATAAGAGAAAGGCAATAACCATGATGAGGCCCAGGGAATAGGCCCGGTCATACAGAAATTTACGGAAGTTGCTTTCCGGTACTGGCTGCACATCCCATATATTGTTGAGTGATTTCTGCAATTGGAAGAATAAGGTGGTGGCTCCGAAAACCAGCGTACCGATACCAATGATCTTCATGATCATACTGGATTGGTCCAGGGCTGCACTCTTGATCAGCGACTCTACCCCCTCTGCTGCTGTGGGACCCATCATATCGCCCACCTGGGAACCTATCTCTCCCCGCACAGCTTCCTGCCCGAAAAAGATACCGGCCACCCAGATAACGATGATCAGCAAACCGGGAATCGAAAAAATAGCATAATAGGATATGACTGCACTTTCGCGGAAAGGATCGGAATCTATCCATCCTTTGCTGGTATCCTTCAGGACCCGCCAGATACTTTTAAAATTGACGCGCATAGATATTCAATGAATGAAGATATAAAATCATACATGCCAAAATTGTTCGCTAAAACCGTTGGTATGGCAAAAGAAAAGCGGCAAGACGATACGTCTGCCGCTTCTGTTAATCCGCTCTTTAGGATTAAGGTTGGGTAAACCATTAATGGCGGATTAAAACCAAAACAGGCCCTTCAGAATAAGCCTTTATCTAGTTTTTTCGCACCTATTTCAACAAACGGGAAACAGCGAATAAGGGTTGGGTGTTGTGTGGAAATAAAAAACCCCCATGTTTTCACATGGGGGTTGCATCATACTATGATAAACCTTTCGAACTCTACTCTTCTGAGGCTGTAGGAGCATCAGGAGTGTTATCGCCCTCTGGTCCTGCTTCACCTTCTGTAAGTTCTTCTTCCTCCGCAGCCGGAACTTTGGCCACAGAAGCTATTTCATCGTTATTCTTGAGGTTTATAACACGTACACCCTGCGTAGCACGGCCCATTACACGGATACCGTTCATCCCGGTGCGGATCATGACCCCACTCTTATTGATCACCATCAGGTCATCATCATCGGTTACTGCTTTAATAGCTACCAGACTACCCGTCTTATCAGTAATGGAAAGGGTTTTAACACCCTTACCTCCACGGTTGGTAATACGGTAATCCTCTAGCTGGGTACGCTTGCCGTAACCCTTTTCAGAGATGACCAGTATGCTTACACTTTCATCTTCTGGGTCAGGAATAGTAACCATGCCAATCACTTCATCCTTATCGTTTTCAAGGGTAACTCCCCGAACACCGCTGGCGTTACGGCCCATTGCACGAACTGTGGATTCATTAAAACGAATGGCTTTACCGCTTCGCTTGGCCATCAGTATTTCATCCTTACCGGTGGTAAGTTTTGCTTCCAGTAAGGTATCACCTTCCCGTACGGTTATGGCGTTGATACCATTTACCCGGGGACGGGAATACGACTCAAGCGAAGTCTTCTTGATAACACCTTTTTTGGTTACCATCATGATAAAATGCTCGTTTACATACTCTTCATCCTTCAGGTCCTTAGTATTAATAAAGGCTTTCACCTTATCGTCCAAAGGAATATTGATCAGGTTTTGGATGGCACGCCCCTTACTGGACTTAGTGCCTTCCGGAATTTCAAATACGCGCAGCCAATAACAACGACCCCACTCGGTAAAGAATAACATATAGTTGTGGTTGGTGGCCACAAAAATGTGTTCAATAAAGTCTTCATCACGGGTTTGCACACCACGGTGACCTACGCCACCACGGTTTTGCTTCTTGTATTCGGTAAGCGGAGTACGTTTGATATACCCTGCGTACGAAATGGTGATCACCACTTCCTCATCGGGGATCATGTCTTCAATACTTACATCGCCTCCGGCATACTCGATATCGGTTCTGCGCTCATCACCGTACTTCTCCTTTATTTCAAGAAGTTCTTCCTTGATAATGGTCATGCGCAGATCCTCTTCATTCAGGATTCGCTTATAATAAGCGATCTTCTCCATCAATTCGTTGTATTCCTCCTTGATCTTATCACGCTCCAGTCCGGTGAGCTTCTGCAAGCGCAGGTCCAGAATAGCACGTGCCTGAATTTCGGACAGGTCGTAATTGCTCATTAATCCTTCCCGAGCTTCTTCGGGAGTTTGGGAACCACGGATCAGGGCAATGATTTCATCGAGGTGATCCAGGGCTACCAGCAATCCTTCCAGGATATGGGCTCGTTCCTCGGCCTTACGCAGTTCATATTGTGTTCTGCGCACCACTACATCATGACGGTGCTCCACAAAGTGAACGATCAGATCTTTGAGGTTCAACTGCTCAGGACGACCGCTTACAAGAGCAATATTATTTACTGAAAATGAAGATTGTAAAGCGGTGTACTTGTATAATTTATTCAACACTACATTTGGTACAGCATCACGCTTCAGGTAATACACAATACGCATACCCTTACGGTCTGACTCGTCCTTGATATCAGAAATCCCCTCAATCTTCTTCTCGTTGATCAGGTCGGCTGTTTTCTTGATCATATCAGCCTTATTCACTTGGTAAGGAATCTCCGTAACAATGATGCATTCACGCCCCTTAACCTCTTCTATGGTGGCTTTACCACGCAATACGATGCGTCCACGACCGGTTTCAAAGGCTTCCTTTACCCCTTCATAACCGTAGATGGTACCACCGGTAGGAAAGTCGGGGGCTTTAATATGTTGCTCCATCAGTTCCGCTACGGTAATGTCACGGTTCTCAATGTAAGCGTTAATGGCATCAATAGACTCTGTTAAGTTGTGGGGTGGCATGTTGGTAGCCATACCTACCGCAATACCGGATGCACCGTTTACCAGCAAGTTAGGGATGCGGGTGGGTAAAACGGTAGGCTCTTGCAGTGAGTCATCAAAGTTGAGTTGAAAATCAACCGTTTCCTTATCGATATCGGAAAGCATTTCTTCAGAGATCTTCTGAAGGCGTGCTTCGGTGTAACGCATGGCTGCGGGTGGGTCACCGTCCACAGACCCGAAGTTACCCTGTCCGTCAACCATCATATAGCGCAAACTCCAGGGCTGGGCCATACGTACCATGGTATCGTAAACGGATGAGTCACCGTGAGGGTGGAACTTACCCAATACCTCCCCTACTATACGAGCGGATTTCTTATACGAGCGGTTGGATAACACGCCTAATTCATACATTCCATACAATACCCTGCGGTGTACGGGTTTCATTCCGTCACGCACATCCGGCAGAGCCCTTGAAACTATCACCGACATGGAGTAGTCGATGTAAGAGGACTTCATTTCCTCCTCAATATTGATAGGAATTATTCTTTCTCCTTCGGCCATTGTGTCAGTTCTTTAAGCCAATATTAGTCTTCTGTTAACAAAAAGCTCAAATATAGGGTAACAACAGCGCTAAAATGCCTTACCAGTGCGTTAATTACTCACAATTTGCCTGGACCGCCTGTTAATAATTATAAACTCTTTTGTCTTTGGCTGTGTTGGTCATAAACCTAACTTTGAATGAAACTGGGTTGGCATAGTATTCGTACATACTAGCATACTCACTAGCTTTATTTTATCAATTATAATTCATGGACGAAAATTTTTCACCACGCGTAAAGGACGTAATCAGCTACAGCAAGGAAGAAGCCTTGCGTTTGGGGCATGATTACATTGGTACGGAGCATCTTATGCTCGGATTGATCCGCGAAGGTGAAGGCAGCGCCATCCAGATCCTGGAAGATCTTGGAGTAAACATCCAGGGTTTCCGGAGGAAAATCGAAGCGATCAGCGCACCTAATATCTCAGGACAACTTAGTACCAAAAAGAACCTGCCACTTACCAGGCAGGCGGAAAAGGCTTTAAAAACAACCTTTTTGGAAGCCAAGCTCTTCCAAAGCAATCAAATACGTACTTCACATCTTTTGCTATGTATACTTCGCAATGATGATGACCCGGTTTCCAGGGTCCTGCGTCAGTACGATGTGGATTACGAGAATGTAAAGAATGAGTACCAGGCTCACTACTCGGATGAGTTGAGGGATAAACCCCGCAGCGAAATGTCATACGGGGAAGATGATGATGACTTTGAACGTAAAGATCCCGGATACTCCGGTGCTTCGGCCAGCAAAGGTAAGTCAGACGCCAAAAGCAAAACTCCCGTACTGGATAACTTCGGTCGCGATCTGACTAAGCTTGCCGAAGAAAATAAACTGGATCCGGTAGTTGGTCGTGAAAAGGAGATCGAGAGAGTATCCCAGATATTGAGCCGGAGAAAGAAAAACAATCCCCTGCTTATCGGTGAACCGGGTGTAGGCAAATCGGCTATTGCTGAAGGCTTGGCCCTGCGCATTGTAAAGCGCAAGGTTTCACGGGTTCTTTTCAATAAGAGGGTGGTTACGCTTGACTTAGCCTCCCTTGTGGCAGGTACCAAGTATCGTGGCCAGTTTGAAGAACGCATGAAAGCGCTGATGAACGAATTGGAAAAGAACGATGAC
>NZNV01000023.1 GCA_002695025.1 Owenweeksia sp.
ACAAATCCAAAAAGCAAAGCGAGGCTTCCCTGGGTGGTAATTCCAAAGAATAAATAGCCGATAAAGAGACCCAAACTCAAAAGAAATAACCCGATCACCCAAAAGGGAAAGAGCTTTCCGATAAAAAACTGGTACTTTTTAATCGGGCTAACGTTGAGTTGCTCGATGGTACCGATTTCCTTTTCGCGCACCACATTGATCCCGGTAAGAAAGGCCGTAACAATAGTAATCAGCACTGCCAGGATCCCGGGAACCATGAACAGTTTGTAGTCCAGTTCAGGGTTGTACCAGTATGATTTTTCGATCTTCGGGTTAAGCTCAGGTACCTGCCCATAATGTTGAGCCGCCCATTCTTTGTTAAAACCTGCCAGCACACCTTGCGAATACGCATTGGCCAACCCCGCCTTTTGGCTGTTTACGCCATTAATCAGCAATTGTACATTGGCGACTAAGCCATTCGTCAGATCTTTTTCAAAATCTTTGGGAATGGTGAGTACCATATCCACTTCATCCGCCTGCATCCCGGCAAGAAGAACATCGGTAGAAAAGGCTGTTTCATTAATTTTAAAATAGCCCGAGCCGCTGAACTTTTGCAACAACAATGCTGAAGCCTCACTCTGATCCTGGTCATTAACACCAACCTTCACATGCTTTACTTCAAAAGTAGCCGCATAGGAGAGCAAGATCAGCTGAACCACTGGCATCACCGTGATAAATGGGATCATCATCCGATTGCGCACAATCTGTAAAAACTCTTTCCTGATAATGTGGCGAATCGTTCTCATCCGTTAATGCGGGGTTTAATATTTCTCATGCTCACCACCAGGAATACCGCTGCCATAGAGGCAAGCACCAGGCTGGGCAGCCAAACGTTGAATAGGCCACTCCCTTTCAGCATTACACTTTTGATGATGATGATAAACCACTTGGCCGGTAATACCTGAGCAATCACCTGGAGCGGTAATGGCATATTCTCAATGGGGAAAATGAAACCGGAAAGCAGAATCGTGGGCATCATCAGACCGACCATCGAAATAAACATAGCGGTCATCTGGCTATTGGCTTTACTGGAAATAAGAATTCCAAGCCCTAGTGCGGTAATGATAAACAGCAGCATTTCCATGAAAAGTAACAGGAACGAACCACGTACGGGCATCCCGAAAACGAAAAGTCCCATCAGCACGATGACGGTACCGTTGATGAGTGAAAGCAAAAGGTAAGGCGTTACTTTTCCCAGAATGATTTGCACGGGTTTGAGTGGTGAGATCATCAGGATATCCATGGTGCCCTGTTCTTTTTCACGAGCGATGGTGATGGAAGTCATCATGGCGGAAACCAGCATCAGGATAAGCGCCATTACCCCTGGCACAAACATAAAAACTGCTTTTTGTTCGGGGTTGTACATCATTCGGGGAATAGCGCTGGCACCCCTCTGTACTTCAATACCATTGCTATGAATTTCCTGTTCAAAATCCCGAATGATAAGCTCTGCATAGTTGGTCAGCGTTTGAGCGGTATTGGGGTCCGAAGCATCACCGATGAGCTGAATACGGGCCGCTTCCTTGCGCTCCAATTGTTTCCCAAAATCACTACCAATGACCAGGGCCAGTTTGACTTCTCCCGTTTTAAAAGCTTTCTCAATTTGTTTATAGGAGTACAGTTCTTCTACTTCTTTGAAGTAACCCGAAGAAAGCATTTTGCCTTTCAGGCGAATGCTCATAACGTCTTTAGATTGATCGAAAATGGCAATCCCTGCATCTTTGATCTCATTGTTTAGCGCAAAGCCAAAAAGGATGAGCTGCACAATGGGCATCCCAAAAAGAATGATCAGAGTGCGTTGGTCACGAAAGATGTGACGAAACTCTTTTTTTACAAATGCTACGAATTGTTTCATTTTTATATAATTCAGCAAAACCTCTGTCAGGCTGAGTTTTTCTTTGTAGCAAAGCGGAAAAGAAAAGTATCGAAGCCTAGGTTCCTTAAACCTTCACCCCTCTAATTGTCTTCGGGGCACTCAGGCTGGCATTCCGTCTCCTTTAACCCTTCCCACTTGTGCCTCTTGCCAATACCTGGAAAACGCCATCCATACTATCACTCTTATAGTGCTTCCGCAATTCCGCTGGGCGATCCAGGGCTTTGATTTTTCCATCTACCATGATGGATACGCGATTGCAATACTCCGCCTCATCCATATAGTGTGTGGTTACAAAAATGGTGACGCCCTCGTAGGCCGCAGCATAGATCATTTCCCAAAACTGCCGCCTGGTAATGGGATCTACACCGCCTGTTGGTTCATCTAAAAAGATGATATCAGGACGGTGCACCTGCGCCAGTGAAAACGATAACTTTTGCTTCCACCCAAGAGGCAGCGAACCGACAATACTCTTCTTTTCGTGAAGCAAATCCAGATGCTCCAGCATTTCCTCCATGCGCTCGTTTACCTCACTTTTTCGCAAACCATACACGCCTCCGTAGAAGTGAAAGTTCTCACTCACCGTAAGGTCTTCGTACAATGAGAATTTCTGACTCATATAGCCTATACTTTTCTTCACTTTTTCGGTTTCGGTAAGGATGTTAAAACCCGCCACGGAAGCCTCACCTGAAGTAGGCGAAAGCAGTCCGCATAGCATGCGCATAGCGGTAGTTTTCCCGGCTCCGTTGGCGCCCAAAAAACCGAAGATCTCACCTTTAGAAACTTCAAAACTGATCGCATCCACAGCGGTAAAGGCGCCAAATTTCTTCGTGAGGTTTTTCACTTCGATCACCTTTTCCATCACACCTCTTCTTTTTGCGAAAGCAGTTGCATAAATACGTTTTCAATACCGGCCTTTATTTTTTCATGCTCCACCTCAAAACCATCTTCTTTCAGCTTCCGCAAAAGGTTTTCCTCACTTTCCCCTTTCTTTAAACTTACATGAATAAAGTCGCCAAAAGTGTAGCTGGAATGCACCTCCGAATACTGCCGCAACTGCTGAAGCAATGCATACATATTTTCCGATTTCATGGCAATAAGTTCAAAAGGGTAGGAAGCTGAAACGCTGGCCGGGCTTTCAATGGAAAGAATTTGTCCTTCCTGGATCAGTGCCACGCGATCACACAAAGCAGCTTCATCCATATAAGGGGTAGAAACCAAAATGGTGATGCCTGATTCTTTTAATTTTTTCAGCATTTGCCAGAATTCCTTGCGCGAAACTGGATCTACTCCTGTAGTAGGTTCGTCTAAAAAAAGCACCTGCGGACGATGGATCAATGCACAGCACAAAGCCAGCTTCTGTTTCATACCACCGGAAAGCTTTCCTGCCAGTCGATCCTTGAAAGGCTTCAGCTGATTGTAAATATCGCTTATGATGTCCATGTTTTCTTCTACCCTAGTGCCGAAAACGGTGGCAAAAAATTCCAGGTTTTCCTGGATGCTTAAATCGAGGTAAAGCGAAAACTTACCAGGCATGTAGCCGATACGGTTGCGAATAGCGCGGTAGTCATCGCGTACGCTATAGTCTAGCACATGAGCTTCGCCTTCATCGGGTAAAAGCAGCGTGGTAAGGATTTTGAAGAGCGTACTCTTTCCCGCTCCATCAGGACCAATCAGGCCAAAGATCTCAGCTTCCTCCACTTCAAAGCTCAGTTCTTTTAATGCCTGAACCTCTCCATATTTATGACTGATATTTTCGACTTTAATCCTGCTCATCACTTCCGTTGAATAAGACTTCACCAGGCATGCCAATCTTCAACCGACCATCATTCGGTACTTTGATCTTCACCGCATACACCAGGTTCACACGGTCTTCCTTGGTTTGAATGACCTTAGGTGTAAATTCCGATTCATCACTGATCCAGCTGATCTTTCCTTTAAAATTTTGAAACGCATCATTGGGTTTATCCACGCGTACTGTCACCTCCTGCCCGATCTTAATATTGACCAACTGGTCTTCCGAAACGTAGGCTCTCAAAGTGAGTTGCTCGAGCTTGGCAATACGATACAGCGGTTTTCCCATTTGTACCAGCTCGCCCACTTCCACATAATTGCTCAGCACCGTTCCTTTAGTGGGATTAACAATGCGGCTTTTCTCCAACTGGTCTTCCACTTGCCTTAATTGAAATTCCAGCGAATTCATTTCGCTGACCAAGCTTCGATTTTGGTCGTTAAGGTTGGTAAGGCTCGCGTTTTTTCTGCTCTTCAGTACGGCCACCTGGCTTTGCAGATCATCCACTTGTTTTTGGGTGGCAGCTTTATCAGCCAAAAGGTTTTGTGCCCGCTTCAGGTCACGCTGAGCAGCTTCCAGTTGGTCGTCATACACTTTGATTTGTGAAGCCACATTGGGCATCCGCGCTTGTAAAGCTTCCCTACTGGCCTGTAACTGTCCTCTTTTGAGATACAGTTGTGTGGTATCGATAAGTCCGGCTTGTTGATTGGCTTCCAGGATGGTTCCCTCTTCAGCCTTAAAGCGGAGGAGTTTGCCGTTTACTTCTGCCGAAACCAACGTTTCATCGGCTTCAAACTGGCCATAGGCATCGGCTTCGTCATGGCCATTGTTGCACGCAGCTGCATGGCTAATGATAATCAGAAATGTTAGGAGTCTTTTCATGTATAACGTATTATTTTTTCCTATTCTTTTCAAAAATTCCCCGATTCAATGGCGTACTCCTCACGAGCCTTGGTCAGCCTAATGGCGTTTAGCTCTTTGGTCAGTAGCGCTTTCTGTTCATCCATTACCGTTTCCAGGTAATCTGCAGAAGTCAGCGCACCCTGATCCAGTTGTGAGGAAGCAGTTTGCCGGATCTTCGCCCGCATTTCGGCTATTTCCTCATCCTTTTCCACTGTCTCTTCCAGTTGGTTGATATTGGCCTGGTGATCGGCCAGTTTTATCTGTTGACTACGCCTCAATTGCTCGGCTTCGGCTTCCAGCATTTCCTTGCGTAACCCCAGGTTCGCATTGGTTCTTCGGGTGGTATTCCAGTCAAATACATTCCACTGGATTTTGGCCCCAACCATATAATAAACTCCAAACTCCGTATTGAAAAAATTGTAGGGATTGGGTTGAGCCACTCCTCCGGTACCAAAAGCTGACAAGCGCGGAATAAGGGCCGTGGAAGCTACTTTTTGCGAGGCTTCGATCCGCTGTTTTTGTAAGCTGATCTGCTGAAGTTGCGGCAACTGATCCAGCTTTGGCGCCTGCATATCTCCCAACTCAGGAATCTCAACCCTTGCCGCTGTACCCAATTCCTTTCCGGTAAGGATGCCCAACGATTTGAGCGAAGCTTGCTTCTGGTATTCCACCTGACTCTGCTGCTTCTGCAATTCGTAAAGCTGCGCCTTTACGCGTAGCATTTCACTTTCCAGCAGGGTCCCGGCATTAACCATTGCCTGCAATTGATCCAGCTTGGCACCCAGCAGTCTGGCAGATGCGTCCAGGATTTCGGCAGACCGGTCCTGCATGGCAATGGCAAAGTAGAGGTTGACAACCATGGTCTTCACGCGCTGCCAATCTACTTCCACACTCTGTAGTTCTGCAGCACTCTCCACTTTGGTGAGTTCCCTGCGTGCGCTGGTACTACCTCCGTTAAAAAGCACCTGCTCCAGATTTAGCGCTGCGCGGTACTGGGTCTGCGGAATCCCAAGGTCCGGGAACATGGGCAAGCCGATCTCCGGTACATCAGATTGATAGGTAAGCTGACCATTTACCATAAGCTTTGGGAGATAATCCGCACTGATGTTCTTCAGTTTCAGATCCAGCTCCCGGCTTTGCAGTTGTTGCTTTTTCAACAGTGGAAAATTGGAGCGTGCCCACTCCACACACTGGTCCAAGGTAAGAGTATCACCTCTCTGGCTGAAGCACGATAAAGTACTGAAGAGTACTAAAAGTAAAAACCACTTTTTCATATCAGGAGGTTTTAAATTCAATCTTGGTCATCTGTATTAAACATTTGATTAAACCCATGTCAAAAAATTTTTATCCCTTTCCTTTTTCTGTAAAAACATAGCCCATCACCATGGCTTTGATCATGGCTTTCCGCTCTTCCACCAACTGCTTAAACTGTTCATCATTGGTATCACTCAGGCGTTGGATAAGGGGCCTGGCTATAAAGGGGAAAACGGTTAAGGAAAGAAGATTCAACAGGAAATTCCAGGGCTGAAGGGGAATCATCTCACCTTTTTGCTGGGCTTCCATGATCTGACCGAACAGCACGGAGAGGTTGAGGCGCTTATTCATCTGCAACGTCTGTACAATATGGTCGGGATCATTGCGCAACTCACTCAATATGAAGACCGGTAATTCCGGGTTGCTGATCAACACATCGGTATAACTATTCACAAAAAACGGCACCTTATCCCGCAAAGACACATTTGGGTCACTCATAGTGGGTAACACACTACTGAAAAAGGTATGCAGCGACTCCTCCATGATCTGTCGGAAAAGTTTTTCCTTACTGCGGAAATAGTAGTTGAGCAGGGCCAGGTTAATACCGGCCTCCTCGGCAATATCGCGGGTGCGGGCCGCTGCAAAGCCTTTTTTTAAGAACACCTTGCGGGCAGCTTCCTTGATTTTTTGTTCCGTATTGAGATCCTTGGCCATAAACGGGACAAAGGTAGGATTAAAAAATCTGATTTAATCAAATGATTAAATATTTTCATTGACTATCCCTGACAAATAAATTAACAGCATTATCCAAGCCAGTGGGTTTAACACTTTTGTTTCTTCTTCAATTTTAGCTGTAGCGCCTATTTATACAGTTCCAGGCCAACAGGCGAGCATCACATTTCCAGGCTAAAGCAGGAGTTCTTGATAACGTCTACAGCAGAGACTCTTCCACCCTAAGCCAAATCATTGACGGTAAAGCCCAGGCAGCGTATGAGCTCTAAGATTTCCGGTTTGTCAAGACTGGGATGTGGCGAGGAAAGGGAAAGCATACTTTCCGAATCCCTGGCTTTAAAGCACACTTTTAAAGTGGGGTAGTTTACATTGAGGTGAAAGGTGAGCTGTTCAATATGCTCAGTGTGTACGGCATTGGTTTTGAGTCTTACAGTCATACTTAGGTTTTACTTATAAGTATGACAATCCAAACGCCCGGCACACGTATTTAGGTATAAAGTTTTTTCCCTTACCGGAATTGTTTTGGCCTTTGCCCTTGATTTGCACATTCCGAAATTTCGTTAATCCGCTTTTGCCTGGTTTCTGGCCGCTTGGCGGAAATTACCCAATACAATAGGATTTTTTTGTTGGACTTACTCAGGCTGTCAAAGTACTCCGAAGCGTTTTTATAATTTGCCAGGGCTTCTTTCAGGTCACCGGGGATGATCAGTGCTTCCACATCGTCCAAAATAGTCCACGAACCATTTTGCTTTGCTCTTTCAACCGCGCGCAAACCTGCTTCGGCCATCAGATTATCGGAGGTTAATTTTTCAATTTTATCCTTATTGACCTTACTCCAGGTGCTATCCGGCTTTCGTTTGCAGAAGTATTGCCTGTAGCTTTCATGGTCTATGGATTCTGCCTTGCTGTCAATCCACCCAAAGCATAATGCCTCGTCCACCGCATCACTCCAGGAAATAGTAGGCCTGGCCGATTGCTTTTTATAAAGGATCAACCAAACAGCATCTTTAACGATATGGTTTTGGGATAGCCATTTTCGCCAATGCTGCTTGGTCTCTGGATAAAATAACTCTACTTCTTTCTTGTTCATTTTTCTCCTATTGCTACTCTAATGAGGAAGGGTATTAAAACCGCTACTGATTTATTTTCCCGATGGTTTGAGACTGAAAAATAAAAAATCGGTGGCAGGCATTTGTGTAAATCCCAATTGATGTGCCAGGGTAATAATTTGTCCCCGGTGATAGGCACCATGATTAAATACATGCTGAAGATATTCCACCAGTGAAAGGTCAGCCTCAAACCAGGGGGTTTTAACAGGTCTTTTTTCTGATAATGCTTCTTCTGATAATTGACTTACCTTCTCCGTAATGGCTGCTGAACGGTGAAGTAAGCCATCAAATACTTCCCGGTGATTCAGTTCCTGCACGCCATAACGGTTTACGGCATCCTGGTTTTTAAACAGGGTGGCACACCACATTTCTTCAATAGCCCAAATATGATTTAAAGTCTGCAGCACGCCTTTAAAACTTGATGCAACCTCCTTTTGAAGTTGTTCTTCGGGCTGCTTACCTAACCAGGTCACCAACTGCTGGTTAGCACTTAAATTGTAAGCGGAATAGCTGGTAATTAATTCTTTAACACTCATTTTATACTCTTTAATTAATAATGGGGCAAAGCTAAAATGAGCTGGTGACAAGGGTGTGTCAGGGGTATTTAGTGGTCGTGATATTTTTCAAAAAATTCCTGTAAGGTCATTTTATGGGGTTCAAATTTCTCGTTCAGGAGGTGTAACTTCTTGATCCGGTCCAGGCGGAAGTACCGAAATTCCTGTCGCAACCGGCAGTAGGCCACCAACAGCCAGTTTTCGGTGCTCAATAAGGCAAAGGGTTCTATAATTCGTGAAGTTGCTTTCCCGTCAGCATTGATGTAATCAATTTCAGCTGGCAAGAAATTGGTCAGGGCAAATTGCAGCTCCGATAAATTGTTGCTGTTTCTTTCCAGGTTCATGATCTCATTGAACCGGGTTCTTTCAGAAAGCAGATTGGCTTTCCCCTTCTGGCTATATCTCAGCATTGCCTTTATCTTTTCAATGGCAGCCAAATAATCCCTTATAAAGGAGGCGTCTTTATTTTTCAGAACCAATTGCTCGGCCATGATTAAAGCATTGGCCTGAGCTTCCGTAAACATTAACGGTGGAATGGCATAGCCTTCCATTAACCGGTAGCCCCGGCCTTCTTCCGTTATGATCGGAACTCCCGCTTGTTCCAAGGCCCGAATATCCCGGTAGATTGTTCGTACGCTTACCGCAAATTTGTCCGCCAACTCTGAGGCGGTCAAAAGTTGTTTGGTTTGCAGGTGGGTAAGTATGGCTGTCAGCCGTGAAAGCCTGGTTGTTTCGTTTTGATTCATTCTTCCATTTCCCGGTCGGTTTTTCAAATGTCCTGGCAACATTGGTATACGGTGCATACGCAGCATTCCGTTGCATTTAGGAGGATTGGCTACAGCCTTCTTATTTTCTCGATAGCAAAATTAAGTTGAGTATCTCTATGCTTAATAAAATCTTCATGCGATTGAAGCACTTCAAAATCAGGCTTAACACCATCTCCAAATTTCTGATCTGGTAATTTCCTAACGTCTTGCTCAAGATCAACAATAGAAAATGTTAGACGCAGCTTGGAATTGGGCAGTTCATAGGTTACCGGAATATGCCCGGTATGACCATAATATCCTCCCAGGGTCTCTTCCCCAATAACTATAGTGTTTTCATCACTCTTAACTAAACTTGCAAATAATGACCCTGCAGATGCTACATAAGGATCAATTAGCAAAACAATAGTTCCCTGAAAAGCCTTTGCCTGTGGTTTCCATATTTCATTGAACGTATCGTTTTGGTAGTACTTACCACCTTTCAATATGGAATGCTCCCTTTTAAGATCGCTGGTGAGTTCTTCAACATCATCGTAAACATAATATTCCTGAAAGGGAATTTCCTGAAACAAGGTATAGGCGGTGGTGTTTTCCCTAAATTCTCTCTGGGTTAAATACGAGTACAATAGCAAATCGTTTGGGTCATTACCTCCCCCGTTTCCCCGCACATCAACAATTAGCCTTTCCACTTTTTGAGTTTGAAGCATTGAAAATACAGAGTCTAAAAACACAGCATACTTATGATGCCCGTGAGTTTCCGGACCACCCATCGCAAATGTATGCACCTCCAAAAGCCCTGTATTTAAAATATCTAAAAATGCATACGAATAATCTCTCTCCATTTTAAGCTCCAATTCTTTAGAATATCGCTTAGCATAGTCTGTATAAAATTCGTTATAGGTTGTTGCTGGTACGGTAACTTTTTTAAGAACGTTTGAATTTCCGGTCTTATAAGTAATTGTGAATTGGCTTTGTGCCTCCAGGGCTAAATAAACATAAAAAGGCAACCAATCCGTTTCTATCTTCTTGTATTTACCTGTTGTATTTAATCCATCCGTACTCACATACCTGGCTATGGAGTTGGCAAATTTATTGGCCTGAATGGCATTAACAGAAACTATTTCACTGCCAGCCCGAACCCCTCCATATTCAAGGTTTGTGTAAATTTTACCTTCTAAATATGTAAGGGGGATGGGAAAGAATATTTCCTGTTTGCTTAAATAATTATCCAAAGAGTCCGGGTAAGCTAATTCATTGTGGCAACTTCCGGTATAATCAATCACGTTCCATATAATATTGTAAAAATCCCTGTAGGACATACCATCTTTTATTCTCGTTCTATTAGCCTCGAAAACACTATCAACCTGATTTTTGGAACGATATTTATTTAATCCGGCATTAGCTTGTTGAAATATATTTTTAAACACGTTAAAATCTTCAATCATTTGTGGTTTTGACAAAGGATACACCTCCTTCCATTCAGATTTTTCAGGGTCTGATTTGCATGAAATGAGGAGAATTAAACTTGCTAAAGCAAGGAGCTTTGAAATATTTTCCATTGCTGTTTATTCAAAATGCGGTGGCCTGAGGCAGTTTCTCTATCCATAGCGCGTTGCCACACCTAAAATCCAGAGTGATGTAAGCCCAACGTCCAGTACCAACGGTAGAGAATAGGCAATTACTTATGGTCATTAAGGGCTTGTTGCGGTTTTTCATTCTTTGCTTTTTTAAAGTCCTCCAGCGGAAATGCCCAGGGCACTCCCAAATCATCTTCCCAGTCGTCATAAAGTCCCATACCCACATTAGGCTTTATTATAATGTGCCGCAGATCATCCGAGTTTCTGGCCAGTCGTAGTTTTTGGCCGCTTTCAGCAACCAGGAAGTATAAATTGTAAGTGGGTCCAAGATCATTGATTCCAGCCTCTACTTGTAAGGTCGGGTTTCCGCTTGCATCCCTCCCAAAACTACCCGTGAGCCCAATTGTGTTTTTTGGAGTGTCTCCGGGTAATTGAATCTTAAACGGTTCTCCACCAGAATCCAATACCGTAACAGCATAGAAGTGGTGTTTTGTGGATTCAATCAAGACTTGCTTTCCATTTCTATCCGCCCAAAGCCCGCACCAGGCCTTTGGAATTGACTTTCGATTCTTAGTTAAACTGAACAGGTCCAATATTGATTTCATTTGTATGTGCATGCCAACGGTCAGGTATAAGCAGGACTTCGGAGCCATTCACTCCTTATCCACACCAAGCTTGATGGACTGCAAAATACTCGATTCTACCGACCCAGCTCGTAACACACGTATGCAAGTTTAGACACCTACCCTTTTCCGTTTTGCCCGTTTGGAGATTTTCGTGAAATTTGTTGTCATGAGGATGACCGTAATGTTATAATGTCCTTTTCAGGCTTAATTCTTAAGCCATGGTGCTTTATCTATACAAAGCGCCCGTTTCTACATATTCATTCATTTTAATAATCATTGTAAACCAGCTCTACAGGTCAGCAGGCATTGTTGCTGTACGTATTGGTTTTTAACCGAAAAATTATGCCCGTTATACTCAGTAAAAAGGAAATAGAACAGTTTATTCATAAGGGTTTTGTACGCATTGATCATGCATTTTCACAGGAAATTGCGGATGCAGTTCTGAACATTCTGTGGAATGACTTGCCCTGTGACAGGTCAGACCCTTCCACCTGGACAGATCCGGTTATTCGTTTGGGCATGTACACCCAAGCGCCCTTTATGGATTCTCTCAACACCAAAAAGCTGTATTCAGCTTTTAACCAGTTAATTGGTGAGGATAAATGGATCCCTTGCCGCAGTGTAGGCACATTCCCGGTAAGGTTTCCGTGTGATAAGCAACCCCATGATACGGGCAAGCACGTAGATGTAAGCTTCCCCGGAAAAGATCCTGCTAATTATTTTGAATGGCGCGCCAATATCCGATCAAAGGGGCGGGCCTTATTGATGCTGGCCTTGTATTCCGATGTCAGCGAAAATGATGCTCCAACCGTCATTTATGAAGGTTCTCATATAGATGTAGCTCGGTTATTAGTCCAGGCAGGTGATGAAGGCCTTTCCTTTATGGAGCTTGCGGGCAAGTTAGATGAGTTACCCCAAAGAAAGCAAGTGTATGCCACCGGTAAGGCCGGTACTGTTTACCTATGCCATCCCTTTTTGGTTCACTCCGCTCAGCCTCACAGAGGCCTAACTCCTAAATTTATGGCACAGCCGCCTCTATTGTTAAGGGGTGAATTGACTATTTCCGGCTCTGAAACCGGTTACACTCCGGTTGAAACGGCTATCCGCCTGGGAATAGATTAACCCTAAAAAGGTCACTATTGAAAGAGGTTGTTTATAGCAGCCTCTTTCTTTTCAGGGCTGTTGGGTGAGAATGAGCTTTTCAGCAGAGCGCCCGCTACCGCCTCCTATTTTGCAGGATAAGCAAGCGTGCAAGACGCTACGCTTAGGAGGGGTGGGGAAAGATATTCTAGCGTAGTTTACAACTACGCCCAGGTGGGGCTTTTTAGTTTAACAGTAGCAGCACAAGCGTGGGTACCAGTGCCAGGTAGAGCCAGACCAGCCCTACCTTTCGTTTGCCTTCAACCCGCGCCATTTAAGAGCCCTAAACTTTACATTTAGCACTCCCTCACCCTAAACTATATGCTCTCTAACCTTACCTTATTTTCTTTCACTCCCTGCAATCAAACACCTCCCACTCATCCCCAAGTCTTAGCTCCATGGCTTGGGTGTGGTAGCCATGGAGGGCATTAGTGTCCTTGATTTGGCCGGTGCGGTATTCCTGATATTTTGTTTCCGCGAGTTGGGTGCCGTTCACATGGTAGAGACCAAAAAGGCTGTCGCGGCTCACAATAATGCACTTCTCACGTCCCCGCTCTATACGGTCATATTCTACCGGGATGATGACCTTTCCATTTTCATCGAGAAGTCCGGTGCTGCCGTTGAGCCACACCTGGTGCTGGTCGTGCAACGGATGGCGGTACACTGAAATGTTGTTATAGATAATGGGCACCGTAAGTTCATCAGCAAAGGTTACCACCCCTTGTTTACCGTCTTCAATGGCAATCACATAAGGATGCTCCATCCACGGGGAACGGTAATTCACAGCCCGCAGCGAGTCGAACCGGGGAGTGACCACCTGCTTTCCGTCCAGTTCGATAACGCCCCATTTATCCTGCTTCTTAACCAGATAGTAGTGGTACTCAAAATGATACTTCTTCCACTTTGGGCGCGGAACGATGTAGTCGTAATCCAATTGCTTCAGTATGTTGCCATCACCATCCAAAAGGAAAAACTCTTCGCCCTTTTTCCCTACCACCTGCCGTACGCGCGGAGGATTTCCAGTGAATTGCTCGCTGAGCCAATCATACGCAATGGGAATCAGCTCCTTGTTGCCATGATCTACATATCCATATTTTCCATCCCGCTTCACCAGGAAAGTCTGCTCGTCCAGTACCTCAACTTCCGTGTAGCCTGGCAGAAAGACCATTTTTCCGTCCCATTTTGCCAACCCCCAAAGGCCGCTTCGTGAAAAGTGCCAGAAACCTTCATTGCCGAGCTCCTCATAGTAAATGGTATCGTAACGCTCCGGCAGAACAGGTTTTAAATTGCCATCCACCAACTTCCATTGGCCGTCCCGGACAAAGAGGAGAAACTGCTTCCCGTTCTTCCTTTCAAAAGTGACATAGGCCAGAACAATGGTATCTTCTGAGAGTTCCTTTACAATTTTTCCCGCGTCATCAATCAGTCCCGATTTCCCGTCCTTTACAATCAACCCATAGCCTTTCTGGGAAAAGTAATATTCCACGTAGTCATAGATGGGCGGGAGCTTTTCTTCGCCTTTGGGATTGATCAACCCGAATTTCCCATCGTGGTAAGAGCGGTACCAGCAGCAATCCTTATGATCAGAGAAAATGGAATGACTCACGCAGTCGATATCGTCATAGCTTGCGGTTAGCACCACGTCCGAGCCCTGCGTACGCAGACCTACCGAGCCGGTTTGCCGGTCTGAAAAGCGCACCAGCCTTAAATCACCGCCCTGCTCGTAGAGCAGTTTTGAATTTCCGTCCGTTAGCTCCAGGTAAGGCTTTTCCGGCTCAGAGTTATAAACAGGATGAACGCTTACCGTCAGCGACTGGTCCAACGAAGTTCTGAAGCCGAAGAGATAATTGTAAGTACCGTTTTGCTCTTTCCACACTTCTGAAAAGCAGCAGGCAAGGACTTCTCCCTCCTGGTTATAAACCTCCATAATGCCACTTCTTTCAGCGAAGAAAATTTCAGGAAATGCAACTTCCGGGCCTTCATAGATATGCCTGCTCAGCGGGGTGATATTATCGAAACGGGGAGGCAGGATCACTTTCTCCTTCACCGTGTCTTTGGTGCCCCACCGTTTGATGTCATAGTCATAAAAAGGGACTACGTTTTGGCCCGCCACGGTTTGGGTAATGAAGATCAAGAAGAGGAGCAGCAACCTTAGTATCATAATAAACAGTGAATTATAGTTTATCAAAGAAGTTGGCCTATTTACGTCTATCAAGGTAGCTAAAGAATCCGGATGTTCACTCCAGCGGTATAACTCTGTTTAGGAAAAAACCTGACTTTCTTATTGCCTCCAGGTTTTCCATTGCCTTAATTAAATGAGCTTTGCACAACGGATAGCGTCTGTTTAGTTTAACAGAGTAGCGGCACAGACATGGGTGCTTGCACCAGCGAGAGGGCTGCTGGATTTTCACATTTTATTTAGTAATGCCTCAAGCTCTTTGGTGCTTTTGTTTTCCTTCTTAGCAGCTTCTATTGCCAATTTGGCTATGTATTTTGCTTCTTCCTCATTGCCATTTTTATATAAAAGATGAGCATAGGTGTCCAAATAAGCGTAAGTTGGTTCCTGGGCGGTCACTTCTTTCATCCATTCAATACAATTTTTAATGACATCCTGGTCATCACATCTTTCATAAACCTGCCAACTGAAATGGTTGATGTTACCATTGTCAAACTCACCTTTGTCTTTTAACCTTCTATTGATTTCAAAAACTTCATCCCATTTATTTTGAGCTTTCAAATAACTCTTTTCGTATCCTGGTAAAAGGTCGTTAACCCATTCATCGCTCAAAGCCTTTTTTGTGAATGCAACTGCTTCATCATATTTTTCCTGATCCAATTCGGATATAGCAACATTGAATTTTGCAGAAGTAAGGAAGTAGAATAAAATTTCAACATCCTTTTCTCCATAAAGGTCTATGTATTTTTGTTTGTTCTTTAATACCCTATCAGTGATAGATACTGGTGCATCCTGACCAAAATATATTAAAGTGGAAAAGTATTCTTCAGAAAATTTGTCTTGTGTATTATTTAGGTAGTCGCTTAATTCATAATTATTGATTTTTGTATTTGTACGATTGACGTAATCTACATAAAACTTTGGATACTTTTCAATATTGATTTTATTCGAATATCCTTTCAGTAATTTGTTCTCCTTATCTAAAGCAACACTCTCGTCAGCAAATTCGATCACGTTTTTTTGTAATGACAAAGAATCTTGACCTGGAAATCCATATTTTCGGTTAAGTACAAACCCTTCCTTATTCAGAATAATTCCCGTTGGGTAACTACTTACATGATGTTTTTTAGATAAATGGAAAATAGTATCTTTTTCAGCATCATATTTTAACATAACAAAATCTTTGCCCAGAATATTTTTTATTGAATCATTTTGAAAAACCAACTTGTCCAATTCCTTGCAAGGAACACACCAGGTTGTATAAAAATCAATAAACAATAATTTATCTTCTTTGGAAGCTAACTTTAATGCTTTGTCATAATCTTGGTCTATAATTATTAGTTCCTTTGATCTATCAACAGTTTGACTGTTTTCCTTGCACCCAACAATTAGTAAGGCAATTATTACCAACTTGATATATTTCATTTTTTCAGTTTTAAAAGTTTTTCATTATTCCTAAAGAGCAGCAATAATCGTTTATCTAACGATTGTATTAGTACAGGACCCTATATACTCCCTATAACCAAGCGTAGCCACACGCTATGCTAAGGAGGAATATATTCAATAATTGCCCCATTGCTGACGCAAGCGTCACGCTGGTGTCCTTCCTTCAAATATCATACATTAAATCAATTTCCGAAACGGATTGATCTTCACTTATGTAATTCCGGGCGCTGCTATATTTCCAATGTTCTGGTTGAATTGCCAATCCGCTTAACACCAGTTTGTTATGTATGCAATCCAGCTTTTGCCGGCACACCGGAGCGGTCCATATTTCAATGGGTTTATTATGGTGTTGCCGAAATTGGAATTGGGTAATATTACTATGGGCTATACCAGCTTTTTCAAACTTTCTTCCTTAGTATGAAACTTGTATTACGGTTCACGCCTAAAGGCAAGGGAATGGTACGAGCCTGTTTAATCAGTAGTGGCACAAGCATGGATGCTTGCGCCAGCGAGGGGCGGCTTCGTCCGTGGTTTTGTAAAGAACCTAAATCTTCATCGTCAACCGCGTCTCTGTCTACGGAAGACGAAATGGCCGCATTAGCTTTAGGTTTTGTTGGCCAACAGCCTTTTATTCTTTCAATTTTGTTTTACAATTTTTGACTTGGTCCATTGTGATATCACCTTTGGTAATTTTCGAATGACAAGTTGGGCATAGCATTAGTAAATTGTCTTTCGAGTTGTTTTCCAGGTTCTCATCGATATGATGAATTTGAAAATGGTCAACATCTAGACTTTCACAGAAAGGGCAAGTTGAGTTGATTTCTTTTTGTAATAGAGCCTTGGTCTTGTATGGAATAGTTTTCCTGTTGGATCTTTTCTTTCTTATCAACTTGTTGTTGTCGAACGAATACTTGTTGAATTCGGCACATTCTGAAAAATGTCCAGTTTTATGGATTTTGTTTTTTTCCTGTTTGTAATATTTATCATAGCTACCGTGGGTACATGCATGTCCAGACATTAATGCATGCCAGCCCCCAAAAAGATTCACTTCAGGACAAGCATGAGAAAAATAGTAATGATCATTTCCACGAATAATTGAAGGAGGTTCACCTTGAACGGTGATTTCCTTTTCTTCATAGTCGTCAGGTAGTGTTCCATCTTTTTGCAAAGCTTGAAGCATATTCAAACTGGGGTCATACTTTGAATATTCTGAAAACAAGTAGATTGTCCAAGCTCTTCTGCCGCAGTAGTTTAAAATCGGGCACCTAAGGGGTAGATTTCTTTCAGAGCTTTTTTTGTAATATTCATCTTCTTGCATGTCGGTTCTTTAGGTTGTTGCCAACAATAAATATCACACAATGTATGATATCTTATTGTAGCGTAACGAAATTTAAGTTACTGTTTGGCAAGGTCTTATTATCAATAATGTAATCCAAAGAGTTTTTAAGATTCTCCAAACTGCCTTGGCTAATATGTGTATGAGGCCATTCCCTTCAGAGTCTTTAAGTTCATTTTTCAAACCCTTACCTCCCGCATAATTTCGCGAAAAATCCTGTACGGAAGGCTCCATACTTTTTAAGCGGACGCTTTCAGGCGGTAAAATGTAGATTTTATAGGGCGGTAGCTACACCATTGGGTTTAATCCCTGGTCAGTTTAAGATGGCCGCAAACGGCTTCCAACAATTCACCGGGCTCGGCATCTATGGCCAGGGCAATAAGGTAAAGCTCATCGGCCCGGAGCTGGGTGGACTCATTGGAAGTCAGCTGGCTGATCCGCGATTTGCTCAGGCCGGTGCGTCTGGCTACTTCGGCCTTATTGATGGATTTCTTAGCCAGGTAAAGTCCTAAAGGGGTCATACAGAGTTGAATTTCAATACATAAATATAGACCGTCTATACTTCCGTATTAAATTATAGGACAAATGTTTTGTAAATAGGTCTAGCATCTTTACTTTCGTATAGACATTCTACACAAACGTATTATATTCAGCAACCATGAAAACCGTTCTCCTTATTACCCGGCTTATACAACAAGATCTCAAACACAACCAACTGCTGGCTGGCCTGGAGGCCCTGGGCTTTACCGATAACGGCCTGCAGCACCTGAGCATCCACAATCTCATAGAAAAGCTTATGCAGGTGCAGCCCGAGGCGCACAACAGCTGGTCCAGCGTGTATTTCAACTTTTTGGAACGGGCGCAGTATTATCCCCTAAGCCCGCAGGGTGAAGCCCTGCTGCCCCTGGCGGAAGATTGTTACCGGCAATTGCAAAGTGTACTGGGCTGCCCATCTTCATAAGGTGTATTCCTGCATGGTATACCAACCCGGCCGTGAGCAGGCCTAAAACTTATATTAGGTATCCGTTGGAAAATGCAGAGCTTATATAGGTATGTACCGGCCAGCGGGTGCTATGCCATGGAGGAGCTTGAGAAGTACTTTCCTGCTAACCAAGCAAGAAAAAATGTTAGCAGGAAAGTACGTTCCACAATTCTGATCTGCCCAGAACTTTTTATACTTCGTTAACCGTAGGGTGGTTAGAATGGAAATCTTACACCGGCATTAACGCTCACCGATGTAGGGATTTCAACAGGCACGTACTCCCCGTTAGCCTGGTTTGCAGGAAGATTTAGTTTCAGATCTCCGAAAATGTATCCGAAATCCAGTTCCTTCTCAACACCGGCTCCAATGTTCAAGGTAAAATTGACCAGGGTTTCTTTGGCACCATCCTGCACAGTAGTATAGTACTGGGATTCGTCATATTCTCCCAGGGTGGTAGTAACAGGTGCCATTAACAGGCCTACTTCAGCTAAACCATAAATACCAAAATCGTCTTCATAATCACCCACAAAGTATCTTCTACCACCAAAGTATACGTGAATAAAAGACACTTTATATTCAACATCAACTTCTACTTGAGAAGGGGTGGTAAAATTACTATAGGCAGTTGCATAGGTAAATTCTGAATAGGTAGACGGTAAGTAGTAATTTCCTCCAAGTGATAATACAGTCTCATCATCCAGAGCGTAATCTCCCTTTACACCGAAGCCGAAGCTCTTGAGACCTGTTCCTCCAAATACATTCAGATACGATACTTGCCCCCCGACACTAATCTGAGAATATGCCTGCGAAGAAAGTAACGAGATAAACAGGATGGCTATAATTTGTTTTACTGATTTCATAATTTAAGTTTTAAGATCAACCAGATTCCGGGTATAACTCCAAAATTTAGTTGCATGGGTTAAGATGTAATACTTTTCTAATGGTCTTGCTTTTGAATAATTACGGTTAACTTTTGTATTTGTTTACGTGACAGTTATGCCTAAAAAGCTGCAAAAATACACAAATGTTTATTATTTACCCGTGGAAAGCTAAAGCTCAATTGGAAAAGGTTTACCGGACTTTTATGCTGGGCGGTTGAAAACAGCCTTACGTGCCTCATTATCATAGGGCGGATAATTTTCCCCTATACTCTATATTGAAAAGCGGGGTGTATGATGCCTTATACGGGGAAACGGGGATTAAAGCAGTTTCCGGGGCTTACCGGCTATAAAATCCTTGAGGTAAAAGGGTTCAAAGTAGGCTACATTTTCAAACTCCTGGTTTTGGAATTTGTGCCCTGCTAAAAGCGCTAGGGTTTTGGAGGATGGGTAAGGCATATTATGCAGCACAAAACGCTCGCTGGTCAAAACGACTTTAGCTTTATCAGCACCATCGCCAATAAGATGTATCTGTGGAGAGGCCAGGTCGGCAAAGGAGTCATCATCCAGAACCACCGCCTCAATTTTCCCCTGCATTTGTGCGTGGTGATCAAACACCGCAGTATACACCTCCATTCTGCGGGCATCCAGCATGGGCAATATCACTTCTTCCGATTCCGGGTGATGCAGTTGAATAAATTCTTCTGCCAACAATTGCAGTCCGTTTACCGCTATTAGTGGTATTCCGAGAGAATAGCACAAACCTTTAGCCGCTGAAACACCTATACGCAAACCGGTATAGGAGCCCGGCCCCATGCCTACCGCTGCTGCGGAAAGCTCAGCCGGTTTCTTCCCGGCCCATTGGAGCACTTCCTGTATAAACAAATGCAGTTTCTCGGAATGAATGTACTGGTCACTGCTTTCTTCCTTAGCAGCCAGTATTTGATCGCCATCGGCCAAGGCCACGGAGCAGTTTTTGGTGGATGTTTCCAGAGCCAGTATAAGGGCCATCGGTACCGCTTAGTCCTTATCCTTATCAGTAGTGGTGCGCTTGTGGATAACGCGCTCCCCATTAACCAGCTTTTTGCTTACTGTGCTGTAGGGGCCGGTAATCACTTCCTGGTCTTTTTCAAGCCCGCTGCGTACCTCAATGTATTCATCATCCTGTACCCCGGTTTTTACAACCTGCAAACGGGCTTTGCCCTCTTCAAAAAGAAATACTACTTCATGTTCTTCCTCCTCTTCTTCCGTAGCCGCATCGTCCGTGGTTTTCTTAGAGCGCCCAATGTTGTAGGACTTGGCCTGGGAGCTGGTATCGGAACGGGTGGTAACGGCTTCAATGGGTACCGCCAGTACGCCATTCCTCTGCTCAGTGCGAATCTCTACGGAAGCCGTCATGCCCGGGCGGAAGGGCGAGCGGCTACTGTTGTCCTTTACAATATCTTCATACGAACTTTTGAGGATGCGCACCTTTACTTCAAAATTGGTCACCTGGTCTGTAGAGAAACCTTCTATTTTGGCGGAGTTGGCAATTTCCGTAACCACTCCCCTGAACTCCTTATCCAGGTAAGCATCTACTTCAATCAGTGCCGTATCGGATTCGGAAACACGGATAATATCGTTCTCATTCACCTCCACCAGTACTTCCATATTCTCCAGGTTGGCAATGCGCAGAATTTCGGTACCGGACATTTGCGCGGTGCCCACTACTCTTTCACCCACCTCTGCGTTCAGCATGCTGATGGTTCCGGCCTGGGGAGCATAAATGGTGGTCCTGGAGAGGTTATCCCGCGCTTCATTGGAGGTGGCAATGGCGCTCTGCAGCTGAAACTGGGCACTTTCCACGTTGAGTTTAGCCACGTCATAGCCTCTTTGGAAAGCTTCAAATTCCGCATCGCTGATCACTTTTTGATCGTAGAGCTTCCGGTTCCGGTTAAAGGTTTTTTCAGCCTCCACCAGCTGTGCCTGGGCGGTATTTACTGCGGAACGTGCGCTGTTTACCGATGCCTGTGACCGGCTTACGGCTGCCTGGTAGATATCGGGATTAATCCTCACCAGCAGGTCGCCCTTCTCTACTTTTTGTCCTTCTTCTATAGGCAGCTCAATAATCTCTCCTGAAACCTCGGAACTTATTTTCACCTCCACTTCGGGTTGTATCTTGCCACTGGCAATAACGGTCTCCACAATATCTATGGTCTTTACCCGTCCGGTTTCCACTTCCATACCCTCCTCGCTGCCTATCCATCCCATTTTTTTGGCTGCAATAAGCAGAATGATCAGTGGCACGCCAATAAACAGGGCATATTTCAGGGTTTTATTCATGATCAGAGCTTTACCTGGTTGGTTAAATAGAATTCCAGAACCTTTATTTTGAAGATGTAGTCATACTTGGCTCTCAGCATTTCGGATTTGGCGCTGGCCAGGTTGTTCTTGGCATTTTCATAATCAAACTGGCTTAAAGCGCCTACATCATAGCGCTGCTGGGCGTATTTAAAGGATTCCTCACTGGCTTCCACGGCCTTTTCAGCCGCCAGGTAAGAGTTATAGGATGCCTTGGCATCTGCATGAGCCTGGTAAATAGTTTGCCGCAGGGCATTCTTTTCCTGCTCCAGTTGCAGTTTGGAGATATCGCGGTTAAGGCGCGCAATCTCATAATTGTTGTGCGTACTCAGGCGGTTGAAAAGTGGTATAGTGAGGTTAATGCCTATGTATTCATTGAGGTTGTCATTGATCTGGTCTGAAAAAGGTTTGTTCTCATAACCGGTGGGGATCTCCTGCGGTACCGCGGAATAGACCACCTGGTTAGTACCGTCTACCGTTCCGATGGGCACCACCGTGGTTACCGTACCCGTAGGGCGCAGGATCTGATCTGAGTAGCTGGTACCTATCAAACCCTGGAGGCTGAGCGTTGGCAGGGCTCCTGAACGGCTAATATCCACTGACTCCTCACTGCTTTCCACCCGTTTTTCAGCCGCCTTTATAGACGGCTGGTTGGAAAGGGCGGTATTGTACACCACACTGGCATCCCGCAGAATGGCATCCGCTTCCGGCACGGCCAGTTGCGGTTCACTCACTTCCAGTTCCTCGGGCTTTTCCAATTGCAGAAGGTTGGCCAGCTGCAGCTTGCTGATGGTTACCGCATTTTCCGCGGTAATACGATTTTGCTGGTCCCGCGAGAACTGGGCGTCCAACTGTAGTTTATCTCCTAAAGGTCTGGCTCCGGCATCCACCAGCCTTTGCATACGGCCCAATTGCAGTTGGGTTATCCGCTCTTGCTCCAGCGCCACATTCAGTATTTCTTTATTGAGCAGGATCTGCAGAAAGGCTCCGGCTACATTCAGGCTTACGTCATTCTTAACGTCTTCCAGGGAATACATGGCGGCCAGGTAATCCAGGTTGGAGCGGGTAATGCTATTGTATTTACGGCCTCCGTTATATAGTACCCAGGTGGAATTGAGGTTAAAGTTACCGGTTTGCCTTTGGCTTTGGCTGATCTGGTTGGTTACAGGGTCAATATTCAAACCGAAGTTCCAACCGTAGCTGGAATTAAAGTTGAGGTTAGGGGCATAATCCCAATAGGCTACCTGCTGGTTGCTTTTGCTTATTTTGAGCTGAAGTTCGGATTGCTTAACCTGAACGTTGTTATCAATAGCGTAATTGACACATTCATCCAGGGTCCACATTTTTTCCTGAGCCTGGGCAGTTGAAAAGGTAAATGCCAGAAGGCAGGTTAATGCACCTACGGTAAAATTGAAATTCATGGAGAGATCATTTGTTTGGTGCTCAAGCAGCCTTACAAATATAGAGGGAATGTGTATACCGGAAAAGGTCAGGCTTTGCTTTGTTTCTTATGCCGATAAATGGCATAACCCACGCCTGCCATCAACAGGTAAGGAAAAGCCATCAGGTATACGATACCGCTATTGAGCCCTGTAGCGGCAGATGAGCCAGCCCCGGTACTGCTTTCGGTTACAGCCTTGCACATGGCACATTGAGCATCCACCCCGGAAGGAATGAACACCAGGACCAGAAATACCAGTATAAGGATCCGATTTTTCACGGCAACAAATTTACTTAATAATATGGTTGCATAAAAAAATACACGAGTACTCCCGTTACGGCCACGTACAACCAGATGGGGTACGCCCATCTTACAATCTTTTTATGGCGACCGTACTCCTGCAGCAGGCCCCTGTAAATGGCCAGCATAGCCAACGGTAAAACGGGAATACTCAACAAAATGTGGGATATTAGAACCGAAAAATACAGACCGCGTATCCACCCTTCTCCACCATAGGGAATAGGATCAGCATTAAGCTTACTGATTACATACGAAACCAGGAAAATGGCCGAAAGTCCGAAGGCGAAGAGCATTACCGAACGGTGGGCGGTGATGTTCCTGTTCCGTATAAACCACAAACCCAATATCAAAAGCACGGCAGTGCTTCCGTTAAGGATAGCGTGGAAAGCGGGAAGCGTTCCCCGGTCTATCCCAAAATCAACACTGAAGAATTCCGGAAATAACAACAAAGCCGCTACGGCCATGGGCACCAGCACAGAGAGAACAATAATCAGCGGGATATATACCTTATCCTTGCTGTTTTCAGAAACGGCTTTATCCATTTTGCCTGGCTTTTTTACGCTCTTTTTCCATCCGGTACTCGTCCACGGACTTTTTCTTTTCGTACTCGGCAATCAATACTTTAATATCGTCCTTAAGGGAATTGATCTCATCAGTGCTTAAACTGTTGTACACCCCTTTAATGTTCCCATAGTCATCCTTGCCACTGCGGATATGGCCGTCCCAATCCACCAGCACCAGGTTCTCGGAATGCAAATAGCCCCCGTCTGCCTCTGCATCTTCCATGGCGTTGCTGAAAAAGCCTTCGGCCATGGTATAGATCTCATCCTGATTACCGGTGAGAAAGTACCAGCGACCATCCATAGCGCCCATGTTCTTGGCATAGGTCTTCAGCACTTCAACGGAATCGTGTTCCGGATCTACGCTTATGGAAACAATTTTAAAATCCTCATACCCCTTGAAACGATCCTGAACCTGTTTTACTTGGTAGTTCATGGCCGGGCAAATGCTGGGGCAGGTGGTAAAGAAAAAGTTCACCAGGTAGATCTGGCCTCTTAGTTTTTGGGCTGAAACAACAGAATCATCCTGGGAAGTAAGTTCAAAATCCGGTACGGTATAATAGGCCGTATCCCAACGGGTCTCTCCCTTTTCATTTACCTGAACAGCCTTCTTCGGACCCACATAATCCAGGGTCACAAAAAAGTTCTCCTCAGCACTGTAAACGAATATAAAATATGCTAAAAAGGGTAGTATCAGTATGCTTACCAATACTACCCCTTTACTAAGTTTTTGGTTCATTACTCAAATACGTTCATGTAGCCGCCCTCGGTAAGTACAATAAAAGTAAGGTAGGGAATCAGTATGAGCATGGGCAGGGTAATGGTCCAGATAAAATTGCTCCGCTCATATTTAAGGTGCATGAACTCTGCTACAATGTAAAAAGCCTTGAACAGCGTAAGCACGATAAAGATAATGTTCAGTACAGAAGTACCCAGTACCTGAACCATCAAGGGTTCTGGCTTTATGATACCCAGTGCCACCTCAACAGTGGTTACCACCAAAAGAATGATAAATACCTTCCATATCCACCAGGTGCCTTCGGGGCTCTCGTGATGTTCGCTTGGTAATTTGGAGTGATCAGACATGGTCTCTATGATTTTCTTGAATTATACCAGATAGAAGAATGTAAATACAAATACCCACACAAGGTCTACAAAGTGCCAGTACAAGCCCACCTTCTCGATCATTTCATAGTGACCGCGCTTGTCATAGGTACCCATTATTACGTTGATAAATATAATGATGTTCAGTATGACCCCTGAAAATACGTGGGTTCCGTGGAAACCGGTAACGAAGAAGAAGAAATCCGCAAACAGCACATTTCCATATTCATTCTCATGCATATTGGCTCCCTGCACTACCTCAGCGGTAGACATCATAGAAAGAGCTTCCTTGCGGGAATAGGTTTCTTTGGTTTTTCCGGGATTGCGGAGGGTTACGCTTTCATTGGCTGCAAAAGCCTCGCGCACCTGCTCTGTAGTAAAGTAGTAGTGCTCACCGTGAACCCCGGGAGTACCATCCACCAGTTCATGCAGGGTAACGATCTTACCTTCCATATCACTGAAGTAAAGTACGGTGCTGTCTTCCATTTTAACGGCACCCTTATCACCGGTAATAAAATGATACCACTCCCACGCCTGTGAACCAAGGAAGAAGAAACCACCCACAATGGTTAAGCCCAGCCAAAGGATCACTCCTTTGCGGTTCATGTGGTGGCCGGCATTTACAGCCATTACCATGGTTACGGAACTAAGGATAAGGATAAAGGTCATCAAAGCTACGAACAGCAGTGGAGCATCACCGTGTATGAAGGGGAAGTGGGTAAATACGTTCTCCGCAACAGGCCAGGTTTCTTCATATTTAAAACGGTAAAGACCCATAGCGGTAAGAAAACCGGAAAATGAAAGTGCATCCGACAAAAGGAAGAACCACATCATTTGTTTACCGTAGCTCACTCCCAGGGGTTGCCTGCCTCCGCCCCAAAGCGGTGTGTCCTTATGCAAAGTAGCTTCGTTAGCCATTCTTTTAAATTTTTTGCAAGTTTAGCGAATAAATGCCAAAAACAGGAACAAATAAATCCACAGCACGTCCAGAAAGTGCCAGTAAATAGCACTCATATCCAAACCATAATGATCGGTGGATGTATATGCCCCTTTCCGGGCTCTGATCAAGGTTACAATTAAAACTAGTATACCGGATATAGCGTGCAGCCAGTGCATAAAGGCAATGAGGTATACCCATGAAATGGCTGTATTGCTTTCAGGACCCGTAAAAAACAGCCCCTGATCATACATGCTTTTGGCCCCTGAATATTGTAAAACTATAAAAGCCAGCCCTAGTAAAAGAGTAAACGTCAAGGCCATTTTAAGGGCGGAGATATTGCCCTTCTTTACTGCAGCCTTGGCCCATACCATAGTTACACTACTCAGGATCATTACTGCGGTGGCGGCATAAAAAGCAGTAGGTAGAGCAAACTGCAACCAGCGATTATCCAGCAATAAAGCGGAACGGCTTACCACGTAGCCGCTGGTGAGCCCGGCAAAGGTCATCACGATGCTGGCCATCCCTATCCAAAGGAGGGGCTTGCGTACCTTTCTTTTTTCTTCAACCGTAAGATTACCCACGTTCTTTACTAAATGAATTTATCCAATACATAAATGAGCTGTACCACCGGGAGATAGATAATACTGGCTATCATCAGTTTGCGCGCATCTGCCACTTCTTCCGACCGGTACAGGCGAATGGCCTTGAAAAGAAAGAACAGCCCCATAATGAGTATCAGTATGGTAGCGCCCCATCCCAGGCTAAGCGAACCGCTTAAGCCGAGGGCCGGAAGAATAGAAACCGGTATAACGGAAATTGTATAGATCAGTATCGGGAAAGCGGAACGCCTGTTGCGCTCCCCGGAAGGCAATAAGCTGTAACCGGCTTTCTTATAATCCTCATCAGCTATCCATGCAATGGCCCAGAAATGAGCAAACTGCCATAAAAACTGCAAGGCAAATAAAGTTCCCGGCTCAATATCAAAGTCATTGGTAGCAGCCACCCAGCCCAGTAAAGCCGGAATAGCTCCCGGAAAAGCCCCTACGAATACCGCAATGGGGCCCTTAGCCTTTAGAGGAGTATACACCAAAACATACATGAATAACGCAAAAGCTCCGAAACCAGCCGTAAGGGGATTAATAAGATACAGCATACACATGCCGGCAAAAGCCATCAGCGTGCACGCTATCATGGCCTCCAACACACTAAGGCGACCGGTGGGTAAAGGGCGATTCTGAGTGCGCTGCATCAAGGCATCACGATCACGCTCAATGACCTGGTTAAAGCCATTGGCCGCACCAACCACCAGGTAACCCCCAATGGCTAACAAAACAAGATGAAGAGCTGAATATTCAGAAGCGCCCAGCAGGTAACCTGCCACGGCAGAGTATACCACACTGATATTCAGACGCGCTTTGGTAAGTGCCAGTATCGCACTCCATTTGAGTGCTAAAACACTCTTCTCGGCATATACTTCCCTGATCTTTTCCAACGATTCACTTTTCGGCTGCAAAACTACAATTGAAAATTGCGCACTCCAAAAAGAATGATTCTAATTAGTCCGCTATTACTTTACAATAAACCAGGGGTTCAACAGATCTTCCTTATTATACTGGAGAGGCTGGTTATCGTCCGGTCTTACAATATCAAAGCCCACCTGCTTAACAATGGCGTGTCCGGCAGCCGTATCCCACTCCATAGTTGGGGCAAAACGAGGATAAACATCTGCCTTACCTTCAGCTACCATACATATTTTAAGACTGCTTCCACAGGAAATGATCTCTGCCTCCGGGTACTCTTTACGAATACCCGCAAAATACTCAGCGGTTTCATCGTTCATGTGAGAGCGACTACCCACCATGGTAAACGGACGTTCTACCGTAAGAGGTAATTTCTGGCTTTTGGCAATCAGCGCATCCAGATCAGTAAGATCCCTTTTGCTGGCTTCTTCGGTCTTGTATGAACCTGTTTCGGGAGAACCAAAGTACAATACGTCCTTCACCGGAACATAGATAACGCCCATTTCTGCGCTTTGGCCTTCCACCAAAGCAATGTTCACGGTAAACTCACCATTTTGCTTGATGAACTCTTTGGTGCCGTCCAGCGGGTCCACCACCCAGAGGAGTTTCCAATGGTTACGGTCTTTAAACCGTATCTCTTTGCCCTCCTCGCTTAAAACGGGAATACCCGTAGGCTGAAGTTTTTCAATAATGATATCGTGAGAGCGCTGGTCAGCAATGGTGAGCGGGCTATTATCTTTCTTAAACTCCACCTCAATGGTATTTTCATACACCTTGAGGATCTCTTCACCTGCCTTTACGGACGCCTCTATAGCATCCAGCAGCAGTACTCTACGTTCTGGAATATTCATTAGGTTTTTGTGTTAGCGCAAATATAAAACCCGCCCTGCACTAAGCAGAGCGGGTTCATATAAAGTTGAAAATGCTTACTGTAATTTCAGGTTAAAGGGCATGGTAAAGCTCATCCGAACCGGTTTACCACGTTGCTTGGCAGGCTGAAACTTAGGTAAAGCCTTTATTACCCGCACGGCTTCATCATCCAGGAGATCATCAACCCCCCTTACTACACGAACGTTAGAAACCCTGCCGTCCTTTTCAATTACAAAGTCTATATACACGCGTCCCTGTATACCCATTTGGCGGGCCATTTCGGGAAATTTATAGTTCTTGGCCACAAAGCGCTGCATTTCTGTCTGGAAACACTGTTGGCGCTCAGCATTATTGGAAGCCCCTTCACAACCCGGAAATACGGGAACGGACTCTACTACGGCAAAGCTCAGCACCTCATCGGATACCTCTTCTTCCATTTCGATCACCTCCACCTCTTCGGTTTCATCGGTTTCAGTAGTCTGGATTTCCAACTCCTCTTCCAGTTCTACATCATCTTCTACCACCTCAATTACTTCGGGGGGTGGGGGCGGTGGGGGTGGGGGAGGGGCCAGGTCACGTTGTGTGATAGGGATGATCTCATCATCTATCTGTACATCCAGTTCTCCAAGGTCTGAAGCAGTGCGGTCATAGGTCTTCCATTCAATGGCCACTATAACCAGTACAAGCGCAAAAACCAACCCCGCCTGAACAAATAATCCGCGGAGGTTCTCAAGATCCTTTTTGGGATTTTTCTTGACTTCCATTTGTAAATTCTTTTACTGGGGCTAAAGATAACTAAAAACCTGCGTGTCTTACAAAACAAAAACCATGCGAAATCCTATCTTTTAGTGAATTTTGAACCGTACCGGCAACGCCATGGACATTTTTACTTTCCTACCCATGTGGCTGGCCGGGCTGAAACGGGGAAGCTTGGATATTACCCGTGCGGCCTCTTCATTAAACCCTTCGTAGTCACCGTTACTCACCTGGATGTTTTCAATAAAACCTTCGTGGTTTATGATAAAGCTCACAATAACCTGGTCTTCCGCACCCATGGCCCGTAGCCTCTCGGGATATTGTATATTATCCCGAAGATACCTGGCTATAAACCGATTGAGGCAGGCTTCCTGCTCTTTTCGGTCCGATACATCCGCACATTCAAAGGGCAACGCCATTTTTTGCACAATTACCGGGCTTATTACCTCAATGTCCTTATCATCCGGCCCATCACCATCGAGTTCCGGAATATCCAGTGGTTCACCTTCTTCTTCACCATTATTATCTATGGGATCCGGCACCACCAGCAAGTTCTTTATAATCTCATCAAGTGGGTTTAATTTATTGGGATTGGCTTTATACTCCTCCTTTTTAGCCGGAGCTTCGGCCAGCTTATGCACGGTAATGGGAATGTCCAGGGACGATTCAAAAACGTCAGGCTGATCCGGTTCTTCCGGTAAGGGGGTAGTAAAAGAAGTAGTCCATTGCAGCACGGTAACTGCTGCAAAAAGTGCAATAGAGAGACCCACCAGAAAAAAGGTAGTCCTCTTGCTTTCAAGATTGGCCCTGGGGCTTTTTTTAAGGTCCATTAAGTTGAATGTTAAAATTCGGGGAGGTACCGCAAGGGGTACCGGGCGTATGCCCGTTCAGGCTTTAAGGCGATGCAACACTCGCATGCCAAGCACTCCGATAAGCGATCCGCAGGTGTTGGCTAAAAAATCCATCCAGTCACCTGTTCGTGAAGGAACCACATAATGTTGCACCAGTTCCAGCATTCCGCCAAACGCGATGCAAACCAATACGATGAACCACACAAATTCCCGGGAGATGGGGTTCACAAAACTGTAACGGATAAAAGCGAGATATATTAGAGTAAAGGCTACAAAATAAATGGTAGCATGAATGATCTTGTCATTCATATTGCGTAGCACCTTGGGGACATCAGAGCCCGGTAAAACGGTGCCAATTAAAATGAAAAGGCCCCAACACAGTGCCGGGGCTAAGTATTTTAAAGAGATTCCGGCAGGCTTACGCGCCAATAACTTCTTTATAGGCATCGGCTGATAATAGAGAATCCAGTTCAGAAGTGTCCGACAGTTTGATTTTTATCATCCACCCCTCTCCGTAAGGATCCGTATTCACCAGTTCGGGCGACTCTTCTATTTTAGAATTCAATTCCAAAATCTCACCGGAAACCGGCATAAAAAGATCGGATACCGTTTTAACCGCTTCCACAGAGCCGAATACTTCTTCAATATCCAGTTCTTCTCCTTCGGTATCTATTTCAACAAATACAATATCACCCAATTCAGACTGAGCAAAGTCAGTAATGCCAACCCAGGCAACATCTCCATCTATCCGAACCCACTCGTGGTCTTTGGTGTATTTAAGTTCTTTTGGGAAATCCATTGACGCAAAAATTTTGGGCAAATGTAATCTTATTTGCCTTATACCAGCAAACCTATTGACCCAGATTTAGGCGGAAACTCAACCCAAACTGATGGGTGGTAATAGGGTAAGCATTGGAGGTTTTAAAACGTGAAAGGTTCAGATCATAAAAGAACTTGGAATTAACCCGTTTGCTAAGCTGGTAATCAGCCGAGAACTTCAAGGTTACCACTTTTTGCCCGGCCGTAGGCTGGCTGATATCCTCCAGTATCCTGCGGATGATGGTTACGTTATCCCTTATTGCCACGTCTGCCTTCAACTCCAGGTTAGAAACCGGGTTAGTTCTGCGGGAGCCTATGGAAATAAATTTCAGACGTACATCTTTTATAATGTAACCGGTACCCACTACCCATTCCGTACCCTTTGTTTCGGTAAGCTGGTTGTTGGTAAGGCTAAGAGTAAGGTTGCGGCTTTTCTTATATTCAAGCTTAATGCTCATGCTGTTCTTCAACTTCATGTTAAAGCCCACCAGAGGAGCAAACTGCTCACTGAGTACAACGGCCCCGATCTGGAGTTCCGGAAGAAGGTCTCCGTTTTGGTTAATAGGAGCCCTATCCGGGTATTCCTGCAATTGCTGATCGCGCAGTAAGTTGGTGGATATATTGCTAATGGTATAGGTAGAACGGTACGAATGACTAAGCACCATACTATTGAAAAAGCGCTTGACAAAGTTCAGCTTACCCAAACCATCATAGGTAACCTGCCAGTTGGGAATAGGTGTTTTTCGCCTGGGGTTGGCACCAAAGGAGTTGATATCACTACCTGAGTAGGCCGCGAGGAAAGCAGGGATAAGCACCTGCTGCGATACATAGCTGAAATTCTGATAACCATAGCTGGACGAATCCTGCGGAACATCCCGTAAGGTGGGGGTATATCCATCGGGGGCATCCCCGCTATTGGCATACTCTACCGCCAGTTGACGTGATATTACTTCGCGGTTGGCAAGGAAGGTATTGTATGCATCCGAACTGTAGTCCGGAGCCTTACTTGATTCAAAAGCAGTGGGCAGAGTATAATAACTAATAGTGTAATTCTGGGTAGTAAAGCTATTCTGGCTCTCAAAACGGGGATCTCCTATATCAGGATCATCGTTGAAGCGGTAGAATTCAGATGTATTGGAAGATTGTGATTTATCTGCGGTAAGCACTATCCGGAGGTCATTGGCCGGTTCAGCAGTAACCCTGAAATTCATAGACTCGTTGTAGGTACGGCTGTACTGGTTGTTCAGGTAAGGCGTGGTTACCAACCAGTCACGGGCTACCGCCTCATCGCGTATATCAGCCTGATCTCCTAAAGTGAAAAGATAACCAGGTGCGTACCCTCTGGCATCATCCATCCCCAATATAGAGGCCTGGGGTTTAAACCCGGGCAGCAGAGTTCCCTGCGTCTTACTGAAATTGGCTGAGGCATTCTTGATCATCATTAGTGTTTTCACCGTCCCGTCCAGTACTTTCTGAAAAGCGGAGCGTTCCTCTTCCTCTTTATCCTCATCACCCGGGGACCGCTCAGTTCTTCCCAGCGCATTTTCCCGCAAGGCTCCTCTCCGGGCATCCGGGCGTTTCCGGGTGCCCTGGTTTACCCTACGGAGATAGGGAAACTTGTTATAAAGCGCCACCAGGTTAAAACTATTATTCAGCTGCAACTGCATGCTGTTTTGAATGGTATTACCAAAGTTCAGGGAGTCCGGTCCTTCCTGGGCACGCAGGGAGTTTGCGTTCCAGTCATAATCACCGGTATACCTTGCTGAAACATTGGCAAACTCAAAAAACGGCAACTTATTAATGGGAACCTGCCAGTTCAGGTTAACCGTTTGATGGTAATTGGTGGGACGTCCGAAATTTTTCAGGTTCTTCCATATCTCTTCGCGGTTACCCGTAGTATCCGGGGCTCCGGATAGCTCATCAATACGGGTATTCATACGCGCATTAAAGTCAAACTTCAAAGACTTGGTAATATCGTAGAGCAAGCTATACTGCCGGTTAAAGGTAAAGGACTTGTTATAGGTTACCGGCAAGCCATTGGGAATGTCCAGCTCAATATCTCGTGCCTGAAGGATATTGTAGGAACGGTTAAGAGTTCCTATAACGGTAAAGTTTTTAGGATACCAATAGAAGTTAAAGTCGCGTACCAGGGCCAGGTGTTCAGACTGCAGGAACTTTACTTTCTTAAAAGGTTCCACGGGCTTCGGCTGGGTCTGGTAGGTATAATTAAGACTTCCCATATAATCCCTTCTGATGTCCTGCTTCACGTTGATATTCCTGCGTACTATTTCATTAAAGGAATAACTGGCACTGAAATTCTCTATATCATATACCTGGGGCGCTTTTTTGGCTTTATCACCCGTTCTCTCTTTTCGGACGTTGGTAAAGTTTATGGATTTCCTGCGGGTATAATCCTGCGCTATTTCCTTCAACTCTTTTCGGTCTTCGGGTGTCTCAAGGTTATTCAGGGCATCATCAAACTCAATATCGGGGTCCAGGGGATTAAACTGGGGGTTTTTCCATTCTTCACTCAGGCCGAAATACATGGGAATACGAAGCCCAATATCCTTGGCAAAGAACATTCCCAGTTGAAAACTACTCTGGAGATCATAGGCGTAAATCTCCTCCTTCTGCCTTTCGTTCACATTCTGATCTATACTACCAAAACCTACCGAACTGGTCCGCCCGCTAAGGGACACATTGGCAAAATCTGCCAATTGTGCGGCTACCCGGGCGTTGGCCGCCCAACCGCCACGTTGGTCAAATTCGGTAAGCCGTAGTTCGTTTACCCAAACCTCAGCACACACAGAGTTATTATTATCGCGGGTCTTAGGGTTCCTCAAACCAATCATTATAGTCCGCACATTACCCAGGTTAGGCGCTCCTACTACGGAAATTTCTGCCATACTTCCTGCCGCACGACCTTTTCTCACGGTATACTTCTCGGTATTACTGATGCCGTTTGTGCGATAGACCCGGTCCCGCTCCAGTTTAACCTCCTTGAATTCAGAAAGCTCAAAATCCATCTCGTTCCCAGCAGGCCATATCAGGTCTTCATCTGTTGTTCCCCAAGGAGTTGCCTCCAGGGGTATTTCGTATTCGTAGTAGTTCTGATTATAGTCACTACCCATACGAATGAAAAGGTTTAGATCTCCAGTACGCAAATTATCACTGGCGTTACCGGTAGCTTCATTAACCAGCGATTCTGCGTGGGCAAACATCTTGAGACGGTTGTACATGCGCATGTCGAACTGCAGATTCCGGAATACGGCACGGGCAGCTCCATCCTTCAGATCACATACCCGAAGGGAAAGGGACTGTTCATTTTGTTGCTGAGAGCTGGCTGTACCAAAGAGTACCTGGCGATCAATACCGGGAGGCAAAACGTAGGGTATAGGGTCACGCGAGGCGTTCTGTTCAATATTTACCGCTGCCACTTCAAAGAGCGTTTGGTCGCCCTCATCCTCTTCCAGGCCATCCCCGAATTCATCGAGGTTAAAGCGGTACCTTCTCCACTCTCCGCGTATCAGTTCAAGGCGGGCAAAGCGCAGGATTACCGGCTGATCCCATCCTTTCATAAACATCCTGATAAACCTTATGGATCGGAAATCACTGATTGGACCGACCTTCTTATCCGGTTCAAAAATGGGTATCTTGAATTGTACCCACCTGGACTGCACCGTTTTGCCGTTGGGCAGGGTCTTACTTTCAGCCTCGCGGATATCTGTGATATACGGGTGGCTTAGGGTGAGATTATTTTGGCTGAGCACCACCTTGTACTGGTAGTAAGTTTCAGATGTATTAAGAGTCTGGTCGCCATTGATGTCTTCAATATCCGGGTTGTTGGTGGCAAATGCCGATACCCCGTCAATGGTTTGGGGATCACTGTTACCATCCGGGTTATTAAAATTCTTATAACGCTGCGCGATACCTTGCTGCGAAAGGCTGGGGTCACGGTAATAGAGGAAGTTATCGTTAGAAGGATCCGATTGGGCTGCCTGGTACACCGGGTTGCTCTGATCCCCGGTAAGTTGTTCAATACGGCTCAGGAAGCTTTGCCCTCCCTGATCTACGGCAAAGTTAGCTTCCTCAGTATCACTTAAAAGATCATATCCCACATCCTGGATTTCTCTGGAAGCCGGATCGTTATCAAACGCAATAACGGGAGGTCTTACCCGGGGGGTATATCCCCAGTAAGTGGTGTCCAGCTTGGAAATATCGCCATCGGCAGGCTTACCGTTCTCAATGGCCTGCTTTCCATCCTTAAGGATATCTTCACTAACACTTCCCAGGTTAAAATACAGCTCCCCTCCTTCCGGGTTTGCTTCGGATCCTTCCAGGAATGGATCCAGTACCCAGAACTGGATAAACTCAATATTCTGTTCTTCAAAATTGGTGGAACTCAGATCCCGCATAATACCGCCCCAACGGGAAGCAGGTTCATTCAGTTCCCCAGTTTGTTTCATACCGGCCGACACCGAGGTTCTTTCCACATCAAAGTTATAGGGCCCTCGTTCTTCAGGATAAAAGGCCAGGTCCAGTACTGGAATATTCTGTACCTGCGATTTATCTATCTCCAGCTTTGGAAAAACCTCCTTTATATCCACCCTCCGGGTGTATTGCTCCGATTGCAAATCCGGGTTGTCCTTAAAAACCTGGGGGGTGCGGGAATCGGAACCGTGGAATAGTGGATCTACCGTATACCAGGCCAGCTTCGCCCGGTTATAGCCATAGGACACATCGCTGGCGTCAGCTTCCGGGAAAAGGTCGGGCTGGCCACCAGGTACACTGGCGAGTTGCCAGGCCCTTGGATTCCTGATATCAATGGTGGTCTGGCTGTTCTCAAAATCATCCAGGTAAGTGGTGGGCTCCCCACCTATTTCAATACCTCTTGGTGAGCCGGGAACCAGTTGCGCATACTCTCCCTGAACCGTTATATTGGATTTGGCCTTGGTGTCTATAAACGGGATGGCATCCACCGCCCTGGTAAGGAAGGGCGCCTCTTTGGTGTAAGTTCCGTTTAGGCCAAAGATAGTGTTGGCTATGGGTTCATCACCGATATTGGTTTTTTGCGTTAGTGGCCGTTCCGCCAGGCGTAATACCGTAGCTCCTACATTGAGATTCTGATTTACTTCATAGTCCGCATTCAGGCCCATGAAGGTTTTGGTCTGGAAATTAAAAAGGGAGTTGTTTTCAAAATCCACCTTAATGGGTATACCGGAGTTCAGTATTCCCTCATTGATAATACGTACGCGGCCAAGGTTATAATCCACGGTATAGTCAACATTCTCTACCAGTTTGGTACCACCAGCCGAAACCGTAACCGACCCCTGGGGAATATTAAAGGCATTCAGTGATATTTCGCTGCTGGATGACGATTTGAAGGTACCTTTTAATAAGTATTTATTGAGCTGGGTTTCATTTTGAGCCTTAAAACGCGTAGAGTCGTAGAGTTGATGGTATACGTACTTTTCACGGGAATCTTCCGAATCCAGTTTCCGCGCCAGGTTGGAACCAAAAGGCTCCAGCACCGGGAAGATGATCTTGGCTGTTTGGGTATTGATAGTAATACCGGGCACAAAGTCAAAGAACCCGTCCGGTTGCGGGTCATTATTATTATTCAGGCGGTCCAGTTCCATAACCCGCAACAGTAGCTGATCATTCAGGTTACCATCCGGAAGGAAGGGCACCGGGGTACCTCTTTCGTCATCACGGTAAAGGATATTAAGACGAAAATCCTCACGGTTTACCTGGAAAGCATTCAGGGAATAGATGTTTTTCATCATCAGGTCCCACATAGGTGCGTTTACGTTGAGAACAGTACTCTTTAACATCTTCACCACCAGGTTTTGCGGAGGACTAACCCCATCGGTTGAAAATTCACCCACCTGATAGGTTTTACCGCCAGCGGTAAACTGGAAGGCTACCGCCAATACCTCATCCTGGTTTAAGGCTGAAGTAAGCGAGATATAACCCAACTGGGGATCATAATTATACTCGGTAGGCCTCAATTTGCGTGCATTGGCCACCTGTACGTATTCCAGGGTTTCCTCAAACCCCCGTGAGTTGAGAGCGGTATTTACACGCGAGATATCACGAACACCCGGGAAGTTTTTCTCCAGGGCTTCCGGGTTCAAGGCGTTATTCCGGTTGTCAGGAAAACCCCGGTAGGGAAAAAATCGACCGAAAATATCGTAACCAGGCCGGTTGGCTGAAGTGCTTCGATAAGCTCCGGAGCCATCCTTTTCACCCAAATCCATAAAGGCAACAATGTTTCGGGTATTCTCAGTTTCAGACCGAGTATTGGTTACCCATACTTCCACCTTGGTGATCTGTACCGGTGAAATGATAAGCGGCATCTGCGAAAGAAAGCTCTCATAGTTGTCACGGAAATACTGGGACAGGAAATAGTGTTTGTTGGCTTCGTACTGGTCCGCATTAATTTCAAAATCCGTGGTGGTAGCTCCTCCCTGAACATTAATAGAAGAAGACTGGCTTCGTTGTTCTGAGAACACACCGGTTAAACGCAGTTTACCAAATTGGAACTGGCCTTTTACCCCAAAAAGGCTTTGAGCCCCGCTGATCAGTGAGCTATTGAGCGGCAGGCTTACGTTACCGAGTTCTATCTTCTTGATAATATCATCTTCATCACCGGTAAATTCCACCTTCATCTGGTTCTCAAATGAAAATGTGGCTTCGGTATCATAGTTCGTGGTAATCTTCAGTTTTTCGCCAATCTTACCGGTTACGTTCATCTGTATCCTTTGATCAAAATCAAAGTTGAAAGTGGAACGGTTGCGCTCCGGTATCAGGGGGTTGTCAATATTCTGAATACGACCACCAAAGCTCAACTGAGCATAACCCTGAGGGCGGATATCAATGGTATTGCTACCAAAGATCCTGGCAAAGCTTTCACTGTTTACCTGTATCTGAGGAATCAGGGAATTGCTGGGGTCTCGCCCCTCTGCCTTGGCAGCTTCTTCACTTTGTGTTTTGCTTTTCCAGTAATCATCAACCTGTTTCCGGGCTACATAATTGCGGTATTCCTCAGGCGTCATGAACATAGGGGGGCGAGCCTGAATGTTACCGATCTTAGGGGTTACAATATACTGTCCCGTTTCAGGGTCGTACTCTACCTCTTCCTTGTAATTGGAGGGGTTATCCAAGTAAAGCCCCCCTTCCTCTTCTTGAAAGGGATAAGGAAGGGTACTATCAGGCTCCGTACTATCCGCAACCATTTTTTCCCAGGGTTCATTGCGGTTACGAATGTTCGGCTTCCTGCTATTTACAGCGGAAAGCGTGAACACCGCTGCCACGGAAACAAAAAATACTATAGCCTTCAGCGTATCCTTTCTCATTACAATCTTTTCAGCGCTGTTTTAATCATCTCCTCCAAGCTGATGGAGGGATTTTCTTTTTTGATCTGGTGTAATAGTTTATGTGTCTGGCGGGTAGCGTATCCCAGGACCTCTAGAGCCGAAGAAGCCTCCGGGATCACATCTGAAGCACCTGCTGAAAGTGGCCTTCCGCCTTCACCGAGACCTATATTGCTGACCTTATCTTTCAGGTCAACAATAATGCGCTGAGCCGTTTTGGCACCTATGCCTTTCACGGATTTAAGGAGTCCAACATTTTCAGAGGCTATACAGTCCTGTACTTCTTCAGCTGACAGGCTGCTTAATATTACCCGGGCTGTATTACCTCCCACACCTGATACCGATATAAGGAGGCTGAAGATCTCCTTTTCAATACGGTCATAAAACCCAAATAAGGTTTGAGCATCTTCCTTATATATAGGTAAGGTGTAAAGTTTAACCTCTGACAAAGAGGAAATGTGAGAATACGTGGTAAGGGTAATATTAACTAAATAGCCAACACCTCCGCATTCAACTACCGCAAATGCAGGGTTTACTTCTGTTAAATTTCCTTGTAAATGATGAATCATGTACGCAGGTTCGGGTCTGTAATTGTTCTATCTTTTGGTCAAATTCAGCTTAGAGAACGCCAAAAATAGATATTTCATATATGGTTGGGTTAAAAAAATGGAGGGCAAATATATGGCTCCTGATATTACCGGCTACACATCTGTTGATTAACTTAATATGCTCGACCTGATACTTTTATTTCAAACTTTGCAACAGGTTACCCTCAAATTATGAAGGGCTAGGACTATCTCTGAATTTCATCGCCTAAAGCTTCTTACAACCAGTCACTTGGAAAATTACTACCAACAAGGTATATTCGTTCGTTCAACTTAAAAAAGTGGATTATGAAAAAACTTTATGCATTACTTCTTTTTGTGGTAAGTGCGGGCATGCTAAACGCTCAATACTACCTTCTTCCAGCGTATGATGTTGGGTTTAACCCCGGAGAATTAAACAGTGACCCGGAACAAACCGAAGCATCCCTGGCCAGTGGTAGTTACGGCTGGACTACCATCATGAACTCTACTACTACTGATACATGGTCTTCTTCACAGGCCCTTCCTTTCAGCTTTAACTTTAACGGAAATGCCGTAACCAGCTACCAGGTGTCAAATGCAGGGGTACTTACCTTCAGCTCTTCCCCAGGAATGGCCCCTCCCACAACTCCTTCTGCACTCCCTAGTGTTCTGTTGCCAGATAAATCCATTTGTGCATGGGGCATTAACATTGGAGGTGCCAATGACGCCATACTAAGCAAGACCTTCGGAACCGCTCCCAATCGTCAGCACTGGGTATTTTTCTCATCCGCTTCACACCCGGCTTTGGGAGCAGGATCATGGACTTACTGGGGCATTGTTTTAGAGGAAAGCACTGACAAAATCTATGTTGTGGATCAAAGGACCTACAGCCCCACCGGAACGGCCAACGTAGCTGTAACCGTTGGTATCCAGACCAGCGTTGGTTCCGTGATACAGGTTCCCTCTTCCCCGAATGTAAGCAGTGGAACTACTGCAACCGGTGGCTCAGGTGATGACCCTAGTGATAATACCTGGTACGAATTTGCTTTCGGTACCCAGGCTAACTATGACATAGCCGGTGTGGGACACACTATCCCACAGCTGGTGCAAACCGGTTCAGCAAACAGCCTTACCCTGAAATTCAGGAACCGTGGAGCTTTTAATATTAACTCTATGGACCTCAATTATCGCATTAACGGAGGTGCCGCAGTAACCACCAGCCTGAGTTCTCTCAACATTGGTTCGGGTGATTTTTACGAGATCGCTCACCCTACTGCATGGACTCCTCCTACGGATGCCTTTTACACCATTGAGGCATGGGCCTCCAACCTTAACGGTAACAGTGATGGCGTAAATAGCAATGACACTATTACCATCCAGGTGAGAGCCGTTGCCAACCCTCCTGAAAGAATAGTAGTAATTGAAGAAAAGACCGGAACCTGGTGTGGATGGTGTCCACGCGGACTGATCGGTATGGACTACATGACCACCCAATACCCCAACAGCGTAGTAGGCATTGCCGTTCATAACGCTGACCCCATGGTGGTTGGAACTTACGATGCCAACATTGGCACGGTAGCTCCCGGAGGTTATCCCGGTTCAGCGGTTGACCGTATCCTGGGTCCTGACCCTAACAATGTGGACCTGGAAGATGCTTACAACGAACGTCAGGGTGTGCTTCCACAAGCCACTGTGGGTATTAGCGGTCTTACCTATAATGCAACAAATGGACAGATCTCTGTAGATGTTTCCGCAGAATTCTTTGCTGATTTCAACAATGCTGACCTGCGTTTTGTAATGGTATTGACCGAAGACAGCGTTACCGGATCATCCAGTGGTTATGCCCAGGCAAACTACTATAGCTTCCAGTCTCAGAACATTGCGCTTACCGGTTACGGTCGCAACTGGCAAACTTCCCCCTCTACCATTCCAGCCAGTGAAATGCATTATGATCACGTAGCCCGTGGTATTTACCCTAACTTCTTTGGTGCAGCAGGAAGCGTTCCTGCCAACGTTAGTTTCGGACAAACGGTATCCTATACCATGAACGCCAACCTGCCCAATGCCGTTCAAAGCGATAGCCGCGTTCATGTAGTGGTTATGCTGGTGGATAATGGTACTTATGAAGTACTGAATTCCAAAAGTGTAAAACTGAAAGGCCAGATCGGCAACGAGGAATTGTCCAATGCCAACGTTCTTGTTTATCCTAACCCAGCAGCGGATCATTTCTATGTAAATGCCGAAGCTATGGGAGGAGATGTAAGCATCAACCTTGTAAACAGTATAGGACAGGTAGTTCGTTCTTCTGAACACGAATCTTCAGAAGTTATTGAACTGAATACCTCTGACCTGGGAACAGGAGTTTACATTCTCACCATTGAATCTGATGATGAAAGCTATACCCAGCGTATAAGCATTGTACGATAATTTGTTTTCAATAAAGATAAAAGGCCGGGTGTAGTTCCCGGCCTTTTCATTTTTGGGTAAGGCTCAATCTAATTTAATAGCTTCGCAAGGCAAAATTTAATTTGGTCTTATATTTGGTCCATTAAGCCAGGGCCATAGCCTGGCTCTTTTATGAACGATAATTTTTATTCTATGAAAAGATATACTCCCCTTCTGATTTTGGCATTTTTCTTTCTGGCTATAACAGCCAAGGCTCAGGACAAAATACCATCCATCAAAGTGAAGGATCTGAACGGAAATGTGGTAGACGCTTCTAGCCTTGCCAGTAATAATGGTAAACCCGTAGTAATAAGCTTTTGGGCTACCTGGTGCAAACCTTGCGTACGAGAGCTCAATGCTATCAAAGATCAGTACATTGACTGGCAGGATGAAAGTGGTGTAAAGCTTATAGCTATTTCCATTGACGACTCCCGTAATTCTGCCAAAGTAAAGCCTTTCATAACCGGTCAGGGCTGGGAATACCCTGTTTACCTGGATGAAAATTCAGAGCTTCGCAGGGCTCTTAACGTGAACAACATTCCTCACACTTTCCTGCTGGACGGTAAGGGCAATATCGTGTGGCAGCACAATGGCTATATTCCCGGTGATGAAGACCATCTTTATGAGTTAATAACCAAGGTTTCTAAAGGCGAAAAAATCAAATAGTAACCATTAAAGCAAACGGATGAAAAAACTTTTTACCGGCTTTAACCTACTGGTATGTTCTTTTTTATTGGCCCAGAACAACAATGATTTCGGACAGATAAGCGGAAATTTCCAATCCGATTTTCAATACTACATAGAGGATACACTTATTGATCCCTCCGGAGAGGCTAACCCCGATGAACGGGTTTTGGGTACCGGCTTTTTGAACCTTACCTACACTAAGGGAAACTTTATAGCAGGAATACGGTACGAAAACTATCAGAATCAAAGAGTGGGGCTGCCCGCAGGCTACAATAGCGAGGGTATTACGTATCGCTATGCCCGTTTTATTAAGGATGGCTTTGATGTAACGGCCGGTAATTATTATGAGCAATTCGGAAGTGGCCTGGTATTGCGCACTTATGAAGAACGCGGACTGGGTATAGATAACAACCTGGACGGATTACGTCTGGTCTATCAGCCGGCAGCCGGTATCAACTTAAAAGGTATCATTGGCAGACAACGTAACTATTTTGAGAAAGGTGATGGCCTTGTGCGGGGATTTGATGCGGAGTGGAGCTTAAAGCCTACTCTGGGATGGACAGGGAACACCAACCTCATTATAGGTGGTAGCTTTGTAAGCAAATACGAGGCAGCCAACGATCCGGAATTAAACCTCCCCGAAAATGTGGGTTCCGGTGCCATACGCGTGAACCTTATTACGGGTAACTTCAACATTTATGGTGAATACGCACGGAAGTCTACCGATCCCAATGCGTACAACGGCTATATATTTAAAGAAGGGGAAGGACTGTATGCCACCGCTTCCTACGCCAATAACGGCTTAGGTGTATCGCTGGGCTTCAAGCGCTATGACAACTTCTTCTTCAAATCGCAGCGCGAATCAGACCTTCAACAATTATTCATTAACTACCTGCCTTCACTCACCACTTTACACACCTATACCTTACCGGCCCTTTACTCCTTCAACACCCAGGGGAATGGTGAAATGGGTTTTCAGGGAGAAATCTCTTATAACTTTAAACGGAACACTCTTTTTGGTGGAAAGTACGGTACTCTCCTAACATTGAGCTACGCCAATAGCTATAGTCTTGATAAGGACTATAAGCTACGCCCCCGCTATTCACCCGCGGATACTACTATCATTGATAGTGTACTGCGCGGTTCGCAAGGGTATTCCAGCTCTTTCCTGGGCCGTGGACCTTATACCTACTTCCAGGATTTCCACATGGAGATCAAAAAGAAACTCTCCAAGAACTGGCGTGCTACAGCCACCTATTACAACTTTGTGTACAATTTCAGCACCCTTATCAAGGGTGCATCAGATTACGACTATGATGCGGCCGGTAGCGAGCCCGATATATTTACGGTTAATGCCGGTGTGCTGGAGTTACTCTACAAGATCAAGCCCCGCCATTCGCTGCGCACCGAGATACAAGGTTTGTTCACCGAGGGAGACCGTGGGGACTGGGCTTTATTGTTATTGGAATACTCTATAGCACCCAGCTGGTTCTTTGCTATACAGGATGCCTACAACTACGGAAACCCGGAGGAAGACCTTCAAATTCATTATCTTAGCACTAATGTGGGTTACTCCTTTGGTACTACCCGCTTTCAATTGGGTTATGGCCGGCAACAACAAGGAGTTTTCTGCGTTGGAGGTATTTGCCGTATCGTTCCGGCCTCCAATGGGTTCACGTTTAGTGTTACTTCAAACTTTTAGAGAATGATGAAGAGATTATCAGTACTATGCGGTTTGGCTGTAACCATGATGAGTTGCACTAAAATAGATCAACCGCTTAAAAATGAATACGGCTTTGTTCCCTTGCCGGATAGTTCCAGTAAGGTTCTATTGCTGGAAGAATTTACAGGAACTTCCTGTAACAATTGTCCCAAGGCAGCAGAAAAAGCCCGGGAGTTTCATGAAACTTTTCCCGGTCAGGTAGTACTGTTATCCATCCATGCCGGGGGATTTGCCATCCCCAATTCTAAGCATCCTGATGATTTCAGGACCGATGCAGGTAACGAGATCTATAACTTTTTTAAACCCCAGGGCGTACCCAGCGGAATGTTTGATCGCAGCGGCCATCCTACTCCTGGCGCACCTGTGTTGCTTTCCAAATGGGATGAAGCTATTGTAGAAGAACTCAATAAGCCGGCATTAATGTCCTTAACGCCTACCTTCAAGTATGATGAGGGAACCAATAAGCTTTCGCTACGCACGGAAATAGTGGCTACCTCCACTCTACCTGAAAGTGATTATTTTTTCAGCGCATTTGTTTATGAAGACAGTATTGTTGCACCTCAAACCCTGGAAGACGGGGTAACGGTGGAGCATGACTATGTACACATGCACATGCTACGGGCAAGCTTTACCGATAATGCTTTTGGTAAAGCCTTGGTGAGTGGCAGCATCAATAATGGAGCCGCGTATGCTCAGGAATATTCTATTGCCGTGGATCCAAAATGGGACGTCAATCACGTAGGAGCCGTATTCTTTGTGTATGATCGCAACACCTACGAAGTGGTACAGGCCGGAAATGCCCACCTGTAACTATGCAAAACTGGTTTACGGCACTTCTGCTCACCGTGTTTTTCGCCTGTTGTGCTGATTTATCGGCTCAACGTTTTGGCGGGGGAGTTTTCCTGGGTATGGCCGGTAGCCAGATAAACGGTGACAACCTCGCGGGTTATAATCAGTATGGCTTTAACGGAGGCTTTCTTACCAATATAACCTGGGGTAAAAAATCCACGGCCCAGCTAGAGCTTGCCTTTATTCAAAAGGGTGCCCGTGAACCCAATAGTGATACCAGTAATTTTTATCGCGCCCGGCTTAATTATATTGAAATACCTCTCTTATACATTTATCGTTGGGGCGAATTCTCCCTGGAAATCGGCCCGGCCCTGGATATATTGGTAAACTCCCATGAAGAGACTTACGGGGTGGAATATGAAAGTAACCCTCCTTTTCACCGGTTTAACCTTACCGGAATAGCCGGGGTAAACTGGCATTTTTCGGAACGTATGTACATCAACTTCAGAACTAATAATTCTATCCTGGCTATACGTGACGGCAATGCTCCCAAGACCGCGAGTCCGTACATACAGTTTGGCTATGGGCAACGTAATATGGTCTTGTCTTTTGCCTTGGTGTATACCTTTAATCCTTAGCTTTTAAAAAACTGAGGTTCCGCTTGAATCCTGAATATTTGGTGCGCTTTACAGCGGATCGCTTGAAAACGGACTGAAAAACTTCTTCGGTTATCTCCATCCACTCTTCTTTCGTCATTTCCAATAATGCCTGGTGAGGCTCGAATTCAGGCGTTTTATGAGGTTTGGAAAAGCGGTTCCACGGACATACATCCTGACATATATCGCAACCAAAAGCCCAGTTTTCCATCTTCCCGCTAAATGCATCCGGGATTTCATCCTTCAGCTCAATGGTAAGATAGGATATACACTTTTTGCTGTCCAGCAGTTGAGGCGCTACAATGGCATCAGTGGGGCAGGCATCTATGCAGCGGGTACACTCCCCACAATGATCGGCTACCGGAGTATCCGGCTCCAGCTCCACGTCCAGTATCAGTTCACCGATGAAATAAAAAGAGCCTGCCCCCTTGGTTAACAGGAGCGTATGCTTTCCCGTCCACCCAAGCCCGGATCTCTCTGCCCAGGCACGGTCCATTACCGGGGCAGAATCTACAAAAGCACGTCCACCCACCTCCCCTATCTCGGACTGGATAAACTGCATGAGTTCTTTCAGCTTCCGCTTTATCACAAAATGGTAATCCTCACCATACGCATACTTGGCAATCCGGGGAGCTCCGGGCTCCGTTTGCCGGTTTTCAGGATAGTAATTGAGCAGCACCGAAACCACGGATCTTGCGCCTTCAACCAGTTTCCTGGGATCCAGCCTTTTATCAAAGTGATTCTCCATCCACTTCATGTCACCGTGATAATCACGCTTTAACCATTCTTCCAGGCGTGGTGCTTCCTTTTCCAGGAAATCGGCCCTGGAAATACCACAGCTCATGAAACCGAGCCTGCTGGCCTCGTCTTTTATCAAAGTGGAATATCGGGATGGATGACTCATTACGCACCAAAGGTCGCTAAAGTTTAAAAGCTTAGCATTTCATTTTTCAAGCTGTTTTTCAAATATTTAGAATTTTTTACCTAAATTTCTTAGGTAATTATTTTAAATACATAAGAAACTAATGTATTTTTGATTTATGTATTCGAATGAACTTATAAAGGGAACCCTTAAAACAATTGTTTTAAAGCTTCTTTCTGAAAACGGGAAGATGTACGGTTATGAGATGACCCAGAAGGTAAAAGAGCTCACCGATGGGAAGATTATTATAACCGAAGGCGCGCTATATCCGCTGCTTCATAAACTGGAGGCAGACGGACTGTTGATTACCGAAAAAGTACCCATTGGTAAGCGAGTGCGTAAGTATTACTCACTTACGGACCAGGGTTCTTCATCGGCTTCGGAAAAAATTGCTGAATTCCTGGACTACATGAAAACCATGAAATTCATACTACAGGGAGATAATGGTCTCGCTCTCGGATAACCAAATAGATACCATCCACGACCTGCTGCTAGGCAGAGGTATAACACTGGACAGTCTGCGGTTTGACCTGCTGGATCACGTCTGCTGTATGGTAGAGGAAAAAATGGAAACAGGGGTGAACTTTCAGCTAGCCCTGAAAGATTCCATTCAGCAATTTGGTGAGGATGGCCTGCATAAAACGCAGGAAGCTACCCTCTCATTACTTAATTCAAAATCAATTATCATGAAAAAAATATCAGCCGTTTTAGGGATCATCAGCAGCGTTCTTGCCTGTGCCGGTGGTTTATTCAAGATCATGCACTGGCCCGGTGCCAATGTATTGTTGTTATCGGGCATTGTGGGTATCGTATTTCTGTACCTGCCCATGCTCATTATTGTCAAATTCCGGGAAACAGAATCCACTTTGCTTAAGTTTTCTTACGTTGCCGGACTGTTCGGAGCCATGGTAAATGGGCTGGGGGCCTTATTCAAGCTCATGCACTTCCCAGGAGCCAATTTCCTCATCATTACAAGCTTATTGATCATTGGCCTGATCTTTATGCCCATCTATTTTACACATGCAGTGAGGCTTGCTGAAAACAAGCTTAGTAACCTGGCCTTTGCCGGGGTTCTGCTGGTTGCTCTGTTCCTGCTGTATGGTTTAACCGGTGCTGGAAATAGCTCTACAATGAGCGACAGTGTATACGTGATGCATCAGAATTTAATGGATGAAATTGACCGCGCCCAGACCGAAAGAAAAGAGGCCTTTGCAGGGCTTCCTGGTAATGATCTCTCCCTTAAAACTGAGAAACTGCTCGACTACATTTCCGGGTTCCGTACCCATGCAATTATGATGTCTCAAAATGTTCCGGAAGAAGAAGCGCGGGATATGAATATCCGTAATATGTACTGGGGTACCGGCATCAAGGGCTTGCACCGAATGCTGGATGAGCATCCACAGTATAATCCAGGCACATTGCGTAAACGACTGCAAAACTGGCAAGCCCAGGCTGCTGAATACGGTCTGGCAAATCAGCTTTGCTGTGAGCCCGTTCAGGGGCCTGAAGGAGAACTGAGCTGGGAAGAAGCACACTTTGGACATAGCTGCACCATCCTTTCCCTGGTTTCCTTCCTTGATCAGCTACAACTGGAAATCAACCAGAAAAGTCTCCACCTGGCCTGGCAGATCCGGTATCAGAAGGGTGCCAGCCAAACCGCCTCGGACACTATTGTCCAGGCTTCCTAATTGACTAATTACTACTGATCAAATAGTCCGCCCTGGGAGCGGGGAATGTCCCGTTGCAAGTGATGATACGCCTTTTCAGTAACCACCCTTCCGCGTTGGGTACGCACCAGGAACCCTTCCTGGATAAGGAAAGGCTCGTATACCTCTTCAATGGTACCTCCCTGCTCGCCTACGGCTGTAGCAATGGTGTTTACGCCTACCGGGCCACCCTTGAACTTGTCAATGATAGTAGTTAGGATGCGATTATCCATTTCGTCCAGGCCGTATTCGTCTACATTTAAAGCTTCAAGACCATAGCGCGCTATAGATTTGGTTATGATCCCCTCCCCTTTCACCTGGGCAAAGTCGCGCATCCTTCGTAAAAGTGCATTGGCAATCCGTGGGGTTCCACGACTTCTTCGTGCTATTTCAATGGCTGCATCTTCATGGATGGGCACATCCAGAATACCAGCAGAGCGTTCCACAATAGTGGACAATAATTCAGTAGAATAATACTGCAGGCGACTGTTAATACCGAAACGTGCACGTAAAGGGGATGTGAGCAAGCCCGATCGTGTGGTAGCCCCGATCAACGTAAAAGGATTCAGATTGATCTGGACACTCCGGGCGTTTGGGCCGGTTTCAATCATAATATCGATCCGGTAGTCTTCCATAGCGGAATAGAGATACTCTTCCACTACCGGGCTGAGGCGATGGATCTCGTCAATAAAGAGTACATCACGCTCTTCAAGGTTAGTGAGCAAGCCAGCCAGGTCTCCCGGTTTATCAATTACCGGCCCAGAGGTGATCTTAATACCTGCATCCAACTCATTGGCCAGGATATGTGCCAAAGTGGTCTTACCGAGCCCGGGAGGGCCGTGTAACAACACATGATCCAAAGCTTCGTTCCTTTGGTTGGCAGCCTGAACAAAGATCTGGAGGTTTTCCAGCACTTTTTCCTGGCCGGCAAAGTCATCAAAACTTATGGGGCGTAATTTCTTCTCGAGTTCGAGTTCTTCCGAACTCAGATGATCTTCTTCTCCTCTTAGCATCACTCACAAAAATAGTTGAAAAAGGATGTGTGCAATAAAAAAAGCCCCCCGAATACCCGGGAGGCTTTTTATTATTAAATCTTTAAATACTTAGTGTCCGGTTTCCACTTCGTTTTCCCGGATGGGAACCGTTTGAGGAACAAAATCATCCTCCATACCCGGCTTGCTGTAATCATAAGCCCAACGGTGTACTTCAGGTATTTCACCAGGCCAGTTTCCGTGAATATGCTCCACCGGAGTGGTCCACTCCAGCGTATTGGATTTCCAGGGGTTCATGGAGGCCCTCTTACCACGTGTAGCACTGTAGAAGAAGTTGAAGATAAATACCAACTGCGCAATACCTCCCACAATTGCAAAGATGCTCACCATCACGTTAATGTCCGCAAGGTCATCAAACATAGGGAAGGAAGTGTTGGTATAATACCTACGTGGCAAACCTGCCATCCCCAGGAAGTGCATCGGGAAGAATACCCCGTAAGCCGTTACAAACGTTACCCAGAAGTGTACATATCCCAAGGACTTGATCATTCTCCTGCCAAACATCTTTGGGAACCAGTGATACACACCGGCAAACATTCCGAAGATGGCGGAAAGACCCATTACAATGTGGAAGTGAGCCACCACAAAATACGTATCGTGTACGTTGATGTCCAGCGCAGAGTCGCCCAGGATCAAACCAGTAAGACCACCAGTAATGAAAGTGGATACCAGCCCGATGGAGAACAACATGGCGGGTGTTAAACGTAAATTACCTTTCCACAAAGTGGTGATATAGTTAAATGCTTTTACCGCAGAGGGTATAGCAATCAGAAGAGTTGTAAACGTAAATACCGATCCGAGGAATGGGTTCATACCGGTAACAAACATGTGGTGCCCCCATACAATGAAAGACAGGAAGGCGATGGCCAGGATAGACCCAACCATAGCACGGTAACCGAAAATAGGCTTACGGGCATTGGTTGAAATTACCTCAGAGGTAATACCCAGGGCAGGCAACAGAATAATGTATACCTCCGGGTGACCCAGGAACCAGAACAAGTGCTGGTACAATACAGGACTACCTCCCTGGTTGCTCAAAAGCTCTCCCGCCACCATGATATCAGACAGGTAGAAGCTGGTTCCCATACTTCGGTCAAAGATCAACAGCAAAGCGGCTGAGAAAAGTACGGGGAAGGAAAGCACACCCAGAATAGCTGTAACAAAGAATGCCCAAATAGTAAGCGGCAGGCGTGTCATGGACATACCTTTAGTGCGCAGGTTTAATACGGTTACAATGTAGTTCAGTGCTCCCAGTAGGGAAGAAACAATGAATAGAGACATACTTACCAGCCACAGCGTCATACCCAATCCTGAACCAGGAATAGCCTGAGGTAATGCACTGAGCGGTGGGTATACGGTCCAACCGGCCGATGCAGGGCCACTCTCCACAAAAAGAGAGATCACCATGACTATACTGGAGCCAAAGAAGAACCAGTAAGACAGCATATTGATGAAGCCAGATGCCATATCACGGGCACCGATCTGCAACGGAATAAGAAGGTTGGAGAACGTACCACTCAAACCGGCCGTTAATACAAAGAATACCATGATGGTACCGTGAATAGTAACCAGGGCCAGGTAAATATTGGGGTCCATTACACCGTCAGGTGCCCACTTTCCCAACAGGGTTTCCAGGATAGGAAAGGAATGGTCAGGCCAGGCCAGCTGCAGACGAAACAGCATGGACATTCCCACACCAATGATTCCCATGATCATACCTGTGATCAGGAATTGCTTGGCAATCATTTTATGATCCTGGCTGAAAACGTATTTTTCTACGAAAGACTGTTCGTGATGGTGATCGTGTGCTTCGTGTGTCGCCATAATCTTCTGCTCTCTTAAATCTTTTTATTATAAAAGTTCAGCGAACGATTTTTGCTCGCTCATCCACTTATTGTATTCCTCTTCGCTCTCTACAACAACTTTCATCTGCATATTATAGTGAGCTGAACCGCAAATCTTATTACACAAAAGTATGTAGTCAAACTGCCAGGCCTCATCTCCGCGCTCGCCTCTGATCTCGTTGACCCTGGACACCTTAGCCTGCATCTCCGGGTCTACTCTCATCTCTTCGGTAGTCATGGTAGGAGTGAGCATAAACTGGGTTTTGGTACCCGGAACACAGTTCATTTGCAAACGGAAGTGTGGCATATACGCTGAATGAATCACATCCTGACTTCTGAACTTGAACAGTACCGGCTTATTTACCGGCAAGTGCAATTCTGTGGTGATCACATCATCCAATGAAGCCGCATCATCAGGATCCACACCCAGGGTGTTGGTACCTCCTATCATGCGGACATTAGCGTAACCCAACTGGTTATCTTCACCGGAATAGCGGGCGGTCCACGCAAACTGCTTGGCATAGATCTCCACAATCATCGGATCTTCATTTTCATCCAGTACCGGATTCATGATGTTACTCCAGGTAGAAAGTCCGTAGATGATCAAACCGGCCAATACCACGGCAGGCACAATAGTCCAGATAAACTCCAGACGGTTGTTATGCTCCATATATACGGCCTTGCGATCCTTACGACCGCTGAATTTGTAGCCGAAATAGAACAATATGGGCTGGGTGATAAAGAAAACCACAATGATCAACCACATGGAAATATCCCAAAGGTTGTCCACGTTTACCCCATGTTCAGAAGCAGAAACGGGCAGTAAGGTATCCTTGTACCCTATCACCATAGCGATAAAGCCTCCTAAAAGAAGAACCATAAAGATGAGCAACAGCATACCCTGATTACGGTTATCCTTATCCGTTACATTTTCATTATCAGCACCATCTTCTCCTTTAACAGCGGCTGAAAGTTCAAATACACGAACTGCCTGAGTAATGGCGATTACACCAAGAATCCCGACAATTATGATCAATAATGTTTCCATTCTACTCTATCTGTATAGTTTAGATATGATGATATTTACTTTCCTGTAACATAGGATGTCCTTCGGGCATCAACTTAGCCTTGGCCAGCGACCTGAACACTACAAAGAGGAATAATCCGGCATAACCGAGGAAAGTTCCCAACTGAACCAGACCAATACTCCAATGAGAGCCAACCGTTCCGGGAGTAACCATGATGTATACATCCAGCCAGTGACCGATGATCATAATGATACCTGCGGTAATAAGAAAACCATAATTCCTCTTGGTATCGCGGCTCATAAGTATCAGCACGGGGAACAGGAAGTTCATGGCCACCATGGTAAAGAACAAACCTTTATATTCTCCCCAGCGGGCCATATAGTACGTTACTTCTTCCGGAATGTTGGAATACCAGATCAGCATAAATTGTGAGAACCATAAATAAGTCCAGAAGATAGAGAAGGCAAACATGAACTTACCCAGATCCTGGATATGGCTATGATTAACTTCGGGAAGCAACCCAATGCTCTTAAGGAAAAGTACCAGCATGGTTAGTACAGTAAGTGCAGATACAAACATACCGGCAAATACATACCATCCGAAAAGCGTGCTGAACCAGTGGGTATCAATACTCATGATCCAATCCCATGCACTGGTAGAAGACGTAACCGCAAAGAATACCAGGAAGCCTGCGGAAAGATTACGCATCTTTACCCAATGACGCTGGGGGTCTGCGGTAGTGGCCATTTTCAGTGACATCTTGCGCAACAGCAATGCTGCTCCCACCCAACCGATCAGGTAGATCACGGAACGGGCGATATAGAAAGGTCCATTCAAAAATCCTTCCTTACCGGCAATAATTTCATCGTAGTTCTCCGAAGCGGGATTCATAATTCCCTCCTGCATCCAGTGCCACAGGTGGTGGCTATGCCCCAGACCCAGAACTATAAGAACGATCATGATCAGCACCGGGATAACCAGGAATTGCGACATGGCTTCCATAACACGGGTTACCACAATAGCCCAACCTGCCTGTGCGGCATATTGTATAGCCAGGAAGAATAGAGCTCCCAAAGCTACCGCCAGAAAGAAAAAATTGTTCACCAACAGGTTAGCCCAAGGCTTATTCTGTACCTGGTGGTGGGCATGTTCAGCATCGTGATGCTCTTCTGCAGAATAAAAATGATTGTTTTCACGGGTAGCACGTGAAGCCGTTTTGTGAAACTCATCATTCATGGACGGATCGGCATGATAAGGATGATCCCCGTGGGCCGCATGTTCGCCATGAGCGGCCTCTTCGTGATGGTTGGCTTCAACATGGTCAGCATGTTCACCTTCTCCGTGATGTGCGGCTTCGCCACCTTCGTGGTTTTCCGTATGTTCTCCGCCTTCGTGGTGACCTTCTCCCATAAAGAAACTGGCACCAATAGATACTGCTCCGATGAGCATCAGAACGAAGGTTATAGTCTTTAATTTTCCGGTAAATTCAAACATCAGCTCCTAGGATTGCGTGTTATCATTAGTGTTACTGGAAGCTGCAGTGCTATCAGCAGCAGCCGCTGTAGTGTCCTGGCTTGCAGCAGTTCCTTCAGAACCTCCGCCTACCAGTTGCTGGCGTAATTTCATTACGTGCATGGCTATTTCCCATCTTTCTTCAGGAGTTACCTGTGAAGCATGCGATCCCATCAGGTTCTTTCCGTATGTGATGACGTGGAAAATACTTCCGGGAGTTATTTCACGGGTAGCGTAGGAAGGTATACCGAGGAACTTCTCGCGTTGCATCAGGATACCGTTTCCATCTCCCTTTTCACCGTGGCAATGACCGCAGAAAATACCGTAAAGCTTAGCGCCCTCAGCCAAGGTAATAGAATCTCTCTTAATATTGGAAGGCATAGTCATATTGGCTTTGGCCAACTCATACCCTTCATTGGTATTAGGGTAATACTCATAGCTCATGAAGCCACGTGCAATAGTTCCTTCTACCGGTTTACGGGCACCCATACTATCGGCAAACCAGGAGTTGGGCTGATAAGCTTCAATAGCAGGCCCACGGTACATATCGGGCATGTATTCCCATCCTGGCGACTGCTTGCTGCACGATGTGCTCAACACCAGCAGGCCTCCGGTAATCAGGGTAAATGCAGCAAAAAAGTTCTTTCTAAGCATCTATACCTTAATTAATTTTTTCACTGATCTCAACTGCACCAGTATTGCGCAAAAGAGACATTAATTCTTCTTTATCACCACTCAGCTCCACTTCCATCAGGAATTTATCATCTGTGGTACGCGGATCAGGGTTTTGAGCCTTACGGCCTGGATAAATATCGTTGCGAATGAAGAAGGTCCATACCATCAGGTGAGCGGCAAAGAAAACCGTCAATTCGAACATAATGGGCACAAAAGCAGGCATATTCTCTCCCCAGGTAAAACTGGGTTTACCACCAATATTCATGGGCCAATCCACTATCATCATCCCGTAAGTAAGGGAGATAGCCGTGATCAGACCAAGGCAACCGTACATAAAGGCCGCTATGGCAATACGGGTTCTTTTGAGTCCCATAGCATGGTCAAGACCGTGGATGGGAAAAGGGGAATACACCTCGGCAATATGGTAACCTTTGGCTTTTACCTCTTTTACCCCCTTCAGTAAGATGTCATCATCATCATACAGGGCGTTGATGATGGTAGTATGGTGATTAGTGGTGGCCATCCTTTTCTTGTAATTTTTTATAATTCTCTCCTGATGACTTCAAAATAGTTTTCAATTCCGCCTGGGCAATTACCGGGAATGAACGGGCATATAACAGGAACAGCACGAAGAAGAATCCAATGGTTCCGATGAAAATGCCTATATCCACAAAACTGGGTGAGAACATACTCCAGGATGAAGGCAGATAGTCGCGGTGCAATGAGGTTACAATGATCACAAAACGCTCAAACCACATTCCTATATTCACCACAATGGAAATAATGAAAGAAAATATGAGGCTGGTACGTAATTTCTTGAACCACATGAACTGCGGGCTGAATACGTTACAGGTCATCATACTCCAGTACGCCCACCAGTAAGGACCGGTAGCACGGTTGAGGAAGGCATACTGTTCATATTCCACACCGCTATACCAGGCGATGAAGAGCTCCGTGATGTACGCTATACCCACAATAGAACCCGTAAGCATGATGATGATGTTCATCATCTCAATGTGCTGGATGGTAATATAATCTTCCATTCTGAACACCTTGCGCACAATAATGAGGAGGGTATTTACCATCGCAAAGCCAGAGAAGATAGCCCCGGCCACAAAGTAAGGCGGGAAGATGGTGGTATGCCAACCAGGAATTACCGAGGTGGCAAAGTCCATAGATACAATGGTGTGTACAGAAAGCACCAGAGGAGTTGCCAACCCGGCCAGCACCAGTGATACTTCTTCAAAACGTTGCCAGTGCTTGGCTTTACCGCCCCATCCGAAGCTCAGGATCTTGTAGATATGTTTGGTTACCGGGCGAATGGCGCGATCGCGGATCATGGCAAAGTCCGGAATCAAACCTACGTACCAGAACACCACGGAAACGGTGAAATACGTTGAGATCGCAAATACGTCCCACAGAAGCGGGGAGTTAAAGTTTACCCATAAGGAACCAAACTGGTTGGGAATAGGCATTACAAAATAAGCCAGCCAGATACGTCCCATGTGAATACCAGGGAACAATGCCGCCTGAATTACCGAGAAAATGGTCATGGCTTCTGCAGAACGGTTGATGGACATCCTCCACTTCTGACGGAAAAGTAAAAGTACCGCAGAGATAAGTGTACCTGCGTGACCAATACCCACCCACCATACAAAGTTGGTGATATCCCAGGCCCAGCCTACCGTCTTATTCAATCCCCAGGTTCCGATACCCACACCAATGGTATACAGGATACATCCTATACCCCACAGGAAGGCGGCCAGGGAAATGCCAAATACCAGCCACCAGGATCTGGGGGCTTTAGTCTCCACCGGACGAGCAATATCAACGGTGATGTCATGATAACTCTTATCACCGATTATAAGGGGCTTTCGTATGGGAGCTTCGTAGTGCATACTCAGTCTTTAAATAGTTTTATTAAGCTCTGTTTCTAACCTTGGTTTGATAAAATACGGAAGGCTGTGTTCCTACTTCTTCCAGCAGGTGGTACATCCTCTTGTCCTGCTTCAGCTTAAATACCTGGCTGTCTTTGTTATTCACATCACCAAATACAATAGCTTCGGTATCACAGGCGCTCTGACATGCGGTTTGCACCTCACCATCCTTAAGTGGACGTCCTTCTTTTTTGGCGGTAAGTTTACCTAACTGTATGCGTTGAATACACATAGAGCATTTCTCCATAACCCCACGGGCCCTTACGGTTACATCAGGGTTCAGCACCATACGCCCCAGGTCATCATTCATCGCCAGGTTCTTATCAAACTTGCTGTTACCTTCATATTGGAACCAGTTGAACCTACGCACTTTGTAAGGACAGTTGTTGGCACAGTAGCGGGTTCCGATACAGCGGTTATAGGCCATGTGGTTCAAACCTTCAGAACTGTGAGAAGTAGCAGCCACAGGACATACTGTTTCACAGGGAGCGTGGTTACAGTGCTGACACATTACCGGCTGGAAGGCCACTTCAGGACTTGAAGATGGTTTTTCCATGGCCGCATACATATCAATAGCACCAATACCCTGCTCCTCGGCTACCTCCTCGTTCATATCCGAAGAATAGTAACGGTCTATACGCAGCCAGTGCATATCACGGTGCTTACGTACTTCTTCCTTACCTACTACCGGCACGTTATTCTCGGCATGACAGGCAATTACACAGGCTCCACAACCATTACAAAGGTTCAGGTCAATGGACATATTCCACATGTGACCGGTCTGATGATCAAAGTCATCCCAAAGGTTGGTCTCCTCCGATGTAAGAGGTCCTTTAAAAGTCTCAAATTCCGTTACCTCGTTCCAGCCACCTTCACCGTAGGCTGGTTTATTGAGGAAAGTATCCAGGTTTACCTCGTTTACGATCTTACGGCCCATCATGGTGTGAGCCAGCTGAATACATGCAAAGCCGTGGGTACCTATCCCTTTTTCGATCTTTACATCTGTGCTGTGGTGTGAGCCGTTGAAGAGAGCAAAAGCATTCACTCCAACCTCGTTACCAACCTTTCCGGCAGCGGTACGTCCGTAACCTACCGCGAGGCCAACGGTTCCCTTGGCCTGTCCGGGCTGAACCAGCACAGGTACATTTTCTATTGTTTTGCCATTAACGGTAAGGTTTACCACACTTCCGTTAAGAGCTCCATTGGACTCATTGGTATTTTCAAGACCTATCTCTACCGCATCGGCCGCAGCAACGGTGAGGTAGTTATCCCAGCTTACGCGGCTAATGGGATCGGGCAATTCCTGTAACCATGGATTGTTAGCCAGGTTACCGGTTCCCATTCCTGTCTTTTGGTAAAATTGGATCTCCATGGCGCCACCTTTAGCGCTGGACAAACGTGAAGCCGCAGCATTTACATCGGCCGCAGGAGCAGCTCCTGTTGACACGTTGTTATCCGTATTATTTTCGTCCGAACCGCCAAACACTCTCTCAAAGAAGCCGGCTTTATCCGTACTATCTGCAACAGCTGATACCCCAGCGGCTACTCCGGAAACATTGGCCACACCATCGTGCAAGGCCTTCTTCCAGTTGGGTGCCTTGGTATTGGTAGTCAGGTAATCATAATAGGATCCTGTTTTCCCCATCCAGGTCATCAGGCACTCCTCGGTCTGACGAGTATTGAAAAGAGGGCGGATCACCGGTTGCTGAAGACTATATACACCATCAGCAGGCATAGCATCACCCCAGCTTTCAAGGTAGTTGTGGCGGGCACAAACGTATTTGGAAAGAGCGGCCGTCTCGTTATTCTTTTCAGCAAAGGTTACGGTAAGAGGCACCTTTTTCATGCCTTCCGCAAACTTGCTATCTCCAGCCATCAGGTAGGCAGGGTTCAGGTTATCTACAAACAGTGCTCCAAAGTTACCGGAATTCATATCGGCTACCAATTGTTTCATGGCAGCATCATCTCCCTGGCGCAAGTAGGACCTTTTGGAATAATCTATAGTAGAACCACCATTACCTAACAGTTTGTTAATAGCGATGGTGATCGCTTCAACATCCGCATCATTGGTACCGCTAACCACCAATCCTCTAGAACCGGCAGCCCGCAGTTTTTTAGCAGCTTCTTTTACCTGTGCAGAAACACTGGTATTGCCACCACTGGCGCTTCCTCCCAGTTCATTGTATAACTGAATGAGGGCGTTACCCAATTCCGAAGGCTTGATCTTATGGCGCAGGTCGGCATTACTGCCGGTAAGGCTCATATTGCTTTCAAACTGGACATGATGAGACATATCCTTTCCGGGTTTTCTGCGTGAAGCATAATCAGCGGAAACATTCTGACCTACCCAGTCGCCCAGGAAATCAGCTCCGAAGCTAACGATCACGTCAGCGTTCTTGAAATTATAGGTTGGAAGGGACCTTTTTCCGCTTGAAGCACTGTGTGCATCCAGTTTTCCGGAATAGGAAAAGGCATCATACATCACATGCTTAAAGCCATTTGTTTGAGCAGCCCACTCGCCAATCAGTTTTTTAGTGGTAGGGCTTATTACCGTTGAAGTAAGAAACACCACCTGTTTGCCGTTGCTTACCGCAGCGTTCAAATCTTTCTTGATACCGGTATCCACATCACTCCAGTTAGCTTCTTCTCCATTGATCAATGGTTTCTGAAGCCTGGTAGAATCGTACAGATCCAGGATGGAAGCATGAATACGGGCATTGGCACCGCCATTCATAGCAGCCAGCTTATTGTTCTCCACCTTTATGGGGCGCCCCTCGCGCGTCTTCACCAGAATGGAGGCATAATCATGCCCATCAAAGTAAGAGGTAGCATAGTAGTTGGGGATGCCCGGGATAACTTCCTCCGGAGCCACCACGTAGGGAATGGATTCCACTACCGGGGCCTCACAGGCTGCCAAGGTTGCAGCAGCGGTGGAGAATCCCATGTATTTTAGGAAGTCCCTCCGGCTGGTTTGGGACTCTTCCAGTTTCTCTTTATTTCCCAGAAACTCTTCGGTAGAAATTTCAGAATTGAACTCGTTCTCCGCCAGTTTTTGAACGGTAGCAGAATTGGTTAATTCTTCTATTCCTTTCCAGTATTTTTTCGTTTCGGCCATTATCGATAAGGAAAGATTATTCAACAATTAATAGTGACACTTACCACACTCCAAACCTCCGATCATCTCTACAGTGATCTCAGCATCCTCACCGTACTTCGCTTTCAGCTCCTCGTGCATTTTGGCGTAGTAATCATTGGACTCCACCTGAACCTGCGTTTCGCGGTGGCAATTGATGCACCAGCCCATAGTGAGTGGTGAGTATTGGTAAACTTCTTCCATTTCCTGGATGGGACCATGACAAGTCTGGCAGGCTACTTGCCCGGCAGTTACGTGCTGTGAGTGATTGAAGTAAGCCAGGTCAGGGAGATTGTGGATACGCACCCACTTAATAGGTTTTTGCTCGTAACCCTCAATATAGCTACTGGATTCGGGATCCCAACCCACGGCAGCGTAGATCTTGGCAATTTCTTCTTTCCCGGTATTGGGTCCTTCAGAAATGTTCATGTGACAGTTCATACAAACCCCGGCTGCAGGAATATTGGAGTGTTTGCCTTTGCGGGCACCATAGTGGCAATAATTACAGTCAATAGCATTATCACCAGCATGGATCTTGTGGGAGAAAGCAATAGGTTGTTCCGGCTGGTAGTTCTCATGAACCCCCACCGCCATCAGCGCCAGGTATAGCTGCTGAAAGAACACAATAGCAATCAAAATGGTGAGCAGGGTGGCGATCTTAGGATTTTTCAGGGCTGTCTTGGTGATCACGTCCGCATCCTGCACCAGTGTACTGGTAGGTTGGCCTTTAACCGCTTTCAATACGTTCTTTACGCGAACCAACAACATGATCAGCAGGGCCAGGATTGCACCGAGCACCAGCAGTATTACTGTGTTGTCCGACTCTGCGGCAACTTCTTCACCGCCTGTTCCGCCACCACCATTGTTATCTACAACCGGCTTGGCACCTTCTATAGTGTAGGTTAAGATGTCTTCAACATCACTTTCCGAAAGATTGGGGAAAGCCGGCATCACCGAACCGTTGAATTCTTCAAAAATGGCCTTTGCCTCAGCATCTCCGCTGGCACGCAAGGCAGCGTTATCCTTTACCCATTTTACCAACCATTCTTTAGATCTGCGCTCGGTGACATCACCCAAAGCGGGTCCGATCATCTTTTTATCCAGCTTGTGGCAGGAAGCACAATTGGAGTTGAAGAGGGATTTCCCGTTACCAGCATCTCCGGAATAATCCTGTGCAAAGGATCCGAATGAACTCAATACCAGTATAATGGTTAAAATAGTCTGCGGGACTCGTTCGGTTAGACGGTGTTTCATTGTAAATACCATATATAAATAGCCGGTCGTACTTCGAGGCGCAAATTTATAACATAAAGCTGTTTGAAGAAGCGGTGCTGATAATCGGTTTCAATTTATAACGGTTCTAAATAATAAACACCTGCGTGACGCAGTTAAAAGTCCCGGCTTATCTTTGTCCTAAATTCTGAATAATGCGCATTTCCATTCTCTTTATCCTTAGTGTTTTAACTATCGTTCCTGCCTTAGCCCAGCCTAACATTTCAGGCAAGGGAAACCTGCAGATCGTAGAAGAACCGGGCATTCATCAACTTCAGGAAGCGTACATTTCGGAAAATCAGCGTAGCCCGGGCTTTGAAGGTTACCGTGTGCAGATACACAATGGCCATAAAGATGCTTGTATGAGCAAGCGCTCCCATTTTATTAGCATATTCCCCAATGTAGCTGCCTACACTTTATACGAAGCTCCTGAATACCGTATACAGGTGGGAGATTTTCGTACCCGTCTGGAAGCCGAAAAATTCCTTCAGACCGTTCTTTCCGAATTTTCAGGCAGTTTTGTGGTAAACACACGAATAAAGCTCCCCACCTTGCCCAAAAGCAACATTTCAGATTATTAGCATACAGCCTAACAATGGCCAGGCACACGTGTTGACAATCAATATTTTACAAAAACTATTTTTTTTAAAGCAGGTTTAAATACCTATATTTGCAGCGCTCAACTCAACCATTCCGTGAAGTTTGATTAATGAAAAAGAAAGGTTGTTATGGACTATTCATGGTTGCTCATCATTTCTATGGGCGTTTCCTCGGTTAAAGCCGATCTCAACAGTCATCAGCTTAGCAGTGAACCTGGGGTTTTTGCTGAAACTTCCCTGATGTATCAGACCCCAAAGTCCGGCCATACCGGCATCCGGCTCACTTACTTCTCCAATACCCTGCCCGTACGTGATATCTTTCGCGATAGAGTAGGTAATACTGTAAACGTAAAGGAGATCATTATTTCACCCTATGTAGGCGGCAGCCGTTCATTGTGGAGCAACGGTCGGTTTTATCTTGATCTGGGCCCTCAGTGGCAGTTATACCGGCAGTTCGGTTTAGGAGGGCGCTTCCAATACCTTCATAAGGTGAAGTTAAAACGTGGTAAACGCTTTTATGTAGGAACTAAACTGGGAGCAGATTACTGGGCCTTTGACCTGCTGGACGGTTACCAGGACCGTACCGATCAGATGGGCGATGTGGCCGTGAATGGGAGTATCAGCGTAGCTTTCCCTCTCCAATAGATCCACGCTTTAAATCATATTTCCTTAACTGGAACTGGCTGGAACGTATAAAAACAAAAAGCCCCTGCGTTCAGCAGGGGCTTTTTTATAGGATTTAACGTTCATTGGACTAATCCAAGGTGCGTTTTACTTCTACTTCTTTATAACCTTCAATGATATCGCCAACTTTGATATCGTTGAAGTTCTTGATATTCAATCCGCATTCGTAACCTTTGCTCACTTCCTTCACATCATCCTTGAAGCGTTTGAGAGAACCCAGTTCCCCGGTATACACCACCACACCGTCACGGATCAGGCGTATCCTGGTATTTCGGGTAATGGTTCCATCCAGGACAAAACACCCGGCAATGGTTCCCACCTTGGATATCTTAAAGGTTTCGCGAACCTCAATATTACATACTACTTCCTCCTTCACCTCAGCAGAAAGCATACCTTCCATGGCATCGCGTATTTCGTTGATGGCATCGTAGATGATGGAGTACAGGCGTACATCCACTTCTTCCTTTTCGGCAAGCTTACGTGCACTGGCTGAAGGACGTACCTGGAAACCTACAATGATAGCATCAGAAGCCGTAGCCAGAAGGATATCTGATTCACTGATCTGTCCCACCGCCTTATGAATGATATTCACCTGGATCTCCTCGGTGCTGAGTTTTTGCAGGGAGTCGGAAAGAGCTTCTATAGAACCATCCACGTCACCTTTTACGATAACGTTAAGTTCTTTAAAGTCACCAATAGCCAAACGCCTTCCGATCTCTTCCAGGGTAAGGTTCTTTTGTGAACGGGCGCTTTGCTCACGCTGCAACTGTGTACGCTTGGTAGCAATGTTCTTGGCTTCACGCTCATCGTCCATTACCACAAAGTTATCACCTGCCTGAGGGGCACCATCCAGACCGAGTATACTTACGGGCTGGGCAGGACCGGCTATGTTTACGCGATGACCGCGCTCATCCAACATGGCACGCACCTTACCACTGTAATGTCCGGCCAATACATAATCACCGATCTTAAGGGTACCGTTCTGCACCAGGATGGTAGTTACATATCCACGTCCTTTATCCAGGGAAGCTTCCACCACAGTTCCGTTGGCATTCCGATCCGGATTAGCCTTCAGGTCCAGCAGTTCTGCTTCAAGCAATACTTTTTCCAACAGTTCGGGTACACCCATACCGGTTTTCGCAGATATATCGTGCGACTGGATCTTTCCACCCCAGTCTTCCACCAGCAAGTTTTGCTGAGCCAGGGATTCCTTGATCTTATCCGGGTTAGCCGTAGGCTTATCCACTTTGTTAATAGCGAATACGATAGGCACATTGGCCGCCTGAGCGTGACTGATAGCTTCTTTGGTTTGAGGCATCACGTCATCATCAGCTGCCACCACAATAATGGCAATATCCGTTACCTGGGCGCCACGGGCACGCATGGCGGTAAATGCCTCGTGACCAGGAGTATCCAGGAAGGTTATATGTTGACCACTTTCCAGCTCCACAGAATAGGCACCGATGTGCTGGGTAATACCCCCGGATTCACCGGCAATTACGTTGGCTTTACGAATATAGTCGAGCAAAGAAGTTTTACCGTGATCAACGTGACCCATCACCGTTACGATAGGCGCACGGGGTTCCAGGTCTTCTTCACTATCCTCTTCCATTTCAATGGCTTCCGTAACGTCTGCACTAACAAACTCTACGGTATAGCCAAATTCTTCTGCTACAATATTCAGGGTTTCACCATCCAGACGCTGGTTCATGGTTACCATCATTCCCAGCGACATACACGCTGAGATAATCTCATTCACGGAAACGTTCATCATATTGGCAAGCTCACTTACGGTCACAAATTCCGTCACCTTAATAACCTTGCTCTCTTCTTCCTGGCGCATTTCATCCAGCGCCTCTTGCTCCCTGCGTTCCTGGCGTTTTTCCCTTCTGATCTTAGAACCTTTGGACTTTTTACCACCACTGGTCAATTTTTCCAGGGTTTCCTTGATCTGCTTCTGGATTTCTTCCTCCGTCAGCTCCTTTTTGGGTTCATGCTTACGACCTTTACCAGCAGCACCTTTACGGTTGCGGTTGTCATTAGCGTCTCCAGCTTTATTTATACGTTTACGCTTGCGCTTCTTCTTAAGGTCTTCCTTATCATCACTACTGCTGGCCACTTTCTTTTTAGGCCGCTCAAACTTGGAAAGGTCAACTTTTTCACCGGTAAACTTAGGGCCAGTAAGCTTCTGGAATTTGGTCTCAATACGACCTTCATTTTTCTCCGGAGCCTTAGGCTGCTCTTTTTCAGGAGCTTTCTCTTCTTTTTCTTCCTCCTTTTTAACCTCTTTGTCCGCGGGTTTTTCCGCTTCTACCTCAGCGGGTTTTTCCTCCTTCGGTGGTTCAGCCGGTGCGGCAGGTTCTTCCTCCTTTTTGGCAGGAGTTTCTTCTTCCTTCTTCTCCTCTTCCGGCTGAGGCTTCACTTCCTCTTCCTTCTCTTTGGGAGGAGTTTCAGGCACCTCTTCTTCACTCACGGGAGCAGCCGCAGGCTCTTCAACCTTTTCCTCTTTCTCGGGAGCCTTCTCTTCAGAGGGTTTCCTATCGAGGTCTATTTTGCCCACCATTTTAGGACCGGAAAGGTTTGCCTTACCTCTTATCAGAGATTTGGATTCTTCTTCGGTTTCCTCGGCCTCCTTCTCGGCACGCATTTTCTCCTTCTCCTCTTTTTTACGGAGGCTTACTTTCTCGGAGGCTTCCTTTTTCGCCTTATCCGGGGCAAATTTTTCCAGGGCCAGCTGGATATACTCCTCGCTGATCTTGGTCGTAGGGCGTAACTTCTCATCCAGGCCTTGATCCTGAAGGAACTCCATTACCGTACCTACCCCGGTATTGCATTCTTTTGCCAGTTGACTAAGTCTCAAAGACTTTTCTGCCATAAATTCGCTTATTGCTTTATTCTTCAAATTCAGATCGCAGAATACTGCGCACCTCTTCGATGGTTTCCACCTCAAGGTCTGTCCGGGAAGCCAGCTCTTCTATGCTGAGATCCAAAACACTTTTTGCAGTATCGCAACCTATGGATTTTAATTCTTTAATGATCCAACCTTCTATCTCATCGCTGAACTCGGTGAGTTCCACATCCTCTTCCTCATCCACATCACGGTACACATCTATCTCGTAACCGGTAAGCTGGCCTGCCAGCTTGATATTCAAACCACGCTTTCCGATGGCTAAAGATACCTGATCCGGTTTTAAGAATACTTCAGCACGGCCGTTCGCCTCGTCCAGGTTGATACTGGTGATCTTGGCGGGGCTTAGTGCTCGCTGTATGTATAGTTGTGTATTATTGGTATAGTTGATTACATCAATGTTCTCGTTACCCAGCTCGCGCACAATGCTATGGATGCGGCTGCCTTTCATACCCACACAGGCACCTACCGGGTCAATACGATCATCATACGACTCTACGGCTACCTTGGCTTTTTCACCGGGCTCACGTACCACATTCTTCACTACAATAAGACCATCAAAAACCTCTGGGATCTCCTGTTCAAAAAGTTTAGCCAGGAATTTAGGGCTGGTACGCGAAAGGGTGATCACAGGCTTATTTCCACGCAGATCAACGCTATGCACAACAGCTCTGAGGGTATCTCCCTTGCGGTAAAAGTCACCAGGAATCTGCTGATCCTTGGGTAGTACCAGCTCATTCTGGTCATCATCGTAAATGATCACTGCACGGGGACGTACGTGGTGGATCTCTCCGGTGAGTATTTCACCTTCCAGGTCCTGGTATTTTTTATAAATAATACCATTGTCATGTTCCTGGATTTTTTGAACCAGGTTCTGGCGGAAAGCCAATACAAACCTGCGGCCCAGGTCCAGGAGCTTCACTTCTTCAGAAACTTCTTCACCTACTTCAAAATCCGGTTCAATTTTCAAGGCATCGGTGAGTTCGATCTCCATATTCTCGTCTTCCACTTCACCATCGGCAACGATCATACGGTTCCTCCATATTTCGAGATCACCCTTATCAGGGTTCACGATAATATCGAAGTTCTCATCCGTGCCGTACTTTTTGGTAAGCTGGTTACGGAAAGCTTCTTCAATAATAGCCATCAGGGTAACCCTGTCTATATTCTTTTCATCCTTAAAATCAGAAAAACTTTCAATGATAGCCTGATTTTCCATCGAATCTTAAATGTTTAAAAACGTATTTCTATGCTTGTTTCCTTAATATCCTGAAGGGGAATTTTCACCTCCTTCTTTACCGTAACCTTTCCCTTACCAACGGGCTTGGGCACTCGTTCTTTCCAACTCAGGGTAACCTCATCATTCTCAAAACGGTCAAAATCACCCTGATGAACCTTGCCATCCAGAGTAACTACCTTTACGGGGCGCCCTACGTTCTTTTCGTATTGCTCCTTAACCTTTAAAGGTTCTCCCACCCCTGGTGATGACACATCGAGGGCAAAATCCTCAGCTTCGCGGTCGAGGTTGTGCTCCACATGTCTACTGATCTGCATCAGCATATCCAGCGTAATACCATCCTTGTGATCGGCTACCAGGTGAATACGGGAATCATTCCCGATCGTCAAATCAACTAAAAAGGCCCCTTGTTCTTCCAGCGCCTGTGTTACCAATTCCTTAACCTTTGCTGAATCGATCATATATGGCTAATAAAAGAGGGGACTGTAGTCCCCTCTGAGCGTGCAAATATACAATAATATATTGGGTTCACCATAGTTACCCTTTACCGAGCAAATGATGCTTGAGTTTTTGCATTCCTGTTCCTGCCTTTTCGCGAATATGAAAGGCTGCAGGAAAATGATGCAGCTCCAGTTCAGCAGGATCGATGGCTATTATAGGAACTCCGGGGCGAGCTACGTGCAAGAGGCCTGCAGCCGGGTATACGTTAAGGGAAGTACCTACCACCACCAGCAGGTCGCTTTGTGCCACCAGCTCCTGAGCCGGCTCAATCATGGGTACCATTTCGCCAAACCAAACCACGTGCGGCCGCAACTGACTACCCTTCTCACAACAATCTCCCATTTTGATCTCCCAGCCCTCAATATCATACACCAAAGCAGGGTCTGCAGAGCTTTGCGATTTACGAAGCTCACCATGCAGGTATAACACTTTACCGGAACCAGCCCGCTCGTGGAGGTCATCCACATTTTGCGTGATCACCTCCACGTCAAAATGTTGTTGCAATTCAGCAATGGTGAGGTGAGCTGCGTTGGGCTCCACTTCCAGCAACTGTTTCCTTCTCTGGTTATAAAACCGCTGCACGAGCTCCGGGTTAGAGGCCCAGGCCTCAGGGGTGGCCACCTCGTAAATGCTGTATTGTTCCCACAGGCCTCCATTATCCCTGAAAGTGCTGATGCCACTCTCGGCACTGACACCTGCACCACTCAGGAATACGATTTTACTTTTGGAATGAAGACTTCCCAGATCAGGAATATTAATCATGTTCAAAATTTCTTGGAATAATTCTATATTTTTGAAAGTCAGTTTATTCTTAACGCCTTATTATAGCAGGATTGAACTGGCGTAAAATTGGCGCCCCAAACTATGCTAATTTAAAACTATGAGTGAAACTGGCAGAATACTGATCGTTGATGATGAACCTCTGATTCGTGATGCTTTAGCTTTTAAGCTTACCAAAGAAGGGTATTACGTAGAAACTGCCGAAGACGGGGAAAAAGCCATTGAAATACTGGACCGGGAGCGCTTTGACGTTATCATATCGGATGTAATGATGCCTTTTATCAGCGGCTTTGAGCTATTGCAAATACTTAAGGAACGCGGTACCGAAGCCCCTGTTCTTATGCTCACCTCTCTGAACTCGGAGAGTGCTGTAAATAAAGCGCTTGACCTGGGAGCAGATGATTTTATGACCAAACCTTTTAGCCCCAAGGATCTTTCTACCCGTATAAAGAAATTGCTGGAAAAACGGTAATTCTAAAAATGCACCATCCACGCATCGGGATGTTGCTGCACCACTTTCTCAAACTGTAATTGTGCATCGCGCAGGCTGGTGTATTCGCCATACGCCACACGATTGGTATTCAGGTAATCCACGTGTATAATGGTCAGCTCCGGATACCCCAGCCGGTTCACGTACTCCTGCGCCCGTTCTGAGGACGCCAGGCTGGCAATGATAATCCTCCACTTTTTGGCCGAAGGATCCGGCACCTGAACTGCACGCTGGTTTACAGGGATAGCCGGTTCATTATTGGAGCGTGAAACATTTACAGTTCCAGATGGATCGGCCGGGGAGGCCTCCATTCCATTGCGTTTCATTTCCAACCATTGGACCAGCGGAAGTCGTCCCCCTACCCTGTACCGACTGGGGGAAATGTTACTTCCACTACTTGCGGGAACTGGCTTATTCTCCCGTTTACTAAGCTCTACAAGCTCGGTTGAAACATCATCGGTGTGATCAGCTTTGCCATCCAGGATGTCCTCAGTCTCATACAAGCGAGTACCCCCGGTAGGCAAGAGCACCATGCCGGTATCCAGCAAACGATATTTTTCATAGCCGCTATCTACCGGCAGTTTCCGTTTTTCCTGCGAAACTTTCAGGCGATCCAGGTGATGATTGATAATGTGAGTCATCATAGGGCGGTAGTAACGCCAAAAGAACTCTTTTTCCCTTTGCGCCTCCCTAGTAAGGTAAAACAAGCGGGAAACCAATTCCACTCCTTTAAAATAGGCCGAACTGTTTGAAATATTATTATCGGCAAAATCACCGCAAAAATAGTAACGCAGGTCTTCCTGATGATCCCCAATAACCGCAGGGAATCGCCTTGGAATATGAAAATACTCCATCAGGGAATCACCTGCCTCATTCGTATGAATCTTATAATAAGCATATATATTAGCCTTACGCCTGGAAAGGGTAATATCAAACCAATTGGGAAACTTCACCAGGTTGTTTACACCCAACTTCTTCTGCATTTCCAGCTCGGTATTAATCACAGGCATGGGCGCATCCAGGTGGGCATCATCCTCCAGCACAATTATCTTCCCGCTTTCGTGGGCCAGCACAATACCGGGCTTATTTGCAAAGGCAAAGGGTTTCTTATAATAATCGCGATATTGTTTGCGCACCCATTGAGGAACAGCATCGGAAACGCTCGTATCCAGGGTAGTAAAGGCCTTACCTACCCAGCCGGTAAAGTCCACTTCAAAGAGTTGCTCCATTTGCGTCTTTACCTCCGGGCTGGTTGGTGCACCGATAGTATTGTACTCCGCCATGATCAGTTTATGGTCCCGGTACAAAACCTTCAATAGTTCGTAGTCCTTCTGCGAAAGCCCACCGTACCAATTGTTGCCCGTCTGAAGGCTGTCTATGCCCATTTCCACACCTGAGGCATCCACATAATAGGCCATATCAATATAAAATGACATACTATCCATTTCGGACAACTCGTAGCGATCCAGTTCATTGATCATACCATTACCTTCCGGGTAGGTGCCGTAATAATCACGGCTGTAATCGTATTTTTTCCCGGAGGGCTGATACATCTTTTCGTGCGTCAGGATCCAGTTGAAGGAGCGGTGTTCCTGCCTGGACTCAGGAGTGGCAGATTTATCGAGAATAATAGATTCCAGGCGGTCCATGGGCCAAAGGAACCACGCCAGAAAACTCCACAGGGGAATGAGGAGTACAAATGCCACAATAATTTTTAAACCCAGGTTCTTCAAGAAGGGGAGTTATTGACCCAATAGGGATTATCAGGGCCAAAGTACCATGATATTGGCACAGTTTGGCCGGTGTATCGGTATTTCTATTAAGATCACTTTGTTAAAATCTTCAGACTATCCCTAAGCAGCTCCGACCTCAGCCGGGCTACATGAACACTGTCTATCGAAGTGCCTGTTCCGGCAATCTCGGTACGCACGTAATTAACGATCTGAGCTATCTGATTATCGGACAGGTAATAAAAAGAAGGCATTTCGCCATCATACTCCTTGCCTTCCACCACTATTTCTCCTTTGATGCCGTTGAGGATATTACCCACAATCCGCTCATCCCTGGCTATCCATTCCGGATCGGTAAGAGGTGGGTAAACGCGAAGAAAACCTTTACCACTACGCTGATGGCAGCTCTTGCAATACTCCCGGTACAGATCCTCTCCATTATTCACCTGGGGACCACGTTTAAAAGCACCCAGCATAATGAATAACAAAGCCGCCATAAAGAGTATTTTCCATGTGCCGGTCCTCATATCGTTTCAAGCTTAAGCATTAACGGATCATTAACTATTAAGGGGTGCATTTTTTAGTATTTTAGCCCGCAATTTAAAAGAATGTCAGTAATAGCAGACCGTTATACCAAGCGCAGATTGCGCTCCTCTTATATATCCGTGGTTATCAGTATTTCGCTGGTATTGCTGGTGCTGGGTATTTTTGGTTTACTGCTGGTAAATGCCGGTACCATTGCACGCGAGGTACGCGAGAATTTTTCCTTTACGGTATTGCTGAACAACGATGCTTCGGAGGTAGCTGTGCGCCAGTTCCAGAAAAGCCTTGAATTAACCCCTTACGTTAAAAGTACGGAGTACATCTCAAAAGAAGAGGCAGCCGCTGAGCTGAAGGAAGCTCTGGATGAAGAGTTTGTGGAATTCCTGGGCTACAATCCCCTGATGAATGCCATTGCCATCCACCTCAAAGCGGATTATGTAAACCCGGAACAATTATCCTACCTGGAGAGCGAGTTTGCCAAAGAAGATATTGTACGTGAAGTGGTCTACGACAAGCCGCTTATCCAGATGATGAATGAGAATATCGAAAGAATAAGCCTTTTTTTACTGATAGGATGCATATTGCTCTCCCTGATAGCGGTAGGCCTTATCAACAGCTCTATACGCCTCTCCATATACTCGCGTAGGTTCCTTATCAAAACCATGCAGTTAGTAGGCGCTACCAAGGGCTTTATCCGCAAACCGTTTATCTGGAGGAGTTTTCGTCACGGTTTATACGGATCTCTTATTGCCATTGGCCTGTTGGTAGTAATCCTTTACTACATTGGCCAGAATATTCCTGACTTTTTAGAACTTCAGGATATGAAATTGTTGGTTGTGCTCTTTGGAGGAGTTCTCGTCATGGGTATTTTTATTTCCATGAGTTGCACTTTCTTTGCACTCAAGAAATACCTTAAGCTCAAGACTGACCAACTCTACTTTTAAACATTTTTGGATATTATGGAAAAACAAACTTTTGTTTTTGAGAAGAGAAACTACATTATGATGATTGCCGGTATTGCGCTGATGATCATCGGCTACCTTTTGATGATTGGCGGAGGCAGTGAAAACCCTGAAGTCTTTAACCCGGAAATATTTGCTCCTAGAAGGGTTACCTGGGCCCCCATCCTGATCATGATTGGCCTGCTAGTTGAAATTTTCGCCATAATGTACCACCCCACAGATGACTAAAGCGGAATCGGTCATCCTGGGAATAATCCAGGGTCTTACGGAATTCCTCCCGGTGAGTAGTAGTGGCCACCTTGAACTGGCCAAGTCTATATTGGGAGATGACAGTGTACCTAAAGAGAGTATGCTGTTTACAGTAGTGGTGCATTTTGCCACTGCGCTGGCTACGATCATTATATACCGCCACGAGGTTTTATACCTCCTCCGTGGGCTGCTGCGCTTTAAGAAGAACGAGGAAACCATGTTCTGTATGAGGATAGTGGTATCCATGATACCAGCCGCACTGGTAGGAATACTCTTTGAAGAGCAAATAGAGCAATTATTCGGGGGTAATGTGTTGCTGGTGGGGCTTATGCTCATCGTAACCGGCTTGTTGCTGCTGTTTGCCAATAATGCCAAACCCGGTGAAAAAGAGGTAACCGTTAAAGACGCTATCATTATTGGTGTGTCGCAGGCTATTGCCATACTTCCGGGTATCAGCCGCAGTGGTGCCACCATTTCCACATCCGTACTGCTAAAGGTTGACCGTGAAAGGGCAGCCCGCTTTTCATTCCTGATGGTAGTTCCACTTATTTTCGGAAAAATGGCCAAAGATCTTATGGGTGGTGCTCTCCAGGTTCATTCCGTTGATCCTTTTAACCTGATCCTGGCGTTTGGTGCAGCCTTTATAACCGGGCTATGGGCCTGTAACTGGATGATCGATATCGTGAAGCGCTTTAACCTCAACTACTTTTCGCTGTACTGCTTTATTGTTGGTGGTATTGCCATAGCCTCCATTTTCTTTGTTGACTAAGTACACCGAATCCGATTTTAAAGAAGGCCAGGTGCTGCTTATTGATAAGCCCCTGGAATGGACATCATTTGACGTGGTGAACAAGATACGCTATGCCATCCGTAAAACTTTTGGTATCCGTAAGATCAAGGTCGGGCATGCCGGCACCCTAGATCCCCTGGCCACCGGCCTCCTCATTATCTGCACCGGGAAAGCCACTAAACAGATCAATGAGTTTATGGGTCAACCCAAGGAGTATACCGGCACCATTCAGCTGGGATCAACCACACCCAGCTATGATCTGGAAACGGAACCAGACCATACTTTTCCCACAGAACACATTACTCCTGAACTGGTGGAAGAGGTGATCCGCAAACAATTCACCGGTGATATCATGCAGACGCCACCGGTATTTTCAGCCATCAAAAAAGAGGGGCAAAAGGCCTATGAACTGGCTCGCCAGGGAATCCAGATGAAAATGGAAAAACGTCCGGTGCAGATCACATCTTTTGAAACTGAGCTCAAAGAAGACGTTATTCACTTCCGTGTGGAATGCAGCAAGGGCACCTATATCCGCAGCCTTGCCCATGATCTTGGCCAGGCTCTGCAAAGTGGTGGTCACCTCAGCGCTCTGCGCAGAACGTCCATCGGCACTTACAGCGTTGAAGATGCCCTGGATCCTCTTCAGTTCGCGGCACAGCTCAACCAGGAATAAACACCTTTCACTAAAGGAAAAAGGCATTTGGTTACAAGAGCCCGTTACTTCACTAAAGAAATGGGCCATCGGGAAATTTTCGTAAAGTTTTCCCTACATTTAACCCCTTATGAAACCCTCCCAGCTACTATGGAAAGTCCTGTTGGTCACTACACTCCTGCTTCATAACCGTTGCTCTACAGAGCGGGAATGGATAGGTCAAACCTTTGTAGGACCCAACGGACTGGCAGAAGTATCTATCTTCAGTGACAGTCTTTTAGTGATATCCCGCATCGAAAAGTTACCGGACACCCTAAGCTGGGTTTTCATCCATCCTTATATTTATACCTCTGCTGATACTATTGAGTTGCTGGGTAACTCCCTGGTACTGGACGGGCACATTTTTTCCCCTCCCTTTTCGGGCAGAGACCTGAAGGTCATGCCCGGTGATCTTGTTAACCATAAATTTTCCTACTCTGCCTCAAGCGGAGAAACGGATTGTTACCTCTTTATGGATGACTACCTGATGAGCTATAACCAGTCCCTGAACAGCACCGATCTGCGCTGGAAGCTTATTGATTTTAAAGGCCGCCAATACCTTAAACTACCTACACCCAAAAATTGGGAACAATACCATTATGTAAGGCACAGAGATGAGACTGGTTATGAGCTGGTGCGCTACAATGCGGATAACTTCTCTTACAATTCGGTTAAAATGCTAAGCCTTAACTAGACTTAATTGGTATAATGGCTATCCCACAGTGCACCGTTGAAATTCTTCATCCGGCTAAATCCGTAGAGTGTGGTAAGACCGGAAAAAGCTATGAACAGGTAGAAGAAAAAAATAATACGCAGGCTTACCAGACTGCCGCCCTGGGGGCTTATCATCACGGAGTCAGGGATACTCATCACCACCACAAAAGTTAAGGCTAAAACACAACCCAAAAGCGTTTTAAGGCTACGAAAGGGGAATACCAGCAGCTTTCGCAGAATGCTCATATCCTTACCCCACTTATGCACCAGGTAATAGCGGTCATTCCCTAAAGAAAGGAACAGCAGGGGGTCCTTATCCTTCTCCACAAGATTGAACATGGCAGCCGGGGCAAGGATCTTAAAATTGGTAAGGTCGCCACTATTCTTTCGTTGCAATTGCTTGACCCTGGAAATAGCCTCATAGGGTATTTCACCCTTAAAACGCTGGGCCGCTAAAAAACGCAAACGGTATACCCGGCAAAGATTCTTGATCTGCTCCCCGGTAAATATCCGGTCTGCCTCCAGGATGGATACGTTAACGTTATCCAACTGGTCGGAACCATCCTTCAAAGCTTTTCGGATGGCTTCTTCCCGCGCATCATCTTCCCGCAGGAGATCCCTGAATGCATTCAGCACTTCATCAGGTTTACGCCTTTGCTGACGTGCCCGGTTCTTAACCAAAACTTCCTCCAGGTTTACTCCCTTCCAACTCATATTCCTTCTTCTTTTGGTATATAAAAGCTTAAAATTACTAAAGAATTAAGAACTTTGAAATCCCATTTAATAGCGGGCTGATTTGAATATCGAAGAATTGAGACTCTACTGCCTGGGTAAACCGGGCACTACCGAAAGCACGCCTTTTGGCGAAGACACTTTGGTATTTAAAGTGGCCGGTAAAATGTTTGCCCTTACTTCCCTCAGCTCGGCTGATTTTAGCGTAAACCTGAAGTGTAACCCCGAAAAGGTTCCTGAACTGAGAGAGCAATATCCGCAGGTACAACCAGGCTACCACATGAACAAAAAACACTGGAATACTGTGATTATTGACGGTGGTCTTACAGACCACCTCATTCGCGAATGGATAGACCATTCCTATGATTTGGTGGTGGCCGGCCTATCCGGGAAATTACGTGATCAGTTAAATTCGGAAGTATGAAGAGCATTATAAAATACTTTTTGCAGGGCCTCCTGTATACCGTTCCTCTGGCGGTAACTATTTATGTGATATGGTCGGTTTTTATAATGCTGGACGGCATCATCCCTATTGATATTCCCGGTTTAGGTATCCTCTTTATCTTCCTCTTTATTACCGCCATGGGAGTATTGGGCAGCCATTTACTTTCAGATCGGATCATCCTCGTTTTTGAAGGATGGATCAAAAAAGCACCTCTGGTGAATGTGATCTATACTTCCGTAAAGGACCTGATGAACGCCTTTGTGGGGGATAAAAAGAGTTTCAGCCGACCGGTAAGTGTAAAGCTCTACGAGGATTCACAAATACGCAGGCTGGGCTTCATCACCAATGACAATTTTAAGCACTTAGGGAAAAATAATGACCTGATAACTGTATACATTCCCCATTCCTATAATATTTCCGGGAATATGTTCCTGGTACCCGAAAGTTATGTTGAACCCCTGGATGTGATCTCCTCAGACCTCATGAAATACACCATGAGCGGTGGCGTAACCAGTGTATCCAACCGTGAAGCGCTGGAAACCCTAACCGATGAAGATGATCTACGTGAGCCAGACCCAAAACCACTAGTATGAAATACCTATACACACTATGAAATACCTATACACACTAAGCTTTTTACTTTTTGCCCTTCATTCTTTCAGCGCCCCGGGCGACACCACCCTGGTTAGCGCTCATCAAAAAGCGGATATGACCTGGTATGGCTCATACGATGCCTGGGGTGACTTCCCAGATGGTAACACTTCCTACAGTAAGATTTTGCTTAGGTATACCATGGGCTGCGCCACGGGTGGTTGCAGTGATTGGGATTATACCACCCAGATCCAATTGATGATCCCTACCGGGGTGATGGATAGTAATGTGGCCAGTGTTGATACCGTGTCCCTTACACCACTGGTCATTGATACTACCTGGAATGTTTTTGAGGTGGAAGAAGCCTATGAACTGGCCCGCGTGATCACGCCCTACGGTGGCAGCCTTCCCAATAACTGGGAGCATGATTTCATGTTTGATGTAACCGACTATTACCCCCTGTTGAAAGACTCGGTTAAAGTGCGTGCTTTTTATTCGGGATGGTCCAGTGGCTTTAGTGTAAGTACAGATTTCCTTTTTGTGGAAGGCATACGTCCCAGGACCGTGCTGGATATCAAGAATATCCACAGCGGTTATAAAGATTACATCAGCTCCACGGCCTTTGAAAGCACCTTTCTTACTTCCAAAACGGTAACTCTGTCCCCTTCAGCCAAAACGGCCATGGTTCGCGTAATTCCAAGTGGCCACGGCTTTGTAAACAGCTTGAACTGCGCTGAATTTTGCGAGAAGGACTATTATCTTAAAATCAATAATCAACAGGTAGCAACCCAGGCCATGTGGCGCAATGATTGCGGTCTTAACCCCATCTGGCCGCAGGCCGGAACCTGGTTGTTTGACCGCGCCAACTGGTGCCCCGGAGATAAAGCTCTTCATTATGATCATGATATTACTTCCTACATCAGCGGTACTAGCAGCATTGATATTGATGTAGACGTGGAAGCCTATGCGTATACTGTACCACCCGGAGAAGTGCCGGCCGGCTACTACTTTACCACTCAGCTGTTCCAGTACGGGGATTACACCTTTGCCAACGATGTGGAACTTACCAAAATACTGGCCCCTTCGCATGAAGATGAATTCAGCCGTATGAACCCTATTTGCGGAAAGGTAATCCTGGAAATCCGCAACAACGGCTCCCAAAACCTTACGAGTTGCACTATAGACTATGGTATGGAAGGTGGCAATCCTCTTACCTATAATTGGACCGGGAATCTGGCTCCCTCCACTGCAGAAGTTGTTAGCATTGATATTCCCAACCCTGCTGACTGGGAAAGCTATACGGGTAGCCTCAATTTTATAGCTTCGGTAAGCAATCCTAACGGGCAGCCGGATGAATACAGTCTTAACAACAAAAAAGAAGTAACCGTTACCGCTCCCCCTATTTACCCGGCCCAGATGATCCTTCAGGTTCGCACCAATGCAGCCGCCAGTGAAACCTTCTGGTCGGTAAAAAGTGCAGACGGCACTGTTATCACTTCCCAGGCCGCTAACCAGCTGTCCAACTATACCCGTTATACCGATACTTTGGACCTGGCGCCTGGCTGTTACGAATTGGTGGTTGGGGATACGGATAAAGATGGTATGGCCTTTTTTGCCAATAATGATGGATCAGGTAGTATCCAGTTGCGCAATAACGGTGGCACTTTCTTCAGTGAGAATTTCACCGCCAATTTCGGAACGGAGATCCGTCAGTATTTTACGGTGGGCCTGGGTATAGGAGTGCAGGAGTCCTCTCTGCAGGAGCACATCAACCTCTACCCTAATCCTTCCAACGGGAAAATACACCTGGAATATTACGCTCCTGGCCGTACGGACTTAAGCTGTGTATTAACAGACGTTAACGGCAAACCGGTATGGAAGGATGTATTTGAAGATGAGAAGGAATTTAATAAGGAACTTGACTTTTCACATTTGCCGGCAGGCATGTATTTCCTTCAGTTCAATGATGGTAAGGGCAGCTTCCGGAAGAAGATCGTGCTTAACTAAACCTGTTTTTCTCCAAGCTTTGTCATCAGTGAACTGATAACCGAGAGGACCAGGCTGAACAGCAGTGCCCACCAGAAGTTACGCACGTCAAACCCACTGATCAGGCTGTCGGTAGCCATAATAAGAAGGGCGTTGATCACAAAAAGAAAAAGCCCCAGGGTGAGAACCGTAAAGGGCAGCGTAAGCAACACCATCAATGGTTTAAGGGTTACATTGAATATGGCCAGCACCAATGCAACCAATACTGCGGTGGTAAAACCTGATATCTGAACGGCATCGCCCAGTAGCCATGCGGTTAAAAAAACTGCGAGTGTATTAATGATTAGTCGTATGATCAAATTCATGGACTGACACTGAAAATTTAAAATATGAAGGTAGACTTATTCCTTCAATATTTGCCATATTGCACGGGCTTAAATATCTAACATAATGAAATATATATCCATATTGTTTGTGTCCCTTACCACCTCATTGCTGGTGGTTTCGTGCAACAATAGCAAAAATGAAGAAGTGAAAAACAAGGAATCCCGAGAGTATGTAAACGATGTACATACGTATGCAAAACCAAATACCGCTGTGGTTAGTCACCTCAACTGGGATGCTACCGTGGACTTTGACAATAAACTGATACAGGCTACTGCTCAATGGGATATTGAAAGCTCGGATAATGCCGATGAGATCATTTTTGACACCTACGGTCTGGACATCCAGTCCGTGCAGGCGGATGGTAAGGATACTGAATATCATTTAGGTGCATTTAAGGAAGAGCTGGGACGCCCGCTAAAGATCAGCATCACCCCTGAGACCAAACAGGTAAGCATCCGCTACAGCACCACAGATAGTGCCCGTGCCCTGCAATGGCTGGATCCGGAACAAACAGCCGGAAAGGAATTACCCTTCCTGTTTACTCAATCACAAGCCATACTGGCGCGTTCCTGGATACCTACCCAGGACAGCCCTGGCATACGCTTCACCTACGATGCCAAGGTTAAAGTACCTTCCAATATGCTGGCCTTGATGAGTGCTAAAAACCCGTCACAGAAAAACGTCAACGGAGAATATACTTTTAAAATGCCCCAGCCCATACCATCCTACCTGCTGGCCCTTACTGCTGGTGATATTGCCTACAAAGCGGTTAGTGACCGTACGGGCGTATATGCCGAACCTTCCTTGCTGGATACTTCGGTGTATGAGTTCCAGGATCTGGAAAATATGGTGCAGGCAGCAGAAGGTCTCTACGGACCTTACGCCTGGGGACAGTATGACATCATTGTACTGCCTCCCTCCTTCCCCTTTGGTGGAATGGAGAACCCACGTCTCACCTTTGCAACGCCTACTATCCTCGCGGGAGACCGTTCATTGGTAAGCCTGGTGGCACATGAGCTGGCTCACAGCTGGAGTGGTAACCTGGTAACCAATGCCACCTGGGACGATTTCTGGCTGAACGAAGGTTTTACCGTTTATTTTGAGCACCGCATTATGGAGGAAGTATATGGCCACGATTACTCTGAAATGCTGGCCAGCCTTACCCGTGACGGGTTGCAAAGGGATGCGGAAGAAATGATGAAGGAAATACCCCAGGATACCAGACTGAAACTAAACCTGGAAGGGCGCAACCCTGATGATGGTGTAACCTCCATCCCTTATGACAAGGGTTATTTCTTCCTGCGCCTTATTGAAGAGGAAGTGGGTCGCGAGCGTTTTGACGAATTCCTGAAAAACTACTTTGAAGAAAATAAATTCAAAGCCATGACCACCGAGGGTTTTGTGGACTACCTGATGGCCAACCTGCTTACTGAAGAGCAGGCCAGTAAGCTCCAGATTAAGGAATGGATCTATGAACCGGGTATTCCTGACAATCTGCCTGAAGTGGCATCCGACCGCTTCACAGCCGTGGACAAAGCGCTGAAAAGGATCATGGAAGAAAAAATATATCCTCCACAGGGAGTAGCCGAAGCGTGGACCACGCATGAATGGTTGCACTTCATTCACCAGCTGCCCAAGGATATCAGCAAGGAAAAGCTAAAAGAACTGGACCAGGCCTACCACTTTACCCAAACTGGTAACAGTGAGATCGCTGCCGCGTGGTTCCAGCCTACCATCCGTAATAATTACGAAGCCGTTTATCCGCGTGTAGAAGAATTCCTTATCCATGTAGGGCGCAGAAAATTCCTTACGCCCACTTACGAGGCATTGATGGAAAGCGGCAAAGAGGAAATGGCCAGAGCCATCTACTCCAAAGCACGTCCTAATTACCACGCGGTAAGCCGTGAAACGATGGACAAACTTCTGGACTACAAAAAAGCAGACGAGCAGGAGAATGAATCCGCCTAAGTTTAGCTGACCAAAATTCATACGAAAGCCCCGGTGTACCGGGGCTTTTTATTTTACCCCACATCCCAGGTCGTTTCCGGTCAATGGGCCAGCTATGCTTCAGAGGAAGTAACATTAAGTTTGCCTGGAAAGGCTTGCCGGAGAGTTCGGCAAGCTTACTCCATAAGGTAAACGCGCTTTACCCTTTGGGAAATAGAGGTGAGAACCTCGTATGGAATCGTATCCATTTTTCGGGCCAGTTCATAAAGGGAAATATGGGAGCCAAAAACTTCCACCTCGTCCCCTTCAGCTACCGCGCTACCGGTAATGTCTACCATAGTCATATCCATACATACCCGGCCAACTACCGGGAAACGCTTCCCATGAATGGCCACTTCTCCCACCCCGTTACTCAGGCTACGTCTGAAACCATCGGCATAGCCCAGTGAAATAACCGCTATAGTACGGTCTTCAGGAGCTATATAGGCCCTTCCATAGCCCAGGCTATCGCCCTTTTTAAGTTTTTTTACCTGCGAAACGGTGGCTTTAAGACTGCTCACCGGCTTCAGGTAAGGTTCTTCCGCAGCCTTACCGGCTATTCCGTATAAACCAATACCCAAACGCACCATTTCAAACTGGGCCTCCGGGAAACCGGTGATTCCCGAGGAGTTCAGGATGTGACGGTCAAAATGATACCCCAAGCCTTCCTTAAAGAGACCCGTCATTCTTTCAAACTTACGGATCTGTTGCCTGGTAAATTCAGCTTCGCCAGGATCATCGGATGCAGCCAGATGAGAGAGTACTGTACTTACCCGTATTCCTTTAATATCCTTCAACCGGGTCAGGAGTTCGGGCAATTCGTCTTCTTCAAAGCCCAGGCGATGCATCCCCGTTTCCAGCTTAATATGCACGGGAAGCACCTCATCGGTTGCTGAAGCCGCTACCTTTTCCTTTAAAGCTTCCAATACCCGAAAACTGTACACTTCAGGCTCCAGGTTAAAATCCTGGAGATCGTCCAGGGCAGAAAGTTCAGTATTGAGCACCAGTATGGGCATCTCAATACCCGCCTTACGGAGTGCAACCCCTTCATCAGCATAAGCCACCGCCAGGTAATCCACTTTATGGAACTGTAGTAAAGAAGAGATCTCATACGAGCCGGAACCATAACCAAAGGCCTTGACCATGGCCATGGTCTTCACACCCGCTTGCAGTTGTTCCCGGAAAAAATTGAGGTTGTCCACCAAACGGCTAAGGTTCACTTCCAGAACCGTCTCATGCGACTTCTCGGTAAGGTATTGGTCGATATCCTCAAAATGAAATGCGCGGGCTCCCTTCAATAAAATTCCCTTATCCTGGAAACGCTCGCTGGCAGCATGAAGCAGAAAATCTCCGGTGGAAGGATAATGCTCATGTTTACCGGAATAATACCTGGAAAGGATCGCACTGTCATTACCCACCGTATATACCTTATCCAGCCTGAAAACTTCCAGTGCCCTACTAATTTGTTGGTAGAGATCATCTTTATCCATGCCCGACTCCAACACATCACTGAGAACCACCACCTTTGGGCGATTGGCCAATTGCTGTGCAAAATATTCAAGGGCAATCTTCAATGATTCAAGATCCGCATTATACGCGTCATTGATGACCACCGTATTCCAGCGCCCCGACTTCTGCTCCAGTCGCATGGAAACCGGCTCCAGTTCCTGCAGGTGTTGGCTTACTTCCTTGAAATCAAAACCTAAAGCCAGGGCTGTGGTGAGCGCATGCAAGGCATTTTCAACCGAAGCTTCATCCTTAAAGGGAAATGGGATGATGTGCTTCTGTCCATCCTTGCTAAAAGAGACCTCCTCCATTAGCGGATCATGATTATACCGGACCCGCGCATGCTCATGGACAAGCGACCAACTCCATAACTCAGGTGTTGAAGTAAACTCAAAATCCTCTATTACGCTCCTAATATCATTGTGGTCATACCGGTACACCAGGCCGGAAACGTTTTTGAACAGTATCAGCTTTTCCCTGATCTTTTGCTCCAGGCTCTCAAAATTCTCCTGGTGCGCGGAACCTATATTGGTGAATATTCCCCAGTCTGGTTGCAGGATATCCTGCAACCTTTGCATTTCGCCTGGTTTGCTGATGCCGGCCTCAAAAATGGCGTAATCCTCCAAGCCATTCAATTGCAATACAGAAAGGGGCACTCCCAGCTGGCTATTATAACTCTTAGGGGTTTTAGCCGTGTTCAGGGTACGTGGCAGGAGACGAAACAGCCATTCTTTTACAATGGTCTTTCCATTGCTTCCTGTTATGGCTATAAGCGTGGCTTTACTTTGCTCCCGGGTATGACGTGCCAGGGTTTGAAAGGCTTGAAGGGAATCCTCTACCAACCAAAAATTGGCCGAACCTTTAAGTTTTTCCGGAACCTCTTCCACCAGGAAGTTCCGGATGCCCTTTTCATAAAGATCAACTATGTAATCATGGCCATTATGCTGGCGTCCGCGAATAGCTATAAATAAAGTATGCTCAACGGAGCGCAGTCTTCGCGAGTCAAAGAGGTAATTACTGATCACCTTCTCCGGGAACGGAACCAGGGAGTCCGCATTCAGCAAACGGACAATATCTGAAGCCTGGTACTGCATGCTCCTATTACCGTTTCATAACCTTATTAAAAGCCCCACGGCTCAAAGGCTCGTATTCCTCTTTTTCACCTAGCAGCACCTGTTTATCCCCAGCTGCCTTACGATGGGAATAGTGGGCCAGGTCACCGGTTTTAACGCATATAGCGTGTACTTTGGTCACGTATTCAGCCGTGGCCATCAGGTTGGGCATGGGTCCAAAAGGCTTCCCTTTAAAATCCATATCCAGGCCGGCCACGATCACGCGGCTCCCGCGGTTAGCCAGCTCATTGCACACTTCAACGATTCCATCATCAAAGAACTGGGCTTCATCAATGCCTACCACATCCACCCCGTCACCGAGTATCAGGATGTTCGAACTGCTCTCAACCGGTGTGCAGCGAATGGAATTCATATCATGACTTACCACGTCTTCCTCTGCGTAGCGGGTATCCACAATTGGTTTGAATATTTCCACGGACTGGGTGGCAAACTGGGCTCTTTTCATCCTGCGGATCAGTTCCTCGGTTTTACCGCTGAACATGGAGCCGCAGATAACCTCTATCCAGCCGCAGGGGTTATGTTGGTTTACGGGGTTTTCAAGAAACATTTTGTACTTTCCAAGCGTCAATACTAAGCGTACAAAACTACAGAAAGATAAGCCAACCTACATGGAGGAACAAGTGCAAAAGGAATTAAAGGAACTCTGCGAAAATATTATCCGTGACACCGGTCCGCAGGCCATCCTGGATTCCCTCACTCAGGTACAGATGTTGTATGAAAAGCTACTGGTGATCAATTACCTCCAGGAAGCCGAAGCAAAAAATGCAGACACTTTGGATTTTTCCATTGATGAAACCGAGACGGTAAGCAAAGCTGAGCCGGAACCTACCCCTATAGAAGATCCTCAAGAGGAAAATCTGTCCTCCAGTACTGCGCAACAAACCCCGGTACAAACACAGAAAACTCCCGAGCCTGAATACATCAATGAAAGCCCGGTACCCCAACAAGAGTTAAAGGATGACCCTACTCCTGAAGAACAGCAAGTGCATCCCGATCGTATCAGCAGCGAAGAAGCGCATGATTCAGGTAGCATAAAGCAAGCCTCCCTTAACGACCGTTTTGGGACCGGCATTTTACGCATAGGGCTCAACGACCGTATTGCCTTTGTGAAACACCTTTTTGGCGGAGCCCAGGAAGATTTTAACCGTGTACTCTCTCAACTGAATACCTTTTCCAGCTTTGAAGAAGCAGAGGATTTTATTGAGTCCATCGTAAAACCGGATTACGACTGGAGCCAAAAACAGGAGTACGAACTGCGGTTCCGTCAGCTGGTACGCAATCGCTTCGGCAACCATTAGGCGCAGAACTTTTTCCTCCCTAATGAATTATTTATAGTAATTTTGCCGCCCTTTATTTTTTATTCACATTATAAACTTTTCAAAGCCCGTAAGCTATGAAGAAGATGAAACTATCGCATTTCAACTACAAGCTTCCCAAGGAACTTATAGCTGAAAGACCCACCACTCACCGTGATGAAAGCCGCCTGATGATCCTCAACCGTAAAGAGGGGACCATTGAGCACAAAATGTTTAAGGATGTTGTAGACATCTTTGAAGATGGTGACACCCTGGTATTGAATAATACCAAGGTATTCCCGGCCCGTATGTACGGAAACAAAGAAAAGACCGGTGCGCGCATCGAGGTTTTCCTGTTGCGTGAACTGAATTCCGAAAGCCGTCTGTGGGACGTACTGGTAGACCCAGCCCGTAAGATCCGGATCGGTAATAAACTCTACTTCGGAGAGGATGACAGCCTCGTTGCTGAAGTAATTGACAATACCACGTCACGCGGACGCACCCTGCGCTTCCTGTATGACGGATCGTATGAAGAGTTCCGTGCCAAGCTGGAGGAGTTGGGGCAAACCCCGCTTCCCAAATACATCCAGCGCGAACCGGATGAAGAAGATGAAGACCGTTTTCAGTCCATTTTTGCCAGGCGTGAAGGAGCGGTTGCCGCACCGGTAGCCAGCCTGCACTTCAGTAAACAACTGATGAAGAGACTGGAGATCAAAGGTATTGACTTTGCTGAACTTACCCTGCACGTAGGTTTGGGCACATTCCGCCCGGTAGAGGTGGAAGACCTGAGCAAGCATAAGATGGACAGCGAGCAATTCTGGATCTACGATGAAACGGCTAAAAAAGTGAACCGTGCCATTGATAACAAGAAAAAGGTTTGTGCCGTAGGAACTACCAGCCTACGCGCTCTGGAAAGCTCGGTATCTACGGATGGGCATTTGAAAGAATACGAGGGATGGACCAATAAATTCATCTTTCCTCCTTATGAATTCACCATTCCCAACTGTATGATCACCAACCTGCACCCGCCTCAATCTACCCTGATGATGATGACAGCTGCCTTTGCGGGTTATGACCTGATGATGGAAGCTTACAAAGAAGCGATCAAGGAAAAGTACCGTTTCCTGAGTTACGGAGACGCTATGCTGATCCTTTAATCTACCTGGAAAAGCACATTCCAAAAGCCTCGCTGCGCGAGGCTTTTTTATTAAAACAGAAATCCTAGCTTGGCCCCGATCGGGATAATGAATTTCACATTAAACATATCAGAATCAGGAGGTACGGAGGCATAATATGTCCCTCCATTTACGAAATCATAAACTAGTTGCACACTGGTTCCTGAAAATTTTCTCAGACCCATTCCCGAATACAGATCAACAAAAAGACGATCCTTTATAAAAAACAGCTGCCAACCGTAGATTAAAGAAAAATCATTTTCAATTCGCTTTTCCTTAAACACTGAGGGGTAGCCGGGAATGAATATTTCCCGGTTATATAAACGTCTGCTGTACTGAAGACTAAAATAGTCCCCATTATCCAGAGCATCTTCATAACGAAAGCTCTTTATATTAATAAGAAGCGAAAAGCCTGGATTATAATCTACCTCCGCATCAGGGATCCCACTCTCATCCCGAAGGTAGTTTCTGAAAGTAATTCCAATACCAGCTTCCACAGAAAAATTATCCCAGGGGGCATATTCAAAGGAAACCGGGAAATCACCAATTGCAATGAGTAAGGGATTGATCTTAACAGCTGCTAAAATATACCGGGAAGTACCTTGCCCAAACGCTACCGCATCTATAGAATTTTCATTCAACTGTACCGTTTGTTTCACAACCTGGGCGTAGGTAGTACCAAAGAATAGCAGGCAGGCCGTTACGAGAATTTTTGTGATATGCATTTTTGTTAAGGTTCTGGGGCAAAAGTAATTTATAAGACCAAACCTCCTTCTACGTTTGTACATCTTTACGAGATGTAAAACCCCTTACCTTTGCAAACGCATGGCAGAGAAAAAGGACATACGCGCTTTAACCAAGGACGAGCTGAGGGAGTATTTTATTTCAATTGGCGAAAAACCCTTTCGTGCACAACAGGTTTATGAATGGCTTTGGCAAAAAGGTCATAAGAGCTTTGAGGAAATGACCAACCTATCTCTGGAGTTGCGCCAAAAGCTGGAGGAGAACTTTGTGATCAATCACATCCGTGTGGACGAAATGCAGCGTAGCTCCGATGGCACTATCAAGAATGCGGTTCGCCTGCATGATGGCAAGATCGTGGAATCCGTGCTTATCCCTACCGATAAGCGGATTACGGCCTGCATATCTTCACAGGTGGGCTGTAGCCTGGACTGCACCTTCTGCGCCACTGCACGCCTGAAACGCATGCGCAACCTCAATGCCGATGAAATTTATGACCAGGTAGTGGCCATTAAGAACGAAGCTGAGAACTTTTACGGACGCCCCCTTACCAACATTGTATTTATGGGTATGGGTGAGCCGCTCATGAACTACCACAACGTGCTTAATGCCATTGACAAGATCACCTCTTTGGAAGGCTTAGGCATGTCGCCCAAGCGCATTACCCTTTCCACCGTGGGCCTGGCCAAGATGATCCGCAAGCTGGCCGATGACGAAGTAAAATTCCGGCTGGCGGTATCTCTTCATTCCGCCCGTGACGAAGTGCGTGACCGCATCATGCCTATCAACCTTAAAAACCCACTTCCGGAACTGGCCGATGCCCTGCGGTACTGGTACCAGAAAACCAAAAGCAAAGTGACTTATGAATATGTGGTGTGGAAAGACATTAACGATAAGCCGGAAGACATTCAGGCCCTCGCGAAATTCTGTAAGATGATACCCTGCAAGGTAAACCTCATTGAATACAACCCCATTGATGAGGGTGAATTCCAGCAAGCCGACTCTCAGGCGCTGAACGATTATCTAAATAGCCTTAAAGAGGTAGGCATTGTAGCCAAAGTTCGCCATAGCCGGGGCAAGGATATTGACGCAGCCTGTGGCCAGCTAGCCAATAAGAACGAAATAGCCGGTACCGCATGATATGGTGGTTCATAGTAGGACTTATGGCCGTTGGTTGGGCACTATTTACGGCCTGGCGGAATATCTCCAAACGCAGGGGTGGCCGTACAAATCACCATAAGGCACTACAGGAATGGAAAGAATTTAAACAGAAACATCCCGGTTCTGACCACTCAAAGTAGATCGGCAGTTTGTCAACCAAAATTGCTTAGTACCTTTACCTCCCGAACAAATGAGCCAGATTGACGAAATAAAGAAACCCGTTCAGGAGGAAATGGAGGCTTTTGAGCCTAAGTTTCGTCAGTTTATGGCCAGTAAGGTTCCTCTTCTGGACCGTATCACCTATTACATCATCAAGCGTAAAGGCAAGCAATTACGCCCCATGCTGGTTTTTCTCACCGCTAAAATGCTGGGTGAAATAGGTGAAAGTACCCATCGTGGCGCAGCACTGGTTGAACTGATGCATACCGCCACCCTGGTGCATGATGACGTGGTTGACGATGCCGATAAACGAAGGGGATTTTTCAGCATCAATGCGCTATGGAAAAACAAAATTGCTGTGTTGGTGGGTGATTACCTGCTCTCCAAGGTGCTTTTGCTCTCTGTAGAGAATGAAGAATACGAGCTGCTTAAAATTGTAAGTACCGCGGTACGCGAAATGAGCGAAGGCGAGTTGCTGCAAATCGAAAAAGCCCGCAGGCTGGATATCAATGAAGACATTTATTTTGAGATCATCCGGCAAAAGACAGCTTCCCTTATCTCATCTTGTTGTGGGGTAGGTGCTGCTTCGGTGGGAAGCACGCCCGAAGTAATCCAGACTATGCGTAACTTCGGGGAGCGGCTGGGCATCGCGTTCCAGATCAAAGACGACCTTTTTGACTACCAGCTCACCAATAAAAGTGGCAAGCCCAGCGGGATTGATATCAAAGAGCAAAAAATGACCCTCCCTCTCATCTATGCCCTTAATAATGCCTCCAAAAAAGACAAGCGCTTTATGATCAACGTAGTAAAGCGTCATAACCAGGAAAGGGACAAAGTGGAGAAAGTAATGCTGATGGTACAACAGTCTGGAGGCATTGAATATGCCGAACAAAGAATGCGCGAGTACCAAAGTTCAGCACTGGAATTATTAAATCAATTTCCGGAATCCGAAACAAAACGGTCACTTATTCAGTTAGCCCAATACGTCATCTCTAGAACTAAATAAAATCAGCACGATCAGCAGCAATCTGATCACTTAAAATTCGATTACATTTTATGGAAGATTTAGAAAAGTACTTTGACGAAATCGTTGACCTTATAGTACTTTACGGAGCATCCGTTCTATTAGCCATTATTGTCCTTATAATCGGCCTTTGGGTTATCAAAAGGCTGGTTAAGCTCATGGGTAAAGCCATGAATAAAAGAAATTTAGACCCGTCCCTGCAACCATTCCTGCTCTCTATTGTGGGAGCACTTTTAAGGATCATGCTGATCATCTCCGTAGCCAGTATGATAGGGATAGAGATGACCTCCTTTGTAGCCGTACTAGGTGCAGCCGGCCTGGCCGTGGGTCTGGCCCTTCAGGGCAGTCTTTCCAATTTTGCCGGTGGGGTGCTCATCTTAATACTCAAGCCTTTTCGCGTAGGCGATTTTATTGAAGCAGAGGGGTATTCCGGCACCGTACGTGAGATACAGATCTTCTACACATACCTCACTACCGTTCAGAACCAGGAGATCGTCATCCCCAACGGTGATCTTTCCAATAATCCCATAAAGAATTACTCCTACCACCCTACCCGCAGACTGGACATGACTTTTGGGATCGGTTATTCTGATGATATTGACAAAGCCAAATCCATACTTTTCGATATTATCAAAGGTGATGAAAGGGTATTAACAGACCCCGAACCCATTATTTTTATTGAAGCACTGGCGGACAGTTCCGTAAACTTCCACGTAAGAGCCTGGGCCAATCGCTCCGATTTCTGGGATATTCACAATGGACTGAACGAAAAAGTGAAAAAGGCATTTGACAAAGCTGGCATAGGTATACCCTTCCCGCAAATGGATGTGCACTTTTTCAGGGAAGAGGCTGAAAAGGAAAGCTAAACATGGCACGAAAAGGAAAACTTTTAATCATAGACGATGAAGAGAAGCTGCGCAGGCTTCTCTTTCGTATTATTAGCCTGGAGGGATATGATGTGGATGAGGCCGGTACCCTGACCGAAGGCCGCAAAAAACTCGAAAAGAACCAATACCACCTCGTACTATGTGATGTAAAGCTTCCCGATGGCAACGGTGTGGATTTTGTACCCGAGTTCAAAAGCAAATATCCCATTACCGAAATTGTATTGCTTACCGCTTACGGCACCATCAAAGATGGTGTTCAGGCCATGCGCTCCGGTGCTTTTGATTATCTCACCAAAGGGGACGATAATGACAAGATCATCCCGCTGGTGGAGAAGGCTATGGAAAAAGCACGGCAGGCCGAAAAGCTGGAACGCCTCCTGAACCAACAGAACCAAAATCACAGCTTTGACAATATCATAGGCGAAAGCCCCGCTATGCAACAAGCCCTGAAGCTGAGCAAAAAAGTGGCTAATACAGATACTTCCGTTTTGCTTATTGGCGAAACAGGAACCGGTAAAGAGGTTTTTGCCAATGCCATCCACCAGGCCAGTAACCGTAATAAGGAAAATTTTATTGCCGTAAACTGTTCTGCCTTTAGCCGCGAAATACTGGAAAGTGAGATATTTGGCCATAAGGCCGGATCCTTTACCGGGGCCACCAAAGATAAAAAGGGGCTTTTTGAAGAAGCAGACGGTGGGACCATTTTCCTGGATGAGATCGGGGAAATGGACGCAGACCTCCAGTCCAAATTGCTGAGGGTTCTGGAAAACGGCACCTTCCTGAAGGTAGGCGAATCCAGGGAAACCAAAGTGGATGTGCGCATTATTGCTGCCACCAACCGCAACCTGGAAGAAGAGTCCAATAAGGGAAATTTTCGACTGGACCTGTACTACCGCTTAAGCACCTTTACTATTGCCTTGCCCAGCCTCAATGAAAGACCACAGGATATTGAATTACTGGTCAACAATTTCATTGATTACTTTTCCCTTCGCCTTAAAAGGGAACGCCCACAGGTGGATCCTACCTTTATGGAAGCCTTGCGTAACCATGGATGGAAGGGCAATGTGCGGGAGCTGAGGAACGTGATAGAGCGTTCACTGATCGTGAATGATGATAACCTCCTTACCCGGGCCGACCTACCCTTTCATGGGGCTGGAGGTTCAGGAGGCTTAAACCCAAGTTCCATGCTGCTGGCCGATATGGAGAAGTATCATATCAATCGGGTGTTGCAACATACCGATGGCAATAAAACGGAAGCGGCCAAACTTCTTGGAATAGGTTTAACTACCCTTTATCGTAAAATTGAAGAGTACGAGCTGGTTGTGTAAATGAAAGTCAAAACCAAAATAACCCTGGGACTGGTGTTCCTCTTTTCGGTGATCGTTGTTTTGGGCATCATCACCATACATTACCTCAACCTGCTTACCAACCAAAATCAGAATCTTCTCCGCGAAAATTACCAGAGCCTGGAGTACACCCATGAGCTCCTCAATTCACTGAATGATATCCGTAATTCCTTTGAGCCGGATGACAACTCACGGGTGACGTTGAACAAGGTTGATTTCAAACTGCAATCATCCATAGCCCGCTTTGAGGAAAGTCTCGAAAAACAAAGGGGTGTTAGCAAAGAAGAGGGAGAGATACAACTGGTAAATGAAGTACAAAACGAGTTTGAAGCCCTCAAGGAATACCTGGAGGTTACACGCACCAAAGACTATTATTTTGAAAAGCTGCTTCCCGTACTGGAAGACCTTTCCCTGAATATTGACCAGATCTACCGGCTGAACGAGCAAACCATCAATCACCGTACGCAAATGGCGGAAGCCACCGCTGACCGCGTGATCTATACCGTAGCCGGTATTATTGTGTTCTGCATTTTGATCGCCTTCTCCTTTATGGTACGTTTCCCTTCCTACGTAGCCGAGCCGGTGGATAAATTTTCAACCGCTATTGACAAGATGAGCCAGGGAGATTATTCGGCCCGCGTGGACATAGACACCCGTGATGAATTTGGAAAACTAGGCCTGGCTTTTAACGATATGGCCTCCCGTATGGATGAGTTTGAACGCCTCAACCTCAGCAAACTCATGACGGAGAAAAAGCGGATGGAAACCATGATCCAGAAAATATCGGAAGGTATCATTGGCCTTGACGCTGAATTCAATGTACTGTTTATCAATCCTTTTGCAAAGAAACTGCTCGGCATTTCCCGGCAAAAGATCAAGGGACTGTCCGCCAAGGATCTCAGTTTACAAAACCCCATTTTCCAGAACACCATCCAGGATCTCCTGGAATCCAGCATTACTTCAGACAGACGCTACACCCGCAACAAGCTCATCAAGGGTAATCTTGACAATAAAACAGCTTATTTCATCCGCAAGGTGATCATCACTTATGCGGATAGTGATGATGATCATGAACTAAATGGTTACATCATCATGCTCAAGAACATTACGGAGTACAAGGAAATGGACCAGGCCAAGACCAACTTTATCGCCACAGTGAGCCACGAGCTGAAAACTCCTATTTCTGCCATAAAAATGAGCCTTCGCCTGCTTAAGGACCAGCGCCTGGGCAGGCTGGAAGAAGAGCAGGAAGAAATGGTGGAGTCCATAGAGTGGGAAACCAATCGCCTGCTGAACATTACCCAGGAACTCCTTAACGCCACGGAGATGGAGGGTGGGGAAATAAAACTGAACCTTGAACCTACCCGGCCTGAAGACATCGTGGAAGAAGCTATTGACAGTGTAATAACCCTGGCCGAGGACCGCAATGTGATTATTGAAAAGGAAGTGGATTCCAACCTCCCCAATATACTGGTGGATGAAGACAAAGTAACCTGGGTACTGGTCAACTTCCTTACCAATTCCATTAAATACTCCCCTGTAGGCTCAAGGGTAGACATCAAGGTTACCTATGACCAGGAGTTTATAGAGTTTTCCGTAAAAGACCAGGGAACCGGCATTCCCGAAGAGCATCAGAAACGGATCTTTGACCGCTATTACCGCATTCCGGGCTCCGGGGGAAAAGGTACCGGGCTAGGTTTGTCTATTTCCAAAGAGCTCATCAATAAAATGGGCGGCAAAATAGGATTGGAAAGCAATCCCGGCAAAGGTGCACGCTTTTACTTCCGTCTTTTTGAAACCTCGGTTAACGAAGTACCCCTTAATAAACGGGCCTGAGCAAAAGCCTATTTCTTAGCTTTGTACCTTCCTTATGATTTCACGCGAAACCATCGACAAGATCTTTGAAACTGCCCGTATTGAGGAGGTGATCGGTGATTTTGTGACTCTTAAGAAATCAGGAGGTAACTTTAAGGGCCTTAGTCCCTTCTCCAATGAAAAGACACCCTCCTTCATGGTGTCGCCTGCCAAGCAGATCTTTAAGGATTTTAGTAGTGGCAAAGGAGGTAATGTAGTGAGTTTCCTGATGGAACACGAACATTACACCTATCCCGAGGCCTTGCGCTTCCTCGCCAAAAAGTACAATATCGAGATCGAGGAAACCGGCCAATCTGACGAAGAAAAGGAACTTCGCTCTGAACGGGAAAGCCTCTTCCTGGTCAATGACTTTGCCAACCGCTTTTTCCAGGAAAGCCTGTGGAAGACGGAGGAAGGCAAGAGTATAGGACTATCCTACTTCCACGAGAGAAGAATGACGGATGAGATCATCCGCACTTTTCAGTTGGGGTACTGCCCGGAATCCGGTACTGCCCTTACCGATGCAGCCCTGAAGGAATCTTATCAGTTGGAGTTCTTAGAGAAAACCGGGCTTACCAAAGTAGATGGTCCCCGCAAGCGCGATCGCTTCTGGGGACGGGTGATCTTCCCCATACTCAGCCATACGGGGCGGGTATTAGGCTTTGGTGGACGGGTATTAAAGAAAGATGCCAAAACGGCCAAATACCTGAACAGCCCGGAAAGTGAGATCTACCATAAAAGCAAAACGCTTTACGGGCTTTTCCAGGCCAAGGCACACCTCAGCAAAGAGGATGAGTGTCTGCTGGTAGAAGGTTATACCGATGTGATAAGCCTGTACCAGGCCGGGGTGAAGAATGCGGTGGCTTCTTCGGGAACCTCACTTACCACCGATCAGATCAACCTTATAAAACGCTACACCCAGAATATCACTATCCTGTACGATGGCGATAGTGCCGGTATCAAGGCATCACTGCGTGGTATAGATATGATACTGGAAGAAGGGCTGAATGTGCAGGTGCTGCTCTTCCCGGACGGGGAAGACCCGGACTCCTATGCGCATAAGGTCTCTTCTGCCGAACTGCGGGATTATATCCATGAGGAAAAGCAGGATTTCCTGCGTTTCAAAGCATCACTCCTGCTAAAGGAAGCCGGTGATAATCCCCTGGAAAAATCCCGGGCTGCACGCGAAATTGTACAGAGTATAGCACTTATCCCGGACGCTCTGCAGAGAGATGCCTATGTAAAGGAATGCGCCCGTGTGCTTGAGGTGGACGAAAAAGTGTTGTTCAGCGAGCTGGCCCAGATCCGTAAGAGTAAGCAAAAGCAGGAGCGCAAAAGGCCCGCTTCAGAAGAGCCCACCCGCATGGAGGTGGTGCAGGCAGATCAAGCTGACCTGGAAGCTCCTTCCGGCACTTATAAGCAAGAGGAAGCACTGTGCTGGCTCTTGTTGAATTATGGGCAGAAGATCTGCTCTTTTGAGGTGGAAGGTGAAGAAGTGGAGGAAAGTGTTGCCGAACACATCATCACCGAGCTGGTGACGGACCACCTGAAATTTGATAATACCGCTTTTCAGAAGATCCTGGAAGAGTATACCCGGATTTTTGATGAGGAAGAAAGGGTTCTTTCCAGTGAGGATCTGCTACGCAATGAAGACAACGAACTGCTGGGAACCGTGGTGGATCTGGTGAGCGAGAAATACGAATTGCACAACTGGCAAAGCCGTAAAATATTCCTCCCGGAAAAAGATGCCTTTATCCCGCAATATACCCGGCAATCTGTACTTAGGTTCAAGGAGAAGAAAATATCCCTCCTGATCACCGATGTTCAGCAAAAGTTCCATAAAGAGGAAAGTGAGAGTCGCGAGAACCAATTGCAAATGCTGACGCGCCTCACCCAGCTACGCATCAAAATAAACAAGGAGCTTGGAAGGGTGGTATAAATCCATATTCCAGAGTAATCCTAAATTTGTTCAAACTCAATAGCGTTGGTCTCAAGCCCTAATCCCAACAAGAACATACTCCGCAATTTCCTGTCGGTGGGTTTTATACAAGCCGCAGGGCTGGCACTACCCCTTCTTACCATTCCCTATCTCTTAAAAGTGTTGGGCGCGGAAGGTTTTGGCACCATTAGCCTGGCCCTGGCTTTTACTACCCTTTTTGTAGTGCTGACGGATTACGGCTATAATTTTATCGGCACCCGGCAAATTGCCCGCCTGAAAAATGATCCCGAAGCGGTTAACAAAGTATTCAGCACCATGCTGTCCGCCCAGGTTTGGCTAACCATAGGGGGCTTCCTGATCTTTGTGATCAGTGTATTCCTGGTGCCGGATTTTTACGAACACCACATGGTATTTATGGCCACCTTCGGCATTGTGATAGGTAGCACTTTATTGCCCACCTGGTTTTTCCAGGGCATGGAAAAGTTTACTACTCTTCACTGGATCATTTTTGCATCCCGTGCCTTGTACACGGCTATGGTTTTTGTGCTGGTACAGGATAAGAACGACCTCTTATGGGTTCCGGTATTGAATTCATCCACCACCATAGCGGCCGGGGTTTTCGGCTTACTCTTATTACTCTTCCGGTACAATTTACAATTCACTTTCTCCCCTTTTAAGGAAGTATTGCAATCACTCAAAGAAGGTTTTAACCTCTTTGTTTCGGCCATATCCACTACTTCCATCCAGCAGTTGCCTATTATTGTCCTCGGTCTTTTTACTACCGAGACTATTGTAGGCTACTATTCCTTTGCGGATAAGATAATCCTGGTATTCAGGCTGGCCACGCAAGTGCTTTCAACGGTGGTATTTCCTAAGGCCGTACTCATATCCCAGCAATCCTTTATGGAGATCAGGAAATTCCTCTTAAGGATCGAAAAATGGTCGGTACCACTGCTCTTCATCGCATCCTTATTTCTTTATTTCCTGCCGGAAATATTGCAATTGACAGCCCCTCAATATGTCAATCATGTGGTCCGCAGGCTATTGAAAATAATGGCCCTGTTACCGCCCGTTTATATGCTCAAGCTCACCACGGAGCAAATGCTCATAGCCTTTGATCTTACGGCTCTTTATCGCAAGATCATGCTCATTTCACTTTTGGTCAATATTGTTATACTTATACTGCTGACCTGGCAATTCAATTATAGCGGAACGGCCATTGCCGTTGTATTGACCGAGGTGATTATTTTCCTGGCCATGCGCAGGAAGTGGAAAATTGCGGAACAAACCTCAACTTTGGCAGGATGAAGTTCAGCGTGATCATACCCCTTTACAATAAAGAAAAGCACATTGCCGAGGCTATTGAATCGGTATTGAGCCAAACGGTACCGGATTTTGAAATCATCATTGTGGATAATGGATCTTCGGATAACAGCCTGCACATTGCCAAAACCTATGAACGCCCTGGAGTAAAGGTCGTAACCCAGCTGGAAAGGAAAGGAGTGTCCAGCGCCAGGAATACCGGTATTGAAGCAAGTAGTTACGACCACCTTTGCTTCCTGGATGCCGATGATTACTGGTTCGAAGATTTCCTGCAGAACATCAGTGAACTTATTGAGGCTTTTCCCCAGGCAGGCATCTATACCACCGCCATACAATTCAAAAGAAAAGATACGCTTTACCACCCGGGTTACTATGGGTTGCCACAAGCTCCTGCAAAACTGATTGTTCCGGATTATTTCGAATCTATTCTTCATGGAGAGCAGGTTATCACAGCTTCTTCAGTTTGTATTCCCAAACATATATTGAATGAAACGGGACCCTTTGATGAGCAGGTGCGGGATGGCGAGGACCAGGAGCTATGGAACCGCATAGCCCTGAAATATCCCGTGGCATTTCACCGGTCTGCATCAGCCGTTTACCGGCAGGATGCCGACAATATGATCACCCACCAGGTACCCAAAAGGGAACTGGACCATGCTGTGAAACTGCAGAAAATGCTGGACGAAGGGCATATCCCCGATATCAGGAAAGACATCATCCAAAAGATTATTGCCGCCAACCTTATTGGAGTGGCGAGCATGAATATACTGGCCGGGGACAAGGCTATGGCGCGCCTGCTGCTGAACGACCCCAGGAGCAAAAAGTTGCCGCAAAGAAGATCCTATTGGGTGCTATTACTGGCTTTACCCAATTTCCTGGTACGCATTCTTTATGCCTTACGGAGAAAATTACTCAATAAACGCTAGCCATGGCAGACCTTACCTCCAACATACTGGCTGTTATTGTGCTTTACCAAAAAACGGTTGAAAAGAGCCGTTCCTTCCAAAGTATCAAGGCTCTTCATGAAAGAGGAATGGATATCCTTATTTATGACAACAGTCCTTCCTCTCAAAATGTAGCAGATAGCCTGTATTACCAACACGAACCTGGGAACGCAGGTGTAAGCGGGGCTTATAACTTTGCCGCACGTAAAGCCCGGGAGATGGGCAAAGAATGGCTTTGGTTACTGGATGATGACACGCTTGTTGACGCAGAATTCCTGAACCAGGCATGGGCTTTTATTGAGGATAGGGAACCTCTGCAGCTTTTTGTACCGAAGGTATATTCCCATAATCAGTTGCTCAGCCCTTTCCGGCTGGATCGTTCGTTTCCTTTCCGGTTGGAGCACATCAATACCGGTACGCACAGCCTGCGCAGATTCCGCCCTATCAACTCCGGGATGCTTATTTCACTGAAAGCCTTTGAGAAAGCTGGAGGCTATAGCACGGAATTACCTCTTGATTTTAGCGATATTGAATTCACCGACCGCCTGGCTAAGGTGCTTCCCCAGTTCCATGTATCGGCTATCCGCTTTGAACAACAATTCTCGGGAGATGAAAAACCACCGCTGGGTAAAGCCAAACAGCGTTTTGCCAAATACCTGAAAGCCGCCTCTGTATACAGTAAGAAAGCAGCGTTTCCGCGCAACGTTCAAAAACAAGCCCTACGGAGGGCATTACGCTTAAGCCTGCAGTATTTTTCACCGTATTTTATCACTCTATACTACCAAACTTCCTTCCGCCCATGATCTCAGTTTGTATGGCCACATATAACGGTGCAAACTACGTGGAGCAACAGCTGAGGAGTATCACCTCACAACTTCAGCCGGGCGATGAACTGATTATATCAGACGATGGCTCTACCGATAAAACCTTGGATATCCTGAACTTCTTTGAAGCAGATAACGTCCGGATCTTCAAAAACAACCTTCGTAACCCGGTCCTGAACTTCCAGTTCGCCCTGGAGCAAAGCACCCAACCACTGATCTGCTTTTCGGATCAGGACGACATCTGGCTGGAAAATAAACGACAGCTTATTTATGATCATCTTCATAAAGCCCGTAAAAAGCTGATCATGATGAACGCAGATATCATTGACGCCAATGATGAGCCTACCGGCCAAACCACCTACGAAAAATGGGAATCCCGCCCCGGTTTCTGGAACAACCTTACCCGCAATACCTTTATGGGAAGTTCTATGGCTTTTACAGCTGACCTGAAACCTTACATCCTTCCTTTCCCTCCTTCCGTAGCTATGCACGATTGGTGGATAGGCCTTTTGGCCGGTAAGGTGGGCAAAGTGGTATGGCTTAAGGAAAAGACCTTACAGTACCGTATTCATGGTAATAATGCAAGCCTCAGGGGAAGCACGGCTTTCCAGAAGATCCAATGGAGGATCAACATGATGCGGGCCATCAGAAAACGAATAAACGCAACGAAAGCATTGTGATCAGGGCCAGTTTTTCCATAGTAACGTATTACACCAGCCTCCAGGATCTGCAAAGACTGGTGGAGAGTATCCGGGCCTGTTCGTTCACCTACGCGCTGACCATTGTGGATAATTCCGCTTCGCACAAGATCCAGGATTTCTGCTCCACCCACGAGATAGACTATGACAATCCCGGGAAAAACCTGGGATACGGAAGTGGGCATAATCGTGCATTTCGCAAATATGCCGGTAAAACGGATTACCACATCGTCATTAACCCCGATGTGTATTTTGAGCCACACACTTTTGAGCCCCTGTTTGATTTCATGGATGATTATAAAGACGTGGGCTTGTGTACTCCCAGGGTATTGTACCCGGACGGAAACCTTCAGCACCTCTGCAAGCTAGTGCCCTCTCCGGCAGACCTTTTTGCCAGGCGCTTTATCCCGGCTTTTATGAAGGGAATTATCTCTGAGCGCATCCGGCAGTACGAAATGCGCAATTTCGATTACAACCAGAACCTGGAAGTTCCCATCCTCAGCGGCTGCTGCATGGTTTTAAAGAACAGGGCCTTGGAACAATGCGGGATGTTTGATGAACGCTACTTCCTCTACCTGGAAGATGTGGACCTGAGCCGAAGAGTAGCACAAAAGTTCAGCACCGTTCATTACGCCCAAAGCTCCATTGTGCATCATTACCAGAAATCCTCTTACCGCAAATGGAGTTCCCTTAAACTACACCTCACTTCGGCCGTCCAGTATTTTAATAAATGGGGCTGGATATGGGATAAGGAGCGCAAACGTCTTAATGCAAGAGCTAAAAAGGCCAATGATGATAAAAGGGTATCTTAAGTTTCCTAATTTTACCGATAATCCCAATAAATGTATTTAGCACTTCTTGCTTTCGGTACGGCTTTCTTTATCACCTACTTCAGCATTCCTGCTATTATCAACTTATCCCTGGTAAAAAAGCTTTATGATATGCCGGATGATCGGAAGCGGCATAGTGCCCGTATCGGGTCTTTGGGAGGCATCGCCATTTTTTCGGGATTCATCTTTGCCTTTATCCTTTTTACCAATCAACTGTATTACCCGCAATTAAATTCACTGCTGGCCGCTAGCCTGCTCCTGTTTGCCGTAGGCATCAAGGACGATCTTTACCCGCTCACCCCTTTCAAAAAGTTTGGCGGACAACTGGCAGCCGCCATCATCGTAATCATACAGGGTGACATCCGCATTCAAAGTTTCTACGGTCTTTTTGACATTCATGACCTGGACTACTATACCAGTATTGCCCTGTCTATACCGCTTTTCCTCCTGCTCATCAACAGCTTTAATTTTATTGATGGCATTAACGGTCTGGCGGGCTCAATCGGGGTTGTAGTGATCAGCACTTTTGCCTGGTTCTTTTACCTGATGGGTGAAACCCTATTCCTCATCATGTGCCTGGCCTATATAGGAGCACTATTGGCTTTTTTACGTTACAACTTTGGCAATGCCCGCATTTTTATGGGAGACTCCGGCTCCATGGTACTGGGTTTTATCATTACAGTAATAGCCATTTTCTTTGTGCAGAAGAGTGTGTACTACGAACCCAATATTTTCTTTGCTATCTCCTCAGCTGTATTCGGGTTTGCGGTACTCATCATTCCCATTTTTGACACGCTTCGTGTGATCTTCATTCGGGTTTTTATCTTAAAAAGATCGCCCTTTGCAGCAGACCGCAACCATATCCACCATGCCCTGCTGGATATTGGCATGAGCCAGGTACAGGCCACCCTTACTTTGGTTACGGTCAATGGTTTTTTCATTGCATTGGCCATGCTGCTGCACGAAACCGTAGTTCCTAAATTTCAATTGCTCATATATCTTATTTTAGCCTTCGGGCTGAGCCAGATCCCGTTTATAATTAAGCAGAGGCAAAAGAAAAAAGCCGGACGCATTTGAATCTCAAGAATGTAAATTATCGCTCTCTCCTGCTATTGCAATTGGTAATAGTATCGCTCTTCATGCCTATTCCGGTGAGCAGCATCAGCATTATTTTATTCCTGCTGAATTCTTTTACCAACCGCAATTTTTTCAGCAACATCCGTTACAACCCCCATCAATCATGGGTATGGATCTCCATGTTGTATTTTGGTGTAAATGCGGCCAGTCTTCTCTATACAGATAATATGACGGATGGGCTGCGCAGGTTGGAAACTATGCAAGCTTTTATATGGGTTCCCTTCTGCATAGCCTCTATAGACTATGATTTTCTAAGAGAACGGAAAGCGGTACTCATCAACACTTTTTTCTTTGCCAGTGTGGCTGCTGCCATTGTTGCCATTTTGGTAGCTCTTTATACTATTTCTGTGACCGGAAGCCTGTATGCACCTGTTGTGGATGACGGTGTGGAAGTAAAGGAATACTACTTCACCTACCTGCGCCTGTCAAGGGTTATTATGCACCCCGGCTACCTCTCGGTGTACATTGGAATTTCTATCTACCTGGGGCTGGGTCTCTTACGTAATGGGATGCTTTGGATCCGTTCCCGCTTTGCCGGTTATGGTTTGCTTATTTTCCTGCTCATCTTCCTTTTTATGTTACAGGGTAGAATGAACCTACTGGCATTCGGAGCTATCACCTTCTGTGGATTTATCATTTACCTTTTCAGAAAGTCCAGGCCGGCCCGGGCAATCTCCTTTGGCGCTTTGATCATAGCAGCGCTTGTGACCCTGTTCCTTATCCTACCTTCGGATGTAACCCGCAGGTTTACGGAATTCCAGTCGCTGAAATACCAGATGGACGCTCCCGTTATACACCAGTTCAACGGTGTTACCCTACGCCTCGCTGAATGGCATTGCGCCTGGGATGTTATAGAGGATCATATTATTACCGGTGTGGGCCTGGGAGACGCTAAAGATCAGCTGTTGCAAAGTTATGAGCAAAACCGTTTTGTAGTGGGACTGCGCAGGCAGTTCAACTGTCATAACCAGTACCTGGAAAGCTGGCTGGGAGCAGGTTTACCGGCCTTTATCCTGCTTGCACTTTTCCTGGTTTACCTTCTGCTTCACGCCTATCGCCAAAAGGATGGTTTGCTGGCTATGGTGGCTTTATACTTCTTCCTGAGCATGCTCACGGAATCCATGCTCATTCGCCATAAGGCAGTCACCTTATTCAACGTGCTGTTGCCCATCCTCCTCCTCTCCGGTGGGCATAATGAAAAAGACGCTGTAAAAGAAACTGAAGAATAAAACGCCTGCCTGCCTTTCCAGCATACTCTCGGTAATAAAACTGATGCCACAAACCAAGAGAAAGATGCGCCCTTCCGGGCTACGTTTTCCGAAAAAAGGGATCAGCATTAGGGCCAAAAATATGAGTAGACCAATAATGCCGTGCGTAGCCCAATGTTCCAGGTATACGTTGTGGTAATTATAATTGCGGTCGCGCAGGTAATATACATTATATCCATTCCAGAATTTCTGGTCATTATCCTGTAGCTTACGCTGCAAGGCTTCATTGGCGGCACCGGTTCCTGTTCCCAGCAACCAATGTTCCTTCACCACTTCCCAGCCATCATACCACAGGAATTTCCGGTGATTGGTCTGCTTCTGGTTTACCGTTTTCTCAAAGGAAAGCAGTTCATTGTAGGTATCCTGTATACGGTGCCTGCTTCCGGGAAATATCCACGCCATGCTCATGAAAACAACCACCACCGCTATCAGGCCACCCATAGCCTTCCATACTCCGCTGCGCTGGTACAGGAAAGCAAAGAATACCCAACAATTCACTACCGTAAAAACAACGTATTGTATCCGTGCCGAGATAAATACTATCCCTATAGCCAGGATGATCATCAGCAGAAGGTCCACACTCCTACCGAAATAAAATTTCCTTCGTAATACGCCATACAAGAGGCACCCGTAGGAAAAGGACATATACATACCCAGGTAATGCGGTGGCAGCACCGCATAATCTACCAGGTGGGTAAAGTAAAACTCCTGGGCATCACCTGTATCCAGAAAAGAGGCCAGCGCCATCACAAAGCATATCAGGATGCTCAGCACTGAAGAAGCAATAAAGGTCTGAAGAATGGTGCGCCTGGCTTTTTTGCGGAAGATTATCAGGCTTCCCAACACAAGTGGCCATACCACAAAGGGTAGCTTCAGCACCACGTCCTTTTCGGCTTCGTCCGCCAGGGGTGTATAAAAAGCCCCTACCACTATCCACAGGTAATACAAAAAGAAAAGGCCGGCCATCTTATTACGTGCCAAAGCCTCGAATTTTTCATTAAACCGGGCGCTCAGTAACCAAAAAAGACCGAAAAGCATCATGCCCAATGTTAAGGGTAACCACTTGGGTTGAAAAGGTAAGAGCACCGCAAAAAACAAAAGGCTATATAGATATAGCCTTTTCCAGATCTTGGATGTTTCGGATGTCTTAGTTGCTGGCAACCGTTAGAATATTAGTGTATTTCGGACTATCATTCAACACTTTGAGCGCTTCCTTGACATCATCATCATGCTCAATGGCGTTCTGTATACGCCCCCGCTCGTAATAATAGCGGGAAACGATTTCTTCCTCCAGCAATATCCTGATCTCTTTTTCGTACGACTTGAGGTCTTCATCTTCTTCCCTGGAATATTTGGCCATCAGTGAATTGATATCCGCCTCCAGGCCATCCAGGTAATTTTCTTTCTCCGCAAACTTCTTCAACTCCTCCAGCTTTTGTTCTGTTTTGGTCTGATAGTCAAAGTCCTTTTGACCCAACCAGCTCAGGAAAGCCTGATACTCCTGATCAGTAAGCTCAAAATTGGCAGCCGGAGCTATGGAAGGATGATTCCTTTTATAGACGGTAGCATAATCAAAGATCAGAAGCTTTTGATAAAGGGCAATTATGGCATTACTCAATTCTTCATCGTCCACAGTGATATCGGGATCTATTCCTCCACCGTCAAATACGGGACGGCCATTCACGGTTTCAAAGCGCGTGCGCAACGAATCCGGGATCTTGCTTACGCTGCCATCTTCGGCACGTTCAGCATAATTGATAGCCTGGATACATCTTCCGCTAGGTGTATAGTACTTGGCAATGGTCACTTTAAGCTGGGCTCCGTAGGAAAGTTTACGGGTTTGCTGCACCAGGCCTTTTCCAAAACTACGCTGACCAATGATCACGGCACGGTCGTAATCCTGGAGAGTACCACTCACGATCTCTGAAGCTGAGGCACTACCACGATTAATTAGCACCGCCAATGGAATATTGGTATCCATGGGTTTGTTGAGGGTACGGTAGGTTTTTTCCCATTCTTCCATCTTACCCTTGGTTTTCACCACTTCTCTGCCCTTGTCTACAAAAAGGTTGGTAATATTCACCGCTTCACTAAGCAATCCTCCGGGGTTACCCCGCAGGTCCAGGATCAACCCTTTAAGGTCATTGCTCTTCCGCAAGTCCGTAAATGCCTCGCGCACCTCGGTGGTGGCTTTATCGGTAAAGCTGTTCAATGATATGTACCCAATACCGGAATTCAGCATGCCATAATAAGGCACACTTTTCACCTGTACTTCTTCCCTCTCGATCTCTTTGGTAATATGCTCACCGTCACGGGAGATGGTCATGGTGAATTTAGTTCCCGGAGCACCCTTGAGTATTTTACTTACATCTTCCGTACTCTTGCCCTCCACACTTTTACCGTCTACGGTAAGTATGATATCCCCGGCCATAAGCCCGGCTTTGTCCGCAGCAAAACCCTCATAAGGCATGGTAACCACTATCTTACCGTCATGAGTGCGTATGCCGGCCCCTATGCCCCCATAATTACCGGTAGTCTGGATCTTATAATCCTCCACCATTTCCTCGGGAATGTAGTTGGTATAAGGGTCCAATGAGGAAAGCATGGAAACGATGGCTTCATCCATCAATTCGCCCGGCTCCGTTTCATCCACATAATAGAGGTTCACCTCCTTGAATACATTGGTGAAAATGTCGAGCTGCTTGCTTATCTCAAAATAATCCGGAGTATAGGCCACCGAAACCACCAGGACGGTTGCCGTGAGCACACCTAGTCCGTACTTCAAAAATTTCTTCATTGAATACTTCATTTTTTTCATTTCTATCACCTTCAGGTAGCAGATATCAGGGCCGAGCCGAATTTACTAAAAACGCGAAAATCAGCGTCTCATTGTTCCGCATTTATACATTGTTGAGCTCGGTCATTAATTTTTTGAACGCAGGTAGAATAGCTTCAAATTCCATAGCTTTTGAAGGCATGTAGATAAACATAACCGCCATGGTCCTTTCGGGTTCGGTTTGCAAGATAACAGCAGGCTTTTCAAGGCGGTAGGCTTCACGCATCCTTCGCTTGATCAGGTTACGGTCCACCGCTTTGCGGAACTTTCGCTTAGACACGGAAAAACCGGCCTTCACCGGTACTTTATCCACGGGATCAAAAAAGCCATATACCGCTATTATAGGATATGCCCGTACAGATCTTCCTTCAGCAAAGAGCTGTTCTATCCATTTGCGGCTTTTGAGTTTTTCTGCCTTTCCGAATCTTTGGGCCATCCTGCAAAAAAACAAAAAGCCATCCGCATGGGGATGGCTCTTGCTAATTATTGGTACAAACGGTTATTTTTTATTCACCTTCTTGATGTAATCCTCCAATGCCATGGTCATGGAAGGAAGCTTGGGCGTAGGCGCCTTTATATCCAGACGAAGGCCGGCATCCTTTATAGCGCGGTGCGTACTGCTGCCAAATGCAGCAATGCGGGTATTATTCTGTTTAAAATCCGGGAAATTCTCCATCAGCGATTTGATCCCGGAAGGACTAAAGAAAACCAGGATATCATAATACACATCAGACAGATCGGATAGATCACTGGATACTGTATTGTACAGGATAGCACGGGTATAATTGATCTTGGCATCCTTCAAGAGCTTGGGTATTTCCGGCTTTAGTACATCCGAAGAAGGAAGCAGGAACTTTTCATCCTTATGCTTTTTGATAAGCGGGATAAGATCCTGGAAAGTATTATTACCGAAATAGATCTTCCTCTTACGGTAAACCACATACTTCTGGAGGTAATAGGCAATGGCCTCTGAAGTACAGAAATACTTCATCTCGTTAGGAACACTGAAGCGTATTTCCTCGCTGATGCGAAAAAAATGATCTACCGCATTACGGCTGGTGAGGATCACTGCGGTATGGCCAGGAATGTTGACCTTTTGTTTGCGAACATCCGCTACATCCACTCCAGCCACATGAATAAAAGGCCGGAAATCAATCTTTAACTTCTGCTTTTCCGCCAGGTCAAAATAGGGGGAGTTGTCGGTTTGAGGTTCAGGCTGAGAAACAAGAATAGTCTTTACTTTCAAAGGATATGCCTTTTTATGCGTTAGTAATCACCATCCCTTAATTTTAAAGGCTTTTAAGCCAATAGATTAAAAAGGAAAAAGGGACTATTTCCAGCGCGCAAAGGTATAAAATTTTATAGTTAGTGCCACCGGGTAAATCCCACAACCTCAAACTGCTAATCAATAAGGCCAGTAGGTAGCCAGCTAACATGAAAAATAATATAAGGTAAGAGCCTGATTCCCTTAAACCTGGCGTAAAAGTGGTAATAATGAGGATAGGAAGTAGCCATAAGGCAGACCAGCTGCGGTAAGCCAGGTTGGTATTCTGCACTACGGCAATACGCTCCTGCTCCTGGAATAACCATCCCACAAAAAGGGCAAGAAAATTTTTAGTGAGAAAAAACAACAATATGATAAACAACACCCTGGCAAACGAATACAGTTCTATTGCCTCAGGTAATATCAACAGGCAGCCCATGGTATACACCAGGTAAAAATTGAGAGTAAGCAATACATCAAAGGCATCTCTTACCCCATTGGGATTGAATTCTGATTCAAAAGTCTTGGCCCCACGGTTAAAGGGTAATGCCCGGAAGAAATAAAACTTCTTAGGATGGTATAAGCGGGCAAATACCACCAGAAATGAGGCGACCAGTAAAGCCACTAATATCCAGTCCGTATGATGTGCAACCCGTTCTTCCAATGCAAAAAAAATAAGGCTCCAAAATTAAAGAATCCCGGAGCCCTACGTAAAAGTTATTTAACGGTATTTATTCAACCAGCAATTGCTGGGGTTTTATATTTGAACCAATGGGCGCTACAAGGTAATTACCGGGCGCCAGGCCTTCGAGTGAAAGTATAGCCTGCCCCCGTAAGAATTCAAGGTTGCTGAGATACTTAACCACCTTTCCTTGCAGATCCATAATCTTTACTTCCTGAATATCAGAAGGTATACCTTCCAGACTCACCCAACTGCGAGCAGGGTTAGGTGCCATGCTAAAGTTCATTACTTCCTGGGCCTCTTCTATTCCTACAGAGCTCTCTTTGTTAAGTACCAGGGTTTGGGTAGCTATCGCGTCACCTGATGTTGTCCCGTTGCCGTTGGCAAAATTAACGGCTGTGTAAATGGTACTCTGATCTGGTGCATTTCCACTGTTCCAGGTAAAAGTCCAGGTACGCACACCTCCTGTTGGAGATATCCCGTTAAAAGAGTGGCCGATAAAGGAGCCGGTTTTGATCAGGGCATTGCTGCCACCGGTTGAGAGGGTGCCCACATGATTACCTCCTCCTTCAACACTGGTCTGAAAGCCGATCCGCGCATTGTTCAAACCTCCATCATTGGCGGTAACGGTTATGGTATAATTAGTATTGGCCACGAAACCAGTTGCAGGAATATCCGTGGTGATACTTACGGTCCTGGCACCTACCGAGGGTCCTCCGGCATGACAGCCTGATCTTGCACAGGTTTGATTACCGCTTTTCGGTGAACCGGTATTTCCGGAAGGGGCACCACTGGAGTTGGTAAAAGCATCAAATGAGATTAATACCGCTGAAGCCAGTAAAGTAAAATACAGAATAGTTCTTTTCGTCATATGTTTTTGTTTTTGTAAAGCAGTAAAGTTAAATTTTTTTCCTTTTTACCTTTGCACCATAATTTTAAAACTCCTATGTCAACAGATCTCTTTCAGTCACCTGACTATTACAATATTGATGAGCTTCTTTCGGAAGAACATATCCTGGTGCGCAACGCTACCCGTGAGTGGGTAAAAAAAGACGTAAGTCCTATTATTGAAGAGTACGCCCAAAAAGCTGAATTCCCGAAACAACTGGTTAAAGGCCTGGCAGAGATCGGGGCCTTCGGACCCTATATTCCCGAAGAATACGGAGGTGCCGGGCTAGACCAGATATCCTACGGCCTCATGATGCAGGAAATCGAAAGGGGCGATTCCGGAGTCCGTTCTACCTGTAGTGTTCAGTCTTCCCTGGTGATGTACCCTATTTACGCCTATGGCTCTGAAGAACAACGTAAAAAATATCTTCCCAAACTAGCCAGTGGTGAATACCTGGGAAGCTTTGGACTGACTGAGCCCGACTTTGGCAGTAATCCGGGAGGAATGGTAACCAACTTTAAAGACAAAGGTGATCACTACCTGCTGAACGGCTCTAAAATGTGGATATCCAACGCTCCCTTTTGTGACGTAGCAGTGGTTTGGGCCAAAAATGAGGAAGGTCGCATTCACGGACTGATCGTGGAACGTGGTATGGAAGGATTTACCACCCCGGAAACACACAACAAATGGAGCTTGCGGGCCAGCGCTACCGGAGAACTGGTATTTGATAATGTAAAGGTTCCTAAAGAAAATCTCCTCCCCAATAAATCAGGTTTGGGAGCTCCACTGGGCTGCCTGGACAGCGCACGCTACGGAATTGCATGGGGAGCCCTGGGCGCAGCCATGGACTGCTACGATACTGCATTGCGCTATTCCAAGGAGCGTGTACAGTTTGACCGTCCTATTGCCGGTTTTCAATTGCAGCAAAAGAAACTTGCCGAAATGATTACCGAGATCACCAAAGCGCAATTACTGGTCTGGCGACTGGGTAAACTCAAAAATGAGAAGCGGGCTACTTCCGCTCAGATATCCATGGCCAAACGCAACAATGTGGACATGGCCCTGAAGATAGCCCGGGAAGCACGCCAAATGCTGGGAGGTATGGGAATAACCGGAGAATATCCCATTATGCGCCACATGATGAACCTGGAATCGGTGGTTACCTATGAAGGTACCCATGATATTCACCTACTTATTACCGGCATGGATATAACCGGTGAGAATGCGTTCAAATAAGTGGGTTTCACGGATAAAATAAGAGGCCTCATTAAGGAGGTTCCTGACTTTCCCAAACCAGGAATCTTTTTTAAGGACATTACCCCTTTATTACTGGACCCGGCACTTTATTCAGAACTTATTGATAAGCTGGCCGCACCATTTACCGGCCAGCAAATTGATTTTGTAGTCGGAATGGAGTCCCGGGGCTTTTTATTTGGGATGGGCCTGGCCCAAAAACTGGGAGCCGGCTTTATTCCGGTACGTAAAAAGGGGAAGCTTCCCCGACCTACGTATGGCATTCAGTATGATCTGGAATATGGCTCGGCAGAACTGGAAATCCACAGGGAAGATATACCGACCGGGAGCAAAGTGCTTATCCACGATGATCTTTTAGCTACAGGAGGTACAGCACAAGCCACGCAAAAACTCGTGGAAATAGCCGGGGCGCAGGTTAGCGGATTTAGCTTCATTATAGAACTGTCATTTTTAAAGGGGCGCGAACACCTTAAACATAACGCCATTCACAGTATAGTGACGTACTGATTTAAGGTAGATTTATACCACGAGCTGGGGAATTTATGATCGTATTTCAGCACGCCAGAGAAACACCCAAGACACCTATACCCTTGAAAATCAGTTTCCTATATAAGGATATGATTTGTGGCAATATTTCTGACCTTATCTCTGCAGCATATTAAAATGAAAACCGATGAAAAGTTTGAGAAATTTTGCAATAGCTTTAATGACAGTAGGTATCACTACTCTTGCCTCCGCACAAAGTGAAGCCCAGGCGCCCAACGAAAAAGCTACCACACCTGAGGTAGTTCAGACTGAAACAAAAGAGGCTCCTGTGGAAAAAGAGGTACCTACACAAAAAGCTGAACAAAAAGAAGTAGCCACGGTCAAGACCGTAGCTACTAAAGAAAAGCAGGCTAAAAGAAAGGAGAAAGCCCGCGAAGAAGAAAAAGAATAAATATCCATCTACCTGATAATGAAAACAGCCCGCTTGAAGCGGGCTGTTTTTTTATTCGGGCAACCGCTAAATTCTAATATACCAATTGCGCCTTGCAATATCCGGCAGAATACAGTGCCAATGTTTTTAATTATCAGGCACTTGTGTTTTTTACAATTCTTATTTTTCAAGATAGAGGGTACCATATTTCCACCCTCATAAAACCCTTCAAATAAAAAACCCCCGTTAAAAACGGGGGCTTATTTTTAAGGAATTTGTTTCCTAGTATATCTTGCCATCGTTGCGATAACTGGGCTGATTCTGAAGGTACCAGTCGGAGTAATTAGCACCGCCTGATTGCGCCCAATCGGCAAACTTCAGATAGGCCTGTACAATATCTTCCTTCTCAGCAGGATAATCCCAGTGCTGAGCCATATTCAGTGCCCAGGGCAGGTTAGCTGAAGTTACGTAGTAACGACCCTGACCGGGGTTGGAATCATCATCATCCTGACCGAAATAATTGCTATTGGCCAGGTCCGTAGCTGGCTTGCCTGCCAGGTGTACTTCACGTCCACGATCCTGATCGATGAAGATGAAGGGGTTAAAAGGTGCAGCTCCTAATTCAGCCATAGTTTTGGCAGTGGTAAAGGTAAGTGACACCATAGCTGTATCCACTTGTGAAGGAGTTGCTCCCACAATGGTATTTACAGTAGCGGTACCGTTGTTTACCAACACATTAAAGGCATTGTCAAATAGTATGATCACCGCTTTGGACTGACTGGCTTCGGTACCGTTGGCATTAAGACTGATCAGTTGACCAAGGGTATTGCTGCGGCTTACGCTAGCCACAGCTGCGGCAGGAACGTTCAATTCCAAACCAAAACCGTTCTTGAAAGAACCACCAATGGCACGTAGAGCATAGGATATTTCAATATCCACTACATCATTGTTCGCATTGGTTATCATCCTTAGCTGGTAATCCACTACCACATCATTAAAGTCATAATCTCCCTGAGCTGGCCACAGGTCTTCAAAAGCCAGTGTACCGTATACATTAGAACCGGGGTAAAAAGATTCACCGGCACGCAGAGGATCATTGGGAAACAGATCATTCTCGTCTGCTACTCCATCATTGTCAGCGTCTGATACCGTGGGAGTACCGTTCCCTTCGGGATTACAGCTGCTGGTAGGTATATAGGCCTGGTCACAGGCGGCTACTGCCCCGTTCTTCAAAGCTCCGTTCTGGGTAATATTGTTGCTACTGTTGGTACCGTATGAACCGGCACATACTTCCAGGTTACCGCTAAAATCAGCACCGGAGTTACTGCTTATTCCGGAGGTTATTTTTACTATGGAGGTGGTACCGATGCCGTTCATGTCTCCGTTTAACGGACCATCAGCATTGCCCTTAACGTACATCATGGAACCATCATAAAAATTCAGGGATGAATTGCTGTTGGAACGGAAGTTCTGGTCTACTCGTATGTAGGAGTAATTCTGAACCAAACTGTTGAGCATCAGATCTTTCTTTACCCACAACTGGCAGTTGTTAATGAAAGTGGTATTGCTGTTCTCGGTAAGGTGACCATCGTAGATCATAGTACCGTTGTTGGTGATAGGACCATTGTTGTTCAGCGTAGAATAACCGGTACCACGGGTGAGGAAGGTTCCGTTGTTGGTGAATGTTCCGTAGATATAGCTATCGCTATTGATGTAAAAGGTTCCGTGGTTGGTTACGGTTCCATGAGCGGAAAAATTACCGTTTATAGTAAGGGTACCGGTGGTATACACAATAATGTTTCCTTTCACTCCTCCCTGATCATTCATATTGATCCCCTGGATGGTAAGGCTGGAGCCATCGGTTACTTCCAGAACGGTATTGCCTTTAATGGAGGCGTAACCGGAAATGGTAACGTTACCACATATACGAAGAGTGGCGTTTCCGTTATTATCGTTGATCCCACTGATGTTGCCGGTGATACAGTATACTCCGGAGCTGTTCACGTTGAAGTAACCTCCGCTGCTTACAGTTTGGGTACAGCCGGTATTACAGTCGGGGCTCACCACTACTGTTTTCTTACTCATCTTACCTTTGCCGAAGGTATAGCTGATACTGCTACCACTTACATCAACACGGGTTGTGGTGCTTGATCCATTAGGATCTTCCTTAACCAGATAAACCCACTCCAGGGCCTGAGGAATCTCCACTGCCGCCTGCAGCTCATCATTACTAGTAAGACCACTGTACACAAGGCCACCTCCGGAAAAAGGGGAAGCATCATAAACCTTGATCTTATAAGCGCTGGAAAAACCAGGATTATTGGCTACAGCTACATCAAGATTAACGGTCCTGGATGTACCGAAGGTGAAATTAGCGGGAACCTTTAATTCCTTGAAATTGTCAACAGAAGATGTTTTGCTATCGGGCTGATCCTTTTTACATGCACTTAAAACAGTGACCACCATAAGACCAGCAATTGTAATTCTTTTCATGAGTAGAAAAAGTAAATTGTTAGTGTTTACCTAAGTACCAATTTGCGACCAAAAAATCAATTTATTGAAAATCAATTATTTAATTATAAGGCCATGTTTAATAATTTCCTTTTTTGGGAATAAATGCCCTTTGTGAATCAAATTCCATTTTTAATTTACCCTGAATTTTTCTTTACCCGTTAGCAAATGCCAGAATAAAATAAAATCTGAAGCCAGGCTGTAACCGGGATACTGAAACGTTGCCGGTTTGTTTTGTTCAAAAAAGAAATGGCCTACCCAAGCAAAACCATACCCTACAAAAGGAATGATGGCCAGATATACCCAATTAAACGTAACCCAGAAGGTGATAAAGGATAGTATAACCAGGCCAGTACCCATAAAGTGAAGTACACGGCAGGTAAAATCACGATGCTCACTGAGATAGAAGGGGTAAAATTCCTTCAGGCTGGAATATTCTTTAGGAGTGTCCATTTATTTCCTTGTAAAACTACTGATTTCCCCAATCTTTTAAAAGTGTAGCGTAAAAACTCACGCTGTTCTCAAAACCCTGTACGGACACCCTTTCATTGATCCCATGAATACGGGGAAGATCCTCTTTTTCCATTGGGAAAGGACTGAAACGATATACATGCTGACTGATGGAATAGAAATACCGCCCATCCGTTGCTCCCAGTACTAAGTAAGGGCTTACCACAGCCTCAGGATAAATGGCCCTGACGGCAGAACCCAGCCTTTCATAAGGTTCCGAACGGTAGGGACTAATGGGAGAGGCCGGGATGGCCACGTCCTCATAAACACTTATACGTACCGCTGTATCGTTTACAATCTCCTTCGACCGCTTCAACACCTCTTCAGGACTATCTCCTGGCAACAAACGATAGTTAACCACCGCCTTGGCCCGGTTGGGAACAATGTTATCCTTTACACCTGATTGAAATATGGTGGGTACCTGGGTGGTATGAATAAGTGCTGCTCCCGAAGCCGATTGTCGGTATACATTATATATGAGTGGTTTAAAAAGCCAGGTATTGGCAAAAGCCATTTTCTGAATAAAGGGCAGTTCCGGACCTACATTATCCACAAAACCCTCCAGAGGAGGCGTGAGTCGTTCCGGAAAAGGGTTTTCCTCCAGCGTATACAAAGCCTGATTCAAGATACCCAAGGCCGTCCTTTTCTCCGGCATGGAGGAATGCCCTCCCGGCAAATCCACCGAGAGCTCCAGACTTATATACCCTTTTTCAGCCGTGCCAATCAAAGCTACTTCCTTTTCAATGCCCGGCACTATCCCCCGCGAAAGTGTACCCCCTTCATCCAGCACCATTGCAGCCCTAACCCCTCGTTCCTCAAGGGTTCTGGCAATAATACGGGCCCCGTCCCTACCGGATATCTCCTCATCATGACCAAAACAGAGGTAGATGGTACGCTTAGGCTTAAAGCCGCTTTTGAGCAAATTTTCCACCGCATATACTATTGCTACCAGACAGCCTTTATCATCCAGGGTGCCTCTGCCATATATATACTTATCGGTAACACTTCCGGAAAAAGGAGGAAAATCCCACTGCTCCTGAGTGGAATATTCCACAGGCACAACATCCTGGTGAGCCATCAACACTAAAGGATCCAGGTCAGGGTCTGAACCTTTCCAGGTATAGATAAGACTGTAACCGTTGATCGTTTCCTTTTCAAGCAGACTGTCGGTCAGAGGAAATACAGAGTCCAGATAGTGATGAAAACCGGCAAAAGCTTCTTCGTCTATCATTTCTGCCTTGTGGGAGATAGTAGGATAACGGATGGCTCCACCGAGCACTTTCGGATCAACCGACACCTCCTCTCTATCCAGGACTTGTAGTGCTGCACCTGCTTTAAACGTGAAGGTCCGGTAGAGTACAACCACCAGGAGAACGGTCAATGCCAGTAAGAGGAATTTAAAAATACGCTTCACGATCAACTTTTTCTTAAAGCTAAGAATATTCCTAAATAAACAGGGGGCTTATAAGCCCCCTGTTATTACCATTCTTTTTATTCCATCTGCCGCTTGGTAAAGCCGACCAAAAAGGTAACCCGTGCTCCCTCCTTGCTCTTGGTGAAAGCGATATTCACAGGAAAGTTCATGTGTTTGGACCGGAAATTATAACCACAGGCCAGGGTAAAGCCCGAATTAAGCAGGTTCAGGTTGGGACCTGCACCTATTTCAAACCCACTGGCATCGCGATACCCGGTTAAAAGGTTCAGGCTGGGAATGATCAGGCCCTGATCCAGGCCACCAATCAGGGGTATTACTTCAAAAAGCCCCGCACTACCACCGATGGTCTCAAAATAATTCCACTCAAATTGCCACCCGAATTGGGTAACGATAGGGTTGGGCGTCAGGCTGCTATCGTTAAATTTTTCACCCAGCTTATAACTCTCTATGTTGGGCACATAGGTAACTCCAACCCTGGGGCCGCTCAATTTCAAAGGCTTTATAATGGGCGTTTCCCGATCTTCAATTACTGGAATTTTCTGCGCGGACAGCGGAAAACACATAGCGCAGATCAAGGTGGTCAATACTACGGATAAAACTCTCATAACATTTGTTTTAAAGTTGCAGAGCAAATGACCATACTCTCGGCAGGATGCTAAAACTGTTTTTTACTTAGCCGGTGCGTTCAAAAGTGATTCCTCAAAAAACAAATGTTTCATTCGCATATAGGCCGATGCAAATTCTTAAAAATCGCAATCACACACCGTTACCTATTACAATATTTGCAAATTATCATATATTTAACCTGACCTAATCTTGTTTACGATGGAAGAAAATCACACCAAAGCCGGCCCCTATCAGTTATTGCTAATGGAAAAGATCCGTCAGGTAGCCGACCCTAACCACAAACTATCGGACGTTTTGATGGATATTCTGGATATTGGCCGCGATGCCACCTACCGCAGGATGCGAGGTGACACGGATATATCCTTTGAAGAGGCCGTTAAACTAGCTAAGTTCTTTCGCATATCCTTAGGCGAAGTAGCAGGCTACTCCGAAGACTCTGCCGTGTTCAAACGCCCTACTTTTATACGCAGCCTTGATGATTTCAGGGAATACATGCACAAAAGCCTGGAGCAACTGGAACATATCCAGGCTCAAAAGAACCATGTGATGTATTACTTTGCCAAAGACATACCGGTTTTTTATCACTACGCTTTCCCGGAACTGGCTGCTTTTAAAATATACGTCTGGCTGAAATCCGTATACGGTATTGACAAACTGGACGGACAGAATTACGACCTCAGTATGATACCGGAAGACCTTGTTCAACTCGCTCAAAAACAATGGGAGGTCTACAGCCGTATCAATACGGTTGAAATATGGAACGACACCACCATTTTAAGCCTCCTGAACCAGATAAGCTACTATTATGAGGCCGGTATGCTGAGCAGCCGGGAAGAGGCCGTAACTATTTGCGACCAGTTCAATGACATGATGAAGATCATCTACAAGCAGGCCTTAAACAGCCAAAAGGCTCATGCGGTCAATACCGAAGTGTTTTCATCGGCCTTTTATAAGATGTACTTCCACGAGATCCTGATCATGGATAATCATATTTTAACGGAGTACGGGGAACGAAGAGCCATGTACTTTATCCCCTACGCAGGGGTAAACTTTCTTTCTACGGCCGACCCTGAGTTAACCCGTAATATGCAGGATTACCTGAAACACCAGGTACAGAAATCATCCTTGATAAGCGATGTTTCGGAAAAGGACCGGAATAAATTCTTTATACGGATAAAATCAAGGATTGACCAGCTGAAAGACAGGATAGCCAGTACCGATCCTTTTTTATAAGATGGCAGATTATAATTGAACGTCAGATCATCCGGCTATAACTAGCTGGACATATAAAGAGCAAATCCAACAATAAGGGTGATGATTGCAACTACACCAACAATCTGGAGGGTTACTCCGGCTTTTTGCTTGGTAGTATTCATAATGGCTTGATTTTGTTACTTCTCAACTATAAAAAATTACCTAACTACCTGGTAATCCATTTTTTACACCTGACCAAGGTATACCAATTCTAAAAGTATTCCACAGCCCCTTACCAGACTTAACCTAAACTTATTCGCTGGTTAAAACGAAGGCAGCAATAAAAATGGCCAGTATTACAAGTATGACCAGAGCAATTTGTAGGTAATCCTTAAAGGTAGCCTTCGGACGGCCAGCCCTACGGATCCTGCGCGCCCGTTTTCTGAGCTCTCTTCTGGTTTCTTCAGACATTTTACGGTTAATTGTGCGGAGAAGTAATCTGCAATCCGTGAAGGAAGGTACTAAAAAGATATGATATATCTATAAAATCAAGCCAGAGGATTGAGGACCACGCTAAAAATAGTAAGGCTATTGGGGTCACGGCCATAGTGCAGTTTATCGATAGCTTCCGGGATATCCTTAGCCCGAAAATAGGACGTATGTAGCTCATCCTCACCTTTTACACACCATTGTATGGTATAGGAATTCTTCTTTTCGCGGAAGGTTTGCACATACTCAAGCATCTGCTTGAGAGTATCAATCTTGTCATAACCTTCGGTAGAATGCAGTAAAAACGATTGATGGTGCCTTGGGTTAACGGTAATCACATCCAAACGGGTGCCGCCACCGCTTTCTTTGTAGTCAAAAATAACCTGGGTACTGCCAAGGCTCAGATAGTTTTCAATTTCACGCTGGATCTTGGCGATCTCGAGATTTTGTCTGTCCGCACTCATACTAACAAAAGTATAACATACTTTATTCCTGAGCGGGTGTATGGGTGAAAAATACCCGAATATCACCCATATCCAACGCCAGGTAATTATGATCCAGGTAAAGGAGTTGCCAACTGTCTTTTACGGCACCCTGAGCGGTCAGCAATTCGATATTGTGCTTGTTGAGAAGGTATTTTACGTTTACCTCCATACCATAGGAGTTGTAATCCTGCGGGTTAATCAGCTTGATGATCACTTCATCCTCCTGGTAATTATAGTAATCTGCAACGGCCTCCAGCAGATCCTCGGTGGTATAATCATCCTCGCTTTCATTGAGATAGGATAATGCCTCCCAGGCTCCTTTTTGAAGAAGGCTTGTCATTTCTCCTTCAGCGGGGAGTTGTGGCTCTTGCAGGGTGAGTATTTCCAACACCTGCTTAAGGGCTTTCTCGCCAGCATCCTCTTCCTGGGCTTGAAGAATGGTGAAAGAACTCAAAAACAATAACGCAGAAATCCAGATTTTCATTGAAGCCATATACCGCAAAAGTAAGGCCTATTAAAGTATTCTGAACGATCGCTTTTAAATTTCAATCACAGGTTTTATTACTAACAAAAGCCCGGAAATCCGGGCTTTTAATGGTAAGGGAATTTGTACTATTAAAGTAATGCTATATATATGTTACTTCCGGAAATACTCCAGGATACCAGCACCATACCAGGGATAAACGTACCACCAGGCGCAGGGATCATGGCACTTCCGGTTGGTTGTTGAACACCGCCTGAGCAAAAGGACACATAGTAAGTACCAGTACCTCCTGAAAGGTCTGTAAACCCAAAGCCTAATGCTGCTGATGCTGCAATAGAGTTACCATTTTCATCAATCAACTGATTCGCTGTCCAGCTGTAATTATTCGGTATGTCGTAATAAAAATTAGAACTTGTACCGGAACAACTGGTTAGGAAAACCCCACCAAAATAAGTGGATGTCTGATTGTTAAAGCTCACGGATTGGCCTTTGGCCTGTTGTGTAATGGCAAGCATGGATACGCTTACCATTAACGAGAGTAGAATTCTTTTCATAGAACGAAATTTTAAGTTAACTCGCTTTTAGCGAAAATTTTCATGACTCTATAAAAATACAAATGAATCAGGCACACATGCTAAACAACACGGTGAGTTAAAAGACTCAAATAAGTTATAATTTAAAAGCATCTTTAGTAAAAAGATCATCATCCCCCTCATTCTTTTAAAAAGAAAAAGGCTATCCAAAACGGATAGCCTTTTTTTGAGAATATTTCCTGATTCACCTATTTAAGAACCACAAGCCTCGCAATCATCGGGGTTATCGATGGAGCAGGCAATGGTTTCTTCGGCACTATAGGTTTGAACCGCCTTGGCCATTTCAGCCACCCGAACTTCACCCATGGCTGCTGCCTTCTGAAGATCCTTGCTTTCTTTTTCCTGGATCTTCTCGGTTTGCTTGGATTCGGTTACGGGCTCAACCTGGGCCTTGGATTGCTTTTGCACGGTAAACTTGATCGCGTCTGAAGCTGCCTTGGTACGCAGGTAGTACATACCGGTTTTGAGTCCCTTTTCCCAGGCGTAGAAGTGCATGGATGTAAGCTTACCTACGTTGGCATTTTCTACAAAGAGGTTGAGGGATTGGGACTGGTCAATGAACATCCCGCGATCGGCACTCATATCAATAATATCCTTCATACTCATCTCCCAAACGGTTTTGTACATCTCCTTGATGTTCTCAGGAATAATATCGATATGCTGTATAGAACCGTTGGCACGGATGATCTCGTTCTTCAGGTCTTCATTCCACAGGCCGAGCTCCACCAGGTCTACCAACAGATGCTTGTTCACCACGATAAACTCACCTGACAATACCCTGCGGGTATAGATGTTGGAAGTATAGGGCTCAAAGCACTCGTTATTACCCAGGATCTGTGAAGTGGATGCGGTAGGCATAGGAGCCAGCAACAGCGAGTTGCGCACTCCGTTCTCCTTAATATCCTTACGCAGGGCATCCCAGTCCCAGCGGCCGCTGAGTGTTTTTTCATCTACGCCCCACAGGTTGAACTGGAACTTACCCTGACTGATGGGCGAACCTTCATAGGTTTCATAAGCACCATCCACCTTGGCCTCATCACGGGAAGCACACAGGGCAGCGTAATAAATAGTTTCAAAAATATCCTTGTTCAGGGCTTTGGCCTCATCAGAGGTAAAAGGCAAACGCAACCTGATAAAGGTATCTGCCAGCCCCTGTACTCCCAAGCCAACCGGGCGGTGACGCATATTGCTGTTGCGCGCCTCGGCTACGGGGTAATAGTTACGATCAATAATGCGGTTCAGGTTCTTGGTAACCTTGTAGGTTACATCATAAAGGCGCTGGTGGTTGAATTCACCATCCTCAATATACATGGGCAAGGCAATGGAAGCCAGGTTGCAAACCGCTACTTCATCGGGTGCTGTATACTCGATGATCTCGGTACACAGATTGGAAGAACGGATGGTTCCCAGGTTCTGCTGGTTGGATTTGCTGTTGGCAGCATCTTTATACAGCATATAAGGAGTACCGGTCTCAATCTGTGACTCGGTGATCTTCTGCCATAAGTCACGGGCCTTAATGGTTTTACGGCCACGGTTTTCGCTTTCGTACCGCGTATACAGTTTCTCAAATTCCTCACTATGGCAATCGGGCAGACCGGGACATTCATTCGGATCCATCAGGGTCCAGTCACCATCTTCCTTCACACGCTTCATAAACAGATCGGGGATCCAAAGGGCGTAGAAAAGATCACGGGCACGCATTTCCTCTTTACCGTGGTTCTTTTTCAGATCCAGGAAGTCGAAGATATCGGCATGCCAGGGCTCCATGTAAATAGCAAAGGAACCTTTGCGCTTACCACCACCCTGATCCACGTAACGGGCAGTATCATTGTATACACGCAACATGGGCACAATACCATTAGAGGTACCGTTAGTGCCACGAATGTAGGAACCGGTTGCTCTTACACTATGGATAGAAAGACCGATACCACCGGCTGATTGTGAGATCTTGGCACATTGCTTCAACGTATCGTAGATACCATCAATGCTATCATCCTTCATGGTAAGAAGGAAGCAGGAAGACATCTGCGGCTTGGGTGTACCTGCATTGAAAAGCGTTGGGGTGGCGTGGGTGAAATATTTTTTGGACATCAGGTCATACGTCTCAATGGCGCTTTCCAGATCTTCCTTGTGGATACCAATAGCCACACGCATTAGCATGTGTTGGGGACGCTCGGCTATCTTACCGTTAACGCGCAACAGGTACGAACGCTCCAGGGTCTTAAAGCCAAAGTAGTCGTAGCCAAAGTCACGATCATAGATAAGAGTGGAGTCCAACAGAACTGCATTCTTTTCAATGATCTCCGCCACATCATCAGCAATAAGTGGAGAGTGGAGGTCAGTTTTAGGATTCACATATTCATGCAAGTCTTTCATGGTTTCGGAGAAAGACTTGGTGGTGTTCTTATGCAGGTTGGACACCGCTATCCGGGCTGCAAGCTGCGCATAATCCGGGTGGCGGGTGGTTAAAGATGCAGCTACTTCTGCAGCCAGGCTATCCAGCTCAGAGGTGGTTACACCTTCGTATATACCTTCGATCACCTTCATGGCTACGTTGGTAGGATTTACCAGATCGCTAAGCCCATAGCAAAGCTTCTGGATGCGGGCGGTGATCTTGTCGAATTTTACAGATTCTTTTCTTCCGTCTCTTTTAATTACGTACATAATGCTTTTTTAAAGGTTGTTTGGGAAACTTGGGGTGGTTAAGGAGGATTGCTTAAAAGTCCGCGTCAAAGGATATCTTATTGGATTCCTGACCCTGAACTACACCACTTTTCTGGTATTCTCCCACTCTTTTTTCAAAGAAATTGGTCTTGCCCTGCAGGCTGATCATATCCATAAAATCAAATGGATTTTCTACGTTGTATTCTTTTTCACACTCCAGTTCAACCAATAGCCGGTCAGTTACAAATTCCAGGTATTGCGTCATGAGTTTGGAGTTCATACCAATAAGGTTCACCGGCAATGATTCAGTAATAAACTCTCTTTCAATGTCAAGCGCCTCCACCAATATGTGGCGGATACGCTCTTTAGGCACTTTGTTGATCAGGTGGTTGTTGTGAAGATGGCAGGCAAAATCACAGTGCATACCTTCATCACGTGAGATCAGTTCATTGGAGAAGGTAAGGCCTGGCATAAGCCCACGTTTTTTAAGCCAGAAAATAGAACAGAAGGAACCACTGAAGAAAATACCTTCCACCGCAGCAAAGGCAATAAGGCGTTCGGCAAAAGAATCAGACTCTATCCACCGCAGGGCCCAATCGGCCTTTTTCTTAATGGCAGGGAAATTTTCAATGGCAGTAAAGAGACGGTTGCGATCTTCCTTGTCCTTGATGTAAGTATCGATCAGCAGGGAATACGTTTCACTGTGAATATTCTCCATCATGATCTGGAAGCCGTAAAAGAACTTGGCCTCGGTATACTGCACTTCGTTCACGAAGTTCTCAGCCAGGTTTTCATTTACGATACCATCACTGGCAGCAAAAAACGCCAGTACGTGTTTAATAAAATAGCGCTCATCATCATTCAACTTGGTTTCCCAGTCGGTTATATCCTGGTGGAGATCAATTTCCTCAGCTGTCCAAAAACTGGCTTCTGATTTTTTGTACCACTCCCAGATATCGTGATGTTGAATGGGAAATAGGACAAATCGGTTTTTGTTTTCCTCTAAGATGGGCTCAATACTACTCATGCGCTCAATTTTTATTGTTCCGGTTCTACTTGGTATTGGAGGCCAACAATCCCTGCGTAAAAAATACGTAAACTTCTGATAATCAATAACGTAAATTGCTGAGATATATTGGCCAGATCACCAATTAACTAACTTGTCTAACAAACTTCAAGATAAATTGAGCTTGACACAACTCGTAGTTTTTAACATTCAGTTGCATTTATTAACACAGCGTAAAAAGGGTCAGGCCCAGATGTCAGTGAGGTATTGAGGTACTAAAAATGCAAATTAAAAAAGGGGTGTTTTTTAATTTTTAATTCACACCAATTGTTAAAAACCTGCTGCGAAAAATCATTTTTTGAGCCAGTAAGAGGCCACCTCTTCAAGCTCTGCATACCATTCCGAACCATACTTGCGGATGAGGGCATCCTTAACAAATTTATAGACAGGAACTTCAAGCTGTTTGCCCAGATCGCAAGCGGGGCTGCATATCTGCCAACGGTGGTAATTCACCGCATCATAGGAAGGGTAGCGGGTTATACGAATGGGATACAGGTGGCAACTAACCGGCTTTTGCCAGTTTACGGCACCCTGCTCCCAGGCCTTCTCTATTCCACATTTGGAAACACCTTTTTCGTCAAAGATCACATAAGCACATTCTGCTCCGTTCACCAGCGGTGTTACCCATTCTCCATCGTAAGGATCACGTATAGCGACTCCCTGCTTTTCTATAGTTTGCCTGCCCTCCTCTCTTAAATAGGGGGCCACATCCTTATATATTTCTTCCAACAGACGAACTTCAGCTGTTTCCAATGGCGCCCCCGCATCCCCTTCTACACAACACGCACCTTTGCATGCTGACAAATTGCACACAAATTCTTTTTCTAAAAGATCTTCTGAAATCAGTGTTTCCTGAATAGCAATCATGTGGGTAAAATTACACCCAAGCGGGCGATATTTACACCTTGCCTAAATGTTAAATGTCATAAAATACTGATTTTCATAACTATAAATTTACTTGGTTGTTCGCCCACCCAAAACATAAGCCGTAATTTTGCCGCAAATTTTAGTAGATGAAATCCTTAGCCTTTTCGCTAACAGCTTTTATTAGCACTCTCGTAACCTTTTTCAGTCCGGTACAAGCCCAGGTTTTTAACATCTCTTCCAATGGGTGGGATACCACGGCTTCCTGCACCGGTATTTTAAGAGACCCCGGAGGTACCGGCTTTTACCCGAACAGTGCCAATGGTTATATGGTTATTGACCCTCCCGGCAACAATCCTGTATCCGTACAATTTGCACAGTTTACTACGCAGGCTTCCAGTGATTATGTATACATCTATGATGGAATTGGCAACAGCGGTGCCCTGCTGGGCTCTTATAGCGGAACATCCCTTCCTAACAATGGGAATCCCATCAGCTCCACCAGCGGAGCCATAACCATCCGGTTTTACTCCAACTTTTCCCAAAACTATGCTGGTTTTGAAATGAGTTGGGTCTCCGGTAGCACCAATGCCCCTACGGCTTCGTTTGCCTTTTCAACCAACTCACCGGCCTTTAACCGGCCTGTACAGTTCATCAATACAACCCTTAACGGTGGCACTTATGAGTGGCATTTCGGAGATGGTACTACTTCAACCGAGACCAACCCCTCCCACAGCTACACTTCCACCGGCCTTAAGCAGGTTTACCTCGTTGCTTCCAACTGTGCGGGCTCCGACACTTCTTCCATAGCCAATATTAATGTTCAGGCCCCACCTCAAGGTTCGGTAAACCCGGATACCGTGGTTATTACCACGGCCTGCGGAACTTCCAATTCGGGCTCTTTCACAATTAGCAATGGCGGGTCCGGCACCTTGTTTTATGACCTGGAACTTACCCAGACCAGCCAGAACCTTATTTTGAACGAAACCTTCGAGAACAACTCCATTGGTGCTTTTTCAGTATCCAATTCCAGTCTTTCCTACTCCATAGTCAACAGCACTTCAGCTCCTCAGGGTCAGCGTTATTTGCAAATGACGGGTACAGGCAGTTTCAACAATGGAATGGATGCCAGCTTTCCGAACGCCACACCTGAATCAGTAAGTTATTGGGTTATGTCACCCAATAGCAATTCATACCACGGCTACAGCAATATTGGTCAAACAGACCAGTTCGGGAACTTTACACAAATATTTTACTCGGTATTCCGTTATGGCGACCTCAGGCTTTACTACCGGGATCCGTCAGGTGGATTTACCACTTCTTATTACCACCCCCGCAACCTTAACCAGTGGTACCACATAGAACTGCGCAATATTGACTTTGTAAACCAGACCTATGACATCTACATTGACAACACACTGCTCATTGCCTCGGCAGGTTTTAATAATTCTGTCAACTCATTGAACAAGATCAATTTCTACAATTCTTCTTTCAGTGATTTTGCCGTGGACAATGTTCAGATATCGGGTAATGACCTGCTTAACAAGGTAAGTTTTAACCCCACCACCGGCACTCTGGGTAATGGGTCTTCCAACGTTATTTTTATCAATGCCAATGCTTCAGATCTGGTAGCCGGCACCTACTGGCTGGATTTCATCATTTCTTCTAATGACACAGCACTGGATGGCAAGACGGTACCTGTAAAACTAATCGTTACGGGTTCCGCAGATCTCAACCAGGATCGTTCGTGCATTACCTATGGTAATATCTTCCCGGGTTATGCTGTAACTGACTCTGTACTAGTATGGAATTCGGGTTGCGACACCTTGAATATTACCGGCACTACCAGCACCAGCACGGACATCAGTTCTTCTCTTGCTCCCGTAGATCTGGGCCCCGGAGACAGCCTATACGTACACGTAACCCTTGCTGCCAGCGCCTTAGGTTCTTACAATGACACTTTATACCTGAATGGTCCGGATACCACGGCTCACATCTGTATTACCGGCCAGGCCAATCCGATTCCAGCTATAACCACAGACTCTGCCACCTACCATATTTATCACCAGGGATGCGGGGATAGTGTACAATTCTCGGCCTGGCTTATCAACAACGGACAAGGACAACTGAACTGGTCTGCACGCTCTAATGTGAACAGCAATTTATCTGATAACTTTGAGAGCAGCGTACCTGATCCAAACCTGTGGAGTGGGTACAGCTTCAATGTCAGCAACGGCAGTTTCTGCGGAATCATATCCGGCAATAAATCCTTGATATTTGAAGGATCAGGACAGCGCTACATTGAAACCGTACCTTTGAATATAGCCGGAGGCGGAACCATTGATTTTACCATGAACCAGTCCAATTGTGAACTGGCCGATAACGGGGAAGGAATCTATATTGATTATTCCACTAACAATGGTCTTACCTGGACCAACATCAGTTATCATTACATCAGCTCCCTCAATACGGACCTGGTGGTAAGTGAACCTATTCCAACCGCTGCACAGGGCTCCCAGGTAAAATTCCGTCTTATTCAGAACCAAAACAGCGGTTCGGGTTATGATAACTGGATCGTAGATGATTTTTCCATCAACTACGCCCTCTCCAATGTGATCGATTTTACACCTGACACCAGCAGTATTGCGGCCAATGACTCAATTTTACTTACCGGCAAGATCGGACTGGATGGATTTAATACCGGCACTTACAACTTTACAGCCAACCTTCAATCCAATGACCCGGCTAATCCTGTATACTCTTTCCCAGTGGTGCTACACCTCACGGGTATCCCCAATATTGTAAGCAATGTGAGTTGCCTGGATATGGATACGATAATGGCTAATACCACGGTAAGCGATTCTATCCTGGTTTACAATGACGGTTGTGGGGACCTCAACATAACCGCCTACAACAACAGTACATCGGAGTTTAACATCCTGTCATCACCCATCACCCTGGCTCCGGATGATTCCACCTACATACAAGTGCAGTTTGCCCCCACTACCAACCTGGGTCTTATTCATGACACTATCTCCATACTGAGTAATGATACTACGCTATCTATATGCCTGAAGGGCTTTGCACTGCCCGCACCAGCTATTTCGATGGACACTTCCGCTATCAACGTAAGCCTTAGCAGCTGTAATGACTCTCTACTGGTACAACGCACTATATACAATAACGGCCTGGGGAACCTGGATTACAGGATTGGCGGCAGTGAAGGCCTCAGCCTACAGGAAATACTGGACACCTTCAGAAACCAGTATTCTGCGATTACCAGCCTTATCCCCTCTGTGTACGACTTTTCCACTGGCAGCTCGGGATACTATATTTCTGACGGTGGTTATGACATGTACGATAATGGCAACAGGCTAACCGCCACAACTACCACTACCTCTCCTTATATTTATTATTCGGACAATATGGTAACTGCCACTACAGACCTTGGCCCACAAGGACAGTACTTCACCTATGAGGGTATTGGAATCTGGTTGTTCGCAGCCGATATAGACGGGGTAAGCCAGTTTGATATCAGCGGAGGTTTGGGTGCTGACGGGTTTGGCGTGGCCGATGGAACGGTACTCACCAGCAGTATAGGGGGGCAGTCTTTTACCGGTTTTGTAAAACGGGTATACAACGTATCCGAGCCTTCGGTAAATCACCTGGTAATTGTTCCCGAGCCTAATACAGCACAGCACAACTTCACCTCCAATACGGATTCTGATCAGCACACTATTACCGGCTTAAATGGTACCAACCGGATTTATTACCTCCTCTATGCCAGCCGCACCGGACTGGCTACCAACTATATTGACAATCCCACTACACAGGCTATCATGGATAAATTCCTGGAGGTGATTTATGCGGGACGCCTCAGCAACTGGATTACGGTTACTCCTGATTCCGGGCAGGTAAACCCCAGCGATAGCTCGGTGGTGGACATTTGGATAAAATCTGTAGGGCTGAGTGCGGGAACCCACACTACTTCTATTACCGTTAACACCAATGATCCGCTGAACCCCAATCTCACTATTCCCATACAGCTTACGGTAAGCGGAGCAGCCGAAACACAGGTTCCCACCACCTGCCTGGATTATGACTCACTGCTGATAGGACTAAACAGCTTGGACAGCACACTGATCAGCAACGTAGGTTGTGACAGTCTTTTTGTGACGGGTTTCAACTCCCCTTCTGGACAATTCTCCGTTCAAAACCTGCCCCTGCACATTGCCCCCGGAGAAGAGGCCATGGCCCAGATCAGTTTTACTCCTTCCGTAGCTAGCTTTACCCAGGACACCATTTACCTGTACACCAATGCTGATACGGCAGCCATCTGCGTTAGTGGTAAGGGATTGGCAGCCTCTCAGGTATTACTCTTTAACGATACGCTGAGAGTTACCGTCAATAAATGTTTGGGAGTACAGTCAGAGGTATTTTCCTTTGGTAATTCCGGTCAGGGAACCTTGTATTACGATCTGAAATCACAGGAACTCTACCAGGATACCAGCCGGATTGTATACACCACCAGTGGTGCCACTACCCTGCACTCTTTTACCAATCTACCGTCCAGTGCAGATACCATTTTCTTCACCACCGTAGTGAATGGTGATTATGACAGTTCTGGTGAAACCTATTCCGTAGAAGTAGAAGGAACCCAGGTTATTGCCAATGCTGCTCAAAGCCTGACGGCCGGAACCAATGATACGGCTATCTTCTATTATACCGGCCCATTGATCTCTACCTGGTTAAGCGATGGCCAGCTGGATGTAAGCATGATCAATTCTCCAGCCGTGGATATATTCTCCTTGCCTTCTCTCAACATGCACTTTGTGCAGGTTAAGATGGGTACTAATACTCCCTGGATATCCATCCAGAATCCTTCTTCAGGTTCACTTAACGGAGGTGGGGTAACCTTTGTTAATATTGACTTTGATCCCACCAACCTGAGCATGGGAGTGCACACTTCCACACTGGTGATGGAATCCAATGATCCCGGTAACCCCAATTACCGTATTCCTGTTGTTCTTACCGTAGTGGAAAAACCCGAGATAAAGGTCTCTGTGGATTGCATTGACTTTGGAGTAGTGAATACCGCTTCGGTAACCGACACTATTTATATTAAAAATATCGGTTGCTCCGACCTGCTGATTTCGGGCATCACTTTCCTGGACCCTCAGTTCAGCACCACCATAGCTGTAAATGTTATCCCTGCGGGTGATAGCCTGGCCTTACCGGTAACTTTTACCCCTAATGCAGGGACTTCCGGCACCCTGAACAGCAGTTTTACCATTCTCAATAATGACAGCCAACAGAACGTATGCCTTAAGGCTATTACGGATAGGGCTCCTCTGGCCAATGCTACCCATGTGATCAATGATCCCTGCAACGGCACGGTTATATTTACAGACCTTTCCCAAAATGCCCCTACGCAATGGGAGTGGGATTTTGGTGATGGTGCTACGGGTTTTGTTCAGAACCCGGTACATACTTACCTTAAACCAGGCAACTATCAGGTAAGGCTGATCACCCGTAATAATGCCGGTCGTGATACCGCCTTTATCCCTGTGGATATGACCAGCCTACTTTATGCTGATTTCTCTATGCCAGACAGTGTATATGCCACTCAGCAATTCCAGTTCTTTGACAGCAGCGAAGTGGCTACTTCCTGGGAGTGGTATTTTGGAGATGGAGACACTTCAAACCTGCAAAATCCTACTCATACCTATTCCAAACCGGGAACTTATTTTGTTACACTCATTGTTTCCAACGGCACCTGTACCATTACGCTTAACCGCCAGGTGAAGGTGTATAGTGGTATAGGGCTTGAAGAAGGGGAAATAGTGGACATGCGGGTGTATCCGGTTCCGGCTGACCAGCGCCTTGAATTGGAATGGAGCAGCCACAATATTATGATTTCACTGCAAGTGCATGATGCATCGGGTAAACTGTTGCTACAAAAGGACATCAGCTCCAATGAATCTGAAACGATAAACGTATCTTCCTACCCTACCGGAATGTACATCCTGAGAATGACGGATGAGTTTGGGAATATCAGCCACCGTAAGTTTACGATACGGCACTAATGAAATATTAAAATAAAAGCCCGGCAACTTGCCGGGCTTTTATTTTTTAGTCTTCCTCCTTCACAAAAAGTAAAGAGCCTCCATTGATGGTTTGAAGGATTTGCGGACCTGCCTTTTTACCATCCGAACGGAATACTCCCTGCCAGTGCCGCCCGCAGTTCTTCACCGTTATGGCTCCACCGTTTACAATGAGCTTTGCACCAGGTTCTATTTCTATGCGTCCTTTCTCGCCCATATAAAGAGTATCCGAAATATTGAGTACTGCACCTTTTTTCAACACAATGCGTCCGTTGAAAAACCTTTCGGTATCCCAAAGCTGGTTTCCCGTGATCTCTTTCAATGGCTTGAATTCCAAAAGAGGTACCTTCCATATCCCCCGGCCCCAGGTTGAAGCGTACATTACATCATTACACGGATCCACTTCCAGTTTGGTGACTATGGCGCTAGGGAAACCCCTGTTAAAACACATCCACCTGTGGGCACCAGTCGCCCAATAATAAACCCCGGCATCCGTACCCGCCCATACAAGATCATCCGAGCCATCCATATAATACAGATAATTCACAGGTACGGGTGGCAAGCCCGCAGACATATCACTCCAGGTCTCACCTCCATCTTCGGTATATAAAACACGATCCTTAACCGGGTTTCCCTTATTTACAAAACCATAATTCTTTACACTCACAAAAGCCCGTTGGCTATTGTCAGGATCAAAAACCAGGTCACTGATAGCCGCCCAATGATACATGGGCCCGGACGAACCGGTAAACTTTTTAGTAAGGTTCTCCCAGCTTTTGCCTCCGTCCATACTCTTATAGAATTTATAGTCATTTTCCGTATTACCCCAGGTAACACCATCAAATGCCAGGTAAAGCACGCCCTTATCGGAAGGAGCTATTTTGGCCACCGTTATTTCCGAATTGGTCTTGTCAACTACTTCTTTCTTAAACAGGTGTTCCCATGTATTGGTCCGTCCATCAAACCGGAACAAATTATACAAGCCGTATAACAAACGATTATGTTCATGCGGATCCACTTCAAACCGCTGACCCTGCACCCATCGCGCTTCAGGCTGGCCAGGCACCGCACGAAAGGTTTTTCCATGGTCATCGGACATGCTTAAGCGTCCATTATTCATGGTATACACCCTTTCCTTGTCCGAAAAATGATCCGTCTCTGTCCAGTCTCCGTCACCTCCAATCACAAAAGGCTTCCATATTGAATCCGCATATACAAAGGTGCCGTTGTGAAGGGCTCCGGCCACCAGTTTTTCTTCGGGCGAAGCCCGGAAAGTCTCTACTGCGTAAAACTCGGTTATCACTAATCCTTTCCCGTTCAGGTTGGTCCACGTTCTTCCTCCATCATCGGTGCGGGCCACACCTCCGTCATTGGTAATGATCAGCCGGTCTCCTTCCGGTCCAGGCCCCAGGTTTAGAATACACCGGATATCACCGTGGGTGCTACTTCCCGGATTTCCATATGGTATGTATTGCGTCACAGATTTCCAGCTTTTACCTCCGTCTACGCTTCGTAAAAGAGTATTGGTTCCGGCATACATGACTTTTGTATCCGTATCGGATAATTCAAACTCATGCCGGTAATACCCCCAATTGCCACCTACCAGGCCGGATCGGGGAACACTATCCACCATCTCCCAATTGCTACCGTCCCTTGTTTTATGGAGGATATGGGCATTCCCTAAAGCCTGCACCGCATAGAGATGGGCCGGGTCAGCCGGGCTTACATCCATTACGATGTGTACGGCAAAATCCTGTTTATGCTGAGTATTTGGTGGGCTCACTTCCTTCCAGCTACCCGGTTTCCCGGATGCACTCGAGACAAATACCTGTGCGGCATGTGAAGTGGCAGAAAGTCCGCCTTTACTCTCCTCCCCACCGTAGCCAAACAGTTTGGTAGAAGCAAAAACCCGCTTCGTATCCCGGAGCGAAAACTCCACATCCACAAACCAGGAAGGTAATTGAGTAGGATTTTCAAAAGCCAGTTCCCAACTTTTTCCTCCGTCCGTACTTACCCATATTTTCCTGTTACCGGCTGCCACCAGGTGATCCGGCTCCTCTGGGTTACGCCTTACCAACTCCACAAACTCAAAATCGTCCTGTGCGCCCTTCATAAGTGCCCTTTTCCAACTCACTCCACCATCATCGGAAAAGAGTATTCCATAGCCCTTTCCCATCCCCTGCCAGTGTGGATTGCCATAGGAGCGTGTCCTTGTTCCCGCCACAAACTCAGAAACATTTTCAGGGTTAATGGATAGTTCTGTTAAGCCCAGGCCCGGAACCTCCAAGGAGTCAGTGATACAATACCAGCGGTCTCCATGATTCAGGGTTTTCCAGAGGCCTGAGAATTCCGTGTTCACAAATAAAACATTGGTATCACCCGGAAGTACCGTAACGCGGCCCAACAGACCGGCAGCCTGAAGCATGCCCTCCGGGCTAGGACCGATCTGTTGCCAGTGATAGCCCTCCGGGCCATCATGGCATTGAAAATCAGCCGGGCCTACCTGCGCCCGCAGAACGATCCCGGAAAAGAGCAAGGTCAGAATGAGAATTCGAGATATTGGCATGGGGTTCCCGATCAAAGCGATTAATTTTGCACGCCCAAAAATTGACGATATGGCCTTCAATTTAAAAGAGATTTTCTCCGCAGCCATGGTTTTGTTTGCGGTTATCGACATCATTGGCAGTATACCGCTTATTATATCCCTGAAACAAAAGGTGGGCCACATAGAGAGTAAGAAGGCCACCATTGTGGCCGCTGGTATTATGATTGTTTTCCTGTTTGTAGGCGAAACCCTGCTCAATTATCTTGGAGTAGACGTGAATTCCTTTGCGGTAGCCGGTTCTTTTGTATTGTTTTTCCTGGCCCTGGAAATGATCATGGGCATCCATCTCATTAAGGATGAAGAACCTAAAGCGGCCTCCATCGTACCCATCGCTTTCCCGTTGATTGCAGGTGCCGGAACACTCACTACCCTGATCTCTATCCGGGCCGAGTACAAAGCAGAGAATATTGTAGTTGCCATACTGCTGAATAGCATTCTGGTATTTGCGGTGCTCAAAAGCGCACCCTTTCTGGAGCGAAAACTGGGCCCTTCCGGCATCAGCATATTAAGAAAAGTATTTGGGGTTATCCTGCTGGCCATTGCCGTGAAGCTTTTTTCGCAGAACGCGAAGATGCTTTTTTAAACGGACTGCATCAAATTCGGCTTTCAACTCCGCCATCAACTGTTTACTTTTGCCGCTATGAACCAGAACGATCTCTTTAAGAAAGTTATCAGCCATGCCAAGGAGTATGGTTTTATTTTCCCTTCCAGCGAAATTTACGATGGTATGGCCGCAGTGTACGATTACGGCCAGAACGGGGCGGAACTGAAAAAGAATATCCGCGACTATTGGTGGAAGGCCATGGTACAGATGCACGAAAATATTGTAGGCATTGATGCTGCCATTTTCATGCACCCCACTACCTGGAAGGCATCCGGCCACGTAGATGCCTTCAACGATCCCCTGATCGATAATAAAGACTCTAAAAAACGCTACCGTGCTGATGTGCTGCTGGAAGAGTATGCCGAAAAGCTGCGTCAGAAAGCCGATAAGGAGATCGAAAAGGCGGCTAAGCGTTTTGGCGAAAGCTTTGACGAAAAGATGTACCGTGAAACTAACCCACGTGTAAAAGGCTACCTGGATGAGGCGGATGAAACCATGAAGCGCATGGCACTAAGCCTGGATAAAGGTGACCTGGCCGATGTTAAAGCTCTGATCGAAGAAAAAGGCATTGCAGACCCGGTTTCCGGTTCCAAGAACTGGACAGAAGTGCGCCAGTTCAACCTGATGTTCGGAACCCGTATGGGGTCTGTGGCCGAAGGCGCGAGTGATGTATACCTGCGGCCTGAAACTGCCCAGGGCATCTTTGTCAACTTCCTCAACGTTCAGAAAACCGGCCGCATGAAAATACCTTTTGGTATTGCTCAAACCGGTAAAGCTTTCCGCAACGAAATCGTGGCCCGGCAGTTCATTTTCCGGATGCGCGAGTTTGAACAGATGGAGATGCAATTCTTTGTACGCCCCGGAGAGGAAATGCAATGGTATGAGTACTGGAAGGAAATGCGTTTGAAGTGGCACAAGGCACTTGGTCTGGGAGATGAAAATTACCGTTTCCATGACCATGATAAGCTGGCCCATTATGCCAATGCTGCTGCAGATATTGAGTTTAATTTTCCGTTTGGCTTTAAGGAACTGGAAGGTATCCATAGCCGCACAGACTACGACCTGAAAAGGCACGAAGAATATTCCGGTAAAAAACTGCAGTATTTTGACCCTGAGCTCAATGAGAATTATGTACCCTATGTAGTGGAAACCTCCATTGGTTTGGATCGTATGTTCCTGGCGGTACTTTCTGCAGCCTATACCGAAGAAAAACTGGAGGACGGATCCGAAAGAGTGGTGCTGCGCATACCAGCCCCTATAGCCCCGGTTAAAGTAGCCGTTCTGCCCCTGCTGAAAAAAGACGGACTTCCTGAAATTGCCCGTGAGATCATGGATGAACTGCAGCTTGACTTCCTCTGCCAATATGATGAAAAAGACGCTATTGGTAAGCGTTACCGAAGGCATGACGCCATTGGCACCCCTCTATGTGTAACGGTGGATCATGACACTAAAAATGATCAATCTGTTACCGTTCGCTTCCGCGATTCGATGGAGCAACAGCGTGTTCCCATCTCAGAATTGAGCGCTCTTTTGCGTAAACATGTGGAATTGAAATCATTACTTAAAACACTGAAATAAAGAAAGATCGTTGTTAACATTTATAAAATCGCTACATTCGCAGCGAAATTTTTAATTAACAACCAGATTTCAAATTATGAAAAAGATCAATCTTTTTGCATTAGCTCTTCTTTTTGTTGGCGCTATTGCCTGCAATAACCCTGAGTCTGCTGACGATAACATCGAAGATGGTATGGAAGAAGTAGAAGAAGGCATGGAAGAAGCTGGTGAGGACATCGAGGAAGGTGCTGAAGACATGGGTGAATCCATCGAGGAAAGCACTGAAGACATGGATGACAACCTGAATGCTGACGCTACTGAAGGCGAAGCTGCATCAGAAGAGGCTGCTCACTAATCCATCATCGTCCAAACGAAAAACAGGCCCTGCATTTTTGCAGGGCTTTTTGTTTTAGGGCTGCCAGGCGTAGTCTTTATTCAGTTGCTCTAAGGCCTCGTGTATCATAGGGTCTTCCGCAAAATACACTTCTATATAACTGGAATTACCAAAGATGTTGGACGCGATAGTGGCTTTGATCCGGGTGATAAGCACCTGTCGGGAAGCGTCCCCTAAACGTTCCTTCACATCGATGCGATCGCCAAAGAAAAAATCCATAACGGTATCGTTCACTACAAAGCTTTCCTTAAACTGTTGCAGGGACATTCCTGAAAACCGCTTGCGGTGCTGATCCACGTACATAAATGCCTTATCATCCAGGTTGGTCATCAGAGAAACATGATAGATCAATGCCGCTGACCGGGAGGTATCAAAAGGCACTTCCACATCCGGGGTTATACCCCCTCCTCCATAAACCGTACGACCCGCTGGGGTCCGGTATGCACTATGCGCCACAGAACTGGAGTCCTGCGTGGGCAGATCACCACTATACCCATTACGCTTCAGGAAACCCTCGTCATAATCTCCGTATGGTTTCTGAATACTTCGTCCTGTAGGTGTGTAGTAGCGCTGGGTAGTAAGTCGCATACGGCTGCCATCACTCAGGCGGATCTCTTCTTGTACCAAACCCTTTCCAAAGGACCTGCGTCCCACCAACACTCCCCGGTCATTATCCTGTACCGCCCCAGCTACTATCTCACTGGCGGAAGCTGATCCTTCGTTGATCAGCACCACGAGCTTGCCTTTTTCAAAAAGACCTTTATCCGTGGCGTAGATCTCATTTTTCTGACCTTCCCGGTCACGGGTAAACACAATCATATCTCCTTCGGCAAGGAACTGGTCCGCCACATCCCGGGCCGCCCCGAGTAAGCCTCCCGGGTTATCCCGCAGATCCAGGATCATCTGATCTGCACCTTTCTTTTGGATCTGCTTTATGGCAGCCTTCAGTTCCTTTACACTGGTTTCGGAAAAGCGGGTAAGGCGGATGTAGCCGGTCCTTTCATTAGCCATAAAAGCCGCCTGCACACTCCTGAGCGGCACCTCGCCTCTTTTAACGGTCTTGCTGAGGCTTTTTTGTGAGGCAGGAATGTAAAGATCCAGCTTAACCTTACTGCCCGACTTTCCCTTAAGCGTACTGATCACCCGGTTGTTATCCACACCTTCCCCAAACAAGGCCTCTCCGTTCGCATATAAAATACGGCTTCCAGCCTTGATCCCGGCTTTATCGGAAGGACCATCATCAATCACGTTTACTACGGTAAGAGTATCCCTGAATATCCGGAATTCAATGCCTATGCCTTCAAAACTTCCACGGATACTTTCTTCATTGGCCGCCACTTCATCAATGGGTATATAGGTGGAATGGGGATCCAACCTGCGCAAAAGGTCAGTAATGGTAATATCCAGCAAGCTGTCGGTATTCACATTATCCACATACTCAAAGTCGATGTAATCGATGATCTGCCGGATCTTCTGTTGCCGCTGGTCCTCCTGGGATGGCGTCAGGCTGAATTTACGGGAAGGATAATTAAGGAACATCCCTATAAGCAGGCCAAAAACCACAGCCAGGCCAAGTAAAATGGGTATTAAAAGTTTATTCTTCACTATCTAAATCAGTAATCTGCACAATTTCAACGCCCGCTTTTTCCAGGAACCGCAGGCCGCTGTCGTCCTTATAACCCTGAATATATACTAAACGTTTTATACCTGCCTGGTGGATCAGTTTGCTGCAATCCTTGCAAGGCGACATAGTCAGGTACAAGGTAGCACCTTTGCAACTATGCGTGCTTCCTGCTACTTTTAAAATAGCATTGGCCTCGGCATGGAGAACGTACCACTTGGTATAGCCTTCGTCATCTTCGCATACATTTTCAAAGCCACTGGGGGTGCCATTGTAGCCATCTGAAATAATCATGCGATCCTTTACAATGAGGGAGCCCACCTGCCTGCGTTGGCAGTAGGATAACCGGGCCCATTCCCGCGCCATCCTAAGATAGGCCACATCGTACTTTCGTTGTTTTGCGTTCATAGGAATGGCAAAGATGCTGAGTATTTTGCAAACATGAGTACCTCTTCAAAGATGATGCCTTAGCCTGGAATAAATCAACTGGAAGGGTAGCAAAAAGAAAAAACCTCAGCCGTTAAAGCTGAGGTTCCTTTTGTACCCAGGGCCGGGCTCGAACCGGCACATCCGAAGATATTGGTGTTTGAGACCAACGCGTCTACCAATTCCGCCACCTGGGCTACTTTGGTTATTTGTTTTAAAAGTGGAAGCTTACAATTAAGGTAAACTTTGTTGTCCAAATTCGAAACGGTCGGCAAAATTAGGTAATACCCGGCTATTAATCCAAAACTTAAGCCTCTATTTTTAATATAGAAAGGTGAATTTTTTCTTTGTTTCGCGAATAATTAATTACATTTGCAGCCCTTTTTTGAGGGCATTTAAAACAATCAATACCAAAGGATTAAGCAAGTGGTGCCAAGTGCCAAAATATTCGCATGCCGATCTTCAGTTGACCTGGCCGCTAAAATCGCCAAGGCTTACGGCCAACCCGTAGGCAAGGTAGAGATTACCGAGTTTAGTGATGGTGAATTCCAGCCTTCCTTTGAAGAGACGGTTCGCGGGGGACGTGTGTTCCTTATTGGTTCTACCATGCCGCCCACAGAAAACCTTATGGAGATGTTGATGATGTGTGATGCGGCCAAGCGCGCATCTGCCAAGCACATCACTGCTATAATGCCCTACTTTGGATGGGCCCGCCAGGACCGCAAGGATAAGCCACGGGTTCCCATAGGAGCCAAAATGGTGGCCAACCTTTTAACCGCTGCCGGGGCTACCCGTATCATGACCATGGACCTGCACGCAGACCAAATTCAGGGATTTTTTGAAGTGCCCGTAGATCATGTATTTGCATCTGCCCTTTTTATTCCGCACATCAAAAAACTGAAGATCCAGGACCTGACGATTGCGTCACCGGATATGGGTGGTTCCAAACGTGCTAACAATTATGCCAAATGGCTGGAAAGCGAGGTGGTGATTTGTTATAAGCAACGTAAAAAAGCCAATATTATCGACAAGATGACCGTGATCGGTAATGTGAAAGGCCGCAACGTGATCCTGATTGACGATATGATTGATACGGCCGGAACCCTTACCAAAGCGGCTGACATGCTCAAGGATAAAGGCGCCATAAGTGTACGGGCCTACTGTACCCACGGTGTTTTGTCAGGAAAGGCCCTGGAACGTATTGAAAATTCACAATTGACCGAGCTGGTAATAACGGATACTATACCGCATGCCAGCCTGCCCGATAAAATAAAAGTAATATCAGTAGCCGAGCTGTTTGCTGACGTGATGAAAAAGGTTCATCACCACCAGTCCATCAGTTCGCATTTTTTAGAGTAATAAATAAACCCACATTTACAATGAAAGTCGTAACCATAGAAGGGACTAAGCGTGAGGAACTGGGATCCAAATCAGCGAAACAGCTTCGCAGAGAGGGTAATGTACCCTGTGTGATATATGGTGGTAAGGAAAACATCCACTTCTTTACTCCTGAAACATCCTTTAAGGACCTGTTGTACACTGCAGAGGCACATACTGTAGAGATCAAGCTGAACGATGGCAGTACTAAGGCTGTTATCCGTGACGTACAATATCACCCCGTAACTGATGAAGTGGAACACGTGGACTTTTACCAGTTCCAGCCAGGTGTACCGGTAACTATTGAGGTACCCATCAACCTTATTGGTAATGCCCGTGGTGTTCGTAACGGTGGTCGTCTTAAAGTAAACCTGCGTAAGCTTCGTGTAAAGGCTACTGAAGAAAACCTTCCCGGAAAGCTGGATATCAATATTGAAAAACTCCGTATTGGTCAGGCTATTCGTGTGAATGAGGTAAACGCAGAAGGTTTTGAGATTGACCACGAACCTCACCGTGTGATCCTTACCATCCAAACTGCCCGTAATGCTGTTGAAGACCTCGAAGACGATGAGGACGAAGAAGGAGCTGAAGGCGAAGAGGGAGCTACTGAAGGAGCTGCCGCTGAAGGTGGAGAGGAAACCACAACTGCTGAAGCTTAAATTTAAACGCTTTGAAGAAATACCTGATCGTTGGCTTAGGCAATATCGGGGCAGAGTATTCAGAAACGCGTCATAATATCGGATTCAAAATATTGGATGCCCTTGCTGGGGCGTCCAATATTTTTTTTGCGTCCGATCGTTATGCAGACCACGCTTCCTATAGTCTCAAAGGCCGCCAGATACACCTTATTAAACCCACCACGTATATGAACCTCAGTGGGAAGGCGGTTAATTACTGGCTACAACAAGAAAAGATCCCCCTCAACAATCTCCTGGTTGTGGTGGATGAGATCGCTCTCCCCTTTGGTGCGCTTCGCATTAAAACAAAGGGTAGTGACGGTGGTCATAACGGGTTAAAGAACATCAATCAAATACTGGGTCGCCAGGATTACGCACGCCTGCGCTTTGGTGTGGGAAATGATTATCCTCGCGGCAAGCAGGTGGAATACGTACTTGGCGAATGGGACCCTGAACAAAAGGAAGGTCTTAAATCCCGCATACAATTGTCTATAGAAGCCATTGAGAGCTTTGTGCTGGCCGGGCCACAATTGACCATGACCCAATTCAACGGGAAATAAAAAAGCCCCCTTCCGGAGGCTTTCATTAGCATTAATCTATAAATCTTTTATTCCACGGTAACCGACTTCGCCAGGTTACGGGGCTGGTCTACATTACACCCTCTCATAACCGCAATGTGGTAGGATAATAATTGCAGGGGTATGGTAGTGATCAAGGGCGAAAATACTTCCAACGTATCTTCCACCTCAATCACGTGGTCTGCCAATTGCGCAATTTCGGAATCTCCGTTACTTACCACGGCTATTACCTTTCCATTACGGGCTTTTACCTCCTGGATGTTACTTACGATCTTTTCATACTGTCCGCTCTTGGGAGCAATCACCACCACCGGCATATTCTCATCGATAAGCGCAATGGGGCCGTGTTTCATCTCTGCTGCCGGATATCCTTCAGCATGGATGTAGCTGATCTCCTTGAGCTTCAAGGCACCTTCCAGGGCTACCGGGAAATTATAACCACGCCCCAGATATAGGAAGTTATGGGCGTTTTTATACAGTTCGGAAATGTAACGTGTTTGCGCATCGCTCTCCAACATCTTCTCAATCTTGGCCGGGATGGCATCCAGTTCACTGAGGTACTGCCTGAACTGCGTTTTACTTAAAAGTCCTTTATTGTTGGCAATATCCAGGGCGATGAGGGATAATACGGCCACCTGAGCCGTAAAAGCCTTGGTAGAGGCTACCCCTATTTCCGGACCAGCATGGGTATAGGCTCCGGCATGCGTTTCACGAGCAATAGAAGAACCTACCACATTGCAGATGCCAAAAATGGTAGCTCCCTTTTCCTTGGCCAGCTTCAGGGCGGCCAGGGTATCTGCTGTTTCACCGGATTGACTGATGGCAATCACCACGTCCTTCTCCGTAATAATGGGGTTGCGGTAACGGAACTCCGAAGCATACTCCACCTCAACCGGCACGCGTGCCAGGTCTTCAAAAATATATTCAGCTACCAGCCCGGCATGCCAGGAGGTACCACATCCGATGATAATAAAACGATCTGCATTGAGGAGCTTGTCATGGTAATCAAACACCCCGCTCATCTTGATCATGCCTTTATCCGCCAACAAACGGCCACGCAAGGTATCCTGTATGGACTTGGATTGTTCGTAGATCTCTTTGAGCATGAAGTGGGGATACCCGCCCTTTTCAATGGATTCAAGATCCATTTTGAGCTGGTGTACATAAGGATCAATGGGCTTATTACTTTTAATGGAACGCACCTTGAGTTCTTTGCCTTTCTGTACTACCGCCATTTCATCATCCTCAAGGTAAACCGCCTTTTTGGTATATTCCAAAAACGGAGTGGCATCACTGGCAATGAAGAATTCATCCTCACCGATACCCACCACCAATGGACTACCTTTTTTGGCTACCACGATCTGATCCGGATTCTTAACACTGAATACCGCTATGGCATAGGCTCCGATAACCTGGTTTAAAGCCGCGCGAACCGCCTTTTCCAGGCTTATATTCTCAGCATCCTTAATGTCCTCGATCAGGTTTACCAACACCTCGGTATCGGTTTCACTGCGGAACGAGCATCCACGTGCAATCAGAGCTTCCTTTATAGAAGCGTAGTTCTCGATGATGCCGTTATGGATAAGTACCAGGTCACCGGAACTGGATTTATGGGGATGCGCATTCAGATCATTGGGTACTCCGTGAGTAGCCCATCTGGTATGGCCTATACCCATAGTTCCTTCTCCAAAACCGCTGGCCATTTTATTTTCCAGATCGGACACCTTCCCTTTGCATTTGGCCAGTTTAAGACCGGAACCATTGAGAATGGCAATACCGGCACTATCATAGCCACGGTATTCCAGGCGTTTAAGGCCATTGATTATGACGGGAACCGCATTGCGTTCTCCCAGGTAGCCTACTATTCCACACATAGGATTATAACTTTGTATAATATACGATAAGGCGAACAGGATCTACGGGGTCATTGCCGCCTTTTAAAATTGTTTGATTTGCCGTGGTCCCCCGGTTGAGGGGAACAACGGCTAAATTAGAACTTTTCCCCTTGTTGATAGCATCAAAAAGGTGTTGGGTAACTTCAAATACATATTTGTTACTACGCAGTTCACCTACCCTTAACTTTCCGTCTCCCCCAGCCTGCCCGAAGATAAAATCATCGATCAGAGAGCCGGGCCCATCGGAAGTCATCTTACGCAATTGCAGGTTACCGGAAGGTGCCGGGCCAGATGAAACGCCACGCTGAATAGGTATTTCAATGAATGCCCGGTTGATAACAATGTCATCCTGTGAATTAAGATCTTCAAAATCCGGAAATTTCAAAACGGTAGCAACTCCGCCCATGCTTTGCACATACGTGGTCATTTCACCGTTTACAGAATCCTGGGAGGCTAGGTTGAAAACAGTGGGATAGGAAGAATAATTCTGGGAAAAAATGCTGAAGCTCATCGGTACCGTGGAACGGTCCTGTGCAAAATTGAGAGCAATACGGTCGTCACCGGAATCATTACTGTAATAGATCAGAAGCTTAGAGTTAACGCTATTGAGATTAAAATACAGGATAGATCCATCTTCTGAAGCGGCTTTAACATGAATGCCCTTAAAGTATTGTACAAAATCCTCGTTGGTGGCCAGTGAAGGAAAAGCACCGTTACCCACATCAGCAAACTTTTGCTGGAAGTAGGCCTTATCCATATCCAGAACAAGGGTGGGAGTAATCTCCACAGTATCATCTACGGTTATGGCACTGTTGGGACGAGGCATAAAATTGAGCTTCTCCCCTATCTTAAGTCCGTCTACCGGCTTAAAGCTTGAATAATATGAAGTATCACGGTCCAGATCCTGCGCCAGCTCATATACTTCCAGGCTCATAGATCGCGTGGTATCTCCGTAGGAACCACTGAAATTGAGGTATAATTTTACGGAGTCCACCACCGGGTTGCTACCAAAATCAGGGTTTACCTGGTTCAGGATCATCTGGCTCACAAAACCGGCTTCGGCACGGCCAAAATCAGCATCAATGCGGGCACCCGCCAGGCGTGAACCTGTGTAACCTCCTATCTGCCTCTGACTATCATAATTTACGGCCACCAAAACACTGTCCACACTTTGTGTAAACGAAAGCACCGAAAGGGAAGTGTCAATCAGGTTATCCGGAAGGCCTCCAATTACCTGGTCCAGGCCAATTTCACCGTTGTCCTTTTCGCAGGCTATAAAAAGAAAAGGAGCCATTAAAATAATGGCTCTCTTCATTAAAAAGTTTGCTTTCAATATTCTCATATAAAGTATTAGGCTTACGCCACTGACTCTTCAACAGCAATCTGCTCGTAGAGCTCACCCACTTTTACCGCGGGGTTTTCATCCTGGCTGATGTCTATGGTATTACTAACGTTGGCAAAGGCAAAATCTTTTGTTTCCGTATTAGCACCTTCACTGGCAATAACGGCACCATCACTGTAGCTTAATGCTGCACGGTTGAGGCTCTCTACCGAAGCATTTTCGTAACGGGCCAGATCTTCGCCATCAATACCATCAAACTTAAGGTTATCCGTAAGGGTGGCAGGTACTTCCTGATCCTTATCCGTATATACGGAGTACACGATCTTGCTATCCGCAAACATAGGATCATCATAGTGGAACTTGCGGAGGTATAGTGGCATAAAACTCGCCAACCAGCCATGGCAGTGAATAATATCAGGAGCCCAGCCCAGTTTTTTAACGGTTTCTATCACTCCACGGCAAAAGAAGATGGCACGCTGGTCATTGTCTTCAAAGAAGCGGGTGCCTTCATCGTAAAAAGTAGCCTTACGCTTAAAATACTCTTCATTATCAATAAAATATACCTGCATACGGGCAGAAGGAACCGAAGCCACTTTAATAATAAGAGGCTGGTCCATATCATTTACAATAATATTGATACCGCTGAGGCGTATTACCTCGTGCAATTGATGCCGTCTTTCATTTATAAGGCCGTATCGTGGCATAAAAACACGTACTTCGTGGCCCATTTCATTCATCTTTTTAGGGAGGTCCAGGGAGGCTTTGGAAATTTCATTTTCGGGTAAATAAGGGTGAATCTCCTGACTCACATAGAGTATCCTTTTTGAATCCATCAGAACATTTTTACTTTCTACAAAAGAGCAGCAAAAATACTCTTTTTTTAACAAAGTTTCAACATATAGTCATAGCTTTGGCCGCCAGAAAGGCCTTATAATGCAAGTATTTGAAAGGGCGGAAGAGCTTTCTGCTTTTATAAAAAAACAAAAGGACCAAAACCTTAAGGTAGGGTTTGTACCCACTATGGGAGCTCTTCATGAGGGCCACCTTTCATTAGTAAAGCACTCCCTCTCAGAGAATGACATCACCATTGTAAGCATTTTTGTAAACCCTACCCAGTTCAATAATGCGGATGACCTGGCGCGCTATCCCCGTGTTCCAGAAGCCGATCTGAAATTACTGGAAAGTATTGCCACGGACGTGGTTTTTCTGCCCAGCGAAAAGGAGATCTACCCCCACGGTGCTCAAAGTGCTTCCATAGACCTGAACGGACTGGACCATTATATGGAGGGACGTTTCCGGCCCGGCCATTTCCAGGGTGTGGTAACAGTAGTGAAACGCCTTTTCGAGATCGTGAAGCCTACGCGGGCTTATTTCGGGGAAAAGGACTACCAACAATTGCTCATCATCCGCTACATGACCCGTCTTTACAATATAGATACGGAGATCATCAGTCACCGGATAGAACGGGGGCCTACGGGCCTTGCACTGAGCAGCCGCAATGAGCTGATGCCGGATGCTGATAAAGACAGGGCCCGGGATATTTATGCCATACTTAACTGGTCCCGTGACCACTTCCGGGAGTACTCACCCGCCTCCCTGCAAAGTGCCGTGAAAGATCGCTTTGAAAACACCCCTCTTGAATTGGAATATGCATTGGTATGCAACCCGCAAACCCTTGCACCTGTTGAGGAGTGGGACGAAAACACAGGCGCACGCCTCTTTATTGCTGCCTATATGGGCAAGGTTCGCCTGATAGATAATGTATCATTATTTTAAAGTATTTTTGCGGCCATGCAAATAGAGGTACTTAAATCTAAGATACACCGCGTAAAGATTACGGGAGCCGACCTGAATTACATCGGCAGTATTACCATTGATGAAGACCTGATGGAAGCTGCGCAGATCATTGAAGGTGAAAAGGTTTCTATAGTAAATGTAAACAACGGGGAGCGCCTGGACACCTACGTGATCACAGGCCAGAGAGGTAGTGGCGAGATTACGATGAACGGTCCTGCGGCACGCAAAGTCCAGCCGGGTGACATTGTGATCATTATCTCTTATGCTACGATGGATTTCAACGAGGCCCGGTCCTTTAAGCCTACCATCATTTTCCCGGAAGAATCTTCCAATAGTCTTAATTAGCTTTGAACGAGAGGTTAAAGAGCATTTTGAAGTACCTCGTCTTTTTAGGCGTGGGAGGAACTCTTTTCTACATGGCTTTCCGGAATACGGAATTTGAAAAACTAATGTCCGACTTACGAAAAGCCCGGTATGAATACGTGATTGCCAGTATGATCATGGGGTATCTTGCTTTTGTAAGCCGGGGTATCCGCTGGAAGTACCTCATTGAACCCATGGGCTTCAAAACCAACACCTGGCATTCTATTCATGCTATTTCCTTAGGCTACTTTACCAATGCCCTGATACCCCGTGCCGGAGAACTGGCACGTTGCACATCGCTTAATCAAATGGATAAGGTTCCCGTTAACCGCTTGTTCGGAACGGTGATCGTAGAGCGCATCATAGACCTTATCATGATGGCTTCACTGGCCCTGCTTTCACTATACCTGGATTACGAGAAGATCGTTGCCTTTTTCGATAAAACCATGACGGCTGATACCGGGGCAGACGATGATTCGGGTTTATGGTGGAAGCTTACCGTAGCATCCGTCATCTTCGGGGCCCTGCTCGTATTTTATTTTTTCAGGGGGAAATTCCGTGAGCATCCGGTTTATGGAAAGATCAAGGATTTCTGGCTGGGTATTAAAGAGGGCCTGCAATCCTTCAGGCGTATTGAACACAAAGTACCTTTTATACTGCACACCCTCTTCATTTGGACCATGTACTTCCTGATGAGCTACATTGTGGTTTTTGCCCTGCCCAGCACCAGCGGTATTGATCCCGCCAGCGGACTTTTTGTGGTGATCGTGGGAGCACTGGGCATTATTGCTCCTTCGCCCGGTGGTATCGGCACATTCCACTATTTTGCTATGGTGGGAATGGGTATTGTAGGTATTGCCAAAGATGATGCCCTGAGTTTTGCTACTTTAGTGCATACGGGCCAAACGGTAATGACCCTCTTGGCCGGTTTTATTGCGATGTGGATGATGTACCGCATTCGCAGGAAACGCAAAGCGCAAAACCTCACCGAGCTGAGTACGGATGGCTAAATCAAAAACCACTTTCTTTTGCCAGAACTGCGGTGCCCAACACAGTAAGTGGATGGGTCAATGCAGTAAGTGCCATGCGTGGAACACCATTGTAGAAGAAGTAGTGTCCACTACCAATACCAAAACACCCTGGCAAAACACTTCCTCTTCATCTCCGCTTAAAGCGGCCAAAGCACACCGCATCAACACCCTTCAAACGGATGAAACGCAGCGTTACAGCACTACGGACAATGAACTGGACCGTGTGTTAGGCGGAGGCGTGGTTCCGGGTTCTGTTACCCTGGTAGGTGGCGAGCCTGGCATTGGTAAATCCACACTGATGCTGCAGGTGGCCTTACAACTTTCCATGAAGTGCCTGTATGTTTCCGGTGAAGAGAGCGAGCAACAGGTGAAGTTAAGGGCGGAACGTATCGGGATTAAAAACGAAGATTGTTACCTGCTTACCGCCACCAAAACCCAGGAGATCTTCCAACAGATCGCTTTGACGGAACCGGATTTCGTGATCATTGATTCCGTACAAACCTTACACTCCGAACTTCTGGATTCAGCCCCGGGGTCAGTATCCCAGATCCGCCAGTGTGCTTCGGAAATGATACAGTTTGCCAAGGAAAGCACCACTCCGCTTATCTTAATTGGCCACATTACCAAGGATGGGCAACTGGCCGGCCCTAAAATACTGGAACACATGGTGGATACGGTATTGCAGTTTGAAGGGGACCGCCACCATATTTACCGCATCCTAAGGGCCCACAAAAACCGGTTTGGTTCCACCGCTGAGATTGGCATCTATGAAATGCAGGGTAGCGGCTTGCGTGAGATCTCCAATCCCTCCGACATCCTATTATCCAAAAGGGATAGTGACCTTAGCGGGAATGCTATTGCTTCCACCCTGGAGGGAATACGTCCTATGCTTATTGAGATACAGGCCCTGGTAAGTTCAGCGGTATACGGCACCCCCCAGCGCAGTACTACCGGTTTTGATACACGCAGGCTCAACATGCTGTTGGCCGTACTCGAAAAGCGCTGCGGTTTCCGATTGGGCGCTAAAGACGTTTTCCTCAATATCACCGGTGGTATCCGGGTAGATGATCCGGCCATTGACCTGGCAGTAGTGGCTTCCATACTCTCTTCCAATGAAGATATGCCCTTGCATCCTAAAACCTGTTTTGCAGCAGAAGTAGGCCTATCCGGTGAGATCCGACCCGTATCCCGCATTGAACAGCGCATTAGTGAAGCAGAGAAAATGGGTATGGAAGAGATCTTTATCAGTTCTCACAATAAGGTCAAATCCGGCCAATACGGGATTAAGGTTACCCTGTGCGGAAAAATTGAGGAGGTGTTCAGTCACTTGTTTGGCTGATATTCTACTTTTGCCCTCCTCAATCCTTAGCCATGAAGAGTCTTTTAGTGCTCGTATTACTATCAGGAAGTGCTTTTTTGAAAGCTCAAAAGGTGGATAGCACCATTGTAATTGATCGTTATTTTTTATCCTCCACTTATACCTTTCAGGGGGAGCAACTCACCCTCCAGGGAGTTTCCAAAGTAGTACGGAATAACCGTGAGGCTTACTCCCTGATCAAAGAAGCAAGGAGGTATAAAGTGATGGGTAACTTATTAGGCATAAGTGGTGCCCTGGCACTGGGTTATACGATGGTATCCCTTTTTGGCATTGACCAGGAAGTCAACAATTCTATTGCCCTTTTGGGTGTAGGTGGAGTAGCACTAAGTATTCCCTTAAATATAACTGCCGGTACTAAGGCACGGAAAAGTGTGAAGATCTATAATGCCGGGCTGCAACCCGAAACCTCATCCTTAGACCTGCGTTTGGGAGCTTCCGCTAACGGAGTAAAACTGGTTCTGAGTTTCTGACCTTATTTTACTTCTTCCAGCAGGTCCACCAACTCTCCTAAGTTAGGTGTAATAATAATATCCGTTCTGCGGTTCTTGGCCTTTCCTTCCGGTGAATCATTGGGCACCAGGGGCAAGTATTCGCTGCGTCCGGCAGCGGTGATCTTTTTAGGATCTACTCCAGGGTTGGCCGTAAGTATCTTTACAATGGAAGTAGCCCGCATCACGGAAAGATCCCAGTTGTCCTTGACCGCAGTACGTCCGTTGAACTCATCATTATCGGTATGGCCTTCCACCATTACGTTCAGATCAGGGTTTTCAGCCAGCACCACGGCCAGTTGTTCCAGGGCTTGTTTTCCTTTTTGATCTACCGTCCAGCTGGCACTGGGGAACAACAGGCTATTTTCCAGGGAAACGTATACTTTTCCGTTACGTTGCTCTATGGTAAGCCCCTTACCGTTAAAGTTCAGCAGGGCATCTGAAATACGTTTGCGCACGTAGTTTACGGTAGAATCCTTGCGGGATATCAGCGATTCCAGTTCGTACACCCTGGCTTCGCGTTTTTGCAATTCCTGGCTCAGGTACGCCATACGGTCCTGCTCGGTATTAAGGGAATCTTCCTTAGCCTGTAATTCAACCTGCAGCTTGTTCAGGCGATCCATCAGCTTTTTATTCTCATTCTGGTTACTGGCCAGTAAGGCATTATTATTCTCCAGCAGGAATTCATAGCTCTTATTCAGCTCGGCAAAATTGTCTTTTAGCTTACGGTATTTGGAGCCCAGCGTCAAGGTGTCCTTCGTCATCGTTTCCATCTCCTTTTTAAGGCGGGCCAGCTCCGATTCCGTTTGCTGCAAAGAAGCGGTGAGTTGCTCATTTTCCTTGCGCAGGTCGGTGTTTTCCACTTCCATGGCCTTGCATTTGGCCTGAAGTTCTTTATGGACTTTACTGGACACACAAGAACTAAGACTAAGGGCCGTGATCAGTATAATGGCAATACGTTGCATGAATAAAGACTTTTACGTCCTACGAAAGTAGGCGCTTCCTATGCCTGTCGCAGGGCAGGTCTCAAAAAGTTAAGAAGAGTAGCGTGTTAATAATCCTAACCGATTTCCAACAGTACAGGGCAATGGTCCGAATGCTTGGCTTCCGGCAAAATAGCCGCTCTTTTCAGCCGGTTACGCATAGGTTCCGAAGCCATGTTGTAGTCAATGCGCCAGCCCTTATTATTGGCCCGCGCGTTGGCCCGGTAACTCCACCAGCTGTAATTATGCGGGTTTTGATTGAACACCCGGAAGGTGTCTATAAACCCGCTTTCCAGGAAACCACTCACCCATTCTCTTTCCTCCGGCAAAAAACCTGAGGAAGTGGCATTACGCACGGGGTCATGGATATCGATAGCCCGGTGGCAGATATTGTAATCCCCGCCTATAATAAGTTTAGGGTGTTCCTTTTTAAGCTCATTGATGTATTTCTGGAAATCGGCCAGGAACTGCATTTTGAACTCCTGGCGATGGTCTCCGCTGCTGCCCGAGGGGAAGTAAACGCTCATGAAGGAAAAATCCCCGAAATCCGCACGAATAACGCGTCCCTCACGGTCTATATAATCAATACCACAGCCCATCACCACGTTCTCCGGGCGTACTTTGGTAAAGATGGCTACACCGCTGTAACCCTTCTTTTCAGCACTGTGAATAAAGGTTTGGTACCCCATGGCCTCCAGCTCCGAAACGTCTATCTGGTCTGGTTGGGCCTTGGTTTCCTGCAGGCCTATAATATCCGGCTCCGCTGCTGCCAGCCATTCTGTCAAACCCTTGCGTTGTGCCGCACGAATACCGTTTACGTTATATGAGATTATTTTCATTGCCGTGATATTTCGGTAAATCAAAACCGTATTTCATACGATTTTAGCGTATTCCCGTTTATCCATTGAACTTTGCACAAAAGTGGAAAGAAGTACCTAATATTGAAAGTTTTTCCGTCAAATTTGAGGCTAACCCCCGTCATACTTACCTTTTTGTTGGCCGCGACTGCGCTAGGTGTCCAGGGGCAAAAAACGGAATGGGTATGGAGTCCGCAACAGGAAAAGCTGCTGCTACCAGGTACGGATAGTGTACTCATAGACAGCCTCCCGGTACAACTATCCAGCGTACGGCTTCAAAGCACCCGTGGAGAAGAAATCCCTTATGTATACAGGGTAGAAGGAAAAACCTACCGCTACATCACCTTTGCGAAACCCATAGAAGACACGCTGGTGTTAACGTATAAACGGGTACCGCTCAACCTCAACCAGCGTTTCCGGAATAAAGACACTACCCTACTGATTCCTGAGATTACCCGTATGCAGAATTCCACCCTCTATGAATCGGATGAGAAATCTGCTTTTAAACCTTTTGAGGGTTTGAACTCCAAGGGCAGTATCAGCCGCAGCATTACCGTGGGAAACAACCAGGATGCCGTATTGAACAGCTCGCTAAACCTCCAGCTGGCAGGAAACCTGGGGAAAAATACCGAGATCAGGGCCACTATAACCGATAACAACATCCCCGTACAATCCGATGGCTATACCCAACAACTCCGTGAATTTGACCGGGTATACATTGAATTGGAAAACAGTGATTTTGGCTTACTGCGGGCAGGTGATTATAATATGACCTCCACCAGCAACCACTTCCTTCAGTTTGATAAAAGGATAAGCGGTGCAGGTGTTTTTACCGCTGTTCCAATTGGGGATGAAGCCAAAATACCCATCACGGCCCAGGGCGGTATCGCCCGCGGTAAATTTGCCCGCAACCGCTTCATGGGGCAGGAAGGCAACCAAGGGCCATATAAGCTGGTGGGAGCCAATGGTGAGCGTTTTGTGATCATCATTTCCGGATCAGAGCGGGTATATATAGATGGTGTTGTAATGAAACGCGGTCAGCAAAATGACTATGTGATGGACTACAATGCCGGTGAACTCACCTTCACCTCCCTGCGACCTATCACCAAGGAAAGCCGGATAGTAGTGGAATTTCAGTATACAGAGCAGAACTACCTGCGCTCTGTGGCTTTTGGGAGTACTGGCTTTGAAAATGACCGCTTTAAAACTTCCGTTCAGTTTTATACCGAACAGGACAGTAAGAACCAACCTCTTAACCAGGAACTGAGCGACAACGAAAAGCAAATCCTCAGCAAGGTGGGCGACCGCCTGGATGATGCGCTGGTATCCACTATTCGTCCTTCGGAGTTCAGGGATGATATAGTGCTGTACCGCCTTACGGATTCATTAGGTTTTGATTCGGTGCTGGTTTATTCCATTGACAGTACCCTTCCGCTTTACCAGGCCTCATTTGCTTATTTAGGTACTAACCGTGGCCATTACGTGCAGGCTCAAAATAACGCCAACGGCAGGGTTTTCCGTTGGGTACCTCCGGTTAACGGTGTGCCCCAGGGCTCTTACCAACCGGTAAAACAACTGGTGGCGCCCAACCAGTTGCAGATACTTACGGCTGAAACCGAAGCGCTGATCGGGGAAAACCAGAAACTGCGCGTAGACCTGGCCACCAGCAAGAATGACATCAATCTTTTTTCTGACCTGGACGAAGGCAACGACATTGGGGCGGCAGGAAAGATCAGTTACCACCTAAAGGGTGAATTAGGAAAAGCCAACTGGTTTACGAACCTGCGCTATGAATTCAACCAGGAAAATTTCCGAACCATCGAACGGATCCGCAACGTGGAATTTGCCCGTGACTGGAATTTGCCTCTCAACTTTAACGGTGCGGTTCAACTGGCCGGAACCACCCTGGGCATTAAAGGAGACAGCAGCCAGCTGGCCTACGATGTGGATCACCTGTCCTTTAACGGTTACTCCGGCCTGCGCCATACCTTATCCGGTAATTTACGCACCACTGAAGATGTGGGCGAGTTTGCGGCTTCCTGGCTAAACTCCAACGATAGCCTGGGCCAGTCTGATTTTTTACGGGAAAAAGGGATCTTCACACACTACCTCACCCCTGTTTATTGGATCGGTATGAGTTCCGTAGGTGAATCCAACCGCAGGGTACGCAACGGCACTGACACCCTGCGTATGGGCAGTTACCAGTTCCTGGAATACCGGCTTTTTACCGGTGTGGGAGACACTGCTGAAAGCTTTGCAGAGCTATTCTTTCTCAAACGTTATGATGATACGGCTGTGGATGGCCGCTTCAAGAATTTTTCGGTGGTGAATGCCTATGGCCTGCGCTCGTCTCTGTTGACCAACTTCAACAGCCGGCTGGAGTTGTTCGGCAACATCCGGAATCTGAAGGTTTTCCTTCCCGAAGAAAAAACCATTGAACGTACCGTTACCAGCCGCGCCACCTATACTCAAAGGTTATGGGGCAATGCAATAACCAGTACTACCTTCTACGAAACCGGCTCCGGTACCGAGCCGCGCAGATCATTCAGCTATGTGGAAGTGCCAGCCGGTACCGGAACTTATACCCATACGGATTACAACGGCAACGGCATTAAGGAACTGGATGAATTTGAAATTGCCCCCACCCCGGACCGTGCACGCTACGTGCGGGTATTTACTCCCAGCACTGAGTTTGTACGCACCAACCTCAATAAATTCGGAGAAAACCTGAACATCAATGCCCCTACGGACTGGAAGCAAAAGGAAGACCTCCGCAAAACCCTGGCTCGCTTCTCGGTGCTATTCAATTACCAGCTGGATCGCAAAACCCTGCTCACAGGTAGCACCAATACGCTCAACCCTTTCAGCGCCATTGAAAACGACACACAGATCGTGGCCCTGAACAACGTCTTTCGCAATACGGTTTTCTTTAACCGCACAGCCACAAAGTTTGGAATGGATTACACCTACCGAACCAATGACAGCCGCAACCTGCTCAGCTTTGGTGTGGAACGCAGATCCATTGTGGAAAATAACGTGGGCTTGCGTTACCAGCTTAGCGGGGCGCTACTCTTCCGTACACAAGTGGCCTTGATCAACAAGGAAAATACCTCGGGAAACTTCACCCGCAGGAATTTCACTATTGATGAAGTTGGCAATGAATACTCGCTGGCCTATCAACCGGCTGATAAATTTGTGATTACCGGTAAGTACAATTGGAGCAACCAGGATGGCAGCACCTCCGAAGAGACGGTGGCCCTGAACAACCAGGATTTTGGATTGGAGTTAAGCTATAATCTTGCTGAAACCCTCTCTATGCTCGTCCAGGGGAATTACATTCTCAATTCCTTTACCGGAAATAGTAATAACCCTGCAGCCTTTGAAATGCTGGAGGGGCTGCGACCCGGTGAAAACGGCACCTGGAACCTGACCCTGCAACGCACCATCCGCAAAAACCTGCTCATCAGCCTGAATTATAACGGCCGTATCAGCGAGGGCACCTTACCCGTTCATTTGGGCAGCCTGCAGGTAAAAGCCTTCTTTTAATCGAGAATGAGTTGGGTTGAGGCCTGCTTCTTACCATCCAGGTAAATTTCGATCAGGTAATTCCCTTCCTCAAAATCATCGCGCACGATCTTATAACACTCATTCAGGAGAGCACCCTGGTAGTTGATGGTTTCTTTGATCGTATAGAATATCCTCAGGTTTTCCAGCTCAATAAACTCATCCTTTTGGCCAGAGGTCATAACGGTACGGTTGGGATTGATCACCCGGATATACACGGGGCGCTCTCCCTTTTCAGCCAGCGTATTTTCAGTTACCGTAAAGCACACCTTAAAATAATCGGTCCACATATCGCTGGAAGTGATCTTCTCCTCTCCCCTTCTTTCGTTGATGGCGTCTACCCGGAAGGCGTTCACTTTGAGCCCGGCATTGCGGGCAATAGCTCCTTCCAGTTCCTTATTGTTGCTTTCCAGTTGTGAGGCCTTCTCAGTCATCGCCATATTTTCACTGATCAGGCTGTCATTTACCAGGGTAAGGGAATCTACCTTAAACCGCAACCCCACCAGTTCTTTGCGCAAACGTTCAAAAGTGGCCTCAAAATTCACCAGCTTTTCCTTATCCCGCACGGTCACGTACTCAACACTGTCCATAAGGCTCAGAATCTGGTTCTGGTCTGCCTCAATCAGGGTACTCAGGCTGTCATTCTCTGTTTTCAAAGAATCGTATTCAGCCAGTGCATCGGAAAGGCGCGTCATCAGCACCCGTTTATGCACTTCAAGCTCTTTATTCTTTTCCTGATACCGGTATAAAAAGATGGCGGTGATGATCAGTCCGAGCAGCACAATGAGCAACACATAATACACGCCTTTTTTGTCAACCTTTACTTTCTCGCTCATTTTGGTTAGATTATAGGATCAAAATTAAATTATAACATGAAAGTTCAATGGTTGGATGATTTGGTCAACATTTTTTATCCCGAGGTATGTCTCGGGTGCGCGGAACCTCTGGTAAATCAGGAGCAACTCATTTGCGTATCCTGCCTTGCAGAATTGCCTAAAACCAACTTCCATCAGCAGGATAACAATCCCGTAAGCGGTATTTTTACCGGACGCATACCTTTTAAAAAAGCCACTTCCTATCTTTTTTTCCAAAAAAAAGGCATTGTGCAATCCCTCATCCACAACCTCAAGTACAGGAACTTTCCGGGAGTAGGTAAAAGATTGGGGCGTATGGCCGGAGCAGAGCTTAAGAGATCCGGTTTTATGAATGATATTGATTGTATTATCCCCATACCCCTTCACAATAAAAAGTACCGCAAGCGGGGCTATAACCAAAGTGAAGCTATTGCCAGGGGATTGTCTGAGACTTCGCTAAAACCCATTGTTTCCGGTAACCTGGTGCGGATCACACACTCCGCTACTCAAACCCGCAAATCACGCTTTGCCCGCTGGAGGAATGTAGAACACATCTTTGGAGTACGCGAGCCCGCCACACTGGAGAACCAGCATATTTTGCTGGTGGACGATGTAGTAACCACCGGCTCTACCCTGGAAGCAGCTGCTACCAAACTTTTGACAATTCCAGGCCTTAAACTGTCGCTTTTTACGTTGGCTTACGCTCCCTGATCAAATTGCAAAACCTACCTTGAAGGATTGGCTTAAAAATTGCCAATATTTGCAACCGAAATCAAAACCACCGCATGGGGCGCTTCAAATTTCCATTAACATTGTTGATGATCGGGATGCTTATCGTAGTCTTCGAGGCCTTCCTGAGTTCCTGTGCAAGCCGGGCCAGCCCCTCGGGTGGACCACGTGACACCATTGCACCGGTGCTGGACACTGCGTTTCCCCCCAACTTTAGTATCCTCTTTAAAAGTAAAAGCATTGAGTTGGTATTCAATGAATACCTCAACCTGAAAAGTCCCGGGCAGCAGATCATGATCTCGCCCCCCGTAGAAGAAAAACCCGAAATACTGTTGAAGGGAAAACGTATACTTATTGAGCTGAAGGATACACTATTGCCCAATACCACCTATACCATATCCTTTGGAACTTCAATTACAGACTTTACGGAAGGCAATGAAAACCGTAATTTCAAATACGTTTTCAGTACGGGCACCTTTATTGACAGCCTGGAAATAAGTGGACGGATTTACGATGCCAGGACCAACAACCCTGAAAAAGACATGCTGGTAGCGCTCTACGAGATTAATTCAGACACTCTGGACCTGGACTCACTGCCTTATAAAAAGATACCCACCTATTATACCTACGTTGAAGAAGGCGGTACCTTTAAAATGGAAAACCTGAAATCTTCCCAATTCAAATTACTGGCTTTCCAGGATCAGAGAGGCGACTTTAAACTGAATGGGAACGGGGAAAAGGTAGCCTTTGCGGATTCCCTGATCTTTACCTCTGATTCCATAAAGCCCCTGGTATTACAGAGTTTTAAATCCGAGCCGGAATATAAATTTTACAGTGTACGCCATTCATCCTATGGTCAGCTGGCTTTTAATTTCAGTAAGCCTGTGCCTGATATCAAAATAGAACGATTGAATGGCGAAACGGATCCTGATTCCATTTATATAGATTTTGGTGACCATTCGGACACCCTTACCTACTGGTATACGGAAATGGCAGATTCCATGTCATTCCGTGTAAGTGGCTACGAAGGTATAGATGATACTTCCAGCCTTTTCCTGCGAGAGTTCCAAAAGCCTGCTATGAAGATCAATATAGGAGAAACAGAACTGCGCCTGCAGGATAGTGTTTTTCTATACAGTAACCTTCCCCTTTTATCAGTAAACCCGGATTCCTTTATGGTTATCGGCCCAAAAGACACTTTTGCCACTCAGGCATTTGTTGATTCCGCCAATCCTTTACGCTTTTACCTCCTGCCCGCTAAAAGACCCAAGAATTTTACGGTGAAGATGCGTTTAGGGGCTGTAAAGGGGTGGTTTGGCGCTGTAAATGATTCCGCAAAATGGCAATTTACCAGCCTGGGTCGTGAGGACCTGGGAAATCTGGATTTCACCATAAAGGGTGATTCAGCCACTTCGTACGTTCTTCATATTTTAAACCCCGCTCAAAAAAAGATACTGGAGAAAAAGTTTACCGGGGGAACCTTGGTTAAACTGAGGAATTATAACCCCGGTGCTTACCAAGCCGAACTGGTAGTAGACGAGGACAATAACGGAAGGTGGACATCCGGTAATTATTTTACCCATAAACAGCCGGAAACCATTCTTAAATATTCAGGCGGTATAGAGGTCAGAGCTAACTGGGACCTGGAACTGGAATGGATCATCAAACCCCGAGCTGAAAGCGATCCCGGTCTTTCAGAAAAGAAAACCGCTCCCTCGACTCGTAAACCGCGTCCTTTTTAATGGAATAGGTTTTAACCTCTTCCTGGCCGGCTTCAAAGTCGGACAGTAAATTACCTACTTCATCGTACAGCCCGGAATAACCGGAATGGTATACTCCGTTACCATCATCACCTACACGGTTTACTGCCGCTACATAGCACATGTTCTCTATGGCACGGGCCTTTAGAAGAGTTCTCCATGCCTCTGATCTGCGGTCGGGCCAGTTAGCTACAAAAAGCATTAATTCCGCCTCCTCCGTGTTACGGCACCATACCGGAAAGCGCAGGTCATAGCACACAAAGGGAAGTATTTTCCATCCACGATACTCGATCAGCAGGCGCTCATTTCCCCCTTTATAAACTTTTTGCTCCCCAGCCAGCGTGAAGAGATGGCGCTTGTCATAGGTCCGGTACGTTCCATCGGGTAAGACAAAGAAAAGGCGGTTGTAAAAGTCTCCATGTTCAGCTATTACCAAGCTACCACATACTGCCGCATTCTTCTCTTTGGACAGTTCCTGCATCCACTTCACGGAAGGCCCGTTTTCTTCTTCCGAAACAGCTAACGGCTTCATGGTAAAGCCAGTACTAAACATTTCCGGTAAAAGTATCAGATCCGTAGCAGGAATATCGCGTAGCAAATCGTCAAAATGTTTACGGTTTGCCTGTGATTGCTCCCAATGCAGAAAGGGCTGGGTTAAGGTGATCTTCAGTTCATTCATACGTTCAGGTTTGGGCAAAAAGAAAGGGTCTTACGCTGTAAGACCCTTTCAAGATTACTAACCAAATAACACCTAATAGAAACTTCGGAGTTTAGGTAAATTGTCGCTAACACCTAAATATATTTCAAATTTAACAGTTCATTTTTAAAATACCAAGACAAATTCACAATTCTTTGTGAATAAATTCACTTTTTTGCCGGCTCAAAACTGAGCAAGCTGCTCAGGAAGCCATTTTTTATGATGGCGATTTTCTTATTTACACTAAATTTATTATATATTTGAAGTGAAGAGCTTGTAAAGTTTTTTCATTTTTATGTTTTAGTTTTCGTTGGGCCGCCTTGAACAGGCGGCCTTTTTTATTGAGAAAACGCAAAAAAACTTGCACATATTATTTTTTTAAGTACTTTTAGAGTACTTAACGAGGGTTCTTCATTTTTAGGGAAATAGGGTTAGTAATCTACAAATTCCAAGTATACCTTGTTAAGGATCCAACGGAAGGCCTACCAGCCTTCCGTTTCTTTTTCTACCAACCCCATTTATGGCCAAAAAAAAAGCCCTCACCAAAAAGGTGAAGGCCATATTACTTGAATTCTTTAGTCCTTATTTACGGGAGGAAACCGTGGCACTCATATACTCACGGTTCATGCGGGCAATGTTATCCAGTGAAATATCTTTGGGGCATTCCATGGAACAGGCACCCACGTTGGAGCAGTTCCCGAATTCCTCCAGGTCCATCTGCTTAACCATGTTCTGTACGCGTTCCTCCGCCTCTACACGGCCCTGAGGGAGCAAAGCAAGCTGGGATACCTTGGCAGAAACAAAAAGCATGGCTGAGGCATTGGGACATGCTGCTACGCAAGCTCCGCAACCTATACAGGTAGCCGCATTAAAAGCCAGGTCTGCTTTCTCCTTTTCAACCGGTATGGCATTAGCGTCCAGTGTATTTCCTGAAGTATTGGTGGACACATAACCACCCGCCTGTATGATACGGTCAAATGCCGAACGATCCACAGTGAGGTCTTTTATTACCGGAAATCCCTTGGCGCGGAAAGGCTCTATATATATGGTATCGCCATCCTTGAACTTGCGCATGTGCAATTGGCAGGTGGTGGTGGATTTTTCCGGCCCATGCGGCTCGCCATTGATCTGCATGGAACACATACCACAAATACCTTCGCGGCAATCGTGATCAAAGGCTACCGGGTCCTTTCCTCCCTCAATGAGCTGTTCGTTGAGGATATCCATCATTTCAAGGAAAGACATATCACCGTCAATACCGGAAACTTTGTAATCTTCCATTTTACCGGAAGCTTTCTGATTAGGCTGACGCCAAATTTTTAACGTTAAATCCATAGTAAGTCTATTAATCGCAGGTCCTGCCCTACTTATAACTTCTGGTCTTTAATTCTATATTCTCAAACTTCAGTTCTTCTTTATGCAACTGAGCCTCTTTGGGTTCTCCCCTATATTCCCATGCCGCCACATAAGCATACTCATCGTCCCTTCTCAGAGCCTCACCTTCTTCCGTCTGGTATTCTTCGCGGAAGTGGCCTCCGGCCGATTCTGCACGATCCAGCGCATCCATGCACATCAGTTCACCCAACTCCAAAAAGTCAGCCACGCGAAGTGCTTTGTCCAGTTCAGGGTTCAGTTCATCTTTGCTACCCGGTACTTTCACATCTTTCCAGAATTCTTCCCGCAGCTGCTGGATCTCACGGATGGCTTCTTGCAAACCTTCCGCATTACGGGCCATCCCGCATTTATTCCACATGATCTTTCCAAGCTTTTTATGAAAATGATCTACGGAATGGGCCCCTTTGTTAGTGAGAAGATGATTAATACGGTCGCTCACCTCCTGCTCGGCCCTCTCAAATTCAGCTGAATCTGTGGGTATGGCACCGGTACGGATCTCATCGGCAAGGTATTCTCCAATAGTATAAGGAATCACAAAATAGCCGTCTGCCAAACCCTGCATCAGCGCAGAAGCACCCAGGCGGTTGGCCCCGTGATCGGAGAAGTTGGCTTCACCAAGGGCGTATAATCCCGGCACGGTGGTCATCAGGTTATAATCCACCCAAATACCACCCATGGTATAGTGTACGGCCGGGTAGATCATCATTGGGGTTTCGTAAGGATTGTCATCCACAATCTTTTCATACATCTCAAACAGGTTGCCATATTTGGCCTCTACCACCTGCTTACCCAATTTTTGGATTTCTTCGTCAGAGGGGTTATCAATACCCTGAACGTTGGCTTCCGTTTTACCGTAGCGGATAATGGCCGAAGCAAAATCCAGGTAAACAGCTTCACCGGTCTTGTTTACGCCAAAGCCGGCATCACAACGCTCTTTTGCAGCCCTGGAAGCCACGTCACGAGGAACCAGGTTACCAAAGGACGGATACCTGCGCTCCAGGTAATAATCTCTTTCGTCTTCCTTAAGCTCAGTAGGTTTCTTTTTGCCGGCACGTATGGCTTCGGCATCTTCTTTTTTCTTAGGCACCCAAATCCGTCCATCGTTACGCAAGGATTCAGACATCAGCGTAAGCTTGGACTGGTGTTCACCGGAAACCGGGATACAGGTAGGGTGGATCTGAGTATAACAGGGATTGGCCATAAAGGCTCCCTTCTTATGCGCTCTCCAGGCGGCTGAACAGTTGGAGCCCATTGCATTGGTAGACAGGAAGAACACGTTGCCGTAACCTCCGGAGCACAGTAAAACTGCATGGCCACTGTGCCGTTCCAGTTCACCGGTTACCAGGTTCTTGGCGATGATACCCCGGCATTTACCATCCTTGATCACCACATCCATCATTTCATGACGGTTGTACATTTTCACCTTTCCCTTGGATATCTGACGGGAAAGAGCGGAGTAGGCTCCCAACAGGAGCTGCTGCCCGGTTTGCCCCTTGGCATAAAACGTACGACTCACCTGCACACCCCCGAAAGAGCGGTTGTCCAGCTGGCCACCGTAATCACGGGCAAAAGGCACACCCTGGGCTACAGCCTGGTCAATGATATTGGCCGACACCTCAGCCAAACGGTATACGTTGGCCTCACGGGAGCGGTAATCCCCACCCTTTACAGTATCGTAGAAAAGACGGTACACAGAATCACCATCGTTCTGGTAGTTCTTAGCGGCATTGATACCTCCCTGGGCAGCAATGGAGTGTGCCCTGCGAGGAGAATCCTGGAAACAGAATGCTTTAACATTGTAACCCATCTCGGCCAGTGAAGCAGCAGCGGAGCTTCCTGCCAGACCGGTACCGATGACGATCACATCAATATTGCGCTTGTTGGCCGGGTTTACCAGCCTCACATTATTCTTGTGAGAGGTCCATTTTTGAGCAATGGGTCCGGAAGGTATCTTAGAATCTAATACTGACATAGGATCTTAGCTTACAAAGAATTTATATAGTGGTACACCGCAATAAATATGAAGCCGGCCGGGATGAAAATGGCGTAAAATTTTCCGAAGTTCTGAATGGCAGGCGTGTACTTGGGATGACGCGCACCCAAGGACTGGAACGATGACTGGAAACCGTGCAAAAGATGCAGGGCCAGGAATATAAAGGCCAGAACGTATACAATTACCCGGATGGGATTATGAAACATTTCCACTACCTCGTGATAATAACGGGTAGGATCTTCCGGGTTCATCTGAATGTATTTGTAGTTTATTTCCGGAAACCAGAAATCGTAAAAGTGGAAACCCAGGAAAAAGAGGATGAATAATCCGCTCCAGATCATATTGCGCGACATCCAACTGGAATGGGCAGCACCGTTATAGCGAACATATTTCACCTCTCGGGCCCGGTTATTACGGGCAGTAAGGATAAATCCCATAATAAAGTGAAAAGCCACACCAAACATCAGCACTGGCTGCAATACAAACTGTACTAAAGGGTTAGTACCCATAAAGTGAGACAGCTCATTGAACGTTTCTGCACTGAATACAGAAGTGACGTTAATGGTAAAGTGCTGAATCAGAAATAGGATAAGAAACAAGGCGGAAAGCGCCATTGCAACTTTTCTCCCTATGGAAGATTTAAGCATTCCCGACTGAGACGACATAGAACAATTGAGTTTTATTAAGGACAGGCAAAAGTACTGTTCAAACTTTCTCGCATCAAGTAAAAGTATTATTTAGACTGATTATACAAAAAGGTCATTCCAGGATGGCACCTTGCCTCACTTTTCTAACTTTGCGTGTCCAAAATAAGTTTATGAAATACGACAAAATACCTTCACAGCTCTTTACAGAAAACCGTCAACGTTTTGTAAAGCACCTGAAACCCAAATCCATTGCCATCTTCAATTCCAATGATATTATGCCCACCAATGCGGATGGCGTCATGAAGTTTATCCAGAACAAGGATATCTTCCACCTTTCGGGTGCCGACCAGGAAGAGTCGGTTTTAGTGCTTTTCCCGGATGCCTACGATCACAGGCACCGCGAGATTCTCTTTCTCAAAGAAACCAATGACCATATTGCCCGTTGGGAAGGTGCCAAGCTGGATAAAGACCAGGGAACTGAAGTTTCCGGTATTGAAAATATTATGTGGCTAAAGGACCTGGAAGTAACCCTGGCCAACCTCATGAGCCAGGCCGAGCATGTTTACCTCAACACCAATGAACACCTGAGAAGAGCTCACGAGGTGGAAACCCGCGATGACCGTTTCCGCAAATGGCTACAGGAACGCTACCCCCTTCACCGCTACGAGCGCAGTGAGCCCATTATGCACCAGATTCGGGCTATAAAATTACCCATTGAGGTGGAGTTGATGCAAAGAGTATCCACCATTAACGCCAAAGCCTTTAACCGGGTACTGAAATTCTTAAAGCCAGGCGTAAAGGAATATGAACTGGAAGCCGAATTCCTGCATGAATACATCCGTAATCAAGCCGATGGCTTTTCCTACGATCCCATTATAGCTTCCGGTGAAAATGCCTGTGTGCTGCATTATATAGAGAACAACGATACTTGCAACGATGGTGAACTGGTACTTTTTGACTGTGGTTGCTGGTATGCCAATTACGCCTCCGATGTTACCCGTGCTTTCCCGGTGAACGGCCGTTTTACCGAACGCCAAAAGCAGGTATACAATGCCGTATTACGGGTACAAAAAGCCTCACTCGAAATGTTACGCCCCGGAAACCAGTTGCACGAATACCATAAGGAAGTAGGTAAACTGATGACCGATGAATTGCTACAACTTGGCCTTATCGACAAGACCGATGTGAAGAATGAAAACCCGGACTGGCCCGCCTATAAAAAATACTTCATGCACGGCACCTCCCACTACATTGGGCTGGACGTGCACGATGTAGGCCTTTGGACCGCCAAAATGGAGGTGGGCAACGCCTTTACCTGCGAACCTGGTATTTACATCCCGGAAGAAGGGATTGGCATCCGGATTGAAGATGATATCGTGATCGGGGAAAAGGAAAACCTGAATATGACCTCAGCTATACCCAAAGAGGTTGAGGAAATTGAAGAGGCCATGAACTCCTAAAGATACGCACAGGCGATGGCCGTTTTTACGTATCGATCTGCTGAGTTTCATTACAGCGATACCGGTTCCGGTATTGCTGTGGTCTTTCTGCATGGATTCCTGGAAAACCAATCCATGTGGAAAGACCTTATTTCGGCCATCCCTAAAAAATACCGGGCCATCACGCTTGACCTCCCCGGGCATGGTCAATCCCACAACCTTGGATATATCCATACTATGGAAGATATGGCAGAGGTAGTGAAGGCCCTGATGAATGAGCTCAAGTTAAAAAAAGCCTTCCTGGCCGGGCATTCCATGGGCGGTTATGTGGCATTGGCCTTTGCGGAGAAATATCCGGACTTTGTACGGGGTATTATTCTTCAGAACTCTACGGCCAGAGCGGATTCCCATACAAAGAAGCTGGATCGTGACCGCGCCATTGCGCTGGTCAAGGAAAACCCCAAAAGTTTTGTACGCAAGAGCATCCCAAACTTATTCAGGCCCAAAAACCGCATAACTATGCGTGAAGTGGTGACGTGGGTAAAAAAGGAAGCACTCAAAACCTCACCTCAGGGTATTGTAGCCGCTTTGGAGGGCATGAAAATACGCCCGGACCGTGAGGTGCTGTTACACTTTGCGCCTTACCCGGTTCTTTTTATTGCTGCCCAGAATGATCCTATTTTACCCTTTAAAACTTTGGAATCCCAGTTGAAAGCGGAAAAGGTGACCCCTTGCGTTACCGAAAACGGGCATATGGGACATATTGAGGACAGCGAAAAGGTTTGTAAAAGTTTGCTATCCTTTTTAGCAGCAAACACATAGATCCCACCTAAACACAATAATATCTTATTTTCAGAAACTTTAAGGCCCTTTTCACAAAATCAGCGCTTTATATTCAACTTTTCTGTGGATCTTATGGACACTAACAAAAACTCAACTCAACATGAAACAACTACTTTTTGTAGGCGCAATGATCTTTGCGCTATCCATCAATTACGCCTCAGCTCAAGATTATGAACCCGGTCAGGAACTCGGGGAAAGCAATGAGGGCGGTGAAGGTGGTGAAAACGACCCACCCTCTGTACCTGAACCGGAAGAATGCTGCCCCGGTGAAAACCTCCTTGGAAATGGAACATTTAACTCTTCTCTACCCAATTTCTTCAGCTTTGCATCCTTTAGCAGTGATTATACTCAAAAAACCAGCTGGTCAGGAATATTTGCCAATGGTAGCTATGGTCACTTTATGCCCAATAATAGCAACTGGATACACAACACTGTGTGTGTAGACTGGAATGTGCATGATCAGGATTATTGTGGCAATCAATTTGATGGCGGCTATCTGCTGGTGAATGGTTTGACCAATGGTTACGGTTATAAAACCGTTTTTGAATTTGACATGACACTGGAACAGGGGGTTTACAATTTATGTGCGGATTTCCGCTACCTCCGTGACAAATGCTTTGACTACTGGGGCCCTGATCTGATCTTCAAGGTTACCGGCTCCAGCACCACTCAAAAAATCTTCAATGTAAACACCACCGCAAGTGCCCCATGCGACTGGCAAACCGAGATCATGAATTTTGCCGTAAACAATTCCTCGGAAACCGTAACTATCAGCCTCATCCAGAATGCTGATCGCTACACAGACGGTAATGACTTTGCGATGGATAACATCACTTTAAAGAGAATTGAGAATGTAAATTCCGAAAATGTATCGTTCACCACTCTGACTACTCCCAACGGTAATGGTACTTATAATATAAATTGCACCCTCCAAAACCCTCTGGAAGATCCCTGTTCTTATTTATGGACGTGGTGTGAATGGGACGGCTCCAATTGCATAGGACCCGTGGGAAGCAGCATTTCCAATAGCTCTATCCAACTTACAGGCATAGCCTCAAATACCACTATCCGGGTAGTATGTACCGTTCAATGTCCCTGCGGACTGGCAACCTCACATCATGCCACACCTGAAACAGGGCCCGGTGGACGTATTGCCATGGCTTCCTCCGAGTTCAAGCCGGGAGAAGTAATAGGCATGGAAACTATTAACTTGAACCAGGCTTCAGAAACAGGCAAAGTTCCTGGAAAAAATTCCGAGGGATTCTCTGAATCTACTTTTGATATTTTCCCGAATCCCAACAACGGAGAGTTTACGATCCATACCAACGATATAAGCCTGGAAAACGCAGAAGTGCGTATTTATGCTCCCGATGGAAAAAAGATATTCCATTCAGATGTGCGGATCAATCATGGTAACGATATACCCCTGCAACTGCAGGAATTACCTTCAGGCGTGTACAAGGTGATTTTGAGTAACAACCAAACCCGCCAGCAAAGCAGCCTGGTAATTAAATAATATGAATTAGTTCCAAACTAAAAGGCCGGCTATGCCGGCCTTTTTTATTACTCTACCTTACGCTACATTGCATCCCAGCCCCTCTTTCCGGTTCACCTCATCATCCATGGCTGGGTAAATTCCACCTGCCCTCTCTGCTTTATTAAAATATTAGGCCTGCCAGGAAGTTAGTAGTAAACACCCTCAACCTCCCGCATCTCCCCTCTCTTAAACGAGCTTAAAACCACCTTGACACGAGCTTGACACGTAGTAAACGCGTAGATACTTCGTGGGTATAGCATCTATAAAGTACAGATGGAGTATATATTCTTAACTTAAAGAAAATCCCAAAAAACTTTCTATGATCTAAACTCTGGCATCTACTCGTCTGCCCGCAACATCGCATCCCAGCCCTGGGCGGTCAGGCGGATGGCTTGATCATCACGGGTAAAGAGGTTGGCACCTTCTTCTTTGTCCACTACATGGCCGATGACCGTGAAATTGGGGTTGCCCTTGATCTTTTCGTAGTCCTGCAGGTCAATGGTAAAAAGAAGCTCGTAATCTTCTCCACCACTAAGGGCCACCGTAGTGGTAGTGAGGTTAAACTCTTCGCATAGTTTATATACGGAGGGGTCAATGGGGATCTTATCCTCATGCAAACGCATACCAACGCCAGACTGACGACAAAGGTGGAGGATCTCAGAACTCAGTCCGTCCGACACATCGATCATGGAGGTTGGTTTAACCTCTAAAGCCGCCAGTATTTCGGGAACGTCCTTACGGGCTTCCGGCTTAAGCTGGCGCTGCAAAACGTATTCATAGCCTTCCAGGTTGGGTTGCATATTGCGGTCGGCTTCGTACACCGATTTCTCACGCTCCAACAACTGCAGGCCCATGTAGGCACCCCCCAGGTCACCGGAAACCACCAGCAGGTCGGTAGCTTTAGCGCCCTTGCGGTACACAATGTCTTTTTCGTCCACCTGGCCAATAGCGGTAATGCTGATGATCAACCCGGAATAGGAAGAGGTGGTGTCACCCCCCACCAGGTCTACCTCGTATATATTGCAGGCAGCACGAATACCTTCATAGATCTTTTCAATGAACTCCGCACTAAAGCGGTTTGAAACCGCCAGGCTCACCGTAATTTGGGTAGGGCGGCCATTCATGGCGTAGATATCTGAAAGATTTACCACCACCGCCTTATACCCTAAATGCTGGGGAGGTACATAAGTGAGGTCAAAATGCACACCTTCCACCAGCATGTCGGTAGTAACCACCGTTTGTTTATCCAGCATCTCTATAACCGCTGCATCGTCACCCACTCCTTTTATGGAAGAGGCATTGCGCAATGGAAAGTCTTGGGTCAGCTTGTCGATCAATCCGAATTCACCTAACTCCGAAAGGGGAGTGAATTCTTCGTTCGTGTTTTCCTGGTTTTCGTTCATGCCGCAAAATTACCAAAAGGAATCGGCCCATAGTCTCCCCCTTTATTCTATGGCGCCCTGAATCTTATTTAGTAATTTTGCATTTATTTATACTAATTCTAAATCAATATGATAAAGGTTTCTGAATCAGCTAAAAAGAGGCTGGAAGCTTTGATGAGCGAAGAAGGACATGAGCTGAGCCAGTCATACGTACGCGTAGGCGTGTCCAGTGGAGGATGCAGCGGCCTTTCCTATAAACTGGATTTAGATACAGAAGTAAAGGAAAGCGATAAACTTTTTGAAGATCAGGGTGTACGTATCCTCGTAGATAAGAAAAGCTTCCTGTACCTTGTGGGAACTACCCTTGAGTATAGTGGCGGCCTTAATGGAAAGGGATTCAGCTTTAACAACCCCAACGCCTCACGCACCTGCGGCTGCGGAGAGAGTTTTGCTGTATAAACGGAGAGAAAGGAATTATGAGCGAAGAACAGTTATTAGAAGAAGTAACGGGGTCGGAATACAAATACGGCTTCTACACCAATATAGAATCAGATAAAGCCCCTCCCGGGCTCAATGAGGAGATCATCCGCTTTATCTCGGCCAAGAAGAACGAACCGGAATGGATGACCGAATGGAGGCTGGATGCCTATCATAAATGGGAGAAAATGAAAGAGCCCAATTGGGCCAACGTTCATTACCCTTCTCCTGATTTCCAAGCCATCTCCTACTACTCTGCCCCAAAAAAGAAAAAGACCCTGGACAGCCTGGATGAGGTGGACCCGGAACTTTTGAAAACCTTTGAAAAACTCGGCATTTCCCTGGATGAGCAAAAACGCCTGAGCGGGGTGGCTATGGATGTAGTAGTTGATTCCGTTTCGGTAAAAACTACCTTTAAAGAAAAGCTGGCTGAGCTCGGTATTATCTTCTGCTCGATTTCCGAAGCCATACAGGAACACCCGGAGCTGGTGCGTAAGTACATCGGCACGGTAGTTCCCAAATCCGATAACTTTTATGCGGCCCTCAATTCAGCGGTATTTACCGATGGCTCTTTCTGCTACATCCCGAAAGGCGTTAGATGCCCCATGGAGCTGAGCACTTACTTCCGCATCAATGAAGCCGGCACGGGCCAGTTTGAGCGTACCCTGCTTATTGCCGATGAAGGCAGCTATGTAAGCTACCTGGAAGGCTGTACCGCACCCCAGCGCGATGAAAACCAACTGCACGCTGCGGTGGTGGAGCTCATAGCTTTGGATAATGCCGAGATCAAATACTCCACCGTTCAGAACTGGTATCCCGGTGATAAGAACGGTAAAGGTGGGGTGTACAACTTTGTAACCAAGCGCGGTATCTGCGAGCGCAACGCCAAGATCTCCTGGACCCAGGTGGAGACCGGTTCTGCGGTAACCTGGAAATATCCTTCCTGCATTCTGAAAGGTGAGAATTCAGTAGGTGAATTTTATTCGGTAGCGGTTACCAACAATTACCAACAAGCCGATACCGGCACCAAGATGATCCACCTGGGCAAGAACACCAAAAGCACTATCATCAGTAAAGGTATTTGTGCCGGAAAGAGCAATGGCAGTTACCGTGGGTTGGTGAAGATCGGCCCAAGAGCTGAGAATGCCCGGAACTTTTCGCAATGCGACTCACTATTGATGGGCAGCAGTTGCGGGTCCCACACTTTTCCTTACATCGAAACTAAAAACAAGACCGCCAAAGTGGAGCATGAGGCCACTACCTCCAAGATCGGGGAAGACCAGATCTTCTATTGCAATCAGAGAGGTATTGGAGAAGAAGAAGCCATCGCCCTTATTGTGAACGGCTACTGCAAGGACGTTCTGAACCAGTTACCCATGGAGTTTGCCGTGGAAGCACAGAAATTGCTGGCGATTAGCTTGGAGGGATCGGTGGGTTAATGCTCCTTGAGTTGCAAAGTCTTAAAGTTGTAAGGTTGTAAAGAACTGCAAATGGGCAAAATCGAAAAGTTTGAGGATTTAAGAATATGGCAACAGGCCAGGGAGCTGTCACAGTGGTTCTTTCATTTAAAGAAGACCTCTGAACTTGGTTCTGACTTTAAATTATGTGGGCAAGCTGACCGGTCCATTGGTTCTGTTATGGACAATATCGCAGAAGGATTTGAGCGTAATGGCAAAAGAGAATTTCTGAACTTTCTTTCCATAGCCAAAGGTTCGGCTGGTGAATTCCGTTCTCAACTTTACCGGATTTACGATAGAATTTACATCAACGAAAAGGAATTGAATCAAAAACTGGAGTCTTGCGAGCAATTGAGCAAAGGCATAAGCTCCTTCATGAATTACATAGCTTCAACTGAACTTCCGGGATGGAAGTTTCGCGAAGAGCAGCAAGAATATAAAAGGCAGGAAGAAAGGCCTTAAAACATTGAATCTTTAAAACATTAGAACCAATAATGTTAAAAATAAATAACCTCCATGCCGGGATTGACGGCACTGAAATTTTAAAGGGAATAGACCTGGAAGTAAAGGCCGGGGAAGTACACGCTATCATGGGACCCAACGGCTCCGGGAAGAGTACCTTATCATCGGTAATTGCCGGACGTGAAGAGTACGAGGTTTCCCAGGGGCATATTGATTTTGAGGGTGAGGACATCATGGACCTGGCCCCCGAAGAGCGGGCTCATAAAGGTGTTTTTCTTTCTTTCCAGTACCCCATTGAAATTCCCGGGGTAACGGTAACCAACTTCCTGAAAACAGCCATCAACGAAACCCGTAAGGCACAAGGCATGGATCCCATGCCGGCCAACGAAATGCTGAAGAAGATGCGCGAGAAAATGGCCTTGCTGGAAATGGATAAGGGCTTCCTGAGCCGCTCCTTAAATGAGGGCTTCTCCGGAGGTGAGAAAAAGCGCAACGAGATCTTCCAGATGGCCATGCTGGAACCTAAACTGGCTATACTGGACGAAACTGATTCCGGGCTGGATATTGATGCCCTGCGCATTGTAGCTAACGGTGTGAACAAACTGCGGAGCAAGGACAATGCGGTGATCCTCATCACCCACTACCAGCGTCTTCTGGACTATATCGTTCCGGACGTAGTACACGTGTTACACAAAGGAAAGATCGTAAAGTCAGGCGACAAGAACCTGGCACTGGAGCTTGAAGAAAAAGGTTACGACTGGCTGAAAGAAAGCGCGAGCACACTTTAATCCCAAAAAACCAGGCTGTGGAGCAACTCAAGGATAAATTAGAATCGTCATTCATCATATTTGAGAACGAACTGAACGGACAGGCCAAAACGCCTATCCATAAGGTTCGGCAAAAGGCCTTTAAGACCTTTGAGAAAAAAGGCTTTCCCACTAAACGGGATGAGGAGTGGAAATACACCAACCTGAGACCCATTCTCAAACACGATTACCGTATTTTTCAAAAGGGTGAGAACGTTATTGACTTTAAGGATATCAGACGCTACTTCCTCAGCGATATGGATACCTACAAAGTGGTATTTGTGGACGGGGTTTTCAGCTCATGGCTGAGTGAAACCACCCACCAGCGTTTTGACATCTGCACCTTTAATAGTATGATGCAGAAGTCTCCGGAAATAGTGGAAGAATATTTTAACAAAGCCCTTCCGCAGGAAGAATCGCTGGGCGCCATTAATACGGCTTTTGCCCATGAAGGAGCGTTCATTCGCATCAAAAAAGGCCAAACGGTAGATAAACCCGTAGAAGTTGTATTCTTTACCACCAGCCAGGACAAAGAGGTTATGATGCAACCCCGCAACCTGGTGATCGTAGAGGAAAATGCAGAAGTACAAATACTGGAGCGCCATCAATCGCTCAGTGAACTCCCGGTGTTTACCAATTCCGTTACGGAGATCTTTGCGCATAAATCTTCAAGACTGTACTACTACAAGGTTCAGAATGACAACCTGGAGGCTTCCCTGATCGATAACACCTCAGTTATTCAGCATGAGCAGAGCAATGTATCCATCGGTACCTTTTCCTTCGGAAATAAGTTTGTGCGCAACAACCTCAACATTTTCCTGAAGGGTGAGCATACCGAAACCAATATGGATGGTATTACCATTATTGGTGACGACCAACTGGTGGATCATCACACTTTGGTGGATCACAAGATCCCCAATTGTCACAGCAGCGAGCTGTATAAAGGAATATATGACGGCTCGGCCCATGGTGTTTTCAACGGTAAGGTGATGGTACACCCACATGCTCAGAAGACCAACGCCTTCCAGGAAAACAACAACATCCTGTTAACAGACAAGGCTTCCATTGACACCAAGCCACAGCTGGAGATCTATGCCGATGATGTGCAGTGTTCACATGGCTGTACCATCGGTCAGCTGGATGAAGATGCGCTTTTTTACCTGCAATCCCGGGGTATCCCGGAAAAGGAAGGAAAAGCATTGCTGCTGTATGCCTTTGCCAACGATGGCCTGCGGAACGTGAAGATCTCCGGGCTGCGCAAAAAGCTTAATAAGCAAATAGCCCAAAAGCTGGGTGTAAACCTGGATTTTGAATTATAATGAGCATTTCCCTCGATACAAAAACTTTTAACGTTGAGAAGATCCGGGAAGAATTCCCCATTCTTCACCAAAAGGTGAATGGCCGGCCGCTGGTGTATTTTGATAATGCTGCCACCACCCAAAAGCCTAAGGCAGTTATTGATGCCATCAGCCGGTATTATTCCACCATAAACAGCAACGTTCACCGTGGGGTACATCACCTCAGCCAATTGGCCACCCAGGCTATGGAGGATAGCCGCCTTACTTTGCAAAAACACATTAATGCCCGTGAATCCTATGAGGTTATTTTTACCCAGGGTACTACAGACAGCATAAACCTGGTGGCCATTGCCCTGCAGCGCAGCGGACTCATCAAGTCCGGTGATGAGATCATGGTCTCTGCCCTGGAACATCACAGCAATATCGTTCCCTGGCAAATGCTCTGTGAGCAATCCGGTGCACGTTTGGTTGTCATCCCCATGAACGAAAAGGGAGAACTTTCCGTAGAAGAATACCGGGCACTGCTCAACGAAAAAACCCGCCTGGTGGCATTCAACCATATCTCCAATGCTTTGGGAACGGTAAACCCGGTTAAAGAGATGGTAAAGATGGCCCATAATGTGGATGCCCTTACCTTTATTGACGGAGCCCAGGCCACACCGCACATGGCCGTTGATGTGCAGCATCTCGATACCGATTTTTACGCCCTCAGCGGACACAAGGTATACGGCCCAACCGGCATTGGTGTGCTTTACGGTAAGGAGGATATCCTGGAAAAACTTGCACCCTATCGTGGCGGTGGTGAGATGATCGAGAGCGTGTCTTTTGAAAAGACTACCTATGCTGGCTTACCCCATAAATTTGAGGCAGGCACTCCTCATATTGAAGGCGCCATTGTACTGGGCACAGCCATCGATTTCCTGAATGAAGTGGGTGTGGAGAATATTGCGGCTCATGAAGCTGATCTGGTACACTATGGAATAGAGCGTCTTAGCAGCGTGGAAGGCATGCGTTTTATCGGTGAGGCGCGTAACCGGGCCGGGCTCATTTCCTTTGTAATAGAAGGCGTTCATCCTTATGATGTTGGGGTGCTCCTGGATAAAATGGGCATTGCCCTGCGCACTGGTCACCACTGTGCACAACCGGTTATGGCCTATTACAAGATTCCCGGAACTTTACGCGCCTCCTTTGCCATGTACAATACCAGGGCGGAGATCGATCTGATGATGGAAGGCCTGGAGAAAGCGCTTCAGATGCTGCGTTAATTTACACCTTACCTTTACCCCATGAAAAAGTGGATCCTCAAGGCCGTTATCCAGAAAGCGATCTCCTGGTTACCGGCCAGCCAGAATATCAATTTCCTGTTCCAGAAATATGTTACCAAAGGAGTACGCCTTTCGGACCAATATTTCACCGATAAGCTGGTACACGCTTCGGATCACCTGATGTATTTTCAGAATTACCGTAAAACCGAAAGTTTTAAAGCCCTGGAACTGGGAAGCGGCTGGTACCCCGTAATTCCGGTTGCTCTGTTTCTGGGCGGTGCCGATGAAGTGGTTTCCATTGATGTGAGTGCCCTGATGAAGCGTAAAGGTATCCTTGAAACCGTTCAGAAGTTTCTCAGCTGGCAGGAACAAGGAAAACTGAAGGACCTGGAACCCTATATACAGGCAGAGCGTCTGGAAGCCCTGAAAAAATTGAATAACCCGGCACTGAGTGGCGCGCAACTCCTTGAAGGTTTAAAGCTTACCCTCCAGGTACGCGATGCACGGAAAACGGGTTTTGAGGAAAACCATTACGACCTGATTTGTAGCAACAATACCTTTGAGCACATCTACCCGAACATATTACTGCCTATCCTGAAGGAATTCCAGCGCATTCTCAAACCAGGCGGTGTCATGAGTCACTTCATCGACATGTCAGATCACTTTGCCCACCTGGATGACTCTATATCCATTTACAACTTCCTGCGTTACAGCGAAAAGGAATGGGCCCGTATTGATAATAACGTACAACCTCAAAACCGCCTGCGCCTGAAGGATTATCGGGAAATGTACCAACAATCGGGCATTGACATCATCAATGAAAATTACCGTCCCGGCTCGGTGGAGGTTGTAGAGCAAACGGAACTGCACCCGGATTATACCAGTTACACTTCCGAAGAAATTGCCATCAGTCACGCTCACCTGGTGAGTACCAAATAGATAAACCCTTTATCTCATCTTAAGTACCTTCTATGAACTTTGGTGAGGCGGTTACTCTTTAAGATATTTGCAAAAGATTATTGGAACTTATGACCATACGTGAAACGCAGGAGGATATAGTAGATGAGTTCGGGATGTTTACGGACTGGATGGAGAAGTATGAATACCTCATTGAACTGGGTAAGTCATTGCCGCTCATCGATGAACAGTACAAGACCGAAGACAATCTCATTAAAGGCTGCCAGAGCCAGGTATGGCTGCATGCCGAACATGAAAACGGCAAAGTAAAGTATACGGCTGATAGTGATGCCATCCTTACCAAGGGGCTGATTGCTCTGATGATCCGCGTTTTAAGCAACCATAAACCGGAAGAGATCGTAAAGGCCGACATGAGCTTTATTGACGAGGTAGGCTTGAAAGAACACCTTTCTCCTACCCGCGCCAATGGCCTGGCCAGCATGATCAAACAAATGAAATTTTATGCATTGGCCTTGCAGGCCAGGTAGCTGAAAGTTGAAGGTTATATGTTCAAAGTTTTTCCAACCTTCAATCTTAAACTTTTAACATTGAACTAAAAGAAATGACAGACGCAGAATTACAGGCAGTAGGTGAACAGGTAGTAGAAGTTCTGCGCACCATATACGACCCTGAAATACCGGTGGATATTTACGAGCTGGGACTTATTTACGATGTTCAGGTAAGCAGTGACCTGGATATTAAGATACTGATGACCCTTACTTCTCCCAATTGCCCGGTAGCTGAATCCTTACCCGAGGAGGTAAAGGAGAGAGTGCGCTCCATAGGCGATGTGCAGGAGGTGGAAGTGGAGATAACCTTTGATCCGCCCTGGACCAAGGACATGATGAGTGAGGAAGCAAAGCTGGAACTGGGTTTTTTATAATAGTGTACATTTGACACTATGTGAACAATAACCTTATTCCACTTTCATGAGCACACCTATCGGGATTGATGCCCTTTCATTTCACGTTCCTTCACTTTACCTACCCATAGAAGAATTAGCCCGGGCCAGGGATATAGAATACCCCAAACTGAATAAAGGCTTGGGCCTTAGCGAAATGGCGCTTTGCGACATCGATGAAGATGTGGCTACTATAGCTGCAGAGGCAGCCTATAAGCTTATCGCAGACTACCAGATAGACCCCCGGAAATTAGGACGCCTGTATATGGGCACCGAAAGCGCGGTAGATTCTGCCAAGCCCACTGCCTCCTACGTTATGTATATGCTGGAAAAGAAGCTGGAAGCACAATATGGTCCCCGCTGCTTCAGAAACTGCGATGTAGTAGATATGACCTTTGCCTGCATTGGCGGTGTGGATGCCCTGCTTAGTTCCTATGATTGGGTGTCTCTGGGCACCGATCGTGTAGCCATGGTTATTGCGGCAGACATGGCCAAGTATGAGTTAAAATCTACCGGGGAATATACCCAGGGAGCAGGTGCTGTGGCCATGACCGTAACTGCCAACCCCCGATTGTTTGCCATAGATCCTAAAGTAGGAGTAGCTACTGAAAGTGTGGGTGATTTCTTTAAGCCCCGCAGATCCTATAGTAAAACCGATCTTCTGCAAAAGGCGGCTCATCTCCTTGGGCAGTCATTAAGCGATGAAGAAGCCCGGGCACTATTACAATCCAGTGGACACCCTTTTTGGAACGATTCTGAAATTACCGTTGATATATTTAAAGAAGAACCTGTTTTTAACGGCCCTTACTCCAATGCCTGCTATCAACACCGGATTTTTGAAGCACTGGATCACCTAAGGGCACAAAAGGGGCCAATTGACATACTCAAAGAGTGGAACCACCTTATATTCCATTTACCCTATGCCTATCAAGGCCGGAGGATGATCACCGAAGCATGGGTTACCTGGACCTTGCACAGTGCCTCCAGGCAGAAATTATTAGATCAGCTAAAGCTCCCTCAACCAGAGCAAGGTTCAGAAGATTGGGCACCCTTTGTCAAAGCCTGTTCCAAGACCCAACTTTACCTTGATTTTGTAAATAACACCATTGAAAGAGGTGAACGTGCATCCTCCCGCATTGGTAATATGTACACCGCTTCCATATTTATGTCTTTATTAAGCCTGTTGAGAATCCACTTTGAAGAAGATAATTCTATACAGGGTGATACCGTAGCCTTTTTCGCATACGGCAGTGGATCAAAATCCAAGGTCTTTACAGGCACCATTCAGCCAGGCTGGCATAAGGTAATCCAAAAGCAAAATGTATTTAATACCCTGGATCAACGTAAGGCAATAGACTTCAAAACCTACGAAAGCCTGCATAAAAAGGAAATAAACACACCCATCATACATTCCAAACACCTTTATCTGGATAGGATTGGAAATAGCGGCACCGAACACGGTTTCCGGTTTTATGTTATTCAATAGAGATTATGGAGAAGGAAGAAGAATATACCCTGGAAAGCATTCCCAATAAAATAGCCAATAGCGGGCTTATCACTATTGATCTGGAAGATTATTACATCAACGGTGAACGTATGCAGCTGGACATCGCTCCCTGGCTTTTTGAGGGTATCATCCTCAAGGAGAAAGATTTTCGCCAACACGTGAAGGATCACAATTGGAGCCAGTATCAGGATGCTTATGTTTCGGTACATTGCTCTGAAGATGCCATTATTCCCCAATGGGCCTATATGCTATTGAGCAGCGCCCTTGCCCCCCACGCCAACAGGGTTATTTACGGAAATGCAGAGGTATTGGAAACCGTACTCATGGAAGAAGCTTTGCAAAAGGCCGATCTCTCGGAATATCACGATAAACGGATTATTCTGAAAGGTTGTGGCCACTTGCCTATACCACCCCAGGCATACATGAAAATGGTGAGCCTGCTGCAGCCGCTGGCCAAAAGCATTATGTTCGGAGAAGCCTGCTCTACCGTTCCCATTTACAAGAAAAAATGACCAATTACCACATTCTTGGCATACATCAAAAGATAGCTCCGCTTCGCGAAAAGCTACTACGTCACCCTTTGTACGAAAGGTTGAATACGCTGGAAGATCTTCAGCTTTTTATGGAGAATCATGTATTTGCTGTCTGGGATTTTATGGTATTGCTCAAGGCGCTGCAAATACGGCTCACCTCAACTTCTGAGGCCTGGGTACCCAGCAAAAGCCCCGTAGCCCGCAGGCTGATCAATGAAATTGTACTGTGTGAGGAAAGTGACCTCGACATCAACAACAAGCCTTCCAGCCACTATGAAATGTACCTCGCTGGCATGAAACAATGTGGAGCTGATATTTCCGGCATCGTTCGTTTTGTGAAGCTGCTGGAAAAAGGATACTCCCATAAAAGCATGGTCAAGTACAATGTAGCAGAAGTATCCAAACCGGTACAGGAGTTTTTAAGGGCTACCCTGGAAATTGTACGGGCCGGAAAAGTGCATGAAATAGCGGCTGCCTTTACATTTGGCCGTGAAGATCTGATACCCGACCTCTTTACGGAGATCGTTAAGGACCTGGATCATAAGGCACCGGGAAAGCTCGATGCTTTTATCTACTACCTACAACGCCATATTGAGGTGGACGGTGATGAACATGGCCCCATGGCCTACCAGATGATAGCCGACCTATGCGGAAATGATGAAATGTTATGGTTGGAGGCCCAACAGGCAGCTTATAAAGCTCTCGAGGCACGCCTTCAGTTCTGGGACGCTATTGCTGCTCTGCTTCCGGTTCCTGTGGCCGGTACTTAGAAGCTACCTCTTTGGCAAACTCGATAGACTTTTCCGTTTGATCCTTAATATGGATCATCTTTTGTTTCTCCTCTTCCAGGTAGGTCATCTTTTCCTCGTCTGTACCACCCTGCTCATCCGGTGATTCAAAATTGCGCATCCAGTTCATCATGGCCTCATCAGCCGCTTTCAGGTCACCTATAGCCTCATCCAACATAGCCGAAGAGCTATCTGCGGTGCGGTAGGACTCCAGTTCTTTTTTGGTTTGCATGAGTTTACCCCTCAACTCCATGGTATGATCATGTACCTCCAAGACTTCGGCCTTCAGCTCATTCAATTCATTGGATTGGTTTTGACAGGAAATTGCAATCAAGCTGATCATTATTCCCCAAAAAGCGCTCTTCATAACGGATGTACTTTTATTAATTACGCTGCAAAAATAAGGGCTTTATTAGTTTTTCCTTTAACCTTCAATACAGAACTTTGTAGCATGAAAGTGCAGCGTTCGGACTGGTTGAAAATTAGTGTGGTACTCCTGGTGTTTGTGGTTGGCCTCATTAGCAGTTACTACATTATGAAGCCTGAAAGGCGGCTTCCGATATACAATCCTTCTGAACTTGACAAACGCCTCGTTGACCCTCAGTTGCAGGGCAAAGGGCGAAACCACCGGGTGCTCCCTTTTAAACTGGTGAATCAGTACGGGGACACCATCACCCAGGATGCCCTGAACGGCAAGATCTATATCGCTGATTTCTTCTTTACCACCTGCCCCGGTATATGTAAGGATATGGCCCGCGAAAAGCGCAGACTACAGGAGGTTTTCAAGGATGATCCTGATTTTGTGATCGTATCCCATAGTGTTACCCCGGAAATGGACTCTGTACCCGTCATGCGGGAATACGCAGAAATGCAGGGCGCCATTCAAGGGAAATGGCAATTATTAACGGGAGACAAACCCCAGATTTATGAACTGGCCCGTAAATCGTATTTCGCCATTTTTGATGAAGGGGGTAATGGAGATGAGAGTGACTTTATCCACACCGAAAACTTTGTGCTGGTAGACCCCTCCAAAAGGATACGGGGTTTTTATGATGGCACATCTAAAGAAGATGTGGACCGGTTGATTGAGGATATTTACATTCTGAAAAAGGACTTGAAGAAATAAAAAAGGGCACCAAATAGCACCCTCTTTTTATACATTTTTTCGGTTCTTATTTACGGTTCACAGTCATCATCTGCTTCAAAATTACCACCGCTGGACATAGAAACTTTCAGGCATCTTTCAGGATTATCTTCGAGCCAGTCTTTCACACACTTTGCGAACGAATAACCCGATCCTTCACACACAATTGCTGATTGAGGGCCCGCGCCACCATCAACAAAGGAAGTTTGCAAAGTACCATGCACCAGGAAAAAGGCAACAGCATCCTCGTAACCGCCCCAGTTTTCAAGAATTTCCTCTATTTCGGCAATGACAGGATCACTCTTTTTAATAATATCCGATCCTTCGGTAGTACTGGTTTTAGAACAGCCAGTTAAAAGAAAACCAATACCCAGGCAGGCTATGATGCCTAGTTTAATTTTACTAAAATTCATATCAATTGGTTTGGCTTGTACCTACTCTTTACGGTTTTCGGCTTATCCGCCACCCTTTACCTTCAAATGTATAACTATTTTACAAACACCTATTCCATTATTTCTCCAAAGTTTTTGTGAAATAAAAAAGCCATCATAAAGATGGCTTTCAATTTACACGATACGGAAGGATGATTTATTAATCCCCTACAGTATATAATAAACCTAAATTAAATCCTAGATAAGTAAGATTAGAGGCACTAAAATTATCTATTGAAGCATCTGCCTCAACTTCAGAAGCTATAAAAGTGTAGTTTACATTAAAATCCAGGAATAACCTATCAGTAAGATCCATAGCTAAGCCTAACCTTGGTGAAGCACCAAAATAACCAGGATCCTCCAGTTCTCCTGCGGAGAGATTCAACAGAAAAAATCCTGCTCCCAACTCTCCATAAAATTCAAGGATGTCAGTGAGGTCTGCATGATAAGCGCCTGTAAGTTGTATAGGGATTACCGCCAGTGAGACATCAGTTTCTTTTAAGGGCATGTTGATAAATTGTACCTCTACTCCTAAATCAAACTGTTGATTAAAATAATAGTCAAACGAAAGACCTCCGCCTACACCAAAATCATAACCATCACCGGCATCACCCATTGGAAGGGCTGTTGCCAGGTTTATACCAAGGTTTGACTGTTGAGCTGAAAGGGTTCCGCAACCGATAAGGCCGGCACCCAGGATCATAGAGAATAGTAACTTTTTCATTGTTGGTGTTAAGTTTAATTCGCCTACTCATATAGCTTTTCGGCTTCCGCTATTCCCCCAAACTTATAATATCCCTGCTTGTTCAGGCCGGATTGCAATAAAATTCTATAAACCTCACTCTTAACCACATACAAATCCTGATTTCCCGGAGATCCTGTACCGGCAAGCGTATAGGTAAGTTCTTCTTTTTCCAGGTTGCACTCACTCTCCCCACTCCATCTTCATCTTCTGTACCCGGTCCTCCATACTTTCTGAACTTAGCCTTTCCCTTGAAAGGCGGTCCACCATGATAGGAAAGGAAAATGGCGATGGGCGCTCCAGCGTAATTAGTCTTATCTGTTGCTCATGGATCCGCTCCAGCGCCTTGCGCAAGCGCCCTTCTTCCAGTTGAAAATCCAGTACCTCCTCATAAGCCTGCTGCAAAAGCAGGTTATCCGGTTCGTAATCCTGGAAAACATTAAAGATCAATTGGGTGGAAGACTGAAGGTGCTTATCCTTTACCGGTTGACCGGGATAGCCGGTAAACACCAGGCCCGCAATACTGGCAATGTCGCGAAAACGCCTGCGGGCCATTTCCACAGCATTCACACTTTGCATGATATCCTCGCGGAGGTCTTTGAGGGTAAACACATCCGAATCCATTGCCTCCTCAATAGGAATGGGAGATGCGGCCAACAACTCAAAACCATAGTCGTTCATGGCAATGGAGAAGGTGAGCGGTTTGAAAAGCGAAATACGATAAGCCAGCAAAGTAGCCATTCCCTCGTGTACCAGGCGCCCTTCAAAGGGATAGAAAAACACATGGTAGCCTTCCTTGCTTTTAAACTTTTCAATCAGGAATTCGCTATCATTGGGTATTAGTGAGCGTTCCTTTTGCAATTCAAATAGAGGCTCTATAAGACGTAACTCAGGATCCTGACGGTCCTTCACAAACACCTCATTCATCTTTCTGCGAAGCATGGCTCCCATTTTGGCCGACAAAGGCATACGCCCGCCCTGCCAGCTAGGCACTTTTCCACTTTTGGAATGGGAGAGCCGCACCTGGGCATCCATACCTTTAATGCGTATCAACTCCAGGTTACGACCGGCAAACCAGAACACATCTCCGGGCTTTAGTTTGGTAATGAACCACTCCTCAATGGTGCCTAAAAATCCCCCGGACTGGAACTTCACCCGCATCATGGCATCGCTTACAATAGTGCCCATGCTCATACGGTGACGCTGTGCCGTTCTTCTGCCCGTTACTTTATAGATCCCTTCTTCTTTTACTACTTTATGAAATTCATCGTACCCGGAAAGTGACTTACCTCCTGTAGTAATAAAATCCAGGCACCACTGCCACTCGTCATCCGAAACGGAGGAGAAGGAAAAGGTTTGCCGCACTTCCTCCAACAGTTGACGCGCTTCAAAACCTTCCGAAACCGCCAGGGTGATCATATACTGGATCAGCACATCAAAGGAGCGGATATACGGAATGCGGTCCTCCACCAGGTTTTCCCGGATAGCCTGGCGCAAAGCTGAAGCTTCCACCAGCTCCAGGGTATGGGTGGGCACAAAATAGATTCGGCTTACCGCGCCCGGCTGATGTCCGCTGCGCCCGGCCCTTTGCATAAAGCGCGCAACTCCTTTAGGGCTTCCCACCTGTATAACGGCCTCTACCGGGCGAAAATCCACGCCCAGGTCCAGGCTGGAGGTACACACCACCGCCTTTAACTGGCTGGTGTATAAAGCATCTTCCACCCAAAAACGCAGATCGCGACTGATGGAACCATGATGCATGGCAATGATGCCCGCCAGGTCCGGGGCTACATCCAGCAAACGCTGGTACCATATCTCCGCCTGGGAACGGGTATTGGTAAATACCAGGGTACTCTCGCTTTCCTGGATTACCGGAATTACTTTCTGAAGCATGCGAATGCCCAAATGCCCCGCCCAGGGAAGCGTTTCCACTTCATCCGGAAGGATGGAGACCACCTCTATGGTTTTATGGATATCGGCACGTATTACTTTCACCTTCTCCCCTGCGGCATGGCTGCCTAATAAAACCTGAAGGGCTTCGTCCATATTCCCGATGGTTGCGGAAATACCCCAGATCCTCAGGTCTTGCTGCAAAGTTTTCAACCGTGAAAGAGCCAGCTCCACCTGCACCGCTCTTTTAGACCCCATCAACTCGTGCCATTCATCTGCAACTATGGCCTGCAGGTGCCGAAATATTTTAGGGTAGCCTTTGGTAGCCAGCAGTAAATGCAGGCTTTCCGGAGTGGTTATGAGCAGGTCCGGCATCTGTTTTTTCTGGCGATTCCGTTCTGCGGTGGTCGTGTCACCCGTACGAACCCCCACGGTCCAGTTCAGGTCCATGCCTTCTATAGCCCGTTCTGCCGCCTGTAGAATTTCCTTGGAAAGTGCCCGGATAGGCGTAATCCATATAGCCTTAACGCCTGTATGTTTTGCTGATCTTTTGGCGGAAAGCAAAAGCGGTAGCAAAAGCGAATAGGTTTTTCCGCTTCCGGTGGGTGCATTCACTATACCCGAAAAGCCCTGTCCATAGGCATACCAGGCCTCCTGCTGGAAGGGAAACACCTGCCAGCCTCTTGAAGCAAACCACTTTTCTGCTTTTGAAAAACTCATCAGACGGTTAATATAAGCCTGATCCGTTAATTTTGATCACACAAACTACCAAATCCTGCGCACCATGAACCGTACTTCTGAAGATCATTTATACTGGGTTGAAAGACTACAGATGGAGCCGCATCCCGAAGGAGGTTTTTACAAAGAAACCTACCGCTCCGATGAAACCATTGCTGCAAAAGCTCTGCCCTCCCGTTTCGGGGGCAACCGCTCCTTTGGCACCGCCATCTATTTTATGTTGACGGCCGATAACTTTTCTGCCTTTCACCGCATCCAATCGGATGAAACCTGGCATTTCTATACTGGCCAAAGCCTTACGGTCTTTATGATCTACCCCTCCGGAGAGTACGAGGAAATACACTTGGGAAATAACCCGGAAAAAGGCGAGGTTTTTCAGGCCACTGTACCGGCCGGGGTGTGGTTTGCCTCACGTCTTACCCAACCACAGGGCTGGTGCCTGGTGGGTTGCACCGTAGCCCCCGGTTTTGACTTTGCCGACTTTACCATGGCTGATCGTGATGAACTCAGCCAGGAGTTTCCGCAACACCGCGAAATTATCCGGGCCCTTACCCGTTAAAAACTCGGCAGCCTAGGCTTATTATCCAAAATAGATTCTATCTTTTCCATTACTTCCTCCGTTAGTTTATCGGTTACGGAGGCCGCTTTAAGGTTTTCTTCAAGTTGCGATACTTTGGAGGCGCCCAGTATCACCGTACTCACATTCTCATTTTTAAGGCACCAGGCCAGGGCCAGCAGCGGCATAGAAGTATCCAGGTCCTTAGCCAGCTGGGTTAACTGGCGCACCTTACCAATCTTTTCTTCCACTACATTGCGGTCCTTCAGCCAGTTGAGCTCCTCCAGGTTCAGGCGGGTGTCATCCGGCATACCATCATTGTACTTACCGGTAAGGATACCGCTGGCCAGTGGCGACCATATAGTGGTTCCCAAACCAACCGTTTTAAAGATTTGCAGGAATTCATTCTCCACCTTTTCGCGGTGCAGCATATTGTACTGCGGCTGCTCCAGGGTAGGACCTATCAGGTGATTTTCGCGCGCCACCATGTGTGCTTCCATGATCTCCTGGGCGCTCCACTCACTGGTGCCCCAGTAGAATATCTTTCCCTGTTCAATGAGCGTGTTCATCGTACGCACGGTTTCTTCCATAGGTGTGGATTTATCCGGACGGTGGCAAAGGAAAAGATCCAGGTATTCCACCTGTAAGCGCTTCAGCGCCTGGTGGCAGGCCTCGGTAAGGTGCTTGCGGTTGTTTCCGGTTTGCGTGGGTTTGGAACTTTCCAGTCCGCGGATACCAAAAAAAGCTTTGGAGGAAAGGATGTACGAATCACGGCTCCACCCAAACTCCTTCAGGATCTTTCCCATCACCTCTTCACTGCGCCCTTCGGCATAGATCTCGGCATTGTCAAAAAAATTAATGCCGGCATCATAAGCGGTTTTCATCAGCTCTTTGGAGGTGCCTTGGTCGATCTGGTTACCAAAGGTGATCCACGAACCGAAGCTCAGTTCACTCACTTTCAGGCCCGACTTTCCCAGGTTTCTATATTTCATGCTGTTCATTTTAATGGATTAGAGGAATAAAAATACTGTAATACCGGTAACGGGCATTTGACAATGCTTGTTTGAGATGAGCAGATAGACATTTCAAATTAGGCGGGAGTGCCGGTTGTTTTCTACCTTAGTCCCAAACATCCGAACATGGCTACAGCAAAACCTTTCAATCTCCATAAATGGATAGAGGAGAACCGCAATCTTCTGAAACCTCCCGTAGGGAATAAAAACCTTTACCCGGAGGGCTCGGACTATATCGTTATGATCGTGGGTGGTCCCAACGCCCGTAAGGATTACCACTACAATGAAACCGAGGAACTCTTTTACCAATTGGAAGGAAATATAACGGTTAAGATACAGGAAGATGGTAAGGCGAAGGAAATGACACTAGGCCCGGGAGACATGTACCTGCACCCGCCCAGGGTTCCGCATTCTCCCATCCGCGAAGCAGGCTCCATAGGATTGGTTATAGAGCGGGTCCGTGAGCCTCAGCATACGGACGGACTGCTGTGGTTTTGTGATGTATGTAACCATAAATTACACGAGGTGTACTTTCCTCTCAGCAATATCGAAAAGGACTTTTTACCCCGCTTCCGCGAGTTTTACGGTTCGGAAGAATTGCGCACCTGCAACAACTGCGGCCACGTAATGGAAACGGACGAGCGCTTTACCGACTAAACCTTTTGGATAAAGCAGAATATCCCTCATGAAAACCACCCCGGGTATTCAAAAAGCGTGGCATCAACTCAAAAAGTGGCGACTGCGCAACTTGCCGGCCAGGCCTTATGCCCAAGATTACCAGTACCAGCATGTAGCTTGTGTTATTGTAAATAATGAAGCGGATATCCTGGAAGAATGGGTACTCTTTCATCTAACGGTGGGTATTGAACATTTTATTATCTGGGATCACCAAAGCTCGGATGCTTCCCGTGAGGTCCTGGAGCCTTATGAAAAGGCAGGCTTAGTGCACTGGATGGACTTTCCCTACGATACATTCAATGTGGCGCGACAGATAAAGATCTACAATAAGACGATAGCACAACTACAGGGCAAAGCGAAATGGATCTGGTTTTTGGATTCGGATGAATTTGTGGTACCGGCTGCTGCGGATACTATCCCTGAACTCATTGATCCCATTGAATCTGACCCTGAGGTGGGAGCCATTGCCGTTAACTGGCTATTCTTTGGGACTTCCGAAGTAGAAAGCCTGGCTCCTGGGGAGTGGCATATTGAAAAACTCACGCAGCGCGCACCGGAGGAATGGAAAAACCACCGGGCTACAAAGGGGGCATTGCGGCCGGAAGCTACGGCCGGCTTTATGGATCAGCCTCACTTTCCCATACTTCGCCAGGGTAAAAAAATAGTATATCCGGACCGTACCGACTTTGACGATAAGCATACTACTCTCGATATTCTGCGGGTACACCACTATTGGCACCGTACGGAAAGCTTTTACCGCAGCCGTAAGATTGCCCGTAAAGAATACCTCTCCGGCCGTAAGCGCAGCCAGCACGAACTCAATCGGCTGCACCAACTTTACAACCAGGTTAATGATAATACCCTCAAGCGATTTATACCTCGGATGGTGGCTTTGAGAAAAGAGCTTTCCCACCATTGATATTTAGAGGCTCCAAAAACCCCTTCGAAAAATCGTTCACAAAGTCTCGGCAAAAAAGAGGATTTGGCATTTTTATTCAATTTCAAATATCAAATTCTTGATAACCAAAATTTAATGCGCTATTGTTTTTAACTAGAAAACCGCTTCGAATACACGCTGGTTTCCCTGTTTACAAAAGCACGATCTTTTATCTAAGTCTTTCAGATACCTTTAGCCTAATTCTACAATTTTTAACCTAAACTCTATTTTTATGAAAATGAGATTTTTTTCGATTCTGCCTGCGCTTGCAGTAACTGCTGCACTTGCTATGTCTTGCTCCAAAGAAAGCCCTTCTCAACTAAGCAAGAAAGATGCTCCGGGCCACGAACTAACCTGGTCTGAACGCCTGGGATGGGAATTTATAGTTCCCGATGAGCGCCCATCTCAAGGAGGGGGCATACCCAGCAACCCTCCCGTTTTTTCATCTTGTCACCTGAAGTTAGGTGGATGTATTTTTGATGGTATTCATGGTACCGGAAGTACCACCGGAACACCCGTAAAAGCAGGACTTTTGAGTGCTACTGAGCTTAAGTTTGAATTTTTAAGCGATATCACTGTAGATATTAACGAGCTGCAGGAACATCTTAATGAGGCTTACCCGAATGAAACCTATGATGCAGCCGAAGTTGCTGACGTGATTGAGAGCTCTTATTACGTGAGCAACGATGCCGTTTTCGAATCATCTGATGAGATTCTTGATGAAGCAGGTATGGATGGCAGCAACGTGATCTTGCTGGAGGGCAGTTACGAGATCAATTATGATGAAGCACATCCATACGGTTATACCATTATTGATGTAGTAATTGAGTAATTTTTTCCTTGAAAACTAATTAATTCTGAAAGCCTCCCTATCGGGAGGCTTTTTGTTCCAAAACCTCCTGCCCTTCAGCACGTGCCGCATTTTCTTATTTTTGCTCTTATGCTGAAGATAGATATGCACACCCACATCCTACCCAAAAAGCTTCCCAATTTTGCGGAGAAGTTCGGGTACGGAGAATTCATTCACCTGATCCACAATTCGGATGGCTCTGCCAATATGATGCAGGGTGACAAGTTTTTCAGGAAGATACAACCCAATTGCTGGGACCCTGAAATACGGATGAATGATTACCTGAAGTTCGACACACAGGTTCAGGTGGTCTGCACTATCCCGGTTATGTTCTCATACTGGGCAAAAGCCCGTGACACCAGGGCGCTGGCGGAATTTCTGAATGATGATATTGCGGAGCTCTGCCAAAATTATCCTAAGAATTACCTTGGCCTGGGCACCCTGCCCATGCAGGATGCGGACGAGGCAATCAAGGAACTGGAACGCTGCAAGGAAATCGGCCTGCTAGGCATACAGATCGGTTCCAATATCAACGATAAGAACCTCAGCGAGCCGGAGTTTTTTCCCATATTTGAAGCCTGCCAGGAACTGGGGATGGCCGTTATGGTTCACCCCTGGAATATGATGGGCATGGAACACATGCGCAAGTACTGGCTGCCCTGGCTGGTAGGAATGCCGGCTGAAACATCACGGGCGGTATGCTCTATGATATTTGGGGGGGTGTTTGAAAAACTACCCCAACTGCGGGTGTGCTTCTCCCACGCAGGTGGCTCCTTCCTGCCAACCATTGGCCGGGTGGAACACGGTTTTAACTGCCGCCCTGACCTGGTGGCCATCCACAACAACGTAAACCCCCGGGCCTACATTGGTGATTTTTGGGTAGACTGCATTACCCATGACCCTCTGATGCTGGAATACATCCTGAAGATGCAGGGCTCCAAAAGAGTAACCCTGGGTTCCGATTATCCATTCCCGCTAGGCGACCTGGAGATCGGGCAGTTCATCAATGAAATGGACCTGGAGCCTTCGGTAGTAGAAGATATTTTTTGCAATTCTACCCTGGAATGGCTTGATATTGATAAAAGTCGGTTCACCATAGACGGGGTTGATGAAGCTGAGCAGAAGGTCAGCAAAAACCCGTAACTTTGCCCCTCATTTTTAGCAAGGAGTTTTTTCATGAGTGATGCCATAAAGCATGAGTGCGGTATAGCACTTATTCGTCTCAAAAAACCACTGGATTATTACCTGGAAAAGTATGGTACGGCCCTTTATGGGGTAAACAAAATGTACCTGCTCATGGAAAAGCAGCACAACCGGGGGCAGGATGGTGCCGGGCTGGCCAACATCAAGCTGGATATGCCTCCCGGAACACGTTACATCAGCCGCTACCGCTCCAATGATAAAACACCTATCCAGGATCTTTTTCAAAGGGTAAACCAACGCATTCACGAAGGTATTGGTGATGACCGGGAAAAACTCCAGAATCCTGCCTGGCTTAAGGAAAATCTCCCTTTTGTGGGGGAACTGTACCTGGGCCATCTCCGCTACGGAACCTACGGTGGCAACTCTATTGAGCAGTGCCACCCCTTCCTGCGCCAAAACAACTGGGTAAGCCGCAACCTCATCCTGGCCGGCAACTTTAATATGACCAATGTGGATGAGCTTTTTAACCACCTGGTTGATCTGGGCCAACATCCCAAGGAAAAAGCGGATACCGTTACTATACTGGAAAAGATAGGTCACTTCCTGGACGAGCAGAACGAAAAGCTATACCGTAAATTCAAGAAACAGGGTATTGCCAAAAAAGATGTAAGCCAACGCATTGCTGACGAAATAAACATTGCCAAAATACTGCGTAAAAGCGCCAAAAAGTGGGATGGTGGCTATGCCATGGCCGGCCTTTTCGGGCACGGGGATGCCTTTGTGCTTCGCGACCCTTCCGGTATCCGTCCGGCTTTCTTTTACGATGATGATGAAATAACCGTAGCCGCTTCCGAGCGCCCGGTGATACAAACAGCTTTCAACGTTCCCTTTAAGGAGATCAAGGAGGTTAAACCAGGACATGCGTTGATCATTAAAAAGAATGGCAGCACTTCCCTGAAAGAGATCCGTAAGCCTTTGCCACGTATGGCTTGCTCCTTTGAGCGTATCTACTTCTCCAGGGGAAATGACTCGGATATTTACCGCGAACGGATCCAGCTGGGGCAAAGGGTTTGTCCGGCCATACTGAACGAGGTGGATCATGACCTGAAGCACACCGTATTTTCCTTTATCCCCAATACGGCCGAAATATCCTTTTACGGCATGGTAAAGGGTATGGAGAGCTACCTCAACCACGTAAAGCGGGATAAGATCCTGAAACACGAGGGTGAGCTGGATGCCAGTAAGCTGGATGAACTCCTTTCTATCCGCCCACGCGTGGAAAAAATTGCCTGGAAGGATGTAAAAATGCGCACCTTCATCACCGAGGACAGCAGCCGTGACGATCTGGTCTCTCACGTTTACGACATCACCTATGAAACGGTGAAAAAGGATGACAACCTGGTCGTTATTGATGACAGCATTGTGCGCGGAACTACCCTCCGCCAAAGTATTCTGAAGATCCTGGACCGCCTGAATCCTAAAAAGATCGTGGTGGTCTCTTCCGCCCCGCAGATCCGTTACCCGGATTGCTACGGTATAGACATGGCCAAGCTGGGGGATTTTGTAGCCTTCCGTGCAGCTATATCCTTATTGAAGGAAAGCGGGCTGGATAACGTGATTGACAACGTTTACGAAAAATGCCAGGCCCAGAAGCACCTTCCGGATGAAGAGATCCAGAATTTTGTGAAAGACATTTACGCCCCCTTCTCTGCTGAACAGATTTCGGACAAGATAGCTCAGCTATTAACACCCCCGGATATGAAAGCCGAGGTAAAGATTATCTTCCAGAAGATAGAAGACCTGCACGAGGCCTGTCCCAATAACCTGGGCGATTGGTATTTTACCGGGAACTTCCCTACCCCTGGCGGTATGCGGGTGGTAAACCGGGCTTTCTTGAATTTTTACGAAGGGAAGAACGTAAGAGCCTATTAAATCCATTCAGGATTAGCTTCAAAAATTCTATCTTCCAGCTTTCAAAGCCGTAAGCCATGGAATTGAATATGCCCTGGGTGGAATCGCCCTTTTTTGAGGAACTTCTCACTAAAAAAAACCTTAGCCCGGAAGATGCGGAACTTGCCCGCACCTATCACCGCGATGGTTTCCTGGTTCTTTCCGGTATGTTTGATGAAACCCTGATCGACCAGGCGGTGAAGGAAATGAATAAGCATTACGACCAGCTTGGCGTAGTGCAGAAAGACCGGGCTCTCAACCTTTGGCAAACCAAGCCAGCTGTTAAGCAACTGGCCTCCGACCCCAAAATAATGGATACACTGCAAATGTTATACGGCCGCAGACCCATCCCTTTTCAAACCCTGAATTTCAAATACGGATCCCAGCAAAGAGCCCATTCGGACAGCATCCACTTCCAGAGCATGCCGCAACGCTACCTGGCTGGCGTGTGGGTAGCCCTGGAAGAAACCAATGAAGACAATGGCACCCTGCAATATTATCCTGGTTCTCAACGCTGGCCCATTTTCGACTATTCTGTGATCATGAACCAGCTGGAGACCGCCCAACATGCTGGAGATGTACAGTTTTATGAGGACAACTATGAAACTTTTATGGAAGCCATGATCAAGGATATAGGGGCTGAACCGGAGGTATTAAGGGCCAAAAAGGGTGATGTGATCATCTGGGCCGCCAATCTGGTACACGGTGGGCTTCCCATCCGCCAGAAAGGACGCACCCGTTTCTCTCAGGTTACCCATTATTTTTTTGAAGATTGCCTGTATTACAATCCTTCACACTCCAATATAGTAACGGGTGAATGGTCCGTAGCCTCGCAGATCAACATTGCCACCGGCCAGCGTGAGTGGGGCAGCTATAACGGTCAGAAAGTACCTTTGAAAAAAGCCGGTGATTCACGCTACCTGATCTCAAGGCACGCTCCAAAGAATTGGCGGGACCTGGTTTTTCTCTTCCAGAAGGCCTGGCACAAGGTTACGCATTAAGCGGAATTAATCCTCTATCAATACATATCCGAAGTAATCCAATAATTCTGCATGTTGCCGGAAAACCTCATTCATGACCGTGAGGTCCGATTGGGGTATGCGCTCAATCTTTTGCGCGTTCAGGTTTTTAAGGCCCATTTGCCGGTTCAGGAAATTATGAGCTGAAAAGGTTTGTCCTTCCAGGCGAATGTCGCCCAGTTCGGGTAGCAACTGTTTAAATCGCTCCAGGACTTCAGCCGGACGGTCCGTCAACTCTTCATAGGAAACACGGACCACCCGATCCAATTGCTCCAGGTTTTTCCGTTGAAAGTCAAGACAGCGCATGGAAACCCTTGCGGCCTCCCTGGCAGAAACCTTATTCCTACGCATCATCCCTTCACAATGAGCGTAGGGGTTACGGTATAATACAATGAAAAAGGCCGGAACAAAGTGGATTGACAGCTCAGCGGCCCGGACAATATTGGGAGGGCTTTTTTCCAGCAAGACCGGACGGGTTACATCCCAGTATTTCAACCATATTCTTTTGATTTGGGGCCAGTCTGGTTTAAAATCAGGCTCCCAGCGCCTGGACTGCCGGAACAGCAAAGGGGCTACTTCCGGTAATTGCTGCCCCTCACGGGTACCTACCGGATTATTTTCACTCACATTTTCGGAGAGGGAAAGTACTTCACTGAGCAAGGTAGAGCCACTATGAGGCGGGGAAAGGATAAAAAGGAATTTATGATTTGGAGCTTTATATAGCAAACGCCTGAACCGGTTACGAAGTAAACGGCCTTCCCACGTGAGCATACGTTTAGACTTTTCTATAAACCTGGCGCTGTTCAATACCCATTTGCTTTAAGCTGCAAAGTAGTACAAAAGCTGGTGAAGCACACTTCAGATACAGTCAAAAAAAAGCCCGGCATCTGCCGGGCTTCCTATTCTATTTAGTGATCATCAGTTTGCTTGTACCCCTTTGTCCGTCTGCCTCCACCTCTAACTGGTAAAGTCCGGTTGGCAAGTTACTTATATCCAACTGTCTTTCGGTATCGGGTTCTTGCGTTTGATCATCCTGCAAAACAAGGCTACCTCCCATATCCCATATACGCAAAGAGGTTATTTCTTCCAAGCCCGCCTGTATGCGGAAGTAATCCCTGGCCGGGTTGGGATACACCTTAAAAAGGTTATCCGGATTTTCAACCAAGCCTATCTTAAGGCCATTTACATGTATGTTATCCAGGTTGATAGATCCTCCCTCTCCTGAAATATAATTAAAACGGATGATTACAGATGATTCCTGATCATAAGCTGAAAGGTCAATGGTATCTGTTCTCCACTCCGAACTATCGGCTGGTATTAAAAAACACTGGTTTAAATTCAAAGCATTGACAATCGGATCAGGCACGGTAGCAAGTTCTGCTCCTCCCTTTTTGTAGAGGCTTTGCCAGCTAAGCCCGCAATCCGTTGATAGTACCACCTCCAGGGTATCCGCAAAAATAGTATCTGATAAAAAGTATGGTGGTGTATACTTATGGTAATTATAAGCCACATCAAACGTGAGTTTATTACCTATTGTGTTTGTTAAATCCATTACCGGTGATTCAAAGCTTTCCACATTCCCATAGGTATAGATGGCCAGAATGGTATTAAAGGTTGCCATTGAATATTGCCCGCTCCGACTTACTTCATCATCCAGGGACCATTGAAAAATAGTGCCGGTCTCCGTAATCACCCAATCCGAATGTACACTCTCAAAGCCTTCGTTTAAGGGAGTACTCTCCGCAATAAGGTCCACGGATATGGTATCATTGCGTTGATTGTTCAGGACCACGGTATCGTTTTCAGTCCCGTTTACCTTACCAATACTCAATTGCAGAGCCTGCTCACCATCCGCTGTAACCATGCTGGGCAAGTCTATACGGGCATGCTCATAGGCATTGATAGAGCCTGTCCAGGTATACGTTCCGCTACCACCCGCGAACTGGTAGTCCACCTCCACAGAGGTAACCGGTGCAGAGCCCCGGTTCTGAACAAAACAGGCGGGTGTAATGCTTGCATCACAGGTGTGTTGGGAAAGCTCAATATCAAAAAGGTCCAGGTCAAAATCTGCCACCTCGGGATGTTCAAAAAAGGTAAAGCTGGGAACCACCTTTGCACTATCCGGAATGGAATGTCCCAAACCGGCTACCGGCAGATACCGGATAACCGCATCGTTCATTTTCAGTTTCTTTACAGCTGGTCCAAGTATGCGATAGTAGAAATCCTGGTCGCCTACGGTGAGGTATATAGGCAGCTGGGAGGCATTGGCATAGTTGAATTGCAAGCTTGAAACGGGGTGGTTTTGCACATCATTCTTGCCCTGAAAGGCAGGGGTGTTCAATAATAGCCCCTTGAACTCCGTAGGGTGATCGAGTCCATATTTTATAGCACTTCTTCCACCCAGCGAAAAGCCTTGCAGTACCACAAAGTCGTTGTCAATATTGTAGTTGCTCATGGCAAAACTCCGGGCTGAGTCAATAATGATCTCATCACCGGCAGGCACGTAAAAATCACTATTGGCATCCGTACCTCCATCAGGGAATACGAAAATGGTATTGGGAAATATGGAAGGCCACTTCAATACGGTTATAAGAGCATTACGGTAGGCATTGCCGTTATCACCCAGTCCGTGTAAGCCAATCATTAAACGATACGACACATTAGGGTCATAATTGGTGGGCACATAGCACGCCAGGGTGCGGCTTTGCCCCATGATGGTAACCTGGGTATTAAAGCTACCGGTTTGCTGGGCCATACTTTGCACACTGATCATCAGAGCTATTAAAACGATAAAAGGTGGAATCTTCTTTTTCATAGGATCCTGGGTTGATTTTAGAATTCATAGTAAAACTACCATCCCTATTAAGCAAAAAGCAGCATTTTTTACCAATGACCGGTTTGGGCTAATAGTTTACCAAAATTGGTTTACTATTGATGTTCAGGAATACGGCAACCAAAGATGTACCGCGGTGCCCAACGCATTTTCGCCTTCCACAAGATCCCTTACTTCCAGGTGCAGTACCTGGCCGGTTTCCTGTTGCAGGATATCCAGACGTTCCCGGATATTGGGCAGAGCTGTTGACTGGTAATGTTCGGTTTTTCGGCCTTTGATGCGGCTGGCTTCTATGCGTCCTACCCCATTGTCCGTTACTTCACAGTGAATAAGGTCTTTATCTTTCTCCAGCCGGATCTCCAGCCTGCCCTTATCGTCCTTACGGTTTAGCAAACCGTGCAGTATGGCATTTTCCACAAGTGGTTGCAATACCATACCCGGAATCTCAAACACCCCACTCTCCAGTTCAGGCGCCAGTTGAATGTGATACTCAAATTTACCTTCAAACCGTATGCTTTCCAGTTCTATATAAAGCCGTAACTGCTCCATTTCATCTTCCAGGGACACCTTGCTTTTACCGGAATTCTCCAGCACCATCCTCAGCAACCTCGCAAACTGGGCCAGGTATTCATAAGCCGCCTTCTTGTCTGAATTCAGCACAAAATTCTGGGTGGTGTTGATGCAGTTGAAAATAAAATGAGGGTTCATCTGCGACCGCAAAGCCTGCATCCGAATCTCTGAAACCCTTGCTTTTAATTCCGATTGTTCCAAAGCATTCCTCTGCAACTTTCTCTGATACCAGAAAATGATCAGGAATACAATGAGCGCACCCACAACCGCGGTTACTAAAACAATAATCCACAGTTTTTGAGCCTTGTTCCGGGCCTGTAGGGTTTCCGATTGCAAGCGGGCTATTTCTGTTTCCTTCTCAGCATTCTTAAAGCGTGCTTCAATTTCCGCTACCCTGGCAAAGTTGTTGGCGCTATCGCTTTCCGCCTGCAGTTCCTGGTAGGCCTCATTCATAAGGTATGCCTGTTCAAACCGACCCATTTTAAACAGTATCTCAGCCAATATTTTTCGGGCTCCCAATACCACTTCTGTATGATTGATTTTCGCAGCTTCACGCAGTGCCTTCTCTCCCCACGGCAAGGCTTCTTCGTAATCCTCCATCAAATAATACAGTTCACTTATGCCTACACTTACCAGGGCCGGGACCGTTTTATGCACGGTTTTGGTCTTAAAGATCTCCACTGATTTGAGGAGGTAATACTGTGCGCTATCCAACTCTTCCATGGACTTGTAAGAATCGCCAATGTTGTTGTACGAAAAGGCTATCCAGTAATAATCGCCCAGTTTTAAGCGCAGTTGCAGGGAGCGCTTGTAGTATTGGATCGCCTCCTCCTCATTAGCCTGCTGGGAACAAACCACCCCCAGGTTGTTTAGTATCATATCCATTCGGGCTGTATCCCTATACCGGCTGAAAATATCCAGTGCCTTTTCCAGGTAGGCATGGGCATCATCATACCTCTCAAAATACAGGTATGAAATTCCGATGCGATTAAGGGTACTGGCCATACCGAGGGTATCACCAATATGCCTTTGTACCTCCAGCACCTCATGTCCTTCTTTTATGGCTTCTTCGTACCGCGATTGAAAATTGAGGAACCAGGTTTTCATGGAACGGGCCCTGCCCTCATTAATGGTATCCCTCTGCTTATGGTATACCCTGGCCAGTGAATCCGTAAACGCCAGGGCTTCATCCGTAGAGCCGGAATTAAGGTATTCTGCGTACCGAAGCAACATTTCGCCCTTCATCAGGCTATCGGTTTGCGTATGGGCCACCTGCCATAGGCTATCCATTTTCTCCTCCCGGCTCTGAGCCAGTACCAAAGTGCCATGTAGCAAGAGGGTGACCAGGGTAACGATTAAAGAAAACGGCTTATTCATACTATAAAGAAAGTATATTTAAGAGGGTTCTTATGGCTTTACTTTGTAGTTGAACCCTTTGGGGCTACCGTTGTAGGTTTTCATCTCAGGGCCAGCAATTCCATAAACTCATCCTTGCGGCTTTTGGAAATGCTGAATTCCGTATCATCTTCCATCACAATATATCCCCCGGAACTCCGGTTAAAGCGCTTTATATACTTAAGGTTGATGATGGTAGAGTTGTGAATACGGTAAAACCCATAGCCTTCCAGGATGCTTTCAAAAAACTTCAGATTCCTGGAGGTGGTAAGCTGGGTGGCATCTTTCAGGAAGAAATCCGTGTAGCTGCCATCTGCCCGCAGGTAGAGGATATCATCCACTTTGATAAATTCATACCCTTCCGCCACGGAAAGGGTGATCTTATGCTCGCTTTTATCCCTGGACAGGAAGTTGCTGAACATATGCCGCACCTTCATATTTTCCTGGCCAGCTGCCTGCCCCTCTTTCACTTTTTGCAGAATGGATTTGAGTTCACTGATCCCAGCCGGCTTAATAAGGTAATCCAGGGCTGAGAATTTTATCGCCTTAAGGGCAAACTCCTCATGAGCGGTAACAAAAACCACGTGAAAGTCCACGCGGTCAAACCTTTCCAACAGTTGAAAGCCACTTTCTGTACCCATTTCAATATCCAGGAAAACCAACTCCGGCCTACTGGCCAGAATACCATTATAGGCTTCTTCCAAACTGTTGGCTTCACCCACTACCTCTATTCCATCAAAAAAGGTTTGCAGGGCTTTTTTCAGGGTATCCACCGCCCTGGGTTCATCATCTACAATAAAAACTTTAATGGATCTGCTCATGCCTTAAAGGAATACTGCAAGATGTAAAAGAAAAAACAAAGATGTAAGGGCAAACCAGCTTGCTTTTTAAATAAGATCATTTTACAACTTAATTAGAGCGGAGAACAAATTAGCATGAATTACCCTTCTACAAAGGATGAAGCATTTTTCCTCACTTTTCAGGAATCTAGACGAAACGAACAAAACCAATGCCAAGGTAAATGCACTGGTGCATTACTTTAACCAGGCAGATGATGCCGATAAGATTTGGTGTATAGCGCTGCTTTCCGGCAAACGACCCAAGCGCTCCGTTCGTAGTACGGATCTTAGGGAATGGTGTGCAGAACTCTCCGGCTTACCGGCATGGCTCTTTGAGGAAACCTACCACATTGTGGGTGACCTGGCCGAAACTATTTCCAAGGTATTACCTCCCCCACTCACTTCTTCGGACCATAGCCTCACCTACTGGATGGAGTACATCATGGCCCTGGGAGAATGTACACTAAGCGAAAGGAAAAGCCGGGTTATAGACGCCTGGAACCGGCTGGACGACTTTGAAAAGTTTGTCTTCAACAAACTTATGATGGGAGGTTTTCGCATGGGTATTTCGCAAAAACTTATGGTGCGGGCGCTAAGCCTGCATACCGGCAAAGACGAAAATGAACTGGCCCACCGCATTATGGGAAACTGGAGCCCGGCCGTTGAAAATTTTGAGGAACTCATCCTCGAAGAACGTAAAGAGGATGACCTTAGCAAGCCTTATCCCTTTTATTTAGCCTATGCGCTGGAGAATGGCCCCGAAGAAATCGGTGAACCCGGTGAGTGGCTGGCTGAGCATAAATGGGACGGCATACGTGGACAGCTTATCGTACGTGGAGGGCAACACTACCTGTGGTCCCGCGGAGAAGAACTGATCACCGACAAGTTTCCGGAATTTGACCTGGCGCCTGGATTGTTGCCGGACGGAACGGTAGTGGATGGTGAGATACTACCCTTTAAGGACGGACAAATACTGGGTTTCCAGGACTTACAAACCCGTATTGGACGTAAAACAATAAGTACTGCTATCCTTAAAAAAGCACCGGTTGTGATGCGTATGTATGATCTACTGGAGTGGCAGGGGAAAGATCTCCGTAGCAAAAGCCAGGAAGAAAGACGCCAGATACTGGAAACCCTCTACCGCTCTTTACCGGTTAATCCCCTTCTGCAATTGAGTGAATTGATAGATTTTGAAAATTGGGAAGAACTGGCTAAAATCCGGTCGGCTTCCCGGGACGTGCAGGCAGAGGGTATTATGCTCAAGAACCGGAAAGGAAGCTACCAGGTGGGCCGTAAAAAGGGCGACTGGTGGAAATGGAAAGTAGAACCCCTGACCATTGATGCAGTGATGATCTACGCCATGCGTGGCCACGGCCGCAGGGCTAATTTGTATACCGATTATACCTTTGCGGTTTGGAAGGAAGATGAACTGGTACCTTTCACCAAAGCATATTCCGGCCTTACCGATGCCGAATTCCGCAAGGTGGATGCCTTTGTAAAACGGAATACTATAGAGCGCTTTGGACCGGTACGAAGCGTAACTCCTGAACTGGTTTTTGAGATTGCCTTTGAAGGTATACAAAGATCCAAAAGGCATAAGTCCGGAGTAGCACTCCGCTTTCCGCGCATGAAGCGCTGGCGGCAGGATAAACCGGCCTCCGAAGCCAATACCCTGGATGATCTCCACGACCTACTGGAGCATTACGGCAGTTAATGATCACTCGTTAGGAACAACTTAGCTGTATTAAAAAGATCCAAACGCCTATCTACGTTAGATACTGATCTGCATGTTTGAACATGATCAATCAAGATCATGGAAACGGAGATGATGCTAAAAGGGGCAAATTGCCAAGACAAAAGCCAGCTATAGGCGATGTGATCATCTATCAAAAATGACCTTTATTTGCAGCCGCAAAAAAAACTGCATCACCTTAACCGATTTTACGTTTCATGAAATTTCTTCAAGCCATAGTATTTGGCCTTTTCATTTCGTGGCTTCCACTATCACTGGAAGCTCAAAGCCTGGGTATCAGAACCGGTCTTAACGCCTCAAAGATGTTTGTTAAAGACGAGTATCATAAATACAGTAATGATTTTAAGTTAAGTCCCGGCCTTATGGCTGGTTTTTCACTCGAGTTTTTTACCAAACGCGAAAACTTCAGTATTGAAACGGGCGCCTTTTATATAACCAAGGGATATCGAATTGACGAAACCCGCAACATTCCAACCTGGGAGGAATATGAATACCTCGAAAAGATGTCACTCCATTACCTCGAGGTGCCTATACACATGAAATTCTCATTCCCACACCAGGAGTTGCGTTTTTACCTGCTAATGGGTGGTTATTTTGGCTACGGTATTTCCGGTAAGGTATATTCCAAAGCCGAATTCAGAGGTCAGGAATACACAGCTGAAGAGGAAATCCATTGGGGCAACAACCCGCAGAGCGATTTGTTATTGCGTCCCGATTATGGCTTAAGTGCAGGAGCCGGTCTGCACGTAAAACGGTTGGTCTTTGGCCTTTCGGCACAATACGCGTTGGCTAATATTTCTACCTACCGCGAGCGAGACAACGTGGTGCAGAATATGGGCATCTGTGCCTACGTAGGATTTACCCTAATCAAGTAGACTAGACCTATTTAATATTTATTTTAATAGATTCAATCTATAATTGTTAAGTGTAAACTATTGAACTTCTTTAGCGATACCTGTTATTTTACTAAGGAATTCAAAAACTACACAATATGTCAGATCATAAGAGACTCACCACCGCTTCGGGACGTCCCTATACGGAAAACGAAAACTCCAAAACGGCTGGTCCCAGAGGCCCTATCTTACTGGAGGACTATATATTGCACGAAAAAATGGCGCACTTTAACCGGGAGCGCATCCCGGAGCGGGTGGTACACGCCAAAGGCTCAGGCGCCTTCGGAACCTTTACGGTTACCAACGATATTTCACAGTACACCCGGGCCAAGGTCTTTTCCAAAGTAGGTAAGAAAACCCGTGTATTTGCCCGCTTTTCCACCGTGGGTGGTGAGAGAGGATCTGCCGATACAGAGCGCGACCCCAGGGGTTTTGCGGTAAAATTCTATACCGAAGACGGTAACTGGGACCTGGTAGGCAATAATACCCCGGTATTCTTTGTAAAGGATCCTAAGAAATTCGGGGATTTTATCCATACCCAAAAACGTGACCCCTTCACCAATATGAAATCCCCCACCATGATGTGGGACTTTTGGTCACTAAACCCCGAGTCATTACACCAGGTAATGATCCTGATGAGCGACCGTGGCACCCCGTACGGTCACCGCCACATGAACGGCTACGGAAGCCATACTTTCTCCATGCTCAATGCCAAAAATGAAAGGGTTTATGTTAAATATCATTTCAAGACAGCCCAGGGCATCAAGAACTTTACGGATGAGGAGGCTGCGCAGATGAAGTCCAAAGACATGGATTTTTCGCAACGGGACCTCATCGAGCATATCGAAAATGGTGATTTTCCCAAGTGGAACCTTAAAATTCAGGTGATGAGTATGGAACAGTCCAAAAAAGTGGACTTCAATCCTTTTGACCTGACCAAAGTATGGCCACACGGTGATTTCCCGCTTATTGATGTGGGTGTAATGGAGCTTAATGAAAATGCCGATAATTACTTCCAGGATGTGGAACAATCCGCCTTTGCACCGGCTCACGTGGTGGATGGCCTGGGTTATTCACCCGATAAAATGTTGCAGGGACGCCTGCTCTCTTACCCCGATGCGCACCGCTACCGCCTCGGGACCAATTACGAGCAGATACCGGTTAACCGCTGCCCTTATGCCGTGAACAACTACCAGCGTGATGGCTCCATGCGGATAGATGGTAACCAGGGACGTAAGCCTAATTATTTCCCCAACAGTTTTGACGATATGGAGATTGATCAAAGCTACAACGAGCCGAGTGACGAACTGGACAGCAATATTGCCGACTGGTATGACCGTAACTCCAAAATGGGTGGAGATGACCATTACAGTCAGCCCGGCAAATTATACCGTGAGGTGATGGATGATGAAGCTAAAACCAATCTGGTGAATAATACCGTGGGAGCCATGAGCGGTGTAGAAGGCCCTAAAAAGGAAGAGATCATCAACCGCCAGCTATGCCACTGGTTCCGTGCTGATGAAGAACTGGGAAGAAGAATTGCTGAAGGTTTAAATGTGAACCTGGATAAAGTGATGCAGGCGATGCATGAGCATCACGCCTAAGCCCGTTCCTTTTTGCAATAATTTTGAAGATCCCGGCACATGGCCGGGATTTTTATGCCCTAAAAGTTAAGGTCCTCCACTGTGAAGTCTTTCCAACGCTTAGCAAGGTCAGATAATCCATACCCTACATTTTGTACACCAAGCCCTTAAGATTGTGTCCATATTCGGACAGTTTAACCCGGGACCTGTGTTAAATTATGTATTATTGCCCCCGAAAAATTTAATGTTGACTGTGATGAAAAAGTTTTTTTCCTTGTTGCTGGCCTTTATGCTGGCATTGCCTCTTTTTGCCAATGAAGGAATGTGGCTTCCTTTATTGTTGAACCGCAATTTTGCGGAAATGCAAAAACTGGGGCTCCAATTAACACCTGAAGAGCTGTATTCTGTTAACAACTCCAGCCTTAAGGATGCCATCGTATCCTTTGGAGGTTTTTGTACCGGAGAGATCATTTCTCCCAACGGACTTATCCTTACCAACCACCACTGCGGTTACAGTTCCATTCAAAGCCACTCTTCTGTAGAGAATGATTACCTATCGGATGGCTTCTGGGCCCATTCCTACAGTGAAGAAAAACCCAACGAAGGCTTATTTGTGCGCTTCCTGGTGCGCATGGAAGATGTTTCCGAACGCGTAAATACCGAGCTTACTGCGGAAATGACCGAGTCCGAGCGTGACGCCAAGATAGCGGAGATCAGCAAACAGATCGCTGATGAGGCAGCAACTGAAGAAAATGGTTACGAAGCCAACGTAAAGAGCTTTTACCACGGTAATGAATTCTACCTTTTTGTATATGAGCGTTACAATGATGTACGCTTAGTAGGGGCTCCCCCCAGCTCCATCGGTAAATTTGGTGGGGATACTGACAACTGGATGTGGCCACGCCATACCGGTGACTTCTCTCTTTTCCGCGTATACACTGCACCTGATGGATCACCAGCGGATTACTCAGAAGAGAATATCCCCATGAAGCCCAAACATTACCTTCCGGTTTCACTGGATGGTGTTAAGGAAGGTGATTTTACCATGATATTCGGGTACCCCGGCAGCACCGACCGTTACCTGAGCAGCTACGGTGTAAAGCAAGCCATTGACAAGTATAACCCTACCGTAGTGAAGATCCGCGACCGCAAGCTGGAGATCATGAAAAAATACATGGATGCCGATCCCGCTACCCGTATTGCCTACTCCTCAAAATATGCACAAACCTCCAACTACTGGAAATACTATATCGGCCAGACGGAGCAATTGAAAAACAATAAAGTTTGGGCCAAGAAAAGGGTTATTGAAGACGATTTTTCCAAATGGGTAAGTGCTGATCCTGCCCGCCAGAAAAAATACGGGGAAACCCTTAACCTTCTGGAAGATGCCTACCAGGCCTCCGATAAATATGTAGTGGGTAACGTATACGTTCTGGAAGCTGGACTTTTGGGTTCAGACCTTACTCTCTTCGCTTTCCGTTTTGACCGGTTGATGCAAGGTGCTTTTGCTACCCGTGAGCAAATGGAACAAAAACTGGATGAGGCTGAAAATGATGAGGAGCGCAAACAGATCAAAGAAGAGTTTGAAGGCCGTGTCAACGCCATTATGGCTAACCTCAACGCCCAGGTAGAAGAACACTTTGCGGGTTATAATAAGGACATGGACCGCGAGCGTTTTGCGGCACTTTTCCAAATGTACTATGACAATGTGCCCAAAGACCAGCAACCGGAATTCTTCCGCATAGTAGAAGATAAGTACGATGGTAATTTCTACGAATTTGCTGAAAAGGTATACGATGACTCCTTCCTGGCTTCTAAAGAGGAAGTGCTGGAATACCTGGAAAAACCTAAGGAGAAAACCCTGAAAAAAGATTATGCCGCCATGGCCGGTCGCCAGCTGTACAATATGTACCGCAACAGCGCGGAGGCCCATGCGGAAACCGATGCCAAAATGGAAAAAGGTTACCGTCTGCTTACAGCCGGTTTACGCGCCATGAACCCGGATCACAACTACTCTCCCGATGCCAATAGTACCATGCGTATGACCTACGGCACCGTGGGAAGCTACTACCCTCGTGACGGTGTATTCTATAATTACTACACCACGGCTGAAGGCATCCTTCAGAAGGAAAATGAGGATGACATGGAGTTTGTAGTCCCCAGCCAACTGATCTCCAAGATCGAAGAGGGTAACTACGGACGTTATGCCAATTCCGAAGGCGAATTGCCAGTATGCTTTATCAGCAATAATGACATTACCGGTGGTAACTCCGGAAGCCCGGTGATCAATGGTAAAGGTGAACTGATCGGCTGTGCATTTGACGGCAACTGGGAAGCTATGAGCGGTGACATCTTCTTTGAGAAGAACCTGCAGCGCACCATCTCGGTAGACGCCCGCTACATTCTTTTTGTAATCGACAAATACGCAGGTGCCAAAAACCTGGTGGATGAAATGACCCTGGTTAAAAGTGATGAGGCACCGGTAGTGGAAAAGGACATGCCCCGCGAAGCGCAGGAAGTGATGAACTAAACCACACCTTTTAATATTTAAAAACCCCGGTCACATGCCGGGGTTTTTTATGTTAGCTGCTTCCGTACTTTTTATTTTTGTGGAAATTGAAAAGACCCATGCCCGGCACACTTGAGTTTTTATGGAAGGGGGAACAACTGTTCCTGTTACCGGACCGATGTATCCATTGGCCCGGTGAGGAAGCACTGCTGATTGCCGACACCCATTTAGGCAAGATCACACATTTTCGAAAGTCGGGAATTGCCGTACCGGATGGTGCCGCCTTCCGGAACCTGCAGCGCCTGGAGGACCTGCTGCAAACCTATTCCCCGCAAACGGTTTACTTTTTAGGAGACCTCTTTCACTCCGAATTAAATACGGAGTGGCTGGCTTTTAAAGCTCTTTTAAAACGCTATACCGCTATCCGCTTTGTACTGATACAGGGCAACCACGACATTTTACATGAGTTGAGCTATGCTAACCTGAAGTTCGAAGTATATAACCAGCCCCTGAATGTTGGACCCTTTACCCTCTCTCACGAACCGTTGGAACATTGCTCAGGCTATAATTTATGCGGACATCTACACCCGGGGGTACGCCTGTTGGGTACCGCCCGGCAAAGTCTGCGGCTGCCCTGTTTCTACTTTGGGGAGAAAGGCGGTATTTTACCGGCCTTCGGAGAGTTTACCGGGCTCTACATTCTTCAACCCAAAAAGAAGGACCAGGTGTTTATCATTGCCGGTGCCAAAGTGATGAAGGCTGCCTAGAACTATTTAGTCTTATTCTCCAGGATTACGTAGGGAATACCTTGTTCCGCCCATTTTTCCACCAGTCCCATGGGTGGTACCACCTCAAAAGCCAGTGATCCCAATATGAGATCATCATCACCATCACCATCGTAATCTGCAGCGTCCATCACTATCCAACGTCCGGGAAGCGCTTCTTTAAAAGTATTCGGGGTGGCAAAATCCAATCCTCCCTTATTCTCCAGATACATAAAATCAAGGGCGGGTGTTTGCGTAAAATCCGGGAAGAAAGATATGGCAGCTAGGTCACGATCACCATCGTGGTCAAAATCACGGGCCACGGCAGCATAAGCCCCGTTCATAGGCTGAAAAAAGCCTTGCTCAAAATGGTTGTCTCCTTGATTAATATATATATATATACCGTGATACGGTTTCAATACCGGGCTGAAATCAGCATTATCACCTGCCGTATAAATAATATCGAGATCCCCGTCATTTTCCCAGTCCAGCAAGCTGAAAAAGCTGGAACCGTGCGAGGGGCTGAACTGCAAAATACGCTGGGGCGTAAACTGCCCATCACCCCTACCGTAAAAAATATCGATCCCTTCATTACCCTGCCCGAATAAAGCCACCACATCCTCAATACCATCCTTATTCATATCGCGCACATAAGCTTTGGTTGCTCCCGCCCAGGCCGAGATAATATGTTTCTCATAATTTCCATCTCCCTGGTTCCGGAACCAGGAAAGCCCCCCGGTCCATTTACCGAATTCGCATACTACCACATCCTCCAGCCCATCTTTATCCAGGTCGGCCAATTGAAAGTGTACCGGTCTTTGCAAATCCTTTATTGGGATCTCCACCCCGGAGGTTCCGTCTTTCGGCAGACTTAGGATCATGCCGGTTGGAGCATCGGTTGGCGAAAAGGATCCCATTACGGCCACCCATAATTTATGGTCAGTCTCTTCCAGCCACACCGCTCCCTCTTTTACTTTGGCCGCGTTTAAAACCTGACCGTGCGAGTCCAGTTTAAGAATGCTTTGGGTATGGGCATCACCGATGTAGATTTCTTTGGATGACATTTTTACGAGGGTAGTACTGGGTGGAGAAAGGCGGCCGGCCGGTTCCCTCACCTCGAACATTTCTCCAAGGCTTCTATTAACTTCTGGAAGAGAGGGTTGTGGCAATTTTTCCGGTGCATTCTCCAGGTAAAATTGCTTTATTTCTTCCCAGGTACTGAGTTTGATAACCGGGTCTTTGGGAAAAACGGCTGCGGTGCGGACACGCTCCCCGCCTGGTCCTTTTTCAAACAAAGTTTCGCGAACCGAATCATTGGGATAGATCCCCAACATATAGCCCATCCGTGGCAAAACATGATCTTGCCAACTGCCTAGGTCCAGAAGTGCAGGCTCAGGATACGCGTGGCAGGTAGCACAATATACTTTGGCCAGTTTTTCACCACCGGAAACAGGTTTGACAGCTGTTTTCTGAGCTTCATGGCCCTTTTGGTGGCAACCTAAAATGATTGCCAGCAGTGAAAAGGCGAGGATACTGATCTTGTTTTTCATAAAGCTTAATAACCCGCATAATTACTACACAGACCTCAATTCTGTTTTATGGGAATATTAAATCAGAAGGCCTCTCCGAAAGCCACATAAAAACCGTTTTGTCCATTGGATGCCACCGCATAATCAAAACGCAGGCTAATGTTGCTTTCCCTATCCACTAAAAAGCGAAATCCCGCACCCGCATTGTATTTAAGCTCTGCTATGGAGATCTTATCCAGAGAGGGATGCGCATCAGATATACCTCCAAAGGCGGTAAACCCTATTCGCCAGAAAGCCATCCATCGCAATTCGGTTTGTAAAGTAGTTAGCATCCGGTCCCTGAAGCGCCCCAGGTAGATTCCACGCACCACCTGGTCACCACCCAGCAGTGCCCTATCAAAAAAGGGTGGTGCATCGCCAAAGTTCCAATCGGCATACAGGCGGTTGGCCCACAGTAATTTTTTATCACCGATGTAGACCCTTTGATCCGGTTGGAACTTTAGGTAGGTACTTCTGGATGTGGTATTCAGGGAAAAGCGCCATGAACTCAGGTAACCCTCCGTTGGGGTTAATAAATTATTGCGCAGGTCTTTGCGCAACTCCAGGCCCCCTCCCCATACCGTGAAAGGCGAAAGCTGAATGAACGAAGCACTGTCACCATCCAGGTAGTTGATATTGCTGTACGACTGGAAACGCAACATTGGGCCTATAAAGAGTTTTTCACGCACCTGATACAAAGCGTTTACTGCTATTTGTACACGGTTGCTGTTGTATTGCACCTCATCGGCATCACGGGAATCCCGACCGTAGCCGTAAAAAAGGTCGGGAAAACGCGAAAAGCGAAAACTGGATTCCGAAAACCATCTTTCCCCGGGACTGAAATAATTCCAGCCCACCTCAAAGATCACCTGGTTCTTGAGACTGTAATTGAACTCCGCTTTGGCATTGGACTCACGTGTATTGGTGTCTGGAGTACTCCTGAAGGTGGCCAGGGCCACCGCCCCGAAGTAAGTTCCTGTTTCCGGACTATGCCCAATAGCCGGTAAAGGATAGACCTTGAAATTGCAGCCGGTGGAATCTTGTCCCTCATCCTGCGCATAGCACGAAAAGCTGAGCAGCAAGGCCATGCTCAGCAAAAGGTTTTGGTATTGGTTCATACCGTAAAATTACAATGCCCTGGGGTATCCTGAAATCAGGATCTTAAACAAAATACTTCAAGCTGTGAATAAGCTGTTGGGCATAACTTCCACCAAAGAGGTTTACATGAACCAGTAAAGGGTACATATTGCACAGGTCCGTACGTCTTTGCCAACCCTCCATCAACGGATATTGTTGGTGGTAGTAATAGAACACTTCTTTATGGAAGCCACCGAAAAGATGCATCATAGCAATATCCATTTCGCGGTGACCATAATACACAGCCGGATCAATAAGCACAGGCTCTCCCTTGGTACTCGTGAGGTAATTGCCTCCCCACAGATCCCCATGCACCAAAGCGGGCTTTTCCTCGGGGAAAATAATGTCTAACTTTTCAAACAAACGCTGCATTTCCCTACGCTGAGAGCTGTGAAAATAGCCTGCATTAAAGGCCTTTTCGAATTGGGGTTCCAGGCGTTCTTCCACAAAGAATTCCGCCCAACTGTTCGTGGGGCGATTCGCCTGATGAAGGCTGCCGATATAGTTATCATGGTCCAGCCCGAAATACGGTCCTTTTACAGCATGTAAGGCCGCCAGTTGACTACCAAACCTTTCGGTAAAATCCGAGTCGGGGGTAGCGCTCTCAATAAATTCCAAAACCAGGAATGCTTCCTCTGCCACTTCTCCCCACCAGATGACCTTAGGCAGGCGAATGACTCCAGGACGGGCCAGAAGCTCTATGCCGGAAGCTTCTTTCTCAAACATAGCCGGAAATTTACGGGCATGATTTTTTTTCAGGAAAAGCGGCCCAACATCCGTATCCAGCCGGTATGCTTCGTTGATGTCGCCCCCGGAAACGGGAACTGCCTTGTGAATAGTTTGTAACCCTTCAACCAAAGGCTGAAGTTGCTCAAGAAGATAGCTGTATATATTTGGGCTCAGGGCGCTCATCGATGTCATCAAAATACTTTCTCAAACTCTGCCATTTCAGGATTCCTTCCTTCAGGTCTCCTGCTTTAATGGGTTTTGTGATGAAATCGTTCATACCTGCCTCAAAGCATTTCTTTTTATCCGATATGGTAGCGTTGGCTGTTACGGCAATAATAATGGGGCGTAATTCAATATCACGCACTATCCTTCGGGTAGCTTCAATACCATCCATTTCGGGCATTTGAACATCCATCAGGATGATATGGTAATGATTTTCACGGGCTTTTTCCCAAGCCTCACGACCATTGGCGGCAATGTCAATATCCAGGCCCATGGTCTTCATCATCATGCTGAGCAGCTTTTGGTTTACCGGATTATCCTCAGCGTATAATATCCTGAGCTTGGGATCTATTTCGGTAGGGCGATATACTTTGCGCGGTACTACTACTTCTTTTTTAACCTCGGTTTTTTCAAGTTTAATACTGAAGGTAACCCTGGTACCCTTACCCACTTCACTTTCCATATTCACCTCGCCTCCCATAAGGCCCACCATCTGGCGAACCACGGCCAGTCCAAGCCCGGCACCTCCAAATTTGCGACTGTTCTCGGAATTGGCTTGGGAGAAGATGGAGAACAGTTTATTCTGGGTGTTCTCTGCTATTCCAATACCAGTATCTTCTACTACAAAGCGTAGTTCAATATTCCTGTCCTGTTCACTTAAAACACCTACCTGCAACCTTACAGAACCTTCTTCGGTAAATTTAAAAGCATTGCTCAACAGGTGCATCAATATCTGTTTCAGACGTATGGAATCGCCCAACAAATCATCCGGAACATCAGAATCCACTTCTTGTATGAAATCAACTTTTACCCTACGCTCTTTTAAAGCAAGGTTATAAGAGCCCTGTATGCATTCCCTAACGTTCAGCGGCTGTTTCTCCAATACAAATTTGCCGGATTCGATATCGGTAATACTCAGGATGTCCATGATAATGGATAATAGCGACTCCCCGTTTTTCTTAATGGTACTCACCTTTTCGCGCTGATCCTCCTTAAGACCGGAACTTTCAAGAAAATCGGTCATACCCAGAATAGCGTTCATAGGAGTACGGAGCTCATGGCTCATGGTATTCAGGAACTGGTCTTTGGATCGGGCTGCAATCTGTGCAGCCGCGTTGGTTTCACGGAAGTTCCGCCCAAAGCGAATAGTCATAGCTATAGCCTGGCTACAGATAAAGATCACATAACCTGCCGTGGTAAGCATGAGGTTTTCCTGGATGACATGATAGTAACCCAGTATTTTCTGAGCCACCACTACAGCCAGCATAAGCCCTCCCACCAGGGTTACATAGGTGGTTTTATGGCGAAGGTTCAGGTTCACCAGGTACATCGCACCTACACCTACCATGCTTATTCCCAAAAATGCCAGGTAAGGATCCATAAAGGCGGTGAAGATCTCGGTGGGAATGAAGAGTGTTAATAAAGCCAGCAAACCACTGATACCCGCCATAATGTGGAATACGATCAGCTTTACGCGGGGTTGTATCAGGTTGCGGATAAAATAAACATAGAAGATCACACTGGCATACAGGGAGATATATTCCATCCGCAGGGTAATGGCCCAGGGAACGTTCCACACCCGCAGTGCCGCATGAATTACATATTCTTCCGTTCCCAGGAAACGGTACATATAGGCTCCGCAGAACAGGAAAAAGAAAAGGCCGGTATAATCCGTTGGGTTGAACCAGTAAAAGCCGAAAGCCAGAGCACCCGCAATAAGTAAACAACCCGCCAGGAAGAGTATACTACTGATCTTGAAATTACGCCAGTAATTGATCTCATCACTGGTACCCAGCATGATCTCACCGGTAGCGCCTCCTTTGTGGTGTTGGAAGTTACTGAGGTGGAGCACCAATTCATTTTCCCCGGGATGCAGGTTAATTACCTTGGAAGAAGGCCTCCAATAGGGGATGCTGGTTTCAGGTGAGGCACCTACAAGACCGTTACCTTCAAAACCTTCTCCGTTCACGTACAGGTCATACGCACTGTAAACCTCCGGCATGTAGAGGGAGAGCGAGGGGAGTTTATCGCCACAGATGATTTTAAGACGCATGGTAGCATAGCCGAAACTATGTGCCTGCTCATCCGTTTGCGGAAGATCAGACCATGCCGTCATATAATTGATGTAATCCGGGGTGCCCTTAAAGTTTTCGTTGTCCAGGGTCTGGGCACTGTAAATACGATTCCAGTAAAATTCCCATTCTCCCGAAAGTGGGATCATACTGTGTTCGGCAAAATTCAGTTCTCTAAGGTCCAGCACACCACGATGCGCCACCGGCTGCCCCATCAGCACACCGAACAAGGAACCTAATAAGATGAATATATACGTAAAGCTTTGCCTCACCACCTAACCTGTTTTGAAGGACCAAATTAAAAAACAAGAATTACCCCATTCTTCCAAATATCTGGAAAACAGTACACTAAAATCCATCAAAAACTTCCTGTATTCCCATTTTTGGAATGAAAGTTTCTTAATCGATTTTACTTCAAATATATACTGTTGATCCTCCCCTTTCGTTAGGGGTGAAGGTAAGGAGAAAAGGTAGAAGTATGCTCCAACGAACTCATAAATTCAATTAACGCTTCTTTTTCATAATCAGAAAGATGCAGAGAATCACCCGCTAAAGTCTGGTGGGGAACGTCCAGGCCTAAACCTGCTGCTCCGCCATGATCGTAAAAATCCACAACTTCCTGCAAGTTGCCGTAGGCCCCATTGTGAAAGTAAGGGCCCGATAAGGACACGTTGCGTACCGTTACGGTTTTGAAGGAATTATGATAAAACCACACTCCCTCCATCGGGTTGCGATTGGCCTTACGCCCGGGATCACTATCCATCCGTGGCTCTGCAGTTCCAGGCATTTCAAGCACACCCAACACCTCTGACTCGCTATCCTGATAGAGCGGTGGCGCCAAGCCAGAGAAAGTAGGCGCAAAGTGGCAAGTACCGCAAGCCGCCTTTCCCATAAAAAGATTAAAACCATCCTTTACCCGGGGATCTATCTCCTTCCGTTCATTTCTTACATACTGATCAAACGGGCTGTTAAAAGCTACCAATGACATCAGGTACCGGCTCAGGGCATCGGAAAGAGTGCTGCGGTTAATAGCGGGATAATCCTTAACCTCCGGGTAGGCTTCTGCAAAAAGGCGCTGGTATTCTTCATCAGCCCGCAGCTTCCTGAAAATAGCTTCGTAACTGGTGTTGAACTCCTTATGACTGATAATCACGTGCTCCATCTGGTCTTCAAAACGGAAGGCCCGCATATCCCAGAAGAAACGCATGGAAAATACCGCGTTGATCAGAGAAGGAGCGTTGCGATCCACAAACTCACCTTGCTTATTTCCGGCAGACTTTGCCATGCCGTCCGTAAAGGCCTTATCCGGGTGATGACAGCTGGCGCAACTGCGGGTTTGATTCCCACTCAATCGGGTTTCGTAAAAAAGGCGCTGGCCCAGCAACTTTCGCTTTTCATCGTTGGGGCTACGTACCACTTTGGTGTAGTAATAGGGATTTAAAAAATCCTCATCAAAAATACTGCGGCTGTTGTAATTCCAGGATTGTTCAAGGTTGGTGGTCTCGTATACCGTTTCCAGGTGCAAAGCCCTGTGCAGGTCCAGCAACCCCCCGAACAGAGGGTCTATAAACGCCTTAAGGAAGTAGAGGCGGTCAAAGCTGTTGAAATCATTTTCACGTTCCAGGTAACCGATAGCACCGGAAAATAAACGATCCACTTCAACGCCCAGTTCCTTGCCCTCATCCTGGAGTTGGCGGATATAAATAGCCATAATTTCCTGCAGGGACTGCAGGGACCTCCTGGATTCGGCCAGGCCGTTCAGCGATCCCGGGGTATCAAAACCGGTGACCCCCAGGGTAAACAGGCGCACCAGTTGCAAGCGGCTGGCCTCAAAAACCTCACGGTCCAGCATAGGGTGACCCTTGAAATCACGCTGGATATTGGCGTAAGCTCCTTTCAGTTCTTCACAAAGCGATGCAATATGCTCCCTTTCCTCAGGGGCTTCTTCTGAAAACACCAGTTCATCCAAACTTTGCAAACCATTGGGCTCATGAATCACCGGCCGAGGCATATAAGGATCCAGGTGGTAGAGAGGAGCCCCGTTGATTCCACCTTTTACCGCAGTGGGGTAGTAATATTCCATCAGGTACTCCAGTCGTTTATACGCCAGCCTCGTAGCAGCAAGCTGATTTTGTAATTCATCGAGAGCAACTTCCTGCTGAACATAAGCTTGCGCCACTTTTTCAAGTTCCGCTACCTGTTCTTGAAACACATCAGCATCCTCTAATAAGATGGCTCGTATGGTTTCATTGGTAGAAACAGGCCTAAAAGCAAGATGTAAGAGAGCAGGAAGGATCAATCCTGCCAGGAGAATAACCCAAGTTTGTTTGTGTATGCGGTATTTCATGGTACTCAGTGCCTGAAAGTTTAAAATCGAAAAACCCGGCTCCTTGCAGGAGCCGGGTTCATCCCTAAGATTCTGAAAGATTACTCGACTATGAACTTCACCGTCTGTCCTTCCTCATTCTGGAGATAATATACTCCTGAAGCCAGGTCGGACACATCGATGATAGATTTTCCACGGTATACACGTATGCGCTGACCGTTATTATTGTAGATGGCTACATCAGCCTGACGGCTAAAGTGCAACTCACGGGCCACCGGGTTGGGGAAGATGGTGAAACCACCTTCCAGGGCCACTTCTTCCACTCCCATTCCAGCCTGATCCCAGCCTGTAATAGCCAGGGTAAGTGAATTATTGTAAGGGAATGGGTTGCTGGCATCAGGGTGCTGAACGTTTACCAGTACGGTTTTACCGTCAGGTGTTCCAATAGCACCGGTTACCTCTGCACCTTTAGGCACCACAGCAATACGAACCAGGTCGTTTACCGTAGGAGCTGCAATGCTCAGGTCCAGCAGGTACAATTCACAGGTAGTTCCTACTCCTGCCGGTGTGCTACCAAAATCGGTCTGGTTCAGGTCTTCACAGATAAGCAGGTAATCCTGTCCGTTAATGGTAATGGTATTCAGTCCGTCAGGATTGGAAAGATGACGATCCGGATAATTGGCAATAGTAGGGCTGGTGGCAAAGTCAGGACCACCTTCCAGGTGTACGGTAACGTTTTCGGTGGCCGGATCAAACACCAGCACACGACCATAATAGTCCACGTAATTGGCATCATCAGGGCTGCTCACACTCTGTGCAGCGGCACGGGCCACATGATGGGGAGCGTGTACAGCTCCGGCAGTATGCTCATCACTCCAGCGACCTCCGGGGTTGGCACGGCCGGTTTCAGTAAAATATACCTTACCACCGGAATTAGTCACCCACTCCAGACGGTTGAACATGGTAGCGCCTGCAGCTACAGCCTCGCTCTTATAGTTGAGCATTTTGTTAAGGTTGGTATTATCAATAGCTACCCATTTGCTTGGGTTGCCGTCATGCTTGTATACGTAGGTAGTTCCGGAAGTAAAATCACCGGCTGTGGTGGCTACGAACTTGGTAAAGAAACCAGGGGTATCATCCACACCCAGGTAAACGGTTTTATTGTCAGACATAACGGTTCCCCCTTCAAAAGCCTGGCGTCCCCAGTTGTATTGTTTGCGGATAGCCTTGGCCTCAATAGGATCGATCTCCACCATATAGTTCAGGTTTTGTACCTTCTTGATGCTCTGTCCATTAAAGCCAGGGAAGCCCGAAGAGCTGCTGGTACCGATCACAAAATCAGAAGTATCGCTGATACCATCGCCATTGTCGTAAATAGCGGCATTGCTGCTCTGGAACCACTCTTCTGCCGTCCAGATGCGACCGTTGAAGGCGGAAATACCTCCACAGTTCATTCCGGTTTCACCCGTTGTATTCACAAAATCAACGGCAAAGAATTTACCACTGCGGCCATCCGTTAAGGTTTGGTTTACAATGATCAATGAATCCGTAGAGGGGTCGCGTTTAACCTTAAAAACGGTCATACCGCCACCATCACCAATACTGTCATTATTTACTACCATCTCATGGTTAACCGAGATCCATCCCAGGTCACCGCTGGTACCATTGTCCGGTGTAAAACCGATAAAGTCATGCCATTGCTTAGCCAGTGCCTCACCCTGAGCATTACCATATATAGCTGGAGTCTGAACCTTGTCAACACCTCCAACAAAAAGAACCTGTGTTTTAAGCGGGGAAGCGGGAAGCTTGGCCACAGCCGGAGTCCAGGCGGTATCGATCTCGGGATCGAATTTAATTTGGGCAGTAGCCATAGGAGCTGTAATTGCAAAGGCAACCGCACCGAGTAAAAATTTTTTCATCGTTACGTGGGTTTTGTGTTTATCTCAGCCACAAAAGTCCACTGGCTGTGTTAAGCCCCGCTTAAAGTCGCTTTAAGGATAGTTTGTATTTGTCTTAAATCTGTTGGATTAAGGTTAAGTCACTTTGCTCGCTCAACAAGCTTTGGAGATGAAAATTACTGCTGTCCAACACCTTGCAATGTTATCTTTCTGTTTACAATAGTCCGGCTATTAACGGATACCGATCATTGCACCCTGGTATTATGAGTAAAGAGCTTTCCAAGAGTGACTAATTTTAACAAGATTTTAACTACAGCCTTGAAATTTTCATTTCAATTTCGCGTAAACAAACACAGCCTTTTTAACATTTAGCATTAACGCTACTTTTACAGCATTAATTAATTCGTTTAAAGAATAATGGAAACAACCAAGAGCGCCTCTGACATCAGGGAACTAAATGAAAAGATTGAGCAGGAAAGTGCCTTTGTTGACCTCTTATTGCGGGAGATCAACAAGTCCATCATAGGGCAGAAGAAAATGCTGGAACGTCTTCTCCTTGCCCTGTTGGGTAATGGGCATATTTTACTGGAAGGTGTTCCCGGTCTGGCCAAAACCCTGGCCATAAACTCGCTGGCTAAAGCTATTGACGCTGACTTCAGCCGTATACAGTTTACCCCGGACCTGCTCCCTTCAGACGTGGTGGGGACCCAGATCTACAATATCCAGAAGAACGAATTCGCCATAAAGCACGGCCCCATATTTGCCAACTTTGTGCTGGCTGATGAAATAAACCGGGCTCCGGCCAAAGTGCAAAGTGCTTTACTGGAAGCCATGCAGGAGCGCCAGATCACCATTGGTACCGAGACTTTTAAATTGCCGGACCCTTTCCTGGTACTGGCCACCCAAAACCCGGTAGAGCAGGAAGGAACCTATCCGCTAGCCGAAGCACAAAGCGACCGCTTTATGCTGAAAACGGTGATCACCTATCCTAAGCAGGAAGATGAGCGCATGATCATGCGTCAGAACCTGCAAGGAGGTTTTGAACCTATACAACCGGTGATCCGCCCGGATACCATCCTAAAGGCCCGCAAGACCATCCGCGAGGTGTATATGGATGAGAAAATTGAAAAATATATCCTGGATATCATCTTTGCCACCCGTAAACCCGAGGACTTCCGCATGCCTTCCCTCAAACCCCTGATCAGCTTCGGAGCTTCTCCCCGGGGTAGCATCAACCTGGCGCAGGGAGCCAAGGTATACGCCTTCCTCAAACACCGTGGTTATGTGATCCCTGAAGATGTAAGGGCTGTGGCAGAAGATGTGTTGCGCCACCGCATCGGCATCACCTATGAGGCAGAGGCGGAAAACGTTAGTAGCGAAGACATCATCAGCCAGATACTGGATCACGTTGAAGTACCATAGGCAGGCCGAAACTAAAATCCTGAATTCTAAACCTGAAGAATGAACACCCAGGAACTCTTAAAGAAAGTTCGCAGGATAGAGATCAAGACCCGAAGGCTGTCCAACCACCTTTTTTCTGGTGAGTACCACAGTAGCTTCAAGGGGCGTGGTATGGCCTTTAGCGAAGTGCGCAAATACGAATATGGTGATGACATCCGCGCCATAGACTGGAACGTAACCGCCCGCCTCAACGAGCCTTATATAAAGGTGTTCGAGGAGGAACGGGAGCTCACCCTGATGTTGCTGGTAGACGTTAGCGGTTCGGGATCGTTTGGCTCAAGGGTACAGATGAAACGGGATATGATTACCGAAATATGTGCCACCCTGGCCTTCTCTGCCATCCAGAATAACGATAAGGTAGGAGTGATCTTCTTTAGTGATAAGATCGAGCAATTTATTCCACCTAAAAAGGGTAAAACCCATACGCTGCGTATCATCCGGGAACTGATAGAATTGCAACCCACCAGCCCCGGCACCAATATTACCGAAGCTCTGCGCTATTTTTCCGGCATACAGAAAAAACACGCCATTGCCTTCGTGCTTTCTGATTTTATGGATACCGGTTACCGTGATGCGCTAAAGATCATGACCCAACGCCATGACGTAACCGGCATACGTATTTACGACCCCCGCGAAGAGGAACTTCCCAACCTGGGTTTACTGCCCATGCAAGACCTGGAAACCGGGAAAACCCGCTGGGTGAATACCTCTTCCAAAGCCCTGCGCCAAGAGTTGAAAATGCGCTTCGAGCAGAATTTCAAATACTTCCGCGAGTCTTTCACCCGCAGTGGGGCCGGGCAGATATCCATCCGCATTGATGAATCCTATCCCGCCAAGTTACTGGGGTACTTTAAACAGAAAAGTGCATGATGAAGCAGTTGTGGATCAGTCTACTTTTCATAGCCTTATCAGGTGTTCTCAAGGCGCAGCCCTTCTCTTTCCGGGCGGAGGCCGACACCAACTTCATTCTTATCGGGGAACAATTTACCGTTACCCTTACCGCTGACCTGGACGAAGCCACCTCCTATTCCTGGCCGGCCTTTCCGGACAGTACCGAAGGACTGGAACTGGTAGAGGCCTCATCTGTGGATACCCTGGAAAAGGGTGGCCGCTGGATACTGGAACAGCAACTGACCATCACCTCTTTTGATTCCGGTTATTTTGCCGTTCCGCCTCTCACCTTAGTGGTGCAAGGGCAAGCCGCCAATACCGAGGCCATTGGCATTGCCGTACGTTTCCCGGATCTCAGTCAGAGAGAAGACATTTACGATATTAAAAAGCCCCTGGAAGTTCCGCTGAACTGGTGGCTCATCGCTTTATACGTACTATCCGGGCTGGCGGTAATTTTGCTCCTGGTATGGCTATGGTACCACAACCGCAAAAAAGGAAAGGCTCAACCTACAGCTCCGGAATTGCAAATACCTCCGCATAAATATGCCTTAATGCAACTGGCGGAACTGGAGCGCGAGGAACTGTGGCAAAAAGGAGAACTCAAAGCGTACTATTCCCGCCTGGTGGATATTTTGAGGATTTACCTGGAGCGACAGATGAGCATACAAGCCATGGAAAGTACAGCTGAAGAAATTATAGGGGACCTGGAAGACCAAAACCTCCCCAAAGATCTTTTTGAAGAACTCAAGCATACTTTACGCCTTAGTGCCATGGTGAAATTTGCCAAAGAAAAACCGGGGCCAGGTGAAAACGAGGAAGCCCTGAAAACGGTTCGTCATTTTATTGAGCACACCCATATAGGTAAAGAATCCCAAAACGTGAAGGCCGATGTGGAGTAATCAGTTCCTGAATCCTGAATTTTTCTGGCTGCTGTTGTTATTACCACTGCTCGCCTTCTGGATGTGGTATACCCGCAACCGCAAGAGCCCCGAACTGAAATTCCCGGGAGCTACGGGCATAGCCGATTCTAAGAATAATGTAATGGTGTTCCTGCACTACATCCCAGACCTTTTGCGGCTGGGAGCCATTGCCCTGGTCATCATAGGTTTGGCGCGACCGCGCAGCACCGAGGAAAACTCCAAGACCAAATCTTCTGAAGGTATTGACATTGTAATGGCGGTAGATGTTTCGGCCAGCATGCTGGCTCGTGACCTGCGCCCCAACCGCCTGGATGCCACCAAGGAAGTAGCCGCTGATTTCATCCAGGATCGGCCTAATGACCGCATCGGACTGGTGGTATACGCAGGAGAAAGTTATACGCAAACACCACTCACCAGTGATCATAAGATCCTGCTAAACAGCCTGAAGAGCCTGAAATACGGACTTATTGAAGATGGAACTGCCATTGGTATGGGACTGGCTACGGCCGTGAACCGCCTTAAAGAAAGCAAGGCCAAAGGCAAAGTGATCATTCTGCTTACCGATGGAGAGAACAATTCCGGCCAGATAGATCCGCTTACCGCCACCCAATTAGCGGAGAGTTTCAACATCCGCACCTACACCATTGGTGTGGGAACGAAAGGTACAGCGCCTACTCCGGCAGCCTATGACTTTAGCGGAAATATTATTTACCGCAACATGCCCGTAAATATTGACGAGGAACTGCTGAAGAAGATAGCCGACCAAACCGGGGGACGTTATTTCCGCGCCACTGACAACAGTAAACTCAAGGAGATATATAGCGAGATCGATAAGCTGGAAAAGACCAAATTACAAGAACTGAAGTTTTACTCCTATGACGAGAAATTTGAGCAATACATTCTCATTGCCTTTGGCCTGCTGGCATTGGAATTATTGCTGCGTTACACCGTATTAAAGAGCTTTATCTGATGTACGAATTGGATAATCCATATTACCTATACCTCCTGGCTGCCGTACCGGTAGTTGTAGTATTGTTTATTGCCATGATGGCCTGGAAGCGCAGGATCCGAAAGAGGTTTGGAGATACTCGCCTGTTACGTGAGCTGGCCCCGGAGCGTAGCTCCAACAAACCACTTCTTAAGATGGTACTGGCCGTTATTGCCATAGCCGCCCTGTCCATTGCGTTGGTAAACCCCAAAATAGGATCGCGGCTGGAAACTGTGAAGCGCGAGGGTGTGGATATTGTATTTGCGCTGGACGTAAGTAAGAGTATGCTGGCGGAAGACATTCAGCCCAACCGCCTGGCCAAAGCCAAACAGCTTATTTCAAGAACCCTGGATGAGTTGGTGAGTGACCGGGTGGGCATTATCATCTATGCCGGACAGGCGTATCCGCAGTTGCCCATCACTACAGATTATGGGGCTGCGCGTCTCTTCCTCCAGTCGGTGGACACAGAAATCATCCCCACCCAGGGCACGGCCATTGCGGAAGCTATTGAACTGGCTACTGAATATTTTGACGATGAAGACCAGAAGAACCGCGTTCTGGTATTGCTCAGTGATGGTGAGGACCACGAAGAGGGTTACGAGGAGGCCACTCAAAAAGCCAAGGAAAATGGCATTACTATTTTAACGGTAGGCATAGGAACGGCTCAAGGTGCCCCCATCCCCGATATGCGCAACGGCTATCGTATCGGATATAAAAGGGATGAAGCCGGAGAAGTGGTGGTGACGCAGTTGCAAACCGATATTCTGAAGAAAATTGCCAGCCAGTCCAACGGGGAATATGTAAACGGTTCCAATACCCGCCAGGTGGTGAAGTTTTTGATGGACACCATTGCTGATATGGAAAAGAAAGAATTTGAAAGCCAGGTGTTTTCAGATTATGAAGACCAGTTCCAATGGTTTTTAGGTATAGCTTTGCTTTTCCTGGTACTGGATACATGTATACTGGAGCGTAAAACGCAATGGTTTAAAAGATTGAATCTTTTTGAGAAGAATGAAGAGGATACTAAGTAGTTTGCTATTGCTCATAATGGGCTCAATGGGTTATGCCCAGTCGTACCGTGGCGAGGTAAGCCAAGGCAACGAGGCATACGCTAAAGAAGACTATGCGGAGGCGGAAGTAGCTTATCGCAAATCACTGGACGAAAACGAAAATCCAGTGGAAGGCACCTATAACCTGGCCAATTCACTATATCGCCAGGAGCGTTGGGAAGAAGCCGAGGCACAATACCGAAAGTCAGCCGAAATGAGCAATGATCCTTCTGTGAAGGCCCAGGCTCTGCATAATCTGGGCAACACCTATATGGCCCAGGAAAAACTGGATGAGGCTATTAAGGCCTATAAGAGCTCCCTGAAACAAAATCCGCGCGATAATGAAACCCGTCACAACCTGGCAAAGGCGCTGAAACAAAAGCAACAACAACAGCAGCAACAGCAACAAAACCAAGATCAGAAACAGGACCAGGACCAGAAGAACCAGGATAAGAAGGATCAAGAAAAACAGGACCAAAAGGATAATAAGGACAAACAGGATCAACAAAATCAGGATCAGAAGGGTGACGAGCAAAAAGACAAAGGTGACCAACAAAAGGATCAAGACCAGTCCAAGCCTGACCAACCCAAGGATGATCAGCAAAAAGGACAGGCTCCGCGCAAGGATAAGATCTCAAGGGAAGATGCCCAGCGACTCCTGGAAGCATTAAGCCGCGAAGAACAGGACCTGCAGAAAAAACTGAACGAGGAAAAGATCAAGACCAAACCCATTAAAACGGATAAAGACTGGTAACAATGCAAAGAATACTACTGGTCATACTACTGGCTTTCAATGCCCTTTTAGTACAGGCGCAGGTAAGCTTTAAAGCCAATGCCAACCGAACTACCGTAGGTAAGAATGAACAGTTTACGGTAGAGTTCAAGGCCAACTCCAAGGGCAATAATTTTCAGGCTCCAAGCTTTGAGGGTTTCCGGGTATTGGGTGGACCTAATACATCCGTTTCCAGTTATATGGATAATTACGGGATGCGGTTTAACGTCAGCTACAGCTACGTGCTACAGCCCCGTGAGGTGGGCACCTACGAGATAGGCCCGGCCAGCATGGAAATTGACGGTGAAACCTACCGCACCCAGCCCCTTACGATTACCGTTGAGCAAAGCAGTCCCCGCGCCAATGATCCGGATGACCCTTACAGCGTGGCGGCATCCAATGCTTTTCTGCGGGTCATCACTTCCAAGACTTCTGTATACCAGGGCGAGCCGCTGGTTGCTTCCTACAAACTGTATTTCAAGACCAATATCAGCCGCCCTGAACTCCTGGATGAACCGGACTTTACCGGCTTCTATAAAGATAATGTGGATCTGAAACGTATTGACACTGAACAGGACATGTACCAGGGCGAACGTTATACCACCGGTATCATCCGCCAGGTAGTACTGATACCGCAGCGTAGCGGAAGCATCCGCCCGGGCCTGGTAGAGGTGAAAATACCTACCCAGGTGCCTAGCAACAGGCGTGATTTCTTCGGACGCAGGGTCACACAAACCATCAATCAAACGGCTTCGGAGAACTTTCCCACCATCAACGTAAAACCACTACCGGAAGCAGGAAAACCTTCTGGCTTTGCAGGAGCCGTTGGCCGGTATACCATGGATGTAAGCCTGAGCCGTAATGAGCTCAGCGCTAATGAATCGGTTACACTGAAAATTACCATTAAGGGAGAAGGAAACCTCAAATTGCTGGACGTTCCCACACCAGAGATCCCCAACGCCTTTGAAGCTTACGACCCCAAATTCTCTGAAAAGATAAATGTGGGGGCCTATGGCATGAATGGCAGCAAGACCTTTGAGTATTTGCTGATACCACGCTACGGAGGCACCTATAAGATTCCACCGGTGGAGTTTTCGTATTTCGACCCGCGCACCGAGCGCTACGAAACCATACGCTCAGAAGAGTTTGAAGTAAAGGTAAGTGGCGCTCCCGCCCAACCTGGACAAACCAACGGAGGAATTGCCGCTTCGCCCCAGGAGGATGTGAACTTCCTCGGTAAGGACATTTTGTACATCAAAACCAATCCTGGGAACCTGCAAAGAGCGGGTGAGTCTTTCCTCGGGTCTGTTTTCTTCTATGGAATTCTGGGTGGTATAGGCCTGAGCATGGCCGGTATGCTGGTATTTTTCTTTGCCGTAAGCAACCGACAAACCGACATAGCTAAGGTGCGGCAAACCAAAGCCGGTAAGGTAGCCCGTAAACACCTTAAGGAAGCGCATCAGCAACTCCAGACTAATGATAAGGATGCTTTTTACAACGCTCTTTCCACAGCATTATGGGGTTATTTTTCCGACCGCTTCAATATTCCCCAGAGTAAAATGAGCAAAGACACCATCCGGGAGGAATTGCTTACCTGCAATATTGATGAATCTCTGGCCGCCCGTACCATTGATATGATGAACCGTGCCGAGCTGGCTCGTTTTACTTCGGCCGGAGTATCGGATCCCCGTTCGGATTATGACGAAACCGCCCGTTTGATCACTGAAATTGAAGGCAAGCTATGAAGAACTTACTGCTAATTATGGCCATCCTGCTTGGTTTCAGAGCATCTGCCCAAGATCCCGAAACGGATTTTGAAAAGGCCAATGCCGCCTATAAGGAGGAAAAATACAGTGAAGCGCTCAACCTTTACAAATCCATCCGTGAAAGCGGTTATGAAAGTGCGGAACTGTATTACAATATGGGTAATACCTACTTTAAGTTGGGGCAAACCGCTCCTTCCATCCTTAACTATGAACGTGCCGCGCAGCTGGCACCTTACGATGAAGATATTCAGCAGAACCTGAAAATTGCCAACCAGGGTGTGATAGACCGTTTTGAAGCTATGCCAAAACCATTAGTGCGCACCGCGTACCTCGGTATATTGCAACTGCTTTCTCCCTCCGCATGGGCATGGACGGCTATTGTGTTCTTTGGCCTGTTGGCCATTGGCCTGGCGCTTTACCTCTTTACTGCTTCCCGCAGGCCGGGCTTTATCCTCGGCTTTTTCGGGTTAGTATTGGGAGTTATTTCCCTGGCACTGGCCTTTGCCCACGAATCCTACCTGCGTAATCATAAGCCGGCCATTGTAATGGTACCGAGCAGCTATGTAAAAACCGCTCCCAGCAGCACGGCAGAAGACGCCTTTATCCTGCACGAAGGGACCAAAGCCGAGGTGACCGATTACCTGGAAGGCTGGAAAAAGATACGCCTGCCAGACGGCAAGATCGGCTGGATAGAAGCTGCAGATATTACAGAAGTCTGAAGCGCGACATTTAACTCAGGGCCATGCCTTTACCTTTGGGTAAAAAATCAGGGATGAGCTCAACCAACCGTATTATTTCGTGGATCGCCCGCCTGGTAGCGGCAATCATTCTCTTCCAAACTCTCTACTTTAAGTTTACCGCCCAACCGGAAAGCGTTTACATCTTTACCTCCCTGGGTATGGAACCCTGGGGGCGTATTGGCAGCGGTGTCACTGAACTTATTGCCGGTATCCTGCTCATCATTCCGCGTACAGCCTGGTTGGGTGCTTTCATCGCTATAGGAGTTATGGCCGGAGCCATTTTCTTTCACCTTACTGAACTAGGCATTGAAGTACAAGGTGATGGAGGCTTGTTATTTATCTTAGCCCTTATGGTTACAGCATGTAGCGCCATTACGGTATACCTGCACCGCCACGCTGTTCCGCTTATTGGAACAAACTCAGATCTCTGGCACCGAAATCCCGCGTAAGTTGCGGTAAAGCTCCAGCGCATAGTTGTCGGTCATGCCGGATACATAATCCAGAATACACATGATCTTCTCGTAAGCTGATGCATCTTCAGGATAGCGGTATTGCACTGGCATCAGGTTAAGGAGTTTCTTGTGCCTTTTTTCCTTTTCATCAGCCAGGGCCGCTTCCACCAGGTCTTCAATAAGACCGGACATGATCCTGAAACCGGCCAGCTCAATTTTCACTACGCTGGAATGATTGTAGATGCGCGCCACAGAAACTTGTTCAATATGTTTCAAAGGCTCCTGCAAGGATTCGCAATGATCGATGAGTGCCCCCTTGAACTCTCCCTTAAGCAGGGCCTGGCGGTTATCAATAAACACCTTTGCACATTCCGTTACCAGAAAGTTGATGGTCTTGGCGCGCAGGTAGGCCACAGCCTCATTGGGATCGTTTTGAAGATTATCCAAATTGGATGATACCCGGCCCAGGTCTTCTTCCGGGTTCTTCTCCAGTAAGCCCATAAAAGCCTCTTTTACTTCAGCAAAGCTGAGGATACCCAGGCGATGCGCGTCTTCGTAATCGATAATGCTATAGCAAATGTCATCAGCTGCCTCTACCAGGTATACAAAAGGATGGCGGAAATACGCCATAGGTGAATCTTCTTCCTTCTTAAGGTGAAGCGTACTCACCACGTCCAGGAAAGTTTCCTTATCGGATTGAAAGAAACCGTATTTGGAGCGATGCTTGGGCCCTTTATGGATACGCCCGGTTGACTCGCAGGGATATTTCAATATACTGGCCAAAGTAGGATAGGTAAGCCGATAGCCTCCCTTTAAGCGGCCGTTAAACTGCCGGGTAAGGATACGCAGGGCATTGGCATTCCCTTCAAAATGGGTAAGATCTTCCCACTGGGCGGGGGTGAAAAGGTCCCGGAAAGCTTTATCATCAACCCTGTCCCTGAAGTGTTGCGAAATAGCTTCTTCACCACTGTGCCCAAAGGCAGGGTTTCCCAGATCGTGCGCCAGGCAGGCGGTTGAGATCACATTCTTAAGTTGGTTACGGTAAAAGTCATGAGCTACCTCATCGGCTTTAATACCCGGCTCTTCCGCCAGGGCATCACCGGCTATTTTACCCAGCGAACGGCCTACACTTACTACTTCCAGGGAATGGGTAAGCCTGTTGTGTACAAAAACGTGCTCGGGGAGCGGAAACACCTGGGTTTTATTCTGCAACCTGCGAAAGGCAGATGAAAAAATGATGCGGTCGTAATCCCGTTCGTATTCGGAACGTACGTTTTCAGTACCCTTTTCCATACCAAAACGGTTGGAGGTAAAGCAGTTGAGCCAGGTCATTTCCATGCGGCTAAGTTGCGCAATGCTGGGGAAAGAAAAAAGAAATGATGTTAATTGGATAAGCCAGCATCCATTCCGGGCGCTACATCCAGGAACGGTTGTGAATGATCAAAGCCTGCAGTACCTGACAAATTCAGAAAATCATCAATAAATTGTTTTTAAAACATTTAAAATCAAATAATTGTGCCAATTCCACATGAAGGGTTATATAGAAATAGAATATGATAATGATCATTCTTTACCACCTGAAACCGTTGTACCTTAGTAGATATATTTGAATAGTTACCCTTATGATGCCGCGCAAGTCCAAATGGGCTGATCTTGAACGCCACCGTACCCTTTTCTTTATGCTGGGGCTGGCACTTTCTATGTTTGCCGTACTGATGATTTTCAATATCCGCACCTATGATAAAACGGACGACCGGATCGTAGAGCCTCCGGTAAAGGTGATCAGCGATGAAGAGATCCCGATCACATATAGACCCGAGCCAGCAGGGGCACCTCCCCCACCGGTAATTGAACAGATCAACGTTATCGAAAATTTTGAGGAGGTGGATACCGAGTTGGATATGATGGCCACGGAAACCGATGAAAATGAAGCGGTATACTCTCCCGTAGATCCGGGCGCACCGGTTGGAGAAGAAGGTATTAAATACATCGCTTACGAGGAGGAGGAACCTGAAGAAGTGCTCAACTTTGAGGTGGTGGAATCCGTGCCGGTATTCCCCGGCTGTGAATCCGCCAAAGGTAACGAGGAACGTAAACAATGTTTCCAGCAGCAGATACTGGCCTTTGTCCAAAAGGAATTCCAATACCCGCGCAGGGCGCTGGAAATGGGTTTACAGGGAAAGGTGTTCGTGGAATTTATTATTGAGAAAGATGGCAGTATTTCCAACATCACGGTGATCCGTGGAGCCGACCCCATGCTGGACCGGGAAGCGGTAAGGGTTATTACCAACCTTCCGCATATTGCACCGGCCACCCAACGCGGTAAACCTGTACGTATGCGCTTTATCATGCCTATCACCGCAAGATTCCAGGAACGGTAATACTAAATACGTTTCTTTTAGAGTCCAGGCCGTTCAGGTACTTCCAAAAAATGAAACTACCTTAAACTCTTCTTTTCCTTCGGTTCCGGTAGCATAGAAACCACCTGAACGTGTCCACGCATGCGCCTTTATAGGGGTTTTACTATCCTTCTCGCTTCGTACCCCAAAGTAAACGGTAGACGATATTTTCCGTCTGTTCAACATTAGCTTAAAAGCGAGCGCCTGCTCAAAACACATGCTACGAAAGGGTAACCTGGGGCTTAGCTTTTCCAGGCTGTTGCTGATCACTTTCACCTCTTCCAGTTGTGAGCTGGTAATAGTGGCCGGTGACTCCTGCATACGCACCCCTAAAAGCCCGGCTATCCTCCGGAAGGAAAAGCACACGATGAGCAGCCTGCATATAGCCAGGGTGATGACCGCCTCAGATGCAATACGTTGTTCTTTTGGGTCCATATTCCTAAAGCTCCTGAATAGCCCTGACTGACCCTTTGCCTTTTTTACTGCAGTTTTATTAAGATGAGGAAAACTGGCATCTGGCACCGGTTTTTCCAAAAAACCGCACAACTGTTTCCAACCTTCACCTTTTTCAAGGTCCAGTACCAGCAATTTTTCCGGGCTGTTTGCAAAGTACTCCCTTACCTCGCAGTTGTGTTTTTGGTACCTCCTGAGATATAGTTGTTCGTGGCCCAGCGGAGAAGATTCTCCATAAATCCATTCTCTCAATTTTGACGGACTATCGCCAAAATAATTCTTAACACTTTGGATCCAGGTGTCCTCATCCCGGATGGTTAAAATAAACTTACTACCCGGGAAATGCTGGTCCAGCTCTTTATATATATGCGGCCAGGGATTGTCACAAAACGCATCATACCAGGGAACCACTTCAAAAAAGATATCTAAATCACCTGATTTTAAACGATCTGCAAAATCAACCTCGGGGAAATGCTTCTTCAGCATCCCAAACCGCCTGCATACCTTAAAGTCAAGCGTATTCAATGCTTTAGCAAGGCTGGTGGAACCTGTTTTGTGAAAGCCTATGCAAAATATTTTGGGCTTATCTGAAATCAAGAGTGCTATAGTACCGGGTTGACATTTTCTGGATAATTTTACAAAATTAGGAACTACAGGCTTTGCCCTGGGAAAGTTCTTAAAAAGTGCCGGCACGGACAACTGAAAAGACAGCATGGAAATAAATACCCGGAAAACTGACCTATTGCTTGAGCTTGGAAAAATTGATATCCGGGCCTTAAAAAGCAGGGTTAACGAACTGGATGAAACGCAATGGGACCGCGAAGAAGATTTTGCGATGAACTATAATAAGCATGCTAAGAGTGCTCTTCGCCAAACGCAGCATATTATATTCCGCTTTTCCAATAAGCAGGTATTTCCCTATGTGTATCAAAACTGCTCGCCCTGGGAAGGCTGGAAGTCTTTACTGTTACCAATCCTAAAGAAGGCTACCGCTCCTTACGGGTATACCAATGGCTTTTTCTCCCGCATTATGTTGGCTAAATTACCTGCACAGGAATTCATAGCCCCCCATATTGATGGTGATGAAAGAGGCTATGCGCCCCACAAGATCCACATCCCGGTACAGACCAATGATTCTGCCTATTTCTTTCTGGACAATCAACGTTTTCACCTTAAGGAGGGCTATGCCTATGAAGTCAATAACGGCACCCGGCATGCGGTAGCCAACCAAGGTAATTCTCACCGGATCCATCTGATCTTTGAATACCTGAATGTAGATGAGCAGGACGAGGTGCTTAAAGCCCAGATTGAATTGTGTAAAGGCCAGGATGAGTAGTGATTATTTCCCACACCCATAAATTTATCTTTTTTGCCATTCCTAAAACGGGAACCCACGCTATACGTAATGCGCTGAACAAACATCTGGGCAAGAATGACTGGGAGCAGGTTGATCTCTTCAGGCATAGCCGTATTCCCATTCCGGAGTTTGAAGCACTTGAGCATGGCCACATCACAGCCTCTGAAATTAAATCGCACCTGGGCGAAGAAGTTTGGAATACCTACTTCAAATTTTCCGTGGTGCGGAACCCATTTGATCGCTTTATCTCCTACGCTTTTTTTAAAAAGGGAAATACCCCCCTGTTTCAAAAGCACACCCAGGAAATACTAAAACTCATGTTCCAAAACCCGAATACTAAGGCTGACCTCCTCTTCCAGCCTCAATTGGGATTTATTGCCGACACGGAGAAGAATATCATGATGGATTACGTTGGGCGGTTTGAGAACCTGCAGGCCTCCTATAATGCGATATGTGAACGGATAGGGATTGCCCCTGAACCTTTGGAGAAGCTTAACTCAAGCGCTCATAAAGATTACCGATACTACTATGATGAAGATTTAGTGAAACTGGTAGGTGAATATTACCAGGATGATCTCTCCGCCTTTGGGTACGGTTATAAGTAGAGAAAGATCAGTCTTTGGAGAAATACTCAAAGATCAGGTGAATCCTATCTGTTTTACCTCTATTCTCAGCCCAGTGCATAGCCAGGTTGTTCACCTCATAAGCCTGACCTTCCAGCATTCTGAAAGGTTCCTCATTCACAAAAAAGTAGCACTCCTCATTGGTTTGCAGCGGCACATGAATTTTATGCGAGAGGCGGGCGGCATTGGAACCATCAATATGTTTGTGAATGAGCGTGCCGGCCGGGAGCTTGGCCAGCATGATCCTGGGATAAGCACCACGGGAGTAGTTATATGCCTGAGTGGCCTGGTCTAAAACCGGCTGTAAAACCTCTTCCCACTCTTCCCACACCGGACGGTTGTAGTAAAAACGATTGGTGTTGGAATTAACGATAAAGCGGAAAACAATATGCCTGGTTTTGTTCAACGCCCCAAACTTATTGGGTTTATCTTCATTTTCCTCCTCCCAAACCTGTTCTTCCAGCTTCGAGACCATTTCCCTGAGCTTTGTAATATCTACTTCACCTAAATGGCGAACGGTTTTCGGTTTATCGGGAGCTTTTACATTCTTCATTTCTCAATCCCTCCTGCCCATAAAACCTCACCTTTCTGTGTCCTGGAAATGATATAACGGTTACCGGAACTTAATTCCTGATCAATTACCGTTCTTTCTCCGGTAGACCACACAATTTCCACACGGCTTACTTTCTCATGTTCTCCCAGCCCAAAATGAAGAAGAGGGGCATCAAATGACCGAAAACCTCCTCCCAGCTGCACTTCTTTCATTTGGTGATGATCGTTGCCATAATAAATGAACACTTTACTGCCAATGCCGGCCCTGTTTCCCTTTTCATCGTGAAGCTCAAATTGTACCGCCTTATTTCCGGAAGTGTTGTTGGTATAAATGTATACCGGACCGATAGCCGGCACCGAAACAATGTCCATATCGCCATCATTGTCAAGATCCACGTAGGTGTAACTATTGGCCGGCAGGTAATTGATCAATCCGGATTCTGCGGTCTGCTCTTTAAAGTGCTTTCCTTCTTCATTGATCATCAACACATTAGACTCCATACGGTTGTGAGAACGATAGAAGGTGCCGTTTACCGCATAAAGGTCTTTATACTCATCATTGTTAAGGTCAGCAAACTTACCGTTCCAGGTCCACGAAGTAGATGCCAAACCATAATCCCGCGCAACATCCGTAAACTGCCCTGTGGAATTCCTTTTAAGCAAAGCATTCTCCTTACTGAGTTCCGGATTTTCCAGGTAAAAACTCATCCGCTCCTTTGATATGAACTGATCATCCTCACGGGGCTGGTGGTAGTACATTTTTTCCAGTTCTTTCCATCCTTCGGGATAAACACCTCTTCTACGACCGGACAGGAACTGATCATGCTTCAATACCGCCAAGGCTACACAATCATTCAATATAGAATCATCACACTGGGAGATATCTGCACGGATAGCGGCTTCTGCCAATTGGTTTTTCATACGGAACATGCGCTGCAGCTGTTCACGCTCCTTTTTGCGTTTGATGGATGCAAAAGCTTCTTGCTCATCGCGTACTTTAAGCTTTGTATCAAACCCTAACTCACTGATTTGGGTCAGGAAGATCTCCGGGCTCAGGTCATTGTCAATGTCTTCGGAGGCAATGCTCATGGTTCTTTTCAAACTTCCCTGAACGAGTTTGTCTTTTGCCGAAACTAAAGATATTGCTCCGGCTCCATTTCCCAGGTAATACATATCAGGGATGTTAAAGTCAATCCCAAAAATAAGGTCGGGATTGCCATCCATATTGAAGTCTGTAACCAATGCAGACAGCGTTTCTCCTGACATTTCATCCAATACCGTGGATGTCCAGCCCCGGGTATTACTCACCAGTAAGGCATCCCTTGAGGAGTAATAGGTTCTATTCCTCACTGAGTTTACCCCCAGGCTGAAGTTACCCAAGGCCATATCCAGTTTACCATCTTTATTTACGTCACCAAAGGACAGCCCTACCGTTAGAGGCGCTTCATTTTCATTGGGCAGGTGTGCTATATTTTCAGCGCTGTAGGCACCGTTTTTACTGTACAGTATATAGTTACCATACCAGTAAGTGGTCAATACAATATCCAGGTAATCATCATTATTCATGTCTACCAGTACCGCATTCCCTATCCAGTTGGTATCTATCAATGGAATAGTGAGTTTTTGTTCTTCAAAATACTGCCCCCCTCCTTTATTCAGAAATAGGTTTATACCCTTATCTCCACTAAGCAATATGTCCGTCCAGCCGTCCCCGTTAACATCGCCAGTGGCTATACTCCTTCCGTCTGAATACGGCTGAATAACCTTAAGCGCAGAAAATTCATATGGTGGATCTATACCGGCCTCCCAACCTTCACGAACAGAAAAAAGAGCATCCCCCTCCGAAACCTGCTCTTTAAAAGGAATTCTGTGAATTGTCACATCTCCCTGCTTTGACACCAGGATGGTGTCACCGGCTGCCATCGTCAGTGCCGGACCCTTATTTACATTTTCCAGTTCTGGTTTTTGAATCACCAAAGGTTTTGAGTCCGCCCGTTTTGAAAAAACCGATATTTCCTTTTCAAAGTAATCAAAGTATCTATCCTCCAAACCCTGCGCGGCCAACCCACCCATTACGCCAACCAACACCACTCCCAACGCAGTACTTACAGCCACCTTTGAAGAGATGGCCTGCCGGGTAATAAGGAAAGAATAAACGCTGAAGATGCCGAGGGTAAAAAGAAGGACCATGCTATAGTGTATCGGCAAACCTCCCGCCACCAGCGTGGAAACAATGATCACATCAAAACTCATAGGAACCGGAAGAAAAACCCCGATAAGCCCCAAAACAAGCATGGCTGAAATAATCAGGAGCAGATTGCTCTGAGGCAGCATTTCCGCAAAGGTATTCCATGGTAAGACGGTAATCATGATCGCACCCAGTAAACCGGCCAGGAGCATCAAGGGCACAGTAGTTCTTATGATATACCACAAGGCTTTAAAATACGAAGTGAAGGTCCAGCTGAAGGCTCCGCCCCAAGAACGGGCTAATAATCCCGTATCCGGCAAGGACAAAGCAAAAAAAGCTGGCTTACTTATACGGTCTTCTATCTTGTGTAAATCGCTTACTGATACCGGGGCTTTGCCAAATAAATACGAAATGATGGGGACCCCAATCAGGATAAACCCCAGCGTTAACCCCAGCTTTAGCAAGGCTACATAAAAAGGGAATAACGAGAAAAGCATGGTGAGTACGATGACATTAAGAGTTGGGGAACTCAACATCATGGCCAGGGAAGTTTCCACCTTTGCGCCCGATTTACTGGCCCCCTGGGCAATGGGAGCGGCACAGTTAACGCATACGCCAAGAGGAGCTCCAAATAGCAACCCAAAAAAAGCGTTTACAAAGCGATTATTGGATTGCCAATCTTTTATCAGGGTAAACAACAGCATCAGGGCAGCTGCAAACAATATCCCAAAGGTCATTCCCTTCCAGTTGGTATGGTACCAGTTTGCGGTATGAGCAACCGTTTGCATCCACCAACTATCGGTTGGGTCTACCTCCATAACCACGTCAAAGCCTATACCGGAGGTAGACACAGAGCCTTCCATTATAGCTTTTTCATCCAACGCGGGATAACGTGATTGGGTCCAGAAAAAACCACCGATCCCGATCAGTAGCAAAAAGACCAATAAAAGAGGTTTATTCTTCAGGAAGCTCAAAATGTGTAAATCTTCTTTGCAAAAGAAATATAATTTCGGGATTCTTTACGAACGGGCTCAAAACGCTTTTATCCCAGGTAGGGAGCCTCCTGTTTCAAATCCACCGCTTATGGTTAACTTTGCCGCTCCAAATCATCACGATGAAACCTGAAAAGTTGTTCAGGACCCCTACTTATTAATTCTATAATGGCCGAGGAAACCAAGCGATTTTATTATTACGCAAACGGGGTGTACCTTGATTCCTGCATGAAATTCCCGGAGCTAACACCGGCCTATCCATCATCAGAGAAAACCGTTGTAAAAATAGAATTTGGGCAAACCCCGGAGAAACTTGAAAACCTGAAGGCAAAAGGAGTTCGATTCCAGGCTGCACCAAATGAATTTTTGCTTCCTATTGATGATGTAGCAACTTTTTGGGTAAAGAACGGGGATCATATTATCATCCAGCCAGAACCGCGGGTGAATGAATCGGAAATAAGAGTATTCTTCCTGGCCTCCGCAATGGGTGCTCTGGCTCACCAAAGAAGACAATTTCCTTTACATGCCAGTGCCATTATGTATAACGGCAAGGCCATACTGTTCTCCGGAGATTCAGGTGTAGGAAAATCAACCCTGGCGGGTCTATTTCATAAAAAGGGGTATCAGGTTATTACCGATGACATTTCAATTATTGATAAAGAGAAAAATACCGGACAACTGTTGATAGAGCCGGGTTATATTCAGCTGAAGCTATGGGAAGACACCATGAACAGCTTACACATTGGTAAGAAGGAAGGGGTCCTGCTCAGACCCGGCTTAAAGAAATATGGCTACCCGATAAGCAGTATCCCCAAAAAACCATTGGAAATCCAGGCTATTTACGCTCTCAGCGTATACCCGGGCAAGGAAATATTAGTCAGACCCCTGGAAGGCTGGGAAAAGTTCAGACATATCAAAAAGCGTACATTCAGACAGAAATTAGTAGACCCTATGGGCTATACAGAACCCCACTACCGGCTACTGGAGGATATCTGCCAATCATTGCCCGCATTCCAATTACAACGCCCTTTTGAAGAGGGTTACACGACATTTGTTGAGTTTGTTGAGAATCACTTTCAAACCAACCAGTAAGGCTCAGGAAGTATGGGAAACATTATCTGGTTATGTTCATACCCAAAATCAGGAAACACCTGGCTACGCCTGTTTTTATGTGAACTTTTATATCCTCATAATAGCAATCAGCCTTTTTACCTGGATCCTATCCCTACCGCTACAACACGGTCTTTACTGGATCATTATGCTGATGTTGAACTTTCAGACCTTACCGACCATGAGGTTCGCGAGCTTCGTCCGCTCTTATACGAAGAGCTATCTTCCAAGGCCGGGGAGACTGTTTTTTTAAAGCTGCACGATGCCTGCTCCCGGACTCCAACCGGTAAGCCATTGATCTCTCAAAATGCCACAAAGGGAATGGTATATATAGTCCGCAATCCTTTGGACATAGTCGCCTCGTACGCATTTCACCTGAATAAGACGATAGATGAAGCCATCGCAAAAATGAATGAACAGGAGTCCATTGCCAGTGCGAAGGATAAATTAAACCCCCAGATACCCTATTTGCTGGGAAGCTGGAGTTACCATGTGCAAAGCTGGCTGGAAAATGATTATGCTATACCGGTTTTTGTATTGAAATATGAGGATTTATTTGCTGAGCCCGTGAACTGGTTTTCTAAGGTTCTCAATTTTGCCCATCTCCAGTGCACAGAAGATGAAATTATCCGGGCTATTGAGGCAACTGATTTTCAAAAGCTAAAGGAAGAGGAAGATCAAAATCCATTTCCGGAAAAACATATAAATGCTCCCAGGTTTTTCAGGAAAGGGCAGGTCCAAAACTGGAGAGAAGAATTAAGTTCCCAACAGGTTAACCGCATTATTTCAGATCATGGCAAAATGATGAAGAAATTGGGATATCTGTAATCCTGTTATGATTATGAATTAAATTTTATTATTGCATCCATGGCGGATAAAATAAAACCCGGATCCATTATCCGGAGAAACAGCGAAATAATTGGCTCTGATATTGACGGTGAGACTGTGATGATGAGCGTGGCCAACGGGAGGTATTATGGCATAAACCAGGTTGGAAGTAGTATATGGCACCTGCTACATGAACCCATGCAGCTGGAGTCCATTTATGCAGCATTGCAAGAGGAATACGAAATTGACCCCGAGACATGTGAAAGAGAGGTACTGGTATTCCTGGAAGACCTGATGAAGAACAATATCATCATCGTAGATTAAACATTATAAAGCCGGATGAGTGCTATTTGCGGTGTTTGGCATAAAAACAAGGAGCCGGTCACCCATGCCTCGCTGGAAAACATGCTTCAGGTACTGGATTACTGGGAAGCTGACGCCAGGGGAAGGTTGATCCGATCGGATATTGGCCTGGGTCACCTTTTACTGTTCAATACCCCGGAGTCCTTCCACGAAAAGCAACCTCTGGAAGACTCCTCCAGCGCAATTCTCCTGACGGCCGACCTTCGCCTGGATTATCGGGACGACCTAAAAAACAAGCTGGACATCCCCGTAAGTGCGGAAATAACCGATGCAGACTTACTCATGCTCGCCTATAAAAAATGGAAAAGCGATTGCGTGGCTCACTTGTATGGCGACTTTGTTTTTGCCATTTATGATCCCGGTGACGATGCTTTCTTTTGCGCACGCGATCACATAGGCGTCAAATCCATGGTTTATTACCATGATAATCAAACTTTTGCATTTGCTTCCGAAATCAAAGCCTTACAATCCCTGGATGATGTAAAATACCGAGTCAGGGATCAGTGGGTGCTGGATTACCTGGTTCATATTATTGCCGACAACACATCCACGGCATACGATACGATCTTTAAACTGCCTCCCGCACATACTTTGCTTATTACCCGAAATGATACGCCCGTATTAAAACGATACTGGAGTCTTAATGAAACATCATCCGTTCAGTATAACTCAGAAAAGGAATGGATAGACGCGCTGGAAGAAAAAATGGCTGCCGCTGTTAAAGAAAGATGTCGGTCAGCCTTTGCAGTGGGCAGCGAACTGAGTAGTGGGGTTGACAGTGCTGCCATCACTGCCCTGGCCCAAAAGATCACAGCTGGCATAACCTCTTTTTCCAATGTCATGGATGAGGAAAATATGGCTGAAGTAAATCCATTTGAGGATGAACGTGAAGGCATTTTGTCTGTCATTCAGCACTGCGAAATCCAGGATTATTTTCTTCTTTCAGGAATGGATTATCCTGTTTCTGCCTTACTCAGCGAGATGGATGACCTTTTTGACACCCCTCCTTTTTCGTATAGCGGCATTTTCTTCGATGCCATCTACCGGGAAGCACATCAAAAGGGTATTCGCACCTTGCTCTCAGGGGCAGGAGGTGATGAGTTGGTTACCTCAAGAGGAAAAGGTTATAAAAATCAGCTTTGGAATAATCGGGAGTACCGTAAGCTCTATAAGGTTATACGGAACGGATACTCATCTCACCCGTTTAAGAGCTTCATATCTTTTGCCATTAAGCAAAATAAAACCATGGGCAGGCTTCTGCGCAAACGCTCCGTTAAGCCTCATGGGTATTATCGCTGGCAAAACATCAAAACCGAAAATATTGACGTTATCGCCCTGAAGCAGCGCATTGAGCAACTCAAAAGAAAACCGTCCCTCCATTCCATTAGTGCGTCTCAACGTCAACGATTGAACAACCCCGCAATTTCAACCGCTCTGGAGAACAACGAATTGCTTGCCCGCAGCAGGAAAATAGAATACCGATACCCCATGTATGATATTCGCCTGATCTCCCTGGCTTACCATATTCCAGAGGCTCTTAAGATGAAGGATGGGAAAAATCGTTACCTCTTTCGCAAAGCCTTATCCCCCTATCTTCCGGAGGAAATCATCTGGAACTACGGAAAGAAGAGAATTTTTAGTGCCCCCTCCGTGTATCAACGGATCATCGCTGACCGGGCGTCTATTGCGAGGTTGATACAGCAGATCCCGGAGACCAACCCTATTCACCAACTGGTACATATAGATAAAGCCTGCGGTATTATCCAAAGCTTTAAACCCGAAATGGTTAACCATAAACCTTCACAGGTTAACGGGGCATTACAGATGTTTTTTTTAGCTTGCTTTTTAAAATAATAGCATTTTATTAATATTTTTGCTTCTTTGATACGATTTACAGATGAGAAATTCCAATGGTGATAATGTAGCTAGCAGCAATTCCGGGAAGGAATTGAAAAAATGGGAAACCCCAGTATTGCATCAAGAAGATTTCCGTGCTACCCAGGGGGGAGGTCCTATAGGTCCTGTTGAGAACCAATTCTATAATTCGTAATCTTCATCTCCATTCCCCTTGATGCGCATGATGCGGCAGGCAATATATCTTCAATGCAGCCTCCTCATGTATTTTTACATCTTAAATAAATTGGAATAATATTCCAAGGCCTTGTTATTCAATACCCTGGATTTCGGCATTTTCTTTTCCATTGTCTTTGCTCTTTACTGGACACTGGGTAAAAAAAGTGTAAAGGCCCAGAACTACATTCTTTTACTGGCCAGTTATTTTTTCTATGGTTATTGGGATTGGTGGTTCCTCATTTTACTTTTTATCAGCTCGGCTACTGATTTTTTAGTGGCCATACTACTCGATCAGACTTCTTCTGCCCGAAGGCGCAAACTCTTGCTGAGTATAAGCCTTATCGTAAATCTTGGGCTACTGTTTTCCTTTAAGTACTTCAACTTTTTTATTGGATCCTTTATTGAGAAATTCTCGTTTGCCGGATTTGTTTTCACCCGCAATGATGTAAGTTTCATACTTCCCATCGGCATCAGCTTCTATACGTTACAAACCCTCAGTTATACCATTGATGTATACCGCAAACATATTCCTGCAACCCGGAATTGGGTCGAGTTTTTTACCTACGTAAGCTTTTTTCCCCAGCTAGCCGCAGGCCCCATTGAAAGGGCCGGTAAAATGTTGCCACAGTTTAAGGTGTTACGATCCTTTGATTACACAGCCGCCAAAGACGGTATGCGTCAGATATTACTTGGCTTGTTTAAAAAAATAGTAATTGCGGATGCCTGTGGACGGCAAGTTGATCTTATTTTTTCGGATTATCAGAATCTCAACGGCAGTACACTTTTTATAGGTGCCATCTATTTTCTATTCCAGGTTTACGGTGATTTTTCAGGGTACAGCGACATGGCTATTGGCATGGGCCGTTTGTTTGGACTAAAGCTATCTCAAAACTTTCACTATCCCTTCCTCGCCAAAAACCCACGTGAATTGTGGCAAAGGTGGCACATCTCCCTCACCACCTGGTTTCGGGATTATGTATATATCCCCCTGGGCGGAAACCGCCAGTCGGAGTTCCGGACCCAGGTTAACCTACTCATTGTTTTCTTACTAAGCGGATTGTGGCATGGGGCTTATTGGACTTTTATAGTATGGGGAGCAATACATGGCGTGGTCTTTCTTTTCCACCGGAACCTATCCACGCTAAAACCTCTTAAAATCATGGGTTTCTTTCAAAAGTCTACTCGCCTGACAGGTTTTATATCTGCCTTGACCGTATTTATTTACTTTTCCTTATCCGCAGTATTCTTCAGATCAGCCACCGTTTCGGAAGCTCTGGATTATTTCCGCCATTTATGGAGCCCTTCATTATTCACTATCCCTCAGCATTATAGTAAGGTCTTTATCCTGTTACCTTTTATCCTCTTTGAGTGGTACCAAAGAGATCAAACGCACGCCCTGCAGATAGGTAACTGGAAAACATGGCAACGCTGGGTGACTTACTACCTTTTTATGGCCTTAATATCCTATTACTTTACCACGGAACGTTCCTATATTTATTTCCAGTTTTAGGTTAATAACCGGCCAGCAAGAGCAAGCCTGGCCACTCATCACGAAATTCCCGGGATTTTTACTTTATGGTGAAAAGCCGGTTGATCTTTGAACTGTACTCCGCTTGAGAAATATATCTTTGAGTTCTTAACTTAGGTTGTATGCTTTCGGTTATTGTTCCCATCTTTAATTCGGCTGACACTCTTCCTGCTTTGTGTAAAGCAGTAATGGATGAGCTAAGCGGAATAGACTATGAGATAATCCTGGTGAATGATGGCAGCACCGATCAAAGTGAACAGGTTGCCACAGTTCTGGCTCAAACTCATTTGCCTGTCCGCCTGATTTCCCTGCGTAAGAATTTCGGAGAGCATAACGCTGTCATGTGCGGTCTGAATAAATGTGTGGGTGATTATGCGGTTATCATAGATGATGACCTGCAAAATCCTCCTTCTGAGATACGAAAACTTCTCATTACTACCCAAACGGGAGGCTATGATGTGGTATACGCCCGGTACGATCAAAAAAAGCATAGTTTCTGGCGCAATAAGCTGGGTAAAATGAATAATTACCTGGCCGGCAGGATGTTTAAAAAGCCCAAAGGGTTGTACCTGAATAGTTTTAAGATCATCAGCCGTGGCGTAATTGATGAAATCATAAAATATACCGGCCCCTTCCCGTACATTGATGGTTTGATATTTCGCTGTACCCATAACATCGGAGCTGCTACGGTGGTCCATGAAGCCCGCCATAAAGGGCACTCAGGCTACACCTTCAGAAAGTTGTTCAGGCTCTTCTTTAATATGTTCTTCAACTTCTCCATACTACCGTTAAGGATTTTCACCATTCTGGGTTTTCTGGTATTCCTTACGGCCTTTGTTCTTTCGGTGATCTTTGTTGTACAAAAGATCATGGATCCTTCCATCGAGGCCGGCTGGACATCACTTATCATAGCCATACTGGCGCTTAGCGGGGTCCAGATTATCTTTATGGGCCTCATTGGGGAATACCTTGGAAAACAGTATCTCGATCAAAATAAAACCCCGCAATGGGTCATCAGGAAGCAAGTAGAGTAAAGTCTGCATCAGCCTATACTCCCATGATGCAAAAACAGGAGGAGTATGAAAAAATGGCTGCCGTGGAACGGGATATGTGGTGGTTTAAAGCCCTGCATCAGCAAGTGTACAGCGCTATACGGAAACAGTTTTCCTCAACCAGCATAAAGATCCTCGATGCCGGATGTGGCACCGGTGGATTGATAAGTTACCTGCAGGAGAAAGGCTATAATCATGTACAGGGGTTTGACCTTTCCGAATACGGCTTGCAATTTTGCCGGCAAAGAGAGCTTGACGTCTGGGAGGGTAATGTAACACATGTTCAGGAATATGCCCCTGAAAATTCCCTGGATGTAATTATCTGCAATGATGTATTTTGTTACCTCACCAAAGAGGAGCGCCTGTCTACTATAACGTCCTTTCAAAAGCTACTTAAAAAAGGAGGCTTGCTCATTATGAATAATGCCAGCCTAAATGCCTACCGGGGTAAGCACGATATTGCCGTGGGAGTGGGCCAGCGTTTTTCCCGGAAAAGGATCCTAACCTGGTTTAAGGGTACAGCATTCAGGCCCTTACAGGCACGATACTGGCCTTTGCTGCTGGCACCCATCATCTTTGTATTCCGAAGCGCTCAACGTGTGAGTAACCGTAATGCGTCATCCCTGGAAACACAATCGGATGTAAAGCTTCCTGCTTTATGGATCAACAGACTTCTGCTCCGAATTACACAAATGGAATTGAAACTGTTCGACACCGCTTTTACGGGCAGTAGCTTCTTCATAGTAGTCAAGAATGGAGAATAAGCACACCATATCCGGTAAAGGGTCTTTTTTGCCCTATTTTATTCTATTGGCCACCATAGCACTGGGGCATTTTCCACTCCTGCTCAGCGACTCCATTTTAGGCGACAGCATCATCAACTACCACCTGGCTTTAACAAACCATCACAAATACATACAGGCTTTTTATAATGCTTATGCTCTACCCATACATGGCTACATTGCCTATCTGGTCAGTTTTTTCCCCGCGATCTTTTACTATAAGCTAACGGCCTTTATTTTCCTGATCCTCATCGCTGCTTTTCTCTATCATCTATTCAGCACGCTTAAACTGTTCAGCCAAAGGGATAACCTCCTAACCTCATTACTGGCCATTACATTCCCCGTTTACACCATGTGGAATGAAATAACCACGCTGCCCTACCTTATCAGCTATGCTTTCTTCCTGGCTGGGTTCTGCCTTTACATCTATAGCTCCCGCCTTATTTATTTTATTTTATGCCTTATTCTTTGGTCCGTTGCTTTTCAACTGTCATCACTTCTTTTACTTTTTTATGTGGTAGTGGCCGGTATCTGGCTGCAACAGGAAAAAGTGAGCCTTGGGGATTTCAGGAGTTGGCTTTTGGCCTGCCGGGATAATTTACTGCTGCTGCTCTTTCCGATCTTCTACTTTTTGTTCTTAAACCTTTTCTTTCCCGGAAACAGCTATCAATACAACACCATTGACTTTTCAGGGAAAAAGCTGCTTAAAAACACAGTAATTAGCTTTTATGGAACCTGTATAGAACCCTTTAGCCATTTCTTTCATTTTGCCAGCATTGATGCAAAAACCGCTCTTTTCATCATCGCCATAGTAACGGTTGTGCTGTTCATTATATACAGGATCATCCGCCAAAACTTTGAAAACCAGACTCACCGGAAAAGAAATGCAAATATTCAAAAGGTACTATATGCCTTATTGTTAATCTTTTGCGCAGCTATTCCTTACCTATTGGTCGGGAAACCGATCAGGGGTTTTGCCTATGAGTCCAGACATGCCCTACTCCTGGGACCGGGCTTTGCTATTCTTCTGTTTATCTTCTTGCAAAGATATTTCGAAGCCAAAGGCACTTTAGCCACCTGGCTAGTGATAGGCCTTTTCACTTCCATGAACCTGGTGAACCACATCTTGTGGCAAAATAGATCCATTAAAATACAGGCTATTGCTGAAAACCTCCCTCGCACAACAGACACCAGTGACCGGGTCCTGTTTTTCTATGATAAGGTGCCTTTAGGAAGCAGGTTCAAGATAAAAGAGATTGAACTTCACTATTGTGCTATCCAGACATCAGGTATATATAACCAGTACCCCTATCTACTGAACACCGATTACACTTCCCTGGTAAAGAGGATTTATTCTCCTCCCATTAATTGGTACAAGGTATTTTGTTACCCTTGGATCATGGACCAAGCTAAAAATCAGGATCTCCTTATCAGCCCCAGACTGGAGCAACGGTTAATGAAGCGGACACAACGTAAGCACATTACCAAGATCAACCGGACTTACCGGGATATTCATTTGAACGGGTTTACCGATAACATCTACGATGCATCGCAGGCCACGGGATGTATAGTTCATGAGTTGATGCCGGGGAGAGAGTTGAAAGAAGGAGAAATATTCCTCCAATATATTTCAGGCAGTAGTGCAGAAAGAAAAGAGTTGCTACAGTCACTCATTTACGTTAAAACCCATCATATTGAGTGGGAGAACTAAAATAGCGTTGGCCACAGTATGCACACCCAATTTTATAAAGGGTACCCAGGCATTATTCTATAGTTTCCTGAAACATCATCCTACTTTAGATATTGACCTGGTGGTTATCTGTGATAAAGGCTTTACTCCCTTCAGGAAAACCCTCAAAAGATTGGATATACGCTTTCACCAGGTAAGCGATGAACTTACTGAAGCTATCCACCATTTTGAAAAAGAAAGCAATACCCAAGGTAAACACACCTCAGCACGATTCTATAGCCTGGAGCTTTTCAGGATCGGGGATTATCAAAAAGTCCTTTTCATGGACAGCGACATGATCTGCCAAAAAGGATTTCCCGAATTATTTGACCGAACCGGTAATTTTTATGCCGCCCCCGACCGGGTTTTTTATAATGGCCTGGTACGAAATTCTGAAACCTATAAAATTATATCTCCGCATTCAGGAAACCAGCAAAAAGTAATCAGCCCTACCTTTAATACAGGCTTTATGCTCATTGGCCGGTCTTATTTAAACTACCCCACTTATCAAAAGCTTGTACACTCCCTCTACGATTACGAGTGGAGAAAAATGATGCCGGGCCTGAATGACCAGATCATCATAAATCAATATTTTAAAGGTCAGATCGAAACACTGCCGGTACATTATAATTACCTCTTAAAAATTCAAGACACCATTTTGAGAAAAGAGGGTACACCGGCTGGTGAGAGCAAAGTCTTGCACTGGGTTGGAAATCCTAAACCATGGAACTTTAAAAAGGTGGCAAGCCGTTTACTACGCAGAAAAAAAACACCCCCGGAGTGGCTCACATGGTTAAAAAGCTATACCGGCTATCACATGAATAGGCGCTAGGGCAAATCGTGTATTTTTGCGAATACGATGAAGCGTTTTCTCTTAAAACTCTTAGGACTTATCCCTTTTTTTCTGATCATTGGAGCAGTCAATTATTCTATTGACAGTAAAAATTACATCACGGAAAACGAACAATTAAACGAGGCTGCAGAGCAAATTATGGCGGGAAAGTTAATCGCTACCCGTGAACGGCTTTTACAGCATGATTTTGTAAAACGCTATATTGACAGGCGAGGAAAGAAAGATGAAGTAAATGTAATGGGAAGCAGCAAATGCATGGTTATTGACTCCAGTTTTTTTCCACGATCGTCCTTTTTTAATTATTACGTATCCAATTCCAGTTTTGTTGAATATCTGGCTATTACCTATTGGCTGGATGAAAAAGACTTACTGCCGGATACACTGATCATGGAGCTATCCCTCTCACAATTCCATAATATGTACACCGGACAACCGGAGTATTATTATGATGCCTGCAAGACCTTTTGCAATCAATTGAACATACCTCCTCCTGATATGGAGGGCTCACCCCACAAATCTGCCGCCTATCACCTCTTTTCCCTTTCTTATTTCTTTCTTAACCTTCAGCAGAATAAGAGCGAGAAGTATTTTGTAACCCGTGACCCCCATCTAAAGAACCATTTTGTTCTACAGCCCGATGGCAGCCTATGGGTTGGTCAATATCTTCAACTGAGTAAAGAGGAAAAGAAAAGAAGAGTTCAGGACCCCACGGCAGACAAGCTAGAGTGGATCAAAAACCTCGACCCCAATGTGAAACAGGGTTTCAGGGCATTAATTGAGTTTCTCCAAAGCAAACATACCACAGTTATCCTGTACCTTCCACCTTACCACCCAGAGACCTATCGCCTTTATGTAAAGGACAACCCCCTCTTTGAAGAACTTAATTCCCTGAGCAACGAATTACAATCGGAGTATAAACTTGAAAAATTAGGCGCCTACAACCCCTATGAACTACAGTTGGATGACCGTTATTTCTATGATGCGTTGCATATCAGTAAAGAAGGGTTTGCGAAAATCTGGGAGTCGGATTGAGGCATTGGATACTGGCAATCAACCAAAGTTGTAGTTATAGGTAAGCATGGTTTAATCAAGGAAGATGTCCGTATGAATGATAATCTTAAAAATTTTCTCGTCTCCATTATTCCGGGCAAAACGCTTAGCTACCTTTACCTGGCTCAGCCTTCACAAGCTATAAAAATAGAGAGCCTTAAGCTTGTATATATTCCCATCCCTAAAGTGGCCAACCGTTCTATTAAGAGCTGTTTAGCTCACGAACTTGATATGCCTTATGTTATTAGTGCACACAAGGCAAAATGGGATTTAATTCCTATCCATCAGTTACCCCTTGAGCAATATTACACCTTTGCCTTTGTTCGAAATCCTTTGGACAGGTTGGTTTCCTGCTACAACCAAAAATTTAAGCAGGGAAATACAAACCGCCTTTTTTGGAAGTATGGAAAGATCCTAAATCCTAGAATGAGTTTTGCCGAGTTTGCCAGCTTTGTTGTTGACACTCCTGATGCTTTATCCGACAGACACTTTAAATCACAACACACTTTCCTGTATCACAACAATCATCGGGTTACGGATTTCATAGGAAGATTTGAGCTGCTTGATGAAGATTGGGATAAATTAGCGTTGCGCTTTAAATTACCTCCCTTGCCGCATTTCAATAAGTCAAGCCGCAAGGAGATGCGGGAATATTATGATCTCAACCTGGCCGAAAAAGTTAGTTCGAGATACAAGAAGGATATAGAGTTGCTAGGTTATCAAGAAAATACGGACCAATTACTTAACGAGTTGCAATGAACAGAGGAATGAAATGGTTCTATGTGATTTCATCGCGGGAAAATTTAGCATAAGCAGGTGAAAAAGTTAATCCGTTTCCAGGAATCCTTTAATTTTCAGAGTTTTCTACGCACTACTCGTCTGCTTAATAGTCCCATTATCATCGGTGGCTGCGCACGCTCCGGCACCACTTTATTGCATGCAGTTTTAGCGGCACATCCTAAAATCCAACCCGTGCTGGCCGAGTCTCGCATCTTCAAAAAACACCCTTACTCCTTTCGCTTCCTCAATACTATTTACCACCGCTTACTTATTTTAAATCACCTGGTAAGGTACCCGGTAAAACCATCTGCTGAGAGGTGGATGGAAAAAACACCTCAAAATGTACTTTACATTGAAAACATATTGCGGGAATTCAAGGAGCGAGTATACGTTATCCACATTATACGGGATGGCAGGGATGTGGTAACCTCCCGGCACCCTTCACTTCCGGGGGAATATTTCGTATCGCCAGAACACTGGGTAGAGCAAGTTACAGAAGGGCTAAAGTGGAAGGATCACCCCAGGGTCATAACCCTGAAGTATGAAGAGCTGATCATGGATTTTGAAAAAACAACCCGTGATATTCTATCTTTGCTGGCGCTTGAATGGACCGAAGAGGTTAAAGATTTTCAAAGGCATACACCAGTTCAGTATCCCCGCTCTTTAAAGGGGAGGATTGAACCCGTAAACAGTCTTTCGATTGGTAAGTGGAAAGAAGAGGTTCATGAACATCGTATACACGAATTCTACCAATGCAGAAAAGCGGTAACATTACTCAACATTCTCGGCTATAATAATTGAGACAGTACTATGCTCCCAATAAATAAACGATTGTTATTATCCATTTTATTGGTAATGGGCATAGCCTTATCATTTTGGCTGGGTTCGCGTTATCCCCAACTCAATGAAAAAGCTATGATGGGCGGAGAAACGCCTGTTTTTGGAATTGGGTTTGATAACTGGTTGCCCATCCCCGAAGATGCCAATCTGCTTGAGAAGGTCGTTTATAACACCCTGAACTGGGCCTATACCAATAAGAAAGGGATGTTTTTCGGATTACTTTTTGCCTCATCCATCATGCTGCTGTTCTATCAATTGGCGCGCTATTTTTCCAACAATCGCATGTCCAACACTTTTTTGGGGTTATTTATCGGGGCTCCTTTAGGTGTATGTGTTAACTGTGCAGCTCCCATAGCTCAAGGTGTAAGGTCATCCGGAGGAAGGGCAGAAACTGCGCTTGCCATGTTGTTTAGCTCTCCTTCTCTCAACATGGTAGTGCTGGCCATGCTCTTTTCTATGTTTCCCTTTTACATGGTAGCGTTGAAATTGTCATTCACATTCATCGTTATCCTCGTTTTTATTCCCTTGATAAGCCGTTTTTTCTTCAAGGAAGACATGATTATAGCTCAGCCGTCCGGGCTGGAGAAAAAAGCCTCTACCACCTTTTTACCAAAAGGATTGGATTTTGAAAAAAATTCCAGTTCCAATACCTGGTTGGATTCATTGAAGTGGCTGTTTTTCAATTTCTTTAATGCCCTTTGGTATATATTGAAAACCACCCTTCCCCTTATGATCCTGGCTGGATTATTGGGAAATATATTCATAACCTTTCTGCCGTTCGATGAACTTATAAGCTTACTTCCAGAGTATGGCTGGTTAAGAATTACCATGTTTACCCTCATCCTTGGGTTAATAGGCACCTTCCTTCCCGTGCCTATTGCATTTGACGTGATCATAGCAGCCATTCTTCTGGCCGGAGGCATGCCCGAGCAGTACGTGTTGGTGCTGTTGCTAAGCCTTGGCATTTACAGTGTGTATGCCTTTTTTATTGTGAGGCAATCCATTTCTTTAAAAGTAGCCGTTACCCTGTTCTTTTCCATTGCTATTGGAGCCACTGTTTTTGCCATTGGTGGTGGACAGTACGATCATCATGTTAAAGAGAAGAAGAAGAAGCTTTACCTGGAACACCTTACTAAAGACCCTGGAACACCTTTAAAGATCCTTGGGAGTCCTCCTGTTAAATATCCCATTCCTGATCAAGGTTTTATAGCTGCTCTTACCCCTGAAAAAGCCGGTTTTACCACTATATTCCAGAGTGAAGAAATGCAGCTGGAATTACAGCAGAGAAAATTTGAAAAGGTAAACACCGGAAAGGGTTTCAGGTTTCAACGTATGGAAGGCATGGAGTGGGGCATTAATGAATCTCCCTTCATTAACTTAGGTCATTTTACGGACCCCATGAGCTTCAGCAACGGTATTGCCTCAGGCGATGTGCATAACGATGGCTGGCCTGATATTGTATTGTCATCCAAAGAGGGCATCGCCCTCTATGCCAATAATCAAGGGAAGGGATTTTTACGACAATGGATAGACACTACCATTTTCTCAGATCAATATGTATCTACCGCTGCTTTGGTAGATCTGAACAATGACGGATGGTTGGACATCTATTATTCCACCTTCCGGAAGGGCAACTATGTACTTTACAATCAGGGAGGAAAATTTGACATAAGCCATAAGCAGGTCATTGATAATATACCGGGGGCAGTCATGACCGTGGCCAACTCCTTTGGCGATATCAATAAGGACGGGAGGCTAGATATACTCTTAGGAAATATGACTATCGGTCAGGCCTATTCCGGCAGATACTCCCTTACCACGTCCAGAAATGCGGTAGCCATTCAGCAAAAGGATCATACAGGCCATTATAAAGTTCATCCATTATCCGGCAAGGCAGGTGAAAGTTGGTCCGTGCTGATCACCGATTTTAACGATGATGGCTTTGCTGATCTTTTGTGTGGTAATGATTTTTCAATCCCGGATAATTATTACCTGGGGAATGGCACTGAAACTTTCAGGCAGCTGAAAATCCAGGATTCGGTAGTAAACATGTCCACACGTACAACAATGAGTATAACCACTGCCGATATTAACAATGACCTACATACGGACATGTACTTTGCGGGAGGCAGTAACTTATACCTGGACCAAAAGTACCGTACCGACACCGGCCCGGAGCTGTGTAATGAGATCAAAGATCTAAAAGAGCGTGAACGGTGCCTGGAACGGATGAAGATCCATGAAATGTTGAAATGGGCCAAATTGAAAGGAGACGTATTTGATTGCCCTCCGGAATACTTTGAAGAATGTTTGGTCCATGACCTTTATACACAATACGGCAGGGGGTCAGCACAAAGAAAAAAGGAACTCCGAAACTATATAAAGGAAGGTTGGGACATTTTCTCATTCTTTTCCAGTATTGAGATGGACAAGGACTCCATTGCTTATTCCAAAGGCTCGTGGGCCGAGGAGATCCCGCAAAAGCAAGGTGAAAACATTCTTCACATAGGCAGTGAAACGGGGCATTTTACTGAAGCAGCCAAGCCAATGGGTGTATACCAGGCTGGCTGGACCTGGAACTGCAAATTTGCGGACCTGGATAATGACGAATGGCAGGACCTGTACGCTGTAAACAGTTCCTTCCAGGATTTTAAACGCGATGATAAGTTCCTGTTCCACAATTTACAGGGTCAAAAATTTGAGAACCTTACAGAAGAAGCCAACTTGGGGTCATTCCTGGCTATGGGGGCCTATACTTATTTAGATATTGATAATGATGGTGACCTGGATATTATAGTCGTTCCCGCAGAAGCACCTGTTATTGTTTATCGCAATGATTCAAAAGTCCGAAATGCCATTGCCTTTGAAATTCGTGATGCCATTGGTAATTCCTTTGGAATCGGGACCAAGATCATAATACATTACGGAGAGGATGGCAAAAGGCACCAAATGAGGGAGATTCAATCGGGAGGAGGTTTCAAGTCGTTTGATGCTGCCGTAGCCTGGTTCGGATTAGGAGACCATGACCAGATCAGTAAGGTGGAAGTACACTGGACCACCGGGGAAACAAGCATTATTGATACTACTCTGGAAGCCAATGCTACTTATCGCATTTTGCGTAAGTAAGTTTGCCTAAAAGCGGATCACATGATCCGCCTGATCAATCAGCCGGGAGCGGTGTGCCACAATAATAATGGTCATTTTACCCTTTAAGCCTGCCAGGGCATTTTGGATTAGTTCCTCATTTTCATCATCCACTGCACTGGTAGCTTCATCAAGGATAAGGACCTCCGGTTTCCGGACAAGCGCCCTTGCCAGGGCTATACGCTGGCGTTCTCCACCGGAAAGCTGAGCACCCCGATCACCTACCTGAGTATCCAGCCCAGCGGGTAATTGTTCTACAAATTTGAGGGCCCCTGCATGTTCCAGGGCTTTTTTAAGCTCCGCCTCATCCGCATCCGTATGGGCCCAAAGTAAATTTTCACGGATGGAACGGTTAAACAGAAAAGGATCCTGGGGTACATAGCCGATCTTTCCCCGCCACACGGCCATATCCAGGGCAGAAATGGGCAGACCGCCCACCAGAACAGACCCGGCCGTGCTTTTTTGTAATCCTAATATTAAATCAATGGTCGTACTTTTTCCAACTCCTGATTCGCCAACCATAACGTTTGTCTGACGGGCATATACGCTAAAGCTCTTGCGGTCCAATACCACCTGGTCTCCGTATGAGAAAGAAACCTCCTGAAAACGTATTTCCTGGTCTATTGTAAAATCCTTGGTAAGCCCAATCCCACCCGGAGCATTTTCCTTAGGGTTCATTTGCTGACATAAGCTGACCACCGTTTCATGGGCTGGCAAAAAATTCAGAATCTGCTGGAAACTATTTGCAGCTTTTAAAGCTTTGGGATACAAGCGGGCGAAGATGAAGATAAAAACGATTAACTCCAGGTAATCTGTATACAACAATCCTATGGAAACGTACAGGAATAAGGCAATTATGACAGCCGCTACTATTTCAAACAGCAGGCGGCTGATCTGGTTGGCCCTGGTATACAATAAACTTTGCTTTTCAACCTCCCGGCTTAGCTGGTCAAACGTATCCAGGTGTTGCGTTTCCTTACGATAGCTTTTAACCAGCTTTAAAGCAGCCAGGTGCTCCTGAATGATCAACTGCATACGCTGGTTAAATCTAACGGAGCTTTGACCCAGTGTATAGGTTTTACGGTTAAGGGGTCTGCTTATAGCAAACATCACTATCAAAGGGAATAAAGTGAGCAGAGTCAGTTCCAGGGAAATGAAACCTGAAATAACAAGGTAAAATACTACCAGTATAACCGCACCAGTAAACTGGATAAGTTGATTGCTCAACGAGCCTAATTTCCGGGATTCATTAATAAGTGCACTTTGCACATCACTATTTTTAAGTGATTGTATGTTTTGCCAGGAGGCATGGGTAAGATTCCTGAAGATAGTATTTCTCCATCCTTGCACCACTTTTTGGTATATCACTGCAGTGTTCATACTGTGATAGTAATTCAACAGGGCGTAAGCCCCTAGTATTCCTACGTAAATCATCAATACACCGGTAAGCGACACCGGAATACCCAGGGTATGGAACCAGTTTTCAACATGGTCCACCAACTCATGACCCGTACTTCGCGATGAAGAAAGACCGGCTATACTGAGAAGCGGAATGATCAACAGCAGCCCCACACCTTCCGTCACTCCCTGAAAGATCATAATGACCAGGGATACAACAGATCGTTCTCTTACGTCTCTCAACAAAGAGATAACCGTGTGGCCAAGCTGTGATACACCTACTTTTTTACGCATGACCAGGAGATTTTATAAAATACCGCCAGCACCAAAAAAACGGCCGTAACCAGGCATAGAGAAAGAAAAGGGATTCCGGTAATTTAACCAGCCTGAAATCATTGACGGACACCGGTTGCCAGTAACCAACCTTATACCTTAAATCTTTTCTGAGCCAAAGCCTGTAGGCCAAAGCCTTCAAGTAATTCCGGGCCCCGTGGTCCACGGGTACTTCTATCTGCCCCAGTATAGCTTTATAGGCAAGATCCACCAGTTTGCAGATTGTTTTATCCCGGGCAGCATATTCCTTTACCGCTGGTGGAGTTTCTTCTTGAAAGCATATTTCCGCCAGTAATAAGGCCTGGACCAAAGGTCTTTCCACACCCAGTTCCATAGCTTTAGCCAGGGTTTCTTTCCAGTTAAAAGCCATGCTGCGCAGCAATCTAACCACTTCCGTAAGTAAATACAGTTGAGACCAATGGTGCTTGGCTCCATGGGTGCATAAATAGAAAAGGAGGTATTTACCGGATAATCCGTTTACCTCTTTAGGTCCTATCCTGATCTGTTCCGCTCCCACCAGGGTCTCCTGAAAGGAAAGTGGAAATAAATAACGGTTTGAAAAAAGGCGCCAATGGATCTCTACCTGTACCTTTTCCCTGGTGTGGACCAACACCAATTGATTTTGAAAACTCAGAAAAGCCTGTTGCTGTTTGGGGCTGAACTGATCAAAACCACCGATCAATTGATATCCCTTTTTTTGAAGGCTTTTCAGAGCAGGATGTATCTGTGATGGATCAACCACTACATCAATATCCCGGGAATGCTTGGCAAAAGGGTCATTGTAGATCTGCTGGGCTGCTACAGGGCCTTTAATAAAGAGGTGTGGTATGTGCTGTTCCTCGAGGATTTTGGAAATGGCTATAATATGAGAAGTATGCTTCAGCGCTTTAACGGTAAGAGCTTTGTTTATCTTCCGAATCTCTGCATCAACCTCCGGTGGCAGTACCAGACCGGATCTCTGCACTATTTGGTGTACCGGAAACAAAACACGGTGCTTTTGGGCCAGTTGAATAAATTTTGCCCAGTGTATCCCAGCCGGTAGCATTACTCTGTGCTTATCATTAAGATAAGCTTTGCAAAATGCCATTAATGCCTTTAATTCTGGTGATATACCGCTACCTCTTTCCATTTTTAAGCCCTACAAGACCTTATTCAACACATCTACAATACGCGCTGTAGCCTTACCATCCCACAAGGGAGGAATAGCACACTCTTTGGTGTTTCCGTTACAAATAGCCTCTACCTTGCTCAAAATCAAACTTTCATCCAATGGAACCAATTCATTAGATCCTATCTCCAGCGTTGAAGGACGCTCTGTATTATCCCGCAGGGTAAGGCAAGGTATTTTCCTGAAGGTGGTTTCCTCCTGTATACCTCCGCTATCCGTGATTACCATAAGACTGTTCATGATCAGGTTTTGGAAGGCAAAGTAATCCAGTGGCTCCAGCAACACCAACTTGCTGTTACCTTCAATCACCTTTTTTAAGCCAAACTCTGAGATTTGCTTAAGGGTACGGGGGTGAACCGGCAATACCACCTTGCGGTAGTCTGCTATCTTCACAATTAATTGCAACACCCGTTGCAGGTTTTTCTTCTGGTCCACGTTAGCCGGCCGGTGCATGGTCATCAGTATATAATCCTGCGGAGAGAGGCCCAAATCTTGTAAAATGGTATTTACGCGTATGGCACCCTCAAAATGCACAAGGGTGTCGATCATGGTATTCCCCACAAAATGAACTTTGGCATCTTCCACTCCTTCATCCTTCAGGTTTTTCATGCCGCTTTCTTCCGTCACAAAAAACAGGTCCGCCTTGTCATCAATGCCAATACGGTTCACCTCTTCAGGCATACTTTGATCAAAACTCCGCAGGCCACTTTCAATATGGGCCAATGGCAGGTGCAATTGCTTGGCGGCATCTGCAGCCGCATACGAAGAATCCACATCCCCCACTACCACCACCAGAGCCGGTTTCTCTTGCTCCAACACATCCCTGATCTCTTCGGTCATCTTGCGGTTTTTGGCAGCCCGGTCCTTTTCCATAACCCCCAGGTGATAGTCAGGCTTAAGCTGGAATTGCTCAAAGAACACGGACGACATTTTTTCATCAAAATGCTGCCCGGTATGTATGAGGACTTGCTGAAATTTACCCGGATAGCGTTCCAGCTCTTTTTTAAGTTGAGTGATCTTTATAAAGTTAGGCCTGGTGCCCACTATTACGGCTATTTTCTTCATGTGTTGAGATAGGGTCATCCGGCTTTATAAAAATTAAAATCCCGCAGCTAGTCCCACGAAAATGGTATTGGTTTTATTGAGGAAAAGATCCTGCGTATATAGCGCCTTATCTTCCCCGGTTATATTCTGGTACTGATAATCCAGTGACAAGTACAAATCGTTGATAAGCTCATAGCTGGTATGAAGATTAAAAGCTTGATTTTGCCATTTAAGGTCTTCTATGAACTTTAAACCCCACACCTCCGTACCGGTACCCAGGTACTCGTACTCCTCACCCTTCTGCGCCATACTATATGTTGCCGACAGGTTTAGGCGGGCTATAGGACGATACGAAAGTTTAAACGCCAATTCCTGGGCGTTATCCCTCAGGTAATGACCCATATTGTATCTATTGGATTCAAAGGTGGTGGCATTCACAAAATGCCGGTAGGTAATAGGATTGGTGCGGGTATATTCTACATTAAAGCCTACATTCTTATCCAGGATGTTGCTTACGGTTGCTCCTATTTTCCAACTGATAAAATTGGAATGTTCATCAGGCTTTAAAAGCCTCACCACCGAGATTTCATCAATGTACAGGGAGGTATATAAATGCACCTTTTTAATATTACGCGAGCTGATGTCAAAAAACATCTGGGTATTGGCACCTCCGTAATTTCCCCCGCTTGAGTAAATACTGTGATCCACGGATTTGAAGAACAAAACGGGAATAAAGAATACCGGTTGTAGATTATCGCTGTATACAATGGAATTCCCTAAGGTAAACGTAAGCCGCTTTAAGGGGGTTATGGAAACCCGGTTGGAAGCGATGAATTTGTTCACAAACACCACCCGTTGCCTGGCTCCGGCTGCATAGCTCCGGATGCTATCCCGGACTTCGGATGCCAGCCAGGCATGGAAGTATTCAAAATCAAGCCATTTAACGGGGTGCATACGGAAGGAAAGACGTGCAAAAGGCGGGGCTTTTCCTGAAAAAATATTGGCTCCGAAAGTATGGTTCCCCCAGGTAAAATTATCCCTAAGCAAGCCCAACGAACCCCATTTCCAACTGTAGGTTAGTCCGCCCTTTACCTCGCTGTACTCTCCACTTCCTTTATAATTAACCCCGGGTTGCTGGTTTAAGAACTGCTCGTTTTGAGTGAGTGTTTTTTCAATATTATCACGCAAACTGAAGTATACACCAAAATTATCCTGTATATACCCGAACAGTTCTCCTCCATGCCACCTATGCCAGTTGTTCCCGTTCTCATTAGTCCAATACCGGGCACCTAGAATAGGGTTCAAACTAAAAGTAAAGACAGAGTCTTTATGGTAAAATAGATCGTAACGCTTATCAAAATTTTCACCTTCCTCAAGCTCTTTATTAAAGTCTTTTAAAAAGAAGGTTAGCTCCTTAAGTTGGCGTTGGTTAAGTTGGGACAACTCAGCCTGTGCTTCTTGAAGTTTAAGAGCTATCAGCTCCCGGGAATAAGGTTTTGAAAAGGTATTGAGTTCAATGACCTGACTATTGGCCAACTCATCCAAAAAATCGTACACCGAAGTCTTTTGCAGGTCCTGATATACGATTTGTCCAAAACTTTCAAAGGACAGGCCCAGTATACCTATAATCAGCCATACGCTTTTCATGCTCATAGAATAATCATTTGCTTCGAGCCCTTTTGATCAGAATGTTCCGCAAGGCTTTAAACAGGTACAGGATATCGGTACGTAGGGGGCTTTTCTCGTAATGATCAAAATACTTCATTTCTGACAGCATAATTTCATCCAGGGTTTCAGGTAAATCTGCATAATAGGGTGGAATTAAGCCTGGCTTATGATTATTTCTTCTTTCCACCACCTCGGGATTATAAAGGCTTAAATAGTGTTTGCTAAGTGGCCTCACCCCAACCAGTTTAATATCGCCCTTAATGAAATTGTAAATCATGGGCACCTCATCCAACCATAGTTTACGAAACAACCTGCCTGCAAAAGTTACCCTGTAATCATCCTTGAACTTACCCCCTTTGTCAAGGTTATTGGTAGCATGAATATAATCCTGTATGTACTCTGAATAGGCGTGCATAGTCCTGACCTTGTAAACCATAATGGTTTTACCGTTTTGCCCGGCTCTTTCCATCCTAAACAAAAAGCCGTATTTCTTAGCTTTTAGATCAACCTTTTCTTCTCTCTTGGATACCAGTATATACAAGTAATTATTGATCCTTTTGGTCTTTTTAATCTCAAAGCCACAATAAGCTAAGCGTCCTAATATCTCTACAGAAGTAAATACCCTGTTGCGACCGGCTGTTATAAAGAAATAAGCATTTCTTAGAACCGGAAGTTTGGGTGCCACCCGCTTGGCCAGGTAGTCCATGGTGTAGTACAGCGTATTGAGTACCACCGGAAACTTTTTATAAAGCCTTTCTTTGCGGTAAATGGAAGTTTCTACGCATGTAATGAACATTCCTCCTGCTTCCAGGCGGTTGTTTACTGCGCAGAAGAACCCTGTAAGCCCCCGTATATCATTACATTTCCTCAGATTAACAATACCGTCATACCTGGACCTGTATGCATCCGGCTGAGGAAGATTATCTATAGAAAATGCATTATCTACAGACAGGATCACCCTGAGGGCAGGGTCCACATCCTGTAAGTTCCGTTCTATAAAATCAAGAAGTTCTTCGTCCTGAATTCCCTTTATAGAATTATCCCCATATCCTGATTCCTCCGCCCGTACCGCTTCCATACGCTCGTTAAATTTTGCTATTCTTTATTTCCCTTATTTTGAGTAGTCCTCAAAAAAGTGAGTCCAAAAGGCAGTAACATCAATAGTTTCATTGAGCATGCGCTGCCTTTTCTTCCCCCATTCACTTTTAACTGTGTTGTTCCCCGACAAAGCGCTTATCCTCTCCAGCAATTCGTCTTCCCACCCCACCGGGATGCCGTACGTGAGACCATAAGTGTGTTCAAGGTCTTCCAAATAGCCCAATTTACCAACAAAGTCGTTATATCTTAGTGAGGGAGTTCCCAGTACGGCTGCTTCCGCAGCCATGGTTTGGCTGTCTCCAATGTATAAAGATGCAAAAAACATAGCATGGTGCATATCCCGGGGGGAAATAGCAATGCGATAAGGTTCCAGATCACGCACCAGAGGCCTCTCGGAAGTGATCCAAACCTGTCCGTTTTCTTCCAGTATTCGGATGATCTTTTTGGCCAGCCTATCGTCAATGCCTCTTTTTCCATCGTCATGATGTGCGGTAAGCGAGGCAAACCTAAGGAGGTAAAACCTATCCCGCTTGCCGTACAGTAATTGGATCTTCGCCTTATCGGGCTTAAAGTAATCCGGGTGCAGGTAAGCCAGTTCCTGGTATCCTTTATAGAAGGTCGTTTTATAGCCATAGGGGCCTACGGAGCAGGATTCAGGCGCCAGAATAGCGGTGGCGTATTTCATTCCCATATCCGCAAACAGGGGGACCGCTTCTGCATCATCTTCATTAATAATAACGGAAGGGATGTTCAACAACTTTCCCAGGTGCGTAATAACCAGATCCGTACCGGCACTAACATCAGGTTTATGGCGAAGCATGATCTTCAGCATCACCCATTCGCGTTTCACTATTCTCAGGATCCTACCCCATTTACTTTTAGGGGCTTTCTCCCTGATGAAATAA
>NZNV01000024.1 GCA_002695025.1 Owenweeksia sp.
ACGAATATCGGGCAGTACTTAACCCGGTTTGATATCAAACACTTTCTGCTCCTTGTTCTCGGTAAAACCAATCTTCTCATAAAACCGGTGCGATTCCCTGCGGATCACGTTGCAGCGCACCCGAACTTTTTCACAGCCTTTTTTCCGGGCCCAGGCCAGGATCTCTTCCACCAACATTTTCCCGATCCCGCTTTGGCGATGCCCTTCATCCACCACCAGGCCGCCTATCTCCACAAAGGGGTCGGATTCTACCCGGAGGTTGTAAAAGCAATGGATCCAGCCCGTTACCTCATTATCCTTTAAAGCTACCAAAACAAGGTGATCATGATTGTTCAGGAGTTGCTTCAAGCGTTTTTGAATGCTATCGTCCTGCGACCGGTATCCCAACTGATCGGAAAGGGTAGCAATAGTTGCAGCATCATTAAGGAGAGCCAGACGTATGGATATGGGCATAGTGTAAGGAAAAAACCTTGCGCAATGTAAAATTTTAAAGGCAGCCTTAAACAAAAAAGCCGGCCTCCTATGCAGCCGGCTTCCTGTTCCGGATAAGGTCAGGAGTTACTCCATTTCCTTTTTCAGTTCAGCCACGATGTCTTTTTGGGTTTTAAGGATAATGGCTCTTAGTTCTGCAATGTACTTGGCCTCATCAGCAGTAAGCGCGTAATCGGCACTGGAGGCAAAGCCCAGGTAGGAACCATCAGAAGAAGATACCTTTTCCAAGCCCTTGCTCCAGTCGTTATTACCTTCAATGGGTTTTTTAAAGGCTACCCAGCCGTACTTGCCGCTGGGGTCGGTGAAATTGATGGAAGGCAATATAGTAAGCCCTGCCGAAGTGGTAAGGGTGTTCCTGCTCATGGTCTTGGAACCTTCAAAATCCGCAAACTTCACCACGTACTTTACGTTCATCAGGTTTATATTTTCAGCCTTGGCCAGCTTCATATAAAAGGTGCCGGGGATTTTCTTAGTGGTAATAAATATGTTTTTCCCCTCGGGGCGGAACATATAGCGCTCCCTGGTATCGTAGCCCTCAGGATGCATCATACCCAGCTCTTCTTTTTCACCCTGGCCATCTGCTTTAGCTATCACGTTGCTTTCCTTATCTTTTTTCTTTTCGGCATAGTCGCCTTTCATCACCTCGTCACCTTCGGTAATGTTTAAACCGATGGACTTCAGCTCCGTTACAAACTGGGCATAGCATTCGGCCACCAGCTTTTGCAGGGCTTCTTCACTAACTCCGCCCAGGGCTGCTTCGGAATAGACATTGCCCACGCCTTGCTTTTGCATAACCCCGGCCTGGGAGCGTCCTTTCATGACCGTGGATTGCACCAAAGTATAATCGTTGATAAAGGTGGGGTTCTTTTTGAATGATTTGGCCATGGAGCCGGGAAGCTTCACATCGGCTTTATATTCATCGGTGATGTGTACGTTCTCCCAATTGGTTTGGGCGCTCAGCAGGGATGAGCCTAAGAGGGCAGCCGCCCAGAATGTGCTTTTCATGGTGTTTGAGTTTTGCTCTCAAAACTAGGCGGGGAAGCGCTTCAGCGAAATACGAAGGATGGCGTATATCCTCAGGAAATACCTTCTTTGCGGGAAAGTACCAGTTTATAATATCCCAGGTAGCCGCTTTCCAGGAAGTGTGCCGAGGTAAGTCCGGCTGCCACCTGCTTCACAAATTCAGGCGGCAGTATCTTTAAGCGCACTGCAGCTTTCAGAATAAAAGGAAAACGCAGGGCCTTGAAAGCCCCTTTTTGAAAGACCTGCATATTGGGGAGTACATTCTCGCTGTATTCAGTGATCTCTTCAAAGTTCATGAAGTCCAGTCTTTTGGAGTCTACTATCGCATCAAAGCTGTAAAACTGTTTCAGGGCAAAACCCCAGAGCAATAGGTTGTAGGCTTTCAGATCCGGGTCCGTTTCCGGCTCAGGCTTTTTCCGGAACCCATCAAATACCACCAGCCGGCCATTTTCGGTGAGCATTTTAGAGTAGCGCTCTAAAACACCCGCCATATCCTCCGAGTGGCAAATAGTTTCTACCGCAAAGATGAGGTCGTAACGTTGATCCGTTGGAGTGGGATTATCAAAACTGTCCTGGTAAAAATGGGCATTGGGCAGGTTTTTGGAATTTTTGCGGGCCAGTTCCACGTTGCTGGCGGTAAGGTCAATGCCCGTAAAGTTTACCGTAGGATTCTTTTCCGCTAGGTAGCGGGTGTTGAACCCCATGCCAAAGCCTAGTTCCAAAACATTGGAATATTGATGCTTTGCTATCAGGCTATCCACAAAGCGGGCCTGGTATTGTAATTTATAAAGGTGAGGGATACCCTGACCGAAGGATACGGGAGCGTGCATGGCTCCTTCCGGGGAATGCATTTTACGGTAATAAAAGGAGGAGCGGGTGTAGTAGGAGCGGATCACCTGGTCCGAGATTCCTTCACCCAGAATGGTGTCAGCACCTGCAATCTTGTAAATTCTTCGACAATGGTCAGCCAGTGTATCGGTATTCATAGGCAATGGAACAGCTCCGTATTGTAAAAGAGCGTAAATCTAAGGTGGTTTTGGGGAATACGGTTATTTCTGGATATCAAAAATCCTCAAATGAGGATGAGATGGTCATGCTGAGCGGAGTCGAAGCATGACCACATCTTTGTTATGGAAAGGTTTTCAGAATTTTAGACCAAGGAATAGTAAAAGGATGCACATTTCATTTTAAAAAAACCTTAAGAAGTCATACTGAGCGGAGTCGAAGTGCGACTTCTGGCTTTTAGGGTTTACAATACACCCCAAACACAAAATCATCCGGATGATCCCGCAAAAAAGCATCTTCCGCTTCAAAACATTTACGCAGCCATGCCTGTGCTTCCGGGTCAGCGGTACAGAAATTATGAGCAATATCTTTTAACAACAGGTGCAGGATATTCCCGCCCAAAGGTTTTTCTTCTACCACCTTAAAATGTTGGTGGGTGGCCGGCATTATCTGCTGCGAGTTAATAGACTCCGAAGGATCGGAGAGAAGCATGCGGAAAATACCGGGCCTGGAAACCGTGCGTTTGGTGAAAGGTGTATTCAGGATCTGGCGGTATTTTTCAGGTAGCTGCTTCAGCATTTTCCGGCTGGCCTTTAGCTGCGCCCGTGTCCACTGTAGCCGGGTGGGCCCTACAAACTCATTGAGCACCAGGTAACCATCCGGTTTGAGTACCGGTACTACAAAGGCGCTATAAATAGCTTCAAAATCTTTAAAGTGGTGTAAGCTCTGGTGAAAAAGCACGATATCATAACTCTCCGGTATGGCAAGCTCGTTGAAATCACGAACTTCAAAACGGCAGTTGGTCAGGCCTTTTTCCTCCGCTTTACTTTGCGCCTGCCTGATCAGGCCAGGGGCCAGGTCCACTCCGTGTACCAGCTCAAAGGGACCATGCTCCGCAAAATAAAGTTCATGGCTGGCACTGCCACAGCCAATGGAAAGTAGTTTCAGATTACTTTTCCCCTGGAGGTATTGGTCAATCACATATTGCTCGTACGGAACCTTAGGATTGCCACTCGCCATTTGGTTGAGCCGTTCGCGCACCTCGGGGATCATGTTCCAGATGGAAATGCTGAAGTTATGGTTGAAAGTGTTGCGGGTACGGGCGGTAGAACTGAGTCCGAAGCGTGATACGAGGCTCTGCAAGCCGCGCTGGTATACACGGATCATTACGTCTCCGAGGTCGCCTTTGGAAAAATAGGTTTTCATATACGGTTCAACAGCACAATGATACAACCTTCCGCCCGGATTTGGCGTATATAGAGCATGATACGAACCTCACTCCTGGCTATATACCTCGCGCTGATAGCCTGTACCCCGCAGGAAAAAGAAATTGACCGCGATGATGTTACGGGTATGGCAGACGCATTATCCTACTCTTACCTGGCGTTGGGGGATAGTTATACCATTGGTACAGCCATCGGTACCGAAAACAGCTATGCCACGCTACTGGCAGATTCACTCACACACCATGATTCTATTCTCCATATAAAGCTGGACATTATTGCCCAAAACGGCTGGACCACCACCAATCTTTTAAATGCCCTGAACAAGGAGAATATAGCTGGCAATTATAACCTGGTAAGCCTGTTGATCGGGGTCAATAATCAGTTTCAGGGCCGGAGTAAAACCGAATACCGTAAAGAGTTTACTGCCTTACTGCAAAAAGCCATGGCGTACGCAGGAGGCGATGCCGGCCGGGTGATGGTGCTCAGCATCCCGGATTACGGAGTCACACCTTATGGCGCTTCTAACCGGGAATCTATTGCCGGAGGCATAGATGAGTTCAATGCCATTAATAAGGAGGTTTCGGATACTATGAACGTGCTATACGTGGATATCACGCCCTTAAGCCGCGCGGCAGCCAATGATCCGCAGCTGGTCGCTTCTGATAAGTTGCACTTTTCGTCCGAAATGCACAAGCTGTGGATGAAGCGGATGTATGAGCCGGCACTTTCAACCCTTCTTCCCTGAGCTTGCGCATAGTTTTTGTTTCTTTGGGCAACAGATCGATTTCGTATGCAGAAGAAACTCTTTATGGGGCTTGTGATGAGCCTTTTTTGTTCCCTGGTAGTTGCCCAGTCCAACCGGGCCGTAAAATATTTCAATAAAGCGCGTGAAGCCGTCACGCTGAATGAGTACAAAGAAGCTAAAGAATACCTGGATAAGGCCATTGAAGACAGCCCTGGCTATTCGGATGCCCTGCTTTTTGCGGCTGACCTCTACCGTAAGGAAGGCAATACCGACAAGGCCCTACAGTACTACGAAACTGTGCTGCAAAATCGCGGTCCTTATTACACCTATCTCTTTTACGGCCAAACCCTCTTTGCGGCTGGCCGCTACCAGGAGGCCATCAAAGCCCTGAACGCCTACCAGCAAAGTCCGCAGGCCAATCCCAAATATGCCGGAGAGATCCAGCAACTCATTGACAACTCCAGTTTTGCCATACAATCCCAGGCCAGTCCGCGTCCCTACAACCCCGAGAATATGGGCAAGGATGTGAATACCGATCAGATGGAGTATTTCCCTTCCATTTCTGCGGATGGCAACACTCTGGTGTTCACGCATCGTAATATGGAAGGCTCTAAAACGGACGAGGATTTTTGGGTGACGCAACGCGACAGCAGCGGGGCGCCCTGGAGCAAGGCCGAACCTTTGCGGGGTTTCCTCAATACCGAACTCAACGAAGGTGCACAGGCCATTACTTCAGATGGGGGCATCATCTATTTTGCAGCTTGCGAAAGACGCGATGGTTTTGGCTCGTGTGACATTTATGCTTCCTTCAATCAGGGAGACGGCACCTGGAGCCGCCCCGTAAACCTGGGAGATAGTGTGAACTCCCGCGTTTGGGACAGCCAGCCCTCTATTTCTTCGGATGGCCGTACGCTTTACTTTGTAAGGGGACGCAGCAGTTATGATAAGGATATCAATATCTATTATGCGGAGTTGCGCGCGGATGGCCGTTTCGGCAAAGCCAAACCCATTCCCGGGAAGGTAAATACCAGTGGTCAGGAAACGTCTCCTTTTATTCATTTTGATAACCAGAGCCTGTACTTCTCGTCCAATGGACACCCCGGTATGGGCGATCTGGACTTTTTTGTATCCAGGCGGCAGCCGGACGGTAGCTGGGGAGAACCGGAAAACCTGGGCTACCCTATCAATACCGGTGGCCAGGAGTTCAGCCTTATTGTAGCGCCTGATGGCAAGACCGGCTTTTTTGCCAGTGATGCACTGGAGGATGGCTTTGGCCTGCTGGACCTGTATTCCTTTGAACTGCCGGAGGAAGTACGTGCCATTGAGATTGCCTACATCAAAGGTAAAGTGACCAATAAAAAGACCGGCCAGTCGATAGCTACCGAGATCAATTTTACCAATATTGACAGTGAAGAGAAAATCCTTACGGAGCGCAGCGGCCGCAGTGGGAATTACTTTGCCGTACTGCCTGGCAATGCGGATTATGCGCTGAATATACAGGCAGAAGGCTACCTCTTTTATTCCAAGAACTTCAGCCTGGCTACGCAAACCGCTGATCGGGCCTTTGAGCTGAACGTGGAGCTGGTGCCCATAGAAGTAGGAGAGCGGGTAAAGCTGGAGAATGTATTTTTTGCCACGGATTCTTACGAGCTGGATGCCCGCTCGCATGCTGAGCTGAACGAAGTGGCCAACTTCCTGCAGGCCAACCCCAGCGTAAAAATTGCACTGGAAGGACATACCGATAATGAAGGCTCTCCGGCTCACAACAAAACCCTGAGTGAGAACCGGGCAAAATCTGTGCAGAGGTACCTGGTGGAGCAGGGGATAGCAGCAGAGCGGTTAAGTGCCAAAGGCTACGGTGATACTCAACCCGTAGCTGGCAATGATACGGAAGCAGGCCGCCAACTGAACCGCAGAACGGAGTTGCGGATTACAGGGTATTAAAAGTAAAAAGGGGATGATTTTTTCATCCCCTTGCATTTTAACCCTTTGGTTGGATCAGTATTCTAATTTATTTCAATTACGTCCGGGGCTACCCACTGGGCAAAAGCACCGGGGCAAGAGCCACAGGCAGGAAAATTTACCGGATTGGCTGTAGAATAACATTCTACCTCACGTTGTACTTCAATGCGGTTGCCACATTGTTGACAATCTTCATCCGCCATAGCTATGGCGCCAATGGCCCATTTATAGGTTGACGTACCACAGGGGCTTAACGTAACCGTAATCCCTGGCGGTATGCAATTTTCATCAGGATACGCAAAGCATACGGTGGAAGTTTCACAATCATACGCTTCCACATACTCTAAAAATACATAACAGGATGAATTGTTAATAATGTGTACTGAGGTGGATTGTGCTGAAGCCTGAAAGGTAAAAAGACCAGAGCATAGTGCGAACAGGAAGGTCCTGTAGTTGAGTAAACGTTTCATAATGTAGAGATTTTAAATGGTTCAATGCTTTAATATAGGAAAAACAATCCGGAAACAGGGTTTATCTATTGATAACTAAGCGTTAAGAAAAAATTTGTATTGAAGCCGGTTGACTAAAGAATGCCTTATGGCGGTTACATTACCAATAAAATAGTTTGGGAAGAAACACTATGTAACGTCAGGAAAGTAGTCGTTTTAAAACACGACACAACCTGTTAAAATTCATATAGTTATACTTTGTCCGGGCAATCTTAACTGGCCTAAGCTCTTTTTCTTTTGGAGTTCTGTTGTCAATGTAGTCGTGATGTCCAATTTCATCAGTTCTTCCTGTCAATACTATTTTCTTATTATCAAGCCATCGTGTTACCAACTCCGCCTCGGCCTTTACAACATCATAAACTTCATCAATCCTTTTGGCTTTTTGAGCATTTGTTAAGTGCTCCCAACTCTTCAATGTAAAAGCAAAGCCATATCCAAGTCCAAGGTTGTAGAGAAAGTTGTACCCAGTGCAATAAAGATCATAGGTAATCATTAGGGATTACGTGAATTGTCCCGTGCGATCTATCAGATCATCGAGAATCTTTCTAAGCTTTCTTTCTTCAAGTATTCCAAAATCAAGGTGATGATTAATGATCTTACCCAATTCATGCTTGATATGCCTGGTTTTATAGTTGAGTGAGATAAGATCAAGGTAGGTCTCTTGATCTAAGAACTCCTCATGCTCTTTCTTACTATAAATCCAGGTTTCAAGATCAGATACCGGGATTTCATTATTATAGAGTTTGAAAAATTCCAGTTGTATGTCCAATGGCAAATAGTGCATCGGAAATTTTTCTCTTCAGAAGATATAATAAGCCCCCACACCTACCGATGATCCGGTAAATACGCCTGGCAGGGCCCAGGCCAACAGGTTTTGAGAACCCAGCGCTATCCGGTAATGGCCGGCCAAAGTGAGTTCGTAGGCTGCACCTAAAGCTACCGTATTGAAACCTCCATAAGTAAGTTCGCTTCGTAACTTTTGGTTTTCACGGAACCTCCATACGGACCCTACTCCCAGGCGTGGGATATAAGCCGTTAGGTAGCGGTACTCCACTAATCCGTAAAGTTCCTTCAGATATTTGGCGTTTGGGCAGGCTTTGGCAAAGCGCAAGGAAAGATGAAAGGGCATAAAAGCTGTATAAGCGTCCCGGGTATTGCTGAAGAGCCCGTTTTGTAAACGTTCACGTTCCGAAGTCACCAGGCTGTCGTTCAGGTCAAAGATATTTTCAAAATACGCGCCCTGAAAACGAAAGGAAGAATCCACCCGCGTTTCCTGTAATCCGGACCAGAAGATCACGCCCACATCCTCCAGTTGGATATCCAGGCGGTATTTCTTTTTCTTCAGGGGAATGCTGGTCTCAAAGCCGGTGGCAAAACCCAGTCCGCCAAAGGCAATGCCGTTTCCGGAACGGGTTTCTCTCAGCGTATAATCCAGTGCCGCATCAATGTATTCTCCATTGGGTTCGGTATAGATCTCCGCCTTGCTCACATTATAAGAGCTGTATTCATGGCCTATTACGATGCCCACATCCACCTTGTATGGCAGGGAATCATGCACCGCCTCGTAACGGTATTTCAGGTTGGTGTACCACCAGCTCTCGTAGCGTGAAGGGCCCAGGTCTATGGTTTGATCCGCAAATTGTTTATTACCGAAAAGAGCCAGTGCCACGGCATTTTCAGTAAACCGCGCCCCGGTAAACAAGCGGTTTTCAATGCTAAAATAGCTACCGGGCTTATAAGCTCCCAGTATGTAGAAGCCAGGCTGTTCATAGGAAATATCCAGTTCCTGCGAATATCCAAAACGGATACCTCCAGCTGCTTTTGATACCATATCCTTTTTCATATCCTCTTCCAGAAAATCGGAAAGTGCCAGGTTCAGCATGGAGGAGAAAGGTACTTTGGAATTGGCCCCACCCAATTCGTAATGAATGCCCACTTCCGTGGGTTTGGCCTTTAAAGCCAGTATTTGCTGGTTGCTCAGCGTGTCTTTTTGAGCCGTTGCCAGGTGGCCTACCAGCAAAAAGATCACCGCGTACTTTAGTTTCTTCATTTGCCGGTTCTCAGTTTTAGGTCACCGGCCAGGGTAAGGTCCAGGTAGTTGTCATTGTAAAATTTAACGGGTCCCGGAAAATCGGGAGTGGAGAAGCGTGCTTCAAATACTATAAAGTGGCAATCCTTTAATAAACCTATTTTTTCAGCGGTAAGAGGGTAGTGCGTTTGGCTTTTTACCGGCTGGCTCACCCTTTGATTGGCGTCCAGTTGGGCAGGATCCAGTAGTTCCGAAGAGGTAAGTTCCCCAATACGGCTACCGTCCTGGTCCAGCAGTATCATATCCACACCAACCGAAAAAGGAAAAGCATTGTTACCGATCAGTACCAGCTCCCCTGATTGTAATTGATCGTTGGGATCAAGCCCGGCATAACTGAACGTACTGGTATCGCGGAACAGCAGGTTTTGGAAAGCCATGTTCATCGGTATCTCGGTAGAGAGGTAAGCCGAGATCCCATAATCCCGGTAAATAAACTGGTCAAATACATAAACCGGTAGGTTGCCGTTCAGGTAAGCATTCAGGTCCAGCTCCATGATATCGGGTTGCGACTCCAATAGCTCGGCAATATTGCTATTGCTGGTATTGATAGGTATCTGCAGCAGCCCGGGTGTGGGGCGGTCTCCGGGTTTATTTTCCGTAGCAGCGGGTATTTCCAGGTCCTGGCCCAGCAAGGTCCAGGTGATATTCTGCCCGGGCGAAGAATTTTTGCGGGTACTTAGCTCGTTGAATACCGTAACCAAGGGTGCCCCAATATAACTTTCAACCTCCAGGTTGAGCGATACATCCTCCAGCTTAAGCTGTTCGGCCTCAGTGAGGATATCAAACAGTTGCACAGCACTGCTTTCCTGCAATTGCAGGGTATCCTTGCCAAGGTACCCGTAACTGCGGGATGCCAGAAGCCCAATGATGCCGGTTTTCAGGAAAACACTGTCCTGCAGCGAAAGGGTAATGAGGTTGCCGGAAGAATCTATCCGCGCATTGGTTTCGGTATAAAAAGTATTGTACAGCCCGCTGCCCGGCTCCCCGGTAAGGTCAACGGTATAGCCAGAAATATCCTTTTCCGCCCGATGAGTGGCAAAGCTTCCCGCTGCGGCAGCCGGCACAATTTCATTAAAGCCCAGGGCAGTACCGTTGTTTAACGCGGAGGGAATATTGTATTCCAAAACTATTTTGTCCTCAATGGTGCTGGTAGCATCTATAAACATCTTACCGCTCTCTACTACCATGTGGGTAAGTTGGCCCGGAAAGTTCTCGATCTCCGTATTTTCCGTTTGCTCAAGCAGAACCTGGTTAGGGAATATGGCTGTGGCCTGTACGGGGTCCAGTTTTTTGATGGTTACGGTAATATCCAGTACATCACTGGTGTCAATGGGTACATCCACACCCATGCTACCGGGTGAGTCAATATTCTGGATAGTAGCGCGGATCTTTCCTTCCACCACGATGTTGTTGGTGAGTTGTACAGAATCTGCGTACAGGGAATTAGGGGCGATGGAAGCCACGGTGCGGTTCATGATGTCCGGCCCACCGCTCAGGTTTTTAATGCTGTACTGGAAATTGGTGATCTCCACCGGGAATTCATTGAATATCTTAACCACCAGCCAGCCGTCCTGTAGGGTCATACTCTCAAAGTACTGGCTGGCATCCAGGGTAAAACCATAGGGCCCGAAACCATCCAATGGGGGCACGGCCGCATCACTGCCATTATTGATCACCACAATAGCCCCGGCTGCTCCTGATCTTAAAGCCAGTTTTCCCATGGAAATGGAATTTTGCACAACGCGGGTACCCAGGTTGATATTCTGGAGCTTAACCGTATTGAAGAAGTCCTTATTAAAGCTCTCGTTGATCCTTTCAAATTTGAAATCTGCCAGCTTATGGCGGTAAACAATATGGATTAGCCCGTCACTGGAACTTTGGAGCAGGGAATCTTCTACCATATCATTGATATCCAGACGGGAGTTTAAGATAGGGGTTAAAGCGTCCACGTCCCATTGAGCAGGGTCGCGGTCGGGCCGGCATGCACCTAAAAATAAAGTACTTATAATCAGCGCCTGGCGGAAAAAAATGAATAAACGGGATATAGAGGTCATCAATGGCAAATTAATAAAGAAAATACATATTCTGACTTTCCCTTGCTAAATAGAACATTGACTTGCAATTTGGGCCGGTTAACTAAAAAATTATGGCAAATTTACCGGAGCCTTAGGATATTTATCTATAGATCAATTATTTTTGAACGCGATAAATCATAACAAGCACCAAATTATTTAGCCATTGCCTCGATTTTTACTGTAGAGTGGCTATAGAAAAGAAGATTGCGTGATTATGGTTCACGAATAACTTTAAACAAACGGCAAAGGTTCATGAAGGTGAAAAAGATTTTATACGCGGCTATCGGTGGATTCGCTTTGTTAGGGTGTTCCCGTGATAAAGTGGATTTTGACTTGTTGAAGGATATCCAGCTAAGCCCTGGATTAGTGGTGCCTTTGGTAAACGCCCACCTTACACTGGGCGACCTGGTTAAAGAAGATTCTCTGATCAATATAGGTCCGGATAACCTGATCAGTATTTCATACCGTGAAGACAGCCTCTTCGGGTTTAGTGCTCTTGAATTTGTGGAGATACCCGATCAGGATCCCACCCCGGTTCCCGTTAAAGTAGGAGATCCTCCCTTTGAAGTAGGCATTGCCTTAGGCACCCTGGCTGGTTCTGAACTGAATACGGCTCTGTTTGATCAGGGAGTACTTCGCTACAGTGTGCAAACCTTGCTTCCTGTTACTACGGATGTGGAGTTTACCCTTACGTTCCTCAATGCAACGCGCAATGGAAGTATGTTCCAGCATACGTTCACTTTACCAGCCTTATCCACTTCTTTTGAAGATTCCCTGGATATTTCAGGTATCAGTTTTGACCTTAGCAACGGTGGCACCGAGATCAACTACCTTGGCCTTAAGATGGAAATTACCGATCCGGGCCTTGCTCCTCCCGGGCAGGATTTCCTGAATTCTGTCCAGCTTTCCGGTTTAAAAGTGGCCCAGGCCGATGGTTTTTTCGGCCAGAAGGTCATCAACATTCCCAACGGAGATTTTGATTTTGATATTTCAGCCCTTAAAGATCTTACCGATGGGTTGTACCTCGCTAATCCTACCATTCGTTTGATCACCGCCAGTTCTATGGGAGTAGGGCTTAAGTTCAAGCCTGATTTTTTTGGTGTGAACGGAACTGGAACGGTAGCTGGCCTGGAAGCTTCCGAGTACCGCATTGCTCAGGCAGGTTCCAGCTCCATAATGGATACCACCATCATTACCATTGATAAATCAAATTCTGAAATAGTTGATTTTCTGGCCATACTGCCTAAGCTCATCACTTATGGAGGGCAGGCGCAGCTTAACCCTGACGGCCCTGGATCGGTGAGCAACTTTATTACCAAGGACGCCCGTATGAATATAGGTCTTCAGGTGGATATTCCGCTGGAGATCACCGCTAAAGATATGCGTATTGAAGAGGTGATCAATGATGTAAAGATCAGCAACAGTGACAATCCGGATGCTATCGAATCATTAATCCTTTTCTTCCGTACTCGCAATGGTTTTCCCTTTGATGTGGATATGGATATTGACTTTATGGATGAGAATGACCAGGTTTTGGAAACCGTAAATATTCCCTTACTGGATGCTGCTCCTGTAAACAGTAATGGCAGGGCGGTAACGCCTACCGAATCTACGTATGATGTGGTATTTGAGAAAGGCGATATTGAAGGCCTTCTCGCAGCCAGAAAGATCCGTATCATAGGTAGACTGAGCACTACCAACAATGGCCAGGATGTGGTAAAGATGTTTACCGATTACGATCTGGATGTACAGATTGCTACCCAAACTAAAGTGAACTACTAAGCCTCGGAACTATGAAGAATTGGATACAGACTTTAGCTTTTGTTCTTGTTTCTGTGGCCGCTGTGGCCCAAAGCAACCTTACCCTCTATAATTTTAATGCCATTCCCCAGTCTCTGCATACCAACCCGGCTTATCCCCAGCAAACAAAGATCTGGGTAGGTATACCGGTACTGTCAGGAGTTCATTTTCACTTTCATAACAATGGCTTTAAACTGGTGGACCTCCTGGCTACGGGCAGTGATGTGAATCAGAATATTGATAATATCATCAATAACCTGGATGAGAAGAGCCACTTGGCGCTTACCCAGAATGTAGACCTCCTGGGCATCGGCTTCAAAATGGGTAAAGGGTTTTTCACCATGGGAGCGCAGCAGGTGGTGGATTTCCGTATGGATTACCCGGTAGACCTGCTGAAGCTGGTTCGTTACGGTAATGACCAGTACATCGGCCAATCCCTTAACATAAACCAGTTTGATTATGAAACCCTCGTACGCACCAATTTTTACCTGGGTTACCAGCATTCCCTTATGGACGACAGGCTGAGTATTGGTGGGCGTATCAAATATATTATTGGCCAGCAACATTCGTACGTAGAACGTATGAACGCTGAGATCAATACCAATGACGATGGCTTTGAACTGGACATTAAAACCGATATACTCATCCGTACGGCAGGAGTTTCCAGCCTTCTTGACAATACCTTCGGAGATAATCTCATGGGAAATGTGTTGCCTCAGAACAGCGGATTTGCCGGTGATTTGGGCGTGTTTTACCGGATCAATGATAAAATTGATGTTTCGGGCAGTGTGATAGACCTGGGCTTGATTAAATGGACAGCCAATACCCGCGATTATGTAAGTAATGGGCAGTTTGTTTACGATGGTATTGATGCAGACCTTTCCAATGGAGATCTGGAAGGGTCGCTGAAGGAAACCCAGGACAGCCTTAAAGAAGCCTTTGATTTTAAGGAAGTGGATGGTGAAAGCTATTCACGCTGGTTAAGTCCACGCCTGTTTGTGGGAGGTAATTACCACTTTACCGATAAACATGCGGTAGGAGCGCTTTACCACGCCCGTATGTGGAACGGAGAGATGTTCCATGATGTAAGTTTCAATTACCAGGGACGCTGGTCGCGGATCTTCCAGTTTATAGCTTCCTATTCAGTTATTAACGGAACCTACAATAACGTAGGAGCGGGCTTTGACCTGAAGCTTGGTCCTGTGCAGTTATACGTGCTTTCGGATAATATATTGGGAGCCATGATGTATGAGAACCTGCAGACCACCAATGTACGCCTGGGTATAAACCTTGCCTTTTACGGCAAAAAGGATAAAAAGCCTGAAAATACGCCATTGACAAATCCGGTAGTTCCGGTTCCCGCAACGGATGATGCCGGTTCTGTACCTGATAATGACGATAACAACTAGTACTAACGAACACACTTTTAACTAAATCTCAACACAATGAAGAAAGTTGTTTTTAATTCACTTTTGATTGCTTCACTGGCCGCTATGGTTGCCTGTGATGAAGAAGATCCATTAGGTACTGACGGTTCAGCCGAAGCCAAATTAGGCGAGTACTACCTGGAAGCCGAATCAATTGTTTCCTACCTCTATAATATTAGTGATCGTGCGTATAACGATTCAACTTTTAACGCTTCAGATTCTACTGCAATATGGGGTATTCCGGTGGTGGCAACTCCTGCCTCCGCTATGGAATTCCGTTTTGGTAACGGTATTACCGGTAATGACGGTATTACCCGCAAAGGAATGATAATGGTGACCGAAAACGGTGACTTTAACAGTAATGGTAGTCTTACCCTTAATTTCCAGAACTTCAGGGTTGATGACAAGAAAATAGGAGGTCCCAATACCAGCATGTCCATCAGTAACTCCGGTAACGGAACTTTTGGGGTGAGCGTTACGGATTTTTCCGTGAACGATGAATTCACTTACAGTGGTTCAAAAAACATCACCTGGAATACCGGTCAGAGTACCTCCACAGAAGCAGATGACAACTACAATGTTGGCGGTAGCTTTAGCGGTACCGAATCAGCTACAGGAAACAGCATTTCCGGTAATCTTACGGAAGCACTGGTATACGATCGTAGCTGTGCCTATGGGGTGGTTTCCGGTTTGGTTGATTTCACACTGGCTGGTGATAGTACTCTTGTTGCCAACAGCGGCAGCGTTGACTTTAAAAAAGATGACGGCTGCAAAAATGCGGCTGTGATTACCATCAATACGGAAAGCGGTGGTAAACTGGTATTCCCTAAAACCTTTAATGGTTTTTAAGCAAAACGGGTAATACCTTAATACTTATACTTGGGCCAGCGGGTTTTTAAAAACTCCCTGGCCCTTTTTTCTTGGGCATTTTCTCCGGGATTGTAAAAGGAAGTGCCGGTAATTTCACCCGGTAAAAATTCCTCGTCCACAAAATTACCTTCATAAGCGTGAGCATATTGGTAATCCTTTCCGTATCCCAGTTCTTTCATGAGTTTGGTGGGTGCGTTGCGGATGTGCAGCGGAACGGGCAGGTCTCCGCTGTTACGTACTTCCGCTATGGCTTTATTGATAGCTTCGTAACTGGCGTTGCTCTTGGGAGAAGTGGCCAGATATACCACGCATTGCGAAAGTATAATGCGCCCTTCCGGCCAGCCTATTTTCTGAATAGCGTCAAAGGTGGTGTTGGCCAGTAAAAGTGCGTTTGGGTTAGCCATACCGATGTCTTCCGATGCCAGTATTACCAGGCGTCTGGCAATGAACTTGGGGTCTTCGCCACCTTCTATCATACGCGCCAGCCAGTATACTCCGGCATTGGGGTCACTACCTCTGATGGATTTGATGAAGGCAGAGATGATATCGTAATGCTGCTCCCCGTTCTTGTCGTAAAAGGCCGGGCGGTTCTTTAGTATTTTTTCTACTTCATCATTGGTTATCCTGGTTTCAGTATCCATGTTTCCGGCCACCAGTTCCAGGGTGTTGAGTAGTTTACGGGCGTCACCCCCAGAGTAGCGGAAAAGGGCCTCTTTTTCAGCCACCACCAGTTTTTTGTCCAGTAACCATTTATCTTCGGCAAGGGCGCGTTGCAGCATTTTATCCAGGTCCTCTTTACCCAGCGCTTTAAGGGTATATACCTGGCAACGTGACAAAAGGGCGGATATTACCTCAAAACTGGGGTTTTCCGTGGTAGCACCTATTAAGGTTACAGTGCCTTTTTCAACTGCTCCCAGCAAACTGTCCTGTTGCGATTTACTAAAACGATGTATCTCATCTATAAAGAGAATGGGTGTCAGGCCCTGTGCAAACAGGCCCTGACCTTCAGCTTTCTGGATAACCTCGCGTACTTCTTTCACACCGGAATTAATAGCACTGAGAGTGAAGAAAGGGCGGCCTGAAAATTTGGCAATCAGTCCTGCCAGGGTGGTTTTTCCCACTCCGGGCGGCCCCCAGAAGATCATGGAAGGAACTATTTTTCGTTCCAGCAGTTTTCTTAGTGAGCCTGCCTTTCCAACCAGTTCTTCCTGACCGATGAACTCATCGAAGTTTGTAGGTCGCATGCGTTCTGCCAGCGGGATTGCCATAGTGCATAGTTTTTGAGAAGGTAAAAATAGTACATTTAAGAGCGGCTATGAGTTTGATAAGACCAGGAAACAGTTACAATGAAGAGTTTATTCCGGAAGACCGGGGCCTGGGTTTTTTACTGAAGCCGTTCATTTTTGTAATGATCCTGTGGGTCATCTTCTGGCTTGATTTCCGTTTTGACCTGGAGCTTTTTCACCTGGGTATTTATCCTAAACATTGGCAAGGTTTGCAGGGAGTGGTCTTTTCACCGGTGATCCACGGCAGCCTGCAGCATCTTACCAACAATACCATACCCATGCTGGTGCTGGGAGCATCTTTGTATTATTTCTATCCGCGCGTGGCCAATTTCATTGTGATCGTGTCCTGGGTGATCAGCGGCCTTATTGTATGGTTTATAGGGCGTGAGAGCTATCATATCGGGGCGTCCAGCCTTATCTATGCGTTGGCAGGGTTTATCTTCCTGAGCGGGATCCTTCGCAAACAGGCCAATTTACTGACCCTTTCGTTACTCGTTGTTTTTCTTTACGGAAGTCTCGTATGGGGCGTTTTGCCCATTGACGAACAGATCAGTTGGGAAGCACATCTGGCGGGAGCTTTTAGTGGATTTGCCCTGGCCTTCCATTTCCGCAAGGTGGGGCCCGCCATAAAGAAAAAGCGCTATAGCTGGGAATTTGAAGAAGAGGACGAAGAAGATGACCTGATCGGGGATGCCTGGAAGGAATACTCCGGTGAACATTCCATAACCTATTTTTATACCACCAAACAGGATAAGAACCATGAAAAGAAGCCTTAGCTTCATGATAGTGCTGGTGTGCATGTCTACCCTCGTATCGGCACAACAATACCTTTACATTAAAAAGAAGGGGGAGATGCCCGCGGAAAGATTAAGTGTTCATGACGTGATCAAGCTCAGGACTGAGAACGGAGATGACTGGATCAAAGGACGTATCCAGGCCATTGCCAAAGAATCCCTCACGCTGAACGATCAGGTGTTTCCTTATCAAAATATTGAAGGCATCCGTACCTATAACTCCCTGGTTAAGGTAACCGGCACGGCCATTTGGGGTGCAGGCGTTTTTTTTAGCTCCATAGCCTTTATCAACCGGCTGGCCAATGGTGATGCCCCCCTTTTGCGTACCGGTCAAATAATATTCGGAACCAGCATGGTGGCCGGGGGAGCCCTGGTTAGCTGGATGGCACGGAGTACGTACCGGACCTCCAAAGGTTATTATTTTGAAGTGATTGACCTCAATGAAAGCTATGCGCCATGAGTAAAACGGCAGTGGTGATAGGAGCCACCGGGTTAATTGGTAATGCTTTACTGAAGCAACTGTTGGCTGATGAACGTTATGCCCGCATTATAGTACTGGCTCGCAGAAATACTGGCCTTGAAAGTGAAAAGCTGGAAGAATTAACGGGTGATCTGCTGGATCAGGATTTCTGGAAATCCATTCCCAGGGTACAGGCAGAAGATGTATTCTGTTGTATAGGGACCACCCGGGCCAAAACCTCGGATATGCAGGAATACAAGAACATTGATTATGGTATTCCTCTGCAGGCAGCTCACTGGGGCCTTAAAAACGGTCTGCAAAAGTTCGTGGTGATCAGTTCCATTGGAGCTGATAAGAACAGTCGCGTCTTTTATACCCGTACCAAAGGACAAATGGAAGAAGCCTTGCGAAAGCTATCCATTCCGCGACTGTATATCTTGAGGCCTTCTGTACTGATGGGCCACCGTAACGAATTTCGTTTTGGAGAGGCAGTAGGCAAAATCCTCACCAAAGCATTTAGCTGGTTACTTCCGGGGCGTTATAAAGGTATTAAAGGACAAACCGTTGCCCAAGCCATGATCATTCTCGCCAACTCTACTTCGGGGCAGGCGGTTTACGAATCCGAAGAGATACGCTCACTGGTTGAGGGCTGATCTGCAGCAGCCTCCTTGCTTTCCTCCGTTTTTTCATGGATGGCTGAAGGCTTATGCCGGAAGCGGAAAGAGTAGTATATGATGAAAATTCCCAACACCAGGCTATAGAAACCCACTATATAGTTCATGGTTTCAATACTGTCAAATGGGTTAAAAATGATCAGCCCTCCAAAGATCATACTGATGGCTCCGTTTACAAGGAAAACCAGCTTGTTGGATTTAGCTCTTATAGCCCCTATGAACTGGACAATGCCCATAATACCAGCCCATCCACCCAAGGTGTAGGTGAATATTTGTACAGACGATGTCACATAAACGAGGATCATTATTCCGAGTATAAGCTGTATGATGCCGAGCGTAAAAAGTAAGCCCCAGTTTTTGCCACCTTTGCGTGCAATAAGAGCGGCAGCGGCAATGGCCAATCCGAATACCAGAAGAATAAGCCCGAGGAACTGTACCAGATCCTCCAGTTTAAAGTCTTCCAGGAAAAGCGCCAGGCACCCCAATATCACCAGGAATAAACCCTGCATCGCTGCAATCCACCATTTTTTTCGCAAAGCATTCATTATGTTGAGTTTTTAGGAGAACTGAAAAGTACTGAAATTGCTTAGAACTTTTCGAATACGCCAAGCCCAAAGAGGGCAAAATCATAACGTACGGGATCTTCAGGGTTCATGGCCCTGAGGTTTTGATCCAGTTCTTCCACTGCCTTCCAATCATTGGCATTTCTTTCTAAAAGTCCAAGCTTCCGGGCTACGCGCCCGGAATGTACGTCCAAAGGGCAGGAGAGAAGTGCCGGACTTACGAACTTCCACAAACCGAAGTCAATACCATCAGCCGGACGCGCCATCCACCGCAGGAACATATTTAATCGCTTACAGGCCGAATTGGCGAAAGGGTCTGAAACATGTTTGCGGCTGCGGGGCAAATGCTCCAGTTCAAAAAAAGTATAGCGGAACCGCCCCAGGGCATATTTCATATTTATTTCATCACGCCTCGGTTCAAAGAGCTTTTCCATTCCACCATGATGACGATATATATTTTGTAACGAGGTAAAAAAGTAGCACACATCATCGTAATTGAAAGTACGGTGCACAAAGCCTTCAAAGCGTTGCAGATCTTTTGGCTTGTGGTTTAGCACAAAGTCAAAGGGGGCATTATTCATTCCGCTGAGCAGGCGCTCCGCATTACGGATAATGGTCGGGCGCTGTCCCCAAGCAATGGTGGCAGCTAAAAATCCGGCAATCTCAATATCCTCCTTTCGGGTAAAGCGATGAGGGATCTGAATAGGATCTGTCTTTATAAATTGGGGAGAGCAATACTGGGCGTATTTACTTTCCAGAAAATTTTTAAGTTTGGATACCTTCATAAAAAAAGGAGAATTCATAAAATTCTCCTTAATAGTAGGTTAAACGCTAAAATTAGTTATTCTTCTTCAAACATAGGAGCAGCAATGCTGCCAATGCTGTGTGTTTTAGAGCATTCGTTGTTATTATCACAAGCAGAACATCCACAGTCTCCGGGACCGGAGGAGCTGGCACTACAACCGGTGGAACAACTTCCCGTACATGAGCATGATTCTCCCGCCATCAGGTAATGATGATTGGTGCCATCATAATCCATAATGTGAGAATAAGATATGTATTTACCGGCATTAGTAAGATCAGTCCTTATAGCATAGCCTTCGCTGAGAGTACCCAGGGTAAAGCTGCCGTAACTTACGGATCCTTCCAGTTCCAGGGTGTTTTTAATGTAAATTTTAAATTCTTCTTCAGATACACTTACAAAGTTGCCTTCATTCATGTAGCCGATTTCATAGGTAGAAAAGATACTGGTCTTTTTTATGTTTTCACGGGAAGAGGAAGTGCCTTTGGAATTTTTAGAGCAGGAGGTAAGGCTTATAAACAAACATGGTAGCAATAATTTGATGAAAAAAGTAGAATTTAATTTCATGATTTTTTCTTTAGGAATTAAATATAAATATTATGTATTACCTGGACAAGTATAGTCGGTGTTTTATTGATTTTGATTTTTTAGTATGCTTCTCACTTTTTCAAGATCCTCCTCGGTATCCACTGCCAGGGTAGGTATCTCAGTGATACCTAATCGGATCTTACCACCGTTTTCCAACCAGCGATTCTGTTCCAGTGATTCAGCCAGTTCCAAAGAGCTTTGTGATAGGTTTGAAAATTCGCGTATCGCGTTTTGCGTAAAAGCGTACATCCCAACGTGGCGGTAGAATTGGTGACGGTTTACCCAATCCTCTTTTTCGGAATCACGCACAAATGGAATAACCGATCGGCTGAAGTATAATGCATCATTGTTGTGATCCAATACTGCAAAAACCCCGGTATTTTCCTGTAGCTCCTCAGCATTTTTAACCGGAATAACCAGGGAGGCCATCTCTACATTCTTATTTTCAAAACAACGGCAGATATCTTGGATCTGCTCCGGTGCCAGAAGTGGTTCATCACCTTGTATATTGATCACAATATCCGGTTGTCCTTTACCACCGGAAATCCATTTTTCCATGGCTTCCAGGCAACGGTTGGTACCGGTATTGTGTTTTCCGGTCATGAGCACCTCTCCACCAAACCTTAACACTTCATCGTAGATCCGCTGATCATCCGTGGCTACCACAACCTGATCTAAAGCCTGTAAAGCTCTTTCATACACGCGTTGTATCATGGTTTTCCCCTCAATGTCCTTCAAGGGTTTCCCCTCCAGGCGTGATGAACCGTAGCGGGCCGGTATTATACCAAGTATCTCCATAAATTCAATTACGGCTCTAAGATAAAAAAGCCGCTGTGTTCACAGCGGCTTTCCATCTCAGTAAAGAGGACTTTAAATTATACGGTCTGTTCTTCGTGCTTGCCTTCACGAAATTCTTCCACCAGTTTTGCATTAAAAGCCGGTAGGTCTTCCGGGGAGCGGCTGGTAACCAGTCCCTGGTCTACCACCACCTCTTCGTCATACCAGTTTGTACCAGCATTTTGCATATCCGTTTTAATGCTACTAAAGGAAGTTGCTTTACGGCCTTTCATCACACCGGCTTCTACCAGCATCCAAGGTCCGTGGCAAATAGCAGCCACCGGCTTATGTTGGTCAAAGAAATCACGCACAAATTTTACAGCTTTACCGTTTCTCCTAAGCTTATCAGGGTTAATCACCCCGCCTGGAAGGATCAGGCTGTTGTAATCGCTGGCTGAAACCTCATCGATGGTCTTATCCACACCTACTTCAATGTTCCAGTTGCCGTTTTTCCAGCTTTTGATAGAGCCACTTTCCAGGGATACCACATGAACGGTGGCACCTTCTTTTTCTACGGCCTCTTTAGGGCTGGTCAATTCATCTTCTTCAAATCCGTCAGTAGCCAATATGGCCACCTTTCTGTCGTCTAATAGTCCCATTTTCGTTTTAGGTATTTATATTAATAATCAGTTTTCAATAAAGCAGATCAACTCAAAGCTTCCAGCTTTTGTAATTGCTGCAAGCTGTTTTTTAAGGAATGTAAATGGTTGGATAATGTTTTCTTGTGGTCGGGCTTCAAAACCAGGTTTTCCACCGCGCTCGTATAATCATTGATCGCGTATTTTTCACCGCGTTCACATTCCTTCAAAACGGCCTTATCATCATTAAGCGCCAGTGTTTCCCGAATGTTCATCCATACACGGTGGGCATCTGATTCCATTGAAGAACCCTTATTCGGAGCGGTATCCAGATCGGCCAGCATTTCCTTGATATCGTGACCAAAACGGTAGCGCTCATCGGAATTATTCTTGAAAAAAGCCTTCAGCTTATCATCATGGGTTTGTTCCGAGGCCTGCTCATATCCTTTTTCCGCGTCATAGTTTCTCTTAAGAAGCAGGTTAAGCTGCTTTGCTGCTGTATTTTCCATAGTACCTGTTTTAAGTTTTCCTAAAGGTTTATGCCTTGAGTTTAGTTAGTGCGCAGCGCGTGGATCAGTTCCTTTTTGTTCATGTTACTGCGTCCCTCTATCCCTACTTTTTGGGCCTGCTCGTAAAGCTCTTTTTTGCTGCGTTTTTCGTATTGGGTGCCACCTCCCTGATCGTTTGAATTGGCAATACGGGCGGCTTTTTCCTTACTCATGCCCTTGTCCTTCAGAGCTTCATATTGCTCTTCATTCTTGATACTGTTCATTTTCTTTCCCGGCATAACTACAGTGTTATATAAAAAGAACAATCGTACCCCTTGCAATTGTTTAGATCCTTCAGAAATCTTACTATGGAAATTCACGAAGAGCGGATCCGCTTTCTCAACGATAAGCAAGCCAAGCCCGAGGGTCAGTATGTCCTTTACTGGATGCAGCAATCACAAAGAGCAGAGTGGAACCAGGCCCTGGAATACGCAGTGCAACAGTCCGCTGAAATGGACCTAGGCGTTTTGGTGGTTTTTGGCCTCATGGAAGACTACCCGGAAGTCAGCCTTCGGCACTATGCCTTTATGATGGAAGGTTTACAGGAAGTGGCCAGCCAGCTATCCGAAAGGAAGATAAAGTTTGTACTGGAAAAGGGTAGTCCGGAAAAAGTAGCCGTTAAATACACAAAAGATGCAGCCCTGGTGGTATGCGATAGAGGATATCTGCGTCATCAGAAACAGTGGCGTAAACATGTTGCGGAGAAGTCACCGGTAAAAGTGGTTCAGCTAGAATGTGATTTAGTGGTACCCGTAGAAACGGTATCTGATAAGGAGAAGTATGCCGCCCGTACCATTCGCAGCAAGATCCATGAGCATTGGAAAAATTTCAGGCAGAAGGTAAGCATACAAAAGCCCGGTAAGAGATCCCTTTCGTTATCCTTCAAGGGTGAGGATATGGATAAAGCCACGGAATGGTTGGCTGATATGAACATTGCTCAAACACCCGGCCCGGTTACCGGCCATTTTAAAGGAGGTACTTCTGAGGCTAAGAAACGTTTCAGGAGCTGGTTGGAAAATTCCTATTCCCGCTATGACGAAAATCGAAGCCAACCCCACAGGGACGATGTTTCCTTTATGAGTCCCTACCTGCATTTCGGCCAGATATCGCCTTTATGGATACTGGAGCAACTGAAAGGCCGAAGGGGAAATAACCGGGAAGCGTATGAAGAAGAATTGATCGTACGAAGAGAACTGGCCGTCAATTTTGTGCATTACAATGCAGATTATGACTCGTTTAAGTGTATTCAGGGATGGGCGCTGGAAACCCTGGAAAAGCATAAGTCCGATGAACGCCCGAAAGTGTTTACCAAAGACCAATTGGAAAATGCGGAAACGGATGATGTATACTGGAATGCTGCCATGCGCACCATGAAAGAGACTGGCTATTTACACAACCACATGCGCATGTATTGGGGAAAGCAAATACTGTTGTATACCAATACGCCCCAGTATGCCTATAAAGTGGCCCTTGAGCTCAATAATAAATACTTTCTGGATGGCAGGGATTGCAACAGTTTCGCCAATATTGTCTGGCTTTTTGGTAAGCATGACCGTGCCTGGGCCGAGCGTGCGATATGGGGAAAGTAAGGCCCATGACCCGAAAAGGGCTGGAACGTAAAATAGATACGCAAGCCTACCTGGACAAAGTGCTACCTCCGAGAGGGGAGCAAGCATAGAAGTTTAACCAGGGGATAGGCTACTCCTGAGCGAATATTTACATTTGTGCCTCTTGGATTTTCTATGACCACAGAACAAGCTAAAGACCGTATAGATACTCTTCGGGAAGAACTGGAAGCTCATAATTATCGCTATTACGTGGAGGATAATCCCTCCATTTCGGATTATGATTTTGATCAGTTGCTGCGCGAACTGCAGGAGCTGGAAGATAAATTTCCGGAGTTTAATGACCCCAGTTCACCCACCCGCAGAGTAGGAGGAGAGGTAACGAGGAATTTTGAAACAGTTCCTCACAAATATCCCATGCTTTCCCTCAGTAATACCTATTCCAAGGAGGAGTTGGAGGATTATCTCAAACGGATAGCCAAGCTGGTTCCGGACGATATGGAATTTGTATGTGAATTGAAATACGATGGAGCAGCTATCGGTATTACCTACAGGAATGGTGTGCTGGAAAGAGCGGTTACCCGCGGGGATGGTACCCAGGGTGATGATATCACGACCAATGTGAAGACCATCCGTTCTGTGCCTATGCGGCTGAGGGGAAAGGGTTACCCTGAAGAATTTGAGATACGCGGAGAGATATTCATGTTGTTGGAAGGTTTCAACAAGTTGAACCAGGAGCGTATGGAAGAAGGGCTGGAGCCTTTTGCCAATCCCCGGAATACGGCCAGTGGTACCCTAAAAATGCAGGACAGTTCCATAGTAGCCAGCCGGCCGTTGGATAGTTTCCTCTATTTTGTTCTTTCCGATGAAGCTATTGCAGATAACCACTATACCAGCATGATGAAAGCCCGGGAATGGGGCTTTAAAGTTCCCTACCCGGAGAAAAATTACATTGCCAAGGCCAAAGACCTGGACGGTATTTTTGATTTTATCAATTACTGGCAGGAAAACCGGCACTTGCTGCCCTTCGAAATTGATGGTGTGGTGGTAAAGGTGAACGATTATCGTCAGCAGGAAAAACTGGGTTCTACCGCTAAATCCCCGCGTTGGGCTATTGCCTATAAATACAAAGCCGAACAGGTATCTACCAGGCTAAATAGCATAACCTACCAGGTGGGCCGTACTGGAGCTATCACTCCTGTTGCCAACCTGGAACCGGTCCAGTTGGCCGGTACCACCGTAAAACGCGCTTCACTCCATAATGCTGACCAGATAGAGAAGCTGGATTTAAGGGTGGGCGATCATGTATTTGTTGAAAAAGGTGGAGAGATCATACCCAAGGTTATTGGCGTGGATATGGAAAAACGCCCTCCTGGACTGGAGCCTGTTCAATACATACAGCATTGTCCTGAGTGCAATACAGCACTTGTACGTGCTGAGGGAGAGGCCTTACATTACTGTCCTAACGATATGGGGTGCCCACCCCAGATAAAAGGACGTATCCAGCATTTTATAAGCCGTAAGGCCATGGATATTGAAGGTATGGGCGGTGAAACCGTGGAGCTTTTTGTAAATGAAGGGCTTATTAGCAACATAGCCGATCTCTATACCCTGAAGAAGGAACAGCTTCTTCCATTGGAACGCCTGGCAGATAAGTCGGCCCAGAATATCATTGACGGCATAGAAGCCAGTAAGCAAATCCCTTTTCAGAGGGTTTTATTTGGCTTGGGTATCCGTTATGTGGGTGAAACAGTAGCCAAAAAGCTGGCCCGTCATTTCGAGAATATAGATCAACTAAGCCAGGCTTCGGAAGAGGAGCTGGTGGCTGTGGATGAGATCGGAGGAAGGATTGCCACCAGTGTTCGGGAATTTTTCACCGATGAACGGCATATAAAGCTGGTGGAGCGCTTAAAGCTGTACGGCTTGCAAATGGCGGTGGAAAAGCAGCAGGGTGGTTCACAGGTACTGGAAGGAATGACCATCGTGATATCCGGTAGCTTTGAAAATTATTCCCGCACCGAGATCAAGGATCTAATTGAAAAACACGGGGGTAAGAATACCGGTTCCGTATCCGGCAATACCGATCTGATTGTGGCCGGTGAAGGGATGGGGCCTTCCAAGCGTAAGAAGGCCGAAGACCTGGGTGTAAGGATTATTGATGAACAAGAATTCACACAACTCATTACTAACGCATGAGCATACGCGAACGACTAAGGGCTTATGCATTGCGACAAGGCTTTAATCAAAGTTTCCAGGCCCATGATTACCCCGGTTTTAAACTGCTTAAACGGGTAGGTATCGCCTTCCAGGCAGGTCAATCCGAAAAGGCTGTATTGGACTATGCCCGTGAGCTGAGAAATAAAGGTAAGGAAGTACATTTACTGGGGTACATCCCCAAACGTAGAAAAGACATTGAAGGCATTCCTTCCTATCCCTGGTTATGCAAGAGTGATGTAAACTGGCTGGGTGTACCAAAGGGTAAGGAAGTGAGTGATTTCCTGGCTCTTCATTTTGGCGTTTATATTGAAATACTGGATGCGCAAAGCCACCCTTTGGATTTTGTATCCTCACGCGTGGCGGCAGACTTCAAGATCGGTTTTTCTACCCGTGAGGAATTGGGTTTTGATCTTTCCCTGCAAATGATGGAAAAATCACCTGCCCAGTCTGCCTTCAAAGAAATCGACTATTACCTGAATTTTATCAATAATAAAGAGAGCAAAGAGCAAAAAATATGAATCAATTCAAAGGAGTAGGGGTTGCACTGATCACCCCTTTTGACAAGGATGAAAACATAGATTATAACGGCCTGGAAAAGTTGGTCAATCATTGCCTGGAGGGCGGTGTGGACTACCTTGTGGTAATGGGAACCACCGGAGAAAACCCGGTTCTTTCCACCCAGGAAAAGCTGGATGTACTTAAACATGTACAGAAGGTAAATGCCGGAAGAAAGCCTGTGGTGTATGGCATTGGGGGTAATAATACACGTGGTTTGGTACAAACTATCAAGAATACCGACTTCAGCGGTATTGATGCCATCCTCTCCGTATCACCCTATTACAATAAACCCACCCAGGAAGGAATATACCAGCATTATAAGACCCTGAGCGAGGCCAGCCCGGTGCCCATCATTCTTTATAATGTACCGGGTCGCACCTCCTCCAACATTACTGCAGAAACTACCTTACGTCTGGCCCATGACTTTGAGAATATCATAGCCGTAAAAGAAGCCAGCGGAAATTTAGAGCAAGTAATGAAGATCATTAATGAGAAACCGAAGGGTTTCCTGGTAATCAGTGGAGATGATAACCTTACGCTTCCCATGATCGCATGTGGCGGTGATGGTGTAATATCCGTTAGCGGACAGGGATTTCCGGAAGTGTTCTGCCAGATGGTACACGATGCCTTGGAGGATAAAATGGAAAGTGCCCGAGCTGCACATTACCGTCTGTTTGAGGTCACCAAAATGCTCTTTGAAGAAGGGAATCCCGGTGGTATTAAAGCTGCGCTGGAGTATGCGGGTGTTTGCGGTAAAACTATGCGCCAACCGCTCTGGAAGATCAGTGATAACCTAGGTGAAAGGATTAAAGGAGAAATTACCCGGCACGATCTGAAATAATAAATAGAAATTAAAAGCCCCGTATCATACGGGGCTTTTTTTGGAGCAACGCAAATATTTAGCTCGTAGTATATTTTTTGAGGGTTGAGCTACCCTTATCTTTGACTCTGTATTTCAAAAAGTTGCGAAGTTTATTTCTGTGAAAATAATAAGTGGCAATACCCCCTGTAAAAATTATCCGCCTAAATTTGGCATGCCAATTGCCTAAGCTGAAACGCATATTACTAACAACACAAAACCACAACTATGAAATCAAATTTTTTCCTTGTCGCGGCTCTCTGTATAGGTATAGCCAGCTGTAATTCCACTAAAAAAGTAACCCGGGTTGATGAGGGTGAACAGATAGACCTTAGCGGTCGCTGGAACGATACCGATTCCCGTTTGGTAGCCAATGAAATGGTACAGGATGCCCTTAGCCGTCCCTGGTTAGGTGATCACATGCAGGATGCCGGTAAAAAGCCCAGTATTATTGTAGGTCTCGTAAAGAATAAGACCAGCGAACACATTGCTACTGAAACTTTTATTAATGATATTGAACGTGCCTTTATTAACTCCGGACGGGTAAACCTGGTACAGGGAGGAGAATTCCGTAACGACCTGAGGGCCGAAAAGCTGGATCAGCAGGATAACGCTTCTATGGAAACCGTGAAGCGCTTTGGCCGTGAAATGGGTGCGGACTATATTATGCAGGGAACCGTAAGTTCCATTACCGATAGTGATGGTCGCACCAAACTGGTGTTCTACCAAACCGATCTTTCCCTTACCAATATCGAGACCAACCAAAAAGTGTGGATTGGTGACAAAAAGATCAAGAAAGTCGTAGAATAAATCACTGCTAATTACCAATTTCCGTGAACCTTATTGCACGATATTTTCGCGGAAGGCTCCGGTTTATCACCGGGGCTTTCCTTCTAACTGCATTGCTTGGCCTGAGCAGTTGTGCTACCTATTACGAGCGAAATGCTCAGTTCCAGGAAGCCTTTGCTGCTGGCGATATTCAGAAAGCGGATAAACTACTGGATAAGAATGAAAAAACAGGCAAAGGCCGCAACCGGTTGTTATATTTTATGCAAAAAGGCGTGGTGTTGCAGATGCAGGGAAAGTTTGAGGAAAGCAACCAATACCTGGAGCAGGCTTATACCTTCATTGAAGATTACAAAAAGAACTTTGGTAGCGAAGCCCTTAGTCTTCTCACCAATCCTATGATGAAGCCTTATACGGGTGAGGATCATGAAAAGGTCCTCATTCATTATTATAAGGCGCTAAACTATCTTCAGTTAAACCAACCACAACCTGCCCTTGTAGAAGCCCGCAGGTTGAATAACAAGCTCAATCAGCTTAACGATAAGTACGAGAATAAAAAGAATCGGTATAAAGACGATGCCTTTGCACACATCCTGATGGGTATTGCTTACGAAATGGATAATGATGTAAACAATGCCTTTATTGCTTATCGTAATGCCTATAATACGTATAAAGACAGTTATTCCTCTGAATTTGGGGTGTCCACTCCCGAACAGTTGAAGCAAGACCTTTTGCGTACCGCTTACCTGAACGGTTTTGGTACGGAGCTCGATTTTTACGAGCGGGAATTCAACACCAGGTATAAGCCTGCTCCTGCTAAAAATGGTGAATTGGTATTCTTCTGGCACAATGGCCTCGGGCCGGTTAAAGACGAGTGGAGTATAAATTTTACCGTAGTAAAAGGATCGGGCGGTATGGCCACTTTTGTGAATGAAGACATGGGGCTTAATTTTTCGTTTCCGGTATCCGAAAGTGGAGATGGTAAAGGTGGGCTGGGTGATCTTAAATTGGTGCGTGTAGCCTTTCCAAAATACCTGGAACGGACGCCTTATTACCAGCAAGCCAGTCTGCAAATAGATGGTTCTACTTACCAGCTGGAACGGACCGAGAATATTAATGCCATAGCCTTCTCTGTTTTACAGGATCGCATGTTGCGCGAAATGGGAACCAGCTTACTGCGTTTGGCCCTGAAACAGGCAGCGGAATACGCCATGCGGGAGGATAACCAAGACATGGGTGCTGTAGTGAGCCTGGTAAATGCACTTACTGAAAAGGCAGATACCCGTAACTGGCAAACTTTGCCTTACAGTATTTCGTATGCCCGCGTACCTTTAAAGGAGGGTGTGAACAGTGTAAAGCTTAAGACTGAAGGCCCCAACGGAAGCTCCGAAGAAGAGTCTTTCACTTTTGAATCGCAACCCGGCCGTACGATATTTCACATTTATAGTACTTTGGACAGCTCAGCACCGCATAATTAAATTCCTGCTTTAGTATATTTGGTAGCATGCTAAGGCTACTGAAATGGGTGCGTCATCATTTTGAATTAGGGGTTTGGGTCACCGGCCTTATTGCACTTTATTGTATGCCGGCCGGTAATGATCATTTTTCTCTTTGTGTTTTTAATGCCTTGGGATTTACCTGGTGCCCGGGTTGCGGTATAGGTCATTCCATCCATTACTATCTTCACATGGATTTTGTTAGAGGATGGGAAGAGCATTATCTGGGCGCTTTGGCCGTTCCTGTAATCTTATACAGGGTATTTCAACTTCTGAAACAATTCATCTCAAACCAAAAAATATCCTATGTCTAGAAAATTATTTCAATTGATACCCGGTCTGGAACATGAAGAAATGCAGTTTATAGATAGCATTTCCCGCGACATGACCGATGAAGAGCTTACTACTTTTGCATCAGTTTATAACAGTAAAAGAAAAAGTCCGGATACGATTCTTATAGGTTGCATACTGGGGCTGTTTCCCGGTGTGGCAGGGATCCAGCGATTCCTTATCAACCAGATAGGGATGGGGATATTGTACCTGTTTACTGCAGGCCTCTGTTTGGTAGGAACTATTGTAGATCTGGTAAATTACAAGAAACTGGCCTTTGAGTACAATCAAAAAATGGCCTACGAGTCCATTCAGATGATGAAATTCATGCGCTAAAAAATGAGCATAAAGCTCCTTTCTTCGTTCATAAAAACACCTGATTATTCTTTAAAAGGATCACTGAATTTTTCATCCTTGACCATAACCTCATCAGTCAGCGTATTTAAAAAAGCCACCAGTGCTTCTTTTTCAGTTTCGTCCAGATTCAACTGCCGCACCTGACCATCCGGAAGAAGCAGGGGTGGGTTCAGGGCTGTGCTATTTTGTACCCCGCTATTGTAATGTTCGATAACCTCGCGAAGGGTAGTAAAACGCCCATCGTGCATATAAGGATCGGTAATTCCGATATTCTTTAAAGATCCTACTTTGAACTTTCCGTTTAACTGTGCATTGCCATTTATGCCTGCGCCTTGGTCGGTAATAATGGCATCCAGTCCATTATTGCGCGGTCCGGGTGCAATAAAGGCATCGGTACCATGGCAGGCCGCACAACCTATTTGTGGATTGAGGAAAAGAGCTTTTCCCTGGTTTTCCTGCGCAGTGAAATTAGGAAATGGCTGGTCGGAGTTGTTCACCTGTGCCCGCCCTTCATCATACTTACTGTTATAGGAGGTCATACTCCTTACAAACTGCGCAAGACTGCTGGCGATACGGGCTTCAGTGATCTCAGCATTTCCGAATGCATCGGTAAAAAGATCCTGGTAGTAAGGGAGCTTTTCCAAACGGGCAATAACACTATCCAGGGTCATACCCATTTCAACCTGATCCTGTATAGGCATGAGTACCTGGTCTTCCAGGCTTGCAGCTCTCTCATCCCAGAAAAAACGTCCATTGGCATAGTAACGACTGTTGGCCAGGCTCATAGAGTGGCGGCCGGTTTTGCCACCATCAAAGCCATCACTCAGCGTAAGTGGGTCGGAAAAACCCTTTGCCTGCTGATGACAGTTTCCACAGGAAATACTGCGATTGAGGCTCAGGTTCTTTTCATAGAAAAGTACTCTTCCCAATGTAGCACCTTCATTGGTAATAGGGTTTACCACGGGAGTGTTGTCCGCATCGGCAACCGGGCCCTGGGTTAAGTAATTGGGTAAAGCCGGATCGTAATTAAACGGTACCTCCGGAAGGTTGAGGACGGATGAACTGGTGTTAGGATCTTTGTTCTGAACACCATCTTCTTTACGGCACGCCATCAGTGCCAATAACATTAAAAGGAGGGGCAGCTTTTTCATAATCGCTAAGGTTTTTAGTGATGATTTAATACTTAGACGACATTCCGATCCAAAACCTGCGCTCTTCACATAAAAAACATCAATGTGGGGGAGGTCTGTGAGACGGTCTTCCTTGAGGATGAGGATCTTGCATCTTACGTAGCATTTTATGAATTACTGAATCAAAGGACTGGCGTTGTTCATTAGTGTTACAGAGCTGCCTCACTCTGGCAAAATGATCATATAACAGCTGTTCATCTTCTCTTTTTAAAAGAGTAATTTCATCTAATAACCGTTTTTTATCTCCAGTCCGGGTATAGTCAAAAAGTTCTTCGCGCTTATCATTGATCTTCCTTCGTAACTCACCGGCTGTTTTGCGGTGTTCTTGCACCAGTTCACGGTAACTTGTGGCCTGCTTCTCGTCAAATCCCACTTTCTGTATCAAAAATTGCATCGGATCATTCCTGGAAACAGGAGGTTTTTTGTGACCCTGGGACCAGATAAGGAATCCCAGTATGCCAAGATTGAGTATAACCAGTACCAGCAGGAATATCTTCAGAATTTTATTCTGCTTTACAAAATCCATCGTTAGTAGCTTAAACTGTTATCAAAATAGGATACTGAAGGATCAGCTTCATTACCTGATGCCTCAGGCTGGCTTTGCATCCAAAAAACCATCCCCATATTCACCAGGAGAAGGACCGCTACACCAAAAGCCCAGCTCCACACCGAGGCGGTTTCATTTATGGCTGGCTGGCTTATAGCCTTACGTAATATCCGTTGGGCCATAAGGGGGCTTAGCTGCGGCTTCTCCAGGCGGTCAAGGCTTTGAAGGGTCTTTTCTAGTTCATGTTCTTTTTGCATGTCTGCTATTTTAGACGTTATTTTTCCCATTTACTTGCGGTCTTGCTCGTAATATTTTCCCAATAGTTTGCGAAGCTTTTGTCGTGCGCGGTGTAAAAGCGACTCTACGGAGCTTACGGTACATTCCATTATATCAGCAATTTCCTGGTAACTTTTGTCTTCCAGTTTACTCAGTGTAAAAGCTACTTTCTGGTTTTCCGGCAATTGGCTGATGGCTTTGAAGAGTATACTTGCCCGTTCTTTATTTTCCAGCTGAACTCCCGGGTGGTTGAAATCAGGCTGGTGCATCCAGCTTTCCTCATTGCGAAAGCTTAAAAAGGAAAACATACTTCCGCGTTTCTGTCTTTTTTGCGCTCTGAGGTAATCTAACGAACTGGAAATGGTGAGACGATAAATCCAGGTTTTTAGGGAACTGTCACCTCTGAAATCACTTACATATTGTAAAACGGATACAAACACCTCCTGTACTAGGTCCTCAGCTTCCTGTTGATTTTGGACCAGTCCCAGAGCGGTATTGTATACCAGGCCCGAATACTGACGGAAAAGTTCAGCAAAGGCTTTTTCATCCTTTTGTTGAAGGAGGGAGATGAGTTCATATTCGCTCAAAACAGGCTAAAGCTAAATCGGAAATACTATTTTCGAATTTTCATAAATGTAAGTGTAAAATTTATTTATGGGCGGTTTAGGCATTATTGAAATTATATTGATTGCTTCCAATATACTACTGAGCCTGAAAGGCTTTAATGACCGTTCCTTTTTCAACGATTGGTTGTTTCAGGTGGGTAAAGTACTCGAACAGAAAGAGTACAAGCGGTTGATAACTTCCGGGTTTTTGCATGTAAGTACCATGCACCTGGTTTTCAACATGATTACCCTTTACTTTTTTGCCGGGCACCTGGAGAGTTATGTAGGACCATTTGCTTTTCTGCTTATTTATTTTGGTAGTTTGCTGGGAGGAAATCTTTTTGCCCTCCTCGTGCATCAGAAGCACTGGGCATACAGTGCAGTAGGTGCTTCGGGAGCCGTTAGCGGGCTTGTATTTGCTTCCATAGCGCTGTTTCCTGGTATGCAATTAGGTTTTTTTATGATACCTATTCCCATTCCGGCCTGGCTTTTTGGTTTGGGATTTATACTCTACTCCATTTTCGGGATCCGTTCGCAGCGCGATAATATAGGGCATGAAGCTCACCTGGGCGGAGCCGTAATAGGTTTACTTATTGCCATTGCTTTTCAACCACAGGTGCTTACCTCCAATACTTTAACCATTATGTTGGTATTGGTGCCTTCTTTGTCCTTTATGCTGGTTGTACTGTTTCAACCATCCCTTTTATCAGGACATTATTCGTCCGTTCGTAAAACCGAAAAGGTGAGGAACCAGGTGAAGGCAGATGAACACTACAATGCTATAAAGGCTGAAAAGCAAAAAGAACTGGACCGTATCCTGGAAAAAATCAAGGAAAAAGGGATGGACAGTCTTACCAAAGAGGAAAAATGGCATTTGGATACCTATGGTGATACAATTTAGTGGGCTTTTTTCTGAATGTTTACATCCAGGTAGAGGTTTTCAAGTTCTGTAGGGTTGTCCATAGGGTAAATCCCCCGGATAAAACCATGTTTATCCAGCAAGTACAGGTTCTCAAAACTGGGAATAACCTCCTTACCTGCACTGTACATTTCAGGCATTGCCTGTATAAGCCCCGTCATATCTTCTTCAGTTCCCCTTAAAACATACCATTTACCGGAACGGGTTTTATAGCGTTGCAGGTAGTTATCCCACCCTGTAGAGGTACTATCTTTTTCCGGGTAGGCAAAGGAGAGTAATTGTACCTCAGGATCATTACCATAGTGTTCCTGTAGGTCCAACATAGTACGGCTGAGCACAGGGCATGGACCCTGGCAGGGAAGTTTGAAAAAGTGTGCTATCCGGATGTGTAAAGTGTCCTCATTCCCGCTGAAGCTATGGTTATTCTGATCCTGAAGGGAATAATCCTGCACGCGATTGAAACCATTTATGTCATCTCCAGGAATAATCCATTCAGGTTCCATAGCCGGTCCTTTAAAATAAGGCAATCTGGGTTTACTGGGCTGGTTGGTGCAAGCCCAGGTGAGGCTTAAAAGAAGGAGAATGTGGAGGATTCGCATAATTGAAGCTTCAAATAAGGTGCAAGTTAGTAAGTTACAGTAAACCTATATCGCCTGAATACAATTTGGGAAAATTATAGACCCTTAATTGGTTTCATTATTTATACAGGTCTATAAGTGTTTGATTTATAGTCTGTAAAAATTTGATAGCAATTGTGAAAGTGATTTAATTACTTCATCATTTTGCACTGTTAAACCTAATAAAGTTATGATCCATCCTGATACAGAAATACGTTTCATCTCCAACGAGATAGGCTATGGTGTAGTAGCCAAAAAATTAATCCCCAAAGGCACTATTACCTGGGTGCTGGACAAACTGGACCGTGAATTCACTCCCCTGGAAGTAAGTGACCTGGACCCGGTTTACCGCGAAATATTGGGTATCTATACTTTTCGTAATAATAAAGGCAACTATGTGTTATGCTGGGACAATGGTCGTTACGTAAACCATAGTTTTAATTCCAATTGCCTTACTACGGCCTATGATTTTGAAATTGCCATTCGCGATATACAGGTTGGTGAGCAGCTTACCGATGATTATGGCTATCTCAATATTAACGAACCGTTCCGGGCACATCCCGAAGGTACCCGTAGAAAGATCGTTTACCCGGATGACTTATTGAAATATTATAAAAACTGGGATAAAAAACTTTTACCGGCCTTTAAAAGGATACCGGAAGCTGAGCAGCCTCTGCGTAACCTGATTAAGGCAGAACAATGGGAGGAGATTGAAAAAATAGCCAGCGGAGAAAAGGAAATGGTATCCATACTCAGTAATTACTATTCGGAAGATCAGGATTAAGTTGCTGAAATAAAGGTTTTTAAAGAACTCTCACGATTTTGTGCAAACAAGATTCGGGTTTTTCAGTTTGTAACTGAGAACCTATTAATGTAGATATGCATATACTCGGAGGAGTCATAAAACAAGTCATTAATCTCAAGCACGGAATAGAAGACAGTACCCAGGCCAGTCCGGCAGAACGCCAGACCGAACAGCTGGAAAACCTTCTTAAAAAGGCAAAAGATACCGCCTTCGGTAAGTTTTACAATTTTGAAGGGATACTGGAGGCTGAGAACATGCGTGAGGAATTCAGTAAGAGGGTACCTATTCATGAGTACAATGAGATGCACGATAGCTGGTGGCATCAACAATTGAAATACCCGGATATTACCTGGCCGGGCCGGCCTGATTATTTTGCACGCAGCAGTGGTACTACAGGGAGCGAACCCAAGCGCATTCCCGTTACCAATGAGATGATAGACTCTATACGCAGTGTGGGCATTGCGCAACTTACAAGCCTTGCCAATTTTGATTTGCCCCCTGAATTTTTTGAAAAACAGATACTTATGCTGGGCAGTTCTACCAAACTGGATGAGGTGGACGGTCATGAGGAAGGAGAGATCAGCGGTATAAGTGCCAGTAACATTCCCGGATGGTTTGATACGGTATATAAACCCGGTAAGGAAATAGCTTCTATACCCGATTGGGACGAGAAGGTAAGGCGCATAGCTGAAGAGGCTCCCAATTGGGACATTGGTGCGGCCAGTGGGATACCCAGTTGGTTGCTACTCTTGTTCAAGGAAGTACTGAAAGTCAATAACGCCAAATCCATTCATGAAGTCTGGCCTGACTTTAAGGTATATACAACTGGCGGTGTGGCTTTTGAACCCTACCGTGATGCTTTTGAAGAGCTGTTTGATAAGGAGGTGATCATTATGGACACTTACCTGGCCAGCGAAGGTTTCTTTGCCTTCAATGCCCGTCCGGAAACCCACGCCATGCGGCTGGCTACCCAACATGGGGTTTATTACGAATTTGTACCTTTTGACAAACGCGGTTTTGATGACGAGGGTAACATACTGGATTGCCCGGAAGTACATACCTTGGATGACGTGGATACCGAAACCAACTACGCTATGATCATCAGTACCTGCTCGGGAACCTGGCGCTACATGATAGGGGATACAGTGAAGTTTGAAAACCTGGAACAGAACGAAATTGTAATATCCGGGCGTACCAAGCATTTTCTCAATGTGGTGGGTTCACAGCTTTCAGAAGATAAAATGAACGCTGCCGTTAAAAAAGTATCTACAGACTGTGGTTGTTCCATAGACGAGTTTACCGTAGCCGCTGTACGCGATGAGAATGGAGATTATTTTCACGAATGGATACTGGGGGTGGAAAACGGTGAAAACCTGGATGATGAAGATACCGCCAGGCGCATGGATGAATGTCTGAAGGAAATGAATAAGAATTATGCGGTAGCCCGCAGCAAAGCCCTTAAAGGCGTTAAGGTGTATGGTGTACCTGTTGAGCGGTTTTATGACTGGCACGAGAAAAGCCGGAAAAAGGGAGGGCAGGTGAAAACCAAAAAATTGATGAGCGAAGATGAATTCAAGGAGTTTCGGGATTTTGTATTGAAATACTCGTAAGACGAAAACTCTTAACTTTACCCGCAACAAACCAGAAAACATCTTTATTTATGTCTTCAAAACTCTTAGAAGGTAAAAGGGGTATCATCTTCGGAGCCCTGGATAATAATTCCATTGCGTGGAAGGTAGCTGAAAAAGCCAATCATTACGGTGCCAGGTTCGTTCTGACCAACGCTCCTGTGGCTATGCGTATGGGAGAGATCAACAAACTGGCAGAGGCTACAGGTTCGGAAGTAATACCGGCTGATGCCACCAATATGGAAGATCTCGAAAACCTGTTTACCAAAGCAGAAGAGGTACTGGGTGGAAAGCTGGATTTTGTCCTGCATTCCATTGGTATGTCCGTAAACGTGCGCAAGGGTAAGGAATACACCGATCTCAATTACGACTGGCTGCATAAGGGCTGGGATGTATCAGCAGTTTCCTTCCACAAGGTTATGCAAACAGCCTGGAAGCTGGACAGCATGTCCGAATGGGGCAGTATTGTGGCGCTTACCTATATGGCCGCCCAGAGAGTATTCCCGGATTACAACGATATGGCCGATAATAAGGCCTACCTGGAAAGTGTAGCGCGTAGCTTTGGTTACCATTGGGGTGTACGCAGGAAAGTGCGGGTCAACACTATTTCACAATCGCCTACCATGACCACTGCCGGTAGCGGTGTAAAAGGTTTTGACGGTTTCATAAAGTTTGCCGATAAAACCTCTCCGCTGGGCAATGCTACTGCTGATGATTGTGCCAATTATGTCATCACTCTCTTCAGCGATCTTACGCGTAGGGTAACCCTTCAGAACCTTTTCCATGATGGTGGATTCAGCAATATGGGGGTTAGCGATGCCGTAATGGCGCAGTTCATGAATAACGACAGTTCTAACGAAGCGGGGGAAGAGGCATAACCCCCATTTCAATATTCCTATAGAGGCAGCCTTGAGCTGCCTTTTTTTTGTGCTTGGTAAGATCTTGCTATTGTAATTTCAAGGAGCTTTTTGACAGCATTAAAGTTATCTTTATAAAAAACCAAAAATCCTAAGAATAAAGTTCTGAAAGTGACACTAAAAAGTTTGAAGGATAGCTTTATCCAGGGCCTTAAACAAAATTATTCCTCATCAGAAGCTGAACAACTTTTTTATATGGCCATTGACCATCTTTGGACCTTGTCCCGAACGGATTACCTGAGGGATAGTGGCAAGGAATGGGAAAAGGATACTTCCGGTCTGCACCGAATAGTTTTACGTTTACTTCAACATGAACCCATTCAGTATATAATTGGCGAAACCCTTTTTTACGGGCTCAGGATAAAGCTTAACCGCCATACCCTCATCCCAAGGCCGGAAACGGAAGAATTGATGGAGCGAATTAAAAACAGTGACCTGCAGCCTGAAACTATACTGGATGCAGGCTCGGGAAGTGGATGTATAGCATTGGCCCTTAAAAGGATATTCCCGGCTGCCCACTGCACCGGTGTGGATATTTCAGAGGGAGCCTTGCAGCTAGCCCGCCAAAACGCTGTATTGAATGGACTGGAAGTGTCTTTCAGGCAGATGGATATTCTGAAGTCTGAAAATTTGCAGCAAAGCTTTGATCTTATTGTAAGCAATCCACCTTATGTCGCTGAAGCTGAAAAAGAAAACATGAGTGCAGGGGTCACAGATCATGAGCCTTATACTGCGCTTTTTGTTCCGGACGCAGACCCATTGGTATTTTACCGTATGATAGAAAAGATAGCAGATAAGAAGCTGAACCCCGGGGGCAGGATATTCCTGGAGATCAACCAGCGTTTTGGTCCTGAAACAGCTGCCTTATTCAGTAGCGGACCCTGGCAGCAGGTCATCCTTCACCAGGACTTGTCTGGGAATGATCGCTTCCTGGAAGTTTGGAAATAAAAAAAGCCCTTCGTTAGAAGGGCCTTAATATCGTGTGTACGTACAATTACAGTTTGCCGTTAAGCTCTGAACCGGCTTTAAATTTAGCTACTGTTTTTGCTGGGATCTGGATTTTCTTACCAGTCTGTGGGTTTCTTCCTTCACGGGCAGCTCTTTTAGAAGTGGAGAAAGTGCCGAAACCAAGAACAGTTACTCTGCCACCTTTGCTCAAAGTACCGGTAACGTTATCAGTGAAAGAGTCTAATGCCTTTTTCGCAGCAGCTTTAGAGATGCCGGCATCAGCTGCCATTGCATCAATAAGATCAGCTTTGTTCATAGTGATGATGAATTTTGGTTATACAATTATATTAACGTTAACAAAGTTAGACGAATAGCGGGATTAGGCAAGATTAGGCCCTAAAAAAGCCCGTTTTTGTTGAAAATTATGAATTATTGTTAATAAACATGGCCTCAATCCTTCTCGCAGTGCGGGATTTCACCTAAAACAGGCGTTTTCAGCAAAGGAAAATCCATTCAAAAGATCCTTTATCAGCATCCTTTTTTTGCCTTCCAGCTGTAGTTCAAGCACGTTCACACTTCCTTCTCCACACTGAACGGATAGATAGGAACGGTTATCCGTTTGAATAGAACCAGGGGTATTTCCGTGTACATTGTCACTACTTTCACAGCGGAGGATCTTACAGTTCAGTAGTTCATTGTTATTATGGAGTGTGCTATGCGAAGCAGGGTACGGAGAGAGTCCTCTTACCAGGTTGTATACCTCTTCAGCCGGTTTGGAGAAGTCAAGCCGGGTATTTTCCTTATCCAGTTTAGGAGCTGCTTTGGCATTAACATTCAGAGGTTGGGGTCTAGCCCTCAGGCTTCCCTTATCCAGTCCCCGCACTGTTTCCAGTAGTAATTTAGCTCCTGCCGACATGAGTTTGTCGTGCAGGTCTCCGGCCGTATCCGTTTTGGCAATGTTTACTTCCTTCTGCAACAGCATATCCCCGGTATCAATCTTTTCATTGATAAAGAAAGTGGTGATTCCTGATTTTTTCTCACCGTTAATCACCGCCCAGTTAATAGGTGCTGCGCCCCGGTAATCGGGCAGGAGGGAGGCGTGCAGGTTAATGGTACCCAGGCGGGGCATTTCCCATACAATCTTAGGCAACATCCGAAAGGCCACTACTACAAAAAGGTCGGCCTCTATAGCAGCCAGCTCTTCAATAAAACCGGGATCTTTGAGATTGGCCGGTTGCAGCACAGGTATGTTGTGCTGCAGGGCATAACTTTTAACGGATGACATCATCATCTTCCGGCCCCGTCCGGCAGGCTTATCTGCAGCTGTAATAACCGCTGCTACTTCTATTTCGGATGAATGGAGTACTTCCAGGCTGGCCACCGCAAAATCAGGGGTGCCCATAAAAACAATGCGCATAGTAAAAATTAAAAATCCCCTGCAAAAGTAGGGGATTTGAGTGCTTTTAATGGGATTGATCTCAAAAGTCTACACTAAAACCCAATCCTGCTGTCGCAGAACTGTAAGCTCCGAAAGTATAGTCAGCTGAAAAAGCCATAACCCATAAAAATTTAAGTCTGAAGCCTACATTTCCTACAAAGCCACTGGCGTCATCAGCCGTGAGGGCCACAGGATCTTTGATGGAGGTTGTTACCGGGGGCAAACCGGGCGCTGTTTGCGTTTCATACGAATAGGTACCGTTTACATTGATATCGGTTTGGGCACTGTTATAACCTAATCCCACATAAGGAGTAAAGAAGAGCAACTTTTTAGATACCAGGGCTCTGAAGGTATAGCCTTTGGACTTGATTACCGCTTCCTGGTCGTCATTACCAGAACCATCATCCAGGTCCATATTAACATTTACACTGGTGTAACCGAAAAAAACCGAAGCATCAAAGGGTATTACCTTATCTCCGGGAATCCACTGTAGTATATCATGCTTGATACCAAAACCAAACATTCCCACCTCTCCATCATCGCCTATATCTACCGTAGGAACATAACGAATGATAAGATCCGTATTTTTGATAAGGCCTACCCCTAATTGGGCCATTGGTAAGGGGAGGAATCCGATGCCGGAACCGTTTGGCGTATTGAAGGTAGTAGTTTGATCATCCTTGAAACGCAAAGTAGGACCGGCTGAGTTTGTACCAAATACGGTGGGTGCTTCGGCTGAAGTTCCATTTACAAGCTCCAGTTGGGTAAGGTCTGCATTGTTAATGGTGAAATTGCGATCGGAGGATGGAACAAAAACAAAGGAGGGAGTAATCATCAGGTCAAAACGTCCCAGCTTATGAGGCTTGGCTGTTTGGTACCAACCATTGTTGAGACCAATGCCCAGGGCATTCCCGAAAGGCTTTAAATAACCTCCGGCCAGGTAATTGATGTCGGCCTGTGCTCCGGCAATAATTTTTCCGGGGTCAAAGTCATCGTACTGTGCTTTGCTGTCATAGGAATAAAGGCTAAGCAGAAGGGATGTGATGAGGAGGTAGTATTTTTTCATAGTACTTATTTATAATTACTTCAAATATAAGGGGACTTTGATTACCGGCCATCCGCAATACTGCGTAAAGTGGTGCCTAAAAAGAGTAAGGTTCCACCATTCCATCTTTTTCTGTAAGCATTTCTTCATCCAGCATCCAGCGTATGGCCTGTTTCAATTCGTCCCGTGTAAAACCCGGGATTTCGGTGAGCTCATTCAGGCTGGCGTTACCCCTGGCATTCAGGTATTGTAAGATAGCCTGTTGTATTCTCCAGCTATCACCGTTACCGGATGTATCTCTGGCCTGCCTACGGCATACGTCACAATGCCCGCAATTATCCGCGTTTTCTTCTCCAAAATAGCCCAGTAACAACTTACTCCGGCAGCGGTCTTCCGACTCAATAAATTGGATTACAGCTTCAACTCTTCGTTTCAGGTCCAGGAATCTATCTTTGAGGTTTTCGTTGGAAATGGAAAGATATTCCACCGCCTGGCGATCTTTAATAAAAGTAATGGACGATTCATCATTTTGCGGAAGATAATCCACAATGCCTTGTTTCTTAAGGTGAAGTAAGGCAGAAGTGACCTTTTCAGGTGCAGTACTGAGCCTTGAAGCCAGCAGAGACTCACTGATGGATGTATATTCAATATCCAGCCCACCGTAGGAGCGCACCAGGGTTTTGATCAAAGGGTCTAAGGAAGGATTGCGCAGCTGAAAATCATAAAGCGTGGTACGGTCGGCCTTGAGAAGAAGGCGGGAGGCTTGTTTAAAGCCTTCACTCAATGTAAATAGCCCTTCCTTCTCCATAATTTTCAGGGCCTGGTAGGTTTTTAAGATCGGCAGGCCGTATTCTTTAGAAAATGCGTTGATGTCAAAACCGAAGGTCTGATTTTCACCGGCTCCCACCGCCAATTGTAAGTAGTTGCAGAGTGCACGGTATACTTTACGGATATTTTCCAGGTCAGGGAAGTTATCCAGCGAACGTTTTTTGAGGTCTTCCACATCGGCTGGCCCGCACACCACTACGGAGTAAGCGGTTTCTCCGTCACGCCCGGCCCTACCTGCTTCCTGGAAGTAAGCTTCCAGCGAATCCGGGAGTTCAAGGTGGATGACCAGGCGCACATCCGGTTTGTCAATACCCATTCCAAAGGCATTGGTGCACACCATAATACGGGTCTTATTCTCCAGCCATTCTTTTTGTTTTTGCTGGCGGCTGGTACTGTCAAGCCCGGCATGGTAATAATCGGCAGAAAAACCATTCTGGCTTAACCAGCGGGCAATTTCAACGGTATGCTTCCGGTTGCGGGCGTATACGATAGCGGTACCTGGTATACGCTTGAGGATATGCAGGGTGCGGCTCCATTTGCTTTCGGTCTTCAATACATTATAATGCAGGTTGGGCCGGTAAAAGCTTTTCTGAAAAACATTGCTTTCCGAAAAATGAAGCTTTTCCTGTATATCGTCCACCACACGCGGAGTGGCGGTAGCTGTAAGAGCCAGAATAGGGGTATTGGGGATAAGTTTACGGACTTCTGCAATCTCCAGGTAAGGGGGACGAAAGTCATAGCCCCATTGTGAAATACAATGAGCTTCATCCACGGCCAGCAGGTTTACTTTCATCCGTCTGATCCGCTCCACAACCAATTCGGACTGCAGGCGCTCTGGTGATATATAAAGGAACTTATAGGAGCCATTGATGGCATTTTCCAGAGCCAGGTCTATTTCACGGTAAGAGAGGTTGCTATTGAGGGCTATAGCCGGGATTCCGATCTTACGCAGGTTCTGCACCTGGTCATCCATCAGGGCTATCAACGGGGATACTACAATACCCAGACCTTCACGTGCCATTACCGGGACCTGGAAACATACGGATTTGCCGCCTCCGGTAGGGAGCAGGGCAAGGGTGTCCCTGTCAGACAGTACGGAATGAATGATATCTTCCTGAAGTGCTCTGAAAGAGCTGTAACCCCAGTACTGTTTCAATATCTGATGGATGTGGCCGGTCACCGGATCTCCAGCTTTTCAAGGATCATCTTAAGGCGCTCTTCAGCCGGAATGCGGGGAAGTTCCATAACCTCATAGCCCAGGTCTTCATAAACGCCCTGCAGTTCATCGTGAATGGTATGCATGGCATCCAGGTCTTCCCGTCTTTCTTCGTCTACTGAATAGATCTCCGGCCAGGGAGGAGTAAGAAAAACCGTAGGGTAGTAGGGATACTGCCGTGCCATATCTTCCAAGATCTCTTCGTGTATGCTTTCCTTACGGAGGTAGGCTAGTACATCCGGCATGCCCCGATCGTAAAAATTCCATTTACCGGGTACGACTGCCTCATATTGCTGTTTTTGACCTGCAAAAACAAGGTGGCTGAAGCCCGGGAGATCATCCCAGGGCAATAGTTTCGTACCCAGGTCCAGTTGCTGCCGGATCACCGCTCTTGATATTTCCTGGTGGCAGTGGTAGCCACGTTTTTCCAATAAGTTGAGCAGGGTGGATTTGCCGGTTCCCGGCCCACCCGTTATAATTACCCTTTTGTTAAAGGTCATAGAGTTAATAGGGGATATTTAATTTTCGGTAAATAAAGCCCAGTAGCCAGGCCGGGCCTATCAGTAAAAACTGAAGATCCTTAAAAAAGGAAGGCTTTTCACCTTCAATCTTATGGCCGATAAACTGACCTATCCAGGCGGCCACAAATATAAAAAGGGAAGTGGCCCAAAGTGAAAGTCCACTGTTTTGGATCCATACAATACCCTGAAGGCATAGAAGACTGAAAAATAAGATACCTACCGCCATGCCCGGGGAAAGCCGCAGGTAAAACAGTAAAGCCAGGAGAAGGACCACCGTTCCATAGTGAATATACGGCTGAACATCAGGCGGAAACAATTCCTTTAGCCAGAATACAGGTATGGATGCCAGTAAACCCGCTAAGGAAAAGAAAATGAGGGGTACACATATCCAATGTATAAGCTTATTAATTGGGTTTTGGTGACTTACACCGTACTCAGAAAACCAGAGATGTATAGATTTCATAGTGTGCCTGTTGATCAACCTAAGTTAATGTATTTTCGCATTTTAGAATTTACCCATGACGGATAAAGAAAGAGAAGAGAAATATCAGAAACTGGAATCAGCACTAAGAGAAAGCCTTAGCTGGCCCAATGTGTATATGTTCAAATTCATTATTCCGGCTGATAACCGCACCCTGGCCCAGGTGGAAAACCTTTTTAATTCCAAGGAGGCGGAAATCAATGTGCGCGAATCACGCAAAGGAAATTACCTGAGTATTACGGTTAAGGAGATGATGATGAGTCCGGAGAAGGTTATTGAGCGTTACCGTAGTGCCGAAGGTATCGAGGGGCTGTTAAGTCTGTGAACCCCCGTAATCCATTTGACCTTCCTTTTATGGATACCACTGCCTTTCCGGTACTGGTATCACTCTTTGGTGTTTTGGCGATCCTTGAGTTTGTAGTGGTTTTGCGAAAATGGCATAGCGGCTGATGGAAGCGCTGGTTCCGAAATAGCCTGGTAGCACTTATAGGTATGCCTGCAGGCCGTATATTGCTATTACCCGCCACTGTGGCCCTGGCTTACTATTGCGATGAGGAAAATATTGGATTACTGAATACGGTGCAAATGCCTGCCTGGTTACAGTGGGGGCTAGGTTTGTTAGTACTGGATTACGCTATTTACCTGTGGCACCGAGCCAATCATATTTTCCCTTTTCTCTGGCGTTTTCATAACGTTCACCACATTGATCCTGAAATGGATGTCTCTACCGGCATTCGCTTTCATATCGGGGAGATGTTATTATCCATTCCATTTCGTTGCCTGATCATATTGGTTTCCGGGGTTTCCCCCATGATGTTGCTGGTGTATGAACTCATATTTGAGGCCGCCACCCTTTTTCATCACAGCAATATACGTTTGCCTCTGTTGCTGGAGCGGGTGGTAGTAGAGTTTATAGTAACACCAAGAATGCATGGTATTCACCACAGCATGGTGGAGCGCGAAACCAATAGCAACTATTCTACTGTACTCAATATCTGGGACCGTATTCACGGTACACGCTATTTGAAAGTAGCGCAAAAAGCGCTGGTATTGGGAGTACCAGGCTACCGTAAGGAAGAAGACCACCAGTTCATTAGTTTATTGCTCCATCCCTTTAAAAAACAAAGACCCTGGCTTTTACCCAATGGGAATACACCCCAGAGGCAACCAGAAGATTTGTCTGATAAGCTGAGTTGATTCACTGGCCGATAGGCTCCGCAGAGAACTGTTCTACTTCCCGTTCATCATTCAGAGTAATCACAAATTGTATAGGATTACAGCAGCGCTCACAATCCTCAATGTACTCCTGATGTGGTACAGAAAGGTCTACGAGAATGGACACCTCGGAAAAGCAATACGGACATTGGTAAAAGTATTCTTCCATTATTTTTTAACACACTCCCAGGATTTTAACGCAGTTTTAACTTTTTAATTAACTATTATAGAGTGGGTTATAAGGTAATTTTGGTGTGAACCAAAAAGAAAATTGCCATGCTGAAAAAGTATTTTCCATTTGCGGCTATCGTAGCTCTTTTACTTCCGGCCGCTAACGTTTATGCGCAGACGGAGGAGGATGTTGAGAAAGATACCCGGATAAACATCACGGTAACCCGTAACGGTGAAACACATCATATTGAGATTGATCCTGAAAATGTGGATAACCTGAAAGAAGTTATGGAGCAGGTTCCTGGTTTGGAGGACGTTGAACTTTCCACAGAAAACGGAAATATAGAGGTTATTGTGCGCTCGGATGAGGACGGATCACTTAATCATCAATGGAGCATGAATAAGCATGCAAGGCTTTTCAGCCAGGATCTGCATACCGAACCACGTCCTTTTCTTGGGGTGGTAGGGCATCATTCGCAGCGCGGGGTTTACCTGCAAAAGATAATTCCTGGGAGTGCTGCGGAGAAAGCCGGTTTGCAGGAAGGTGATATTATCTTGGAGATGGACGGGCAAAAACCAGATAGCTATAAAGCCTTCACTGAGGCTATTAAAGCCAAAAAAGCGGGTGATGAACTGCGTTTAAAAATCGATCGTAATGGTAAAACCCAAAATGCTACCGCTACATTGGAGGAAACGAAGAACCATTTAACCCAATGGTCAGACAAGGATTTTTCCGGGGATATGTCCACATTCCTGGACCAGTTGGAATTGGAAGGTGTAGAGTTTCCATCTTCGGACCGTGGTTACCTGGGCGTGGAATTTGACATGAAAGGTGAAAGCGGGGTACATATCAATAAAGTGGTGGAAGAGAGCCCGGCTGCCAAGGCAGGTTTGCAAGTGGGCGATATCATTAAGAAGGTGGATGGAAAACCGGTAACTGAAGGTCCTGAATTCATGCATGCTATGCAACAAACCCAAAAAGGCCAGGAAGTGGAGCTTCAACTGGAACGCAATGGTGCAACTATAAACCAGAAAGTAGAACTGGGAGAATGGAAGACAAGGGCTTTACGTAAGGTATACATGAATAAGGTACACCATGACTTTTTTGGAGACGGAGATATCGATTTCAATATTTCGGTTAGGGTTGAGCATATTTCAGATACGGAAAAGCAAATGGTTAACAAATCATTGGGCCTGAAAAACAATAAAAACTTCAATGACATTGACACCGAGGTGTACCCAAATCCTGGTAACGGCAATTATTCCGTAAAAGTACATGTACCCGGAGTGCAGGAAATGGAAGTGATTGTATTGGATCAAAGCGGTAAGGAAGTGATGCATCGCAAATTGCGGGATGCGTCTGGAAGTTTTGAAGCCGATGTAAACATCAGCGATAAGGCCAATGGAATGTACTTCCTGGTATTAAAGAGTGGTGATCGTACCCAGGTGGAAAAACTCATTAAAGAGTAGTGTTTTAATTTAGTGTTCTTTCCAAATTAAGGCGTCCCACTACGGGGCGCCTTTTTGTTTTGCAGTTTGTGGTATACAATATAAACCGCTACGGATGCCGTAATCAGCATGAAGAAAGCAGCAGTTATAAAGGGCAGGAAATAGTACATACCGTATAAAATCCCCCCTGCAAAAGGCCCTATTACGCGAGACAGCGAGCCCACCGATTGTAAAAGTCCCATCACTTTACCTTGTTCATCTTCTCCGGCTGATTGTGCCAGGAGAGAAGAGAGGGTAGGGGTAAAAAAAGCCATTCCTACCGCAATACAGAATAGCGCGATAGTTTCCAGCGGAATAAAATAATGCTGAGGAACAAAAGGCAGGCTGATAAGGCCCACAAACATGAAGAAATGGCCGGTTACGAAAAGCTTTTGCTCACCAAAGCGCTTGGTTAACCAGCCGATCAATCCGCCTTGTACCAGGGCTATAGACACTCCCACAAAAGCGAAGGTATAACCCACCTCAGCCTCCGTGAGTCCAAACTGGTTTTCCCACATCAGCGAGGCAGTGATCTGGAGGGTAGAAAAGGCCGTTATAAAAATGAAATGAATAAGCAGGAAACTACGTATATCCTTGCGTGGAAAGATCCTGAGAACCTCTTTTAAAGGGTTGGGGAAAAGCGGGCCTTTGGTATTCTTGTGCTTTAAGGATTCAGGAAGCAGGAAAAAGGCCAATACCAGGTTACAGGCTGCAAGTAGGGCTGACACATACCCTACCCACTCAATGCCGTAATTCGTTTTAAGAAAGCCTCCTACAGGTGGTCCAAAAATAAAGCCCAGCCCGAAAGCGGCACCGATGATCCCAAAATTACGGGCGCGGTTTTCATCCGTGGAAATGTCACTAACAAAGGCGTTGGCGGTACTGATATTGGCTGCGCCCACCCCCGCCAGCATTCGTGATGCAAACAGCAAGGCTAAGGTGTGTGCGTGAGCAAGAATGAGGTAAGAGAACGCCATCAGGCTGATGCTGATCATCAATACCGGCCTGCGCCCGATCTTATCACTGAGGTTGCCCCAGAAGGGTGCAAAAAGGAATTGCATCATGGAAAAGCTGGCCGCTATCAAACCGATCAACCAGCTGGCAGCGCCTAGTTCTTCTGCGTATAGTGGGAGGATGGGGATAATAATACCAAAGCCCAGCAGATCAATAAAAATGGTGATAAAAAGAACCAGTAGGGGTTTGTTCCTCATGCCGGGCGCGAATATAAAGGCCTTTATTTATCTGGCAAGGGGAACAAGTTCTTCGTGTGATGAACGTAAAGCATAGGTTTGTCCGTCTTTGGCCAAAATAGTGTTTGGAAATACTTCTTTGGCTTCGTCCAGCAAGGGATTCAGGTCGTTGTAACGGATGGAAAAATGGCCCACCATAAGCTGACGGGCATTTACGCTTTTGGCTACGCTGGCCGCCTGCCTGGCAGTGGAGTGATAGGTTTGTGCTGCGCGTTCGGCATGCTCTTCCATAAAGGTAGCCTCATGGTATAAAAGATCAGGACTATCAATAAACTGGTTCAGGTGTTCCAGGGGTGAGGTGTCCGTACAATAGGCATAGCTAAGCGAGGCCGCAGGAGACTCAGTAAGATCCCTATTGGGAATTAGATTGCCCTGTTCGTCAACCCAATCGCTGCCCTTTTTGATCTGCCTTATCTCGGTTACCGGAATACTGTACTGCTCAATGGCGGATTTCAGCATTTTGCGGGGCCTTTCTTTTTCACGAAACCAGAAACCAAAGCAAGGGATGCTATGGCGCAGGGGAAATGCTTTAACACTTACACGTTCGTCTTCAAAGATGACCTCCTCCTCGTTGGGGTTGAGATTGTGAAAAATAACGGGATACTTCAGCCAGCTTCCCTGTAGTTTCATCTGGGCATGAATAACTTCCTTGAGTCCTTTGGGAGAGTAAATGTGGATTTCCTTCTGGCGGTCCAGGAGGTGCAAAGTACTCAGCAGAGGAGCAAGCCCGAAGAAGTGGTCTCCATGTAAATGACTAATGAAGATCTTATCGATACGGCTAAATCCGATATTGTTTTCCCGTAGTCTTACCTGCGTGCCTTCGCCACAATCGATCAGAAAATGGTGGCTGGCCAGGGTCAAAAACTGGGAGGTGGGATTACGGTTGGCCAGTGGGATAGCTGAACTTGCCCCTAAAATGGTAAGTTCAAGCCGGTCCATTACCTGGAGATAATAAACCTGCCGGAACGGCTGTCTGTACCGTTCTTTACAGTGTAAAGATAAATTCCTGGTGACAATCTACTTAGATCCAGTTTAACCTTATTTTCCACACCTGCTGATTTGTAAGTACGTGCAAAAACGGTATTTCCGATCACGTTGGTCACTTTAACTTCGGTATCTCCGTTGTGAGCCGCAGTGTAGGATAAATAGCCAATATCAGATGCAGGGTTGGGGTAAAAACGTGCTTGGAAAGCTTGCGTAGTTGACGCTTTATCCAGACCTATCGTCCCATCCACTACCAAATAAATGTTACGTAGAGTATCATTGGTAGTAATGGTATTTCCACCGTTAGAGAATTTAAGTTCTACAGCTACCAGTAATTGCAGTGAATCCGGGTTGGAGCCGGGCATACCCTGTAAGCGTGTACATCCGTGTGTGCCACCGTCAAAACGGCAATTGGAAGGATTGCAACTAGGGGCAAGAGTACCGGGAAGATTCAGCACGGAAACCAGTTTAATATAGTCAACCGTTGCGTTAAGCCCACTTACGGAAGTGTCCTGAGGTACCCTGAACTGCAGGGTCTCATCATAATTTACACCTACCGCTGCATGAGGCAGAACAATAATAGATTCACCGCCTACATTATGGGTAACACTTCCCGCGGGTGGGAATAAAATATCAGGGCCGGTAAGGGTATTATCCGGAACACATTGTGCACCGGCCTGTATACCAAGAACAATCGATAAAAAAAGGAAGTATAGTGTTTTATTCATATCTGTTTTAGTAAGCGGTTAAGATAACTACTTTTTTAAACATACGAAATGCCATCTTGTTTAGTGCCAATTAGGCTTGTTGGGCAGGTTGGAAGTTCATTTCCTTCTTGGAGGCCAGTAAATAAAGCACAGCCATCCGCACGGCTACACCGTTTTCCACCTGGTTCAGGATGATGGACTGATCGCTATCTGCTACTTCGCTGCTGATCTCCACACCACGGTTGATAGGGCCAGGGTGCATGATGGTGATCGGCTTGCTGAGGCGGTTTAATAATGACATGGTAAGTCCGAACTGTTGCACGTATTCCCGGGTGCTGGGGAAGTACTGGATATCCTGACGCTCATGCTGCACACGTAGCATATTGGCAATATCACACCACTCCAGGGTTCCCATTAGGTTATAGCTCACTTCCACACCAAGGGACTGAATATGTTTGGGCATCAGTGTTGCTGGGCCGCATACCCTCACTTCGGCACCTAACTTTTTCAGGCAGAAAATATTGGATAATGCCACCCTTGAATGGAGGATATCTCCTACGATGGCAATCTTTTTACCTTTTACATCGCCATACCTCTCCCTTATACTATAAGCATCCAGCAAGGCCTGGGTGGGATGTTCATGAGCCCCGTCACCAGCGTTGATGATGATACTATTTACATTTTGCGAAAGGAATATAGCCGCTCCGGGTTGGGCATGTCGCATCACCACCATGTCTACCTTCATAGACAGGATGTTATTCACGGTGTCCACCAGTGTTTCTCCCTTCTTTACGGAAGAGGAGGCTGCGGAGAAGTTGATCACATCTGCAGAAAGCCTTTTTTCCGCCAGTTCAAACGACAGCCTAGTACGGGTACTGTTTTCAAAAAACAGGTTAGCAATGGTGATATCCCGTAGCGAAGGAACCTTACGGATGGGTCGATTTAGAACTTCCTTGAATTGGTCAGCCGTATTAAATATGAGTTCAATGTCATCCCGGTTCAGGTATTTGATGCCTAATAAATGATTAACACTTAACTCACTCATTTTCTGATCTTATCAGGTAAACAATATTCTGTCCTTCTTCCTCTTTCCATTTTACCAGTACTTTTTCACTGGCAATGGAGTCCACCCGTTTGCCGGTATAATCGGGTTGTATGGGCAATTCACGTGAAAATCTGCGGTCGATCAATACCAGCAATTCAATTTCCTTCGGTCGTCCGAAGGAATGAATAGCGTCTAGCGCGGCTCTTACACTGCGGCCGGTAAATAGTACATCGTCCACAAAAACAACTCTCTTGTTTTCAAGCAGTACTTCTATCCTGGTGCGATTGGGTTCCAGTGGTGAGTTTCTCCTGCGGAAATCATCCCGGTAAAAAGTGATGTCCAGGGCTCCGTGCTGAATGTTCTCAACTCCCTGTTCCTGAAGAAGTCGTATAAGGCGATTCACCACGGGTAAGCCCCGGGGTTGCAATCCTATCAGAACGGTTTCGGAAAAGTCGCCATGATTTTCAGCAAGCTGGCACGCCAGGCGGTTTAGGATTATGGAAATCTGCTCTTCGCTTAGAAGCTCTTTCTTAATCATGGTTGAAGAATTGCACAAAAGTAATGTTTCAATTGCTAATTCCCATTAATTCTTCCTTCCAATTGATACCGTCAAAACTACCGGAGCTCATGATCAGTACGGCACATTTATCCTGAGTACGTTCTTTGAGTGCGGCAAGTAATGAGGCATTGTTGTTGAATACCTCCAGATGTGTGGGGCGTCCAAATGCCTTATAGACAGCGGCATCGCTGAGTGCCGGTAATTTTTTGTGTTCTACTACAGCAGGGTTAAAGTAAACCATAGCTTCACCGGCTGCGTCCAGGCTCCCCTGGTATTGGTCTATAAATTTTATGTTGAGGCTGCTGAAGGTGTGTAATTCCAGGCAGGCTATGAGTTTATAGTCCGGATAGCCCTCCTTAACGGCTTGCACGGTAGCTTTTACTTTTGAAGGGGCATGAGCAAAATCCCGGAACGCAATCATTTGGTTGGTAGAGAAAATGGTTTCCAGCCTGTGGCTGGCACCCTTGAATGACCCGATAGCTTCGTAGAACTCTTCATCGCTAACACCCATCTGGTTGCAGATCCAGCGCGCACCTTCCAGATTATTCATATTGTGCCTTCCGAATATCTCAAGCGGTACTTCGCCCATTTCGGTATGCAGTATTGTACGGTTGTCCTGCACGGAATAATCGGGCAGGGAATAGGCAAACTTCTTTACCTCGTTGGAGGCGCGCTCTACCACCTTCACCACTTCCGGGTCGGTTTCGTTGTAGATCACCACACCTCCGGGCTCAATCACCTCCAGCAACTTATCAAATTGTTCCAGGTAGCTTTCATAGGTAGGAAAAACGTTTACATGATCCCATGCAATACCGGAGAGCAGGGTAATATTGGGTTTGTAATGAATAAACTTGGGTCTCAGATCAATGGGTGAGGAGAGGTATTCATCGCCTTCCAGTAACATAAACTCATTGTTATGCGTGAGTTTCACCATAGTCTCAAAGCCCTCCAGTTGCGCACCTACCATAAAGTCACAATCGCGTTGGTGAAAATGCAATACGTGCAATATCATAGCGGTAATGCTGGTTTTGCCGTGGCTGCCGGCAATAACCACCCGTGTTTTATCCTTGCTTTGTTCATAAAGGAACTCCGGGTAAGAAACCACTTTAAGGCCCATTTCCCGGGCTTTGATCAATTCAGGGTTATCCTTGCGGGCGTGCATGCCCAGGATCACAAAGTCCAGATCCTTACTCAGAATATCCGGATTCCAGCCTGAGTGAGAGGGAAGCAAACCATGCTTAGCCAAACGTCCTCTGGAGGGTTCAAATATCTCATCATCACTTCCTGATACTTCGTAACCCTTTAGATGGAGGGCTATGGCCAGGTTGTGCATGGCACTACCACCAATAGCAATAAAATGTACTTTCATGAAATGTGCTTAGCAGCGCAAATCTAAGAAAAGCTGAACGCAGAAATAAGGCTTTCAGCGAGCCAATTGAAGCTTTAGAATAAACCTACTGCCAGGGAGTCCATCATCATTTCCGCAATTTCATAATCCACCGGATCTGAAATGTCAGAAATTACCGTAGGCTTGGCTACAATGTCAAAGTCATTGAAGATGGGTTCAATATCCACATTAAGGATCAGGTTAACCTCTGATGAACTGGACAGTGAGAAGTTAAGCTTATCGCTTCGGTACTTCTTAGAAATAAAGTAGCCGCCAATATTATACTCAAACGGAATATTACCTGCGGTATCCAGTGGGTCTGCAGGATCAATGGCCCGTCCTTTTATAACAAGGGCGTTGTACCCAAAACCATCATTTCGGATAAGATCCGCATCGGTAAGTGCATCACCACGTGGGTTAGTAGGGCGGTTTGCCCAGGCCACTGAGTCCAGGCCAATCTTAAAACCATAATGCCCTGAGTATCCTCCTGGCTCCAATATAGCTACAAACTTGGTTAAGGCATCAGTGCTGATGGCGTAATAGCCTGTATCCCAGAGAACGCTGTCGCGCTCCGGCTTATTGGTATGGATAAAGTATAAGTTGTTCAGCAGAAATTTTATATCAGTAATGAAGAAGCGGTTACCCTTATTGTTTACCAGTACGCTGTCTTCATAAATACCTTTATCACCGTACAGAAACGAAGTCTTTAATTGCAGGTTTTCCTCAGGAAGGGCAGGGTTGTCATTGGTGAGGTCTTTTTCCTTACAGGCTACGATGCTTATTACTACAAAGGCCAGTAATGCTAATTTCTTCATGGGAATTTTTTTCAAATATAACGTCAGCAGGGAATAAGTCAAGTATTCACTTGTTTAGCCCTGATTTTATTTATTTAACGAAGGACCAAGCCTCAGGGTTGGGGCTCGGAAGTTTTTTCCAGCTGTTTCATTACGTTGAACTCTTGGCTCTGCTCAATACTTTCCATGATCTGTTCCAGTATTTTGGCTGATGGTTTGGAATAATCAATATCCAGTGGTTCCTTAAACTGTATAGAAAGTTTTACGCCCTTCTTTTTAAGGAAAAGGCCCTTTTTGTCAAAAGCCCTGCGGAAGCCATCCACCACCACCGGGATAACAATAGGCTTTTTCTCTTTAATGATATGGGCTGTACCTCTGCGCCCGGACACATAGGGTTTGGTAGTTCCCTGTGGGAAGGTAATGACCCAGCCAGCGTTCATGGCCTTGTAAATCTTATTGATGTCACGCGGATCCACACCACGGTCTATTTCCTTTCCTGCTTCCCGCCAGCTGCGTTTTATGGATACGGAACCCACGTAGGCAAACAGTTTGGGCAATATACCCGCTTTCATGGTTTCCTTAGCTGCTACAAAATATATATTGACCTTGGGGTTTAGCAGGTACCAGGGAAAATTGATACGGTCATACACCCCCCATTTGGCACAACAAAACACCTGGTACATTCCGGTTACATCCGCAAAATAGGTTTGGTGGTTGCTTACAAAAAGAACATTATTACCGGGCAGTGTTTTAAGGATCTTACTTCCCTTGATCACGGTCTTATTTATAATGTTAAACCGGTAGTAGGCAATAATCCCGATCACAAAGATCAGCATCCTTTTAATGAGCAGAGAATTGCCAAAAGCATCGAAGAAACGTATTTTCATAGAGTGCTGTATCCCCGGCCAAATATAAGTTAATTCAGATTGGGAGCCCGCTGCGTGAACATGGCCCGTAGCTCACTGATCATCATAGCCGTGGCTCCCCAGATAATGTGCCCGTTAATGTTAAAAGCCGGAACTTTAAGTTTAAAGCCACGGGCATCAACTATGGTTTGCTTAAGGCTTTCACCCGGGAGAAAGAGATTGAAATCCAGGCTCAGGATCTCTGCCACCTCACTTTCCTGTGGGAAAAATTCGGGCTTCTGATCCAGTATACCCACAAAAGGATACACAAAAAAGTTACTGGGCGGAATATACAGGGCTGTGAGAGAACCTAATAGGGTTATATCACCAGCCTTTACACCTATTTCCTCATGGGTTTCACGCAGGGCAGTATCCATAAAGCTTTCGTCTTCCGGTTCGCGCCTGCCCCCCGGAAAGCTGATTTGCCCGGAATGCACACCCGGATACTCCACACGTCTGGTAAGGATAAGGTGCGGGCGGTTTTGCATGGGAAAAAAAAGGGCGGCCGTAGCCGCCTGTTTTACTTTTTCCTGGTCTATCCTTTTCAGGTCCACCCTTTCCCGGCCGGCCGGGGTCATTTGGTACTGTGCGTCCTGGCCGGGCAGCGGGCGGGTAAAGGCCTTTTCCAGTTCTTCCCTGAAATGGTTGAAATCCAAGGTTTACTTAGAGGTTTGCGTTATGGAAGTTACCATGAAAAATTCACCTTGTTGCGGATCAGAACCACTTACAGTTTGTGAAAGTGTACTGGAGATAATACGTCCGGTTTTCTTATCGAAAGTCATTTTACCGCCCATTTTCAGGTTCATATCCTTTACTTCAGAAGCCTCAGCATCTTCCATTTTCAGATCTTCCTTTCCGGCTGAAGTAGAAATGATCACTTCATCACGGGTAATCTCATCTACTTTGTAGTTCAGCGATAACTCAAAGGGGGCCATGCCGGAGCCTGAATTTTCTTCTTTCCAGGTATCATTTTTAGAGATCTCCTGTTTGGGCATTTTCATAAAAAGGTTATCAACAAAATCAGCCATGTTAATAGGTCCCTCAGCGGTTTCGGTTGGTTTTTCAACTACCTCACCCATGCTGTTTACTTTAAAGGTGATCTTTTTATTGAGTATGGGCTCAAATTGTTGAGCCACCATAGCTCCCATACCTTGAGATGTTTCAGGATCATTGGAATCGTAGAATATTTCCATTCCCTGGGCAGATTGCCTTGCGGTAAGACTGGTAATAGAGGCCTCGATGGTATGGATACCCTCAGCTGATTTGTCCATTACCTTATAGTTAAGAGAGGAAGTGGTTTCCATCTTAAAAGCTTCTTCCTGTAATGAGGCATCGGTAAAAGAAGTGATCTTCATATCAGTAACAATGGTGTGCTCAGCACCCTTGTCCAGGTTCAGCCGCAAAAGAGTTCCTTTAGGGGCAGTTTCTTCGGCCATAACCGCTGTAAAAGCAAACACACTCAGTATTGAAAACGCTATTTTCTTCATTTTGAAATTTTAATTTTTGCGAAGTTAAGGATATAGCAGAATTTATTTAATGTTTAACCATTTAATTGATAAGGTTGATTATATTTGTAATCACGTTAGATAAAAGCTATAACTTAATATTATGACCCTCACACAATTACAATATCTCATTGCTGTGGATAATCATCGCCACTTTGCCAAAGCTGCCGAAGCCAGCTTTGTAACCCAGCCTACCTTGAGTATGCAGATACAAAAACTGGAGGAGGAACTGGGCGTTTTGTTGTTTGACCGGAGTAAGCACCCTGTAAGACCTACTTCCATTGGAGAGCGTATTATCAAGCAGGCCAGGAATGTGATCAATGAATCACATCGTATCCATGAAATCCTGCAGGAATCCAAAAATCAGTTGGAAGGACCGTTTAAATTAGGAGTAATTCCTACCGTTGCGCCTTCCCTGGTGCCGCGCTTTATCAGCAAGTTCCACCAGAAGTTTCCTAATATCCAGTTACAGATCCAGGAATTGCGCACGGATAAGATTGTGGAAAAGTTGCGTATTGATGAACTGGATGCCGCCTTGCTGGCCACCCCTCTGGAAGAGAAGGGTATTATTGAAAGGCCTCTTTATTACGAGCCTTTTATGGCTTTTGTACCCGAGAACCATCGCTTGTCCAAAGAATCTTTTATTACCAATTCGGAACTGGATATCAATGATATACTATTGCTTAATGAAGGACATTGCTTCCGTAACAGCATCCTCAATATTTGTAAGCAAAACTCTACTAACGAGCACAAACCTATAGAGCTGGAAAGCGGGAATTTTGAAACCCTCATTAAGCTTAGCAAGAAAGGATTCGGAATGACCCTGGTACCGTATTTACACGCTATTGACCTTCCCAAGGAAGACCAGAAGTATGTTAAGCCTATAGCGGATCCACGTCCTTCCAGGGAGATCAGCATTGTGTATACTCGTGCTGAGCTCAAGATCAAGGTTATTGAAGAACTAATGAAGATCATCAGGAAAACCGTTCCGGAAAAATTGCTGAATGAGCGCAATGAAGTGGTAAGTCCCTTGCGTTCAGCCTAAAAAAAGTTTGAACCTGCGGCACGGTATTCCGTTTATGAATTAAAGTATATGGAATATAAGGAGTCACATATAGCCCTGTTTCCGCTTAACATATTCCTTTTACCGGGAGACTATACCCAATTGTACATTTTTGAGGACCGTTATAAACAACTCATTAACGATTGTATCAAGGATAAAATGGCGTTTGGTATTGCTTTTTCCAATGCCATAAATGTGCAGAACCTGGGCAGCCTGGTAGAGGTAAGTGAAGTAATAGAGCGGCACCCGGGAGGAGAGATGGATATTATGGTCAAGGCCATCTCCGTATTTCAGCTTGAAAAGTTTTATATCCAGAAAGAAGGGAAGCTTTATCCTGAAGGAAAGGTACGTGAGCTGGAAGCCGTTCGTAATGTGAAGTTAGGGCATCAATTTCTGAGCAGGTTCAGGGAGTATCTCCTTAAGTATAAGATGTACAGTTCGGATGTGTTAGCCGGAATGGAGCCTCGCATTTTTGATGTTGCCAATGAAATGTACCTGGGAGACCAGGAAAAGGTGGAGTTGGTAGGCCTTGCCGATCCTGAAAAAATGGAAAACTATCTCAGGAATTATATTCGCTACCTGGAACTCTTACAAGTACAGGAAAAAAATGTCTTTCAAAATATTTATCTCAACTAGGTTACTGCTCTCTATACTAGTAGCTCAGCTATTTATTTCGTCCTGTGGATCGCCAGGCATTGATCCTAATGAGAATGCGGCCCGGGAGGATAGGGGTAACGAGCCAAGCGGGCAATCGGCAGGAGATACCCAAGAGGAGGATGACGGAATTGCCCCGATTACCGATTCCAACAGCGAGGATTTCTTCTTACAGTATGCGCGGAAACATCCGGAAAATTCAGCAGTGATTAAAACCGATTTCGGGGATATTACTATTGAATTGTATGCCAACACACCTGTACACCGTGCTAATTTCCTTTACCTCACCAGGCAGGATTACTTTGATGGAACCTGGTTTTATCGGGTATCCAAAGGACATGTAATACAGGCCGGTAATAATGATGATCCTGAGACTCTTCAAAAAAGGAAGCGTTTGGGAGACTATACGCTTCCCAATGAAATAAGTGCAGGAAACCTGCACCGTAGGGGGGCAGTAGCTGCGGCCAGAAGTTATTATCAAAACCCTGAAAAGCGTTCTGATCCTTTTGAGTTTTATATATGCCTCGGCCAGAGCTATACCTACAATCAGTTGAAAGCAATGGAAGAAGAGTACGGTATAAAGCTTTCCGAAGCACAAATAAAGGTATACGCTTCTGAAGGAGGAGCGCCACACCTGGATGAGGAACATACGGTATTCGGAAGAGTGGTAAGCGGTATGGATGTAGTGGAGAAAATTGCCGAAGAGAAGGTGGATGAGGGAGAGTGGCCACTCAACAATATACCCATTACCGTGCGCGTAATCGATTAAAACATACCTCATGAAGAAGTTAATGTTGAGCCTGATGGTAGCTTTTGTACTGGGCACGCAAGCGCAGGATGAACCTTTTCGCCTGGAAAACTACAACCTCGGTGAGAATAATCTTGCTATGGATGGATATGACCCTGTTGCCTACTTTTCAGAAGGAAGGGCGATAAAGGGAAAGAAAATCTTTAGCTACGTTCACAAGGGAGTGCTTTACTATTTTGCCTCAGCACCCCATCGCGATCAGTTTGCATCCAACCCCTACCGGTATGAACCGGAGTATGGAGGGTGGTGTGCCTACCAGATGGGACGTAATGGCGAAAAAGTTTCCATAAATCCCAAAACTTTCGAGATCAGGGATGGCCGGCTTTACCTCTTTTATAACCAGTTTTTTGTGAATACCAAAACCAGGTGGCTGAAGAACCGCAAGGAACTCCATAGCGGGGCTGACACACATTGGCAGGAATGGGAAAGTGGTAAGCGCAAAGAAGAATAGATTACCATTTTCTCACGGGAAAAAAGGATATTCAGATCAATAACCCTTATTTTCGCGGCAACGTAAAATATTAAAACCACACTCTCCGATGAGCGTACTTGTAAATAAAGATTCCAAGGTTATAGTTCAGGGTTTTACCGGTAGCGAAGGATCCTTCCATGCCGGCCAAATGATAGAATACGGTACTAATGTAGTTGGTGGTGTTACGCCTGGTAAAGGCGGACAGACCCACCTTGACAAGCCGGTATTCAATACCGTTGCCGAAGCGGTTAAAAAGACCGGTGCTGATGTTTCCATCATATTTGTACCCCCGGCATTTGCTGCCGATGCCATTATGGAGGCGGCAGAAGCAGGTATCAAAGTGATTGTAACCATTACCGAAGGAATTCCTGTGAAGGATATGGTAATAGTAAAAGAATATCTCAAGGATAAGGATTGCCGCATGGTAGGTCCTAACTGTCCTGGTGTGATGACAGCCGGTGAGGCTAAAGTAGGGATCATGCCCGGCTTTATTTTCAACCCGGGTCGTATAGGTATCATATCCAAATCAGGAACCCTTACCTACGAAGCGGTAGACCAGATCACCAAGGCTGGAATGGGTCAGTCCACCGCCATTGGTATTGGAGGTGATCCTATAATCGGAACTTCTATGAAAGAAGCGGTTGAGTTATTAATGAATGATCCGGAAACCGATGGTATCGTAATGATCGGTGAGATTGGTGGACAGATGGAACCGGATGCTGCGCGCTGGATCAAAGAATACGGCAATGGAAAACCCGTAGTAGGTTTTATTGCCGGAGAAACTGCTCCTAAAGGCCGTACCATGGGCCATGCCGGAGCTATAGTAGGTGGCAGTGATGATACTGCGCAGGCTAAAAAAGCCATCCTGCGTGAATGTGGTATTCACGTAGTGGATTCTCCTGCCGATATCGGAGCTAAAATGGCCGAACTGATAGGTGTTACCGCTTAATACGATAAAATAATCCACAAATAGAAAAACCCCGCATTTGCGGGGTTTTTTGTTTGAGGGGAAATGAATTTAGGTTTGTTTTTTATTACTTTCACGGCCCTAGGGATGAAAGCTATATAATGGCCAAAACAAAAAATGGCAAAGCAAAATGGTTGGGACAGTTGGTACAGTTCCAATCAAGGGAACTTATCTGCACACACACTATCAACGGCCGGTTTTGGTATGTAAGCCCTTCGGTAAAGGGTTTGCTGGGATACGAAAGAGATGAGCTTGAAGGGCGGTCTCCACTTGATTTCCTGCATCCTGATGATCAATCATCTTACCTGGGACTTTTTGAAGACCAGGATCATTATCAAGAGCCCTTGGAATGGAGGTTCAAAAACAGCAAAGGACACTATATATGGCTGCAAACGCTGATGCAGCCTTTTACGGGGGAAGATGGGGAAACAATGATCTATTCTTCTTCCAGGGATATAACGGCTGGAAAGCAACAGGTGGAACAGCAAATACAGACCCTGGTGCAAATGTCGGCATCAGTGGGTCGTCAAAATCAGCAATTGCTGGAATTTAGCTATATTATATCCCATAACCTTCGCGGGCCGGTAGGTAACCTGGAGACCCTGGCCAACTTTCTCCAGGAGTCTGAGAGCCGTGATGAGCAGGAGATGATCATTGCCAAGATCCATGAATCCTCCAGTAGCCTTAACCATACCTTTGAGGAGCTGATGCAGGTACTTAAGGTTCGCCATCAAAGCGAAATAAGGATGGAAGAGGTTAATTTGAAGGGGCTGATAGTAGAAACCCTGAAATTATTTGAAGCTTCCATTCAAAATCACAGAGGAAGCATAGAGGTGGATATTCCTGAAGATATGCGGGTGGAAACTTTTCCGGTATACCTCAAGAGCATAGCGGTAAACCTGCTTTCCAACGCTATAAAGTATAAGGATCCGGCAAAGGAAAGCCTCAGGATAAGGATTGGTATACAGCAAACGGCTAATGGAGAAGACAGCCTTTTTTTCAGAGATAATGGTCTGGGGATCGATTTGAAGCGTTATGGCGATAAAATGTTTCGTCTGCACAAAACCTTTCATCGCAACCCTGACGCCCGTGGTTTTGGTCTCTTTATGTGTAAGAACCAAATGGAGGCCATGGGGGGCGAAATAAGGGTGAACAGTGAAGTAGGCCGGGGCTGTACCTTCAGCCTGGTGTTTAATCCCAAACGTAAACCTGTACATTTTAACATGCCTGAACTTTTTTAGATATGGCCAGAAAACAGCACACCAACACAGGATTGATACGCGGAAGGTTAAACCCTTGCCCGGATATGCCCAATTGCAAGGTGAGCATGTATCCGCAAGACCAGAAGCACCATATGGAACCCTGGTTTTACCACAAAAGCAGGGAGGAAGTGATCAAGATATTACTGGAGGTACTGGATACAGAATCACGCGTAGAGATCATTGAACAACAGAGTCATTACATCCATGCCGTATTCACCATTGCGATAATGAAATTTAAAGACGATCTGGAGCTTTTTCTTCCGGAAGATGAAAATGTGATCCACTTTCGTTCAGCATCAAGGGTAGGTTACTCGGATCTGGGTGTAAATAAGCGAAGGTTACGGAGAATACAACGCAAGCTAAGCAACCGGGGAGTTATTACTATCTAGCGTCCGCTGGGTAGGATGATGAAGAAGGAGCTTCCTTTGCCTTCCTCACTTTCTATGCGCAGTTCTCCATTATTTGCTTCCAGGAACTCGTGCACGATCATAATACCAAGGCCGGTACCTTTCTCATTTAAAGTACCAGGGGTACTCACGTTTTCATTAAAATCCAGCATGCTGTCAATCTTCTTCCTGCTCATTCCTATACCGTGGTCCTTTACCTGTAAATGTACATCCCCGTTAAGCTTGCTGGCCGACAATTCAATAGCCTTGCCACTAGGCGAAAATTTAATGGCATTAACCAACAAATTGCGAAGAATGATCTCGGTATGATCCGGGTCTGCATACACCTTCAGCTTATCAGGAAGATTGGTGTCAAGCCGCAAGTCCTTGTTTTCCAAAGTGCTGTGTAATTGCTTTTGCAGTGCTTCAATAATGGGCCGTATTTCAATGTTACGCGGCCGCACACTCATGCCGGTAAACTGGTTCTTGCTCCATATCAATAGGTTTTCAACCGAAGAGCGCGTATGGCTTACAGATTCTTTAAGACCTTCCAGTAGTTCTTTCCGGTCTTCGTCACTGATCTGGTTATAGTCCAGTAGCTCCAGTATACCTAAGATCTGGTTAAAGGGTTGCTTAAGGTCATGGGTAAGGATGGAGAATAGTTTATCCTTGGTTTGGTTCAGGTTTTCCAGCTCCAGGTTTTTCTGGATCAGAAGGTTGCTTTGATGATCAATTTCAGATTGCTTCTTCTGGATCAGGTCGGTTTTTTCCAACAGTAAACGGTTGTATTCCTTACGCTTCCGGATATTGATCATCAGCGTAAAAATGAATGCTATACTCACCAGTAAAAGAATAGTTACTATAATAAGTACCAGCTTATTGCGGGAAATAATATCCGTTTGCAGCCTGTTGCGGGATTGCAGGATCTCATTTTCATGCTGCTTGATCTCGTTTTGTTGCTGCAGGAGTTTCTCCTGGATATTAAGTTTGATCAGAGTGTCATTGTAAAGTTTGTACTCCCGGAAGAGCTCCAGTGCCTTTTGGGGTTGACCAGCATCTTCATAAGCTTTGGATAGAATTATGGAGGATTGGCGGATCAGGTATCGTGAGTTTTCGCGCTTTGCAATTTCATAGGCAGAAAGAGCTACGCGCAGACCATCTTCATATTGCCCACCTTCAATATAAACCCGTGCCAGGTAACTTTGGTAAAGAGAAATGGAATAAGGATCGCTATAGTCTTCCATCAATTGCACGGCCTTTTTACACTCTTTAATGGCAGTGCTATAATCGCCATTTTTGGAAGCTACCAGTCCCAGATTACAATATGCAGAAGCCATTTCAAACTGATCACTATGTTCTGTGGCAATTTTCAGGGCGTCCTGAGCCATTTTTTCAGCCTTATCAAGCTTTCCGTAATACAGAAGTAATTCAGCCTTGAGATTATATGCATTGGCCAAAATCCCTTTCAGGCCGTATTTCCTGGCAACGGCTATAGACTGGTTTACGTATTTTTCCGCCAGTTCCATATTTTCCTGGGCCAGGAAGATAATTGCAATGTTTACAGCGGTAGTTGCTTCACCTTCTGGGTAATCAATGAGCTTATCATACTCCATAGATTTCAGGTAATTGTCTATGGCGCGCAGGTAATATCCCTGATCATTATAAACGTTACCAATGCTCAGAAGGGTAGTGCTTAAACCTGAATAGTCCTTGTGGCGTTCAAATATATGTTTAGCCTGATAATGGTATTCGAGGGCTTTTTCAAGGTGATTCTGGTAATAATAAACCGTACCAATCAGATCCAGTGCGGTTGCAATTTCCGAGCTATCATTTATAGCTTTGCTGAACTCAAGATATTGATTAGCGTAGGAGAGGGCCGTATCAGGGTCTACAACCAGTTGGTCGAAAGCTAAATTGTATAATCTAAAAAGTTCGTCCTCAGTTTCTTTTGAGTGCTGGGCACGCAAAAGAAATGAAGAAAAAGTTAGAATATAAAGAATGTATTTAGCAGGTTTTAGGAGCAAAAATCACAGATATTAATCAATCGACCAATATAAGAAGTATTGGAAGCATAGGAACTATGACAAGCAAAATAAAATAATGGAACTGAAAGTATGTTGTCCGCAATGTGGTTGGAAGCCAGGTGGGGAGCCTTACTGGACATGCCAGTCATGTGGTTACGAATGGGATGTTTTCAGTACGGCAGGACGTTGCCCACGTTGTAACTTCGAGCACCAGGACACGGAATGCATAGAGTGGGCCGGAGGATGCGATGAGGTGAGTCCTCACCTGGATTGGTACCAGGGCCTGGATGAGGGCCTCGAGGAAATCAATATCCTTAAGGATAATTAGTCCAGGAGGAAAAAGCGGATGCCCTTGTCGGTAGCGCGGTAGCTGATGATTTCCCATTGCAGGAAAAGCACCAGTATCTTTTCCGCTTCAACAATATCAATATCCGCTTTTTTACGGTATGCACTTATGGAGATTTCCTTTTGTACGCCCAAAAGATCAAAAAGTTCCCTCTCCTCGGGACCGTAGGCTACCAGGTTCTTCTTTTTGGAGTCAGGATGCTTGTTCTTCAGGTATTCAATGATCACACGGTTGGCCGCAAAATTTTCATCATCCTGGCGCAGGTAAACCCTCCAGGAATCTTCAGCTGTTTTAGCATAATGTGGGGCCTCTGCAGAAGGTGGAACGTCTATTTCAAGCACTTTCCGGCCTTCTTCGTCCTCGAACACCCTGGTTTTGAAAGAAACAGGTGGTTTACAATACATGGATGCCGCCCCTTCTATCATGTAATATTCCTCTTCCGGGTCAATACCTGCTATGCGGCCATTGTCTTTTACCCCGATCAGTAGTTTGCCACCTTGAGTATTGGCAAAAGCAACCAGGGTTATGGCAATTTTCCGGGTGCTGTCAATACGGAACTTGAAATCCTGTTGCTGGTGTTCGCCTTCGTCTATGGCCTGGTAAAGCTCCTCAAGGTCTCCGCTTACCTGGTCCAGCCAGCGGTTGGTTTCCTCGTACTCCATAATTTGTAAAGTTAAAATGGCCGGAGCATTAGAAAAAGGAATCGGATATATTTGTTACGTGAATAGATGTTTAACGCTTTTTACACTCCTCATTTTAATGGGGTTTAATGCCTGTACCCGCACCCGTCCTGCGGGTAGTAACACTACGCCAACCCATTCGGCACCTTTTAAGCCGGAATATAAACTGAGCGAGCTGGATAGCAGTGACCTTTTTAATAGCGGAAATGCCCTGAATGCTGTAGAAGGTATTGATGAGGTTTCAGGAATGGCGACAGGAATTAAGAACCCGGGAGACTTATGGGTGCATAATGACGGAGGTGATGCCAGCTTACTGTATTTACTGGATGGTTCCACCGCACAACTGAAAGGAATTTATTCCATGGCAGCGAGTAATACGGACTGGGAGGATATTGCCATAAGCTACGACATTGCTGGTGATCATTCTTATCTGTGGGTGGCCGATATTGGGGATAACCTTCTTTCCCGTATCAACTGCAGCCTGTACAAGGTGGAGGAATTACCAGTTGTCTATGAGGTCGGGGATACCGTAGTACCAAAAGACGTTAAAGAGGTGACGGAGTACGTATTTCATTATCCGGATGGCTATTACAATGCCGAAACCCTGATGATAGACCCATTGAACGGGGAGATCATTGTTGTAACGAGAGGTGATGAGGCACGGGTGTATTCTGCCCTGGAAACAACCGCTCAAGCCAGTGGAGTGCTGGACATGGTCTACCGGGGAACTTTACCCATAGCAGGCATCACCGGGGGTGATGTAAGCCGTAATGGCAATCATATTGTTATGAGAACCTACCGGGAAATATTGCTTTGGAACCGGCAGCCCGGGCAAAGCGTGGTTGAAGCTTTGGCTAATACTCCTGTTTTGTTACCCTATATAAAAGAACCACAGGGTGAAGCTATTTGTTGGGGCGCGAATGGATATTATACCCTGAGTGAGCGGGTGGGAAGTGAGTTACCTTCCCTATATCATTACCCTTTTAAATAAATTATAAGAGTTAAAGGAATTCAAAGGAAAGGTATTTAAGCGGGCTTGCCTTTGTGTTCTCCCCCAGGTAGTTTTATTTTCGCAACTAAATAAGTGACATCCATGAAACGTATCCTTTTATCGGCTATACTGATAAGCTTTATATCCACCACTGAAGTTTTGGCCTGGGGTCAGACCGGACACCGTGTGGTAGGACAGGTAGCTGAAAATCACCTGACCAAGAAAGCCCGTAAGAACATTAAAAAGTTGCTGGGTTCCGAAAGCCTGGCCATAGCTTCCGCCTGGATGGATGAAGTAAAATCCGATGATACCTATGATCATACCCACGATTGGCATTGGGTAACCATCCCGGAAGGTGAAACCTATTCGGATACGGAGAAAAACCCTAAAGGTGATCTGGTGGAAGCCATAGGAAGAATGAAAGCCATACTCAAAAGTGATACGGCTTCACGCGAGCATAAGGTGGTAGCCTTGCGTTTCCTGGTGCATCTGGTGGGTGATCTGCATCAGCCTTTGCATGTAGGCACCGGTGAAGACAAAGGCGGTAATGACGTAAAGGTAAAGTGGTTTTACCAGTCTTCCAACCTGCACCGCGTTTGGGACAGCGAGATCATTGATTCCAAACAACTGAGTTATACTGAGCTGGCTGAAGCTGTGGACCATGCTTCAGCAGACCAGATTAAAAAATGGCAAAGCGGAACCGTGGCTGAATGGGCCCAGGAAGCCATAACCTATCGTGAGCAGGTTTATGAAACCGGGGATACGGACAAAATGGGTTACAGGTATATGTACCAGAACTGGGATCTGCTTCAGGACCAGCTGGAAAAGGGTGGTATCCGGCTGGCCGGTCTGCTGAACGAGATATTCGGTTAATTATCTTCTTCCTGTGCCAGGCGGGCATGAGCCTGTACCAGCACAAATACCAGTATCCCGCAAATTACCATGATCCAGATCATTGGTCCGGAAGTGTCGTTATGAAGTATACCGATCAGTGCCGATGAAATGGCTCCTGCAAACATCCTGAAGCTACCTACCAGCGCTGAGGCTACTCCTGCATTTTTCTCAAAAGGCTCCAGGGCCAGGGCCGTGGTGTTGGGGTTCAGGAAACCTGACAGGAACAGGAAGATGAAAAGCAAGGGGAGGAGCATAAAGCGGCTCAGGATATCAAGGGCCAGGCCAGTACCTAATAAAAGTCCAGTGATCAGGATCAACAGAGCACTCACCTGGGTGATCATTATACTATCCCATTTCCGTAAAAGCAGGCGGTTGATCTGACTACCGGCAATAAAACCAAAAGCGTTTATTCCAAATACCCAACCGAAACTCTTTTCGGAGAAACCATACAATTCCATTAAAACAAAAGGAGAACCGGCAATATAAGTGAACAAGCCTGCCATAGCCAGGCTACCGGCAAGGCCATACATCAGGAAATCGCGGTGGGTCAGGACTTCCCAGTATCCCCGGCTTACCTTTTTAATGTGAAGAGAAACTCCGGAATCCGGGCTTTTACTTTCCATAAGTACCAACCATACCAGAACAAACATCACCAATGATAAAGCGCTGAGCAATACAAAAATAAAGCGCCAGCCGAAATGATCAATAAGATACCCCCCTACGGTAGGTGCTACAATGGGAGCAGCTCCCATCACCAGTATAAGTGCTGAAAACACCCGTGCCACTTCATTGGTGGGGAAGCGATCCCGCACAATAGCCCGGCTGGCTACCATGCCTACACAACCACCTAATGCCTGTACCAGCCTTAAAAAGATAAGAGCCTCAACATCTGGAGCCAAAGCGCAGCCCAGGGAAGCCAGGATATAAATTCCTAAACCAATCAATAAAGGCTTTTTACGGCCGTAGCGGTCCAGCAGAGGGCCGTATATAAGCTGACCTACCGAAATACCAATAAAATAGCTGGTAAGCGTAAGGGATACGTTGGAGATGTCCGTATTAAGGCTTTCCGCTATAGTTGGGAAACCTGGCAGGTAGGTATCAATAGAAAAAGGACCCAGGGCGGCAATAAAGCCAAGGGTTAGTATGAGAATATTCTTTTGCTTTTTGGCGAGGGGTGATTTTTGCGACATGCGCTGCAAAAGTACGTTAAGACAGGTACTTTCATCCGGCTGAATTATCACAAATTAAAGAGAACGTATAAGAAAGGTCTATAAGTTTTAAATAAAGCCGGCCTGATGGCCGGCTTTATTTAAAATCTGTATGGAATATAGAAATTCCGTTAGTGCATTACCAACGTATTGCTATTGACAAATCCTGCAGTAAAAGGAGCACAATTGCAATGATCTATAGACGATACACGAGTTGGGTAACTTTTACAAATAGCTCCGGGCGCTCCCACAGGTGTTTGGGGTAAGCCACAATCCGTACAGTCTTCTTTTACCGGTTTTACGGCTACAAACTCCCACTGCCAGTTGGGTCTTCCACAGGGAGCAAGCAGGGTATATCCTCCTCCCGGAGGTAAACATACTGTGGTAGAAGGACATTTATCATCGCAAACAGAGTTGTAAGCCCAGGCGGTTACTTCAATGTAACATCGGGTTTTGTTGTAAACATTAAGCCCGGCTGGTTGGGCCTTGGCCACAAAGGACAGGGCAGTGCAGAATAAAGTGAGTAGCATGATCTTTTTCATGACATATAAATTGAGATTAAACACGGATAACTTTTATCCGAATAGGTTAATGCTGTAGGGTAAAAAAACAGGAATAATGGGCGCCAATAGGGCCAAGGGAAGAGCAGGGTTTCATATTTAAAGGTTTGATTCCCTCTAAGATAGGAAATATAATCGTAAGAGGGAGGGTTATTCCTGGTAGAAAAAGTTGCCTTCGGCTAATACCGAATAATGCCCGCTAAGCTCTACGCGGTTTTCATGGTATACACAATTGAAAAGACCCTTTCTGGAGCTGAGCTGGTGGGCAATAAGTTCATTTTTATTCAGCCGTTTACTCCAAAAGGGAGCCAGGGCGGCATGGGATGACCCTGTGGCCGGATCTTCCAGTTGATGCACATGCGGCACAAGGGTACGGCTTACAAAATCCACTTTTTCGCCACGGGCGGTAACCGCATACCCGAAAACCTCCGATTCTCGAAGCTTTGAGAAGTCCGGCTCCATCTTAAGCAGTTCTTCTTCTGAATTGACTACTATGATCTGTTTATTACTGGTGGTAAAATAGCCTGCCACGGGTATTCCCAGACCTTCAGCAATAGGTTCTGGTATTTTTGCTTCACCGGTTACGGTGATAGCTTCCAGATTTATGGAGGCGGTATCATCTTCTTTTCTCTGCCCTGTGATCACACCATTGCGATAATGCAGATGAATTTCTTTAGTGCCTTGTATATAAGCAATAGCCGCCAGTGACCCATGTCCACAGAGACCGATCTCGCTGTCCGGGGCAAACCACCTTACATGATAATGATGATCTTCTTCATGAGGCCATAGGAAGGTGGAAGCCGGCTGCAACAGATCCGAGGCGATCCGCTGCATGGCAGCGTCAGGCAGTGCTTCTTCCAGCAAGAATACGGCACTGGTATTACCTCTAAATCCCTTTTCAGGCTGATTGAATACTTCTATGATCCGGAAGGCTAGTTTCATGAATGGATTGAAATACGGTTAAGTCCGCTAAGTTGCAGAAAAAGAAAAAAACTTCCCTGATCTTAGGTAAGATATCACTAATGCGGGGAGTTAAGGGTAAACCTTACCTCCTTCCCACTAAAAAGTACAGTACCACGCCTACAATAGGGAAGAAAAGTACAATAACCAACCACAGTATTTTTGAACCCTGACCGTCCAGGGAGCCTTTAAGTATATCGGCAATAGCGTAGATCCAGAGGGCTACTGTGATAAGGCCAAGGATCAATAATGTCCAACCAAGTGTTTCCATAACTACTTAAAATCCCCAAAGAGGGAATTTTGTTCAGCTTTCCTCGTGTTTAATTTTCATCCCAGGTGCCCATCCTGCCAGCCTGGTAGTCTTCAAAAGCCCGGATCAGCTCTTCACGGCTGTTCACTACAAAGGGACCCTGAGCCACGATGGGTTCTTGTAAAGGCTTGCCATGACCTAAGATCAGGTAACTGTCTTCTGATGCCTGTACCTGAATGGTGCCTCCGTTTTCATTGAATTCTACCAAATTACGCATAGCTACCTTGGTATTATTGACTTCTACCTGGCCCTTTACCACGTAAAACAATACCTGGTTCCCTTCAGGGACCTCCATTTCAAAGCGGCCGTTGCTCTTCATTTCAACACTGGTCATGCATAAGTTCTCCAGCGAATTTACCGGTCCTTTGTGATCATCCCATTCACCGGAGATCAGGTTTACCCTGACCTTACCCTCATCCATATGAAAGTGCGTTATTTCCTCTTCCTTAAGCCCGTGATAGTCGGGTTTAACCATCTTATTCCGGGCAGAAAGGTTTAGCCAGAGCTGTATGACTTCTTCTTCGCCACCTTGAGTTTTAAATTCTTCGGATGAGATCTCAGAATGGATAAGCCCGCTTCCTGCGGTCATCCATTGTACGCCTCCCTCGGTTATGCGGCTCTTATGACCGTTGGAATCCCAATGCACTATATCCCCCTTTAGAATATAGGTGAGGGTTTCAAAGCCACGGTGGGGGTGAGGCCCAAAGGGGAGTCCGGAATTATGGGGCGGATATACCTGGGGACCGTGATGATTGAGGAAGAGAAAAGGGTCCAGGTGCTGAAGGGTATAAGTGGGCATGGCCCTATAGGTTGTCAGGTCATCAATGGGAGCTGAAATAGCCTGATGGACCTTTTTTACGGGTTTTAAGTTTGAATTCATGCAGCTAAATTATCCTGTATCGTATAAATCTTTTTGAAGGGCAGATAGAGATAAAAAAAACCGGGTCTGGCCCGGTTCTGTTTGCTAGAATGTCCGGTCTGGACTTATTTTTTAAAGGTATTGTCGAGAAATTCCAGGGTTTTTTCCCAGCTCTTTTCGGCCACCTCTTCATTGTACTCCAACGGAAGATTATATTCCTCGCCAATTTGAGTTGCTTTGGGGTTGGTAAAAGCATGCTTGGCACCCACATAGTTCACTATTTCATAGTCGGCTCCGGCTGCATCCATTTCGCTGTTAAAAGCTTCTCGTTGTTCTTTAGGTGAAAAAGGATCATCTGCACCATTTAATACCAGTATCCTGGCCTTTACAGAGCCCGGTACTGCCTTTTCCACCGGAGTAAGGTTACCGTGAATACTCACTGCGGCATCCAGGTCAGAACCCTGGCGAGCCATGTTCAGAACCACTCCTCCTCCAAAACAGTAGCCAATGGCCGCAGTTTTGGATGGGTCGGTCTTTTGATTGCTTTCCAATAGTTGTTTTGCGGTGTTGAAACGGGCCTTAGCCGCATCAAAATTCTGCATCACCTCACCGGAAAATTTCTTGGCATCCTCGGGGTGCTCAGTATTTTTGCCATCACCATACATGTCCACTGCCATTGCTACATAACCGGCTTCGGCCAGTTTTCGTGCACTGTTACGGGTATGTTCGTTATGTCCCCACCACTCATGTACTACCAGCACACCGGGCCGTTTTTCGGTTGCATTCTGATCATAGGCCAGGTAGCCTTTCATTTTTACGCCATCTACGGAGTATTCCACTTCCTGACCAACGATCTCCGGAGTGGAGGGCTTGGTGGAAAGTTCTTCGCTCTGATTGGTGTCTTCTTTCTTGTCGGTGCTTTCACTGGGATTATTGCAGGCTATCATAGCCATGCCCAGAAACAGGGTGTAAATTTTTGATTTCATAGTGCCTCTTAAAATAATTCGTTAAGATAATCAGGATTATCTTAAAAGGTTCATGGTTTGACCCGTCTATTCATCTGGTTTGTGATTCCTTATAAAAAGTTTCCTACAGCTGAGTAATGATCCTTTGTATATGCTCTGAAATTTTTGAGGCTTCCTTATAAACCATGAAATGGGTTCCACCGGGGATAATATACACCGGTTCACGGATCCGTTTTACCGGAAAGGAAAGGTCACGGTTGCCGTGCAAATGAGTAATAGGAAGGTCTTTTTCGGGTCCCGGCCATTTGGAGAGTTGTTCCAGAGCCCAACGCAGGTAGGTGTTAGAGTGCTGTTTTACCATATCCATCATCAGTTCAGAAGCTTCGGGGGAAGTATCATCCTTGCTCTTTGCCCAAAAAGGAAAAGTAAGATTTATAAGACTCTGACTAAAAAGGGGGATTAACCCTAATTTATGAAGCATTTGGAAATGACGGGGATTCTCTTGCCTGCTCTTGATGCTGGAGATCAGTATAAGATGCTTTACAGGTAAGGCAGTGGCTATTTCCTGGGCCACGATCCCTCCGAAGGAGTGACCGATGAGGAGGGTATTTTCCGGACTTATGGAAACGTCCTTTACCAGCCTTAGTGAATAATCACGGAGGGTTTCTCCGGGCAGGGGTTCTTGCCAGTTCACCGGGTGAATATGGTAATGCCCGAGATCCAGTTTACTGAAAACCCGATGGTCAAATCCCAAGCCGGGGAACAGAATAAGCCTGGCGTGATGCATTCATTTTCAACAGCATGAGAGCGGAATGGTTTAAAAGATAAAAAGCAAGCTGACGGGTTCCTGCACGTTGCTTTATATTAGCACCTCAACCAAACCTTTGCAAGTGAATCCACAATTTCAAAAGGCTGTTCAACTTCATCAGAACGGCCAATTCCATGAAGCGGAAAGCGAGTATAAGCAGATCCTGGAGTCTCAACCGGATAATGTACAACTATACAACTACTTGGCCGATGCCCTGAATCGCCAGGGTAAGTTGCAGGAAACAGCACAACTCCTTAAAGATGCTGCCGAGCGGTTTCCCACCAATCTTTTTTTAAAAGTAACCCTGGGGCAAACCCTGTTGGGTTTAGGCCATATAGAAGAGGCTTCTGATCTCGCCATTGGGCTGCAGAAGGATTTCCCCCGTTCCGGGGAAGTTTTTTATTTCAGTGGTAACCTCTACATGCAACAAGGCAGGGGTGAAGAGGCTTTAGCCGCTTTTGAAAAAGCGGTAAATATTATTCCCCAGCTTACTGAAGCGCAGTTTAATATCGGTGCATTGTTGTACCAGAAAAGAGATTTGGATGGAGCCCGGAAGAGATGGCAGAAATGTGTGCAACAACAGGCTGCTTTTACACCGGCTTTATTGAATCTGGGCAACCTTGAGCTGGAAGCCGGGCGCTACGAAGAGGCTTTGAATTACCTGTCCGCTTTACTGAAGCAGGAGCCTGACCACAGTTATGCACATAAGCTCAGTGGTATGGCTAAGCATTACCTGGGCGAGCGTGATGAGGCACTGGAGCATTATAACAGAGTGTTCAATACAGAGGGCCCCGGGGAGGAAATCCATACGCTGATCGGTAATGTGAACCGGGATATGAACCGTATGGAAGAGGCCGTAAACCATTATGAAAAAGCTCTCACCTATAATGCAGAAAGTAAAATAGCACGGGAAAACCTGGATAAGATCAGTAGCAGTAAGATAGAAGGCTGGCATTTTGATATGCTGGGAGACCTTAAACGCAACGAGGGCTATGATGAAGCGATCAAACGTGTAATCCGTGGTGGGGAAACGGTGTTGGATATTGGCACCGGGTCCGGTTTGTTATCCATGATGTGTGCCAGGGCGGGAGCCCGGCATGTGTATACCTGTGAAACCATACAGGCCATTGCCCAGGCTGCACAGCAGGTGATAAGCGACAACGGCTATGCGGGTACCATCAGCATTATTCCCAAGCAGTCCAACAGCCTTAAAATAGGGCAGGAGATACCCGCAAAAGTGGATGTATTGGTTTCCGAGGTATTGGACTCGGGATTGTTGGGTGAGGGAGTGTTGCCTACGGTCCGTCATGCGCGTGAAAAGCTTTTGAAAGAGGGTGGCAGGATCATCCCGGCAGCGGCCACGGTAAAGGGCATGCTGATAGAGTCTAACCATTTACACGCCATTGCTCCTTTAGACCATATATCCGGTTTTGATCTGCGTAGTTTTGGACGTTTCCAGGTGAAGGATGTATACCGAAGAGAAACTTTAAATAATGTCCCCTATAAATCTATCAGTAAAGAGTTTAAGGTTTTAGATATTGACTTTTACAACCTTCCGCCTGCGGTTGCTCCCGAAGCACCGAACCGACATACCCTGGAGGTTGAAATAAGCCATGACGGGGAGTTGCATGCCGTGGCTTTTTGGTTTGACCTTCACCTGGATGAGCAGCTTAGCTTATCATCGGGCCCCGAGGGCGAAATGATCCACTGGGGCCAGGCTGTGTATAGCCTTAATCCGGTACGTAAGGTTAAGGCAGGAGACCGGATAAAACTCGTAGCCGAGCAAAGCGAAATGAAGATCGTTTTTTCATTGTAATATCAATTTCTTTGGGAAAACAGGCATATACCCTTTTGAGTAATGTACGCATTCCTAACTATCTGACTGCTGCAGAATGAGCACAGATTTCTTGCGGGTATATGCCTTTATTGATCCTCGCTTACATACGCGGAAATAGCTTTGCATATCCATGTATGCAACAGAAACAGGTGAGAGTTATTCTTCCCTGGTGTTCGTTTGCCTGAGCACTTGGTTCAATTCTCTTTTTACATGAGCCAGCCTGCTTTGCTCACGGGCCATCTCTTCCTGTGCCATCGCAAGTTTTTCCTGTTGTTGGTGTAATTCCAATCGCTGGCGGTTCAAGGTTTCTAACATCTCTGTAGTAATAAGTGAATTGGTGCTGAACGATTTTTGTGTCTCGGCCAGTGACTTTTGCAGGGTGCTTATACTGATCTGTATTTTCCCCAATGACTTTTGTTTTTCAATAAGCGATTGCTGAAGGTTGCCGATTGCTATTTGCTTCTCCTTATCTACATCAGGGTTGAAATTGATATTTTCCTCGTGATCAATCTCTATTCCTTCAGCAGGTTCGTTGGTGAAACGGAATTCATAATCATGGATGTAAGCAGCCGGATCAACGGCTTTACCGTTTTTATGGACTTCATAGTGCAGGTGTGGGCCGGTTGATTTGCCAGAATTACCGCTTAGTGCTATAACCTCACCACGATGTATCTTTTCTCCAGTACGCACCTTGATATCACTAAGCTGGCTGTATACCGTAAGGTATTCATGGTTATGGTTTAATACAATCATCTTACCATAACCGTCTGCATTGTGGTCTACTGATTCAACCACTCCATCTGCGGTGGCGAGGACTTCCGTGCCAATGGCTGTGGAAAGATCTATGCCCTTATGCAGTTTACCTTTATTGGTAAAAGGGTCTCTGCGGGAGCCAAAGGCAGAGGTGATCTTCAGTGTTTCAGAAGCTCGTAAGGGCAGTATAGAGGGTTCATAACGGCTTACATCCTGGATCGGCACACTCCTGTCAGAAGTGGTGAAAGGGGCGGTTACCGCTTCTATAGTATGGCTTATGGAAGCTGCGGACTCATGACCTTTACGAGAAGTAAAAGCCAGTAGCATCATAACCAACAGGGGAAGACTTAGAGCATAAATAAGCTTCGGCTTACGGGTGTTTTGTGATTTATTCATCATTACAATTCTTTTTTTAATAGTTCTGAAATTGAAATGACTCACTAAGCCAGAGTAGGGGGCGGGTTGCAACTGTGCAAACAGGATCTCCTGGTAGGCAATGCGACTATTGAAACGCTTTATTACCTGGGCATCCGCCTGAAATTCATGGACTTCAATGAGCGCTTTTCGGTACCAATAGATGAAGGGGTTGAACCAAAACAGCGCAACAAGAAGGTCCAGTAGCAGCCGGTCTAAAGAATGCAGCTGCCGCACGTGTACACACTCATGTTCCAGTATCTGCTCAAATGCCGGTGTGTCAAAAACGGCTTTCGGTATGAACACATTGGAGAAGAAACTAAACGGACTGGGGCGTGTGGTCTTAAATAATTTAAACCATTGTTTTCTTACATATTCACTTTGATGTTTGATTTTTTGCAGGAAATAAAGATGAAGCAGTGAACGTAACAGTAAAAGTCCCATCAGGAACAGGTAGATATTGCTTACTATTTGCCAGGTGGGAAAGTGGTGCAGTGGTTCAGATGTTTTGGTATTTACCGGGATAACTTCCCCCGATCTACCCATCAATTCGGTCATATCCACATACGGAATGTGAGCGATTTCCTTAGGGAAAGGATTCTCGATCAGAGGAATAAAAACAGACAATAACAGACTGGAAATAAGGTATAACCTGTTTAATCCATGACTGGTGTAATGCCGGAACAAAAACCAGTACAGGCCGTAGAACAGTGCTTGAATAAACACCATTCTCATCAGGTAGATCATTATATCACCGGTCATTATCTTTTTGGATTTGTTCGTCAATCAGGGCCCGGATCTCCTTAAGCTCCTCAACGGTAAGCTCCGTCTTTTGAGCAAAGAAGGAAGCAAACTGGCGGGTAGAATTATCAAAGAAACTGTCCAGCATTCCCCTAAAGGTCTGCTTCATATACTTGTCTTTGGAAACAGCCGGCCGGTATTGCCGGGACTTGCCGTGTAACTCGTAATCTATAAAGCCTTTTTTGACCAATACATTAACCACCGTTGAGATAGTGGTATAGGCCGGTCGGGGCTCGGGGTATTCATCTACAATATCTTTGAGATAAGCTGCTTTCAGCTTCCAGAGATATTGCATTACTTGCTGTTCTGCTTTGGTTAACTCCTTCATCGTAGAGCAATATTATAACTATAATAATAATTACACAACTATTTTTATAGTAATAAAATCAATAAAGGTTTAAGTTATTGATTTTCATTTGATTAAAATCAAGTTATCCTAAGTCTATAGATCGGACCAAACCGCAAGCTCATTACCGCCCGGATCGGTAAAATGAAACCTTCGCCCTCCCGGGAAGGAATATATCGGTTGGGTAATTCTGCCTCCGTTATTCTCTACAGTTTGCTGTGATTCTTCGAGCTGTTCGTGGTATAATATAACCAGGGCTCCGTTAACGATCTCTTCATCGCTTTGGGCAAATCCGCCTTCCAGCCCACTGTTTGAAAATGCGGTATAGGCAGGGCCATAGTCGGTGAAGCTCCAGCCAAATGCATTTTGGTAGAACTGTTTCACTTGTTCCAGATCTCTGGCTTTGAATTCTACGTAGTTTATTTGATTGCTGTTCATGGAGGTATAAGGTCTTAAATTAAAAATCCTCAAGGTGGTAGCGCAGGTTTTGACAGCCAATGACGTCTAAGCTTTAAAACCTGATAAAAATACCATGAAAAAATCAAGACTTATTTCTTTTCCAAGCCTCTTTCTGTTAGCCGCTTTGTTGAGCTGTATCAAAGATGACGATAGTTCCGGTGGTACTACCAACTGTGAGAATTCCGATTCCTACCATATCAATAATGGCATGGCTTGCAACAACACCCCTACGGCCGCCAGCATTTATTCTCTTAATCCTAATGGGGATGTCATAGAAGTGACCTTTAATTATGTGCCTCCCCACCAGGTATTAGGTATGCTCAGTTCCAATCAGCGAACTTTCTCGTTTCCGGCCAGGCCGGAGTTGGCAACCGAAATAACGCAGGTAGCCAATACTTCTTTTTCAGGCACTTCAGGTATCATTGGCTGGATCTTCGGGATTGCCAATACAGGAGTGCCTTTTGACCCTGTGGCTGCCGAAGGTTGGACCAATACTTCCACCGGTGAAAAGAATTACGAGTGGAACCTGGAGGTGCTTAGTACCCATACTAATCTCATCTATGACTGTAACAATGCACATGACCCCATGCGGTATCATTATCACGGTACCCCTATCCAGTACCTGCAGGGGATAGAGGACGGGTCTTCACATTCCGGGCTGTTGGGTTATGCTGCTGACGGGTTTCCCATTTACTATAAATACGGCTATGAAAGCCCGGATGATGCCAGTAGTAGTATTGTAGCCCTTCAATCCAGCTACTCCGTAAAGGAAGGTTGCCGTCCCGGTGACGGTATAAGTGCCCCGGATGGAGGTTATGATGGTTCGTATGTAGCGGACTATGAATATGTAGCCGGAAAAGGTGATTTGGATGAATGCAACGGACGCTGGTCCAAAACCCCTGAATTCCCGGAGGGTACTTACGTGTACTATATTACCGATGAGTTTCCTTCCGTACCACGTTGTTTTAAAGGAACTCCATCAACCGATTATAAGATCAGCCTGTAATGCGGGTTCAACTTTTTGCCATAGTAATAATCTGTATGGGATGTCCTATTTTCACGAGAGGGCATTCTATGCTTGAAAACATCTGGATCATCTACCCGGATGAGAGCAGCACCGCCTGGCATTTGAATATAGGTGTTCCTACTCACCAATTTCATGTATCAATCATTAGTCAATACCCAGGGCTTAAGGGCGTGGATATGAATGGTGAAGAGTTTATAGCCGGAGCTTTCACTTTTATGAGAGAGCAGGTAGTAATAAGCTTTGATAGTGATACGATGAATCTACAAAGCCTGGACGCGCAGTTTGGCGGTCATGATGGTACTTTGCGATTTCTTTTACCGGATATTCCGCCAGACCCTTCTCAAATGGATATAAGTCTGAAAGGGTTTCACGATAAGCACGTGGACCATCGTTTTATGGTTTACAATCATGGGCGGACCATCAGCCGCAAAGCGGGTCATGACGAAACGGAATTGCATTTTGATATTTCAGTTGATCATCGTGAAGCATCAGCTATTCCGGGCAGTCTGTTGATTGGTGTTATACTGCTGTTTTTCCTGTTGGCTGCGGCACTTTTCCGGAGACAATCCCGGGAGTAGGTGTATTCTGTATCAACATTTTTTAAACCACGCCAATTGGGAAAAGAGCAATAGATATAAACTATGTATTTGGTATAATTAATTTTTATTCAGTCGATTATATCGATCATTTCAAGTTTTCAATAAAGTAATCCGTTACCTTTTGCATCAGGTGAATACGGTCCTTTCCACGTACATTATGTTGATGCATGGGGTAAACAAAGTAATCGAGTTGCTTGCCTTGTTCCACCGCTTTTTTGAGGTATAGCTGGGTATGTTGCCATACCACCACATCATCACTGGTACCGTGAATGAGGAGTAATTTACCATCCAGGTTGTCAATGTAATTCAGAAGGTTGCTGTTCTTGTACCCTTCAGGATTCTGATCCGGGGTATCCATATAGCGTTCGGTATACATAACCTCGTAGTAGCTCCAGTCTATCACCGGGCCACCGGCCACACCGGCTTTGAAAATACCGGGATTACGGGTCATCATACTGATCGTCATAAAGCCGCCAAAACTCCAGCCGTGGATACCCATGCGGGTGGTATCTACGTAGCTTTTGCTTTTCAGGAAGTTCACACCTTGCAGCTGATCCTCCATTTCCACGGTGCCTAACTGCCGGAAGGTATTCTGCTCCCAGGCCTGACCACGGTTGCCGGAGCCACGGTTATCCAGCGTCCATACGATAAAACCTTGCTCCGCCATATACTGGAACCAAAGGTTGGCACCACCTGTCCAGTCGTTACGGATCATTTGGGCATGCGGACCACCGTATAGGTAGATCACTACCGGGTACGTATCCGTGCTGTCAAAATCCGTGGGCAGGAACATCCGGCAATACAGATCGCCACCATCCTTGTCTTTAATGGTAAACAGTCGCATCTCGCCCAGGTCGTAATCTTTTAAAGGGTCCTCGGAATCGATAAGCGTATGATCAATGGAATTACCAATGCCTACAACTTTACTCTGCCAGGTGGTTTGGGTGCTACTGAAGTTATCCAGGAAGTAGGTCCCGGCCTCATTCACCGTTGGTGAGTGCGTACCGAAACCTTCGGTTAGACGTTCGGGTTTTTTCCCTTTCAGTGATACCCGGTATAGGTCACGGTTCAACGGGCTGATTTGGGTGGAGGTGTAGAAAGCGTAATTACCGTTTTCATCAAAACCCATGAAATCCACCACTTGCCAGTCGCCTTTGGTTAGCTGCTTCAGGAGTTTACCATCTGCATTGTAAAGGTATAAGTGGTTAAATCCACTGCGGTTGCTCTCCCATATAAACTGATCATCGTGTCCCTTCACAAAATGGACAGGTACCAGCGGTTCTACATAGCGATCGCTTTTTTCTTCAAACAGCTTTTTCTCCAATTCACCGCTGCCGGCATCGTAGCGTTTCAGGTCCATGTGGTTCTGATCGCGGTTCAGGTGGGCGATATAGATCTTATCGCTGGCCGGGCTCCAGGCAATATTGGTAAGATACTGGGTATGGGGTTCACCGGTTTGCATTTTTACGGATTTCCCGGAATTTACATCGTATACATAGAGGCTTACCTTTTCGGTTTTTTCAGTACCTGCCATGGGATACTTGATATATTCCACGGTAGCCGGCTGTACGGTCCAGTCGATGATGGGGTAATCCGTCACCTCACTTTCATCCTTTACGTAATAGGCCAGTTTGCTGCCGTCAGGGCTCCAGAAGGTGCCTTTGTATATGCCGAATTCACTGCGTGATACGGTCTGTCCGCTTACCATGCCTTTGTTCTCGTTTTCGGCAACGGTAATTACTTCATCACCTTTCAGAAGGTAGAGGTTATTATTCTTTGTAAAAGCGATGTACCCGGTTTGGGGCGCTTTATCACGGTTGGAAGCCTCTGTCGGTAGTTCCAGGCTATCCGTTTTGGTTAGTGTTTTTTGGGGAAGATCATACGCATAAAGGTTTTGATTGTCCTCAAAACGGAAAAGGGTGGGAGATTGCCATTCAATAGCGGGAAACCTGCGGCACTCGGGCCCACCGGCTTCCTGGAGCTTTTTATTCAACCTGGCAAGACTTATCACCTCAGTGGACTGGCCGGGATCTTCGGCATTGGCCATTACTAAAAGCGTTTCCCCGTCCTTTTCGGTAATGTAGGTGAATTGATTGCCGGAAGGTATCCATTGCAGTTGCTGTAAACGGTCCGGGGCCAGGGAGGAATACTGGCCATACACGGCTTGCTGTATACTGAGTTTTTTCTTCTGGGCAACGGCCAGGAAGGAAAGAAGGGAGAAAAGAAGAACGAGGCGCTTCATAGAACTGTAATTGCGTTAGGTGCGCAAATGTAATTAACCTCTTAAATTAAAGATCAGTAACTGGTTTCGTCCAGTTTTACTTTACCCCAAAATGTACGGTATACAAAAATGGTGTAGAAGAGTACCAGGGGAAATCCTATGGCTGCCATAAGCAGCATAATGCCCAGTGACTTTTCGGAGGAGGCAGCATTATACACCGTTAAGCTGTTGTCAGGGTTAGCTGGTGCATAAAGGATAGTAGGGTAGAGTTCAACTGCCACAATAACCATGGACAGGCAAGTGGTGATGGACGAGAATATAAAAGCCCATTGGAACTTCCTTTTGCTTAACAATCTTGGAATATTGGCAATACTCAGGAAAGCTGCGAGTGGTATGAGGAAAAGCACGGGTGACTGGCTGATGCGATCTGACATATGTGGCAGGTACAACAGTGCATAAAGCGTTGAAATGGCGAACAGGACAATGAAAGCAATCATAGCGCCCTTGATCAATCGTGTAATTTTGCTGAAAAGGCGGCCTTCGGTCTTCATGCTGAGGAAAATACCCCCGTGCATGGCAAAGAGGGCCAGGGTGGTAAAACCCACCAATACCGAAAAGGGGTTGAGGGCACCGGGCAGTGAGATATACACCTGCCCGTTCGCGTCCATATTAAAGCCGTTCAGTACGTTGCCTACTACCACACCCAGAAGGAAGGCCAGCATAGAGCTCGCAACGCTGTAGCTTACATCCCAGAACTGACGCCACCATTTCATTTCTTCCTTGCTGCGGAATTCAATAGATATAGCTCTGAAGATCAAAAAAATAAGGAAAAGCATAAAGGGGAGATACATGGCGGAAAAAAGGGAAGCATATACTTTGGGAAAGCCAGCAAACAGAGCCCCACCGCCAATAACCAGCCATACTTCGTTGCCATCCCAAACCGGCCCTACCGCATTAAGGGCTACCCTGCGGCTTTCTTCCTTCTTGAAAAAGAGATGCCAGAAACCGGCTCCGAGGTCAAAGCCATCCAGCACGGCATAGCCGGAAAACAGGCCTCCGATCACGATAAACCAAAGTGTGGGATAATCCAGTCCTAAAAAAGTTTCCATGGGCCTAGTGTGTTAGCTGTTTTGTAAATTCCTGTTGGTGCGTGCGCTGGTCCATCAGCTCAGAGGTATCATCCGGCCCGTGTTTGATCTTTTTGGTAAGCAGGTACACGAACAGAGTCAGGAGCAGGGCGTATACCAGGGTAAATAGAATAAGGGAGGTAAGCACCTGGTTGGCTGTAACGGCATCGGATAGGGCATCAGAGGTTCTCAGCAGGCCGTACACTACCCAGGGCTGGCGGCCCATCTCAGCTGCAAACCAGCCTAGCTGGTTGGCCACTTGGGGTAATACTACCGCCCATACCAAAACCCACAGCAGCCAACGGTGATTAAAAAGTTTGTTGCGCCACAGTTGCACAGCTGCAAAAAGGGAGATGAGGATCAGTAGCATGCCAATGGCTACCATCAGGTGGTAAAACTGGAATACACTGTTGATGGCGGTAGGTCTTTCATCCTCGGGAAAGGAGTTGAGGCCGGTAACGGGCGTTTCAAAGTCCTGGTGCAGCAGGTAGCTGAGCCCATTGGGGATCTTAATCCCGGTAACCGATTGGTCCTCTTTATCCACCCAACCCATAATGTACATATCCGCCACGGCTGAGCTATCAAAATGGCCTTCAAAGGCAGCCAGCTTGGCCGGTTGGTTGCGGGCTACACCATCTGCAGAAAGGTGCCCGATAAATAGCTGTACCAGTGAAAAAACAAGCGCACAGATCACGCTGATGCGAATGGCTTTTTGGGAGACGGCTATATGGCGCCTGCGCAAAAGGTAGTAGGCATGTACACTAAGTACCAGGAAAATTCCCGCCAGAAAGGCTCCCGTCCATACATGCAGCAACCTTTCCACGCTGGAGGGGTTGAAGACCATGGCCCAGAAGTCCGTGATCTCCGCGCGGGCGTTCATGCCTTCACCTACAATATGGTAACCGGCCGGGGTTTGTTGCCAGCTGTTGGCCACTACAATCCAGATAGCAGAAAACATGGAACCCAGGAATACCCCTACCGTAGCTATGAAATGAACGGCCGGCCTTACGCGGTTCCAACCGAAAAGCAACACACCCAGAAAACCACTTTCCAGGGCAAAGGCAAAAATACCTTCAGCCGCCAGGGCACTACCAAAAACATCACCTACGTAACGGGAGTAGGTGGCCCAGTTGGTACCGAATTCAAATTCCATCACAATACCGGTGGCCACGCCAATACCAAAGGTGAGGGCAAATATCTTAGTCCAGAAGCGGGCCAGCGTTTCATACACTTTAATACGGGTAAGCAGGTAGCTGCCTTCAAAGATGACCATCAGCAAACCCAGGCCAATACTAAGGGGCGGGTAGATGTAATGAAAGGCTACGGTGAAGGCAAACTGTATACGGGCAAGAATTTCTACGTCCATAGGGAGGTAAATTGAGGTGTTGATGCTCTGACGGTTAAAAGCATGCTGATGTGCTTGTGTCATCCTCCAACTCCGCTCAGGATGACACTTTGGTACATGGCGGAATTACTTTTAACTGTTCCCAAAGTTAGGGTACAGACCCGCACATAATGATTCTAAATAGTATTAATTCAGATGAATTTGTATAGCAGGGGGGTATGAATTGTAACCAGTAACCCCCGCTATTTTAGCGACTTCGTTTTTGCTTGAGGAACTCCTGCAGGTCCTTATTGGAGCCGTAGAGCACTAATATGTCGGTTTCTTTAATGTGCTGATCAGGTGAAGCAATACCCTGTATATTCAGCTTGGTCCTGCTTTTACCCAAAATGCTGTTTACCTCTGACTTTTTGATAATGGTGAGTACCAGTAAGTTGTATTTCTTGCGGAAGCCTATCTCACGGATGGTTTTTCCTGCGTGCTCTTTGGGCACGCTGGCTTCAATGATGCTGAAGTCCTCACTCAGTTCAAAGGAATCTATCACGTTGTTTACCGTAAGCTTTTTAGCCCATCGTTCGGCCGTTTCCTCTTCGGGGTGTACGATCTCATCTACTCCTATGGCATGTAAAACCTTTTCATGCAGCGGGTTAATGGCCCGGCTGATCAGCCTTTTTACCTGCATATTCTTGAATATGGCGGTAGCCATGATATTGGCACCCTGGTCTTCCCCTATGGCAACGATCACCACATCGGTATCTTCCAGTGGAAGTCCGGACACCGTAAACTCATCCGTAGCATCCATATTGATGGTATGCGAAATCTTTTCCTTGAACAGGTCTACCTTCTCCATCCGGGTGTCAATACCAATCACTTCGTTGCCTTGTGCCGTTAGTTTTTCGGCCAAGGATGCGCCAAAGTTCCCAAGTCCCGCAATAATGTATTTCATAGATCCTTCATTTAGTTAATGGTGATTTCTTCGGTAGGGTAGCGATAGTTCTTGTGTTTCACCTTCCTGAAAAGTGCTATCATGATGGTGAGCATGCTTACTCTCCCTACAAACATAATAAGGCTGATAATGAGTTTACTGGCTCCTGAAAGTCCGGCTGTTATGCCCAGGCTCAGGCCTACCGTACTGTAGGCAGAGAAACATTCAAAAGCAATGTCCATCAGTTCTTTTTCACTATCAAATATGGAGATGAGGATAATGCCCATGCCAATAACGATGAGCGATAGTGAAATGATTGCAAAGGAGCGCTTCACGGAGATGTCTGCAATCTCCCTGCGGAATATTTCAATGCGCGTTTTTCCCTTGGCCAGGCTGAGAATATTGAGGGTGGCAATGGCAAAAGTACTGGTCTTGATACCACCACCCGTTGAAGCAGGCGAAGCCCCGATCCACATCAGCAGAAAAACCATCATGGTAGTAGGGAAGAGCATGGCCGACATATCAATGGAGTTGAAACCAGCCGTTCTTGGGGTGGTAGCCCCAAAAAGGGCCGTTACCACTTTTCCGAAGCCCTGGTGTTCAGCCAGGGTATTGTTGTATTCCAGGAGGTAAAATATAACAAAGGCCACCCCAGTGATGGAAAGGGTGGTTATCAGGGTAATACGACTATTGATGTTGAGCACCCAGGGCCTGTAATCGGCTTTTTTCTTGCGGAAGGTAAAGAGCTTGCGAAGCTTGTACTTCAGGTAGTTCACAATATTGGATACAATGGGAAAACCTAATCCCCCTAAAACAAAAGTCATGATCACCGTGAGTTGCAGGAAGTAATTGTAACGGAAACTTCCTTCGTACAGGCTGTTGGAAAGGGTGGAAAACCCGGCATTGCAAAAGGCTGATATAGCGTGGAAGGCTGAGAAGAATATTTGGTCGTAAACCGACCCGAAGTGTTCATTTTCAAGACTCAAATAAATGAGTAGGCCGGAAAACGATTCAATACCGAAGGTGATGAGGATGATATACTTAAGTGTTGAGAATACCTCTCCAAGTTTCTTAGAATTGTTCATGTCGCTCAGTACCAGTTGATTTTCATAAGTGGAACCGCCCTTGAAGAAATAGCTGAAATAGCTGGCAAAGGTGAGTATGCCCAAGCCGCCCACCTGGAAAAGGATCATAATGATGGTTTGGCCAAATTGGGTGAAGTAGGTGGCGGTATCCACCACTATCAGCCCGGTAACGCATACGGCACTGGTGGAGGTAAACAAGGCGTCAACAAAAGACAGGCCTCCTTGGGTAGCCTTAGGCAACATGAGCAGGAATGCCCCTGCTACGATGAGAAGCAGGAAGCTGCTTATAAAAAGCTGGGCCGGGTTTAAAATGGTCCGCCTGTAATTGAATTTTACCTCTGAAAACTCCCGGATAAAAGTAAGGATCACGGCCACCCGTACCCAAACCGGATTTTCAAGGAGTAGGTCCGTTTCAAAAGGAACGCCTACAAACAGGAACATATAGAATATCCAGAGGGTAAAGGTGATGGACAGGAAGTCAAAAATAAAGACCTTCCGTTTGGTGAGCCCTGAGCGCTCGATATAACGGGCAAAGGTGGAGATGATGCCGATACCGAGCACCACAAAATAAAAGCCGTTGAGAATTTGCTGGTAAAAATCGCTTTGCGAAAAACCAAAGTCCGAAATAGAGGCCACAATACCCAGTATGCTTGCCCATAAAGCGAGCTTATAGAGCCACTCCGTGCGAAATTTCATTCTTCAAAAGTCGCTATCTTCCCGGAATAAGGAAATTTTCGGACCATTGTTTTTTAGCGGGATGAACTAAATTATTCAGATAGAAGAAGTCTCCCGTCATCCTTTCATAAAAAGGGTATCATCCTACTTTTTTATCCAGTTGTTTTTGCAATTCTTCGGTACGCTGCTTCATCAGTTTATCAAAATGAGTAGGGTAGGGCGCACCGATAAGGCCTGGAAAGGTTTTTTCACCCGACTCCAGGATACCTTCATAGATGGCTACATGGCGGAAGTAATCATGGAGTTGTTTATTAAGTTCCTGGTCAAACCTGGCGTGGTAACGGCTTTTCATAATGATACCCATGATCTCACGGTGGTTCTTCAATATGATCTTTCCTTCCACATAGTGTGCAATAGTGGTCTTGAGATCATCCATTTCACTGCGCTTGCTGAGGATCAATCGCCAGATGGCATCATTTTGCTCCAGGCGGGTGAGGATGGGCCAGTAAAAATCGCGGAGTTTTTCTTCCAGCAATTCCCTTTGCCTACGGGATTTTTCGGTGATCACCTCGTAGAACATCTTCAGGAGGTACCCGATAACGGCAATGAGTACGGGTATAAGCAGTGACTCAATGTATTTGCCGGTATTCCCTTCTTCAGTGGATTGTGCCAGGAGGGGAAACAGCAGGAGTGTTTGCAGGAGAACGGTTACTAATATTCGCATGGATGAACTCTGTTTCTTAGTGAAAACCTCTTTAGGGCTGGTTGAAATGTTGTTAATACTGTGCCATCCTGTTAGCCTTTCAGGCCGTAAGGGTTTTGGTACCGGCCAGCCTTTTACGGAAAAGCAGGAAGAGAAGCGCCAGGGCCACTACCGCTACAAAAGACCATACATTGGCAGCCAGTGAAGTGGCGTAATGCCCCACTATGGCGTAGAGGATACAGGTGGGTGCCAGACCTGTTGCCGAGGCCAGTAGTACTCTGTGAAAGGGCATCTTTTCGGCCCCGGCCAGTATGATGACACTTTCCGACAAAACGGGGATAGCCCGGCTTATGATCAGGGCAAAATCGCCCCACTTGCCCAGTATTTCCTGGGCGCGTTGGTAACCGGAGCTGTTTTCATTCAGCCATAACTTTCCGGACAAACGGCCCAGGTAGTAGCCAAGGACGCAGGAGATCATCATACCACTGAATGATACCAGGGCCCCGATGGTTACCCCAAACAAATGACCACAGGTGATCATAATAATACTGCTGGGTACCGGCAGTAGTATATCCAGTGCAAGGAGGCCAGAGGCCAGCAAGGCCGTCCATACCGTATCCTGTTCCATCAGGTATTGAGGATCTACCAGAAAAGGTATCTCCAGCGTTACAGCCAACCCAAAGGTGAGCAGTACTATAAAGATGGAGATGCCCAGTATTTTACCGATGAGTTTCATCCGTTCATTTAGATGGGTTCCAGTTGAGCTGTACTTCGTACAACACCTTGTTGGCGTAGGTAGGGTTGAACTCACTACTCTGTGGGGCGGTAGCCTCAATACCCCCGAATATCCAGCCTACCAGTACACTGCCGTCCTGATCCAGGCTGTTCAGGTCAATAATGGTTTTGGCATCATTCACGTAGGATAAAGCGGGATTGGGAATAAAGGCTGCATCAGAGCCTAAAAGCTTTGGCAGGGACTGGGATTCGGGCTGCGGGAATTCCTGCATACCGGCTTCACTTTGCACCACCGTGGTAATGGCCGAGGTAAACGGCAACCAGTTGTTGATGGTGCTGGGCTTCAGCACTCCGTTTTCGTAGAAATAGTAGCTGATACCGCCCATCAAGGTATGGAACATGGCCTTTTTATCTGAATCCCAGAAAGAAACCAGCGAACATTCGTATTGGCTGAGCATTTGGGAAAATGCGGTATTGAGGGTAACGGTAGTTTGTCCGTTGTTGTCGATCAGTATGGGGTTTACCCAGCCACCGTCATTTTTGGTAAACACACCTCCCAATACGGTAATGGCTTCATTTCCATCCGGGCGTATGGCGGAACATACGTTAAGATCCCTGCGATGGTACTGTGATTCGGCCCCGGTCTTGCCGCTGGGATCTTTAAAAACCTCGTAGTTGGAGATAGTAATCTTTCCTGCATCAATGCTCATGTTGAATTTACGGACCTCCTCGGTATACTTTCCGGTAATGCCACCTATGTAAATAGTATCGTAATCCTGCCCGAATACCAGGAAGTAGTCGTTACCTATCTTTTCCAGGCCACCACCGGTTACCCGGAACCTTTCGTCTTCCAGGTTGATAATGCTGCTTTCCAGGTCAGAAGCGTTGTTATTTTCAATGGCATTAACGGCCTTTTCAAAGTGAATAGCCGTAATGTGCGGGAAGGTTTTGAAGCGTTCAGGCTTGGTATAATTACCATAGGCTCCGTACCCGCCCACACAAATGAGGTAGGTGCCATCGTAATAGTACTCCATATTGGTGGCGCTCAGGGTTTGCTTGTACTTAGCGGGAAGTGCCATGTGTTTGAAATCTCCGGTCTGCGGGTTCAGGATAGAGATCCGGTCATTGGAATATTTGGAGTCAAAAACCCCGTTGGCATTAGCGGTACCGTGGAAACCCTGTATGCGGCCACCCACCATCATCAGGTAGGTGCCGTTATAGCCGTGTGCAGCAGACTGTATACCAAAAGCACCGGCTGGTTGTTGGGCAGCCTGTTTTACGGCTATGGTATAGGGCATGGAAGCAAGGGGTTCTGCCGCCAGTTCCACGGGATCAGTATCCGCAGCCGCAGCTGTAACATCGGTGGATTGTGGCATACTACAGGCGGTAAAGGCCGACACAAAAAAGCCGGAAAAAAGGGGGAGAATATGTTTTTTCATGATTATAAAGGTTTGGTAGTGAATAAAGAAATCAGCCTTGCATTACTCGGAGACACCAGGCCTGCAATAGTTTGGTACGGCTTTCTGAAAGGTCGCGGGTGCGGGGCATGTATTCTGTGGTAGGCCACATACTTCTTTGTATACGTTGATACATCCTGCGCGCCATATCGGGGCCGTTCCAGTAATCCTTGCTGTTTAAAGGCACATGCTTACTCATGGCCGGGTAGAGCAGGTAATAGTTGCGAAGTACCTTTTCGTAGAGGATCTCAAAGGTGAGGCTGTCATTGGCCACGGGCTGTTCAGCAGTGGGGTCCACGTAATACTGGTCGTAATTTTCATTGGGTAGTACGCGCATGGTGATGATCGGGAAGGTCATGAGGTCTACCTGATCATAATTGGTAACGGTTTGCCCCGGTAAGGCACAGTAGAACAACTTATTGCCCGGTGTAGGTGTGGTTACAGCTATGGGAGTTTCCGGATCATAGGCAAAACTGTCTACCGGACCGTGTGCTGATTGATTAGGAGTCGTATCAAAAACTTGTATGGTCAGTCCACCCGGCACACTATTCACCTGGGATCCCCTGAAATATACGTTAAAGGAGCAGGGAACGTCCACACCGTTGAAGTTGAACTTGTTTTGCGGGGTAGTGGAAGAACTCTGCTCTGCGTAGACGGTAGAGGTGTCGCTGGCAATCATATAGTCCACTTCACGTGCTAATACCTGGTTGGCATCCGGCTGGTACAGTTCTGCGTACAGTTCCAGTATAACGGGGAAGGTTGAAGCGGAGTCACTCTCAGCGTTCTTATCTACCATGCTATCCGCGGCAGTATTGAGATAGACATCAATAAGTCCACCGCGCTTTATATAATTTTCAGTACTGTAATTGATAGGCCCGAGATCCTGGAAAGGCACATAGTCAGAACCCTGTTTCTGTACGATCCGGAGGCTTATGGTGCCGAGGCTGAATTTGGGGTTATCACCAGAGGTGCTGTTGTACTGTTCCGGGAAGGTATTGATCAGGTCCAGGCTCATAAAAGGCTTCTGGCTGTCCTGGTATTTAAAGAGAACAGGGGCCAGGCTGAAGTAGCAGCCTTTTGAAGGATCTTTGGGGTCTACCGGTTGTCCGTTACCTCCGGGGGAGATGAACGTTTCTACCGGCATCATCTGGCGGGACATGGTTATGGAGGAGAACTCACCTTCATACCAGGGTGATATGGTTCCGGTGATCTGCAGTTCAGCCGCATTCAGCCCCTGCTCTTTGTAAAGGTCCACGAGCCTGGTCAAGGTGGCGGTGCTGTAATCAAATCCTCCGATGGGGGGCAGGGAGCGGAAGAGGCTGTACCGGATCATCACCCCTTTGAAGTCATTGCGGCTGGTAACGTCTGTGCCCAGGGCATCCAGGATCTCCTGCCCGGCCAGGGCTTCTTTGGGAATGGTGTGGTATACGGCTGCGGAGGCTCCTGCGGAAGCTGTTAGCGCTACGTTCCTTTGAAAGTTGATGTAGCGGGTAGATCCTTTGGAGGGTGTACCGCTCATCAGGGTATTGCCATCTTTTTCAAGCAACAGATTGCTGGCAATGAATTGTGAGCTGGGTACTGACTCCGGGTTTACGTCACAGATCACTCCGGTAGAGGCCATATCGCCCCCGGGGCGCATATTGAAAGATAGTTCGGCACCCAATAGGCTACTGCCGGTGTCAAAATCATCGGGACTGGTTTGAACGCTCTGAACCGCTACGCCTTTCATGGTGAGGCCCATGCCACCGTAGTAGTTCCATTCCGCAGGAATAAGCTGGGCGGGTTTGCCATTGCTGTCATGAAACTGCTGGATGTTCTGGGACCATTCCAGCCATTCCTCATCGGTCATGCCGAAGGTGTTGGGTTCCACCATTAGCGAATCGGCCAGGCGTAAGGGCTTGCCGTTCCATTCCGGCCGTGGCGGATTAAAGCTTTCATTGATAAATGTGTAGTTGGAATAGTCGTCATTGTTGGCTGTACCCACGTTAACATCAATAAGGCCATTGAAGTTAATTCGTGGAAAATCGAATTGACTCATAGAGTAGGTTTGTTTGGTTGACTTAAAAAATACTGACTACTATATTAGGAAAATTTGAGCAGATATGGGGAATAAAATACGTGACTGGAAGTAATTTTTGAGCGGGTGTATTCCATATACAGGGGAGTGTATAAGAGACAGGACGCCTTATCCACGCTTTATCCATACCTTATGTACGGCTTATCCACGGAGTATACCCGTATCAACGCTGAGGCATTGTGGGTGATCTGCACTAAAGGTGGGGACAGGAAAAAGGTGGAGAGGTATTTTAACGTTTTTTGCAGAAGGAATAGTACGTGGGGAAATACCCCGGATCTTCAGCGAAGACCGGAAGCGCGGGCAGGTGAGTAGCCGTGAATTTTGGCTTGTTAAAGGGGTAATGACCAGTATGCAATCCATTATAATCTCAGGTTCCCGTAATTAAATTCAAAAAAGAAAGGAGTTATCAATAAAATAGGTTTACATTTGCAGAATTATTGTGAGGAGAAAATGTTTTTTAAAGTTTTTCCTCGCGCTTTTGCGGAAGCAACAAACAATTATGTTGTCTTAGATCCGGGAATTACAAGTAAGTAGTAGTATTATTTTTTAGGATTTTCCTCTTTTTTAGTATTTATTCTTCTCCTTTTCCTCTTTCATGCAGATAATATCTTTGGCCCTGATCAGTTTAAAGCTGACACAATCATGGGTTTTGTGAGTTTCGGGAAGTTTAAATGTTTTAACATGAATTTAATTAAGAAAATCAAAGACATTTTTGTCGCACAAAAAATCAGTACTATGAAAACAGGAACGGTTAAATTTTTCAACAACACTAAAGGTTTCGGATTTATTCAGTCTAAAGAAACCAATGAAGAAATATTTGTACACCAGAGTGGGTTAATTGACGACATCCGTGAAAACGATGAAGTTTTGTTTGATACCACCCAGGGCAAGAAGGGAATAAATGCCATTAATGTGAAACTGGCTTAAGAGCCTCTTTTCATTACGAATCAGAAAGCCATCGAAAGATGGCTTTTTTTATTTGGGGTTGAAGGTTTACGTTCAGAAATCCTTATGGGGCTGGCATTCAGCGTATCATCAGCTGAATAATAGTTACCAAACCGATAAGAAAGATAAACAACAAGGACAGCCTCCGGAATTTGGCCTGGGGTATGTAGGCCAGTATCTTCTTACCTATGAAGGAGCCCAGCAGACCAATTGCAAATAAATAGGGTACATATTTAAGGTCATGCTGATGAATGTAGCCGTTATTGTAGTACACAAAGGTCCTGGAAAAATCGATCATAAAATCGATAAAGGCGGAGGTGGCTATAAATACACTTTTTTCGAGGTTAAAGGCTGCCATGGTTAAACCGCGTATAGCGCCACCAGTGCCGAGCAAACCGGCTGAAAATCCTGAAAAAGAGCCGCCTACAATAGCGTTACGTGTGTTAGGCGCAATAGAAATGTTACTCCGGATGATAAATACCAGGCTAAAGCCCACCAGAAATATTCCCAGAATGATCTCCAGTACGGCACTGTTCATTTCTTTGGAAAGGAAACCTCCTATAATGACAAAGATTACGGAGGGGATGCCGATCTTCAGCAATAATCCTTTGTCCAGCCCTTCTTTAAACAGGTAGATCTTACTCAGGTTACTGGACAAGTGGAAGAGGGCGGTAAGACCCAAAACGGAATAGAAGTCGAAATAAAAATTACCCAGCGGCACAAAGAATACGGATGAGCCAAAGCCGCCAATGGTACCAATTACTTCGGCCAGCAGGGCCAGCAGGAGAAAAACGAAATTTATATCTTTCATTTAGGGGATACGGACTAAAAGCAGCAATATAGTTTTAACGGAAGGTACGTTATTTGGCTCTTTTTGTAAAGGGGTTTTAACGGATCTGCACCGCGACCGGGTACTATGATGGCAATTAGATTGTCCTTACAGTGTTTCCAGCTTGAAAGGCTTCTTTTTGATCTGTGAAAGGAACCTGTTTTGTTGGGTTCGATTGATATAGTTAAAATTCAAAGTTGTGAAATTTCAGGTGTCTGGCAAGAATTCCTGAGGGTTTTAAAGTTTGACTATCAAAAATGTTCTTATTTCCAAAAACTATGAAACTATCTTTCGCCCTCGAAACGGCCACATTCAACATATTGGGTTTATTGTCCCGGTCAAAGAACATAGTTCCGGTATCACCTGGACCATAGACAGAAGAAAAAAGAATCACAGGACGTTCCGCACCTTGAAGAGCATGTACAGTACCTATTTTCATAAGTTTGGTATTTAACCCTTTACTATTCGCTAACCTTATGAGTGTTCTTTTTTGACCACTGAACGGAGTAATGATACCCACCATATTTTCAAATTGATTGTTGTAATCCTTGATATGTTTGTAGTGGTTAAATATTTGTTCTTTGAATTGCATCAACCATTCTAGCAATACCATTGCTTCTTTTTCATTTGTCCGGTCTCTGTTTTTGGTTATTGAGTTTGATTCAACATGAAAATGAATCATTGGAGGAAGTACTGCCTTTTTCGAATTTCCTCTAAGTGGTTTAAGCACCCCGGCATAGGCCATTTCATTACAATATTTTATAATTTCATTGAAGCATCTTCTATGCTCTTGAAGCATCATACCTCTTTCTGATACACGCGGATCATCATAGATGAAGTTGGTAGCATTTTGGGCTACCGTCATCACATCACCGCTTGATGCCAGTAGTCCCTTTGATTTGAAGTGTGAAAATTTCGGATCGTTCGCATCTTTCAGAATTTCATGCTTAATCAGATTACCTATATCTACTTTCGGTATGATATTCCAGACAGGTTCAATCTGCTTAACATCACCTACTACAAGTGCTTTTTTACATAAAGCGAATGACGGTAGACCGACTTCCGGAGTAACTTGACCTGACTCATCAACCATCAATAAGTCTACAAATTCCTCCAATGGAGGAGATTCCCATAGGTTGCCGTCAGCATCAGTTTTTCCTGCATGTTTTGAATATGAAAAGAATCTAGGAGCCATGAAGAAGGTACTTACAAAACACGGGGTGAGCATGGCTCTTCTCCTCCAAAGGTTCATTCTTCCCTCAGTGCCTTTGTTCTCTTTCCTATTATCATTCAGATAATCTTGGCTAGCTTGAAGCCACTTTGCTTCCCAAAAATGAATGCTTAACCAAAAAGCTTTATGACGAAGACTTACATCTAACTCATCGTAAAAGTAGCATGGAGCAAATTCGGTTTCCTTAGTTTTGGCAGCTTCTTGAATAGCAAGCTCTTTCTCAGAAATAGGAGGGTTGCCTTTTACCTCGTTTTTTACTTTCCATTCATTCCAATTTGTACCCTTATCGATGGTTGAGTCGAGCAACTCAATTTTGAGATTGATTGCATTTAGGATTTTTGACCTCTTGGAGAAAAGTGTATCATCAAATTTGCATGGAGCATTTCTAATAAGTCTTCTTACCTCAGATGTTCTCTTTTCCAGAGAAGACTTGAAAGTCAGCCAACAAAACAGCTTTCTAAAGAATGGTTCATCATTGAAATACTTGATTACCTGGCCTTCAATGTCAACGCAGGATTCCTTGTCATTTTTTAATTCTGTAATGTTGATTTCAAGGTTGCCAGAAGGGTAATATTTGGATGATGAAGTGGCTACCTCAAACTCTTTGTTAAATAGACTGATCTGCTGCAGGAAGTCTTTCCATAATTGTTTCGCCTCATTTAGTGAATTTTCTATTCCTAATATTTCATCTTTCAGGTAATCACAACATGTAGTAAGGTCTACGAAATTCTTTTTAGTGTATTCATTAATCCCAGCTAAAAATTCTCCTTCGTACCTTTTTACATTTTCATAATCGTCAATGGCGCTCAGGTTGCTGGAATCATCACCTTTATAGTAGTTTATACCTTTAAGGATCTGCTTACTATTTGCGGGGAGAAATGCTGCGAAACCCTCTACTGCTGAAATCCATCTTTGCCCTAAAAGAGGGAGATTGCTATTTGATTTAGAAAAGCTCTCAATGATGTTTGTAACCGCTTGGTTATTAGTGGAGCAAGCCAAAATAACCGGAGGTTCATTTTTTTTAACCGATTGAACCACATAATTAGCTACTACCGATTGTAATAGTGTTGTTTTACCCGTTCCAGGAGGCCCGTTTACGGCAAATACTTTCTCTTCTTTTTCATTTAAGAACGTATAAAGAGCTTTTCGCTGAGTAATGGAAAGGGGGTAATCGCATCCCATCTGACCCAAGTGCAAAGTATTAGCCTCCATGTACTGGTTTACAGCAAGAGGATTCTGGTCTTTCCTGCCAGGGGTTTCTATAATTTGTTTAATCAGTGAAGGTTCTGACTCATTGATTAGAAGATTCTCTATGAGTTTTATAATATGGGTAGATGGAGTGAACTTCTCGTCCGGCACAAAGTAGAGTGTACGGTCAATTCGACTGTAATACTCCATCTGATAAGTCGGCATAGCTTGTTCAGTAATCTCTTTGAATACATTTTGGTGAAAGTCCCAATAGTCACTCCAACCTTCAAATTCACTTTTGTCTAATTTGGTTGCTTTATCAACTGTGTCAACATGACTGAAAATGAATTCATTATCTTCGTCTGCAGATGGAGCCAATACTGATCTAGGTATTACTGGAAAGTGATCTTCTGCTACTTGTAAAACTCCATTTGGGAGTGCAGTAGCCTTGATCCAGAATGGAAATACAGGTTTTGTAGACCGTAGGTATTTTTGGTATTCTGGTAAAGGTTGCAGAACAAAAGGAGCAATGATTAGGTCAATTTCATCTATAGACTGCCAATCAGGGTTGTCTTTTTTTGTGATACCCCTTTGCTCATTGAGTTTGCGCTCCTCTATATCAAATAATATTTTGATGTCCTCACTTGGGAGTTGACCTTTGGATAAATCAATATGCTCACGTAAAAAATGCTTTTGACGCTGAAAGTCGATCTCTGCTCTTTCAGCGTCTGCCAGGCTGTTTTTCCAATAGCGTAACCAGTTTTTAATCATTACCTCTCGCAGTTAATGTGTTACTTCCCGATACAAAATATTTGAATTGCCTTTAACTTACTGTATATCAATGTGTTGCTAAAGCAGTAGAAACGAATTAGCAACAAAAAACGCTGAGTATTAGCAAAATAAGGGATAAGAAAGGAAAATTAGAGTGGAGTGGACATAAAAAAACCGCCTCACAAAGGAAGCGGTTTTTATCGAAAACACCAATCGCTTTACGCAACTGTTACAGAGCCTAAATAAACGCTGTTGGAGACCTTAGTTCCGTCTTCTGACATAAACCCTAAGAAGACTTCAACGTCTTCTCCTGAGTACTCAGGAGGCACTGGAATGGTCGCTGATCCGGCAGACCTTGCTGGTCCCGCAGTGGTGAACACTGCTTCTCCTCTGGTAGTATTCAAAAGAGCAATCAGAGCTTTGTCTGTTGCCAATGCACTACCACTTCCTGAATTGTCTGTCCAGGTTGCTTCCACGTTTCCAGCACTTGGGGAACTGGCTGCACCGTTGGACGCTCCGGTTAGATTACCACGAGTAACCAATGCACTTGCATAGTCAATCATGAAGTTTGGATAAGCTCCGGTAATCGCATTGTTCAGGTTGTAGGACATGGCCGCATTGAACTGGGTCATTTTGTTAGCATACAACTTGAAACCGACTCTCAGGAAGTCTGTCATAGGTTGCAAGAACTGCAAGACAGTTGAGAACTTAGAACGTTGGTCAACTTGACCTTCAGTTCTTGGGTTCGCTACACTGGAAGGTTTGATTCGTAGGTAATCGATGCCCTTCCAAGTTCCACCGATTACATTCCCAACCTGTCCTGAGACACCACCGAGAATACCTTGATTAATTTTTCCCATCTTTTTACGATTTTTTAAGGGTTAAACATTTGCTTGGACTTGACACGGACTTACCATGGATTTGCCCTTCACCATCTAAAATACTACAAGAAACAGGCGAAGATTCATTCTTAGGTGCTGTTGCTTTGGTGTGCTTTATTTTGCCTTTGTTGCCCTGTTCTTTTGTCAGATCAAGAAGCTATCCTGCCCCTGTTTCCTTCATTAGGTTGTGGAATATTGACTGCCTGGCAGTATCTATCATTTTTAAGGTGAGCTTGATTTTTTGCTCGTTGACATCCAATAGTTTTAGTGCCTGAATCGACTTTTCAAATGCCTTCTCTTTGGTGCTTGCTTTGACTTCACTTTCTCTTATAACCTTTCG
>NZNV01000025.1 GCA_002695025.1 Owenweeksia sp.
GTCTGATGGCCAAGCCTCAGAAATCAGGCTCCAGTGGTGGTGAGATCATCGAAAACCCAATTATCTCCAACTTTAAGGAAGGTTTGTCCATCCTTGAGTACTTTATTTCTACTCACGGTGCCCGTAAAGGTCTTGCGGATACGGCCCTTAAAACGGCTGATGCCGGTTACCTTACCCGTAGGCTTGTGGATGTAGCCCAGGATGTGATCATCAACGAAGATGATTGCGGAACCCTTAGAGGTCTTGAGGTTACAGCCTTGAAAAAGAATGAAGAAGTGGTGGAGCCGCTGTTTGATCGTATACTTGGTCGGGTATCCCTGCATGATATCGTTGATCCGGTAACACAAGAGGTATATGCTAAATCCGGTGAGCAGATCACCGAAGATGCAGCAATCCGTATTGAAGAGTCACCTATTCAAATGGTGGAAGTACGCTCTGCGTTGACCTGTGAGTCTACCAAAGGTATCTGTGCCAAATGTTACGGACGTAACCTGAGCACCGGTAAGATGGTACAAACGGGTGAATCTGTGGGAGTAATAGCTGCCCAGTCCATTGGTGAGCCTGGAACTCAGCTTACACTACGTACCTTCCACGTGGGTGGTACTGCGGGTAACGTTTCCGAGGAATCCTCCATTATGGCTAAATTCAAAGGAAAGGTTGACTTTGAAGAACTTCGTACAGTAAAAGGAGAAGATAATGATGGCAATGAGGTAGAAGTGGTTATTGGCCGTACTGCCGAAATGCGCTTATTGGATCCAAAGAACAATATCGTGTTGGCTACCAACAACATTCCTTATGGTTCATTCCTGAGGGTGGATGATGGGGCCATCGTAGAAAAAGGTGATGTGATCTGCGAATGGGATCCGTATAACGCGGTGATCATTTCAGAGATTGCCGGTACCATCAAGTTTGCAGATATCGAACAGGGTATTACGTACCGTGTGGAGATTGATGAGCAAACCGGTTTCATGGAGAAAGTGATCAGTGAAACCCGTAACCGTAAACTGATCCCTACCATCTCTATTGTGGATAGTAAAGGCAAAGAGCTTAAGCACTATACACTGCCGGTTGGAGCCCACATTATTGTGGAAGAAGGCGATAAGATTAAAGCCGGTAAAACACTGGTTAAGATCCCACGTAAATCAGCCAAGGCTGGTGACATTACCGGTGGTCTTCCTCGTGTAACCGAGCTGTTTGAAGCCCGTAATCCATCCAACCCTGCTGTAGTTTCGGAAATTGACGGTGTGGTTTCCTATGGTAAGATCAAGCGTGGTAATCGCGAGATCATCGTAGAGAGTCGTACCGGTGAACTGAAGAAATACCTGATCAACCTGAGTAAGCAGATCCTGGTACAGGAGAATGACTACGTACGTGCAGGATTGCCACTGTCTGACGGTGCTATTACGCCTACGGATATTCTCAATATTCAAGGACCAAACCGTGTTCAGGAATACCTGGTGAATGAAGTTCAGGAGGTGTATCGCTTGCAGGGTGTAAAGATCAACGATAAACACTTTGAGGTGATCGTACGCCAGATGATGCGTAAGGTTGATATCCAGGATCCGGGTGATACTACCTTCCTGGAAGGAAACCTGGTTCATAAGAACGACTTCATCGAGCAAAACGACTGGATATTTGATAAGAAGGTGGTAACCAATCCGGGAGAATCTGATACCCTTAAGGCAGGGCAAATCGTAACTGCCCGCAGGTTGAGAGATGAGAACTCACTTCTTAGAAGGGCAGATAAAGCGCTTGTTGAAGCACGCGATGCACAACCCGCTACCGCCAAGCCGGTACTGCAGGGTATAACCCGTGCGTCTCTGCAAACCAAGTCTTTCCTTTCTGCAGCATCCTTCCAGGAAACTACCAAGGTGTTGAACGAGGCTGCCGTTAATGGTAAGCGCGATTACCTTGAAGGACTGAAGGAAAATGTATTGGTGGGGCATAAGATCCCGGCCGGTACTGGACTGAAGGAGTACGAGAACATTATTGTTGGTTCCAGAGAAGATTACGAAAAGCTAAAAGGCAAGGAAGTAGTCGAAATAGAAGAAGAGGTAAAAGGTTAGAATAAAATCTAATGTCAGAAGAAAAAGGTTCTCAAAAGACCCGGGAAGGGCAAATGAATGTGGAGCTGAGTGAGGAAGTAGCGGAAGGTATATATTCCAACCTTGCTATTATTAATCATTCAGCCAGTGAATTTGTCCTGGATTTTATAAAGATCATGCCGGGAGTTCCCAAGGCCAGGGTGAAGTCACGCATTGTGCTTACACCACAGCACGCAAAGCGGTTTTTAAGGGCATTGCAGGATAATGTGGCCCGCTTTGAGAACCAGTACGGGGAGATCCAGGATACGGAGCAACCCCAGGTACCCCTCAACTTTGGTGGTCCTACAGGACAAGCATAGTACTATAGTAGTATTGCATATAAATAAGCCCGCACCTTGTGTGCGGGTTTTTTTATGTACGGTACATTTGTTGATCCATTATAGCGAAAATTAACCCTCATGAAGCTCATCCGACTTTTCTTTTTTGCGGGAGCATTAACAATTCTCAATAGTTGTTCTACCTGCGGTAATGAAGGAGAACCTACCGAAAATCGCGGATTGATAATCCGTAGTGTTTTTATTCCACAATGTGCCAGCAGGCTAAGGGCGCTTCCTGATGAACTGGTGATTAATAATGACAGTACCCTGGCTTATTATTTTTCTATGGACCCTGGTTGTGCCTGGGAAGTAGACCTGGAAAATGAGACGTTATTACGTTATCCTTCCCAAGGCCAATGTGATGTTAAATTGGTTCGCGAGGTCAAAAAGGATGGTGAAGGAGGGTATATCTACCAAAAGACCATTGATGAATGTGGTGATTGTAACCTGGGTGTTTATGATGAGGGCTGGGTTTTGGTAGAGATAAAGGGCGATGCCGCTCAATTCAAATTCCGCACTATTCGCAATTGAAAATTCGGATCATACTGTAATTAATTTGCGCAGTTCGGGGAATTTTTTCACGTTTATGTAAGAATCAACCTACTTGATTAAGTAACTGAAAATCAGTTAAATATTTAATGTGTGACCTTGGTCTTAGAAATTTTCCGAAGTAATAATCCTACATTTTGTTATGATTGTAGGATAAATCTGTAGTAAAATTATTATATTTGTCTTGTAATTCAAAAATCGAGATGGATATGAAAACTTTAATTACCCTTAGCGCTGTACTCCTTTCAATGATGGTTTTGGCTTCAGGTCCGGAAAAAAATAACAAGTCTTCCGAGCCTGCTTTTGTGAGCTATGATCCGGCTAAAGGCTCCTGGGAACAGCCCAATCCTATTTTTAGGTGGCCTTTACCCACGGTTAGCGGAGAAGTGCATATTAACCTGCAGTTTGTAGTGTTAGGAGAAGCAGAAGGACAGGAGAGGATACTTTCTGAAACAATGGATTACCTGAATAGTGTATATGGGAGCCACGGTATTTTTCTGAACTTCAAGTCTACCCGGAAAGAACCCGCAATTTCTCAATCAGAGCTTTTAACCAACTGGAAAACTATTTTACCAGAAGATGAGAGTCAGCTTACAGTCTACGTACTCCCTTTCCAGGGTACTGAGTTGGAGAGAGTGAATATTTATTCAACCAATGGTGTAGTTTCGGGCCAGGCACTAGTTCCCTTGCAAGAAGAAGTGGAGTTCAAGGTTTTTGTAGCGAAGAACGTGGGTCACATGCTTGGTTTATTGCCCACGTATTTTGAGAGCCCTGCTTATGGTGTAAACTCTGAAGATCCTGATAACTGTGGTAATGCCGGGGATTTTGTTTGTGATACACCACCGGATTATCTGGGTTTACGTAATGACGTGAAGAAAAGGAGCTGCCGCTATACTGGAAAAATAGGAGAACCGGATGCTGGTAATATCATGTCTAATTCATGGACCGAATGCATGGACCATATTACTCCAGAACAAGCCAATAAAATAAAATACAATCTTTCTGTAATCCCGGCATTACAGTCTGTTCTCAATGAGCAGTCCACTATACCGTTTAATATAGATGAACTTTCCTTTGAGCAAGAGGATAATGCATCACTGGATTAAAAGACCTATCTCGATCATGCGGAAGCATGTAAAAAGGCTGGCCATTAGGCCGGCCTTTTTTAATTCCGGAGCTTTGCTTCTATAGGAAAGGTATATTTCATTCTAACGGGTTTGCCTTTCATAGTGGCGGGTTGTACTACCTGTACCCCTGAAACTGAATTTAGGGCCTCTGTTTCCAGCTCCTTGGCTGCCGCCAGTTGAGAAGGGTTGCCTTCGTAATTTTCATGGATACCTTTTAGAATACTGGTTTCGCTGATGCTTCCGTCCTTTTCAATCACTATACTTATACGGATGGTGCCTTCTACACCCTCTTTACGGGCTGATTCAGGAAATACGAAATTTTCCGAAATCATATTCTGTATGCCTGTATCAAAGCAACTTTCACTATCAATAGGCTGTTCATTTTCACAACCTTGCAGAACCGGATAAACTTCTACCCGGGTATACAATATATCCTGATCCTGTGCAGATATGAGACCAGAGGTGAAGACCAAGGTAAGAAGTAATAGTACTTTTTTCATAGTAAGGATTTTATGTTTGGATAACCACGAGGCTGTTTATAGGTTCAGGAGGGATGTTATCCTAAATAAAAACCGCTGCTATATGAAATAACAGCGGTTCCTCAGAATAAAATAAGGGTATGGATCAGAATTTTCTCAGCTAAGTTTGAAGCCAATTGGAAGTACAAACTTCATAGCTACATCCTTTCCATTGAGTTGGGCAGGCTTAAAAGTGGGCAAATCAGCAACAAGCAAGAGCGCGCGGTTCTCCATCTGTCTAGCCGCTTCTTTCATTTCCCGGGAAGCATCTTCCGGAAGGGTAATTCTGCGTACTGTGTTAACCTGGGTAACCTCCCCCGTTTTACTGATTACAAATTCAACGAATACCTTGCCTTCAAGACCCATAAGCTTTGCCTGTTCAGGATATTCTATATGGTCCTGCAGGTGTTTGACTATGCCCTGTTGAAAGCATACTTTTTGATCATCAGCGGAAGCTGCCGGATCGCAGCTTGAGAACAGTGGGGGCTGCTCCACTTCCGCAAAGGTTATGGCTTTGGCCTCATTCTCTAGATCTTCGTTCTTTTCAGAGGTTTTGTTGCAAGCGTGTAAAGTCATAGCAACTGCCAAAGGCAACAGGACCCAATAGGTGAACCTTAACCATTGGGGCGATTCTTTTTTGTACATCATGGTAATTCTTGTTTTTAAGAGTGATGAATTAAAAAATGGATTGACCGTACTGATCGTCATCGGGAGCGACCACTCCTTGTCAAAAGTGCTGCTGAGCAGCATGCGCGCATAGACTTCACGTGAAGTTTCTTCCAATGCCTTTTGGTCCGCGAGGCACTCGTGTGTTTGCCTTAATTCACGTTTCAAAAGATGGATAAAAGGGTTAAACCAAAAGACTATTCCTAAAAGGTTGTAGTAAATGTTGTCGATACTGTGTAATTGACGGCTATGAACTTCCTCATGCTTCAAAACTGCGTTAAGGTTCGGGTGATCCTTTAACGCCATAGGTATTATGATGCTTCGGAAAAAGGCAAAAGGACTATCGGTTTGGGAAGAAACCCTGAAATACCACTCATTTAGTTTTCCGGTGTGGCTTTGACGGATAATATGGTATACCTTAAAAAATCCGAAGACAAAAGGAATGAGGCTGAAAACAAAGCCGGCCAGGTATATCCACAACAGGTATACGGGGTTTGCATAGGGTATACCCGAGGAGTGAGGTTGCATATCGTTTATCACTACCTCAGGGAGCAGGGTGGTGGAAAAACCTGTGCGGGTGAGAACAGGATCCTTAAAGAAGGGAGCTATTATTGGTATACCAATGCTCAGGAGGGGAATACACAGTAGAATAGTACGATTGAGTTGTAAAAAACTCCACTTACGGAACAGCAGGGCATACAAACTGTAATAAATGCCACTGAATAAGAGGGTATTGATTATAAAGAGGCTCATTGCTGTTTCTCTTTTTCGATGAGCTTCATAATGGCATCCAGTTCTTTGGTATTCAGTTTATTCTTTTCTACAAAAAAGGAAACCATTTTACTAAGGGAGCCACTGAAATAGGATTCCATAAGGCCATTCATGCGAAAGCGACTATAGGTTTCCTTACTAACCAGAGGATGGTACTTATGGGATTTACCTACCGGTTCATGTGCTACCATCTCTTTTTGCTGCAGTATCCTCACAATGGTGGAAACTGTATTATAAGCTGGTTTGGGTTCCGGCATTTCAGCAATAATATCCTTAACAAAGGCTTTTTTCAAGCGCCAGAGGATATGCATAATTTCTTCTTCAGCACGGGTAAGTTCTTTCATTCTGGAGAATTTGATAATTCCAAATGTATAACTAAAAATTTAGTTGAACTAATTTTTTAGTTGAAAATAATAAAAACCATAAAAAAGCCCCTGGATTACAGGGGCTTTTAACGAAGTAAGTTCTTGTTTAGTCGCGGCTTCCCATCAACAACATAACGTAATATGCCAGCTGAGTAAGGGAGGCCAGAGCAGCCACCAAATAAGTGTTTGCTGCTGCGTTCAGTGCATCTTTAGCCTGATCATGCTCAGAACGGGTGGTAGTTCCGGTATTTTCCAACCATACCAAAGCCCGGTTAGAGGCATCGTATTCTACAGGTAGGGTCACCACTGTAAATAAGGTAACGGCTCCTTGCAGGATAACCACTGTCCACAGCACGGTGGTGAAAGGAAACAAGTGTACCGCAAAGGCACCGAAGAGCATCATCAAAAAGATAATATTAATGGCCCTGGAGCTGAAATTAACCATAGGCACCATGGCGGAACGAAACTGCAGCCAGCTGTAGGCCTGTGCGTGCTGCACGGCATGTCCACATTCATGAGCTGCAACAGCTGCTGCGGCTACACTATTGCTATTGTATACGCTTTCACTGAGGTTTACGGTTTTGTCAGCCGGGTTGTAATGGTCTGTCAGTCTACCGGGTGTAGAAATCACCTTTACATCATAGATATTATTATCATGCAACATTTTTTCAGCAATTTCCTTTCCGGTAAGGCCATTGCTGATCATGATCTTACTGTACTTTTTGAATTTATTCTTCAGGCGCGTCTGCACGATGAAGCCCACCAGCATGAAAAATATGAGAATTATAAACAACATGTTTGTCAAAGATTAGTCCGATTCAAAAATAGCAAATTGCATGCCTGCTCATTCCGCGATAGTGGTTAGTTTTACCCAAAATTGATAACATGGCAACAAAAAAACCGCTTATCCTGGTATCCAATGATGATGGTATAACCGCCCCCGGATTACGTAACCTTATAAAGGTGGCAAATCAATTGGGTGAGGTTGTGGTAGTTGCACCCGATGGACCACAAAGTGGAAAGGGACATGCCATAACCATTGACGGTATTTTGCGTTGCGATGAAATAACGATTGATGACGGTCCGCAAAAGGAGTACAGCTGTAGCGGAACTCCCGTGGACTGTGTCAAGCTGGCAGTAAATGTAGTACTTGACCGTAAGCCTGATCTCGTGATTTCCGGTATTAACCATGGCAGCAATTCTTCCATAAACGTGATCTATTCCGGTACCATGTCTGCTGCAGTGGAGGGCTCTCTGGAAGGAATCCCTGCTATAGGTTTTTCGTTATGTGATTATAGTTGGGAAGCCAATTTTGAGAAAGCAAATACAGCCATACTGGAACTGTGCAAAAGAGTTTTGAAAGAGGGTTTACCCAAAGGTGTCTGCCTGAACGTGAATATCCCCAAATACAACGGGAATCCTTATAAAGGAATGAAGGTGTGCCGGCAGGCCCGTGCCAACTGGGAAGAAGAGTTTGATAGTAGAAGAGACCCAAGGCATAGGAACTATTACTGGCTTACCGGCAAATTCGTCAATTATGATCATGGAGAGGATACGGATGAATGGGCACTGGATAACTATTACATTTCGGTAGTGCCCGTTAATAGTGACGTTACCGCTCATGCTATGATACAAACCCTTAATGAATGGGATCTGTGATCCAATAATCCGTTTAAGTTGCCGTTGTGCTATATTCCAAGTTTATTTAATGAAGAATAGAATTTCTCCCCAGTGGATAATGGGGTTGTTGATGGGAATCATTATGCCTATACTGGGCATCTTTCTGGTGCTGGATGCGCGCCCTGAGTTAGTGGGCCTACAGCGCTTTGAAGGAGAGGTAGTTAAGCATGTGAATACGCAGATCATAACTCTGGGAATTATTATTAATGCTGCGCTTTTCTTTGTCTTTCTCCAGTTTAACAAGGAGGACATAAGCAGGGGCATTTTGTTTGCCAGCGTGGTTTATCTGGTAGGGATATTTGTCTACAGGTTCCTGTTATAAACTTCTTAATAAGTGGGTTTTTCTCCCCAAAGAGCTTTCTAAATTTAAAGTTCATTTAAGCGTATTACGTGAAGTATTACATCATAGCCGGTGAAGCCAGTGGCGACCTGCACGGAAGCAATCTGATGAAGGCTTTGAAGAAGAAAGATCCTCAGGCCGATTTCCGCGTTTGGGGAGGTGACCGTATGGCGGCTGAGGGAGGAGAGCTGGTAAAGCATTTCAAGGATCTGGCCTTTATGGGTTTTGTGGAGGTGGTGATGAACCTGCGCACCATACTGGGGAACTTAAGATTTTGTAAATCGGATCTTGACGATTATAATCCGGATGCTTTGATCCTCATCGATTACCCGGGCTTTAACCTGCGTATGGCGGAATATGCCCACCTAAAGGGGTATAAGGTCATATATTATATTTCTCCCCAGATATGGGCCTGGAAGCAGAACCGTGTTCATAAGATCAAGCGGACGGTAGACCGTATGTTGTGCATCCTTCCCTTTGAGAAGGAATTCTATGCCCGTTTTGATTTTGACGTGGATTTTGTAGGCCACCCGCTTATTGATGCCATCGATGGAAGAGAGGTTGTAAACCCAGTCCAGCGGAAGGATAGCCTGGGCCTGTCTGAAAAGCCGGTCATAGCCCTGCTGCCTGGTAGCAGAAAACAGGAAATAAGCAGCATGTTGCCGGTCATGTTAAAAGCGGTACAGAAGAAAAAAGATTACCAGGTAGTTATTGCAGCAGCTCCATCCCAGGACCGAAGCTTTTATGAAGACCTCATTGGCAACGCCCAGGTTGAAATAGTGGAAGGCAGGACCTATGATCTTCTGGAAGTAGCCGATGCGGCTTTGGTCACCTCGGGGACGGCTACGCTGGAAACGGCCTTATTCAAGGTGCCTGAGGTGGTGTGTTATAAAGGCAGTTGGATGTCCTACTGGATTGCCCGGCAATTGGTAAAAGTCAATTATATATCCCTGGTGAACCTTATCATGGATAAGGAAGTGGTTACCGAACTGATACAGGGCGAAATGAACCCCAGGCGGGTGGAGAAGGAGTTGGATCTTTGTCTGAAAGGTGGTCACCGCAAAGAATTGCTGGAGAATTATGATGATCTTATTGAGAAACTGGGCGGTATCGGGGCTTCGGATAATGCCGCAGACATTATTGCAGAGGAGGTAGGATTATGAAGTATTTATGCAGCATACTGTTAGGCCTGGCTCACTTTTCAGGCCTGGCTTTTGAGCTGAAAGTGCGGCTGTATTCAGATATGAACGTGGATAAGGTAATTGTAACTCCGGATACAGGGCTCTATTACCTGGTGGCGCTCAATGACAAGTTGCAACAACTGGATACAGTATACGACATCTTTGATCAGGATAGTGTGCGTACTCTGTACTTCAGTAAGGATGGTCAGCGAGTATCCATCAATCGGGGAAAGCAGCGTATCGGAGATTTCGAAGCCCTTCGGCTGGTGAGTGCGGCCTCTTGTAAAGAGTTTCGTATTGAAGCAAACGGCCGTAACCGCATCTACCAGGATGATCTGCAAATAAGGGTGTACGAAGGTCATTTGCAGGTGGTGAACGTGGTGGATATGGAAAAATACGTAGCCGGAGTAGTGGAGAGTGAAGGGGGGCATGTTGAGGAACTCGAATACTTCAAGGCGCAGGCAGTGCTGGCCAGGACCTTTGCTCTTAAGAACCTTCAGAAGCACATGAGCCAGGGGTATAACCTGAAGGATGATGTCACCTCACAAGTGTATTTTTCCAAATGTCATTATAAGAACAGCGATATCATTAAGGAAGCTGTGGAATGTACCGCAGATACGGTAATAGTTACCGCTGATTGCAACCCTATTCTGGGGGTTTTCCATGCCAATAGCGGTGGTCAAACGGTGGGATCGGATCATGCCTGGCTTACTGCACTGGACTATCTTCAGGCCCGCCAGGACAGTTTTAGTATTGGAGTGGGTAGCTATACCTGGGAGAAGAAGATCGGGAAGAATAGCTTCTATTCTTTTTATGCACATTCCTTAAAAGTGGCTAATGACCTTTCCTTGCAGAAGTCTATCCTTAATTTTACCCAGCCCAGTCGCAAAGCATATTTTGAATACAAGGGAAGGCGTCTGAAACTCACTAAAGTAAGGCGTCAGTTCAATTTGCGGTCCACCTACTTCACCGTTTCGGAAAGTGGGAATAACGTGGTGTTGAGGGGACGTGGTTACGGCCACGGTGTGGGCCTGTCGCAAGACGGGGCTATTGAAATGTCAAGGCGTGGCTACAGCTACCGTCAGATACTCGGGTTCTATTTTGACGGAGTAGAGCTGGAGGCTGCCGCTCATATCCTGAATGCAGAGCCGGAAACCATGATCATATTGGACTAAGAATTAAGCACTTATTTTGAAGTGCTTATATTTAAGGTATGTCAAACCTGCAAGTTTCATGTGCCTTCCTGTTGCTTTTCTTCGTCATTTCCTGTTCTTCCGATCCAATTGCCGAAGAGGATGATACTCCCGTTCCGGTGGTGGGAGCTATACGTGAACCCCTGGTAAACAGGGACCTGGACGCCATTAAAAAAGATGGTAAGCTTACGGCCATTACGGTTTACAATTCTACCAGTTATTTCCTGTACCGCGGAAAACCCATGGGGTTCGAATTTGAGCTACTGTCTCGCCTGGCAAAAGATTTGGGGCTGGAGATGGAAATTGTAATAGCTGAGAACAGTGACGCACTTTTCGATATGCTGAATAAAGGGGAGGGGGATATCATTGCTCATGGTTTAACCATTACCCAGGCGCGCCAGGAGATAGTTGACTTTACCGATTACCATTACGTAACCCATCAGGCACTGGTGCAGCGAAAGCCTAAGAACTGGCGCCAACTCCCGGGATATAAAGTACAAAGACAACTGATCAGTACACCTCTTGACCTTATTGATGATACCGTGCATGTACGGTGGAACTCTTCCTATTATGAGCGGCTTCAGAATTTGTCCCGGGAAATAGGAGGTTCCATTTATGTGGACACCGTTCCGGGTAATACCACTACGGAAGACATCATAAAAATGGTGGTGGACGGTGAGATAGACTACACCATTGCGGACTATAATATAGCAGCCATCAATCAAACCTATTACCCGATCCTGGACATTGAGACGCCCATCAGTCTTTCGCAGCGTATTGCCTGGGCGGTACGTAAGAATTCCCCGGAACTGCTGGAAGCCGTAAACCAATGGATAAAAAAAGTGCGGAAGCAGGATTTCTATTATGTAATCTACAATAAGTATTTCAAGAATAAGAAATCATACAGGCGGAGGATCAAAAGCGACTTTTTCAGTAAGAACGGAGGCAAGATAAGCCGTTATGATGATATCATCCGGGAACATTCCAAAAGCCTGGGCTGGGATTGGCGTCTGGTTAGTTCCCTGGTTTACCAGGAGTCTCGTTTTGACCCGGGTGTTACCTCCTGGACCGGGGCAGGCGGGCTGATGCAGCTTATGCCTTCCACAGCGGAGGATCTGGGCTTATATAATCCTGCCAACCCGGATGCCAACATCAGGGCCGGTACAGCCTATCTGCATGAATTATGGGAGAAATGGAGTGATATTAAAGATAGTATCCAAAGGATCAAGTTTACGATGGCTTCGTACAATTGCGGCTATGGCCATGTAAAGGATGCCCAGCGGCTGACGGAATCCTTTGAGGAAGATCCATTGGTATGGGATGATAATGTGGAGGATTACCTTTTAAAGCTTTCCAGCCGGGAATATTTTACCATGCCCGAGGTGGATTACGGGTTTGTACGCGGGCGTGAGCCCTATTTATACGTCAAGGAGATCTTCCTCAGGTATGAGCATTATTGCAAATTCATACCCCATGATCCTAAAAAGGGAAATACGGAAGCTTCGATCTAAGCTATTTAGTATAGTTCCCAGTTGATCATCTACCGGAGAGATTCCCCAGCGCATATTTCACTTTTGCGTTAGCTACCTGGTTTTTGGATACCAACTGTATAAGCTTGATCCTGGAGTTGATATAGGCGGATTCGCGGGAGTTGATCATGAACAAGGAACTTTCTCCAGCGTCAAACATGGTTCGTTCCCCCTCCAGTAAGCTCGAATAGTCTTTTACGGTTTTATCCATAATGGAGATCTGGCTGCGCGTGGTTTCCCATTCATTGAAGGACGACCGTAGTTTATACTGGATATTTTGCCTTTTAGCGAGCAGATCCCATTCAGCTGACTGGATTTTTAAGCGGGTAAGCTTAAGATCTCCTCGCTCTTTACGCAAAAAAATGGGGATGCCAAAGCTAATGCCCCACTGGTAGTTATTGGCGGTAAGCTCAGACAAACCCTCGTCTCCCACAGGCTGGGTCAGTAAGTTGTATTTAAGGTCCACTACCGGCTTGAGCTGCTCTCTCTTAAGACGTTCTTCTACTTTAAGCTCATCTATTTTAAGACGACTCCTTTCCAGTTCGGGGTGAAGGTTTGGAAGGTCTGAATTGAAGGAAAGCGTGTCCAGGGCGGGGTCGGTAAATGAAAACTGATCAATTTCATCATCTTCCGGCCTGGTTTGGGCATCAATTTCCAGGGGAATGCTACCATCGTTCCAGAGGTATACCGAAGCTAACTCCCGGGCATTGGCTTCCATCATCCTGGCTTCCTGCAGGGCCAGCAGACGGTTTTGTACCTGTATACCGGCCTCCAGGGTGTCAATAAAAGGACGATCGCCCAGTATGGCAGTAGATTTGATCGCTCTCATACGTTCGGTAGAAAGTAGGTAGGCATCCTCATAAACCTCACGGGTGTGATATGCCTCAAACCAATTCCAGTAAGCTTTCCCAGCTTCCAGAAGCAGTTCGTTGAGTAATATCCTGCGCTCGGCCAGGGTGCTTTCCTGGTATATTTTCGCTTGTTTAAGGCTTGCCCTTCTCTGGTCAATAAATAAACGCTGACCGATAGGAAGGGATAAGCCGGCATACCATAAACCACCGTCTGAAGTGGAATTTTCAGGATTAAGGTAGGTGCCATCATTTTTCTCAAAACCACCCTTTACTTCTATTCCATACCAGGTAGGTATCTTCAAGCCGCTATCCCATAAGCGGTAATACGTGGTTCCATCAAAGTATTTTTGATTGGCTTGGCTGAAAACCTTTGGGTCAAACCCCCCTCTGGAACGCTGAAGTCTGGCTTCACCACGCTCCACAGCAAGTTCAGCCTGCATGGCCAGGGGATGATGATTCCTTACCTGGTCCATAAACTTCTCGTAACTGAACAAATACGTTGAATCCTGGCCCCGTACTTCTTGGATGCACAAAAGGACTATACCAATTATTGCCAGTTTTTTCATGATCCTTTTTCAGAAGATTTAGATGCTACAGGCTTATAATAGTCAGGAGGGAAGCCGTTGATCTTTCGCCATAGTTCGTAGCCGATCAGTACATTGCTAAGTAACAACATATTACGGGTGCCAGAACCTACTCTCAACTCATCGGGCCACGGATGGTCATTAGGATCGGGCGCTACCAGTACCCGGTATTTACCGTTATCGCTGATGAAATTATCAATGGCATATACTTGTCCTCCATAGGTTCCGTAACTGGTGTTGGGCCATCCGGAAAAGACAATAGCGGGCCACCCATCAAACTGAATACGCACGTGTTGTCCCTTATCCAGCAGAGGTAGGTCCATAGGGTTTACGTACATCTCTACGGCCAAATCAAACCTGGCCGGCATGATGCTGACCACAGCCGTTCCCTCTTTAATGGTTTCGCCAATCCCGGATTGGATGGTTTTAGTAACATACCCATCCTGTGGAGCTTTGATATAATAAAGGCCGCTCCTTACCGAATAATTCATGTACTCGTTTTGCAGTTTGGTAACCATTACCTCAGAGTCATACATTTGAGAAAGGGAGGCGTACTTTTCGGCTTCCGCCTTGGCGATATTGTCTTTATACTGAGCCTGTATGGAAGCAATTTCCATCTGGGCATTAATTACTTCATTCCTGCTGGCCAGTAATTTGTTTTCAGCCGAGATCATTGCCGCCTGAGCCTTTTGCAGGGTGAGTCTCCGGTTTTCGAGATCAGTCAGCGATTTTAATCCTTCTTCATACAGGTCCTCAAACCTTTGGTATTGCTGCCTGGCAATTTCAAAATTGGTTTGTGCCGCCTGAAAATCAATGCTATCACTGGTTACCTTGAGTATGGCCTGGCGTAACTTATTCCGGGATTGTTCCAACTTCAAGCGACTGGTTTTTAACAAAGCATCAATCTGAACGTCCAGTGCCGATACTTTTTCCGAGTAGGATTTTACAGCCATTTCTTTGGAACGTAATTGCTGCTCGGTACGCCCCAGTAATTCAGGGTCAAAATACTGGTCCTTTATCTCACTGATGAATAGTATGGTATCTCCTTTCTCTACAAAATCACCTTCCTGAACATGCCATTCCTCAATCCGTCCCGCTATAACGGAATGAATAGTCTGAGGCCTTTGAGCTGGCTTCAGCGTGGTGATATTACCCCTTGCAGTGATGTTTTGGGTCCAGGGTAGGAACATTACAACCACCAAAATTATCAGGAAGGCTATGGATAAGCGAATAATTACCTGGCCTGAACTGCGGTTTTCCACTTGTAAAAGTGACTTGTATCGGGAGGAATTTATCCGCTTGCGGGTGCTGTTTTCAGATATATTGAGCATTTTTCAAAAGAGTTATTGATTAAACAGACCTTGCATTTCACGGTAAGTACCGGAGCGGATTATCCGGCCTTTCTGCATTTGTAGTATGCGGTCGCATTTTTGTGCCAGGTAAGGATCAGTTGATATGGTAACCATTGACCATGGTTGTGAAGGGGTCATAAGAAAGTCTATGATGTTTTCCTTTTCACTCTGATCCAGTTCTGAAAAAGGATTTTCCAGCACCAATAAAGCTGGCTCATGAACTATGCTCCTGGCCAGCAGGAGCTTTACAATAATGTTCCTGGGCAGGCCTTTGCCTTCGGGAGCCAGAGGGCTCTGATAGCCCTTCGGGGAGTTACGAATAAAATTTTGAAGCCCCAGCCTTTCTATAGTGTTTTTCACTTTTTCAAAAGTAACCTCCGACCGGCCCAGGGTTATATTTTCAATTACACTACCCCTGAACAGTTGACCTGTATGAAGGTAATCACCTACCATGCTGTAAAGTGAACTGGCTTCGAGGTTACCCTTCGGCATGCCGTTGAAGGTGAGGCTACCTTCCTGAATACCGTATAGCCCGGCTATTACCGGTAGCATGGTGCTTTTGCCGGATCCGCTTTCTCCGATAATGAGAAGTTTTTCTCCGGGATTTATTTTCAATGATACATCTTGAAGGGTGGGGCTCTGGTTGCCGGGATATGTAAAACTCACATTCTCCAACTGCACGGTAAGGCCCTGCCCGGGGGTTTTTTCTATACTCTGTCCGTCCGCATTTTCCAGTTCCAGGTCAGTTACCTGGCCTATCTTTTCAAGCGCTGTAAGCACGTCATAAAATGTTTCCAGACTGAGTATCAGTTTTTCCACTGAGTTCATAATCAGTAGGATAATGATCTCTGCAGCTACAAACTGGCCAATATTCATCTGTTGTTCCATAACCAGTATACCTCCCATAGCAAGAAGGCCCAGGGCCACAATAACCTTGAAGACCACCATTAGGGAAAATTGCTGTATCAGCACCTTGAAGTGAGCGTTCCTGGACTCCAGGTAAGCGGTGGCATGTTCATCGGTTCTTTGCATGTGCAGATCGGTTTTGCCAGACATTTTGAAGGATGTTGAAACCCTGGCCATTTCTTCCAGCCAGTGAGCTAACTGGTATTTATGTCTGGATTCATTTAAACTGGCCGTGAGTCCTTTTTTACCGGTATAGCGAAAAATGGCGTACACCAGAACTACCAGTATCAAACTGAAACCAATGAAAAAGGGGTGGTAAAGAGACAATAATAAAAGTCCGAAAACAATGTGAAGACTGGCCGTTGAAAAGTCGATAAGTATTTTGGAGAGGCCTTTTTGTACGCTCATTACGTCAAAGAAACGGTTCATTAGCTCGGGTGCATAGTGCCGGTAAAGAGTTTCCATACGAATAAGAGGAATACGGAAAGTGAATTCAAAGGCGGCTCGCGTGAATATTTTCTGTTGCAGGTCTTCCGTAATTTTCATCTGGAGGATCTGTAACAGGCCCGTAAGCGCTACCCCCAGCACCACAAAAGACACCAGGATTACCCATGAAGTATTGATCTGGCCCCCTTGGATGAGGTTGACAATAGCCTGTACTCCTAAAGGAAGGGAGAGGTATATCAACCCATTGAATACCGAGTAGATGTATACATTTCGTATTTCTTTCTGATCGGGTTTCAATAGCCGCCAAAAACGCTGCAGAGGTGTAAGAACCTCTTTATCATGTAATTTCATAAATGATCAAGTAATATAAAGTGTTCCGGTTCCGGAGCCGGGTAAAAGCTGCAATGTACAGGGAAAGGTTGGCTTAGTTAACAGCCTTCGGGAGGAGGGGAGAATGTAGAGCAGAGAAAGTGTGTTAACCCGGTACTTAATACTGGAGGAAAAAAGGAGCCATCCAATGGTAAGACTACAATAGCCGCAGGAGCCAGATAGTCATCCAGTATCTTAAGGGAGCTTTCTTCAGATTCATAATCGGTTTCACCGGATTCCTGTACCTCCATTGGAATATCGTATTTACCGTTCTGGTAGAAGCTGTTATGGGACAGGGCCAGAAGGAATAGTAATAGTATAACCCAGCCATTAAATAGCGAAACCTTTTGTATGTTGCTCCGGTTCCTCATTAGGGTGCAATACTTTTAAAGACCATATCATGGTAAAATTTGGAGATGGCATCTTCTCCTTCCAGGATATCCGTTAAGCTGGGCAAGTGTTCTGCAAAGTAGCGCTGATAATGTGACCCTTCTACTACTGTGGATATAAGCATGTGAGGGTATTTATAGTCAGGGTTTATTTCCATTACAATATCACTGATGCGTGCCACCAGTCGCTTGTAAACCGAAAAAACCCCTTCACGGTTTACTTCATCAACTTCTTTTACCAAGTATACTTTAGAAGCTTCCGCGATTACGATCTTATTGAGTTTAACCTCGTCAACATGCGCAAACTTTCCATCCTGTTCAACCGGACCGGTGAGAAATTGTAAAGCTCTGGAAAGGCGTTCCTGTGGAGAAGAGATGTTGGCGGTACCAAAATGTAAGCGGTATTCCATCCATTCCCAATACCAGCAGGTAAGATAGAGTAACAATTTATGTTTGCTTTCAAAATAGCGATATACAGAGGCTTCGGTAGATTCGATGGTACCGGCCAGTTTTCGGAAAGTGAAGCATTCAAAACCCACTTCGTAGATCATCTCAATACTTCCGGATATAATGCGAAGTCCAAGATCACTGGACTCAGGATCTTTAAGGTAAGTACTGGAATTGATTTTAAATTTCAGATCAGGAAGCAAAGCTACTTTGATTTTTAAATTTACACGCAAATATAATAGTAATACTATTAATTTGCAAATGTAGCCATCCTCAAAATCCTCAAGCTATCTATTTTACAGTGTATGCAATGGATTGTATAAAATGAAGGATATAAAAAAAGCCCTCCATTGGAGGGCTTTTGTGTGACCTTGCAGGGAGTCGAACCCCGAACCTCCGCATCCGTAGTGCGGTGCTCTATCCAGTTAAGCTACAAGGCCATTGTTTGAGGGCTGCAAATATAAAACTATTTATGGGAAACTGTCAACAAATTTCAGCACTTAATCCACGGTTCAGTAATTCTGTGCATTTTGGCTTCAATTGGCTGTATTCCCCGGACTTAACCGTACACTTTCCTTTGTAATGCACCAGTATGCTGCATTGCTCGGCTTGTTCAAGTGTGTGATCACACACTTCCACCAGGCTGGTAATGACCCAATCAAAGGTATTTACATCGTCATTAAAAAGGACAATTTCATATAAGCGTGTGGTTTGCAGATCGGTTTTCGATCTTTCCAGGGTTTCGGTATCGGAGTTTCTAATCGTCATTTTTACGCAAGCTTATTTTACGTTCCTTTCCATTTAACAGTCTCTCAATATTTTTCTGATGGGTAATCAAAACCAAAAATACCATTGCGAAGGCAAACAGTACTAATATTTTGGAGTGCTCATGATAGCGGAATATTAACCATACTGGGAAAGATAAAGCGGCCAGGATAGAACTTAGTGAAACAATCCTGAATGACAGGAAGAAAATTATGAAAGTAGCTATGGCCATAAGGGCGGCTCCGCTATGGATGGCGATGATCATTCCCAATAAGGTTGCTATTCCTTTTCCTCCTTTGAAGTTCCCAAAAACCGGAAAGATATGACCGATTACGGCACATACTCCTAAAACTACCATGAGCTCTATATCACCAGCGTAGGCAGGAAAGAGAAAAGCCAGTTTTACAGCGGCAAAACCTTTAAGTGCATCCAGGATCAAAACGGCCAGGCCGGGTTTGGTGCCTAACACACGCATTGTGTTGGTAGCGCCAGCGTTACCGCTACCATAATCCCGGATATCCACTCCGTAGAATATACGGCCTATCCAGACAGACCAGGGTAATGAACCCAATAAGTATGCAAAGAGAACCAGTACCAATTTCATGCGGCAAATTTAACAATTTGATAACACATGATGTTTATGGAGAGCTTCAGTAAGGTTTAGCTTACAAGGCCTTTTCTATGGCTGTATCGTACAACTCTTTATATTCCTCTACATGCCCCCAGTCTACATCATCAATCCGGATAGACCCCTTGGTTACGTGGCCCATAAGGTCAAACTCTACACCGTTGAGCATCATAAGGTCAATAAAATCGTCTTCCTTGCTTTGGTCCACGGAGACAATGATCCGGCTTTGTGATTCTCCAAAGAGGTAAGCATCCCTGCGGATAGCGGAATCTGTGGTGATGTCAAAACCGAGCCCACTGCTCATGGCTTTTTCCATTAAGGCTACAAAGATTCCTCCTTCGGAAATATCGTGGGCCGAGGCCACCATTCCCTTGCGGATAATCATCTTCATCTGCTCCTGCAAGGAGTACTCTTCCTCCAGGCTGAAGAAAGGAACCGTGGATTTTTCAATACCATGAATATTCACCAGGTATTGGGAAGAGGAAATATCGTTGCGGTTTTCACCCAACATATAAATGAGGTCACCCTTTTGTTTAAAGGGGATTGTAGTTATGTGTTCCTTGTTTTCTACAATACCAATCATACCGATGGTTGGAGTAGGGAAAACCGGTTCAGTCTTTTCCTTAAGTACAGTTTGGTTGTAAAAGCTAACGTTTCCTCCGGTAACCGGGGTTTGGAAGCGTTCACATGCTCGGCCCATTCCTTTGATGGCGTGAACAAATTGCCAGTAGACTTCAGGATTGTAGGGGTTACCAAAGTTCAGGCAGTTGGTTACCGCACTGGGAATGCCACCAGATACTACGATATTACGGGCAGCCTCGGCCACGGCTATCATGGTGCCCGTTTCAGGGTCTGCATTTACATAGCGTGAATTACAGTCTACGGTCATGGCAATGGCGCGATCTGTATCCTTGAGGTTTACAATAGCAGCATCAGTAGGGCCATTGGTACTCATATTCACGGTACCTACCATACTGTCATACTGATCATATACAAAGCGTTTGGAAGCAATATTAGGATGGCTGATCAGTTTTTTGGCCACCGCTTGAAGGTCTTCAGGTACTTCAATCTCATTGATGTCAAATTGCTGATATTCCTTGAAGTAAGCGGGCTCGCGGTGTTCACGGTAGTATACCGGGGCACCTCCGCCCAGCACCAGTGGTGATGCCGGAGTTTCGGCTACCAGCTCGCCATGCCAGTAATATTGAAGTTTGTCTTCGTTAATTACCTCTCCTATCTGCTCACAGGGAAGGTCCCACTTATCAAAAATGGCGATCACCTCATGTTCGCGTCCTTTCTCAATTACCGCCAACATACGCTCCTGGCTTTCAGAGAGAAGAATTTCCCAGGGTTGCATATCATCCTGGCGTTGAGGTACCTTGTCAAGGTCTATACGCATACCTACACCGCCTCCGGCACTCATTTCTGAGGTGGAGCAGGTAATACCAGCAGCGCCCATATCCTGCATACCTACCACCGCTCCGGTTTTAGCCAGTTCCATAGTAGCTTCCAGCAAGAGTTTTTCCTGGAAGGGATCACCCACCTGTACGGATGGAATATCCTCAGAGGAGGCTTCGGTAAGATCCTTAGAAGCAAAGGCGGCTCCGGCAATACCATCTTTACCGGTATAGGAACCAATGATGAATACAGGGTTACCCGGGCCTTTGGCCTTGGCGCTGATCATTTTGTCGGTTTTGGTATTCAGGATACCGGCAGAAAAAGCGTTTACCAGCGGGTTTTGCTCGTAACACTTGTCGAAGTATACTTCACCGCCCACGGTAGGTACACCAAAGGAGTTCCCGTAATTACCAATTCCTTTTACTACACCTTTCAGCAGCCATTTGGTCCTTTCACTTTTCAATTCCCCAAAGCGCAGGGAGTTGAGTTGTGCCACGGGGCGTGCCCCCATGGTAAAGATATCACGGTTAATACCACCAACCCCGGTTGCTGCTCCCTGATAAGGTTCCAGCGCTGAGGGGTGGTTGTGGGATTCAATCTTGAAAGCACAGGCGATTCCATCGCCGATGTCCACCAGGCCGGCATTTTCCTCACCCGCTTTAACCAGCATGTGGGGTCCATCCTTGGGAAGGGTTTTAAGCCATACGATGGAATTTTTATAGGAGCAGTGCTCGCTCCACATAACCGAGTAAATGCTCAGTTCGTTGAAGTTAGGCTCGCGGCCCAGTATTTCTTTAATTTTGTCGTATTCCTCGGGTAAAAGTCCCAGTTCCTTAGCTGTTTCCACACCTGCCGGTGCCAAAGTGGATTCGCTCATAAGTGCTCTTTTTTAAGAAAGTGCAAAGATAATAGGATTAGTGGGTAAATGCGATGATAGGGGAAAGGATAAAGAGGAAAAGTGTATTCCACCTTCAGGTTTTGGATTATTCCTTATAGGCTCCAGAAATCCGTACCTTTAAAACGAACAATTAAAAACTCTACCTATGAAAAAGTTAAATTTTGCTGCCTGTGTGGCAGTTAGTTTCGCGTGCACTGTGGCTTATGCCCAAAATGACCCTACCCAGGACCTTTGGGAAGATTCGGGAAATAATACCGAAATAGTCTTACCTAGTTCGGCTACTACGTCAGGAATGCTTGATATCGATGTGACCAGTGTTGATGCCAACGGGAATCAAACTGATTTTGAAAGAGCCTTGCAAATTAATGTGACGGATGCGGAAGACTTTATGTCTGTGGATAATGGTGCTTCTTACGATGAAATGTTTATGCCAGTTTTGGTAGGACATCGTGCATCCAACGTAGAGGAAGGTGGAGCTGCTATTACAATTATGGGAACCATCGAAAACGAGTTGGATGAGGCGGAACTATTAAATGCTATGATGATGTTTGACGTACGGAGAAGTACTGGTGGAGGGATGGCTAATAGCAGCAACAAGGAGGCTGTGCAAAACCAAGACCTTTTTCTCTGGAGAAACTATACCACAGAGCTAATGCTGATGGATGTGGATGGAAATCTTGGCCTCAACACTTCCTCACCGGCCGCTAAATTTCATGTTAATGGATCAGTACGTTTTCAGAATTTGCCATCAGGCAGCGGCACATCCATGTTGGTTATTGATAACAATGGGGATGTTAAAAAAAGCAGTTTCCCCTCAAGTGTTACTCTGAACTGTACGGATGAAAATTTCATTCCGAAGGTAACCGGAACTGATGAATTGGGTTGTTCTCAAATCCAGGATGACGGGTCTACAGTAGGTATCAACGGAATTAGCAATACGTATATGAGTAATCCGCTGGTATTGTATGTAAATGGAGATGGCCAGTGTACTGGCAACTGGTATGTAACCTCTGATCGTAGCTATAAAAAGAATATAACTGAATTATCAGATGCCTTAAGAGGTATACAGAAGCTCAGAGGAGTATCCTACAGTTATAGAGCAGCAGATTACCCGGAAATGAATTTCAGCAAGGGTACCAGTCTTGGTCTCATTGCGCAGGAAGTGGAAGAAGTATTTCCGGAATTGGTAATTACTTCTGATCAAGGCTATAAAGCCGTTAACTACAATGGTCTGGTTCCGGTACTTATTCAAGGTATTAAGGAACAGCAAAGCATAATAGAACAACAGCAATCCGCTATAGGTGCCCTGGAAGACCGTCTTTCAGCCATAGAAGGTAAATTAGGCGTTTCCGGGGAAAGCAGGAATTTATCTGCCGGAGTTTTCAGCATTTATCCCAATCCTAATAATGGCCGGTTTACCTTTAACTTCCAGTTAATGGATCTAACGATGGATACCCGTTTAGTGGTAATCAATTCTTCGGGAGAAGAAGTGTCTGCCAGCCGGTTGTATCAAACGGAGGGTAAGGTGGATGTGAATATGTCCAACCAGGCTTCCGGCTTATATATAGCGGAGGTTTTGCAGGACGGAAAAGTACTGAAGACCATCAAGTTCATTATAGAATAGTGGCTATTTATATTTTAAGGAAAGGGCGCTTATGCGCCCTTTTTTAGTTTAGATAAGATGATCACCTTGATAAAGATCTACTCCTTTTTCAATATGGAGGCGCAGTTCTTTTTCCAGTTCCGGTGTGAGATGTTTAACGTGAAAACAGCTCTTCCCCTTGAGTAGTTTTTTAAGATCATCTGAAAGTTGAAATTGATCCGGGTGCGTGTAAATGGGAAAGAAATAAAAGCGCACATCCTTAGGCTTGGGTACCACGCTGGCAAAGTAAAAGCCATCTACCTTTTGTTTTCCCTGCATGGTTTCCTTGGTGCCGGCCACTTCAAAGTTCTCCTCACTATCCGTACGGATCTTTAGCGGAGGAACCTGTTGTTTAAGTAAGCGTTGCAAGGTGTCACGGATCTCAGGGATATCTTTTTTCATACGAGTGTATTTAGATCAATGCTTCCGCAATCTTTTGTTGCAGTAAAGGTATAACCTCCGCTTCAAACCAGGGGTTGCGTTTAAGCCAGATCCTGTTCCTGGGAGAGGGGTGAGGTAAGGGGAAATAGTGTGGGGCGTACTTTTTATGGGATCGAACGGTATCGGTCAGTGTTTTTTGATTCTCACCGGCCAGGTAATACGCCTGGGCGTATTGCCCAATCAACAAAGTTAGCTTTAGATCCGGCATTTGATCCAATAGCTTTTTGTGCCAGAGCGGAGCACATTCCTTCCTGGGGGGCAAATCACCGGAGCGTCCTTTACCTGGGTAACAGAAGCCCATCGGTACAATCCCTACCTGTTGAGGATCGTAAAAATCCGCATCGGAGATATTCATCCATTGCCGTAAGGTTTTCCCACTGGGGTCGTTCCACGGGATACCGGTTTTATGTACCCTGGTTCCGGGTGCCTGCCCGATCACCAGGATCTTACTTTTCCTGCTGGCGTTTAAAACCGGCCTCGGCCCGTGTTCCAAAAATGGAGCACAAACCGTACAGTTGCGTATTTCCGAAAGAAGATGTTCCACAGATGTGGTTTAAAAGTACAAAAGCAGGAGCATAAAAAATCCCCGCATAAAGCGGGGATCAGATAATAATGGAGAAAGAGATCAATTATTTATTCTCTTCCTTGATCTTATTCAAAGCGCTACCGGCACGGAACCAGGCAATCTGGCCTTCATTGTAGGTGTGGTTACACTTAATGGTGTCCGAACTGCCATCCGCATGTGTTACTTTGATATGGATGGGCTTGTCTTCAGCAAACTGGTCCAGGTCCACAGTGTCAAAAGTATCATCTTCCTGTATGAGATCGTAATCGCTCTCGTTGGCAAAGGTAAGCGCCAGCATACCTTGTTTTTTCAGGTTGGTTTCATGGATACGGGCAAAAGATTTTACCAGGACAATAGCCATTCCCAGGTGGCGAGGCTGCATGGCAGCATGTTCGCGGCTGGATCCTTCTCCGTAGTTATGGTCGCCCACTACTATGGTTTTGATGCCTTTGGCCTTATATTCACGCTGAACAGCAGGAACCGCACCGTATTCACCGGTCATTTGGTTCTTAACGCTATCGGTTTTGTCGTTAAAAGCATTCACCGCCCCGGTAAGGGTATTGTTGGAAATGTTATCCAAATGTCCACGGAAGCGCAGCCAGGGACCCGCCATCGAAATATGGTCGGTAGTACATTTTCCCTTCGCTTTAATGATGAGCTTCATTCCTTCCAGGTTTTTACCGTCCCAGGGTTTAAAAGGAGTAAGCAACTGCAGACGCTCAGAGCCTTCTGCAACAATCACTTCCACATTACTGCCGTCTGTTGCCGGTTCATGGTACCCGTTTTCTTCAACGGCATAGCCGGCCGGAGGCATTTCAATACCCATGGGCTCTTCCAGCATCACCTCTTCACCATTTTCATTCACCAGTTTATCCTTCAGCGGATTAAAGGTCATATCACCGGAAATAGCCATAGCCGTTACCAACTCAGGGCTAGCCACAAAAGAGTGCGTATTGGGGTTACCATCGTTACGCTTGGCAAAATTACGGTTAAAGGAAGTGATGATGGAATTCTTGCGATTGGGATCGTCCGTATGACGAGCCCATTGACCGATACAGGGTCCACAGGCGTTAGCCAGCACTACACCACCCATGGCGGTGAATTTGTCCAGCAAGCCATCACGGTCTGCCGTGAAGCGTACCTGTTCAGAGCCTGGTGTTACCGTAAATTCTGATTTTACCTTAAGCTTTTTATCAATAGCCTGTTGGGCGATGGAACCGGCCCTGGTAAGGTCTTCATAGGAGGAGTTGGTGCAGGAACCGATCAGGCCAACTTCCAGCTTGGAAGGCCAGCCGTTCTTCTTCACCTCTTCCGCAAATTCGGAAATGGGTGTAGCACGGTCAGGAGTAAAAGGCCCGTTGATGTGAGGCTCCAGTTCACTGAGGTTGATCTCGATAACCTGGTCGAAGTATTTTTCGGGATCCGCGTATACCTGGGCATCACCGGTAAGGTGTTCCGCAATCTTATCGGCCATATCCGCAACATCGGCACGCCCGGTTCCACGCAGGTATTCAGCCATCTTGGCGTCATAACCGAAGGTAGAAGTGGTGGCGCCTATCTCGGCACCCATATTACAAATGGTTCCTTTTCCGGTACAACTCAGCGATTCAGCACCTGGTCCGAAATATTCCACAATGGCACCGGTGCCTCCCTTTACGGTAAGGATACCGGCCACTTTAAGGATGACGTCCTTGGAAGCGGTCCAGCCGCTCAGTTTACCGGTGAGTTTAACACCGATAAGTTTGGGGAATTTAAGTTCCCAGGGCATTCCGGCCATTACGTCAACGGCATCAGCACCTCCCACACCAATGGCTACCATACCTAAACCACCGGCATTTACAGTGTGTGAATCCGTTCCGATCATCATTCCTCCGGGGAATGCATAGTTTTCCAGAACTACCTGGTGAATAATACCGGCTCCGGGTTCCCAGAAACCGATTCCGTATTTATTGGAAACAGATTGCAGGAAATCAAATACTTCAGAACTTTTATTCTTGGCGTTGGCAAGATCCTGCTTGGCACCCACCTCGGCTTGTATAAGGTGATCACAGTGCACGGTAGAAGGAACGGCAGCCTGTTTACGGCCGGACTGCATAAACTGCAGCAGGGCCATTTGAGCGGTAGCATCCTGCATAGCTACACGGTCAGGGGCAAAGTCAACGTAAGACTTGCCTCTTTCAAATTCTTTGTTGGTTTTACCATCCCAAAGATGGGCGTATAAAATCTTTTCAGCAAGGGTAAGAGGTTTGCCGGTAACCTTACGCGCGGCTTCCACACGCTCCGGGAATTTGGCATATACCTCCTTGATCATTTCTAAATCGAAAATCATAGATGTATGGTTTTAAAGAACGTATCCTGTTCGTTTTAAAGAGTCGCGAAATTAAGAAATGTGCTACCATTTTGAAAGGCCTCATAAATAGGAGCTTTCAATTGATAATGGTTCTAAATAGAACTTACAGAGGATTTTCGCGTGTCTAAAACCCGATATGGAAGAGAGCATCCCCTTTATGGATGAGGGGAAAGTTGTTGTGACCTATGATGTAACCTGAGTAAGGGCTTTTAACCTTTACAGAATAATCATTGGTGGGGCTACTGATGTAACCAATGGTTTGGCCTTCCTTTACTTTTTTGCCCGATTCCTTTTTGTGGCGGAAAAGACCGGAAACCTCCGCGCGTACCCAATGAGACTCTTTGAAATAGTGGGTCTTATGCTGTTGCATAGGCGCTTTGGCCAGCATTCCGAAATGGTGCAATACCCGCTTTATTCCCTTGATCCCTTCATCCACGGTCTTGGGGTCTATGCGCAGCGTTTCGCCTCCTTCAAAAACCACTACGGTCTTATCCATGTTTTTAGCGGTTTCGCGGAAGGATCCTTTGATCACGGGTGAATTAAGCGTAAAGGGAGCGGCAAAAGTGTTGGCAATTTCTTCGGCCAGATTATCTCCTTCTTCGAAGCGTATTTGTGGAAAATTGGTCCGGCTGGCTCCACCGGTATGGAAATCCATACCAAAATCTACCTGGGGCAGAATATGAGTGGTAAGGGTGTGTGCTACCATGCTGGCCAGGGAACCATCCTCTTTACCGGGAAAACTGCGGTTTACATCCTTACCGTCTGGCACGTCCCGTGAAAAGTTGATAAAACCGTAAACGTTAATGATCGGCATGGCCACGATACTTCCTTTTAGAAGGCGGTCTGTAATACCTTTTTGTAAAAACCTGCGCACAATTTCAATACCGTTCACCTCATCACCATGCATGCCTCCGCTTAATAGTACTACCGGGCCGGGCTCTTTACTGCGGTATACGTGTACCGGCATGGTAATTTGCGTGCCGGAAGGCAGGCGGGCTACGTTGAGTTCGAGGTAGCGTTGCTCTCCGGGGCTTATCTCCTGGCCATCGATGCGGATTACCTGCATATCAAATACCGGTATACGATTGGGGTGAAAGTAACTGTAATTCTTTTTTCACGGAATCATCCACATCCAGTCCTTCTATAAAAGCGGTTATGCTTTCACGGTTTATCTTGCTATTGGTCCGCGTCAGTCCCTTCAGAGCTTCATAAGGGTTGGGGTAACCTTCCCTGCGAAGGATGTTCTGTATGCCTTCAGCTACCACGGCCCAGTTTTCTTCCAGGTCGTGACTGATCTTATCCTTATTGATCAGCAGTTTGCTTAGTCCTTTGAGAGAGGCATTTATGGCAATCACCGAATGGCCCAGTGGCACACCGATATTACGAAGAACAGTGCTGTCCGTAAGGTCGCGTTGAAGGCGTGAAATAGGAAGTTTGGCCGACAGGTGTTCATACAATGCATTGGCAATACCCAGGTTACCCTCAGAGTTCTCAAAGTCTATTGGGTTTACCTTGTGGGGCATTGCGGATGAGCCAACCTCTCCTTCCTTGATCCTTTGTTTGAAATAATCCAGGGAAATGTAAGTCCAGAAGTCGCGGTTCATATCAATAATAATGGTATTGATGCGCTTAAGGCAGTCAAAAAGAGCGGCCATATTATCATAATGCTCAATCTGTGTAGTGGGCCATGATTGTTGCAGACCCAGGTTGCCGTTCACAAAATCTTCTGAAAATTCCTTCCAGTCAATACCCGGGTAGGCTACGGAATGTGCATTGAAGTTACCGGTGGCGCCTCCAAACTTGGCCGAGAAAGGTATGTGACGCAACTGGCGCAACTGCTGGTCAATGCGTTCGGTAAACACCATGATCTCCTTACCCAGGCGGGTGGGGGAAGCGGGTTGACCGTGGGTGCGGGCCAGCATGGGTATATCGGCCCAGGTTTCAGCCAGATCCGTAAGGGTTACGATCATTTCCCCGATGAGAGGTATGTATTCGTTTTCCACAAACTCCTTAAGGGCAAGCGGAACGGCTGTATTGTTGATATCCTGTGAAGTAAGCCCAAAGTGTACAAACTCGCGGAATTTACCAAGCCCCAGGTCATCCAGGTGTTCTTTAATGAAATATTCAACCGCCTTAACATCGTGATTGGTAGTCTTTTCAATTTCCTTGATCCGTTCCGCATCCTTCAATGAAAAATCGAGGTAAAGGTCACGAAGCTCAATATACTTGGAACGGTCAAAACCCTTGAGTTGGGGCAGGGGAAGTTCACAAAGGGCAATGTAATACTCCACTTCCACACGAACGCGGTATTGGATGAGTGCGTATTCAGAAAAGTAATCCTTCAGGTTCTCAGTTACTTTTCTATACCTGCCGTCAATAGGGGATATAGCTAAAAGCTGGTTTTCCATTTTTCCTGTTTAAGAGGTGCAAAAGTACTTATTTCTGTGGCCTTTGGGTCATGTTCATCAAGCAATCACACCTCTGTTGAAATTTAGTAATATTGAGAGTTTAATCTCAGATACGTGATCAAAGCTGGCGAAGATACGGTAGTATCCGAAAAATGCCCGAGTTGTGATGCCGCTCTTAGTGGTAGGTATTGTTCTCAATGTGGCGAAAAGAGCATGTACCAGGAAGAAATGACCTTGAGATATTTCTTCGGGTCCGTGTGGAATGCAATAACCTTTACCGATATAAAATTTCTGCGGTCACTGTCAGCCTTATTATTTAAGCCGGGATTACTTACACAGGAATATTTCCAGGGACGTAGAAGATGGTACAGCCGGCCTTTGAGCCTGTTTTTCTTTATCAACCTGGTATATTTTATTTACCAGCCTATTGACGCTTTGAACAGCCAGTACATTTCGCAAACCAAAGGACAGGTGTATAGTGAATGGGCCGAAGGTGTAAGCCGTGCAAAAATCGAGGCCACCGGTTTGTCAGAGGAGCAATTCGGGGAGCGCTACAACCATATGACTTCCCAGGTCAGCAAACTCTTTTTGGTAGTTTTTGCTTTGATCTATGCTGCTTTTACGGCCCTTATCAACGTAGATACTAAGAAGATGTTTTCGTATCATCTCACATCGGCTGTCCATTTTGTGAGCTTCGCCATCTTCGCCATATTGATCATGGTACCGTTGCTGGCCACGCTGCTAGCCTATGCTTATGTATATACCACCCGTAATTCTATTGGCTCCCTGGATCTTGATGCCTGGTATCTTACAGTGCCTCTCCTCTTCATTTTAGGTAACTACATTTATAAAACCCAAAGGAGGCTCTTTCACCAGCACACCTTGGTGGCAATCCTCAAAAGTGTGTTACTGTTGTTTTGCTTTATCCTTTCCATCCTCATCTACCGCTTTTTCCTTTTTGTGTTAACTATGGCGCTGGTTTAAAGTCGTTGACTCAATACACAAGGTGTTTAAATAAATGAGTGGTCCTCACTTGGCGGGAACCTTGTGCTTGTATGCGTAACAGTAATACAGTTTAATTAAAAATCCTGCTTATGAAATCTCTAGCACACAAACTCAAGTATTTATTGCTATTTTCATTTATTATGGCCGGCCTCTTTTCGTGTAAGAAGGAGGAGGTGGTAGATGTCCACAACCAGGGCGTCAATCCTCCGCCTACTGTAGAAAGGATAAAGAGCCTGTTGGCCGCCAATGCCCCGGAACTGCAAGAGTTCAGTGTAGAAGGCGACAAGGCCGCCTCCATTTATGGTAAGGAAGGCACCTTTCTGTATATTCCTGCAAACGCTTTTGTAAAACCGGATGGCAGCCCGGTAACCGGACCCGTTAACTTTGAATTGAAGGAACTGCTGAGCCCGGGAGCCATGATACTGGCAGATCGTCCCACGGTATCCAACGGCCAACGCCTGGTGAGTGGTGGCGAATTGTATATGAACGCCAGCCAGGGAGGTGTTAACCTGCGCATGGCCAGTGGAAAAAGTATTGGCGTGGAAGTGCCCACCCAGAATTTTGATCCCAATATGCAGCTCTTTACCGGTACGGGAAGTGGAGATAACTTTAACTGGGTGCTTAATGCCAATACAGTGATACAGCAGTGTGGTATGGATAGCCTTAGTCCTGGTCCATCGTATTGTTTTGGGATCGACTCCCTGTTTAACTGGATCAATTGTGATTATTACAATAATGATCCCAGACCATTGACTGAAGTGGATATGGTAGTGCCCTCCGGCTATACCGATAGCAATACGGTAATGATCATTCATGTGCCGGTGGACCAGTCTATTGTAAGGGTTAGCAATTACGCCAATAACGTTTTTTCAGTAACCGGGGGATACCGCCTACCGGTAGGTATTAATGTCAATTTCCTGGCTATCCATAGTGATTCACAGAATAACCTGTTCTATTCTCTCCAGAATAACACGATTGCTCAGAACCATGTTGAAAACATGTCTTTTCAGCAGATAACGGAAACACAATTGATCCAACTGATACAGAGTCTCTAAGGTCCCCAGTAAGAAGGCCATCCGGAAGGGTGGCCTTTTTTAATCTATGGCCAGTATCAATCCCTTCAGGTAGGCGCCCTCCGGGTGATAAATGTTCACGGGATGGTCAGCAGGCTGGCTGAGCCTTTCTACAATTCTTACCGGGCGACCGGTTTCAATGGCTGCTGCCCGTATGGTATCTTCAAAAAGCTGGGCGCTCATATGTTGAGAACAGGAAAAAGTGAAAATGAGCCCACCACTTTTCATATTCGAAATGGCCCGGGCGTTCAATCTTTTGTATCCCTGAATGGCATTGTGAATGGTTTTGCGACTTTTGGAAAAGGCAGGCGGATCCAGGATGATAATGTCAAAATCGGCTCCTTCATTTTTAAGGTGCTGCAACACATCAGAAACCACAGCTTCATGTTGTTCGGCATAACCGTTTATTTCAGCATTGGTATGGGCCAGGTCAATGGCTGCTTTTGAAATATCCACCGATACTACGCGGCTGGCCCCGGCCGCCAGGGCGTAAATAGAAAAACCACCGGTATAGGAGAAGGTGTTGAGGATGCTTTTTCCTTTGGCATAATCCGCCAGCTTTTTACGGTTCTCCCTTTGGTCCAGGAAGAAACCTGTTTTCTGACCTTCTTCCCAATCTATTTTAAAACGGTGTCCGTACTCCAGCACCTCTGTCTGATCACAAGCTTCGGTAAGCCAGCCTTTTTCGTCCTGGCCAATTTTATCTACGGGCTTATGGTAAACGTAGCGCACCACTTCAGAGATTAAAGTAGTGCTGATCAGTTTCAGATATGGAGTCCAGCCGGCATGATGCAGCTGAACCACCGCAGTTTGGTCGTAACGATCTATAACCAGGCCTGGAAGCTGATCGCCTTCACCAAAAACCAAGCGGCAGCAATTGGTGTCTTTTTGGTCCAGCAAACTCAGCCTTTTTCGATACTCTATGGCCTTTTTGATAAGATGAGGTATAATTTCCTCCACTTCAGCTTCCTCAAAACTCAGGATCTTTACTGCAATACTGCCCTTGCCAAAAAAGCCCATAGCCTTAAATCCGGATTTATGATCAACTACCCTTACCAAGGCTCCTTCATCAAGGTGTGTAGGAATATTTTTGAAGGCGCCTGAAAATATCCAGGGATGTTTTCGGTCCACTGCCTTGTCTTTTCCGGATTTTAGTTTCAGGGTTTCAAATTTCGTCATAGCGTGGGATAGAGTCAAAAAATTCAAGGCGGCCTTCATCCTGCATAACCCTGGCAGCATAATGTTCCAGTCCGTTGGAGATGAGGATAAATGGTACTTTATAATGCAGGTTATACTGTAAGGCCTGGTCAAAGGTAGCCTGAGATATCTTAACCTGCGGAGCTTTACATTCTACAATCAGCTGAGGTTTTTGTGATTTATACACCAGGATATCCGTTCTGCGGGTCTGCTGGTATAATTTAAAACCACCTTCCAGGGCTATGGCACTTTGCGGGTAATCCAATGATATCAGGTAATGCACCAGGTGCTGGCGTACCCACTCTTCCGGGGTGAGCTTCAGGTATTTCTGGCGGATGGTATCCCAAACCACAGGTTGATCACCTTTGCGGGCCATCCTTAGATCAGGCCGGGGAAGGTTCAAAGGAACAAGCCGCTTATTCATTCCGCAAATATAATCGCTTTAAAGAGCGGTGCTTTTTTCGTTGTTTTGCATGGCCTATTGTTATGAAATACCAGGATATTTTAAGGGAGCTGAAAGCAGGTACGTATCGCCCCATCTATTTTTTGATGGGAGAAGAGGCTTATTTCATTGATGAGATCGTAAGGTTCATTGAAAAAAGGGCCCTGCCTGAAGATCAGCAAAGCTTTAACCAAACCATTCTATACGGACGTGATACGGATATCCAGACGGTGATAGGTGAGGCCAAGCGCTATCCCATGATGGCGGACCGGGTAGTGGTTATCGTAAAGGAAGCACAGCACCTCCGTAAGTTGGAAGAACTGGAATCCTATGCTGCAAACCCGCAACCATCCACGGTGCTGGTACTGGCCCATAAATACAAATCACTCGATAAGCGGAAAAAACTCTACAAGACCCTGAGCAACGCTCATGTGCTTATGGAGTCCAAAAAACTTTACGACAATCAGATCCCGGATTGGATTGCCCGCAACCTGGCCGAGAGGGGATATAATGCAACCCCTAAAGCTATTCATTTGCTGGGTGAAAGCTTGGGAAACGATCTTGGACGTATTGATAATGAGCTGCATAAACTGGAGCTGGTAGTTCCTAAAGGGCAAACGATTGATGATGAAGCGGTGGAGCAGAACATCGGCATCAGTAAGGATTACAACAATTTTGAGCTGATCAACGCCCTGGGTAGTAGAGATTTTGGCAGAGCCATGCAGATTCAAAGGTATTTTGCTGCCAACCCAAAGGACAATCCTTTGGTAGTTACCGTAAGCCTCTTATTCGGGTACTTCAGCAAACTGATGCTCATTCACCAGGCCAAGGATAAATCCCCTTCTGGCCTGGCATCTCTCCTTAAGGTAAATCCCTATTTTGTAAAGGACTACCAGAAAGGAGCTACTCAATACGACCTGAAGAAACTGGCGCGGATTATCAGTTATCTCCGGGAGTGTGATATGCGTTCCAAGGGAGTAGGAAACGTTTCTACTTCGGACAGTGATTTATTGAAAGAACTAATTTTTAAGATCATTTATACCTGATTAAAATTTTTGATCAGATATTTGGCGGCCTTTACTGCCCTAGAATCATTGCATTATGAAAAACACTGTACATGCCTCTCTGGTATGGATTGCCATGCTGATGTCATTTACCATTCACGCCCAGACCGGTAAGGTCCGGGGATTTGTTTATGATAAAGCTGACGATCAGCCTATCCCCTTTGCCAATGCGGTTATTGAAGGCACCAACTATGGTGCTGTTGCTAATGACGAAGGTTATTTCGTAATATCCGGCATTCCTGCGGGTAGCTATACTCTCAAGGTTACCTTCCTGGGATATACTGCGGTAAGCCAGAATGTGGAAATAAAGTCGGAACGTATTGTTACTACCAAGGTCTACATGGATCAGGCTTCTGAGGTGCTGCAGGATGTGGAGGTAAGTGCGGAACGGCAGGAGCGAGAAACCAAGGTGTTGACCAGTGTGATCACTCTGGATGCCAAGGATATCAAACAATTTTCAGTGGGAGGCGATGCCGATATCATCAAGGCCGTACAGGTGCTTCCCGGGGTAATTACCACGGGTGACCAGGGCGGACAGATCTATATCCGTGGTGGAGCACCGATACAGAACCTTATTCTGCTGGATGGTATGATTGTATACAACCCTTTCCACTCCATTGGTTTCTTCTCCGTTTTTGACGTGGACATTATACAAAGTGCTGAGGTATACTCCGGGGGCTTTAATGCCGAATACGGTAGCCGTAACAGTGCGGTGATGGATGTGCAGACCCGTGACCCCAACCGCAGACGTTTTGCAGGAAAGGTATCCGCAAGTACCTATACTTCCAAGCTTTTACTGGAAACGCCCCTGGGTTCAAGAAATGAGGATGGCCTGGCAGCTACTTCCTTCCTGATATCCGGAAAAACGTCCTATCTGGATAAGACCAGTTCCATATTTTACCCCTACGTGGAAACAGAATACGGTGATCTTCCCTTTTCATTCCAGGATCTGTACGCCAAGCTTACTTCTCAGTCTGAGAACGGATCCAAAGTAAACGTATTTGGTTTCTCATTCCAGGATGCGGTGAAGTTTGGTGGCGACAACAGCATTGAATGGTCATCATTAGGAGGAGGTGCTGATTTTACGGTAGTACCCCCTTCTTCATCGGTTTTATTGTCCGGTGATTTCTCGTATTCCCAATACGCCATATCCTCCATTGAAGGAGGATCTGCTCCCGATGAAAGTAAGATCAACAGTTTTAACGGAGGTCTGGATTTCACCTATTTTTTACAAAAGAACAATGAACTTAAATACGGTTTGGAAGCCATAGGCTACCGCACCGATCTCACCATCAATACCGAAAACGGAAGTACTATTTCGCAAATAGAAAACACCACTGAGCTGGGAGCCTACTTGCAGTATAAGCTTAAGTTTAAACGACTTATCATTCAACCGGGTTTCAGGGTACATTATTACGGTTCACTTAGCGAGTTGAGTCCTGAGCCACGCCTCGGTTTCAAATACAACCTAACGGATAATATCCGTATTAAGGGTGCGGGTGGTCTTTATTCCCAGAACCTGCTCGCTTCCAATAGCGACCGTGACGTGGTAAATCTTTTTTACGGTTTCTTAAGTGCTCCTCCCACTACAGAGGTGAGCAAAACCTTCCGTGGAGAAGAGGTTACCAGCCGCTTGCAGAAAGCCCGCCACGCAGTATTGGGAGTGGAATATGACATTACCAGCAAATTAACGCTGAATGTGGAAGGCTACATCAAGGACTTTAATCAACTGACTAACCTGAACCGCAACCAGATTTACGCGGATAATGGTAGCAATAACGATAAGCCCGAAATATTGCGTAAGAACTATATTATTGAGAAAGGCCTTGCCAAGGGACTCGACTTCCTTTTGAAGTATCGTGACCAAAAGTTTAGCCTTTGGTTGGCATATTCCATCAGTAAAGTTACCCGTGATGATGGTATTGTAGTATACTACCCTCACTTTGACAGGAGGCATAATCTGAATTTTGTAGGTACCTATACCTTTGGTGAAAATCGTAACTGGGAAGTGAGCACCCGTTATAACTTCGGTACTGGATTTCCTTTTACACCCACACAATTGTACTATAGCGAAAACCCCTTTACCACTAACAACGGTCAGGTGGATATTGCCTATGATTACACCACCGAAAACGGTGAACTGGGAACCCTCTATGGAGATTTAAACTCCAAGCGTTTACCTAATTATCACCGGGTAGATGTTAGCCTTACCAGGAATTTTGACCTGGCAGGAGATCAGGAACTGGAGGTTTCTTTGGGGGTTACCAATATCCTCAACTATGAGAACATCTTCTACTATGACCGGATTGATATCAAAAGAGTGAACCAATTGCCGATAATGCCCAGCCTCAGTATAAGCTACGCTTTTTAGGAAGCAGGGAAAGAAACGAGAAGAAAGTTTATTTAAAAAGGTTGTAACGCAGGATGCAATAGATGGCCCTGAAACCATCTTTCCAGTTGATCTTTTTGCCTTCTGCAAAAGTGCGTCCGTAATAACTTATGCCCACCTCATAGATCCGTATTTTCGGGATCCGGGCAATTTTGGCGGTTACTTCCGGTTCAAAGCCAAAACGCTTTTCTTTCAGGTGTATAGACTGTATCGTTTTGGTGCGAAAGAGTTTGTAGCAGGTTTCCATATCCGTAAGGTTCAGGTTGGTGAACATATTGGAAAGGAAGGTGAGGAACTTGTTGCCAATGGAGTGCCAAAAGAACAGGATACGGTGAGCATTGCCCCCCATAAAACGTGATCCGTATACCACATCCGCAAAACCATCTAAAACAGGTCGCAGGAGAATATTAAATTCTGCAGGGTCGTATTCCAGGTCAGCATCCTGGATAACCAGAAACTCACCTTTGGCCATGGCGATGCCTGTATGAAGCGCAGCCCCTTTCCCTTTATTCACCTCATGTTTGTAATACTGGATGTTGAGATCAGGATATGTGGATTTGTAGCTATGGAGAGCTTCTTCCGTATTATCAGTAGAGCAATCATTTACCACAATTACTTCCTTGGTAATACCGCCTATGAGTTCAACCTCACGAACCTTGTCAAGTATCCGGTGAATGGTTTTACCTTCATTATAGGCTGGAATAATAATGGATAATGCAGTTACCTCCATAAGCGCTTTCTAAAAGGAGGCAAATATAGGGTTCCTGGCCCTAATAAAAAGCCCGGCCACAAGGCCGGGCTATACTGACTATTCAATAGCAAACTATAATTTTTTGAATCGTATCACTTTACGGTCGGTTTTCAGGAAGTAAAAACCGGTATTCAGGTTTTGAAGGTCCACTTCCACCTGATCAGCCAGCTCCGAAACCGTTTTGCGATAAACCACCTGGCCTATCAGGTTGGAGATTACGATCTCCTTTCCTCCGAGGTCTTCCATTTCAACGGTAAAACGCCCGTTATTGGGATTAGGGTAAAGTTTAAGCAGTTTGGATTTTTCTTCTTCCTCAAGTCCTACAAAGGGTGGGGGAGGAAGTGGAAAATCGGGTATTTGCGTGGCACTTTCAATTACAGCGGGTGAGGCGGTTTTTTCATTTCCCGTGGTCGCCAGTTTTTGCGCAAGAGCCGGCATAGTCATGCCGGCTAACAAGACTGTGGCCAGCAGTGCGTTTTTAAGATGTGTTGTTTTTTTCATGTGGGGTATTTTAGTTTTCGTATCTCAAATCTATATATAATACACTCCTAAAACTGTTAATGGTTGCCTGAGTATTGTTAAAATCCAGTTAAATATTATACAAGCGATGTGTGCAGGACTAAATTTGCGTTGAATATGCGGATGAAGACCATACATAGCAAAAAGAGGATCCGTTGGCTTATTGCCCTTATGACCATATCGTTGGTTGGCATTACCGGTATACAGGCCTATTGGCTCTCAAACGCCTATAGTATTAAAGAGGAAAAATTTGATCAGCAGGTGAGTGAGGCGCTTTTCAGTACTTCCAAACGCCTGGAAAACCTGGAGAACATGAATTTCCTTTACGATAGTTTTCGCCTGGAGCCCATTTTTAGTTCCAAGCTGCAATCCAACATAGGCTTTTTTAACAACGGAGACAGTATTAACCGCAAGCTAAGGCGTGACAGTCGCTTTCAAGTGTCTATGCGGGTAAACGGGGATACTATACTGGTGGTTGATTCCGATTCGAGTCACCTGAATATACAGGCAACTCTTGGCCTGGATACCAACCCACGTTTGTTACTACACCAACTCCCGGGACAGCTCAGGAAAAAGGCCCAGAATCTGGATGTGGTCTTTGAAAAAATGATCCTTCACGAGGTTCGTAAAACCAGCCGCCTGGAAAACCGGCTTACCCCGGATGACCTGGACTCTATCCTCAGCTTTGAGTTTCAGACACGCGGCATTGAATTGCCTTACCAGTTTGCGGTAGCGGAAAACAATCGGCTGGTCATGACCAGCTCCGGATGGAAGCCGGAACAGGAACAGCATAAGGCCGTTCTTTTTCCCAATGATTTTTTCGGCAACCGCCTTATGATGGTGAGTTTCCCCGGTAAAGCCAATTACCTGTTGAGTTCTATGTGGGCCACGCTTCTCATCAGTATGGTATTTACCATAGCTATGATCATTACCTTCTCCAGAACACTTTCCTATTCCATTCGCCAGAAGAGGATCAGTGAGATCAAAACGGATTTCATCAACAATATGACCCATGAATTCAAAACGCCCATTGCCACCATCAACCTGGCGATTGATGCCATGAGCAATGAAAAGATGATCAATAATCCTGAAAAGGTGCGGCACTACAGCCAGGTAATCAAGCAGGAGAACCAAAGAATGAATATGCAGGTGGAGAGCGTGCTGCGAATGGCCTTGATGGATAAGAAAGAGCTGGAATTGCAGTACGAGGAGGTAAATATGAGTGAGCTGCTGAATGAATGTGCTGAACACATCCGCTTACAGCTGGATGCAAAGGGAGGGAGGCTGAATAAATTTTTTAACGCTCCGGCCCTTCAACTCCACGCTGACCGTAATCATTTAGGGAACGCTGTTATAAATATCCTGGACAATGCCATGAAGTATTCATTGGGTTCCCCGGATATCACTATGGCCACAGAAGCCACCAAAAGCAACCTGATCATCATTATCAGTGATAAAGGTATCGGGATGACCAAAGATGAACAGAAAAGGATCTTTGACCGGTTTTTCCGGGTATCCTCAGGCAATATTCATAACATCAAGGGCCATGGCCTGGGTCTCAGCTATGCTCAGGGTATCGTGGAGGCTCATGGCGGCAGGATTGAGGTGGAAAGTGAAAAGGGAAAGGGTAGCAAGTTTTATATCTATTTACCGTTAAGTACAACGAACTAAAACACATGAACCTGGATAAAAAAGAAATTCTACTGGTAGAAGATGATCCTAATTTTGGAGCGGTACTAAGGGATTACCTTGAATTACACGATTTTAAAGTGATCCTGGCTAAGGACGGAGTCGAGGGCTTACAGGCCTACCGCAATTACGATCCTGAAATATGCATTCTGGACGTAATGATGCCTCATAAGGATGGGTTTACCCTGGGATCAGAGATTCGTGACCTGGACCGGGAAATGCCTATTATCTTCCTTACCGCAAAATCCCTGAAAGAGGATGTATTGAAGGGTTACCAGGTTGGAGCAGATGATTACCTGACCAAACCTTTTGATTCCGAGGTTCTTCTATATAAGATAAAAGCCATCATTAACCGGAGGTCCCAGGGAGAAAGTACGGATGACAGCAAGGTATTTAAGATTGGAGCCTACCAGTATGATTCGGAAATGCGAACTCTTACAGTGGGCAAGGATGAGAACCGGCTGAGCCCTAAGGAAGGTGCCTTGTTAAAATTGCTTGCTCAAAACAAGAACCAGTTGGTTAGCCGTTCCGAGGCTCTGAAAAAGATCTGGAAGGACGATAATTACTTTACGGGACGCAGCATGGATGTGTATGTAGCCAAACTGCGCAAGTACTTGAAGCACGATACGAATGTGGCCATAGTGAATGTCCACAGCGAAGGATTTCGCCTGGTAGACGGGTTATAGATGTTCTATACCCCAGGTGTGATCGGCTAGCAGGCGTACACTGCGAATAAATTTCCGGTATTTGGGTTTTTTACCCCATTCATCCGGACCGATCATGGAAAGTACGTTCTCTCCTTCCTGGTTTTCATAAAGGTGGTAAACGTGGTTTATTTCCGGTTTAAAGAGGATGTGCGCCTGGTATATCTGTGCGGAAATTTCCTTTCGCTCCTGTATCTCCTTAGCCTGGCGGGCTAAAAGGTCAATTTGTTCCTTTATCTGGTGCAACTGCATGTCGGTTTGCTGCTCCATAGAGGCCAGCGACTTGCTGCGTAATACACCCTGCTTATCAGGCCTTACCACCGCACCGCCCACCGTATGTGCATAAGGTAATAAGCCGGGGTTTTCAGCCACTTTATCCTTGTCGATGGGGTTTACAAATTCTTTTCCACCATCTTTCTCTTCACGTGATCCACTCATAAGGCAAAAATAACAAGTGCATCATATATATATGAGCCCTTCTTCGCGATCACCGTACACTTCGCACTGTCCGTTGGTATGGTTCATGGCTGAAATAAGTGCCAGCAGAGCATCCAGGTGGTGCCAGGAGGTAATATCGTCTCCGTCAATTTCAATATTCTCGTTAAAACGTTTAACGATAGCTTTGGTACAATCTCGAAGTGCAAGGCGGTTCCCTTTGTAACCGCGCGCTTTCAGCTTAAAGCGCATAGCCAGGATCTTGGGATAGGTTTCCATCACTTCTATATCCTTACGCTCCAGTTCGGCCTTTAGTTCCATAGCCCGTGCTACCAAACCACCGAGGAACATGGGGGACATGGCATGTAGCTCCAGGTCGGCCTGGCGAAAATGGTAATCTTGAAATTGTCGGTTCTTGGAATAAACACCAGGTAACGAAAGCGGGGCATCAATAAACGCATGAGAGGGTTTAAAGTGATCGGCCGCGTTCAGTATAAAGCGATCCGCATCTACTCCTTTGTCTACATCCATAAAAAAGATATGCCCTTCGTTAAAAATGGCAATTACCGTATTACCGGTGAGTTTACTTCCGTAATCTATCCCAAAAACAGGTTTACTCATTATACCTCAGCGCTTTTAGCGTTCCCGAACAACTCGTTGATCTTATGATAACGGTATTCGAATGTTTCAATTAGTTTTCTCTTTACAATTAAGGGGTGGAAAAGTTTTCCAATAAACCCAAAAGGAGGTAAATAATATAAGCGGTCCTTTACTTCAACACCTCCTTCCACTTCCTTAAAATAATGTTGGTGATACCAGAAATTAAAGGGTCCTTCCACCTGGAGGTCATTAAAATAACCGGGTTCAGCAGTCCTTTGTATCAGGGATGTCCAGTTTACGGGTATTCCAAGTACGTTTACTTTAAACCGCACAACTAAGCCGTTCTCTATTTCATCCGGTAGCTTATCCAAGATCCGGAATTTCATACTGGGTGGAGTTAGGAGGGCCAGGTTTTTGGGGTTTGCAAAAAAGGGCCACACCTTATCCATTGGGGCGGTAATATGTTGAACCTGTTCAAATAGGAACATTGCTGCGTAGGTCAAAAAAACTATGTAATAAGGAGTGTTAAGGCCAAAGGTTCATACTTTCTTAAAAATGCCTCAATTTTGCTACTCGAAATCTTATTCAATATGAAAAACTACCTTCTGTTAATTTCGTTCACCTTTTGGTGCTTGGGCGCTACGGCACAAACACCGCTGTGGTATTACAATAATGAAACCCTGGAGTATGATGAGGTGGTCCGTGCTTATACGGAGATGGATAACTTGTATGAAAATGCGATTTTACGTGAGTTTGGTACCACTGATAGTGGCAAGCCCCTGCATGTGTTCTTTATATCCTCCGGAAAGCTGGATAAGGAAGGAAAGGTGTCCGACTGGAAAAAGGATAAGACCGTATTATTGATCAATAACGGGATTCATCCTGGTGAACCCTGTGGTATAGATGCATCGCTGGTATATGCCCGTAACCTGTTGGAAGCAGGCGCTCCCGATAACGTCCTGATCGCTATTATACCAGTTTATAATATTGGGGGTGTTCTCAATCGTGGGTGCTGCAGCAGGGCGAATCAATTGGGTCCCGAGGCCTACGGTTTTCGGGGGAATGCCCGTAATCTTGATCTCAATAGGGATTTCATTAAAGCAGATGCACTTAATACCCGTAGTTTTTACGCCATATTTCACCTTCTGCAGCCCCATATTTTTATAGATACCCATACATCCAATGGAGCGGATTACCAGTATACGATGACCTTGATCAGCACCCAGAAGGATAAGCTTAATCCCGTATTGGCTGATTACCTTCAAAAGGACCTGGAACCAGCCCTTTACAGCAGTATGCAGGATCAGGGTTGGCCCATGATACCTTACGTGAATGTTTTTGGCGATGTGCCGGATAAAGGTTACGCTGCTTTCCTGGAAAGCCCACGTTATGCCAGTGGCTATACAGCTTTATTCAATACTATAGGATTTATTACCGAAGCACATATGTTAAAACCCTACCAGGACCGTGTAGAGTCTACCCGCGCTTTCCTGGATATTATAACTGACTATATGCAGGGACACAGCCAGGAACTGATAGACCACAAGACCAGAGCCCAGGAATACGATCGTAATCTGGAGCATCTCAGTTTGCAATGGGAGCTGGATTCTTCCAAAGTGCAGGAAATGGAGTTCATGGGGTACCGCGCTTCTTATATCCCCAGTAAGGTAACCACCGGTGACCGATTGAAGTACAACCGTAATGCCCCGGTGGATATTAGTATAAATTATTACAATTCCTACCGTACAACGGATTCTGTTGAGATACCAGAATACTACCTGGTGTCGGCTGCCTGGTACGAGGTTCCTCAATTATTGCAATACAACGGGATCCAGATGAGGCGGTTGAAACGGGATACGGTGATAACGGTGGAGTCTTCGTACGTGTCATCATTTCGTTTTTTAAGCTCTCCTTATGAAGGGCATTTTCCCCTTCTGGATCTTGCTATAGAGAAAAGAACGCAGGAACGTATCTTCAGGGCCGGGGATTACATCGTGCCCACGGATCAGGAAAACGTCCGTTTTGTAGTTTCTGTGCTGGAGCCCACAGCTGCGGACAGTTACCTGCGCTGGAATTTTTACGATGAGATCTTTCAGCAGAAAGAACATTTCTCGGCCTATGTATTTGAAGATACGGCAGAGAGGTTACTGGAAGCAGACCCTTCGCTGAAGGAAAAATTTACGGAATGGCTTGAGATGGACCCTGAAAGAGAGAAAAGCCCTTATCAGCAACTGAGTTATATCTATCAGCAAACCCAGGCGTACGAAAAAGAGCATTTACGTTACCCTGTGGCCAGGATCCTTAAATAAGAAAGCCCCGGCAAAGCCGGGGCCAATGAATAATATAGAGTTGGCAGTGCTTAGAAGCTCTCCCACATAGCCTCCCATTTTACTTCAGAAGGGGTAATACACATTACGGGGATTTCCGCATGGTATACCATAGCCTGAACATCGGTACCCAGGAAGTAGTCAGTTATATCACGCTCCTTGTCGTCTTCTGTAATAATAATGAGGTCACCGTCATTTTCATAGGCATAGCTCAGGGTATTGCGAACCACTCCCTTTTCAGTAGGCTTGATAAGCTCGGCTGTACACTCCACGCCATGGTCGGAAATGAAAGTCTTGACCTGGTTGAGGTGAGCGCGTAATATTTTTTCTTCATCGCTCTCGTTAAGAACGGACACCACCTTAATGCGCGAATTGAAAAGCCGGGCATACTTAAGGGCTGGTCCTACCTTTTCTTTGGATCTGCGGTCCAGCACCAGTGGGAAGATAATGGTCTCTATCTTCTGGATATTGCGTACACCTTTAATAGTGATAACCGGTGGTTTTACCAGGGTGGCCACACGGTAGGCGTTACTGCCAATAAAGCGCTTCCTGAAGTTTTGAGGCTTGCCGTTGGTTCCCATGATCACCAGGTCGGCATCAATAAGCTCAGTAACCCGTGCCACTTCTTCATACACCACGCCCTTGGTAAGCATGGTGGATATTTCAATTTTGGATTTGGTGGAATACTCTGAGGCCATTGCCTTTAGTTTTTCATTGACCAGTTCCTTGAGGGCATCGCCTTTGCTTTCTGTATTGAAAAGCTTGCGGAACTGTTTGCTATCTTCAATTACCGTTAGAAGGGTAATTTTTGCTTTCATTGCCTTGGCAAATACCAGCGCCTGGTCGAGGGCAAGTATAGATTGTTCAGAAAAACCGGCAGGCACGAGGATGGTTGGAGAATTTTCAGCCATGATTTTATCTTATTTTGCAGCAAATGTAATACAATACCTTAATAAAGGATCCGGTGGCAAAAAGTTCAGAACTCATATTGAATAAAGACGGCAGTCTATACCATTTGGCTCTTCGCAAGGGTGAAGTAGCAGAAAAGATCATTACGGTAGGCGATCCCGATAGGGTAAGTGAAGTTTCCAGACATTTTGACCGAATAGAGGTGGAGCGCAAGGCCCGTGAATTTGTAAGCTGTACCGGAACATTGAACGGAGAACGGCTCAGTGTGATCTCCACGGGTATAGGAACGGATAATGTGGATATTGTAATGAATGAGTTGCACAGCTTGTTCCATATCGACCTGCGTACAGGAGAACCCCTTGATACAACAACCAAACTTACTTTTCTCAGGTTGGGTACCAGCGGTACCATCCGTGAAAATATCCCGGTAGATTCCATTCTCGCCTCGGAAGCCGCCCTGGGTTTTGACGGTCTTTTGCACTTTTACCAGTATGATATCGGTGAAGAGGAGGTAAGGAAATTAATGGAAACCAAACCGGCCCTTAAAGATCTTCCCAGACCCTACCTGGCTTTTGGTGATGCGGATATGCTGGAGCACTTTAAAGCTTGCTACAATCACCAGGGGGTTACCGTTACAGCCCCGGGTTTTTACGCTCCACAAGGCCGGCAGGTAAATATTCCTCCCCGCCTGATCAACTTTACCGGGATTTTAGGAGAATCTGAAGTGGCGGGTATACCCGTTACCAATATTGAAATGGAAACAGCCGGGATCTATGGTCTGGCGTCCGTTCTCGGACATCGCGCTTTGTCGGTATCCGCAATACTGGCCAACCGGATAAGCGGTGAGTTTTCCAGTACCCCGATCAAGACCGTAGAACGCATGATCGATCTTTCGCTTGAAAAGCTTACCGGGCTACGTTAACAGCCCTGGTTTCACGGATGACGGTGATCTTAACCTGACCGGGATAGGTCATTTCATTCTGGATCTTCTGGCTGATATCAAAGGAAATCTTGGCAGCATCGGCATCATTAACCTTTTCACAATCCACCATTACCCGTAACTCACGTCCAGCCTGAACAGCGTAGGCCTTGGTAACCCCGGAATGGCCCATCGCCAGGTTTTCCAGGTCTTTGAGGCGTTGGATATAAGATTCGGCAATTTGCCTGCGTGCCCCGGGACGTGCTCCCGAAATACCGTCACACACCTGTACAATAGGGGAGATGAGGTTGGTCATTTCGATCTCATCATGGTGGGCACCAATGGCATTACATACTTCGGGTTTCTCACCGTATTTTTCGGCCCATTGCATACCCAGAATGGCGTGTGGCAATTCACTTTCTTCGCTGGGCACCTTACCAATGTCATGCAACAGTCCGGCACGTTTGGCCAGCTTGGCGTTAAGTCCCAACTCAGCAGCCATAATACCGCAGAGGTTGGCCACTTCACGCGAGTGTTGTAAAAGGTTCTGTCCGTAGGATGAACGGTACTTCATGCGTCCTACGGTTTTCACCAGCTCGGGGTGAAGTCCGTGGATCCCGAGATCAATGGTGGTACGCTTACCTACGTCAAATATTTCTTCGTCTATTTGTTTGCGGGTTTTGGCTACTACCTCTTCCACGCGGGCCGGGTGAATACGACCATCGGTTACCAGCTTGTGCAGGGCCAGGCGTGCTATTTCCCTGCGTACCGGATCAAAGCAGGAAAGAATGATGGCTTCCGGGGTATCATCCACAATAATTTCAACCCCGGTAGCTGATTCCAAAGCCCGGATGTTACGTCCTTCGCGGCCGATAATACGGCCTTTTACATCGTCATTTTCAATGTTGAAAACGGATACACTGTTTTCTATAGCCTGTTCGGTAGCTACCCTCTGGATGCTCTGGATCACCACCTTTTTGGCTTCCATGCCGGCAGTAAGTTTTGCCTCTTCCATGGTAGACTGAATGAAAGCAGCGGCCTCAGTCTTGGCCTCATCTTTCAGTGCAACAAGAAGTTGTTCCTTAGCCTCCTCAGGGGTAAGTCCTGAGATTACTTCCAATTGCTCCACCTGCTTGCGGTGCATTTTATTCAGTTCATCAGTCTTGCGTGCGTTCAGCTCTAACTGTTGGTTCAGGTCTTCCTGTGTCTTTTCCAGTTCCTTGGCTTTGCGGTTGTTTTCCTGCAAGCCTTTATTCACCTTGGACTCCTTGTCTTTAAGCTGGTTAAAACGGTCGTTGAGCTTATTCTCCCTTTTATTGATAACCTTCTCGTGTTCCGTTTTCAATTCCAGGAATTTTTCCTTGGCCTGTAGGATCTTATCCTTCTTAATGGCTTCGGCTTCTTTTTCAGCCTCCTTAACAATGCCGGATGCCTTTTTCCGTTCCATGGATTTTAAAAGGGCAAAGGCTATTCCTCCACCTACTAAAAAGGCTATAATGCTTATAAATATTGTTTCCATTTCCTATTTCTCGTTATAAATAAAAAAACCCGCACCTATTCAAACTTTGTCTAAACTCCGTTTAGACAAGACCGGAGCTTACCGGCTAATTTCGATCTTCCGCTGCAAGGCGGCCTGATCTAGAAAAACCGAGCCAAACTCCTATTATAGTTAGCGTTGAGTTTAGCAAAATTAGTTGAATCGATGCGGGAAAAAATATAGTATGTAAAGAACTTAACTACTTGGTTGCGTTGATAAGAAGCGCTTCTACAGCGCCCAGTTGCTGCCCTATTTCATGGGCATCCACCAACTCCTTATCCTTGTTTTTTTCTATCCTTGAAGCCAGCTGCAAAGCACACATGGCCAAAAGATCCTGTTTATCCCTAACGGCATAACCCTCTTCATATTTTTTAAGTATGCCGTCAATGGTCTTGGCTGCAGCCCGTATCTGCTCTTCCTCCTCTCTTCGGATGGTAAGCGGATAAACACGGTCCGCAATTGAAACCTTTATTTTAAGATAATCCGACAATCAGTTAGGATTATTCATTTAACAACGCAATACAACGGTCAATTTCCCGCACAAGTGAACTGATCCGGGCCTTCGCAAGATTGGCATCTTCACCACCTTTTCCAATGCTCTGGGCAACTCGGGCCGTTTTCAACTCCCTTTCCATCTGCGCAAGTTCAGAATTTTTTTGGTACAATTCTGTTTCCAGTTCACGCACTTTCTGGTTCAGGACCTGATTCTGATCCTTTAGTTCACGGTGAGCACTTAATACCTTTCGGGTAAGTTCTTCAATCCGTGCAATGCGCAGCTGTAAATCAGACATGTTAAAAACTACCAAACTTGATGCACAAAAGTATGAAGGTGCCGGATCAAAACAAATTCCGTGAAACAAAATCCTTCGTTTATCCTTGTATGCATTGTGATTTAATTGATAATATTGATCCCAATTCCCGTAAACTGAACTGTATGCGACTGGTTTGTGCTTTTATTCTGGCACTTTTATGCTGTACCCATAGATCCGATGCCCAGAGTAAGGACTACCCCAGGGATTATTTTACGTCTCCCCTGGATATTCCGCTGTATCTGTCCGGAACGTTTGGAGAGTTGCGTACCAATCACTTTCATTCGGGAATAGATATCAAGACCAATGGGCGCGAAGGTCAGCCGGTAAAGGCTGCGGCATCAGGAGTGGTATACCGTATCAAGGTTTCACCTTATGGTTTTGGCAATGCCCTTTACGTGCGTCATCCCAACGGGTATTCTACCGTTTATGCCCACCTGCAAAGGTTTAATGAGGAAATTGCCGCCTACGTTCGAAAGGAGCAGTACCGTCAAAAATCGTATGGCGTAGAATTGTATCCTCCTTCTGAAATGTTTCCGGTGGAGCAGGGTGAGGTGATCGCCCTCTCGGGTAATTCCGGTGGAAGCGGAGGTCCGCACCTTCATTTTGAAGTACGTGATACCCGCACGGAAAACATCATCAATCCTTTGTTCTTTGGTTTTGATATTAAAGATACCCGCCACCCTGACCTTTATGAATTACTGATGTACCGCTTTGCGGATAAGGACCTGATCGGCTATGATAATTTTCGTCTTATTGAAGTTTCTGATGGGGAATATCGCATTGCTGGCAATGATGTCATTGAATATTCAGGAAGCCCTGCCTTTGCTTTGCAGGCTTATGATCGCCTGGATGGAGCGGCCAATAAGAACGGAGTGTACCAGATAAAGATGTGGATCGGGGCGGAAGAGTACTACGATTTCACTATGGAAAGTTTTGCCTTTGACGAAACCCGTTACATCAACAGCCATATTGACTTTGGGCAGAAGATATGCTGCAATAAGGTCTTTAACCGCCTGTACCTGGAACCCAATAACCGACTGAGTGTATACGGGGAGAAGAAAAAAATGAATTTACCGGAGTTGGAGCGGGATAGTATTTACCCGGTTAGGGTGGAGGTGAAGGATGCTGCAGGAAATATGGCGTCCCTGTCATTCAATATCAAACGCACAGGTCCTTTGGAGGGCGATGCGCAGATGGTGGGCCTGCCGGTATTCAAATACGGGCAGACCAACTACTTTAAAACGGATGATATTGAGCTGGTGCTGCCGGAAGGTGCTCTGTACCGCGATGTCTATTTTGAATACGAGGAAAAGCAAGCCTGTGAAGGTGGAGTGGGGCCGGTGTACGCACTGGGTGCACGCGAAATACCGGTTCACCGTTATTTTAATTTAAAGCTGAAGCCACCCCGTAGCTTTAAGGGTAACCCTCGCAAGCTGGCCGTGGCCAGCGTAGTGGGCGGCCGCATTGCCGATTACGAGGGCTCATCCTGGGAAAATGGTTATGTGGTAGGGCGTACCCGACAGTTGGGTGATTTTACCCTGGTGGCAGATAGTGTGCCGCCCCGTATCAGTTCCCTGGATTTCAGTTCTGGCAAAAATGTTTCTTCGCAGTCTTTCCTGAAACTCAAAGTAACCGATAACTTCAGCGGTATAGATACCTACAGTGCCGAGATTGACGGGGAGTGGGTATTGATGGAATACGATGCCAAGTACCGCCTGATGACCATACCTACCGCGGACCTTAAGTTAAGCTCCGGGGAACATAAACTGGTAGTGAGCGTTAAGGATGAAATGGGCAATAAATCCGAGGCACGATATTCGCTCATCTTCTGATTATACTATTTTTGGATTTCTATATAACTCCAATGAAGATACTGACCCCAGTCATAAGCCTGCTGCTTCTTTTTACCGCTGTTGATGATTTGCAGGCCCAAAAGAAAAAGCCTGTGCAGATATCGGGTATTGTGATCACGGCTGATACCGTAAGCCAGTTTATACCCTACGCCAACATTACCATTAAGAACCGCAAGCAAGGTACCATAACCAACTCAGAAGGCTTTTTCTCCTTTCCCGCCCTCCCGGGTGATACCATTGTATTCTCCGCTATAGGCTTTAAAAAGGAAAGGTTGTACATACCGGATACATTGGGGCAAACCGAATATTTGTCCCGCGTGGCAATGAGGCGCGATACCACCGTTCTGGAAGAAGTAACCCTGTATCCATGGCCTACCCCGGAACGCTTTAAGGAAGAATTCCTGAAAACCAAAGTCCCCACTACGGAAGATGATATAGCCATGCGTAACCTGGCCATACAGGAACTTAAGGCCCGGGCTGCCGAAATGGGTTACAGCCCTGAAGAACTTCAGGACTATGCCATTATGCAGCGGGAAGGAGATATCTATAATTACGGACGCTACCAGGGTTATTCCGATGGTGGTGCAGCCATATTGGGTTCACTCACCAATCCATTTGCATGGGCGGAGTTCTTTTCGGCTCTTAAGCGCGGTGATTTCAATAAGAAACGCTAGGCGGTTCTCTCACTTTTTGCTCCATTCAAAAAAACTATCTTTGGCGGCCTTTTAAGGATTTGCCGGTAATTTTCCCTACTTGTCAATGCGGAAAGGCACTAAAGCCACAACTTTTGAGTTTTAGTGTCCGGTAAAGGAAAAACAGATACTTTTTTGAATGACAACAGCATCCCGGAAACCACTTCTTACATTTCTATTTGTGCTTGCCTGGGCTTTTACGCCCCTGCTGGCCCAGGAAACCACGGTAAAAGGAACGGTTAAGGATTCGGAGGGTACGCCTTTGGAAGGAGTACGCGTTACGGTGGGCGATTTCTACACCCTCAGTAAAGCTGATGGTACCTATAGGATGACCATTAATGATGGTGCCAATCTCATTGCCTTTTTCACCAATTTCGGGTACAAGCCGGATACCATTGTATTTTCCGTAAAGGAAGGTGCAACGGTTATTTTGGATAAGAGCTTGAAGCTGTTGCCCAACTTTTTGGATAATGTAGATGTAATTGATAAAAAAGCCCGCTTTGAGAACCAGATTGGTGTTAATAAGAAAGACATTGAAGCTTTTGTAGGGCCGGGTTCTGATGTAGAGGGCATCATCAAGACCCTCCCGGGGGTGAGTAGCTATAATGAACTGAGCTCCCAGTATTCCGTGCGGGGAGGGAATTTTGACGAAAACCTGGTGTATGTTAATGGCATACAGGTGTACCGCCCTTTTTTGGTGCGTAACGGTCAGCAGGAGGGCTTGAGCTTTGTCAACTCCCAGATGGTGCGTAACGTAAAGTTCTCAGCCGGTGGTTTTGAAGCCCGTTATGGCGATAAGATGTCTTCCGTTCTGGATATAACCTACCGCCAGCCCGATGATTTCGGGATGACCCTGGAAGGTAGTCTCCTGGGAGGTAACCTTGTATATGAAGACCGGATGTTTAAAAAGCGGCTTTCTGCCATAGTGGGCGCACGTTACCGTACCAATCAGATATTACTGGGCTCATTGGATACGGATGCCGACTTCCGTCCCCGCTTTACCGATGTGCAGGCCTATCTTACCTATTACCTGCGGGATGATCTGGAGATCAGTTTCCTCGGTAACTTTTCCCGCAATAATTACCAGGTAGTGCCGGATCGAAGGACTACCGATTTCGGTACTTTCCAGGAAGCCCTGCGCCTGGAGGTGTTTTTTGATGGTAAGGAAGACTATGATTTTACCACCCGCTTTGGAGCGTTATCTACTACCTACCGCCCGGATAAAGAGTTGCAACTGAAATTTACCACCAGTGCCTTCCAAACTACCGAGCAGGAATATTTTGACGTAATAGGCGCCTACCGCCTGGGCGAGTTGAATAATAATCTGGGATCTGATGATTTTGGTGAAATATCCTTTTTACGTGGCATTGGCGGCTTCCAGAATTACGCCCGCAATAAGCTGGACGCCATTGTGGCCAATTTTGCCCATGATGGTATTTACGATAAAGATGAGGTCACCTGGCGATGGGGTGTGAAATATCAGTATGAAGATATTATTGACACTTACAAAGAATGGGAACGTATTGACTCAGCCGGCTTTAGTGTACCCAATAGACCTTCCGTATCCTTCCCGGTGACAGGAGTGGATACTAATGCCAATGGGCAAGTGGTAGGAGGAGACCTGGGTTTGGTGTACGCCCCGGAAGACAGCATCCGTCTGTTTGAGAGTTTTGACAGCGATGCGGCCGTACAGTCTTCACGCATTACAGCGTATGTAGAGCGGACCCAGCTTTTTCAGAAAAATGGCAACGATTTCTTCCTTAACCTGGGTTTACGTACCCACTACTGGACCTTTAACAACCAGAACGTAATAAGCCCGCGGGCCAGTTTTAGCTGGAAACCCGATTGGAAAAGAGATATGGTTTGGCGGTTTTCTTCCGGCTTTTACTACCAACCCGCCTTTTACCGCGAGATGCGCGATCTGAACGGAGGTCTCAATGAAAACATCAAGGCCCAGCAATCCATTCATTTTGTACTCGGTAATGATTACCAGCTTACCATCTGGAACCGTCCCTTCAAAATGGTAACGGAGGTGTATTATAAAATATTGGATAATCTTATTCCATACGACCTGGATAACGTACGTATACGTTACCGTGCTATCAATAATTCGCGTGGTTATGCCACGGGTTTGGATTACCGTATCAACGGTGAATTTGTACAGGGAGTGGACAGCTGGCTTAGTATGTCAGTACTTTCCATACAGGAAGATATTGAAGGCGATGGGGCCGGTTACCTGCCCCGGCCCACCGATCAGCGCTTTAACGCCAAGATCTTTTTCCAGGATTACCTGCCCCGCGATCCTACCTTCCGGGTGAGCCTTACCCTGATATACGGCACTGGCCTGCCTTTCGGGCCTCCCCAGGCTGAGCCTAAAGACCGCAACTACCGCCTGCCATCCTATTTCCGCAGCGATATTGGTTTCAGCAAAGTGCTCAAGGCCGAAGGTAAAACCTATAAATCCAAATTCCTCAACCAGTTCAAAAGCCTGTGGGTAGGATTGGAAGTGTTTAACCTGTTGGCCCGCAACAATACCGTAAGTTATTTGTGGGTAAAAGATATAAGCACCGCCCGTGAATATGCCGTACCCAATTACCTTACCGGGCGCCTGCTCAATATAAAGTTGGTGGCAAAGTTGTAGATCCTGCCTTCAGTATTTCCGAAGGCTCGGTTTGAAAACTCACATCTCCTGTGGTTCTCTTTCCCTTCTCTTGGTTATTTATCCGTAAGTCAACCGTTCTATGGAGCAATTTCCACAAGCAGAAGGTGAGAATAAACGATAAAAACCTGGCTACCAATTTCCGGTGTAGTGAAAAGGCCATTATTGGTGTTACAAGCCTTAACCAGGGCAAACAATCCCTTTACCCTAACAAGCATCTTTTAGGGATAATTATCTGTAATGGATAAAAATTCTTTACTTTGGCTTAGCTTTGAACCAAGGGCTTACGTTATCTTCATTGTTTTAGAGTGCGGAAAATAAATGAGCCCATGCTCAATGGTAGCAAAGTAGGATATTCGGAATCAGTTCATTGCAACGTTTTCATGGGAGGAAACAAAGTATTGAAGAAGCTTACCGGTAGGTGAATCCCCGGCAAGGCTTCAGTTTTCCAGGTTTAACTTTAATACATACTCCAAGCATGAAAAACATCCATTCCTTTTTGGGCGCGGGCCTTTTAGCGTTCGGCCTATGTAGCAGTTCGTATGCGCAAAACTGCTCCTATGATCCCAACAACCCGCTGGTCATTAGCAGCAACACCGTTTGGAACGGCACCCAACAATTCAATACCGATATTGAAATAAACTCCGGGGCCACCCTTACCGTATACGGTACCGTGGAAATGCTCACCGATGGTAAGATCATAGTGAAACCGGGTGGTAAACTGAGTATAAACGGTGGCCACATTACCCGCAATGCTGCCTGCGGTCCTTCCTGGAAGGGTATAGAAGTAAAAGGTAACCGCAACCTCAGCCAAACGCCCGCTAACCAGGGAATCCTGGAGATCATCAACAGCGGTAAAATATCCCACGCCTGCCGCGGTGTACTCAACACTACTCATACTCCGGCCGGGTACGACTGGCAGCATACCGGGGGCATGATTACCGCCCAAAACGCCATTTTTGAAAACAACACCCGCGATATTATCCTGCTTACCTACCATGATGGCAGTGGCAGCAGCGAGCCGGACTATAAAGCCACCTTTACCAATTGCGACTTTTTGCGGGATAATAATTACAACAGCCCTTCCGCGCTGCTTTCCCACATGGCTTTGCTGGACGTGGCCGGTCCCAGCTTTGCTGGTTGCCGCTTTATCCGTACCCGTACGGGTGATACTACCGAAGACCGTACCGCCATAGGTGCCACCAATGCCGTGTTCTACGTAACCGGTTCCCCGCAACGCAACGGGCGTTTTGAAAATTACGACCGGGCTATTTTTGCCTCCGGGGGAGGACGACCGGATAAGGAAATAGAAGTCAGTAACATTGATTTTTACAACGATGCTAGCGGGGTCCACTTTATGGCCTGTGCCAATGTAAAAGTGCAATACAACGCATTTTACATGCGTAAAGGCCAGCAATCTCCCGGTGGTGATACCTATGGCGTATACCTGGATAATACCCAGGAATTTTCCGTAGCCCGGAATTACTTTACCAATATCAGTAGCGGTATTATAACCCGGCAAACCCCCGTGGTGGTAATGGACTGCAAAGGCTACAGCAACCGTATTTACAAGAACCATATCGACCAGGTAGCCGGGAGTATACAATGCTATGAACACAACCGCAACGCCTCTGGTACCGATGGCCTGGTGATCCAGTGCAATGATTTCAATAAATTCTCCAATATAGGTGCCGATGGCTGGGTAATAGGTGGGTGGTCTTCTACTCATTCCGTAACGGCAGAACTGGGCATTGCCAAACACCAGGGGCCTTTTGTGCCAGCTGCACCAGTCTATTCGAAAATGGCCAATAACCTGCATACCGTGGGAGATTCCGTGCATTGGTGGACCCAGCATACCTGCCAGGAGTCTTTTTACTATTGTTCGGAAAAGGAACCACGCTGTATACCGGTATCTTCGAATCGTCCGGGGTTTTCAAGACCTTTGGTATTACTTAAACAAACTATAGATTTTGACTATAGTACTCTTTGCCCTGACCCACCTTTGGCCATCAGCCCGGACGATCAGAATACCACCCGGGGCGGCCTGATGGGTGAAGACCAGGACTGGGGGGATACATGGGAACTGCTGGTGCAACTCATCGACAACGGCAGCACTCCAGGTCTGGAAGCGCAGATACTGGCGGCCGGTAACCCGGATTACCAGCAGTTGTACCTGGATCTCATGGATATGTCACCTTACGTATCCCGCACTAACCTGTTGAACCTGATGGGAATAGATGATTTCCCCGAGCTGGCTACCCGTAATATTTTAATAGCCAACCCCCACGGGGCGCGTGACCCGGAAGTGATGGAAGCCGTATACCACCACCAGCCGCCTTTTGCCGCCTCTACCATTGCCGATATAGAAGCGGGCAGCCAGACCTTTACCTCCTACGATGTACAGACCGCTAAAATATCCGGTCACAACTACCAACGGCACGAATTGCTGGACCTTTTAATGGCTTCCTACGGAGATGAAGAGGATGCCCTGGACCGCCTGGCCGAACTGCTGGAAGGGCGGGATGAACTTTGGCTGCACTATATGCTGGTGGATATGGAACTGCAGGCCGGGCGTTTGGCAGAGGCCGAAACGCATTTGGAAGCCATAGCGGCCACGGCCTTTATGGAAGGAAGTGAGGCAGACCTGCATGCTGGGATGCTCACCTATTACGGTGTGGTGACCGGCTGCCTGCACGATGAGCGCCTGCTTACCCAGCTGAATGCCGAAGAGATCAACGTACTGCAGGATATGGCCACCTATGAACAAGCCGGCTACGGCCTGCTGCGCAATAAGGCCATTTCTTTGCTTTGGCTCAACGAAGTGGAGGCAGAGTACCGCCTGCCGGACTATCCCGCAGAACCACAGGGCAAACGCACCTTCAGCCAGCCCAACCGCCCGGCTCATCCCCTGGCCCGGGTACAGGTCTATCCCAATCCGGCTACGGATCACCTCATTATACAGTGGGACTGGCTGCAACTGGGTTTGAGCGAAGCCCTGCTCATTGAATTATACACGATGGACGGACATCTGTTGCAAAGCCAGCGGGTGGAAGATTTTGCGCGCAATACCAGTGTGGTACGTTTACATGATCATCTGGCAGGTTCATATATTTTGCGGCTGCGCAGTGGCGAAGATGTAGTATATTCGGAAACGCTGTTGTTACAGTAGACTAAAGTGAGTTATAAGGGTGTAAGGTTTTAAAGCTTTCAAGTTTAAATGAGCCTGAACCTTACATCCTTACAACTTTAGAACCTTACAACTAAAGAGTGAAACAGAAACCCACATACCTCTTACTCCTCCTCTTGGTGACAGCTACGCTGGCCGGTCAAACCCACTTTAACCGTATTTACGATTGGGGTGGAGATCAGCCGGAACTGCTGGTGCTTGACTCCGGATATGTGACTATGTTCAAGTATCAGAAAAACCTGAACGGGCTGGTGATACGGGAGTATGATCTGCTGGGTGACGTAGTGGATTCTGCGTATTATCTTTTTGGGAATACCCCTTTTACTACCGGTCACTGCTTGTACAAATTGGCAGGTAAACAGCGCTTTATAGGAGCCTATACTATAGGCGGGCAGGTACGTTTTATCAAATTCAACCGGCAGTGGGATACCCTAAGTACTGATGTTCACCAAATTGATTCTGCTTACACCGTGGTCAATTCTTTATACCCCGATAGCGACAGCACCTTTATGGCCTGCGGGCGTTTTGACCGTCCGGGTAATCTCTCTAATCTATACCTATGCCGGGTAGATACCAACCTTAATGTATTATGGGAAAAGCACTATGAGGATACCACCAACGTAACTTTTGGCGGTTATTTTGGCGGTTATATCGCCCCAGTTGCAGATAAAGGTTATTTGCTGGGGGCTGGTGGCTCTTACGCCAGCCTGCATACCAATAAGGGTTTTATTATCCGCACCGATGCCCAGGGCAACGAATTGTGGAAAAGAGAATTCAGTAGTAAGAATGGTATTGGTCTGGTTAGATTAGCGGTTAGACCTAGCGGCAACTATTTGTTTATAGCACCTGAAGATTTGGATACCAGTTGGCAATCTTATAACAGGCCAATGAGGTTGCGGTTCGGGATAATTGACACTTCTGGAAATATCTCAGCAAATAATTATATAGGCCCAATACTGGATGTGTTGGGTTCATGGGCTTTTACTCCAACCCTGGACGGACATTTTGTTGTCGGGGGCTACACCTACGTAGACCCTGGCAAGGACATCTCCTACCTCTTTAAGTTCAACGAGGACGGGGATAGTATCTGGCACCAGAATTATTGGTTCGGTTACCCAGAGGGTTTTAGCAATATCTATGCAGTACGGCCTACTGCGGATACCGGTCTCATTGCTGCCGGTTACTTCCTGGATCAGGATAATCGCTACTATGTGTTGGGCGGAGCCTACGATTGGACATGGTTGTTAAAACTTGATCAATACGGTTGCGATACGGCAGGTTGCGAGCGAGTGAGTTTGCCGGAATTACCCATTAAGGAGGCGGACCTAAAGGTTTATCCCAACCCCGTATACGACCAGCTCAAACTGGCCTGGAAAGAACTGCAAAAAGAGGAGGAAATCAAGGTGTACACTGCCACCGGGCAATTGGTGTATGAAGCCGTATTTTCAGAGGTACAGCAGCTAACTATCCCCACCGCTGCCTGGCCACCCGGCATTTATCATTTGCAGAGCGGCAGCACTGAGGCGGTAAAAATCATCAAAGAGTGAGTGGGTGCAAAGTTTTAAGGATGTAAGGTTTTAAAGCTTAAAGGGTAAATAGAACCATAAACGTTGAACTTTCAACTTTGAACCAGGAACCTTCAACCTTGAACTTTCCAACTAAAGAACCCCCGGTGGGGTGCTGAGGTAGATTATATTCAATAAATTTGCCGCCTCAATAAAAAATCATGCTGAACAAGATCATACGCCTTACACTCACGGTACTCATTTTTGCGTGGGCCGTATGGCAATTTGTGGAAGGGAATATTGGCAATGGCATTATGCTGGTATTGCTGGCCGGGCTGGTATTGCTCACCTATTTCCGAAACGAAAATATCATCATTGCCTTCTGGCATTTGCGTAAAAATAACCTGGATAAAGCGGAGAAGTCTCTTTTGCGTATCAAGAATCCTGAAGCGGCCCTGGTTAAAGGTCAGCTGGCGTATTATTATATGCTGATGGGCATGATTGAATCCCAAAGGAGCCTTACCAAGTCCGAGACCCTGCTACGCAAAGCACTTTCTACCGGCTTACGGATGAAACACGACCAGGCTATGGTGAAGCTACAGCTGGCCGGAGTGGCAGTTTCCAAACGCAGGAAGCGCGAGGCTATGGTGCTGCTTACCGAAGTTAAAAAACTCGATACCCGGGGCATGCTCACTGATCAGGTGAAAATGATCAAGCAACAGATGAAGCGCATCTGAACCTTTTGGGTCACTTTTTTGTCCTTGTGTCCATATTTAGCCGGACATGAAAAGAAAATACATCCGTAAAGTCCTCTTGTGGACAGGAGGCATAGTGGGAGCTTTCCTGCTGGGTATAGGACTTTTCTTTTTACTGGTCAGCTGGGAAGCCTTCGGCCCTTTACCCGATAAAGAAGAGTTAAAGGACATTCACCATGCTACGGCTACCCTTGTTTTTTCAGCAGACCAAAAGCTGATCGGGAAGATATTCGAGGAAAATCGCACCAATGTTTCTTACGAGCAATTTCCCCAAAACCTGATCCACGCCCTGGTGGCTACGGAAGATGCCCGGTTCTTTGAGCATGAAGGTGTGGATAACCGCAGTGTGCTGAGGGTGCTTTTCAAAAGCATTCTCCTGGGCGATCGCAGTTCCGGGGGAGGAAGCACCCTTACCCAGCAGCTGGCCAAAAACCTCTACGGGCGCAGGAATTTCGGCTTTCTTACCATGCCGGTCAATAAGGTGAAGGAGATGATCCTTGCCAATCGCATAGAGGAGATCTACAGCAAGGAAGAGATTCTGCAGCTCTACCTGAATACCGTTTCCTTTTCTGAGAATGTGTACGGTATTGGCGAAGGCAGCCGCAGGTTTTTCGGTAAAGAAGTGAAGGATCTTCATTCGGAAGAATCGGCCGTACTGGTAGGTATTCTCAAGGCCAATACCTATTACAATCCCCGTTTGCACCCGGATCATGCTTTAGGCCGCAGGAATGTAGTACTCAACCAGATGCTTCGCTACGGTTATTTGTCGGCAGAGGAGGCAGATTCCCTTAGAGGTTTACCCCTGGAGCTTTCCTATAAGAATATAGCCGATGCTTCACCTGCACCGTATTTTATGAAGCACGTCAGGAATAATGCGGCTGTATTGCTCCAGGACAAAGCCAGGTCTAACGGCACACCCTATGATATTGAAAAGGATGGTCTTCGCATTTATACGTCTTTGAATTATGCCATGCAATCCTATGCCAATCAGTCTCTTAAGGAACACTTAGGTGGTCTGCAGTCAGCTTTTGATAAATACGGAGACGGCAAAGACCCTATGCGCACGCACCGTTCCCTGTTTGAGCAGGAACTGAAAAAGAGTATTTCGTACCGCAATCTTGAACGGAAGAAGTTGAGCAAGGACTCTATGGAATATTATCTGGATAGGAAGCACCCGGTTCAGGTATATTACCGGGGAAGAGATACGGTGCTGGAGATGAGCATTCGTGACTCTGTGGCGTATTACGTAAAAATGCTGCAGGGCGCTTTTTTTGCGTTAAACCCTCAGTCCGGGGCCGTACTTTGCTGGGTAGGAGGGCTGGATCACCAGTTATTGCCTTATGATCATGTAATGGCACACCGGCAGTCGGCTTCTACTTTTAAGCCTATTGTATACGCCACCGCATTGGAACAGGGCATTGATCCTTGCGAGTACATAGAGAACGAAAGACGTGTTTACGAAAACTACGAGGATTGGTCGCCCCGCAATTACGACAATGAATATGGCGGGATGTACAGTATGAAGGGAGCTTTGAAAAAGTCTATAAATGTAGCTGCAGTAAAAACCGTTTTTGAAACGGGTATCAATAATGTAATCGTTACAGCCAGGCGCATGGGGATAGATAGCAAATTACCCGAAAACCCTTCTGTGGCCTTAGGTACCGGTAGTGTTACCCTTTACGAGATGGTGAAAGCCTATGGTGTGTTTGCCAATAATGGTTTTAGTGTACAACCCTATTTTATTGAAAAGATCACCACGGCCACCGGTGAAGTTCTGTATGAAAGGACCAAAGGCCCGAGAGGTGAGCTGGTGATCAATCCGGATAACGCCAGGCTAATGACCGAGATGTTAAAGGCAGTGGTGGATGAAGGAACAGGGTACCGGCTTCGGGGAACTTACGGCCTGAGGAACGATTTGGCTGGTAAGACCGGAACCGCCCAAAATTATACCGATGGTTGGTTTATAGGCTATAACCCTTCTGTAGTAGCCGGAGTGTGGGTGGGAGCGTCCAGCCCGGGCGTTCACTTTAACAACGGCTCTTATGGCAGTGGTTCGGCTATGGCTTTGCCGGTGTTTGGGGAGTTCTTCCGGATGGCGAATCGTAACCAGGATCTCAGTGCCTACACCGGGGCTGCATTTGCACCTTTAAATGATCGCCTGGCTCAAAAGCTGGATTGCCCGGATTACCGGGAAGAAGAACTGCTGGATAAGCTGAGGGACCTTTTTCATAGTGAAGAAGGAACCCGCGCTCGCGATGAAGATGACGAAACGGAAAAGAAGGGTTTCTTCAAACGTATTTTCGGCAAGGACAGAGGCAATTAGTTTCCTACCCTGGGATCAGGACCCTGATAACCAAAAACTTTTTTAAGAAGTGCCGTAACCCGCGCAGCGGGATCTTCCCGTATTTTTTCTTCTTCCTGTGCCAGCACCGTAAATAAACCACTCAGGGTGCGGTCCAGTACATACTCATCCAGGTTGGGGTTGAGTTTGTTGGTTAGCGGAAGCTTGTTGTAGGTGGTGATGATGGGGTTCCAGTAACGGGTAATTTCAACTTCATCCAGCGCTTGCTTGATTACCGGCCTGAATTCACTTATGAGCCTGGCTTGTGTGTTTTGCTGCAGGTACCGGGTAGCAGCATCTTTTTCACCCTGCCATATATCGTATACGTCCTGCAGGGTCATTTGCCGGATGGCATCCACAAAAATCGGGGTGGCCTTTTCAGCGGCTTCTTCAGCACCATGGTTCAGGGTCTCCACAAATTGATCCACCTGCTTGTCCAGCCCCAGGTCACGAACCGTTTGTTCCACCTTGGCAGCCTCCGGAGGGAAGGGGATCCTAATCAGTGAATTTCCATAAAAGCCATTTTCCTGGGCCGTTTGGAATACCGCATTTTTGATCCCTACCGTCAGGGCTTCCCGTATTCCGTCACTGATCTCTTCCTTAGTGGGCGCAGCGTATAGGGATCCCGCATCTTTAGCGATTTGCTGAAGCTGGTCACAAGACAATAAAAGAAAAGATAACAGTACGGTAGAAAGTAGTCGCATAGCCGAAGTTTTTAAGTTTTAAGGCAACTCCATTGAGGTTGAAAAGGTTTAGAAAACCCGTTTCCACCATGTCAATGATAAAATTTTAAATTTCTAAAATGTTGTTTTTAAGGGTTTTATACGTATTTCAAAAAATATTTCAATTTTTTTTGGTGTCCCACCCAACCTTTTTAGTGTTAAGATCGTGTTAAGGTCTGTTAATCCCAAATTAAATTAAAAACACAAAATGAAAAAACTTTTGATGTTCGCAGCTATCTCAGCTGTAACCCTGGTAGCCTGTAAAAAGGATGACGATGATGATAACAACAACCCAACCAACGAACAGATGATCTTGGGTACTTGGACTTCAGTAGTTATCGAAGGTTCAACTTATGACAATACCAATTCTGATACTGTAGCAAGCTACAGTATTCCTGGACCGTTTTACACTCTTACCTTCGAGGCCAATGGTGTTGTTAAATCACAATTTGTTGGTGACTCCACCTACACCGGTACTTACACTCTGAATGGTAATACCCTTGTTGCTATTACGGATGGTGATACTGTAGGAGGAGAAATTTCTACCCTTACCTCTAACAAGTTGATCTTTGAGGAAACGGATACTTATACTGAGGGCAGCGTTTCGTATACCGATAAGAGCTACTTTGAGTTCTCTAAATAAGATATCCTGAAGTATATCGTTATAAAACCGCGCCTTGTGCGCGGTTTTTTGTTTTTGGAAAGATGATGGTATATTTCTTTCCTTTGTAACCTAATCCTATCAAAATGAAAAGAATACTTGGATCGGTAGTGGCTTCGCTGATCATCCTTACAGCCTGTTCCAAAAAACAGGCACCAGAGGAGCCTGTAGATAAGAAAGAGCTATTGGTAGGTACCTGGGCTTCTCAACGTTCGTATCAACAACTTACGGTTAACGGAAAAAGTGGAGAAGTCTTTGATTCAATTACCCCGGGAGCTACTTTTGAATTCACTGAAAATTTTAACTATTATGGATCTTTGGATACTAATGCCATTATCGGATCCATTAAGATGTTGGAACTGGCCGATACCGCAAAGTATAATCTTCACTTTGACACCCTGTACCTCATCAAGAATGCAGTGGCGTATGATACTCTTTTGGTAAAAACCCTTGACGAAACGAATTTGGAGGTCATTATCGATTACTTCACCCAAAGCATTGGTGGTCAATTGGTATCACAGGAAACGGTAGTTGCTTTTCAACGTGTCGCGGCTTCCAAAGAGGATAAGTAGGTGATCCTGTTTTGTAATTACTTTGTGTGAAAGCCGAGATTATAGCAATAGGTGATGAGATTCTCATCGGGCAAACTGTAGATACCAACTCCGCTTTTATTGCCACCCAACTAAATCTGAACGGAATAAAAGTGGTTCAGAAACGGGTTATTGCGGACGAAGCAGACTCTATTAAGTATGCCCTGGATAATATCCTCCCGGAAACAAAACTGGTTTTTATGACCGGAGGCCTGGGGCCTACTAAAGATGATATCACAAAAACTACCCTATGTGAATATTTTGGAGGAGAGATGGTTTACCATCCAGAGATATTCCACAATATTGAACGACTTTTTAAGAGCTTTAACCGTGTGCCATCCGAAGTAAACCGGGGTCAGGCCTGGTTACCTTCTTCCTGCGAGCCTATTTTGAATGAAATGGGTACAGCCTCCGGTATGCATTTCGAGAAGAATGGAATCCATTTTTTTTCCACTCCCGGGGTGCCTTACGAAACAGAACACCTGGTAGGGGAAAAGATAGTACCCTGGATACTGGAAAAATTACAAAGAGGTAATGTGGTGCACCGTACCATCCTTACCCAGGGCGTTCCGGAAAGTGAACTGGCAGAACGCATTCAAAGCTGGGAGGAAGCACTTCCGGCCGGTGTGAAACTGGCCTACCTGCCTTCCCCGGGTATCGTTAAACTCCGTTTATCTTCGTATGACACCGATGAAGCATCGGCACGTAAGACCATAGATGATCAGATGGATACCCTTAAAGGATTGTTGGGTGATGTGGTATTTGGTGGAGAAGCCCAAACCCTGGAGGAAGTGGTGGGTGAATCATTGCGGGTAAATGGTCGTACTCTGGCTTTGGCTGAGAGTTGCACCGGTGGTTACCTGGCACACCTCATTACTTCTGTGGCGGGAAGTTCTGATTACTTTAAGGGAAGTATTACCAGTTATGCCAACGAAATAAAAGTAGGTAAACTAGGTGTTTCTGAACACGACCTTAAAGAATATGGCGCGGTGTCCAAGGCGGTGGTGGAACAAATGGCTTTGGGTATACAAAGAGAGTTCAGTACCGATTATGCCGTAGCTACCAGTGGAGTAGCGGGGCCGGGAGGCGGAACCCCGGAAAAGCCTGTGGGCACGGTATGGATAGCTGTGGCTTCACCGGCCGGGGTTAAATCCAGGATGTTCAGTTTCGGGAATCACCGTGGGCGTAATATCCGAAAGAGTGCCTTGATGGGACTGGACCTGCTGCGCAGGGAAATTCAGAAAAATGAAAACTGAAGTTGTGGAGCTTAAAAAGTTTCTTTAATTTTGCAGACCAATTTTTTAACGAGCAAGTAATATGTCACGAGTGTGTGAGTTAACAGGAAAGAAGGCGATTACCGGTAACAACGTTTCCTTCTCAAACAAGAAGAACAAAAGGAAATTTAACGTAAACCTTACCAGGAAGCGTTTTTATATTCCGGAAGAGGATCGCTGGATTACCCTCAGGGTTTCCACTTCTGCTCTTAAAGACATTAATAAAAAAGGTATCTCGGCCGTAATTAAAGAGGCCAGAGCTAACGGTTACCTTACCAAATAATTAAAAGTATCATAGGGATATGGCTAAGAAAGGAAACAGAGTTCAGGTAATTATGGAGTGTACCGAGCACAAGGAAAGTGGTATGCCCGGAACTTCACGTTACATTACTACTAAGAACAAAAAGAATACTCCCGACCGCCTGGAGCTTAAGAAATTCAATCCTATTCTTAAGCGCTACACGGTTCATAAAGAGATCAAGTAATCCACTAAAGATATTTAACATGGCAAAGAAGGTAGTAGCAACACTGAAAAAAGAAGGAAGTGCATCTTTCACCAAAGTGGTGCGCATGGTAAAAAACGATAAGACCGGTGCTTACGCTTTTGAAGAAAAAGTGGTTAACAAGGAACTGGTAAATGACGTGCTGAAATAAGCAAGTTTAATACAGATATAGAAAAAAGGCCGCATTTGCGGCCTTTTTTGTTTTTAAAGCAGTATTCCTACTCCGAACCTGATATTCATGAGGTAGTGGGCAAATAAACGGCCTCTTGCCAGGTTGACCATTACCTCTCTGTTGTATTCACTATCGCCCATATCCCCATCAAAATACTGGTAGTCTCCACCCTCATTTATCAGGCCATTATGATAGGGGTATCCTCCCGAAAAATAGGTGAAATCAAGCCCCATGGATAAGACCACAATGTCATTGATAACCCGGTTAAAACCGTAGCCAATGCCGGCCGTAAAGGCAATATTATTGATACCACTTACCGTATGAGAGGTTTGATACACCACACTGGAGCTGTCACGGGTGATGGTATATTGAAAATCACCGGTGGTAAAGGATACTAAACCAATTTTATACTCCCAGTATATCCCTAAAGGAGCATAATGATGTTTGAATCGCTTGAATGCCAATGTTATTCCGGTAGCCCTAACCGATGGATTTTGTAAATAACTGAAATCCCTTAAATAAGCAGCATTCACATCCAGGTTGGTCAAGGGATTAAAGTAGGTTCCTGCATAGCTGAAATCCAAGCCAAGCGTGGATTTTTTTGAAATAGCATAATCTACCCGGAGATGGTTTTGGAAGTTTAAAGATACACCTCCATTTTCTAGCTCCCCGGTTTCCATGTTGTAGTATCTAGGCTCAGTGCTATTGGTGTTTGCAAATGATGGAAATAGGTACGCATCATAGCAAATACTCCAGCGCTTCCCCATGTATCCTGGTACACTCTGGGCATTACACATCAGTGAAAATGTAAGTAGGCATAAAATGGTTAACGGCTTCATCGGGTTTGTTTTTTGGGCTTATCACTTACCTGTAGCAAGCTGTTGTAAATTATACTGCGGATATAGTCTTTGCTGTCACTGCTTTGATAATAATTGTATTCTGCCAGAAGGGCATTGGCGTCTCTAAGATCAAAAGCAAAGAAGTAGTTAAACGACTCATAATCCTGGGTACTTAGGTCCATAAGTGCAAATGGCGCATAGGGAGGAAGAATAATAGATAGAAGGATGGGGCTAAGTACATTTTCATCTACCTTTAAGGAAACGTTTCCCGTAGTAATGACATAGGGTGTGCCATACCTCTCAATGATATTATTCACATAGTCAAAATCACTGTTCAGCACCTTATGGTTTACATGGCTCAACCTTTCCTGCAACCAGCTGGTCAGTAAAGCTATGTCATTGAATTGCAGGGCGTCAAATTCAGCGTTACCTTTATAATCCAGCATCTGTAATTCCAGGTCTACTTTACCCGCAATTTCCTGAATATACTGTCGGAAACGGGCCAGACGTTCGTCCGTGGCTATAAACTTGATACCGTCCTTATCACGTTGATCCAGCTTTAGATATTGAGGGGTTACGCAAACTACTTTTTCCAGGCCCAATGCAGCATTCTTATCGAATTTATCGCGTTTATTATAGCGGTCCTGTGGGTTATAGTAGGCTGTATTTGCCTTTATGGCTTCCTTTTCCTCAAAAGCATTCGCAAAGACCGAATCCTGGAAGAAACCCACAAAGGCGTATTGATAGAAAGCTTTTTCGGACAGACTTTCTTCGGTGTTCTTTTGCCGGATACGCCCCACTTTGGTATTGGCTCTGTAATTTAAGGTATCCTCTGCTACTTCTGTATCACTGGTGTCAGGAAGGCTTTTCTCAAAATCAGCCGTTTTTAATTCGGTTTCCATAACCAGTTCATGAAGGCATTTATCAAATAACCTCGCAATGGCCGGGTCCTCGGGAAATTCTCTTTTAAGTTCGTAGGAATACGACACAGCCAGGGTGGCCATTTCGTTCCTTGAGAGCTTATCGAAAAAATAGTATAGCTCCTGGGAGGAGCCTTCAACGTCCTCGTGATCTTCTACTACCTTATACAGGTCTCTTTCATTATGATAAACCAACATAGCCTGCAAAGCCTTGGCAATAGTGAGCCGCAGGTAGCGATTGTGAGGATCGTTACGAAGGAGCAGGAAGGAATTGTATATAGCCAATGGATATTGCCGCTGCAAAAGATAGAGGCGGCTTTGCTCATAGCGGGCAATTTTACGGCAGTACCTAAAAGCATCCTCAGAAATGAGAAAATTGGATCCCTCAGCATTTTTAGGGATTACTCCTCCAAGGGCTTCCCTCCGGTTTTCGAGGTTAGGATGGGTACTTCCCTTATCATCATAATCTGCGGCTGCCGTAATGGGCGCTGTCTCTTCCAGGTGATAGTCGGCCGGGAAAACCAGGTATTGCGTATCAAAGAAGTCTTTCGGAAAAGCAAACTCATCAAAGGGAAGCTCTGCGTATTGGAGTATGTCCAGTACCTCGTGGGGAGCCGAGGGATTGTAGGGCAAGTTGGAATAAAAGCGGGTATACCCTTTTTTATCCGCTTCCAGTTCCTGGCTTTTGCTGTAGGTACTCAGGGCCAGCATCTTTTCATCGTACGAACTTTTGCGGTACGCATTTTCACCGTTGAGTACTTCCTCCCGCTCTATGTATTGATCCAGTACATGGTTTTCTGTATAATGGGTTAATTCATGCGAAAGGATGTAAGCCAGTTGGGCTTCCGTTTCCAATTGGGCTATCAGTCCTGTATTTACAAAAATGATCCCGCTGGCGGTAGCCGTGGCGTTTACCACCGGACTCTTAACGCTGTAAACGCGTATTTGCTCTTTCAAGGTTTTATCGTCACCGATAAGTTTGTTGACGATAGACTGGCAATAGTTAGTAATGGTATCTCCAAAAAATACATTTCCGCTAACTAAGTACTCATTAATGAAGTATTCACTTTTACGGTAAAAGTCGTCTTTTCTCCTGCGGGATTTGCGGTTCTCAGTTTTAGAAATGGTCTGTACACCGCGTTGGTATTTATTGACGTATACATCGGTAAAGTCTCCCGGCACCGGACCGGAGGCCTGAAAAGGGGTATAGTAATCCCAATTTTGGGCAAAGGCAATGGTGTTAAGGCAAAGGAGCCCTAAAAGTGCATAAAACTTCATAGGCATCAGTTAATTCTGACTGCAAGAATAACTAATTCTGCCTATTAGTAATATAATTTAGTCTTTTTGAGGGTCTGATTGGTTAACCATGCGTATAGGAAAACCTTTACCGGTGTAGTGCTTCAGTTCCAGGATGTCGGCAGGTAATCCCACTCCGGAGCTTATAAGGGCTTTAAGGGTGGCATTAATGACCATACTGCGAAGTTCAAAAGTACTTTGCTTATAATCAAAGGTTTCCATCCAGAAACGAACTTCCAGGTTTATAGTGCTGGTAGCCAATTCTTTGATAATAACTATCGGTTCCCGACTATCTCCCTGTAGTACGCCTTTTACTCCTTTGGTGGCAGCCATTATTACTTCAATGGCTTTATCCACATCGTCTTCATAATCAATACCCACTACAAAACTCAGGCGGATATAACCATCCCGGGTGTAATTGATCAATTCTTCCTTTACGATGGTGTTATTGGGAATATAGATGTCCTTTCCATCAAAGGTCTTGATTTGGGTAGTGCGGAGATCCATACGTACTACTTTACCCATATTGGCTCCTATTTCAATAGTGTCACCGGTGTTGAACGGGCGATTAAAGGCCAGGATAACCCCGGCTATGAAATTGGCCCCTATATCCTGGAAAGCAAAGCCAATGATCAGTGCACCAACACCAGCTCCGGCCAGTAAACTGGCGGCAATACCGGTAAGTCCCATAACGTGAAAAGCCAGTAATACACCCAAAATAGCCAGTGTGTAACGGATAATGCGGGCCAGGAAGTTGCTGAGGAGCGGATCATCCATTCTTACGGACATGCGGCTACGAAAGAATGAAGATATCCACCTCGAAATGATGAAAGACAAAATCAGGATGATCATCCCAAGTATCAGGTCGGGAACACGGTCTAAAAAGGAAAGCCAGTAATCATGTACGCTGGCCCGGATGCGATCTATTGCGTTCACTTAATAAATTTTACCAATTAACCTGCCGGAGCAGTAATAAGTTTCATTAGCCTCAAAAACCAAGGTATTTCAGATATTTGCAAGCTGAAAATTGAAGGTATGAGCTTTTTAGGAAAATTATTTTCCAAAGAAAAAAAAGAGAAACTGGATCAGGGTCTGGAAAAGTCCAAGGAAAATATGTTTTCCAAGCTTTCCAGGGCGGTAGCTGGTAAAAGTAAGGTGGATGCTGAAGTACTGGACGACCTGGAAGAAGTATTGGTAACTTCTGACGTAGGTGTTCAGACTACCATCAAGATCATTGAAAGGATAGAGGAACGTGTAGCGCGGGACAAATACCTGGGAACCGCAGAGCTGAACCAGATCCTTAAAGAAGAAATTGCGGGATTGCTATCAGAGCATGAAACGGAAGAACTAGCTGATTTTTCAGTTCCGGCCCACAAACGCCCTTACGTAATTATGGTGGTGGGTGTAAATGGTGTGGGAAAGACCACTACCATTGGTAAACTGGCGTACCAGTTCAAAAAAGCCGGGCTAAAGGTAGTGTTGGGAGCAGCAGATACATTTAGGGCAGCGGCCATAGATCAACTTACCATTTGGAGTGAACGTACCGGGGTGCCTATCGTTAAACAGAAGATGGGTTCTGACCCGGCTTCTGTAGCTTTTGATACCCTGCAATCGGCCAAATCACAAAATGCGGATGTGGTCCTTATTGATACAGCCGGACGTTTGCATAATAAAGTGAATCTTATGAACGAGCTAACCAAGGTGAAAAGGGTTATGCAAAAGCAAATCCCCGATGCTCCTCACGAGGTGCTGCTGGTTCTGGATGCATCCACTGGCCAGAATGCCATTGAGCAAGCCCGGGAATTTACCCGTGCTACTGAAGTTTCTGCCCTGGCCCTTACCAAACTGGACGGAACAGCCAAAGGTGGCGTGGTGATCGGTGTTTCGGAGCAGTTTCAGATACCCGTTAAATACATCGGTGTAGGTGAGGGGCTGGAAGACCTCCAGGTATTCAATAAATATGAATTTGTGGACAGTTTTTTCAAAAACTAGTACGGGCTTTAATAGTGAGGAAAGGATAGTGTGGTATGAGAACAAAATCTCTTAAAAAGAATAAAATCAATATAGTAACCCTTGGCTGCTCCAAGAATATCTACGACTCGGAGGTATTGATGGGACAGCTAAAAGCCAATGGCAAACAAGTTGGCCATGAGGAGGACGATGGCAATATAGTGGTGATCAATACTTGTGGTTTTATAGAAAATGCCAAGCAGGAGTCCATCAACACCATTCTGGATTTTGTTGAAAGAAAAGAGGAGGGCTCTGTAGACCGTGTTTTTGTGACGGGCTGTCTTTCCGAACGGTATAAGCCGGACTTGGAAAAGGAAATTCCCAATGTAGACCAGTACTTTGGTACCCGTGATTTACCTAAGCTGCTTAAGGCGCTGGGTGCAGATTACAAAAAAGAGCTGGTAGGGGAGCGGTTAACCACTACACCTCAGCATTTTGCTTACCTGAAGATTGCCGAGGGTTGCGACCGTCCCTGTTCATTCTGTGCTATTCCCCTTATGCGTGGCGGACATGTTTCCAAGCCCATTGAGGAATTGGTGGAAGAATCCCGTAAACTGGCTGCAAAAGGCGTTAAGGAGCTGATCCTGATTGCGCAGGATCTTACGTATTACGGGCTTGATCTTTACCAGAAAAGGGAGCTGGCCCGCCTGTTGAAAGAACTGGTGAAAGTGGAAGGTATCGAATGGATACGGCTCCACTATCTTTTTCCCACAGGCTTCCCTGAAGATGTCCTGGATGTTATACGCGATGAACCTAAAGTGTGTAATTATATTGACATTCCCTTGCAACATATCTCGGATTCTGTGCTGAAATCCATGCGCAGGGGAACCACTTTTGCCAAGACCAATGCTCTACTTGAAAAGATGCGTGAAAAGGTGCCTGGTATGGCTATCCGCACTACACTCATTACAGGGTATCCTGGCGAAACCGAAGAAGATTTCCGTATCCTTAAGCAATGGGTAAAGGACACCCGCTTTGAAAGGTTGGGCTGTTTCACTTACAGTCACGAGGAAAATACCCATGCTTTTAAACTGGAAGATGATGTTCCGGAGGAAGTAAAAAAGACCCGTGCCGAGGAAATCATGGCTATTCAGCAGGAAATATCTGCAGAACTGAACCAGGAAAAAATTGGAAGAGAATTCAGGGTATTGGTAGACCGCAAGGAAGGAGATTATTTTATTGGCCGCACGGAATTTGACTCACCTGACGTGGATAATGAGGTGCTGATCAATACTGAATACCTGAAGGCCGGTGATTTTGTGAACGTACGTATTACCGGCTCTACCGATTATGATCTTTATGCCGAGGTGATAAATTAAGAATAAGCTATTACTTTATCCTGCGTTGGAACTTTTGGTAGCTCACTGCCTTATCCACTATCAATATCACCAAAATGGCTCCAACTACAATAATTAGTAGAAATACTTCCAGTATGGTTCGGAAAGGCTTCATAACAAACGCTTTATAGGTATAACGTTTGCCATGACGGTGGCCGGCTAAGAAATGGAGTTGAGTTAGTTTAAAGCGTGGAATGCCGTTTTACCGGGGCGAAGTGGGAAACCAAAAGAGAGGTTTCATAAAATTAATCAGGTATGGAGCATTCTGCGCAAGGCAGCCATTTTAATGGCTGATACAGCGGATTCAACGCCCTTATTACCATGTTTGCCACCTGACCTTGCCCGCGATTGTTCAATATTGTTATCCGTAAGCACACAGAATATTACCGGGGTGTCATATTCCAGGTTGAGTTGCATAACACCCTGGGTAACTCCCTGACATACAAAATCGAAGTGCTTGGTTTCTCCCTGTATTACACAACCTATTACTATTACAGCATCAAAAATATCCTTATGGCATAATTGGCGTGCCCCATAAGGCAGCTCAAAAGTGCCAGGCACATTAATACGGGTAATCTGCTCTTCAGGAGTACCAGTCTGCATGAGTGTATCACGGGCACCCTGGAAAAGGGCTTCCGTAATTTCTCCGTTCCATTCAGCTACAATCACACCGAAATGCATGCCTGAGGTATCCGGTAATTCTTCGGGATTAAATGCGGAAAGATCCGTGCCTGAGGTGGCCACTATGCCTCTATTTTGGCTTCTACCCGTGCAATGAATTTTTCAATATCAGCGGCCTGCTGTGAATCTTTAAAATCCTTCTGTATACGGGTAAAATATTCCTTGGATTTCTTCAGGTCTCCTTGCTCTTCAGCCAGTATACCTGCCTTTTTAAGGTAAAAAGGAACTACCAGGTTGTTGGATTCACCACTTACTGCGCGGTCATAATAGTCAAGGGCTTCCTGAGGCTGACCTAATTCAAGGAAAGCATCTCCGATAGAACCGGTGGCAATTACTGAAAAAACAGGATCATCCGATTCAAAATCGTCAAGGTACTCAATGGCATCTTCGTATTTTCCGGTGTTTAAGTAACTGATGCCTGCGTAATAATTGGCAAGATTACCTGCTTTTGTTCCGCTGTATTCAGCAGCTACATCAATAAAACCGAGGTGTTGTCCGTCTCCGTTCAGGGCAAGTTGTAAGGAGTCCTGCTCAAAGTAGCTCTGAGCAGTGTAGATCTCTTCCAAAGCTTCGTTTTCCCGTGGTTCCTGGTAAAGCTTTAAGTAGGCAAAGTATCCGGCTACAATTACAAATAGCCCTCCTACTATAAAGGTTATACTCTTACGGTTTTCTTCCATGTATTTTTCAATGCGGGTCAGGGACTGGCCCACATCCAAAATCACGTCTTCTTCCTGATTATTCTTTTTAGCCATTCTAATTCAGCGTATTTCTTAGGAGGCGCAAAAATAAATTTTTTTTTCCTAAGGCCCATACTTTAGGCTCGCTTCAAATCCTTTAATTTTGGAATCTGCTATGTATTTAAAATCCCTGAAACTTATAAATTTCAAAAACTGGGAGCAGTTAGAGCTGGATTTCAACGATAAGCTCAACTGCCTGGTAGGCCCTAATGGCTCAGGAAAGACCAATGTTCTTGATGCAATTCACTACCTCTCGGTGTGTAAAAGTTATTTTAATCCGGTAGATGTCCAGAATATCCGCGATGAAGAAGGTTTTTTTGTGGCGGAGGGCGATTTTGATAAAAACGGATCGGATTATCACATTTACTGCGGTGTTAAAAAGGGACAAAAGAAGATATTCAGAAAAAATAAGAAGGACTATAAAAAGCTGGCGGAACACATCGGTCAGTTCCCAACTGTAGTGATATCGCCTTATGACAGGGATCTGATCACCGAAGGCTCAGATGTGCGAAGGAGGTTTATGGATACGGTTATCAGCCAGTCTGACTCTGTGTATCTGGATCACCTCATGCGGTACAATAAGGCTTTGCAGCAACGCAATGCTTTGCTAAAGTTTTTTGCCGCTAACCACCGTTTTGATGAGGAAAACCTTTCTATTTATGATCATAAGCTGGATGAACATGCGCCCTATATCTTCCAAAGGAGAAAGGAGTTTGGAGAAGTATTGAGTGGGAAAATGGAATATTATTACGAACTTATATCATCCGGCAGGGAACAAACGGAAGTACGATATACCAGCCAATTGGAAGAGATCCCACTGAAGGAGCTTTTGCAGAAAAACCAGGATAAGGACCGGCTTAGCCAGTATACGGGTTTTGGTATCCATAAGGATGATCTTGAGTTTAGGATCAATGGTAAGGGGCTGAAGAAATTTGGTTCGCAGGGACAGCAAAAGTCATTTTTAATAGCGTTAAAACTGGCACAATATGATTTCCTGGCCCGGAAGCAGGGAGAAAAACCTATATTGTTGCTGGACGATATCTTTGATAAGCTGGATGAGGAAAGGGTGGAGCGGTTGGTAAAGCTTGTACATGACGAATCATTCGGGCAGATATTTATAACGGACACCCATCCCGAACGTACCGAACAACTGATACAAAAGATCAGTGCAAGTTACCGGCTCTTTGAAGTTAAACATGGAGAAGTGGTAGTATGAAAAAGGATAATCAACAAAGTCTAGGAGATGCCATACGATCATTCCTGGCCGCTCATAATCTGGAAGATAAATACCTGGAAACAGAAATATACAATCGCTGGGACGAACTGGCCGGACGTGAGATCAACGTAAAAACAAGAAAAGTAGCTTTTAAGGAAGGGGTGCTTATTGTATTCCTTTCCTCGTCCACCCTACGGCAGGAGTTGAGCCTCCGAAAAACTGCAATGATGGAAAAGCTTAACCAGCGTCTGCGCGGAGCCCCGGTAAAGGATATCATTCTTAAATAAGAAGGGCCGCATTTGCGGCCCTTCTTATTTGGATATCTTTTTCAGATTAAAAACGTTGGCGTGTACTGAAGAAGAAGTTACCTTCAATACCGGCATTGTCGTCAGAATCGCTACCGTGAATAGCGTTGGCGGCTATTGACTTGGCGTATAGCTTGCGGATGGTTCCTTCGGCTGCTTCTTCCGGGTTGGTAGCCCCGATGAGCTTACGGAAATCCTCAACGGCATTATCCTTTTCCAATATAGCTGCTACAATAGGTCCGGAGGTCATATAATCTACCAGCTCACCGAAAAATGGTCTCTCACGGTGAACAGCATAAAATTGTTCGGCATCTTTACGGGACAATTGCGTCATTACCATCGCTTCAATACGAAAGCCGGCCCCGTTTATTTTTTCAAGAATAGCACCAATATGTCCGTTTTCTACGGCATCCGGCTTAATCATCGTAAAAGTCTTGTTGTTTGCCATCGCTTCTGTTCTCGTTATCTTTTTGATTAATAAGGGCGCGAAAGTAATAATATTCCCGCTATTGAGTGTGAAGGGAGGGTTAATTCGAGCCCATCTTCCATCCTGTCGAAAAAATTCTATGAACCTTTGAAAAAAATAGTAGTTATAGCCAACGTATGACAGTAATTTTGCGTCATGCTTATTAAATATAACTAACAAAGCCAATAACATGAAAAAGTTAAAATTATTTGCGCTGGGCTTGCTTAGCTCAGGATTGTTGCTAACGTCTTGCCAGAAGGATGAGGATGAAGCTGTAGGACCAGATATCTCCGTAATGGTAAATGGAGCAGCAGCTCAGGACGGTAAAGTATCAGTTGCTCCGGGAGCAGACCTTGCTTTTACCTGGATTGCCCGTCAGGGAGACGTTGACCTTCAGAAATTTGAGATCTTCCAGGATAATAATTCATTGGCTAATACCACAAACGGTGGTAATACTCTGCCTTATACCAATATCAAGGCATCTGAGAATACTACCTACAATGATGGTATTACACTGCAAGCCTCTGCTAACCTGGGAACTACCACTTATGGTTTCGTAATTACCGATGAGGATGGACTCTCTAAAAGAGTGAACATTGATGTAGTGGTTGAAGCAGAAACCACTCCTTTGAATACTGAGGTGGTGGGAGCATTCTTCCACATTGGTGGATCTTTGGAAGGTGCTTATGACTTGAAAAATGACAATCAGGTTGCTTCCAGTCAGCCCAATGATAACAAAGACATGATGAATACCGATGTGGCCGGTACCCCATTCACCGGAAGCTGGATAGCTGCAAACTCTACACGTTTTGTAAAGCTACCATCATCTTATGACTATGAAGCTGCTACCGTTGAGAGTGCTGCTGCTGCTTATGATGATGGCACTCCTACTGCAAGTGTAATTGATCCGGATGCTGGAGAAATGTATGTAGCTAAACTTCGTGGAAACAACGCCTACGTGGTTATTAAGGTTACAGCAGTAAATCCTAATGATAATACTTGTAGCTGTGGTAACACTGGTAAAATTACCTTTGACTACAGGAAAGAATAAGGCTTTTCGATGAGCTAAAAGATAAAGCCTCGCCTCTGGCGAGGCTTTTTTTTGGACTTTTGCCAGCAAATTAAGTACTATGAAGCTTGACATTCTTGCCTTTGGAGCCCATCCTGATGATGTAGAGATCAGTGCCGGAGGAACCTTGGCGTACCAATCTCAACTTGGCTATTCCTGTGGCATCGTGGACCTTACCCGTGGTGACCTTGGTACCCGAGGAACACCCGAAATCCGGGATCAGGAAGCTGATGAGGCGGCTAAGATATTAGGGGTGAAAGTGCGGGAGAATCTGGGCTTCCGAGATGGCTTTTTCCTAAATGATGAGCAACACCAGTTGGAGGTGATACGGATGATCCGCAAATACCAGCCGGAAATAGTATTGGCCAACGCACCGGTAGACCGTCACCCCGATCATGGCAAGGGTGGGGAGTTGGTAAAAACAGCGTCCTTCCTGGCTGGTTTGCGTAAAATAGAAACCGAGGAAGCCGGGAATATCCAGGAAGCTTACAGGCCACGTTTGGTGTTACATTATATACAGTTCCAAAACCTTAAACCTGATGTGATCCTGGACATTGGTACTAACATCAATGTAAAAATGGATGCCATCAAAGCCTACCGCTCCCAGTTTTACGACCCTAACTCTAAAGAACCTAAAACGGTAATCAGCAGTAAGAATTTCCTGGAAAGCATAGAATACCGCTCAAGAGATATGGGGCGCCTTATAGGAGTAGAATATGCCGAAGGGTTCATTAGTGCCCAGGATGTTGGGGTTGCAGACCTTATGCATCTGCATTCAGTACGTTGAGGTAGATGGTGTTAAGTTTTTCAGCTACAGCTTCATAACTGTAGTTTTGGGCCGCGGTTTGTGCTATGGATTGCCGGTTATAAGAAGCGTAGTTGGTATAAACCTCGTAAAGAGCATTGCTTAGCTGGTCCATATCCCCTGTGGGGACCAAAAGTCCGTTTAAATCGGATATTTCTTCATGAATACCCCCGGCTGCAGTACTTACCACAGGCAAACCCGAACACAAGGCCTCCAGTATTACGCAGGGTTGGTTTTCCACATGGCTAGCCAGTACAAATACGTTTGCATTACGCATAAGCTGGGCGATGCCCTCAGAATTCTGCGCTCCAAAAACAACTACCTTGGAGGAAGGAAGCCCACTCTTGCCTATCCGTTGTTTTAGTTCTTCCAGATCCCCATCTCCTCCAATCTGAAGTACGAAATCCACACCTTTTTTATGCAATTCCTGAAAGGCTTGCAGTAAGCCGGAAATATTCTTGGTCCTTTCGTTAAGGGTGGAGATATGCAAAAAGGTAAAACGTTGCGGTAACTCACGGGCCGGATAAAATGTTTGAGTTTGCACCACATTGGAAACCTTCTCATATACAACAGCTGGCTCAAAAGCTTGTAAACCGTCCCCAAGGTTGTTGGAAACCGGTAATACCAGGGTGGCTTTTTTTAATACTTTTTGGGCGATCCACTTTTTCCAGATACTCCATTGAAAGCCAGAGGAGGGTAAATAACCGGTGAAATGTTCAGTGACTACGTACGGGAGTTTAAGTGTTGTAGCCAGGTAACCGGCCGGATAGGTCACGTGAACATGAGCTAATTCAAAGGAGGTATGGGATGCGGCTATCCTGTGCGCTTTTCGCAAAGCCGCGTGGTAGCTCCAAAAAGGTAGCCTCTTCCGGTAGTAGGAGATAATCTCTCTTACCTCTCCTGTTCTTCGTTCCTCAATTTCATCAGTGTCTGATTCCACCGCTGCAATTACGGTTATCCGGGCAATGGCGGATGCTGCCACGGCATGGCGCTGTATAAAATTACCAAGATGTTCATTCTCACGGGAGGGGTACCAGCTGCAGATAAACAAAACTTGTATTGCGGAGTGTGCCATTGGGAGCAAAAGTAGATATATGAAAGCAAAAAAGCCTCCATCTCATCCGATGAAGGCTTTTAAAGAAGTAGGGTGGAAGATGGGTCTCGAACCCACGACCTCCTGAACCACAATCAGGCGCTCTAACCAACTGAGCTACAACCACCATTTCAATTTTGTCACTTTACAGCCGTGACAAAAACAGGGCTGCAAATATAGCAAAAAAGAGAATCTGCAAAGCGTATTTTGAAAATCTAATGAGCTTTTTTATCACAGTCTGAAAGGCGATGGATCAGTTTCTTCTTAAACTCGATCTCCGCCTTGTATAGTAAGGCTATTTTCCGGACGGGAATGATTTCTCTGAACTTACGATAATAAGCTTCACGGAGACCCAGGATCTTACGTTGTCGTTCCAATTCCTCGGTAATGAGTTTCTCCGCTTCAGGCTCAGACATGTTCTCAATGGCATCGTCATCCTTTTTATGTCCGGCCAGGTCCTTTATCCTGCTTTTCTGTATCTGGCCCAATTCCTCCCGGTATTTATTATAGACAGGCCAGAATTTTTGTGCTTCTTCGGGCTGAAGATCAAGCTGTTCAGTGAGGAACTGAGCACGCATAGCTTCGAGGCGTTCGTTCGATTTGTTTTTGTGCTGCGCAAAGCCGGTAAAGCTTAGAGCTATGCAGAACAGCATACTGATTACCCTAGTCTTCATAATCCTGATATAAGGTGGATTCCTCAAGCTTTGAATCCGTTAAAAAATCAATTATTTCTTCATTGGAGATATCCTCAAACCAGGCATCCTCAGGCGTGTCATTTACTTTCAGGGCGTCAGAAAGTAAAGGATCATCCAGCCCGTAGGCCAATTCAGATGCAAGATAATTGGCTATTGTATCGGTTGAGAGGTCATTAAGCGAAAAATCGACAGTGGGTTTTACGGGTTTGTTAAAGTATACAAACAGCCCTAAGGTAATTACTGCTGCCGCACTTAGCCATACCGGCACTTTTTTAAGACGGACTACTAAGGTGCCGGATTTTTCCTGGAGGGCAATATCTTTAAGAGCATTTTGGTTTTGGGTAAAATAACCTTCCGGAACTTTTAAAGAGTCCTTAAGCCTGCTCCTGTATTTGTCAAGTTCTTCCATCTTTCGGCTATATGATCGTTTTTTTTACCAAAGGTTTAATTATTTACTCAGGAACTCCTTAACCTTTTGTACCGCATGATGATAGGAAGCTTTTAGGGCTCCTATGGAGGTGCCCAGCAATTCAGACATCTCCTCGTACTTCATTTCTTCAAAATACTTAAGCTTGAAAACTTCCCTTTGTTTGTCGGGAAGGCGGTCAATAGCCTCCCATAATATCCGGATCATTTCATCACCATCAAAATAGGGGTCGCTATTGAGTTTCTGTACAAAAATGCTTTCTTCATCTGAAGATCCAAAGCGCCTTTTCTCCTTTTGAATAAAAGAAACAGCCTCATTGGAGGCGATTCTGTAGAGCCAGGTATACAGTTTGGAATCCCCACGAAAACCAGAGAGCCCTTTCCACACCTTTATGAAAGTGTTTTGCAGCACGTCATTGGCATTATCATGGCTTCCCACCATGCTGCGAACGTGCCAGTAGAGACGTTCCTGGTAGGTGTCTACAATAATAGCATAACCCTTCAGGCGGGTTTTCTCCGAGCGGATCAGCGAAATGAGTTCCTCTTCCTTCAAGGTTAAAGGTATTCTGTAGTATGACTGTTTGAACCCGCAAAAAGTTTAACCCGGAAATCAAATTTATTTTCGGGCAATGGCTGCTTCCGCTGCAGCTACAATACTTTCAGAGTTCAGACCGTATTTTTCCAGCAGTTGATCAGGAGTACCGCTTTCTCCGAATGAGTCATTTACTGCTACAAATTGCTGGGGAGCCGGTTTTTTACGCACCAATAGTCCGCCTACGGATTCTCCAAGGCCACCGTTTTGTTGATGTTCCTCAGCGGTAACCACACATCCGGTTTTTTCTACAGACGCCAGTATGGTTTCTTCATCCAGCGGTTTGATGGTGTGCACGTTGATCACTTCTGCACTGATACCACGATCTTCCAGTTCACGACAGGCTTCCAGGGCTTTCCATACCAGGTGGCCGGTTGCGATAATAGTTACATCAGTACCCTCGTTCAGGACAACCGCTTTTCCGATCTCAAAGGTTTGATCAGGATCCGTAAAATTAGGTACTTTGGGCCGTCCAAAACGCAGGTATACGGGGCCTTCATGTTGTGCTATGGCAATGGTGGCTGCCTTGGTTTGGTTAAAGTCACAGGTGTTGATCACGGTCATACCGGGAAGCATTTTCATCAGCCCGATATCTTCCAGTATCTGGTGTGTGGCTCCATCTTCTCCGAGGGTAAGTCCGGAGTGGGAAGCGCATATTTTCACATTTTTCCCGGAGTAGGCAATGGATTGACGGATCTGGTCGTAAACCCTTCCTGTGGAGAAATTGGCAAAAGTGCCGGTGTAGGGAATCTTCCCACCAATGGTAAGGCCGGCTGCAATGCCCATCATGTTGGCCTCAGCTATACCAACCTGGTAAAAGCGATCGGGGAATTCATCTTTAAAGTCGCCCATTTTAAGAGAACCGGTAAGGTCCGCACAAAGGGCCACAACATTGGGGTTGGTTTGCCCGAGTTCCAGTAAACCGGCACCAAAGCCGGAGCGTGTGTCTTTTGATCCCTGGTTTGTATATTCAGTCATGCCAGATATTTCAATTAGTTAAGTTTAACAATGGAGGAGGAGCCGGAACTTATGCTAAAGGTACGGCTTACGGAATATTCACTTTTACGTGATGTTTTATTACGAAATACTACTTTGTAAGTGCCGGGTTGCAAGGTCCATGATTGGCGGCTGTTTTCCGGGTCAAGATTGGCTACCCATTCCCAACGATTCTTTCGTTCAACAAGTATGCTGCCATAGCCCGGGGCGGTGCTGGTGAAATTTACCACACCAGGAGGCGGAATGGCAATGCTGGTAGTTTTGCCGGCTTCTATGGCTACACCTTTTTGTGCGTAACGGGGCAGGCTCAGTATCTCCAGGTCGTATCTGCCCTCGCGGTACTTCTGAATGGTGTTAAAGTCCTGCACGTGAAGTATTTCGGATTTTCCGCTTTCGCGGACTACACATTGTAAATTCTTATACCCAGCCCGGGTGGAAGGCATTTTAAGGTCCAATGTCCCCCGGGGAAGGTTGATACCTATAATGTTGTGTCTTCCAGCTGAAATGCGGATACTGTCCTTATGAGCCTCCGGTATGGAATGTACGGTCATATCATACACGACCAGAGGGTCCAGATGAACGGTATCGGGGTTGCCCAGGCTATTCAGCGTATGAACGATCTGTTTGGCCACCGCACCGCTGGTTCGGTTGTAAAAGGTAATGGCTACATCCGTTTCGGTAGGTAAACCGTTACCATCTACCAGGTTGATCTGGGCGGAAGTGTTGTCGAGTGCCTGAGAGATCACTACACCCAATACGTTCTCAAAAGTTTCTTCATCCGCAGCATCATAGAAGGTTCCTACACAATCAAAGGTTTGGCGGAAGTTCTTGTCCAGACCAATCCCGATCACAAAGGGTTTGAGGGCAATGCCTTTTTGCTGCAGTAGACGCGAGGCGGCACAGGGATCTTCATCACAGGATTCCACACCATCCGTAATGAGAATAATGATATTACGGCAATTCTCACATTCCGTAAAATCATGAGCTGATCGTTGGAGGGAACGGGCAATTGGGGTGGTTCCCTTTGGAGATATGGAACGGATCACCTTTTTAATCCGGCCGATATTTTTATTGCCGAAGGGAACTTCCAGGCGGGTATCATTACAATCCTGAGGAGGCACCGGTTTCTGATGCCCGTAAACGCGCAAGGCCAGTTGAAAACTCCTGGAATCCAAACTTTCCAGGCTGTCCAGCATTTTGATCATCAGTTGCTGAGCAACATCAATCTTTCGTCCGCTTTGCCAGCGGGCATACATACTTTGAGAGCCATCAAAAACAAACAGGATACGGGTAAGTACCACCTCTTCCTGTTCTTTTTGTGCCCACAGACCAAGATTTCCTACCAGCAGGAAAAAAAGAAGTATGTAACGATATTTCAGCAATAGACAGTTTTAGTAGTCACCGAGGGTTTCTTCCAGCTGTTCCAGTGCGGAAGCCAGTTGCTCATCATTTGGGGCTATACCGTGCCATTCATGGGTTCCTTCCATAAAGTCAACACCGCTACCCATTGAAGTGCGCATTACAATCAGTACGGGTTTACCGTGACCAGTTCTGGTTTTAGCTTCAGTAAGGCCTTCCAGTACCTGGCTCATGTTATTGCCATCCTCAATGTGCATTACATCCCAGCCAAAAGCTTCAAATTTTGCACCTATGTCTCCCAGTGGCATTACCTCTTCCGTGCTACCGTCTATTTGCTGACCGTTGGCGTCAATGGTGCAGATAAGGTTATCTACATGATGGTTGGGAGCAAACATGGCAGCTTCCCATATCTGGCCTTCCTGGAGTTCTCCATCACCGTGAAGAGTGAAAACAATACCAGGATCGTTGTTCAGTTTTTTGGTCAGTGCCGCACCAATAGCAACAGACATCCCTTGCCCTAGTGAACCGGAAGCTACTCTTACCCCTGGCAAACCTTCATGGGTGGTGGGGTGTCCCTGTAACCTGGAATCCAGTTTACGGAAAGTGCCCAGTTCTTCTTTATCAAAGTAGCCACTACGACTTAATACACTATAAAAAACGGGGCTTATATGACCGTTGGATAAAAAGAAAAGATCTTCTCCCTCACCATCCATATTAAAGTCAGGGTTATGGTTCATGATCTCAAAATAGAGGGCTACCATGAACTCGGTACATCCGAGGGAACCTCCGGGGTGACCTGATTGGACGGCATGAACCATGCGGACGATGTCTCTGCGGACCTGTGAAGCTGTTTGGGTAAGATTTTCTAGATTACTCATAATTTCCTGATAAAAACGCTGCAAAAGTAGAATTTCTAGGATGGGTGGTGAAAGTTTGTTGATAAAAACTGAAAAGCAAAAAGTACTGAATGCGCTGGAATTCAATTCCTGAGCATCCAAAGAAACGAAGTATTGCGTAATAGGAAGGATAATGTTACTTTTGCCCTCCCTTTTTCAGGGACTAAGTAAGTTATTAAAAACTAAATTATTAACGGATGAATCAGTACGAAACCGTTTTCATTATGAATCCCGTCTTATCTGATGAACAGGTAAGGGAAACGGTAGACAAATTCAAAAACCTTCTTGAAAGCAATGAAGGTAAGGTGCTGAATGAAGAGAACTGGGGGCTGCGCAAGCTGGCTTACCCTATTCAGCACAAAAGAAGTGGTTTTTATCATTTACTCGAGTTTCAGGCGCCCGGTGGGGCTATTGAAGCTATGGAGGTAGAAATGAAACGTGACGAGCGCATCATGCGGTTCTTAACTGTTCGCATGGACAAACATCACGTTGAGTTTGCCGCCAAGAGAAGAAAGAAAATGCAAAACGCTTAAAATTTTTGAATCATGAGTGAATTAGAAACCGGCTCCAATCAGTCTGAAATCAGATATCTGCAACCCCTTAGTATCGACACCGGTAAAAGGGAAAAATATGACCGTTTTAAGAGATACGGTCTTAAGTATGTAGATTACAAGGATACCAACTTCCTTACCCAGTTTGTAAACGAACAAGGTAAGATCCTTCCTCGCAGAATTACAGGAACTTCACTGAAGTATCAGCGTAAAGTGGCCACTGCCATTAAGCGTGCGCGCCACCTGGCCCTGATGCCTTACGTAACTGATAACCTTAAATAAGAGTTTGCTATGGAATTGATTTTAACAAAAGACGTAGAAAACCTGGGTTATAAGGATGATATTGTGACCGTTAAAAATGGTTACGGCCGTAACTACCTTATACCTTACGGATTTGCTACCCTGGCAACTCCAGGTGCCAAGAAAATGCTTTTGGAGAACCTTAAGCAACGTAAGCACAAGGAAGCCAAGGAAATTGAAGATGCTCAAAAAACTGCCGATGCACTGAAAGAACTTAACGTTCGTCTGGTGGCCAAGGTAGGTAAGGGTAATAAGCTCTTCGGATCTATTAATAATGCTGATCTTGCTGATGAACTGGCTAAAGCCGGACATCATATTGATCGTAAATACATTCAGATACAAGGTGGTTCCATTAAGGCTACAGGTCCTTATACCGCTCAGATCCGCCTGCACCGCGAGGTAATTGTGGACTTTGAATTTGAAGTAGTAGGAGAATCAGGTCAGATATAATATCAGACCTTCCCGATATAAAAAAAGCCTCTGCATTTGCAGAGGCTTTTTTTATGGGCTTGTTTATTTATTGGATACCTCTTTGTTTATTGATTTCATCCTGAAGTTGTCTTCTCAGTTTTTGTTCCCGTTCCAGTGAACGCTTCTTATACTGGGCAAACTCTTCTTCCACACCTTCCAGCGTTTGTTTGGCCTGGGAGCTTACTGCATTGCTGCTTCTGAACCTAACCAAGAAAACAATGACCAGCATAGCTAAAAGACCTACCAGTCCCCACATTATGATCCTATAGGTGCTTTTTTCAGTGGATACGCCCAATAGCGCCATGCTATTTTTTTCCTCACGAACCTGAAGCAGGCTGTCCTGAGTAGTAGAAAGCTGCGTATTGAGAGTTTCGATAGTTGCGAGTTGATCGGCAATGGTCCTGTTGGCCGTGGCCAACGCCTCCTTCTGACGGGTTAAGCTGTCAGAGATGTGGGTTTGCATGGTATTGATCCACGTTTTCTTTACTACTTTATATTCTTGGTAATCATTGGATTGATCTATCAATTGCCGGAACTGGGTAGCCAGATCACCACTATCCAGGAATTCCGGGCTGGATTGTGCATACGAGGATAAGTTTCCCAGTAAGAAAGTGAAAAGAACGAACAACAGATGTTTTCTCATAAGTAGGGTTTACTATAAAATTATACGCGGTACCTGCATACCGGCAAGGGGTTACCTGTAAAGTTGTGGGAGTTGAGTGCCCCTGAAATAGCTTTTGCATACAGGGATACGCGCAAAAGTACTCCTAATGGCGTAAATCTCAAATTGAAGGGAGATATATTATCCCGTCCTATTACCATTGTGTGTACTTATTCGTAGCGTAAAGCTTCTATCGGATCAAGACGGGACGCCTTATAAGCAGGGTATAAGCCGGAGATAAGGCCTACTACAAAACAAAGGGCCATAGATCCGGATATCCATTGCCAGGGAATGATGAAACGGCCACCCAGGATCATGGATGTAAGGTTGCCAATAAGAATACCGAGCAGAATACCTGCTATACCTCCGAAAAGGCATATAATAATGGCTTCCGTAAGGAATTGACTCCTGATGACCTTGGCCTTGGCTCCAATAGCTTTACGAACGCCTATTTCACGGGTACGTTCTGTAACGGAAACCAACATAATGTTCATCAGGGCAATGGCCGCCCCAAAAAGGGTTATAGCAGCAATCAGTACAGCTGCCAGCGTAACATACTCCAGTTTTTCAATCAAGGTTTCGGATAGACTATCACTTTTCAGTATGCCAAAATTGGATTCTTCCTTGGGTTTTAACCTGCGCACCTTACGCATAACTGCGGTGGCTTCCGATACGGTATTATCCAATTGCTCGCTGCCGGGAGACATGACACTCACCGCGAAGCTCTGGCTGCTCCGGCTAAAGCGTGAGCGAGCTTTGGTTATGGGGATGAAAACAGATTTGTCGCCACCAAAGCCCATAGCGCTGCCTTTTTCCTTAAGCAAGCCTACTACCTTATACCGGGTTCCTCCAATCTCAATCATTTCCCCAAGGGGATCTTTTGCTTTGAACAGCTTGTTTTTTACTTCCTGTCCTATAAGGGCTACCGGACTTGCAGATTCGAGATCTGAGGTGGTAATATTCCGGCCTTTTTCCATTTCGTAGCCCCCGGTCTTGATGTAGTTTTCATCACAGGCCCAAACGGCTATATTGGGGTTGGTCTTTTCCTTTCCGTAGGTTACCTCTGCTATACCGGAGGCGATATAAGACACACTTACTACTCCTGGTTTATCACCAAATTTTTCCTTGAATTCCAATGCTTCATAATAGGTGATGGGAGAATAGATCTGTGGCTTTTCACCATTGCGCCCTACTTGAATGTCTGATTTTACGTTGCGGATGGTAAAGGTGTTGGCACCCATAAGAGCAAATTGCCCGGTAAGAGAAGACTTTATAACATCAATAGACGTAAGGATACCAACCAGTGCGGTAATACCTATGGCAATGATGAGTCCTGTAAGTATGGTCCGGAGCAACTGGCCGCGGACGGATTGCATAGCGATCCTGATATTCTCAAATAAAACCCCTTTTATCATTCTGGAATTAAGAAGGTCTAAATTATCAATTCTTACACGAAAAAGTCCTGCTATTTTTGCGGAATATGAAGAAGCTTCTGGTAGTAGGTTGGGATGCGGCTGACTGGCAAATAATAAAGCCCTTGATGGAGGAGGGAAAGATGCCGGTCCTCCGGCAGTTAATGCAAAAAGGAGCAAGTGGCAATATAGCCACTCTAAACCCTCCTTTAAGCCCCATGCTATGGACTTCCATCGCTACTTCTAAAAGAGCGTATGATCATGGTATTAAAGGTTTTGTGGAGGTGGATACCAATAAGGGAGAAGTAAGACCCGTACGCGCTACTTCACGCCAGGTTAAAGCTTTTTGGAGCATACTCAATGAGGCGGGGTTGAAAACCAATGTCATCAATTGGTGGCCCTCCCATCCGGCTGAAAGGTTGAACGGTATATGTGTTTCCAATGCATTTCATCAAAAAGCACCTGCCCCGGGTGAGGAGTGGCCCCTGGATAGAGGAGCAGTGTTCCCCGAGGGCCTCAGAGAAACCTTAAAAAATCTACGCTTACACCCTTCAGAGCTTACGCTGGCGCATATTGAACCTTTTGTTCCCCGGGCATCAGAGCTGGATCCGGAAACCGACAAGGTTCTGAAACCCTTGATGAGAGTACTGGCACATTGCAGCTCTGTTCATAACGCTGTTACCTGGGCTATGGAGAACTCCGAATGGGATGTAACAGCTGTATATTATGAAGCCATTGATCATTTCAGCCACCTGGCGATGAAGTACCACCCTCCCCGGCAAGAGGGTGTGGATCATGAGGAGTTTGAGCACTATAAAGGAGTGGTGGAAGCCGCGTATCGTTTTCACGATATGATGCTGGAAAGGTTACTTTCCCTGGCCGGTGAAGATTGTCACCTACTATTGGTTTCTGATCACGGTTTTGAATCGGGTCAGTTAAGGACCCTGGAACTTCCGGATGTACCTGCGGCTCCTGCTCTGGAGCATCGTAAATACGGTATCCTGCTGGCAGCCGGTCCGGATTTCAGGACTGGTGAAAAAATATACGGAGCCTCGCTATTGGATGTTACACCTACGATTCTGCATCTTTTTGATCTGCCCATAGGTGAGGATATGGAAGGCACGGCAAGACTGGACCTGTGGAAATCTCCGCAGGAGGTAAGCTATATTCCCACTTGGGAGGGCATAGGCCGTTTTCCTGCATTCCTTTCATCAGAACAGGTTTCCGATCAAGTAATGATGAAGGAGTTGGAGGACATGGGATATATAGACCTCCCCTCCAGTGATAAGGTTATGGCGGTTAAACAGGAGTTGGCTTATAACCTTTGCGTCAGTCTTGTAGACGGGAATCACCTGGATAAGGCTTTGCAGAAAGCCCGGATGATGTACGGTGAATACGGGGATGGACGTACCGCTATGCTCCTGGCGGATATACTCTTGAAAAAGGGGGATTATGAAGAGCTGGAAACCCTGCTTGGGGAACTGGCACCCTTCAACTCTCAAAACCCACAGTACATTTTTCTGCAGGCTCTTTTGTACTTATACACCGGTCGTAGAACTGAAGCCCTTTTGCAATTCAAAGATATTGAAGCGGCCGGAGCGCAATCAGTGCAGTTGTACAATGAGATTGGAAAGGCCTTATTGCTAAGTGGCCAGACTGATGAAGCCTTTAATTATTTTCAAAAGTCCCTTCAATTGGATGCTGAGAACGCTACAGCTCTCACCAGTTCAGGGCAGTGTTATATTGAGAATGGGAAATATCCTGAAGCCCTCGAAAGCTTGGAAGCAAGTCTCCAGAATCTTTTCTACCAACCCCACGCCCATTACCTGATGGCGGTATGCCTGTTCAAGATGGACAAAAGGAAAGACGCTATAACGGCTCTCAACCTTTGTTTGCATCAGGCTCCTAAACACCAAAAGGCGAGAGTGTTATTAAATGAGTTAATAGAAAGTCCTGCTCATTCAGGCGAGCCTGTAATAATTGTTTCCGGCTTACCCCGCAGTGGTACAAGCCTTATGATGCAAATGCTCCAGGCGGGAGGGGTAGAGGTCGTCAGCGATCATACCCGTAGTTCGGATCTGAATAATCCACAGGGCTATCTTGAAGATGAAAGGGTGAAAAGGCTGGGAATAGACGCAGAATGGATGCCTGAAGCGCGGGGTAAATGCGTCAAGGTAGTTTCACAATTACTTCGTTATTTACCTGCTACGGAGCGGTACCGGATTATTCGTATGCAAAGACCGCTTACAGAAGTGGTGGTTTCACAGCGGGTAATGATGGGGCAGCATAAGCAGGATATCATGCGTAATTTTCCTTTTCAGCATGCTGCTAACCTTCAACGGGAAGAAGAGCAAATGACCGTATGGCTGAGCCACCAGCCTAACGTAAGCTGTATGGAAGTAGCCTACCATGATTGCCTGCAAAAGCCTGAGGAGGTGATGAGCGAAGTTGCGGCATTCCTGGGTGAAAATATAGATGTTCATAAGGCTGCTGAAAAAGTAGACCTAAAGCTTTATCGGAATATATTGGGGAAATAGATTGTTTTTAGGATTTTTGAGGCGCGAAAGGCATTATCATGGAAAACGATAAAATTGAAAGACTGGTATTGAAATATACCGGCATGGCATCAGCTATATTAGGGGTGCAGTCTGTAAATGGCCAGGTTATATGGACGGATTTACAGGATACTACCCTTAGTACCAATGGTGCTATATATGATCTGGATATTGATCAGGATACCGGCAATGTGGTGGATTTTCGCATTGTGCAACTGGTGGATTCCACTATTTATAACATCTCCGGTGTTCTGGTGCGTACCGGTGGTAATGCCGCCAATCAGGTTGTAGGTGTTAATTATTCCAATTATAATTATGCTTTTCGTCTGAACGTTGGTGATACCATTGGTCCGGGAAATACCTTTAAAGGTATCAATCAGGCCCGCAACATAGGTTATCTTGCTTTTGAGGTGGACGGCACTACCTATCCGAACAGTCAATGGGTGGATACCACATCGGGAGTAACCGATGGTTTCCTCGGGTTGAGGTTTACAGCCCCTACTTCAGACAGTACCACCGGAACTTTCTACGGTTGGGTAAGGCTTGATGTTTCTGCAGACCTACGTTCGGTTACTATCAAGGAATTTGCCTACCAGTCTCAGCCGGATTCAAGTATCTATATGGGAGAAGGTGCTCCTATTAACATCAATGAATTTGAGGTGGAGAAGCCGGCCATGGTGCAAAGGGGTAAGTTCCTGGATATTTCGTTGCCTGAGACATACACACCTGCCGCCAGGGTAAAACTTATTGGTTTGGATGGTAAGATGATCCGCGAGTATGCTTTAAGCGGGTATAAGAACCAGATATCCCTGGAAGACCTTCCCAAAGGTATTATGGTAGCGCATATTTCCAGCAATGGAGTGGAAGCTACCCGTAAAGTGGTGGTCTACTAAGATCTTCCCCTTTTAAAAAATGCTTTTTTCACTAACCTTCCGCTTCAGGAAGCTTAGGCTTTTTGATGGTAAATACCCGTGAGATATTGAATCCAAAGTGGATGTCACCGTCCAGCCAGCTGCCAGGTGTTTGTGCGAAAACATAAGGTTCACTTACTCCGCGTGAGTTGGTAAGGAACAATTGAAATACGTGTCCCCCGGTTTCAATATCCACGCCTATGGAAAGAGCGTTAGGATAGGATTTTAACTTTCCGTCTTCAGGGTTCACAAAGGAATTGGGGTTAAGCTGGTACACATACTCAATGTTAAGCGCATGCATGGCCGTGAACTTATAGCGGGCCGCTAAACCGATCGAAAAAACGTCATTGGAAAAATCAGCGCTGTCAACCAGATTGAAATGGGTAACCGTAGGAACTATTTCTGCGGAAAAGTCCTGGTTGAATTTACGGGCTACCACCAGTTCATGAACGTAATTCAAGCGGTCTGACTCATTATAGCGGGCGTCTTCAGGAAAGCGGAGGGCGCTGTAATAAAGTCCTGAAAATCCGGTAATGGTAAAAGGAAAATTCCTGGCCCCCTTGCTTTGTCGCATGAGGCGGTATTTTGCAAAACCTTCATATACCTTATTTACCGCACTATGCCCTACACCCACGTTCAGCCAGTCCATTATGGAATAATCGAGGGTTAACCGCACCTGGGCATTGTCCAGCCCCAGAAAATTGTAGAAATAGTCATCATTAAAAGACCCGAAACGGTGAAGTATAGTGTATTGTAAAACCCCTTTACCGGGTAATTCCGGAGACTGCAGGTTAACTACTTTAGTACCTTTAAAAGTGGCAAAAGCATAGTCAGTGGTAGGGCCCTGCTCATCCTCCAGCATCCCCAACAGATCATTCTGGGCAAAGGCCTGGAATTGGAATAAACTAAAAAGGAGGCCTGCTAGCAGGCCTCCTTTCAGGAAATTATTTTTTGTCATAGTCCATTTTTACAGTAACATCCAGCACATCCGCTATATTGTCCTTTTTGGCGGCAGGTATCTTAACCCCGTAATCTTTAGGGCTTATCTTGAATTTTGAGTTTAGTGAAACTTTTTCGCCTTTCACCACAACAACCGCTTCTTCCACGATCTTTTGTTCCTGACCGTGGATGTTCATGGTTCCTTTTAAAGTAACAGGATATTCCCCCTCTTTTTTAAGGTTTACAGAACTGAAATTATCGATAGATCCCTGGAAGGAAGCCTGAGGGAATTTACCGCTCTCCATATAGTTTTCGTTGAAGTGTTCTTGCATAAGGGCTTTTTCAAAGCGGAAAGCCTTGATTTGCACCAAGAAGGCAAAGTCCCCGCTCTCAGTATCTATAACACTGGAAACCTGATTGTTCTCTGCTTCAATGTTTTCTACGGGAGTTTTGGAAAAGAACTTAACGTAACCGTTGCGGGTAGCAAGTTTTTGGCCATAACCACTTACAGCAAAGGCAGTCATAAAGGCTAGTGACAAAATTCTGGTTTTCATATTCATGGTATTTAAATTAGTTATTAGGGGCACCGTTATCTGCCCATTTTTGGATTTTTTGAATATCACAATCTGGAAGTTTGGGACCACCCTGAGGCATCAAAGATCCGGTTGTGGCGGTTATTCTACCAATAAGTGAGCCATTACCGCTGGCGTCAATGGCAGACTTTACTTCCTGGTAAGAAGTAAAATCCTTTATTCCGGAAGGATTAGGACCGGCATGACAGACGGTGGAAGTAGCGCAGTTAGTAGCCATAATAGCCTGTATGGTACCACTGTAGGTTACATTGGTGGTATCGCAATTGGCAGAGCCTAAATTCTGGTTCAGATCTTCTTTGTTGTCATAATAGCAGGACTGCGCTGCCATCGCAACTATTCCGATCAGGCTTAAAAAAGTTACTCTCATATTTACTTTGATTACTGGGGCAAGCCGTTGCTAACCCAAATCTCGATCTTGTCAATATTGCATTGTGGCATCTTACCACCCTGGGGCATTACAGGAACCCCGGGGTCTCCGTTAATGCGTTCCAAAAGGTTGGTATTCAAAACAGCATCCTGCACCTGCTGGTAGTTGGTAAGGCTTCTTCCGGCCTGGGGGGTGGTAGTTCCGTGGCACGAAATACAGTTTTGATCAAAAATAGCCTTTATGCCGTTGGTATAAGTGAGATTGGTGGTGTCGCATTCATTACAGCTTAGGTTCAGAGCTCCCTGTTCGATCCATTTTCGGATCAGGGCTATCTGATCAGCCGGTAAAGCAGGAAGTCCCTGAGGCATGCGATCCTGGGGATCACTATCGGTTATTACTTCGTAAATGTCACTGCCACCCGGGTTAAAAGGGCGTACATCGGCCGTGGCTATCACTGTGTTATAGTTGGAAAGATTTACGCCATCTTGTGAAGTAGCCGCATCATGACACCCGGCATAGGCACAATTGGCATTAAGCAGGGGTTGGATGTCGCGGCTGTAGTAAACACTGTCCGGGTCACAGGGTTTTCCATTAGGCCCCGTGGTGTCCACCGGGGTTTTTATCGTATCCCCATTCATTCCGTCAGGTGGGGCCGGAAAGGGGTCATGCTTACAGGAAAACGTGAAGGTTATAAGAAGGATAAAAAAACTGAGGGCACTGATTATTCCTTTCAATAGTATAAAAGACTAGGGGTTATGTGTTTAATTGCTAAATTAGTACAAATTTAACGGTATAATATGAAAAAAGTATTGTTGGCGGTATTAGTGGTGGTTTTATTGGGTACAGCTTATGGGGCCTACCTTTGGTTCAAACCACATCGTGATATTCAGGGCGAAACCGCCAGTCATAAGCTTACATCTACCGAGTTAAGTGAGGCCTACAGCCAGGGACAGGAAGGAGCCAATGAAATATACCTGGATCAGGTAGTACTCGTGAGTGGTACCGTAGAAGAAAAGGATGATACCCATATAAAACTGTCGGGAGGCGTTTTTTGCAATGGCGATTTTTCAAATGCTGAGCTATCCGAAGGTAGCCAGGCTAGTATTAAGGGAAGAGTAGTTGGTTATGACGATCTTTTCGGTGAGGTACGAATAGATAATTGCACCGTGGAAAATTAGCGAACATAGCGTGTTTTAGGCACCCAAAGGATCAGCAAAAAACCGATCACAAAAAACAGGGATAAAGCTAGTACGCTCATTTTCATGCTTCCGGTAAGGTCAATAAGCAGTCCGTATATGGCAGTACCCAGCACAATGGAGACCTTTTCCGTAACATCATAAAAGCTGAAATAGCTGGCGTGGCTATGGGTTTCTTCAGGAAGAAGTTTACTATAGGTGCTGCGGCTGATGGCCTGTATACCACCCATAACCAAACCTACCACGGCTCCAATGATATAGAATTTCAGTTCTACGCTGGGGTCATCTTTGGTAAGGGTATAGGCACCAAAGCATATAAGTGCCCATAGTACAATACATATTTTAAGAGATTGAAGGTTACCGTATTTCCTGGAAAAAAAGGAAAAGAGGTGTGATCCGGCAATACCTACAAACTGAATGATAAGTATAGTGGTGATGAGCTTGGAAGAATCAAGGCCCAGCTCCACATCCCCGAATAAACCGGCCAGAAGGATCACGGTTTGTACCCCGATACTGAAAAAGAAGAAAGAATAGAGGAACCGCCTCAGTGAAAGCTGTCCTTTCAGTTCCATCCATACCGCCCGCAATTCGTGAAAACCCTTCCAGATGTAGCGTTCATCAGAAACGCGCTGGTATACATTATCCGGCAGCCGCCTAAAACTTACCTGCGCAAAACCGGCCCACCAGATCCCCACTAATAAAAAGCTGAAACGCGAGGCATCACCGGCTCCGTTAAAACCAAAAGTGTCTGGCATCTGGATCATAAGCAGGTTTACGATAAGCAATAGTGAAGCCCCGATATAACCCAGGGAAAAACCTTTGGCAGAAAGGGCATCCTGTTGGTCAGGCGAAGCCACTTCGGGAAGAAAAGCATTGTAGAATACCAGGCTTCCCCAAAAACCAACGCTGGCCAGCACGCTCATTAACAATCCAAACCAAATGTTGGAACCATCAAAAAAATACAAGAGCGAACAGGAGGTGGCACCCAGGTAGCAGAAAAACTGCATAAAGCGTTTCTTTTTACCGGTATGGTCTGCAATACCGGAAAGAAAAGGGGAAATAATGGCTACCAGTACAAATGAAAGAGATAAGGAGTAGCTGTATAGAGTAGTATTCGGGACGCTCATTCCTAATAGTTCATAGTGTATTGGCTGGTCATTGACCGAGGTTACACTGTTGAAATAAATGGGAAAAACAGCGGTGCTTATTACGAGGGAATACACGGAGTTGGCCCAGTCATAAAAGGCCCATGCATTTTGGACTTTCTTTTCCATCGGGTTCGAAGATAACATAAATTAAACCTGCTTTTTACCAGAGCTCTGCAGAACGTATCTTTGGCCTATGAAATTAGATCCCGCCCTTATTAATGAAGCAAGGCGACTTCTTGAAAATTCATCCCCGATTGTTATAACCAACCACGTAAACCCCGATGGTGATGCCATGGGCAGTGCTCTGGGCTTATACGGGGTATTAAAAAAACTGGACCGTGATGTAAAAGTAGTGGTGCCCAATACGTATCCTGATTTTCTGAAATGGATGGAAGGAGACGCAAAGGTGGTAGCATTTGATGAAAACCCGGAGCTGGCCGGAGGTTTGGTGGAAAAGGCAGGTTTGCTCATTCACCTGGACTATAACTCTCTGAAAAGGAGCGGGCCTATGCAAGAAAGCCTCACTTCTGCTGAAGCCAACCGCATCATGATTGATCATCACCAGCAGCCGGATAATTTTGTGGATGTGATGTTTTCCGATACGGAAATGTCATCCACCTGTGAATTGATGTACCATGTACTGCATGAGCTTGGGTGGACCCACCACATTGGCCGGCATGAAGCGGAATGCCTGTATACCGGGATTATGACGGATACCGGAAGTTTTCGTTTTAACAGTACAACACCTACTACCCACCAGGTAGCGGGAGCTTTACTGGAAAAAGGAGTGGAGCCAAATGAGATGGCTTCCCGTATCTATGATATCAATACCTCCAATCGCCTTCAATTACTCAGCACAGCCTTGTTGACGATGGAAGTGCTGGAGGATTTGCCCGTGGCCATTATCCGTTTAAGCGCTGAGGATCTAGAGAGGTATGGCTATAAAAAAGGAGATACGGAGGGGTTTGTGAACTACGGCCTTTCCGTACTGGGAGTAAAGCTGAGCGTGTTTATGGCGGAGAAAGACGGCCGTATAAAGATATCATTCCGCTCTAAAGGCAGCTTTGATGTGAATGTTTTGGCCCGCGAACATTTTAACGGAGGCGGTCATAAAAATGCAGCCGGTGGCTCTTCGGAACAAAGTCTGACTGAAACCGTGCAAAGGTTTAAGGATATAATTGTAGATTATTCGGATGCACTTAAAAATTCATAATAGTTACATCAGGTCGCTGGGGGTTCTCCTGGTATTGTTCTTTTTGAACAGTTGCCAGTGCTCCGGGCAGGAGCCTGCTAAATCTCCCCGCCAGCAGCGTAACCCTTCGGAAGAACACATTCAACATCAGCGCGATTTTCTTAAAAAGGAGCGGGAGTCTATAAAAGCATACCTGAAAGATCGCAAGTTGGAGGTGAAACGCAGCGGTACCGGTTTGTATTACCAGATATTGCAGGATTCGTCAGCACAAGAACAGGTAGCCACTGAAGATGAAGTGGTATTTGACTATTCCATTTATATGCTTAATGGCAGTTTGCTGTACACCTCGGAGGGGAATTCGCCACGCACCCTCGTAATTGACAGGGAAGATGCCGAAATAGGTTTGCATGAAAGTCTTAAACTATTGGGCCTTGGGGATAAGGGGCTATTTATTTTACCTTCGCATCTTGCCTTTGGCGTGGCAGGGGATCAGAATAAAGTTCCACCTAAAACCGCCCTGGTGTACGAATTGAAAATTTTGAAAATCACTAAATCCAAAAGTTAAAATGAGAAATATCTTTATGACGGCTCTCTTGTTTGCCGGAATTCTTACCAGTTGCAATTCGCAGAACAGCGTTACCGTAAATGGTGAAAAAATGAAGTTGGAAGATGGAATGTATGCCAAAATACAAACACCAAGGGGTGACATCCTGCTTACCCTGCATGATGACAAGACTCCTCTTACGGTTGCCAATTTCGTTGGCCTGGCTGAAGGTAAGATAGAAAACAAAGCCAAAGCTCAAGGTGAACCTTATTACGATGGTCTTAAGTTTCACAGGGTTATCAAGGACTTTATGATACAGGGTGGAGACCCTATGGGTAATGGTAGCGGAGGCCCTGGTTATTCCTTTGCTGATGAGTTTCATCCTGACCTCAGACACGATGGACCCGGAGTTCTCTCTATGGCCAACTCAGGACCTGCTACCAACGGTAGTCAATTCTTTATTACTCATAAAGAAACCCCCTGGCTGAACGACAAGCACACGGTTTTTGGTAAAGTGATCAACGGACAGGAAGTAGTTGATGCTATTCAACAGGGTGATGCCATCGAAAAAGTTGAGATCATCCGTATTGGAAAAAAGGCTAAGGACTTTGATGCGGTAAAGGTTTTTAACGAAGAGCAGGAAAACGCCCTTAAGGAACAGGAAGCAAAAAGAAAAGAACAGGAAGAGAAAATGGCCGAAATTCTGGATGGAGCGGAATCTACTCCTTCAGGGTTGTATTATGTGGTTTTGAAAGAAGGTGACGGACCCAAGCCTGAGAACGGACAAACCGTAATGATGAACTACGCAGGGTATTTGCCTGACGGTTCTCTTTTTGACACCTCTATTGAGGAGGTGGCCAGGGAAAACGGCAAGTATGACGAAAGGAGGCCTTATCAGCCTTTTGCTGTACAGGTTGGACCCGAGGCAAGAGTGATTGAAGGATGGAAAGAAGGTTTACAACTCATGAAGGTGGGTGACCGTTACAAATTGATCATTCCTCCCCAACTAGGCTATGGTGAACGTGGTTTCCCACCGGTAATCCCGGCTAACTCCTGGTTGGTTTTTGAGGTGGAAATGGTAAGTATCCAGCAATAATTCCCAATACATAAACAAATACCGGAGGCCTTAGGAAAACATCCCTGAGGCTTCCGTTTTTAATTTAAAAGAACCAATCGGCACCCTATGGGTTCTGAACTCAGTTTGTAAAAAAATACTATTTTATGGAAGAAGGACTGTACGCCCGTTTTAACACCCCTAAAGGTGAGATACTGGTTGAACTTGAATACCAGAAAACCCCTATGACGGTAGCCAACTTTGTTGGTTTAGCCGAAGGTACTATTGATAACGATGCCCGTCCGGCCGGAGAGCCTTATTACGATGGTCTTAAGTTTCACCGGGTGATCAACGACTTTATGATACAAGGGGGTGACCCCAATGGAACCGGTGCCGGTGGCCCGGGCTATAATTTTCCTGATGAGTTCCATCCCGCGTTGAAGCACTCAGGTCCCGGAGTACTGTCCATGGCCAATGCCGGTCCGGGAACCAACGGTAGCCAGTTTTTTATAACCCATGTAGAAACTCCCTGGCTGGACGGAAAGCACACCGTTTTTGGCAAAGTAGTTACGGGTCAGGATGTGGTGGATGCCATTAATCAAGGAGATAAAATGCAAAGTGTTGAGATTATACGCGTTGGTACCAAAGCTGCAAATTTCAATGCTCGTGAGATCTTCAATGAAAAAATGGAAGATATCGGGAAAGAAGCCAAACGCAAGGAGGAAGAAGCTCGCGAGGAGCTGGAGACCATGACCGTTGATTTCAAAACCACTCCCAGCGGGCTGAAATACAAGATTGAAAAAAAAGGTGACGGTAAAAAAGCCGAAAAAGGGAAAAAGGTGGCTGTGCATTACCGGGGCTCATTGATAAACGGGCAGGTATTTGACGATTCTTATCGCAGGAACCAGCCCATTACCTTCCAGCTTGGAACGGGTCAGGTGATACCAGGTTGGGATGAAGGTATTGGTTTGCTGCAGGAGGGTGATGAAGCCCGCCTGGTAATTCCACCCCAGTTGGGCTATGGTTCGGCTGGAGCAGGAGGCGTTATTCCACCCGATAGCTGGCTGATATTTGACGTGACCCTGGTACGGGTAGGCTAGAGACCAGATCAGGATAATATTTGAGAATCCCCGCACTGCGGGGATTTTTTATGATCAGAGAAATGAGATACGGCTGAGCAAGTTGCTCTTAGAGCCCTTACTGATAGGAATAGCTATTTTGTTGACCATAACCTCACTTTCCATGATGGAATCAATGCAACTAATATTCACCAGGTAACTCTTATGCACCCTGAAAAAATGGTCTGGGGGCAGTTTCTCACTGATGGTCTTTAAAGTGTGGGGTAACAGAAATTTCTGATTTTGCACGTAAACGTAGCAGTAATTGTCCCAGGCCTGTGCATAGAGTATATCCTTGATCTTTATGCGGTGGTAATTATTACTCACCTTCACGAAAAGTGAGTCCGGATCACCTCCTTCTACCGAAGCCAGATTGGTGCTTTCCTTTTTAAAGCGGTGAATGGCAATTTCGATATTGGAGGTCAGCTCCCGGTCGTCAAACGGTTTAACAATAAAACCATAGGGTTGTAGCTGCTTTACTTTATCCAGTGTAGCCGGATCCGTATAGGAAGTGAGAAACATAAAGGGCAGGTCAAACTGGTCCTTTATGATCCCGGCCAGCATAAGGCCGTCAATCTCTCCGTCAATACGTATGTCAAGCATTACCAAACTTGGAGAGGAGTTGCGCAAAATTTTGATGGCATCGTTGGCATTGTGGGCAATTCCTGAAACTCCATAACCTGCTTCTTTGAGGGTTTCGGCAATATCCTCTGCTATAAGAGGTTCGTCCTCAACGATTAGTATTTCGTCCAGTTGCGTACTCATGGGAAGGTAAAATGATGTGTTGTGTTCTGCTTTCCTCGATCCGAATTTAAGGATTTTATCCCTGGATTTTCTAAATGTTGGTTGTAAGTGCCTTTTAACCGGATAAGAAACAAAGCAGATTAGGCAGCTTCCTGTTTATAAGGGAAGCTGATGTTTACGCGGGCCCCTTTCTCGCTGGAAACGGATATCTGGCCATTGAGCTTGGTTACCAGTGAATTGATGATCTTAAATCCCAGGCTGGAGGTTTCCAGGGGGTTGAACTGTTCCGGAAAGCCCTTTCCACTATCCACTATAAGGAGGTTTAAAAATTTATCCTGCTCATGGAGGTCAATATGTATACTTCCCCTGCCATCCTCAAAGGCATATTTAAGGCTGTTGGTGAGTAATTCATTAATAATAAGGCCGAGAGAAATAGATTGATCCGTACTTACTTCCAATTCATCGATGTCGGTATAAATGGTGATATCATCATTGTTTGCCGTAATGCTGCCCCGGATACTATCAGTTAACTGATTAATGAATTCGCGGAGTTGGATCACCGTAAAGGTTTGTGAGCCCTGTAATTTTTGATGCAGTACGGCAATGGTCTTCACGCGGTTAAAGGCTTCCAGTAAGGAGGCGCGTGCTTCTTCTGACTTTACATTCTTGCTCTGCATTTTTAGCAGGCTACTCACCACCTGTAGGTTGTTCTTGATGCGGTGATGGCTTTCGCGGATCAGGTTTTCTATTTCATTGTAGGATCGTTGTATGATCTCGTTTTGCTCTGCTAGTTTCCTCGACTTTTTGCGGTTTACAAGGAAAAAGACAAAGGTGATCAGAAATAGAACCGCTGTGAAAATAACGATAGTCAGTAGAATCTGTTTGCGGACTTTATCGATCTTCTGCCGGTTTTGGAGTTGGGCGATGTGCTTTTCTTTCTTGGCGGTTTCATATTTTGCCTCCATCTCCTGGCGGTTTTGTTTCAGTTCAAAACCGTTGATACTATCCCTGAGGTGGTAATGCTTTTGTAAATATGAAAAAGCACTATCCATTTGATCTACAGCGGCATAATAATCCGAATAATACTGATAGAAAAAACTGGTTAGGTAAGGACTATTAAGGCGGGGAATAAAATCATACGCCCGGTCCAGGTAATATTTGGCTTTTGCATAGTCACCAGCGTCAAAATAGTATTTAAACATGTTTGCCTCTGCATGCATTTGATATTCAACATCATTTTCATTTAACTCTTTGGATAGGAGGTAGGCTTCATCAAAAAAATGTTTTGCCGAGTCAAGTTTTTCGCCCCAATCAATGTAAATGCTTCCCATATTGGTATACGAGGTAAAATAGAAGGAAACCGGCATTCCCGGGGGCGCATATTCCAAAGCTTTATGATATGTACTCATGGCCTTTTGGTATTCACCATTATTCCAGTATATATCGGCTATACTGGAAGCTGTATAGGCGGCATCGCCCCAATTGTGCAGTTGAAGGGCAATTTGCAAGCTTTTTTGGGCATAGATCATTGCCTTTTTGGTTTCATTTAGAGGTTCGTAAAGGATGGATAAGTAATAGTATACATCCTGCAGCAGAGGTTTTATAGAATCACCCCTTTCACCAATGGTGGCAGCCTGGTGATAATGGTATATGGCTGAGTCATAATCGGAGATCACGTCATAATAGATACCATAATGCATGTGTACCCGGGCTATATAATGATCATCGTTCAGATTTTTTGCACGGGATTGCGCCTTTTTTATGTAGTATAATACGGAATCAGTCGATGTGTACAAATGATCCATGGCGCTTTCCAGCATCTTCTCAAATTGCTGTGACTTCGGGAGGTGCTTATCTGAACTTGCCTGCTTTTGCGCAAAAAGTACTTGTGAAAGGCAAATATTTACCCCAAAAATCAAAGCGAATAGTAACCTCAAAGGCTTACGGGATCTGCCGTATACCATAAAACTTATTTATAAAAGAAAAGATTAGTCCTCAACCTTTTCAAAATTAATATTATAGATTTGAGGGTCTATCATATTAACTTATAAACCGAAAAATTTATGACTAACTACAATTTCAACATTAAGAATCTGTCCTTTACAGTTTCTCAAGGTAATAAATCACTGAACATTACGGTGAGTGGTTCTGGTTTTCCTGAGCCGGACGATACCAGTGGTTCCATAGATAATGGGGATGTGGTTTTTGACCTTAGTGGTAGTGGCGAATCTGTAAATAAAGCTGCATTCAGTTATAGCGGGAATGGTTATACGAGCGGTAATTTCCGATTCATAAATGTGCCGGATTCCACCACACTTAGCGGAGAAACCAAGAACTATGATCTGGGTGGATTGTTTGAGCTGGATGATTGTAGTCTTACCGCAGAGTCCAATAATGAGAATAAGAAAAGTCTAGGGGTAAAAAACCGTAAGAAACCCGGGGTTTCACAAAATTATTCGATAACGTCTTTTAAACTTGACCAGGTTACACTGGACGGTGTGCTGCAACTGGTTGCACTGATCAAGGTTGAAGAGTCTGTCAATAATGATCTTAAAGCTACTTGTGAAGACCTTATTGACTTTAACGATTTTAGCGGACCTCTTCCAATTGTTATTCAAAATGAGGATGCTGATACCCTGGAGGTTATTGCCAGGATAGATGTAATCAACTAAAAAACAGGACTTAGTTTAGGAAGTAAACGTTACATCCCAAAATCGTCACCAAAATCTCCATCCCGGTCACCTTGTGGTCGGGATTTTTTTTGATTGAGACGGTAGGTAAAGCTTAAGAGGAACTGGCGAGCTCGCCACTGGAAATCAGATTCTATGTAAAAATCAGGTCCTTCCGTGATGCTTCTTCTTTTACGGCTGTTGAATACATCCCGGACCGAAGCACTGATGGTAGCCCGATTATTTAAAATATCCCTGCTCCAGCCCAGGTCCATGGTATAGATTCCCAGAGTAGTGCCCTGGGTGGTAGTTTCGGGTGCACGAAGATTAAAACTTACCTGCAGGTCACTTTTCCAGAAGCTAAAGCGGTTCATAATTCGGCTTTGTGCGGAGAGGTTATCACTGTTGAATTGTTGTTCTCGGTAAGTACCCCGTGTAAGTGCGCGATATACGTTGAGGTTGGCATTGGCCTTCCACCATTTGTACAGATCCAGGGATAGGTTGAACTCCAGTCCATAAGCATCCTGCACTCCCAGGTTTATTGGGAATATCTCGTTGGCATTGGTATCTGTAGGAAGAGTTATCCGCTCAATAACTCCCGTACGGTGGCGGTAATATACACCACTGTAAAGGCTGGCCTTTTCCCAGTACCTTACGTATCCCATTTCATAGGAGTCCGTAAACTCGGGGTTCAGGTCAGGGTTACCGGCAAAAAAGTTACGGTTGTCGCTGAAGTTGGAAAAGGGTAATAACATTCGGAAATGCGGACGGCTGATCCTCCGGCTATAGCTCCACTGCAGGTCACTTTTCACCCCGATGTCCCAGGTGAAGAATACACTGGGAAACAGGTTAAGATATTGTTTGCGAACAGGTTCATTGCTCAGGCGAAGAGCAGTGGAAAGATCGGTGTACTCACTTCTCAGGCCAAGCTGGTAGGTGATGTCTTTTAATTCACCGTTGTAGATGGCATAGGCGGCATAAATGTTTTCCAGGTAGGTGAAGTCATTGGTATAGCGAGGCAGGTTCTCAAAAATGCCATCTTCAAGTTGCCTGACGGAGTAATTATTAACGATCTTACGCAAGGTACCTTTCGCGCCTATTTCAAAGGATTTTTTCCCTGACAATGGTTTTACGTAATCTGTCTGGATGAGTATACTTTGTTCATCCTCCTGGTTTTCCACCTTTTGTTGGGTCAGTTCACCGGTTTGATCAACCGTTTGAAATATGTCTGAAGACTCACGGTCATCGGAATCCTGGTATTTAAAGTCGGCTGTCCATTTATGATCTTTGCCTTTCAGGGTTTTCGCGTAATGCAGATCGCCTTCCAGGGTTCGTTCCGTTTCTTCTTCCTGGTCTATTCGTACGGAGGTCTGTGTTAATTCATTGAGACCGTTGTAATCCTTGTATCTCAGTACGGCTTCATTATTTTCCAATGAAGGGCGGTACAGGAAATTACCGGTTAAGGTTTGATTTTCAGAGAGGTTATAGTCAGCTCCCAGACGAAGGGCTCCGCTATAGCCTCCCCGCGTTTGTTCACGATCACGCACAAATGAAAAAGTAGTATCATCGTAAAAAGTGCGCTGTAAGGTGCTACCACCACCCGGGCTGTTGCGGTAGTTAAAGCTCAGGTTGGCAAAGAAATTTATGGGTCCTCTCCGGTAATTGATGCCCGTAGAGATGCCATAGTTATCCGGGTAGCCTACATTTCCTTCAAAGGTGCCATTGAGCCCGTTGCGCTTTTCCTTCTTGAGTACAATGTTGATAATTCCGGCTTCACCTTCGGCATCGTAGCGGGCAGATGGATTGGTAATAACTTCCACGCGCTCTATCATACTACTCTGTAACTGCCGCAGGGCATCAGCAGGATTCACACCAACCAGGCCGGAAGGCTTGCCGTCAATAAGTATACGTACATTCTGACTGCCACGGAGGCTTACATTACCATCAATATCCACGTCAACGGAAGGAATGTTCCGCAGGAGTTCGGAAGCATTGCTTCCTACGTTGCTCAGGTCTTTGCCCACGTTAAAAACGCGCTTGTCCTGTTTGAATTCCATGAAGTTGGCCTCTCCCTCAACCACTACTTCACCCAGGTTGTTGGAGCTCTCGCGTAGGGTAATGGTGCCCAGGTTTAACAGCCCGTTTGAGGGAACGGTAACTTCACGTTTTTCTGTGGCAAAGGAAATGAAGGAGACCTCCAGGCTGTATATACCTGGCTCAATAGTCAGGGAGAATACTCCGTTCTCATCAGCACTGGTGCCGGTTACAAGGGTACTTTCTTGGTAAAGGGCCACTGCAGCACCCGGTAAACCATTACCTCCATTATCCGTGATCTTGCCGGTTATCTGGCCAAAGAGTGAACCACTCATCAAGAGCAAGAAGAGTAATGTATAAAGCTTCATATATCTGTTGTAGTGTAACAATGACGGCTGAGGCAGCAGAGGGTTTAAATATGAAATAAAAAAAAGCAGCTCACCATCGGTAAGCTGCTGTGCAAAGATAGGGTAATCCCTACAAACAGTTATTCCCGTATAAGCCTTAGAGAGGGCGTAGTACCTTTAATTTCCGTTTGAACGAAGTATACCCCGGGGTCCGCGCCATTGAAGAACACATGGATGAATCCGGTAAGCGGGTCCTTTTGCAAGGAGGGCCACCCTGCTGTAGCTGAAGCGAAGGGAATGGGGGAACCAACCGCAGCAGTATAAGTACCGGAAACATCCAGTGCTCCGAATTGGAGGTTGAAATCTTCTATATAAAAAATAGTGTTGCCATCTATCCGTACAGCCTCGTTATTACCGGTGGCGGGTTCTATGCTATGAAGCTGTTCCTTACCTATGAAAAGCACCTTTCCGGAGGCTTGGTCAAAAACCGTGTTACGCGTAGAAGACGCAAAGCCATTAAGGGAAAACAGCAGTAGAAGGTTAAGTAAAAAGAGCTGTTTCAGCACGGGTTAATACATTTTGGATCACTCAAATGTATTGACTTTCAGTACTGTGTTTTTTGGAGATAAGTAAAAAGTGGAAATTAGGGTGTGAGGTGTTGTTTTTTTAAAGTAAAGAGATACGTTGCATCAGGTCGGCTTTGGCGGAACGGCCAATGGGAATGCTTACATCTCCTATCATAACGTTGTCTTCACTGATTACTTCAATGGCTGGGAGGTTTACCAGGAAGCTGCGATGGATACGGAAAAAGTTATACTTCTCCAGTTTTTCCTCTACCGATTTTAAAGTGTGGGTGATCAGGTATTTTTCCTCTTTAGTGATCACATTGCAGTAATTATCAAATGCCTGAGCATACAAGATATCATCAACGCATAGCTTGATAAGACTGTTGGAACGTTTTACAAAAAAGTAGTTGTTATCCACATTTCCCCAATCGGTGGGAGTGGCTTTTTCGCTTTTGTAGCGTTCAATAGCCAGTTCAATATTGGTACAAAGTTCCTTGGCATCAAAGGGTTTTACAATAAAGCCGGCCGCTTTTAACTCCTTTACACGGGCCAGGGTTTTATCGTCTGTGTAGCTGGTAAGGAAAATAAAGGGGATATTGAATTCCTGGTTAATGATGTTGGCCAGCATCAAACCGTCTATGGAACCTTTGATGTGAATATCCAGCAGTGCCAGAGCAGGAGGAGCTTTTTTCATCATACTGATAGCATCATTGGCTGAATGGGCGATGCCGCTTATGCTGTAGCCTGCATTTTTAAGGGTAAAAGAAATATCATGGGCTATTAGGGCCTCATCCTCAACAATTAATATTTGTGTTTCGTCAGTGCTCATCGGGTAAACTTATTTCGGCACCAAATCCAGGAGGGGTAAGTATTTTCAAGGTCCCGTTAAGTTGTGAAATTAGTGAATTTATGATTGTAAAGCCCAGGGAGGGGCTTTGCCCTATTTCCAGGTCTTCGGGTAAGCCGGGACCATTATCCTGATAGGTGATCTTCATTTCGTCCCCTTCACTGATGCAGATGCGTACCCTTAGCTTTTCTTCCTGGCGCCACGCATATTTCAGGCTATTGGTAAAAAACTCATTGGTCAAAAGCCCTATGGAAATAGCTTTATCGGTGGGGGTGCGTATGTCTCCTACTTCCAGGCTGAGTTCAATGTTTTCGGGTTTGTCACTCATACTCTTGAGAACGTTTTCACACAATTCCTTGAGGAAAAGGTTGAGCCTGATCAACTCAAAGTCTGAGGAGCCTTGCAAGCGCTGGTGTAGCAGTGCGATCGCTTTTACCCGGCTATGGGCATCGTCAATAGCCTTTTGAGCCTCTTTGGATTTTAAGGTTAGGCCTTGCATGTGTAATAAACTGCTTACCACCTGTAGGTTATTCTTTATCCGGTGGTGACTTTCGCGGATCAGGTTTTCAATGAGTGTATTTTTAGCTTTCAGCTGCCGCGATGTTTTCCGGGCCGTGATCCAAAAAGCAATTACAATGGCCAGGGTCAGTAAGGCCAGAATGGCAATAACCAGGAATAGCTTACGCTGAGTGTGGGCCTTGGCCAGGGTGAGCTCCTTTATTTCATTTTCGGTTTGCAACTCTTTGATATGGTTGCGGTTTTGTTCATTTTGAAAGCGGGCTTCCAGGGTCTCAATTTGCTTTTTGATCTCGGCATTTCCCAGGCTGTCCTTCAGGTTGGTCATCTTACGCATATAGACCAGTGCCTGCTTGTAGTTTCCTTTCTTTTCGTAATAATCGCTATAGTGGTTGTATATTTCTTTTCTCAAGTCCCGAAACTTCATTTGTATAGTAAGTTCCATGGAGCTATCGGCATAAGCCTTACCTTTTTCCAACTCTCCTCTCATTAAATGGAGTTCGGCCATTCCGGAATAGGCATAGGCTAAAAAATTGCGTTGGTCATAGCCTTGTTTCCGGGCATAGTCAAGGAATAACCGGTAATAATATTCTGCCGTGTCCAGTTCACCGCGATCCATATAGATGTTCCCTACATTGACATAGGTTACCTTATACGAATCCAGCCCGGCCGCTTTTCCGGAAACTATGGCCCTGTCATGGTAATAAAGGCTACTATCCTCCATCCCCAGGGAACGGTACATCGCTGCCAGGTTGATATAGCTTATTATTTCTCCGTCCTTCTGGCCGCTGATGATTTCGAATTTCAGCGCTTTTTTAGTGTAAAAAACGGCCTTCTCATAATCTTGTATATAGTCGAAGATCAGGGCCAGGTTGCTGTAATTGGAAGCGAGGTTAACCTCTACGCTATCCATTTTTTCCAATACCCTAATAGCCTCCAGGTAGGATTCAATGGCCTGGTTATAATCACCTACTACGTCATAATACAGGCCCATAGTCCCGTAGGCGGTGGCTTCACCAAACGGGTAGTTTGCCTTTTGGGCGTATTTAAGACCGGTTCGGGCGTATGCAAGGGTATGGTTGGGATTGATGTATAAACTTTCCCAGGCAATATCTGTCGCCAGACGGGATTTTTCCGCCAGGTTATCGGTTTTTTTTAAAGCGGTTTTAAGACTGTCAATGAGTTCCCTCTGCCCGCAAACCACATGGGGTAGAATAGAGAAAAACACCCATAGAGCTATAGATCGGAAGAATACGGACAAGGCAGCTTAGTTTGAAACACGTCAAATTTACTAAAAAGCCTATACCCCTAAAACCTGTTTTGCGCGGTTAAGGAACGCGGTCCGGTCGTCCAGGCCATTATAACCGCCATTAATCTTGCGTGTAATGGTTTTAATGTCATCGCGATCCGCATCCTGGTTTAGTTTATTTACATCCCAATACCAACAGGCAGCTTGCACCGCATGGTCCGGGTTCGTGCTTACTGAGTCCGGGTCCGTCAGGAGGTCTATGGCAAGGGATTGGCCAAAGCTGGTATAATTATCCTTGCCGGTAAGCTGTATCAAACCACGGCCCCGGAATTTCCATCCTTCACCGCTGGCTTCGTCTCCGTTACCCATTCGGCTGGCATATACGCGGCTGGCAATTTTCTCGGGTTTACGGGCGTATTGATTGGCGATAGCATCATCCGTAAAATACTTTCCAAACACCTGGCGAAGGGCAGAGGCGCTATAGTTGAGATTCTCCGAAGTATAATTGAAACTGCCACTTTCATGGGCTACCTGGGCCAGGAAATGGGCTTGCCTCAAAGGGCTTTGAAGCTGGTAAGTGACCAGCTGCCGGTTTAATGCTGGGCAAAAAAGTTCGAGCTGTGAGGTTTTACCGGATGGCATAATAGCTTTAAGCATATCTGTTGTCAGTGTAGCAGATGCGCCCTGGGAAACCGGTTTAGTGGTGTCTTCAGCTTGCTGGTTAAGAGCGTCCCACGTATCCACACCTACAATGCCATCCGCATTCAGTAAATGATCTTTTTGGAATTGCTTAACTACCTTTTCCGTTCCCGGTCCGAATTCACCATCGGGTTCAAGCGGGTACCCCTGGTTGGCCAGCTTTTGCTGAAGTTGATAAACTTCATCTTTCAGTTCAGGACGGTTATCATAGCCGTCATACAGGCGAAGATTGGTCGGCATGGTTTGGTTTTTAACTGGTTTCGACCATTAAAGATACAGGGAACCGGGTAGGTTGCAAAATACCTGAGGAAGCTTTTCTCCTGGTAAAATCCAATTAGCAGTTCATTTCCAAAAATTAATAACCTGTTTACCAAGGATCAGTAAAGGTCATTCCAGGATTATCCAAACTCCTTCTGCATACGCTCTTCCAGTTCCCCTAATTCATCACGCAGCTTTGCCGCCTCGATAAAATCGAGAGCCTTGGCAGCGTTTTCCATTTTTTTACGGGTTTTTTCAATGGCCTTGCGCATCTGATCCTTACTGTTGTAAATAACATCTGCTTCAGCGGCAATGGCGGGTTTATCATTCTGGATATAAGAGGAACCGGTGGTAGCGCGTGACGCAGCCAGGATAGAATCGCGCGATTTTTTGAGAGCCGTAGGCGTAATGCCATGTTTCTCGTTGTACTCCTGCTGCACGGCACGCCTGCGGTTGGTTTCATCAATGGTCCTTCGCATGCTGTCTGTAACCTTATCTGCGTACATAATGGCTTTACCATTGATGTTACGGGCGGCACGGCCCACGGTTTGTACGAGTGAGCGTTCTGCACGCAGGAAACCCTCTTTATCTGCATCCAGGATGGCTACCAGGGAAACTTCAGGAAGGTCCAGACCTTCGCGAAGCAGGTTCACACCAATCAATACATCAAATAAACCAAGACGAAGATCGCGCATGATCTCCACCCGTTCCAAGGTATCCACATCCGAGTGGATGTAACGGCACCGTACTCCGTAACGGGTAAGGTATTTGGTCAGCTCTTCCGCCATGCGTTTGGTCAGCGTGGTTACCAGGGTACGTTCATCCAGTTCCACCCGCTTATTGATCTCCTCCATAAGGTCGTCCACCTGGTTTTCCACCGGGCGTACTTCAATAATGGGATCCAGAAGCCCGGTAGGGCGGATCAACTGCTCCACCACCACGCCATCGGATTTTGCAAGCTCATAGTCAGCCGGGGTAGCGGAGATGTAGATCACCTGGTTTTGCAGCGCCTCAAATTCTTCGAATTTCAGCGGGCGGTTGTCCATTGCGGCCGGTAGACGGAAGCCGTATTCCACGAGGTTCTCCTTGCGGGAACGGTCACCACCGTACATGGCTTGCACCTGTGAGACCGTAACGTGGCTTTCATCAATGATCATTAAATAATCATCCGGGAAGTAATCCAGCAGGCAGAAGGGACGGGTACCGGGCATTCGCCCGTCCAGGTAGCGCGAGTAATTCTCAATACCCGAGCAGTATCCCAGTTCACGGATCATTTCCAGGTCAAACTCCGTGCGCTCCTGAAGCCGCTTGGCCTCCAGGGGACGCTGGGTTTGTTTGAAGAATTCCACCTGTTCCACCATATCATCCTGGATCTGGTGAATGGCAGAATTGAGTTTGCTTTTGCTGGTCACAAATATGTTGGCCGGGAATATGCGTATCTGCTCAAATTTTTCCAGCACATCCCGGGAAGCTGGGTCAAAGCGCTCGATATCTTCAATCTCGTCTCCCCAAAAATGAACCCTAAAAGCTGAATCGGCATAAGCCGGAAAAATATCCACCGTGTCGCCCTTTACCCGAAAATTACCGCGACCGAATTCAGCGGTAGTACGGTTATAAAGGGCATTTACCAGCAGGTGTAAAAACTTATTGCGCGGAATTACCTGGCCCACTTCCAGCTCAATAACCTGGTTGGCAAATTCCTGGGGGTTACCAATACCGTACAGACAGGAAACGGAGGCTACTACCAGCACATCCCTGCGGCCGGAGAGTAGGGAAGAGGTAGTACTCAAACGTAGCTTCTCGATCTCCTCATTAATAGAAAGATCCTTTTCAATATAGGTTCCGGTGGTGGGTATGTAAGCCTCCGGCTGGTAATAATCGTAATAGGAAACAAAGTACTCAACCGCATTGTCCGGGAAAAACTGTTTAAATTCCCCGTAAAGTTGTGCTGCCAGAGTTTTGTTGTGGCTCAGGATCAGGGTGGGTTTTTGGATTTTTTCAATCACATTGGCTGCGGTAAAGGTCTTACCCGAACCGGTAACCCCCAATAAAGTCTGATAGCGGTCGCCACGCTCTATGCCTTCCACCAATTGACGTATAGCCTGTGGCTGGTCGCCCGTAGGCTCATATTCTGAGGATATTCTGAAATCTTTTGCCATGAAGGCAAAGCTACTAAGCCTTTACCTGAAAAGGAAGGATGTAAAAGGATATGATCGAATACGTCTATACCTTAGTAAAGGGCCTTAGTTTTCCGGTGTTTCCCCGTTTTCACCTTCCGTTCCCTCAGCCGGCTCTTCCTGCATCTTCCTTATTTCCACGCTGATCATTTTGATCTTATCATCCAGTGAATTCATAAAGTCGCGCTGCTGCTTCACTTTAGCCTCCGCTTCTTTGATGAAAGGACTATTGGGGTTGCTGGAACTGAAGAAATTGAGATTGGTCTCTAACTGATTGAGTTCCTTTTGGGCTTCCTCGCGTTTTTTACGCAGTTGGCTTTTCTCACGCATCAGGCTGCGGTCACCAACCTGATCGGCAAGATTATTCATCTTGTTCTCAAAGCGAATGCGCTGGGACTCCTTGCGATCCAAATCAATGGACTGGAATTGAGAATCCAGTAAGGTATTGAAATCGGAATCTATCTGCTGCTTGCCACGCGGCACCCGGCCAACATCTTTCCAGCGGTTAATGATTTCCTTAAGGGTGTTGACCGATTCCTTTTGGGATCCGCTTGGCTTGAAGGCTTTCAGTTCCTCCAGTATTTTCTGCTTTTCCTCCAGGTTTTTCTCAAACTCCTTATCCAGGTCCTTATTATGTTCGGTCAGTCGGTTGAAAAAGTGATTACAGGCAGCCCGGAACTGTTTCCAGATCTTGTCGGATTCGGAACGCGGAACGTGACCAATTCGTTTCCACTGGGCCTGTATACGTTTCAGTTCCTGAGTGGTGTTGTGCCAGTCTTCACTCTCCTTGAGATTTTCAGCAATCTCCAGCAGGGCACGTTTCTTATCCAGGTTTTCGTGATGCTCACGTTTCAGTTCCTTGTAAAAACCGTTCTTTTTGCGGTTGAAATTGCGCAGGACTTCCCGGAATTCATCCCATATTGTATCGTTTTCAGGGTGGTTGATCCGGCCCACTTTGCGGAACTCCTGCCGTATCGCTTCAATATCCTTAATAGCCTTTTGCCAGCCGGAATGGCTGTCAATAGCATCAAAGGGGTAGTCCTGTAGTTTTTGCACCAGCTCCTTTTTCTGGGCAATGAGTTCTTCACGTTTTCCTTTCAGGGACTCGTAGAACTCTTCCCTGCGGTCGTGAATCTTTTTGGTTATCTCACTAAAACGTTCCCACATCGGTTCCCGATGTTCCCGCTCTACGGGACCCACGTTTTTCCACTGTTTATGAAGCTTTTGCAATTCCCCAAAAGCCTGCCGTACATCTTCCTGTTCCGTAAGAACCTCGGCCTTTTTGATCAGTGCTTCCTTTCTTTCATGGTTCTTTTTAAAGTCCAGGTCGCGTAGCTCCTTGTTGATCTTGATGTATTCGTAAAAGTTCTCAACGTGGTGGTGGTAAGTGCGCCAGAGATCCGAAGATTCATTACGTGGCACCGGTCCTGTATTCCGCCATTCCTGCTGGATAGCGTTGAATTCCTTAAAGGTGTCACCTATGGATTCGTCCTTGGTAACGATCTCCCTGATCTTTTCGATCAGTTCTTTTTTAACCTTCAGGTTGTGCTCCAGCTTTTCCTGTAGATCATTGTAATATTTTTTTCGCCTGGAGCGGTATTCCGAATAAACGGAACGGAAAGTATTCCGCAGGGGCTGAATGAATTCAAAATCGATCTCCACACCGCCCGACTCCAGGAATTCCTGCAATTTATCGTTACGCTCCTCATTAAGCTGTTTTAAAAAGCTCTTCCGGATGGAGTCCATATGCTCCTTAATCCGTTGAATAGGTTCATTTTTCAGGAGCTTTTCCGCTTCAGCTAACAGCTTTTGAGGCTCATACTCCGCATAATCCGGCAGTTCCAGCTCTTCATGCGCAAACTCATCGTGTTCATCCTCATCGGAATGCACTTCTTCATGATCATCATCGCCTTCCAGTTCCTCATCTGAAAGTTCAGAAATGTCTTCCTGCTTTTCGGCTTCCGCTTCCGCTGGCTCATTAGCCGTTTCAGACGCAAGTTCACCCTCGGTTGCTTTAGTTTCAGTCAAAGCCTGATCCTCGTTAACCTCCTCCTTTGTTTCCAGCGGGGCTTCGGAAGGGGTGGGCGGAGCCACAGGTTCTTTTAGTTCTTCTTGTTCTTCCTGGCGATCTGCTTCCGCCTGTTCAGGCTTTCTGGGAGCCTTAGGTGAACTACCGCTGGTGTTTTCGTCACGTCCATCTGCCTCAGGCAGGTTGTCTTGTATATCTGTCATGATAGCTGAGCTTGAACTACAAATTTAAAATTCATTCCATATTTCCCACGCTTTTTCCGCTTGCAGTTCCAGCATCTCTTGTCCGTTCTTGATTTTACTGCCCTTCTGAGCTGCTTTTTGCAACCATTTGGTTCGGGGTGGATTGTAGATGAGATCGTAACATACATGGTCATTCCCCACCCGATCCATGGCAAGGGGAGGAAGGTCTTCGATACCTGGAAAAGTTCCGAGCGGGGTACAGTTGATCACTAGCAAATGATCCTCCAATAGGCGGCCTGCTTCTTCATAATTTACCCGATCTGCCGAAGGTTTTCGGCTTACCTGGGTTGCGGTGATACCCAGTTTTCGGAGTACAAAGGCCACTGCTTTTGAAGCCCCTCCGGTACCTAGGATCAAAGCCTTTTGGTGTTGTGGCCTCAGTAGGGGTGCCAGGCTTTTTTCAAAACCGAAGACATCGGTATTATAGCCATGGTACTTTCCATTTTGGATACGAATAGTATTTACCGCTCCTATTTGCGAGGCTTCTTTTGAAACGGAATCCAGAAAGGGAATAATCTGCTCCTTGTAAGGAATGGTTACATTCAACCCTTTTAAGCCAGGGTGTTGTCTTACCAGTTCAGGAAAAGCCTGGATAGTATCCAACTCGAAGTTGGAATACGTATGACCCAGACCCATTTCCCGGAATTTACGGGTAAAATGATCCTTTGAAAAAGAGTGCCTTAACGATCTGCCAATGAGGCCGAATTCCATGAACAGGATTTTCTCTAAAGATATGGAAAAGCAATCAGGAGGTTTTTTTACCCAGGGCAAAGAGTGCCAGCACCAGGGCCAGTCCTAAAACCATACATATTATTACACCTGCTATTTGTGGATCGGTGCCGTAGAAGAAATTGGTATCCAGTTGGGCAAAGGTGGAGGGAAGTACACTTTTAGTGAAAGCCACGGATTCCTCACCATGTGAATTGGTACGAACACTGAGTACCTGTTGCCAGGGCCATACTTTGTTCAGAGAACCGATCATGAGACCGGTCAGAAAAGCGAGGGTTATATTTTTATAGTGCTTGAAAGCCCAGGTGAGAACCCTGGAAAAACTGAGCAGGCCGGTAAGGCAGCCAGCCGCAAAGGTTACAATAACTATAAGCCCCGAAAGGTCACCGGAGAGGATGTCCTTTACTTTCGGAATGATATACGTATACATCCCCAGCAATAAAAGAATAAAGCTGCCGGATAGTCCGGGTAGCATCAGGGCTGAAATGGCTACTGCCCCACATACAAATACAAACCAGAGGGCAGTATTGGCGGTACTGGGGACGGCTATGGTTACATAATATACCAGTACGGTGCCAATGATAAGGGCTAGTACGGAAGCGAGGTTCCAGCCTTCAATATCGCGGCCAACCACGTATACAGAAGCCAGGATCAACCCAAAGAAGAAACCCCAGATCAGGAGTGGGTGATGCTCCAGGAGCCAGGTAATGGCAAATACACCAATGATAACTCCCAGGGCCATTCCACCTAGTAGGAATAAAAGAAAATTACCGTCAATTTTTTCCCAGGCAGCCTTAATCTTTCCGCTGAAAATGAGTTTCAGGAATTCGGCATCCACGGACTTAATAGCGAAGATGAGCCGTTCGTATATACCGGTAATAAAGGCAATGGTGCCACCTGATACACCGGGAACTACTTCGGCCATACCCATGGCCATACCTTTGAATACTAAAGAAAGCTGTGACATTTAGCTGCGGTTAATTTTCCCGCAAAGGAAACCAAAATTTGCTTTTCAGGCCTTGCCGAATTTTGAGAGCATGTGCCGTATGGCCGGGTTTTGTCGCAATTTAGGGAACAGCTCAAAAAAGAACAGTCGCCTGTCCGGGTCCAAATGAAGGGCTTTCTCAAAATAAATATTGGCTTCATCACTTTCCTGAAGGGTGTACAGGTATCCGCTAAGGCGGTACTGCATATCGGCTGAATCAGGGTTTAACTGCACGCCTTTATAGAGAATCTCCATACCTTCTTCAAACTCGCAGAGATCAAAAAGCAATTCGGCATAATCAATAAACACTTCCGGGTCCATATAACCCTCCTCGATCAGTTTTTGATAGATGACCTCTGCTTCATTCAGTAAGCCCGCCCTTTTGTGGATCTCCGCACTGGTAAAAAGGTAATCCCAGTTGTCTGGATCCAGCTCTATAGACTTTTTAATATTGAAAATGGCTTCCTGGCTTTCGTTGTCTTCATCGTACAGCAGCGCCAATTCATAAAATGCCTCATCCAGATCCGGATCTTCATGTACCGCCTTGGTAAGGTAGGATTTGGCTTTTTGGGCCTTGTGCATTTTCAGGTAGCACAGTGCTATTTTATAGTACGAAAAGCCGGTTGGTCCGTCAAATTCAAAACTATCCTGGTAAGTGTCAGCAGCTTCCTGGTAGCGGAAGGTGCGTTCCAACATACGTGCCTTTTCATAGTAAGCTGCCATAAAAGTCTCATCAATCAGCAACGCATAATCCACAGCCCTGATCGCCTTATCGAATTCCTTGTTCTTGGCATATAGGATAGCCAGGTGGTACCAGGCTATTTCAGAATAGGGTTCACGGTTTACAAAACGGTTGAAATAGGTAATGCCTTCACCGGTTTTTTCCAGCAGGTCGTAACACAAGGCAATATTATAGATGGCAATTTCGTCTTCCGGATTCTCTTCCAGGGTAAGCTTGAGGTATTTGCAGGACAGTTCATAATTACCCAGCATCTGGTATTCAATGGCTATCAGCGGCCATACATCCTCAGGGAAATCAGTGCACTTCAATGCTTGCTTAAAAAATTGAATAGCCTTTTTGTGCTGCCCTTGTTTGCTTTGTACTGCAGCCCTGGCCATAAAAAGCTCCAGGCTTCCGGGGCTCAGGGATTCCAGCTTTTCCAGTTCATTCTCCGCCTCGTCCAACTGATCAGTAGCGGTAAAATACTGGGCTTTCTTTACCAGGAAGGAGGCACAATAAGGATGTTGATTTTCGGCATACTGCACCACTTTAATAGCCTTGTTCAGTTTACCACTGTCATAGTAATAATCGGAAAGGGCTTCAAACTCCTGAACGTCAAAGAACAACTCTGTTTTTTCCCGGAGCATCTGCTCAAAACGGTTCACTAAAGGAGTGAGATCTATAGCTTCCTCGTCTTCTTCAAACATGTGTTAGAGCTTTGGTACATTTAAAATTATCCAAAATAGGATGGCAAAAGTAGGGCCACTTTTCCCGTTATGCACAAATTAATCAACATCGAAACTTTTGGCAGTGAGAAACGCTAAGGCGCAGGGATTATTATCTTTGTGGGCCTGAATTTAAAACGAACTGAATGACCCTCATAAAGTCTATTTCCGGTATTCGCGGAACCATTGGTGGAAACACCGGTGATAACCTTACACCCCTGGACGCGGTAAAGTTTGCAGCCGCTTATGGACAGTGGTTACAAAGTGCTAATAAAGACAAACGCCTTAAAGTGGTTTTGGGGCGTGACGCACGGCCCAGTGGTGCTATGATACAGGCGCTGGTACAGAATACCCTGGTAGGCTTGGGTATTGATGTTCTGGACCTAGGTTTGTCCACCACGCCTACCGTAGAAATGGCGGTGGTATTTGAAAAGGCCGATGGTGGCATTATCCTTACTGCTTCTCATAACCCGGTGCAGTGGAATGCTCTTAAGCTCCTCAACGCTAAAGGAGAGTTTTTAAGTGGTAACGATGGAGCTGCGATTCTGGCCATTGCCGAAGCCGATGAATACGACTTTGTGGAAGTTCATGAACTAGGTACCGTTAGCCCGCTGCAAGGCATGATTGAAAAACACGTGGATGCTATACTGGACCTGCCTTATGTGGATGTTGATGCTATACGTAAGGCTGATCTTAAGGTGGCTGTAGATGCGGTCAATTCAACCGGAGGATTGGCTATACCGATCCTGCTTGATAAACTGGGAGTGGAAAAACAAGTACTGCTCTACTGTGAGCCAAATGGTCAGTTCCCTCATAATCCGGAACCGCTGAAAGAGCATTTGGGTGACATAATGTCCAAGGTGAAAGCTGAGAATTGCGACCTTGGTATTGTAGTGGACCCTGATGTGGACCGCCTGGCCCTTATTTCGGAAAACGGTGAAATGTTTGGCGAAGAATATACCCTGGTAGCCTGTGCAGATTACCTGTTGGGTAAATTGAATGGTCCGGTGGTAAGCAATCTTTCCAGCAGCCGGGCCCTGCGTGATCTGGCGGGTTCAAAAGGTTATGATTATTTTGCCAGTGCCGTGGGAGAAGTGAATGTTGTGGCTACTATGAAGGAAAAGAACGCGGTATTGGGTGGCGAAGGTAACGGTGGGGTGATCCTCCCCGATTTGCATTATGGCCGCGATTCACTGGTTGGCATAGCTCTCATCTTGTCGCACCTGGCTACCAGTGGTAAGAAGATGAGTGAGTTGCGGACTTCCTATCCTGAATACTACATGGCTAAGAACAAGATCCAACTGGAAGCAGGTATGGATGTGGACGGCTTACTGGACCAGGTAAAGGAAAAATACAGCTCCCAAGATATAAGCACTATTGATGGTGTAAAGATCGATTTTGCGGATGAGTGGGTACATTTACGTAAATCCAATACGGAGCCTATCATCAGGGTTTACACCGAAGCCCATACCCAGGAAAGGGCTACCGAACTGGGTGAGCAATTTGTGAAAGAGATGCAGGCTTTGGCCCTGGCATAGCTGAATATTAAATCCGGAAGTATGGAAGTTTTAGATCAAACCCAACCAAGACTAGCAACCGAACTGGAAAGTTATTTTGAGCCTTTCCGGGAAAACATAGTCGGGGTACATGAAAGTTTTGAGGGCCCCTATGGCCGTAAAAAGATCATTTATGCAGACTGGATCGCTTCCGGACGCCTGTACCGCCCCATTGAGGAGAAATTATTGAAAGAGGTAGGCATTTATGTGGCCAATACGCATACCGAAACCTCTTTTACCGGTACGGTTATGACGCACGCCTATGAAGAAGCCCGAAATATCATCAAGAAGCACGTGAACGCTGCTTCAGACGATGTGCTGATCCCTACAGGAACAGGTATGACAGGTGCCATATTGAAATTCCAGCGTATACTGGGACTCAAAGTTCCGGAGCAGGTGCGCGGCCGGTTACATATTGAACCTTCGGAAAAGCCGGTGATCTTTACCACCCATATGGAGCACCACTCCAATCATACTTCCTGGCTGGAAACCCTGGCCGAGGTGGTAATGATCAATTCGGATACCCGGGGTTTAGTGGACCTGGACCACCTGGAAGAACTTAACCGGAAATATGCTGACCGGCCGATGAAGATAGCCTCGGTTACCGGCTGTAGCAATGTTACCGGTATTGAAACGGAATACCATGAAATAGCGAAGATTATGCATCGTCACAATGGACTATGCTTTGTGGATTTTGCCTGCAGCGCTCCTTACGTTTCCATTGATATGCACCCTGCAGAGAAAGGAGCCCATCTCGATGCGGTGTATTTTTCACCGCATAAGTTCCTGGGTGGCCCCGGAACGCCCGGTATATTGATCTTCAGCTCTAAGCTCTATAAGAATACCGTGCCGGATCAGCCAGGCGGGGGAACAGTTAGCTGGACCAACCCCTGGGGTGGACATCGCTATTTTGATAATATTGAAGTTCGTGAGGACGGAGGTACACCTGGTTTCCTGCAAACCATAAAGGCTGCCATGTCCATCCGCCTGAAGGAAGAAATGCAAGTGGATAAGATCCATCAGCGGGAAGAAGAACTCGTGGCCTACGTTTTTGAACGTTTTGCGAAAGTGCCGGGCCTGCATATCCTGGCGGATAACATCCAAACCCGGCTGGGAGCCATCTCATTCTATATTGATGACCTCCATTATAACCTATGTGTAAAATTGCTGAATGACCGTTATGGCATTCAGGTGCGTGGAGGTTGTAGCTGTGCCGGTACCTACGGACACTACCTTTTAAATGTAGACCCGGATTATAGTAAGCAAATCACGGATTTGATCGATACAGGTGACCTTTCCCGCAAGCCGGGCTGGATACGCCTGTCATTGCATCCAACTATGACCAACGAAGAAGTGGTTACGGTATGTGACGCGGTGGAGGAGATTGCGGCCAACCATTCTTCCTTGGGTAACGATTATGAATACGATCCCAAGTGCAACGAGTTTTTTCACAAAAGCTTTAAACAAGAAAACCGGGATCTTATTGATAAAATGTTCAGACTGTAAAAGCCTGTTCATCTAATACCAAAGTATGCCCATTTATCTTGATAATGCCGCCACTACTCCTTTACGGGCGGAAGTGAAAGAACGTATGATCAGTCTCCTGGACGACCCGTTCGGGAACCCCTCCTCCATTCACCAGTTCGGTCGGAAGGCAAGGGCCTTGCTGGAGGATTCCAGACGACAAATTGCACGTAGCTTGCATTGCACACCTCACGAGATCATTTTTACTTCGGGCGGTACTGAGGCGGATAATACGGCTCTTTTGATTGCTGTTCGCGACCTGGGGGTACAGCGTATTATTACATCTCCCATTGAGCACTCGGCCGTGTTGCGTACCGCTGAGGCACTGGCTAAAAAGTATCGGGTAAAACTTGAACTGGTCCATCTTGATGAAAAAGGAGTGGTAGACCTGGATCACCTGGAGGAGTTGCTAAACGAGCGACAACCTACCCTGGTATCACTGATGCACGGTAATAATGAGGTGGGCAACCTGCTGGATATTATGCAAGTAGGTCAACTGGTAAAAAGTCATGGAGCCTATTTTCATTCGGATACCGTTCAGACCGTAGGGCATTTTCACCTACATCTGGATGAACTTCCGGTGGATTTTATTGCTGCTTCAGCGCATAAGTTCTACGGCCCGAAAGGAATAGGCTTTCTGTACATGAATAATGCTATTAAATCCGATCCGCTTTTATTTGGAGGAGGGCAGGAGAGAGGGATGCGTTCCGGTACGGAAAATGGCATCAACATAGCCGCCATGCAAACCGCTTTGCACTACTCGCTGGAAAACCTGGCAGCTGAATCGGAACATATACTAGGCTTAAAGAAATACCTTAAGGAACAACTACAGCTGCATTTTCACTCAGTGGTATTCAATGGCTTAAGTGGTGAAGCAGATAAAAGCCTTTATACAGTATTGAACGCAGGTTTTCCAGAGATGCAGAGCGATAGCCTATTTCTCTTTAACCTGGATATGAAAGGCCTGGCGGTTTCGGGAGGGAGTGCCTGTGCGTCCGGAAGTCAGAAACCCTCTCATGTTATTGATGCCCTGGGAAACCCCGATTATCCCGTTCTTCGTTTTTCGTTCGGTAAGGATAATACCAGGCAGGAAATGGATGCGGCAATCACTATTCTAAAGGAAGTTGGTCAGAAAGCCTGATCAGTTGGCTTCTTGTTTTTCCTTTTTACGATTGTCATTTTCTTCCTCTTGCTTCCGCTTGTTTTTATTGTCGGGATCGTATCCAAAGAGCTTTTTATCGCGAATGATATTATCCACGTAGGCAGGTAAGGCTTTTTCCCATCCTTCTTCGCCACTGCGGATCTTCTGCAGCACATCCCTGGAGAATATCTGCAGTATTTCGGGATCGTAATTCTCAATATCAATAACCCTGCGGTTGAACATCAGGTATTCGTAGAGAGGACGTAGCCTTGGGTGGATCTTCACCGTTTTACTGGTCTCGATTTCTTCATTCTCAGTAGGCTGAGAAGGGTATACGTAGATCTTTAGGTCGGTAGAATACAGTATGCCAAAAGCTTCCAGGATACCACCTTTCAAATCACGGTAGTAGTGCTCGTCAAACAAATCTTCCAGGTTGGTCACACCCATGATCAGGCCCATCCTTTCCTCAGTGTAGCGGGTAAAATACTCCACCAGCTTGTAGTACTGCTGATAATTGGATATGAGTACCGTTTGCCCCAGTGAGCATAGGATCTCGGCACGATCCAGGAAGTCCTGTTCGTCTATTTCGCCCTCGGCCTTCAGGTTGTTGAGGGTGATTTCAAAAAGTACCACCAGGTTTTCGCGATCTACCTTGCGTTCATCTACAAAGTAGCCGAAGCCCTTCTTGATCATATCGATGTTTACCTTGGTAGCGGGGCGAAAACTTCCGCGTAGGGCCAGGATATTTTTTTTATAAAGGAGGGCAGCCGGCAGAATATTGTTTCCTTCCGGTCCGAAGATCACCGCATCCGTCATGCCATTTTTGATCAGCTGTAGTGACATAAGGCGGTTATCCACATTCTTGAACTCCGGTCCCTCAAAGTGGATCATATCGATCTCAATCTTGTACTTGGCAATATTATCGTAGAGGGAGCGCAGTAATTCTTCGGGATTATTGCGGATGTGGAAACAGCCGTATATCAGGTTTACGCCCATAATACCGATAGTTTCCTGCTGTAGGTAGGCCTCCTCTTCCTTCATGCGGATGTGGAAGATCACATCATTGGGTTCATCATCAGGATCCAGTTGGAAGCGAAGTCCCATCCAACCGTGCCCTTTGAACTTTTTGGTAAAGTTGATGGTGGCAATGGTGTTCGCAAAGGCAAAATAGCACTTGTTGGGGAATTTGTCACGGCTCAGGCGCTGCTCAATAAGGCCGTATTCGTGCTCCAGCATCTTGCGCAGGCGTTGCTCGGTAACGTAGCGGCCGTCAATCTCCTTACCATAAATAGCGTCACTAAAATCCTTATCATAGGCGCTCATGGTTTTGGCCACGGTTCCTGACGCTCCACCGGCACGGAAAAAATGGCGCACCACTTCCTGGCCCGCTCCTATCTCCGCAAAGGTTCCGTAGATATTCTCGTTAAGATTTATTTTTAGGGCCTTTTGTGTGGTCGTCAGAACAATACGTTCCATGATAACTTTTTAAGTTAGTAACTCTGCAAAATTATAAAGATAGAGGCCCCAGCCATGAAAAGAGCCTTTATTTTTCTAACGATTTTAAAGACAGTTTGGTTTGATGCGATATACATTTTTGGGAACAGGAACTTCACAGGGCATTCCGGTAATCGGTTGTTCGTGCCCGGCTTGCACTTCTGAGAGCCCCAGAGATAAACGTCTGCGGTGCTCGTTACTGGTGCAAAGTGAGCAAACCAACGTTATTATTGACGTAGGGCCGGACTTCCGTCAGCAGGTCCTCAGGGCTGGTATCCGGAAGCTTGATGCCATTGTCATTACGCATGAGCACATGGATCATCTGGCCGGGCTGGATGAGATCAGGGCCTTCAATTACTTTCAGCAAAAGCCTATGACGGTTTACGCCACTGAGCAGGTGCAACTGCGCCTTAAAGAACAATATTCCTATATTTTCAATAACCCGGATTATCCTGGTGTACCTAAAATAGATCTTGTTACCATCTCCGAGGCCTCTTTTGCAGTGGGTGATATCCATTTTGAGCCCATCAAGCTTTTGCATGACCAGTTACCGGTGTTAGGCTTCCGCATGGGAGATTTTACCTACATCACCGATGCCAACTATATAGCCCCTGAAGAAAAAATAAAAGTGCAGGGAAGCCGCCACCTGGTGCTGAATGCTCTTCGGAAAACACCCCATCATTCCCATTTCAGCTTGGCGGAGGCTGTGGAACTTTCCAGGGAGCTGGGAGCAGAACACACTTGGCTTACGCATATCAGCCACCAGATGGGCAAACATGAGGAGGTAAGCCAGGAATTACCCAATGGAATACAACTGGCTTATGATGGTTTATCGGTTAAACTTTGATACTATACCGAAACCCCGTATTCTCTAAGGGCATCATTCAAAGAAGTCTTTTTATTGGTGCTCTCTTTGCGCTGGCCAATGATCAAAGCACAGGGAACGTTGAACTCACCGGCCGGGAACTTTTTGGTGTAGCTGCCCGGGATAACTACGGAACGTGCCGGAATGTAACCTTTGATCTCTTTGGGTTCATCACCCGTAACATCAATGATCTTGGTAGAGCCGGTCAATACCACATTAGCTCCGAGTACAGCCTCTCTTTCGATGCGGATGCCTTCCACCACAATGCTCCGTGAGCCTAAAAAGCAGTTGTCTTCGATGATCACTGGTGCAGCCTGTACGGGTTCCAGTACCCCGCCAATGCCTACGCCTCCGCTGAGGTGTACATTCTTACCGATCTGGGCACAACTACCCACCGTGGCCCAGGTATCTACCATGGTGCCTTCATCCACGTAAGCGCCTATATTTACATAGGAAGGCATCATGATCACACCTTTGGATATGTAAGCGCCATAACGGGCTACTGCATGGGGAACAACCCGTATGCCCAGCTCTTCATAACCGGATTTCAGGGGGATCTTGTCGTGGAACTCCAGGGGGCCGGCATTCAGAGTTTCCATTTTGCGCGTAGGGAAATAGAGAATTACCGCCTTTTTGACCCATTCATTCACCTGCCAGCCGTTTTCAGTGGGTTCCGCACAACGTAGTCGGCCTTTGTCAATCTCTTCAATAATGTACTCTATAGTGTCCAGTACGGTTCTTTCGTTCAGTTTGCTGCGGTCTTCCCAGGCTTGTTCTATAATGTGTTGTGCTTGATCCATAAAAAGTATACTTGCGGTTTATGCTTTAATTTCGCCAAAATTAAAAAACCATTTTGGCTAAGCTCATTGCTCTGGATATTGGCGGAAAAAGAACAGGGATCGCGGAAACCGATTTCCTGCAAATGGTGGCTTCTCCCCGGGAAACCGTAGCTACCGATAACCTTATGGGTCACCTTAAAGCTATGATGCAGGAGGAGAGCTTTGAATTGATTGTGGTGGGAGATCCCAAAAACCTGGATGGTGGTGACTCCCATAATTCAGAGCGCGTGCGCCAATGGGTTGCTGATATAGTCAAAACCTTCCCGGGTATACCGGTGGAGCTGGAAGATGAACGCTTCAGCTCTAAAATGGCGGTAGACCTGATGGTGAGAGGAGGAATGAAAAAGAAACAAAGACGCCAAAAGGGAGAGGTAGATAAGGTAAGTGCCGCAGTGATCCTGCAATCCTATCTCAACCGAAGATAGCCCGGGGAAAGCTTTTATCTACGCTTGCATTTCTTACTTTTGTGCCCCTAAATTAAAACTATGATTTTACCGATTGTGGCTTATGGCGATCCGATCTTGCGGAAGAAAGGGGAGGATATTACCCAGGATTATCCCGGCTTGCAGGAACTTATCGACAACATGTATGAGACCATGTACAATGCCAGTGGAGTAGGTCTTGCTGCCCCACAGATCGGTTTGCCCATCCGCCTTTTTGTAATTGATACCACCTCCTTTGTGGATGAGGACGAAGAGGATGATGAAGACCTTAAGGATTTTAAGGAAGTATTTATCAATGCCCGTATCCTGGAGGAAGAAGGTGAGGAGTGGGCCTTTAATGAAGGTTGCCTGAGTATTCCTGACGTACGAGAGGATGTGAACCGTCAGGAGCAGATCCGCATTGAATATTACGATCGTGATTTCAATAAGCAGGAAAAGGTTTTTGATGGCCTGAAGGCTCGTGTTATCCAGCACGAATACGATCATATTGAAGGCATCCTTTTTACGGATCATTTGTCTCCATTACGGAAGCGTATCCTGAAAAGCCGCCTGTCCAATATTTCCAAGGGCAAGCTTAATGTGGGTTATAAGATGCGCTTCCCTAAATAATCATCAACATGAAGAAATTACTCTGGATTGTTTTTTTCGGAAGTTTGATAGCTTGCCAGCAAAAAGCTGAAGAGCCTGATCCGCGTGCTGAGATCCGAAAAATGGAAAGCGAGTTGCAGGATGATGTTACCCTGGACAGTGCAAGGGCGTGGAAACTGACCACAGCCTACCAGGATTATGTGAAGGCAAATCCCAAGGATTCCATCAGTCCCTATTACCTGAGCAAAGCTGCCGATATCTATAAAGAAATACCCCATAAGGGTTTAAAAGCGGTGAATACGTACAATAAGCTGTACCGGGAATATCCCAATCACCCGCTGGCCCCGCGTTCCGTATTTATGATAGGTTTTGTTTTTGACGAAAAATACCACGATCGTGATCGTGCCAGCCGATCCTATACCTTCTTTTTGGAAGAATATCCGGATCATGAACTGGCCGATGATGCCCGTAACTTATTGGCCATATTGCAGGATACCACTTCCACTAATCTGGAAAAGATACGCCAGTGGGAGCGCAATGCTGATACTACAAAACTTAAATCTCAAGAATGAACCTGGAAGGAATTTTAGCCGTGGGCGGTAAGCCCGGCCTCTACAAGCTTATCGCGCAAAGCCGCGGTGGTGTTATCGTAGAATCACTGAACGATAAGAAACGTTTTCCCATCTCTTCAGCCAACAACGTAAGTGCCCTGGGTGACATTTCCATTTATACCTACGGGGAGGAAGTGCCGCTGAAGGAGGTGTTTGAAAAAATAGCCGAGAAGGAAGATTATGGAAAGACCATAGATCACAAGTCTTCACCGGGTGAGCTGAAAGACTATATGGGTGAAGTGCTGCCTGATTTTGACCAGGAGCGCGTTTACCAGTCTGATCTCAAAAAACTCTTCATGTGGTACAACATCCTTCATGAGCAAGGTCTGGTAACCAAAGAGGAAGAAAAAGCCGAAGCTGGGAATACCGATACTTCGGGAGAAGAAGAATAAAGTATGAACTCCAGGGAAGAACAGTTAAAAGCCTTTGCCCGCTTGTTGGATATCATGGATGATCTGCGGGAAAAATGTCCCTGGGACCGAAAGCAGACCATGGAAACTCTGCGTCCGCTTACCATTGAGGAAACCTACGAGCTAGGGGATGCCATACTGGACGCCAATCTGGAGGAAGTAAAAAAAGAGCTGGGGGATATTCTCCTGCACATGGTTTTTTACGCCAAAATAGGTGCAGAGAAAAAAGCCTTTGATATTGGTGATGTCCTCAACGCCATCTGTGAAAAGCTCATCGATCGGCATCCTCATATTTACGGAGATGTGAAGGTGAGCGGGGAGGATGAGGTGAAATCCAATTGGGAAAAGCTTAAGCTGAAAGAGGGTAAGAAGTCCGTTCTGGAAGGAGTGCCCCGTTCTTTACCGGCTATGGTAAAAGCCACCCGTATCCAGGAAAAAGCCCGCGGGATAGGTTTTGAATGGGAAGAAACCTCTCAGGTTTGGGACAAGGTGCATGAAGAGTTGGGTGAACTGCGTGAAGAAGTGGAACAGGGGGATGCTGAAAAGACCGAGCAGGAATTCGGGGACCTTTTATTTTCACTCATCAATTTAGGCCGTTTCTTAAAAGTTGATCCTGAATCAGCCCTGGAGCGTACCAACAAAAAGTTCATAAAACGCTTTACCTACCTGGAACAGGAGAGCGCAAAACAGGGCCGTCAGCTTTCGGATATGACCCTGGCCGAGATGGACGAAATATGGGAAGCGGCTAAAAAGCTTTGAACAAAAACACCCACTGTGTTTTTTCAATGTGATATTCCGGTTAAATTAAGCTTAAGATTTTTTAAGGCTTAAGTCATTTCTTTAATTTTCGGAAAAATTTCACAAAAAGCACAGATTCAGGGTTTATGAAAAAACTGTATTTGGTTCGTCATGCTAAATCTTCATGGAAAGAGGAAGGCGTACATGATATGGATCGCCCCCTTAAAGGCCGGGGCGTGAGGGATGCCTACAATACCTCACAATGGCTCCGGGAGCAAGGTGATAGGCCGGAGTTTATTATTTCCAGTCCCGCAACAAGAGCACTGCACACGGCTTTGATCTTTTCCAGGAACCTTGAATATTCTTTCAGTGATATCCTGATCGATCAGCAGATCTATCACGCCAGCACCAAGGACCTCTTGCAGCTGGTGCGCAACCTGAGTGATGACTACAGCTCTGTGATGCTGTTCGGGCACAACCCCACCATTACTGACTTTGTAAACCGCTGTATAGACCATCGTATTGATAATGTACCCACCACGGGGGTGGCCTGTCTCAAGTTTGAGGAAGAGGAATGGAAGAACATCGATAAGAAAGCAGAACTGGTATTTTTTGATTACCCCAAACGCAGAAGAGGCAAGTGAAGTTAAGAGCCCGTAATTCCATTATAGCCAGAGACATCAGCTGGCTGCTGTTTAATGAACGTGTGTTGCAGGAGGCGCTTGACCCCAACAATCCCATCATTGAAAGGCTTCGTTTCCTGGGTATCTTTTCCAGTAATATGGATGAGTTCTTCAGGGTACGTTACGCCAGCATCAAACGTTTGAGCCAGATCAGCGAAACGCCCAAAAAACGACTAGGCGGACAATCACCCGCAGAGCTGCTTACCGAGATCTCAGAGAAATCCATGGAGATGCAGGTAAGGGCCCAGGAGGTGAACGATCAACTGCTGAATGAACTGGAGGAGAAAGGTATCTCCTTTGTGAATGAAAAGAACCTTACGGCCGGGCAGCAGGATTATGTGCGCAAGTACTTTATTGATAAGGTAAGTGCGGCTGTTTTTACGCTGCTGCTTACGGATAAGGATCGTGTGCCACACCTGCGCGATAAAAGTATTTACCTCGCCATTAAGATGATGAAGAAGGAAACCCCGGATAAGCCGGAATATGCCCTTATTGAGGTTCCTTCTGACCTGGTGGGTCGTTTTGTAGTATTGCCAAAATACGGCAAACAATACGTGATGTACCTGGAAGACCTGATCCGCTATAACCTGGAGTACATCCTCTTTATCTATGATTTTGACCGTATAGAGGCCCATACCGTTAAGATCACCCGTGATGCGGAGCTGGATCTGGACGATGATGTTTCCAAGGGTTTCCTGGAAAAGATGAGTAAGTCGGTAAAGAACCGCAGAACAGGCGACCCGGTACGTTTTGTGTACGACAAGGAGATATCCGGTGATATCCTGCAGTTTCTCATGCAACGCATGGACCTGGACAGCTATGATACCCTCATCCCCGGAGGACGCTACCACAACAAAAAAGACTACATCAAATTCCCGGATCTCGGCATGCATGAGTATGAATTTGATGCATTGCCACCTATGCAGCACCCTGATCTGGACCTGGATCGCAGTATCCTGAACGTAGTGCGTAAAAAGGATGTGCTGCTGTTTATGCCGTACCATAGCTTTTCGTACCTCATACGCATGTTGCGGGAGGCTGCCCTGGACCCACTGGTACAGAGCATACAGGTAACCCTGTATCGTGTAGCGGATAAAAGCCGTATGATCAGTGCCTTGATCAATGCCGCTAAAAATGGTAAGCAGGTAACGGTGGTCATTGAGCTCCGGGCGCGTTTTGACGAAGAGGCCAATATCAAGTGGACCCAGGAGCTGCAGGCCGAAGGCGTGCACGTTATATTCGGGGTATCAGGTCTTAAGGTGCATAGTAAGATGTTCCTGATCACCCGTAAGGATGGCGATAAGATTGAGCGCTTTGCCTCTATCGGCACCGGTAATTATAACGAATCTACTTCCAAGCTGTACACGGATTATCACCTTCTTACTGCAGATAAAGCCATAACCACAGAAGTTGAAAGCGTGTTTGACTTTCTCCAGAGGAACTATAAAGTCAATAAGTACCGGCATTTGTTTGTATCCCCACACTATACACGTAAGGCTTTTATACGCCTTATTGAGAACGAGATTGAAAACGCCAAGAAGGGAAGCCCCTCCGGTATTACTTTAAAACTGAACAGCCTGTGTGACGTTAAGATCATTGAAAAGTTATACGAGGCCAGCAGTTATGGCGTAAAGATCAGGATGATCATCCGTGGTATCTGTTCCCTGGTGCCGGGGGTAAAGGGATTGAGTGAAAATATAGAAGCCATCTCCATTCTGGATCGTTTTCTGGAGCATTCCCGGGTTATGGTTTTTGAGAACGGTGGTGACCCTAAATACTTTATTTCTTCGGCAGACTGGATGCCACGTAACCTTGATTACCGGGTGGAGGTAACCGTGCCTATTTTTGATGATGTGATCAAACGGCAACTGCGTGACCACCTGGATATCATCTGGAAGGACAACGTTAAATCACGCTGGCATAATGAAGAGCAGGATAATGCATATCGGGTGATCAAAGGTCCCAAGATACGCTCGCAATATGCTCTTTATGATTACGTAAAGAATCAATTAAAACGAGGACGATGAAGGTTCATAAACTGGCAGGTATTGATATTGGATCCAACTCCGTGCGCTTGTTGGTGAGCAACGTGATCACCGATCGAAAGAATACCCTCTTTAAAAAGTCGTCACTTACCCGTTTGCCTATCCGTCTGGGTTCCGATTCCTTTGGAAAGGGAAAGATCGCCAAGAAGAATATCAATCGCCTGGTAACCGGTATGCGTGCCTATTCCAATATAATGGACGTACATGGCGTGGAGCAATATCGTGCTTGTGCTACTTCAGCCCTCAGGGAGGCGTCCAATGGTGAGGAGGTATGCCGGATGGTGTTGGAAGAAACCGGCATCAACATAGAGCTTATCGATGGAAAGGAAGAAGCAAAAATGATCTTTAACTCCGATATGATCGACAGTATCCGCGACCAGGAAGACAGTTTTCTGTACATGGATGTGGGTGGTGGTAGTACTGAGTTTACCCTGTTTTACGGAAACCAGATCAAGGCCAGCCGCTCTTTTAAGATCGGTACCATTCGCCTGTTGAACGGAATGGTGCATAAGGATGACTGGGATGTGATGAGAGATTGGATAAGAGCCGAGACCAAAGGCATGGGCGAAGTACTTATGGTAGGTTCCGGAGGTAACATCAACCGTACTTTTAAAATGTCTGACCGCAAGGCCGGACAGCCTTTGAGTCTTGACTATATTGAGAACACCTACAATATGCTCCTTAAGTTCACCCCGGAAGAGCGTATGATCAAGTTTGATCTGAATCCTGACCGTGCGGATGTAATTACCCACGCGCTGAAGATCTATAAATCAGCTATGACCTGGGCTGGTTCAGAGCGTATGCTGGTGCCTAAAAAAGGTTTGGCAGATGGTATTGTACGGTATCTTTTCAGGGAGCATGTATTAAGCTAATTGCATATAGTGAAATTCTATTGAAATTGAATTTTCAATAGCTAAATCACATTGTATATTTGTATCAAAATAAAATTATGGCTGTAATAACATCAACAGATACCGATTTTTTTAACCACCTGGGAAACAATGATAAGGTGGTAGTAAAGTACTATGCAGACTGGTGCGGAAGCTGTCGCCTGTTTGCTCCCAAATACAAACGTGTAAGTAATGAGGAGGAAAACGAAAATGTGGTTTTCCTGGAGGTGGATGCCGAAAAGAACCCGGAGGCCCGCAAGAAAGCCAATGTAGATAACCTTCCTTATTTAGCGGTATTCGAAAAGGGTGAGCTGGTGGATGGAAGCCCCAGCAGTAAAGAAGAATACCTGAGAAGCTTGATTGAAAAAATAAAGTAATATGAAAGTACCGGCTATACGAAAGTTGCTCAAAGTGGATATTGAAGTACTGCGCAGGGCTGAGGAAGACCTGGCAGAAGAGCGCTCACCGGAAATTGAAATTGAAGGGGCGGATGAAGGTGAAAAACTCACTCATGTATTTGGAGCCATCTGGATACAGGAGCAGGTGGCCAGTGGTGCCATGAACGAAAAAGAGGCCCTCCGTGCTTTTATGGACAAGGTGAGAACCTCCATTAGTTAAGTGTTACGCAAAATTAAAAAAGCCCCCGAGCCGAGCTCGGGGGCTTTTTGTTTTAAAGATTTTTCAGGGCGGTGTCGTAATCAGGTTCCTGGGTTATTTCAGGTACTTGCTCACTGTATACCACGCTTCCCTCCGGATCAACCACCACTATGGCTCTTGACATGAGTCCGGCAAGGGGGCCCTCCGTCATGGTAATATGGTATTCACGCGAAAAATTCTGATCCTTGAATTCCGAAAGCATGACCACATTATCAATGCCTTCTGCACCGCAAAAGCGCTTTTGCGCAAAAGGCAGATCTTTACTGATACAGAGAACGATGGTATCGTCCAGCCCTGCTGCTTCCTGGTTAAATTTGCGTACTGAAGCCGCACAAACACCCGTGTCAATGCTTGGAAATATATTGAGGATCAATTTTTTACCACGGTAATCGCTGAGGTGTTTATCCTGCATATCAATACCGGTAAGTTTAAACTCCGGTGCCACATCTCCCGGCTGAGGAATTTCACCTGCCGTTTTAATAGGGTTTCCTTTAAATAAAATATCTGCCATTGTAAAATTGGTTTTGGTAAAGGTAACTGATAGGCAGCAGCGCTGTTCAATCATTTCATCACTTTTTTAGAAGGGTAGGTGCCTGTTTTCTATATTCGCCACCGCAAGCTGAATTATGGCAACTTATCATTACGATCTCATTATTTCCGGTGCCGGACCTGCGGGTGCTTCCTGCGCTATGGCTCTGGAGGATAGTGGCTTGAAAATAGCTCTACTGGATAAATATGAGTTTCCCCGGGATAAGATCTGTGGTGATTTTATTGCTGCTAAAGGTGTGCGCGAACTGATACATATAAAACCCTCTCTGAAGGAACGTTTTGAGAAGTTCCCGCATAAGACGGTTAACCGCAGCACCCACCTGTTTGTAGGTAAAATGGATCCAATTCAGATAGACTGGGTGCTGAAATCCTATACCATAAAGCGAGAGCTTTTTGACAATGAACTGGTACAATCCATTCTGGAGACCGGTAAAATTGATTTTTTTCCGGTTCAGGCAGTAAAGGATGTAGAGGCCAATGATGAAGGGGTAAGTGTAACTACTGTAAACGGTAGCACCTTTAAAGCTAAGATGATTATTGGTGCAGATGGTGCTCATTCACCCGTGGCCAAAATGCTGGCTGGTTATAAGGTAGATCGTAAGCATTACGGAGGTTCAGTGCGTGCTTACTACAGTGGTGTGGAAAATATTGATCCGGCTATAAACGAGATCTACGCCCATAAAGATGTTTTACCGGGCTATTTCTGGCTGTTCCCCATTTCGAAAACAGAGGCTAATGTGGGTTTGGGAATGCAATCGCGACATATTACCGCCAAGAAAGTAAACCTCAAGGATCTTTTTTACCGCTTTATAGAGCAATCTCCTGTTTTACAGACTAAGTTGAGCAACGCCACAATGGAGAGTAAGCTGGAAGGTTTTGGCCTGCCTTTTTATTCAAGGAAATGGACTGTTTCGGGTAACCGTTTCCTGCTGATTGGTGATGCTGCTTCCATGATCGACCCTTCCAACGGAGAGGGAATTATGCAGGCCGTAGTCAGTGGAAATATAGCAGCACAGCACGTGCTAAAATCTTTTGAAAAAAATCGTTTTGACGCGGATTTTAATCAGGCTTTTTCCGATACCCTGCACGGCCGGTTCTGGAAGGAGATGAGGGTAAAATCATGGCTGGTAAATACCTTTGCTGATAAGAGCCGGGTGGTGAATATGGTGGGGCATATCTGTGTGAAAAACCCTTTCCTTACCAGGCAGTTAAAGAAGTTCCTGTAAGCTATCTGCTCAGTAATATCTTATTTATTTCATAATTAAGTCCGGTTCTTTTATTAATCCGTAATGCATTGCACCCGGGCTGCAAAAAGCATGATAGAGACTCTGTTTCCGGGGTAGGACGGTTCTTCAAAGCCGTACTTTTTTATCTTAGCGCAAAACCCTTTTTATGAGAACCCTTATTTTTTTCCTATTGACCCTATGTTTTGTAACTGATGCACAATGCCAGGATGCTTCCACAAAAGGCGATAATGCCGAGCTGGCCCAGATGTACAAGGAAGACCAGGCGGACCGCACTCCCGGCACCCTTATAGATTTTGAAAAAATGGCCGAACGAGATCGCGAGCGGGAGGCCAGGGTATATGAAATGCTGGACCAGGGCCTGGTAAAAACGTCCAATGATTATGCTAATGCGGCCATGATCTTTCAACATGGTAACGATACCGTAGCTTCTGGCATGGCGGTAAAGATGATGTACAAAGCTGTGGAATTGGATAGTACCCGTAGTAAATGGCTTCTTGCAGCGGCTATTGATCGTGACCTGATGTATCGCAATAAACCGCAGATATACGGAACACAATACCGTAGAATGGAAGGAGGAAAATGGGAACTGTATAAAATTGATAAAAACGCGGTTACCGATGCGGAACGCAGGGCCTACAATGTTCCTTCTCTTGAAGAAACCAATGTCCGCTTGAAGCGCATGAATTCCAAGCAAATAATGGAGCTTTATGATTCCGGAAAGACAGTAGATGAAATAGTAGGCTTTATACGTAAGCACCAGGCCACAAATTCCGGTTACGATCTTTCGGAAGATGCCGTGAATAATTTTGGCTATATGCTAATGGGTAAAGGAGAGGACAAAGAAGCTTTAAAAGTATTCCAACTGAACGTGCAGTTACACCCTAAGGCTTACAATCCCTGGGACAGCTATGGAGAAATCCTTTTGAAGCTGGGGCGTAAGGAAGAAGCGGCTGAGGCCTATGAAAAATCTCTGCTACTCAATCCTCAAAACAACAATGCAAAAGAGGTGCTTAAAAATATGTAATGACTGTTAAGTCAGAGTATGGATCAGTTAAGCGGCCTCTTTGAAAATAGCATATAAAAAAAAGCCCGGCATTGCCGGGCTTTTTTTTTATATATAGTGATTACGAATTACTTCTTATCGTCTTCGTCCACTTCTTCGTATTCAACGTCTGTAACGTCTTCAGCAGCATCACCGCCTTCACTGCCCTGGGCAGCTCCGTCAGCAGGCTGGCCTTGTGCGGTACCACCTTCCTGCTGGGCTTTATACAACTCTTCTGAAGCGTTTTTCCAGGCCTCATTGATCTTTTCCATAGCAGTATCAATAGCGGCCACATCCTGGCTCTGGTGAGCTGTTTTCAACTCGGTCAAAGCACTTTCAATAGGACCTTTTTTATCGTCAGAAAGCTTGTCGCCAAACTCTTTCAGTTGTTTTTCGGTCTGGAAGATCATACCGTCAGCGGAGTTGATCTTATCCACCTTCTCCTTGGCCTTTTTATCAGTATCAGCATTGGCTTCAGCCTCACGCTTCATTTTTTCGATCTCATCCTGGCTCAGGCCTGAAGAAGCTTCAATACGGATACTTTGCTCTTTACCGGTAGCTTTATCCTTGGCCGAAACATTCAGTATACCGTTGGCATCAATATCAAAGGTTACTTCGATCTGAGGCACACCGCGCGGAGCGGGTGGAATATCGCTCAGGTGGAAGCGGCCGATGGTCTTGTTATCCTGTGCCATAGGGCGCTCCCCCTGGAGTACGTGGATCTCAACCGATGGTTGATTGTCACTGGCGGTAGAGAAGGTCTCAGACTTCTTGGTAGGGATAGTGGTATTAGCCTCGATCAGTTTGGTCATTACACCACCCATGGTTTCAATACCCAATGATAATGGCGTAACATCCAGAAGGAGAACATCCTTTACATCACCAGCCAGAACGCCACCTTGAATAGCGGCACCCAGAGCTACTACTTCATCCGGGTTAACTCCTTTGGAAGGCTCCTTACCGAAGAAGCTTTTTACTGCTTCCTGTATGGCGGGGATACGGGTACTACCTCCTACCAGGATAACCTCATCGATATCGGATTTTTCCAATCCGGCACTTTTCAGGGCCGATCTGCAAGGTTCAATAGTACGTTTGATCAGATCGTCTGCCAATTGCTCAAATTTGGAGCGTGACAAGGTCTTAACCAAATGCTTGGGTCCGCTGGAGGTTGCGGTAATATAAGGCAGGTTGATCTCTGTAGAGGTAGAAGATGAAAGCTCGATCTTGGCTTTTTCAGCAGCTTCTTTCAAACGCTGAAGGGCCATGGGGTCTTTTTTCAGGTCCATATCCTCTTCCTGTCTGAACTCATCGGCCAGCCAGTCGATCAATACTTCATCAAAGTCATCACCACCCAGGTGTGTATCCCCATCGGTAGCGCGTACTTCAAAAACCCCGTCACCTAACTCCAGGATGGAAACGTCATGCGTACCACCACCGCAGTCAAATACCACGATCTTTTTGTCTTCACCTTTCTTATCAATACCATACGCCAGGGATGCAGCGGTAGGCTCATTGATGATCCTACGAACTTTCAGACCGGCAATTTCACCGGCTTCCTTGGTAGCCTGGCGCTGTGAATCGTTAAAGTAAGCCGGAACGGTGATTACCGCTTCGGTTACTTCCTGGCCGATGTAATCTTCAGCGGTTTTCTTCATCTTCTGAAGTACCATGGCTGAGATCTCCTGGGGAGTATACATGCGGCCGTCAATATCCACACGAGGAGTATTGTTATCTCCTTTTACAACTTTATAAGGTACGCGGTTTACCTCTTTTTCCACTTCTGAAAAAGAAGAACCAATGAACCGTTTAATCGAATATATCGTTTTGCTGGGGTTAGTAATAGCCTGGCGTTTAGCCGGATCACCAACCTTTCTTTCACCGCCTTCTACAAAAGCAACAATAGAGGGGGTAGTGCGCTTCCCTTCGCTGTTCGGGATCACTACCGGCTCGTTACCTTCCATCACTGCAACGCAGGAGTTGGTGGTTCCTAAGTCAATTCCAATGATCTTTCCCATTATATCTTTATTTAGTATTAAGTGTTGGCAAAATTTAACGGTGATACATTGTCAATCTCTATGCCAGTGGACCAAAAAACATAAGTCCTGTCAGGTTTGACAGGACTTAGTGGAAAAAGTGGTATTGAAATGGTGTCTAACTGTCAGTTAGATCTCATCATAAGGACATTTAAGCTCGTTGATACCGGCATTGGGAATATCATCACAAATACAAGTGTCACCCACACCCTTCTGGGTACGTGCAAAACGTTTTTCGCAGAGTACCTGTCGGAGGTAGAGGCCGTCTTCGTACGAAGGGCTACCGGCATCCTGGAGCAATACATCGTCCAGAACCAATTTTATGCGAGAGGCAAAGATGCCCGTACCGTTTACAATATTGGTGAACTCAGGGCGGTTCTGATTAATGGAATTGGATGGGGCTTTAAGGTTCATATAGGTGGTCAGGTTTTCATCTGCCCCCCATATTTCAAAGCGCATGTGATCAAAGAAACGGAGAACGGAAGAGTCGGTTTCGATGCGCCCTGCCAGGGCGGCATAAAAGGCATTGTTATCCGAAAACTTAACTTCATAATCCGTAATACCACCCTTGCGCTCTACGTTCTGGAAGCGGTACATAATCTCTTTCATCTCGGATTCTTTGGTGTCAAGATTATATTCCTTGTAATAGAAATAGAAGCGAGGCTGGTACAGGTAAATATTTTTGTTCTTGGACTCGTTATCCCAGCTGAGCAGTCCCTGGTATTCATATATTCCTCCCAGCCTGGCAGGTCTTCGGAGGTCAAAACCTTCCAATACGCGGGTCGAGGCCGTTACCTGGGGTCCGCCATCGTTCTTGTCAATAATAAGCTCGTATTCATATTGGCTGCTTACGGGTATGTCCGGGGAAATAATCGGGTATATCCGGTAAGCTTCTGTAGTAAAAGGTCCGTCACTGTTAAGATTCCGGATGTTGTAGTCAGGTCTTAATTCACTTGAATCTACAAGATTACCCCTGTTTCCATTATTGATTTCGTACCAGTAAAGGGTTACCGTGATCTCGTTTTCATCATAGTACAAGGAATCCGGTTTATCATAAGAGTTTCTTGCCGGTTCTGATCCCAGGTAGCCTCTTTCTATACGTATAAAGTTGGTATCCTGTGTAGGGTCCAGAATGCCGTATACTACGGTAATATCCTGCCACTCTGCGTTTATGCTCAACTCATTGTCACAAGCCAGGATGAACAAGGTGGCTACAATGCCAAAAATGCTTCTTAAATTCATCAAATACCTAAATTTCTAGTTGATTAGACGTCATATTTCAAAAGGGTTGTTTTGAAGCAGGAGTCTTTCCAAACAGGGCAAAAGTATAACTTTGTAGCTTTGATCCTATATAAAATGACGCTATGTCCGTTGCGAAATCAGATTTCAAGAAAGTAACCACTAATTCCGTTCAGGAAATGAAACGGAACGGTGAAAAGATATCCATGCTTACCGCGTATGATTATACCCTGGCCAAAATCATAGACTCGGCTGGTATTGATGTAATACTGGTAGGTGATTCAGCCTCCAATGTTATGGCTGGGCATGAAACCACTTTACCCATTACACTGGAACAAATGATTTATCACGCCAGTTCGGTAGTACGGGCCGTGGAAAGAGCCTTGGTGGTGGTAGACCTGCCCTTTGGTAGTTACCAGGGCAACAGCAAGGAAGCCCTGAGCTCCGCTATCCGTATTATGAAAGAGAGCGGGGCACATGCGGTAAAGCTGGAAGGAGGTATAGAGATACGCACTTCCATAGAACGTATACTGACGGCCGGCATCCCGGTGATGGGTCATCTGGGGCTAACCCCGCAGTCTATTTACAAATTTGGAACTTATACCGTTCGTGCCAAAGAAGAAGCTGAAGCCGAAAAGCTGGTATCGGATGCCAGGCAACTGGAAGAAGCCGGATGCTTTGCGTTGGTATTGGAAAAGATACCTGCTAAGCTGGCAAAAAAAGTGGCCGAGGCTATTTCCATTCCTGTTATTGGCATCGGTGCCGGTGCCGGGGTGGATGGCCAAGTGCTGGTATTGCATGATATGCTGGGGATGACCCATGAGTTCCATCCTCGCTTTTTGAGAAGATACCTCAACCTGTATGAAGATATAACCGGGGCAGTGCAGAACTACGTAAAGGACGTTAAGGCTGTTGATTTTCCCAATAAGAAAGAACAATATTGAGTGTAGCTCTCGAGAAAAAACGGATACTCTTTGAAGATAATCACCTGCTGGCAGCCCTGAAATTGCCGGGTGAGTTGGTGCAGGGGGATCATACCGGGGATACACCCTTACTGGAAAAAGTGAGAGAGTACATCCGCATTACCTATGATAAACCGGGTAATGTGTATACCGGACTTATACACCGGCTGGATCGTCCTACTTCAGGTGTGGTTCTTTTTGCCAAAACATCAAAAGCTCTGGCCCGGATGAACGCTGTTTTTGAAAAGCGTGAAGTGGCCAAAACCTATTGGGCGCTCATCAAGGGTAAGCCGGATAAGGAAGAGGATCGGCTGGTTAATTACCTCAAAAAAGATGAGAAAAAGAACAAGTCGTTTGCGGTTTCCAAAAGTGACAAGCTCGCCAAAAAAGCCATTCTGAACTATCGTTGCGTGGATCACTCTGAAAGTTACAGTTTGCTGGAAGTGGAGCTGGAAACCGGGCGGCACCACCAGATCAGAGTTCAGCTGGCTACTGCAGGTATGTCTATAAAAGGCGACCTTAAATACGGTTTTCCACGCAGCAATCACGATGCGAGTATTTCGCTGCACGCCCGCAGCATCTCCTTTGAGCATCCCGTAAGTGGTGAACATTTGAAGATAACGGCTCCAGTGCCGGAAGGTGATAAAGTATGGCGCTACTTTAGTAAATTGGATGCCCATAAGTAAAATCCCATGCAGTTTATTCTTGAGATAATAGCCCTGTTCTTTATTTTTCTGCTATTCAGGCAAGCTGTTATACGTGCTTTCCCGGTGAAAGCAGTGGGCTTACCCCTTAGTGATGATTCCACGCTGGCACTTAAAAAGTACCGCAGAAGATACTTGATCCTTTTCTGGACATCCGGTATTGTACTTAGCTTTTTCATCATGCTGGGACTGCATGAACTCTTCTATCAGTTGCATGCCAGAGGTTCAGAAGGGAATGTGCTCATTATAGAACGGACGGCTCTTTACATCCCTGCCATCATCCTGGGTTTTTTGTTGGGCACTTTTTTAAGCCGTTGGTTAAACTCGAGGATGCAGCATGATGGCCTTAGTTTTTTCTTTGAGGAATATCACGATGAATGGAAGGGTTTTGACACCAATAAACTTCGTGGATGGCATATAGCGGGAGCTTTGATACTGGCTATGGCCATGTTGTATACACAGTATCATGTATTTGCTGTGTTAAGGGATGGGAAAGTTATATGGCAAAGTCCACAAAGCGGCTTTCATGTGCACACCATTAATGAAGTGGAAAGCATATTTCTCCATAAGCAGAATGAATTTTCCATTGCTTTCAGCACCGGGGATACTCTTGTAACCGAGGGAATGGACGGTGATAAAGCGAGCTTCGTAAATAACATAAAAAACCCCGCCAGATAGGCGGGGCACTAACAACTAACACATCAAATCTGCTTAATTTCTCCTTTATAGGATCTCTATCATTTTAGGCGTTTGTTTTTTGGCTTCCGGTTTTTTAGGGAGCTCAATAGTTAGCACACCTTTGTCGTAAGAAGCTTTTATATCTTCTTCGGATACCCGGTTTTCAGGTAAGTGAAATGTTCGGGAGAAGGAATAATGCTGGAATTCCACGTGTGAGAAATTAGGTTTCTCTTCTTTTTTCTCATTCTTCAATTCTGAAGAAACAGTCAGCGTGTTCTCTTCCAGTGAAATCTTAAAATCCTCTTTCTTCATTCCTGGAACGGCAAGTTCCACTTTGTAAGATTCATCATCTTCAGAAATGTTGGCGGGAGGCATATTGCTCCATCTTTTTACGCCTCCGTTAACCGGCCAGTTAAAAAATTCATCGTTAAAGAAATGATCCAGTACGTTGTTGAAACTGGCTACTTGTCCGGGTTGTCTTTTTATAAGTTTCATGGGTTTTAATTTTTTCAGTTACGCTGTCGTATAGTCAAAGCAAGTGCCATTACCTGAAACGTACACTTTTACTGAATAAATGTCAGTAGTCTTTATCTTTTAATGACAAATAGTCATAAATTGGAAATATGCAAACACTTTTTGTCACCGGGTGTTATTCCTTTCAAATCAATTACAATCATGAAGAAGTATCTTTTTCTCGCCTTTGTATTCTTTATTGGTAGCTGCAAAACCGTCCCGTTGACCGGGCGTAAACAGCTAAACCTTATACCTTCCAATGAGATCCAGTCCCTGAGTAATGATCAGTATCGGCAGGTGATGAATGAAAGCCAGCTTAGTAACAATACGCAATGGAGCAATTGGGTAAATGAAGTTGGAAATGATATTAAGAATGGAGTAGAAGCATACTTGCGCCAGGAAGGTCAGCTGGAATTGATTGAAGATTACAATTGGGAATTTAACCTTATAAAAGATGACGCCACGGTGAATGCCTGGGCCATGCCCGGAGGAAAAGTGGCTTTTTATACGGGTATAATGCCCATTTGTGCCTCTAAAGAAGGGGTAGCCGTAGTGATGGGACATGAGGTGGCTCACGCCATTGCCCGTCATGGTAATGAACGTATGTCGCAAGGGTTGGTGCAGCAGTTGGGCGGTGTAGCCCTGGCGGTTGCGGTACGGGATAAGCCGGCAGAAACCCAGGCGCTTTATATGAGTGCGTATGGAGTGGCCAGCCAGGTAGGGGTGTTGTTACCCTTTAGCCGTACCCATGAAAGTGAGGCTGATCACCTGGGACTAATATTTATGGCTATGGCTGGCTATGACCCGCATGAAGCTCCCAAATTCTGGCAGCGTATGGAGAGCCAGTCCGGTGGTGCACAGCCCCCGGAATTCCTGTCCACACACCCCAGTCACACCACTCGCATTAACAATCTTAATAAGTGGATGCCGGAAGCCATGAAATATTACCGGCCTTCAGCTAACTAAAAGCTTTTATCTTAGCGGGCTACCAAACCAGATATGTTAAAGGTTCGCGATTTTTCAAAATTGTATTTCACATTTCTGTTCCTGCACCTGGCCAGCATTTACCAGCCGGAAAGCAGAGTTTTATACCAGTTAAGCAAACCGCTTTTGCTGGCTTCGCTACTGGTTTTTTTCATTTACAGAACCGAGAAGGGGACAGCCTCAAAATGGTGGATATCAGCTGCCCTTTTCTTTTCATTGGCAGGCGATACCTTGTTAATGGGGGCGGGTGAGATTTTTTTCCTGGCGGGGATGGGAGCTTTTGCACTGGCTCATCTTTCCTATATATTCTTTTTTGTTAGAGAGCGAGGATATCCCTCTTCATGGATAGGCTTGCTGATAGGTGTGATAATAGCCGTTTTCAGCCTTTTTGCTTTAAATACCTGGATTGAACTTCCGGAACCCATGATAATCCCGGTTAACGTTTATGGTATTATACTGGGTCTTAACTTCATCGTGTCGCTGCAGTTTGGCCTGTCCTGTAACAAGCCGGCTTACCTGGTTCCTTTGGGGGTGTTTCTTTTCATAGCTTCCGATTTCCTGCTGTCGTATCAAAAATTTAATTTGGTGGGAGGCGATACATACCTTCAGATGATCATCATGGCCTTGTATGGTGGGGCGCAGTACCTTATTGTTATGGGTACCCTTAATACTATCGAAGGAAAGAGGTTTTCTGCTAAGACTGCTTAATCAATACGGATCCACATCGTAAATAACCTGGACCTTATGATCTGCATTTTCACGAAAGAAGTCTTCTATGGTTTCCCGGAGCCTGATTTTGGCCTTTTTGAGGGAAACTTTATCTTCCAGTTTGATCAGGATTTCCATCAGGTAGCGGTTGCGTAACCTGGCTATCATAGGGAATTCAGGCCCCAATACACGTTCCCCGAACAGCTGGCGCAATTCTTTACTCATCAGATTTGCCGAAGAAGATAGCTTGTTCTTATCGCGATGCTTTAGCGTAATACGTATAAAACGGTAAAAAGGGGGGTACTTGAAATTCTTACGTTCATAGATCTCATCCTGGTACATGCCGGAATAATCGTTTTCCATCACTTTCCGGATCACGTTGTGGTAAGGGTCGCTGGTTTGGATGAGCACTTTGCCTCGTTCACCCTTGCGGCCCGAACGTCCTGCTACCTGTGCCATCAGCTGGAAAGCTCTCTCGTGGCTCCTGAAATCCGGAAAGTTCAGCAACGTATCGGCATTGATGATGCCCACTAAAGCCACGTTCTCAAAATCGAGGCCTTTAGTAACCATTTGGGTACCTACCAGGATGTTGATGATGCCGTCCTCAAAATCACTGATAATGTTTTCATACGCATTTTTCTTGCGGGTACTGTCCAGGTCCATGCGCTGTACCTCGGCATTTTCCAACATCAGTTTAAGGTCGTCTTCCAGTTTTTCGGTTCCAAAGCCAAAAGAGGATATTTCCGGACTGTTGCAGGCCGGGCATCGCTGCGGTACCTGGCGGGAATAACCACAATAATGACAACGTAACTTATCGATATGTTTGTGATAGGTGAGGGTGATATCGCAGTTCTTGCACTGGGTGATGTGCCCGCAATTCCTGCATTGTACGGTGGTGGTAAAACCCCTGCGGTTCTGGAATAGGATGACCTGTTTTTTGGCATTCAGTACGTTTTGGATTTCTTTCATCAGGTCGGTGCTGAAATGCCCCTGCATCTCTCTTTTGGAGCGGGCTCTTTTAAGATCAATACATAGTATCTCCGGCAGGGGAAGGTTACCGTGGCGTTGCATCAACTCTACCAGCCCAAATTTACCTTGTTGAGCATTGTAATAGGTTTCGAAAGAAGGGGTGGCGGAGCCGAGCAGGGTTTTTGCCTGATGCATCAGGCCCATCACAATAGCCGTATCCCGCGCGTGGTAGCGTGGGGCAGGATCAAACTGTTTAAAGCTGGTCTCGTGTTCTTCATCCACAATGATCAACCCCAGTTGGCCGAAGGGAAGGAATACACTGCTCCTAGCCCCAATAACCAGGTGGGCTTCCCTTGGTTTTTGTACCAGTTGAAGCCAGGTTTCCACCCGTTCCCGGTCGCTGAAACGGGAGTGGAAGACCAGTACTTTATTGCCAAAATATTGTTTGAGCCGGGTAATGAGCTGCGTGGTCAGGGCTATTTCCGGTACTAAGTAAAGTACCTGTTGCCCCTTGCTCAGTACCTCTTCAATGAGTTGCACATAGATCTCCGTTTTGCCGGAGGATGTAACCCCGTGCAGCAATACGGTTTCCTGTTCTTTAAAAGAAGTTTGGATCTCAGCCAGGGCTTTCGCCTGGTGCTCGTTAAGGGTTTTCAGGGACGTTTGAGGAATGTCTCCTGCTGGCAGGCTACTTTCCGTATCGTAGAATAGTTCCAGCACCTCTTTATCCTGCAGTGACTTAAGGCTGCTTTCACCGGCACCACTTTCCTTCAAAAGGCGTGCAGCCGTGATTTTTTTAGCCTTTCCCAACTCCCCTTGCAGTTTAAAAAAGCTAAGAAGTAATTCCCTTTGCTTCGGAGCTCTTTCCAGTTCTTCAAAAAGCGTGGAGAGTTTATCTTCTGGTAGTCCTTCCCATAGTCTTACGTAGCGCTTTTGTTTGGGCTTATAGCCTGTTTTTAGCTCTTCTTCCAGCAGGATATAGTGCTTTCCCAGCAAATTGCGGATGATCTTCAGAGGGTTGCTAATACCGGTTATTTCGCTGATCTCCTTAATGCTTAATGTATGCTGACTTTGTAAGGCCTCCACAATCAGATATTCATGATCCGATAATTCTTCATCAACAATTTCTTTGAGGTGGTTGGGAATTACGGTAGTCTCACTTTCCAGCTTGAGGCCGGCAGGCAGAGCAGCCATCATCACTTCTCCCATGGAGCACATATAGTAGTCAGCCATCCAGGCCCATAATTCAAATTGTCTGGAGGTAACAATTGGATAGGTGTCCTCTATTTCAAGAATGTCCTTAGGAGTATAACCTTCCGGAGCTTTGCGGTGAAGACGGTATACCAGGGCGGTATAAAGCTTTCTTTTACCCAGCTGTACGATAACCCGCATGCCGGGTTTTACCTGGCTTTCCAGTATTTCCGGCACCCGGTACGTGTAGTTTTGCGGGAGCGCCAGGGGCAGGATAACATCAGCATAGGTGTGCATAAGCACAAAAGTTACATTTTAAATTATTCCCTTTTGGCCTTTCAGCTGGCGTGGGTAATCACACGGATCAGGAATGCTTTATCCCAGTATTTTCCTGTAATCAAGAACAGGTCGCGCTCCGGTAAGTAGGCAATGCCGTTCATTACTTCGGCATCGGGATTGGTGAGGTGTGTGCGAAGAGCAGAAAGATCCAGGTAGGCATCAACCGCCCCGCTTTCATAATCTATGCGGGCAACCTGGAAGGACTGGTATACATTGGCGTAGATATGACCATTCACATATTCCAGCTCATTGAGCTGGTTAAGCGGGCCGGTACCAGCATATACTTCCCGGCTATCCAGCAATTTCATTTTAGAATCCAGCCGGTACAAACGGTGGCTACCGTCAGAAATGTAGAGGGAGGTGCCATCATTGCTGATCCCCCATCCCTCGTTAACCGGGATCTGTAACATGCCTTTCCCCTTGAGGTTGGTGTTGTATAAAAAACACACTTTTTCACGCCAGGTGATCTGGTAAATGGTACTATCCAATATGGTTAATCCTTCACCAAAATAATCGGGAGCCAGTGAGATTTCTTTCACGGTTTTCATACCGGGAAAGGTAAGTTTGCGCAAACCTGATTCCCCGTACTGGCCCTTGCTTTCGTAAAGATCTCCCCGGTAAAACTCAAGTCCCTGAGTGTAGGAATCCATAGCATGCTGTAAGGTTTCCACGATCTCGTAGTCCAGTTTTTGGGGTTTGCCCGTAGGTACCACGGCAATGTTCAGCGTTTGTTGGCTTTCACCATCCCGGGTGAAGGCCCGTATGGTGAGTTTTTTAGAACCGGCATGGGTAAAGTTATAGGTGAGTTGCTTTTGGTCCGTGGAGGTGGACTGAGGCTGTTCACCGGTAATCTCCAGAGAGTCTATGGAAGCATCTTCGTTGAGAAAAACGGTGAATTGCTCACCGATGCCTACCGTTTGTGGGGCTTTAACTTCCAGCTTATGTACTTTTATACGGTCTGCTGCGTTCTGGCAGGCACTGGCCCCAATAAGGGATGCAACAATAAAAGCGGGTACCTTAATCCTTGTGAACATGTTTTTTACTGCCTTTATAAATGTCGTATTTCACAAGCCAGCTCTCCAGCTTGCCGTTGTATAACTGAATTTTTTTTGAAGGTTTCAAACCTACGTTTTTCAAGCCTTCGGATGAAGAGGTGAATACCCAAACCTCAAAACCCGCAAATTCGCGTTTTAATGTATCACCAATGCCTTTATACAGGGCCGGGATATCGGCTTCCATTTTTTCACCATAGGGAGGGTTAAAGACTACAAGACCTGTATCACGGAAACTCCCGGGCTTCCGGAAATTCATAAAGTCGGCAATGGCAGTTTCCACCTGTTCGTGCATCAGAGCATTGCGCAGGTTCTTTTCAGCTTTCCGCAAAACATAGGCTTCTTTGTCAAAGCCATAAATGGAAAAATGGAAGTTCTTTTCCTTTTCCAGCGCCTTGTCGAAGAGGAGGCCAAACAGTTCAGGGTCATAGCCTTTCCAGTGTTTGAACGAAAAATTCTTTCTGAAAATGTTGGGAGGGATGTTATGAGCCATTAAAGCGGCTTCTATCAGTAAAGTACCTGATCCGCACATGGGATCTATAAAATCCCGGAGGCCATCCCAACCGGTCAGTTTCAGTATTCCGGCCGCCAGCACCTCACTGATGGGTGCCCGGTCAGCTTCAGAGCGGTATCCTCTTTTGTGAAGGGAGTCGCCTGAACTATCCAGTGAAATGGTAACGTTTTCATTGGAAATATGTACGTTGATGCGGATATCCGGATCCTTGGTGAATACCGTAGGCCTCCGACCGGTCTTGTCCCGAAACCGGTCCACTATACCATCCTTAACCCGTTGTGCAATAAACAAGCTGTTCTTGAACTGGCGGGCAAAAACATTGGCATCAATTACAAAGGTTTTGTTCACCTCAAAGTAATCTTCCCAATCCAGGTCCTTTACCTTTTTGTATAGTTCATCCTCATTGCGCACCTTAAAGTTGGCAATGGGAACCAGAATACGGAGGGCGGTTCGGGTCCACAGGTTGGCTTTGTAGAGAAACCCCAGGTCGCCTTCAAAAGAAACTCCCCGGTTGATGGTCTTTACGTTGCGGGCACCCAAAAGCTGCAGTTCCTTAGCCAGAACACTCTCCAGGCCAAAATAAGTTTTGGCCAGCATCGGTATAGAGTCGTTATTCAACCTCAAAAGACTTGGTTTTGAAGCTTACATCTTTCTTTTTATCATACCGGGACTCGGTGAAAACCACTTCACCTTCCAGGGTGTCACCGGGGTTGATCTCGGCCATCACCGTATCTATCCAAACTTTGTCTCCCTGGTAAAAGCTCACCTGGTAGCCCAGATTCTTAGGCCTGCCATCAGGGCTGTAAAAGAACAGGCGTACACCATACACCTTACGGTTTTTAAGGTTGGTAGTGTATATCTCAGAGTCAGTAATATAGGGGTCTACAGGGCTCTTGTTTTCTTGTGAGCAGGCCACGGCCAGCAAAGCTGCGCAGGCCAGTAATTTTTTCATGTACTACGGTTTAAGGGAGTAAAATTACGAATTGAAAGGTCTTTAGCCATCTCCGGAGCCCATCCTTCTTGGCGGGGCATATTGAAATTCTTATTATTCTTGCTGTATGGCAAACCTTGAACTTCTGGATTGGATCATCCTGGTAGCGTGCCTGGCAGGCTTTATTATCATTGGTATAAGCTTTAGGGCAAAGGCTGGTAACAGTCTCAGTGATTTTTTCCTGGGTGGCCGTAACCTGCCCTGGTATATTGCCGGGGTAAGCATGGTGGCCACTACCTTTGCTGCGGATACTCCGCTGTGGGTAACTGAAAAGATCGCTCAACACGGGGTTTCCGGAAACTGGCTGTGGTGGAACATGCTGATAGGAGGTATGCTGACCACTTTCTTTTTTGCGCGGCTCTGGCGCAGGGCTAATATTCTTACAGAACTGGAATTTTTGGAACTCCGTTACAGCGGACCTGTAGCAAGGCTCCTCCGTGGGGTAAAGTCGGTATACCTGGGTTTGTTCCTGAACACCATCATCATTGGGTGGGTAAATGCAGCGCTCATCTCCATACTCGAAGTATTTTTTGAAATACCCTATCAAACCGCTTTTTGGATGGTTGCCGGGGCTATGGTACTGGTGGCTGTTTACAGTTCTGTGGCGGGTTTGTTGGGCATCGCCATGACGGATTTTGTACAGTTTGTTATTGCCATGGCAGGCTGCATTATTCTGGCGGTGATTGTTCTGGATACCCCCGAGGTAGGAGGTGTGGCAGGATTAAAGGCCAAACTGCCGGCCTGGCGGCTGGATCTTTTTCCCACCATTTCGGGAGTTTCAGATGTGGCTGTGGGTACTTTTTCGCTTTCAGCCGGAGCCTTCTTCTCGTATATTGTTTTACAATGGTGGGCCAGTTGGTACCCCGGTAATGAACCCGGTGGCGGAGGGTATATTTCCCAGCGTATGATGAGTGCCAAAGATGAAAAGAACGCGGTATACTCCAGTCTTTTCTTTCAGATTGCACACTACTGTTTACGCCCCTGGCCCTGGATCATAGTAGGTTTATGCGCATTGGTACTGTACCCGGATCTGCCCATAGAGGAATCCAGGAAAGGCTTTATTATGGCCATGCGTGATTATCTCCCTACCGGGGTAAAAGGTTTGTTGCTGGTTGGTTTCTTTTCAGCGTATATGAGCACCATTTCTACGCAGCTCAACTGGGGAGCCAGTTACCTTACCAACGACCTGTACAAACGGTTTATAAAAAGGGAAAATGAGTTTGAAAGTGAAGCAGTGGCTGAGAAGGCTTATGTAAAAGCTGGACGTGTGCTTACCGTACTTATTATGATAGTAGGGCTGGTGGTAACTTCACAGATCACTATGATAGACACAGCTGCACAATTCCTGATTGCCAGCGGTGCCGGGCTGGGTATGGTTTTGATACTACGTTGGTACTGGTGGCGAATCAATGCTTGGAGCGAGTTGGTTGCCACTTTGGCTCCGGTACTGGGACTGGTTATTGCCAACTACGTTTTACCCCAATGGCTTCCGGAAGAGTTCTTTGCCCAGAACGGGGCTTTTATTTTTACCGTGGTATTTACTACGGTGGTATGGCTGATAGCTACGTATGTAACTGCACCTACCGACAAGGCTACTCTGCAATCGTTCTATGAAAAAGTAAAGCCCGGAGGTTGGTGGAAACCTATCCGGAGAACCGGGGATAAACCGGTTACGGTTTCCTATCTCTTTGTTTGCTGGCTTTCGGGAGTGGTTATGGTATATGCAGCCTTATTCCTTATTGGCTACCTGATCTTTCAGGAGTGGATGCCCTTCGCTATGTGGAGCGGAGTGTTCCTTTTGAGCTTTTGGATATTGCGCTGGGGAATGCACAAGGCCGACTTTAGCCGTTAGTCACTGCCGTGGGCAAATCTGTATCTTCGCCAAAAATCCGGAATCTTGTCTGTAGCGGAATACCTCATGCTTTTTGGAGGCGGACTTCTGGCAGGGGTTATCAATACCCTGGCCGGCAACGGTTCAGCTATTACCCTGAGCTTACTGATTTTTACCGGCATGCCAGCCAATGTGGCCAATGCCACTAATCGAATTGGTGCCTTATTGCAAACTTTTACAGCGGTAGTCAGCCTGAGGCGTACCAAGCGCACGGGCTTGATGTTTCGCGATAGCTTCTGGTTTATCATTCCTTCCATTCTGGGTTCTATTATCGGGGCCTTTCTGGCCGTTGATATTGACCCGGATGTACTTCAGTATACCATCGGTGGGTTTATGGTAATCCTGTTGTTTACACTTTTGAATAAGCCCAAAAAATGGTTGAAGGCTACCAATGTTTCCAAAAGTCATAAAACTACCTTCAACTGGATAGCCATTTTTCTGACGGCAGTGTACGGAGGCTTTATTCAAATGGGGATCGGTATTATTTTACTGAGTGTGTTGGTATTGGTGGCAGAATACAGCCTGCGTGATGCAAATATCATTAAGCTGGTACTCACCTTTATTTTTGTGGTGCCTGCCTTTTTTATTTTCTGGTTCAGTGGTGATATGCGCTGGGAACCAGGATTCGCCATGGCCCTCGGGCAGGGTATAGGTGCAGTAGTGGGCGCGCGGTATATACTGTATATGCCCAAGGCTAATTTGTACGTACGCTGGCTGCTCATAGTGATCTTGTCAGTTTCAGCGGTAGTATTGCTGAATATACCACAAGTTGTGGGCAATTTTGCCGGTTGGTAGCAGGGTCACACATAGATAAATGCTATGCAGCATTCAACTCTAATTTCCGCAGCTTTCCAAATTGGGCACGATTGATTTTATTTGCTTCACTTTATCCGGCATGCTGAACTACATTTATCTTATTGCTTCTGTGGCGGTTGGCAGTTTTATTGCCGCCATGATCCGCAACCCCAGGACGGCTGCGGTAAAAATGTTGCTCACCTTTAGCGGGGCCTACCTGCTGAGTATAGCCGTATTTCACCTTATCCCTGAGATCTATCAGGATGGTGACGGAAAGGTTGGTCTCTTTATTATGGGTGGCTTTTTTCTGCAACTCATCCTGGAGTTTTTTTCCAAAGGCGTGGAACATGGCCACAGCCATATCGAGATGTTCCGCAATAAGGGAATACCTTTATCCATAATAGCGAGTCTTTATCTGCATGCCTTACTGGAAAGTTTGCCGGTAGGTACCCACGGTGAACACGGAGATCATACACTGCTTTGGGCCATTGTAATCCATAAGGTTCCTGTAAGTCTTATCCTGTACGTGATGGTAGCCGAGGTTTTCAGCAGTGCCTGGAAGATCATTCTTTTTATGCTGGGCTTTGCGTTGATTGCCCCTTTGGGGGTTTTCCTGGGAGAAACCTTTGCGTTTCTTGTGGATTATAGCCGCGAGATCACGGCTATAGTATTGGGTATCTTCCTGCACATATCCACTACCATACTCTTTGAGTCCAACCAGTCGCACCGTTTTAACTTTACCAAATTATTCATTACCCTTTTAGCGGTAATGTTGGCTTGGTTCACTTTATAGGCTATCCTATTGTTGAAACCAAATAGCGTAATAGAAAGAACTAATACCGTTTCATTTTAAAGCGGTTAAGCTTTCTATATATTTGCAATCGCTATTAAAATAAAAATTGAATAGTTAAATCAAATAATCATAATTAAAAAAGAAACAAATGGGAGTACTCGTAGGCAGAAAAGCCCCACAGTTCAAAGCTTCAGCAGTGATCAATGGTGAGGAGATCGTAGAGGATTTCTCACTGGATCAGTACATCGGAAAAAAGCACGTTATCCTTTTCTTCTATCCTAAGGATTTCACCTTTGTATGTCCTACTGAATTGCATGCATTCCAGTCTCGCAAGGCTGATTTTGAAAAGCTTGGGGTTGAGGTAGTAGCTGTTTCCACGGATACCGAACAATCACATTGGGGTTGGTTACAGGTACCCAAGGATAAAGGCGGTATTGAAGGTATCACCTATCCTTTGGTTGCTGATACCAACAAAACCATTTCCGCTAACTATGATGTGTTGGCCGGTAGTTACTACTACGATGAAAATGATGAGTTGAAAGCCGAAGGTGAAATGGTGGCTTACCGTGGTCTGTTCCTTATTGACCGGGATGGTATTGTACGTCACCAGATCGTTAACGACCTGCCATTGGGCCGTAACGTAGATGAGGCTATCCGTATGGTGAAGGCTTTACAGTTTGTTGAAGAAAAAGGTGAAGTATGCCCTGCAAACTGGAACGAAGGTAAATCAGGAATGAACGCCACCCATGAAGGTGTAGCTTCTTACCTGAGCGAGAACTAAGAACCTCTTGGTTTATTGTAACTGGCCCTGCCCCCTTAACGGGGCGGGGCTTTTTTGTATGTTAGCACCCTACACTAGTTTCCCTTAGTTGATGGTAGCTACGCAGGTTTCGCAACGTAATTTCTGGATATGGGCCCTAAGCCTTCATTTGCTTTACCTGGTGTATGCACTAGTAGGCGGCCCCAACCTGCTCAACGATTCCTGGGAGTATCTCAGGCAGGCGCGTAATATCAGTGCTGGTTACCTGGCTTATTGCGGTGATCTCAGTGAGCCGGTCAATTACTTCGATTTTAGTAAAAGGCCACCTCTTTACCCTTTCCTGCTATGGCTCACCGGAGCCAATACATTTTTTACAGGGATACTGCTTCTCCAGAATGGCTTGTCACTATTCACGGTATACCTGCTCCGTAAAACGCTAATAGAGCGGGGGTTTTATCATCCGTTGTGGTTTGGAGTACTGGTAAGCAGCAGTGTTTCATGGTTTATTTATGTGAATAGCATTATGTCCGAAGTATTGCTGGTTGCCCTGGTTACGACTATGATCTATAGCTATCATCGCTTTTTAAAAGAGGGCAGAAGGTGGGCGTGGGTATATAACTGTCTGTTGGCATTGGCTGTATTTACCAAGCCGGTATTTTTTCCTTTTGTAGTGATTAACCTGGTATTCTGGCTGATCGGTCATCGCAGGCAATTCACGGCTGCCTTGCTGCCATTACTGCTGGTAGGCGTTTGGTTTGTACGAAACCGGGAAGTAACGGGAAAGGCCCATTTTTCCAGTATAAGCTATATCAACCTCCTGGATTACAATGCCTACTATTTTAACCTGGAAACCCGGGGTGTGGAATATGCCGAGAATAGCAGTGATGAGGCACATAATCGTTTGGAGAATTTAACTTCATTTCCAGCTAAGGCTGATTACATGCAGGAAACGGCATTGCGGGAAATGGGGCGTAGTTGGGGAACCTATATTTGGTTTCATATCAAAGGTTCGGTACGTGGTGTGCTGGACCCGGGTAATTTCGATGTGCGAACCTTCCTCGGAAAGGATGATACCTTGGGTTTCCTTAAGGTTTTGAATGAAAAAGGTATGAAAGGCATCCCCGAAGTTTTGGGTGAGATGCCGGTTTTTTACCTGACTCTGTTGATGGTGAGTTTCATCAATAAGTTATTGCTTTTAGCGGGTATACTAGTATTCCTGTTCAGGCGTGGCGTAGATTACAGGTGGAAATGGGCTTTGGCAGGTTTAATAACCTATGTGGTGTTTATCACCGGGCCTATTAACGCTTCCCGTTTCATGCTGGCAGTATGGCCGGCTATGGTCCTGTGCGCTATGCAGGCACGGCCCTACCGGGCTAAAACCTAACGGAACTCCAGTTCTGAGATCACCGGATAGTGATCAGAAAGTTTTTCATGGACCACATTATAGTTGTTTACGTGGAACTCGTCAGAGTGGAAGATGTAGTCAATACGCAAAGGTACCGGGCCTCGGGCATAGGATTTACTAAAACCGCTCCCGGCTTCCATAAAGCTATCCTTCAGAGCAAGGTCAATACGATGATAGGTGTAAGATTGTGGAGTATCATTGAAGTCGCCACATAACACCACCGGGTGCGGGCTATCTGCAATGGCTCGTTCCAGAGCTTCTATTTGTTCACCCCGCCTCTGGAAAGCCCAGTGCAACCGTTTGATGATCTTTAAAAAACCATTGGTGATCTCTTCCTGGCTTCCCTCGTTAGGGTTTTCCAGGCGTTTGTAGTCATTGGCACCCAGGCCCACGGAAGCCAGATGTACGTTGATAAAACGAACGGTCCGGCCTTTCCATACGATGTCCGCATAAATGAACTCATTGTTTACCGGGGGTTCGCCTTCCAGGGGTTCGGTATACTGGAGGGTGCCCGTTCCTTCTATGGGAAATTTGGAAAGTATGGTTAAACCGTAATTGCGTCCATCGTTGGTCAACTTGGTAAAATCGTAAGGATAGCCCAGGTCCGGGGTTTGGTCAGATTTGTAAAACTCTTGCAGCATCAGTACATCCGGGGCTTCGGTAGTAATGAGGTTTTGTATCCTTTCGGGTATACCGTCTTCTTCAATCCATTTGTACACGTTGAACATGCGTACATTATAGGTCATCACTTTAAAGCTCTCACCCGGATTAACCACTTTATTGGGCGAACCCCATTGGTATAAGCGTGCCAGGTGAAAATAACCTACCCCAATACAGATCAACGGAAACAACAGCTTGAGCTTAAACCGGAGAAGCCAGTAAAATATAAAGATCAGGTTGAGCAATAATAAAACCGGATAGGCCAGTGCAGCAAAAGAGAAAAAGGTAAACCACTTGGGGTTGAAATAATAAGCAAGATAGGAGGCAAGCAAGCCCAAGGCCGACAAAATGTTGATAAAGTAAATGACTCCATCAAGAAAAGATCGCTTCTGCCCGGCCATCAGTCCTTACCTACTTTAAAAAGAAAATCCCGTTCCTCACGGGAGAGACTGTCGTAACCTGAACGATTGATCTTGTCCAGGATCTCGTCCACACGTTGTTGCGTTTGTACTTTGCGCTCCTGGTACTGGAAATCGCTCCTGGTATTGGTATATACCTTTCGCACCTTGGGTTTGGGCTTAAAGAAATTTGCCAGACCATCCATAAAACTACTGAAGCCTCCGGTAATATCACGTCCTTCTTTTAGCTGGCGCATGGCTATATAACCAAACAGGGCACCCCCAAGATGCGCGATATGGCCACCCGCATTATTGTCCGGCAGGAAAGCCAGGTCCAGGAATACGGCTAGTACAGCTACCACCCATAGCTTTACTTCCACCACAAAGAACAGGCGCACCCTGAAGTCAGGGGCATAGGTGGCTATAGCCACCAGGATAGCCATTACCCCAGCCGAAGCACCCCGGTTGGTAGACCCGGCCACTGCTTCACTAAAGAATGGGAATATATTATAAGCTAGTACGTACAGAATGGCCCCAATGAGTCCTCCCATCAGGTAAACACTCAAAAGCCTGCGTCCCCCCAGGTACTGCATAAAAAGCGTCCCCGCAAAATAGAGGTACAGCATGTTGAAAAGAATATGCAGGAAACCCTGGTGAGTGAACATATAGGTTACCAGGGTCCACGGACGGGTGGCTAGGCGTCCAAGGTCACTGGGAAGCACCAGCCAGTTGTCAAAAAAAGATTGTATACCGGTTTGGGTAAGAGTACCGATAATGTTGAGGAGGATATACACCAGGTACACTCCCAGGTTTATAAGGATTAGTTTAGCAAGGGCATCGCCCTCGTTGAAATAGCGTTTTATTTCGTTGCGAATTCCAGCCATTGTACAAATCAGTAATGACTAATCCCCCGGCTCCGCCAGTAGCGGATAAGCAGGTAACCAAACAGCATTCCGCCCAGGTGGGCAAAATGTGCCACGTTGCTGTCCGGGTCGTTCTGTATTCCACTGAACAACTCCAAAGCCCCGTATATCGCTACAAAGTACTTGGCCTTGATGGGGATTGCAAAATATACGTAAATGTACGTGTTGGGGAACATCATACCAAAAGCCAGCAACACACCGAATACCGCTCCGGAGGCACCTACCGTAGGAGTGTTTAATAGGAGGTTGGCTTTGGCCATACTGGCATCTACATAATTGCGGTTCTGGTACAGGAGTTCCTGCCCTTCCCGGAGCACTACACTCAGCTGTTCCGGGCTCAGTGCGTCCTGTATGCTCATGTACTCCCAATAATTGACACCCAGGTGTAATAATGCGGCACCAAAACCGGTAACCATATAATAAATGAGAAATCGTTTGCTGCCCCATACATTCTCCAGGGTATACCCAAACATCCATAAGGCGAACATATTAAAGAAAATATGTGAGAAGTTGGCATGCATAAACATGTGGGTAATCAGCTGGTAGGGCTCAAAATGCTCAGATACCGGAAGGTATAGCCCCAGGATCTGGCCGAGATCTCTTCCGAAAGTACTTCCTATTACCCAGGTGGCTACAAAGAAAAGCCCGTTGATGATCAACAGGTTTTTAATCACATCGGGAAGGAGGTTGAAGCGTAACGGTCTTTGATACATCTAGTTAAACGATTTATCGATATCCTCAAGGTTCAAATTAATGATCACCGGTTTGCCGTTGAGGCTTACATAAGGTGAGCTGCACGCAAATAGTTCATCTACCAAATGGTGCATCTCTTCCTGTTCCATTTTCTTGCCAATTTTTATAGCTGACACTTTGGCCAGAATTTGTGCCATTTTTTGAAGGTGATCCTCTTTTTCATTGCCCCTGAAGTCTTTTTCATTCTCGATCAGTTGATCCAGGACCACCTGGATGTCATTACTTTCCAGGGTGAGGGGAATGCCGTTCACTACTACCTCATGGGTGCCGAACTCATCTATGTCAAAACCCATTTCGCGTAATTGTGGCATCAGACTCTGCACCACCTGGAAATCCGAGGCGGAAAAGCTGATATTTTGAGGGAACAGCAGTTGTTGGCTGGGAATATTCTTATTTTCCAGTGATGCCATAAGCCTCTCAAAACAAATACGTTCGTGGGCTCTTTGCTGGTGGATCATAATAAGTCCTGAGCCATGGGAGGTAAGGATGTATTTTTTGCCCACCTGCGTGAAGTGCTTCCTGGTGGGAGTTTCTTGTATTTCTATTTGTTCCTGTTGCCGGGTCGGGGCGTCCAGCTCGGGTAGGTCGTTCATGAGGCTCTCCCAATCCTGGGTTGGTCTGGAACCGGAAGGATTTGAACTTATGGAAACGGGACGAGGCCCTTTTCTCCGGTCTTCAAAAGGATTAAAGGTAGGATCAACTGTGATTCCCGGGGCTTCAATGGCTGTGCCTTTCGGTAACTCCGGCATGTTGAATTGCTGGTCTGTTTCAAAATCAAGGGTAGGAGCAATGTTGTATTGCCCCAGGGCATGCTTTACCGCGGTACGGATGATTATATGAATAGCTTTTTCATCCTCAAATTTGATCTCCGTTTTGGTGGGATGGATGTTCACATCTATCCGGGCCGGATCAATTTCCAGGAAGAGAAAATAAGTAGGGTGGATTCCATCCTGAAGTAAGCCTTCAAAAGCTGAACATACCGCCTTATGCAGATAACCATTGCGTATGAAGCGGTCATTGGCAAAGAAAAACTGCTCCCCACGGGTTTTCTTGGCAAACTCAGGCTTACCGATAAATCCGTGCAGTTTGAGAATGGGCGTTTTCTCATCTACGGGAACCAGTTTTTCGTTGAACTTCTTCCCGAAAATATTAACGATCCGTTGCCTTAACCCGGCTTTAGGAAGATCAAAAAGTTCACTTTTCCCATTGATAAGCGTAAAATGGATGTCGGGGTGGGGGATGGCCACCCGCTGGAATTCATCAATAATATGACGTAGCTCCACATTGTCCGACTTCAGGAAGTTACGCCTGGCCGGTATGTTGTAAAATAGGTTTTTGACCTCAATTCGGGTACCTTTTGGGGTATTGCAAAACTCCTGCGACTTTACCGTGCTCCCTTCTATTTTAAGACAGGTGCCCAGTTCTTCATCTTCCGGGCGTGTGCGCAGTTCTACCTGGGCTACGGCAGCAATGGAAGCCAGGGCTTCACCCCGGAAACCCTTGGTGTGCAGGGTGAAAATATCTTCGGCCGTATTGATCTTGGAAGTGGCATGGCGTTCAAAGGACATACGTGTGTCCGTTTCACTCATACCCTTGCCGGTATCAATAACTTGTATATAGGTTTTGCCGGCATCACGCACTACCAGGGTTATCTGGTCGGCACCGGCATCTATGGCATTTTCAAGTAATTCCTTAACCGCTGAAGCGGGTCTTTGTACCACTTCACCGGCAGCGATCTGGTTGGCCACGCTGTCCGGCAAAAGGTGAATAAGATCAGGCATTAAGAGCTGATTATTAAATAGCTAACTAAAAGCAGGCCGATCACAATGAGGACCAGCCGCATATTGGAGGACCCCACCTGCCTGCTCCGCGTTTTTTTCCAGTCGGCCTTAAGCTGTGACCTGAAATCTTCACGGGTGAGTTTATCAGGTTCACCGGCATATTTACGTTTCAATTCCTCACTACGCTCTTTTTCTTCATCATAGTAAAGAGGCTGGTAGTTGAAATTACGGGCGCGGCCCTGTTTAAAAATGGTAGGAAGCTTGGGTGGTTCCATGGTGACAAATTTAACATTTAATATACGGCATTGCTACAATAAGCGGCAAATATGATACCTATTAACACTGCAGTATGGAATACTATTTGAACAATATTATAACACGGGGATTAAACTCTTTATTTTTAAGCTTGCTCAAGAAAATACATTTATGAAGCTGACTTTGCGTTCCTTTTTTCTTTTCGCCCTTTTCATATCCGGACCCGGCATGGGGATTTATGCCCAGGTCATTCGTCCTTCGGTAATATGGGAGGGTGATACCAGTTGGGCACGTGAAAAGCTGAAGAACATGAGTATGGATGAAAAGCTGGGGCAGCTTTTTATGATCGCGGCTTATTCCAACAAGGGCAAGGCTCACCAGGATGAGATCATCAACCTGGTGAAAAATGAGCACATCGGAGGTCTTATCTTCTTTCAAGGTGGTCCGCAAAAGCAGGCACGTTTGACTAATATCTATCAACAGGGTGCCAAAATTCCTTTGATGATAGCCATGGATGCAGAGTGGGGCCTTTCCATGCGTTTGGATAGCACTTTTAAATTTCCCTGGCCCCTTACGGTAGGAGCCACCCGCGATTCGGCTTTGGCCTACCGCATGGGAGCCGAAATAGCTAAACATTCTAAAAGGCTGGGAGTCCATATCAATTTTGGACCGGTAACCGATATCAATACCAATCCTGAAAATCCGATTATTAATGCCCGCTCCTTTGGTGAAGATCCTGAAAATGTTACCCGACTGAGTGAAGCTTATATGAAAGGGATGCAGGACCAGCATGTTTTGGCCTGTGCCAAGCATTTTCCCGGTCATGGAGATACCGATTCCGACTCCCATAAAACCTTACCCACCGTATCTCACAATATGGAGCGCCTCAACTCTGTAGAGCTTAAACCATATGGTGGATTGATTAATAAAGGTCTGGGTTCAGTAATGGTAGCGCACCTTAACGTTCCGGCCCTGGACAATACCGGTACCCCAACGTCATTATCCAAAAAGGTTATCACAGATCACCTCAAACAACAAATGGGTTTTACAGGCCTGGTATTCACCGATGCCCTGAATATGAAGGGGGTGGCCGACCTGTACCCTCCCGGGGAGGTGGATGTTCGCGCATTGCTGGCCGGCAATGATGTACTGCTCTTTTCGGAAGATGTGAAGACCGCAAAGGAAAAGATCAGAGATGCTCTGAAAGCCGGGCGTATTACCGAAGAAGAGATCAATGACCGGGTATACAGGATACTGCTGACCAAAAGCTGGATGGGCCTGGAACAAAAAGAGCATATCGAATCAAAGAACCTTATTGAAGACCTTAATCCCGAATCATCCCACATCCTGAACCGCGACATTTACCGGAACGCAGTAACCGTAGTGGTCAATCGTGATAAAATGGTGCCGGTATCTGATCTCCGTGATAAAAAGATAGCCTGTGTAACGGCAGGTACGGATCCGGGCAGTGAGTTTGCCAAAACGCTGAAGTATTATGCCAAAGTAGATGAGTATCGCCTTACGGATAATAATGACACCGAGCTGATCAGTAAGCTCTCGCAGTATGACCTGGTGATTGTTGGCGTATATACTTCCAATGCCAATCCGTGGAAAAGTTATAAAATATCCTCCTCGATCAGGACTTTTGTAAAGCGCCTTTCCCTACAGAATAGTATCATTCTGAACCTCTTTGCCAACCCTTATGCATTAAGTTCTTTTCCCGAAGCAGAGTACGCCAGTGCGGTTATGATAAGCTACCAGAACCATCCGGATGCCGAAAGTCTGGCTGCTCAGATCATATTTGGTGCAGAGGGAGCCCAGGGGCGTTTACCGGTGAGCACCACAAGCTTGTTTGATGAAGGCTTCGGTATCAGCACCCCCTCACTTCACCGAATGGGTTATGGTTTACCCGGAGAGGTTGGAATGGACAAGGATAAGCTTGAAAAGATAGATTTATTGGTAGACGAAGCCATTCGCAATCGCGCTACGCCTGGTTGTCAGTTGTTGGTGGCACGTAAGGGTAAGGTGATCTTTCACCGCACCTATGGATCTCATACATATTCCAGGAACCATCCCGTTTCGGAGTTTGATCTTTATGACCTGGCCTCTATTACCAAAATGGCGGCCAGTGTACCCATGTTGATGAAGCTGGTGGAAGAAAATAAGATAGACCTGGATAAAACCCTTGGGGATTACCTGCCTCAGGCCAGGGGTACCAACAAGGAAAAACTGGTGATACGTGAAATACTGGCTCACCAGGCCCGGTTGCAGGCCTGGATACCTTTTTACCTGGAAACCCTCAGCAAGGGCCAGCAACTGCCGGAATATTATGCCGTGGAGCGCAATTTTGATTTTCCCAATTCTGTGGCTATTGATCTTTATAGCACCCGCTCGGTGCGTGATACCATACTGGCAAGGATATACGATTCCAAGCTGCTTCCCCAAAAGGAATATAAATACAGCGATTTAGGGTATTACCTCTTTATGGACCTGATTGAGCAGGTGGAGGGAGAACCTCTGGATGTACTGGTGGACAAGAATTTCTATCGTCCCTTGGGAGCCTATACCATGACGTACCGTCCTTTGGAGAAGTTTCCTGAAGATCAGATCGTTCCCACGGAGGACGACAAAACATTCCGCAGGCAGGAGTTGAGAGGTTATGTACACGACCAGGGTGCCGCCATGCTGGGTGGAGTAGCCGGGCATGCCGGGCTTTTCTCTGATGCCAATGACCTGGCCAAGCTCATGCAGATGTACCTGCAATATGGTAAATACGGAGGGGTAGAGTATTTTGACTCTGTAACGGTTAAGGAATTTACCCGCTGCCAGTATTGTGACGATGATAACAGACGGGGAATAGGCTTTGACAAACCACAATTGGGTGGTGCGGGGCCTACCTGTGGCTGCGTATCTCCACTTAGCTTTGGCCATACCGGTTTTACCGGTACCATAGCATGGGCTGATCCTACCGAAGAGATTGTCTATATCTTCCTTTCAAACCGCGTTCATCCGGATGCTGAAAACCGAAAATTACTTTCTTTGTCTACCCGAACAAGAATTCAAGAAGTAATTTATAATTCCATTAAAGATGAAAATGCGGTTCGCACTCTTATCAGTGATGTTCAGCCTTAGCCTGGCGGCCCAGGAAAAAATTATTCCAAAGGACACAGTGATCGTAAGCTACCATCCCAGTGGGATGGTTAAATCGGTTGTCCAGTATAAAGGGCATATCCGTAATGGATTTAGCCTGATGATCGGGGTAGATGGGGATGTGATTCGGGAAGAGAATTACCGCAATGGCAAATTCCACGGGGTTGTAAAAACCTTTATGCAATCCGGTGAAGTGCTGGAGGAGACTCATTACGATGATGGTATAATGAGCGGGGTATATAAAAAGTACTATGAGAGTGGAAGTCTGCAGGAAGAGTCCAATTACCAGAATGGCATAAAAGAAGGGGCAGCTCTTTGGTATTATCAGAATGGCAATAAAGTAACCGAGTACAATTACATTAATGGTTCTATAGAGGGAGAGGCTAAAACCTATTACCTGGATGGTGCCGTAAAAAGTATTTCACAGTACCGGAACAATAAGCGAGAAGGTATTTATCGCGAATTTTACAATACCGGGCAGATCAAAATGGAAGGAAATTATTTGAACGGGGAAAAGGAAGGCAAGTGGAAGATCTATGATCTGGAAGGGAAAGTGACTAAAAAGGAAAAATATAAAAAGGGCGAACTACGGTGAATATAGGTGTAGTGTGTTATCCCACTTTTGGTGGGAGTGGTGTTGTAGCTACCGAACTAGGTAAATACCTGGCCCGCCAGGGGCATAAAGTTCATTTTATCACGTATAGCCAGCCGGTACGCCTGGATATATTAGAGGAAAATATCTATTACCACGAGGTAAACGTGCAGGATTATCCCCTTTTCCAGTATCAGCCCTACGAGTTGGCTTTGTCCAGTAAAATGGTGCGGGTAACTCAAAAGTATAAGCTGGATCTGCTCCATGTACATTATGCTATCCCGCATGCCTATGCAGCCTTTATGGCCAAACAGATCCTCAAGGCAGAAGGTATCAATATACCTGTAATCACTACCCTGCACGGAACGGATATTACCCTGGTTGGAAAAAATCCAAGCTATAAGCCGGCTGTGACCTTTAGTATCAATAATTCCGATGTGGTTACTTCCGTTTCTGAAAGTTTGCGAAGGGATACCCAGGAAATATTCAATATTTCACGGGAGATCAAGGTTATCCACAACTTTGTGGACCTGAGCCTTTACCAGGCGGATGATAATTGCAAAAACGCCTTTGCCCCCAAAGGAGAAAAGGTGATCACGCATATTTCCAATTTCAGGAAGGTAAAACGCATTTCGGATGTGGTGGCTGTTTTTCACCGGATACAGAAGGAGCATAATGCTGTTTTACTTATGCTGGGCGAAGGACCTGAAAAAGAGCGCGCGCGCCAACAGGCTCAGGAACTGGGTATAGGAGATAAAGTGAAATTCTTAGGAAAGACCTCGGAAGTAGTGCGGGTGTTATGTATATCGGATCTTTTTCTATTGCCGTCAGAAGCCGAGAGTTTCGGTTTGGCGGCCCTGGAAGCAATGGCAGCCGGGGTTCCGGTTATTTCCTCCAATACCGGGGGGATACCCGAAGTAAATATAAATGGTGTGACCGGTTTTACAGCTGATGTGGGTGATGTAGACCGTATGGCCGAAAAGGCTTTGTATATCCTCCAGGGTGATGCACGTTTGTACCAGTTCGGGCGTCAGGCCAGGCAGCAAGCCGAAAAATTCTCACTGGAGCAAATAGGTCCTAAGTATTTTGAATTGTACCAGGAAGCATTGGGTTTAGTGGGGAGTCATTAGTTAGTTGAAAGTTTAAGGTTCAACGTTTAAAGTTCCTAGGGGAGTCTTTCAGTAGGAAGTTTTTGATTTTTGCACCTTCAACTTTAAACTTTACAACCAATTACCCTCCTACCCGCTTTACATTATAGCCTTCTTTTTTCAGGAAATCCATGGCCTTGTCGCGCACATCGCCCTGAATGATGATCTCCCCATCTTTGGAGGAGCCGCCTACAGCACAATGGCTTTTGAGCTTTTTGGCCAGTTCCTTCAGTTCGTCATCACTGCCTTCAAAGCCTTTGATGAGTACGGCTGTTTTGCCGCCTCGTCCTTTCTTTTCTATATGGGCTTCCAGGTATTGATCTCCCGGAGGAAGACTTTCCTCTTCGTGCTCTTCTTCAAATTTCGGGGCCGATCCGGTGCTATACACCAGGCCGCCCAGGTCTTCCAGGCTATTCAGTTTTTTTCCTTTGGCCATGTACGGGGTGTTTAAAGTTACAGGTTCAAGGTTTAAAGATCAAAGTTGTTCGTTTGATTGCTCATGAACCTTATAATCCTATTTCTTCAAGCCAATTTCGGCAAGGCGTTCGTTAAGGTATTCACCCGCAGTAATATCCGCATACTGTTTCGGGTTTTCCCCGTCTATACATTCATCCAGGCAATTCAGGAGCATTTCTGAACGTGGATGTAAAAAGAAGGGTATGGAGTAGCGGGATTCACCCCATTTTTCACGTGGTGGATTTACCACCCGGTGCGTGGTACTGCGTAATTTATTATTGGTAAGCCGCTGCAGCATATCGCCCACGTTCACAATGATCTGCTCTGGAAGTGCCGTAACCGGTACGTAATCACCTTTTTTATTGAGTACTTCCAGGCCTTCCGCACTGGCACCCATAAGCAGCGTAATGAGATTGATATCTTCGTGTTCAGCCGCCCGTACAGCACCCTCTGGCTCATCGGTGATGGGAGGATAGTGGATAGGGCGTAAAATGCTGTTCCCATGATGGATGCGGCTGTCAAAGTAGGTTTCTTCCAGCCCCAGATACAGCGCAATGGCGCGTAACATATTGCGGCCGGCATTTTCCAGGGTCTGGTAAGCAGCTTTGCCCACCTCATTAAACTGAGGTAACTCCTTTACTTCAACATTGGCTGGGTATTCTTCCCTGATGGGATCATCGTCCTCCACATATTGTCCGAAATGCCAGAACTCCTTAAGGTCTCCGGTATTGCGGCCCTTGGCATGCTCCTTCCCAAAGGAAGTATAACCGCGCTGGCCGGCCAACCCGTCAATCTCGTATTGTGCTTTTATTTCCGGTGAAAGGTCAAAAAAAGCCTTAACCTGTTGATACAGGCGATCCGATAATTCGTCACTTAGGCCATGGTTCTTTACGGCTACAAATCCAATCTCTTCATAAGCCTTACCCAATTTTTCCACAAAGGCCTCTTTTCGTTCCGGGTTTCCGGAGAGAAAGTCGGCAAGGTTAACGGAGGGAATATTATGTGTTGAATCCATCTTCAAAAACTTTGGGCGCTAAGATATTCAATGCGCCTGGCAAAACCTTGAAGTGGATCTTTTTTCCGAGTTTAAAAGGCTCCCCGTCCAGGTGCACCTTTTTACTTTTTTGTTTGATAGTAATCTCGTTGGTACGGAAGATGTCCGAATAGCGGGAATCCTCTATATGCTTGCTGAAGAGCTGCATGGCCACTACCGGCACCGCCCTTCCAGGGAATTTTTCCAGGATACTCACATCCATTAAACCATCTGAAACAGAGGCATTAGGCGCAATAAAGGCATTATTGCCAAATTGCGAACCATTGGCAAAACTGATCAGCAAGGCTTTCTTTTTGAAGGAGCCTGTGGGTGTAGTGATCTTATACTTGCTGGGTTTGTAACCATTCCATTGCTGCAAAACACTTTGCACATAGGTGATAAATCCCCGGCCGGGCTTTTTGGCAAAATCGTGTGCCACACGGGCATCATAACCCACGCCTGCCACGTTGAAAAAGGGAATATCATTAGCGGTACACACATCAATGCGGGTTACCTCACCTTCATGCAGGCTGCGGATGGCTTTTAAGGGGTTGGTGGAGATCTGCAGGTGGCGGCCCAGACCGTTTCCGGAACCGATGGGGATAATACCCAGAGCGGTGCTGGTGTGAATAAGACCACAAGCCGTTTCATTAACCGTTCCATCACCACCCACAGCAACCACGAGGTCCAGCTGATTTTCGGCTGCTTCAATGGCCAGGTCTGTGGCGTGCGAAGGTCCCTTGGTATATTCTATATGGAAATCAAATTGAGCGGTGGAAACTTCCCGTTTGATCTGATCAACGAGTTTTTTCTTATCGCGGGTCCCGCTGATAGGGTTAATGATAAACAGAGTTTTCTTAGGTTCCATCGGGATGCTAAAGTATTCTAGAAGTGTTAACTGATCATTATGAAATATGGGTATTTTTGGCATCCCAATACAGAATTTTATGCGATTTCAGCGAAAGGGACTGACCAACGATGAACTGATTCATTTTTACCGGGCTATACTGAAGCCCCGGCTCATTGAAGAAAAAATGCTGATCGCCCTGCGCCAGGGGCGTATTTCCAAATGGTTCTCCGGCTATGGGCAGGAAGCTATTTCCGTAGGGGCTACTTTGGCCCTGGAGGAAGATGAATACATTCTTCCCATGCACCGTAATCTGGGAATATTTACCAGCCGAAACGTACCGCTGGATAGGCTGTTCTCGCAGTTCCAGGGTAAGGCCAATGGCTTTACCAAGGGGCGTGACCGCTCTTTCCACTTCGGTACCAATGAACACCACCTGGTGGGTATGATCTCGCACCTTGGTCCGCAGATGGGCATTGCCGATGGTATTGCCTTAGCCACCAAACTGAAAAAGGAAAACAAAGCCACGCTGGTGATCACCGGTGACGGAGGGGCCAGCGAAGGTGATTTTCACGAAGCCATTAACGTAGCAGCCGTATGGGACCTGCCGGTTATATTCCTGGTGGAGAACAATCAATGGGGTCTTTCCACACCTTCTGAGGAGCAATTTAGATTTAAAAGCTTTGTGTATAAAGCCATTGGCTATGGTATAAAGGGAAACAGTATTGATGGTAACAATATCCTGGAAGTATACCACGAGGTGAAAAAGATTGCCGAGGAGATGCGAAGCAATCCCGGGCCCTTCCTCCTGGAATGCCGGACCTTCCGAATGCGCGGTCACGAAGAGGCTTCAGGAACTAAATACTATCCGGAAGGACTGCAGGATAAATGGTCTAAAAAAGACCCGGTAGACAACTATCGCGCTTTTCTCATCAATAAAGGTATCCTGTCTCCGGAAATGAACGAGGAGATCGTGGAAGAGATCAAAAAAGAGATCAGTACGGCTTTTGAAAGTGCCCTGGCCGAGGAGCCGATTAGCTTTAGCGCGGAAACCGAACTTGGTGATCGTTTTGCTGCTTTTGAGCAGGAAGCCGTTGCCCCGGCTGAAGAGCAGACCGAAATGCGGATGGTGGATGCCATAAGCAATGGTTTAAAGGAAGCCATGCATAAGTTTCCAGAGTTGGTGATCATGGGGCAGGATATTGCCGAATACGGAGGTGTTTTTAAGGTTACGGATGGTTTTATCAATCAATTTGGTAAGGAAAGGGTACGAAACACCCCACTTTGTGAAGCAGCCATAGTAGGTAGCGCCCTGGGTTTGTCGGTAAAAGGCTATAAATCGGTGGTAGAAATGCAATTTGCAGATTTCGTGACCGAGGGCTTTAACCAGATTGTGAATAATCTGGCTAAGATCCATTGGCGCTGGGGTCAGAATGCCGATGTAGTGATCCGTATGCCAACCGGAGCAGGCGTTGGTGCAGGACCTTTCCACTCTCAAAGCAACGAAGCCTGGTTTACCCATACACCTGGCCTCAAGGTGGTATATCCTGCCTTTCCGCAGGATGCTAAAGGCCTGCTGATCAGTGCTATTGAAGACCCGAACCCTGTGCTGTTCTTTGAGCATAAAGCGCTCTATCGCAGTGTGTACGGCCAGGTTTCAGAAGGTTATTTCAACCTACCGATAGGGAAGGGAATGCGGCTCCGAGAAGGGGAGCAACTGAGCATTATCACTTATGGCCAGGGTGTACATTGGGCTTTGGGTTACCTGGATCAGCATCCGGATATATCCGCAGATCTAATAGACCTGCGATCCCTGATGCCTTTGGATGAAGAATTAATCTACGGATCAGTTCAGAAAACCGGGCGCGCCATACTATTACAGGAAGACTGTTTGTTTGGGGGTATTGCTTCGGATATATCTGCCATGATCAATGAACATTGCTTTAGCTACCTGGACGCTCCGGTAAAACGGGTAGGAAGTATGAATACCCCGGTACCTTTTGCCAGGGAGTTGGAAGAGAATTTCCTGCCTAAAAAACGCTTTGCCGAGGCGGTGGAAGAAATCCTGGCGTATTAGCCTTTACTGCTTCGCGGGTGAAACTGCATGATGGTTTTGTGTAGCGAAGTTTGATCCAGGTGAGTATAGATCTCGGTGGTGGTAATACTTTCATGACCCAGCATTTCCTGCACGGCACGTAAATCCGCACCACCTTCTACCAGGTGAGTGGCAAAACTGTGACGGAAGGTGTGTGGGCTGATTGTTTTGGATATCCCGGCTGCTTCCGCCAAATTGCGTGTAAGGGTAAAGATCATGGCCCGGGTCAGTTTTTTACCCCTGCGGTTCAGAAATACAAAATCCTCGTGTCCTTTTTGAATATCCAGGTGTACCCGGCTTTCATGGATGTATATATCCAGGTACCTGATGGCCATTTTATTGATGGGAACCAGGCGCTCTTTATCACCTTTACCAGTAACCCGGATGATCTGGTCTTTGAGGAAAAGATCGGAAAGCCGTAGGCTGATCAGTTCCGAAACGCGCAGCCCGCAACCGTATAATACTTCAAAAATGGCTTTGTTTCGATGACCTTCAGCCTTACTCATGTCAATGGCGTCAATAAGATTGTTTACCTCGTCTTTACTTAGGAACTCAGGCAACTTACGTCCCATTTTAGGGCTTTCCAGAAGTTCAGTAGGGTTTACATCGAGGTAGTCTTCCAGCAAAAGGTATTTGTAGAAGGCTCGTAAGGTGGAAACCAGCCTGGCCTGTGAGCGTGCATTAATTCCTTTTTTTGCCTGGGCGTTGATAAACTGTTGCAAGTCATCAGCTTTCAGCTTAAGCGGTTTCCAGGCGGGATCTTCTGAAAAACCGGCTATCTTTTCCAGGTCCAGCGAATAGGAGATAATGGTGTTTTGAGACAGGCCACGCTCCAGTTTAAGGTAATGCTGAAAGTCGCGGATAGCCTGTGACCAGTTCATGGGTTTGCGTTACTTTTAAAACTCAAAAATAAGCAAATGCGCATCGCAATACTGAACGGCCCAAATCTCAACCTGCTCGGTAAACGGGAACCGCACATCTACGGAACCATGGATTTTGAAGCTTTCCTGGAAACCTTGAAGAAACAATATCCGGAAGTGGAGTTTGAGTATCGTCAAAGTAATTCAGAGGGGGAGATGATCAATAACCTTCAGACCTGGAACGGTAAAGTGGATGGTATTATCCTGAATGGAGCGGCTTTTACACACACTTCCATTGCCCTGGGAGATGCGGTAGCGGCTATCCACACTCCGGTGGTGGAAGTGCATATCTCCAATGTGTATAAGCGGGAGAACTTCAGAAAGTCTTCCTATGTGTCAGCGCATGCCAGCGGGGTAATAGTTGGTTTTGGTTTGCGGGGGTATGAACTGGCGGTACAATGCCTTTTGGAGCAGCCTATTTAGTGTTATTATTGGCTTTTAACTGACTATTCTTTAAAACAGATACAAAGAATGCCCCTCCTATGGTATTGCCCAATACGGCAAATACCAGGAAATTCAGGTAATCCCATATACTGATGGTATCGGAAATGATCATTCCACAGATCACTTCTACTGATCCTACAATGCAGTGATGCAGGCTTCCTAACCCAATGATCACGGTAATAAAGATAACGATGGTGATACGGCTGATGGATTCCTGCGAAGAGGAGAGGAGCCAACCCAGTAAGCCCATCATCCAGCCGGCCAGGATGGCGGAGCCAAATATGATTTCCCATTCCGGGTTCAACATATTTTCCGCTATTTCTACAAAGGCCTCTTTACTGATAATGCCCATGGCAGGGCCTATCCAGGTAATGAAGAAAGAAAATAAGATCCCACCCACCAGGTTTCCTGCCAACACCAACCCCCATAGGCTAAAGAGTTCCTTCACCGAAGCTTTACGATTGAGCACGGGGACTATGGCAAGAGCGGTTTGTTCCGTAAATAGTTCCGAACGTCCTATGATCACAAAAATGAAGCCCAGGGGGTACCCCAGGGAAACCAGGAGGTGCAGTGTGTCGGGATGTATACGTCCATGGAATAGAGTATATAGCACGCCCATCAGGAAAATAGAGAAGCCTATTTCCAGACCGGCTGTAAAGGCACTCAGGATTACGCCCAGGTTTGATTTTTCGTACTCTCTGAAACCTGAGCGTATTTGCTCATGAATGATCTCCTGGTGTTCTTTTTGTTCATCTTTCTCACCCATAAGTGGTTAAAACCTTAAAACCGATGGAAAGTTTCGGGCGGGCGCGTTTAGAGAAACCGCTGATCCCGCTTAGGGCACCTTAAAACAGATCCCCGAACCTTTTTTTACCGCCCAGGTAAAAAGCCTTTACAACACTATGCTTGTAAACACCTGGTAAATCCTTCAAAGGGCGGGCGGGACGGTTTATTCTTTTGCGGCTTAAGGCGTTAAAACGGCTGTAGAAGGAGAAATGAGCCCGCAGAATGGACCATACATGCGGGAACTTACCTTCCAGCATGAATTTTATGCCAGCCACCCCATCCAATACCAATCGCTGCAGGATCTTGCTGAATCCTTCAAAACCAGGTAGGTTGAGGTAAAGCATGATCAGGCTGTTACGAAAATTGAGATAAGTCTTTTGAGGAGATAGTTTGTTGAGAGTGGCTCCTCCAAGATGGTATACCACCGATGTTGGTTCACACGCCACTTTGTAACCGTTCAGGTGCATGCGCCAGCACAGGTCTATTTCTTCCATGTGGGCAAAAAACGATTCATCGAGCTTTCCGGCTTTTCTAAAAGCTTCTTTACGCACAGCCAGGCAGGCCCCTGAAGCCCAGAAAACTTCCTGGTAGGTATCATATTGACCTTGATCCTTCTCCAAGCTGTCAAATATGCGTCCCCGGCAAAATGGGTAGCCCAGGGTATCTACCCAGCCACCGGAGGCACCGGCATATTCAAAGTGATCCGGTTGTTTAAGGTCCCGGATCTTGGGCTGGATGGCTCCCAGGTTAGGCTGCTTTTCAAGGTGATTTATGAGCGGTGTAAGCCAGTTTTCAGTTACCTCTACATCACTATTCAGTAAAACCACAAATTCTTCGGGAATAGAATTAAGGCCTTCATTATAACCTTGGGCATAACCGTAATTCCCTGCATTACGGATGAGTTTTACCGATGGGAATTCCTTAGCCAGTATTTCCAGGCTGGCATCCGAAGAGGCGTTGTCAATAACATAAATTTCGGCCGTATCCGGGCTGTACTTTATCACTGAAGGCAAGAAACGTTGCAAGAGGTGGGCCCCGTTCCAATTAAGTATGGCAACTGCGGTAGTCTTAGGCATATTTCCAGCGTTTATGGCTCCACAACCAATTCTCCGGCTTTTTGCGGATAACGGTTTCCAGGGCTTTCACATGCGTGTCGGTAACCTGGTACTGCCTGGTATCCTGAACATCCTCAAAAAGCAATTGGGCGGTCACCTCATAATAACCGCGCTTTACCCTTTGAATATCGATAAATACCACTGCCAGATCACATTTCTTTGCCAGGTTTTCCACGCCAAGATGAACGGGAGTGCTTTGGTTCAGGAAGTCTGCGCGGTATTTGATCTTGCCTTTATGCGGACTTTGATCGGCCATAAAAACGTAGAGCGGTGCCTTGGCCGGATTATTCAGCATAAAGGGGTAGGTATCCTCCATAGGGAATAGTTTCAGCCCGAACTGCTCCCGTATCTGCACGATCTTTTTGCTGAAATATTTATTGTTCAATGGGTGATATACAGCAAAACACGGGTTAGGTACCCATAGGGGAATGCACATGGCAGTCCATTCAAAATTAGTGTAATGGCCCATTACCATGATCACGCCTTTATCCTTATCGTAAAGATCCTGGAAAACTTCAGGATTCAACAGTTTAAAGCGTTTACGCATGGTGCTGGCACTTACGCTAAGCGACTTGAAGGATTCAACAATGAGGTCGGTGAAATTGGAGTAAAAGGCTCTACGAATGGAGCGGATCTCACTTTCGTTCTTTTCCGGGAAAGATCGCTTCAGGTTGGCATCAATCACTTCTTTGCGGTATTTTACAACATCAGCCACTATAAAGCACAGTAAATCACTGAATATATACAGTATACGAAAGGGGAGAAGTGAAATAAGTCTCCCCAGGCCAATAGCCAGGTAATAGGCGATCATGCCGCGAATTTACCAGTTTGAATTGGAACGTGATTTAAAGATCATATTGTTGTTGAGACGGGAGCCATAACTATCCTGTGAAAGCTGGTCACTATTGGCATCTATATCGGGGCCGGTGCCACCGTTACCTCTGCGTGCCATGGTGTATTTCCATCTACTGTCAAACAACTCTCCGAAAGCGGTGGAGTGGACCAGTTCATAGTCATTGGTTGATACCTCATATTCAGCAAACACAAAGAAGCGGTTGGTTTGTTGGATAGCAAATTTGCTGGTGACCTGGTTGTATTGCCAAATTTGATAGGGAGGCATCGTAGGTTCAAACTTCCGGTCTTCCAGCATATCTGGCGGTCCATATTTTAAATAGACAAGGCCACGGGCTGTCATAAATCCCTTTTGAATGCGGGTGCCATATAGTTTGTTGGCAATTTTAACCTCATGATGGTATTTTTTCCATTCCTCGGCCGGATTAGCAGGGTTTATACGTTGCCAGAAGGCATAGAAATATTTTTGCATGAGACCTTTGTCACGACTGTCTAATAGAGATTTCTGATAGTTCTGTTCGGCCTCGCTGCTGATGGGGAATAGGTATTGGACGTAGGTGTAAATAGAATCGAAATTATCAATCCGTTCTACAAAGGTTCCGCTTACGTTCAGATCTTCAGTATTTCCCATGGCCAAAGGCTGGGCCTCATTGTTCCTTCTGAAAAAGAATTCCTTTTTGCGAAGGAGTATTTCATTGTTACGGTCTACCGCCTCTATAACAAGGTTGTAATTGCCCGTAGGCAGGTCCTTGATGTTAAAGGCAGCCAGCACCGGTTGTATTTTACTGGCATTCTTTTTACTTACCGAGGCATATTCATTAAGGGGCTCGCCATTATCAGAATTCTCAATATAGTATTTAAGCAGGTAAGGCTCCCCTTCGGCAAGTTGTTGGGAGAGGTTATAAAGTTCCAGGTAAAAAGAAAGTTTATTCAAAGCCTGGGGAAAATAATAGGTACCCGAGCTCACCATCGGAATCAGCTCGTAGCCGGACTTCGTGAACTTACTTTGTTCATCAGCCTGCTTATAGCTATCCAGTATCAGCAGGTCAGAAGAATTGGTTTGGTCGCTCAGTGATTCGACTTCAATCTGTTGCTTGATAGAGTAATGCTCTGCAGTATCATTCATGTCACCCAATTCCAGTTCCAGGTCATAAGTTCCGGCTGCCAGGGAGAAACGTTCCTGGTGGATAAAAACGTTGTTTATTGCTGAGGTGTCCTGTATAGAAGGACTTAATATGCGGAAGCGGTCTGCAGCTTTGATCTGCCCTTCCTGCCGGAATACTACGGTTACATCTACACCACCGTTAAAGGCTTTCCCTTCTTTTTCAGGTTTAAAAGTGAGGGTGTTACCGTTTACCGCAAAATACAACTCCAGGTAAGGTTGATCTTCATGAGATAGATATTGGGCGTAGGAAATATCGATCCCCAGCTCTTTACTAAACAAAAAGTTTAGTGATAGAAGAGTAAGCCCCAGAAGAAAACCTGCTTTTTTCATTATGTTTTTTCGTTTCACGTAAAGTTACAAATTTGACGCCAAAGAAGGGATTTAGTTGTTTGCCGCGCAAAAAATATTATTACTTTTGCACCCCTCAGGAGAGATGGCAGAGTGGTCGAATGCGGTGGTCTTGAAAACCATTGACCTTCACGGGTCCGGGGGTTCGAATCCCTCTCTCTCCGCACTAAGAAGCAGCTTAACAAGCTGCTTTTTTGCTTTGGAAACGGTTGTATCCTTCTTTTCCATAGCCTGATCCCTACATTATCTGTGCTTCATCTGTACTCTATCTCTACACTATCCCAGGTTTTTTTGGCTTAAAAACATCCAAAATGGTCTTTTCCGGAAGAAAGGGTTGTTTATGCGGTGATGAGGTGAAATACTATAGGTTTTTGGGGAGTTTAAAACCATAATTCTAAAGGATATTACTTATGCCGAAACAAGTGGGGATCCTAAAACTGAGGGGGAAGCTGGAAAGTTTTTCTTTTTACCAATCAAAGGATGGGTACATAGTACGCAGGAAAGCGGGGGTAAGTGGTGAACGGATACGGAGAGACCCGGCTTTTGCGCGTACACGAGAAAACGGGAGGGAATTCGGCAGAGCTGCCAAAGCGGGAAAGTTGTTGCGGGATTCATTCGGAAAGCTTATCCACAGGGTTAGCAGAGGAAGGGTGGCTTCACGGCTGAACAGGCTAATGGTGGCAATATTGCAAAGCGATGAGGAGCATGAGAGGGGAGAAAGGAGAGTGGAGCAGGGAAAGCTGGCGTGGTTAAAAGGGTTTGATATTAATGAGAAGGCTCCCTTGCGGCAGGTGTTTATGGCTCCGTACACTTTACGTTATGACCGGACAGTGGGTGTTAGCACGATTTTTATACCGTCTTTCAGGCCGTTGGAATGCCTGAAGAAACCGAATGGGGCTACTCATTTCAGAATACTGACGGGTTGTGCGGAGCTTGATTTTACTGAGCAGGATTTTGTGAGTAAACAAAAGCAGAGTAACTGGTTACCACTGGATGAAGAGGTTGGGGATGTGGAACTATTTTTTGGGTTGGCGGGTGGAGGTGATCTGCCTCTGATTACGGTGTTGGGTATGGAGTTTGGGCAATTGGTGAATAGTGAGGTGTATGGAATGGAGGGGTATAATTGCCTGGGTATTGTTGGGGTACGTGAGGGGCAAAGGAGTTAGTTTATCTGATGTTGGTTAAGGTTTTTGGGATATGGTTTTTACCTTCTTTTCTCTTGATAGAAAAGAAGCCAAAGATCAAGGGTGCTTAGAAATTCTTTAAAAGCTACGGTTCACCGGTCCTTAGAAACCCCAGTCGTTTCACTTCGGCACTTCTTGAGAACCGCTTTTACCTTGCTTTTTTACAGAATTTCTAAAAGGCCGTTCCTTCTTCCTGCGGAAGAATAGGGTTGATGAAAGGTGCTTTCAAAGCATTAGCGGAGTGATTATTTCTTCTCAGGCGGTGGGGGTGGAGGCTTGCGTGGTCCGGGAACAGAACGGGTTCCGGGGTAGGGTACAGGCCTGGAAGGTGTTTGCCCGGAGTTTGTCTTAACGAACTTTGGGGAATTATTCTTCTGATCTCTTCTTTTAGACGATAATCTTGTTAGGTTACCTATGGAAATATAAGTATTCCCCAATGTGATTTTTGCACTTCCGTCATTGGCTTTACCCGATCGGTCCCTTTGTGCATAGGCATTTCCCATTTTGTTAAAAGTGTCCATGTATTGTTTCAGAATAGAACTGAAATTTGAAGGAATATTTCACATTTTAACATTCTGACTCATAAGGATCAATAAAATAATATCGTAAAATGAATACCATTCGAGGAAGTAAGAGGTCATCCTTCATTTTGAAGCTCATATTAATTCTCATTTGCCCATTTGGATTATCCGCCCAGGAATGTCTTATAAAATGGACCAACCTAGCTTGGACCACTTCTTTTAGCGGGACGACTCTTACAAAAACGGGGCCTGATGGAGTTTGGAACGCAGGTGGGATTTCTACTATTCGGATTCCAGAAAATGCCGATGGCTATTTGATTTATGAGGTAGTGGATAGTAGTAAATACACCTCTATCGGATTAGCTGATATGGATGTCAATTACCGTCCGGACAGTATAGATTTCAAATTCTTATTTACTCACGACCCCTACTATTTTGATAGGCATGTACAAGTATATGCACCAGGAGCGCGTCTGGATAGCTATGACGGTGAAGTTACATATAGTTTAGGCGATCGATTCAAGATAAGTAGGGTAGGAAGCACCATTTACTATCAGAAGTATGATTTTGGTAATTCGGTTTGGAGCACGCTATATACCGCGTCAGCTTATTTGCCTACAGGCTCACAAAATCTTCCGGAGCTTATGGTTGATTGTTCCATGTCTAAACACGGAGGGGTTATAACAGACGCGAAGATTTCATGTTTTTCCTATGTACGTCTTAAAGACAATCTTGATGGGTCCTACTATAAGTGTACAGGGGGTAGGCTCGGTTTAATTGTGGAGGAAGAGTATTTTGTGGACGATGCTGTATTGAATCTCAAGATATACGATAAAAGCCGCACAGTAGTTTACACCAATACCGGTGAATTGATATCCACAGGAGTAAAAAACTACTCCATAGACTTGGCCGCAGCCGGAGGTTTTACCAACAATGAATTTTACACTGTTGAAGTAGTTACCGCAAAGGACAGGAAGCGTTTTGTGCGAATTCAATATCAAGATTAAATGAAGCAATTTGTTTTAATATTTTTTGGCTTCTGGGTGCTTAGTGGGTGTACTCCCTATACAACCTCAGAACAGTTCAGGGCTTATTTAAATAATCCCCAAAACGGCCTTTCACATAAGTTTATTTTGGAAGGACAAACCTATCACCTTTCCTACCTGCCTTCAATTTTCACTAATTCAAAGGGTGATATGAAGAGATATTTTAAGCTCCGAGGTGATAACATCTTCTACAGGTTCTCGGAGGAAGACTTCTCAATAGAAAATGAAACTAAAAAATTAATACCATCCGTGGTAGTCCCTGAAAATGATGGTTTAGGGCAAGGGGAGATACTGGTGATTGGTTTTCCAGCAGATGCCGTTTCAGGAGACTTTGTGTTTAAAATTAGATCTGCCGGTGGTGGTGATACTGAAGTGGCAAAATTCAAAGGAAAGAGTATTCAGAACATCGAAAAAATCAGGTTAAAATGAATAAGATCAGAAATTCAAAGGGCTCCAAAGTGCTTTCTGTATATGTGGCACTGAGTTTTTTAGTGCTTAATTTTTCTCCTGTTAGTTTGTGGGGATTGACCACTGGGCCGGGTCAGCCTGAACTGGAAGGTTTTGCTCCTGCAAGTATGAATGAGATGGTGGATTCTTTTACGGGTAATTTCTCCTATAATATACCCCTGATGAATGTACCGGGCCCTAATGGAGGGTACCCCATAAACCTGTCTTATACAGGAGGAATACAGATGGAACAAGAGGCTAGTTGGGTTGGACTGGGTTGGAGTTTAAACCCTGGTGCAGTGAACCGTGAGGTACGTGGATTACCGGATGATTTTAACGGGCAATCCGTAAATAAGAAGCTTACCCAAAGACCTAATCAAACATTTGGGGTAAACGTAGCTTTGGCTAACCTGGAGATCTTTGGAGCGGATTCCAAAAAACTGGGAGTAAATCTGAATGCCAATGTAAATATCTTTTACAACAATTATCGTGGTTTTAATGTGGAACCTGGTTTTGGATTTAGCTTAATGGATGCCCAGGACCGCAAAAGTGCGGATGGTGCTTCCGAAAAAAATCCTATTGACACTAATGGTAGGGTTGGTTCTCCACCGTCCTTTCCCTTCAAGATAAGAATGAATGAGAAAAGAGAAGAGAAAAAGAGCATTTTCGCAAATCCCGTTCAATCCTTTGGGTCTCACTATAAAAATTTGTGGAAAAGGAGTAAGCAAAACCCAGGAGGACTTTTCAGCAGTTCAATAGTTCCTTCTGTCTCGGATATAAACTATACCCACCCCATGTCAAGTTCATCCTATACTTTACATGTTAAGACAGGAATAGTGGCTTTTGGTATATCTGGAGATTTGCAGGTTCATACTTATTTTAATGAACTTAAAGTGGCCGATAAAGATGTAAATATACCTGCCTACGGATACCTTTATTCGGATCATAATTTAGGGAATTCAAAGTCTGGGCTGATGGATTTTACAATGGGAAATCAATCTATGCTTACCCCGGACAGCCGGATATTACCGGTGCCTAATCATACCAATGATGTTTATCATGTAAGTTCCCAAGGTGTTAATGGAACGGTGCGTGCGTTTAAAGGTGGTGTTACTAAGCTGATTGATCCTACCGTAGTCTCAAAAAAGAAGAACATTGGGGGAGGGTTTGAACTTAACTCCTTACTTATCTCCAATAAAGTAGGGATAAACCTGAATGCCGGAGGTGGAAACAGCTATACCGGACCATGGGAAAATGGTGATGAGCCACTTCAATTCTTGAACACTCCACTTCAAAACCTTCGCGTTTCGGAACCACTGTTGGAACCATACTATTTCAAATTCGCTAATGAACTTACCAGCCAATCCAATACTAATACTGCGGGGAGTGATAAGAATGCAGTGCGTTTTGATTTGGATAAGAAATTCGGGCTTTTTGCTGCGGAAGCAAAGTTAAAACCCTCCCTGCAAGGGTCCAGTCTTACAAATTCCCTGGATCCAAGTAATGCATTTAAGACCCAAAGAGAAAAAAGGGTTAATTCTTTTATGGCCCTTACCGAGGCTGAAGCAGCAGCCTTTGACGGCTACACCCGTAAGGTAGGTATAGTTAGCAATCCGGCCAGTACTGTAGATATTAATTTTGAAACTTCCTCTTCTCCTGATAAGGATCGGATTGGTGCTATACATGTTAGTGATGGTACGGGCATGCGTTATATTTATGGTATACCTGCCAAAAACAATTTACAAAAGCAAACCACTTTCTCAACCGGTGCAGTATATGGTACCGGACTTGCAAACCTTATTGGTAAGTCAGTCAATAATTCAAGTACAGAGAACAGTCTTCAGAATTCTTCCGGGACAGACCATTTTTATTCCGCTACACAAACCCCGGAGTATGCCCATAGCTACTTGTTAACGGAGATCCTTTCTGAGGATTTTGTTGATATAAATTCCAATGGTCCGGATAAGGAGGATTTTGGCATATATACCAAATTCGGATATGTGGTTAAACAGGACTTTAAAACTAAAAGCCCTGTCTCTGGGGCTGACTATTTACCTGGAGACCTTTCCAATGAAGGTGATGATAAGGGAACCATTACTTATTTTGAAAAGGATTTGTATTACTTGAGATCCATTGAAACCAAATCTCACATAGCAATTTTTGAAATTGAGGAACGCGATGATGCCTATGGGGTTGGTGGAGAAAATTCTGGGCCTACCTCTTTACAGTCGCAATACCGTTTAAAAAATATCACCCTCTATAATGTTGATGACTACAATGAAAATGGAGCTTCTGCCAAGCCTATAAAAACTGTACACTTCGGGTATAGCTATGAGCTTTGTGATGGTGCCACCAATGCTTCATCGGGAAAACTTACTTTAAAGAAGGTATGGTATACAGTTGGAACGGAAAAAACCAAAATGTCTCTTAGTCCCTATGAGTTTGCTTACACAAACAATTATGACTACAACGAAAATCATGTGGATCGCTGGGCTACCTATCAAACAGAAGAGCAGAATATCTTTGGATCCAATACTCTATATCCTTATACAACCCAACTACAAAGTGACGCAAACGCTTTTGCAGCTGCATGGAATTTAAGCGAAATAACTCTGCCCACTGGCGGAGTTATTACGGTAAATTATGAAGCGGATGATTATCAGTATGTGCAAAACCGAAAAGCACAGCGAATGTGTGAAATAATAGGTTTTGCTACGGGAAGCTTGAGTTCGCATGATTCTGTGCTGAGTGATGATAAAGATTGGATGATTGTTGATGTGGCCGAGAGCCTGCAAAACGCCCAGGAGGGCTTAAAATATACTGCAGGCTTGAAACAGCTATACTTTAAGGCCTTTATGAAAATGAAAGAATTTGAAGGTGAAAGTAACCCTCCCCCTCAAACAACTCCTTTCAACGGTTCTGACTTGGTAGCGTATGATTTTGTAGAAGGCTATTTAGACCTAGCTTCAGAAGATCCGGAAATATATTCTTATGGCGGAAAGAATTATCTGGCCATTAGGGTCAAGAAGGATGGGAGAGGACGTCACCCTGTTAAAAAGGCAGGTTGGGTAGCACTAAGGCTCAATAGAAACGATCTTCTTGATGATTCTGGAATTGATATAGATGGTTTTTCCAATTTTTCAGCTTCAATACTTGGGGCAATTGGATCAGTCATATCCAAAGCGGTGGAATTTGCTGTGGATGAAGGGGCTTTTTTCATTAAAGCAAATAACAGAGGTTGGTGCAATCATCTCTCCACCGGTTTAAAATCTATCGTAAGATTAAATGTAGCCGGTAAGAAAATAGGCGGTGGGCATAGGGTAAAGGATATTAAAATAAGTGATGAATGGTCACAAATGGGCGGGGGTAGCAGTGATGACTATGGTCAAACTTATAGCTATATCTTGCCAGATGGATCCAGTTCAGGTGTTGCGCAATATGAGCCTTTAACCGGAGGAGAGGAAAACCCCTTCAGAGAACCGGTACGGTACGGTACTGACAAACTGTTTTTTAAGGATAGTGATCTATATTCTGAATTACCAATTGGGGAAGCATTTTTTCCTATGGCTTCAGTAGGCTATAGTCGGGTGGTAGTAACCAATAAGGCCAATCAAACACTTACCAACGGTGGTGCCGGAGTTCAGGTTACTGAGTTCTATACAGCTAAGGACTACCCGGTACAAACTTCACGGACAGATATCCATAAAGTAAACGCAGGCACAGCAGAGAAACTGATCGCTTTGATCGGTAATAAGAAATATTTCCAGCCCGGTTTTTCGCAGGGCTACAGTATTGAACTGAACAATATGCATGGTCAGAAAAAAAGTGAGGCTACTTACAGGGCTAACGCCAACTTGGCCAAGGCAAGCCCGGTTCAGAAAACCGCGTATTACTACAGTACTGAAGGAGGGTACTTACCTGGTAAAGTAAATAAGCTTAAAAATGAGGTAAATGTTATCGGACCTGATGGTATTGAATCCAAAAAAGAAATAGGTGTAACCCAGGATACTTACGTTCACATGGGCGAAAGCCATGAGAGGACGTATGGTGGAGCAGTGGATGGAGACTTAGATTTTGGAACACCCCCTGCACTATATGTTGTACCCTCTGCCTATCCCAATATAGACTATTCTTACACCATGACCCGAACGGTAACCATGAACAAGGTAATCAGTCAGGCCGGTATATTGGAAAAAGTGGTAACCTTTTATAATGGGGCGGAAACCACACAGGAACATTTATCCTTTGATGAGGAAACGGGTGTGCCACTGGTTTCATACACCACCAATGATTTTAATGATACCATTTCCACCGCCACTCATCTGGCACGTTGGGATTACACGGATATGGGAGGTTCTTATCAGAATGAAGGAATTGTTATAGAAGGTCAGGTTAGTGATTACCTTAACTATCTGGTGCCTGGAGACATGCTTATAAACCCTACTACCCAAGAAAAAGTATGGGTTACTAAAAATAATGGTAACCTGGAAGTTAGGGAAAAGGATGGTACTCTCTTCAGTAATGCCAACCTGCGGGGTTTTAAATTGATAAGGTCTGGCTATTCCAATAAAATGGGGACTACCCTTTCTTCAGTAACCACCAAGGGTAACCCTTACCAGTTTTTTACCAGTAGTTCGGTTGATGACGTGCTACAGGCTGATGCCATGACCTATAGTGATGAACTCAAAATTGCACTGGACCTGGGAGGGGTCTCAGCCTCTGATACCACAGGTATGGCATTAAACCCCTATGCTTATGCGATGAAGGGTGTTTATAAGCCCTCCAAAAGCTATTTCCACCTTGTGGATAGATCTCAAATTCATGAAGGACAAAATAGTTATGATTTTCATACCCGCATCCAGTCCGATGGGATATTTAAGGATTTTCACGTGTTTGACCCTGAGGGGGGGAATTCCGGATGGTATTTGTCTAATGAAATTGTTCTGTATGATCATAATGGTTTTGCTATTGAGGAGAAAGATGCATTGGGAAATTACTCTGCAGCCTTGTATGGTTATGACAGAAACCTTCCAATTGCTGTTGCTCAAAATGCTATGTATCAGGAAATTGCTTTTGAAAGTTTTGAAGATTACAAATCAGGAAGTTTTTCATCACCACAATATCCGTATTTAGAGGATCCGGAAAACACTCACTTAAGGATAGAAGGTAGCCTTGAGCTTAGCGAAAAAGGGGATTCTCACACGGGCCTATATTCCTTTATTACGGGTGATCCGGAAATTGAGGCCAATCTGGATGATTTACTTGAATTCACCCCCGGTAAACAATATTTGCTACAAGCCTGGAGAAAAACCAGTGCAGGAGGTGCTTTATCTGTTGAAGTTGATAATGCTGATCCTGGCATAGTTGCCGGGAAAGTTTCACCGTCTATCGAAGGGTGGGAATTGGTAGAAGTGGTCTTTATTGCAGGGACTACACATAAACTGGTTTTTGAGGGTGAAAATTCTCAATATGATGATATAAAGATTCATCCTTTGGATGCCGGATTTGTGGGCTATGTGTACGATAGGTATAGTCACCGCGTGACAGCTGTATTGGATGCAAACCACTTTGCTACTGTGTATAGCTATGATCATGATGGCGTGTTGGTTAAAACAGCTAAAGAAACGGAAAGAGGGTATAAGACCATTCAATCTACTTTACGCAATACCAAACAAAGATCAGGAACTCCTCAATCATAATATTTCAGTCACCAACCGGCCCGTTTCGGAAAACCTATCACTATGAAAAGTCTCAAACTACTTTTATTGGCAATACTGCTTCTTTCTGTTACCAGTAGTATAATTGCCGGACATGAAACCAGTACCGATGTTCGAAAAGGTGAATCCATACGAAATGGAAGTATGTTGGTAAAAGACCCTTACTTTAATATTCAGGGGTTGGACTACACCACAATTTTCCAGAGAGGAGTAGTCAGATTGTATTACAAAGAATACTTATTGCAGGTTCCAGCAGAGGGTTGGAGTCTTGAAGTGTATTACACGGCAACCCTGGGATATGCTTCTGGTCTTTCTACGGCAAAGCCGGGCATGCTCTACCTTGAGGGGGATGAAGATGATAATTTACTGGATACCAACACAGCCCAAGAGGTTTTTGAGGGGGTTGATTCACTGTACTTGCTGGTTGATTCTGTTAAATACCGGGATATAAATGGCGGGGACATCCTGCAATTGCCTTCAGATTTTTATCTCGAGGTCATGATTACCACTGAAAAGTACTTTGATATAGCTATTGATGCGGTACCCGTGATACAGAAGGAACAGTATTCAAGTTCTGTTAATACCCTTGACCTGGCGTGGGATTATATTCCGGGTGCTGAGGAATACGAATTGGAATATCTTTTTATCTCGGATGGAAGTCCCACGGGTGAAACCCACCAGGACACGGCCATTGAATATGATTTCAGGGATGCTTTGAGAATCAATCTCAAAAACAACTTCTACTCCATCTCAATGGCTTACCCTAAAGGCTCAGTTATATACAGGGTAAGAGGAATTGGGTATGATGTACAGTTTGCTGATTTTGAAAAAAGAAGGATTAATACACAATGGTCCTATACACCAACGGTGTACAATATATTAACAGCTGTGCAGGATGATGCCTCCTCTAAATGTTACTATTACACTGCAGGTATGGACCCTTCTATCAACTGGACTTATAGCGCTGCTTATGCCGAAGATGGGAAGAGAAAGGAGGCATTGGATTATGTTGATGGCTCAGGGCGGAGCAGACAGCAGGTTACCATCAATAATTCAGAAAACTATGCTATAGTGGGTGAAACCAAATATGATTATGTAGGCCGGCCTGTAGTGCAAGTATTACCAGTGCCGGTTTTTAACCAGGGCGTAGGGTTTTATGGAGCCCAGTTTAACGGCAACTGGGATAAACAGAATTTTGCCACGGAAGCGCATTTAAATACCTCCAACAGTACTTTGCCAGAAGCATTACCTTCCAATAGTAAAGCAAGTCAATATTACTCATCATCCAATAGCCTCAGCTTTATTAATAAATCAGCTATTCCTACTGCTGGCGGTTATCCCTATATGCTAACGCAATATACCAATGATGGTACAGAGCAGCCACTTATCCAAAGTGGAGTTGGACCCACTTTAAAGTATAAGGCTAATGGAGTGGGTAACACCCGGTACCAGTATGGTAATCCAACACAATCTGAACTGGATCGCTTATTTGGGAATGAAGCCGGGTATGCCAAATACTACCGGAAAAATGCCATTATTGACCCTAATGGACAAAAGACTATTCAATACCTGGACCTGAGAGGGAAGGTAATAGCCACTACTCTTTCTGATACAGTACCGGCCAACCTTTACGAACTACCTAATTCGGAAGATTCTATTTCCACCCCTTTATTCGATTGGCCAAAGGATTCTATAATAACGGATAGCGTTATGGAGATGATGAGTTACAGCTTTTCATCACCGGATACTGCCAAAATATACTTCGGTTTTGATACGGTGAAACTGGCCACTTGCTGGCAGGCAGATTCGTTCAGTGCTGCCTTTGATATTAATCTTACCGTAGCTTCGGAAGCGGGAGACACTATCGTAGATACTACTTTATACGGTTTGAAGTCCTGCCCCGATGATCTGCTGGCGGCTTTTATTCCGGCCAGTGGCAACTACAATATCAGCCGTGCCATATCACTGAACCTTGCTTACCGTGATTCCATACTTGCCGTTGAAGACAGTCTGTTATACTATCATAAATACGACCCTGATATTGACTGCGGTCCCATTTTTACTATAAGCGGGGATACTATTTGTGAAGTTCTGGATTGTGATTCGGCCTGTTTTGAAAGTAAAAGCTACGTTGTAGGGGGGGTAAGGTACTACCTGGATACGGCCGGTAATGAGTATACTACCTTATATTCAGATGCCGATAAGTACTATTTGTACCCTGATTCAGCCACCACCTGGAGTGTTTCTGGAGGAACAGGTCCTTTTAGCATTGCGGTGGAAGAATGCCTGGAAGATTGCGCTCAGTATCAAGACAGTACCGGTGCAGCTGATGTGCATCAGTTCTTTGCTGAAGATCGCTGCAGCATGAAGCTGGAAATGATGGAGTTTGATTTGTTGGGAAAGACGAATTGTGATACGATAATATGCTACACTCTTGGAGATTCATTATTAGGAGACACAAATAATTATGATGGTACGCCTTCACGTTTATATGTTACCCGAAAATATATAGAGTACGAAGGGGGACCTTATATGTGGGATACTTTGATGACTTTATATAATTATCAGATTGAGAATAATAGAATCTGCCTGGAGGGACCGTTTGTAGCCGATGGTACAATAGAACTTCATTCCGAACCATATACTTTATCAGATGAGTCTACCCATACCATTAGCAATTTTTCTCTGCAAGCTTATTATAATATTGATTCTACATATTCCTCATGCTGGCAAGGAACCGCTTGTTACCGAATACCTGCACATTGGTCTCCGAATGATCAGGACGGGAATCCAGCCGTAATTTGGATTTGGAATTATGCTATAGATTTTGGCGAGGTGCTCTATGACTATCAGATTGTTGATAATACTATTTGTGTAAATGGTCATTTAGGAGATGAAGTTACCTTATTCAGTACAGGTTATTCGCTGGATGATACAACTCATGGCAACCCCTATAATTTTGATTATTTATCCGGTGAACATGCCTTCTTGTACTCTTGTAGCGGCTGTGATACCGGAACTGTATACAATGAAAATGGAGAGGTTGACGTTTCTTACCACCCTGAATACTGTGCCTATGAATTTTTCTGCAATTATTCGGAAAGCTGTGAAGAAAATACCTTAAGCATGCATGAAATAAATGACTTCCAAGGACTCATGTATTTGCCGCAGACCTATAATAATGCAATCTCATATTCTTACCTGGGTAAAAACTATAACTTCATGAATCCGCTTGGTTTTTCAGCTAACACAACAGGTACCGTTGGTGAGGTTGATCAGGATAAGAGCATCTATATGAACTCCGGTGTGCCCCGGGTAACCGACTTCCTTTTTAAGTGTAATACCGGGGATACTAATACCCTTTCGGGCTATGCCTATTATTATTTGAGTAAACTATTAAAGGACTATTTACCTGTATCCGATGAAAATGATGATCCTATACTGGATGGTTCCGGAAACCAGATCTACTACAGCATTTGGTACGTACTGGATGATCCGGATGATATTGCAGGGTCCAATTATTCCAGTCTCCTGAGTTCATCTGTAATAAGCTTGTTCAAATCATTACATGGAGGCAATGGGTGTGCAACAGCTGCAATAACCAGCAATGATGATAAACTCAGGGTTTTCCGTAGTGCCTACTTGTTTTTCAGAGAAAAGGTGATCTACAATTATTTTGATAAAAAGTACATCTGCTCTAATACCAATACCCTCTATACTTATTGGGATGGGGATATTGATGAAGACGGTATAATGGATGACGGTACAGGTTATCGCCTTATTTATCCTAAAAACCCTCTTTATGAGGATTATGGGAAACCCCTGGCTTCAACTGATCTGTATCAGACCGCAACGGACCAGACCGCAGGTGTGGTATCCAGTACTATGCCCACAGTAATTGATACTTTGAGTTGCAGTAAGTTGATGAAGTATATGGACACCAAGGGTTATGATACTACCATGATCTCGGTGCCTTATACCAATAGTTCTGCACTTGCCAATTATTTGAATTCAGACTTCTGTACCCAGCTTACAAGTGATGAAGTAGATAGTATTCTTCTTTGTGCTACCGGACAAAGCTATGTGTATACGGCCTACTTGCCGGATACTCTTAGAGCAAATGTCCTGGATTTTTGGACGGCTAGTCCTTCTGAAAGTTGTACTCAGGAGAAAAAGCGTCTGGCGTTGGCCGAGGCGGAAGAAAGGTGGGAGGCAGATAAGGCAGCCTACCTGGATAGTATTGCTGCTATGTATTCTACAATAGCTATGGACTCTATGCTGTCCAACGAAAGGATGTGGATGGAGTATGTACTTAAAGAATACCATTACACCTTATATTATTATGACCAGGCGGGAAACCTCATAAAAACGATACCCCCGGCAGGGGTGACCATTTTTAACCAGGCTGAGGTGGATTCAGTGCAATTGTACCGTGAAACGGGTGCCGGCAACTTTAAACGGCCGCAACACCGTTATGTTACCAATTATAGATATAACTCTCTTAACCAGGTTCGTATGCAATGGACACCAGATGGCGACTCTACTCATTTTTGGTATGACAATCTGGGCCGGCTGGTGGCTTCACAAAATGGCCGACAACGCGGTAGCGGGCAATATAGCTATACCCTTTATGATGGTTTGGGGAGGGTTTGTGAATCCGGCCAGATATCCGGGGCCGGTACACTTACAGCAGCTACGGCAGCTTCCAGTGGTAGTTTTAAGGCTTGGGTTTCAGGCGGGAACAGGGATCAGGTAGTCGTTACTCTTTACAATCAGCCGCTCTACAATATTCCCGGAGCTTCAGGCCTGTCAGGTATTGAAGCTGCTTTTATGGATAAAGGACAGCAATACGTGCGCAATAGGGTCTCTTCAGTCCTGTATATTAATAGTATTACAGCTTCAACTCCTTATGTTTTCGGATCCGCTAAACTGTCATCTATACCTTCTTCGTACTTAGGGTACTCCAGCGCTTCACATTACAGTTATGACCCACATGGTAATGTAGCAGAATTGGTACAGGAAATACCGGCATTGGACAGTTATAACCGAAGGTTTTTCAATATTGGATATGAGTATGATTTAGTGAGTGGCAATGTAAACCAGGTAAGCTACCAACAGGGCAAAAAAGATGAATTTTACCACCGGTATCAATACGATGCTGATAATAGGATCAAATATGTGGAAACCAGTCATGATGGTGAAATTTGGGAAGAAGATGCCCGGTACTTCTATTATCCACATGGGCCACTGAGCCGGGTAGAACTTGGAGATATGAATATTCAAGGGCTTGATTACGCCTACACCCTGCAGGGTTGGCTTAAGGCGGTGAACAGCTCCAGTCTCGGTAAAGGACAAACCTATGCAGCTTTTGACCTGGGTAAAGATGGTCAGGGTAATAATGGGCTTAATCGTGCGTATACAGCTGATGCCTTTGGTTTTGAATTAGATTATTTTTCGGGTGATTATTCACCCATCGGTACCACCGGTTTTGTGGCTCCGGTCCTGGGGGGAGACAATCCTTTGGATACCACCTTCCGTTCCTTGTACAATGGGAACATAGGCCGGATGATCAGCGCCTTTAATGATAATGTACAGGAACCAGTAGCCGTTCATGCTGCTAATTATCGGTATGACCAGTTAAATCGTCTTGCAACCTACGAATCTTACCAGGAAGAAAACCTGAATGCCAGCAATGTAAGTAGCAATGCGTCATCCCTTGGCTACAAGACTCGTTATGCCTATGACCCCAATGGTAATATATCCACCTTGGAAAGGTGGAACCAAAGTGGTGCCCAAATGGATGATCTTGCCTATATTTATGATACCAACAGTACTTCAGGGTTTATGCGGAACCGCTTATTACAGGTGGTTGACTCTGTAGGTGTGGTTAATACCACCGATCTCAATACCCAGCCAGTTGATAATTATAGTTATGATGCCATAGGAAATATGATAAGTGATAATGTGGAAGGTATAAGTAGTATACAATGGAACGTTCAGGGCAAGGTGACCTCCATAAGTAAAAGTGGAGGTAATATCTATTTTACCTATGATGGCACGGGCAACAGGCTTAGCAAACAGGCAGGCGGCAAAACCACCTGGTACATTCGTGATGCCCAAGGTAATGCTATGGCCACTTACCTGGTAGAGAGTGGTTCCCTGAGTTTAAAGGAACAAATGATATACGGTTCTGACCGCCTTGGGCTTGTGAACCCGGATATTACCATCAGCACGGATAGTGTGTATACCGATACAGGTATTGTTATTGAACCCTGGAAAAATTACATAATAGATGCTTCTGGTGGACTGGAACTTGATAATGGAGGTGGGGACTACGTAATTACACTAAAAGCTTTGGATAGTGATGTTATCATAGATGAAAGCATAACACCCTTGTACGGGCAGTATCAAATTACAGGTAGTGACTACCTAGTGCAGCGCGGTGCTGCTATTACCTTTATGAACGGAGCCACTTCAACTATCACTTCCTCTGGACATGTAAAGATTGTAAGTCCAGCTGTGGCTTTCACTAATTCTGATTATGCGGGTAATTATATTGTCTCTGAAAATACCGATAGTCGGGTAGTAGGCTATAAAGCGTATGAATTGAAGAACCACCTGGGCAATGTGCTGAATACCGTGAGTGACCGTAAGGTACCTACCGTATATGAGGGACATGAGGTATCTGTATTTCAGGATGATTTCGGTGCAGCTGACGTTTCTATCGTATATACGGGTATGGACGGTTGGGAAACAGTAGGTGACAGCGCTTCTGCACAGGAAAATAATGACACACTAACCGTATACTATGAAGAAGGGGGAGAGGGTGCTATGCATAATATTGATGCCGATGAAAATTGTTTTTCCAGGTATTGTATTACCTTCACTGATATTAGCGGTTCATCACTCAATTTTGAGCTTACTGCTATTACAGCTTCAGATACCTTTACCATAGCCCAACAGCTAATAACGGGTACCGGTACTTACTGTTTTGATATCCCCTACTATAATCTTACTGAAGCTACAGTCAGTATTACGGCAGTATCGGGTATGGGCTCTTTTGCCATTACGAATGAACAATGCAGTTCCATTATTCCGAGTGATTGGGAAATTTACCGTGGCGATTGCCTGGCCTATGATGATAATGGCATAAAAATGTACAATGGTAATGGATTGGATCCTTATATACGTAAGATTGCATATCCTCTAGATGAAAACTGTGATCACACTTTCTGTTTTGATATCAGTGATCTGGAAGGGGGTGCCAGGATCAAGATCGTGGGTAACTTTACTGAAACTTTGGTGGATGAGAATGTGGAAGAAACTGGCATAGTATGCTTTGAAATAAGTGGCTATTATAGCCTCACTTTCTTTATCTTCTCTGAAAATTCAGGTTATGTAGCCTTCAATAATATGACGCTCAACCGTAAATGTGATTCGGTGATGATGGTGGCTGATGTGCTGAATGCGCAGGATTATTATCCGTTCGGGATGACAATGCCTGGAAGGACATTCAATGGTGGAGATTACAGGTATGGGTTTAATGGACAGGAGCAAGATAACGAGATAAAAGGTAATGGCAACCACCTAGAGTTTAAGTATAGAGGTTACGATCCTCGTACTGGTCGTTTCCTATCTACCGATCCTCTCGAACCTATGTATCCTTTCCAAACGCCTTATGCCTTTGCTCAGAATATGCCAATATGGGCTATTGATCTTGAGGGATTAGAGGCATGGGTTGCAACACAGACCAAGGATATTATGAGTATAGAAGATTTTGGTGCATTTGCAAAAACAGAGATTGATGTGGCTACGAGTGATGAGACTTTAAAGGGAACAATGGATTGTGCAGACTTTTCGTTATATGTCCTAACCAAATATTTTCAGGAAAAAGGTGTTGAGTTTACCTTTACGGACTATGCTGGGCGTCAAATGTCCTCAAGTGATGAAAAATATAGCAACTATGAAGATTTCTATGAAGACCTTAAGCTAAGAGCAGGTTCTAAAGAAGTTTTCAAGAACTCTTTTGACGTTCCAAATGAAAGATCTGTATCAGGAGATATTGTAATGGGGGCAGGGAACAATCATGTGATGGTCAATAATCCCCAAGAAGGAGATGAAGCATGGAATATGGCACAGGCTTCTGGTGGGTATAATGGAGAAGGAAACGAGGCTAATGATGCCGTTGGTCCAAAGAAAGAGCGAGTGTCTTTTAGGAATCAATCTGATCAAAAGACAAGAAGATTTAGTATTTTAAAGGATGTAAAGGCGGTAACAATAATTGATGCTGAGCCCAAGGATGTTAAAAGTGTACTTCAAGAAGAGCAATAATGAATAAGAAGATTTTTTATGTTATTCTGATATGTATTATCGGATTGAGTTGTCACCATACTGCTAATCCTTCCGAAAATTTGGAAATTGATCACTCTCGTGAAAAAGTTGAAGTTGTTAATAATAGAGAATCTCAAAAGTCCATTGATTCAAATTTCAACTCTTCGAAGAGCGATTCAATATTTTTAATATACTATCCTTCGGGTGGGGTATATGAAAAGAAGATATTTCTTCAAAACGGGGATAGAAAGATAATATCATATACTGAGTCCGGTGATAAAAAATCTGAATCAGATTTTTATTCCAACGGCAAAACACATTTTCGAAAATATAATCCCAAAGGAGAAGTTGCCCTTGAACATATAAAAATGAACGGAAAGGTCGTGCTTGATACGACTTATTGGGATAAAATGTTTGAGGAGTAGCTTTTTGGTAATGTTCCAAAGTATTGATAAAGAATATGTTAACATAAATTAAAAACCCGGTCTTCAAGCCGGGTTTTTCAATTAAGTACATTTGAGCAGAGTTCTTTGAAAAAGTAAAACCCGCATAGGGTGCTAAGTCTTCGGGATGACGATGCCGGGAAGGACGTTTAACAGTGGTGATTATAGGTATGGGTTTAATGGTATGGAAGGTGATGATGAGGTTAAAGGGAATGGGAATTCGTATACTACTTTTTTTAGGCAATATGATCCTAGGATTGGACGTTGGCTAAGTCTGGATCCGAAAATGGCTAAATACCCATCTTGGAGCCCTTATGTTTTTAATTTTAACAATCCAATTAACTTAATTGACCCTAGAGGAGATGACCCGATAAGCGCAATAAGACGTCTTTCAAATATATCTACTCAATTTAATGACAAACTAAATAGTGCATACAATAGAGGTTATGAAGGAGGAGAAGTGAGTGAGGCGTATTTTGAAATCTTTGTATCCTATAAGGCCGGGCTAGAGAAAGTTACAAGCAATGAGGTTTATAACGCTTCTCAAACTAAAATGAGCGGTGCTTTTGGAGGGCCAATTATACCTGAGGGAGGTGATATCATGGTCCATACTCATCCTTATCCCTCAAATACCGGAGTTACTCGTATGGCATTGTCCGATGGTGATATAGGCACTTTTAGAGATGAAGCCTTAAAAAGGTCTTCATCAGGTGAACTTAGTGAGGGTTTTACAATGATGATAGAGTCCGGTGATCAAAGATTTGCAATGACGGTACTTGATCCTGAAAAAGCTAAAGCATACCTTTCTACTTTGAAAGATTCTGAATTAGCTCAAAAAGCCATAGGGGAAGGTGTAGGAGAAAAACACATATGGGAATTCAATAGAGATATTGCAGGTGATTACGAAGAGACAGGGATAGGTTTTTTTGAAACAACCAACAAGGATAAAACTGAGTGGAGGCAAGTTACAAATGAAACAGAATACTTAAAAGATAAAGATATTAATGAGGAAGATTAGATTATTTTTATTAATAGCTCTTGTTTTTAGCGTTGGCGGCAACTTGAGTTTTGGCCAAACGGGAAAAGGTTTTAATAGTGAAGTATGTGATTCTTTAGCTCGGGTTGTAAATGATACATCAATGATTGGAAGAACAGTGTCGGAGGTCTTGGAATCCTTACCCTATCAAATTGAGAAACAATTATTCATATCTGAATCGAGGCCCTATTACTTAGCAGGTACAATCATAAAGTTTAAAGGTTTAAACTCTTGCTGGCTTAAGATATATACTACCGAGTTGAAATACGTGGAGAAGTTGAATTTAGAAGGCAATTGGAAATTTGAAGATTTTAAGAAGGAAAAAGTAACAAGGTTAGAAATATCCAATTAGTTATTGCTGTAGAGTAAAAGGGGTTGGGGGAATATCCCCAACAAGATGAACGTCCGAAGTGTCAACGGAGTGACGTTCTATCTTGCTTCGGTTAGTTGAAGCAAGCCCGGATCATCGCCACTGCGTCAAATATTCCTACATGATGGTGTTCACCCTTCCATCGTTTCCGTACCGGGAACTCGTAAGGGGCCAGGGAAGGATAACGTTCGATTAGTTTTTGGGAAATGTCGTACTTCGAACAGTAATCGCCTTCACTAAAGTATTCCTGAACCTCGGTGCGAGAGACTTCCCGGAGCTTGAGCTTTTCAGCTCCAGCAAGTAAGGCTATCCTTTTGAGCAATGTCCTAATCCGCTTACTTACGGTGTTCTGCTCTTGCGTGATGGCACGGGTAAGGAGTACGTCCGGCTGATGCAGGGTGATCAGCTTCATAATCCTGTCCAGGGAGGTATCGTTCTGTGCAGGCTGTACATACGCCACCCCGAAATCAATCAGGCGATCCGGGGTGTCAAATACCGCAAAGCCCACACCCCACTGGTTAGGGTATACCGATAGTACCCTATTCGTCTTCTTCGCTTTCATAGTAGAGTTCGTCAGGAACTAAACGATTAAGGATGGTTTGTACCGCTTTCAGCCGGTGTTTGACTTTCGAAGTCTTCTGCGATTGCAGTTGCTCCTGCAACACAAGAGCACGATTAATAATCTCATCGTAGAGTTTCATGTAATCCTCCTTGAAGAGCTGATGAATGGATGTTTCAAACAGAATGTGATATCCGAGAATGGTGGTGAGATTGGGTAAAGATTGTCCGGTTTCCTGTCGGGAGAGATTTCCGGTGTCCATGTCCAGAAGCTGACTGACATCGGAGAGTTGCAGGTGATAATTTTTTCGAGAGGTTGAGAGATAGTTATGTGAAAGAATGTGCATGAGAAAGAAATAGGCACGGGTTATGAATGCCCATTACACAGAATAATCAACCTCGTTAAATACATGTAGTATCAGTATTTTGTAAAATCCACAAAAAAATTTCGTGGTCACACCACGTGTATCGGTTAAGTCGTTACTCTCTCGTTTTACCACCTGAGTGGTATCTGGTTCTTTCTTAATGGTGGTAGATGGTTGTCCACAGAGGTTATGCACAATGCCGATTCCCAGTGAACCTTCTTCACACTATAGTATCTCTGTTTAGTTTAATAGTGTGACCTTTTTTCACTGAAATATGACCCTGACGTTCACTGGCTGGTGCTGGTTTGGCAACCAGCACCGAACCCAGGGCATAGTGCAGCCGTGAGGCCGCCTTCCTTGAACCAGCAGAAGCAAGAGGGTTGCCTTCTATATCGGTAACCGTAATAAGTCCTTTACGTACCAGAGAACTGACAGCACTGGACACGGCACGATTAGATAACCCAGTGATCACCATGAAAAGCTTTTGAGATATCCACCCCCTATCCTTCCGTTGAGAGGAGTTGTCTCTATCCACCATACCTATCGTTCTGCGAAGTATCACCAGTAACACTTTCAACTCAGATTCCGATAGGGACTTCAGATGATGGTCAACCAAACGATTGGGAAGTTGGGTACTAGCTTTATAATACTGCATAACTGTAGAATAGCGTGGAGTAGAATTACACGGTAGGCTCAGGATATTGCTTACAAAATGCTTGGTCTACCTGCAGAAAATGATATCAGCTAAGGTTTAGGATATGAAAATTCCTGTGCCAACCACTTTATCCGATGCTGATAACCAAAGATTCCGTGAATTGTATTTAAAGCATTTCAATGAAGAACTAACGGTCGATGAAGCCAACCGGAAGGCGTACCGGCTTCTTTCTTTTTATGCAGTGGTCATCGGACATAAGGAATCAAAACGCAGATAAGATATGGTGCTCTTTAAACAATTGTGCTATCCTTATGACGGTTGCCAAATTACATATGGATTGAGCCTCGAAAAGGGCAAGGAACTAGATTTTGGCAACCACCTCAATCCATACGTTCCTTGTCCTTTTCGGTTTACATTATGATTACTACAGGACATAGATATTTTCTCTATGCCCGTAAGTCAAGTGAGTCTGAAGATCGGCAGATGGCTTCCATACCTGATCAGGTAAAGGAGGTTCAGCGTCTGGCTTCGGAACTGAACCTTGATATTGTTGAGATCATAACGGAATCCCGGTCTGCTAAAGCACCTGGGCGACCGGCTTTTGACAATATGCTCCTGCGCATACAACAAGGAGAAGCTAATGGAATCCTCTGCTGGAAACTCAATCGGCTGGCGAGGAACCCCGTAGACGGAGGACAAATCAGTTGGATGCTTCAGCAAGGAGCCATCCAGCACATCCAGTGTTACGGAAGGGATTACAAGCCTTCGGATAACGTACTGATGATGCAGGTGGAGTTTGGGATGGCCAACCAGTACGTCAAAGACCTCAGCGTAGATGTCAAGCGGGGGATGCGAATGAAGGCTGAGCGCGGTTGGTATCCCTCTCGAAGCCTTCCGATTGGCTACCGGCACAACACTCAGCGAAAAAGCCTGTCTCAGGAGATTCTCCCTGATGACAACTTCAACACCATACAAGAACTATGGAAATTGATATTATCCGGAGATTATTCAATAGCAGATATAAAGCAAAAAGGAGATGAAATGCATTTAGTGGGAGTTACGGGTAAGGTCTTACCTGTCAAAACCTACCGAAGGATATTCACCTCAAAATTTTACTGTGGCTACTTTAACTGGAAAGATGCTCATGGTGTAATGAATGAGTACAAGGGAAAGCATAAGGCTATGGTTTCTCTCGCTGAGTATAAGAAGGTACAGAAAATGCTTACTGGACGTACCAACGCTTATCGTACCCGTGACCACGACTTTTTATTTAAAGGAATATTGAAATGTGGTGAATGTGGGTGTAGCGTTACACCAGAGCAAAAAAGACATACCTGGTGCGATAAGTGCCAGCGAAAATTTTCTTGTCTTCATCGGGACGATTGCCCTAGGTGTCATACGCCTCTCGGTAACTTTAAAATATTCGAACAAGTGTATTACCGCTGTACTAAAAAGAGAGGGCCGTGTTCTCAACGGTATGTTTCAGAAAAGCAGTTAAGGACACAATATCGCAAAGCAATTCAAGATATCACTATCCCGGAAGACTTTCATGCAATGGCACTTGAAATACTCAGGAATTTTAAGCAAGGGTCAAAAGGAGGGGAGAAGCAAAAACTTGAAACACTCAGACATCAAAAGAGTAAGCTGGAAACCCGCCTGAAAAACCTCACTCTGATGCGTGCCGATGGAGAGATCAGTTCCGAGGAATTGAAAGCGGTTAAAGATGAAATGGTAACGCAAATACAGGAAAAAGAATCGCTTATTGCTGAAATTCAAAGAGGCGAGATTGATTGGGAAAAGCATATGCAGGAGTATGCCAAGATCGGTTGCGATGCTTTGGAAACCTATGACTCTGGAGTAATTTCAGAAGTAAAAAAGGTATTGCTGCAAATAGGCTCGAACCACACCCTATTGGATCAAAAGGCCCAATTTATAAGCGTAGAACCGCTCTTGGTTATCAAAGAAGGGCATCGTGCTTATCTGGCGGAAAAAGCCAGGCTCGAACCACAAAATTCCCTTGAAAAACAAGAGGATTAAGCCAATATTGACGCTTAAAAGGTCATCCTGTGCGCAGGGAAGTCCCTTATCAGAACCTTGATACATAAAAAGTATAGGCGACATCAAGACCTCGATCTGAATCACCACAATCAAATTGTCAATCTCACAATTTCACATACGCAGGAATACAATGAGATGGTATGAAAATAGACTTGCCAACAACTTTACCTCAAAAAGATAATCAACGTTTTAGAGAACTATGGCTTACACACTTCAACGAAGAGATCACCACAGAAGAAGCAAACCGAGAAGCCTATAAACTACTCAGCTTCTATGCGCTCATTATTGAATATATGGAAGAGAAGCGCATCAAGGAAGAAGAGAGTATACTAAAGGATAGGTAGAGAGATCCCGGCTCTCTACCTAAGGCAACGGATTCTGTTATATCGACAATACATAGAAAAAATACTAATTATTTTATTAGTGAAAAGACACCCTGATTAGGTGTTTTCTTTACAAGATGGTCATTTCCTAGATATACTTAATTTAGTTTTTACAAAAATCACCAGTATGGATATTATTTACTCTAGAAAAGTCAATACTAATGAGCTTCCTAATGGGGCGATTGCAGAAGTTAATTTATTTTGCATTGAAGTAAAAAATGTGAATGAATATGCCATGCATTTGACTAACAAAATCTCAGACACATCATGGATATCTAGTTTGGACTATATAAGTCAAGACGCGTATAATATCTGTGCAGAGAAGACAATAAACAAACTAGTCGAACTATTTAATTTGCCTGAAAACAAGGTTACCTCTGACTTCGGTGAATACCTAGTATCATTAAGCTCAGGTGAATGCCTAGAGTCAAAACATTCTCATACTTGTTTACCAATATCAGAAATATGGAAAGAGAGTAAAGAGGGAAATCCAGGGTTTGATTTCCATACTTTAAGTACAAGTAACAAGATTAATTTTGGAGAGGCCAAATATCAAAGTAATGGGAATGCTTATACTTCTGCTGCCGCACAAACTCACCGGTTTTCTAGGGAAAAAAAAGACCGAGGTGATTCGGTGCATCTGAAAAACATGGTTTCAAAAGTTGCAATTGACAATCTCGTTCTTCATAACAAAAAAGGATATGTGGTTTCATTCTCAATAAACTCGCAGGATCACTCAGAAATTCTTAATAACTCTTTGAATAACAATGATATTAAGGAGCTAACAAAACTTTGTGATGAATTATATATCATCGGGGTAAAAGTAAAATGAAACCTGAAGAAATAATAAATTCAATATTTGCTGAAACCCTTCTATCTAGTATCCTTGATAAGCTACATGAAGAGGGGCCAATTAACCAGGAGGATCTAGAAACATTAGCATATTTAAAGTATTTTCATGCAGAAACTTTTAGTAAGAAAGAAGAAAAACTCATGTACCTTCTTGGGTTATTCTACAAAATAGAAGAGCCAAAAGATCTTCTTAGCCTAGCATACTCCACTTTTGCTGAGGCTATTAAACTTGATACCGGAGAATTATTTACCCCTGTTCAAGCAAGCATTAGAAAACAGATTAAGGAAAATAGGTATTTTTCGTTCTCTGCTCCTACTAGTGCAGGAAAATCTTTCCTTTTCAGACAATTAATAAAAGAGGAGCAGGGTGACATCATTATCGTGGTGCCATCTCGAGCTTTGATTGCAGAGTATTTGTTGGCTGTTCGTGAATTAATTGGAGATCGAAAAGATATTTTGGTCTTGCAATTCATTGATGATATTAATCGCAGTAAAACTAACCGAAGAATTTTCGTGGTCACACCAGAGAGAGCTTCAGAAATTTTTAAACTTTCCAGTCATTTCAATATCACCTTGTTCTTATATGATGAGGCTCAGATTACACTTGAACCCGTTCGAGGGACAACCTTTGATGCTTTTGTGAGGAGGTCTGATAGGTCATTCCCTTCAGCAAAGAAAGTTTTTGCTCATCCTTTTGTGGAAAATCCAGAATCACAGCTAATCAAACATGGTTTTCATGACAAGGCATTTGCTTTTTCTTATAGACAGAGCACCGTAGGTAAAATATATCTCAAATTTGATCCTGAAACAGAAAATTTTGAATGTTTCTCGCCCTTTATAAAGAACGCACATCACAAAAAAAATACTTACCGGTTTCCAGAAGATATTGTCAAGAAAAAACTCGAAGATGGAGGAAGCTTGTTAGTTTATGTTTCGAAATCTTCAATTTATGATAAAAGCTTTGAAGAGAATTTTAAAAAGTATATATCCCTATGCGATAGGGTTACAGATCCTGAGGCTCTTAGAATCATAGATGAAGTAGAGGATATTATTGGTGCCGCTGAAGTAGGCTCAGAAATGGTTTCACTTATGCGAAGAGGGGTTGTAGTTCATCATGGATCAGTTCCTCTAAATGTCCGGTTTCTTATAGAAAAATTTACGAATGCCAGGTATGCTAAAATCTGTTTTGCCACATCAACTTTGATACAAGGTGTTAATATGCCGTTTGACATCGTCTGGATCGACAACATGACACTACAAGGAAGTGATGAAGATAAAATTTTAGGTCTAAAAAATCTCATTGGTAGGGCTGGAAGAAGCACAAATACGGTAAGCCGTTTTGATTACGGCTATGTAATCATAAGGGATTCAGGTCGGAGGGTTAAAACCTTTATAGACCGAATCAACATCGACTCCCGGTTACCAGAAAAATCTTTACTTGATCAGCAAACAGATGGGAATATACCTGATGATATCATTGAATTTATTGATGCAGTAAAGGCTGACAGTCTAAATGATGAGTATAATCTACCTATGTCAAAAGTGGAGAGATTAAGTACAGAGCAAACACTCAATATGATCAGAGTTGTTCTGGATAATATTTATAAGGATGGTCAAATAATGACCGGTTCAGAATATAAAGATTTATCTGGAACTAAGAAGAAGATCTTGAAAGAGTCTCTCGCTGCTATATATGAGGCTTCTTTAGGCCGAGAGCTATATACTGGTGAAAAAACTGTTTTGTCAGCCGCTATCACCATTTTGCTTTGGCATATTCAGGGTAAATCTTTCAGAGAACTCCTTGCTTTACGATATGGTTATTTAACAAAACAAAAGGAGCAAAGGCGTCTGAAGCGCCTATTTCGTGCTGGTTCCATCTCCCAAGAAATTTTAGATGAATCTTTAAATGAACTAAAGATTGACTATTCAGCGATTCCTTATAAGTTACCTGATTCGAAATTAAGAAAAAGTCCTCCATCCCGCTTTGGAGATCAGAAGGTTAAAAACTTTAATTATGATCTCATGGTCTATGATACTTATGATTTTTTGGATAAGGTAATCTCGTTCTCTTTGGCAGATGTATATATTGCAGCTTTTAATCTATTCTACCAAATTGAAGATGATGCCAGGGCAAAAGAGATGGTTAACTACTTTAGATATGGTACCAATGACGAAGTTGAGATTTGGCTTATGCGTTATGGCTATACAATTGAAGAAGCTGAAATGCTCAAAGGATATGTTTTGACAGTTGATGAGAATGAAATTCGATTTAATAACTCAATAATAGGCGAAACTGAACTTGCTTCATTGGTTGAGAAGTATATGTAGCAGCTTAAATATATGCTGTAATATCTATATAAGGCAAGTATTTTGTTGATTTTACAATTTTTGCGTAGGATGCTATCCGAACCATGACTTTGAGCAACCCAATTATTAAGATGGTTTATCTAAGACTATACTTGGTTGAGAATGTTTGGTGATAGACCAAAGAATTTGTTGGCTATACAAAGAGCATAGAGAAAAAAGATTATTAGCTAAGGAAAATACTTCATTTTCAATATCCCTGTGCCAAAGCAAGATTATAACAACAGGATTATAGGTACTTTTGAGTTTACGGATTTAAGTTGTGAATCCAAAATAATCCTTAATACAACGACAAGGATGTGGGGAACATTGTGAAATCTATAGAAGTCCAAAAGGAAACATAGTTAACAGCAAGCTTTGGGTTTGAGGATTAGGAGAAGAATATTGAGACCAGTGAGAATGGCAAACCGACCCTTTAAGATTACTATCTAGATCACAATGACTTTTCTTAGAGGTTAACTTATCTGATGCAAAGTAAGATATGCATAAACCAATAAGATCAAATAGATATAGGATGCCAAATAGCCTTGATACACCGGTGGTTCTTTACTAAGCCAGAAACTCTTAAGTAACTTATTTGGCCTAATCAGTCATTACCAATGGCTACTAATCTTAAGCTACTCATGTCAAATTCCGGCACGACACTGTAGAAGATGCAGATAAGCCCACGCTTTAAGTCACTCCTGGCATAAATCACTTTTCTAAGGATTTGTAAATATACAATTTTACAGCATCATTTTTATTTAGTGTAACACTGTCACAGATTTTTTGTGTCTGTTGTAGCAATTGCTCCTTTTTTTCAATTTTCTTCTTATTTAAAGGGTCAGGAAAATCATAATCAAGCCAAAAATTTAACTCCTCTCCCATTTCATTTACAACCTCGACATTGAAATTCTGCGTAAACCTCTCAGCATTTATATAAAACCAACTTTCCTCATCTTTTCTATCACCATTTATTCTGTAATATATCTGGAAACAGATTGACCTAATTGCCTTGCCATTGGGTCTTATTGTGTATTTAAATTCATCTTCATACTTCTTATTTTCTAAGTAATAAATCTTATCATGCACTAAAATACTTCTATGGTCTGGATCATTTTCGTCAGCTATCGAGGCATGGGAAATAAGACCATAGTTTCCATGAACAATAACTCCCGCATCAATTTTTAATTTTGTATCTGTCATATCAAACTCCACATCTTTACACATGTTTCTTATGGAACTTTCAATACTACAAGACACCGTTATTGAGCTTGTCTCTGGGTTATAACTTCTTAAGTATATTCTAATTTGTGTAACATCACTATAGGCCAGTGTAGCTCGGGCCTGATCACTTAAATATTTGATAGCACTTCCATCAAGATTCTGCGAATTTGCCAAGAATTTAATCCGTGATTCAAATGGATCATTTTCAGGCCGTTTTACAGAATATATAAATACGGATAACCCAATTACACCAAAAAATATAACATCTTCAATGAATGATGCCGTAAATGAAGAATAAAAATTACTATCAAAGTATTTTAAGGATAACCATTTTGCCTCTTCCTTAAATCCAAGTAAAAAAATACACACGATGAGAGTGAGAAGAATAAAAGAAATTAACACCGGCTTAATAGCCTTGTCCGTTATAAAACTTTGGAAACTAGATCTTATTTTCCCCATGTTGGAATTATTCTGAAAGTAAATATAGGTTCTATTTAAATAGAATTTCCCATCATATTACATTAATTTACTTACATCCGACTATTTGCAAAATCGCAAATGAAATCTATGAGAGATGAGTTTTTAGGCTTCTTGTTAGGTGTTATAGGAATAATTCTTACCATCTATCCGGAGCTAAATATGAAATGAACCCGAATGGAAAACCGCGCATCAGGATAACAGCTGAAGAGTTAAATATGTCCCGACAGGACAATAGCATCTTCTACTTACACTTTCATTTGAAGTTGAAAGTAAGGTGCTGCCACAGCTCATTTACTATGAATAGAAATATAACTGATCAAGTATGAGAATCAGTTGTAATGAAGTCTTTCTATCATAGTCCGAGGATTTACCCACACCTTGACTGGTTGAATTTCGGGACATTGGCACACCACCTCTTTGGTGATCAAAATTTGCAAAAACAAAATCCTTAAGATAGTCCAGAAATATAGACGGTAAAAACAAGGAGTTATCCGTACCGACTTTTTGTTTTTATTATTTCACATCTAGTTCTAATATCATAAAATCCTAAGCCTTCCCATCCATCCTATACAGAGCGAAGCTAGGCTTATGCCAACCCTCAACAATCTCATTTGCTACTTCGCCCAAACCAACTTTCGCAACATCCGAAAACGCTTCGGCATCCTACTTCCTGATCGCCTGTATCACTTCTATATCACCGGAAAAACAGGAACAGGAAAGACCACTTTACTGCATACCAAACTTACCCAGGACATACAAAATGGTCACGGCCTCTGCCTGATCGATATACATGGAGATTTAATTAAAGAAGTATTAAGGATGATTCCCGAGCATCGCAAACAGAATGTGGTGTACCTGGACGCCACTGATCCTAACCTCACTATCGGCTACAACCCCCTGCGTAAAGTAGGATATGAAAAGCGACCCCTGATCGTTTCCAATATCCTGGAAGTTTTCCAACGGCTATGGGGCAACCAAAGCTGGGGAGTCAAGCTCAGCCATATCCTTCGTAATATCCTCTTGACCCTGCTTGATCAGACTACTGCTTCCTTCTCTGATGTATTGCGGATTCTGCACGATGAGGAATACCGCAAGTCATGTCTCCCTCATATTATCAATTCCGATGTCAAAGCCTTTTGGGAGAAAGAATTCAAGACCTATAGCAAGAACGACCTGGTTCCGCTGTACAACAAACTCGGAGCGATGCTGTCGTATCCTTCCGTTAAACGAATCCTAGTAGAAAATAAAGAGCAGATATCCCTGCGATCCATTATGGATAACCGGAAGATTCTTTTGGTGAACTTGTCTAAAGGAATGTTGGGAAGTGATGCTTCGTACATCCTCGGATCACTGCTGCTTACCTCACTATCTGCTTCAGCTTTCAGCAGAGCAGATACTCCAGAGAATGAACGCCAACCCTTCTTTGTGTACTTAGACGAATTTCAAAACTACACCAACCTATCCCTGATAGAAATGCTCAGTGAATTGCGGAAGTATAAGGTGGGGATGGTACTGGCTCACCAGTACATCGCACAGCTTGATCCGCAGATCCGTGATGCGGTACTCGGAAACGTTGGAACCATCATCACCTTCCGCTTAGGGCAAGCCGATGCTCGTTACATGGAAAAGGAGTTCTATCCCATCTTCAAACGGGATCACTTTCTGAATCTCCCGAACTACCATATTTATCTGAAGATGATGATCAACGGTCATCCTTCCAAAGCCTTCTCTGCCACCACGCTTCCTCCCGATCAATTGCTGGACTAACAAAATCCTGGCTCTACCACCTCTTTTCACTTCACCGATATACTCCAGGGGAAATCTGTTCTTTCCGGTCGAACCTTACTCACCCATAACCTTTCTTTCTCCCTGTTTCCATGTCGCCCAAGCTCCGAACCCCGGTGACCTACTACGGCGGCAAGCAAACCATGCTCCGCCATATCCTTCCGAATATTCCACCCCACCAAATCTACACGGAATCCTTCTTCGGAGGTGGAGCCGTATTCTTTGCCAAAGAACCTTCAGAATCTGAAGTCATCAATGATAACCATCACATGGTGGTCAACTTCTTTGCAGTCGCCAAGCAGGATTTTGAAGCGTTAAAAGAAAAGATCGAAGCAACGCTATTCTCCCGAGCCACCTATTCCGTAGCCTGGAGTATCTACCGGATGCCACATCTGTTTTCACCACTGCAATGTGCCTGGGCTTTCTATGTCGGAACCAATATGGGCTTTGCCTGTACGGTGGGTTCCTGGGGTTTTGACAAGTACGGCAAGCGAACCAAATCCTTTATCAATAAAAAGCTCGCCTTTGATGAGCGTATTGCCCAACGGCTCGCTTCGACCACCATTGAATGTTCCGATGCCTGTGCGGTTATTGAACGCTTTGATACAAAAGGTAGCTTCCACTATGTTGATCCCCCGTACATAAATACCAACCTCGGTCACTACGGTGGCTACACCGAAAGCAACTACCAACAGCTTTTAGAAACCCTTTCCAAGATCAAAGGAAAATTCCTGCTGTCCTCTTTTCCTTCAGACCTTTTAGAAAGATACACGAAGAAAAACGGATGGCATACCCAGACCTATACCAAATCCTTAGCGGCACATAAATCCGAAGGTGGGGCATCCAAGCCCACCAAAGTTGAAGTGCTCACCGCCAATTATCCCATTGTCTAATTTTTAAATCTGTAACAAATGAATATTACGACCGCTGTGGTACTCCGACACTTTTTGTTGAAGCTCCGCACCCAACTCGATGACCCAACGGTCACGTCAATTGATCCCTTCTTCCAAACTTTTTTCACAAAAGGTGAACTGGAAGATATTGTACATACTCTGTACGATTCCCATACCCTCAACGAACTTGATCCTGACGGGATGAGTAAAGAAGAACTCTTGGATACCATCGCAGACGATGCGATTATCCTTGGATACTTCATAGATCGTTGGGAAGATGAACGATATGCGTACATCGCACTCACAGAAAAGGGAGTAAAGGACATCCTGACCCAACTGGAACTCCAAACCCACTATCTGTGGTACAAACCGATACCGGATTGGGATGCGTATGACTTAGGCAACTACCGAGAACTGCAAGTCAAAGCCGGAAAGGTTGCTTGGGTCTACGGTATCTATGATGCCAGTATCACCGAAGAGAATATGGAAAGTGTAACGGCTCCGCCTATCCGCTTCTACGACTCCCAGGAACTTGCCGCATCCGCGACCCATGAACTAGTCCAAAGCGGCCAATTCCACGATTCTGAACTACACATTCTGCCAGTACTGGCAGGACAGTAGTCACCAATTTTTTGTCTAATTCTAAAATCAAATACCATGTCAAAAACAACAGGGGTGGTGGATGTCCTCATTGAGAACATTACCACCGATCAAAAGCTACTGGAAGAAGTAGAACAAAAAGTCCAGAAAGCGAAAGACCAAAAGAAGGAAGTTGCGGATCGCCTGAAAGGATACCGTAATGATCTGTCTGTACTTTTAAAGTATGCCGATGAAACGCAACAGAAGAAAATTGAAGAGCTTGGTCTCTCCTCTGGAGATCAAACCCAAGGATTGAACCCGGTTGCTTCCACGGTCATAGAACTCTTGGCAAAAGCGAAGAACCACACTATGACCAATGGAGAACTGTATGATGCCTACGTTAAAACGGTCAAAGACCAGGAAGACGTAGAGTCTTACACCCACTTCAATATCAAGTGTCGTTCGTTGTTTAACTCTCAGCGCTTGATTCGGAAGAAGGCCAAGGACTCTAAGAGTTCACGGGATGATATCATCTCAGTGAATGGTGGGAGTAAGCCTGATACTGACAAGGAAACAACTCCGGAATCATGAATCACAGCTTTACCACCTACTATGGCAAACACAAAGCCTTTGACCTGGCTGTCTGGTTGAACTTTGAACATCGTTTAAAAAGCGAAGAGTTCGGAGCGATACAGGGAGCCAATGAACAGTACCTAGTGGTACCCACTGATCATCCATCGTTTGAGGGTGAGAAGTTCGAGAAGCTTCCCAATTCGTACCGGAACATGACGTATGATCATATTCAACAGATTGCAATGGATTATGATCCACTACCGTTCTGGGAGATTATACGCGGTATGATGTCCACCGGTGACGGTGAGGTACTACGCTTTATTCTGAAGTATAATGTCCCCTTGCACAAATTCATTCGTTTTGAATTAGCAGCACGGGGCTATGATGCGGATCACCGCTGGTGCGGGTTTGAGAGCGCCAGGAAGATCTGGTTGCGATAACTGAATATTAAAACGCTGACTGATGGTTGGCGTTTTTTTCGATCCGGTGTTTGTTAAAACACTCACTGTAAATCAATTATCTCATTTCCGGATCAACTAAATTTTCAAGCTTTTCATGTTATTAAAGCTCATAGGATGCATAATTAGTTGCATTTGGAGAGGCCCTTCGGATTATACATTCTTAACACAGTTATAATCTCTAATCATACTAAATGGATTATCTTTAATATAGTCATCAAACTCTACCAAAACTTATATCATGAAAACATTGAATCACTACACTTTATTCATTATTATTTGTACTCTTCCTTACCTAAATTACGCACAGTGGGATACCACCCAAGTCTTAGACTCACAAGGAAATGTTGGATTATATGTATCCATGCAGATTGTTGATGGTTATCCCGCTGTAGCCTACTACCACAATCAGGATAGAGAACTGCGATATATGCGCGCAACTGATCCGGATGGCCGTAATTGGGGGTCACCCGTAGTTGTAGCGGTGGGTGGACGTTACGCCTCAATGGCAGTAGTAAATAATAAGCCTGCTATTGCCTACTTCTCCAAAACAGGGGAAAACCTGATGTTTGTGAGAGCCTCTAACCCGCAAGGTACTAGCTGGGGAACACCTATGACCTTAGATGCTCCCGGATCAGTTGGGCATTATATTTCTCTCGATACCATTACCGGAGCTCCGGCTATATCCTACTTTGATGCTACAAACTTTAACCTTAAGTATATCAGAGCAATTGATGCTGCCGGAACAAATTGGAATAGTCCGGTCACTGTGGTCAGTTCTTCAGGATGGGTAGGACAGTATACTTCCTTGGAAGAAGTAAATAACAATCCCGCTATCTCTTACTACAATCGGGAGGAAGAACGATTTGAGTACATTAGGGCGACCGATGGTGTTGGTAATAATTGGGGAAGTCCAGTGGTGGTAGATGACAGCATCCCATCGAGCTTCCACAGTCACACATCTTTGGCAGTTGTAAACGGCAATCCTGCCATTGCCTACCATGATGATGACAATCAGGATTTGAAGTATGTCCGAGCTACAAATGAGAACGGTACTTCCTGGGGCACTCCTGTACGGGTGGATTCAATTAATAACACGGGTGATGGCCCCTCATTAGCAGTGGTCAACGGAAAGCCAGCTATTGCTTACAATAAAGGCTCCGGTAGTCGTCCTTACTACGTTCAGGCATTGAATAACACAGGGTCAGCATGGGGAACTCCCGAAAAATTCTTTGATGTAACCTCCACCAGTTGGTATTACAGTCTTTTGGAGGTAAATGGAAAGGCAGCGATAGCTTACTACGTTCTGGGTAGTGGAGATTTGAACTATATCCAAAATGAATCAAGTAGTTTGAATAAAACCAATATTAGCCTTAAAGAGCTTCAATCTGGTTTTTCATTATATCCAAATCCAGCTGGAGATGAATTGATTATTCAATTGGGTTCCTCTTCCCCAAAGGATAATCTGTATATCATTGATTTGAGAGGTAAAGTTATTTATTCGGCAAAATTGAAAAATCTTGAACAGCATAGAATTGATGTATCCGATTTTCTTCCAGGGGCTTATATTTTGACCCTTGAGGGAACGAGTGGAAAATATCAAGCCAGATGGAGTAAGGAATAATTCGGGAGATCAATTGGTATCAATCAGAGTGTTTGAGGATTAGAGAATCATTACTTCAGAAATTCTAATTTTTTAAACTTGAGAACGGTTTAAACAGGCTGTCAATTTGTTCCGACAGTATCAAGCAGGGTGCTAGATTCACGGATAGAAAAGGCCAAGGAGATTTAGCTGAAATAACTGAATATAAAAACGCTGACGAGGTCAGCGTTTTTTCCGTGGTGGAAAAGATATTCCCACAGGAAGTACTACATCAAATACATACTACTGAGGATCTGTGCTTTGTAGATGTTCTTTAGGTTGCTGAACGTAACATTCAATCTAAAATTCATGAATACACCATACCCAATATCGAAGAATCACGGCTTCTCAGTAAAACCCTCAAAGAATTCCTCCAAGCTCATCTTGTGAGCATCCAGAATTTTTAAGAAGCTGGCAAAGGTGAAGTTCGAACCTTTCTCCATGCGCCAGTACTGCATGCGGGACAAACCATGCTCGATAGCAAAGTTCTCATAGGAAGTATACCCCTTATCAATCCTGATCTGCTCGAGCTTCTTGGCAATGGCTTGTATCCGGGGGTCAAGCTTTTTACTCCCGGTTTGTTTTGGTGTGCTCACATCCGTTGGCATTGGTACCACACAAAGGTGAGTGCGGGGATAATTTTATGTTACCTTATATAATTTACATCATATATAAACATTTAACGTATATTCGATCCAGCAACAACAAACTCAAACTTCATGAAAATCAAAAGAATACTCCTGGTATTTCTCTTTCTAGGTAGCTTCTATGGCTACAGCCAGCAAGTCTTTACGTTACTCTCCAACCTGGAATACCCCCGTGCCTTGTGCCTGGATAATGGGACTGTGTACTTCACCGAAACCCAGGGAGCCTTAGATCCCTTCGGTGGTCGGGTTTCCTTACTTCAATACGATATCAGTTCTGCACAGACCGATACCTTAGTACACCAACTGATCTGCTCGAATACCATCCTAATAAATTCTTCAGGCACACTGTACTTAGGTTCGGAAATCGGCCCAGCGGTAGGAGATCAGGGATGGGTATCACAGTACGTTCCGAGTGGGAGCAAGGATGCCATTGTCACAACCGTGGATATTGCCACTCACGATATGCGCTTAACGCCTTATGGTGATGTACTGTTGATTGGGCAAAGCTTTTCAAGCACCGCCAAAAGCATCCAACGGTTTGACGGTGGAGACTTCTCCAACCCTCCCACGATTCTCAAGACCGGAAAGGGAATAGCCAACAGTATTGTTCAACTCGACAGTACCGTGTACTACGCGACCAACCAAGGCATCTATTTCTTTGGTCCTGATGGTATAGAAAGTATCTTGAGTGGCCAACCATCGGTTGCCATTGACTACTACAAAGGATATATCTACTACGCTAATATTCAAACCGGCACCATCGGCAGGGTACACATTGCAAGCGGAAGCAATACCATATTAGTATCGGGCTTGAACGACCCGGTGAACCTCAGAATTGATACGGTGAACGAAGCGCTGTATTTCCTGGAATCAGGTACCAGTTCCGGGCAGTATTTCGATGGAACACTCAAAGTTGTTGATATTAGTTACCTGCATATCGGAGTGGATGAAGCACCGTCTGTGTCTTCACTATCCATTTATCCCAATCCGATAAGCGATGGAGTACTGACCATTGCCAATGCACCAACAGATTCTGAAATCACCATCACCGATATACAGGGAAGAGAAGTTCTCCATACCCACAGCACCGAATCAGGTGTGATTGATGTATCCATCCTTAAGGGTGGAATCTACCTCCTGCATGTCTCAAGCAGGGAAGGGCAGTCGGTACAGCATATATTGATTCAATAATTACATCTACACCACCATGAAAACCACGTACAACTTCTTTCTCATTCTGTTGACTCACATCTTTCTGAGCGTATCGTGTAATAAAGAAGATACATCCAATAGCGCAGGTGATTGTTCAGAATTTCGGGTGAGCGTCTCCACCTGGACGAATGGCAATAATGCCAGGGCGGAAACAGACAATGGTATATACCCGGTCAGTTTCAAATGGAGCAATGGGCAAACCGGGGTAACCATAGGAGGTGCTTCAGGTACCCTGGCGAAGGGTACTTACACGGTAACGGCTACCGATGGTCGCGGGTGTACTGCCGAAGCCAGCATTACCATCACTAATGCCCCCACAGAAATTGTCATTGAAAGTGCCGTAACCTGTGTACGCCACAACGCAGCGTTTATGACTATGGGTGTCTACAACCAGGAAGGAAACTTCCCTAATACTCCTATCCTTGATCAAGGTATCTGCTATGGCTTCAGTGCCGAACCAAACGTATTCGACCAGATCACCAAAACCATCACCTTCGGAGAGTATGAGTTATCTGTGCTTACCATGGCAACCACCTATTACGCCCGAGCCTACGCCATTACTACTGAAGATACGGTATACGGTGAGGAACATAGCTTTACCACCAAGGGAAACCCACCACCGTTTAGCATCGGACAAACCTACCAGGGCGGCATTATCTCCTACATCTCCTGTGATGGACAACACGGAACCATCGTGCTTACCCAAGACCTCAATACCAATGGATTTCCCTTAGATCACACTACGGCTAAATCCCGATGTGAGAACCTCTCTCAATCCGGTTATGATGACTGGCGCCTGCCGAGCACCACAGACTTCTACTTCATGCATAAAAATCTCCACCTACAGGGGCTGGGAAATTTTCACACAGGAGGCACCATCTATGACGGCTACTGGTCTAGTTACTCGCGCTATGATACCGACAAGTGTCTTGATTTCATCGCGCGCTATTTTAACTTCCAGCAAGATAGTGTCGGTGAGTTGTGCACCCCCTACCGGCTTCGCGTTCGAGCGGTGCGGGATTTCTAGTAGCTCCTTCTTACGGAACGATAATGAGCCATTTAATAGACAGAGTAGGAGTGGCTGTACCTCGGTGAGGTTCAGAATGCTCAACCTTAGCTTAGAAGCACCCGGTCCAAAGATCGGGTGCTTTTTTATGAGAATGCCTTGGGCAGTATGTGGAAGCAATTCCTGGGCTTACTGCAGAAGTTAAGATCACGGTAGGGTTCTTATACCTACATCAATCACTAGAATCGGTAGGAGTGACCATCTCCATTAACTGCAATACTGCTTCTCTTTCCGATTTAAAACCAAAGTACTGATTGGTTTTGAGAATATGCAGTACATAGCCCTGCGTTTCAGGGTCCCTAAGGATTCGGTTCCCAAGGGGGTCTTTAATAATAAGATGAAAAGTGACCGGCTTTGGCGGAAGAAAAAAGGATACGAAAGACATGGTATGAATTTTAACATTAGACTTTTATTAAAATTCAAAACCTTATTTAAGTATTGACGAATCCAATTAACTAATATACAGTGTTTTAAATTCATTGGTGCTCGGAACACCATTGGATTAGTCCAAACTTCAAGTTGGTTTTGAAGTGAAGGCGATCCCGCATTCTGATGCGGGATTTTTTTATACCTATTTGATATCACCTTCATACTTCAAAAATCCTAATACTTCGCACCCTATACTATGTAATACGTTTTCGAAATAGGTATCTATTTCTCAAGAATTATCTTGATCAGCTCTTAATGAAATTTCGTATGCGGAACACCATGAGAATATCATAATTCCATAGTTTCTAGATACCTGAATTAAGAATCATACTCTTTAGTATATTGGAGGACCAAACCACTTTACTCTTCTGCTATGAAACAGGTTCTTTCCACAATAGCTTGTCTAGTATGTTTTTTCATCGCTCAAGGACAGGTTTCCCAAAAAGAGTTTGATCGCTACCTTAATGCACTCTATCCATCTCACGAAGTGAAATCGGTTAAAGCTTTTTTTGACGGTAATACTGTTGACTCTCTTTATCTCTATGGGTTAATAGAAATCGGAGGCAAGAAGTTTTATAACATGAGCCATGAAGAGCTATACTTTGGCTTTGTCAATGCAACTATTTCAAAACTACCTAAACAAAACTGGAAAAAGGGAGAGGCTCTCATAAAAGCTACGGAGCTTGATTTACTGGACACCCTGGAAGTACAAGATATGGAAAAGGACGTTTGGACCGTGTATAGAGCTGGCCTGTATCCGACACCAAACGCCTCTAGCTATATGAAAGCCGTAGGCAACATCCTTAATCAGAATGGAGTTTCGTCATCAGGTCTTGGTGGTTTTTCAGAAAAGGAGATGGACAAGACTTTGTCTCAATTGGATGGCTACCCACAATTTAAAGCCTACCTGTACTGGTTTTACCATCTGTTGTCGGTCGATAGAAAGGAAGTAATTAATCGCTTTTTTCCAGGCTTCATAAAAAGAGCTGTGGATAATGTATCCATGACTCCCGATGAGTTTTGCTTTGTGTACCTCGCTTCTGGTAAACTGGTCAATTCATTGGATTATGAAAAGAATTTCGCCTATGCCATACAGCTCTTTTCAACGGCTAGATTGTATCATGCAGAAGGTAACGGAAGCTTAGATGAAAGGATAGCCATTGCCGCTATAATTGCTGAGAGCATCAGTAACCTTCCCGGTTGGGAAGCCAAACAACGTGCATTTGATATTACCTATCGTTTCTTTTTACAAAACCGGCATCTTTTCAATACCAATCAGGAAATGAAGTGTTATGTCCTCCTGGCCAAATATGGCATTGAGATGCGGGAGAGCAAAGAGTTTGAAACCGGCATCAAAGACCGGGATATGACCGTACCCTTATACAATTATAAGTGCTACGACTACTTTTCTAAGGTGGGTGGGCCGTACTATTTAATGGTCATTGTAAATATCATCAAACAGATGAGGGTTGACGGAAAGTACCATGAAATGGCTCACTTTGCCCTCCATGCATTTGAATCGAGTTTTGGTTCGCAGGAAACCCAAAATAGCCGGTTGATTTCGTTTGTTATAAAATCATTTCGTTTGTCCGACTATTATCTCAATGATACCTATTCACATTCCCATACACGCTATATACAACGTCTCAGGGAATTAGGTGCAGAGAAAAAGCTTTCAAAGGAACAAGTTGAAAAATTAAGTAAAGGTGTGACCGTCATACACAATTTTGACAATAACCTCCGTAAAATGGGGGTGTCAGGTGATTTTTTGTATTTCTTTTGGAAAATCAATGAGATAGAGTTTCTTTTTGATGAGGATAATGAGCAAAAAGAAACATTGGATTTAAATGATCTTGCCAATTCTAAAGTTCCATTTTCCGGGTACTACTTTAGAAATATTTTTAAGTTCTTACCAGCAAGTAAGCTTCAGGGAGAGGGTTTTGAAACCCCCAAGGAAGCTATCATGTCCCTTCATCGATTATTTTACAAAGTTCCTGATCAAGTTGGGGAGGTTCAGTATTACTTAGGTTATCAACTGTCTCAATCGGAAGGTACACTGGCCATTCATAAAAAGAAGTTAGAGCTCTATGATTTGAATGAAAGTAATGTAAAACTGGGAAATCTATCAGACCTTCTTTCTGACTCTATTGTTCTACAACAAGATGAGATAGGAATCCTTAATGTTCAGTCTCGCCAAAAAGACAGTACTATAGCCAGCAAGGAAGATGAAGTAGAAAACCTGAGTGCTGACATTTTGGGATTGAAGCAGGAGAAAAAGAAAGCCGAGGAGGAGTTAATCTTTACGCAAAAGACAGTTTGGGTTCAACGAGTTGTTTTAACTTTTGTACTATTCCTTCTGGTCGTGATTGCCTCCTTTTGGTTTCAAGCTAATGTGCGAAAAACCCGTGAGGAGATTCTTTCTCAGACCAATAACCAACTCAGTCATTTTGGTAAAAATGTACCACTTGCCATTCGATATCGTATAGAAGAGAGTTTAGGCAACTCTTTAACTCCTGTATTAAAAAATGAACTGGTCAAACTCGGCAAATTATCTGCATTCTTCGATTCCTTTTATAGTGATTCAAATAATAGTAAGACAACCTTGTCCAATGAAATAGAACTAATAAAACAATTCGTGGATATTGAGTACAGCGAGGATATTACAGAGAAGACAGCATCCAATAAAATCAAGTTGATCAGCCATGCCACCAGGGAAGTAACCATTCCCAAGTTCAGCTTATTTAACCTGGTGTACAACAGTTTTAGACACGGTAGTATTCAAAGGATTGAAAATGGTGAAGTTTCCATTGAAGTAAGTCCACAAGGTTTAACGGATCGCTTCAAAATAATCGACAATGGAAATGCCGATCTCGCCTCTTCCGGACCCACCAGCGGGACAGGTCAGAAGTTCGTTAAAAGGCGCATTCGGTATTGGAATAGATTCTTCCCATCAAACTTTATCAGTAAAAGCATCAACCAGGGATATTTCGTAACCTTCAAACTCATTAGACGCTCATGACGTATAAGATATACATTGTAGAAGATAACCCTAAGACATTTAATGCTTATAAGGAGAAAATTCAATCACTAAATGAGCGAAATGACCTTACCTTCAGTATTGATCTGGTTAGCACCAAACCAACATCTTCGTTTACTGTACTTAACTTTGAACAAGACTTAGAGAAAGCTCAGCCAGATATTATTTTTCTCGACTATGAGTTAGAATGGCTGGTGAAATCAGAACACCATGAAGACAACAGAATAGCTGGGACTGCGCTTGATGTCATTAAAATGCTATTTAGAAAATTGAATCGGGTAAACTTTCCTCCAATAGTCGTTCTTAATACAAGAAATGCAGGTTCAACAAAAAAAATATATAAGGTATTGAATTCAAGCGAAGTACGAGGAGAGTTCCCTCAATCCTTTCTTAAGGTTCTGACCCCTGATGTAATAATGGATGAGCCTAATGAAGTAGTGGAAACTTTACGTGAAAGTGTAGATCAGTTGATTCATGAGCGAGAGGTTGCTAACCTATGGGAAAATCGAAGTGATTTTACTTTTTACACTTATCCGAAAGGCATTGATTTGGAAGATGGAATCAACAAAGAGAATTTCTTTAAAGATAAAAAGAACCAAAACATCTGGAGAAATGCTAGAAAGAAACTGTCAACCCCTCCCTTATTAAGTAGACAAAATTTTTTATTTGCCACTTATCAAACAGACTTTGGACTAAATGGAAAGGAGAGGTTAGGCTCTCTTTTTACCATTAACTCAGAAGATCAAACAGAAGCGGTATTATTCCGTTTCGATTCAGCGGAGAATATTAGAACCATAATCTCCGAAGGGCTCGATATACCTGTCGGTAAATTTGCCAATATTCTATACAATCCTTCTTATATGCTCAAGAAGATTACTTCTCGAATTGCCTTCAAAAAATCTACAGAGGTTATAGAGACAAGCTTCAAACGCTTCTTAAAACAAGAAGAAAGGGATTATGACCGATCGGTCAAAGATTATCACCCAATACTTCGCTCCTTTTATAAAAACATTTCGGGTATATCTTAAAACAAATCCTTGAGAAACATCTAACGATTTCTCAGATTTTAACTACCTGACTGCCATATTAATAGCTATAGTTTTACCGCAGTTCTTTGAAACGATGGTGAAGAAAAAAACCCGCTAAAAGTTAGCGGGCTTCGCCATCATCCAACTAGGTAAAGCTGACGACTTGCTGAGAGAATATTGGTAGTATTCAAACGGCCGCTGTTGATTATCCATATTGGATAATATTGTCAAGCTCTATCTGTGGATTAAAGGAATTCTAACTTTTAATACACAGTAACATGAACATTTCATTTTCCGATCTCAAAGAGATCAACTCCAAAATCAAAGTTTCGGACACCCGTGAAGAAGGGTACCTCGAACTCCTGGGGATCGACCCCGAAAAACTCAATCCCGGTTTAGCCATGTACCATGCCTATCTAAAGGGTAAGTATTATGGTTTATGCTATGAAGAGGATAAGGAACTCTCTTACCTGGAATGGGCCAATGACCAGTATGACGAAATCGTCACCATCGCCTGGAAACACGGTGTTAAGCCCAAAAATCCCAAATACCTTTTTAAGCGAGCCTATACCAAGTTCTTGTTGAGCAAGGTGCTGGTACAGAAAGCCTCCCGGAAGTATTTCCACCAGAAGGCCTGCCAGCTTACCGAAGCAGGTCTGCGCTACCATGCTTCGAACCCCTCCTTTCACTGGCTGAAAGGCGAACTGTAATCCATCATTTTCCCAATAGCTCTCCCGTCTTGGGGAGAGCCTAATCCCTATCTCATGAAAAAAGAGACCACAAACCCCCATACCCCTCCCGTACCTGATCCAGAAGTTCACGAGCAAATCGCAAAAGGCAGAAGGTTGAACCTCAATGCTCTGCTGAAGCAATGGTGGGCCAATAAGCAAAATTCAAATCATAATTCTAATCACAAATAAATACCCTTATGAATTCAGAAACATCCAACACATGGGTCCAATTCCAGCAGTACCACAAGCCGGAAGCCCAACAACTCATCGAGAGCGTAAAAACCCAACTTGGCCAGGATGCCAAAGAAGCAGGGAAGCGCGATGCCGAGTCCAACCTTCCCCGCAAAGGCGACAAGCTCCTATTGTTTATTTCCCACCTGCTGGTGCAGATACAAGGGTTAATCAATGACCTCAGAAACCTTCACAAAGCCGATGAAGACGTAGTCCTGGCGATTGAAAAGCAGGAGCGCATCTTAGAGCAAAGCAGAAACGAAAGGGATGATATACAATCCCACCACGCCCAGGTACGGAAGGACTACCAATACCATAAGGACAGCTTTCCTTCGGTGATGGCCATCATTATTTCGGTCATCATCTTGCTCCTGGGACTGATGGAAGGGCTGATATCCCTTCAAGCTATTAGGACTTTCGTTCCCGATTATCTCACCGCACTGTTTACCGCCCTGATCTACGGACTGTGCCTGACCATAATGGCCCATCAGGTCATGCGGTGGTGGAATCTCCCTAAAAACCCTGCTACAAAATTTCTGATCAGAGCATCAATCATAATTGGTATTTCTCTGGCTTTTCTATTTATGGGTTTGCTCAGAAGTGGGCAGATTAATATGTTCACTATGAGTTTGGAAGACAGCACCTCCGGCAACCTTTTCAGCTATGCTGATCCAACGGAAGCACTCCTGTTCATGTGTATCTCCTGGGTGGTATTCCTACCAGCCGTTTTGCTCACCAAACTAGCCCCGACCAAAGAACAATGGTTCAGCATTTTCAAGGCCCGGAGCCTTAAGAAAGCTGTTAAAGACAGCGAGCGCAAGCTCGATGAACTTTTACAGCGCATCACCACTGCCACAGAAGAGATCGATAACCTGAAGCAGTTTGAGATTTCCCGTAACCAAACCGCCAAGCGGGATGAAGAAGATGCGTTGAGCTTGGTTGAATACGTCAAAGCCAACTACATCCAAAGTAACATCCGCCATCGGTTGGATAAGAGCGTAGTACCGAACTCCTTCGATCAGAAGCTCCACTATCACTTAACCACCTATTTCCAGAATATATCCACTAAAAACCCCAAAAAATGAAAACGACTATTCTTTGCATACTCCTGATCCTACTGGTCACCGCCTGTGGCAGGGAACTGCGTCCACTGTTGGATATGGTCATCCTAAAAGACTCCACCGATAAGATAGAGCCACTGAGCTACGAAGATGTACGGCAGTTCCTGGACTATTCCAATACCGAACTGTTGTACTACGAAGTATCCATTCGCCAGCGGGAACTCTCTGATATCCGTCACGGGCATATTTCCGAATCCCACTTAGTACCGGGCCAGCCGAATGCCATGACCGAACAGCAACGCAAACTGCACGTCAAACACTTCCTGAAAGACACCGAAGCCCTATTGAAGCAGAAGCCGTCACAGACTACCAAAGAGCAATCCTATTTGTACTACGGTATCGCTAGTGAACTCAACGAATTATCTAAAAGTAATGCGATTCATAAGGTGGCGGTCATATCCAGTGACCTGCTTGAAAACACCCCTGCATTTTCGATATACCGTCCGCACGACTGGCAACTGCTATTGAAACAGCCTGATTCCGTGATCCGGTTATTCCAAGAGGAACTTTCGCTGGAAGACCTCTCCGGGATCACTATCCATATTGTGTATCAAGCAACGCCCGAAGATCATGAACTATTCACGGCCATGTCACGGCTGTATGAAACCATGCTTAGCCGGAAAGGAGCCAGGGTACAGATAGCCGGGAACCTGATCACCTCACCCCTGACCGCACCATGAAGCTCCTGTTCAATTTTCTGAAGTCCTTTTTCCTGCTCCTGGTAAATGTGTGCATCCTTCTGATTTTCTGCTGTACCAAGCTCGGAGAAGAGATTTTGAAAGCGATCAATACGGCACTCAGCGAACACATACAATCCAAAAACTAACCCATGAAAACCATACTGCATACATTCTGGACACTCTTCCAAAATTTCGGAGCATGGCTACTGGAATCCACCGAATCTATTTTGGATAATGCCCTAGATAATCTGGTGGGGAAAGATCATTCCCTGAAAGCCAAGTTTGCCTCTGAATCCTCTATCCTCTCCAGACGTCATAATGGCTTTTGTTTGACCGGAACCAAGAGCATCAGCCCCGAACTCTCCCGTACGGGAGTACTGATCAACGGTGGCTCGGGAAGTGGTAAATCCACCATAGCCGGCATCCCGTCCTGCTTGCAGGATAACGGTTCAAAAATCATCCACGACCCATCGGGAGAGTTATACGAAAAGACCAGCGGTTTTTTGGAAAGCCAGGGCTACACCATTATCCGTATCGACTGGTCTGATGCCAATCATAGTCACCGATTTAATCCTTTACATAGAGCCACCACCCTGTCGCACTACAGCAAGCTGGCCACCCAACTGGTAGAAGCCAGTTCCGAAAAGAAAAAGGACTTCTGGAATGCCAGTGCCATCAGCCTGCTGGTTACCGTTTTCAGGATCGTCAAACTATTACCCAAGGAATACCAGACCCTGCGGGAAGCCGCCCATATCGTTGACCTGTTGCAAGGCACTGGCCACCAAGAAGTCGACCGCTTAGTAGCTACGGTCTGCGACCGTGATCCGGGTTTATTTGATAAATATGCTTCGCTAATGGGTAATTCTGAAAACACCCGCAGTGGCATACTGGCTTCGGCAAGCACTGCCCTGAAGATGTATGATTTGGATGAGCACATTATCCGGGTCACCTCCACCGACACTCTCGGAGACTTCAAGCAGTGGCGAAAAGAAAAGACAGTGGTATATATCCATTCTTCCACGGTGAATATGGACTACTATGCCCCCTTATCCAGCATCTTTCTGACCCAATATTTTGAATCCTTTTTTGAGTCGTTACCCGATAATAATGATCTGAATATGAGCTTTATACTGGATGAAACCCCGATTTTGACCATCAACCTATCCATACTGGCGGCCAATGTGAGGAAATATGCCGGGAGCATAGCCGTTTTTTGCCAGGACGCTGAAAATCAGCTTACCACCTCCTTCGGTCGCGAAGGTGCCCGAAGCATCTTATCCAACCTCAAGACCAAACTGTATTTAACCGCTTCGCTGGATACCGCACAGGCACTTTCCAAGGAGTTGGGGAGCTATCAGTACCAGGATAAAGAAACGGGACACCAAAAGACCCGTCCGCTTATGACCGTGGATGAGATTATGACCTTACCCAAAGGGAAGGGACTCATTACCGTCACTAATGAAAAACCCATTCTAGCCAAGCTCACGCCCTATTACCGTATTCCAAGCCTTTTAAAGAAAACCCAACTGCCACCGGCTTCACTATTTACTGATATAGAAGATGGGGAAGACAGGCTACCACCCCTAATCAATATTTCAGAATACCTCCAATCACTCACCTCAAATACTACCACCCATGAGCAGGATACGATCTAAGAAACTCTACCGCTTTTTGAAAGAACACGGAGCTTTGCATAACCCCAAGGAGATCAAGCGCCTGAAGCGGGAATACCGCAGGCTCTACCAGAACCAGTGGGCCAGACAAAACCGCAACAAGCATGAGATCCGCTTTACCCTTACCAAAGAGGAATATGCCGAGATTAAAGCCTATTGCCAGCAGGAATCCTGTAAGCCTACACCGCTTGCCAAAGAGCTTTTGATCAGCTATTGCAAAGGGGTTGTTTTCATACCCAATCGGGAGCAATTATTAGCTTGTGCCAAAGACCTTGGACTGGCTATCAACCGCATTCATTCCAATGGAGCCGATGAGCTTACCCTCCAAAAGCTCCTTTCAGCGGAGACCCAACTTCTAAACTATCTCAAAACCTAAAGCCATGCCCGTATTGAAAATGCTTTCCAGGCAGAATTTGTCATTCGGTCATACCCTTGACTATATCACCCGTGATACAGCAGGCGGATTATCCAAGCCCGTCCTTCACAACCTCCGTAGTCCTTATACCCATAAGGAAGGGATTGTGGATGAGTTCCTGAGCAATGAAGCCTACCGCAAGGTGACCTCTGGAAGGGTCTATTATTACCACTCTATTCTAAGTCTGGGGGAGGGCGACAAAGAGCACGTTACTCCTGAAATGATGCAGGAAATTGCTAAGAAGTACCTGCAACTGCGTGGCGATATTATCGCAGTAGCCGTCCCTCATTTTGACACCAACAGTCCCCATATTCATGTGCTGGAGTCGGGGACAAGGTACCGGGAGAATAAGTCCAGCGGGTTGCGCAAACAAGAACTCCATCAGTTAAAGATAGAAATGGAGGCTTTTGTGAAGGAACAGTTCCCTGAACTGGAACATTCACAAGTGGAGCATGGCAAAGGAAAAGCCTATTTACGAGAACCTGAATTTCAACTCCAAAAACGCACCGGCACCAGTGAACGTAAACAGCTAAAGACCTTAGTACACGAAGCCTATGGTACTGCCACTTCCAAACAGGATTTTCTGGATAAGCTATTAGATCAAGGCTATATCCATTATGAACGTAATGCCGATGGAGTGCCCACCGGGGTCATTTCAGAAAGCGGAAGGAAATACCGGTTCACTTCATTAGGGCTAGCTCCCGAAAACATTCAGTTGCTTATCAATCCACAAGAACGTAGCCAGGAAGATCAACTTCTGAAGCAATTACGGCTCATCCGCCAGAATACTAACCCCAAAAACTTAGAACGATGAAGTTTGTGAAAGACCATCTGTTACCCAAAGCCCGTAGCCGTCAGCACTTCTATGAGATGCTGATTGATAACGGTCTGTTCCTCACCTACCATAACGGCATCCCCAGTGGTATCATAGATACAGACGGGCGAAAATACTCCTGGAAGAAATTGGGAATCGAGCCTGCTCAATTCTTTGCTCTCGACCAGAATGAACAGCTCCATCACATTGATGAACGTCTGAAGAAGCTAGAGCACCTCCGTTCCGACCACCAACCCGAACGCAGTATCGAACCCTAAATTCCATCACAATGACCTTCTTTACACACAACATGAAATTACAGTTTAAAGCCCTGGGTAAACAGGAATTTGCCGATGATCCTAAAGTGGTAACCATATTTAAAACGCCAGGCGAGAAACTCGCTTTTTACATGACCGAGTACCGGGAGAAGGAAGATTGCTTTTTTGGCTACGTCAAAGGTACATCGGTAGATTCCTGGGGAAGTATTCCCAGAAATAATATCGAAGCTATTTACAAAGTTGATCAGGAAATATCCGGGCAAGACCGTACCCGTACACAACTGAGTAAACCCACGCCCATTTCCGAACTCGTGCCCGCTTTCAAAGAGCCTATCATGGTAGCCCGGCTTAATCGCTTGATGGAAGAACAACAGAAGAAAAACGAGCAGGAGAGAGATCAGGACCAAGGCCAGGAACCCGAACATTAACCACCCTTAAAATCAAATAGTATGAAACTCCTTACCCCCGAACTCCAACAGCGTTTTGATGAAGTCGGTGATCAAGCCGAAAAACCCGACCCCTTGGTGATCGCTAAATTCTTTGACCCGGTTGGTTCTGCCATTTGGTACGCTACCCGATATAATCCAGACAATAATCAATGCTATGGCTATATAACGGTAAAAGGCTATAACGATTGGGGCTACTTTTCCATGAAAGCCCTCCAAAACATTAAACGCCCCCTTGCCATGAGCATCAAACGGGACTTGTCTTTCCGTGAAAAACCCATGAGCGAAGCCGTTCCTGCTCTAAAGCCCCAGATCCGGGAAACCCAGCTTCAAAGGGCCCGAAAGGAAACCGAAAAAGAACACGAACCCGAACGCTAAAAGCCCCTTGTCGAAGCCGTATGCACCCACCTATTCAGCTAAAAAAGTATTACAAAAAAGTTTTGCACGTTCCCAGCCAAAAACCGTGTTTTGAATGGCTTTTTTAGGCTGAAACCCCCGCTGGTTAAGGGATAAGAGCATTATTAAATCCAACGAAAAACTATGGCAACAGCCCCACGAAGAACCCCCGATGACGATGCCGGAACCTTCCGCGTCCAGGACGCTTTGCCCGTAAGCCAGGATTTTCATCTGGATACCTCACATCCCGACTACATCCGCTTCGAAAGGGAAGAACTCATCCTGGAAGTCATCGGAGGCGTTAAAGACATCATCTTGTCCAGCCTTCGAGTAACGCTGAAAGTCTACCGCAAGGGCAGTAGCTCCGCTTTAGATATCTACCGCTCCTCCCAGGTTGATCTTTTTGACGAACACCAAATCAGCTACATCACTACCCAAATATCCGAACGCCTCCGCATTGAATCCCTCACCGTCAAAGACACCCTCTACGAACTCACCGAACGGCTCGAGCACTACCGCAGGAACAGGGGAGAACAGTCGGCTCCCGTCATTCCTATTGCACCACAGTATCGAAAAGAAGCCCTTGACCTGCTTCAAAGCCCCGACCCCTTAATCGCCATTGAAGAGCAACTAAAGCAAGCCGGTATCAGTGATACCCGCTTAGGACTGCAACTGTATCTCATTAGCCTGTCCCGCCTGGGAACACAACCCCTGCACGCCCTGCTCCAAGCCCCACGCTTGCTGTCCCACGATCTGGTCAAAGAGCTAGTCCCATGTCTCCCGCAAGAGAAGCTAAGGGAAGCCACCACCATCTCCAAACACGCCCTGTCCTATCCACCCACGCAAGATTACTGGAACGCCAGTATACTCGTTCTCCACCAGTGCGATGCCTTAGACGGTAAAGACAATAGCTTGCTCGATTACATCCTCCACGGACAATCCAAACGACTCGTTACCCAAAGCAATAAACAAAGCGGACGCTACGAAAGCACCCAGCAAGAATTGAAAGCCACCATCAGCCTCATCGGCTATACCGATCAGGATTACCACCCCCTGCAACAAAGCCGGGATGTCATCAGTATCCCCGTACCACACACCCAAGCCCTCCAAACCAAACGCTACGAACGAGAAGTAAAACAATTAGCGGGATATCTGGACAAGGGTGTAGAACAACACGCCCAAAAGCTCCTCCAAGAAATCCACCGTCAAATACAGTGGATCGAAGTCCAAAACCCCCTCATCGAAGAAATTGACCTCTCCACCTTCTTCGGACACGATCTCAAGAACCTTTCCCTATACCTGCGACTCGTCAATCTCATCACCCTGTTGCACCAAAAACAGCAGACCCTCGTACGCACCCCCACCGGCAAGCGGATCGAAGTTCAACCAAACTATATGATCCAAGCCCTCGAACTCTTCCGGGAATTGTGGCTCAAGAAAGACGAAGAACTCTATTACAAAGTCCGTTCTACCTTTTTACGGATCAAAGAATATCTCCACAAGCAGTACGAAGCCACCAAAAGGGATAGTGAATTTACCCTCAAAGACATCCGCAAAGCCCTGAAAAGTTCCCCCGTTACCCTCCAGCGCCATCTCCATACGCTGGAAGACTACGGCAAGATCGAGCGTACTAGCGGTAATAACCGGACAGGCTACCGCTACACAATCAGCGAATGGGACGAATCCACCGGAACCCTGACCGCCTATGAAGAACTCCTTAAAAACCTCCGTGACTTATGAAAAACAACAGCAGTTTTTCACCGCTACAGCCCCAACTGACAGGGGGTTCTACCCCCAAAATGAAAAACAAAGCCCCCACAGGCTACCCCAAGCGCTGTTCCCGTATGCCTGGGCCTTCCCAAGCCACCGCTAAATCGTACCCACTAAACACAATGGCGTGAAGCACCAGATCCTCCATAACCTGCATTTTGAGAATACCCACCGGGCTTTTGTGCAACGCAAACAAGATGAGGGTAAGTCTGATAAGCACATCCAAAGCGTTTCCAGCCTATCTCGTGAATTTTTACATTTTCTAGAAGGGGAAGATGTGACGAATCTGAAAGCAGTGAGCCAGGACATCATTGATCAATATTTCCAGTACCTCCAACACCGGGAGAACCAACGCAAGCCCGGTGGCCTTTCACCCGCCTACCTCGACAAGCATCGGGAAGCCGTCCTGCGGTTCATGGAATATCTACGGAATGCGGATGTAGGCCACAGTGGTTTGTATGTCGGTAAATACCCAAGCGACCGCATCCCTAAGAACATCTATACCGAAGCTGAGATCGCCCGACTCTTTGCTCAATGCCCGCCAACTATAGACGGTATCCGTAACCAAGCCATTCTCGCCATATTGTATGGCTGCGGACTCCGCAAAGGCGAACTGTACCGGCTGGACGTAGCCGATATTAATCTCGCCACTTCCGTACTTCGGGTGAAGAAAAGTAAAACCTCAAGACAGAGGGATGTCCCTCTCTCCGGACGGGTTATGCAATACCTCGAAGAATACATCTTTACGGTGCGGGAGCATCTGCTTACCCAGGAAGAACCCGCCTTCCTGCTCAATAACAGGGGAGAGCGGATGTCACCCGAAGGCATCCAGTACAAAGTCAAGGCAATGGGACGACAGTCCGGCACCGGCAAACCATTGACCCCACATGGCCTGCGTCACGCCATTGCCACCCATCTGCTGGGAGACTTCAGCATCGAAGAGATTGCCACCTTCTTGGGTCACCGCAACCTCGATTCCAGCCAGATCTATACCCATCTGAAATACACCCAAAAACCCCCATCATTATGGATAGAAGCACTTTAGAAACATTTCTCCGCAAACGAGGCTACCGACCGCAAACCATTTACGGCTACGGTAACCTGCTCGATACCTTTCTGAACTGGTGTACTCATCAGAACATCAACCCGGCCACCGCCAGCCTCGATCAACTCTATACCTACAAAAAAGAACTCGTAGAGCAAGGCCTCAAAGCTCAAACCGTCCAGCAACACCTCTCCATTCTCAAACACTACTATGCCAGCATTGATAGGGAAGATAACCCCGCACTTCTGGTCAAGCACAAAAAGCGGGAACATACCCTGCCCGAACACCTCTTCGGAGAAGACGAACTCAAAGAACTCTACCGTAGCCTGGAAGCCAGTAATCTTGTACAACGCAGGGATAAAGTGATGATCGGGATGGTGATCTTCCAGGGACTGCGAAGAGAAGAACTCACCCTTATAGAAACCGAACACCTGAACCTCGACACCACCACCCTGTACGTTCCTTCTACCACCAAAACCAACAGCCGGAATATTGAACTCCATCCCATGCAAATGAAAGACCTGCTCGCCTATGTGTACGATTACCGACCCCTCTTACTCAAAGAAGCCCAAAAGAACACCACCCGCTTATTCTTTTCGATGGGTACTGGCAACGCCATGAACAATGCGATACAGAGGAAGATGGATACCCTCCGCCACTGGCATCCCGCCTTACGATCCCTGGCTCAACTGCGGGAGTCCCGGATATCGCTGTGGGTACAAGCCTACGGACTGCGAAAAGCACAGTACCTATCGGGTATCAAATACACCTCCTCCATGCTCCGATACAAAACCCAGGATATCGAACAACTCAAACGGAAACTGGCGGTAGTGCATCCGATGGAGCGGATGAAAGCCAAAGAAGGAGATGGATAGGGAGAAAGAAATGTATTTTTGGGCTGTCTTTTGAAAACAAGGATATCAACCATTGCCGTACCCAAACAATGAATATGGAGCAACAGAACATCGAGTGGAAAGAAAGCTGGAAGGATGACTACCTGAAAACGATTGCCGCTTTTGCCAATACCGAAGGAGGGACACTGGTGATCGGGAAAGACGATAATGCCCGTGCGGTAGGCGTGGACAACGCAAAAAAGCTCCTGGAAGACATTCCCAATAAAATTAGGAATTTACTGGGTTTGATCGCAGAAGTAAACCTGCATCACCAAGATGGAAATGATTGTATAGAGATCAGAGTAGAACCCTATACCGTTCCCATTTCTTTCAGGGGAAAATACTACGCACGCAGTGGGAGTACGACCCAGCAATTAAGCGGTCACGACCTCAATGAGTTGGTACTTAAAAAAGCAGGAACAGATTGGGATGAAGTTGTCGAGCCAAGAGCCTCTCTAGCAGATATCGATGGAGAAACCATTACCCACTTTAAAAAACGTGCAGTTGCCAGCGGTCGCTTGCCGTATGCAGAAGACACTATGGACACGGAAGACCTTTTGAAAAATCTTGGTGTGGTCAATGACGATAACCAATACCTCCGTGCCGCAATATTATTGTTCGGTAAAGATGTCAGGAAATTTATTTTTAGTGCCTTTGTTAAAATAGGAAGGTTTGGAAAGTCCGATTCGGAATTACTATCTCAAGAATTGGTAGAAGGGAATGCTTTTGAGTTGGCTGATAATGTACTTGAGATACTGGACCGGAAGTATTTTCTGAAGACCATTAGTTATGAGCGCTTGCACAGAATTGAAACACCACCCTATCCCTATGAAGCTATCCGGGAGATCCTGTTCAACGCCATCGTTCATCGGGAATACGAGAACACCCCAGTATTTATAAGCCTCTATGAGGATCGTATGACCATTTGGAATCAAGGAACGTTGTCCAAGAAACTTACGGTCCAGGACTTAAAGCAAAAACACGCTTCCTATCCCAGAAATAGGCGGCTAGCGGATGTTTTCTATAAGGCCGGCTATATTGAAACGTGGGGAAGAGGAACTATAAAGATTATGGAGGAGTGTGAGAAACACGGTCTTCCCGAACCAGAGATCAAAACAGAACAAGGTGGGTTTGCAGTTACTTTGTTTAAAGCCAAAGCACCGGTTTCAACCGATGATAGTTCTACATTAAATGATCGTCAAATAAGAGCTTTAGACTATATAAAGGTTGAAGGAGCCATCACCACCAGTATTTATAGTGAAATGTTTGAAGTGAACGAAAGAACAGCATTGAGAGACCTAGAAGAACTTATAAGTGCCGGAATGATAAAGAAGGTAGGCGCTGCAAGAGCAACTCGATACATTATGGTTGAATAAACTGTGTCGGGATTTATGTCGAGATTATTTCAATGTAAATCAAAGACTTAGGTATTTCCCCCATTGCTGATGTCGGGATTCATGTCGAGATATGTCGGGATTTAAAACTTCCTGATCAGCATTTAAATATAGGTGCTAAAAGAAGCATGTTATAGAACAGCAGGTTTTACGAAATGTAAGCCTGCTTTTTTGTTTATTTGAGTAGTAGTTCTTTGAAAAAGTAAAAACCGCATAGGCTGTTAAGTCTTTGGAATGATAATGCCTGGTAGGAAGTTCAATGGCGGAACCTACCGTTATGGATTCCAGGGCCAGGAACAGGATGATGAGATAAAAGGGGAAGGCAACTCGGTCAACTTTAAGTACAGGGTGCATGATCCGAGGATTGGAAGATTCTTAAGTCTCGATCCCCTTTCTAGAAGATATCCTTACTATTCTCCATATGCGTTTTCAGGAAATAGGGTTATGGATGCCATTGAACTTGAAGGAGCTGAACCTCTGTTGTTGCATCATTTGTATATGGCATATCTGGAAACAAAGTATTCATTTAAGAATTGGGGCAATGGAATGGTAGAAGGTGTAAATAATTACAATGAGGGTACTCAGCGGATGAAGGAAGGAAGAAAGAATAATGACCTGGGTCAAGAAATTGCAGGATTTAGCCAAAAAATTCAAGGAGCAACACAAATAGCAGATAAGACCTTATCAGCCATGGAAGTTGGAATGGAAGCTGTGGGATCAATCCCTGGAGTGGATGTAGTGACAGACCCTATATTAGCGAGTTATTATGGTTCAAAGGGAGATTATGCATCAGCATCAGCATATGTGGGTGCTATGGCTCTTCCTGGAGTCTCAGGAGTAGTGTTAAAAGGATCAGGTAGAGTTTTAAAATATGCTCTTAAGAAAACTGATCTTGATTTAAGAGGCAGTGGAGTTGCATTTAGAGATGCTTTAGAGGCAGCGTTTGAAAAATCAGGTTTAAGTAAAGATAAGTATGAAGTTACGAGGTGGGGAAAAGATCAATATGGAAAAGATGTGCCTGTAGAATTTAGGGGTGAAGGAGGTGCGGAAGTTAGTATAGATTTTGGACATGTTGAAAATGGGCCAGATGCCCCACACATTGGTTGGCAAACAGCTGGTAAGCGAAATTCAGGTGGTGCTGAAAGAGGTCATATTATACTTGACGAAGTTCCTGCGGCAAGACAACAATCTGAGTAGATTCGCACTAAAAGAAAAATGCTAATGTGGAATTTAAGAAAAGACATTATAAAAATTATTTCATCGAATAATCTAGGGTCACAAGTGTTAACTAATGAAGAGGCTGCACATTTTTACTCTCTTGTTTTTGAGAAGTTCGCAAAATTTGAAAAGTATCAGTATCCTCTTTGGGAGAATTTAAAAGATACAGTTAGTGTAGAAGATAAAGATGGATGGCAAAAAATTGATAGAATTTTAGGAAAAGAAGAAGTTTTGTTGTTCTTTGAATATAAAGATGACTCTAGTATGTTTAAATTTTCTAATCCTGAAGATGTTAAAACAGTTTTGGGAAATATGCATGCTTTTGTATTCTATGTTACCAATGTAAACGTTGATTACTTATTGTGCTTTAATGATCATGATTATTTAATTTGGACTGGTAACAGCTTTCCAGAATTTCTATAATAAAGTACAGCGGCAACGGTAGTGTCCCATAAGTAGCATTAAGCCTGAAAGCGTTCTTTACATTTTGGTTTTCAATTTTTTAGAGTTGATAAGTGTTTGGATATATTGGTTGGTGCAAGATGAGAAAGTGCTGAGAAGTCTTTAAAATAAGCTTCTGGATTTTATCGTGTCCCATAAGTAGCAAGAATTGAGCTAAAACCCTTGTTCAGTATAGGCTGGCTTCCTTTTTTTTGTTGCCAAATGGAATGTAGGTACTGTAGTGCCCATGCCACAAAAAAGGTAAACGAAACAGGCGACAAATATACCGGTGTAAAAACTGCCGAAAGTATCAGCTTCGTTCGTATCAGCGAAAAGTCCGCTTTAAGAATGAAGAAATGATCGTAAAACTGAATAATGAAGGCATGGGTGTCCGCTCCATCTCAAGAGTGCTGGATATTCCCAAAACCACCGTCAGCAGGATATTGCTTTCAGTTTCCCAAAAGTTAAAAGCTCCAATTTTTACCGAACAAGGCCATGAATATGAGGTGGATGAACTGAGGACTTTTTTCGGTTCGAAAAAGAACGAATGCTGGATCTGCTATGCCATTAACCGGAAAACCAAACGCATAATTGATTTCATTGTAGGAAGAAGGACTAAAGAGAATATTGCTAAAGTAGTCAGGAGAGTCTTATCGTTATCACCCACCAAAATTTATACGGACCGTCTCAACATCTATCCTGGTCTTATTCCTAAGAAATTACACTTCACCCAATTCAGGCAAACCAATCACATTGAGAGAATGAACCTCACACTGAGAACTCACCTCAAGAGACTATCCTATAAAACCATTTGCTATTCCAAAAGCATCGCCATGCTCACGGCTTGTTTGAAGATTTACTTTTGGAGTTAAATTCGAAGTAGTTCTTTGAAACAATAAAACCTGCATAGGGTGCTAAGTCTTCGGGATGACAATGCCTGGAAGGACATTCAATGGTGGTGATTATAGGTACGGGTTTAACGGTAAGGAGATGGATAACGAGATCAAGAGTATTGATGGTAGCTCCTATGATTTTGGGGCGAGGATGTATGACCCCCGTGTAGGTAGATTTTTATCGAGAGATCCTAAGGAAAGGAGCTATCCCGATCAAAGCCCTTACAATGCATTTAATGATAACCCTATTCTATATGCCGATCCAACAGGAAAATCTGGAGAGGCCACTATTGATAAACAGGCTCATACAATTACTATAACCTCTCACATCATTATGTATGGAGGCGCTGCTAGTCCTGAACTAGCAACAAGCACGGCTCAGAGTATCCAGGATCAATGGAATGCAGCTTGTGGTACAGTGATGGTAGGTGGAGAGACCTATGATGTGGTTTTTGAGGTAACTGGAGAATATAGAGAAAACTTAGCTATGAGTGATGTGCTAAATAACAAGGATATTAAAAATAATTATATAAGGGTTGAGGAGGAGACGAATTTAATTACAAAAGGGTCATATATGGATGGTAGCAAGCCAAAGACTGGAGCAAATTCAGGTTTTTGGAAACTTGCTGAGATAGAAGGAGAAAATACTACTACTGAGGCTCATGAATATGGTCACGGTGTGGGGCAAGAACATGAGGATTTTGGGGTGCCAGATACTGAAAATCCTAATAGGCGAGATTACAGGGGAAACGGTTCCCCGCCTATGGGTCTTCCACGTAGTTCTTTGGTTGATCCAGAATACCAGAGAAATCCTACGGCTGCACCAAGAGTGGATGGTGGGACTTTGAAATCATCTACTCGTACTGTAAAACAGGAGGATATTGACGCCTTAGGCTTGGATAAACTGGATTTTTCAAAAAATGGAAAGGCTGATGTTGGGACCAAAACGAATAAATATCATAAAGTACGCGCTAACTAATGAGAACACCTTTAATTTACATCGTTTTATACTGCCTTTTAAACGGATGCAGAACTCAAAACATTCTTAGCCCAATTGATAGTAAAGTTTGGAAACAAGATTCTATAGGCTGTCTTGGTCAAAGAACAAATATTTATTACACCCTTTTAAATGAAGATGAAAAGTTTGTTGGTAAACTAAAAAGCCAGATTACTGATAATTTTGGTGAGGCCAACCTTACAAAACAGTTTAAAGAAGGAGAAATGCTCTATTATTTTATAAAGGGGGGGCCTCAATGCGAAGAAAGCTTTAGTGAGGAAGACCTGCAAAATTGGGATGTGGAATTGATGTACATTTTTATCAATGATAAAAATGAAGTTGAAGAGATGGGTGGAATGAAACAGTAAAAGTGGATTGGGTAATGTTCCAAAATAGTGATACAAGCCTTTGCTTATAGAAAAGTTAAAAACCCGGTCTTCGAGCCGGGTTTTTTAATTAGTACGTTTGAGAAAGTTCTTTGAAACAGTAAAACCTGCATAGGGTGCTAAGTCTTCGGCTCCACGATGCCTGGAAGGACGTATAACGGTGGTGATTACAGGTATGGGTTTAACGGAGCTGAGAAAGATGATGAAATAAAAGGTGATAACAATTCGTTGAATTTTGGGGCGAGAATTTACGATCCCAGGGTTGCAAGATGGTTGAGTATTGATCCTCGTTTTAAAGAGTATCCTGATCTGAGTGATTATTCTTTTGCCGCCAATAGTCCTTTAATTATTGTTGATCCCGATGGGAATACTTTGCGAATTGTCGGAAGTGCACATTACAAAAAAACAGTAATGAATATGCTATCCAAATTAACCAATGATCAAATCACCATAGATCGGGACGGGTATGTAACTATCACTAAAGCGCATCCAGATGGTAGTAAACCTTCTGCAACTCATTTGATTTCAGAAATTATTGCTTCAAAGAACCAGGCTACCATTTATCAAATTGAAGATTTTGCAGAGGAATTTCAAGAAGATATAAGTAGTCTCAAAGGAAATTTAACATCAGCTGCTAAAATTGAAGGAGGTAAGACAGATTTATTTAATATATCTCCTGGAGAAAAAGCTGATGGGGTTTCTACTATTGATATTAATGACCGGGGTGATAAAATAGTAAATGCCGATGGTTCCACCGGACGCCCTGCTTATATTGGTTTGGCACATGAGTTGATCCATTTGAAACGCATTTTATATGGAGAAACCATTGATCCGGAATCAGGTAATGCTGGTGATATGGTAAACCCAGATGATGGTAAATCTGGTCTGTGGTATGGATGGGATGCTGAAGAAATAGATGTACGTTACCTGGAGAATATTATCCGAAATGAAAATAACTATATAGATCGCGCAGAACCTTATTATGATGAAGAAAGCAGTGACTTCTTACAAAGCGAGCCTCTAAAAGTGGATTAATGAGATTTATATTTGCTGTTTTGGTATTATTTGTATCTGTTGAATCCTTTGGACAGGATTTACGGAAGCAGTTCCTTATGGATATGTACAATGCTCAATTTGAATTCTTGCACTACGAAAGAGATAAATCTTCAGATATTGATGAATACAGTAAGGAAATAGGTATAATCACTAGAGCTCTTAACAAAGCTTATGAGCATGAATTAAAAGGGAGGGGCTTTGTATATGACTTTTATCAGACCAGGATTTTAGATAGTATCTTATTTGTAATAGAAATGCACAGCCTAAGCTACCATTCAACAATAGTGTACCGAATAAATGATACTGTTTATAGAAAGTCTTTTAAGGTAGATCCAAGAGATAAAGAAACACAAATTATAGTTAAAGAAGAATGCTTTAAAGGTATAGTTGATATGAGCAGTTACAGGGAAGAACTCAATATGGATTGCTCGTCCTTTAAATCAGCTTATGTTTCATTTGTCACCATTACCGATCTCAGAGGTGATGATTATAAATCAGTTGTCATCCCGATAGCCTGTACCAGTTCTATATTACGATCTAATCTAAAGGCGATTATCTTTCCTCAGAGAGAAGAAGGATTGGGTAGTGTTCCGAAATAGTGATGCAAACCCTTGCAAGCAGAAAAGTTATAAACCCGGTTTTCAAGCCGGGTTTTTTATTGAGTACGTTTGAAAAGTTCTTTGAAAAAGTAAAAACCGCATAGGCTGTTAAGTCTTCGGCTCAACAATGCCTGGAAGGACCTTTAATGGTGGAGATTATAGGTATGGGTTTAATGGTAAGGAGAAAGATGACGAGATAAAAGGGGATAATAACTCATTGGATTTTGGTGCCAGGATTTATGACCCCAGAGTAGGGAGGTGGTTGAGTGTTGATCCTTTTGAGGCGGCATACCCAAGTCATAGCCCATATAATTTTGCCTTAAATACTCCAATTTCTGCCGTTGATCCTGATGGAAATCTAGTTCTTTTCATAGGAGGTTTAAGATTATTTACTGGAGCTGCAGATCAACCATGGACTGGTGATGATGGTCTTTCTATTGGCGGGCAACAAGGAATTTATGATACTGACGTTTTTAACTATTGGTCAACAGGAAGAAATAGTACCAATACTTTTGGTAGAGCAGCCAACATAGCCGAATACTTTCAGAATACAATACAAGATCATAATGCGTATTTTACGAGTGGATCATCAACGTGGAGATCTCAGGCTGATGATAGGATGGCGGAAGGAAGAGCTAGGGCTCAACAGTTTCATGCAATGGTTCAAAATGGAGAGATTGAATTAGCGGACGATGAAACTATTAAAATAGTTTCACATAGTCAAGGAGGGGCTCATGCTGCAGGGTTTGCTCAAGAGCTAATGTCTTATACGGATGATAAGGGAAATCCGCTTTATAAGGTGGAAGTGATGTATTATATAACTCCCCACCAACCAACAGATATAACTACTCCTGATGGAGTGAGAAGTGTCCAATATTCCCACCCTAGCGATGCAGTAAGTTCTGACAGTCCATATTGGTTGCCAAACGGAGGCTCAGAGTATGGGCCTATTAATGGTGTAGATGAATTTTATGGAGGTGATATTATGGGGGGAGAAGGTCAACCTGCTGCAGAGGGCCCCTCGGGAAACAGAAGTGGTCATAATGTTACAGATAATGACCAATTTATAGAACAGTCTGGATCAGTTAAACAACGAAAAGATTAGTCATGATAAAAATAGTTGGTATAAAGTTGCTTAAGACGATGTTAATTTTAATTGGGATTGAAGTTTTTGTGTTTGTCTTAATGATCATTTTTTTAATGTCGGACGAGCCAACCAATCCCATTGGGAGGTTTTTATACTTAAGTCTGAAGTATGTTCTAGGCTTTCCTTTAGTTTTGATTAATGAAGAATACCCTTTTTTCTTAAGTAGTAAAAATATGCCTGGACAAATGATACCACTTGTCTTATTTAATAATTTAATTCAGGCAGTGTTAATTTTTGGTGTTCGAAATATGTTTAAAAAATAAGGTAGTGTCTGTCGGTAGTGGGTCAAAAGTATCTGCCGATTAAAAAACTAAAAGGGGTTTGGGGAAATTGCCCCAACAAGATGCGTGTTAGAAGTGTCAACGGATTAACACGCATTCTATGATGAAAACCAAATTTAAATCCACTTTTTCATAGAAGTTGTAAAAAGGGGTTTGGGGATATCCCCAACAAGATGCGATTCCAAAGTGTAAACGGAGTGACGTTCTATCTTGGTAGGCTTAATTGGTGGAGGTAGACAAAAACAAAAAAAAACAGCCACGCAAAGCGTGACTGTTTTAATATTATAATCTAATTATAAGTTTTAATGCGACATCCGCATAGGGCTTGCTGCCAGGGCCGTGGCTATGCTTCCGGGTCGGATGGCTACAGCAGATTTAGGTTTCTTGGTACATCCATTGTCTACAAAATCCTGGAAGTCAAGTTGCCTGCGCAACAGGTCATTAAAATTCCAGGTAACAGGTCTTCCGGCAGGGTCAGGCACAGAGCCACCGGTAAGGAACTGAGATAATTGTACCGAAGCCGGGAACATACCATTCAACTCCAGGTGTGTAAAGGCCAGTGGACCGCCCTGACGGGATTCTCCACCGTGGCAACCACCACAGGTGTTCAAAGAAAGCAAGTGCCTGCAGGTATCGTTTACGATTTCATTACCGCTACCCACCGGACCGGCATCCCAGAAATGATTGGCATTACCACCGGTAATGGACTTGGCACCCAGGAAGGGAGCTCCACTTATTGGGTGGATAAGAGGTATATCATAGGTGTCATCTATGATCTGTGCCTGGTTGGCATTGGCAAAAGCGGCCAGCATAGACACCTTAAACGGATCAAAAGAACCGGGAGGCAATACATGCGTATTGTAGCTGATCTCCGGGTTACGCACTACCGTTGCAGTAGTCAGCGGGTTTCCAGTTGCTGTAAGGTGGAATTCATTCAACCTCCATCCATCACCGTTATCCAGGGTGATTTCGTTGGTACGTACCTGGTTTATACAGTTTTCGTTGGGCTTGGAGGGGTTCTTTCCGCAAAGGGTTACCTGATTGGTAAGATCTTCCAATAGAGAATTATAAGAAGGATCACCAATAGGAAGCGTACTAAGGTCTGCCCACTTCAAAGCATAATTGTGAAGCTGATCACATTTAGGCATATTAATACCGTATTCAAAAATGGCAAGGAACCTGTGAGGGAAACATCCTTGGTTATCGATAAGCTGGAATACAAAGCGTATTTCACCGGCATCGGTCAGTGAATAACCTGTATTACCCCTTAAGTCCATACGGTTTACTATGGCAATGAGTTTAAAAGGAGTTTGTTTGGGATCCAAAGGTCCCCCGGGGAAAGCTTCCCAACTCTGAATGATATTTGCTACCAAAGGCCTTTTTTTAACCAGGTCACTGTTTTCGGTAATATCAAAAAACCATGAGTCTAACCACTTCCTTAGAAAATCTGAAGTTTGTATATCTGTAGCAATGCTGCCCGGGTTGAGTGAAGCCATTTGCCGTGAGATTTCCCAGAAGGTGTGAGGACCATTAGGGTTACCGCCCGTACAAGGATCATAGGTGCGTTTAGGATCTTCAATTACCTTTGGGTCGGTAATGAATAAAGAGTGATCCACTAAAACGGGAACGCTGGCTACCTTGTTCTTACCATTAGCAGTGGCCGCAACGGGTCCGAGCATGGCCAGGGGTAGATTTACAGTACTTCCGGGTGTTATCCTGCTAAAATCCTGGTTGGCAATGTCCTGTACAATAGGACTGGAAACATCCACCATACTACGTCCTTTAAAAACAGGAACCTGGCCGGATACGATCAGGTCCTGGCGCTGTCTCATTTCTTCAGAAAACTGACCTATATCTTCCGTAGCATATACAGAATAGATTTTATCACCAGCTACAGCATCAGCTTCCTTACCATCATCCCTCAAAACTACTTTTTGACCTTCCACCATAATAGCGTGAAAAGGTTTGGTGACATTGGGGTCGTTTATTTCAACATGGTATATTACGTTTTCACCCGTTGGTAATGGAGCGGATAAAAATTCAACTTCAATATTATCGGCAACGGAGGCCCGTTGCGCAAAATCAGGGTCTACCTGAGTGTCTTCAAACTCAGTCATGAGTGCTCCACGATAAAACACGATAAGCACCAGGCCAGTCAGGAACAGGCTTATTATACTTTTTCGAATCATTTTAATAAGTTTTTTGGTTATTGGATCCAGGAAACAAACTGGATAGAATGCTTCCCTTCATAAAGATTAATAGGCTGTTACGGTAAATTCACGAGTGTAAACTTCTCCGTTTTCCACGCGCACTTTCAAGAGGTAAACCCCTGCAGAAAGATTCTTTACGTCCACCGTATTCAGCTCCTCATCAAATTTCACATTAACCTGGCGACCGGTATAATCAAATACATATATATCAGATATACTCTCTTTACCAGCTACTTCAAGGCTAAATGATTCTCTTACTGGGTTAGGGAACAACTGTAATGATTCATTACCGCTAACTGCCTTGTTCTGGCTACCTGGAAGGTTACTTACATAAATAACACCAGCATAGCGGCTATTGGAAGTTTCCCGGGTGGGTACGCCTATGGCAATAGCTCCATCGCTAAGTTGCACGTTACCAAACCTTTCTGAATTGGATGGATTGGGAGCCGTAATAATATCTTCAATAGTCCAGTAGTTGGATTTAAGATCTCTTTTATAAAGGAAAACAGCACCAGCATAAGTAATACCTTCTACATTGTAATTAGGTGCAGAAACGGCAATGTGATCGCCATCAAAGGAAATATCAGCTCCAAAACGATCAATAGCCAAGCGGTTTTCAGGGCTGAGTTTTTGTGTAAAGTTCCATTTTCCATCCCGGTCACGTTGAAATATCTCCACACTACCTTGGCGGTTTTCCTGTGATCCTACAGCTAAGAAGCTGCCGGAAACACTGATATTATTTCCAAAGTAAGATTGAGACTGCCTGTTTTGCTGTGTAACCTTCTGTGCAAGCGACCAGTTGCCACCTTCACGCTTAAAAATGTAAATAGCACCACTACGGGTAAGGTTGTTTTCACCAAACTGGTCTGAATCATCAGTTGGGGCTCCTATATATAGGTAGTCCCCATCAATAGCCAGAGAAGATCCAAAATCAGGTTTGAAACCATCCGAACGCAAGTAATCCTTACCGGATATTTTTTGAACAAAGCTCCAGCTTCCGGAACCATTGTTTTCAAAAATGTAAACTTCCTGGGTAGCTCCGGCTACTACAGCAGCATATTTATCACTCAGCGCTACAGCTGATCCAAATTGCTGACCGTTAGCTTTTTCTCCCGCTAAAACGGAAAGTTTTTGCCCGGCTTCCCATTGCCCGGCTGCATTACGGTGATACATAAAAGCTGCTCCGGCAGGATAAGCTTCATTTTCTGTTGTACGGGCATGGTATGCTCCTACCAGAAAATAGTCACCATTGATGGCCGCGCTGCTTCCATACCATTCAGATAGGGAAGATTGATTGGTGTGAACCATTTTTTGCAAAAGTTGCCATGCTCCGGAGGCAGCATCCCTGTTGTAGACGTAGAAAGCACCATTGCTTTGAGGGTCAGAAGAATACCCTTTTGATAAAACAATAGCCTGATCGCCTTGAATAAAGACATCAGATCCGAAGCTTGCATAGCTATGCGGATCCGGGTTGGGAATTTCCTCAAGCTCCACGCTTCCACTTTGTGCGAAACCGGTAGCTGAAGAAACGGACAGTACTCCAATGAGTATCCACTGTTTCATGATTGTTGAGTTAGAGTTAATACTGGATAAAATATCTTCACCCAAGATAAGATTATTTACAATAATTCAAAGAGGATCAGTTGGTTAGGGGTGATGATTTGAGGTTTGTACGGTTTTTTTTGTTGTATTAGTGATACTGTACTTTATTGTCTGTCAACCAACTAAATTTTTGGATTTTCGCAATTATATTTTTGATAGGATATCGTTATTTAGACTGGGTCTAACTTAGAAAGCGAGACTTTAGCCTCCTTTCCGTTTTGAAAAACCCCCACTAACCAAATGAAAAGGTGCGGTCCGCAACATGGGGATTTTTTCCACGAAAAAGCAGCAATTACCCCTGAAAACCGGTTGGAATGGCGTTTGGCAAAGTTTTGGCCGAACAATTTTTGTCAGTAAAATATTATACTGCCATAACAAATTCACTAAAACCATGAAAAGAATATCACACCTTGCCATAGCATCGCTATTGGCTTTGGGCACAACTACATCTTGTGTCTCCAAGAAAAAGTATGTAAGTGCTCAAAACAAGATAGACCGCCTGCAACAAGACAGTACTGCTCTGGAAAGAGAGGTGGCTAATCTTGAGACCGAACTGGAAAGGACTTCTTCTCAGTTTTCCAAGTATAAGGATATGAGTGAGGATCAAAAGGCAGCTATGATGGCCCAATTGCAAAAACAGGGTTCAGAGTTGAGTGAAAAGGACCAGGCACTTCAATTGAGAGCTCAACGCCTACGTGCCTTGCAAGACCGTCTCAACCGCCAGCAGGAAATCGTTAACAATCTTCGTCAGACAGTAGCGGATGCACTGGTGAATTTTGATGCCGAGGACCTTAGTGTAGAGGTAAAGAACGGTAAGGTATATGTATCCTTAAGTGATAAGTTGTTATTCCCTTCGGGAAGTGCCAAACTCAATACCGAAGGAAAAAATGCCATCGGGAAGGTTGCGGAGGTGCTTCAGAAAAATCCTAAGATCAGTATTGAGGTAGTTGGCCATACGGATGATGTACCTATTAATACAGCTAAATACTCGGATAACTGGGATTTGAGTACCGCAAGGGCTACCACCATTACCCGGTTGCTCACTGATGACTACAATATTACAGGTGAACGCCTTACAGCTTCAGGCATGAGTAAATACAGCCCCGTAGCCTCCAATGAAACTAAAGAAGGGCGCTCCAGGAACAGGCGTACTGAAATAGTGCTTACCCCTAAGCTGGAAGAACTCTTTAAGATATTAAGTGGTGAAGTGGAAGCTTCTACTCCCGTAGAACAGTAATTAATTATTTAAATCATAATTTGAATACAGATATGAAAACGATAGGGAAATTGTCGCTAACCGTAACGTTTGCTTTATCTCTGCTCTTTATAGGATGTAAAAAAGATGACTCCGATGGTAGTAATGAACCGGCAAAGGTCATGATGAGGCTTACTGACGCCCCGGCTGATTACGATGCTGTATTGATTGATGTGCGGGCGGTGGAGATCCACTATGAAGATGAAAGCGAAGAAGCAGGATGGGAAACTCTGGATAATGTACGTCCCGGGATCTATAATCTGCTGGATTTTACCAATGGTATAGATACGCTTATCGCTTATGATGATGTACCAGCCCGTAGGATCAACCAAATACGCCTGATCCTTGGATCAGATAATGATGTGGTGATCGATGGTATTTCGTATGATCTGAAAACCCCATCTGCCCAACAATCTGGTTTAAAACTGAATGTTCAGGAAACCCTGGAGCCCGGTCTGGTATATGAGTTCTGGTTGGATTTTGATGCCAGCCGTTCCATTGTGACCACCGGCAATGGTAATTACATACTTAAGCCTGTGATCCGTGTATTTACGAAAGTGACTACCGGAAGTATTGAAGGAACGGTAATGCCAGCGGCTTCACATCCCGCTATTCTTGCCTATAATGCTGCTGGAGATACTGCGGCTGCACGTGCCGATTCGGTGACCGGATATTTTCTGATCCCGGGTTTGAATGATGGTTCCTATACCATTGAATTTGATCCCGTATCCCCCTACCAGCCGAAGACTGAAACCGGGGTGGTTGTTTCCACCGGAGTGGTTACGGATATGGATACCGTGATCATTACACAGTAAGTAGTTACCTTATATATGAAAAGGCCCCGGAAATTTCCGGGGCCTTTTCCATTTTATAAAGGGCATAGCCGCTTAGATCAGTTTTTTGATAACCCCTGTTACCACTCCCCATAAACGAAAGTCCATAAACTGGGTGATCCGGATGGGAGAATAATTCTTATTGGCAGGTTGCAGGAACAACTCTGCACCATTTTTATAGAGGCGTTTTACGGTATAATCACCGTTGATCACAGCCAGGACCACGTTATTATTCTGAGGTTCCAGTTCGCGATCCACAATAAGCAGATCCCCATCATCTATACCAGCATCTATCATGCTTTGTCCGGCAACTCTCACACAAAAGGTGGATTTTTTATTGCGGATAAGCTCTTCATTAATGTTGATGGTACTTTGGAAAGGCATGGAAACATAGGAGGGGTCGCCAGCTGCCACACCCATATCAAAAAAAGGCACAGGGAAACCATTTTCTCCTTCCAGGGGAATTATCTCGTTTACTTTCATAGCAGAAGGTTTACAGGAATGCTATAACCGACAGTGCCTAGATGACCTTTTTGATCACGCGTAACTTGTGGGTATGCATACCTTTTTCAGCATTAAAGATACCGGTTTGATCCAAACGATCCAACCTCACTTTTCCGGAAGCGTGAATAATATAGTTATCGCTGAGGATGATGCCTACATGCGTTATAATGCCTTCTTCATTGTCAAAAAAAGCCAGATCACCAGGTTCGGATTCTTCAATAAAACTGAGCGTAATACCATGGCGCGCCTGTTCTGCAGAATCGCGGGGCAGAGGGTAGCCGGTTAAGCGGTATACCATCTGAGTGTATCCAGAGCAATCAATTCCCAAAGGGGTGCGGCCTCCCCACAGGTAGGGCGCATTCAGGTACTGATAGGCGTATTCCACCAGGCTGGTACGTGAAGATGTCTTAGTCGAAAAAGGCCCCATAAAATCAAAATGGGTATACTCCAGATCTACTTGCCCACCCTTTTTCATTTTGGGTAACATAGAACCTAACAACACGGGAAAGAAGCTGCCGGAATCCGGGTGGGAAATGATCTCGATCATTTCAGTTGAAACCGGTACTGCACCTTCCTGCACTTCATTATAAAAGTTCTCACTCAGCTGTTCCCACTGCTTATTGTCAATCCAGCCTTCATAGTTATCATGGGCCAGGCGTATGCGTGACCATTTTTTGCGTTGCTCCAAAACCTTAAAGGTTTCACCGAACAGGACCTGATTGGTCATTTCAGCACGGTCATCGGGTTCAGACCGCATCGGAATTACGCTAAGGCTACAAACCCCGTATTGCATGCAGTGGTTGTAATTAAGCTGGGTTTATAAAGATTCGATAACCAGGGCAGAAGCACCACCACCACCATTGCAAATTCCGGCAGCACCGTATTTGCCGTTATTTTGCTTCAATACATTAAGCAAGGTAACTACAATACGGGCTCCACTGGCTCCCAGTGGGTGGCCGATGGATACAGCTCCACCGTTTATATTGGTTTGGGAGGCATCAATTCCGAGGAGTTGCATGTTGGCCAATCCTACTACAGAAAATGCCTCATTCAACTCATAGTAGCTGATATCTTCTTTTTTGAGTCCTGCTTTTTCAATAGCCAAGGGTACGGCTTTGGCAGGGGAGGTGGTAAACCATTCTGATGCCTGGGCGGCATCAGCATAGGACACTACTCTGGCCAGGGGCTTCAAACCCAGGGCTTGTGCTTTTTCAGCGCTCATCAATACCATAGCGGCCGCACCATCATTGAGATTTGAGGCATTGGCAGCAGTTACCGATCCTTCCTTATCAAATACCGGGCGCAGTTGAGGTATTTTTTCAAAGTTTACCTTTTTATAATCTTCATCTTCAGTAACCAGGATAGGGTCACCTTTGCGCTGGGGTATTTCAACGGGTATCACTTCATCTTTAAAACGACCATTGGCCCAGGCATCAGCACTGCGTTTGTAGCTGTTAATGGCAAATTCATCCTGTTCCTCACGGCTAAAGTTCATGTCCCTGGCACAAAGCTCGGCACAGTTACCCATGTGTGTTTTATTGTAAACATCAGTAAGACCGTCACGCAACAAGCCATCTATCATTTCTATGCTACCCAGTTTCTGTCCATTACGTCCATTGGGAAGGTAATGGGGAACCATGCTCATATTTTCCATACCACCAGCTACTATGACATCGGCATCACCACAACGGATAGCCTGGGCGGCCTGCATAATAGCCTTCATACCGCTGGAGCAAACCTTATTCACAGTAGTACAGGGAACGGTTTCACTAAGGCCTGCACCCAGGGCCGCCTGACGGGCAGGAGCCTGTCCGTTGTTGGCCTGCAGCACATTACCCATCAATACCTCCTGAACTTCTTTGGGGTCCAGCTGTATTTTGTCCAGAGCTCCTTTAATGGCAATGGATCCGAGCTGTGTGGCAGGTATGGTGGATAAAGAGCCTAAAAAGCCCCCGATGGGTGTTCTTACGGCTGAAACTATTACTACATCTCTCATATCGTGATATATTTTTACTAAGCGATTGTACGGAGGGCGAAAATACAGAAAAATTAAGCGAATTTGCCGGACGTAGGTTTATAGCTATTTTTGAACTCGAGGCGTACGCTACATGAAAAAACTCCTGTTATATCTCCAGAACCGACAAACCCAAATGGCCAGTGTTCTGCTCTTTGTTTTATCGGTTGCTTTTGTGGTATACCTGAACCCCAGGGAGGCCAAGTTTAAATATGAATTCCAGAAGGGCAAGCCGTGGCTGTACGAAAACCTGGTGGCACCTTTTGATTTTGCCGTGGTAAAAAGCTCTGAGGAACTGGAAAAGGAGCGCAAGCAGCTTCGCAATAATAAAACCTTGTTCCTGGTTCGTGAGGAGGGCCTGAAGACCGCTGCGCTAAGCCAGTTTGAAAAGGAAATAAGCCGGAAGTGGCGCCTGGCCAAGGACAGTGGATTGCTGACCACCAATACATCTCCGTCCCTGGCCGGAGTTATCCAAAACGGTAAGAAAATTATCAGTCATATCTATGACAAGGGTGTTTTAAAGCCCATAGAGAGTGATGTGTCCAGGAATTACGGGGAGATATTACTTACGGAAAAAGGAATAAGCAAAGCAGTTTCCTTTGAAAACTTCTATACCATAAAGGAAGCAGCAATGTATGCGCGTACCAACTTACCTTACTCCTCCAATGAGGAAGTATATAACCTGGTGATTGGGGTTATCATCAATAACCTGGATTACAATATATTATTTGATGAGAACACCACCAATAATTACCTGAAGTCGCAGCTGGACAATATACTGCCAACCAAGGGCCTGGTACAACGCGGGGAGTTGGTGATCTTTAAGGGAAACCTGGTGGATGATGAAAAATTCGCCAAACTTTCTTCCTTAAGGCAGGCGTATGAAGGTTCCTTTTCCACCAAGGCCAGCCTGTACTATATACTCTTTGGCCAGATATTGCTGGTAAGCATTCTCTTTCTGGTATTATTCCTCTTCCTTTACCAGTTCAGGCAGCGCATTATGGAAGACGTTTCCAAGCTTACCTTCATCCTGGTAAACGTGCTCTTGATGGTTTTTATGGCCAAGATAGTTATGGACTTTGGGGTAGAGTATATTTACCTGGCGCCTTTTCCCATCTTACCTATTGTTATACGTTCCTTCTTTGATACCCGTATTGCCTTGTTTGTGCACATGGTAGCTATGTTGCTCATTGGCTTCCTGGTGCCCAACAGCTTTGAGTTTATCTTCCTGCAGTTCATAGCCGGTATTTTTGCCATTATCCTGGTTAACAATTTATACAAAAGAGGGCAGCTCTTTTTTACTGCGGCCAAGATCATAGCGGTATACTGTCTGTCATACCTGAGCATGGCCATTATACAGGAAGGTTCGTTCAAGCAGATCGAGATGATCAACTTCGCTTATTTTGCCGGTAACGGATTTTTGACCCTTATTTCCTTTCCGCTCATTTATATGGAAGAAAAGCTCTTTGGTTTTGTCTCGGATGTGTCGTTGTTGGAACTCAGTGATACCAATAACCCCCTGTTACGCGAACTGGCACAAAAAGCACCCGGTACCTTTCAGCATTCCCTGCAGGTAGCTAACCTGGCAGAAGCAGCCGTGCTGAGCATTAACGGAAATGCACTACTGGTGCGCACCGGGGCACTTTACCATGATATTGGCAAGATGACCTATCCGATGTATTTTATCGAAAACCAGCATACAGGGCTTAACCCGCATGATGAACTTTCATTTGAGGAAAGTGCCCAGATGATCATCGGACACGTAAAAGAGGGGATAAAGATTGCCAAGAAGAATAACCTGCCGGATGTGCTTATTGATTTTATACGTACGCACCACGGTACTACCACGGTAATGTATTTCTATAAACAGTATATCAAGAATTTCCCGGAGCAGGAGGTGGATCTTAAAAAGTTCACCTATCCCGGCCCCAAGCCTTTTAGTAAAGAAACAGCAGCCTTAATGATGGCGGATAGTGTGGAGGCGGCCAGCCGCAGCATGAATAAGCCGGATCATGATAATATCGATAAGCTGGTAGAGAGTATTATTGATCACCAGATGGAGAGCGGACAATTTGAAAATGCGGAGATTACCTTGCGTGAGATCAAGGATATCAAAAAGATATTCAAGAAGATGCTGATGAACATCTACCATGTACGAATACAATACCCCGAATAATTTACGGGAATTGTTAAAAGAGACTTGGTTAATTACAAGCTTTGAGTAAATTTGCACCCCCTCATTTAAAGAGGGACGTTTAAGTAACCCATTGGTGAGGTGGGTGAGTGGCTTAAACCAGCAGTTTGCTAAACTGCCGTACGTTAACACGTACCGGGGGTTCGAATCCCCCCCTCACCGCACTAAAACCCTTCCCTTCCGGAAGGGTTTTTTTATTACCGGAAGGGCACCCCTGAAGCCCAGCCCACAATAGATTGCCGTACTCCTTTGGTGACCGGGGTAACCCGGTGCATTACAAACGAAGGGAATATAATGACTGTACCCCTGCTTCGGGGCGCTTTCACCACCTCCTTATTGATCATGAATTCCAGGTCGCCCCCTTCGTACTCAGAAGGATCGGAAAGCTGTACCGTAATACTCAGCTTGCGATGGGATATTTCACCGGCACCAAAGTCCATGTGCCAGTCAAAAAAGTGTCCCTCTTCATAGCGGGTAAGCTGTAATTCCTGGAAAAAGCCTTGCAAGTCAAACCAAAAGCGTTCACTATTGGAAACCAGGGATAGTTGCATCAGCTTTTGATACAGCCATTGGCGCTCATCACTATCATCCAGGAACATGACGGAGGATTTCCGCAGATCATCGCGGTACTGCTGTTCGCCAGAGAGAGTGGCCTTTATACTTTTTTCCTCGTCCCAACAGGAAAGTACTTTACCGATCTCTTCCATATTGAAGATACTTTCGTAATAGCAGTATTCGGCAAAATTCTGTTTTAGGGGGAGCCCGAAGCTGAAGTTAAAGTTGGTATTGGACATGGGGTTTGGTTTAGACCCTAAAAATAGGAGTTTGCATGAGTTTGGCAATAGAGGTAAATAATTTGGTTAAGGGTTTGGTGGAAAGATTAAATTTTTAACTTTGCCGTCCCTTTAAAGAAAGGGTATCGGGGCATAGCGTAGCCCGGTTATCGCGCCTGCTTTGGGAGCAGGAGGTCGCAGGTTCGAATCCTGCTGCCCCGACTGACAATCAACGGCTTGAAAACTTTCGTTTTCAGGCCGTTTTTTATTTGCACAGGATTTACACAGATATCCATCTTTTCCATTTTCCTGTTTTTGCTTTCCCAGCAGAGATTTATCTAAATTTGACGTTAAACCATGTTAAGATTTCTTATCCAAGTCAGTATAGGCATTTGCATAGTCTCCTGTTCATCCAGAACTACAGTTAAAGCTCCGGCTGGCATGATTTGGGTACCTGCTGCCACTTTCATTCAGGGCGCGCAGGAAAATGATATGATGGCGCAGCCCCATGAGAAACCGGCCCATAAGGTAAAAGTGAACGGTTTTTTTATGGACGAACGCGAAGTGACCAATGCACGGTTCCGGGAATTTGTGGAAGCTACCTCCTATACCACGGTGGCGGAGCGCCCGGTAGATTGGGAAGAACTTAAACAGCAACTACCTCCTGGTACCCCGCGCCCTGCTGATTCGCTTCTGCTGCCCGGTTCACTGGTGTTCCGAAAGCAACTGGCAGAAGTACAGGATCATCACAATATATGGCAATGGTGGGAATGGAAGATCGGGGCTAATTGGCGCCACCCTGCCGGACCGGAAAGTGATATTTTTGGCAAGGACAATTACCCGGTGGTACACATCGCCTATGAAGATGCTGTGGCCTATTGCCGATGGAAAGGACATCGCCTCCCCACCGAAGCGGAGTGGGAACGGGCTGCACACGGAGAAAAGCTCTTATCGGTCTTTACCTGGGGCAATGATCCGACCGAACTACCTGCAAAAGCCAATACCTGGCAAGGTGAATTTCCCACCCGTAACCTGGCTAGTGATGGTTTTGCCTATGCGGCACCGGTAGGTTCTTTTCCACCTAATTCAATTGGACTATACGATATGGCCGGCAATGTGTGGGAGTGGACTTCGGACTGGTATAATCATGATTATTACTACCAGGTGGCCGGGGAAGAGATCCCTAATCCTCAGGGAGCAAAAGAGGCTTTTAACCCATTGAATCCTTACCAGAAGGAGAAGATTATCAAAGGAGGCTCGTTTTTATGTCATGAATCCTATTGTGCCAGTTTTCGTATTTCCGCGCGTATGGCTATGGCTATTGATAGTGGTTCAGATCATCTGGGCTTTCGTACGGTAAAAGATGCCGATTAGTATCAGCTGGCCACATCTTGCAATAACCATTGATCCAGTTTAGTGGAATCAGCGGTATGAAGCACAGAGATATCCCCCGTGGTTTCAAATATCACGGCCTTTACCTGTGATAGTTCAATCACATTGGCTTCGCGGAGTTTAGAACGAAGATCGCCTTCTGCCACCCGGGCTTTTTTAAGATTGTCATACAGGATCTCTGTGCCTTTCATCAATAAAAGGGGTTGATTGTCAATAGCATTTTTGAAGCCCGGATAGCGCCTGAGCAGGGCGGCTGTCATTTGGAGAGTATAAACTGCCGCCAAACCCACAATTCCTTCGGCCAGACTAATGGAAGAAGATAAAATGGTGCTGGCCAGTAGAGATCCGATGGCTACCGTCATGGCAAAATCAAAACTGGACATTTTGGAGAAACTACGCTTGCCGGCCAGGCGGGTAAAAAGGATGAGGGTGATGTATACAGCAAAGGTGGTTAAAATAATGGCGAGGGCCGTAGTTCCGGAGGTGGTAAAGTATTTTTCCATAAGATAGCTTTAAATCGGTGACAAGTATATGTACCACTAACGGAGAGCGGTCTGTTTTGATCAGCGGTAAAAAGTTATCCTATGGATTCTCTGTGGAAAGTAGCCTGTCAGGCCTCCTTAAGCATTACCTTTTGAGGGTCCGTCTTTTCAGTTTTATCTGCTACATTATCAGTTTGATTACTGAACACCATGCGGTTGATCATGAACATCAAGCCGATGGTAATGAGCACGGTAACACCCACTACGTAACCCAGCATCGGGTAGTTATGGATAAAACCGCTCGGGTCCTGGAATACGATCATTCCGGCTATAGCGGAGGCAATGCCCCCGGATATCTGCATTACTGCGGAATTGACGCTCATAAAGGAACCACGGTCTTTAGCCTCCGGTACAGCGGTGATCAGCGCCTGGGAAGAAACAATGCGTCCGGTAATACCCACAAAAAGGATAATGTTTAAGGCAATGACTATCCATAATGGTGTAGTACCCAGGTTGCAATAAACCAGTATTGCTGCACCGGCAATAAGCGAGGCGATCATGAATATCCTGAATTTACCGAAACTATCGCTGAGCTTACCGGCTATGGGACCCAGTATCATAGATGTGATACCCGGAAACATATAGATAAGTGGTAGTTTATCCATGGAAATACCCAGGTTGTTCACCGCAAAAGCGGCTCCGAAAGGCATAAGCATAAAGCCACCGGTAGCCAGAAAAACTGTAGCCGAAAAGCCACGTAGGTAGCGCTTGTTACCCAGGGTTTTAAGCATGTGCCGGAACGGGTTTTGACGGGTTTGCAGTTTCAGGTGTTCGTCAATAGGCTTGAGGAACAAAACTATAAAGACACCCACCACAAGACTGACGCCCACTATAAGCAGGAAAGGGAAGTGCCATCCCCAGTGGTTGGCCAGGTAAATACCGAAAGGAATACCGAGTATCTGGCTACTGGCAAAGGCCATCTGTACAAAGCCCATAACCCGTCCGCGTTTCTGCAGAACAAAAAGATCGGTGATAATGGCAAATACGATGGAGTTCATCACCCCGCCAAATATCCCGGTAATGATACGTGCGGCCAGCAACCAATGATAGGAGGGAGCAAGTCCGCAGAAAAGGGTGCCCAACACAAAACCGCTGTAGAAAAAGAGCAGTAGCTTTTTACGGTCAAAACGGTCCGCAAATCCGGAGGCCAGCAGGGCCGAAGCTCCGGCACTGAAGGCGTAGGCCGAAACCACCCACCCAAACTGGGAGGTAGTAATGTCCAACTCTTCCAGCAGGATGGCGCTTAAAGGAGAGAGGATCATAAAATCCAATACTACGGTAAATTGTAAAAAGGTAAGTATGGCAATTACAAAGACCTGGTAGCGTGTAAAAGTGGGTTTGCTCGTTTGCATCGTTAAACCTGTTAGTAATTAAGGTTTTAAGCCTTTAAGTACCAAAGAAAGGGTGAGGTTGATGTCTTCTTCCTTGAGAACAAAAGTGTTGCGTTGCATCCCTCGGCCGTTAACGTGGAATTTCACAAGCTGGTAAAGCGGGGCATAGGCCACGGACCAAAAAACTTCCAAAGGAAGTTTCACCAGCTCTCCGTTGCGGATAGCCTTATGCACAAAGCGCGACATGATATCCGAAAAGCCTGACTTTGCCTGCCGCCATATCTCATCGTTAAAGCGGGAATAGCGGAGCTGTTCCATAAAATGCATTTGCTGCGGATTATCCAGGAAATAGCGGGCCCTGTTCATCCATTGCACGCGGAGACCTTCTTCAAAAGACATATCAGGGTTAAAACCCTTAAGGCTTGCCTCAAACATTTTCAATTCCTCACTGACACCTACCTGCAGGATGAGGTCGTCACGGTGACGGAAATAAATATAAATGGTAGCGGGGGATACTCCTGCTGCTCGGGCAAGCTTGTGCATACTAAGCCCGTCAAAACCATCTTTTACAATGATTTCCACTGCCTTTTGGCGTATAGCTTCTTCTTTGGATTGGTCCCTGGGCCTCATAGCTTAAAACAGTTGCAAATATAAATGAACATTCATTCACTAACTTTATGGTTTCATTAACTTTAATTATAAGGTATCAGGTCTTTTGGATTTACCAGGGTTTCAGAAAATAATGCTCAGAACTAAAAAGGCATTTTGGCTGTTCCACAGATCGAATGAAAGCAAAAGCCCGCGAAATACTCCTGGTATCCGTTGCATTGATCATCGGTGTTTATTTTACCGTGGTAGGTATTATTTCTGCCCGTGAGTTCCTCGCCCCGGTGATCGTGGCAGGTCTGCTCGCCATGATTTTCCTGCCTATGGCCTATCGCCTGGAAAGGATAGGGCTTAGCCGGGGTTGGTCGTCACTCGCATCCGTGCTTACTGCACTGCTTTTCTTTTTCGGGCTTTTTGCAGTACTCTCCATGCAGGCCCGGAAGATCGCGGATGAATGGCCGCGTATACAGCAGCGGGTGGAGCCCAAAATAGAGCAGGTACAAGGCTGGGTAGCACGTACTACCGGGATAGATGCATTTACCCAACAAAAAATGGTAACCGAAACCCTGGAAATAGAGGAAGAAGCTGAAGAAGCTGATGATGGAACGGAAACCCAGGCCAAAAAGAAAAAGCAGGCATCTGAAAAACCGGCCGGAGGTGGCCTCATGAAGTCGGTCCGCAAAGTGGTCATCGAGTTTTTCCGTTTTACCGGTGTAGCTCTGCTTACGGGAGTTTACCTTTTCTTCATGTTGCTGTATCGCACCAAGATCAGGTTGTCCATATTGCATTTTTTTCCTTCCCACCAGCAAGATGAAGCCCGGCAGGTGATACAACAGTCTGTGGCATTATCCCAAAATTATCTTCTGGGCCGCTTTGTACTCATATTTATACTAGCCACATTTTATTCGGTAGGATTAATGCTTTCCGGAGTAGACCAGGCGATAGTGGTAAGTATATTGGCCGCTCTCTTGTCACTGGTTCCGTATATCGGTAATGTGGTAGGATTTGTATTGGCTGTTGCCATGGCTGCTTTTTCGGGGGGTGACGCTATGGCCTTCATCGGGGTTACGGCTACTTTTTCCATTGCCCAATTTGTGGAGAGCTATATCCTGGAGCCCTATATTGTAGGTCACCGTGTGGCCCTTAACCCGCTATCCACCTTAATAATAGTAGTTTTAGGCGGAGCTGTATGGGGCATTGTAGGTATGATTATTTTTATACCGATAGTAGGGATCATCAAAATTGTGTGTGATCGTATACCTATACTACAGCCGGTGGGTTATATGCTGGGAGAGGAGGATATCCGCACCTCGGATGAGAAGAACATGCTGGAGCGCCTGGCCGGTAAATTGCAGGATAAGTTCAGTAAGAAAGATAAATAAGCAATAGGTTATCCCTGCTTTTGATCCACAAAACTGATCATGGCTTGCGTGCCCCCGGTGTCCCGGGCTTTGAAGGTGAGGGTACCCCCGTTGATTTCCGTAAATTCCTTTACAAGCTTAAGACCAATACCGGTGCCGCTTTCTCCGCTGGTGCCTTTACTGGTCAAACGCAAACCTCCTTCGTTAAGGTTTTCTATGATTTGGGGGTTTATACCCACTCCTTCATCCTGAACGATGATGTCCAGCTTTTCGCCTTGCTGCTCCACTATTACACGTATAGTGGTACCTCTTTTACTGAATTTAAGGGCATTGGCCATAAGGTTGGAAATAATGCTGCGCAACTGATGCTCGTCCGCATACATAAGGGCTTCTTTAGCACACTGCAGCTCAATTTCAATACCCTTTAACCGTGCCGGAGAGCGGAAAATTGCTACCTGTTCTGAGAGGAAGGGGTATAATTCAATAAGCGTAGGGTGGGAACTTTTTTCGTCCATCAGTAGGCGTGACCAGGCAAGAATATTTTCCAGCGTCTTCAAGGTCATTTCCGTATCTGATTTCAAGTGCTCCACCACCTCGTCCAGTTCAGGATTATTATTTTCGGAAGTTTCCAGGATGTTGATAAACCCTAAAATGGAAGTGAGCGGAGAGCGCAGGTCGTGCCCCAGAACAGAAAAGATCTTGTTCTTCATCTGGTTCATCTGATCCAGTTGCTCCTGCTGCTCTTTCATTTGCCTGATGTTCCCTTCCAACTGCTGGTTGTTGCTTTTCTGAACACTAAGGCGGATCTGACGCTGGCGATAAGCCACTAAAAGGATACCCAGCATTATAAACAGCCCGATGACCAGGTAAAGGAACATGAAGCGGGAACGTTGTGTGGCTACCAGTATGGCCTCATTTTCTGTTTGCTGGGCCTTCAGCTTTCGGTTTTCAATCTCGCTCATCTCCTTTTCATAAACGGTGCGCAGTTGCGAAAATCCTTTATCACGAAGGGCAGTTGAAATACTATCCTGTTTTTCCTTTTGCTTTTCAAGCCAGGTGAGGGCTTTTTGGTAATCACCCTTTTCCTTGTAGAAGTTGTACAGCATCCTGTAACTGGATATTTTCAGATCCAGGGTGTTGAGCTTTTCGCCCAGCCTATATGCCCGCAGGAGATAATCTTCCGCCTTATCGTAGTCTCCCAACTTTTGATAAGCCTGACCCATACCCTGGTAGGAATAGAAAAAACCCAGCTCTATACCGTTTTCGCGGGAAAGGCTCAGGGTAGTATCCATGTGTGCAATGGCCAACTGGTATTTACCGGTTTCCAGGAAAAAGTTACCCAGGTTGTAATGCGTAATAGCAACGCCCCCTACATCATGAATGTCTTTTTTGATCACCAATGCCTTTCGCATGTAGAAAAGCGCGCTGTCTCGCTCATCGGTTTCTTTAAAACACAAACCCAGGTTGTTGTAGTTTTTGCTAAGCTGGTATATATCGTCCGTTTCCCGGTTTAGTTCTATGGCAATGTAAAAGTGTTTCTTGGCCAGCTTAAAATCCTCCAGGTGTTCACGGTACAACTCACCGATGTTGTTATTTACAATGGCCAGAGATCTTTTGTCTCCCGTTTTACGGAAGTGTTCAGCGGTAATCAGCAGGTTTTCCAATGCCTCCTGAAATTGATCATTATTGAGGTAAGCCAGGGCCATATTGGAGAGAATACTATGGTATACATCAGGATCACTCCTCTCTGCATATTTTATGGCTTCGTAATATTTAAGGAGGGCGCCCGTACCATTTGCCTGTAGGGAAAGTATACCACCCTGGCCGTTCAGGGACTTAATGATCAGCAAAGTATCCCTGGCTTGTTTAGCCATCCATTCCACTTCCCGGTAAAGACTATCCGAAAGGTTTAGTTTTTGCATGTCAAAGGAAATGGCTGCCTTATAGAATAAGGCATTTCGTACTCCCTTGCTGTCATTGAATTTCAGGGATAGGCTATACGCCTTATCAGCGTACCGAGTGGTATTCTCGTAATCACTGATATTATGATACTTTTTAGCAGAATCTATAGAATTGGCAATCTCAGGTTTACTATATGAAACCTGTCCAAAAAGTGATAATGGAAAAAAGGCAATACAAAAATGCAGAATGGCGTTTTTCAAGGTCAGAAAATTGCTTCGCTTACAAAGATAGGGGATGCTTGTCAAGTGTTCAAACATCTTTGATGAACGGCTGCAGAAATTTATTTGATGGCAGTATTGTTACTTTGCGTGCCTTCTGAGAACGTATGAAGAAAATTTACAAAGAGCGGATAGACCGCTATAAAGGTCAGGTTCAGCAATTGCGTGAACGTGGTATATGGTTTTCCACCGGCAGGCTGGCTGCGGTGGTGGCGAGTCTGTTGGGCGGGTACCTCTACCTGGATAGTTATGAAACGTTTTGGATAATATTGTGCGTGCTGGGTGTGGCACTCTTTCTTTTTCTGCTGGCCCGTCATACTGAACTAAGGAGGAAAAAGAAGCACCGCGAAAATATTGTACTCCTCAACCAACGTGAACTGAAGTATGTACAGGGAGGCAAACCGGAGTGGCCGGATGGTTCTGTTTACCGGGATCCTGATCATCTCTACACACATGACCTGGATATTTTCGGGCCGCATTCGCTTTTTGCACACCTTAACCGCACCGTTACTTTGCGTGGTGCTGCAAGACTGGCGCAGGTGCTTGCAGATCCGGACCGTCCAGGAGTGGTGCCCGCCCGGCAGGAGGCAATAAAGGAACTGGCTTCCGAACTGGATTGGCGGCACCATTTTACGGCCTCCGGAATGGAAGTGGAGGAAGACCCTCAAATGACGAAGAAGATAGCCCGATGGCTTGATGAAAAGGAAGAAAGCGCTTCCGCATTGCTTATTAATCCGGTTACGAGAGTAATACTGGCCTCAACCGCCATTGGTCTGGGCTTGTATTTTGTGCTGTCTCCCACCGCAGCGCATTTCAATTGGTTTATGTACGCTTTCGGGATCAACCTGATCCTGGTATTTTCCCAGTTTAAATTCCTGAGGCGTGAACATAAGGCTCTCAACGGTATAGCACCTTCCCTGCAGATGTACGGTGAGCTGCTGGCGGCTATGGAGAAATCCGATTTTAAATCTGCTGAGCTGGCGGCTCTGCGTAACCGCCTTAAAACCGGTGAAGGCAAGGCAAGCGGTTCTCTGAAAAAGCTCGGACGCTTGCTGAATGGCTTTGATCAGACCAGTAATGTGGTAGCCCTGCTGTTAACCAACGGACTGTATTTATACCATCTTCATGTACTACAAAGCCTGTATAAATGGAAAAGGACCCACGGTAAAGAGATCCATGATTGGATAGAGGTGGTGGGCGAAATGGATCACCTGGTGAGCCTGGGTAATTTTGCGGCCAATTACCCGGAGTATACGTACCCTGAGCTGGCGGAAGAACCTGCTTATGAAGGTGAGGAAGTAGGGCATCCCCTTATATCCCGGGCCAAGCGGGTTAGCAATTCATTTAGCCTGGAAGATTTCAAATACATGGTACTTACCGGAAGCAATATGTCCGGAAAGAGTACGTTCCTTAAAACTCTGGGAGTGAACCTGGTACTGGCCAGGGCTGGAGCTCCTGTGTGTGCGGTAAAACTGCGCGTGTATCCCTTTACGCTGCTTAGCAGTATGAAACTCATTGATTCACTGGAGCGAGAGGAATCCTACTTCCAGGCAGAGGTATTGCGCCTGAAAAGTATACGTAGAGTACTGGATAAAGGAGAACCTTGCCTGGTGTTGCTGGATGAGATATTACGCGGTACCAATTCAGAGGATAAACGCAACGGCACCCGTCTTTTTATGGAGAAGGTAGGAAGCAGTAACGCCAAAGGAGTGATAGCCACGCATGATATTGATATTGCTGAACTGGCCGACAAACAACCGGACGTATTCCGGGCCTATTATTTTGAAAGTAAGGTGGTCAATGATCAGTTGTTTTTTGACTATCGTCTGCGGAAAGGGATATGCACTACTCCTAATGCCACTGACCTTATGCGGGCGCACGGAATTATCTGATCAGGATTTACCAATAATACTGGCGTTGTTATAGGCTTGCTGCAGGGCTTCCTCACGTTTGGAAGGATCCAGCGCACCCAGCAGGTTCAGGTCATCCTGGCGCATACGATCATAAAGTCCGTAAGGAGCAAAAGTCTTGAAGGTTACCGGTAAAATATCCACCAGCACAAAAAGCAGCATTAAAAACCATTGGGTGAGCCCCACAATACCGTGCTCAGCCTTGAGATCTTCCAGGGCTAACTCCCTGCGCAGATAGTCATAAGATACCGCATAATTTTGCATTAAACTGTCGCTACGTGCTTTAAGTCCAGCCATTTCATCCTGCATAGCCAGTCGCTGTAAACTATCATTAACCCTCGTTTGCTGTAATTCTCTTTCCAGTTGTTGAAGGTGGCGAATCTTGTTTTCAGCGGAAGGCCCCTTACCAGCGAATCCGGTGGTGAGTATTTCACCCTTTGCATTGCGGATCACTTCTCCGTCAATTTCCCGGGCTACGATATCGGCCTGGGCATTGCGCAGCTTCTCCTTGTGCTGATACAGGCTATCCATATTGTTTAGCCGCTGTTGTATTACGGCTATATCGGCTTCATATCGGCCTTTGATCTCTTCGCGATATTCGGTAACATCAGCGGTAATCCGATCTTCAATGCTGCCGTCAAAATAAAGTAACACCAAGGGGTGGGAAATAACAATGCCCAGTATCAAAGCAAAGAGGAATCGCAGGTAAAAGGCGGGATTTTTCACTTCCTCGCGGTTGCTGGTCTTACGGATATGGGTAGAAACAATAAAACGGTCAAAACTGAAAATGATGAGAGCCCAGATCAAACCTCCCAGGTAGCACCACAGCAGTGAGCCGGACAAAGCCTCTACCGTAGAAAGGGCATAGGCCATGGATACAAAAGCCAATAGGGCTGGTATCAATACCAGTGAACCAAAGCCTATATGTTTGATGCGCTCACCACGTGGACAGTGGTCGAGTATGGAGCGATCGCTACCCGCACACCAGATTAAAAAACGTTCCATTGAAAGATCAACTTAGAGTTTAGTAACGCACAAAACACCTTTGTATGGTGTAAGTGCTCACAAAAAAGAAAGATACAAAATTGAAAGGCCGTATCTCATTAATAAAGAAGTACGCTGAACCTTGGTAAGCGGCTTGCGTTAGAATGAAATTGTAAAAAATCAGCGCATGAAAAACCTTATCAAATTGGGCCTGCTAGCCTTTGTTCTTTCCTTTTCTGCTTGTAAAAAAGATGATGATTCCGATGGCGGATTGCCGGGGAATAATCTGAATACCGGGGCTTCGGCCCGTGATATACTTTCTGCCGACCGTTTTGGGAAAATAACTGTAGAGATACAGTATCCGGCTGGATTTGCCCCTGATGCCGGCATTATTACCAACCTCAAGAACTTCATTAGTACGTATTGCCATAAGCCGGATGGTATAGAAATAGTGCCCGTACAAATTACTACTCCTGCGGCTGAGTCCTATGATTTTCCGGATGTGCGCGAGATCGAAAAGAACAACCGTACGGTTTTTAATAAGGAAAATGAATTGGCGCTGTACCTGCTTTTTTCAGACAAGGAATACAGTGGTAATGAAGGCAACCAGTTTACGCTGGGTGCGGCTTACCAGAATACCAGCACGGTAATTTTCATGAAAACCATCCGTAATAATTCCGGGGGTTTTGGTCAACCTTCTGAGGTGTTGCTGGCCAGTACGGTATTACAACACGAACTGGGGCATCTTATGGGCCTGGTAAACCTGGGTGCGGATATGCAGCAGGATCATGAGGATAAGGAACATGAAAAACACTGCAACGAAAAATCATGCTTGATGTACTGGGCCGTAGAAACCCAGGCCGCGATGGGAAATATTGTCGGGATGAATACTCCCCCCGACCTGGATGCACAGTGCCGGGCGGATATCCGCGCTAAAGGCGGTAAATAGCCTCAGGCTACCTTTACATTAGGAGAAGTGCGATAGGTGTGAAACTCCATTTTAAGTTTCCCGGTTTTGATCAGTTCCTGCCAAACCAGGTTCCACTCAAAGAATTCCGGGTTGCGCCAGGAGGCTTTATGCGATTCCGCATCATCCCATTCCAGTATATGCTCCGTACAATTCTCATCAGGACTTACCCTTACTTCTGCTGAAATAAGCCCGGGCTGTTTGCGGTATATCCCCATGGTGATCTGCGACAATTTCATCACCTGTTCCTTAAGGCTACCGTCAAACATGGTTCTGGTAATAACAACGTACTTTTTCATAGTTATTCGGTGTGTTAGTAATTTGCTAGCGACAGAGTACAGTGGCTGCAGATCAGCATATTCTCAATCCCAATAACTTTATGTAGTAGAAATTGTTCCCCAGAGCGGGGTACGGAGTTATCAACAGAATGTATAATAATCTCCATTTGAGCAGGTGAGACGGCCGGGTTAGGTGCATCTTGTGTACATTCGTAATCCTTCTTAAAAAAACAGCACTATGAGAAAAAGTGGTATTTACCTTTCAATGGCCGTTTTAGCCGTGGCCTGCAACAACCCTGAAACTCCACAGGATGATCAGCAGGCCATACAAACCGAGGTGGATTCATTCCTCACCGCTTACACCCGAACGTATCAGGACTTATATTATACCTCGGCCAAAGCAGAGTGGGAGTTGAATACACACATTGTTGAAGGAGATACCCTGACCTCTCAAATGGCTGAAATGGCCAATGAGGCCTATGCAGATTTTACGGGTAGTAAAGCAAACATTGAAGCAGCTCAGAAATACCTGAAACACAAGGATGATCTAACCCATCTTCAGGTGCGCCAGTTGGATGCGGTTCTATATGCGGCAGGAGCTAATCCTGAAGTGGCCAGGGATGTAGTGCTGAAAAAGATAAAAGCGGAGACTGAGCAAACCACCAACCTCTTTGGTTTTGATTTCCAGATGGGTGGTGCTTCGGTAAGTACCAATGATATTGACGGTATTCTGGAAGAATCCACGGACCTCAAAGAACGTCTGGAAGGCTGGCGGGCCAGCAAGGAAGTGGGTAAGAAGTTGAAAGACGGCTTGGAAAACCTGCGCGAGTTGCGCAACAAATCCGTGCAGGCCCTGGATTATGAGGATTACTTCCAGTTCCAGGTGTCTGAATACGGTATGAGCAGCCAGGAAATGCTGGACCTGAATCACCGGCTTATCAGTGAAATATGGCCATTGTACCGGGAACTGCATACCTGGGCACGTTATGAGCTGGCCGAAAAATATGGTGAACCCGTTCCGGATATGTTGCCGGCCCATTGGGTTCCCAACCGTTGGGGGCAGGAGTGGAGTAGTATGGTCAATGTAGAGGGGCTAAACTTTGACGCTGCCCTGGAGGAAAAAGGCCCGGAATGGATCATGCGTGAAGGAGAGGATTTTTACAAAAGCCTGGGCTATAAGCCTCTTCCTGAAACTTTTTATACTAAATCCAGCCTGTATCCCTTACCTCCCGAAGCGGATTATAAAAAGAACAACCACGCTTCAGCCTGGCACCTGGATCTGGAGAACGATGTACGCTCCCTCATGAGCGTGGAGCCCAACACCCGCTGGTGGAATACTGTATTGCACGAGTTGGGTCATATTTATTACTACCAGGCTTATACCAGTGACAGTGTACCGGTAATACTGCGCGGTGGTGCCAACCGTGCCTACCATGAAGCTATCGGAACGCTTATAGGCCTCGCCAGCATGCAAAAGCCTTTCCTGGTGCAAAAGGGGCTGGTGAAGGAAGACCTGGAGGTAGACCAGGTACAGGGTCTTTTAAAAGAAGCTCTGGATTACATTGTAGTAATGCCTTGGGCCAGTGGCGTAATGACGGATTTTGAACATTCGCTGTATTCGGAGAACCTTCCCAAAGATCAGTTCAACGCACGCTGGTGGGAGCTCAAGAGGAAGTACCAAGGCATTGTACCGCCTTTCAAAAGGGGAGAAGATTACTGTGATGCCTGCTCTAAAACGCACATCAATAATGATGCAGCCCAGTATTACGATTATGCCCTGGCCAACGTATTGCTTTTCCAGTTCCACATGCATATTGCTAAAAACATCCTGAAGCAGGATCCACATAATACCAACTATTACGGTAGCAAGGAAACCGGTGATTTCCTGCTGGCCCTTATGGCACCCGGTGCTACGGTAGACTGGCGTGAGAACCTGCGGGAAAACCTGAATGATGAGATCAGCGCCAAAGCCATACAGGAGTATTTTGACCCTTTGATGGAATGGCTGAAAAAGGAAAACGAAGGACGTAACTACACTTTACCGGAAAAGGTATAATCTGAAAAACATATAGTATGGTACCGATCAACTTCACCGAGAAGTTTGAACAAATACACGAATATTGGACGCCCTACATTGTAGGTGAACTCAACGGACAGCTGGTAAAACTGGCTAAACTCAAAGGAGAGTTTGTTTGGCATAATCACGCTGAGGAAGACGAACTTTTTATGGTGGTAAAAGGCGAATTGACCATTGAGTTTGAAGACCGGGCAGTACACTTGGAGGAAGGAGAAATGTGTATTGTTCCAAAGGGAATGGAGCATAAGCCTGTAGCCCCTAAAGAATGCTATGTAATGCTGTTTGAACCTAAAAGCACGACCCATACCGGAGAGGTGGAGCATGAACTCACGGTAAAGGAGCAAAAGTGGATATGATCTAGAAGATACTCATCTGACCACTGAGTTGCCTGGCCTCAAACTGTAGTAACCATTTTTTGCGGTGCAGTCCTCCTGCATAACCCACCAACTGACCGGCAGAGCCAATCACACGGTGGCAGGGAACAATGATGGCCAGCGGGTTTTTACCGTTGGCAGACCCTACGGCCCGTACGGTTTTAGGATCACCCAGGCGGGCGGCCAATGCCCCATAAGAGGTGGTGTGCCCAAAAGGGATATCCATAAGTTGTTGCCAAACACTTTTCTGAAAATCGGTACCTGACCATTCCATAGGAAGATCAAAGCTCTGCAAACGACTATTGAAATATGCCTTGAACTGGCTTTTGGCCTCTTCCAGCAAGGGTGTGGATGAAACCTTTTGAGGAGCATCTTCAAAAAGAAAACTTACACGGGTAAGTGCTTCATCGCTGGCTTCTATCTCCAGCAAGCCAACCTCCGTTTCCAGGTGCGTATACAGTAATGATTCCATCCCCGAAAAATACCTAAACTATTGCTATGGGTAACCATCAAATCAGTGGGCAGTTAAACGGAAAGCTGAATGGATGGATATTATACACAATATCAAATTTTATTAAGAAATATTTATATTTGTATTAATTTTATTTAATTTGTATTAAATATTAGTTAAATGAAAGTGAGTAAAATGCCTTCCGTATGCCCGGCCTGCGAGTCGCAGTTAAGCGTACAGCGGTTGTATTGCAACTCCTGCGGAACGGCCGTTGAGGGGGATTTCAGTGTACCTGTTTTTCTGCAGCTAACCTTAGAAGAACAGGCCTTTGTTATGCGGTTCTTACAGGCCTCGGGTAGCCTTAAAGAAATGGCTGGTCACTTGGGGTACAGTTATCCTAAAGTGCGGAATATGCTGGATGAAGTGATAGGCAAAGTACAATTGATGGAGCAACAAATGAGGAAGGGGAAAGATGAACACTAAAGCGGGTTTTCTAAAATACGTATTGAATCCTTTTGAATATATAGCGGGCCTGCGTGCGCTCTTGATAGGATTGACGGGTATGGCGTTAAGTATTGCCCTGGGGGTAATCTTTGATGCGCGTTTTGATGGAGTGTTAAACCTGCATTTTACCGAGGATAGCACCTTTTACCAGGTAGTAACAGATCAATGTATCAATTACCTGTCCCTTTGCGGAGTTTTCTATTTATTACTGTCCGGCCTGGGGGCGCGGCAAACCCGGTTTATTGACCTGGCGGGAACGCTTCTATTGGCTATGGCACCGGTTTCCATCTTGCCTATTTTTAATTACAACGGTATTTTATACCAAAGTTCGGTACAAATGATCGGTCAGTTGCAGACACCCGGATCCGGGATGGATGTACCTGCCATTGTTTTCGTAGCCGGGTTTTGTATGTTGGCCGTTATAGCATGGACGGTAGCCTTGTTCTACCAGTCCTATAAGATCTGCAGCAATTTCAAAGGACCCAAGCTTATCATAAGCTTTAGTGCCGGTCTTCTCTTAGCCATTGTTATTTCCAAATATCTCATAAATCTTATTTCATTATGATGACGCGTAGTAGTTTTTCCATGTTGTTGGTGCTGTTCCTGGTTTTTTCCGCGTCAGGACAAGTCACTGAAAATATAAACTTCAACCATGGTGGCTGTAGCTTTGGTGCTACCCTTAATAAACCTGCTGGTGCCGGGCCCTACAAAACCATTGTACTGGTACCGGGTAGCGGACAGAACGACCGTCATGGAACTTTGCAGATGAGTGGTGACAATATAAATTGCCTGTATCCCGGATTGATGGGCCAAACGCTTAAGATTTATAAGGATCTGGCCGAAAATCTAAGTGATTCAGGCTACGCAGTTTTGCGGTATGATGAATTGACCATATCCTGCCCTAACTTCAGTGGGGCATTCAATTATGAAAACGTGTTTTTACCGGCAATGAGTGCCCTGGATTACCTGAAGAGCCGCTCCGATATAGACACCAACAACCTCATACTTATGGGGCATAGTGAAGGAGCACAACTCATTTCGTATATGGCTTCTATCCGGGATGATATTAAAGCAACCATATCCCTGGCCGGGGCCCGTACTCCCTTTGATTCAATCCTGGCTTACCAAACCGTTTACATAGCTAAAACCTGTGGTAAGGATACCAGCCAGGCTAAGAATCAGGCGCAGCAAATTCTAAATTATTTCGATATAGTTCGGAAGGGAAACTATACCTCTTCAACGCCATCCTTTGGAGGAGTGGCCCCGGCTGTGTGGCATAAATACATTACGGTGGCTGATTCGGTAGCCATACTATACCAGCAAAACAGTCTTCCCAGTCTTTTTGTAGGTTTTGGCAGCGATATCAACGTTCCCCTGTCTGAATTGGATCGCTTTGAACAAAGCCTTAGCGGTGATTTTACCTTTAACCGCATAGCCGGGCTTAATCATTACATGACTACAGCCATGCACCCGAAAGTATCCCGTATAGTTGCTGATACTATTGTATACTGGCTTCGGAACCGGACCATAGGCCAGCTGGAACCCCTAAGTACTCAGGCGCAGATTTTTTGTTATCCAAACCCTTTTAAAGATAAACTTTACCTGGAGCTCCCCGTTGCCCAGGGGCAAGCGCTTAAAGTAAAGATCTATAAGCTTACCGGTGAACTGCTATGGGTTGATGACAGGGAAATACAAGAGCCGGGGAGTAGTGTATGCCTGGATCTTCCGGAACTGGCGCCAGGGGTCTATATCGTGAGTTGTATGTATGATGGGTTGCCCGCTTACTTCAGGATTACGAAGCACTAGGACAAGAATTTCACTTGGGCTTTGTTTAATCAAGCTTTTGGGGTCCGGAAAATCGGTGATTTCTCCTTAAGGAAACTGAACTGTAAGGTTTACGGTTTAGAGGTGAATGCCTACCGGTAGCATTTTTCTGCGCTCGGGGTGGTCTTTAAAATACTGCTTCAACACCCTCTTCATAGGAACCACCCGCATACCCGTCTCTTCAATAAGGTCCAGGGTTTTTTCGATCATGGCCTCAGCCTTGCCGCTTTCTTCAAAGCCGGTGGGGAAATCTACGCGGGTAAGAAAAACTTTCTTTTCCTGTACCTGGTATTCAATGATGGCCAGGCGGTCACCTTCCTGGGCTTCAAAATGTCTCATTTCCGTATTGTCAACAACTTCCATAGGATCGTTTTCTGTGAGAGCTAAATAGGTGTGAATCCTACAAATTTAGGAATTATCAACAAAAGAGGCCTTTAAACAAGGGGTAAAAGGCTCAAACAATTTAAATGCTAAGGGTATTATATTGACCTGAAATCTATACTTTTAATCTATGAAGCTGCTATCCATAACCTGTTTTCTGGCTTTACTGATGGGAGCCTGTTCATCACCTGCAGATCAACAGGAGAAAGAAACTCATGAAAAACCGTTGAAGCCGTTTGCCTCTATGGAGAGGCTGGTAACCAGGGGTTTACCTAAAGGTTTTATTCAACGTGATTATACCCTTAGTCAGGATGGTAAGGTGGCCTACACCACCATACAGCTCCCCAGTGGTAAGCGCAGTTTTATTGTTCAGGTGGACTTGGCCAACAGGCTGCCTGTATTGGCGAGTTTCTCCGGAAAATTCAATGATCTGGAACCTATGTTTGCCCCGGGCGACAGTGTACTGCTTTTTGCCTCTGACCGCCCTCTCTTCAAAGGAGATACCACCCGGGATTATAACTTGTGGAAGGTAAGTGTAAATGGATTAAAAGTGGGTGACCCCCAACCTTTTGACACCATTATCAATACTGAATGGGATGAATATTATCCCTCTATGAGCAGCGATGGAAGTCTGTATTTTACGGCTATTTATCCTGGACACAGGCGTGATGATCTTTACAGGAGCCTTAAGACGGATTCCGGTTATACCCGGCCGGAGATGCTCTCTTTTTGCCAGGATAATGACCTGTATGAGTTCAACAGTTACATATTTCCGGGAGGTGATACCCTCCTGTTTACTTCAGGGGGTCGTGAGGATGAAGTGGGAGGAGGAGACCTTTACATAACGTACCGTGATACAGCAGGCATTTGGGCAAATCCGCTCATTCTTGCCAATGATGTGAATACAGGTGGGCTGGATTTTAGCCCTTTTGTAAAAAACGATACGCTTTACCTTACCAGCAGGCGCCAGGATAAAAGCTGGGAAACCAAGAAGTTCAGCTACCTTGCGGAGATCACATCTTATGCGGATTCTTCGGTGATAGGCGAACAAAGCGTTTACTTCACCCGCCTGAGTCGCTTGTTTGAGGTTAAGGAAAACAAGGAGGATTAAGACTTTTCTTCAGCCGGTACAATAAGGTAAAGGCAGTTGGGCATCACTTTAACGTGTATTTTTTGCGTGTCTTCCAACAGTTCTCCGTCAACCTGGAAGCTCCGGGGTTTATCGGCTTCCAGTTCCAGCTCTTTTCCCTGTAGGACGATCAGGTGTTCCGATTCCTCATCCAGCATATCCATGAATTGCCCTGCAATACCGGCCAGATCGAACTTTCTGAGTATACAAACCTCAAACAGACCATCGTCCATTTGTCCCAGGTAGTTCAGCAATGCACCGGTACCGTAGCGTCTGGCGTTGGCAAAGGCTACCATATAACAGTGTTCGTTGTATTCCTTGCCGTCCAGTTTTATTTTTACGTCAAAAGCTTCCAGGTTCACCAGCTCTGAGATAATACCTTCTGCATAACCCAAAAAGCCACGCCTGCCGCTTTCTTCAAAATTCTTGACCAGTTTGGCATTCAGTCCCATATCGCTGATGTGGAGCCCGTAGTGCTCACCATTAAAGCAGAGCATGTCTGCTTTCAGGATATGCCCTTTATCAATTACTTTCAGAGCCTCGTTCACATTTTCGGGAATCTGTAGTTCCGAAGCCATGCCGTTGGCGGAGCCAGCCGGGATAAGTCCCAGGGAGATCCCTGTATCCTTCAGTGTCATAGCGCACAGCATTAGTGTGCCGTCACCGCCAATGGCTACAACCCGGTCGGGTTGCAGTTCATCAATCTCTGCCTTTAATTTGTCAAAGTCGTTTTCACCGGTAGTTTCCCAGGTTTTGAGGTTATGGTTTGAACTTTTGCCCCACGAATTGATTTTGGAAGTTACCGATGACTTGTCGACACCACCGGCAATGGGATTAACCACGAAGAGTGTGGTCTTACTCATATACGTTGATTTAAGGTCCAAATTTACATGATTTCATCACCTCCTGAATGGACATCTTATAAAGAAGCACCGATAAGTGGCAATTGGTTCAAAAGATGGATCAAAAGCCGTTTTCGTTTTGTGGATTATCCTTTTTTACTGGCCTATCGCGGGTATGGAAACCGTGAAGAAATGCTTATTCAGGGACATGTTTTCCGGGGTATGGCCTTGCACCGTCCCCGCAAGAGGCATTCGCCCTGGAAGAATTTTATTGCTCTCATCAAGATGTTTATGGTGCGTACGGTACCCGAGGCTAATGTTCAGCTGGAGTGTAAGGGAGAGTTTTTCAGGGTTAAGACCAATGCCAGCGGCTTCTTTGAATTCAGGGTAAAAAATCCTGGTCTGGAAAAGGGCTGGCACACTTTTGAACTTAAACTGATGGATGAGCTGGTAGAGGGACAGGAGGAGATCAAGGTGCAGTCCGAGGTGCTCATAGAATACGACTTTGAGTATGGCCTTATATCTGATATTGACGATACCTTCCTGGTATCCCACGTTACCAAAATCGTGCGGAAACTCTATGTGTTGCTCACCAAGAATGCGGAAACCCGTAAGCCCTTTAAAGGGGTGGTGGAGTTCTATAAAAAACTCTCCAGGGGTGTTGAAACACCTACTAATCCTTTCTTTTACGTGTCCAGCAGCGAATGGAACCTCTATGATTTTCTTATCAATTTCACCCGGCATCACCGTTTACCCAAAGGTGTGCTGCAACTCAAGGATATCAAAGACAGCCTGATGGACTTTATACGTTCCGGTTACGGCAGCCATGATCATAAGCGGGTGAAGATTGAGAATATCTTCAGGATGTACCCGGAACAAAGCTTCATCCTGCTCGGTGATAACGGCCAGCATGACCCTGATATTTACCTGAATATTGCCATGACCCATCGTGAGCAGGTCAAGGCTGTTTACATAAGAGGGGTCAAGCGTTCTCATCGTAAAAAGGCCGATGAGGTATTGGAGAAGATCCGCGAATTGGATATTCCGGTATTGCAGTTCAGGCGCAGTGCTGAGGCTTCTGCACACGCAAGGCAGCATGGGTTTATACGTTAATCCGCAAGCTCAGCAAGCGCAAAGGTTGTGCGTTGGGACAGGTCCTTTGAGATCTGTATAAGGTAATCCACATCATACATCACCTTATTGTCATAGCTCGCAGCCTGGGTAAAAGCCTGGCTGGCATCATGGTAGCGTTGTAAAAGAAATGAAGCTATGCCAAGGTTATAATAAGCGGCAGCGGTAACCCCGGCATCCTTCCTGGATTTTTCCTCGTTGGGAGTGGCATCCTTTACAAAGTCCTGCCAGGTAGCAGCGGCTTCCTGAAGTAGGGCAGTACATTCTTCTGTAGCTTCCGTGGAAGCTTTCAAAATATTAAATGCCCGTTCCAGCTTATCAAAGGCCTGGTTGAACAAGGGGTACTCAAACTTTTTCTCCTTGATCTTAATGGCGTTGAGGTGGAGTGTTTTTTCTACCGTATTAAAGCGATTGTTAAAGACACCGGCCAGCTCGCTGGCCCTGCGGGCCACCATTTCCTGTTTCACCCTGGTTTTGTGCTGTACATAATAGTCATGAGCGAGGCTCATGGATTCAGACTTCTGAGAACTGATCTTTTCACTCCCGCTTATATCCTCACGAAAGATCTCCTGATCATCTTTAACAACTTTAAGGGTATAGTGGTAGCGCACATCCCCCTCATAGTAATAGATGGTGCGTGATTTATCCACACCACCAGCCTTGTACTTTTCCTGGAACGACTTTCTCTGGGGATTGTCGTACGAAAATATCCCCTCAATTATTTCCACGGTAAAATCGGGCTCATTATGGGTGTCCGCTTGCCGGAACGGGCTTACCTGAAACTCCTGTTCCAATAGCTTCCTGCGGTAAGCATCATTATCTTCGGTTTCAATGGACAGGAAATAATAACTTCCACTATCCAGTTCTTTGGACATAGGAGGTTGCAGGTAATTGATATAGCCCAGCTTTTCCTTATCCGGTTTTTGAGCCTGGGCCGTATAAATGGTTAATAGCAGGCTTAAGGCAAGGAGGCTTTTACTCAACGCAGGCATTGTAATCTTCCAGTATTTGTGGCAATACTACCATTACCTGTTGGGAATTAACCTGTTTGGCTATGAACTTGCCCAATTTGGTTTCAGCATCCTGGTGGAATGGCTCAATTCCGTAGCCACCGGTTTTGTATTTTTCCTGTACCTCGGGACATTTACTGATGTATGCGGCAAAATCAACCTTTTGCAAAGTGGTCATTTCATCATCCTTTTTCAGCAAGAGGTTGGGGTTGGTTCGCATGGACTCCAGTTCTTCTTCATAAGCTACCCGCTCTGCTTCAGTAGTAGTGACAGTAACGGCATCCGGAGTATCGTAAAAACGATACAGGCTTATATCACCGTCCACCATTCTCTCAATAAAATACCATTTGGCAATTCCCATGCCCATGGTCATCTTCATCAGCGAAAATTTCTGAGCCTCAAAATAGCGGTCACCGGCTATATAGGCTTTGATATCATCCGGGCGGTACTTTTCTCTTTCTTTTCCTTTAACTTTGCCATCTGCCATGGCATCTTCGGTAAAGAATTCAACACTTTCCTGGTTGTTCCAGGGGCTCCTGGTGTCGCCCTTGAGCTTTATGTAACCGTTCAGGACCTCACCCTTAAGGGTAACGATCTGTCCTTTCATTTCATCAGACTTCAACTTATAGGTTTGGGCTGTGAGTAAGGTAGAGGCTAGGATAAGGGCACCGGCAAGTATATTTTTCATGCTTCAAAATTTGAAGCGCGAAAAGTAGCTTTTTTAGAAATATGCCAACCTGCGGAGAAATAAAATAAAGAAAAGATAACAGTGGGTTGAAAACCCGCTTATTTGCCGCCAGTAAGTTGATCCATGATTATTTCAGCGTGTACGCGGGAGTTCTCGATAAACCAGGTATGGGTTTCCAGCCCACCGCAAACCACCCCGGCCAGGTATAAGCCTTTTACATTGCTCTCCATGGTGTTTGGATCATAAACGGGCTTCATCATATCACTCTCTCTTAATTCAACCCCGGCCTGGCGGAGCAATTTGAAGTCCGGCTGGTAACCGATCATGGCCAGTACAAAATCATTTTCAAGGGTGTGCAACTTTCCCGCCTGCTCAAAGGTCACCTTATCTTCGGTGATCTCCGTGATATGGGCATTGAAATAAGTGGGAATGGAACCTTCCTGAATCCGGTTGTTGATGTCCGGGCGCACCCAGTATTTGACCCGCTCGGATATGGCATCTTCACGAATGATCATGGTAACCTCCGCTCCTTTACGCCAGCATTCAAGGGCGGCATCCACGGCTGAATTGCGGGCGCCTACTATCACGATCTTCTGGCGGAAATAGGGGTGGGGATCACTGTAATAGTAATGTACTTTGTCCAGCGTGTCACCTTTGGCGCCTAAGGTATTGCTACGGTCGTAAAAGCCGGTGGCCATTACCAGGTTTTTGGTAGTGTAAGTGCCTTTGGAGGTTTTCACGGTAAAGCCCCGCTCCGCTGGCTCTATATCATTCACACTCTCATACAGGTTGATGTTGAGGTGGTGCTTCATGGCTACCCTGCGGTAGTATTCCAGCGCTTCGGGACGGGTGGGCTTGGGATTGTGTGACACGAAGGGAACCCCGCCTATTTCCAGTTTATCCGAAGTGGAGAAGAAGGTCATATTCTGGGGGTAGCGGTAAATGGAATTTACGAGCATACCCTTTTCCACGATGAGGTAATCCAGGTTCTTTTGGGAAGCTTCAATACCACAGGCCATACCGATAGGGCCCGCTCCAATAATCAGGACGTCTAACATGAAAATACTATCAATTCAGAGAAGATGCTTGTTCAAAAGTAGCGCTTTCACCTAAGGCAAAGGGCTTCTGCTTTTAAATACAGATATTGGGCCGTTAAAGTTTTGCGATGGTCCCGGCCGGATGGTTTTACGTAAATATGCATAAACGTTTGTTTGGGAATGCCTGAGATCAGTATTATTATACCTACTTACCAGGAGGCTGCCAGTATTGGAGACCTGGTGCGTTACCTTTTACGTTGCAGCAGAAACCACGATGCCGAGGTATTGGTGGTGGATGGAGGCAGTTCAGACGATACCTGCACCCATGCTGGGGAGGCAGGTGCCAGGGTGCTGATCAGTCCCCGGAAAGGCAGGGCCGCACAGTTGAACCACGGGGCTGCAATGGCTGAGGGGAAGGTGCTTTATTTCCTACATGCGGATGCTTTTCCTCCTTCGTCCTTTTTGGATGATATCCAGGGGGCCCTCAAACTAGGTTACGATTTCGGAAATTTCCGGCAACAGATACAGTCCAACAACAAATGGGTGAAGATCAACAGTTACGCCAGCCGTTTCAACCGTATCATTTCCAGCGGGGGCGATCAATCACTTTTTATCAGACGTTCGCTTTTTGAGGAACTGGACGGTTACCGTGAGGATTACCTGATGATGGAGGACTATGAATTCTTTAAACGGGCCCGCCAGAAAGGGGAGCAGATCAAGATACCCAAAAGCCTGAAGGTGTTGGATCGCAAGTATAAGTACAACAGTTTTTTGCGGGTAAACCTTTCCAATATTGCCATTTTTACCATGTATAGTTTGGGGGTGCATCCTAATAAACTGTACCCGCTGTATAAGAAGTGGATCAAAGGTCCAAGGTATTCCGAGTTGAAATAGAACCGGATAAGCTTCCCATTTTATAAAAAGATACTATTTTTGCAGCCCTTATTTAAGGTCGCGCAGCTCCCCGAAAGTTTTCGGGGCGGGCAGCATCGCCTCGCGACTGGTAAAAGAAAGGTCGCGTAGCTCAGCTGGCTGCCTGCCGGCAGGCAGCCAGCTGTGAAAGAGAAGTAACGATAGTATGTACCTGGTTTACGTTCTCAGAAGTGAAAAAGATGGCCGTTTTTACGTTGGAATGACCAATGATATTATAAGACGGCTTAAAGAACATAATGCTGGAAAATCAAAATCTACAAAAGGCTTTACACCCTGGATTCTTGTTTTTACAGAAACCTTACCTTCACGGGAAGAAGCCCGTAAAAGGGAAAAATATTTAAAGAGTGGTGTAGGTAAGGAGTATATAAAAGATTATTGGTCGCGTAGCTCAGCTGGATAGAGCATCTGCCTTCTAAGCAGACGGTCACAGGTTCGAATCCTGTCGCGATCACCCAAAGCCTGGCTCGAAGAGCCGGGCTTTTTTATTGGAGTAAAGCCAAGCTTGCTTGAAGCTTTGCGAAAATAAAAAGGCCAAGAACCTGCGAAGCGGTTTCGGGCTTTGAAGAGTTCCTCCAATAAGCACTTTCAGGATCATCAAGTAATCCTGTCGCGATCACCCAAAGCCTGGCTTGAAGAGCCGGGCTTTTTTATTGGAGCAAAGTGAAGTTTGCCCGAAATTTTGAGGAAATAAAAACGCTTAGCGAGCTATAGCAGATAAGGGTTTTGTACTGTGATTGCAATGATGTTTATAACCTGTGAATGATGTAAGATCCTTAGGTGATAATGTAAATGAATATTCATTGAGCGCCATACCTTACTAGCTAATCCATTTAAGCAATATGACACAGTCAAAATCAGAAAGAACAGCTGGTTACCGAAGTGCAGAGCAGAACAGGCGCAGGGAAGAAGGCAAATCTTCAGAAAACACCAAGGGCATTGAAAATCACCAGAGGGCAGCTGAATGTTTTACGCTAGCCTCTAAAAACCACTATGAAGCAGCCCGGTATCACGAGGAGGGTGATGATCTTAATGCTTCAAAAAGTACAATTCTTGCCATGGGATACGCTCTAATGGGAAACGAATACCAGTCTCAGGATATAAAACATCATGCTATGGAAGGGAAGTAAGGCTGTCCTGAATATATAAAGCTAAGGGTTATAAACAAGTCAAGGCACGAAAGTTCGTGCCTTGAATGAGATGTTTATTTGATTAATCTGTTTAGTAGAAAGTTTTCAATTAAAAAAAACGATACCCAAGAGTTACCTGGTACCATAGGTTTTTGTAACGCGGGGTTGTGGAGGAATCATCTTTTCGGTTGTGAAGGGCGTCAATACCTACCCGGGCGCCCACCACTATATGATCAATATTTATATCCGCACCTCCTGCAAAACAGAAGGTGTTCTTACGGTAGGAATCATTTTCAAATTCCTGTTCCTGGGCAATGCTACTGCTCGCATTCTTGAAAACATCTCTTTGATGAATCAGGAATGAGTACTGGGGGCCGGCCATCAGTGAGATAAACTCGCTGGGTTTTAAGAGAAGATATATGGGAATATCAATATAGCTGGTAGTTCTGGTAAAATCATAGCTTTCACCCAGAATCATACCCGTGGCCTGAAACCCCTTTTCCGAATACAGGATTTCCGGCTGAATACCAACGTATTTACTTATGGGTATCGTAGTAAAAAGGCCGGTTGCGAAGCCAATTTTACTGTTTGATTTAAAACTTGCACCGCTCTCACTATACGTATTGGAATAGTTAGTTCCAATTTTTAATCCGAATTGCCATTCTTCGCGGAAATCGGTCTCAACCGACTGGCTCCAACCGTTTAAGGTCAAACTGCAAATTATAAGTAAAAGGAAAATATTTTTCATAACATAATAATTTATTATTCAAAGGTGGTATTATAATAATTTATTATGTTACAATACTTTTTAATTTTATTGTATATTTTACATATAAAAATGGAGCAACAAGCGTACGTTTAATATTATCCTGATCTTTAAGCTTTATTTCTGCCAAATCTTAGATAGTCCATTAATTTTGATAGGATTGTCCAGGTGTTTTTAACCTTTTTGGACTTGCTCTCTACAAGGGATTCATAAGTACCCAATAACATACCTATAGGCTTGAGTTCTTTATACTCCTCGCTAATAACCAGGAGCATTGCGGTATAGGGTAAAAATAATATCATACCTGCTATGCCCCATACCAGGGCACCTGCAATAAGACTTAGTATGGCCGCAAAAGCATTTATTCTCAGGCTTCCACCCACTATTTTAGGGCTCAGGAAATTATCTGAAACTAATTGAACAGACCAAAAAAGTATACCCACTGCTACCGCCATTCCGAGGGAATCTTTAGCAATAAGGACATATAAAATTGGAATTATCGCGCCTATTACGGTGCCAATATAAGGTACTATAGAAAGTAGGGCTCCCAGGAAACCAAAAAGGAATGGATTTTCAACTCCGATAATCCAAAGCCCAATGCTATTGGTAAACCCTATGACCACAATGAGAATTATTACACCCACTAAATATTTTTTGCCTACCTGCTGAATTTTTTTGAAAAGGCGAATGGCCCTTCCTCGTTGCTCTATAGGGTAAAAGTGAGCCATGGCCTCCGTTAACCCGTTACGATAAATAAGTAAAAGGAAAATATAGATGACCGTGGCTCCCAGGCCTGCAATAAAGGTTGCAGAACTGGTAAATGTTTGCTTCACTAAATAACCTGACGATCCGCTGATCCATTCTTTTATACGTAGGTAAAGTTCATCCTTATCCAGATCGTCTATAAAATTAAGATTTTGATTAAGGTATAAAGTAATATCTGCAAAAGTGGCGATGATGCGATCCTGGAAATTGGTTAACTCCTTTGAGATCTGTAGAATTTGAGTTGAAAAGAACAGTATTCCTGCGCCTAAGAGCAATATTGCTGTAAGCATCGTAATTATCCCTGCAGGTATCCGACCTACTCCCCAACCTTCAATCCGATTTGCGAGGGGGAGAAGAATAAAAGAAATCAGTAGAGCAAAGGCCAGGGGAATAAGGAGGGATCTGGCCAAAATTAATGTTGCAAACATCAGTAATACTGAGGCAAGCGCAAAAAATATATTTTTGAAGTAGAGATTCATGGTGTTGGGAATGAATGGGCTCTAAAAGCTTGTTGCGGCCTAAGCCAACGATAATACCACTCCTTTTCCTGGGCCGATTCAAAGTGGGCTGCATGAGCATCCACTCCCAGAAAGAAGGTGGTAAACTCTGCCTTTGGAATGACTTTGGGGTAGTAGGCGCCCTCGTCATCTTCGTAGGCAGAGGCCCATAGAATATTAAGATTAACCCTTCCCGTCCGCCAAAGGGTGATCATAGCTTCCCCTATTTGCTCATGCCTCTTATGGCGGGGATACTCACCTTTTGGGCTGTGGGTTATAACCATATCTATTTTTTGCTCGGACCATAATTTAAAATATCTTTTCACAGTCTTCAAAAAGGGGCCGGTTCAAATCAATCACTAGAGGTACCTTCCTTAATCACGGCTACGTTTTTCATTGCGCTTTGCTTCTTTGGCCGCCTTCTTTTCCTTCGGGGTTTTTGAAGGAGCGGTTTTGTCTGACTTTCTTTTACCTTCTTTTTCTTTTGACATGGTATCTATTTTTAATTAGTTCAATTGTAATCAGTTGTAGAACGGGGTTCAATATTTTTCACCCAGCATGCTTTCCGGGGTGTGGTTGGATGAATCTCCGTTACCGGAAAGCCTAAGCGGAGCAACACCGGCCATTTCACCAATAATATTCACGAGCTCACTTCCGGCAGGGACTACGATCTTGGTATTTTTTTTAAGCGCGGTTTCTACCGTTTCCAGTTTTCTCAAAAGCTGGGCATTACCCACAAAATATTTTTCAGCCGCTTCGTTTACCAGTTTTATGGCTTCTGCTTCGCCTTCGGCATGTAGGATCTTGGCGCGTTTAAAACCTTCTGCTTCTTTGATTTTAGCACGTTTTATGCCGTCTGCAACGGTTTCGGCTGCAGTGGCCGAATCAACGGCTGCTATTTTCTCATTCTCAGCTTTTACCACTTTGTTCATGGTTTCCTGCACATCCTTGGGAGGGTCAATCTCTTTAAGTTCTGTTCTGATGATTTCAATTCCCCAGCTTTGGGTTTCATTGTGCAGGGTTCTATAGAGTTCGGCATTAATTTTACCTCTTTCGCTATTGGCTGATTTAAGAGTAAGGGTGCCTATGATATTACGCAGGGTGGTGCGCGCCAGGTTTACAATTTGATAGGTATAGTTGTTTACGTTGTAGGTAGAGCCCTTTACACTTTCCTCATCTGCTTTAACTCTGAAGTAAACCTGGGCATCCACACTTGCATTAAGGTTGTCATTGGTAATAATTTCCTGGGGTTCTGCATCAACCATTTGCTCGGTTACATTTACCATAAACAGGCGATCTATAACCGGGATGATCCAGTGAAAGCCGGGGTGGGCCAGGGACTTATATTTTCCAAGGCGTTCAATAAGGCCACGTTGGGTGGGCCTTACAATACGGATACCAACGAAAAAGATAACCGTAACCAGTATTAATAAAATGTATAGGAGGTTCATGAGAGTACTTATATATTCAAATGTATTCTTCCCTTACAGCACCGGAGTTATAAGTAATTGTATAAGAATTACATATTTCACATATTGATGTGCTTACCTCTGGACGGGTATAATGATTTTCCTTCCGGAGGAATACTGCGGAGGAAGGGCAGCCTTGTGTAGCGGGGGAGTACGGAAAATGGTGGCTAAATCAACTACAAAAACCCGGTCTTCAGTGCCGGGTTCTGCATTAAAGGCTGTTTGCCTGGATATATACTCTTTCTAGGTGGCAGTTACGGTGTCGTCATTTACGGGCCTTATTTCCCGCTCAAAATAGACCAGTTCCTTGTGCTCGGGCTTACCCGGTATCCTGCAATAATATACCCTGTCAATATAACGCCTGATAACCAGTTTGAGGTTCGGGGCAACGAGGGCATAAACTTCAGTGCCTGCTGCGTATTTCCCTATCAGGTCTTTCACTTGCCCCATCTTTTTTTAGGGTTTCCACCTGAGCGTTCCCGGATGGGGGAGAGCCTCGGCTGGTTAAAAAACGGCCTCAGTTTTAATTCCAGGTGTTGCAGGGAATTCATTATGTTGCTGATAAGCTCAGCACGTTTTTTATGGATTGATTTTTTTATTGAAAGTATCATGAGAAGTGTTTAAAGTTATTTTTTTGAGTTCAAAAAGGGCGGACCATATGAATAAGGACCGCCCTATGCCAATAGTGGATATCAGGACGATAGTATCACCTACATCGATGTCCGCCATTATTTAATTTTCTATTTGTCCTTTTTTAAGGATAGATATGACTTCCAATCTGCCTTTTTGCAATTTTGAGGACAACCTGTTTATCAATTGATCTTCCCGCCCGGTTTCCAACTTTAGATCTTCATCTGTAAGCTTGGGAAATTCCGTTTTAAGATTTTTGGATTGCTGGTTCCAGTTACCGGAGATTCTAAAGCCATGGGCATTATTTTGTATTGGTGAGGGACCTATGGATTGTTTTTCTTTACCATTAGCTTTAATGTCTTTTTTATCCCGGAGTTTCATTTTCATTTTATTTTTACAAAGATGGTAAGCCTTCCAACAACCTACCTTATACTCTGGATACTAAGAATTGCACCTATCACAGGTCTTCAAGGTTAGTTCTTCTTTTTTCCTTGAGTTGCTTGTAAAAGGTAGGGGTGAGGCCGGTAATTTTTTTGAACTGCCTGGATAAATGGCCTACACTGCTGTAATGTAACTGAAAGGATATTTCGGTGAGATTTAACTCATCATAGAGAAGTAATTCCTTAACCCTTTCAATTTTATGGAGAATGAGGTATTGTTGGATGGTTGTTCCTTTTACTTCTGAAAAGGTATTGGCAAGATAGGTATAATCATAAGCCAGTTTTTCGCTGAGATAATCTGAAAAATTGAGTTGCAGTAACTCTTCGGATTGCACTACCTGCGTAATGACGTTTTTAATACGTTCTACCAGTATACTTCTTTTATTATCCATAATTTCCAGGCCGGACCGCAAAAGGTTTATCCGCAGTTGTTCAAGGGTTTCTGTATCAAGGTCTTCCGGCAATTCAATAACCCCTAATTCTACCAGAGCATATCTTATACCAAGCTTTTTAAGCTCTTCCCTCACCAGAAGCTTACAACGCAGGCTTACCATGTATTTTATGTAAAGTTTCATGTGTATGTTATTACTTCCTGAAGTAATAGCTGTAAAAAATCTTAGACGTATAAGATTACAGGACGGCTGGCCTGTAGCGGACAGGAATAATAAGTAAACCAATGGGGCCGGCATAAGTTTTACAGGCGGCCGGGTTTAATGGCTTAGGTTTTACCAATAGGGCCGATGAACAGCAGGGAAGAAATAGGTGGGTTGAGATGGACAAGTGACAGCGGTAATGCCTGAGCAGGGTAAAATTTGAATACCTACAGAAGGGTGTTACCGGTAATATCCAGATCACCCAGATTAGGTCTGTTTACGGTATCTATTTCAGTAATGGGGCAGCCGGATCTTTTGGCGCGCTCCAGGAATGCCGCTTCATCGGTTTTGCCAAGAGTCTTTTCCTGTAGCTCTTTTGGATACAGATGCTCCGGGTTATCTGCTATCCGGCTCAATTGTTTGGTTTCAAGGCTATTCTTTCTGCCCTGGAAAGTAATACTCACTGCATTTCGGTTAATGAAAGTAACCTTTCCCGCGGTTTCATAATCCAATAAATAAATGGAATCTCCGGTATAGCTAAAAGCATAAATAAAACCCTGTGGCAAAATTAATGGCCTCCAGAGCAGTATGGAGTCCAGGAATTGTACTTCCGTATATTCACCTTCATCACAATAGAACAAGATCCCGAAGATCAGGAGGCCCATGTTTTTTACAACTTGCCAAGAGGAGTATCAGCCATAACAGAAAAAACAATTCTTCATGCTGCTTTCAATTCAATTGGTTTTCACATGATATGATCATTATTTCGGACGTTTTAACTCTTTATGTTGAGCCAGGTTGGCTTCATACACCTCCTTACCGAAATGGTATTTCCGCACAATCTTTTTCCGAAAGGGGTAAAGCCTTATCAGTTGATCGTTTGTCACATAGCCCTGAATGGGCTCCGTTTGGGTATTGACCGCCTCACCGGTGA
>NZNV01000026.1 GCA_002695025.1 Owenweeksia sp.
AGCCGCCTGCGAGCGGAGCAAGGGTGGTGGCTGCAAAAGCCCGAAGAATGAGGGCGGCAGACGCCTACCGTTTACGGCAGGGCTGGCGTGTTTTTTTGCATCAGGGTCGGCAAAGGCAAGGGTAGCGACTGAACGAAACGAAACGATTGTTGGAAAGGAATGGAGCAATAACTGCCTGCAAGAGTGTTGGCAGGGTTTGTAATTTTTGATTGGAGTACAAACCCATTGGAGGAAGATTGCAGGCAGATTGCGGAATGACGGTGGGTTGGCTCGTGTAGTGAAGAGAAAGAGCTACGCTTGTGAGCGGTGCTGAAAGTGGCTGAATTGAAGGAATGAGGCACGAATGACTGAAATGAAGCGACTGAAAGCACATGGGGGAAAGCAAAAAACATGACAGCCCGATCAGCCCGCAGCGACCCGCAGGCGAGCAAAAACAATAAGCAGCGGCAGACCCCCAATAAAAAATAATGTGAGTGTAGCGAACACCTTAGAAGGGGTTTGGGGGGATGAAATAGCTGCGAGTGAGGAAGGAGAGAGTGTGTGAAGCAAAACAAGTGAACGGCAGTGAGTGAGCACCTACTGGAGCGCAAACGAACTGGTAAGTGAACGGTATATGCAAGGGCGACCGAAGGGAGTGCATTTCACCCTTGCAGATATGTTTTTGCGGAACAAAACGGAACGACTGACGAACACCGCTTTACCTGCGTTGGGGGGTGCGTTGGGAAAAGCAAGTGTGGCACGGTATGGAATGTAGCGCAGCGGAATGGAATAACGGGCTACTCTTGCTGTGCGGTGCTGGAAGTGGGTGAATGAAGAGAGTGAGGTACGAACGAACGGAATGAACCTACTGGAAGCACATGGGTGCGGGTGGGCAAATGTGCGGTGGGTATTCCGTATCGAATTTGAAAACCTTAATCTCTAAACTGATTCGACCTGTTCTTCAAAAGCTTGTTCAATGAGATCCATTATGTAATCAAGTTGAGAGAGATTTTCAAGACCAACTTCTACATCACCATTTCCCCAACGGCCTAAACCAGAAACGTCTTTGCAGAATCCTTTTGGGTCTTTGATTTTGTCGAATTGAGTATTCAAGGAAAGTCTTAGGCGTTTCTTCTGAGGTACAATATCAACGAAGTTTGTTTGGGCTTTAAAAGCGATGTAAAGCTTTTTAAACTCCCCTCTTACTGTGGCATCAAGATTTAGGATTCTCTTTTCCAACTGTCGATAAAGGTCAAGCATTTCACCTTGTAGATGGTCATAATGTTCAATGCTGTAAACAGAATGCTCCTTAACTTCTTCCGGCTCTTTGTATAGATTTAATTTATCCTCTGAGAGTGTGGGTTCTTTCCATACAAGACAAGCTCTGTCAGCTAATTTCGATGCCCTTCTCAAAATAGCTTCTTCATTCCATTTTGCTTCAGCTCTTACTGATTCGTTTAGGAATAGAGGACTTGTATCAAATCCACCTGGAATAGTTTTCTTATCGCTGAAAGGTCTGTCAGATAGTTCGGAGTTATACCCGGTTAAAGATAAATTACCTAAACTGTGAAGATATTTTGCCTTGGTTCGTTCCCAATCCTCACCTAATTCATTTTGCCATTGAATAGAGACATTTTGATTTTGAGGTAGAATGTGTTCAATGGTGTAATTTTCAGCATTTACAAGTTCCTTGCGGTTGTGGTTTTCTAAAGACTCAAGTAAGTAATTCCGGGAGCGGAAATTGTAAACGTCTTTGATTTGTAACTCTTTTGAAAATTCAGTGTCAGATGGAAATCTTCTGTATCCATCCATTAAAATGAATGCAGCTTTAACAGATTCGAGATACGTTTCTCTCTTGATTCTTTTGTAGAGAGTTGCAAAGGTTTTATTGAGGCTGTTTGTTGGTATTCCGCAAATAGCTCTTCTGAATACATAGTTCGATACCATCCCGATTATCTCAATGAACTCTTCTTTGTTGATTTGTTCATCTTCGAAATCACCATATACAGCCAATAGGAATGGGTATGATGTATCAATTTTAAGTTTGGTAATTTCCTTTAGTTTTTTAGCGATGGCCGGGTCTTCTTCTTTGAGTAAAGCAATGCGAACGTAATATTTGGCATAGCGATGTAAACTCTTAACGGCTTCCTCAACTGATTTAAAGCCATTCTTTGACCCAAGAAATTTTTTGTAAACTTCGTAAACCTGATCAATACGAGGTATTGATGCTTCTTTCATTGTTAGATAGTCCCGAATGAACCAAGCAAGCGAGCCAATATTTTCACCAAAGCTTTGCTCCATTGGAAACCAATATCTCTCGTAAAGGTCATTCTGTTTATCCATAGGCTGCCCCATCAAAATATAGTTCCTAATCAAATCAGCTTGTGAGAGGTCAAGTCCTGTGGAATTAAGGCTTTCAAAGATTAACTGAGGGTTGTCCTTGTCACGCTCTAAGATGACATCAACAATAATCAGTTTCTTAATTCCGTGATAAACAGCTAAGGCATTCTCTTTATGGATTTTCCCTTTGAAGAAATTGTAATTCTCCAATACTTTTTTGGAATGGCTCGATGTCATTTCCATTTCATCAACCAAGTTCGTGTAAGTGGTCTTGTCTTTTCGGGTCAGGAGTAGCTTAAATCTTGAATCGTCCTTGCGATGTTTGTTTATGAGATAAGTCTCTTGGATTTCTTCCCAAGTTTCATCCTCAAGCGTGAAATCAGGGTGTTCTTTCAAAAAATGAGTTAAAGCCAAAAGAAGCAATGAAACAGTAGTTAATCGCTGTTGCCCATCAATAACAAGTAACTCGGGAACACTCGTTACAGGGGATGTACCCGGTTTGAAGTACACAATAGAACCAATGAAATGTGATAGCTCTGATTCGTCATTACCGATTCTTTCAATATCAAGGAAAAGTTGCTGGCATTGTTTCAAGTGCCAAGAATAGGTTCTTTGGTAAATCGGAATTGTGAATTGCTTCTTGCCATCCAAAAGGCTCAATAGCTGGGCTTGTGTTGCTTCCATTGTTTTCTAAAATCGTTTCATTATAAAAACCAAAGATTGTCTTTACCGTAATCAGGAATCTCGTTGCCCTCAAAGTATGGTAGCATTTCTGCAACCATTTCAGGATACTTGATTGTTACGGGCAAATTTTGTTGTCTTACTGACTTCCAGTACATACGACTGAATTGATATACCTGATCGATAAGCTCTTTTACTGTTTTGTAATCATCAACCAATTCAGGGTTGGAGCAATTAATCTTGAGCTTTACCGGAAATGAAAACCCGTCATTGAAATTGAACTCCGATGCTGAATACCTGGTATTGTTGAATAATAAAAACCTGTTGTAACCTAATTTGATGAATGTGCCACTTACTGGCATCAAATCTTTCCAGTCCAAATCAAAGGCAACAATATCGGAGGATTCAGTTTTGTTGATGGTGACGATAAAGACCGGAATATTCAATTCCAATTCTTTCAGGCCGTTTTCAATGGGTTCGACTTCCTCTCTACTCATATCTTTATAGAAGTGAATTACAAGCCTTCTGATTCCAGAATTTACATTCACATAGTCTTTAACTGCTCTTAGGATTGAACCTGCCAACTCTTTTGTTTGGTCTTTCTGAAAACATTCAAAGCGGTTGAACTTCCCTGTATTGGAGAAACTGAAAGCACTACCAATATATTGGATGTCAACTTCTGTGTGCTTGAATGCTCCAACTCCAACAATCAATTCATTCTTCAGTTTTGTGTCCAACCTCCACGGAGTGCCATTGAGCTTTGCGAGAATGGCAATTGCGATATTTGGCAAGCTGAAATGATACTTGTCGTTGGTAATCACTTTATCGGGATCTATCACCTGAGAGGAAACTCCTTTTTTTAATAGAAGCTCTTTCAGCTTATAGTACACCAATCGCTGGGATTTGACTGGAACATTTTTGCTAATTGGGGTAATGTAAATGGCTATGTGCTGAATGTCAGTATCAAAGTCCTTGTTGTTGATTTGCTCGTACAGTTCCGGCCAAGGGTTATCCCTATCTTTAAAATAAATTGCGAGTTCTTTATCTGGATGATAAGGGGTATGAATGAACTTTGATAGCCCCCTAAAGCCGCTGAGTTTGCCATTAAAGTAGTTGTGAATTTTTGCCGCTACTTCTTTATCATCTTCATGGAGAATGAAAAAGAAGTGAATCTTTGATGATGGGCTTAACTCGAAAGGACCATTTTCAGTAATGCCATAATACGGCACATGATGTAGTTTTTGATTTCCAAATACGAGTTTGTTGCTGGACTTTTCTATTGAGCCAATGCGAACTTCATCTACTGGAATAAACCCTTTAGAGGATAGCGGAATGATAGCTTTAAACTCGTCATTATTAAGCTGCTCTCTGTAAAATTTATCAATTGCCGTTTTGAACTTCTTGTATTTGTTCGTTTTGTCCGGGGCTTCTGTTTCTTGGTGCAAAGCATCCCTAATTTCAAAATTCCAAACAGGATAAACCTTATCGTAATTTCTTTTACCGTCATCCGGTAGTTCATCAAAGCGGTGAAGTCCTTTTTCATAGACTACCCAATTGAATGCCTTTACTGGTACTTCCTCAAATAACTCTGATACTGGTGTTTTGAAAATCTTTGACTTGCCTTCAAATGTGACCAATAATTCAAGGCTGTTGGAAACTGTCCTGAACTGCACTTTCAAAGAAAAACGGTCAAAGGTTTTGTATATCCCTTCCTTGTCTTGTGTATCGCTTGGCAACCAAACTTCTGTATCGCTTACAAAATTGGGTTTGACCAAACAGCCCATTGACTTGAAATGGTTATGTATTAGAGAATTGTAATACCGTTTGAGAATGGAGGAAGACAATGCGGAATTTGAAACCATAACGGATTTTTCAATTCCTTCATCAGTAGTGATTTTCTCATAGGTTGGTGTAGTTGGCTTAGTGACTGGAATGAAACCTCCGATTTCTTGGCAAAACGAAGTGTAGTAATGTTCCTGTTCTGCATACTTATCAATGACCTCATCAGGAACCAATGAATGATAAATTCGTGTAGTTCCTTCTTGCTCCTTATCCGAAAAATAGAAGGTGAGCGAATCGCTCGGGTGATTGAATGTTAGTATGTTGAAACAGTGCTTGGGCATTTGAGTTTTGGAAGTTTAGACTGCTAAAATTCGACTTTTCCAAATGTTGACCTCATTTGAAATAGATAATTTCCATTGAGGGGCCCTAACATTTCTGATCACCAAGCATCTTTCTATAAGATTTTTAAATTCTGCGTTAGTGTATCTTCTTGATGTTAAGCCGTCAATTGCGTTTATAAAATCTGTCAGATTCATAGGCACGATATTCACGAACTCTTCTTCGTCCATCTTGTACCAAACCCCAATCCTAAATGTCTCTGCTACATTGTTATCTACAGTAGGTGCTATGAATAAGCAATATACATCCTTGTCAGGGTACAGCTCCTTGTATTGTACAGTGTGTCTTCTAACTGGTTCACTTTCTACTGCCATTTGACGGTGAGAAGTGGTTAGCGTTACTTCAACAACAAGGACGTATGTATCAAATTCAAATAACAAATCAGAACCACCACCCGGAGCTGTATTTCGTGGGTGAAAATCTTGATCTACAGGGAATCTTCTGGTAGAATGAACAGGTGAAATTATTTCATCAATTGCGAGAAAACTTCTCCAAACTGCCCACTCTAAATAGGCTGGTCTATCGTCAATTTCTGGTCCATCTGGAATAGATTGACCATTCAATACTTTAAGATAATTTAGGATATCTGCGATGGCTTCTGGGGTCTGCTGTTCATTTGCAAAATCTTCTTCACGTTCCCAGTTATTATATTCGATAAGTTGAAGTCTTACCCTTTGTATATCTACGATGTCTGAGCCAAGAGATAACCTATTAGCTTCAGCTAATAGTGGATTAGACCTATCTCTTATCCCATTTTTGAGTGTATTGACCTCTTGCAGAGCAAAATCCTTTTGGTCTGTTGGAAGAGGAAAGTTGTTTTTGTAATAAGCTTCTAAATAACTTGCTGGGTTTGTTGAAAACAAGAAGGTTGGTTCTGATTGTAAAAGAACTTCAACAAAAGCTAGCTTATTAGACCTAATAACTATAGTCTGCCCAATTCTAGAAAACAAACCTGAAAGGGAAAAATATCGGAATGTTGTATCAGAATAGTCACTAACCACAGAGTTAGGATTAATACCTATTTCTTGACCTAATTCTTCTTTGTATCTATGCTTTAACTCCCTTGATTCACGAGCATTAGAACAAGCCGCTAATAACCTTCTATATTCAAGTACTTCGTCCACTATCTGTTGTGGCAGTCCCTCAGTATGATTTCTGAATTTTTGTAGAAATAAGCCAGTTTCAAATTTATTTAAGCCATCATGACCTCCTTGCTGAAGTAGTAACAGAACTTGTAATAAAAGAATAAACGGTTTCATTGAACCGTCCGGAAAGCTACCTTCCAAAGCATTTGGCAATTCGTAACATACGAATTGTCGAGTATAGATTTCTTCAATCTCTGGAATTGAACCTGCACTAATCAATTTACGACCAGCGGGAGTTATCTCGTAATTAGAAGTGATTTCTGGTAAGCCAATTGATGGAAAGAATTGATCAGGTGAGAGTCGATTTCCTGAAATATTATACTTTTCATAGCTGATGAAGCCTAATTGATAAAATGCTGCTCTCCATTTTCTACCATTCCAGTCTGAAGGTTCACCGTCAAATTCAAGAACCTCTCTCTCCTTTAACTTACCATGCAACCGAGCTTCAATATCAGAGCCTTTGGCGTTTCCAGAAAACCCCTCCTCTACAAATACACGAAGAGCATTTTCAATCCTTTTTGGGTTTCTTACTGTGGTATTCCCTATATTCCAAACGTTTGGCATATGTTTTAATAAAAGATTTTAAAGTTGTAAATTAAGAAAAGGCAACTCAATATTTGATCGCTCACTTCCATATAGCGTATTATCTCCGTCCCATATCAAATGAATTTCTCTGTCTTGTTCAAGATACTCTTGTCTCCATCGCTCATTTCTTGATAATGGTTTTTCGATAATGAGCACAAGCTTCGCTTGGGGTTTGTTCTGAAGATATCGATATTCATAAAGTTGACTTAAGCCCGCCCTAATTTGAGATTTTTCATTAGCTTCTGTGGTAGATTTCATTTCGAAGATGAAGTCAGTATTATTAATATGAGCAGCTAAGTCAATAAATTGATTGTATTTAGGAATTACTCCTGCCTGCCTGATTCTTTCCGAAGTGAGATTCACCAAATGTCTATGAGCGTTATCTGCTCGATCTATATTTGCTGAATTCCTATACGTTATTATTGATTCATTGGCAGCAGTAGCCCTCTGTTGGACAATTGTATATTCATTAAGGTTATTTGCGTTAGGAAGAAGGGGTTCATCAAAATTATTGAACTCAATCTTGTCAATTCTTTGGTTGACTACTGAGGCGGAAAGCACATATCTTGAATTGGAATATTGTATAACTCCTAAGTCAGTTAACCAACTTATGACAGTACTAATTCTTCTGTGAGCCATTGTTTTGGCTCCTAAATCGGCCGTATTACTAAGAAATGCTTCCAACTCATTTCTAGAAACTCCATTGTTACGATTAATCTCAAGAAATGGAATAATTCGTTGAAAAATTCTTGAGTTAAATACACCTTGTAAAAGGATTGGATTTGTTATAACAGGGTTTGAACGAAGAAACTCATGTCCTAAAGCGGTAACTATAGATTCATTAAGATTAGGGGTAGCAATCATTCCGATAATTTCAGCCGCTTTTCTATAATACCTGCCTTGACGTTCGACTTTATTAATTGAGGTTGCTATTTGTTGAAATGTACGTGCACCTTGTGAAACGGCAATTACTGTTCTAATAACATCAATTAGATAATCTGCCTGAGGAATATCTTCGCTTGGTACTTTCATCTTTAAAAACCTATAAATAAATATTCTTTAACTCTATTGGCATTATTGCCGATCTTGTGATTCTGATTTCCAAATGAATAAAGGTGATCTATCTCATGAACAAGAACATTAGTTTTATGCTTATAAAGCATAGCGACCAACTCCTCTTTATCTGGCTTACAATTGGAGCTATACGATATAGCAATGATTGAACTTCGAAATCTTTCTATTAGCTTTTCAAAAGCTTCGTAAGTTTCATTTCTCTTTGAAAAAGGAGAACTATAGCTTTTGAATTTCTTTGTCTTAGTGTGTTCTTGTAAATCAATTCCTTCCCAATTCTTTACAAGCCCTTCAACAAAATGATAACGTCTTACATAGTCGTTATCCGAATTTGGGGTAAAGTAAGGTGGGTCCAGGTAAACCAAATCTGCTTCCACATTAAGTGATTCAGTAAGCCCATTCAGTGATTGACATTCTTTTATATTATCAAAAACAGCATTATTGAAAAGTTTAATATTTATTCTGAAATGTTCTTTCAATGAAAGCTTCATGTCTTGACGTCCATCATCATAGCGGTGACCCACGAAGGTAAAAATGCCTCTTGGACGTTTCTTCATGCAGGATCGTGTAAGAGCTGAGAGAGCAAGAGCCTTTTTATGCTCAGAACCCAATTTGTCAATATTGTCTCTTACCTGATCGAGAAATTTGTTATCATTATCTTCAAAGTATAATCCTTTGAACTTTTTACTAATGAAATTTTGATTTGAAGGAGTATTCAATAAAAAATCCAAGTCTTCTTGTGAAATGATTTGGTGAGAGTTTTCGATAATAGCTTTTGAAACCGTGTGACTCAAAGCCATGAAATCATTCGTTATTACTTTCTTTCCAAGAGTTTTAAATAGGTATCCAACAACATTACTCCCGGCAAAGGCATCATAGAAGGAATCAAATTCATATTCTAATAATATCTCACCAATATCCTGAATAATTTTATTCTTGCTCCCCATATATCTGGTTCCGGGAAAGAGCCTGAATTGATCGTTCAATACTTCTATTTGAGTTTCTTTATCAGTCATTGTGCCCAATTACAATTATGTCTTTGCCAGTCCGTGTTTTTGCATTGCTGCTAATCATTCTTTTAGTTTCAATGATTTTTATCTCATATTCTGAATACAAATCAAGAATCACTTCATGATCTGAATTGGTCAGCAAAACGTAACATCCCAAATTCACTAAGCGATCAAATTCCTCTTTCAACCTAACTTGATCTTCATGGTAAAAAAATTCCTTGGTATATCTTTTAAAGTCGGAGTGCTTGCCTACTGGATAATATGGGGGGTCTAAGAAAACAAAGTCTCCAGGCTCTGCTCGTTGATTTAAAACTGTCAAATAATCACCGAGTTGAATTATTGTATTTTGGAGAAACTCATTTGCATTTTGCAAGACTTCTTCATGTAGAAAATTTCCATTTCCTTTTCCATAAGGTACATTAAAATGTCCCTTCTTATTGACCCTATATAATCCATTAAAACAAGTTTTATTGAGATAGATTAGTCGAGCCGCTCTAAAGCTTAGTTCCAGATCAATTGGGTTTAACTGCCTAATTTCGTAGTAAAATTCTTCTTCGTTTCTGAATGTTCTTAAGTGGCTGATGACTTGATCAACATTTGACTGGATTTGCTGATATGTAATTACAAGTTCTTCGTTAGAATCTGAGATAATCGAATTTTCTGCATTTAAGCTGAAGAACATTGCACCACCACCGATAAAGGGTTCGATGTATTTGTTAAAGGCTATTGGTGCATATTTGTGTAAGTGTGACAATAATTGAGTTTTCCCGCCAGCCCACTTAAGAAACGGTTTAATACCTACATCATTTGGAAATAAACCAAGTGGCTCTTCGACTACTGATTCTATATTTAAATTCTCTTTATACATGTTTACTTGGTTTAGAATATTTTAAAGTACTTTCTGCAACCTTTAGAGCCCCTTCAGCAGTCGCTTCATCCTTTACAATGTCAAATACCTTGTCAGCAAGCCAGATAGTAAGAAGCTCATTAACATCCGTTTCTAACAGCTCTGCCAATTGAAGTACTTGCTCCCGCTTCGCTTTTCGCTCTCCACGCTCAATTTTGCTAAACATTGGAGTGTCTATTTCAAGATTGGCGGCCAATTGTCGCTGTAAAAGCCCTTGACTTTCACGTAACTCTCTTATTTTTTCACCAAAATGCATGACCTGTTATATTATGACTTGTCAAATTTTGGCTAATATAGGAAAAGATAATGGAAGGAAAAGCAAAAACACATCAAAAACATATTTCAGGATTTTGAGGAAATAGAGGAAACTAAGGATTATTCGTCCTTAGTTTCCTTAGAATCCTGAGATTCCTCAAGTGAGGTGTTTATGTACTGGTCGTGTGCCTCACGGTGAATAAGCCCTGCTTTCACAAAGTTAGCAATGTAGCCTTCGGCTGTCTTTGCCGGAATGTTCATGGCTTTTGCTACTTCGAGATATTTCTGTCGGTTGAATGTATGCGGTAAGGCATACAGGAACTTCTCCTTCTTATTCAACCGTGTTGGTTTGGGTTCTTCTTGTGGAAGTTCTCCAAACACTTTGCTTGAATGCTTCACCAGTACTTTGACCATTGAAAGCGAAGCTTGAAAATCCCTTTCCTCACATATCAGCTTTTTGGAAGTGTCGCCTGTTTCCATGATCCGCAAAGCGGAGCATATCATGCAAATGCGGTAGGCAATCAAACCCAATCTTCTGATAGTAGCCATGTAGTCCAATCCTTGGAGGTTCATGTACTTTTCCTGTATCTGCCCAAAGAACTGATTGAACTGCTCTTGCTGGTCTGCTGTAAGGTAGAATTGGCGAGGCTCATCATTCATAATTTCTTTGTAGAGAGCATAGAACTCATTTCCTAAGGCTTCAAAGTAATCATCCAGTCCGTTGTCTGTTTGGCTGGCAAAGACATTTTTCCAAACCGGGCGAACGTTCATGAAATAGAAGATGAAACGGCTGAATAAGCCGTTTTCAGCGTTGGGTATCAATGCCGAAACTTGTTTAGGCGTTCCTGAAAGGACAGTAGATAGGCAAGGGCTTTCAATGTCCACAAACTCACGGTCGGTTCTGCGATAGTAGGAAATGGTTTCATGGTGAAAGGCTTTTCTAAATCCATCACTGTAATTCCCGTAATCGCTCTTGAAAGCATGTGCTAAGGTGTCTCCTTCAGTTTCGAAAATCAGCCCTCTGCCATCACTATCACCCAAAAGCTGATAAGCACCCGTTGAACTGTTATTTGCAGGAATGAACAGCATCTTTTCAGGTGGTTCGGCTGGTTTCTCGACACCTTCTTCCTTTCCCTTTTTCGAGTTGTATTCTACCATTTCCAATTCATAGTGCTGCTTGTGGAGTTTGGCTTGCTCCCTCAATTCTTTGTGAATGGGATTAACCAACTGTCGGCAATGCACCAAGCGGCCTTTTCCTGCGGATGCCTGGGCAGTAATGAATAGGAAGAGATTAGGGAAAACTCGTTTGCCATCATAGATGCCCGATACTTTGGGCAAACATGCGCTGATAGCTCCGAGGGAACCAAGGAGAAGAATATCCCTTTCCTCATTGGAAGTGGCAACCGCCACAACCTTTTGTAGAAATTCAGGAAGTTCAGGAAACAAGGAATCTGGAAAGGTTGGCATTTCTTCCTGTGCTTGATTTTCGGGATGGTGATATTCTGATTGAATACCATTCAGCTTTTCACTTTTGAAAGTTCGCTGGTCCTGTTTTTCTGTCCTTGGAGGAGCTATATCAATACCTGCATCTTTTGCGAGGTAGAAGAAGGTCTTTAGTGAAACTCCATGACCTTTTGATTTCAAGCAATTATCAAATTGCTTGTCGCACTCCGGGGCGGAATAGCCTGGGTAAAACTGGCTCACCCTATGAAATAGGGTGCGGCCATTTTCTCCAAACTCATCTGAAAATGCGAAGCCGATATTTACCCAATCACTATACGTGGAGGTAATATCTGTTCTATTGGCCTCAATGCTCTGGATGATGCGTTCTACTTCGTCTATTTGAGAATCTGTATTGAAAGTTGGTTGCTCTGTAACTTTCGGTTGCGGGGTTGGCTGATTAAGCCAATCCTGCGGATTGAATGGTTTTCTTTCCATGTCCTACAAGTATTTAGGATTGATGAATATTTCTGGATCATGCGGAAGGAAACAGGCTCTTGAAATGTCCTTTCCGGATTGGTCTATTTCGAGTTGGTAAGTGTGGGAAACGTAGTTTGCCACTGCTTTGAAATAGTCCTGATGTTTTGCCTGCGTCAAGTCGATTGGAATTACCCATTTGAGGCCGTCACCTGAAGGAGATACAAACAGTAGCTCCGTTTCAAAGTAATGGTCGTTGAGTAGTGCCGTCTTGAGTGAAGGAATGTCCTTAATGTGGTCAAAATCGATTGTGAGCAAACCTGAATGTCTTTGAAGGTTTGCGTCATTTCTCTTTGAGAAAGTGCCTGAGAAGGTCACATAATCGAAATTTTGAGCCTTATACTTTCGGGCTTCCTTCGGGTCGGGAATGTTGCGGAGTGTACTTGTACACAAAGCAAATTCATTGCCTTTGATAAGGTGGTACACTTCAACCAAGGAGGCTTGCCGACTTGGAATTGTGTTGGTAACAGGCTTATTGAAATAGCTGAAAACTGGCGGGGCCGGTTTGACTATTTCAGGAAGAGCAACTGCAGGTTGCGATTCTGCCTGAGTGTAAAAACCTTGTTGCTTACCGATACGCAAATGCAGTTCTTCATTCAGCTTGTCGAGAAGGGCTTGCCCTTCGAGGCTGAAATGTAGTGCTGCAAAATCAAAGGCATAGCCTGGTGCAATGGCTTCTTCTGAATCGGTGTGGATGGCGCAGCCGTCAACAACTTTTATCAACAATGTAGGCTTGTCCGCATTGAATGGGTTCTTCGCAGGTTTGCAGTCCCTTCCCGAAAGGGAAAGGACTGTTTCACCCGGATAGTACTGCCGTAGCACATAAGCGTAGATATTCAAGCCGTAGTGCGTTTTGTCGAGAATGACTTTTCTACTTACCTCCATAGTGCTTTGATTTAGAAGGTGAGTAATTGGATTCCAACAAGGCTTCTATATCAGAAACCTTGTAATAGAATTTGCCATTGATTCGGCTGTATGGTAGAACCCCACTATCCCGAAGGGATTGGAGGGTTCTTTTGCTGATGTGAAGCGTTTGCATCACTACCTGTCCATCAATCCACTCTTCGCTGAATTGCTCCAAGCGTGATTTGTGGAAGTTGAGGAGGTAAGCTTTGACTGTTTTAATGTCTTGAGTTAGCGTCAAGATCATATCCATTATCTCGTTCATAGCTTCACCCTCCCTTTCTTGATTAGGTAATCCGCTGCCCTTTGGTCTATTTCTTCCTGAGTGGAATTGCGGTTGCGTAGCAACCAAGTTTCTAACTCGGTTCTTTTGAAATAGAGTTTTTTTCCATTGGGCTTGTAGTGCGGAATGCTCCCTGCACTTGTCAACTTATACAAGTGAGATTGGGAAAGCTCCAGATACTGGCAAGCTTCATTGAAGTTCAAAACTTCCTTTGTGTAAATCCCCTGGCTCTCAATTAGGCGTTGGAGATTTTCAAGACGTTCAATTATTTCGTCCATGACTTAATCAATTATGAATTAGGAAATGGACATCTGGCCAAATGTCATATTCGATTGTCGAATACGGTGCTAAATTAGAATGGCTAACAGGGCGTTATGAGTGCAGAAAGGAAGGTGCAGTGCAGAGTGCAGAGTGCAGAGTGGGGCATGAAAAATAAAAGCCCCCTTTTGGAGCAAAAGAGGGCTAAACAAAAACAGAAAAAAGATAGAAGGTGTAAAGTGCAGAGTACCTTATTTCAGGTTGGAAACGGACTTTTCAATTTTTTGAGCTGTTAGTTTCGGTTTCTTCTGCGACCTAAATTTTGTTCTTTCAAAGGGCTTACCCTCAGCATCAATGAAACATAGGCAAGTAACTTCCCATTGCTTCTGCTTCAAGTTCTCAACCAATTTCAGGTCGTTGTGAATGAGTTTGATGAAGTAGAACAGTTCGCTGATGGTTCCCGTCCATACTACAGGGGTTTTGATTTCAGCATTTGAAAATATTCGCTTGAAATTTGGAACGGTTGTGTCTTGGCTTATCAGGTTGTTGAACTTTAAGCTGCTGCACAAATCGGAAATCTTTTCCTGAGCGGTATTGAGTTGCTTGTAGGTAAATGAATTGAATGGAATATCCTTTTGTTTGGGTTCTTGCTTCTTGACAGGCTGCTCCGTTGCTTCAACCTCAATGATTTGAATCTCGGTCAATAGAGGTTTCTGCGGTACTATCTCAAGTAGTAGCTGGGTATAAAAATCCTCTATTACCAACTTATCATCAATCCAAATGCTGAAAGCATCTTGGATTTCAAGGTAAAGCTGCATGTATGCAAGCTTTAGCAATTGGATGATATAGGTGTTTGCTTTGTGTGCCTGGTCAAACTCAATGGAAGCTTTCTTGGGATCTATGTATATCAAATCAAAATCCTTCTCTTTAATCAGCTTTCCAATGTCTTTTAAACGTGTCTTTAAACGCTTGTTCAGCGTATCATCCAGCCAATAGAGTATGAGATTTTCGGTATCGTCCTCACTGATGAGGTTGAAGAGCCTTTCAACATCCGTTTTGACAGTGTTTAGAATCAGCTTAGAGTAGTACTTTGTTTTGTGGTCAAATGGCCTTTCAAATTTGATTTCATACCGGAATGGATAATCAGTGGAGGCTTCTTTCAGGGAACGAAACTTTGGAGCAAACTTTTCGTCCACGCTGTTTTTCTCTGACCAAGGGCGAAGCCCCTGGTAGAGAATATCGTCAAGTATTTTGGTTTGATTGCTCATAAGTCAAGTTTGATTTTACTGGCTGCCTCTTTTTTCTTGTCGTCAATGATTTTCGCATAAACTTGGGTAGTTTTCAGTTCCTTATGGCCTAAAAGCTTTGAAACCGTGTAAATGTCTGTTCCCATTGTAAGCTGCAAAGTAGCGTAGGTATGACGGGCACAATGGAAAGTGATTGTTTTGGAGATTCCGGCTTTCATCATCCATTGTTGCAATTTCAGGTTGTGCCATGCCGAATACTTCAATCCTTTGAAAACTCTTTCTTCCCTTTCCTCTCGCTCACCAAGCAAGCCGAAGGCTTGTTCTGAAATGGGTAGGGTTTCCGCTCCTTTGGTTTTCTTCTGTCTGAACCTGATGTAATAGCCCATTTCATTTGAGTGCTGCACCTCCGACCAAAGGAGCTTATTTATATCTGACCAGCGAAGCCCTGTAAGGCATGAAAAAATGAATGCCGTTTTCAGGATGGGAATTTCGCAATCTGCCTTTACTGCTGCTTGCAGTTCATCCAGTGTCAAAAATTCTCTTTCCGGTTCTCCTTGCTTGAAAGCTTCTACACCTTCAGAAGGGTTGGTTGGAATGATGCCATCCTTCACGGCCTGTTTTAGTGCTGCCCTGAGCTTGTTGAAATAGGAGTACTTGGAATTTTGAGATAGCTTCTGGTTTCCGTGGGCTATGGCCTTCTTATCGAGGTATTGTTTGAAGTCCTGGACAAATTGCCTGTCCACTTCTGTGAAAGATAAATCATAGGTGCAAAAGGCTTTCAGGTGCTTAATCATGCTGGTCCAATTGCCATGATTGCCGGGGCTGTCATCCCTTTGTTGCGCAAGCAATTCAATGTAGGAAAGGAAGCTGCCTTTTTGCTTTTCCTGATCACGAAAACCATACACACCGTTTTGGATTTCGATTTGTCTTTGCGCCCTGATGGTTTCGGCTAATTGCATGGTCTTTTTGTTGACCTCTTTTTCCTCCTTGGTCTTTGCATTAGGGTTGAGGTACAATTTTAGGTACTCGGTTTTCCGCTTTCCTTTGTGGTAATAGTCGAGGTATAAGCTGGTCTGTCCGCCCTGATTACGTTGTCTTAGTGTTACCTTCATATCTGAAACAGTTTATCGATTTCGGTTCTCTTGATGATTGTGCGACTGCCAATCTTTGCCGCTCGGATGTTTCCGGCTTTTATCTGCCGATAGATTGTCATGCGGCTTGCACCTAAGAGCTTGCAGGTTTCCTCTACACTGAGAAAATCTTTATCCTTCAACTGTTCCTGATTGTATTCAATTCTCTGTACCACGATAGGGGCAACCTCCTCAACCTTTTCTTCTCGCTTACGCTTCTTGTAGTTTCGGGAGGCGCACTTGTGGCTGCAAAATTTGGTTACGGTTGTCTTTGCGATAAAAGACTTTCCGCAGTCCTGACAAATCTTTGGAACTTCTATACTGCTGCTCATGGTGTTTTCCTTTGTGGCTTAAAAATGTCTCAGAGAATATCCCTTTGTATCGGAGTGTATCTCTATGTAACATAATTTCGCCTGTTGCTAAAAATCTTGTTGCTACCAACAAATCTGTTGCTATCAACAACAGATTAGAAACAAATATAAGCAAAAAAAGGGAAAATTAGCAACAAACAAGGGAAAGAAAAACCGCTTAAATGATAGTAAAAGAAGGGTTTAGAGTAGTAAAGGAAATGTAATTACTTTCCAATGCAAAACTTGCCAAAGATATTGCCTAGTATATCCCGGTCGGTTTCCACCTCCCCAATGATGGAGCCCAGGTGTTTGAGGGCTTCGCGGATGTCCATGGCGAGGAAGTCACCGGAGATCTGGTTCTCCAGGCCTTCTTCCACCTTTTGAATATCACTAAACGCTTTGTTTAGTGCATCGTAATGGCGGGCATTGGTGACAATGGTCTGATTGCTGTTGAGGGCTTCCAGGTTTACCTCCGCGGTGAGGCACTGTATAAGCTCCTCGATACCGGTTTTTTCGAGTGCGGAAATACGCAATAGATCAGCGTCCAGATTTGCCAGGGAAGACTCAACAGAATGGATATCCACCAGGTCCATCTTATTGGCCACTATTAAGAGGGTTTTGCCTTGGGTCTTAGCCTTTAATTGATTGATCTCATTCTTAATAACCTCACTAAAGTCTTGTCCTTCGACTCCGCTCAGGGTGACAAGACTTTCCACATTGAAGAGGTACAGAACCACCTGGCTTTGCTCTATCTTCTCAAAGGTTTTCCGGATGCCGATGCTTTCCACCACGTCTTCCGTTTCGCGGATACCGGCTGTATCAATAAAGCGAAACTTGATGCCGCCCAGGCTGATCTCATCTTCAATGGCATCGCGCGTAGTACCAGCTACTTCGGTTACTATAGCGCGTTCTTCGTTCAATAAGGTATTGAGCAGGGTGGATTTACCGGCATTGGGTGCGCCTACTATAGCCACGGGAACGCCATTCTTGATGACGTTACCGGTGGCAAAGGAGTCGATGAGGCGCTTCAATACTTTCTTGATCTTTTCCAACAGATCCTGTAACTGCTGGCGATCGGCAAACTCTACATCTTCTTCGGCAAAATCAAGCTCCAGCTCCACGAGGGAGGCAAAGTTGATGAGTTCTTCGCGCAGCACTTTGATCTCTTCGGAAAAACCGCCTCGCATTTGCTGTAGGGCTACACGGTGCGAAGCCGCACTTTCAGAGGCTATGAGGTCGGCCACGGCCTCGGCCTGGGAAAGGTCCATTTTGCCGTTGGCAAAAGCGCGCATGGTGTATTCTCCGGGTTCGGCCAGGCGAGCCCCGTGGGCAATCAGTAACTTCAGGATCTGTTCCTGGATGTAAGTAGAACCGTGGCAGCTGATCTCAATGGTATCTTCACCGGTGTAGGAGTGGGGGTTCCGGAAAATGCCGGCCATCACTTCATCCACGGTTTTATTTCCTTCGGTGATCTTGCCGAAGAGCATGCTGTAGCCTGGAGCGGTTTTGAGGCTCAGGTCTTTCCGGAAGGGGGTAAACACCTGGTTGAATATTTTGAAGGCTTCCGGCCCCGAAAGGCGGATCATGGCAATGGCCCCCATTCCCTGTGGGGTGGAGAGGGCACAGATGGTATCTTCCATTCGCATAGTGCGAAGGTAATTAAGAAAAGGAGGTTAGCTTTCAGAAAAGCAGTACGAATACTATTGTATTGGCCAACGCTATAAGGATAGCAAGCCAAAGGGAGGGGGTAAAACCCCTGGTGTCAAAATCCTTACTGAACTGATCTACAATTTCAATGAGGATGGCGTTAACCACTATGGATATGATGAAGCTGAGCCCGGTGAAATAAAAAATCCCTAGGGTAAGTATATTGAGGATGAGCTTAAGCAACCAGCCTACCACCAGGAAATCAAGCAAGGCTAAAGCCAGCGCCACCAGGAAAGCGGTCTTGAAATTACGGATATAAACGCGACTCATGTATTTTCCACAGAGGAAAATAACCAGGGCGGAGACCAGCAGGTGCAGAAGTCCGGACAGCAGGAAGTTCATGGCTTAGGGCGGTAGGAGTCTCCGGATACTACTGGTTGTTCTTAGGGTCTTGCTCGTACTTTTTACGGTTGTAAGGCTCTACATAGTGTTCACCATGTTTATTAACGGCCTTATCCTTGTCTGAGCCCTTCGGGCTTTTGTTGGGATCAGAGGAAACGTGCTCGTTATCAATAGGAATGCCTTTTTGTGGTTTCTTATGGTTCTCTTTCTCTTTGCCGGTATTCTCTTTCTTATCAGACATAATTCTGGGTTTTTATTATTGAAATAACACCAGGGGGAGGTGAGGGTTCATTACATTCAACCTATAAAAGCCGCCCGGAGGCGGCTTTTATTTGAAGAATAAAGAGGTATGGTTACAAAAACCTGTCATTAATAAAAGAGGTGTTAAGTACCTCTTTTATACTTTGGAAAATAGCCAATTACTTTATAACCAGCCTTTCTGTAGCTATTCGTTTTCCGCTCTGGCTTACTTCCATAAGATATACTCCGGGGCTCAGCTCAGGGAGACTGATAAGCTGGCTTTGGTATCCGGCTTGTAAATCCAATGAGTTGCGGAGGTTAATACGCTGCCCGTTGATGCTGATCAGGTCTACTGCAACATTATCCGTAGCTTCTTTCATTTCCAATTCTAGAATTACCTTATTTTCAGCAGGGTTCGGGTATAGTTTAAAGTCTGAAACTTCCTCACTCCATTGGGATGAAAGGTTGCCTGCTTGTCCAGGTGTTTTCTCGGCAGCAGAGGATTGCTGTGATTTAAGTGAAGGTGTATGCCCCGGATCATCCTGGCTGCAGTTAATGGCATAGTCTATACCCTTACAATTAGTAAAATTCATGGTTTTACAATAGGTTCCGGTACAGCAGTTGCCGTCACCATCCTCATTGCCCACCACGGTAAGACATACATCATAGGTACCAGGCTGACTGAAGGTTTTTAACACCTCTTTGGTATAGTATTTAGAACCGTCTGAAAATTCCCAGTACCAGCTGGTCACGTTCCGATTAGACCCCCCTTCTTTGCCCACAAATTTGAAGATACAATCATCGGTATAGCAGCTATAGGAAAAGTTAGGCTCCATAGAGCAAGGGGGCAAATCATTGCTGATGGTTATATTCTTGCAATAGGTGTCGGTACAACAAACACCCGATTCGTCATTAATGGTGGTTACGGTAAGGCATACGGGGATGGTTCCCTTGCGGCTGAAGGTGTATTTCAGAGACCGGCCACTAAACAGGTTACCTTCAATCTCCCAGGAGTAACCAACTATGGTACTTCCAACTGAAGATTCTGCATCTGCTATAAAGGTGCCTTTATTGTTGCGTACACTGCTGAAAAAATCCGCTTTTGTGGTGCATTCTTCAGCTGCATCTTCGCGTAGTTTAATATTATCAAAGGCAAAGCGGGCCGAAGAAGACTGGTGCCCTACATAGGTGAAAAAGACCGCTTTAATAGGAGCATCAAGCTTAACGTGCCAGTAGGTTGGGTATCCATCGCCTGCCAAATAAGACCCGGAAGTGCTTTTGTTGTAAATATCGTTGGGGTTTATAGTAGCACACCCGGTGCAGCTACCCCCTGAACCCCAGCTATCACTAACCAGGTAGGTGGAGTAGGAAGGTGTGCCCAAAGTGGTGAGATTTTTACTAGTCATATACTGAGCATCTTCATATACATCCATCCGCCAGGCTTCATTGCCGTCAATATCCACCAGCAGACCTGAAACTTCGTAGCATGGGTTGCTGGATAGCTGCTGGAAACGGATTTCCACCACATTGGGAGGGGCCGTCCAAAAAGGGCCCTCATCAGTAACCATCCAGCACCCAAGGTCATGGCTGGACGGAGCAGGGTGATCATTGGTATTGGTAATACCACTGCACTCTCCACTCGTTTCATACGGAGTGCTGATATTGGTGGCAAAGCCGTTCATATCACCACCTACCCGTACATACTCCAGGTGCCAGTCTTCTGTATTGTGCGGCCAGTGATGCAGATCGATATCATAATTCATAAGAAAAAAAGTAGGGTGGGCGGCTGCTCCCTCTACTTTGGGGGTTACATAAGGCGTGTGAGGATCTGCTTCTTCAAAATCAATAACCTGAGCATGAACCAGGGTTGTTGAAGCGAGTATCCATAACAATGAATGGATGAAAGTTTTCTTTTTCATAGCTTTTATTTTAGTTATGGAACTTAAGCTATGAGAATGCGGGAGGGCAGAAAACCATGATTTTAGGAAAGCACACCCTTTCGACAGGAATGGGCGGTATGGTTTTAGAAACGGTTTAGGTACTTATTGTTATCAGAAAGTCTTCTCTCTTGCGTTTTGATACTTCCACAGAACTGTGGTCGCTCATAATTAAAGTACCTCCCTTACCACGGATATATTCTTTTACGTGCCTGAGATTAACTAAATGGGATTTATGAGCCCTGAAAAAACGATGGTGCTGCAGTAAAGCTTCGACAGCCCCGATATTACGGGATACCAACAAGGTGCCTTCAGTGAGAATGAAGTTGGTATACGCCCCATCGGCTTCACAGCGTATGATGTCATCCACACTCACAAAACAAAGTCCCTTAAGGGTTGGTAAGGCTATTTTGGAATTGTTATCCATTATATGTTCAGGGTACTCCAGCTTATTTACAGCAGTAACCAACTCCCTGGGCTCTATAGGTTTTAAGAGATAGTCCAGCGCTTGTTGCTTCAGAGCGGGAAGGGCATAGCGCTCATGAGCGGTAGTAAAAATCACAGGAATATTAAAGGGCTTTAGCTGTTGTAATAATTGAAAGCCATCTTCTTCAGGCATTTCCACATCTAAAAAAACAAGCTGCGGCCTTTTGGTAACCATTAATGGCAAGGCTGTATCCACACTTTCAACACTGGCTATAATTTTCAAATGAGGACAGTATTGCGTAATTGCCCGTTCCAGCGCGCTGCGGCAATGCTCTTCATCATCTACGATCCATACTTTATAGGTATCCAATTTGCTCATGACTTCAGCTTATAAAGAAAGTACAGTTCAACCAATGTTCCGGGGTATTCCGGGTTTTCAGGATTTAATTCAGAGATATGCTCCTTGTATTTTTCCGTGGGGTCTATAAAACGAATACGATCATGGGTTATTTTCATACCATAGGAACTTTTATTTGCTGAAAAGGATTTGTATCCTTTTCCATTATCTTCAATCCTTACCACCAGACAATCTCCATTTTTAGTGAAAGTAATTCTGACCAAACCTTTATTATCCCTGCGCGAACGGATTCCATGTTTAAGGGCATTTTCCACATAGGGTTGCAGTAGCATGGACGAGGGCAGAAGTACTATCTCTGCGCGTACGTCCCGGCTAAGTACAATTTCATAGTGCAGCTTGTCTCCGAAGCGCAATTTTTCAATTTGCAGGTACAGCTCCAGCATTTGTATTTCATCAGCCAGTGCTATTTCTCCAGAACGGGATAACCTGAGGACGGTACGCATCAAGCTGGCAAAGCTTCTCATATAGTGTTGTGCCCGGTTGTATTCATGTTTGGCTAATAATTCAAGAATGGAATTAAAGGCATTAAAAAGAAAATGAGGATTCATTTGAGCCCGAAGTGCTTTTTCCTCGGCCTGCACAAAAAGCTTATACAATTTATTCTCGCGGGCCAGGAGGCGATACCTTACGGAAAGGAAATAGAAAGTAGTTCCGGCAATAAGCACTACAGCTACAGACCAGTACCAGGGATTTTGCCAAAAGGGAGGCGCAATACTAAATGCGACCGTAGAATGAATTTTATTATCACCGGGTGTACGCAATTCTAAAGAATAACTTCCTGGCTGCAATGCTGAATATATGGCCTTGGGTTCAGGACTTACTATCCAGTTATCATGCAGCCCACGCAGCCGGTACATAAAGTGGGCAGGTTCCCTGAAGCTGATCGCTTTAAAGGTGAAAGCTACGTGGCTTTCTTTGTAGTTCAGTTCCGTTTTTCCTTCTACCGGTTTTTTCTGATCATTAGCTTCCCAGCCTGTGATTGCTACGGGTACATCGATCTTTGGTGGTGTCCAGTCATAATTCCAACGACTAATGCCCTTATTGCTAATAGCCCAAATGTGGTTGTTATACACGGTGATATCATATACCTCCCTGGAAAGAAGCCCATCGTGATAGGAGTAATGATGATATTGAGGAGAGGAAGAATGGGGCTGGGTTACCCGGGTAACACCGGATAGGGATGCTACCCATAATCTTCCTTTGTCATCTATATAACTACGTTGGCAGTTATTGTCAGGAATACCATCCAGATGTTGAATTTTACGGGTGTGGTAATCATATTTAAAAACACCGTTTTCACGTGTTGTTACCAAAAGGCAACCGTTCCCCAACAAGTCCAGGTCTGCAATGCGATCATTAAAAACCGGATGTGTTTCACCCAGGCTTTGGGTTTTACCATTCTCATATACAAAAAGTCCAATGTTAAAGCCCAGCCATATTTTGGAGAAGTCAGGTAAGGCGGAAACAGCCTTGGGTTGATGAGCAGGGGATTCCAAAGTAAAAGAAAGGGAATCACCCGCTTCTGACACAAATTGTAAACATTTCTTGCTGTAATACCACAAGTAGGGTGAAGAATTGTCATTATTTCGAAAAAAGAAACATGTAAAGGGGTTTTGGGAAGGAGGAATACGTGATTTGCCTTTGAACACCTGAGTGCTGGTATGGCCTCTTACAACTATAAGGTCCTTCCAACTTGCCAGAGGAATGTATGCGCTACTGGCTCCGTCCCATTCTGCCATCTGGTCAAAATTTCCGGCTGGAAATATAAGGGTCTTTCTGCTGCTGGTGGTTACATACACCCCGTAGTTATTGCTGATTATCCTCAAAGGCTGACTGTTGTCCAAACTGATCAGCGAAAGAGATTCCATGTTAAGATGGGGCAAGTAGAATATACCATTTTCCAGTGTGCTGAACCAAGTTCCTCCTTCATGATCCTGCCATACGGATGATACCGCCCAATTCTCTATAAAGCAGCGGGGATCTTCATGCAGGTTGGCAAAGGGAAAGCACAAAACACCTTTGCGGGTACCCACCCAGAGGTGTCCCTGCTTATCAGCATGAATGGAATATAATATGTACTGTTCCCTTCCAAGACTCTTTCGCTGTACTACTATCCCGTTTTCAATTTTATAGAGATTATGGCCAAATGCATAAATAAATGTGTTATTGGAAAGAGGGTATATTTTAACCCGGTGTGATTGATCTCTGTGGTTTTTGAGAGCAGGTTTATGCTTCAATTCTATACGTTGTATCCGGCTGGTACCATAAGGCTGAAATAATATTTCTTCAGGTTCATAGCTGCTTTTTCCTCCCGTAAATACCAATGAGTTGTTAACTTTTTGGGTTTGAATAACCAGTGGACTATTAAGGGCTTCGAGGTTTAATGGTAAACAAACCTGCTCTACGGTGTGCGTTGAAACCTTAAAAAGCCCATAATGCGAATCTCCCAGCCATAAATTACCTTCATTATCTTCTGAAATACTAACGATTACCGGGTATTCCAAAGCTCTTAGCAGGGCTTTAAGTTCTTCATTAAAAGCGGGTTCAATAATTTTACCTTTTTCATAATAACAAAGCCCGCCCCGGTAGGTGTAGAACCATAGCTTAGCATCCCTGGCCAGGTAAAAACCAAATACTACATCATCCGTTAAGCCGTCCTTTCGGGTATAATTCGTGAAAGTACGACCATCAAACCGGCTAAGGCCGTAATTGGTAGCCATCCAGATATATCCTTCCTTATCCTGAATAATTTGGTAAACCTCGTTGCTGGGCAGGCCATTGATTATGTCAAAATGTTGTAGCGCAAAATATTCATAAGCAACAGCTTTTGAATAAATGCACAAAAATATAAATGAGTAGATTATTTTCAGTAGTGGCATTTCACGGAAAATTTAACCTAAAATTTTAAAGTAAAAAGCATTACGGTTACTAAAAGCTTAGAAGCGGGTAGGGTAGCCGCTGGTTAAAAAAACTGCATATAGTATCTTCGCCACCACACAACAAATTAGCTCTATGAATAAAATACTAGTAGCCAACCGTGGTGAGATCGCCTTACGGGTAATGAAGTCAGCCCGTGAAATGGGAATACAAACCGTAGCGGTGTATTCTGAAGCTGACCGTAATTCCCCACACGTGAAATATGCCGATGAGGCCGTTTTGCTGGGACCGCCTCCCTCTAACCAAAGTTATTTGCTGGGCGATACGATCATTGAAGTATGTAAGAAGCTCAAGGTAGATGCCATACACCCGGGCTACGGTTTTCTTTCTGAAAATGCTGATTTTGCTGACAAGGTGGAAAAGGCTGGTATTACCTTTATAGGACCTTCTTCGCAATCCATGCGCATTATGGGTGATAAGCTGTCCGCCAAGGAAGCAGCCAAAAAGTTTGACATTCCCTTGGTACCGGGTACGGAAGGTGCTATTACGGATGTAGAAGAAGCCAGGAGCATCAGCAAGGAAATAGGCTTTCCGGTACTGATCAAGGCCTCGGCCGGTGGTGGAGGAAAGGGAATGCGCATTGTACGAAATGAAGAAGAGGTGGAGGAGCAGATGAAGCTGGCGGTTTCCGAAGCCAAGTCGGCTTTTGGGGATGGCTCCGTTTTTATTGAGAAGTATGTAAGTTCTCCACGCCATATTGAAATACAGGTGCTTTGTGATAAGTTCAACAACCAGGTACACTTGTTTGAACGTGAATGCAGTATACAAAGGCGCCACCAGAAAGTAGTGGAGGAAGCTCCTTCCTCGGTGCTTACTCCCGAGCTCCGCGAAAAAATGGGACAAACTGCCCTGGATGTAGCACGCAGTTGTGAATATATCGGGGCCGGCACCGTAGAGTTTATCCTGGATGAGAACAGGAACTATTACTTCCTGGAGATGAATCCCCGCCTGCAGGTGGAACACCCGGTTACCGAAATGATCACCAATGTAGACCTGGTGAAGGAGCAGATAAAGGTGGCCCGTAATGAGAAGCTATCATTTAAGCAGGAGGACCTTAGCATTATTGGCCATGCCATAGAAGTGCGCGTTTATGCGGAAAACCCCATGGAAAACTTCCTGCCGGATATCGGGAACCTCAAAGCTTACCAGCGTCCTCACGGTACAGGGGTAAGGGTAGATGATGGTTTTGAGGAGGGGATGGATATTCCTATTTACTATGATCCCATGATCTCCAAACTGGTTACCTACGGTAAGGACAGGGAAGAGGCGCGTAAACGTATGATTCGTGCCTGCGAGGATTACGTGATCAGCGGGGTACAAACCACGCTTTCCTTTGGTAAATATGTCATGGAACACCCACGTTTTATTGAGGGCGACTTTGACACCCACTTTGTGGATAAACATTTTGACCCTAAGCGTCTTACTGAAAAATCAGGAGCCGAAGAAGAGGTGGCGGCAGCGGTTGTGGCATATCTTTTGGAAAACCGAAAGGCCCAGGTTGCCGTTAAAGGGGGTGCAACTACCTCAAAAAGCTCCTGGAAAAGGAATCGGACATCATGAAGAAACTCTTTTTACTTCTCTTTATTTCTGCGGTAACGGTAGTACACGCTCAACCGGACACCACGACCAGTAACCCCAGAGACAGTATTATCCAGTACCTGAGTGCCGATGGTCATCGTTTGTTGAATGCCATTATTGTTGAAGGAGATACCATCCCTATGATGGTGCTGGATGAAGTGTTATTTATGGATAAGCCGTCCTTTGACTCGGATGAGTCTCGCAGGCGTTATTATATCCTGAGGCGTAAAGTACTTAAAGTGTATCCCTATGCGGTAATGGCTGGTAATAAACTGGATAGCCTTAACCTGATTTTAGCAGGCATGCGAAGCAAGCGGGATAAAAAGCGCTTCATTAAGGACTTTCAGGAATACCTGGAGGAAAAGTTTGAGGATCGCTTAAGGAAACTCACCCGTACCGAAGGGCAGATACTGAGTAAATTGATCTACCGTGAAACGGGTATTACCACTTATGAGCTGATCGATGAATACCGCAGTGGCTGGAATGCCTTTTGGTGGAATATAGCTGCCAACTACTATGACATAAGCCTTAAAACACCCTATGAACCCGAAACGGTGGAGGAGGACAAGCTTATAGAAACCATCCTGCAAAGGGCCTTTAATCAGGGTCTTTTGGAAGAGCGCAAGCCTATTACCACTCTTTAGTGCAGGGCAGCCTTGAGGGGAAGACTTTCCAATATGGCTCCCTCTATAGCTTCCAACTCGTTCCAGCGCTCAACCACTTCCTCTTCCGGGAAATAAAGAGCCGCCATTTTTGCAAAGCTGTTGCCGTGCTTGGCTTCCGAGGTGTAGATCATACGATAGAAGCTGGCCAATTCTTCATCCTGAATGTAGTCACTGACCAGCTTAAAGCGTTCAAAGCCCCGGTTTTCTACAATGGATGCAATAATGAGCCGGTCGCGGAAGCGCTTTTCCCGGTTGGAGTGGCAGTGTTTAAGCAACTGCTTTACGTACTGATCTTCACCGATAGAGTGATTAAGGGTAAGGTTACGCTGTTGCATTATCCTATAGACTAAGCGGAAATGTTCCAGCTCTTCAATGCCGGTGTGGATCAGCTCGGGTATGATTTCTTTCCGGTCCGGATATTTGGCCACAAAACTCATGGCCATGGACGAAGCTTTGCGTTCGCAGTCTGCATGATCCTTAAGAAAGCCGTCAAAATTATTCAAAACGGTTTCAATCCAGGCTTTGGATGATCGGGTTTTAAGATGTAATTCTTCAACAGCGTCCATACTTCCTTATTTTGCAACAAATTTAGAGTTTCAGTCAAACTATGGAGGTATCCGCTTTGGAGAGTGCCTATCGCAAGAAATTTGCCTTTTACAAGGAGCCGTTAATATGTGAGGCTCCTTCAGGTTATCTTCGGCTATGTGTGGTCATCCCATCGTATAATGAAAATCTGGAGTTCACGCTTCAAAGTCTTTCAGAGTGTGAGGTGACCGATGCCCGAGAAGTGGAGGTCATCATCGTTCTGAATCACTCCACCAATGCCCCGGAAGACATCCGTAATTATCATCATAAACAGGCTATAGAGCTGCCCCGAAAGCTGTCCAATGGCCTGGTGGTACATCCCGTTGTTGCTTTTGACCTTCCGGCTAAGCATGCTGGCGTAGGCCTGGCCCGTAAAATAGGAATGGACGAGGCCACCTTTCGTTTTGGGCAGCTGGAATATGACGGCCTTATCGTTTGCCTGGATGGGGACTGTACAGTTTCAGTCAATTATCTTCAATCCCTGCTCACGGCTGAAGAGCAGCACTACAAGGGTCTTTCCATTTACTATGAGCATCCGTTAAATGGCTTGGATGATCAACATGTAAAGGCCATTGTGAATTATGAAATATTTCTCCGGTTCTACGCCCAGGGGCTTCAATGGGCCGGTTATCCTTTTCCCTTCCAAACGGTGGGGAGCAGTATGGCGGCCAGGGCTACTGCCTATATGCGGGTAGGTGGTATGAGCAAACGCAAGGCTGGTGAGGATTTTTATTTTCTCCATAAACTCTTCCCCCAGGGGCTGTTCACGGCATGGCCACATTGTACCGTATACCCCTCGGCCCGCATCTCCAAACGGGTTCCTTTTGGTACCGGTAAAGCCATGATAGCCAGTAAAGCAGGGGAGAAGGATTACGGTAGGTTATACCACCCACAATTGTTCCGGGATTTACGATTATGGCTGCTTGATCTTAAAGAGGTGTATACCCTTAATAGCCAGTCCTGGCCGGAAACGGTACATCATTTCCTGGAACAGCAGTATTGGAGAGCGGATCTTCAGGATCTCACGCTTCGGTCCAAAACCTATGAGCAGTTCAAGCGTAACTTTTACTTCTGGCTGGACGGATTTAAAATACTGCGTTTCCTTCATTCCAACCCATTGCTGATAAAAGATGTGGACAATTGTATTGGTTGCTCTGAACTATTGGGTACAAAGGCTACCAATCCGTACGATCTGCTGATGGAACTACGAAAGCGTGAAAAAGAAGCCCGCTTGGTTATCTTTGATACATGCGTTTGCGAGCCTTCAAGTATCTAGCTGCTTATTTACTACCCCTTAGCGTAGCTTATGCGTTTACACGCTCCGATTGGACCACCTTTTCTCCACTCATCCATGCCTTTGTAACCATACCCTTCCTGGAACTCTTTATAAAAGCCGATGCCCGAAACCTGGCCGAGGCGGAGCAGGAACTTGCCCGTAAGGATACAGTTTATGATGCCTTGCTTTACCTCTGTCTTCCCATACAATACTTTTTTATGATATGGTATCTGAACCAGGTATCAGGAACCACTATCCATCACCTCGAATTCTGGGGTTGGAGCGCCTCCATGGGCCTTATGTGCGGTATATTGGGGATCAACACGGCCCATGAACTGGGACACAGGCGGAGTGTTTCTGAAAAAACAATGGCTAAAATGCTGTTGATGACTTCACTTTACCCGCATTTCTTTATTGAGCACAATTACGGACACCACCGTAATGTAGCTACGGAAGAAGATCCGGCTTCAGCCCGGTATAAGGAGAGCCTATATGCCTTTTGGGTGAGGTCGGTATTCCATTCGTACAAGAGTGCCTGGAGTATTGAAAATAAAAGGGTAAAGAAAAAATACGGCACTTCATTTACCCTGAAAAACGAAATGATCCTATACATCCTGGTGGAGATTGTTCTACTGCTAAGTATATTTATTATCTGGAACATGACGGCCCTTATAGGATTTTGCCTGGCAGCTGCCGGAGGTATACTGCTGCTGGAAACCGTAAACTACATTGAACATTATGGACTGCGGAGAAAAAAGGTTTCCGAGTACCGCTATGAAAACACCCAACCGGCACATTCCTGGAACTCCAATCACATTATAGGCCGGCTTATGTTGTTTGAGTTGAGCCGCCATAGTGACCACCACGCCTTTCCGCACCGTAAATACCAGGTACTTCAAAATCATGATGAAAACCCGCAACTTCCCACCGGTTATCCGGGCATGATGTTGCTGGCCACCATTCCGCCACTCTGGTTCCGGGTTATGAACCCCAGGGTACATAAACAGGTTAATTTGCCAAATACAACTCGTACATGAATAATAAACTAATGGCGGCCGGGGTCTTGCTCGGTATTACGGCTCACGCCCAGGTGGTGAATTTTGACAGTGAAAGTATTTCCCGGGAGTTTGTCCGTAATTTCAATATTTACAGTGAAGCTTATTCCGAGCCCGTGATGGAGGCCTTTTCCTATAACTCTTTAAGCGGTTGGAATCAGACCGCCAGGATTATTCGCCCCTATTCAGTGCGCCTGGAATTTGTTACGGGTGCTACTTTTACAAAGGATGCAGAGGTTACCTTTAATTTTAACGATTACCTTTTTTCCGACAATATTGAGCTTGAGGGGCCTACGGAACCGATATTGCCTACCGCGCTGGGGGGAAGCACAGAGAACTATTTTCGGTATTCCGTACAGGGAAATGTAAGCTTGGTGGGTGATTTTACCACCACACAGGATATCCCCGCTTTCAGCGGGGTTACGTCACCTTTCAATTCAACCCCTAACGTAGTGCCCCAGCTAAGCCTGGGACTACCGGGTAGTTTTGAATTGACCGCCCGTTTTTTTCCTTATTACAATTACCAGGGGGTAAGCCACAATGAGTTTGGTATAGGTGTAAAGCATGGCCTTGGCCAATACTTTAAAATGCCGACAAATCTGCATTGGAATGTTGGGGTGTTTTATGACCTGAACCAGTATACCTATAGACCGGAAGATTTCCTGGAAGGGGAGGACCAAAGGATCCGTTTAAGGGGTAGTGCTCTGCTGATGGAGTCTTTAGCTTCGTATGATTATAAATTTGTCTCGGTATTTGGAGGTTTGGGTTTTTATAACTGGACCAACAGTTTTGATATACTAGGTACTTACCGTTACGTGGTGGAAGAGGGCCAGTTTAACGGCCGCGAAGTATTTACAACCACCGATCCCGTGACCTTATCCCGGAATAAGACCGGTGTAAAGGGTAGTGCAGGTGTCACTTTCCGTATTTTAAAGGTAGTAAGCCTTTCGGCCGCCTACCACCTTGCCTCCCGGAATACACTTACGGTAAACCTGTCCTTCAATTTTGCCACCTGGCCTAAAGAGTAGATATTAAAAAGAAGTTTGTGGGACTTGCGTATGTAATTTAAACTCGCTTATCTTTGCCGTCCGTTTCGCGCACGTGGTGAAATTGGTAGACACGCTGTCTTCAGGCGGCAGTGCCGCAAGGTGTGGAGGTTCGAATCCTCTCGTGCGCACAGAAAAGGTGGCCCAACAGGTCACCTTTTTTCATTTGTTCCATTCTGTGAAAGAGATCCCGCCAAAACAATCAGGGGGATGGTCAGCGTTAAATTCCCAGGAGATCGTCTTATGAAGAAGTTGAGTTTTGCCACTTTTGTTTTTCTAACCATCAACGCTTGCACTATGGCTCAGGAACCCCGCGTGGAAAGCAAAGCCTATGATGCTATGCTCAAAACGCTTTTGTCCCATTCCGTAAAGGAAGTTTCCGTAAAGGAAGCAGCCGCAATAAGCAATGCGGTGTTTATAGATACCCGGGAAAAGCAAGAGTACAATGTAAGCCACCTTAAAAATGCCGTATGGGTGGGGTATGATGATTTTGAAATGAGCCGGGTGGCCGGTATATCTAAACAAAGTAAAATAGTGGTATACTGCTCTGTAGGAGCACGCAGCGAGAAGGTAAGCCTGAAGTTAAAGGAGGCCGGTTATGAGGATGTTTCCAACCTTTATGGAGGCATTTTTGAATGGGTCAACCAGGAGCAGCCGGTATATAATGACAGCGGTAAAACCAATAAAATACATCCTTATAACCGGCTTTGGGGGGTATGGCTTACCGAAGGAGAAAAGGATAAAGGAGAATAAAAAAAGCCCCGTATTTCGGGGCTTTTTTATGCAAATCCTGATTCAGTTTATTCTATAATCAGTTTAGAGCATTGTACGTATTGATTACTCTGCAGTGTAATCAGGTATACTCCTTCCGGTAGATCCAGGTTCACTTCCAACTCTGAGCTTGTACAATCAAAACTTTGAGCATGGAGCTGGCTACCATTCAGGTTAAATACCTGAATTTCAATTTTTTCGCCTTGCAGGGCAATACCGGGCTGCAAATGAAAATTGCCTTTGGAAGGATTGGGGTATAGGGTAAATGATGAAGATAGATCTTCATTTAGGCTAATAACACCATTAATATTAACAGTTACTGTATAATCATAGGTAAAGGAACCATCCCTGAAGCGGAAATTCACCCGGTAAGGGCCTGCTCCTTTAAGACTGGCGTCAGGGTTCCATGTAAAAGTCCCGACCAGGGAATCCTGTTTCTTGAACTTCTGTACCGAAAAGCTGGCGTTGGAATTGGGCAATAAAAAAGGTTCCCCGGATGCTTGCAGTGATAGATTGGCATTGGTAAAACTGCTTGTCAGGCCCACTTCCAGAGTGTTGGTAGTTCCGGCCAGGAAGTCGGCTGTAGGGCCGGATGGAGTGGTTGTTACGTTATTGGGAGGAGCAATCATTAACTGGGAGGTGTCGTCCACCACTATCAATTGCAATTCATGGTATGTCTCGGATTGTAAAGTACCTGTACTATTATCCCATTCCTCGGCAAAAATACCTACCACGTACACTCCGGTTTGGGAAGGGTTCCAGCTCAGTACGCCCGTGTGTGGATCAATACTCAAGGTTCCACCGGGATTAGAGGGTGGAAAGGTGTAGCCCTGAATATAGCCCGTTGCGCCCAGGCTCCAGTGTATAGAATCACCATCCACATCATAGGGCATAAAGTCATAGGTCCAGAGAGAATCCTTGGGAAACTTTCCGACCGGATCATTTAAATACACCACAGTATTATTTGCATTGGGTGAAGTGTAACTGAATTTGGTGGTTATGGTACTTCCGATACCGAGGTTACTCATATTCAATATTGAAATACTAAGGCAGCAAGGGGTAACATACGATACCGTATAATCCACTGCAGGAGGAAGGCTTGTGCTTCCGGAAAAGATCAACCTTTCCATTACCCTGGGAGTATCGGAAATAGTATCAGTACTAACCAAAGATACAGGTACACTGGCCTGAAAAGCCGTAGTAGCAGAAGAGACATCTAAATCCACCTGGGTAAAACCAAATGGAATGCCTCGCACATCTCGGTAGACATGAAGCTCAAATGTGGCTGTGCCGGTAGAATCAACGGACACATTGATGACCCCGCCCATGATGTGAGAAGCAAAAGAGGGGGTGGAAATCGCAAAACCAAGTAATAGAGAAAGTAAGAGTTTAGGCATAATCCAGACTTTTTGGGTTAATTGCTATAAATTAATAAAAATATAGATAAGCGCTGGCTTATAAACGTTAGAATGAGTAATTGTGAGGATAAACAATTTGCAAAAGGCTTGAAGCGGGTATGGACAGGAAGTGTAGAGAACAGTGCCCCAATAAAAAAAGCCGCTGTACCAGCGGCTTTCTATGTGCGCACGAGAAGACTCGAACTTCCACGCAACTGAATGCACCACCCCCTCAAGATGGCGTGTCTACCAATTCCACCACGTGCGCGGTTTTTAATTTCAGGCCTAATTTATAAATAAATAAAAAACCTGAAACTAAAAACAGCCCCGGAGGTTCGGGGCTGTTTGGTGATCCCTCTGGGGCTCGAACCCAGGACCCTCTCCTTAAAAGGGAGATGCTCTGCCAGCTGAGCTAAGGAATCATCGGCTTTTTTCAAAAGCGGGTGCAAATATAAGGGCATTTCTAAAGCAATTACAAGCCCTTTCCTTAATTTTTTTTGAAAAGGTTTCCAAATTCCTAAAAGTCAGTTTCGTAATTCAGCAATACACCTTAATTTGGCGGTATGAAAATCTCACTAATTGGCTATATGGGGGCGGGTAAGAGCTCGGTTGGGCAAATACTGGCGGTGGAAATGGGACTGGATTTTTATGACCTCGATATGGAGATCGAAAAGTCGTCCGGTTATACCATTACTGAAACTATTTTCAATAAAGGCGAGCTGCATTTTCGCAAACTGGAAAGAGAGCTGTTGGAAAACCTTCTCCAAAAAGACAATATGGTATTGAGCACAGGAGGTGGTACTCCCTGCTACTACGATAATATGGACCTCCTCAATACATCCAGTTTCAGTGTTTACCTGAAATATGGTGTTATGGACCTGTACGCCAGGTTGGAAGGACACCAGTCGGAAAGACCGCTTATAGCTCACCTCAGCGGTGATGCCTTGCGGGAGTACATCGGAAAGCACTTATTTGAGCGTAACGGCTATTATGAAAGAGCGACTATGGTTTTACAGGCTAGGGACCTAACCCATGAAGATATTGCTAATAAAATAAAAGAGTTTGTCAATGAATGAACAGATTACACATCTGCAAAAAATAATAGCTAACCGCAGAACCATTAAGCCGGATCAATTTACCGGTGAAAAAGTAAATGACGAATTGATCAACCAAATACTGGAGGTAGCCAACTGGGCTCCGACCCATGGGTATACAGAGCCTTGGCGTTTTACGGTTTTTGCCGAAGAAGGCCTGGCCACACTTGGTGATTTCCTGGCGCGGCAGGATCAGCCTGACGTGAATGCTGAGGGCTTTAACCGTACCCGCTTTGACCGGCTAAGGAACCGGCCCCTGAAATGCTCTCACGTGATCGGTATTGGTATGAAACGAGGAAACAATCCCAAAGTGCCGGAAATAGAGGAAATATGTGCCGTAGCTATGGCCGTGCAAAATATGTGGTTGATGGCGCATACGCTTGGCCTGGGTGCCTACTGGAGTACAGGAGCCGCAGCATTTACAGACGAGATGCGCGATTTCTTTGGGCTGGAAGGAGACGATCGTTCCATGGGGCTGTTCTATATTGGCAAACCGGCTATGGAACATCCCAAAGGGCGCAGACTGTCACCTATCACGGAAAAGGTACATTGGGTTCGTTCCTGAGCATGCCTTTTTTAAAAAATAAAAAGCCCCCGGATCTACGGGGGCTTTTCTATGTTTAGGAATAAACCTTATTATTCTATAATGATCTTTGAAACGGCAGTTCCATTGTCAGTTTGTACACGTACCCAGTAAAAGCCTGAAGCAATACCGGATATATTGATGGTGTTCCTTGCTTCGTTTGCTGTAACGCTTTTCACCACGCTGCCATTCACATTCATAATGTCAATATTGCGGGCCAGAGAGCCATCTCCGGTATTTATATTGATCTCATGACGGGCAGGGTTGGGATAAATTACCAGGTTGTTTACAGCGCTTTCATTCAGCCCAATATTGCCGTTGAACGCCATACGGATAGCTCCGATGTAGTAATAACCGACACTGTTATTATTATTAGGGCCTGCAGTAGCGGTGATTTTTATAGTACCATCAGACTTAGGCATAACATTATACACCCAAACCATTTCAGGGCCAGGGTTGGAAACAGCTACGTTAAGATAGGCACTATCACTGTTCATACCTTCCGCAATGTATTTGGTTTCGCGGTTGTCACTGGCTACCCGTGATCCGTAAAAACCAAAATGATAAGTGGTATTGGGATCAAGGCCGGAGAAGGTAAAACCACCAGTAGTTTGATTACCACCTACGCCAGGTAGCATACTACCAAAGAAACTATCACCGGTAGCGGTGCCAGGAAGAGAAGCGTTATTGGTAACACCTGCGGTATTGATCAGGTTAAAAGAATCGGTTACCGCTACAGAAATTGAACTGGTAAGACCAGAGGTAGTAGTAAGATTGGTAACCGAGCCCGCTTCATAATCGGTAATATTATTCCAGGGAGCCGCACTGATAGTGGGCGCATCACCAAGATCAATATCAATCGTATCGGAAGCTGCCGGTATAGGGGTATAGGTCATTTGAATAGCCCCTATATAATAATAACCGGCTGAGTTATTATTGTTGGGACCTGCGGTAGCGGTTACCACAATACTACCGTCAGATTTAGGCTTAATACCATTAACCCAAACCGTATTGGGATCGGCTCCCATAGGGTCTAAGGTAGTGCTGTCTTTAGTAGCACCGTCCACAATGTATTTAGCCTCGCGATTATCGGAACCGGTTCCGCGGGAAGCGTACATGCCAAAATTGTAGGTCACGTTAACGTCAAGCCCGGTAAAGGTGACCCCCCCGGTTACCTCATTTCCCAAAACGGCAGGAAGCATACTTCCAAAGAAACTGTCTTTGGTAACGGTACCGGGTAACTCCGGATCATTGGAGACACCTGCAGTATTGATACCGTTAAAGGAATCCGTTACCGCAATAGAAACCAATGTAGCTACTCCCTTGGAATCCATAAGGTTAGTAAGAGATCCTTTACGGGCATCCGTAAGGTTATTCCAGGGGGGAGCGGTAATGTTACTGGAAGCCTGATCTCCAAAGTCTACACTTATGGTATCAGTCTGGCCATAGCCAGCTGTAACAGCTGTAAATAACGATAAAATAGCATAATAAACGTTTTTCATAGAACAAGTTGTGTTAGGATTTACCCAGTAAATTTAATAATGTGTACCAAATACACTAACTTTTTCAGGGATTTTTTCCAGCCCAAGGCCTTTTAGCCCTGTTTAAAGTGTGAGAACAACTTGATTTAAAGGCATTTCAACCAGGAAGTGTGTTCAATGGATTATTATTACTATTTTTACGAGTCAAAACATAAAAGTGCATGAAAAGACTTATATTCTCATCCCTCGCAGTAATTGCAGTATGTGGCCTTTCGGCTCAGAACTTCCATTACCTGGCCGGTCCGCATATTGAAGAGGCCGGACTTGCTTCCGGGCAGACAACCAATAAAATAGAACTCCAGAAAAACGACAAGGGAACGGCAGTAACCTTTTCATGGGAGCTTTATTCTGCCGATACCATTAAACAATCCTCTAATGCCTCCGTGGATTTTGGCTTGTGTGATAATGTGGCCTGCTACAATTTTTTCACATCGGGCACTTTCAATATGGATCCCGTAAGTGGAACCTCCGAGCACGGAGAATTTAAATTGCAGTGCTTTACGGCTACCGGTGACCTTGAATTAAGAGTGAAGGTTCGGGTTTGGGATCAAAGCGAACCAGGTATTGAAGACACGGTAAGTTTTGTGTGGCGCACCGATAATTTTGTAAGTGTTCCTGAAGTAGCTTCCAATGAGCACAAACTAAAGTTATACCCTAACCCGGTAGTAAATACCCTGCATATAAGCAATAACATCAAGGCCAGTATGGTAAAAGTGTTTGATATAGTGGGTAACCAGGTTCATGCTGGCCCTATAGGCCCTTCCGCTAAAATTGATTTTTCAAACCTTCCGGCTGGAGTTTACCTTGTGGAACTGCGTGATGGTAAAAATCGCATTGCCCTGGAGAAAATAATCAAGCGATAAAATTTGCTTTCTCATAAAATTAAAAGCCCCTCGATGAGGGGCTTTTTTTATGCTGTGAAAAAGAAGTCCTGGAAGAAGTAACAATAAAGGGAAATGATAACCACACAAATAAGATTCAGTAGTATACCGCTCCGGGCCATCTGGTTCATACGGATATAGCCGCTGCTGAACACAATAGCGTTAGGAGGCGTGGAAATGGGAAACATGAAGGCACAACTTGCGCCAACGGTAAGAGGCAAGGCCAGTTGCATTTCCGAAAGCCCCAGGTTACGGGCAATAACAAAGGAAACTGGTATAAATACTGAAACGAGGGCCACATTGCTCATTACTTCCGTCAGAAAAACAGAAAAGGCACATACCAAAAGGATACTAAATAAGGCAGATTGTATGGGGCTATTGCTGATCCATTCACCTACCAGGTCCACAATATTGGTGACCTCTAATCCTTTGGCCAGGGAAATGCCCCCGCCAAATAACAGTAATATGCCCCAAGGGAGTTTTTTGGTATCCTTCCATACCAGTAAAGGTTCACCTTTTTCACTTCCGGAGGGCCAGGCAAACAGGGCAATAGAGGCAAAAATAGCGATAACCGGGTCTGATAAATTCTCCAAACCGGGAACAAGGCTTAGTTGTGCACGGAAGATCCATAATAAAGCAGCTCCCAGCATAACGATAAGCACGCGTTTTTCACCGCGCTGTATTCCTCCCATAGTCAACAGCTCTGTGGTGATCAGTTCCCGTATCCCTTTTAAGCGCTTAATGCGTATAGGGAAAATAAGGTGACTATTTATCCAATAGGTAAATATGAAAAGTATAGCGGACAGTGGAAGGGCAAAAAATAACCATTGGGCAAAAGAGAGTGCAGGCATATCACTTTCGGATACAATGCTGGCCAACACGAGGTTAGGAGGGGTGCCAATGAGGGTGGCTATTCCACCAATATTCGCAGCATACGCAATACCCAACATAATGGTGAGGGCAAAATTCTGACCTCCGGAGTGGTCTTCAAACTGTTTGTTCAACAACTTTACCACGGACATGCCTATGGGGAGCATCATTACAGCGGTGGCGGTATTGCTGATCCACATGGAAAGTAAAGCGGTAGCCAGCATGCTGCCCAGCACAATCCGGCTCGGTTTCTCCCCACTTATTTTCATAATATTCAGCGCAATTCTCTTATGAAGATTCCATTTTTCGATAGCCAGGCCCAGTATAAATCCGCCCAGGAAAAGATAGATAACCGGATTGGCATAGTTTGCCGTGGTATCCTTCAGGTTGAGTATGTCCAGCATGGGGAATAAAACAATGGGAAGAAGGGCAGTTACGCCTACCGGTAAAGCGCTGGTGATCCACCATAATAGCATCCAGAGAAGCACCCCTATCATTCGTACCTGGGGATCGGCTATATCTCCTATTACCAAACAAAAAAGAAAGGCTACCGGGCCAGAGAGTAGTTTTAAAGTATTAACAGGCAAATTATATATTCTTTGAAATTAGGCTAAAATAGCATTTGTCAGGAATGTGAAAATGGAATCAAGTCATCCCAAGACCTTAAAAAAAGAAAGCCCCTGGAATTTCCAGGGGCTCTTTAATCTAGCGCTATTTGGAAGGAAATTAATTTCCCTCTTTGGCTTTTTCGGATTTCTTCACTTTAACCGTGATCTCCTCTTTCTTATCATCAAAATCAATGGTGATACTGTCACCTTCTTCAATTTCTGAATTGATGATCTGCTCGGCCAGCGGGTCTTCCACATACTTCTGTATAGCCCTGGCCAGGGGACGGGCACCGAACTTATCGTCAAAGCCTTTGTCAGCAATATAATTCTTGGCCTTGGTGCTCATTTTTACCTTATAGCCCAGCTCGTGTATGCGTTGATAAAGCTTTTCCAGCTCTATGTCAATGATGCGGAAAATATCTTCCTTGGAAAGGCTGTTAAAAAGCACTACATCATCAATACGGTTCAGGAATTCAGGGGCAAAAGCCCTCTTCAAGGCATTTTCGATCACACCTTTGGCTACATCATCCTTGCCGGACTGTCGGGCAGAAGTACCAAAACCGACTCCGGCACCGAAATCCTTCAACTGGCGGGTTCCGATATTGGATGTCATGATAATAATGGTATTCTTAAAATCGATCTTACGACCCAGGCTGTCTGTCATGTGTCCATCATCCAGGGCCTGTAAAAGCAGGTTGAATACATCGGGGTGTGCCTTTTCGATCTCATCCAGCAAAATTACTGAATAGGGTTTTCTGCGTACTTTTTCAGTAAGCTGGCCACCTTCTTCATAACCCACGTATCCGGGAGGCGCACCTACCAGTCGTGATACGGCAAATTTCTCCATATATTCGCTCATATCAATCCTGATCAGGTTATCCTCGGTATCGAATATGGCGCGGGTAAGTTCCTTAGCCAGTTGCGTTTTTCCTACCCCGGTAGGCCCCAGGAAAATAAAGGATCCAATTGGCTTATTCGGATCCTTGAGACCCGCCCGGTTGCGCTGGATGGCTTTAACAATTTTAGCTACTGCATCATCCTGGCCGATGATCTTACCCTTTATATCCTCTGCCATACTGCTGAGGCGTTTACTTTCGTGCTGGGCCACACGCTGAACCGGAATCCCGGTCATCATAGCCACCACTTCGGCAACATTTTCTTCAGATACCGTTTCGCGGTTCTTTTTAACTTCTTCTTCCCACGCTGTCTGGGCTTCCTGCAGTTGGGTCTCAATCCGTTTTTCATCATCACGCAGGCGGGCCGCCTCTTCGTAACGTTGCTTTTTAACCACTTGTATCTTCTGCTCGCGGATGTCGTCCAGTTTTTGCTCCAGGTCCATTACTTCCTTAGGAACATTGATATGGGTTATATGCACCCTTGAACCGGCTTCGTCCAAGGCATCAATAGCCTTATCGGGCAAATGGCGGTCGGTTACGTAACGTGATGTTAAGGATACACAGGCTTTAATGGCCTCATCCGTATAGTTTACGTTGTGGTGTTCTTCATAACGTTCTTTAATATTGTGAAGAATCTGCAGGGTTTCCTCTACGGTAGTAGGATCTACCATCACCTTCTGGAAACGCCTTTCCAGGGCACCATCTTTCTCGATGTACTGCCGGTATTCATCCAGGGTTGTGGCACCGATGCATTGTATTTCCCCCCTTGCCAGGGCCGGTTTGAACATATTGCTGGCATCTAGTGAGCCTGTGGCACCACCGGCACCTACAATAGTATGTAGTTCATCTATAAAGAGAATAATGTCATTATTCTTTTCAAGCTCGTTCATCAGTGCCTTCATACGCTCTTCAAACTGACCACGGTATTTAGTACCAGCCACTAAAGAAGCTAAGTCAAGGGTAACCACGCGTTTGTCGAAAAGCACACGTGAAACCTTACGTTTAACAATCCGCAGCGCTAAACCTTCTGCAATGGCAGATTTCCCCACACCAG
>NZNV01000027.1 GCA_002695025.1 Owenweeksia sp.
CCCGCCCTCCTTCCATGGCTGTAATAAAACAAGACCGCTGGTCCACAGGAGAAGTCCCGAAGTAAGCAAAGCGCACGGCTTGGACTTCGAATGGAACAACGGGCGTAGTTTTTAAGGACAGGGAAGGCAGGCTTGACTTTTTTGTTCTCTTTTTGTGTCAAGACAAAAAGAGAAAGAACCTGAACCAAAGCGAGCTCATATTCCCCCAGCCAGGGTGCCATTATATCGTATCTTTTATTCCCCCATCCAAGCGTAGTGTCCCACTACGCTTTTGTATCTCCACTACCCCAGCTGCCGCGCGATTGCATCGCGCGTTTTCCTAGCGTCCCGTTACGCTTTACTACCATGTCTATCCTTCTACTCCTTCAGGATGACATTAGGAAATAACCATTCAATATGGAGGCTGATGAGGGGCTCAGGATGACAAAACCTATTATTCTCGCTTCCGCTTTAGTCAGGCCACACTGAATGCCCCATCCTTAATGCTCGGGATCAGGGGTATATCGAAGCAAGCCTGGAATCTATTTCCCCTATTAAAGAGGGAGAGCCAAAGCTCTCCCTTATCTGTACCTTATCTAGTTGATCACCAGATCATAGGGTCCCACAAAAGTAACCGTGAAAGAACACCGGCCACAAACGTTGGTTTCCGAATCGCTATTCCCAAAATTGGTGCAGGAAGGACCATAAGCCGAAGTAACGTACCCCGCAGTTACCTGGTTACAATGCTGGCAATTCCTGTCAGCGGAAGTCAAACGGATATTGTCCCACTGCAGGGAAGAGGCACCGCAGGGAGGGATCACAATAGCACTGTTGGGAGGGACGCAGATAAAGGAATTACCACAACGGTTATTACAACCACTGTCCCAGGCTTCCACATCAATGCGGTAGTAACAGGAAGTGTTGTTCTTTACCCGTAAACCACTACTTTGAGCAAGAGAAACAGCCGAAAAGCCCAGAAAGGCTACGGCCAGGAGCATCAGATTTTTCATGATAAAAAAATTTAAGGTTTATATATAATTGATTGTCATAAAGATAGCAAAAAGACGGATGATTGGCTCTTATGTATACCATAGTGATATGAATTCACCTTTACGGAACGTTATACCTATACCTCCCCCTTTTCCAGCATTTTACACCTCGCAAACCCCAACCCCAAAAACTCCTGAGTTGATACGTATATACTCCATAGATCAAGCGTAGATAAAGCATAGATAGTGCATGGCTAAAGCGTGAAAACGTTATAGCGGCAATGAACCCGCCTAAATGTAGTGCTACCCGCTAACCATACCATCCTATATATCGTTCCACGCAGCCCATCCTGAGCTTAACGAAGGGCTAAGGATGACAATACAGCACCTCCCATGGCAAGTGCTGAGCCTGAAATAGATCCAGCATTCCCGAAATACATCAAATAACATTGCGCCAAACGGTTAACGACTTTTATGGCTACCCTATGCCTGAGGTTTCCCGGCCCTCAGGCACTCGCCCTGACCCATATTGGTGTACACTATCTATTTGGTTTAGCTCAAACCGAAAAACCCTGTTAATTTGAAAATCCCCGGAACCGCGCTACCTTAACCGGATATTAGTCCAGATCAAAAATGGCCCCTATCCTAATCAGTTGTTTGGAACGAAGCCCTAGAACCAACGCAGGCTCATACCCGGCCTTAAAGATGATCATAGCATGCCTGGCCGTTATGATTGCATTCCTGGCCGCGGCACAACCAACGGATTCTACCCTAACCACCTTCCGGAACAATAGCTTTCACATTCTATCCAAGAGTTCCAACCACCAATTGATCGTATTCCTGCACGGTGGTATCCACAACCCCTATTTCAAACAAGCCCCTTCCCAAATAAGTCTGCCCTATCTCGTAGAGAACAACAGTAGCTTTCTGGAACAGGCCCTTGAAAATGGCTTTGACCTTATCCTGCCCATTAGCAATGACAGCCTCAACTGGTTGGAAGATCCTGAGGGAACCTTTACTTTTCTGCAGGCTCTTATGGCCTCCCGGTCTAAAACTTACCAGGAGATCTACATCGGTGGCTTTTCAGATGGGGGAACGGGAAGCTTCAAGATCTTCTACAGCCATCCGGAATTCTTTCAGGGACTGGTGGTATTCAATGCTTATCCTCAACACGCCAACTTCAGTGCAAAGCTGGATTATAGTTCGGTAACCGATAAAAGGATCCTCTTTTTTAGCACCTGTAAGGACCAGGTCATTCCCTATGAATTTCTGCTGACAGAGTACTGCCAGCAAAAAGAAACCAACGCCAATACCTACTTTTACCTCGCTCATGGAGATCATAGCTTCGCGAACTACAATACCAAAGATCTAAACGAGGTCTTTACCATCCTCACCGGTGAGGCGGTCAATACCCAAATGGAGCCCATTCAGGGCTATGTGAAAAACGATCAACTGATAAGGCTTTACCCCTTTCGGAAAAAGATTGTGCGGAAATACAGTTTCGGCAAGGATATCTATGACGCCAACGTAGCTCAGCATAAAACCTACACTAAACATAACATAGTGATTAGTAATTCAACTAACTGAACGGCAACTATAGTTTAATAAAAGATATACTGATCCTTTGCTCGGATGCGTGGCCATTCAGGTAATAATACCCGGCTGGCAGGGTGTGTACCTCCAATAAATTCTCCCCTTTTTTTAATATTCCATGAGCAACTTCCTTTCCTACCCCATCATAAATACTATACACCACCTTTTCTTCTGACCATACCTGAAGGTCACTTGTCACCGGGTTGGGGTACAAACGCAGAGAAATACGCTCATAGTCAGTCATACCTATGACCGTTGGTACTATCTCCTGGCAATACTTTTCACTTCCGCAGCTGTTGCTAACTGTAACACATACCGTTACCGTATTACCAGACGAGCCAAAAGCATACACAGGGTTGGCAGAAAAAGCCGTATCCCCATTCCCAAAATCCCACTTCAGGGAATCATACGGTACAGAACCATTATACGTAAAGCTCACGGTACCGGTGGTTGCATCCATAACCTCGTAGTCATAATTCGGCACTGGTGCTTCACATTGGCAAACATTCGTTCCGAATTTGGCCAGGAAAAAATCCCAATCCTGGGCATTATTGATCAGGGTATCCTCATTAACGTACAACCTTGAATCCAGGGCTCCACCCATATAATAGTTTCCGTAACGGTCTGCCGTAATGGCCGAGGTATATTCATATCCCCCGAATATGCTACTTAGTTTATGTAAGCCCAGCACCTTACCATTACTCCTTTCAAAACGGGCTAAATACGCATCAGTTCCCCGGTTATTTACCGGGGTGAACTGGAGGGTATCCCATTGAATACCATTTTCATAACCCGTAATAGCCACTTCATTACCGTTGAGGGTAATTCCCATAGCAGGGTATCCGGCATCGTTTTCTGTATGCCGCACCCATTGTACAACTCCATCCTTATTGAGTTTGGCCACATAAGGAAACATTCCAAATTCTCCCACATCCGGAGCAAAAGGTACGCCTGCCAGGCTATCCCTGCTATTGAATTTACCCGTAATAAAAATACTCCCTTCTTGATCCATCACCATATCCCTTATGCTGCCAACTACATCGTGATTATTAAGGTGCTTCCATAGTAAACTCCCGTCACTACCGCTAAAACAGGCTAAGAACGCAGGTTTATCCACCGTTACCCCATTAATGGACGGAGGGCTAACCCCACCAGGCAGGTAACCTCCTATAAAAAAACGGTCACTACCCGCATCATAAGCCAATTTCAAAAAGGGATAACTTCCGGGTAAATTGAAATCCAGGGGCGTGGCACCCATAAAGTTACCACTGGTATCATAGCGGAGAACAAATACATTTTTACCCTGAGCCGTATTGGTAAAGGCTCCATTGGCATAAACTCCCGGAGGCAACACACAAAGCCAATAGCTATTGCCTTCCGCATCTGTGGTTAGATCCACTGATGCACTATTGACATTAGCATCTATAAAGTTAACCGTGTCAGAATGCGGCATTCGTAGCCACTGCAAGGCACCACTGGCACTGTACTTCGCTAAAAAAAGAGTTTGTTTATGGGTGTTCTGATCAAAACGGGAAAAAGGAAGAACCGTATCATTTCCCGTGTCATTTTTAAAATAGGCACTGTCCGAACGGGTAAGGTATCCTGAAACATAAATATTACCTTCCGCATCCGTTTGCAAGCGATCCAGCCGGTCTCCATTTCTCCCGCCAATCAGCACAGACCAGCGGTAATCCCCCTTACAATTGAAACTACCAATCAAATAATCCTCACGTCCTACCCCTTGCAGAGGATGACCGTCAACCTGAAGGTTATGAGAACCTGCGGAAGACAAAAGATAAACGTTACCGCTGGTATCGGCAACCGCTGAAGTGACCATTTCCTTGGGGTTTACCTTACTAAAACTTCCCCCACTTATCCCCCATTGCCATGATTGGGCCCATACGGTAGTTACGGGTAAAAAGAATAGGGTAAGCCACAGGTAAACAAGGCTGGAGTAAGGTTTTGATAGGATCATAACAGTAATAGCACTAAAGATTTACTTTACTCTCTAAAAACCAGAATAAAGACTGACAATTACACAATACTATAAAATTGAGGGTTGCCTGTGGCGCAACGGGCCACATTCTTAAAATGCCGTTTATTAAACGGAGAGGATATATGATTTGTCGCACTACAATCCATTACCATGGTAAGATCAGCGTAGTTGTATACCATAGGTTTTGAATAAGCTTGGCTTTACTCCAATAAAAAAGCCCGGCTCTTCGAGCCAGGCTTTGAGTGATCGCGACAGGATTCGAACCTGTGACCGTCTGCTTAGAAGGCTCACGATTTCACATCTTATTGAAACCTGTTAAAATTTATTGATTGAATATCAGATGTTTAAGAATTTTAAAATTCAATAAAGACCATTAAAAACCAGCATTCCTGTGCAAATTTTCCGTATCTTCAAGACATGCAAGTGATTCTAAATCAGTACACAAGGTGCAAAAAGAAGGATGGTACGTATCCGATTATTTTGCGCATCAGCGGCAATGAGCAAACCCTTCCTATCTCGACAGGCTACAATGCCCCAAAAGAATTTTGGGATGAAAAGAAGCGGGAAATCAAGAAAGGATACAAAGGTTACGGCTCAGTTTCTCGCGTTAATAACCTTTTGGCTGGTAAAAAGAATACTGCCAGGAATGTCATTACACAATTGGAAGAAAACGGAATCCTGGGCGCTTTATCTATTCATGAGGTAAAGGCCCGTATTGTGAGTGTTTTCAAAAAACCTGATGCTCTACAAATCATTGACAGCCTGCGCAAAAAGAATATTGTTGCCAGTGAGAAAAAGAAACAGGAACTTCTTGATCACCTGGACGAAATTATACAGTCTGGCGAACTTTCATCTATTCCTGTAACTACGCTTCCCTCCTATTTTCAGGATCGGGTTAGGGCCGGGTCTGTTTTTCAGTTCATTTATAAAATTCAAGATGATTTAAAGGAACGCGGTAAGATTGGTGATGCCATTGTTTATGGGTGCTTGGCGGGCGTACTCAAAAAATACATTGGAGAGGGGAAGGACCTTTACTTCAATCAACTGACTTTGGGATTTCTTGAAGCGTTTGAGAAGTGGAATATTAAGCGGGGGATTAAAACAAACAGTATTGGAAATTATATGCGCACCCTGCGCGCAACCTACAACCGCGCTGTAAAAGCTAATGAAGCTGACAAATACTCTAACCCATTTGATGATTTCAAAATCAAAAAAGAGCAGACGGCTAAAAGGGCTATCAGCCAGGATTATTTGCGTAAGATTATCAATCTGCAATTGGAGCCCACCGATCCCTTCTTTAATGCACGTAATTTTTTTCTGGCCTCCTTTGCTATGCAGGGCATGTCATTTATTGATATGGCCTTTCTACAAAAGAAATTCGTTTTTGATGGGCGCGTGCGCTATCGCAGAAGTAAAACTTCTCGCGTTTTTAATATTAAGGTCAATGAATTTTTGCAGGCCATACTTGAATTTTATTCAAAGGATAAGCAGGATGATGAATTCATCTTTCCCATCTTAAAACGTGAGTCTCTGGAAGACCGTTACAAGGATGAAAAACAGGCACGCAAAATTTATAACAAACAACTAAAAGCGCTCGCGGTAAAATGTGAGATCAAAGAAACGCTGACCTCTTATGTAGCCCGCCATTCTTTTGCGATGTCGGCCCGGCTATCCGCTGTACCCATTGAGGTCATTTCGCAAATGCTCGGGCATTCAGATACTAAAACGACTATGATCTATCTGGATTCTATACCAGATAAAACAGTTGACGACTATGCGGAAAAAATAAAGAGCCTATTAAGATTAATCACATATTGCTTCCGGCTGGAAATTCTTTAACGAATGTTCTAAGACACCGAAGTATGTGCTGGAATACGATTGCAAATTTCCTTTGAGCAATTCAAGCCTTAAAATATCCGGATTTACATTGAAGCTAATGCTCGGTTGATTCTCTAAATGAGAAGCAATAGACATAAACTGCCTTAACTGCATTGGAATAACCTCGGTAGATTTAAATATTTTAAGAAGCTTCGGGCAGTAGTTCGAGTCCTGATCAAAGGTCTTTACCGGGATTACTACATTGTAGAATAACCCCTCATGCCTTACTTTATTAAAGTCAATGTGCGTGGAAGAGTATTTTATTCCATCTAGATTGTTCTTAGTAACCCATTGAAGTAGCAGTTGTGGAATAATATATTCAGGCTTAAAGACATTTGATCTATTTAGCACTTTAACCGAACAGGCAGCCACTAGAGGCCATACCATTACCTTGTAAAAAAGAAAGCTTGGATTTTCCTTTTCATTGAGTTTCAAATCTCTTTGTCGGTTGGAATATATGTCACTGGTTAAATCCAATAATCTTAAATCTCTGGTATTCACAATACGAGTTGCTTGAACTTTTTCAAATGAAGGTCTTCGCAATTCTTCCCAAGCCACATATATCGAATTTGATAGATATAGGCTTGGCAGGCTTGGAATACTATAACGCTGGGTTGCAATCCTTCCCCTTAAATCAAAGGGAATGTGAAATAAGTTTTCCTTTCTTAAAGGGTAATTCCCATCTTTTATTCTAATTCGAAATAAATTACTGTTTTCACCCAGAGGGGCCGCATGAGTAGCGTCATTGAGTATTCCGATTATGGATGAGTCCTTTAAGGTCTTCCTTAAAATTGCGAAAGCTTAATATGGACTACCCTGATAATAAGCATCTATAGTATTTATGATTCCTTGACAAAGTATTTTATTTCGTTGTCTAAGTTCTTCATCTGAACGTTTCAATCCAGAGGAGGAAATTTTTAGGCCATTTATTTTGTGGCTAAATGCAGTTATCCTATTTCGTAAAAACGTCCTAAAATCCCCTTCGTTCTCTTGGTATAGAGGCAGATCTGTTATTGAACTTTCAAGAATTTCTTTAAGAGTAATCATTAAATTACCGTTTAACTCTAAATTAAAGAATTAAGCTAAAACTTAGAGGATCATAGCAACCCCTCATCGGCAAAGGAAAAATACCCTTCCTGTGTTACGATCAGGTGATCGTAAACAGTGATATCAAGAATTTTCCCCGCTTCTACTATTTTCCTGGTGATTAACTTATCGGTATGAGAAGGCCTTAGGTTCCCAATGGGATGATTATGAGACAAAATAATGATTGTGGCACTCAGCTTTAAAGCCAGTTGAAAGACTTCGCGCAAATCAACGATGGTTCCCATCATGCCACCCTCACTGACTTTTGAGACGGCTAATACATAATTACCTGCATTGAGGAAAACCGCATAGAAAAACTCTTTATAGGTAATGCGATCTGACGGGTAAATATCCTTTAAAATCTCATACACTTCATGCGAGCCAGACACTTTGCGCAATGTATCCAGTTTAGGGCGTGTATAGACAATCTGAACCTCATTCACTGACCCTGGATCAAGGGATAAAACCACCCCATCCATTAATTTTTCTTTCTTTTCTTTTTTTGGATTTTTCATTTTTCAATCACTTGGGTTAAACCCGCTCTTAAAGCACAGGTAAAGGGTAAATCCGCAATGGAGGAATTCTTTAGAAGCCAATCCATTGCAGGATTTCACCCCCTGTGCAACTTTGTGGGACCAGGTCATTCCCTATGAATTTCTGCTGACAGAGTACTGCCAGCAAAAAGAAACCAAC
>NZNV01000028.1 GCA_002695025.1 Owenweeksia sp.
GACCGGAACCCATAAACTATTTGCGCCACCATCAAATAACTGTAGGGTATAGGTGCCAAAGGTTCGCGCTACCAGGCTCTCATTGATGACCATCGAAAGGGCCATCAGAAGGGAAGCGGCAGCAGTAATGGTACTTTTGCCATAGGCTTTTTGCAAAATCATGGCGATGCCGCCTGCTGAAGGATACGTATTGGAAACCTTGATATATGAGTAAGAGCTAAAACCTGATATCAGGGCGCCTACTAAGAAGGCCACAGGGAACCATTTACCTGAAAGTTCGGCAACCTGACCCAGCAGGGCAAAAATACCGGCCCCTATCATTACCCCAGTCCCCAAGGCTACCGTATCGGTTAAGCTCAGGCTGTTTTTCTTGTAATCTCCCATTCCTTAAAATCTCGCGGTTAATCCTCCTCCAAAGCCAAAACGGTTGTCATAGCTGGCCATTAGCGAAAAGTTCCTTGACAGAAAATATTCAAGTCCGGCCGCCCAAACCAGTTCTTCCTTATAGAGATCGTTTCCGATGAGGTTGTCCTCATCACCAATATCATTGACCAGCCCAAAATCGGCCTGGTATTCAATCTCGCCAAAGGCAACGGTACGTGGTAGGATCATGATTTCCCTTTCCAGCCCTATTTGAGGCCTCAGCAGATTGTCGATGCGAACATCAAGGTCAAACATATAGGGCGTGAAAAAACGGAAACCGGCTACGGCTGTGGTCACTACTTCGTCAAAACTGTTCTTTTGCTCATTCTCTACGTTTACTCCTGCAAATACCCTGAAATAGTCATACAAGTATCTTTCATAGGTAAATTCGCCTTCCGCAATTTGATTCCAGCCGTATTCTGCAATGAAATTGAATTGGTTGCGGGTGTTGGACGTAACGAGGTTGAGGGTGCTCATGTGGGATGCTGCGTCAAGCAGACCCCAAGAATAATATTTATCTGTTTCGTGTATCAGTTCTTTTACAGGATATGGCTGCATACGCGGGTCGCGTGGCGTACCGTAACTGTAAACCCTTGCCATGCCACCAACCAGGTGATAAAGGATATGGCAATGAAAGAACCAATCGCCTGTTTCATTGGCATCAAATTCTATAGTAACCTGCTGCATGGGCGGCACATTTACGGTGTGCTTTAAAGGACTTCTTTCTCCGTGTTCATTGATTACCCTGAAAAAGTGGCCGTGTAGGTGCATCGGGTGGTGCATCATGGTGAGGTTGTTTAATGTAATGCGTACTACCTGGCCTTTTTCGATTTTAATCTTATCAGCTTCAGAGAGCGGCACTCCATTCATGCTCCAGATATAGCGCCACATGTTACCGGTTAGGTTCAACAAGACCTCCTTCACTGGTCTGTCTTCCGAAAAGCTGGTTTTCTCTACTGCTTCCAGGTAATCATAATTATACTCTGCAAACATGGTCATGCCATTCATGGCCGAACTGTCTATGGCCATTTTTCCGGAGGCTCGCGCGGTATCAGGTTTCATCTTCTCATCACGCCCTTTCATTTCCGAATGGTCCATTCCCCCTTCCATATCCATATCTGCGTCCATCTGCATGCCCCAGTTTTCTTTCAGCTTGTAGGGTTCTTCATTCGATGGATTAAATTTCATAGCCGGAGCCCCCATGCGCATATCCATTTTTGCCATTTGTTTCATCATGGCTATTTTATCAGGGCGCGGCACATCTGGGGCAGACAGGGTGTCGCCACTGCCCAGGTAGGCTGAAGTCTGTCCTGAACCATCCTGCACAGAGGCCCGCACCTCCATCTGTCCATTGTCAGGAATGGTCACGATAAAGTCATAGGTCTCGGCAATTCCAATGAAAGTTTTATTATGCATTACCGGAACCACCCGCAGGCCATCTGCGGCTACCAACAAGGGGTCTTTGCCCCCGAACGTAAGCCAGTATTGCGATGAAGCCGAGGCGTTGATAATGCGCAGGCGTACTTTATCACCCGGTTTATACTGGGTGTAGGCCACCTGCTTTTCACCATTCATCAGGAAAGCAGGATAGTAGATATCGGCTATATCAGCACCTTCCATCCGCTGCCGCCAAAAATTTAATTGCGCTCCAAAGCCACCTCTTGCAATGACCATGCTCAGTGGTGTGGATGTTCCTTTTTTAATACCATACCACTCATTGCCGCGTTTCAGGTTGCGGAGCACATTCATGGGTTTTTGGTTGGTCCAGTCAGATATTACCAATACCTGTTCGTGGTCGTAGTCCAATGTTTGCTCTTTGGGATGTATTACGATGGAACCGTACACCCCGCTTTGTTCCTGAAGCATGGTGTGCGAGTGGTACCAGTAGGTACCGGATTGGATCAACGGATATTCATATTTCAGCGTTTCACCGGGTCTGATTGGCGGGGTGGTTAAATAGGGCACTCCATCGTAAAAATTGGGCAATAACAAGCCGTGCCAGTGTACTGAGGTTTCCACATCCATTTTATTCTCCACATAAATTACGGCATAATCACCTTCGCTAAAGGTGAGGGTGGGGCCTGGGATATTACCATTAATGGTCATTCCGGTAACATCTTTTCCGGCTTTATTCACCGTTTCCTGGTCTATCGTTAAGTGATATACGGTGGTATCAGTTTGTGCTGATGCGGAATATGCAATGGACAAAACTATTGACGTGGCAAGTAAAAATTGTTTTCTGATTATGTTGAATTTGTGCATTTGATTGGTTTTCTCAGGTTCATTAATGATCGTGCGATTCTTCTGTTTCCAGGTATTTTCCTTTTGGGCCCACTCCTTCAATGTGTACCAATTGAGAGCCGTAGTGTCCGGCCTGACTTACAGAATAAGCGGCCCCGGCCAGCACCAGGCTTACCACTATTACGGCCCAACGATTCTGCTTTAAGACAAACTGACTGATTAGTTGCAGGACAAAAGCCGTGATGCTCAACCAAATAGTCCAGTCGGCATATAAGTCATGTTGGTCAAGGACAGCTTGCATTTGCTCAGTAAGGTCATGGGCATGTGGATGAAACCACCTACCTGCTGCATAAGCACCCAGGGCACCCAATCCGGTAAAAATGGTGATTATCCAATCCAGGTCTCTTTTGAGAATGAGAATGTTGGCTATGGATATAAGTGCCGCCAGCAATAGCAACACAATCGGAAAGTGGACGAGGAGAGGATGCAGGTTGGGAAACTCGTCAAAATCTGCTTTCACCGATTGATTACCCCTGGTTTCGTTATCAAAATCCGCTACCCCATGATCATCAATTTCCTGAACCTGCTCCAGTTGTTCGGTACTGTCCTTTTTATTGTGATCTTCATCCCCGTGGGCATAGATACTGGGTACATTGAGCAATAAAAGGCAACTCAAGAGCAGTCCCAATTGTACATTTGATATTTTTAGTTTCATCATCATCATCATCTGGTTGTTTTAATAATTCATTAAAAAAAGCTGCCATATCCCTTCATAAAACCGGGCTAATGGATTTCTGGTTTTGTTTAATTTAGGCCTCTATGGGTCATGTTAATTGCCCACTTTCTCAACAGCTGCTATTGTAAATCCTCAATGGATTTTACTTTTGTTTGGTTAGGTTTCGCGTTTCTTCATCCAGTTTACCTTCAAACTTGGGCATTGGTCTTTTTTTCTTTTCCGCTTCTGTTATCACTACGCCATTTTCCCTTATGTCATTGATTAACCATTGCATTTCCATAATTTCTCTGCGTTGGGCTTTGATGATTTCATCGGCCAGCTCTCTTACCCGCACATCTTCAATTTGAGAACGCTCACTGGTCAAAATGGCGATGGAGTGATGGGGAATCATACCTTCCATGTAATCCACATCAGAAACTGTTACCTGACTTCGCACCAGCCCTATGCCACCAGCGATAAGCAAGATACCCAAGGAAATGATGGCAATATTGGCTCCGCGATTTTTATACATATTGAGCATAAAAAGCAGCATTATGATTACCATTGACCCCGCCATTATGATGGTCATAAACAACCTGGTCTCGCTATACCAGAAGTGGTCAATAATCTGGTAAGAGTGGGTGTACATCAGAAAAAACATGGCTACCATAGCTGTAGCAATCATTGCAAAAAATTTCCCGTAGTTGCTGTTTTGTTCTTTTTTGTTTTCCATTTTAACTTGTTTTTAAGTGATTATTTGATTTAATATATTTTCCTGCCTTTTGTTCTGTGTGTCCCTTCACACACTTTTGCCTAATACATTGTTCCATTTCCAGCAATCTGATTTCACTAAACTCATTGATATTTTGCGTCTTCCATAAAGCTCTTTATCAAAATCTCTTCTCATTGTAAACTTCACATCACTAAAGTCCCGGATCAAATCTTCATGATAAGCAAAATCTGGTGGTTGATTGGCCGGATGAATAAAGCTTTTATTAAGCGTGGAAAAGTAATCTGACAAGGCAAGTTGCACACTATTTACCATCATGGGATTACTTAAGGCCTCAGTTGGAAATATGTTTCTCGCAATGCTCAAGGCTTCATCAAGGCGAACCACACTCACCGGAGCGGAATAGGATAAGTGCCTGTGATGAAAATAATGTATTACCGGGTAGGCAAGATGCTTCTGTGTATGCTCCAGGAGCATGGGGTGTAAATCTTCCAGAAAAGGTTCAAGGTATTTGAAGTGCTTACCGTCCCAGCTATTTTTTAAGATAGAAACCGGTGATTCACCCATATCGGCAATAAAACCTGCCAGTTGTCTTCTGAAGTTGACGGCTGATAATACAGGTAGCAGATAGGTTATGGCCATGGTTATAAGTATTAGACCATTCAGTGCATTTAAGGCGGTGATAACCCGGTAAAGGTTATTACCTGGAATGAAATCTCCTATACCGAGGGTTGAAATGGCAAAGCCACTGAAATACACCTTCTCCCATATATCGGCAGGTAGTTTAGTTTGTGAGTGGACCACCGAACCGGCATCGGCCATATAGAGCAGAAAGTAACCACCCCACATAGCCCCCACCCAAAACAACAGAAGGGTGAACACAATGATAAACCCCGAATAGCTGAGCAATGTACTTTGAGGACGATGGCCGGCTAAATTTTTTAAAAGCTTCCAAAGCCCGGCTGAAATTGGCCCTGAAATAAATCCCGCCCCGGAAGACTGTATAGTAGTTAGAAGCAGGTCGGTCGCAACCGTCAATATTATGACAATCCCAATACTGAAAATAATAATACTCATCTAATTTCTTCCTTTTTTCAATAATTCATTAAAAAATAGCTGCCATCTTTCTCCATAAATACCTGGCTGATCAATCTCCGTTTTTTATCCAGCTTTTCGGTTACCTGATAGGTGATGGTTTTTACATTCACCCCCCACATATAGGCTTTCACCGTTAACCGCGATGTAAGCGTAAAGCCGCTGCCTGTTGTCGAAACTTTACGATCATTAATAGCTATGATGCTTTTAGAACCGAAAAAGCTCAGGATGCCGGATTCAATGGACATTTCCAGGCTCAGGTTTTCCAGTTTTCGGTCATCTGCATCAAAGTCATAAAGCCTTTTAAACCCAGGAGAGGAGGCTTCTATCACGTACTCCGCATTTCCCTGCCGGGCGAATGGGAACACAGCGAGTAGTACGTCTGACTTGCCCGGTTCACAGGTGTATTGGGTAAGGTATTTATCTTTGAGATTGCCTTCCTCATCAAAAAGGTTTACCTGCAGTTGAACACTCAATTGGTTTCCGGTGGTTTGGAGTTCTCCAACCCTAAAAACTTGTTTGGCGGTTAGCTCCTTATCGGTATTGAAGGCCTTTCGTACCACTTCCTTACCGGCTATTTGCTCAATGAGCATATCTTGTCCATTAGCCGGAATACAATTAATAAGAGCCAATATGACGATCAAATTCTTATACATGGTTCATGGTTGCTAATACCCTTGCAGCCAATATGCTGCTTAAATCAATCTTATTGCTTTCGTGCGGAATAGTGTTGCAGGTAACTACTTCGGCACCTGCATTTATTAAATCCTGGTAGGCACTGCCCGCAAATACAGCGTGTACGCCAATGCAAACGGGAGCCTTCATCCCGGCATTTTTTAAATGACCTACAGTTTCAATCATGGTTCGGGCTGTAGAAATAATATCATCAACAAGCACGGGTGTATGTTCTTTAAATTCTTCCACCTGCGGCACCGAAACTTCCACATCGCGGTCGCCATGGCGGGTTTTTTCCAGTACCATAAACGGTGCTCCCGCTGCTGTAGCCACTTCCGATACCCATTGCTCGCTTTCACTGTCGGGGCCTACCAATACCGGGTTTTCAACATTTTCTTTAACCCATCTGGAAATGGCATTGGCTGCATGAACCACTTTTGAAGGAATATTGTACACCTCACTAAGTGAACTCCTGCGGTGCAGATGCGGGTCAACCGTGATAAGGCTGTCAGCAAAGCCGGAAATGAGCTTTCCAAAATAATCTGATGTAACGCCTTCACCGGGTTTGAAGACCTTATCTTGCCGCATATAGGCCAGGTAGGGTGCCACCAGGCAGGTGCATTTGGCCCCAAGACTTTTAGCGGTTTGGGAGAGAAAGTACAATGGAAGTAGTTTTTCATCGGGCTGGTGCAGGGTAGCCACCAGCACTACGCATTTATCCCTTACATCGGATAGGATGCGTACATAGGTTTCTCCATCAGGAAATTGACGTATGGTAACTTCAGCAATTTTAGCTTTAAGATGAGTACTTAATTTTTCGGTTAATATTTCATTCCCGGGCAGGGCAACAAGTATTGATTTCATATGGACTGATTTTTATTTGAAATTCTTTTAAAATGGCAAAACAGAAAGTTTTGGTTTGTACCAAATGGTGTGAGGTGATCTTTGGTAGTGCATTTTATTTTTCCCCACTTTTCATGCAGCAGTTTTGTCAGAGCCTCCTCTGAATAGCGCTGAACAGGGAGGCCACTGCACTTTTCGGGGCCATTTTCAGAAAAAGTACCCAATACCAGGTGCCTGGCGCCACTTTGATCGAGAATACTCAGATATTGCTGAATTTCCTGATCGGAAACCAGGAAATGAAAGGTGGCGCGGTCATGCCACAGGTCATAAGCCGAGGGTTCAAGCTGTAATATATCTGTGGCAATGAAATTCACCTTCTCCGCCATTTTGCCCAGCCTCTTTTTGGTCTTTTGAATGGCTGCCTCCGATATGTCCAGTACAGTGAGGTTCGTGTAACCCTCTTTAAGGAGAAAGTCTATCAACTTGCTTTCACCTCCTCCTACATCAATAATGGCTGCTGATTTGGGCAAATCACTTTTCCGGATCCATTCCAAAGAAACTTCGGGAATTTGCTCCGTCCAGCTAAACTGGTCCGGGTCCTTTTCCTGATATATTTTATTCCAATGTTTTTGTCGTTCCATTTTTCAACTATTATTAAAAATCCTGGCTGAGCTGGATGGATGGACATGGCACGGAGCCATAGCTGCAGTAAACACAGCAATCTCCTTTCCGGGGCTTCAGTAATTCACCGCAATTGGTGCATTCATAAAAATACTGGCAGGCATCCTCGGGCATCCTTTCTTCCTTAACAAAGCCGCAGACCGGGCAGGTGATCACAGAATAGATTTGAATGGCGCGGTTATTATTTCCTTTGTTCATGTTATATCAATTATGCTGCTTTCATTTTGCCGGTAGTACTCCAGTGCGTAATCGAGTTCACCTTGCGACTCGGCATGGATTTCATACAGCGTTTGTCCACTTTCTACTTTGGTTCCTGTTGGCGTCAAAAAATCTACCCCGGCTGATTTATCGTCCGGTGCTCCGGCCAGCTTGGCTATTTTGGCCAGCTTGCGGTTGTCAATGGCCGCTACCGTTCCTGCCCTCTCCGCTTGTACAGGATGTTGAAACCGTGCCTGCATGGGTTCGCGAAACCCTCCCTGGGCCTCGCAGATTGCTATGAACTTCTTTAATGCTTTCCCGGAATTGAGAAGAGTTTCAGCTTTGCTATGGCTATTACCGGGGTCAGCCTTTCCGGAAAGCTCCAGCAGTTCGGCTGCCAATCGCAAGGAGCGCTCCCGCAGGTCTGTCGGGGCAGTACCTTCATTGTTTAATACTGCCAGCACATCTCTTGCTTCCAGTGCCGGGCCAATGCCACGGCCCACTGGCTGGCTGCCATCGGTGATTACAATTTTCAATTTCAGACCAACGGCTTCGGCCACCATCGTCATTCTTTGCGAAAGCTCTTCTGCATCATCAGACGTGCGTACTTTCGCGGTCGGTCCCACCGGGATGTCGATCACTACGTGGGTACTGCCCGCAGCCGCCTTTTTGGAAAGGACTGAAGCTATCATTTGCCCTTCACTGTCAATATCAAGAGCCTTTTCCACCCGTATCAATATATCATCAGCAGGGCTCAGTTGCATGGATCCGCCCCAGGCCAGGCAGCCGTTTTCTTGTTTCACTACTCTCTTCATCTCTTCCAACGACAGGTTTACATTGGTGAAAACTTCCATCGTATCAGCCGTACCGGCCGGGGAAGTAATGGCCCGGGAGGAGGTTTTGGGAACCGTAAGCCCGGCAGCGGCAGCAATGGCTACCACTATGGGGGTGGTGCGGTTTCCCGGAAGACCACCAATGCAATGTTTATCGAAAACCCGGGCTGCAGGCCAGTGCAATTTTTGTCCGGCATCCACCATGGCCTTAGTCAGGTGGATGATTTCATCAATATCCAGCCGTCTTCCCGCGCAGGCGGTAACAAAAGCAGCTATTTCCACATTGGAGTAATTGCCTGCAGCCAGATCGCTAACTATATCCTGTATTTGCGACTCCTTCAGACGGTGGCCATATACTTTGCCCCGTACGGCACTCATGGAGTTAATGGGCGGAAGGTGCGAAAACGCAAGTAAATCCCCCGCCTCCACCTTCAGGGAGGTTATTGCTTTTTGCGAAAGGCTTGCTTCCTCATGGCCCAGCAAGGCTTCGTTGTCCAACACATTTAGCGAAGCCACTATGCTGCGGTCACCGTGGCTGACCATTATCCGCGTGAGTGCTTCAAATCCTTCGGAAACACATACCGGGCAGTCCCTGCGCATATACACGGTGTGCTCGTTGCGGGTATCGATGCCAAGAGGTTTGAGGATTAGCTCATTGTGTTTATGTGATTTTTTATTATTCATCCTTTGACTTGAAAATTATCCTTATCCTTTTAGTATTTAACAGCTGTTCCTTCTACATAAGGCCACCAAAATTGATATCCATATCGAACATCAAAGATGGGATCTGCGCCTTCTTCCTTTGCTCTTTGCCTCAGTTTTTGGAGTAGTTTTTCGGGCCTGTGAAAAATGCTTCCCTCAGCCTGGATATACTTCAATTCCGTATATTCTCCGGCAGGTTTCGTGGTGGTAAATACAGCAATATCTTCTTCATTAACAGGCTGAATGCTTGCCACCTGAGTGGTGACACAACTGGTCAGGCCCATTAAAGCTGTTGCCAATAAAATAAAACCCATTTTCTTTTTCATGATCTTATCATTTATTTGAAGATTAACTGAAAAAATGCACCGATAATTATCAATGCCAGTATGATGGCCATAAGCCAGTTCCAGACACGGCCCGCTTTGCTTTTCTTTTGATCTGTTGTACGGCAACAATCTTTCATTATTTGGCCTCCAGTATTATTTTCGAATTCCATGTTTTCCCATCTGCGTCCAATACTATCACGTACACCCCGGCTGGCAGGGCCGAAAGATCCAAAGCGTAGTGGTCTTCAGTGTTTGCAATTTCCTTTTTCAGCCAAAGCCGGCCATCAAGGTCTATTATCCTGAGGAGGGCACCGGTAGAGACACTTTCGGGAATTTCAAGCTGAACCTGCCCGGCTGTAGGGTTGGGGAATACTTTCAGCATTTGGCTTCGGCCGGTATTCCAATCGTTAATTCCCACAGTGCCATCTTCTTCAACCTTCAGCATTTCAGCGATAGAAGGCACATCATCAACCATCACAAAAAGCATGTAGTAGCCTTCCGGCAATTCCACAGAATCAACGGGCAACTGCACATTAAGGTTATTGCCATTTTGTGAAAAGGATAACTCCAGGAAACGGTTGTTGCCAGAGTTCATGAAATGGGTGACAGAAGCCGTGGAAACAAGGCGTACCGCTGTAACTGAGTCCGCATACGACACGTTTACACTGAGCGAAGCTCCCTTTACAAAGTTGCCAGTAATGGAGTTAATCACCGGGCGGACACCACGAAAAAGGTAGGGAGGCGAAAAGGCTTCTATGATGCTTGCCGGGGGCTCATTGCCGGGCTGCCCTTCACCGCCCACGGTTATTACCCGCCCATCAGGAACCAAAATAGTGGTGGCGTGGTACTCCCGCGCATAGTTAAGGCTGTCCAGCCTGCGCCAGGTATCGTTAGCAGGGTCATACTCATCCGTGAGGTAAAGCTGGCCCCATTGGTTCACAGGAGCCGGATGGGCTTGGTCTTCTTTGTAGCCTCCGGCCACCATTATTTTCCGGTTGGGCAGCAATACCATTTTGGCCCGCGAACGCATGGGCGCAAAGTTGCTTCCCAGGCTCCAGCTATTGGTTTGCGGATCGTATATTTCTACCAGGTCGCCCAATTGGTTGGACGTGAAAGAAATGTATCCAATAGCCACGGCCCTTCCGTCATCATTGGGAAGCAGGATAAGTTCATGGTCGCTGTGATCGCCATTGGGCATGCGGTTGCTTTGCACAAAATCGGCTGCCATGCTCCATTGATCTGTGGTCGGGTCAAAGAGTTGAGGTGGGCGGTGCGTCATCAGTATTTTACCATTGTATAGCTGTACAATGGGCGATACTTCGTTGCCCACGGCAATAGTATCTACTAAGGTGCTTTGGCCGGTAGCCGGGTCGTACAATTCGGTAGTGTTTACCCGCACCGGGTTTTGCAGGCCGCCACCACCCGTCACCAGTATGCGGCCATCTGCCAATGGGGCTACCGTTGGGTACCAGCGGTAATCCAGCAAGTTTGGCTTCAACTGCCAATTATCGGCCACAGGGTCATAGGTTTTTACCTTTTTGATGCCCGGCCCATACACCTGCTGGTCTGTTCCGCCCATAAAAATCACCTCCCCGCTGTTGAGCAACAAAGGCCCCACGCATCCCTGCGTGGTATCGTAGCCTGAAGCTGTGAGTACCTGGTCAGTGGCCGGGTCAAAGAGAAAAGGGTCTTCCGTATCGTGGCAGTAAAAGATAGAGCCATCGGGAAGCAAAATACCCAGGTCTGTCCCGCCAAGTGACTGAGGCGAGTTCAGCAAAATATTCCACTCGCCCGGATGGGTTTCGGCCTGAAGTGAAAAGTTTAAGGAGGCAAGGCTTGTGCTGAGGTTCAGCACTGTATCCAGGTAATCCATTCCTTCTTTGGCCACACCGAGAGTATAGCTGCCGCTGGGGACATTGGCAAAAGCATAGCTGCCTGTAAGTGCACTCCTGGTCTCTTCAAAAAAGGTGGTATCGCCATTGAATAAAATCACCCTGGCATCTTGTACCGGCTGCATATTGCTGTAGGTGATACTGCCGTTGATGGTGTTTTGGGCTTTAGCCGTGAGGCAAAGCCCAAGCGATAGGATAAATATAAGAGCTTGTTTCATGGGTTTCGGTTTTTAAGGATGGTGCGGATAATGTGCATGGTGCAATGAATCTATTTGATCGTGATGATGAATACCGTGCCCGTTGAAATGGTTGTCATCATTGTGGTGAGGGCCGCCATGCGGGTTGTGGTGGTGCTGGCCGTGGCCCTGGTTTACCAGTAGCGAATCGTGGTGGTGTACGCTATGGTCACCATGATTGTGATTACCATGATCGTTGTGTCCACCCTGGTGATGCACATTGGTGCTGTCGTGGTGGTGATCGTCATGGTTATTTGTATGTGAATAGTTGTGATGGTGGTGCCAGTACAGCGAATCATGATGATGGAACAGGCTGTCGAAATGATGTTTCTGGCTGTTGTGCTGTGCGTGGACCAGCGAATCGTTGTAGTGCCCCATCATCTGATAGTTTTCTTCCATGCCCTGCACTGCTGCTTTGTCAGCGGCTGAAAGTTCAGGGTTGTCATTCTCCTCCGCCACGAGATCTTCCTTTTGGCAGGATACGGCCAGGAAAATGACTGCTAAAACGGAAAGTAAAATGCTTGCATTTTTCATTGTTGTTGCTATTTATTTTCTATCATTACTAATGTGCGTAAGACATCTATTTTGAAATTAATACTTTGGCCGTCCAGGTTTTATTATCATCTTTTAACCTTACCCAATACAGCCCTTTGGATAGGTGGGATATATTGAGTTGCTGAATGCCAGTACCTGTGAACTGTACTTCCTTTATGTGCTGCCCATTACTGTTTAGGAGCGTAATCTTTCCTTTGCTGGCTTCATCAGGGATCTGAATATTTATGACATCCCTGGCGGGGTTGGGGTAGATGGTTAGTGGTAAAATGTTTTCTGAAAGAGAATTATTCATTCCCAAACTGGGGTTGACTGTGGTAAAAGTGGTTATGCTGTTGGGGGCGAGGGTAGCCGTGAAGCTGTTGTTTGGCACTGTGATGTCCGGCAAAATCGCCCAGTTTTCTGTCTGACTAGTTCTTATTGCTTTTAGTGTTGCCAGATTATTCAATCCATTTATAGCAAAATCAACTGTTTGAGCAACACCATGATTGTTTAAAACGACAATCGTCATATCTGCTCCGTCTTTATAGGCGGTAACACGGACATCATTGTTGGACGAAGCCGCATCAATACGTTGTGAACCCTGTTTTACGTACCTGGAGTACTGCCCCGTTACATAATATTGTTTATTGATGGTGTAGCCGGTATAGCTCGTGCCTGAAAAATTCAGGCTTATATACTGCGTTCCATTGCTTTCCTGCGATCCAAAAAATCCCCACATGTAATCTACTGCCGAAACATTGTAATTGGCAATTACATCGTGTATCAGGTTTCCCCAGTCAAAGGCATTTGGGCGCGAATATTCCGTCATCCATACCGGAACATTGTATTGCTGCCCAAGCTGCATCATGGCGGTCTTGTTGGCATTGCTTCCACCATACAGGTGATAGGCCAATGCTCCGACATATTCCCTTGCCACTGTGTCTGCCATGATTATCTGTGACCTGGCGTAGGCCTCATTGGCGTTCAGGTCGTCCGGCACCACGATTTTCGTGTTGATACCGGCAGTGTCCAACTTCGGGCCGAGTAATTTGATACAGTCTCTCAGGTACTCACCCGACCAGATGCCGCCCCTTATATACCCTGGTTCGTTCATAATGGCGTAGTACGGCAGTTCGTACCCCTGGTCTTTCCATCTTTTGATGATGGCAAAAGCCCATTCGGCATATTCCTCCGGATTGCTTTCGGTCATCCAGTCTTCTATTTTTATGGTGGAAGGGAAATAGGTATTCACCCCCCTGGGAACGACCCTTGACACGTAATCGATATGGGCATCCATCTTTTTCCAGGAAAAATCGAATTGAGAAGTGTCCGTAACGTAAGGGTTGTTATTGTCATTGGGGTTTTCTATCGGGCCATCCTCACCGGTAGCAGGCCGTACACGGGTCAGGCCCAATTCGTTGTACAGCAAATTTAAAATGGTATCTTCCTCTGCTGCACTTATCACCAGCCCGGCCGTTATGGGGTCTGAGGTGGTGCCGCCAATTACGTGCGGATCGTTGAACACCCGCAGAGAAGAGCCGAACCCTTCCATTGTCTGGTTAACATTAATGGCATTAATATTAATGCTCACGTTTTGAGCGGTTAGTCCTGTTGAACTTAAAATGCCCAGACTTAATATTGTCAAAATTTTCAACGTTCTCATGCTTTTTGATTTTAGTTGTTAGTAATAACCATCCGAATACTTCTTTTGGTGCTTCCAGTGCCTATCCGTACAAAATAGATTCCCTTTGGCAGGCTTTCGGTTGGTAACATCCTCTGATGTTCTCCTGAATTCTCAATGCCCTGGTCAAAAGCCTTTATGAGCTGGCCCTGGGAATTATAAATGCCAATGCTAACCTGCCCTGGCTCAGCAAGGGTATAACTGAGCGTACTGTTTCCGTTAGTAGGATTGGGATAGAGGGACAGGCTCTTGATAGTATGGGGCACTTCTTCCAAACCCACAGATGGTGCAGAACCATCTCCTACATAAATATCATCAATGTAAAGATTGTTGCCGCCATCGGTAACATTTACAATCTTAACCTGGGCATAGGTACTGTTGCGGTAGGCGTTTAAAGAGATATAAGCCTCTTTCCACTGGGTAGAATCTGGGATAAACGGGGTGGTTTGCGTGGGGCCGGTGGCCAATGCACTTTGCGTTCTGTAAAATACCCGGTTATAGTTTACACCACAGTCTGTGGACAGGAGTACCAGCATCTCATCTGAAAAAGTGGGGTCTGATTTTGCATACGCCCAACTGAAACTCATGTACACATTGGAATCGGGATTTGCTGTTGTTAAATCAAAGTAGGGCAATACCAACTCATCGGAAGAACCGTAATTCGTATTGATAAGGTTGTTGATTTTTAGGGAGTAGTTTCCTGAAACCGAAGCCATCGAATCCAGTTCCCAGGTTATGCCACCATCCAGGTTGTTGATAGTGAGGGTAGATGGGGGGTAAATTCCACTATCAAAGTTTTCTTTGAAGGATAGCGGGTCACCGGTTCCGGGAAGGCTAACGGTAATGTAATTGGTTATCTCCAGGCTATCGCTGCCCGTGCTGTCAGATACCACCAGTTTTACGGCATACGTGCCCACTGTATTGTAGGTTACGGTTGGGTTTTGGGCAGTTGAAGTTGCAGGGGTACCTCCTGAAAATGTCCATTGCCAGGTTGTAGGGTTATTGAGGGAGATGTCCATAAAATAGACGCTATTGCCGACACATATATCAGTAGTGAGCGTTACAAAATCGGCTGTTACGGGGCAAACGGAAGGAGCCACATAATTGCTGTCGCACCCGGTTGCTACCAGGTTGGCCGGCTGCCATATCTGTGTACGGATGGTATCGAGCGTGGCTTGTATGCGTTTCCTTTGCCCGTTGGTAAACATATTTTGACAGGTACCCGGAGTATAGTTCAAGTAATTTTCTTTCTGGTCGTTCTTATCGGGCACATCATTAGAGCAGGTGTTTTTGGTGCTGCAGTTATAACTTGGCAAAGCCTGTGGCGGTGTATCGCATACATAATCGCCATCGGAACAAGTATCGGTTCCACAGCCGTTATTAAAGGTGTGGTAAAGCCCAAACCAATGGCCCAGTTCATGGGTGGTGGTTCTTCCTACACCAGATGAAGCGGTTCCTGTATTTCCAAAAAGGTTGTGCCTCACTACTACACCGTCCTCAGCGGGTGGCCCTCCGGGAAAGGAGGAATAGCCCCCTACATTTCCATTAATACTTTTTACAATGTAGATATTCAGGTAACGGGTATTGTCCCAAAAGCTCAGTTCTTTCAAAAGTGCCCGTTGATAGCTTTGATGATTGGTAAGGGGTGAATTGACCCTTACAATACCGTTGGTACAATTGCCGTACGGGTCTTTGTTGGCCAAACAAAAGCGGACTTTGGTATCCACCCCATTGCCATCACCATTGGTGCCGGGCATTTTTCCATAATCTTCATTGAGGATTTGTATCTGGCTCTGTACCTGTGCATCAGATATGTTCTCCGGGCCTCCGTTGTGAATGATGTGTACCACTACCGGTATAGTTCGGACACTATCTGAAGATTCTTTTTTAAACGCTGAAGCCAACTTCTTTTGGAGGGCAGCCTGTATTTTTCCTTCTGCCGCCTGCAGGGATTTATTATTGGTATACTGGTCAAAATAGCAGGGTATGGTATTTTGCGAAAACAGCGAAAAACTGCTAAGGGCCAGCAAGGCTATGAAACAAGTATTTTTGATTCTCATATTGTGTTTTTATTGGTGTTTGTCTAATTGGGAAACTTTAAATTTTTTCTGCAAAACAAGGGCAGTGGCTATCTGTTCCCATTTCATATCCAGCTCCTTTTTGCACCAATCTATCAATTTTGCCTGTTCACCTTCAGCAATAGCGTTCACTGTTTTTTCCAGTTCCTTCTTTAAAAGGCTTTCATCAAAACTCACTCTTTTTAATATGGCCTGATGATATTCCAGCGTATTCATATTATTCTGTTTTTTTGATTCAATTCTTCAATTTCGTATAGCTGTGGCACTTTAGCCTCCCAGCCATACGTGTCTTTTATCTTTACCCGCAGGGCATCGGCTGGGTGAGGCTCTCCGTGTGTGATGAAAATCTTTTGAGGGGCACTCTCGATCTCACTCAGCCAGTCCAAAAGTTCATCCTGGTCAGCATGGGCAGAAAGCCCGTGCAGGGCATCCACTTTGGCCTTTACACGATAATATTTGCCGTAAATCTTTAGCTCTTCGGCACCCTCCTGTAGGTGGCGTCCGTTGGTGCCTTCCGCCTGGTAACCGGCCAGTAAAATGGTGGTATTCTCTTTATAGCTGTACTGCGCCAAATAGTTGAGTATGCGGCCACCGTTTACCATACCACTGCCGGCTATCACCACCTTTGGCTTGCTGTCTCGCATGATTTCCAGTGTGTCTTTGTAAGAGGTGGTCACCTTTATATTGCGGCACATCTCTTCGCAATCGGCAGCACTGAGTTTGTGCCATTTACTGCTGTGGTGAAGAATTTTCAGCACATTGGCTCCCATTGGGCTGTCCAGGTACACCGGAATGTCAGGGATGCTCCGGGCATTTTTCAACTGCCAGAGGTAATACATCAGCAATTGGGCTCGCTCTACCGCAAAACTGGGGATGAGCAGAATACCATTGCTTTCTATGGTTTCAAGAATGTGTGTTTTCAGACGCTCCATTATATCTTCATGGAGGTGCCTGCTGTTGCCGTAAGTGGACTCGATAAATAAAACATCTGCTTTTTCAGGCTTTTGCGGGGGATGCAGCAAAGGGTCTTCGCTACGGCCAATGTCACCGGAAAAGACCAGCAGCTTTCCATCCATTTCCAGCTCTATAAAAGTAGAGCCCAGGATGTGGCCGTTGTAACGGTGGCGGTAGCGGATGTTTTCGCCCAATGCTATCCACTTGTCAAGTGGTTGCTGCCTAAACAGGGGCAGGGTTTTCTCTACGTCTTTCGTGTCATAAAGAGGTTCTGCAGGCTTATGTTTTGAATATCCTTCCTGGTTGACACGTTCTGCCCGCTCCTCTTGTATTTTGGCACTGTCACGAAGAATAACTTCAGCTATCTCCAGCGTGGGGGCGGTGCCATACACCGGGCCGCGATAGCCCATTTTCATTAGCCTGGGCAAAAAGCCCGTGTGGTCCATATGGCCATGGGTGAGGATGACCACATCTATAGTACCGGCTTCCACCGGCAGGTAGTCCCAATTGAGCTTGCGCAGGTTTTTTACACCCTGAAAAAGTCCGCAATCAATCAGGATTTTTTTCTCAGCGGTTTCCACCAAATACTTGGAACCGGTAACGGTGCCGGCTGCGCCCAAAAAGTGGATGTTGATGTAGGGTGATTTTTCCATTTTTCTTATTTTTAATGTCCGCCACAGCAAGGTGGTAGCGGGTTTTTGCCTTTGTTGTTTTCGCTTAAATCCATTATTGCCCTGTACAGAATAGGATAATCTTCCTTGATGAGCAGGGCTACGTTTTTGGTGCTTTGTGGGTCTGAGGTTACCATTTCCAGCAGCACCTCAAATGCCTCTTCGAGTTTTCGCGGTTCAGCTTCCATTACTTTGTAAAAAGGTTCTAAATCCGTTTCATTTGATGATTTCTTTTCCCTGGTTTTCATTTTATCGGTATTTAAGATTGTAAAATATTGCATACTCCTTCAGCCTCTTCCATCACCTTTCGTTTCCGGCTTTCTGATAACGCTAACTGGTCTAAGAAGCCCGGCTTATCGCAAAGCTGGCGGCAGAGCACTATTCCCTGGTCCAGCAATGCCTGTTTATCTTTTCCGGATAGTGTGGTAAGGCAGGTAATGGGATGTGCACCTGTTTCATCTATCCAATGCTTAAGGCTCTGGTTGTGCGGATAGTCCCAGCTCAGTAAGTATAAGTCCATGCATTTCCCATATTCAATGGCATCCGTGGTAAAACGGGTATTGGTAGCTACCCAGCCCTGGTGAAATTTATTACCATGGCCCTGTTTTTGGAGCCAGGCCGCTTCCACATCTTTGAACCGGGACTGTATATAAAGCGGGATTTTTACATCACAGCGCCTGCCCTGGTCGCTGTGAAACTTGCACTCCACCATAAAATGCTTTTCAGCTTTTTGGGCTATTACATCCACTTCGTGCTGCACACAATTTCCCTGTACTATTTGTCCCGTTCGCGTTTCATACCCCTTAGCCTTTAGCAGTTCAGCCACATATAGCTCAAACGGAAAGCCGGTAGGGCCAAGCTGTAAAAGTGCCTTTTTGAGATTGTAGCGGGCAGCAGCCGGACGTTCTTTTTTCCTCAGCAGCGCAAATGCTTTCTTGTAGATCTCTTTGGTGGAAATACCTTCATACAGGATTGGCAGCACCTGTTCCACCACTGCATCTATCACTTTTTCCTTTGCACCGGAGCGCTGCAGGGACTGCCGCAGTTTTTCTACATCAAAAGGGGCCTTTTCACCGGAGTACTTCGTAACGTTTATTTCTCCTCTATTCTTCATCCAGAATTATTTCGTTTTTATTTTCCGTGGCTTTTTCAAAGCAGTCCAGGTTGTAAATGGTGGTTTCTGCAATATTCCTCAATGCCGTCTCAGTTAAAAAAGCCTGGTGGCTGGTGATGATTACGTTCTTAAAAGTCATAAGGCGTGCAATGGTATCGTCCTGCAAAATGTCTTCGGAGTGGTCTTCAAAAAATAAACCTTCCTCCTCCTCGTATACGTCCATTCCGAAATAACCGATGTGGCCGGTTTTCAATGCTGCAATTACAGCCTTAGTATCCACCAGGCCGCCCCGGCTGGTGTTGATGAGCATCACTCCCTTCTTCATCCTTTCAATTTTTTGTTGATTGATGAGATAGCGCGTACTTTCTGTAAGGGGTACGTGCAGGCTGATGATGTCGCTTTCGGCACAAAGCTTCTCGCAACCCACATATTCCAATCCGAATTTCTGTTGCAATTCCAGACTTGGCTCAATGTCGTGCGCCAGCACACGGCAGCCAAAACCATCCAGAATGCGGACCAGTACGGCTCCTATCTTTCCTACCCCGATAATGCCCGCTGTTTTTCCGTTCAGGTCAAAACCGGTGAGGCCATCCAGCGAAAAGTTTAGTTCCATCACCCTGCGGTTGGCACGGATAAGTTTGCGGTTCAGGGCCAGGATGAGCGCGGTGGCGTGCTCGGCAATGGCATAGGGGGAGTAGGCTGGTACACGGGCCACTTTTATACCCAGTTCTTTGGCCTTCTTCAAATCCACATGGTTAAAGCCGGCCGATCGCAGCGCGATGTATCTTACCCCTATTTCATTCAGTTTCATCAGCACCGGGGCCGAGGCATCGTCTCCTGCAAACAGGCATATCGCTTCACTGCCCTGTGCAAGGGATGCGGTCTCCTCGGTTAATCGCACATCCAGCCACTGGAATTCGTGCTTATCACCGTTGGCCGTTTCCAGGCTGGGTTTATCAAATTTATGGGTGCTGTAGTTGGTGGTTTTCATGATACGCTTATTGAGGGGGTGAAAATCGGTGTGTGTTTAGGTGTCACATTTTTGAGGTATTGCTCTGCTATCAGCCTGGCCATAAAATAGCACAGCCCCGATTCTGCGCCCTGATTGATGTTGACGTTGTTTTTCTCCAGCCCGTCATAACAGGCCCCGTTGGCCGGGTTGTACATAATCTGTTTCAGGTGATTGTTGCCCAGAAACCAACTGAAAGCCACTTTTAACTGGTCAGCAAATTTCTTTTTACGGGTTACCTGGTAAAATAAATCCAGTGAAAAAATGGTATAGGCCACTTCTATAGGCTGCTCACCGTGCAAGGAGCGCTTATTCCTTTTGTCAAACCAACCGTCATTTGAAATAACTTTTATCTGGCCCTTCATAAAATAATGGGAGAGTAGAAAATCAAAAGTGATTTCGGCAATCTCTTGATATTTTTTGTTTTTGGTGATAAGCCAGGCGTACATCAGCGCTTCTGGCAATATAGGGTTGGCATAGGTGAGGTAATCTTCAAACCACTCCCAGTTGTGCCAGGCAGTGATGTGGTAAATGCGCAGCAATTCATCGGCAAGTGATGTGGCTATCGCATCAAGTTGGACATTAGGCTTTGCCTGCAGGTAATAATAAATGCCTTTTAAGGCAAAGCCGATGGCACGGGGCGAGGTAAATTGAATATCGGATTGTATGGCCCTTTTTAAACAATCTTCCGCTTGCCTGATCATTTCTTCCGGCAGGCCTTCTGTGTCGGCCAATAAATAGCCCAATGCCCAAATGGCCCTGCCATTGCTGTCTTCAAGATTTACCTCCGCATTTTGAGGTGTGAAATGGCCGCCATAGTTCAGGTAGTTAAAAAACCCACCATCACTCTGCTGGCAATATTCTATGAAATTGAGGTAAATGGCGGCCAGGCGCAGTGCTTTAGCTTTTCTATGCAAGCGGAAATACATCAGCATGGCCACCAGCGCTCGCGCATTATCATCCAAAGTATAACCGGAGGCAGGGTCTGGCTCACAAAATTGTGAAAACTGAAGCATACCAAAATCCGTGGTCATGTCCTCAATATGGTCGGTTTTTATAGGTGGTAGCTGAAATTCCAACGGGCTGTCATACCTGAGGTATTCCTGAAAAATGTGGGAATACGCGATGGCCGCATTTTCCCAACTGTTGGCACGCATTTTAGAGAAAGCGTTCCGGCCCATTTTTATCCCAAGCATTGGTTGAGACAGTAAGTTTATCAGTGCTTCGCTGATTTGCACGGGCTTATCAAAATCTTCCAGCAAAATACCGGTTGCAGGATCGAGGCATTCCTTAGCGTGCGGTATGGGTGTGGAAATCACTGGGCTTCCACAGCTCATGGCATAGGCAAAAGTTCCGCTAACGGCCTGGTGCGGATCTTTGGATGAAAAAATATAGGCATCAGTCAAAGTGAGATACTCAAGCAATACAGGCAGTGGCAGGTATTCATTTATAAATTCTACCGATTTGGAAATGCCCAGTTCCTCTGCAAGTTCCTCCAGGTAATTACGGTATTTTTCACCTTCTTTTTTCACCACCTCGGGATGTGTTTTGCCTAAAATGAGATAAACCGTATCCGGGAAATGCCTTAACACTTCAGGCAAGGCACGCAGGGCGGTCTCCACATTTTTGTTCTCGCTCAGCAGCCCAAAGGTTGACAGTACCCTATTATGCCGGAAACCATACCTGGCCTTTAGTTCCTGCTTCCTTTTCCAAAGCACTATATGGGTGCCGTGGGGAATCACACAAACCTTTTCAGGGTTTACCCGGTAATCTTCCTGAAGGATATCGGCTGATTTTTGGGTAAGCACAATCATTTTTTCACTAAGGTCTTCCAGGGCATTCACCAGTTTGAGGCGTTTTTCATCGGGCCGGGGGAGAACGGTATGAAACACGCAGCAAGCCGGGATATTAAGCCTGAGCAGGAATGCCACCAGGTGGCTGCCATATTCACCACCGTACAGGCCAAACTCATGTTGAATGCACACCATTCCTATATCGCTTCTTTCATTTAGTTTATCAGCCACTGAGAAGAACGAGTCCAGTTCCGGGGCATTTATCATATAGCTTACTTCGGGCGGGTAATCCCTGTCCAGGTTGCAGCCGTTTTCCAGGGCACAAACTTCTATTTCCAGGCTGGTCCCAAAGCTCTTGTGAATGGCCGAGACCAGGTCTCGCGAAAAAGTGGCTATGCCACACTCCCTGGGTGGGTAGGAGGTTATCATTAGTATTTTACGTTTTTCCATGGGTCACATTTTTTTTCAGTTCACTTAATAGTTGGCTCATACTTACACGGGCCACGGCAATATGCTTATCTGCGGCCCCGTAATAGATGTAGAGGTCATCACCAAAGAGAGCAGAGCCTGTTGGGAAGACTACGTGGTTTACCACGCCCTCTTTTTCCCATTTTTGTGAAGGGCTAAAAAGCGGGTAGGGAAGGCGGCCAATTACTTTAGCAGGGTTTTCCAAATCCAGCAGGGCTGCTGCAGCGTGGTAGGTTTTCCCAATATGGGTTTCGCATACCCCGTGATATATTATCAGCCATCCCTCCTCGGTTTCTATCGGTGGACCACCCGCACCGATGTAGTTCACTTCAAAATCATAAAGCGGATCGAGCAGAATGTATTCCGTAAGGTTTTTTATATGGTCCTCCCAGAATGCCTTGGTAAGGTCTTCCCATTTTTCGAATTGCACTATCTGTATGCCCGGCCAGATGCGGTGCAACATCACAAACTTCCCGTTCACCTTTCGGGGGAAAAGCACAATGTCCTTATCCCTGAGCAAGCGGTTCTTTTCATCAACCAGGCCTATCTGGGCAAACAGGTTATAGTAATGATAGTACTTGGGGTTTAGCTTTTCACGGATGCAATGCTCCAGGTGAAATTTGTATTCCTGATAGTTAACAGGTGGGGTTATTATTCCCTTTTTGTCAAAATGTACCAGGTCTTTGGAGGTGGCCAATGCCCCCATGGCATTTATTCCATCGTAAGCGGTATAGGTTAGGTAGTAGATGTCTTCTATTTTTACGATGCGGGCATCCTCCACTCCGTGCTTTTCATAGTCGTGCTCCCGTGCAATCAGCGGTTCAGATTTTCGCTCCACTAATTTCAATGGCCCTTCGGTTTTCGCATACCCAATGGTGGAAAAGTTTCCATCCTCTACCGCCCGGTAGAAAATATGAACCACTTCCCCTTCCTGATAAACACCCGGGTTGAGCACCCCGTTGTTTTCAAAGTTATTTTCCGTTGGGCTTAGGATAATCCCTAATCTTTCTACTGTTATCATATCATTAATTCTTACCATTATTTCCTGTTGTATTTATCCGATAAGCGGACAATATCACCTTCATCAAAATTGCCAAAGGCTATTTCAAGGATGCTTACCGAAGTATTGGAAGTTTTTATTTGATGCACCGTTTCTTTTGGGATAAAAAACTCGTCCCCTTTTTGGCCAACTTTTGTTTTGTCGCCAATGACGAAATTTCCCGTTCCGTCCAGTACTCTCCAGAATTCTTCCCTGTTGTGGTGAAACTGAAGGCTTAGCTCTTCGTTTGGGTTTACCGTAAGTATTTTTACGGTGCTTATCTCATTCTGGGTAAAGCGTTCAAAGTTTCCCCAAGGCCTTTCTTCTCTATATTTTTTCATCTCTTTTGGTTTTACATTGATAATTTTAATTCAACAATTCGTTTCTATTTCCGCATAGTCATGCTTACCATGCTTGCACCACACGCATGAGCAGTTTTCATGCATACACTGCTTATCCTGCAACCGGGGCCGGAACCATAGTTTTGCAAAGGGCAGTAGGCTTCTCTTCATAATTCCACTAAGGCGGTGCCTTTTTTGGAACAGTGGTAAAATATCTTCACTCCCTGCCAACGTTTTTAGTACCGCTTTATAACCACTATTGCCAAGGCGGGCAAACATCCACCGGTTTATCAGCGATGCTTCCATTTGCGGTTTGATGTGCGTTTTACACAAATCAGCATAAGAGATATTCTCTATGATCCCTCGTGCCGCCAAATAACCGGACTGCATTGCATAGCGCATTCCGAAGCCCCACAGGGCATCCTGAAAGCCGGCATTTTCACCTACGTAATGGATGCGGTTGTCTTTGGTAAGGTTTGTATTGAAAAAGAAATTGACATACCCTCCAAAATTTTTGGGATTGACAATGTCAATATCCACTGTTTCGTGCAAGCGTTTTAGGGCCCGATCAAAACATTCTTGCGCATTGGGAAAAGACTTGAACAAACAAGTTGCAAATGTGGCCCTGCCTTCATTTACCAAAAGGTAAGCATAGCCTTTGGGGGCAATGTCATCATCTAAAAACCCGGCATAATAATTTTTATGGGCCGTATCGAAAGTGATGCCTTTTGCTATGGCATCGGCTGCTTTGGGGCCTGTGGCAACAATCACTTTACCATCTGGAACCTTTGTCAAGTGAGATTTCCATTCTATATGAACGCCTGCTTCCAACGCCTGTCTTTTCAACCCCTGGTCAAGCGACCATTCGTTGGTGCCGCGTTCAACAAGGTAAAAAAGCGGACGCGAGGTTTGAACATGGTATTTTTTTGCCGAAGCATCAAAATAATCTCCATTGCTATAAGGGGCAAAGCGGAAATTTATTAATACTCCGATTGATTCCAGAAAATCACGGACATCTTCGGTTGAAGACCAATTATCAATACCTTGAAAATCACCATTGAAGCGGGTACCTACATTTTCTTTCATTTCATGTACTGTAACTTCATAGTTATTTTTTGCAAGGTTGATTGCTGCCACTAAACCGGCAGGACCTGCACCGATGATATGGACTGTTTCGGTATTCATTGGTCCTTTTGTTTCACATTTCTTTTTTTCATTGTTGTTGTTTTTCCATGATTTGATTGTTTAGTGGTTTTTTAATTTACTTTCTGCTTTTGAAATATTCTCGATGCCTCTTATTAAAGCATCCGGATTGAACGAGATACTGTCAATTCCACACTCTACCAAAAATTTGGCGTACTCTGGGTAGTCACTTGGTGCCTGGCCACATAAGCCGATCTTAACACCATTTTTCCTTGCCTTCGTAATAGACATTTCAATGAGGTCCATCACGGCAGGGTCAAATGGGCTGAAGATTTCACTCAGCAACTCCGAATCACGGTCTGCTCCCAGAGTGAGTTGGGTCAGGTCATTGGAACCGATGGAAAAACCGTCAAAATGTTTTGCAAAGTCATCTGCCCGCACTGCGTTGCTTGGGATTTCCACCATCATGTACAGCTCCAATTTGTTCGCGCCTCTTTTCAAGCCGTTACGCTCCATGAGTTTGACCACCTTCTGAGCTTCATCCACCGTGCGGCAGAATGGTATCATCAGCTTCACGTTGGCAAAGCCCATGTCTTCGCGCACCATTTTCATGGCTTTACATTCCATCTCAAACCCTTCTTCATAGAGCGGATGATAATAACGGGAAGCCCCCCGGAAACCGATCATGGGATTTTCTTCATGCGGTTCAAATAATTTCCCACCGATGAGGTTGGCGTATTCATTGGATTTGAAATCGCTCATCCTCACAATCACGTCTTTGGGATGGAAAGCCGCAGCGATAATAGCGGTAGCCTCTGCCAGCTTATGGATGAAATAATCCTGTTTATTAGGATAATGGAGCGTCAGCTCTTCTATCTGCTGCCGGGTCTTCAAATCGGTTACCTTTTCATAATGACGCAAGGCCATCGGGTGGATACGGATCACGTTGCTGATAATAAATTCCATCCGCATAAGTCCGACACCATTGTTGGGAAGCGCTGAGTATTTAAATGCTTGGTCCGGATGCCCGAGTATCAGCTTGACATCCGTCTTTGGCATTTTAATATTGCTGATGTCAATCTCCTTTTCTTCCCATTCTGCCTTGCCATCGTAAACAAAGCCTGTGTCTCCTTCAGCCGTTGAGACGGTTATGATCTGGCCGTCTTTTATCACCCGCGTAGCATCCCCCGTGCCTACAATAGCGGTAGCGCCCACTTCCCGTGCAACGATAGCTGCATGGGATGTCCTGCCGCCCTGATCGGTAATAATCGCGGCAGCTTTTTTCAAAATAGGATCCCAATCGGGGTCGGTCCTTCTTGTGACCAGAATTTCACCCTGCTTCAGCTTGTCGCTCTCGGCTGGAGTCTTGAGCAGCCTCACCTTTCCTGAAACGATGCTGTTCCCAAGTCCGATTCCCCGGCAGATCAGCTTTCCTTTCTCTTTGATTTTGTATTCTTTGAATGACGCCTTTTTGCTCTTTTGACTATGCACCGTTTCAGGTCTTGCCTGCACTATAAACAACTCCCCGTTGATACCGTCTTTCGCCCATTCAATATCCATGTGGCGGTCATAATGCTGCTGAATGACAGTCGCCCATTGTGCTAACTTGATCACCTCCTTATCATCCAAAATAAATTTTTGCTGCTGGCTCACGGATGTGTTCATGTTGATGATGGCGTCTTCGGGCTTCACGATTTCATTCACTGTCCTTTCCGAATAGATCATCGTTTGGGCTTTGCTGCCCAGCTTCCGTGAAATAATAGGTTGCTTCACTTTTCCGATAAAGGGCTTGAATACCAAAAATTCATCGGTGTTTACATTTCCCTGCACCACATTTTCGCCCAAGCCCCAGGCCCCTGCGACCAGTGCCACTTGCTCAAAGCCCGTATCGGGGTCAAGCGAGAACATCACGCCTGAGCAGGCTTTATCCGAACGCACCATCAATTGCACACCTACCGAGAGGGCAACTTTTGTATGGTCAAAGCCATTATCATTGCGGTATTTAATAGCTCTGTCCGTAAACAGAGAAGCGTAGCAACGAAGACATGCTTTCAGCAAATTTTCAATACCCCTGACGTTCAGATAGGTTTCCTGCTGACCCGCAAAGCTGGCATTGGGAAGGTCTTCGGCAGTAGCACTGCTGCGCGTGGCAAACGAAACCTCATTGCCGTACTTCTTTGTTAAATACTTGTGTCCTTCTGCGATCTTTTCTTGAAGCGCATCTGGGAGGGCGCCCGTCATAATCAGCTCACGGCAGGCTTTCCCTACATCACCAAGGTTTGAAAATTCAATGGTATCCAGTTTGGAGAGAATTTGTTTCAGCTTCTTCCGGAAATCATTATGATCCAGGAACGCCCAGTAAGCGTCAGCCGTCAGCGCGAAGCCGTCCGGCACGGAAATACCTTTGCTGGAAAGGTTGCTGAACATTTCTCCTAATGAAGCATTTTTCCCACCTACCTGCGGGAGGTCATTGATTCCGATTTCCTTGAAGTATTTGATGTATGTTTTCATGTTGTTTGGTTTTTTGATAAAACTTTTCTTTTTATGTTATACCACAGGGTTAAATTCCTTAGCCCCCCATCCGGCCATATCCTCGTAAGTTTTCCAGCGCAGATCCACCATTTCCTGGGCGGCTTTCATAAGGCGTTCGGCTTCTTCGGGATTGGTACGGGCCAAAATACTGTAGCGCAATTCGTTATAGGCATAGTCCTTTAATTTGATTGTAGGCCTGGGCGAATCAAGCACAAACGGATTCTTGCCCGCCTCCCGTAAAGTTGGGTTGTAACGGATCAGGGGCCAATGCCCGCAATCCACGGCCAGTTTTTGCTGGGTCATTCCTTTCTGCATGTCAATGCCGTGGGCTATGCACTGGCTGTATGCCAGCACGACCGAAGGCCCCGGATAGGCTTCTGCCTCCCGCAAAGCCAACAGTGTTTGTTGCGCGTTAGCCCCCATAGCTACCTGTGCCACATAGACATTGCCATAAGAAATAGCTTGCAAGGCAAGGTCTTTCTTGCCTACTTTCTTTCCTGCAGCGGCAAATTTTGCAGTAGCAGCCGTGGGAGTGGCTTTGGACATTTGCCCTCCCGTGTTTGAATAAACCTCGGTATCTAAGACCAGCACGTTGACATTTCTTCCCGTGGAAAGGACATGATCCAGCCCCCCGGAGCCTATGTCATAGGCCCAGCCGTCACCGCCCACCAGCCACACGCTTCTTCTCACCAGGTGATCTGCCACCGAGAGTAGTTTTTCAGCTTCAGGCCGTTTGATTTGAGCCAACTTCTCCTTCAGTTCAGCCACTGCTTCTCTTTGAGTGCTGATCTCAGATTCATATAGCTGGGCATTGTTCAGCAGTTTTTCCGTCAATTGCTCCCCTATTACAGGACTTAATCGTTGTATTAAACCTCTTGCCATAGCAAGGTGATTATCCGCTGTTACTCTCATGCCCAAACCGAATTCCGCGTTGTCCTCAAACAATGAATTGGACCATGCCGGCCCTCGTCCTTGTTGATTGACCGCCCAGGGTGTTGTGGGCAGGTTGCCTCCATAGATGGAAGAGCAGCCGGTAGCGTTGGCCACGATGAGGCGGTCACCGAACAACTGGGTTAGCACTTTGATATATGGCGTTTCCCCGCAACCGGCACAGGCCCCCGAAAATTCAAATAAGGGTTCAAGGAATTGGGTGCCCCGCACGGAGGAGAAATCTACTTTGGCTCGGTCATTCATGGGCAGGCTTTCAAAGAAGCGAATGTTCTCCCTTTCAGTATCAAGCACCGGTTCCCTTGGTTTCAGGTTGATTGCTTTGGCACTTTCATCATCAGGATCGGTAACCGGGCACACTTCCACGCAGAGGTTGCACCCCGTACAATCTTCCACAGACACTTGTAAGGTATAGCGCGTTTCGGGAAATCCGCGTGCATTGATGGGAGCGGAAGGAAATTCCTCAGGCGCCTGTTTCAGATGTTCCCTATTGTAGAATTTGGAACGGATAACACTGTGAGGGCACACGAAACTACAGTTGCCGCATTGAATACAAATATCTTTATCCCATTGGGCCACCATATCGGATAGATTGCGCTTTTCCCAACGGGTGGTCGCACTCGGATAAGTACCATCAACAGGCAGTTGGCCAACAGTAAGTTCATCGCCATCGCCACGCATCATCATGGCGGTAACTTGCTGCACAAATTCAGGTGCTTCTGTAGGTACCGTGGGGGGGAGTGGACGATTGCCCGAAGCTTTAGCCGGTACTTTTACTTCAAACAAATTTTCCAAGGCAGCATCTACCACGCGGAAATTCTGTTCGATGACGGCTTTCCCTTTTTTGGAGTAGGTTTTTTTAATGGATTTCTTAATTCTATCAATAGCCTCGTCCTTCGGTAGCACGCCTGAAAGTGCAAAAAAGCAAGCCTGCATAACCGTGTTAATTTTCTCTCCAAGCCCTTCAGCCTGCGCCACGCCCGAACCGTCAATGACATAAAATTTTAATTCCTTTTCAATGATCTGTTCCTGAACGGGTCGTGGCAGGCGATCCCAAACTTCATCAACACCATAAGGGCTATTCAACAAAAAGGTGCTCCCTTGTTCTGCAAATCGAAGCATTTGTACTTTTTCTATGAAGTTGAATTTATGGCAGGCAATAAAGCCTGCCTCCCGGATAAGATAAGGGGCGTAAATTGGCTGCGGACCAAAACGCAAATGCGAAACCGTCTGCGCACCGGATTTTTTGGAGTCGTACACAAAATAGCCCTGGGCATATAAGTCCGTACCCTCGCCAATGATCTTAATACTGTTTTTATTGGCGCCTACCGTTCCGTCAGACCCCAGCCCAAAGAATATGGCGCTGACGGTGCCTGCAGGAATAATATCAAATTCAGGATCATAATCAATACTTATATGTGAGACATCATCCCTGATACCTACCGTAAAACCATTTTTTGGGACAGGCTTTTTAAGTTCCTCAAAAACACCTTTGGCCATAGCAGGGGTGAATTCTTTGGAAGATAGCCCGTACCGCCCACCTACAATATGTGGAAACTCGCTGATTTCCCCTAGGCGGTAAGCCTCTGCCAAAACCGTAACCACATCCTGATAAAGAGGTTCCCCGGCAGCACCAGGTTCTTTTGTTCGGTCCAGTACCGCTATTTTTTTTACAGATTTCGGAATTACAGCCACGAAATGTTTCAATGAGAAGGGACGGTAGAGCCGGACCTGTATTACTCCTACTTTCTCTCCGCTTGCAGTCAATTTTTTCACCGTTTCACGTACCACTTCCGCCCCGGAAGCCATGATGACGATTACTCTTTCGGCATCCGTATCGCCATAATACTCAAAGAGGCGATAGTTCCGTAAGGTGAGGTTGCCAAAATCATCCATTGATTCCTGAACAATTTGCGGTGTAGCGGAATAAAATGGGTTAACCGTTTCCCTGGCTTGAAAATATACGTCAGGATTTTGGGCGGTTCCCCGAATAAAAGGATTATCTGGATTCAGGCTGCGCTTCCGGTGCGCATATATAAGTTGGTCATCGACCATGGCTTTGATCTGCCCTTCTGTCAGAAGACTGATCTTATTCACTTCATGCGAAGTACGGAACCCATCGAAAAAATGCATAAAGGGCAGCCTCGATTTCAATGTGGCTGCCTGGCAGATAAGCGCCATATCGTGTGCTTCCTGCACGGAAGCCGAAGCGATCATTGCAAAGCCGGTTGTCCTAGCTGCCATCACATCGCTGTGGTCGCCAAAAATGGACAATGCCTGTGTAGCAAGTGATCGTGCCGCCACATGAAAGACCGTTGCCGTGAGCTCCCCTGCGATTTTGTACATATTGGGCACCATGAGCATCAGTCCCTGCGAGGCGGTGAACGTGGTGGCCAACGCCCCTGTTTGCAACGCTCCATGAATGGTACCGGCTGCGCCTCCCTCGCTTTGCATCTCGATCACATCGGGTATGTTGCCCCAAATATTTTTCACCCCTGCGGCAGCCCATTCATCAGCATGCTCGGCCATAGGCGATGCCGGTGTGATGGGATAGATCCCACATACTTCATTAACCCGGTAAGCGACATAAGCTACGGCTTCATTGCCGTCAATGGTCACCATTTTTGTTCGATCCGTTATGGTCATAGTCCTAAGTTTTTAGGTTCGGGAATCATTTCTATGGCATGGCAGGGGCATTGCTCATAACATATCGCGCAGCCGGTGCACTTATCAAAGTCATACTCATATCTATTGCCGGGCCCCAGTTTTATAATGGCATCTTCCGGGCAGGCTCCATAGCAACCGTCACATTCAAAGCAATTGCCGCAGGAAAGGCAGCGTTGCGATTCAAAAAGCGCTTCTTGTTCACTTAGGCCCGCCTTTATTTCATCAAATCCTGCCATGCGTTTTTCAGCAGAAAGTTCTGCCTGTTCCTTTTGAGGAGCATCTGTTTTATACCAAAGGTGCAATCGTGTATGGCCCACGACCGGGTGTTTAGGAGGTTTTTGGTATGGGGCACTCCGTAAAAACCCGTCTATATAACGTGCCGCTTTTTTACCGTGCCCTATGGCTACGGTTACGCTGCGCTCGCTGGGCACCATATCGCCACCGGCAAAGATGCCTTTATGGCCAGTCATCATATCGTGCCCTACCAGGACTGTTCCATCCTTTTTGAACTCAATGCCCGGAACATTTTTCAAAAATCCCGTATCAGTATCCTGCCCCACTGCCAATATCAGTGTGTCTGCCTCAAGGGTTTCAAATTGCCCAGTGGGTACGGGCAGCCCTTTTTCCAGCCGCATCACCTCTACGGTGAACGTTTCTTCGTCCATCGCTTTTATAGTGCGCAGCCAGTTGATTTTCACTCCTTCTTCTAGGGCCTCTTCGGCTTCAAACTCATGGGCCGCCATATGTTTTTGGTCCCGCCTGTAGATGATGGTCGCCTCAGTTGCCCCCATCCGTTTTGCCGTTCGTGCGGCATCCATGGCCGTATTGCCCCCGCCATAAATGGCCACCCTTCTACCTATTTTTGGCTTTTCGCCATCTTCCACCTGTTTTAAAAAGGCGATAGCATCCAAAAATTTTCCCGCATCCATGCCAGGGATATCAATTCTTTTTGAAAGATGGGCGCCCACGGCAATGAACACAGCATCGAAATTACCGGCCTTTTTTTCTTCTAGGACATTTTCAACTTTATGGTCCAGTACAATCTTTACCCCCATGGCCAAAATACGCTCCACCTCATGATCGAGCATGTTTCGCGGAAGCCGGTAGGCGGGAATCCCAAAGTGCATCATGCCGCCTGCCACTGGTCCTGCTTCATGGATTTCAACCGTATGCCCCAACCTGGTGAGATGGTATGCTGCAGACAATCCGCTTGGCCCGGCCCCGACTATCAATATCCGTTTACCCACAGGTTGTTTTTCATAAAGCACCTTCCAGTTTTCAGAGATAGCCATATCCCCCAAAAAGCGCTCTAAAGCATGTATGCTAACGGGACTATCAATAAATGTACGGTTACAGCCTGCCTCACAAGGGTGATAGCATGCACGCCCCATCACAGCTGGCATAGGATTATCCTGCATGATAACCTGCCATGCTTCTTCATATCTCTCGGCTTGGGCCAGTGCCAGCCATGCCTGTATATTTTCCCCAGCCGGGCAAGCATTATTGCATGGTGGAAGCAGATCAACGTAAACTGGGCGCTGCTGTCTATCGGGCCCGGTACCTTCACCATGGCTTTTGAGGTCGGGAGGGGAGGTTATATCGTTTTTCTGTCGTTTTTTCATCGCTCTTTTCTAAGTTCAATTATTAAACATCTTCAAAAGCCCCTGTAGCTCCTCATCTACCCGGTGTTGCTTCACCACCTGATCAAATGGGGTGAGGCTTAGCCTGTTTTGAATCACTCCGGCCATGGCATTGCTTTCGCCCGCAAGTACGGCTTCAACTGCCGCAGCTCCCAAACGTATTCCCAACATCCGGTCGGCAGCTGAGGGGTTGCCCCCACGCTGTACGTGCCCCAGTGTGGTTATCCGTAAATCCACCTCTGGATTCACCTCCCTGATTTTGGAAGCTACCAGATCCACCCCTAGTTCATCTCCTTCGGAGACCACTACAATCAATGCATCCTCACTGTGATAGTGGCGTACCTTATTGAGTAACCGGATAAAGTCATCTCCACTTTCGGGTATCAGAATGCCATCAGCGCCTGTACCCAAGCCCGAATGGATGGCGATGAAGCCCGAGTCGCGACCCATCACCTCTATAAGGAACACCCTGTTGTGCGATTCGGCAGTGTCCCTGATTTTGTCAATGTTTTGAATGGCGGTATTTACAGCGGTATCAAAACCCAGAGTATAATCCGAGCCGGTAAGGTCGTTGTCAATAGTGCCGGGGATGCCAATGGCTGGCAGTTTACATATTTCAGAAAAAGCCAACAGGCCATTGAAAGTGCCATCTCCACCAATGGCAATAAGGGCATCTATCCTCTTTTCCTGTAACTTTTGCAGGGCGGTTTTCTGGCCCATCAATTTCCTAAAGCGTTCGCTGCGCGCAGTTTTCAAAACAGTACCCCCTTGATGCACCGCCCCTTGTAGTGCATTCTCATCAAGTTCCATAAAGTCACCGTCTATCATTCCCTCAAAGCCCCTGCGGATACCGGTGATGGCGATACCATGGGTAGAGGCCGCTTTGGCCGCCCCATAAAGTGCCGCATTCATTCCCGGGCTATCACCGCCCGAAGTAAATATGCCGATATGTTTAATTGGAATAATGTTCATTTTAAATTGTTTTTTGTTTAGAACGAAATCTTTTCTTCTTCATGCCGCTTTTTTGTCCAGTTTGTGAATGCCTTCCAGTTTGATAAACTTCAGCAACAATGCATTGACCGCTACAATGAGGGTACTGCCAGACATTGATAGGGCCGCGACCTCGGGGCTCAACACAAAAGGGTACAGAACCCCTGCGGCAAGCGGAAATGCCAACACATTGTAGCCTACAGCCCACCAAAGGTTTTGGTGCATTTTGCGCACGGTGGCGCGCGAGAGCTCTATTGCGCCAACGATATCATAGGGGTCACTTTTCATGAGCACCACGTCCGCGCTTTCCATGGCCACATCGGTGCCGGCACCAATGGCAAACCCTACATCGGCCTGTGTTAGTGCGGGAGCATCGTTAATACCGTCTCCGACCATACCCACTTTCTTGCCCTGCGCCTGTAACTCTTTCACTTTCTCAGCTTTTTGGGCTGGTAGCACATCGGCCATAACGTTATTTATCCCAAGATCCTTGGCGATTCTTCTTGCTGTCGCTTCATTGTCTCCTGTAAGCATTACCACTTCAATACCTCGCTTATGCAGTTTTTCTACCATGGCCTTGGATGAAGGTCGTATTGCATCTGCTATAGCGATAAGTCCAATTACGCGGCCTGCGAGGGCTACGTGCACAGCGGTACGACCATCTTCTTGCATTCTAGTGACCTCACTTTCAAGACCATCGAGTGGGAGTTTCTGAGTGTCCATTAACAAACGGTTGCCAAGAAATACCGTTCCCGCATCAGTCTCTGCACGTGCACCCATACCGTCAAGGCTTTCAAATTTTATTGGTGCTTTTACTGTAAGGTTTTCTGCCTTGCGCAGTATTGCCTGGGCCAGCGGATGATCCGACCCCTGCTCTACGGCAGCGGCAGCAGTAAGCAATTGATCCTCAGTAATACCTTTTGCGGTAACAATTTCCACAACCTCTGGTTGGCCAACAGTAAGTGTACCGGTCTTGTCGCAGACAATGACGTTCAATTTTGTAGCATCCTCGAGTGCCGATGCATTCTTGAACAAAATACCGTTCTTCGCACCTAGGCCCGTACTTACCATCACTGCCATTGGCGTTGCAAGGCCCAGGGCATCTGGACAGGCGATTACGAAAACCGTAATGGTAAGCGTCAGTCCAAACATCAAGGGCTCCCCGATCCACCAAAACCAAATTGCAAAGGTTGCAAGGCCAATGACGATTGCGGCAATTACCAGCACTTGTGCTGCCTTGTCTGCCAATAGTTGTGCCGGTGCCTTGGAGTTCTGGGCCTCCTGTACCAGTTTTACGATCTGTGCCAGTGCCGAGTCGGCTCCTACCTTCGTTGCCTTATAGCGAAAGCTACCGCTCTTGTTAATAGTTGCACCTATTACTGTGTCACCAGGTCCTTTTTTAACGGGCATGGACTCTCCTGTAAGCATGGACTCGTCAACCAGCGATTCTCCGCTTTCCACCGTTCCATCTACAGGGATTTTGGCACCTGGGCGCATCACGACAATCTCATCTTGCAATACTTCCGCAGTCGGAACTTCTATCTCCTCACCATTGCGGATAACCGATGCCATAGCGGGCGTGAGGTCCATCAATGCCTTTATGGCCGATGACGCACCGGCACGGGCGCGCATTTCGAGCCAATGGCCGAGCAGGATAAAAACCAATAGAACGGCTATTGCCTCAAAGAACTGGTCACCTCCCTCCAAAAAGAATATACTGATGACACTGAAGATATAACCCGTCCCCACGCTCAGGACTATCAGTACCGCCATGCCCAGAGTGCCTGTTTTAAGGGCGCGCCAGGCAGAGACAAAGAACGGCCAACTTGGATAAAGCACTGCGGCACTTGCCAAGAAGAACAGCCAGAGGTTCAGGTCCAGGCCAAACGGTGGTGCGGGTGGAGTGAAGAGCCCTCCCATCGGGGAATAGATAAAGATGGGGACCGTGAAAATAAGGCATATCCAAAAACGGTTGCGTAAATCGCGAACAATAGCCGCCATGTCCTGGCCGTCATGGCCCATTTCGTAAGCCATTTGTTCCGACATCGTGGGCTGTTCGCCCTGGCCCTTGTGGCCTTGGTGACCTTTGCCTGTACGGGCCGTTGCCATTTTATGTCCTTTTTTCATCTTTTATCAGTTTTATTTTTGCTCAATATTTAATTTTTTAGACAGGCGTTTATTGTTTCGATTATCCGTTTCGTCTCCTGGGGATCCCTTACACTGATGGAAACCACTTTAGTTTGTTTTACCGGATAGTCATTGCCCCCTGGAAATAAGGCGTCACCGATAAAAATCATTTCGGATAGTTCAATTTCCAAGATTTCCTTTAGTTTATTGATTCCGTACGCTTTGTCAATCCCAGGTTTTGTGATGTCCACTGAGGTGGTGCCTCCAATTCTGATCGAGAATTCGGGAATGAGTCGATCGAGAATAGTCTTTATCTTTTTGCGCTTTGCAAAATCAGGATCCCACGTTTTCTTTTTTTCCAACGGGGCATTTTGGCCCAATGCCGAAAAAGTGATCTGGCTTCCACGGTCTTCGATAACTTCGCCCCAGGTTTCCTCTGTCTTAAAACCTGCTGTGTTGGACGCCTTTTTGAGCGAATGAATAATTTTCTCTTTTTCCTTTATTGATAGATCCTCAGCATAAATTTTTTTCCACCCATCGGAATATTTGTAAAACTTGGTACCGCATGTCGGGAGGATAAACAGGTTTTTAAGTTGGTCATTCATGGAGAAGTTGGCGAGCAGTTGCTTTTCAAACTGCGGCCAATCGCCACCTGAAATAACGGCCACCTTTACCCGTTCGAGCAAGTCCTGCAGCAATGCTGACATTTCGGCATCGAGCGAAGATTTGCTTTCAGATAGGGTACCGTCCAAATCAAAAATTATCAATTTTTTCATCTTTGTTTTTATAGGCTTTCGCTATTCATTTAGTTTTGAGGGCTTGTTCGCTTTCACCCATTTTTACGGCTTTTTGGCCAACTGTTTCTGTGATATGATCTTCGGAAACAGAAAAATCGTCAATAGCCTTCCACAGTATGTTGGGCTCTTTTAAAAATAATTGATGATCGCCACCTTTTATAGTTATAAATTCAGCGTTGGAAAATGTTTCAGCATATTCTTTGGCACTTTCATACGGTGCAGAAGTATCTTCCATTCCGTGGATAAATACAATCTTTTCGTCTTTAATGGCTTTTGAAAAGGCATATAGATCGGGTTTAATTACAACTTCTGTTAAGGAGTTGGCGTAGCTCTGCCACGTATGTTTTTTTGCATCTTCATAAACATCCTCCGTTAAATTATCGGGCTTAAAATAATCGGTCATAAAAATGGGATGCAGCATACAAATAAGTGGGCCATACTTTCCGGATGTCAATCGATCAAAAACGGAATGTTTAGACATGATTTCCTTGAATTCATTTCTATCTTTATAAACAGGAAGCCCCGTGATGATTGCCCCTTCAAACCAATTGCTATGTTCAGCAAGTAGCGCCAGAGAAATAATGGCTCCCATGGAATGGCCTACGATAACCGTTTTGCCATCATTGAAGTTTTCTTTGGTAATTATCCTTTCCAAGGCGTTTAGTTGGACATTGAGGCTATAATCGCTATTAGGTTTTGGAGAATCACCAAATCCCAGTAAATCCACCAACAACAGCTGATGTGTTTTACTAACGGTTTCAATCTCTCGTTTCCAATAATTTTTAGACCCTGTTAAACCGTGAATGAACACCAACTTTTTGTCACCAGAACCTATAATTTCATAATTTAATGGCATGGTTTCAAAAGTATAGGGTGAGGTAAGTTCAACTTTGAAATATTGATAACCAACAATTACAAGAAACGGAAGCAGTACGAACACTAAAATGCTAAATGCCGTCATCTTAAATATTTTATATCCTTGTTTTAAAAAATTCATGCACAATGTTTCATGTATGCTATTATCTGTAAAAATATGTTCAACCGAACTTTTTGTTTCTCGGCAGTTTTACTGGCCCATGTCCTTTGTTTTTAGGAGCCTATAACCCTTATAACACTTCCTTGACTTTTCCACATTTTAACATCTTTGAACCGAAATAGGGATTACTGATTTCTTTGGTTTCTGCGATCCAATAAGCTCCCTTTTCATCAAAAGCCATGGGGCAATAAGTGGCATACAGTTCTATGTCTTCCGCTAGATCAAAGCTCTTCACCGTGCAGTACATAATTTCGGAGATGTGGCTGAAATAGGATCGTTTTTCATCAAGGCCATCTACATGCCGCATTTCGGCCAATTTATCAGAGTAGAGCAAAGCGTGCTGTTGCCAGGCACCTTCCCCTTCCTCTTTAAATAAAGAGCCATCCACTGCCTCTGCTTTTTGAGCCATTTTCACAGCTGCCTTGTCGGTCTCGGCTATATTATCATTTACTAAAGCATTTTTCATTTCGAGGTAGGCGCTTACTACTTCTTTCAGTTGAAATTTCGCGGCCACTCCCGTCTGGTAAGTATCATCTAGGATGATTATGCCCTGGTGGGAAAAATTGTCGCGGATAGACTCGTGTTGAGCATGCATGGACTCTTCTTCCTTCTTTTCATTGTAATTTTCTTCCATTTGAGAATGGTCGTGTCCATCTCTTGCTTCCATCTCCTCATGATGGTCATGGTCATGATCGTCATGTTCGTTTTGCTGATTGCCATTACAGGCAGTCATGAGCATCAATGCCGTTATGGCGATTGTCATTAAAATTGATTTCATAGTGTTCATTGTTATTCTGGCTTTAATTAGTTTTTGTCGTAAGCCTCAGCATTGGCCTTATTTTTAAAGTAGGCCACCGTTCCCTCTTTGTCCAAAAGCACAATGTAAGCTTCGGTCTTGTCCACTTTTTCGCCCGTTTGTGGGTCGGTAGCAATCCGGGCAGTTTCCTGTTCATTCAGGGTTTTTACGCACATCTGGCAGCAGCCGTAGTAGGTTTTACCATTTACAGGTACAGGAATCTGGTCTTTTGCCATATAGGCATCGTTCACCATACACACCTGTTTGGTGGGCACTTGGTCTCCCACAGTATAATTGCCGCTTTTGTCCTGCACTTTCATTTTATGCTCATGCTTTGCGGATTCAGTATTCTCGTCCTGATCTATTCCATCATGATGTTCTTCCATTTTGGAATGGTTGTGATCTTCATCCACTTCCATTTGCTCATGATGGTCATGGTCATGATCGTCATGTTCGTTTTGCTGATTGCCATTGCAGGCAGTCATGAGCATCAATGTCGTTATGGCGATTGTCATTAAAATTGATTTCATTTTTTTCATTTTGTTGTTGCTTTAAGATTAGTATTGACTGTAAGAGCTGGTTTTTTGCCATACCAGCGGTCGAAAACTATGCAGGCGGTCAAATCTCCGGTTACGTTTACTGCGGTACGGAACATTCCCAATAGTCTTTCCACACCAATAATGATGATGATGCCTTCGGCCGGAATACCGGCACTACTGAGCACAGATGCCAGGATGACTACCCCACCGCCCGGAATGGCGGGCGTGCCAATAGAGGCCGCCACAATGGTTATGACCACCACAATGATGTTCAGCAGGCTCATTTCCAGCCCGTAGGCCTGGGCTATAAAAAGGGTGGTAACGGTTTGATAAAGGGCGGTACCATCCATGTTCACGGTAGCGCCAATTGGAATAATAAAGTTGCTGATAGATTTATCCACCTTGAGTTCTTCCTCGGCAGTTTGCAGCGAAAGGGGCATTACTGCGGCTGAACTGGTCGTGGAAAAAGCCAGCAATTGAGCGTCCCGGATTTTCCTGAGAAAGTGAAAAGGATTGCTCTTGCCAAGTAAGGCTACCAGGGTAAGGTAAACTCCCACCAGCAATAACAATCCGGCCAGTACCACCAAAACATAATAGCCCAGCCCAGCCAGTGAGCTGAGCCCCACGCTTGAGGTAAGCTGAGCCATAAGGCCAAAAACAGCTATAGGCACCAGTTTCATGGCCCATTTCACTACGGTCATGCAAATTTCCTGAATGGCACTGAGCAGCAACTTTACCGGGCGCAATAGGTTTTCGGGCAAGGCCAGCACCGCCACGCCAATGATAATGGTAAATATCACGATGCTCAGCATCTCGCCACTTACCATGGCCGCCAGCGGGTTTTCGGGCAGCAGGTTGGAAATGGCACCGGGTATGCTGTTGATGCCAAAGGAAAGTTCAGCACCTCCCTGGGCTGTGTCGACCAGTTCCTTAGCGTGTTCGGCAGCGGCTTGCTCGTGCAGGTAGTTGCCCGATTTGAAAAGTGTGGCCAGTATTACACCTATGGTAACAGAAATGGTGGTGGTGCCCACAAAATAAAGCAGCACACCTCCCCCCAGCTTCTTCAGGTTTTCTTTGTCGTTGCTGGCAATGCCGGTGATGATGGAAGCCACAATCAGCGGTATCATAATCATCTGTACCAGCTTGAGAAACAGGATGCCGGGCAGGGCCAGCCAATTGCCCAATACATCTGCTGTATCCTTACTCAACCAACCATTTTGTGGGCTTAGCAACAGGCCAAAACCCACCCCCAGAAACAGGGCAATAATCACCTTCAGCCACAGGCGGTTCTCCACCAACTTTTGCAAGTAGGTGTTCAGTGATTTCAGGCTCCTTATTTCCGAATCAAAGATGCTCATTGGTTATGCCCAGGCTTTCATTGGTTTTGACAATAGAATTTTCGGCACTTTCTTCAATTCCGGTGAGGGCGCGGATGGCATCAATCGTCTCCGGAATTACGATGGCCTGATTGTCCACCAAGTAGGCGTAAAACAACTCATCGTCCTGCACTTTCAGCATATCCTGCCAAAGGGCCACTTCGTACATATCGCCCCAAGGGCGGCCCATATCGAGGTATTTTTCCTTTACCGTATTGTTGGAAACGAGGCCATCCGAATAATTAATGAAAGTAATGCGCGTGGATGAACGAAAGGCTTCCAGCACTTCTTCCTTGGTTGCTTTGCGGGTGAGGCGCACATTCCAGTAGTGCAGGTGGCTCAGGGTTTCGGGTACTTTTACGGCCATGGTTACTACATCCAGTTCCGGGTCCACACTTTTGGCATCCGGCCCCTGGTGGCTTGGTATATCTTGTTCAGGAACCAACGTGTTCATAATTCCGCCTAGGTGACTTTCCCAGGGATCAGTGGCTCTGCGCAACAAGGTGCCTCGTGCGCTTTGCAGCAAGCCTGCCTTTTTCAATGCCGTAAGCGTGCGCACCATAGAAGTGGTATTGCACGACACCACCCGGGTACTCTCCCGATTAAGGGCAGAAGCATAGTTGCTCTCCGCACTGAACGAGTGGCCAGTGGTTTCATGCTTTTCACCGCCTTGCATAATGAATTTTAGCCCCAGCTTTTTGTAGGTTTCTACATTTTGGGCCGCAATCTTTTTTGGGGTACAGTCCACTGCGAGGTCAACCTGTGCAAGAAGTTCATCCATGGTTCCTTTTACGGGAATGCCGGCAGAAGTCATGTTTTGGTGGGCATCACTGTTGGCGGCAAATATCGAATACCCCTTTTCTACAGCTGTGGATATGCGCCAGTCACTAATTACATCGGCCACTCCGGTCAGTTCCATATCATCTTGTAGGGCCACGGCATCGGCCACTCTTTTACCAATTACACCATAGCCGATTAAGGCAATCTTTTGCTTTTTCATAAATTTTGAGTTTTTGAGTTAATGTGTATGTTATTAATATTTGAAAGTCCGAAAATGATCATTACAAAGCTCTGGCCTATTTCTATGGTTGATATGAGCCTAGCCGGAATGGTAATGGGAGCAATATCTCCATAGCCCACCGAGGCAAAGGTTACCACACTGAAGTAGGTTAGCTCAAACAGGTGTCCTATGTATCCCAGATTTGCAGAGGCTGTCAGTCCTTTAAAGGCTGTGCCATCGATAGCGTAAAGACAGGTGTAGTCTGCAGAAAAAGAAAATATTATCAACACAATGAGAAACCCAAAAACCGAAAGCAGTTGCCTGAATGAGTGGCAAAGCCGGATGGACTTATTGACCTGCCTGAAAGTGAAAAAGGTGAAATAAATCGTTTTGAAAAAGGCGAGTACCACTACCACATAAGGCACCCAACTAAGGCTATGGTCAATAAACCGCATTAGGTACACATAAGCCACGGCCACCGCTACCACCACCAGGAGGGCCGGGCTTATCTGTTTGAAAAATGACCATAGAAATCGTTTTGGGTTGTATGCCGTCATATCAGTTTAGAATTAGGTTTATCAATACATATAAAATCCCGACAAGGAGTACGCTGCCAAATGCCGTCCCTACCTTGCGGCCTACTTCGCGCCCGCCTTTCCAAATGCTGATACCCATCTTTACAAGGGTGTTGCTTAGGGTGGCTGTTACCACCACCATAGCAGCGGTGGCAGCCGAAATGGATTGACCGCCCAGCTCGGTCATACTAATGGTAATGGCATCGGTATCGGCCAGTCCCGAAATGATGGCAGAGAGGTAAAGCCCCTTATCGCCCAGATAAATACCGGCATAATAAACGGTGAGCAGTATGCCTACAAACAAAGCCCCGAAGCTGAGTGCGCTTAGGATATTAAGAGGGTTTCCTATTTTTATTTCCTGTTCGGTTTCGGGCTTTTTCTTTTTTCGCCACAAGCGCCAGGAGAAAAATATGGCCGTGGCAAACATCAGGCTGAAAGGCAGCCATAAGTCGGTGAGCAAATCAGAATTGAAAATAAAAGCCAGCAGGGCAAGCCTCGGAAACATAATAGAGGATGAGATGACAATCCCAGATGCATAGGATCCGGCCAGCTCAGGATTTTCTTTGCCCCTAGGTGCAAAAGACCAGGCTACCGCTGTGCTGGAAATGAGTCCGCCCAATAGCGCGGTGAGAAAGATCCCTTTGCCTGTACCTATGAATTTCACCAAAAAGTAACCAGCAAAATTCAGCAGTGATACAATCACCACAACCCAGCCAATGGTGTAGGCATTGAGGATATTCCCCGGCCCAAAATCACGGCTTGGTAAAAAGGGCAGAATCAATAGAGCGAGAATGAAGAACTTGATGATGGACAATAGTTCTGTGTGCGTAATGCGCTTTAGCGTAGAGGTGAAAGTTTCTTTTAATGCCAGTAGCGTTACAATAATCACTGCGCTGGCCAGTGCTTCTTTGTATAAGTGAAGGGCCACCATTACCCCCAGTACAAATGTGGATACCAAAGCTAAATGCGTAGTGTGGCCTGGTTTGCTAGGGGTTTTATTAAAATGATCGAGACCCAGCAACAGGATAAGGGCAGGCAGAGCCACTACTACAGACCATTTGCCATAATCTGCAGGGAGGCTGGCTAGTAAAAAGCCAAGAATACTTACAATGGGGAAGGTACGGATCCCGGCTGTGGAGTTTTGTTGAAACTTATTAAATTCACGTTCCAGGCCAATGATAAGACCAATGCCTGTGCTCAATAATAGACCGGTTAAAAAGGGACTGAGGTAATTATATATTTCTTGGTGTGGCTCCATATCAGTTTCGTGATGATTTTAGGTGATGAAAACCAATAAAGGAAGTAGCAACCAAAATGCCACCGGTAATATAAAAGGGACTCCCGGGGCTAAGGGTGTATAATGCCGTACCGGCCAAGGGGCCGGCCATTTGGCCTATACCGCTAAAGGAAGATTGCATGCCGAGTGCCCAGCCTGATGATGCCGGATCTTTGAGGGATACCAGGGCGAGTAAATTGGGCACCACCAGCGAAGCTCCCAGGCCAAAGATGCCTATAGCCAGCAGGATGACCCAAGGGTTTTGGCTGAGCACAAACACCGGCAGGGTGAGGCCGGCAATCAAGAAGCCCAGGGCCATTTGTTTTTCGGGGTTACGGATAACCAACGAGCCCCACTTTGCCACCACGGGCTGTAGCACCGCCATTACTAATCCACATATAAGCAGGCCTGCGCCAATAAAAGCCACCGAAAACTGCCCGGAATCTTTAATGAACAATGGGAAAACACTTTCAAAGGAGGTAATGCCCAATTGCAGCACCAGCGAGAGCAGGAGCAGCCTTCCAAAGAGGTGCCATTTGCCTTGTGGGAAAAAAGAGGTCACCTTACGGTTGTGTGCTTTGACAACCTTAACCGGCTTAACGTTTTTCAAAAACGCCAATGCCAGTGTGAGGGCCATCAGCCCAATGAGCGCCAGTACAAGAAAAGGAACACTGAAGCGGTCAATCAGTAAGTGGAAGGATGGCTCCCAGCGCAAATGCCAGTTGTTGCCGATCAGCAGGCCACTAATGCCCGGTCCGGTAACCACGCCAGCACTCACGGCCGTGCCCGCCCAGGCCATGGCTTTGGTGCGGTTGGCCTCTTCGGTGATTTCTGAAATAAAGGCGTTGATCACCGGCACCAGGAAGGAAGAAAACAAGCTCCCTACAATCCTGGCCACGTATAACATGGTGAGCGTAGTGCTAAAAGCGATCATCACCTGCATAAGGACAAAACCGCCCAAACCGAGTATAATGGGCCATTTTGGCCCCAACCGGTCGGCTACCCTCCCCCAAAAGGGAGCGGTAAAGACCAGCGCAACCGGGTAGATAGCGGTGAGAATGCCGAAGTGAAAAGCGATGTTGTCCGGTGGGGTGGAGCTGGTCATGATCCGCTCCAGGAAAAAGGGCAATACCGGCAACAGCACGCCATAGCCCATCATCACCACAAAAAGGCAAGTGAGTAAAATGAGCAGGTTGCTATGTATTTTTGGCGCTGTCATGCTGCGGATGTTTTATTGAGGTTGGCTTTTTCAGTTGACGGAGAATTAATCCATAGCAGGATGGAGCCCAATATGCCAGCCAGGGCCGAGGTAAACAGGATGCTGAGCTTGGCCACATAGCGCATCTCAGGACATTGAAATGCCAGGTCGGTAACAAACAACGACATAGTGAAACCAATACCTGCAATAAGGGCTACTGCACAAAGCTGCCCCCAGGTAATGCCTTCTCCCAATTTTGCCACCTTAAGTTTTACCAATAGCCAGGCAGTGCCACTGATACCCACAAACTTGCCCACAATAAGGCCTGCCATAATGCCCAGGCTGATATTTTGTGCCAGCAGTGATATCAGGTTCCCGTGAATGTGAATCCCAGCATTAACCAATGCAAATAGGGGCAGGATGAAAAAGCCTATTATGGGGGATAATGCGTGTTCTATTTTTTGTAAAGGGGTTTCCGCGTCATTGGTCTTTTGCTTGATATTTTCAAGGATTTCCAATTGGTGTTCAGAAATAAAACTTCCACCAATGGGCTTGGCATCGATGAATTGCCGATGCAGGCTTGTTAAGTCCTGTACATAATCTCCTTCTTTAATTTTTACCCTCCCGGGGATGGAGAAAGCGATTAGAATACCGGCAATGGTGGGGTGTACCCCTGAAAAAAAGAAGGCCAGCCACACACCTCCAATACCAATTATAGCATAAAACCAGGCACCTCTTATTCCCATAAAATTTCCTCCCACCAGAATGAGGAAGAAGATAAGGGCGTACAAAAGGTCTATTTCAGCAATATTGGAAGTGTAAAAAAATGCGATTACCAGTACCGCTCCCAAATCATCAACAATAGCCAGGGCTACCAGAAAAACCTTTAATGCTACGGGCACGCGTTTGCCAAAAAGGGTAAGCACCCCCAGGGCAAAGGCAATGTCGGTGGCCATAGGAATGCCCCAGCCATCCTGCCCGTCTCCGGCAAAATTGAAAAGGGAATAAAGCATTGCCGGCAATACCATACCTCCTATGGCCGCACCAATAGGCAATATGGCCTCGCGAGGGTTTGATAGCCGGCCACCCAGTATTTCCCGCTTTAGCTCCAAGCCCACAAAAAGAAAGAAAACAGCCATTAGGCCATCATTAACCCACAGCAACAATGGCTCTGCCAGAGCAAACTCACCGATTTGTACAGCGATTTCAGTATGGATGAGGCTATGATAGATTTCCTGCCAAGGGCTGTTGGCCCACACCAAGGCGATAACTACCGAAATGAAAATAGCCACACCTGACCAAACCTGACGGTTTTCCTTTAGGTTTTCCATGAAAATCACCAATATTTTCGGGCTTAACATGCTCATGTGTTTTTCAATGATCTTTTCATTTTAAAAGTCAGCTTTAAGCCCCACCATGAATGCTCTGGGCATACCGGGACGAACTCCTGCCGGCCTTCTTGCTACAATGTACATCTGGTCCGAGATATTGGTAACATTGGCAAAAAGGGAAATATTCCTATGCGCCCTATAGCTAACACTGGCATCGAGCACGAAGTAAGCATCTGTTTTTGCATCAGGAAGCAGGTCACCCTGTCCTGGCTCAGTCCGCATCTCATCCAAATATTTACCACTAAGGTTTATATTAAAGCGCCTATGCTCCAGTCCCAGCATAATGACAAGCTGATTCTTTGCAAAATAAGGAAGCTCATCACCTTTTTGTACATTTCCCCACCCTTCAAAATCGCTTTCAAAACTTGAAAGAAAGGTGGCATCGGTCAAGGTATAAACCACTGATACCGGCAAACTGAAAGAGGCGCTATGGCTGGCGAGTAAATCATAGCCTGCCTGCAATTCCAGTCCTTGGGTTACTACAGCACCCCCATTAAACAATTGGTTGGTCCCTGCCCCACCGGCAGCAGTAAGGTCAGTACCCAACAGGTTGTCATAATCGCTGTAAAATGCCACCGCCTGGGCACTAAATGCATTTTTACGGTAACGGACTCCCAGTTCGTAGTTTATGCTTTTTTCCGGCTGGGTCCCCTCTTTGGAGCCGGGAGGGGAAAAGCCTTTGTGCACACCACCAAAAGCACTTAGGTGTTTGGTGAATTTGTAATCCACACCCATGCCGGGAATGAAAACATCTGTTTGATTGCTTCTTTGTTCAAGATCGGTTCCTGTTCGGTCAGGGTCACTTTTGCCGTAATCCTGCCTTTCGATAAAGATATTTTCATAACGAAGCCCAGGAGTAAGCGTAAGCTTGCCATAATTTACCCGGTATTGAATGTAGGAGGCAAAGGCATTAGCGGTTTCAATGCGGTTGCTTTCTGTTCCCTTCACACCAGCTGTAGTTAGTTCCATCACTCCACCGTCCATCGCATATTCATCCACCCACTGGAAGCGGTCAACTTGATCCTGGTGCAAGCGGATGCCAAAATCCACTTTGTGCGAGATGGCTTTGGTATTGAAAAGGAAGCTTAAAACAGATTGTACACCTTGGGCATAGTAAGTCCGGTTGTTGGCCTTTACATCCAGAGCATCGCCATTGGCACTGCTTGCGCCAGTTATTATGTTAAAGGCATCGGGAGAAAGGGAAGGATCCTTTAGAAGTTCGGCTATCCCGTATTTTGTTCCCGTACTGTCTTTGACCTTATCCAGTTTATACCAGTTTCGATGGAAGTCTGAGCGGTAAGCTGTGGTGGTTACTTCCAAATTTTTTGAAAACTTCGCAAAATGGGTAAGGGAAATCTGGGTTTGCTCAGTAGTTATGACGTCTTCTTGAGAGCCTGCGTACCTGCGGTATGGGTTTTCCTGGAAATCACGTTGCGTTAACCCCAGGTATGTTTCATTGGAAGTCTCCTGGGTTTGTCCAACTTTAAATGTTAAGGACTGATAAATTTTTGCATCAGGATTAGTGTTAATTTTGAGCTTGGCCAGGTAATCCTTTTTGTCAAAGCCAGTGTTGCCACCTCTGTCCAGCACTTTGAAACCGTTGGATTTATACTGGAATGTTTCTACCAAATAGGCTACATTCTTATGGGCGTTGCCCACATAAGCGTGCAGGTTTCTTCCGCCATAGCTGCCTCCTAATAAGTGCATTCTGCCCGAAAATTGCTCAGGAATAGGAGTGGAGATAAGGTTAATAGCTCCGCCTGTGGTGTAAGGGCCGTATTTTATCTGGCTGCTGCCCTTTAAAATTTCTATAGCCTGCATCCTGCCAATAGTGGGAAAATAATAGGCTGCCGGGGCAGCGTATGGTGCGGGGGCCATTAATACCCCGTCTTCCATCACGGTAATTTTGGAACTTCGTTCTACCCCAGTTCCCCTCAAACCAATGTTGGGCCGCAACCCGAAGCCGTCCTCTTCCTGAATATTAATGCCCGGCACTGCCCGCAGCGTACGGTTTATATCAGTATAACTGAATTTTTCGATTTCCTTCGGGGAAATATAATAGGCAGAGCCCGGGATGTCTTTTATGCCAGAGTTCCCACCGGTAATGGATGAGGTAACGTTTACGGTATTTAAATTTTGAGTTGTTTCTATCAGTGCCAGGTTGAGCCGGAGGGTATCGCCTGCCGCAAGCTTAATTTTACGGGATAGGGGCTTATAACCCAAGAAGGACACTTGTAATTGATACGTGCCAGGGGGGATTTGTGCCATACGGAAGTTCCCCTTACCATTAGTGATGGTCCCATGCCTGGTACCCTGCAGGAAAACAGAAGCGTTGGCAATAGGTGTTAGGCTGTCCGTATGTGTGATGAACCCGGTAACGCTTGCGGTTTGCGCTGCCGCCTGAACAATAAAAAACATAGCGGCAATAACTGTAAATACATATCTCATATTTAAAGAATTTAGTTTATTATTTAGAATTAGTCTAAATAAATGCAAATATGTAAAACATTGTGTCATTACCGATATCGGTTTTAATTTTTTATCAATTAATTGCAGGCTATGGTGAAGAGGGGCGGGCTTCATAAATTTCCCACCCCTCTCTGGCCAAACCTACATGAGTGGCCTTTCCATTATCTATGGGGTGGATACTGTAAGTGCACCGCCCGCAGCTCATTCATCTCATTATGGCTTTCGATGCTATGGCCATGGTCATCTCCTTCGTCTTCGTCATGGCCACCTCCGCTGCCGTGGTGGTGATTGTTAGTACCTGAGTGATGGTGGTCATCCTCCCGGTTATTGTGGCTGTAATTATCATGATGCCGCTCATATTCTGCATCCCCAAAATGAAACAGGCTGTCACAATATTGCACAAAGGCAGTATCACAGTTATTGGCCGGATCATCGCACCACACAAGGGAATCCTGGTAGGCTTCTGCCGTGTGGAGGGCTTCCTCCATACCTTCAACAGCGATTTTATCCTCTGCCGAAAGCTCATCAGAAAGATCGCTTTCCTTTTCGCAGGCTGTAAACATCACAGCCATAGTGAAAACAGTAATTGTTAAAAAAATACTTTTCATCTTCTTTGCTTTAATGGTTTGTTAATTGTTCGCTGCTTGTAGAAACTCTTTCACTTTGGTGGCTTCCTCTGGTGTTAAATTGGCCCTGATCTGCATATGCAGGGTGGCTACATCCCACTGTACATCCGAAAAGGTGGATGGGCTGGCCGGGTTGTGGCAACGGATGCAGTTCTCGCCCCATATCTGTGCTCCTGTTTTAGCCGTTATTTTGGCCGAAGGCGCACAACTGGAAACATATCCAATAATTCCTACCATTAAAATAATGCTGGTTATTACACTTAACTTTTTCATGATTATCAATTTTATTGGTTATCAAAATCCCATGGCCCAATGGATGTAAAACATATCCTGGGTGATGGGTTCGGGTGAATCGTGGTCGCCCAGCCCGTCAGTGGTTTGGTATCCCAGCTTTATCACCGTGCGCCAGTCTATCCAGTAATTAAGGCCAATGGCCAGTTGCGTTGGGCTCTGTTCCCAAAGCGAGCCTTCCGGGGTATCCATACTGCTGTAGCGGCCTACCAGCTCAAGGTTGCTGATGAATTCATTACTTACAAAAGATGGCCTGATGGATACCTGGGCATAATAGCTGTTGCTGGTATTGGTAAAATCATAGAACAGGTCGGTAGTGTCTTCCGGCACCTTGTAGTTGGCATTACCAATTTGGGAGTAGTTGTACTGCCCTTTTATATCAACCATGCTTTTCATAAAGCTCAGGTTTTTGACCAGTGAAAAGTCAATGGCATAAAGGTTGGCCCGCACATCTGCAAAACGGCTGCCTTTGTCACCTACTTTGCCACTAAGGGCAGAAAGGCCAATTTCCAGGGCAGAACTGCTGAAGGGAAAAAAGCCCAATCGACCTCCCACGGCCTTGTCATTATTGTTATCTGCCATATAACCGAACATCAGCATACCTGCCTCATCCGGTTCTTCCGAGCCGTCCTTTAATTGAGGGCCGTTGATAACATAGGCCTGGTAGTTCAACTTCACGTCTCCAAGGTGAAAAGCCCCGCGCAATTCTACCCCTACATCAGTGGTGGGGGCAATTCCATCATGCCCAAAGCCCAATGGCCGCGTGGAAAGGCGGTTGATCCATGCCGGGTGGAGCTTTTCCATGAACGTACCGAAGGGCAATAAAAATTTACCCGCCCGAACAGTCATATAATTATTGAGTACATAGGCTACATCGGCATACTCCAATCCCCATTCAAATTCCCCGTCTTCAAAAGCGCCTTCAAATTCGGCTTCAAAAAACAGGCGGTCGGATTGTTTGTACATGAGGATGGGCGCAATGGTACCCCCCGCAAAATTGTAATCCGTTTCTCCTTCTGAGGTAACCGCATCAAGCCCCGTATGGTAGTAACCCCTAAGCATAAACCTGGAGTCGCCCGGTTTTAGGCTGATATTGTTCTGGGCAGCCTGCCGGGAATAGGTACTCAACGAATCCTGGGCATAAGTGCCCAACGACATCAGGAGTACTGGCATAATAATCCATAAATTTTTCATAGCTATTGCTTTTTAAAGGTTCTCAGATAGCTGACCAACTGCCAGCGTTGCTCTTCTGTCAATATATCCTTGTAGCCCGCCATGGGGGCCCGGCCGGTGGTCATTTTCCAAAACAGTGCCCCATCTGACTGGCTTTGCACTTTCTCACTGGTAAAATTGGAAGGCTTTGGTTTGAGGCTCATACCGGCCATACCATCCCCCTTGCCTTTGTCGCCATGGCAAATGGCACACATGTTTTGGTAGGTTATCTTGCCTTTTTTTATGGCAGTCTCATCACCCTTAAAAGGGTTCTTAAGATTATCTGCACTTTTGGGCGCTACCCAGTCGTTGTTTTGTAAAACAGGTGCGTGCTCCATACCTTTTTCAGTAAAGGAGTACAAGACGAGCATGGCTGCTGCCAGTGCTACAGTTGCTGTTCGTTTTTTGATTAAATTCATTGTCCTTGATTTTTGTTATAAAAAAGTGCTATCTGAATTTCCAAATGCATTTGATTCCGTCATGGTGGATGTGTACATAAATTCTTCATAAGCCATTTCGAGTATCTGGTTAGCCCATCGCGGAGTGGCTTTTCTCATTAATGATTTACCCCAATGACCATAGCCGCTATCATGCCTGCCACCATTACAACCCCTAAGGCGGGCCCCCACCATCCCAGGCGGTTCATGCCCATGTGGCCGTTGTGGCGGTTTTGCTCCCGGGCAAAGCGGGCGGGATTTTGCTCAAATACAGCCAGGCATTCGGCCGAGCTGAAATAATAGGTGCGGCCTTCGTACTCATACTTCAGATCAGTAGTGGCCTCTACCGTGTTGCCACATACCGGGTCTATATAAGCCTGTGAATTGTTTTGCGAATACATCCGCGGGCCTGCACACGCAGCCTGCATCAGCACTATTCCAATCAGGGTGAAACCTACAAGGGTTTTACGGTATAAATCTTTAATGTTTTTCATGATAGTTGTTTTTAATGGTGGTCTTCGTGTGATTGGCCTTTTTTATCCATCCCATCCATTTCGCCTTTGCCTTGCATCATGCCGTCACCCATGTCCATTCCGTCCATTCTCTTCATGCAGCTTTGCATGCATTCATCGCTCATCATACCTTTCTGGTGCATTTGCTTCATCATGTTTTTCATCATGCCTTTGTGGTTGGCCATCATGCCTGTCATTTTTTTCTGCATGGTGCTGTCGCCCTCGGCCATTTGCATCATGTTCTGCATCATGCCTTGCATCATTTCCGGGTTTTCCTGCATCATTTCGCGCATATGGTCTTTATCGCCCATCATCATCTTCATCATACCCTTGTTCTCCATCATCATCATTTTACCATGCTCGCTGTTCATCATGGTTTCGTGCATTTCCATCATCATTTCATGGTCATTGGCTATGGTCTCCATGATCTCCTGGCGCTGGGTTTCATTTTCAAGCACTGCGTCTGTGCTTTGTTTTTGGTTACATGCCGTAAAAAATATGGCTACTGTTGCCGTGAGCAATACGATTGTCTTTTTCATAATTTTTTTATTTTAAAATATGTGATTGGATTATTGATTTTTTAAGTTCATGCTGAGTATGGAGGTTTCTGAATGATTCACCAAACTCTCAGCTATACTCTTGGATACCATGCCAAGGAAGCCTGTTTTACCGTGCGTGGTAATAGCGATCATGTCGGCATTTTGCCGTTTTGCAAAATGGCGGATGCCCCTTTCCTCATCCATGGCATTGTAGATGTTGATGGAGCAGGTTCCACCGCGCGGACAGTGCTTGAGGAAAGCCTGCATTTTTGCTTCACTCGTAGCTGTTTCCTCAAAGTTGTACATGGTATTGATGTACACCAGGTGAATATCGGCCTCCATGAGGTCGGCAAAGTCCACCACCTTGTGAAAATGTTCCTTTACATCCTCATCAAAACTTGAGGCAAACACGATGCTTTTCATCGGGAACCGGGGTGGCTTTTCTTTAACCACCAATACCGGGGCAGTGGCATGGCGAATGATCTTTTGGGCATTGGACCCCATAAACGTTTCCCGCGCACCACTGGCACCATGCGAACCCATTACCACAAAATCGTGATGGTAATTGCTTACATGCTTAATGATTTCATCGCGCCCCGCATCAAAAGTGAGGAAGGTGCGCACTTTCAGGCCCAGGTCTTCGGCTCTTTTTTCCAATTGGGTCAGCTCATGTTTGGCATGACCTATTTGTTTGAGGGTTTCGGGATAGTTTTTTTCCTTTTGCTTATCCAGTTTCACCCAATCTACCGGGGTAAACTGTATGTGCAGGAAGTGAATTTCAGCCTTTGCTTTCTCGGCAATTTTTAAGGCATATTCGCTGGCGCTATCGGCCAGCGGTGAAAAATCGGTTGGAACTAAGATGTTTTTCATGATTGATCGTTTTTATGATTGATTATTTTCTTACCGGTTTTGAAGTCACGCACGCGATAAGCTTCCAGCACCGGGGTTATGTAGATGAGGCCATCACCGGGCTTGCCGGTTTTTCCATGTTTATGGATGATCTCCACTATGGGTTCCACATTTTCGTCACGGGCCACTATCTCCAGCTTTTCCACCTTGCTGTGCGAAAAGGGATGCTTCAGGGACGGGAAGTCGGTGTCAGGGTCAGTATAATTTCCCGTGCCCTCGGCAGCGGTTACCGTCAAGCAGCAGAAACCTTCTTTTTCAAGTCCATTAACCACTTCATTGAGCATGAATGGGCGTAAGAATGCTTTGATCTCTTTCATGATTTTTTGATTTTATTCGTTTTTAAGAACTGACTGTTTTAGCTGTATAATCAATTCATCACCTAGCTCCGGAATGTCTTCCAATACTGTCTGATTTTTAAGTTCAATATGGAGGCTTATGCTCAGCATGCAGGCATAGGTTTGGTAGTAAGTGTGTTCCAGTGTACCCTTGCCGTGTACTGGCCAAGACCATCCCTGTCCAATCAATTGGCCCTCAACTTCAAAAGTCTGAAGTGGGTGATCCTGGGTTTGTACAATGTCTATGTTTAGTTTGCCTTCAAATCGCACATCTTCCATGTTCAAGTCCTTCAACCGCTTATCCATAGAATCTATCCCGGTAGATATATCTGTGGACAACGGGCGTAAGACTACACGGGCCGTTTCATAGTTTAGCCGTGCATCTGTTTTCACTCCCTGGATTTTAAAATCCTCACCTGCCCAGCTACCGCTAATGACGGCCACTCCCCGTGACGTACTATACTCGTGCTGACCCTGAAGGGGTATGGAGGCTAGCCAGAGGCTTATTGCGAAAAAAATCTTGATCCACATCATGATGCTTTTTTATTTATTTGGTCTTGAATGCTTATTACATCTTCAATATGCTTTTGGGAAATGGCACCTGTTACCTGGCCGCCATGGGTCACAGCTATGTATTTTTTGGGATTACCCATAAGTTTACGTACTGCCGTGTTGAGGTCTGTATGCTCTGATACACCCTCTACATGGGGGATTATGATCTCGCCAATAGACCTTTCACTTGCACTGTTCTTATGGGCTTCCAGTAACTCATTGAAACTGGTGACACCCTGTATTTGCCCATCTATGCCCACAAAAAACAGCCGTTCCTGGCTGGCTATGGCATCTTTTACGGCTTCTGATATTGCCGCATCAGCCGATAGAACAGGAAGCTTTGTAAGCATCACATCCCTCACAAGCAAACCCTTCAGGGAAGCTTTTTGACGTTCATAGGCCACTTCACCTCCGGCTCCGAGGTAAATGAAAAAGCCAATGAATACCAACCAAAAGTTGGTGAAGAAACCAAGGAATACAAAAACAATGGCCAGCAGTTGCCCTATCCTGGCGGCAATGTTAGTTGCCTTCAATTTATCCATCCGGTAAGCCAGGAGGGCCCGCAGCACCCGCCCGCCATCCATCGGGAAAGCAGGAATGAGGTTGAACCCTGCCAAAATCACATTGGCCGCCATCAGGTTAAACCAAAAGTTGCCCCCGCCCATGTGATCCATTTCGCTGAGGGGCATCAGGCCACCTGAGGATTTTAACCACAGGTACAATCCGCCAGCTATCACTACATTAACCGCAGGGCCAGCCAGGGCCACGGCCAGTTCCTGCCCAGGTTTATCGGGCATTTTCTCAAGGCTGGCTATTCCCCCTATAGGATAAAGAGTGATATTTCGAGTGGGAACACCGTAACTTTTGGCTGTTAGTGCATGGCCAAACTCATGCAGCACCACACAGCCAAATAATGCCAGGACAAACACTGCTCCGTTCACACCTTCTGCCCAACCGTGCCCCATTTGGAAATGAAGCATAAAAATCCAGGCTATGATGATCCAAAAGCTCCAGTGGATAAAGACCTTTATTCCTGCAAAGCTACCTGCGTATAAAGACCATTGTTTCATGCTTCGGATTTTTTATATTTCTGTTCTGTGAATATTTCAGATTTGCGCTCTGCTCTGAAGTTATATTTCCTGATGATCAATCGGTTACTTTTCTCATAATTGAAATAGCTCCACATCCAGTTTAGCCCAACAAAAACCTTATTGCGAAAGCCACTGATAGACATCAGGTGTACCACCGACCACAGCAACCAAGCGGCATAGCCTCCAAATTGAAAACGGGCTATATCGGCCACTGCCCGGTTTTTGCCAATTGTGGCAAGTGAGCCTTTATCTTGGTATTGGAAAGGGCGAAAACTTTTACCCTGCGCCAGCCTCAGTAGATTATCTCCTAATAACCTTCCTTGCTGGATGGCGACCTGGGCCACCATGGGGTGACCTTTGGGATATTTTAAATCGCTTACCGAAGCAACATCGCCCGTGGCAAAGAGATTTACAGAGCCTTTTACCCGCAGATACTCATCGGTAACAATCCGATTGGCCTTCCCTATGCCATTGCGTGCAACCCCTTTTGGATAGCTGCCCTTAACTCCTGCTGTCCAAACCAAAGTGGCCGCTTCCAATTCTTTTGAATCACCTGTCCGTGCTACTTTTCCATCATAATTGGTCACAGCCGTATTCAGTAACACCTCCACGCCAAGTTTTTTGAGATACTTTAGAGCCTTACCTGAGGCTTTGGAAGACATTCCATTTAAAAGCTGATCTCCAGCTTCCAGTAGATAAATGTTCATGTCATCCGGCATCAGTTCAGGATAGTCTTTGGGCAGGATGAAATTACGGAATTCGGCCAAGGCACCCGCCATTTCCACACCTGCCGGTCCGCCCCCCACAATTATAAAGTTGCTTAGTATGTCCTTTTCTTGAAGGTCGCAGGTAGTAGCAGCTTTCTCCAGGTTTTGCAGCATAATGTGGCGTATGTTCAAAGCCTCACGGATGTCTTTCATCCCAGTGCTGTTTTCCTTTAGCTGATCCATACCAAAGAAATTGGTTTGGCTGCCAGTGGCCAGCACCAGGTAATCGTAGCTCAGGCCGCCTTTATCCGTATAAACCTGCTGTATTTCAGGCTCAATCTCCTCTACTTCAGCCATGCGGTACACCAAGTTTTTGTACCCCGAAAACATTTTCCGAAAAGGGAATACGATGCTATCCGGCTCAAGACCACTGGTAGCTACCTGGTAGAGCAAAGGCTGAAATTGATGGAAATTATTCCTGTCCAGCAAAACCACCTGATAGGGGCCGTTTTTCAATTTTTTAGCCAGGGCAATTCCGGCAAAGCCACCTCCAATGATCACCACCCTGGGCATCGTACTTTCCGGCAGGCACATTTGCAGATCGGTATTACAGGCTTTCATAGCTGGTAAGTTTTGGTTTGATATCTTTCACCAGCCTTTGCCAGTACAGGTGCTCATAAAGGCTGCTCCATAGCATTCCAAATGAAAAGGCAAAAAGAAGCTCTTCAAGCGGTATTCCCAGTATCAGGATATGGCTTAAGGCATCCAGGTTCCAGTACAGTTCTACATAGTCAGGATAAAAGGGCAGAATGCTGCCGAAATAAATAAAGTAGAGCAAGGTGAACAAAAGTCCACCAATCCATATTTTACCTTTAAGATCAGGACGGCAGTACAAGGTGGCCAGTGCCCCGGTAAACATGGCAATGATGCCGCAGTAAATGTGGTTCAGAGTAGTGAAGAAGGCCAGCAAGGCAAATACCAAGGCGGGCACTAACAGGATGTAGCGGTGCAGCCGGTGCCGGGCATGTTTTCTTTCCGATTCAGGAATTTCTATTAGATTACGCCTTTGAACGAGGCGGTACAGCACTGCACCTATACCTCCAATGGCGAAGGAAAAAATGAGGCTCTCAATATCGAAGCCGGTTTTTTCCGCCAGATGGAAAAGGGAGGGTGGCGACCAGTACTCAGGTACAAATAAAGGTTCGGTAAGCCCAAAGGGCATAGTAATGAGGCTCATATTGAGCATCACTCGCCTGTAACCTGGCCTGGCCATATAAATGATGCCCCAAATAACCAGGATAATAAGCGACCATATGAACCAGACGTATTGTATGCTCATAGTTAGTTGATTATAGCGCTTTTAGTCCCTTTCATTTTCAGGTATTTCACCGTTTCCTTCACTGATAGTTGGCGGGTGGCATTGCCTGCCCTTATATAAAAGGCGGTTGTATCAGCACCGCTCAGATATACTGGTTCTGCCGATGCTTCAATTTTCACCACGCAGATGGTTTGGCCATCCAACTTGTGAAAGGAGGTGTTACACAAATGACAATACTCCGCCCCTAAACTGGTGGTGACCAAATCAAAAATCCTTCGCTCAAAACCATCTTCGTTTTTTTGCCGGAGTGTCATAAAGTCTTTTTCAAGTCCCACTACCTCACCGCTGTCTTTTACACCAATTAGCAGGTAGCCGCCCTCTGCGTTCATAAAGCCCGCTATGGTCTTGGCAATTACTTCCTCAAGGTCTCTGTTGGTGGTTTTTTGCCGGAAATCATAGCGAATGGACGATTTGAATTCTGCGTAATGGTTTTCACCAGCGGCAATGAGTCTTTCAGCATCTATGCTATCAGGGGCTTCTTCTTCTTTTGCAGTAGCCTTTTTGCGCATCAGGCTTAGCCAAAAAAGGCCAGAAAGCAAACCCATAATGGCACCTGCCACGATAAAAAGGTAAGCCATGGGCAACATGTGTATTGAAAAAGCATGGGTCAATTGAAAGAGAAGTCTTTCCCACATATCATTCATAGTGTCGCGCAGCCCATTTCCTGCATTGACCGCCATGGCAAGCGGGTGTAGTAAAAAATAAAATACCAGCATACCTGCCGCTATGTGTGTAAGGAGCGCAAACAGATTTCGCTTTCTTGATATGTGGTGCATGATGCCGGCCATTTCTTTCTACCGTTTTTCTTTACCTCTCAATGAGAAATTATAAAACCCGGCCACACAAGCTCCTACAAGCCAGGCAATAATAAAAGTCTGTACCAGGCCAAGGCCTGCCTCCCATAGGGGTACATCCATGCGTATCATCCCTGACGTGTCCAGTCCGTGCAGCAGGCTGTTAAAAAACTTTATGGTACCCTCGCGGCCTACAGTGGCCATCACAATCATACAGCCCAGGTAGAGCAGGGCCCCGGTAAGGCCAAAGGCCATTCCCAATTTTTTGATATTTAGCTTGTTCATAACATTTGATTTTTAATGATGAGAATGTTCTGATTTATTAGTTGGATCCTTTTGTCCATGGCCGCCATGACCATGCGAATGGCCCCGCATCATAAAGAGGTGCGCAACAAAGAAGACCACCAGGAACAAAGCGAAAGTCAGATCGGAGGTTATCCCGAAAAAGGGCAACAAAAAGATGAGCAGGATGGGGGCCACACAAGCCAGCAGCATCCAAAGCCAATGATTTTTCATAATTATTCAATTTTATTATTAGTGATAAAACAACCAGAAAGGCATTTCACAAACGGGTCATTAAAGCAAAGGCAGTAACTGGTTTGTCCTCCTGTAACCCGCCTGCTAATCAACCCGCTATTTCGCATTACCGCCAGGTGGCGTGAAGTAGTAGGCTGATCGATACCGAGGGACTGATACAAGCTCTTAACACTAAGGCCTTCCGTTTCGCAATTGCATAGAAGGTGAAACAATGCCACCCGCATAGGATGGCCTATAGCTTTCAGTTTTCCGGCCATTACTTCGTGTTCTTTTATTACATTACTCATGCTTTTGAACTATTTTGTTAAAACCCGGTACCCCATTGCTTTCATTTCCTTAACCGGGGTACCGGGTGCCTTCCATCCCCCTAATGGAAAAGTGGATCAGACCCTCAATTATCTACCTTCCTGCACTGTCAGTTAACCGGTCCTTCAATAGCATAACTGGTATTCTCCAGTGAAGCCTGAAGCGTGCTTAGGGAAATAGGAGTTTCCGATTCAACCTGTGCCAGCTTCTTTTCCAAATCTACTTTCACCGTTTTAACTTGAGGGAGAGCAGACAAATTTTGCTCTACCGCCTTTGCGCAACCACCACAATGCATACCGCGAATGTGGTAGGAATGCTTTGTATTTATACCTTTATTATCTACCATGGTGACTTAAACTTTTGTGTTTATTTTTTTAAGAGATTTTTTTTCCGGGCTTCAAACTCTTCTGAGTTAATCTCCCCGGCCGCATACCTCTTTTTAAGAATGTCAAGAGGGGTTTCCTTTTTCGTACGCTGTCCGGGCACGTCCCAGGGCGTTGCGAAAATCCATATCAAAAAAATGATCCATAGAATCCACCATATCCAGTGCATTCCCCAATAATGATGTCCATCAAACCACATAATTTTACGTTTTAAAGGGTTATTGATTTGTCGTTTTTACCACACAAGTATATGCTTATGTGCATAGCTATATGTGCTTTATTCCGGTTAATACTTGTCATATTTTGTCAAGCGGTATTCGCCTGGTAATGCCCAGTTTTTGGTATTCTCTCAGGCTCATACCGGTTTCTTTTTTAAACTGTTTGCTTAGTGCTGAAGGATTTTGATAACCAAGGCTATAGGCTATTTCGCTCAGGTTCATTCCACCATATTCCACCAGTTCTTTGGCCCTTTCTATTTTTAGCAGCAGGCTGTAGCGTTCTATGGTTTTCCCGAAAACCCTGGAAAAATTCCTACTTAAGCTCCCGTAGTTCGCCTGCATTTTATCAACAAGGAACCCGGAGAGCTTTTGCTCCAGATTTGTATTCCAGATGTAATTGATCACCCAGCGTTTGGTCTGCTCGGCCAGCAGGGTTTCCTTGTCCCATATGAGGCTAAACTCGTTTTCGCGAATAACCCGCTCTATATGGCTCCTGCTTATTTTCTGTGAAGAGTAGTTAATCACTACCCGGCCCAGTTCTATTTCCAAGATTTCTGCTCCGGCCTGCCTTAGCTCATCATTGAGCACCTTGAGGCATCGGCTGCAGATCATGCCCTTTACCCTGAATTCTTCTGTAATACGATTTTGATCTTTCATGCTTTCTGTAAGTTGATAATACCGAAACTGTGGCCCTGATCATATCCAATGAAGAAAGATGCCCATACGAACCACACAGGTACAGATATGTACCCCAGGGCAAACACCTCATCAGGACTGCAGTTACAGCATACTCTAATGAGCACGTGCATCGCTAATTATACGAGCCGCAGAGGGTAATTGCCCTAACAGAAAAGAAAGTCTAAATCAGGAAAGACTGATGGAGAATGCGAAGCTTAAAACCCGATGGTGCAGGCCTGGGAGGCGGCAACCATTTTTGAAGGGGGTGAACCTCAACATTGGGGAGGTATTGGTTGACAAATACCGGCAAAAGAGCTACCGGATTATCAGCCGATTGAAAATCTACTGTATAAGGCTGAACCTGTTGCTGGAAAACCAGAAAGAAAGCGGTAGTAACATCGCTACAGCAGCCGTCATCACCTTGATCATCCTCTTGATGATGGCCGGAGTGGTTATGATTATGGTGGTCATCTGATTGATGATCGTGATGGTGGCTATCGTGGTGGTGATCATCGGTGTGCTCATGCACTGTGGCATGATGTTCCACCTTGCCCGAATCGTGATGCTCACAACATTCAGCCAGAAAATTGCCCAGCCCGCACCAAATGCTGAGCATGTACACTCCCAGCATCGGCAACCCGAAGGCCGAAAGCATTACTTTTCTCGATATGTTGCTTTTTGCAGTCATTTAAACAAACAGCTTCAAAAGTGCTAATTCTCAATGTTTAAAACCATGACATTTGTCATCTTTTGGTGAAAATTACATCTTTTTTTGAGAAAAGCGAAACAGGATTGAGCTTGATGGCTTTACCGGATAAATCCTATTTCGCCATCACTTCTACCATTATTCACTTGATGCTCCCAATCAGCTATTATTTGTTTTTAAAGGTTTCATAACTCCTCTGAGATTCAAAATACCCAACCGTGCCCTGCTCATCCAAAAGCACGATGTAAGCATCCACCTTGTCGATCATTCTACCGCTGTGCGGGTCAAAGGCGGTGCGGGCTGATTCTTGTTCATTGAGCTTTTTTACGCACATCTGGCAGCAGCCATAATAGGTTTTTCCATTTACCGGAACAGCTATTTGAGGCTTGCCCATATAGGCATCGTTAACCATACAGACCAACTCGTTAGGCACCTGGTCGCCTACCTCGTAATCCTGTTTATCAGTGGCTTGTGTTACGTCAGGCTGCTTTGCCTGCTCATTCTCCGGCTGAGATTGGGTATTGCAACCAAGGGCAGCAATCAAAAAGAACCCACCGGTCAATAATCTGAAAACTGAGTTTTTCATTGTTTAATAATTAGTGCCTGCGGGCACAAACACGAACTTTAATCCAACCAAAATTTATGTCGTGCCCGCAGGTCTTAGTTATTTAATGGTTTCTTTTACTTTGCCGCACCTCAGCATCTTATCGCCAAAGTAGGGGTTATTGATCTGCTTTTCATTGGCCAGCCAGTGCGCACCTTCGCCACCATTGGCCATGGGGCAAAACTCCACATATACTGCGCCCGCGCTTATGTCAGCCTTTTTCACCAAATCGGCCATGTGTGTGCTCAGTTCTGAAAAGGCCTTGCGCTGGGCTTCCAGCGATCCCGCTTTCATCACGTTGGTGGCACTTTTAATGGCATCATCAGCATTCTCAACCTTACTTAGTGCGGCCACCAGTTCTGCAGCTTTAGCTTCTGCCTCACCTGCATCTGAGGCTACCAGTGCATCTTTGAGGGCTATGTACTTTACATATGCCTGCCCCAGGTTTTCATTTTCAAATTCCGGAGCCATCTCATTTCCATGTGCACCGTTCATCTGGTGTTTCGAATGGTCGTGTTGGGCGAAAACTCCCAGGCTCAAAAGAGCCAAACTAAGTGTCATTGCTACTTTTTTCATATTTACTGATTATTTAAATTATCAAAATCGGACACTGTTTTAATACTTTGGGAATGGGTCCGTTTCATTCCGTTAATTTTATTTTATGCTATCTTCAACTTCTCCACATCCCAGCATGGCTTCACCGAAATAGGGGTTTTTTACTTCCTTTTCTAAGCTGAGCCAGTCTGCACCCTGATTGTTGTTGGCCATTGGGCAAAATTGAACGTACAAGGTCTGGTCATAGGGTTTAAAAGTCTTCACAAGCATTTTCAGTTGGGAAGAGATTTCAATAAAGTGTTCTCTGACTTTTTTGATATCCTCTGTAGCCGAAACTTTTCCTGCTGCCGATTCCAGGGCACTGCTATGCTTCATCCATACATTGTGCGCCTCTCCTGTGAAGAGGGCCATATTTATTGTGCTTAATTCCTGTTTTAGCTTTTTGGCACTATTCTGTGCTTTCGAAGCATCGTCATTTACAAGGGCGTCCTTCATTTCCAGGTAAGCATCTATGACCGGTTTCAGGGCCTTTTTGGCTTTAGTACCTATGGTAATATCCTGCTTATGGGCCGTATGCCCGTCTTCTGAGCCGGCAGGGGCATTGTTCGCGCCACCGTGGTTATGACCGGTCATGGCGGGGCCACCTTCAGGGTTCATCATGCTTGGTTTACCGGCAAGCTGTGCAGCGGCATCGATGCTGAAGGTTCCACTTACAGCTATATCTTCTCCGGGATCCAGGCCTTCTTTTACAATAAATCCTTCCCCCAATTCTGGCCCCAATACCACCTCGCGCATAATGAAGTTAACACCTTGGGCAGAGCTGCTTTTCACATAAACTACAGAGCGTTCACCTGTCCACATTACTGCAGATTTTGGGATGACCAGGGCATCTTCATTATACTCCAGGCTGGCATCCACCACGCCACTCGCAAACATCTCAGGCTTTAGCTTATTATTGGCGTTTCGCATTTCCACTCTGGCCTTGGCCACTCTTGTTTTGGGGTTTAATACCGGATCAAGAAATGTAATCTTACCGCTGAATTGCTCACCGGGGAGGGATTGTACTGTGAAGTTTACCCGGTCGCCCTCATCAATCCATGGAAGGTCAGATTCATACACATCAAAAAGTACCCACACCTTACTGAGATCGGCAATTTCATAAATGGGTTCGCCTTTTCGGATATAGTCACCCAGGTTCACTTTTTTGCTAATAACATAGCCGGAAACATCAGCTACAATCGGGAAATTTTCAATCGTTTCATCAGCATTCAATATCTGATCTATCTGGGATTCTGATAATTTCCAGTTGCGCAATTTTTCAATGGCCGAACGGTAGAGGGCCGGTTGGCTTTCCTTGATTTTGCGAGCTTCAAAAACTTCTTCCTGGGCGGTTACCAGGTCAGGTGAATAGATGTGTGCCAGTAACTCGCCTTTTTTTACAAACTCACCGGTGAAGTTCACATTTAGTTTTTCGATACGACCGGGGATGTGGCTGGTTTGGGAAAAAACGAGCCGTTCGTCTTCCTGCACTTTCCCGTTGAGGCGAACTTTTTTCAGCGGCTCCATAGCACCTGCTGTAGCCGTACGTACGTTGGCCAATTGCATGGCTGTAGGCGACATGGATATTGCCATAGGATCCATCTCCGAACCGGCTTCATCCTCAAGCGGAATGAGATCCATGCCGCAGATGGGGCAATCACCGGGTTCACTTTGCCGGATCTGAGGATGCATGGAGCAAGTCCAGATGGTTTCTTCCCCAGCGGCCATTTCGGTGTGTTCATGTACTTCTTCAGTGGGCGTATCCTTGCCAGGAAAAATCAGCCAGCCCGCCAGCATACCGACAACAAGTGTGGCGGCAAGGCTTATCCAGAATGTTTTTTTATTGATAGTCATTGTCTTAATTTTTAGAAGTGATGTAATTCAGTTTTGCTTCCGCTATTTTGTATTCGGAAAGGCTGGTAGCCTTCATCATTTGGTATTTCAGCAACTGTTGTTGCATGCGAAGCACTTCTTCAAAATCATTTCCGTTATTGGAGTAGGAAGTGAACAATAGGTTAAGTGCCTGGCTCGTTTCATCGATCTGCTCACGGTACAAGTCGAGGTTCTGACGCTGCTTTTCCATCTCAAACCAGACCATTTCGTAAGCACTTCCCAGGTTGTTGGCCATTTCCTGCCGCATATCCCTGTACGCTTCCTGCATGATTCGCGCTTCCTCTTTGGCTGCCTTATACTTACCCCTGAAAATGGGCAGGCTCACGGTCACCATAGGCATCAATGCATCCTGCCCATTGTCCGCAAGATCCATATCTGTCCGTTCACCTACCAACACATAATCGAGACCAAGGCCAAAACTGGGGAGGCCTTTGCGAATGGCCGCTTTTTCCTGTTCCTTCATTGCTTCCTCCTTGAGACTCAGCTCTTCAAGCAAGGGGTGGTTTATCAACAAGCTGTCCCTGCGATAGCCATCTGGTAAAGGAGATACATTTATAGTATCCACAATGCTGACGGTTTCCGAAGCATCACGGTTCAACTGGTTGTTGAAACGGGTCAGCAGCGGTTGGCGCTTATCCTCCAGGATATCGATGTTAGTGCGGGCATCCTTAATCATGATATCTACCCGCAGCACATCTACCATACTGCTCTGGTTGTTTTCGTATTTGCTTTGGGCCAAAGTCATAAATGACTCCAGTATTTCAAGGTTTTCCCGCTGCAGGCGCAACTGCTCGTCTAATTCGTAGAGCGGATAGTAGGCATCTGCAACATGGTAATAGAGCTTGTTGCGGGCATCGATGAAACTCTGGTATTTGGCTTGTGCCATAAGGGCAGCGGCATTACCTTGTGCTTCAAGCGTACCGAACCACGGAAACATCTGGCTCAGCGAAAACTTAGCTTGCTGAGGTCCTACCCGTGTTTCTACCGGTGATATAAAATACCCGAAAGACAAAGTAGGGTCCGGCAGACTGCTCACCTGCGGGACCTTTTCAAGGGCAGCTTTGAACTCTTTGTACCTGCCCTGCAGGCCGGGGTTGTTCTCTGCCGCTATTTTCTGGTAATCCTCAAGGTCCTGGCCCCATGCCCAAAGTGGCAGGGCCATTACCAGGAGTATTATGACATTCTTTATCAGTTTCATATTTCTTTAGCTTTTTGCTTCTAATTTTTTCACCTTTCTTTCTTCCCGTATAGAGTAGAGCACCGGCACAATGAAAATGCTCACCAGGGCAAAGGCCATTCCACCAAATGTGGGTATTGCCATAGGGATCATGATGTCTGCCCCGCGTCCGGTAGAAGTCAATACCGGCAGCAGCGCGATCATGGTGGTGGAAACTGTCATTAGTGCCGGACGAATTCTCCGCAAACCGGCCTCTAAAACGGCCGCCCTTACCTCATCATGGCTTGTGGGTTTATTGCGCTTAAAGCTCTGGTCGAGATAGGTGGCTATCAGTACGCCATCATCCGTGGCAATACCGAAGAGCGCGATAAAACCTACCCATACTGCCACACTCAGGTTAATGGTGTGCATCTGGAACAAATCCCTGAAGTTGGTATCAAACACACTGAAATCGGCAAACCATCCCTGCCCATAGAGCCATATCATGATAAAGCCACCACTGAAAGCCATGGCAATACCACTGAACACCATTAGGGAGGTAGTAACCGACTTGAACTGGAAATAAAGAATAAGGAAGACAATGACCAGCACCAGAGGAACAATGATAGAGAGCCTTTTCTCTGCCCGTACCTGGTTTTCGTAGCTGCCGGAAAATTTATAGCTGATACCGGCAGGCACTTCCAGGTTACCTGCATCGATTTCCGCTAGAATAGCCTCCTGGGCATCATTGACTACTTCTACTTCGGCAAACCCATCGCGCTTGTCAAAAAGTACATAACCCACCAGGAAAGTTTCCTCACTTTTGATGGCCTGGGGCCCCCTTACGTATTCAATATCCACTACCTGGCCGATGGGTATTTGTGCACCCGTGGGAGTGGGAAGAAGAATATTGCTCAAGGCCTCAGGATCATCGCGTAATTCGCGTGGGTATCTCACCCTTACGGGGAAGCGTTCCCTGCCTTCCACGGTAGAGGTGATTTTCATACCACCAATCGCAGTCTCAATGGTTTGCTGAACATCTTCTACATTGAGGCCATAGCGCGAAATTTCGTCACGGTCAATATTCAGGTGAACGTATGGTTTGCCCACAATACGATCCGCAAAAACGGCTTCTTTCTTCACAGAAGGCACGCCTTTTAATATTTCCTCAAGTTTCAACCCAAAGTTTTCGATAGTAGGCAGGTCAGGACCGTAAACCTTAATACCCATGGGGGCTCTCATGCCGGTTTGCAGCATCACCAACCGGGTTTCGATAGGTTGAAGCTTTGGAGCTGAGGTGACTCCAGGTATCTTGGTCACCTTTACAATTTCGTCCCAGATGTCATCAGGGGAGTGAATGTGATCTCTCCAGTTTCTGAAGAATTGCCCACCATCATCAGGAATAAGCTGTTCCTTATTAACCCCCGCCTCAAGAGCCGCACTATTGCTAAGCGTATCGCCTGAAGTAAGGATAAAACGGTCTTCATCATCTACTTTATAGCGTTGCCTGAAGCCCTTATCATTGACCATGTACTCAGGCTTATAATTAATGATGTTTTCATACATGGAAATAGGTGCGGGATCCAGCGCAGATTCTACACGGCCCAGCTTGCCAACGGTGAGGTCCACTTCTGGTATATTGGTAAGCAACATATCCAGTTGGCCCACTACCTTTTTATTGAACTCAATACCTGAATGAGGCATGGAGGTGGGCATCAACAGAAAACTGCCTTCATCAAGTGAGGGCATAAACTCTTTACCTACGCCAGGGAATGTGTGAGTTAATCCGCTCCAAACGCTCGTGGAACGGATGTCCACACCTAAGGTGTCAAAACCTTTGGCTACAAAACCAAACACAGAATTGAAACCCATCCAGATCATTACCCCCAAGAGCATAAGTGCGGTGGGTATGGCAAGAAACTTCGCTTTGTTATTGAGGCACCACTTGAGAATGGATTCGTAATAGCGTTGCAAGAGGGAAAAGCCTCCAAGAATGATGCTCACCAATAAGCCAACGAAAACGAAATTGAGCAACAAGCTTTTCTGGGCTCCAAGAGGCAACCAGTACTTCCCAAGCAGCCAGGTGACGACCAGCACCACCACAATGACACTCATATTGCTGGTAAACCAGTTTTGTTTGGGGCTGTAACGTTTTACAAACCATGCTGCTCCAAAAGCTATCAGGGCAATGCCTGCCCACAACACTTGAAAGATGGCCACTATCAGCCCTACAACTATAAGGCTTGCATTGAGAAGGCGGGCTGTTTTTTCACGCTTTACGCGTATTCCGAAAAACCAATGAGCCAATGCCGGGAGTATAAGCAGCGAAACTATGAGCGCTGCTATCAGTGCAAAAGTCTTGGTAAATGCCAGCGGCCCAAACAGTTTTCCCTCGGCAGCCTGCATGGTGAAAACAGGGATAAAACTTACAATAGTGGTAGATACGGCAGTAACTATAGCCGTTGCTACTTCAGCACTTCCACGATAAATGGTTTCAATCAACTTATCCCCGGGTGAGGCTTCATCAACGTGCTTGATGATGTTTTCCGAGAGTATGACCCCAAGATCTACCATTGTACCAATGGCAATGGCGATGCCGGAGAGCGCCACAATATTGGCATCCACACCAAAGTAGCGCATAGCAATAAAGACCATGAGCACTGATATGGGCAGCAAGCTGGATATAAGCAGGGAGGCCCTGAGGTTAAAGACTGAAACAATTACCACCAAAATGGTAATTAGCACCTCCAGTGAAAGTGCCTCCTCCAATGTTCCCAGGGTTTCGTGGATCAGGGTGGAACGGTCGTAAAATGGAACAATGGTTAATTGGCTTTCCACTCCATTGTCTAGAATTTTCTTGGGCAGACCGGGCGCAATCTCCTTGATTTTATCTTTCACATTGTTAATCACCTGCAAAGGATTGGAACCGTAACGGGCTACCACCACGCCACCAACCACTTCCGCTCCATCCTTATCGAGCATACCTCTTCTGGTGGCCGGGCCCAAGGTTACCACGCCAATATCTTTTATCCGGATTGGCACATTGTCCTCAACCGCTACCACGGCTTTTTCTATATCCTCCAGTTTCTTTATATAACCAAGGCCACGTACCAGATATTCCGCCTGGTTTATTTCAATGGTTTTAGCCCCTACATCTTTATTGGACTTACGGACGGCCTGCATGACCTTGTGCAAGGGGATATCATAAGCCTTGAGGGCATCGGGGTTCACATCTATCTGGTACTCCTGCACGTAGCCTCCTATAGAGGCTACCTCTGAAACACCACCAGTAGCGTTGAGGGCATATTTCACGTAAAAATCCTGCACCGTACGGATTTCATGTAAATCCCACCCTCCGGTTGGGTTGCCCTCTTTGTCCCGGCCTTCGAGCGTATACCAATACACCTGCCCAAGCGCTGTCGCATCAGGGCCCAGGGCAGGTTGTACATCTTCTGGGAGCAGATCGGTAGGCAAAGAGTTGAGTTTCTCTAAAATTCTGGAGCGGCTCCAGTAAAACTCAATATCCTCTTCAAAAATGATGAAGATGCTGGAGAACCCGAAGATGGAGGAACTACGGATAGATTTTACCCCGGGAATACCCAGGAGGTAAGTGGTTAAGGGATAGGATATCTGATCTTCGATGTCCTGTGGTGAGCGGCCCGGCCACTCGGTAAAAACGATTTGCTGGTTTTCGCCAATATCAGGAATGGCATCTACGGGCACCGGGTCGGAGGGTAACGCTCCTATTTGCCAGCCAAAGGGTGCGGTAACGATACCCCAGGTTATAAGCCCTATGAGGAGTAAAGAAGTAACTAACTTATTCTCCAGAAAATATCTGATGATTTTATTAAGCATAATGCAATTAATGTTTTTGTTGAACAAAAAGGTGTTCGAGAGCGCAAACAGGCGCTTTTACCCGCGGCTCAAATTCTGAGGCGGGTGCTAATAGACATTATGCTTTCTAAATCAGGAAGGACTGAAACAGTACCTGTATATCCTGTTTCAGTAAGGGAGGGAAGTAATTAAGGTAAAAGGACTCTTTCTTTTCAAAAGAGAAAACTTGAACTACAAAGGTGTGAATGAAGGCAGCAATGAAGGTCTTATTGATCTCGGGAGCTTGCTGTAAAAGGGTTGCATCTTCATCAAGTTGCAACAGTTCATGTTGATTATCACAACACGGTTTTGCGTTTAGCTGGTCGTGACCATCTTCTGAAGAACAAGACTGCTCCGTTTCTGCCATACCACAATCCAAATGCTCAATACCTAATGAAAGGGTATGCTCCGCGGCCTCACCACCACAGAAGTGAGTGTTTGAAGCTATTCCGATGTTGGAAGCCAACATAAGAATCGCGAGGAATATGGAGAATGCTTTTTTCATTAACGTTACAAAGATAGCTAATTGGATAAATGCTAAAAAATGACTTTTGTCATGTTGTAATATGATCTGAACCTGCTACATTTGACCGGACACTAAGTTGAGGCGCAGCTGCCATTTATTAAATTTGAAATTATGGCAAAATGCTTCTGTAGAAATAACCAATTTATCTAGCCGGGTGGTTAAAAGGATAAAAGGCCTGCAGGACAGTGAGGTGATATTGTTCCGGGAAAATTTACTGTGCGGAATATACTATGTAAGTCTTTATCAAGATAATCTTTTTGTTTCCAGGTCATTATCGAAGATTAATGGCTACTTCTAAAGAAATATTAACGAAAACGCTTATTATTCAGTAAGCCTTCCTTTTACTCAATGATGAGTTTGCGGACAGCAAAAGTTCCTGCGCCATCCTGAAGCCGGATAAAATAAACGCCCGCTGGCAGGGAGGAAACATCCAGCCTCAATGGAGTTTCGGTGTGGAGGCCGGAAAGCACTTCAGCCCCCAAACTGGTGTAAATGCTGAATTCAGCATCCGGGGTCAGATTTGCACTGCTGACATTCACATAACCCATAGCAGGATTGGGATACAACTTCAAGTCAGCTTTCTGCTTTGGCCCCTCGGCTATCCCTATACCTGAGCTTATCTGGGCGCTGCGATAGGCCACGGCCTGTGAAACATTGTCCTGCCACACGATGTGGAATATCCCGTTTTTATAAATCATGTCAGGGTTTAGCTTTGCGCCCGAGGAAACAGGGTTTACTATGGTGGGTGTATTGTTCAGTAAGCCGGAAATACCTGTGGTGGACCACGCAAACATAATATTGGTTTTTCCGGCAGCACTTTCCTGCCACACCACGGCCAGGGTATCTCCCCGGCCGGCAATTTTGGGGTAGTTTTGGTTGGCCGTGGAGCCTGGCGTCAGTTCTGTGCTAATGCCCGTGTTCATTGTGTTGAGGTCGGCCTTGCCCAGGTTGATCCTTGAATAACCAGAGGCCCCGCTCATCCACACCGCCAGCAAACTGTCGCCATTGGTAATGGCATTGGGCCCGGTGGAAGGGCAGGAGTTGATCATCCAGTTATTGTTGTCAATATCCGTCCCCTGCGGAAAGCTGTTGCCGCCATCGGTGGAGACGGTGGCCCATATATCGCGCAGGTTATTGTCATTGTTTCTAAACATAAGGATGGTACGCTGAGGCTGGGCCAGGATAAAGCCCGGGCAACAGTCACACACTTCGCCCGGGGCCGTGAGGCTGCCATCCACCGGGGTGGAAAAAGAAGCCCCGGCATCGGCAGAGGTGGCCACTACATAGCGTGGGTCCACAAAGTTGGAATCAAATTCCATATATGTTACCACCGGGTTTCCTCCGGGCATTACCGATACTTCGGCAAAGCGCGACCAGTTTTCGGAAGACACCCGCACCGTATCGCCAAAGGTGGCGCCCCCATCCAGGGAGCGCACCACATATACCAGGCCTTCATCTTCGGGCTGGGCCTTAAAGGCCACAAATACGGTATCACCCGAGGCGTCCATGCTCGGTCCGGCCCAGTTTTGCACAAAAGCAGTAACGCCACTGGGGGTGATATTTACGGGGCTGTTAAAACCGCTACTGCCCTGCCGGGCCACATACACCTCTTTGTTATTGGCCTTTCCCCACATTACCACTGCTTTATTGGCTTTTGTAAGTGTCACTTTTGGGCGGGTATAGCCCAGTGTGGGATCAGAATTGACTATCGTGGCCGAGTTCCAATTAAGTGATTGAGCCGCAGCTATAAAGGGGCAACAGGCCAATGTAAACAGTATGATTTTTTTCATGATTATTATTTTATAACTAATAGGTGTTGGGCTTTTTGTTCCCCAAGTTTTATTTCAAAGATGTAAGTGCCTGCCCTTAAGTGGGGGAGCCAGACATCCAAGCGGTAATCTTCTTTTTCTACCGCCCAATTACGCAACAAGCTGCCCTGTAGGCTCATTATTTTCAGGTCAACATTTCCCTTCCACGAATTTTCAAAATGGACTACATCTCGGGCTGGATTGGGGTATAGCTGTAAGGTTACGGATTTTTTCAAGTCAGGGAGGCTGAATTTTGCAAGGCACACATCAAGGCTATCCCTAAGTTCTGGAAAATTGGCATTGCGAGGAAGGTTCCAAAATACACTGCTATCAGGACAAACAACCGCATAGGTGGGGAAACCGACAAAGGGAAACCAACTTTGATACAGGCTGGTGATAGTATCGCCTCCGCCTTCATTGCCGGCCGAGGGGTAGGTGGCCCCATAATTTTGTTCAAATTGTAAAAGCCGGGCATTGTTGTCTGTAAAGCTTATACCAAATACCATCACATTTGCAGCGCCTGCACCATAATCCTGGTACACCTGCTCCATCATGGGGGTCAAAGTCTGGCATGGGGTACAGTTGGCAAAAAAGAAGTCCAGCACCACGGTTTTTCCTTTTGCTAGCTCATCATAAAGGCTCCACTGGTTATTGTGAATATCGGTCATGGTGAAGTCAGGGGCCTTTTGAGCTTGTGCAAAAATGCTAAGGGAGAGGAATAAAAGGCCAAATAAATTTTTCATGATACCGGGGTTTATAAAGACTTTGTTAAGGAAAACTGCCCATTGCCCTACAAAAGTAAAGGCAATGGACAAGCTTATAAACCTTACTTGGAAATAATCAATGGTTTGGCACCAATTTGTTTGCCACTTCCACTACTGAGGGATAGGGTATATATTCCGGCAGGCAAAAAGCCTAATTGGAGCTTTTGGTCCTGCTGGTATAATACTTGGGTAAAGAGGAGTTGGCCGGTGGCTGAGTAGATCTTCACTTTCTGATTCTTCAGGTTATTTCCGATGAGGGTCAGCTCTCCATTGGAGGGATTGGGATAGAAGTCAAAAGTGGAAGCCATTTCTTCTTTGAGGCCAATGCTGCTCAGGTCAATCCTGTTTACTGTATTGGCATCATAGTCCACGTACCAAATAGCTCCATCGGGGCCTATTTTAATGCCCATAATTCCTTGAGCAGCGGTTGCCAATCTGCCAAGCTCTACCGCAGGCATGGTAGTAATATCGTAAATGATGACATCGCCTGTGGCATAATCGCTTACCAGCATCCTGTTATCAATCAAATCAATGCCGGCAGGTTCCATCAAACCAGAATCCACTACGGTCTCCCAGGTATAGTTGACAATGTTTTTATACTCAGCCACAGGCTCATGGGGGCCAAAGGTCGGAGCACCGCCTTTTGTTCCGGTGGTGGCGTCAATCCTTATTACCCGCTTGTTTCCATAATCCACCACATATACCCAATCGGTTGCCTTGTCATACACCAAGTGGCTGACCACTTTATTTAGAGGGTCTTTATCCACGTTCACTTCGCTGTACCTCCATATGATGCCATCAGCATGGTCATTTCCTCCAGGCACATGTTCTTTGGCAAAATCATACCGAACTATGTCATCATTGTAACCGTCAAAAACCCAAAACACATTATCCTTTTCGTGGGCAATGCCTTGGCATTCGGGACTTTCATGAAGCATATCGTAGTGACTGCCGTTTCCACCCGAAGGCTGCGCATATATGGCCGGGTCGCTGGACCAAAGTGCCGGGCCTGTAAAGGGCGCCCCCCCGTTGTGGTTAGCGTCATATACCCCGGGAGAGGTGCCGAAATTCCCGTTTTCACTGAAGGCAATTCCGGTAGGTAATGACATAAAGTGCCAGGAGTTACCATCTTTTTTATGGACATCGGTTTGGGTGGGGGTACCTGCATTGGAGTAGGTTACCGTAGATCCGCCCGAGGTCTCCGTGCGCTTGTTCACTACCCACAGTTCCTTTCGGCTAAGTGTAGGATGAAAGTCGAGGTCAGTAGGGCCATTTAGCAAGTCGCTGGCATTCCCAATCTCGGTAACTTTATTGAGTCCCGCCAGGTAGCTGTCAATGATATTGGCCGTGCCTGGGCCTATTTCAACTTGCTTTAAAATGGTGTCGTTGCTGGCATCCATATCCGCATTGCCGTTAATCTGGCCTACCCATAGTTTTATAGTGTACAGGCCATTTGCCGCAGGTGTCCAGCTGGTAGGGTGGTTTAAATGTCCATCCTCATAATTGGCTATGGAAAGTCCGCTGAGGGTGGCACTCATTACTGTGTTGTTGTTAACCTGATAAGCAAAGGTGACGGAGTTAACCGTATCCTTGCCAAGGTTGAAGAAGTGGGCTTCTATAGGGGCGGGGCTCTGTTGGGCATAGCCATAGGGTTTATCAATTTCGAGCACCTCCAGGTTGTACTGCAAAGGTTCTTCGGCAACAAATGAAAAGCTTTGGGAAGCACTTGTTCCCTTAAAGGTTTTAATGGTATATCCATTAATGGCCACCTCAAATTCAAAGCCCCCATCACCCCAGTCATCACGGTATTGTATCGTGTAGGTATTTCCCTGAACAATGCATTGGAGAGGAACGCTGATGGTCTGGTTGCTGGCATAGCCCCCGCTTTGTACCGTTTTAGCACCGCCACCATTGCAGCCCACGGCATTGTTTCCGCCTGAAACGAGGGTGCCGGTCCCACAAGTGTTGTTTCCTGGCACTAATTCCCAGTAACCCTCATAGGCGTATGAACCGCTGTGAACCGTTAGCTGTAGTTCTACTTCCCCTGGGTTGCATTGGCCGTTGGTTTGGTAAAAACCAATTCCACAGGCGACAATCATTAAGTAAATCTGTTTCATTTTAGTTTAATTTTTAAAAAGTCCATTAGTATTAAATTCCTCATCGGTTAAGCTTTTTAAGAAAGCCACTAATAAAACTGGTCATAGCTGCTGCTTCCACTTATCAAACTGCGCTGAAACGTGGCCCGTGCCCTGGTGATTACATACGGATCAACCTCACGGGTATAGGCTTCCTGAGCCATATTTTGATAGTCTTCTCTCTTACCAAGTAGCTCTGCAATCAGCAGCATCTCATGGGCAAACTCATTCTCTTCCTGCACAGGCACAAGCACCTGCATTTCAAAGGTAGGCACACTTCCTTCTCGTAAAAAATAGGGGTGGTAGCCAATATTAGCTAAGGATGGTGCATTTCGTACTCCCGGCCTGTTTTCCACTCCCGGGCTGAAGGCTTTATTATCTGCAAAAGCAAGATTTGCTGTATGGCAACTGGCGCAACTGATGCTGCCATCTACCGAAAGAATTGGATCGTAAAACCGCTTCTTGCCCAGTTCCCATCGGGCCTTAGTAAATTGATTATCCTCGGAAAATGGCATTTCAGAGAAACCTTAATTCGCAACTACAGAAATGAGCCCCTACCTGAAAGCTCATCGTGCTTAGGGGCAAATTTAAAATGACTGTTATGGAAAGAATAAATCTCACGGCCACTAAAATAAGCTTTTTGATCGCATTTAGATAGAAGATTTGCCTTGCGAATATTTTCTACCCACACGATGGCAAAAAATATTACCAGGGTTGAAGTTTTCAAAGGAGTTAGTGATCGATCATAGTTGGGATTGGTCTCGGCTTAGCCGAGGCGGCTAGTTTTGCAAATTTTTCCTCAGGTTTGCTTGGGAGCGAACTTTACCAGCATCAAAGGGATATTTTTCTGACACGTTCTCCAAGAAAATGACTATTGCCATGGGCTTTGAATCTCACTGCCGGCCTCGCCAACTTTTAGCGCCAATGGAATCAGAGCCAGCCTGTGGTGAAAGCGGTCATCAAAATCGGGTTTAGACGGCCCCAGGCTCCTTTCTGCAAAAGCTCTTTTCCTTTTACCCCTTCTTTTGCGCGGGTCTTCATAGCCGAAACCACTAAAATACCGTTGCGGGCAGCTATGCGAAACAGGCTAGTAAAGTCAATGGTGGCTGTATTGCAGATAACCTCAGTATATTTCCCTCAAGTAAAAGAAGGGTTCAACACCTGCCTGGCTAAAGTTGAGCGAGAATCACCGAGACCCTGTAACGTCCCGGTGGTATTTTTTTAGCCTAAGTAAGCTTCACATGCTTTCTCACATTCACGGCACGCTTCTCCACAGCGTTTGCAGTGGTCCATTTCGTGCTTTTCACACTCATCAGCACACTTGCTGCAAATATCCTTACAAAGCTGCACCATTTCCCTGGCGTTGGTTGCATTAATGGCTAATAGATTAGCACCGGCCTGGCAGGTTTCAGCACAAGCACGGTCAAGCCTTACACAAGGCACCATCTTCTTAATATTGTCCTCATCCAGGCAGGAATCGGCACAGTTGAGACATTCGCGGATGCATTTCTGAAGTGATTCTATAAGTTGTACATTTTGCATGACGGGTGTATTTAAATTGATTTGTTAGCACCAACATAGAGTAGGGGCAAAAGTTTGGAGAATGCCTTCTTGTTTGGAAACTTTTACAGTCCTGAAGTATTTAATACCTGGGGGTTACCTAAATTGAAAAAAGAGCTATGGCATTAAACGTTGTTATCACAGGCGCATCTGCCGGAGTAGGCCGTGCAATAGCGAAGGAGTTTGCTAAAGATGGCGCAAACATACTTCTGATAGCCCGGGGCAAGGAAGCTTTGCAGGGGGCTAAAAATGAAGTGGAGTCATTGGGTGGTAACGCCTGGATTTTTGAAGCAGATGTGGCTGATGCGGCAAAGTTAAATGAAGCGGCTGATTACGGGGAAAAGAACATCGGGCCCATTGATATTTGGGTCAATAATGCCATGACCAGTGTTTTTAGCCGTGTGGTAGATATGGAACCCGAAGAATTCAAGCGGGTTACCGAGGTGACATACCTCGGTCAGGTGTATGGTACCCTTGCAGCATTGCGTAAAATGAAAGAGCGTAACAGGGGTAAAATTATTTTGATAGGTTCCGCACTATCTTATCGGGGCATTCCTTTACAATCTGCATACTGCGCCTGTAAGCACGCCATTGTGGGCTTCTTTGAGTCTCTGCAAGCGGAACTTTTGCATGATAATTTAGATGTTGACTTATCCATTGTTCACCTTCCAGCTATGAATACCCCACAATTTGGGTGGGTAAAAACGCGCTTTGATAAAAAGCCAAAACCTATGGGTAAGATATTTCAGCCCGAAGTGGCAGCACGTGCTGTGGTGGATGTAGCAAAAACAGGGCAACGAGAGCGAATGGTAGGATTTTCCACATTCAAAACGGTATGGGGCAATAAACTCGCCCCCGCTTATCTGGATAAGTTCATGGCAAAGAAGGGCTTTAGTGGTCAACTTACAGATAAAACCGAAAGCCCAAACAGGGAATATAACCTATGGAAACCTGTGCCGGGTGATCATGGCTCTCATGGTGACTTTGATGATGAGGCATCAGACTTCAGCCTATTTGAAAAAATAAACGAAAAGTTCAATCGACTCTCGGCTTACCTAAAGCTACGTTCTTAGTATGCCAGTCCAAAACGCTGGCAAGTTAGCCGTTTGAAGAAATGCCACGGATGGACTTTAACCGGAAAACTCTGTTTCACCAGTGTTTTTTTTCCCTTCTTCCATTTGCATCATATCCACCACTAATCCGGCCCAGGTAAAGTCTGCGGCCCCGTAACCCTCGCCTGTGAAGGGATTGTAGTATTCGCAAAAGCCGCTTTTTTTAATCAATTCCTTTATGCTGCTTATCAGCTTTCCGGATTCCTTGTAGTAGCCCTTTTCCATTAAAAACTGATGCATAAACCAGTTGTTTACGATCCAGGTGGGTCCACGCCAGATATACATAGACGGCCCCGGATCAAAGGACGGGCTGTTTTTAGCTACAGAGGGTATCGGAAAAGGCACACCAAATTCGTCCTCATTAAAAAAGTGCCTCTTCACCACTTTTTGGGTCACATCATCAGGCATGTCTTCAATGACTACAGGATAAAATATGGTAGGAGTCAGCACCTTTATCTTTGTATTGTCTTTGCCGTACAGGTCGTAAAAAGCCGCGTCCTCTTCGTCATACATTAGCCTGAGCATGCTCTTCCTTACTTCTTCGCTCAGATTTCTATACCTCTCCGCAGCAGAATCACCTGTTGCCTCGCAAAGCCTGCTCAGCGCCCGTAGGTTTTGGGCATACACGGTATTCAATCCGGCATCTTTCACCACAAAATAGTTTTTGCGATATATTTTCCTCAAGTTAAAATCGTGTAGAAAATTTCTGATATCTACTCCTACCACGTTGAGGAACAACCTGCGGCTGGCCTTTTTCTCCTTCAACCCCAGGACAACATCATAGGTGGGCTTCCAGTCCATGCCCGATTCAAAAGGCGATATAATGCTCAACAAATGGTCTCCCTCAAAGTCGCGGTTATTGGCCAGCCAATCATAGTAGGCCTTGAGCTTTGGCATCATTTCGGTCAAAAAAACTTTATCCCCGGAGGCTTTGTAAAGGCGCTCTGTGGCTTGTGCTACAAGTGGTGGCTGTATCAGGGCACTCATGTGGCTGCGGAATAAATTTTGAAAGCGTGGCTCTGACTGGAAAAAGTCGGTAAGCCTGCCCGGCCTGAGCCGGTTCCAGTAGATCATATGCCCCACAAACCCATTGGGGCGTTGTAAAGCAAAAAGGCTTCGCAAATGCTCCTTTGCCATATCCTGTTCGCCCAGTGCCGAGAAAATGTAAATATGAAAACACGTATCCCAGAAAAACTGGAAAGGGTAACGTGTGGGGGATGGTTTGGTGTAATGGAATTTCCGTCCATCTTTCAGACGGCCCTTCACCATGTTTTCGTGCATTACCTTCTTTACCTTTTCGTAAAGTTCCTGAGCGGTCATAGTGTGGAGTGTTACTTTCTTTCGCAAGGGAGTTTGCAAAGCTTCTTCCAACGGCTTTGTGATATCGGCTCCTATGCAATTAACCTGATATTTTCCCGGATGGTTTAATTCCTGAACCATTATAGAAGTCCAGGGTTTAGGCTAAAAAATAATCCCATGAGCGACCAACCAATGGCTTCAAGAGGAGTATCCCGCCCCATGGCCGAAAAACAGATGAAAAAGAAATCTGAGCAGGATTCTGATTCAATGGAAATGCTCAGGTCCCACCATAAGCAAACACTTTGGGTTTATTGGACTCTGATTATTCTGGGCGTCTGGCTCATCCTGGCCCCGTTTACCTTTGGCTATGGAAAAGACACCGTAATGCCTTCAGGTGGTCGCGACCTTTGGCTTACGCTGGATCAACGGATTTCCCTTTCCATCTGGAATGATGTTGTTTGCGGTATTCTCCTGATCATATTTGGGTGGCGTTCGCTGCAACCTAACCGGCCAATAAGTCTTTGGGCCGCCTGTTTTGTTGGTATATATATCAGCATGGCGCCTCTCGTTTTTTGGGCTCCCACAGCAGTGGCCTATTATAACGATACCATTGTAGGGGCTATGGTCATTGCCCTTACCATACTGATTCCGGGAATGCCCAATATGATTGCCTATATGAAAAAAGGGCCGCAGGTACCCCCGGGCTGGAGTTACAATCCTTCCAGTTGGCCCCAACGGTGGATCATGATAGTTACAGGGTTCCTCGGATGGATTGTTAGCCGCTATCTCGCTACTTTTCAGCTGGGATATATCAACAGCGTCTGGGATCCCTTTTTTGGTCGCAGTTCTGAATTGGTACTCAATTCCAGCATGTCGCACAGCCTGCCGATTTCTGATGCCGGATTAGGTGCCCTGGCCTATACTTTTGAGTTTTTAATGGGCTGGATGGGCAGTCCGGCCCGCTGGCGTACTATGCCCTGGATGGTCACCTTTTTCGGTATACTGGTAATTCCGTTAGGTTTGGTTCACATTGCCCTGGTCATTTCCCAACCCATTGTAGTAGGACATTGGTGTACTTTCTGCCTTATGGCTGCAGCTATCATGCTTCCGATGATTCCATTGGAAATTGATGAAGTCTTTGCCATGTTCGATTTTCTTCGCGATGCCAAAAAACGTAAGCTCAACATGTGGCGGGCGTTCTGGAAAGGAGGCACAATGGAGGCTGAGGGCATGGATGAACGGTCGCCAGAGCTTATGGAGCTCTCTAAAAAACCCGGTCCCGTATTGCGTGCAGCCTTTTGGGGCATGAATCTTCCATGGACGCTTGGCCTCTCCACGTGCATAGGGATATATCTGATGTTTTCCCCTGCCATCTTCAATCTCAGCCAATGGGGAGCCCACATCTTCCACCTTGGAGGTGCCTTGGTAGTAGTGGCTTCGGTTATTGCCATGGGTGAAATTGTCCGTATCGGAAGGTACTTGAACCTACTTATCGGCCTGGCATTAGCCGCCTTGCCGTGGTTCCTGGCAGGTTCATCCACAGCCGGCAACATCAATGGACTCATTGCTGCCATCTGCGTTATGGCTTTATCCATTCCTGTAGGTAAAAGGCAAGAAAAGTTTGGGTATTGGGAGCGATGGATCAAGTAGAAATTTCTTACAAATTATCGGAGTAGCGATGAATACATTTGGTAAAATTCTGATCTCGGCCTTTACCGGCACCGCCTTTATGACCCTTTACAGCTATAGCATTTCCCGTAAGGAAAAGCAGCAGTTTCGCGAGCCGGAGTTGTAGAATGAACTTACTCCTGGTATTCACGAAAAATTTCCATCTTCCTGAGCGCAAGCCGGCCGTGGGTTTTGTACTTCACTATCTTACAGGCGTTGGTTTTGCTTTATCCTACATGCCTGTTTGGAAAAAACCAAGCTCAAACCTTCATTTAAAAGTGGAGCGGCATTGGGTTTCTTAGTGGTCTGGTGGGGATTGGTATATGGGAAACAGCCTTTAGGCTGCATCCCAACCCTCCAAAAGTGGATAAGAAAGACTATTACTCTCAGCTCCTGGTGGCACATAGCATTTTTGGCGCGGGTGCAAGTGAGCAGTGGCAACTGATGGAGGAACAGCATTAATTCCCCGGATGCATGGTCCTGAATGGATCAGATACTTTACGCGGATTCCGAAGCTAATTTGCCAACTGCTTGATCACGGAATTTGAGTCACCACCACAAAACTCCCGGAAGTATTCTCCCATGGTAGCAATCTTTTAACCGGCCCGTCCTTGAAAACGTCATCTCCTTTCCGCCACCGCGCTCGCCATTCAGGGGCAGCCGGGTGAACGATGGGCTTCACCAGCTCTCTGGTACCTTTATTAAACTGCAGTTTCCAAACCCAGCTTGGTTCTGTATCTCTCATCAAATGCGCCTCGTCATTCCACAGCTCAAAAACCTCATCATCAGGACTTATGACAGTTGTTGGCTCCGAAGTGGCAATCACGGTTTTATAGAGCCTTTTATGCCCGCTTATTTGAAACCCCCATCCGCGGGAACTTTCCGGAAACTCCTGAAAACCCATCTTTTTCCAGAAGCCTTCAGAACTGGCAGGGGCGCATTCCAGGTCAACAATAAAAAAGCCCTTCTCTCTGAGAAACTGAAACACATCTTTTACCAGGCTCTTGCCCAGGCCACAACCCTGCAAGTCCGGGCGGATTTCAGAAATGTTGATGTAAACCCCAAAATCACTGTTCTGATGCTAGGTCAGAAATCCAATTGTTTCTCCATTCAGAATGCCCACCGCCATTTCTCCTTTGGCAAAAGACGCCTTCAAAAGATGCAGGTTACAATAAAACCCGTCACCTGTTTTCTGCTCCTCCTGCAAAAGCCAGTTCTCCAGTTCCTCAAGCTGGCGATGGCCTGGCCGAAAAGACACCTGAAAACCGGATGTATCATAGGTTCTCATATCTGTAGAACTTCCTTTCACCTCCTTTATAGCCCTATTTGATTATTTACTCCTAATTCTTTAGAACCCCATTGCGAACACATCCAAAATTTGATATATTTCGCAAACAAAAACTAAAGCCATGGGAGCGGTTTCAGAGTTTATCCGTGAACTGCAATCTTACGAAGAGTATGCCTTTTCCCTCCAGGAGTTGAAGCGCACCACCAAAGCTCCGGAATCTTCCTTGCGCAAAGAACTCTCGCGCCTGGCAAATGATCAGCAAATACTCAATCTAAGAAAGGGCTTTTACCTCATTTTGCCACCACGGTACCAGTCCTATGCCAAATTACCGGTAGGCCTGTATGTGGATAAACTGTTCAACTTCCTCAACAAACCTTATTATGTTGGCTTTTATTCGGCAGCGGCTCAGCATGGGGCATCCCATCAGCAAATTCAACAGGATTATATCATTACCACACCTCCGGCTTTACGAGATATTTCCAAAGGAAATATGCAGTTGCGTTTCTTCAATAGCAGCAGGTGGCCATCAAAGAATATCCTAAAAAGAAAATCGGATGCCGGTTATTTCAATATCTCATCTCCGGCCCTGACTTTTGCAGACCTCCTGGAAAATCAGCAACAACTCGGAGGCCTGAACCGCATGATGGCCATACTGGAAGAATTGGCCGAAAATCTGGATGAGAAAGATGTGGAAGACCTGCTAAGTTGGTACCGAAATAAAAGTGTTCTGCAACGCATGGGTTTCCTGCTGGAAGTAATATCAGGAAATGAAAACATTCAGGGCCTCCTTATTAAATTCCTTCAGGAAGCCTCATTTTATCCCACATTATTGAACCCGACTAAAGGGCAAAAGCCTGGGAGCACGGGCAACCGCTGGAAAGTAGATGTAAACCTCCAAATAGAAAGTGATCTGTGATACCGAAACCCTACATCGCCCGCTGGAAAGAACATGTTTCCTGGACCACAAATGAGCAGGTGGAACAAGACCTGATCATTTCAAGAGCTTTGGTGGAACTCTTCTCTGATGACTTCCTCAGGGAAAACCTGGCCTTCAGAGGCGGTACCGCCTTACATAAACTTTACCTGCATCCCGCACCCCGTTATTCGGAAGACATTGATCTGGTGCAGATCAAAGAAGATCCCATCAAGCCAATCCTGCAAAGAATTGGAGAAGTAATCACCTTCTTTGAAGAAGAGCGGGTGGTAAAGCAAAAGGCCAGTAATAACAGCATTCTCTACCGCTTCACTTCTGAATATAATCCTGATATCCGGCTCCGCCTGAAAATTGAGATCAACTGCCGCGAGCATTTTAACCTGCTGGGCTGGAAAGCTTTCCCGTTTGAGGTAAAAAGTGATTGGTTTTCGGGAAGCTGTGAAATCACCACCTATCACCTCAACGAACTTTTAGGTACCAAACTCCGCGCTTTGTATCAGCGCAAAAAAGGACGCGACCTCTTTGATATGTATTATGCTGGCCAAAATGCAACTTTGGATTATGACCTGATTTTGAAGTGCTATCATCAATACATGAATTTTGCCGTAGGCAAACCACCAAGCCAGAAAGAATTCCTGCGGAACATGGAAGAGAAAAAGACTTCAGCACCTTTCCTTGGGGATATGGAAGCGCTTCTGAAACCGGGAGTAATTTACGATCAGGATGAGGCTTTTACCTGGCTTGAAGAAAAACTTACAAGCAAGATGTAGCCTTCCATTTCCCGATCACCGTCAATCCTGTTCAAAACTTGTGAACATCTTCATTCGCAAATTCCCGATGTGTTGACTAAATTTGTCCTGACTAATACTTTCAACACATGCATAGCCTTGGAAGCCTCATCCGTAAACTGCGGGAAGAAAAGGAGGAGCCGCTACGTAAAACGGCCGCCTTTCTTGAAATGGACCCCGCCTTGCTCAGCAAGATTGAGCGTGGGCAGCGCAAGCCCAGTAGGGAGCAGGTAGAAAAGCTTGCAGATTACCTTGGTGGGGACAAAAAAGAATTTCTCGTGGCCTGGCTTAGTGACCGTATTTACTACGAAGTACAAGGCGAAAGCTTTGCCGAAGAAGCATTGCGTGTGGCGGAGGACCGAATTAAGTATGAAACCAAAAAACCAAACAAAGACAAATGATTCTGAAGAAAGCTGTTATTTCAAATTTTAGAAGCATCAGTGGCACCGTGGAAGTAAGCTTCAACCATTTCAATTGTATCGTAGGTCAGAATGATGCAGGTAAGTCTACCATCCTTAAAGCCTTGGACGCTTTTCTCAATGAACCTCCTTTGGATAAAGCAGAGCACAACGTCAACGCGACAGAGGACTCAATATCTGTAGAGCTGCATTTTGATCCTCAAAACTTCAGCTTTTCACTAGGTGAGCAGATTGACACAACCTTTGAGGCCGAAGAAATCGTAAACGAAGCCGGGCTACTCGTAATAAAAAAAGTTTGGAATGTCACGGCTTCCGTGGGAAAGCCAAAATTGTCGATAGTGCGAAAGCAGTATGAAGGAGACAATGACTTTTTACTCAAGTCAGAAAAGCAACTAATATCACAGTGCAAGGAGAAAGAGATTCCCACCACTAAAGGAAACGGAGAAGAGTTCAACAACGTAGAAAAACGCCAGAAGCTCAGAGCGCATAATGATTCTACGCATGTTGCTTTCGAGTACGCTTATGAAGACATGCCCACCTCTGGCACAAGTAAGGCAAAAATGATTGCAGATGCCATAAAGCAGGCGCTACCAGCTTTTCAATACTTCAAAGCTGACACTTCTCTTTCTGACACTGACGCTGCCATTCAGAGGTATTTCAAGAAAATGGCTTTTGATCTAATCAAAACGGAGATTGATACTGATGAAATCGAAACCCAAGTTAGAGATCAACTACAGGAGGCCTTGGCCAAAATTACTTCCAAAATAAACGAGGTTGTAAAATCCACAGACACCGTACGGGCTAATGTCGATTTCGACTGGAACAAGCTGATCTCTACTTCATTTGTTAGCGATAACACAGGAACAGATCTTCCTTTGAGTTCGCGTGGGGATGGCTTCAGAAGAATTACCATGATGTCATACTTTGAGTATTTGGCCGAAACTGAAAGGAAGGATGAAAACCAACAGATCATTTTTGGTTTTGAAGAACCCGAAACTTTTCTGCACCCTTCAGCACAAGAAGACCTTTTTGAAAAACTGGTGGGACTAACTGAGAACGGTTATCAGGTAGTTTTATCAACCCATTCTTCCACAATTGTGGGGAATAGCCAGAAAGAACACCTGATTCACATTTCCAGGCCAGATAATGTATATTCCATTGAGCAAACGGAGGTGAATTACAAAGCCATTGCTCAAGATCTCGGAATAAAGCCAGATAACACATTTACTCCGCTTTTTTCTACGGCAAGAGGACTTCTACTTGTTGAAGGAGTAAGCGATGTTATTGCTTTAAATCATAACTCATTGGCATATAAGGAGGCTGATGCTGTATCAAACACATTTGAAGAACTTGGAATTCTCATTGTGCCTTTAGGCAGTTGTGGTGCGGTTAAGCATTGGGTTAACTTGGAGCTTTTCACAAAACTAGAAAAACCCTTCCATATATTTTTAGATAGTGATAAGGAAGAATTAGCTGCACAATCACTAAATGAAAGGTTAATGTCCAAATACGGACTGGAACCTGGTCAGCATTACACGCTCACCAAAAAACGACTTCTTGAGAATTATATCCATCCTGATGCTTTAAAACGACTTGTCCCAGGTTTAGAGATCCAATATGGGGACTTTGATCATGCAAAAAACTGTTGTGGCAAACATCCAAATAACGAAATGAGGACTGCTCTTGGAGGATATGACGTAGCCGAAAAGCACTATAGAAGTCTCACTTTTGACGAACTACGCATGAGCTGGTTCGATGGTGAAGAAGATGAATTTATCAACCTGTTCAACACGATAAAAGCAAAACTAAACTAATGCCAACCCTCAACTTCAAAGGAAAATCTTTCGTGCAAAACCATCACCTGGCGGTGAAGTACCACCAGTTGGTGCCCATGAAGGAAAAGAGCCTTACGGAAAAAGTCTCCCTGCACGACAACCTGGTAATACAAGGCGATAACCTGAAAGCCCTAAAGGCCCTGCTGCCAAATTATGGCGGTAAAGTAAAAGTAGTGTTTATCGACCCTCCATATAATACCGGAAATGAAGGCTGGATTTATAATGATCGGGTTAACAGCCCCATGATTACAGAGTGGCTTGGTAAAACTGTCGATAAGGATGACTTGACGCGGCATGATAAATGGCTTTGCATGATGACTCCACGATTGAAACTTATTAAGGAGTTGATGGCTCCAGATGGCATTATTGCAGTTGCGATTGACGATAATGAAATATTTCATTTAGGAAGTTTGATGGATGAGGTTTTTGGCCCACTTAACAAACTTGCTTGTGCTCCATGGCAGGCTGAGCCTAGTGGAGGCAAAGAAAAAACGAGGCTTCGCAGTGGCCATGAGTATGTTATGATTTATCACAATGGTGACATTAGTTCCTTAAGCCAAGAAGAAAGATCTACAGGTAAACTTGATCGGCAGGACAAGTGGGGGAAATATCGAAAAGGTAGAGAGCTAAGAAAGTGGGGCGGCACATCCTCAAGAGAAGATAGGCAAGGTCAGTGGTATCCGCTAAAGACGCCTACTGGAGCAACGGTCTATCCATATAAAAATGATGGTTCAGAAGGACATTGGCGTTGGGGGAAAAATCAAAAGATGAAAGCCATTATTGAAGAACCTGAAGTGGCACATTGGGAACTGAGTCCATATGATGAAGGAGTTTTGGTTAATGGTGAAAGGGAACGATGGGTACCGTTCGAGAAAATAAGAGATGCGAAAAAAAGTGTAGGATGGAGTACATGGTTAGATTCTTATGGTTTCAATGCCGATGCGACACGAACATTAAAAGAGCTTTTCGGAAAGAAGATATTCGATACTCCAAAGCCGATTCAACTAGTCGAATGGATCATCTCTCTTCACGAAGATGAGAATGCTCTTGTACTGGATAGCTTTTCTGGATCAGGTAGTACAGCCCATGCTGTGTTGAACCTCAACTATGAGGATGAAGGGGATCGTAAGTTTATTCTAGTAGAGATGGAGCCTGACATCGCTGATATCACGAGAGAAAGGGTACACCGTGTAATTCAAGGTGAGCCAAAATTCGGGTCAAAAGATCAGAGAATTATCAATGGAGTAGGCGGTACTTTCAGCTACTTTGAGCTGGGCGATCCTATTGAAATGGAAAGCATCCTGCACGGTGAAAACTTTCCTTCTTATGCCGACCTGGCGCGCTACCTTTTCTACACGGCCACGGGCGAGGAGTTTGATCCCAACCAACTGAACGAGGAAGAAAATTTCATTGGTAGCAGTAAAGACTATGATGCCTACCTTCTGTATAAGCCCGATGTAGAGTATCTGAAAAACACCGCACTTACCCTGGAACGGGCAAGGAAATTTGCTGCCAAGAGCGGAAAGAAAAGCCTGGTGTTTGCCCCTGCCAAATTTGTGGATACGCATACCCTGCTGGAGCTTCGGGTGGATTACTGCCAGTTGCCTTTTGAAATCTATAAACTAAAAGGTTAATGGAACTCAAGGATTATCAGAAAAAGGTTACATCCAAGCTGAAGGAATACCTCCTGGCACTTTCGGAGTTCAAGGACAAGTACGAAAAGGCCATTGAGTTTGACCCCGATATGGCCAAAGACTACAACTTTCCGCGTAAGGCCTGGGAGAAAGCCGTAGGCAATATTTACCATTCCAGTTCCAACGGTATTGATGAACCCTTGCCCGAGCTTTACCTGAAAGTACCTACGGGTGGAGGGAAAACCATTTTGGCCTGCCATAGCATCGACCACATCAACAAAACCTACCTGAAGAAGCAAACAGGATTGGTGTTATGGATCGTGCCCACCTCCCAGATCTATCGGCAAACCCTTACTAATCTGCGCAACCGCGAGCATCCTTACCGCCAGGTTCTGGACATTTCGAGCGGGGGCCGCACACTGATAAAAGAAAAGACGGAGCATTTCAGCCGATTGGATACCGAGGAAAACCTGGTGATCCTATTGTTGATGCTTCCATCGGCAAACCGCCAGAACAAAGACACACTGAAAATTTTTCAGGATTCAGGAGCCTTTACGGATTTCTTCCCGCCCGAAGACAATTACAAGGCCAATGAAGCCCTGTTGGAGAAAATCCCCAACCTGGATTATTTCGGGGAGGAAAACGAAGCCTTTGGCCGCACCCTTAAAACCTCTATGGGCAATACGTTAAAAGTGTTGCAACCTATCGTAATTGTGGACGAAGGCCACAAAGCCTACAGCGAAAATGCGCGGAACACCATCCGCAATTTCAATCCATGTTTTATCCTGGAGCTTTCGGCCACACCCCCCAAAAACACCAACAAACTGGTGGAGATCACGGGCCGTGAATTGAACGAAGAGGAAATGATCAAACTGGACATTCACCTCACCAACAAAACCAGTCTGGATTGGAAAGATACCATGCTCAGTTCGGTGGAGAAGCGGGATGAACTGGAGAAAAGAGCCGTGGAGTACGAACAGAACACGGGGGAAAACATCAGGCCGATCAACCTTATCCAGGTAGAGCGAACGGGCAAAGATCAGCGCGAAGGAAAGTTCATCCATTCAGAAGATGTAAAGGAATTTTTGATCAAGCAGTGCAACATTCCTGAAGATCATATCGCCATCAAAAGCAGCGAGAAGGATGATATTGAAGGAATCAACCTCTTTGACAGGGATTGCCCTATCCGTTACATTATCACCAAACAGGCGCTTCAGGAAGGTTGGGACTGTTCCTTTGCATACATCCTTACAATACTCACCAATCCCAGTTCCCAAACGGGTATTACACAGTTGATCGGACGCATTCTGCGTCAGCCCAATGCCCGCAAAACCAAGGTGCGTGAATTGGATGAATGCTACGTTTATACCTTCAGACAAAATGCTGCCAGTCTCGTGAAAGGCATCAAGAGCAGTCTGGAAAGTGAAGGCTTGGGCGATATAGCAGGAAGAGTTTCCGTAGATAGCGGTGATGAAACCGAAGGTAATGTGTTAAAGGAGCGGATAATGAAGCATCGCCCTCGCTTCAAAGAATTTGAAGGTAAGATATACCTACCCAAGTTTGTAATACAGGAAAAAGAGAGTTGGCGTGATATCATCTATGAGGTGGATATTCTTGGGAACATCGATTACGAGAAGATCGACCTGGATGAGCTGAGAGATGTTTCGCTATCCAAAAACCGCAAACAGGAGCAGGAGCTGATCCTTGGCCTTTCGGAGGAAGAGCGGGCTTTGCTGAAGGAAAAAGGGCGCACCGAGAAAGACATTCGCCTGGAAATTGATGATGTGTTTATGACCCGCCAGATTGTGGATCTTGTACCGAATCCCTGGATCGGCTATGAGCTTGGTAAAAAGGCCCTGGAAATCTTCAGGGAGGAATATGAGGAAGATATTATAGCAGCCAACTTCGTTTTCATTATCGAGGAACTGAAAAAGGTTTTGGAAAAAGAGCGTAACCGCCTGGCCGAGGCGGTTTTCAGAAATCTGGTGGAAGACAAAACCCTTTGCTTCTTTTTGATAACGGGTGAGGGCGGATTTAAGATCCCGCCTCACATTCGGGTAAGGAGCAATAAGCAACTGATCCGTGAGGATAACACTGAGGTTCAGAAAAGCCTCTTCGACTATGTGCCCGAAGAAAATGTAAACGAACTGGAGCGTTCGGTGGCCATTTACCTGGATGAGCAGGAAAACCTGCTGTGGTGGTACCGCAACATGTCGAAGCAGGACTACCACATCCAGGGCTGGAAAAAAGGAAAGATCTACCCTGACTTTATTGCTTCGGACGTGGGTTCTGAAGATTCAGAAAAGTACGGCAGCGTTTACGTGATTGAAACCAAAGGCCTACACCTCAAGAATGATGATACAAAGTATAAGCAGGATGTATTTGCCCTGTGCAATGAATTGGGCACCCGCAAAGCCTGGAAGGAGCTCGACCTTGATTTTCCCGATGAGAAAATTGAGTTCCAGGTGATTTTTGAAGATGAGTGGAAAAGCAGGATTAATGGGATATTCAGTTAATATTCCGAAAAAATTCAGACTTTAACTGTATACGTATGGCGAGAGAATTAAGTCGAACTGTGACTTACTATTTAGGGGCTGGGGCCAGCTATAATGCGCTTCCTATAGTGAATGAGATGAAAAACGGCCTGAACAAGATTAGCCGTAATTTCGGAAAATATCAGGCAATAGGAGATCCTTTCGCAAAAAAAATGTGGGAGGATTTTAACTGGCTTTCCGATCAACATACTAAGTATTACTCGATAGATACCGCAGCAAATGTTTTCTTCAGGAGAGGAGGAGGCTCAAGGAGCACAGACCTTCATCGCCTGAAAAATGCGGTTTCACTTTATTTTTTACTTGAACAACTCGAATGTGTTAGTGAAAAGATGGAAAGTATTAAAGATGAACCTATAGATAATAGGTATTTCCGTTTGTTGGCTTATTTCTTTGGTGACTCTCCTTCTTATAATCTTCCACCAAATCTGAACTTTATATCATGGAACTACGACATCCAGATTGAGCTAGCTTATCATCATTTTACAGGGAATGACAGGTTCTCAGAATCGACTAATGACCTGAACAGTCTTCCAAGAGGTGGTAAATACAATTTTGTAAAGAAGGATATTGATACAGGCAAATTGGTTCATCTAAATGGCATTGCGGGTCTAAGTGAACACCACGAACAGAATGGCGAGGTTCTTTACAGCCTTTATGATAGGATTGAAAGAAATTCTATAGAGGACATTTTTAACAGCTTGAACAAAACAGATTTTTTCAACAAGTACAGCAGTGAGTATATGTTGAGTTTTGCTTGGGAGAAGGGGTTAAGCAGGGAGTATCAGAACAGAGCTATGGAAATAATGAAGGCCACTGATGACCTCGTAATTATCGGGTACTCTTTTCCCAACTTTAATAGAGACACCGATAGAACATTGATAAAAGCTTTCCTGGAGAACAATAGACAAGAAAAGCATATCTATTTGCAGGATCCAAAGGAGGATGTGAAGCGGAAGTTTGAAAATTTGTTCCAGCCTAAGAATATTCCTGTAACTCAAGAAAAGGACAAGGAAGAGTTTTTTATTCCTCCGTACATATAAGTCGGAGTATTAGGCTTAAACCGGAGCTTGCGACACAAAATTTAGGATAGTCCCATGTTCAGTCTTGGCCGCTTCGTATGTCTTCCGAAAAGTTGCTTAGACTATTAGCTAAAGCTTCATAGGAATTTACGTTGGGCTTATTGATCCTTTTCACCAGATCACCCAATTTGTCGTACCAGCCTTCGGTTTTCATCTGCTTTTGAAACCTGATCTTAATTTTGTCAAAAACATCATTATCAGTTGCGTAAGCCACCATGATTCCCTTCATGACCTCTTGAATTGTTATTAGTCGCTTTCGAACCACATGATATTCTTGTTCATTAATTGGTACATTCTGCGCAGCATCTGTATAAAATCCAATCTGCCGCATAGTATCCATTCTTTCGAAGAACTTAATCTCCCCTTGAAACTGTTCGATCTTCATAAAGAGGTACCGTTTAACTATTACTTCCATTGCTCTTGGATTCTTAAAGAGCCTCATTAACCTCGGGAGATCTTTCTGTGCCTCAAGAGTAACGGTCTTTAAATCTTCTGAAAGTAGGCCAAACATTGCAAAAATCAGTGCTACAAGATATCTGAGCCTGTGATTCTTAAATAGATTATCCATCCCCGCTACCTCTCGAAATTTGAAGCCATTGGAATCCAAGGTCAGGATAAGAGCTTTTACCATCTCCTCGGTGCTAATGATCAAAAAGCCAACGGCTCCACCAGGGTCTGAAGTAGCTATGGCTTCCGCAGAACGTGCTTTTTTCTCTGCGTTTGCGATTATGAGTTTCGCTTCACTGAGGCACTCTTTCTTTGGTAGTGTAATAAAATTTCGTTGAGACATTTTTCGGTACTTTCTAGATTCAGTTTTGTCAACCTTCAACTTCTTTAATAGATGCGGCTTTGAATTGCCTCAGTCGTGATTCCAGAGCTTTTATCCTCATTACCTTCTCATTATTGGTATGGGACGGAAACTCAGTAATGGTTAGGTATAGGTCCTTTATATCATCACCCTTAAGTTTTACCCAGGCATCATGAAATTTTACTCCATCCTCCAGGCTGCAAAGGCCATTATGCTCCTCCTTAATCTGAAAATCATTTTTGTGAAAAGCATTTAAAATCTCCTCCGGGGAATACTTCTCCTGCTTGCCCATGTGCTTTGCAAAAACACGGTTAATCGTTTTGTGGATATAGTAAATGTGATTTTTCTCACCCTTACGGAGGCCGTATCCCGGTTGTATAAACTTCGTGATGAATTCACTCAAATGCTCCTTGGTCATTTTCTGTTTTCGTGCGAAAATAGAAATTCACAGAATTTAACCATCTCCCCACCTCCAGCAGGTTCATTCCGGTCGTCTTTCCGCTAACGCAGAAAACCTCCCTCCATTCACCCGCTTCCGGTTCCGCGCATAAGCCGAGCCCTTCATTTCGTCCTGCCGCTGCGCAACAGACCTTCATTACAGGCTCAGCTTATTTGGCCAGCGCGCGTTTCGTTGCTATTAACCGTCTTTCGTTAACCTCAATAGTTTCATTTTAAAAATCCGTCTCCGGCAGGGCATATATCTTAAAAAGATGTTCAGCAGGTAAAGCGGTATTCCTCCTTCGGTCGCGGCAACAAATGCTGCCAGGTTCCGGTAAGTGCCGCCTGTGGCGGCACACACCTCCAGGCTTTGCCCCCCGCTTATTGCGGGGCCTGTCACCATTTGTGCATTCGCTCGGTCAGTCGTCATTCGCAGCTTCCCCCTGGGCGTTGGCCGCTTCATTCCTTCACTCCATTCCGCAGCAAAGCGTGCGGCAATCTCGCTCTCTCATTTCAGCCACCACCACCCCGGCCGCTGCTTCATGTTTTGCGAGCCTGCTACTCCTTCGGGCTGCGGGCTGTCATGGTTTTTGCATTCCCTGCGGTCGCAAAAAACCACGCCAGCCCTTGTGTCGCTGCATTTCATTCTGGTAAGGCGTGTTAAAATAAATTACGCCTTACCGGCATTCCATTCCGCACAGGGGTCGCTACCCATATTTCATATTCCCGTAGCTTCCACCCTCAGTCAACTCGCGGACGGCTCGCGGTACCCGTAGATGTTTTAAGTAAAAACACATCACTATCCCCGCTTAGGTCATCCGTTCAGCTCAAGGCTGTTTTACCTGCTGTCAGTTTGGTAAATATTCCCCCGTTTTGGTTATTTGCTCGGATCAGTGAAAAATTATGGAAGAAATCTTTAAACCCCGATTTTACAAACCTTCGCTCAATCTAATTGAGAGTCTTAATCAGTCTAAAGTTGGTGTATTGCCATCGGAAGGTTCTCAAATTAAACCTGCTGCAATAGAAATCAATCTATCCCCGAAGGGATACGCTATTGATTTTGACCCCTCCGCATTTGAGATAAACTTTGGCGGCTTTGATTTAGGAAAGTTTCCGGCAGATGTGCCGGTACTTATTGATAATACTCCTTATGAATTGACCAGTCTCTTTATTACTAACCGCTCAACTCGAATTAAAAAAAATTTTCTCTCACGTTCAATATCTGGATTTGTTACATCCCTTCAATCTCCAGGATTTAATAAATCGTTATCTTGTTTCTATCGCATGGTAATCCCATTGCAAAAGAAGATGAGTTTTTTATCCTGCATCGAGGATGTAACGGTAAGCACTGATATTACAGGTAAATCCAGAAATGCTTTATGCGTTAGGTTCAATGATGAAACTATAGTATGTATTGTTTTAGAATATAATGATGCTACTTACCTGGTCATTGATGCTGAGCAGCCTATTTCGTTTGACCCTTTTTCCGACTATGCCTTTTCCATCATCAATTCTTTGGGCTATGTTACTGGCCATTTGGCAGGTACTCACGGATATTTTTTCTCTTACCGCAACTTTGATATGGCCGTCCCGGATTTTTTGTACTACCATTCCATTCGGCCGGAAATCATCAGTCTCTATGAACCACTTTGTACAATGCCACGGGACTATTTGCATAACATGCCAGAACAGCCGGATTACTATGAATCTGAGGTCATCTTAAGTCCACTGTCATTGGATCAGTTATCACGCCTTAGTCAGGCACTTTACGATTCTGTTGAGCTTACCTCCGTAATTCACCTCATTTTAGAATCCAGTGCTGCCAGCTTAATTTTTAGACCTGGCGGATACGCTATAGCTCTTGAAACCTTGGCCAATATTTTAAAACCACCTCAAAAGCAAAAACTAAATCCGCTTAGTCCCTCTAATTGGAAGCATTTAAGGAAGACGATTATTGAAGTGCTGGAATCATTGCCAAACAAATCGGATGTGGTAGAGGATAGGGGTCTTATAGAAAGGCGTATAAATGACTTGAATAAACCTACCAACCATGCCCGGTTAAAAGCAGCTTTTGAGAATTTGAACATTGAGCTGACAAACGCAGAGGTGTCAATCCTTAACGCACGCAATGATCTTTTGCATGGCCGCATCCCAGATATAACCAATCAGAAAAAATCACGTTCCCTTGAACGCATGAACGGGGATATGTTTTACTCCGCACTACGTCTTTACGACATGCTAAATATGCTGATTCTTAAAAGTGTGGGTTATAATAGTTACATTTTGAACCATGTAAAACTTGAAGAGGAAAACTGTCAGATGACGTTTGAGGAAGAACCCTACCGAAAGATATGATCCTTTGATAAAAATTAAAGATCGGCAGCAAAGGTAGTCGGGCTGTATCTTCTGTTAGCTATAACCCTCCGTTGCCGCTTTTCAAGGTCAGGCCTCCGGTTTTGAGGCAAAATCTCCAATCCCGCCTTCTGCGGGATAGTATTTTCCCTCAAAAACCTTGACAAGCGGAGTCGCCCGCCTTAAGGAAAGGCTTTCTCTTTTCTTTTTTCCCTTTTTGTTTTCTCTTTTGGATAATTGTGTGCGAAGCGCAGCGGAGCATAACTTTAAATCCCCAGTTATGTCTGATTTTGTTCTCAAGGGCTATTCAGCCCAAACTACACCTCGGAAGCCACATTTTTTCATTCTCTCCAGGGGCCTTAACAGTGGTAAGCCACTTTTGCAACCTTGCCCGAACTGCTTTGTCCTTTCCGCTGAGGTGGAGGAGAGGAAGCAAACCCTCTACTGGATTGCTTACAGCCTCTGGAAAACCCGGGCCTACCGTCCACACCTGGTGGGCTCGGTAATCCCGTTTCTCAGGAAAGACCAATGCCGGAAGCTGATTTCGGAGGCCTATTCATCTGTGTGTACGTATCCTGGAGCACTTTCAAAGTCCATTGCCCTGCTCACTGATATCGAGCAGAAGCGTCAGCACTTTCAAGCGGTGTCAGATCATATCGGCATCCTGCACGAAGCAATACTTTTTCGGCTTCTACATTCATCAAAAAAGGCCCGCTAAGGGCCTTTCTTTAGTTTCGATTCCATTTTTTCCGGAGAAACTCCAGCAGCCTTCTACAAATAAAGGTGGCAACAAAACTGGCGACAGCTCCTACCGCTGCCAGGATTATAGCGTTGACGATTTCGGTCCCCGGTATATTGACAATAACACTTAAAAGGGTACCCCCGGCCATGCCAACTTTGGACTCAAGATTTCCAGTCGCATTCATCATTGCCAATTTTGGTCGTCTTTGGTAATCTGGCTTACTGCGGACAGTATGCCTCCGGCTACGATAACATATCCTGCCACGGTCACAGCCTCAGCCGGCAAAGCTATAGGAGCAGCAAGCAAGGCTCCGCCTGCGGCTGCCAGCGTCAAACCCACCTTACGGAGCTTTTTGAAAAAAGGTGGAGTGGGGGCTTTCGCCCGTTCAATTATCTTTTTCATCAGTTCAGGTATCGGATATTCAGAAATACAGTTTCAGCCTAAGCCGGGACAATCCCGGTAATCAACCTTACCGGAAAACTACATCCACAATTCTTTCGGCCAATTTTTCAAAAAGCAGGACCTGTAACCAGGCTGTCGCACCACGACAATTCAATGCGGTGGCCCACAATTTTCCTCTGGTGACAGATCGCTGCATTTGTTTCCTCAATGAGAGGTCGATTAACTACGTTCAGTAGCTATACCTGATCAACTTCAACAAGTGCCAGGGCATTATACGCACCGTTTTTCAGGCTGTACATCTGGCCGTTTACCTCCTGGTAAAACTCCACACCAAACACCACGAACACCGGAAGCACAGAAGCAGCTGTGAAATTCAGAACAATGTTCTGAGCAGCTTCATTCTGGCTTCCCAGGGCAATATCAGCCGAAGCTGCGCTGTCGCTAACAAAGCTCTGGGCATCAAAGTCAATCTCCGCACTGCCTGTTACCATCCTGGCGTGGGTTGCCCCTGAAGGAATTGCAATGGCCTGGTTGGGTACCATGGCATCAATGGCAAGGGTCGCTTCACCCGCTACGCGGTCAACAGTAGCGGTCCAGCCAAAGAAAACAGTGCTCCCAATGCGTGCTTTGTTATTGAAATTGAAGCCTCTCAAAATGGTGGCGTCACCTGCCAGCATATTCCTTTGCCCGCGGGCATTCACGGTGTCAGCCTGAATAGCCTTGAGCATTTCACGTGTAATACGTCCTGTGATCCGCTTATCTGCTGTGTTCAGCAGGAGACTGCGCAGGGCAGTCCTCAACAGCTTGCCGGCACGGCCGGCTGCGCCAAACTCGGCACCATTTTCTCGCGTCCTTTCAAACGCTGGGTCATTTTGGATCCGGCTGGCATCCACTCCACCTTTGGTGCGGGCCAGGTCTTCACCGTTACTTCGATAAAAGGAAAGGTCTCCGATCTTTCCCCTGAGTTTAATAATTCCTGTCTGTCTAGCCATATCACTAAATTTTTGATTAGGCTCCAAACCTATCCCGGTAAGAAAAAAAGTCGCGTCAATCATACCGTTTGTGCCGCTTTCAGCGCATTTAGCCAAAATATTCCATTTCTGCCTTGGCTACCTTTATAGGCCTGATAGAGTATAGATGAAGTATGGATAAAGTATGCCTGCCACTAAACGAATATGTATTTACCCAAAAGATATTCAATTGGTCACCGGTCGTAGTGAACGCTATGCCAGAAGCTACTATCGGCAACTAAAAGATGCTCTGGCCAAGGAAGATCACCAGTTCATCACCGTGGAAGAATTCTGCGCCTATGCCGACCTTCCTGTTGATCAAGTGATGGCCATCCTCCAACCTTAAGTTCATCTATTAATTTTTCAGCTTTCCTATATTCGCAGCTAATTAGGTTAAGGTTTGGTTAATTGGTTGACCAGAAGGCCCCGGTGGTTCGGGGCCTTTTTCAGTTTTAGAAGCGGCTCTATTTAGCACCATTTGCTTTCATTTACCGCCTGATCTTCGTATATTTATTGGAGTACTAATCCGCAGTATAGCGGTTCAACAAAGTGGTGAACCATTGGGTGAACTGGTTCTTTGATAGCTTATAAATGATTGATAATCATACGTGTGTGCCGCAGGTTCAAGTCCTGTCATCCCGACCAATCCAAAGCCGGCCATGTGCCGGTTTTTTTGTATCGGGTGGAGGGGATCAGACTTTGAGAAAAGGCTGCTGTTGAGTATGGTATTTATACTTACTCCTCCATAATAGCTTTTCTGTGAAGCTTTAAAGGATACAATGTATCTCTGATAACAATAAGTGAGAAGTGTGTAAGGTTTTTCAGAGCCATTCAAAATTGTCATTTCGTTTGTTTGATTTCGTGCCTCAAAAATGCTGATGCACACCTCAGGGAAAAGACAGGGATAATTGAGGATTAAGTCCTGATAGCGGTCAGCTTTGGAGTTGCTAGATCGAAAAGCCGAGTATTAATCTGGAATATATCAGGAATGGCATTCAATTGGCAGAACATCCTGGAACCCAAACAACATTTCCCTTTATATACCTGACTTCTTAATTTGACCCTCCCACACTTGCCATTGCCAAGGAAACCCGGCCAGAAAACAAGGTCCGGGCTGGTTACCCTTTGTTTGTAATAAATACCCACCTCGTTTGGTGCAATTGCCAGCTTAAAAAGATAGAACAAGCTGAGATATTGATCCCTGAATTAAAATTGCACTCACTTGAAGAAATTTCTGACCCTAGGAGCAATGTTGGGCATGTTATTGAACACCGCCATTTACCCGCTCTATGCACAACATAATACCTCATATTTTCACACGGAGGGCAAGAAGTTGATAGACCCTAAAGGAAACCCTATACTTTTAAAAGGCACCAACCTGGGTAATTGGCTGGTGCCCGAAGGTTATATGTTTAAGCTGGACCAGGTAAATGCTCCACGACTTATTGATGAGTTGCTTCATGAAATGGTAGGCCCCGATAGTTTAGAGGCCTTTTGGGATACTTACCTGGAGAATTATATTACCCATGATGATATCAGGTATCTAAAATCAATAGGATGTAACCATTTGCGGGTCCCTTTTCATTACCGGCTTTTTACCGATGATCTGTATATGGGTAAGCGCAATGCGGGCTTTAAATACCTGGACCGGGTAGTGGCGTGGTGCAGGGAGGAAGGGCTCTACGTTTTGCTGGACATGCACTGTGCCCCTGGCGGACAAACCGGTGACAATATAGATGATAGCTACGGGTATCCTTACTTATTCAGCAGCAAGGCTTCACAGGATCTGATGAGTGAAATCTGGGTAAAAATAGCCCAACACTATAAAGAGGAGCCAATCATAATAGGTTACGACCTTATGAATGAACCGGTAGCGCATTATTTTAAGGGTAATATTGAATGGTTTAATGCGCGGCTATATGAGCTTTACAAGCGTTTGATTGAAGATATCAGGTCCGTAGATTCCAGCCATTCCATATTCCTGAATGGCTCCCTCTGGGCTACGAATTTTGATGTTTTCAAAGAGCCCATGGGAGAAAATATCGTGTATGAATTCCATAAATACTGGTTTGATGTGGAACAGGGCGCGGTGCAGCCCTATGTTGATTTCAGCGAGAAGTACCAGGTTCCCATTTACATCGGGGAAACCGGTGAGAATACCGATAAATGGGTGGAAGATTTCAGGATTTTGTTGGATGAGAATACTATCAGCTGGTGCTTTTGGCCTTATAAAAAGATGAACAACACCAAGGGTATTATGAATTTTAAAGAACCTGAAGGCTGGAAAAAGATCAGTAATTACGCCAGGAGTAATAGAAGCTCCTACAAGGAGATACGTAATAACCTTCCTGACCGGCAGTTGGTGCAAAAGGCTCTTCATGAATACCTGGTCAATTGTCGTTTTGAAGAGTGCTTTGAAAATACATCCTATAGTAAAGCCCTGGGCTTTCATCAATAGGTGCTTGATATGGGCTTTCGGCAAATTTTTAAACCGTAATCATCGTGAAGATTAACCCTGGGGCTATCCTAATTAGTAAACATGGGTGTTTTGTAAGGCCTGTGCTGGCTAAACATTCTCTTTCCTGGAATCATTCAGGCTAAAGAGTGCTCTAAAAAAGATAGGTACTCTAAGGATGCTTATTTGCCTGGCCACCTAGACAAAACAAAATGCCGCCACGCGGAAACGTGGCGGCATTTCTTACTCAAGAATTATCAGCACTACTTGATCATCAGTTTGTCGGAATGAACAACTGCGTCATTATAATACACCTGATAGAGATACATACCTGGTATCAGGCCACTCAGGTCAATGCGATTCTCGCTATTGATAGTACAGGGGCCGCTATACACTGTGTGACCAGCCACATCCACAATATGCAATAAAGCCTGGCCATGGTGCTCGGGAGCCTGTTCCATGCGCACATTTAAGAGCGCAAAAGAATGGGCGGGGTTGGGAACCAATGAAACTTCACTGATATGGAAGCTTCCAGCTTCGTCCAGGCTTGTTGGATCTCCGTTTTCGCTTGCATCGGTTTTTGATGTCCTTCTGGGTTTACAGGCACAAATAGGGTCCGACCATGCGGAGGCGGAACCGTTTCCGCAAACAGCCCGTACCCTCCAGGAGAAACAGGAGGAAAAACCAATTGTATCAATGGTATTGGTGGTTTGTACAATAACTTCACCAGGCAGGAAAGGTGTACTACAGCAATTGGGGTCGCTTTGATAGACGGCTATTTCATAATATGCTGTATAAGGTACTGCTTGCCATCCTAAACGGTGTCCAAAAGGAGTAATCGAACACTTGAGTTGTTCCGGGGGATTTGGATTACACGGCTGACAAGAGCAAACGGATGCACTCCAGGGAGATACTTTACCATTTGCACAGATGGCTCTTACCTGCCAGGAAAAGCATTTTGTACTTCGGAGGGTATAGGAAGGGGTAAGCGAACTGTCCATAAAAGACTGAAAAAGGTTATCCGGACCACAGCAGCTTTCATCTCCTATGAAAAAACGTATTTCGTAGCTCACCGCATTGGCTACCGGGCTCCAGGTCATCATCTGGTTACGGCTGGATAAAACACATTGCAAATCCTGAGGAGCGCTAAGCTCACAGGGTGGGGCACAAGTGAAGGTATAGGTCACACTATCGCTGCAACCGGTGGCATTATCGGTAACCACCACACTTATGGGCAGTTGATTGAAAGAAACGGAAGCGGCATCACCGGTAGTATTGTTACTCCAGGCAAAAGAATGCGTAGCCGTAGTCAGTACCGTACCGTTACTCAATACCCGGATGGGGAATTGCGTATCCGGGAACTTACAGGGGTCAAAACTACAGAGAGAATCTACATCCAGGCCGAAATCGGTATTGTCACAACAAGAGCCGTTAAGGCCGGGATTCTCGCAACAGCTAAAATTATAGGTATAGGACCATACACAGCTTCCGGGGCCGCTTACCGTAACCACCACTGTGGAATCGGGGTAAGTGGAGGAGATAGCGGAATGATTCCCGGGTTCATGGCTCCAGGAGATGTTGTAAATATTATTATCCACCAGTGAGCCATCTTCATTGTATACAAATATCGGGAAGGCTTCATCCGGATGCTCACAATAATCGCAGCAGGGATCACCGCCACCGCCACGCTGGGCCATACCGGAAGAAACCCGCTTTTTATAATCATCTATTTCAGCTTGTACGGCTGCAGGTATACGGTAGCTGGCGTTGGGAGCGTAGAGGTCGCAGCAGGTAAATACATTAAATTCAGGGCAGCACACCTCCTGGTAGACGTAATCGTTGTTCTGCCCGGGATTGGTGTGGTAGTCATTTTCCCAGCGGATTTGCCCCGGGCCGAAGGAGAACATCACATCCACGCGAAAATCAAAGCCATCTCCGGGGTTCACATTGGCGGGTAGGTTAGCCGGGGTTACAGTAAAGGAGAAATAGTTATTGCTGAGATTGACCGGGATAAACCCTACGGTTACATCCGCACCGTTCTGGAGAATAGAGAGTTTTACACTATCAATCAAAGCGGTATCGCAATTCAGGATAGCGTAGTCAATGGTACCATTAACAGTAAGCGTATCGCCCTGGCAAGGTTTGGTGGAGTTCAATTCTACCGCTCCCTGGAAATTACAGGAGTCCCTTTCCTCGGTACAGGTATCACAAATGTTGTCAACATAAGCGTATCCCCAGTGTCCCCCCCAGCCGCAATCGGTAGCAATAAATTCGAGGGTTACCGTATCACCGGGTTGGCCACAAGCGTCTACAAAACCACATTTCCAGTCACGGTATCTGATAGGGGAATTCTGGCTTGTACTGTTAGGAGGCGCTTCAAAAAGAAAAGGGTCAGATGAGTAAGCGCTATGACAAAGCCTGTCACATTCTATTCCATTAGTATTCAGTACCCTGGCTAAAAAAGTGGGTTTTTCACCATCATGACTAAATCCAGGGTCCACCAGTACAGGTGCATAATGGAAGAAGATGCGTTCGTCTACTTCCGAAAGTACCACATGCTTAATCAACTTGCTTACACTATTCTCAGGCCGTGTACGATTAGGAGCGTCTTGATCGGAATTGATACGTGCTGCATGTTGTCCGTCAAAAACCCTTTGGATAGGTACGTTAGAGTCGGCTCCCGTATCTACTATCGCAAAATCCCCGGTATACGTCATAGGACTACTGGTAAAGTTCAGGGTACTGACGGTTGGTGAGGCGGTAAGTATATCACAGTCGCCTTGAGTGTATTCAAAGTACGATACTTCTCCACTGTAATTGCTGAAATCATTGCTCTCAAAACCACCGTTATCGCAGGAGCCGGCTATAAATTGCGGGATAAAAATGTCCTTAGCCCAGGGGTTGTTGAGGAAATACTGGGTACGCCAGTACTGTTCTTTAAATTGCTGAAGAAGAATGGCTTCCTCGGCCTGGCTGATGGGCTCTTCAGAATGAATAAGATATTGATCAAATCTTTGAGTTTCGGATGGAGGCAGGCTTTTATGGATGTTATCATCAATAAAGCTGGCTATTTTCTGCTCTTCAGCTTTCATAAGTACCAGGCGATTGGCATACTGGCTGCTGGTCTCCTGGGCCAGAACATAGGATGTTAGCATACAGACCATAAGGACTATGGCCCAACACGAGTTGAGTTTTCGGATCATGTAATTTTAAATTAAAATAGGTTGCTTCCTACTCTTTTATGGATTTTCGGAATCCTCCATTGGAATCTTGGCCACGAAAATATTTATTGTCCGTAGCCGGGAATTATGGAACTAGTAAAGCGTTTTCTTTAAAGAGAATGGCCAGGCCAAAAAAGAGTTTTTCAAGGTTTTGATTACGAACTAACCAAGCCTTCTGCTTTGTTAAAAAGCTAATAGTTGACCGGTGTCTGATAAATTAGTTATAGAGATTCCAAATGCTGGAGGAGTTCGAGTCTTTTAAAGTGAAAGCCTCTCATATAAGGACGACTTTTCCCTGCGTGTCATAAACCTGAAATCAAATAATAGAAAGCCACCTTCAAATAATAAAGTCCCGGACGTAAATAATAGAGTTGCACCCCGGAGCTTCAAAGGGCATGGTATGTTTGAGCAGAATTAATAACAAACCCGCTTAAAACGCACCCCATGGAAACAAAAACAAAATTCATCACCTTACTAAGCTTAACCTTTTTTCTAACGCTTACTTCCTGCCAGAAAAAGCAAACCCAACAAGAGCCGGTGCGCCAGCAAATGGTCAGCCAGTCCGTTTTGAACGGTGTGCGCCTGGCGGATGGCATGCCACTCAGCATTAAACTATCTACCCGCTGGGAAATTGCGGACAGTAAACACTTTGAAAAACAGTTTGGCAGTACCGGCCGCTACGATACCCTGGTGTTAACCCCCAAACAACTGGAACTGGCCAACCAGGTCTCCAATCGCTTTGAGCATGTGGATTCCGTTTTCACCACCCAGCGCCAGGCTTTTATCCTGCAACTGAAGCAACACCTGCTCAACAAGTTGGGAGAAGAGGGAGTAGAGGTCAATGACGTGATCGTGTCCAAAATAGAATTCCCTGCTTCCTACACCAATGTGAAAGAGCGCCTGGCCTTACAGGAGCAGGAGTTGAAGAGCATCCGTAAACAAAGCGTTATTGACCTGGAAAATGCGGAAGCGCAAAAGAAAAAGGCCATAGCCCAGGGCGTAGTAAATGTGGAACAGGCGCAGATAGACGCCCGCCTGGAAAAAATACAAGCCGAGATGGAGCAGAGCCGCAGGGCTTCCATGCTGGCCAAGGCTGAAACGGACAAGCAGGTGGCTGAACGCAGGGCGCAGGCCGAAGCGCGCAGGCAGGTTTTACTGGCTGAAGCTGATGCCAGGCAGAGAGAACTGTACGCTGATGTGGAGGTAGAGCGCAGCCGTAAACTCAACAACGTAGAAGTAAAGAAACAAGAGGAACTGGCGCAGGTAGAGCTTAAAAAGGAAGAGCAAAACAATGAGCTGGCCTACCAGCATAACGTAAAAATGGCCAGCCTCTGTGAGCAGCGCCCGGCTTATGCCAGCTACCTGATCAATAAGCAGATGGCCGAAAAAGTGCAGATAGCTGTACTGCCCAACGATAAAAATGCCACGGTATTCAGCGGCTTACTCAACCAGGAAATGACCTTTGCCAAATAACAGCTTTGTTTCCATGCCTTAACCAGGCCCGGCCACCGGTTGCTTTGCAGTCGGTGGTTTTTGGGTTTAGGAAGCGGCTCGTTCCGCCATTTGGCGGGCCATCCTTTTTTTCCAGTCGGCCCATTTTTCCTCGTAATAGGTGCTGATGAGGTCATCCACCTTTTTCATGATAAATACATTATAGGCTCCCTTCAGCTGTTTAAGGATGGAGCTGTTTACGGTACGCAGCGCCATTCCAAAGCCGGTGGTGATGTATTCATTGTAATGCCACCATCCGCTGGGCATAAATACGGTATCACCGTGTTTCAACACTGCGGTAAAGCCTTCTGCTTTGGCCAGGGCCGGGAATTCATTATAATCCGGATTGCGGAGATCTACATTACTATGCGACCCCATGGGCTGCTTGTAGAGGAAGGGCGACATTTCGGGGCTGAAAAGCGTTACGCGTTTTTCACCCGAGAACTGGGTGAGGAATACGTTGGACAGGTCAATGTCATAGTGCAGCCTTACTTCTGAGCCTTCTCCGCCAAAAAACATTACGGGCACCGATTTTACCCAGCCATCGGCAATATCCGGGAAGGTGAAATCCTGTTTCAGTTGCGGGGCATATTTGAAGATGTTAAAAAGGAACAGCCTGAAATCATTGGGGCCTTGTTGAATAAGATCAATGTAATCCGAGAAGCTCATTACCTGTTCCGGGGGCATTTTGATGCGCGTAGGTTGGTTGGTTTTCCAGCTTCCGAACACTTGCACCTTTTCATGGCCCACCAGGGTCTTAAAGCGCTCGTAGGTCCAGTTTTGCATGGATGGCCAATTCTCACCAAAGCTCCGGAAGATCAAGGGTTTTTGAGGAAGGTAATACTCTTTTTGAAACTCTTCGCGAGTAATACTTTCTCTGAATTCTATAGGCTGTAAATCCATTTTAAACAGAATTAAATGAATTTACAAAAATACGGACATATCTTCTTCAAAGAAGATGATATTCGTCAATTCAAAGCTGAAGACGCAATTTAATGGATCCGCGTGATCAGCTCCATCACCTCCGCCCGTTTGCGGTTGGATACCGGTACCCGGCCACGGTTGCTCATGACCAGGTAGCCCCCCTCCGTTTTTACAAATTCCTTTACTTCCTGCAGGTTGATGAGGTGGGATTGGTGGACCCGGCAAAAGCCAAGCGGGCTCAGCAACTGGTCAAAATGCTTCAGGGTTTTGGTAACCAGTATCTCCTGGCCGTCTTTCATGCAAAAAAGGGTGTAATTCACATCCGCTTCGCAGCGGATAATATCCGAAGTAAGGCAGATGTGGATCTTATCCGCAGTGTGCAGGGCCATTCTTTTAGCGGGAGTGCCTTCAGCCTGTAAATGTTCCTTCAGCAGGTCTACATTTTCGGCCGGCAAAGCAGGAGCGGCCGTAGCTTTTTGTACCGCTGCAATCAATTCCTCAATATCAATGGGTTTCAAAAGGTAATCAATGGCTGAGAACTTAAAAGCCTGGATGGCATGGGCATCCGAGGCGGTGGTAAAGATCACCTTAAAAGGTATTTCACCGCAAAGCTCCAGCACGTCAAAGCCGGTGCCATCTTCCATGTGGATGTCCAGGAACACGATATCCGGCCGGTGCTTTTTAATGGCTTTTAAACCGCTGAGTACGCCATCCGCTTCACCCACCACTTTAAGTTGCGGGCAAAAACTCTGCAGGTCGCGCTTCAGGAAGTCGCGGGCCTTGCTGTTATCGTCTATGATGAGGGCGGTGTTCATATCAGAGATCGGAAAGATAAGTTTTACAGATCATTCAGCACCGGTAGTTTAACCGTAACCTGGGTACCGGCTGCACGGCCATCTTCATTTATCAGGTCCTTTATCCTGATGCTGTTCTGGGATTGGTTAAGCAGATTGAGACGCTCTTCGGTTACCTTAAGAGCCGTGCTATGATGGTCTTTTTGCCGGTTTTCAGCCGCTTGCTGGCGGCCCACACCATTGTCGGTAATCGTACAAACCAGGGTGTGATCTTCTTCCGTAAAATGGAGTTTGATGTACCCCTGATCCTCCAGCGGACCAATGCCATGGATAATGGCGTTTTCCACGAAAGGTTGCAGGATCATGGGGGGAATGCTAATGAAAGCCGTTTCCAGTTCTTCATCCAGTTCAATAACATACTCGAATTTTTCATCGCGGCAAAAACGTTCAATGCTGAGGTAATTCTCCAGGGTATCCACCTCTGTTTCGAGACTGACCGAGTTGCTGCGCGAATTTTCCAGGATCTGCCGCATCAGTTTGGAGAAACGTGAAAGGTAGATGCGGGCCGTAGCTTCGTCCTTGGTAGCGATAAGCGCCTGTATGCTGTTGAGCGTATGAAAGATAAAGTGAGGATTCATCTGCAAACGCAGGGCTTTCTGCTCCAGGGAGATCAGGTCCCTTTCCATGCGCAGGCGCTGCTGGTTTTGGGCAGCTTTACGTTTAAGGCTACGAATGCGGTTAAGCACCAGGCCGGTGATAACTAACAGGCCGGCCAAAATAGTGAGCAGGATAAACCAGGTGGTTTGCCACACGGGCGTTTGTATGCTGAAGGCAAAGGTGATAGCTTGTTCATTCCAGATGCCGTCCTCATTGGCGGAAAGCACCTCAAAGCGGTAGTTGCCCGGTGAAAGATTGGAATAGGTGACGGAGTTGCGGCTGGAGGGAGGCGACCAGTCCTTTTCCAGTCCCTGCAACCGCCAGCGGTACCGTACCTTTTTAGGCAGGGTTTGCGTAATGCCCAGGAAATCAAAGCTCAGGTGGTTCTCATCGTATTCAAAAGCCGGGTTTTCATCCGTATAAGCCGTATTTTCCAGGGGCGTATAGTTCAGGCTGATGGTGCTGAAATTCAGGATGGGAGGGGTGGTATTGGTTTTGTCGGCCTGCGAAAGAAAACGGTGCAGACCATTCACGGTACCGAACCAAAGGTTTTCGGAACGGTCTATACAAACAGCGTTGAGGTTGGTCTCCACTCCGCTGAAACCTTCATCCGGGCCAAAGTGCGCACTCTCCAAAATGGATAAGGAGGAATCTACGGTAAGGCGATCCAGACCTTTTTCGGTGCCTACCCAAAGATTGTTGCCCTGCCCGGTGAGCTGGTAGATATTGTGCGAAACCAGGGGTTCTCCCGCAATTTTATGAACCTTAAGACTGCCCTGGTAAAGGCGGATGGCGTTGAGACCGGCCGTACTGCCAATCCAGAGCGTTCCCAGGCTGTCTTCGGCCAGGGAGCGTACATCATGGGAAGCAAGCCCTTCGGGCACCGAAAAATGCCGGATGATGCTGTCATGGGCAATGTAACCAATGCCACTGGTCTGGCTGGCAAACCAAACCCGGTCTTCCTTATCAATGTGCAGGTAAATAACCCGGTTACTTTCCAGGCCGTTACGGGTGGTGTATTTCACAATTACCAAACTGTCCGGCTTGTTCGTTTTGGTGATGCGGCTGATGCCGCCCCCGGCACTGGCTGCCCATATCTGCCCCCGGCTATCTTCACGGATGCACTTCACCCAGTTTCCGGCCAGCCCGTCATTCACATCAAAAAACCGGAAGGTATCACCGTCCCAAACGGCCAGTCCCTGGCCGTCCGTACCGATCCACAAGAGGCTGTCCGAATCCGCAAAGAGCGCCCGTACTTTTTCATCGGTAAAACCGGAGTCCTTTTGGTAGGCAACAAAGCCCTTTTCACTTTGCCGGGCAATGCCGCCCCCGGACGTGCTTACCCATACGTGGTTATGGTGATCCGCAGTAATGGCGTAAATGTAGCTTCCCGGCAGTCCGCTCTCGCGGCCGTAACGCTCAAATTGCTGTCCGGAATATTTGCTTACCCCACCTCCGGACGTGCCGAACCAGTAATTGCCCCAGCGATCATGCAGGATACTGCGCACATGGTTATTGGCCAGGCCATCGGCTTCACCCAGGAATACATACGAACTATCGGCCGGATTAAAACGGCAGATGCCTTTCTCCTGGGTGGCCATCCATACCAGTCCATCCTCATCACAGGAAATGTCCAGTACAGCCGAGCGTTCTAACTCGCAAAGCGGCCCCATATTGTAAATGCCCCGGGCCGTGATCAGGTCAAAACCACGGCCGTAGTTCCCCACCCATATACGCCCGGCCGTATCAGTAGCCATACACCGGCTAAGGCGGTTGGTAAGTCCGTTGGAGGTGCTCAGGGTAGACAGGCTATCGTTCCGGTAAATGAAAATGCCCTTATCCGTGCCTATCCATACTGAATTATCTACAGCGGTTTGAATGAAGTTAATGGTGTGTTCCTGTATCCGTTCCGGGTAAAAAGCTTTCACAGCGGTATCCCTTAGCCGGTAAACACCATTGGGGGTGCCCAACCAGATGGTACCTTGCTGATCTTCATGAATATGGTCAACGCTCAGGTTTTTTTCCGGGAGCTTAAGATCATGGAAAGCGGAGCCGGTTTTATACGAAAGCCCTTTGGCGCTGCCCACCCACAGTTTGCCCGTATGATCTTCCAGCAGGCAGTGTATGTAGGGACTGGGTAGCCCGTTGGCGCTGCTAAAGGTGCGGAATTCCAGCCCGTCAAAACGCGCCAGTCCCCCTCCGTTGGTGGCCATCCAGATGTAACCCCGGCTGTCTTCGCACATATCCATTACCTGCGATTGCGGTAAGCCGTCCGGAAGACTAAGGTTGGTAAAGTGGTATTGCTGGGCGTGCAAACCCAGTGAAACGGACAGGATTATGAAAAAGACACGGAGTTTGAGCAAGGTCTTACAAAGGTTTTAGGATGCTAAGTTAGGATATGGTTGCAGAAGATGTTAATACAACTTGCCGTAGATTTAACACCACAAGATAACAAGCTTACCTGCTAATATGAGATTTGTATTTCTGCTTTTGTTTTTTGGGGTAGTAAATTCCAATGCTCAGAAGGTCGTTTGGGATAAAACAAACGCTTTCGGGTTAATTCCTTCCGAAGGTTGGCAAATTGATCGTGTAGAAGAGGAAGAGATTGCCTTAATCCAGAAAAAACAGAATCTCCTGGGTGAGGTTGAAGGCGGGCATTTTTCAGTTTCAACCGCTTCAACCCACAACTGGACTCTGGATGAACTCTGGGAGGAGTATATTATAAAAGGCTTACCCTTAATGAGTGGCTACGAAAAAGTTAATTCAGGAACAGCTACTGTAGCGGGGGTGAAGGCAAAATGGATTGTATATTATAGTGAAGATAGAGGCGTTAGGTTCAGGAATTTAAGCCTTATGGTAGTTAAACAAAATGTAATGTATGTAATTGCGGGCACATCTCTTCCAGAAAGCAATGAGAAGGTGGAGAAAGATTTTTGGAGCATGATTAATTCGTTGAGAATAAAAGAAAAAAAGGGCTACTTTGAACTTATGCCTCCTGGTCGGTAAATAGATTTAAATGACCCAATTCATTCTATAGGACTCGAAAAACAATTTTTCAAGGTATACTAACATTTCTTGCGCTTTTAGGACAAAAATCACAAAGCACAGCACGCAGCTTAAAAGGTATTTATCCAAAACAACAGAATAGGTCATGTCTTCTTAACAATCACCTGGAAGGGGTCGCCCTTTTCGTCAACCACCTTTAAAATATAGATCCCCGCTTCCAATTGACGAATGTCAATCCTATCGCCTTTAACGCTGCCTCTGGCCATAAGCTGCCCCGTTTGTGAGAAGATGGAATAGTCCACAGCTATACCGATCAGGCCCTCTACCTGGATATAATCCCGGGCGGGGTTTGGGTACAATTGTATTTTGCGGAAGCCCTGAGCTTCTTCCCGATTGGAAATGGAATAGGAAGGAAGTTTGGTAAGCACGTAGAAGGTAGAATCCGTGGTCCAGGAATCCGTATAGGTAGACAGCATAAAGAGGTCACCCGCAGGATCAGGAAAAAGCTCCAGGGGTACGTGGTTTTTATTCCCAAACAGCAACAGGCTATCCGTACCAAATTGGGTAAAGCGGTAGATAAGGGCTTCACGGAATTCCTGTCCGGAAATATTGGAATTGTCAAAAGGAATAGAACCTGCAATAAAACGGGTGCCCGAAGACCGTTCAATGGCAAAGGCGTATGCACCATTAGCAATGTTTATCGGGCCAAACATACGTGGCTTGGCCGTGTCTGTACCCCAGTCTTTGGTAGCGTAAAAACACTGTTCATCATATTTGAAATTTCCATTTTCAAATCTTCTATACGATCCAAACCCCGCACATTCTATGCCCTCCGGAACTACTTCAAATGCGGGCAAATAGAGAGGCACAATTGCCGAACGAGTGAAAAACTCAATATTTGAATGTACTACATCTAACGTATGGGGAGAAACTTCAGTATAATTGCAGGCCCGGGTATCACCAAACACCAGGTTGCCGGAAAGCGGATGCACTTTTGGATCTACGTTGATATTAACGCTGAGCGGACTACCATGTTGATTTATATGCAATTTATCCCGCTTCAGATTGCCCGAAAAGTCCCGCACCTGTATATGACAGTGATCCAGCCATTCATTGGAAGTGTCACTACGTTCCTGTTTCAGGCTGATGAAAAACAATTCCCCGTTCAGGTATTTGAAGCCGGAAGCAAAAAAGCCGGCAAAGCTGAAACTATTGTAATTGGGGTTTAGGGTTCCGTTCTGGTACGTACGGATGGTAATATAGTTGGTATCATTTACATAATGGTTCACGTAAAAACATCTATCCCCATTATCATCCAGGAAGGTCCTGATCCTGGGAAAGCTCATCGGGTTTGATGAGCTAGTGACAAAGGATTGTAACAGATCCAGATTGGATTTATCGTAAATTTTAATGACTTCTTCCCATTGCCCGGCTTTTTGTGCCAGGTAAAATACCCCTACTGTGGAATCGGACATTTCGAAAAGGCTGTATCCCTGTGTACTCCCATCTTGATTACTACCCAATTGACCACTTGGCAGGACAACATCAGTTTGTTGAGCCTTGCTTTGGACAGATAAAAGAAAGAAAACAAACCCTAAATAATAAATAAATGCTCGATAGAAACTCATAATTAATAACAAGTTGCAATCCCAAAGGTAAAATCCCCTTCATGGACAAATTTGAAATTTGGGTCAGTAATTTGTGACAAAGGTTTCTCTCTGCCAAAATATGATCCTCCGAGGAACTCATAATTAGGTTGAAAATAGCCTTGCGCAACCCCATAAGCTTTTTCATCAGCTATTAAAAGGTCAATTTTGCTGTACCAATACTCCCACTCTTCATTATAATAGCCTATACAATCATTGGTGGCGCTATGCCAGTAATCATTTGAGTCACGAGGGGCACCCCATATACTATACCTATTATTAAAATAAGCACGATTGGTACAACGGATCTTCCAGGGCGCGGTGGCATTGGCGTAATAGCCAATAAAGTCGGCTGCATCCAGGCCTTGCCCTGCGGTGCCCTGGCAATTGCCCAGATCCTTAGCACCTCTGTAAGGCTCGGTAGGGGTGAGAAAGCCACTGGGAGATAAAGGTGACCCTGCAGAGGGAACAGATTGTATTTCCAACCTGATAGATACATAACCTTCTTCGGCATGGATTCCATCTATGATCAGGTCGGTCAAAAAACATTCTTCATCCGTATGGGACTGGTAATAATCGCTCACAGAGGTATATAATTCGCTATAGGCATTATAATAGTCCGTTGAAGTTACAAATAATTCCCCGCCTTGCTCGTATACGGGAATAGTAATATTATCCGTGCTAATGATCAATTCCGGGATATAGTTTAATTCTACGGCAAATACATTGGAAAGTATCCCTTCCAGGGATAAAAATGCCTGATCCAGCGGTTCATCCTGGGTAGCGGTTTTGGATTTGCTGCCGCTGGCTATGGCATTCAGCTTTTCAATTTTTTCGCGGAATATGGCGGATCGCCTGGAGTCTTCAGTATGGGCCCATTCCGTATAGATCTTATCCGAAAAGTCTTTTACATCTGTATAGGGGATCAGCGAAACCTGGGTATTACTTTCTTTAACACAGGATGTGTACAGAAAAACGATCAGGAATAGGTTTACTAATAGAGTATATTTTAATTTCATAATGGATTGGATAGGATTGGTTTATTAAGGCTAAGTAAAAACTAAGATTATTCTTAAAGGATAATCGTTTAGTTAGATGGGTATAATTCTTAGTTAACGCAGGCTTTTCTTTAGCGTTAGAATTGAAAAAGCTAAACATTATGGATAATTTCAAACATCCTGATGTTTGCCTTTAAAGGTCAGGACCTTTTTGTTCAAATGTCCTGATGTTTTTGCTGAATCTTCAGCACTTTTGGCCGTAACGATCACTATGTTTCGGGAACAGGATCAATTCATTAGCAATATGTTGACAATGATTGGTTTATGAGATGTTGTGGAATTGAGAAGCAACGGCATAGGCTAAACAAAATGGATATTGTCTTGGCGAGGTACAGGATGGTGCGTAAGGTCTTAAAAAGACCAGTCTGCTGCTTTTTGTCCCGCCACTTATTAGATGGACTTATCCTATATTTGGTACAATCTAATTTTTAACCCTATGAATCCCAACCGTTTAATTTTAAAAGGACACTTCCTCCTTATAGTGATTGTTTTAGGCCTGTCTGCCTGTAAAACCGCACTGATTCCGGTTTGTGATATATCGAAATCACAAAACCCCCCGGGAACGGTGGAGTTGGCGCCCAACCTTTTTATAGATAAAACCGAGATCACCAATGAGAATTACCGGGAATTTATCTACTGGACCAGGCAGGTATACGGTGAAAATGCGAAAGAAGTACACCAAATTTACCCGGATACTACGGTGTGGGATGAGCTGGAAGGCCACCTGGAGGCCATAGCTTCCAAATACCTGCATCATCCGGCCTATGGTAATTACCCGGTGGTAGGCGTTTCCTATGATCAGGCCCAGGCGTATGCCCAATGGCGGAGCGACCGGGTGATGCAGGTATACCTTATTGAAGGGGGTAAAATAGAGGCTTACCCTGATGAGTCGCCCGAAACAGCGTTTACCATTGCCCGCTATTTTAAGGGGGAATACCGCAATATTACTCCTGATCCGGAAGTGGTGCTCTACCCACACTACAGCCTGCCGGATGCTGAAACCTACCGGAAAACGGTGCGTTTTGCGGATTCCCTCAACGCCCTGAACTACGATAAATGCGTGGAAAAGAACTGTGGTGATTACCATTTAACCGGATGCGGGGAGGATGGTCCTCCCGAAAATTCATTCCTGCCCCGGCCCGTGCTCTGTGAAGCGTGTAAAGCCACTTTGGTTACCCAGCTGCAGGACAACGTAAGGGAAATGATGGCTGAACCCGGTAAGGTGTTTGGCGGTAGTTTTGGCCGGCCCTGTTTCACGGAGGCTGCCGGGAAGGAAGGAACCGCCATTGCTGATGGATATACCGGTTTCCGTAACAGTTGTACCTATCAACCCTGGAAAAACACGGATGCGGCTACCCGCTAACTAAAAAAGCCCCGCTGCACAGCGGGGCTTTTTTATAAATCCAAAATCACGGGGTTTTGGATTTATAACATAGTAGTGGGGGCTACGTAATCCGTTATCTCAAAATCACCGGTATTTTTCATGCCCACAAAGCCTTCACTTACGTTGATCAGCTTGTCGTAGCCACGTGCCCTGAGGGTAGACACAAAAGCCATGGAACGGTAGCCGCTCTTGCAATGCACATAGTACGTCTGGTTTTTGTCCAGCAATTTCATGCTGTCATTGATGTAATCCAGTGGGGCATTAAGCGCACCCTCAACGTGTTCACTGTCGTACTCGCTTTTCTTGCGGACGTCCAGGATGTTCAGGTCTTCATGCGCTTGTTTTTCCGCCAGTTCAGCAGGGCTGATATTCCGGATGGAATCGGTTTCAAAACCGGCTTTCTTCCACGCGTCCAGGCCTCCTTTAAGGTAGCCGGGTACCTGGTCAAAACCCACGCGGGCCAGGCGGGTCAAAACTTCTTCCACGCGGTCTTCATCCGCTACTACCAGTATTTCCTGTTGTACGGAAGGTATCAGCGTACCTACCCAGGTGGCAAAGCTGCCGTCAATACCGATATTAATGGAGTTGGGAATAAACTCAGCCGAAAATACGGGCGCCTTGCGGGTATCCAGGATGAGGGTATCCGTTTTTTGGGCCAATGCGTTAAACTCCTGCGGTGAAAGGGGGTTGTTTCCTCTTTTCAGCACTTTATCAATACTGTCGTAACCCTTGATGTTCATCATTACATTCTGGGGGAAGTAACCAGGAGGTGGGGTAAGGCCGCTCAGGATGGCCTTTTTGAATTCTTCCTTGCTCAGGCTGGGGTCCAGGGCATAATTGTTCTTTTTCTGGTGGCCCAGGGTATCCGAGGTCTCATTGCTCATCATCTTTCCACAGGCGGAGCCGGCTCCGTGGCCGGGGTATACCACGATGTGATCGGGCAGGGGCAGGATCTGGTTGCGCAGGGAGTCATACAGGTAACCGGCCAGTTTATCCTGGGTAAGATCCTTGATCACTTTCTGCGCCAGGTCCGGGCGGCCTACATCCCCAATAAACAGGGTGTCACCGGTGAAGATGGATTGTTCTTTTCCATCCTCGTCATACAGCAGGTAGCAACTGCTCTCCATGGTGTGACCGGGGGTGTGCAACAGTTTTATCTCCGCATTCCCCAGTTTAAAGATCTCACCGTCCTGCGCCACATATTTTTCAAAACCGGTTTCCATAGTAGTGGGGCCATACACAATGGTGGCCCCGGTTTTTTCCGCCAGGTCAATGTGACCGCTCACAAAATCTGCGTGAAAGTGGGTTTCGAAAATGTATTTGATACGCGCTCCGCGTTCTTCCGCCATATCAATATAGGGTTGCACCTCGCGGAGGGGGTCAATAATGGCTGCTTCACCCTTGGACTCTATATAATAAGCACCGTGGGCCAGGCAACCGGTATATATCTGTTCTACTTTCATGTTAACTGCATTTTTAATTCAACGATACAAAGATCGGGTTAGCAACCCAAACAGAAAGTTACAAATGTTACCGATCTCAAAATACCTTATAATAGCTGGCCTCTTTGCAAAGTTCACCACCGGGGCTCCTCTTTTTGGAATAAAGACTATTTTAGTTAACCCTATAAATAAGGTATAAAGGATGTCGGTGCCTTTTAAGCTGTTACTGGAGGATGTATACAACGCCCGTGAAAATTACCTGGCCGAGAAATCTGCGGCACCGGTAAAAATCAATTTTGAGGAACTCGTGGCTTCTTTTTTTTGTCCGGGCCCTCATTATTACTACATCCTTGATTCGCCCACCTTACATTTCGAATATGAGAGTAAGGACACTTCCCGTATTTTAGGTCAGTCCATTACCCATGAGCCTTTGGAGGTGTTGTTAAACAGGGTTCATCCCGATGATATCCCTTTTATGGTGAAGTGCGAGGGTATTGTAGCCGATTTTCTCCGCACCCAGGTGGAGCCCGAAAAGATCACCAAATACAAGATCAATTATTGCATACGGGAGCGGGTGGCGGATGGTAGTTACCGGCTTTTCCTGATGCAGAATACCACGCTTTCCACCACTACTGATGGGGCCTTGCTCAAGGTTTTAGGGGTACATGCGGATATAACCCATATCAGCGCGATGAACAACCACAAGCTTTCCTTTATCGGCCTGGATGGGGAACCATCCTTTTTAGGTCTGGATGTATGGAGTGATGCTATCGATTTTAAGGCCAGGCCCCAGAAGGTAAGTGCAAGGGAAAGGCAGGTATTGCAATGGCTGGCCCACGGTTGTACAGCCCGCGAAACGGCTGCACAACTCCATATATCGGAAGAGACCGTTATCAGCCATAAAAAAAATCTGATGAACCGCTTTGAATGCCGCAATGCCGTGCAACTGGTAGCTTTTGCTATCCGGAATGGCTTCATCTGATCTTGAAAAACCCCCATTTCTGGGGATTGGCCTTAAAGGGTGTGGTGCCGTAATTTGAATTATAAACCCTAAGCCATGAAAGCCCTTAAGTGCATGCTGTGTCTAATGGTGATTACCCTCACAGCGCGAAGTCAGTCCAATAGGGTAATTCCTTTGGGCCATTCCCTGGAAGTTGAAGTGCCGCTGCAGTATAATTTTAAGGCAGGCACGGAAAGTATCAGTAAAACCGTGTATGTAGGGCTCAGGGTTGATGACCTCACTGCCTACCACAAGCCGTTGAAGGCCTATGCTGATGGCGGACTTATGGGGGGCTTTAGTGATGAGCAGAACGTTACCACCTGGTTTACTTATACTGAGCCCCGGGGATTGACGGTGGATGGTGAATTCATTGCCTTTTCACAGTTTGCAGGAGAAAAGATCCCCGGTGGTTTTACCGTAGAAAACGCGCGGTTTACATGGACCATTGGTGCAAGCCGTTATGCAAAACACCCACTGGGTTCCCCCACTTTCGGGTTCCTTAATAAACGTGAATTTCCGGGATATGAGTACAACATCATCAACATGAAGGATATCATTGGCACGGAAACCAGTAAGGAGGCGATGAATATTGCGCGGGGGAGAGGTGCTATAGAGGGAGATTTCCTGGAAGTGGATGGTCTTACCTTTAACGTTCCGTATGAATTAAAGCAGTTCCTGGTTGCCCGGGATGAGAAAAATGCAAAGGAAACAGGTTATTATACGGCCAATGGTTTCCGTAATAAGGTGAAAGAACCTGAAAATACCTCGGCTGCTGAATATCAAACGTCAGGCTCGCAGGGTACAGGCACTACAAACAATACTGGTTCGCCCGGCCTAGCGTCATCCGGTACTTCCAATTCAGGTTCTTCAATGAGTAGCAATTCAGGAGGTTATACCAATTCCGGAGGGGTTTCCCAATCCTCGTATGCCAATGCTGAGGCATGGCAAAAGTATGAGGCGGCCCAGAAAAGTGTGGAGGAGTATAACCGCCAGCGCGAGATGGACATCCAGTATTACGAACAACAACGCCAGATCAAACAGCAAACGTATGAGCGTATTGGCGAAACGGTGGGTACCATTATAGGCAACTATCTCAACCACCTGGAACAGGAAAAGCAGCGGCAGGAATATTATAAGCAACTCAAAAAGATAAAGATTGCGGTGAATGATGCCTATGGAAGGGTGTGGAGCGATATTTCGTACTGGGATGATTACCAGTCCCGGCTGATCGAGCTGACCAAGCGGCATCGGCAGCACATGACTACCGAAGGTCTGAAGAATGTGGAAAACGCCCTCAATAGCATCAACGGGCAAAAGGAAAGCCTGGCTGATGATATAAAGGAACTGGGCGAAAGGGAAGAAAGCGGGTGGAAGGCCGTGGAGATAAGCGGGAAAATTACCCGTTTCCCCGTATCCGAATGGAAATCCTATGTCGAGGATTATCGACCCTCCACCGCTTTGATACTATACGATCTCAATAATTTACTGGCTCAGAATAGGTATATCCGTACCCCAGCGGAGCGGGAAAGATTTACCAATGATGTGTCAGACTTGCTTACAGAGACGGCTATCCGCAACCAGGACCACGGGGCTATATTAAGTGCGGAAGCTGCCTACCACCAGGGAGGTGGCAGCAACTACAGCTATGATGAGGCGCTGAAAGCCGCTAAGGCCATTAAGGAATACATGGCCAAACGGGATAGGCTGGCTGTGGAAATAAAGGCTGAGAAGGAGATGCTGGAAACCAGGTATGCGTTAATGGTCACCAACCAAAGCAAGGAATACATCTCCGTCAGTTCTGTAAGCCCTCAGGTGGAAGGTATCGGTGCCGGGCAGAAGGAATTGCGCCAGGCCTACAATAACCTGGATCAGGACATTGGTGTATTTAAGGGTAAGTACCGCTCATTATCCCCATCCCGGGACAAGGATGTGCAGTTTGAAGGGTATTATGTTCACCCCGGAGAAGTGAAAGTGGAGCTTACCAAGGCCTATATGGACCCCGTAAGCTTAACCATGCCTGCCAAAGCGGGTGAAAGGATTGTTCTTAACCCTGATCAATACCTTGGACAATTTGAGAAAGTGGAGATATTTAAACCCTATTTCCGGTTGAATACCCGCAAAAACCAGTTTGAGCTATTGCGGCTGGGTGAGTTTTACGCTACCAATTACCATTTTGGGATCAATGAGTTTGGAATAGTAGGTCTTAAATACCAGACTAATTTTGGTTTAAGAACCTATCAGAAAACCAAAACCGCCTTTCACATGGGTTTCGACTTTGGCGAATTTGCCTACGGTATGGGTAAGATACGCAGAGGTACCCAAAACAGTGACGGCAGCCAGTATGAAATTGACGTGCTGGATTTCAGTTATTGGAAGTACAGTTTAGGATCCGGTAATTTAGGGCTAAGCCGGGCAGTGTTTGCCGATCGTGGACAAATAAGCCTGAACCTGGGGGTGAAACTTCTGGAACAGCGTAACTTTTCAGCCGATATGGTTCATGAGGAGAAAGTGGGGCTAAGCAGCGAATCAAGTACGCAAACCGCTGAATTTGACCTGACGCATTATATGCCGGTCTTTGGCTCCCTGGGGCTTAATTACCATATCGGAAAAACCCTGTTTAGCTGTAAGTATACGTACTTCTATTACCCGGAGTTTGCCTTTGATGATGAAAACACATCAGAGCTCATTGATGAAGCCTACATGAATAAGTATAACCAATCCTATTTCGGCTTTCTGAAGGATTATTTCACCCATGCCGTAACCTTTTCAATTGTATTCTAATATGAAAACCAGGATCATTAAACGGATGCTTTCGATTATCACCCTGGGTTTCTTTACCGTTTCCTGCGAAATTGACGAGGTGGAAGTAGTAGACACTTACCTGAACGTAAGTGATTCCACCTATTTGGAAATCCAGGATGAATCCATAGGTCCGCCTGATCAGGTATTCCAGCTGGAAGATGGTACCGTGGTTCTCAGGAGTTTTACCACCGTTATGGTTAAGCGGAATAATGGAAAAGAGATTATAGATACCCGTAGTTCGCGAGGGGCCATATTGGGCGTGCTGAAAAACAATTTTGTTACGGAAGATGGTGCTATCTGCAACAGCAAATTTGAGGTTGTGGATAACCTGGGTTCATATTATGACGATGTAAGCATTGGCGAGGATATCATTGCCTTCAAATCCAACTCTTCCGGGCAGGAACAACTCCTGGTCTGGTCTGAAACCAATGGTGTTAAAACCTATCAGGTGCCCAATAGCGGCAATGGAGATACCATCGTCAATTTATTGAACCCGGTTATTTTAAGAGGAACCGTATTTATAATTATGTGCCGCCATGATCGGTTAATCACCAATAAGCAGAGCTACCATCTGTTGCGTTTGGACCGCAATTTGAAACTTCTTTCCAGTCGTGAGCTTCCATTAAGGGGAACGAATGGCGTGCAATTGAACTACCAGCGGGCGTTATACGGCAATACGCGGGGATCTGAAATTTACCTGCGTTCGGACTCCCTATATACCCTGAATGAGGATGGGGAAATTATAAATAACCAACCTGCTGCCACCCCAGTCTGCGGGGTGATTATGAGCAATGATCGTGCTCTTTCTAAAGATGAAGCGGGTGGAACCGAGCCCAGGACTTTAAAGATCCGGGAAGACCTGCGATGTTCCAGTGCTGTATTGTGGAACTATACCCTTCCGGAAAGCTATCTTTATATGAGCGCCTTTAATGAAGGTATAAACGGCAGCGTACTTATTACCGCTACTAAAAGAGAAACGGTAAATGGTTTTAGCAAGGATAAACAGCTAGTGTACACCATTGATCCTGATTATTAATGCTTCATCCGGCAATGGCTTTTTCAAGCCCACCCATACTCTGTAAATAACATAGCAACTGAAAGCCATTCAGCTCATCGGGAAAATCATCAAGCATAACCGATTTTCCCCGGTTCCAGTTTTCCAATATTTCAACCAGCTTGGGGTGATTGGTCCACTTGATACGGTGCCCGCGTACAAATGCTATCAGTGTCTCTTTGTAGGTATAGAATGGTATAGGAAAAGTGGGGGGTAGTTTCCATGAAGCAGCATGCACCTCAGCTATGGGATGGTCGGTGCGGGAGGGGGTGTAAAAGCCACCATTGCTTTCCAGTTTCATAAGGTGCTCACGGGCGGCCCTGCGCAAAGGTTCATCCAGGTTTACGTACTTAAGAAGTTCTTCCTCGGCCTCCGTAATCTTTTGGAAGGGCAAAGGCTGCATAGGGTTAAAGCTGGTGTCTTCTTCCATAAGTTCCTGTATGGTGGAGGCCATCTTTTGTTTCATTTGCCGGGTAGGGGAGTTCAGGAAGTCCAGCACCATACTAATGGAAAAGTTTCCGGTATGGCCGATGTGGTAAACACTGGAAGGAATACACATCATATCACCCGGCTGTAATTCATGGGGAATTGCGCTATCCATTAACGGTTGCGGAGGGTGCGTAATGCTGCCCCTGGACACCCGGTCATAGTCTTCCGTTTTCCAGGTGTAAAAGGTTTTGGAACCCGGGCCGATGTGGAACAAAAAACCTTCTTCTCCCACGTTCTCCTTGTGTACACCAAAAGGTGTAAAGCCATAATTGCCTACAAAAAAGAGTAGTCCCAGCCCTCCGCCTGGTATTCCTGCTGTTTGCAGGAGAGGACGAAGGAATCCGGCCATATAGGTCATCAGTTCAGGACTATAAGCTTGTATATCATTCAGGATGATGCCGAATTTTTTTCCTTTAAAAATGCGATTTCCCCATTCTTCCAGGCTTTCATGGTCAAAGGGAGGGTTGTCCACCAGAGCTTGTGTAGCTTCATAATCGCGTTGCTGATCAATAAATACTTTTAGCCCCAAATGACCTTGTCCCAACTTAGCAAAGCCCTGAAATACCTTGCGGTAACATTCGGTCAAAAAAGGTAGGTCTTCTTTAGGGATCATGGCTTTTTGCCGATGAGGCTTCGTCATGTGATCGGTCAGGTTCCACACCTCGTCCCAATGATTGGTATGCATAGTATTCCGTTAAAGCTTTAAATATAGATCAGCCTGTTTAGGAGTGTATGGAATACAGCTGGATTTTTTAATTAATTGAGTGAATCACCCTTTGGTACGATTGAGCAGGATTTCTGTGGTTACCTTATTAAATACATGGAGCCTTTCAAACTCCATCCTGCCATGGGTAAAATGATGGTTAGTCTGCGTACGCAAAACTTGTTCAGGCCAGTATAAACAGGCAGGAGATACGGGGTAGTTATTTTTTAGTTCCTGCCTTTTTAGATCCTGCGCGGTAAGAAAAATGAAATGAATAATTTGCAAGGGTTACTTGAAATTGGAAGGGCTGTACCATTGTCATGGTTCAAGCTTGATTAAACCTGTGCCTCAATTTATTTTAGCTGCTACAGCTTTCACGAAAACTAAACTCACCCATGAGCTTACCATTAGTAAAACATTACTGTGACATTTTGGAGATCACTCCTTCCATGCTTAACACCTGGCTCATCGAGATGCCGGATGATGTGATACGGCAAAATGAAGGAGGTGATACCTGGAGGCCCATTGATATTGTAGGGCACCTGATCCATAATGAAGAAACGGACTGGTTGCCACGCATACAGATCATTATGGGATCCGGAGAAGATAAAAACTTTGAACCTTTTGACCGCATGGCGCAGTTTCAACGCTTTAAGGGCTTCAGCCTGGTGGAGCTCCTCAATATGTTCAGCAGCCTGCGCTTTCGCAATGTGCGGGAGATTCGTAAGCTCAACCTCACGGAACGTGACCTGGAGCAGGAGGGTATTCATCCCGCTTTTGGGCGGGTGACTTTGCGCCAGCTTTTAGCAGCCTATGTAGTGCATGATCAAACCCATATTTACCAGATTGCCCGTTGTGTAAGTTATCCTCTGCGGGATGAGGTAGGGCCGTGGAACGACTATTTGAAGATCCTGAATCAGAATTAATGAAGAGGCGAAAAAATCCGGCAGTCTTCCTCTTTTAGCCCTTTCATGAACTTTTCGTTCTGCGGAGTGGGAGAGCAGCAAAACAAACCGGCCTATATGTCTTAACCGTTAGGAGTTTAATTTCCCATACATTAGCCAACCGATAGAAACAGTTTTGTGCTTCTGTTTGGATTTTCAAGATGTATTTATATTCCATTAAAGCTTTAATCAGAATGAACCTTATCAGATCTTTTGCCCTCTTTTTAAGCCTGACCTTGCTTTTCTCTGCTTGCGAAGACCCAATCAAAGATATTAGTCTGCATATTTCCCCGCGCATGTACAATTACGTGATGGAAGTTGAAATGCACGATTTCGCCAATCCGGATGCACCCTATACCGGTGAAGTACAAATTGAAATAACCGGTCCGGATGCCAATAAAATCTACAATGTGGATGGCACTAAAAACTACGAAGCTAAATTTGGTCGCCTGCTTTTGATTACCAATGCTGCCAACGAGCCAATAGACGGTGATCCATTAGAGTTTACGGTAAAGATAAGCTCCGGTGAGTATATGGATAAAGAATTGAATTTCCTGGTAGAGAATGGTCAAACCTACTCCAGTTTGGACGCTTTCCTGATCAACCGTACTAATTTACCGCAAGGTCTGGTGAGCTCCGGCACCAGTGCCAGCTTAAATGCAAATGGTCAATTAGACCAGCCTTTGCAATTCAGTACCAATCCGGCTGGATCTGCTGAAGCACTGATCATTGATATCCCCACCGGGGTTAAATTTACCGATGCATCGGGTAACGTAATATCTGGCTCCAACCTTAATGTGGAAGTAATTAGTTACGATCAATCCAGGCCAGCGGTTAACCTGGCCATGCCCAATAATGGAATAAATGCCGAGAAGGTAAATGGCGAGATTGTACTTTCCTTTATACCACCCGCAGGAAGCTTTGAAATAAACATGGATATTGACGGAACCGAAGTAAAGGGATTCAGCGGCAGCGGAATAAACCTGAGCATGCCTTTGGCACCCGGCCTGGAGAATCCACTTACCCAACAAGCCTACGCAGCCGGTGATGAGGTAAATTTGATCAGCTTCAGCACGGGCGATCCATTATGGCAAGCCGAAGGGAAGGCTACCGTAGTGGTAGAAAACGGCAAAGCCTTCGTGAAGCCCAATATCACCCACTTGAGTAATTATGCCACCACTCCCGTTACTATTAATAATGATCAAGTTTTAGTAGTTGATAATGTAGGAGATGTACCTCTGGTTGAGCAATCATGGTGGATTAATGAACTCCTGGGAGGCGTAAACCTGAAATTTTTGATCATGATGGAAAACTTCTCGGGCAAAATTCTTGACTTAAGCGATAAAGATTATTTAGACGATGGTAGTGTTACCTTGAATTTTTCGTATGAGCCGGGTTTAAAAGTAACCGACCAAATTGGGGATTTTATACTTGGTGGTGGTGCACAGGAGCCCTCCGCACCCGCCAGCTTTTTGGTGTCCGTAAGCGGTAATACGGTTACTTATGATCCTAAGCCTAATCCCGTTCATATAGGCTATACCTTACGTTGTAAGGGTGAAGAAGCTACCTACACACCGCCCTTTGGTTCTAAGGTGTCTTATCGCCCGGCTGGCAGCAGTGAAGAGTACAAGGATATTTACACCTTTACTTTTGAAAATGCTGTCAACCGTCTGCATACCCTAAATGGTTTGGAAGACGGAAAAACCTATGATTTCAAATTGAACTGGTCCACTATGGAACTATACCAAACTTCCCTGACCATGGAAGACGGTAAAATTTACGAGTTGGAACTCACAGAGAAGGAGTGTGATGATATTGGCTTTAAAGGCCAGAATTAACATCAAAGCTTCAAACGAATAAAATCTAAACAAAGAAAAAGGCTGCCCTATCAGGGCAGCCTTTTTCTTTGCACCCATCATCAGTGGTGAGTAGGAAGTTGAGAAGGGAAGCTAACAAATATCATTTTTTGGCCGGGTAGAGACCAATACTTTTGAGATCAAATTAAAGCTTATGAATCTCGATCTCCTCCGTAAATACGATGTGCCCGTTCCCCGTTATACCAGCTATCCCACCGTGCCGCTTTGGGATACTTCTGAAACATCAGCCGGGCGCTGGATGCAGCATGTACAAATGAGCTTTAAGCGGAATAAAGAGATCAGCCTGTATATACACCTGCCGTATTGTGAGGCTTTGTGTACCTATTGCGGTTGCAATAAGCACATTACCAAAAACCACCTGGTGGAGATACCCTACGTAAATGCGGTGTTGAAGGAATGGAAGATGTACACCGATCGGCTGCCGGAAAAACCGGTGATCCGCGAAATACACCTGGGGGGAGGCACACCCACCTTTTTTGCTCCTGAAAATCTGGAGTTGCTGGTCCGCGGGCTTTTAAAAGATGCGGAATTGGCTCCCGTACGCAGTCTGAGTTTTGAGGCACATCCTGCCAGTACCACTACCGAGCATTTAAAGACGTTGCGGCAACTTGGTTTTAACCGCATCAGCATTGGAGTACAGGATTTTGATGCCGAGGTGATGCGGGTGATCAACCGTTTCCAAACGGTGGAAGAAGTGCGAAAAGTAACGGAAGAGGCCAGGACTTTGGGTTATGAATCCATCAATTACGATTTGATCTATGGATTACCATTGCAAACTCCGGCTCATATTGAGCGTAACCTGGAGCAGATCGCCCAACTGAAACCGGATCGTATTGCTTTTTACAGCTATGCGCATATTCCGGAAGTGAAGAAGGCGCAACGCGCCTATTCCGAAAAGGACCTGCCCACGGGTATGGATAAGCTGAACCTGTATCAATTAGGCAAATCCGGACTGGAAAAACTGGGTTATAAGGAGATCGGGATGGATCACTTTGCGCTGCCTGGCGATGAATTGTATAGGGCTGCCAAACAGCAAAAGCTTCATCGTAATTTTATGGGCTACACTCCTTTTCATACCGAGTTATGCATTGCATTAGGTGCCAGCTCCATCAGTGACAGCTGGACGGCTTACGCCCAGAATGAAAAAACGCTGAAGGAATACCTGCGCAGGATCCGGGAAGAGGACCTCCCACCCATCATCAAAACTCATTTCCTCACCGAAGAGGATCAAACCATTCGCAGGCAGATCCTGGACCTGATCTGCCATTACCAAGCCCATTGGCTGGACCGCAGGGCTGATTTCACTTTCTCCCTGCAACAGGCTTTCTCCAAACTGGAACAGGACGGTCTGATCAAGATCTTCCCCTACCAGGTGAAAGTAACGGCAAGGGGTAAGAGTTTTATCCGCAACATCTGCCGGGTGCTGGATAAACGGATGGATCGGGATGTGCAGGAAAGAATATTTAGTAAGGCGGTTTGAGAAAGGTTGAGCTAAATTTGCATAAATTATATTTGCAAAGTCTTAACCTGATCAAATGAAGTTACATCACAGATTTATTGTTCTGCTGTCAAGCAGTTTTTTACTATTCCCATCTTGTAATAAGGAAGATATAGAGCAGGTAGCAGATACCTATAAAGCTCCGGAAAAAATAATCTTTGGTGAAACGGGGAATCTGGACGCTTTAGTTTACAAATTCGATTTACCTCTAATACTAGAGCCTGACTCTGCAGATGGATTAATGACATTTGATATAGACCTTACCTCGGATGAGGTGGATGATATAGCGTTCAGTGTATCTGATAAGTTAGATCCATCCACTCACATTAGGCTTTCCGCAGTTTATGCATTAAATGACTCTTTACAAATACTACTGGCCGTTCAGGCAGATACAAACTTTATAAGTTACGATTATCAGAATCCTGATATTCCGCCTCAATTTGAAAGTGTTTATTACAACCGTCTTTCCGGTTTTAATAGTTTATCCGGTAACGATGAAGTAGCTTCTGTAAATAATGCTACATGGCCTGCTCCATTTGACAGATCCACTGAATTAAGCCTTGTAGATAATAACAATCTACAGTGGAGAGAGAGTACCTCCTTCTCCATTTCAATGGTTTCAAGAAGTGATATCAATGGCCCTATGTATAGGATTATTCAGAGAGGAGAGTGGAACGAGCTTGAGGAGAAATACTTCCTTTATAGAATAAAAAATGGTAAGAAATCCAGGTACGGGTGGTTTAAGATAGGAAAGAGCAACTTTGGATACCTGGAAATCCTGGAATATTGCTACTTTGAAAAAATTCCGGTAACCAAATTTATTTAACTCCAGGCTTTTACATCTCAATTGTATACGATGAAGTTTAAGAGAAACCTTCTATTGGCAAGCAGTATTTTAATTCTTAATGTTTCTTGTAAGAAGGAGCAAATGAATGGTACTACCGATACGTATGAAGCCCCACAGAAAATGACTCTTGGGAAATCAAATAACCTTGGGGCGGAGGTACAACAGCTAAATCCGCCTTTGGTGATTAATCCTGGTCCGGGCGAGGGACTCAAGACTTGGGAAATTGATCTTACTTCCGATGGGAAGGATGACATAGAATTGGGGGTTGGCGACTTTGTTAAAAATGAAGGTGGATTCAAAAATTCTTTTTGTTTTGCCTGGAATGATTCTGTAGAATTTCTTTCGGCTCTTTATACTGACACTTTTTTCTATAGTACCAACACTCAAAACCCGCTGATCCCTCCTGGTTATAATAGGGTTTATTACAATAGTTTTTCGGGGTTTGATAGTTTTTCAAATAATGACGAAATAGAATCCATAAAGGATCAATTCTATGTAGTTCCCTTTAATAAGGGGGATGAAATTGATCTGGGAAATGCTGATCTCTACTGGGTTAAAACATCAGATTTTAGCGGTTTGGTTTCAGCAAGATCAGGTGGCACCCTTAGTACTACTTATGAATATGTAGGGAGAGGCTTTTGGCATGGTTTAAATGACAAATACCTGGTATTCAGAATTAGGAAAGGCCAGGAGTTTCGTTATGGCTGGATACTGATAAGTACAACGGAATATAGTAAACTTGAGGTGTTTGAATACTGTTACTTTAATAAGATCGCCTATAATACTTATTTGTAAAAGTAGTCTGTTTCAACCAAAGAATACCTTGCCTTAAAAGTTATACCTTTGAATTTTGCAAATAAGAATTCGAAGGATGAGCCTGTCCCACATAACTTCATTGGAAGAATTCTATAAGGATGCCGAAAAGTTTTCCGGCAAATCGGTAGAAGAGTTGCTGCCTCCCGGTATTACCAGGGACGTAGGGCATTTCAATGTTTTTGACCTGGCCGATACCATTCAAAAAGTAAGGCGTAATAACCAGATGCCCTACAACCGCAGGGCCTATTACAAGATCAGTCTTATCCGGGGGCGAAACCGGGCGGAATATGCGGATAAGGTGGTTCAGGTGGAAAAGAACGCGCTGCTTTTTGGTACACCCCGGGTGCCCTATCATTGGATACCGCAGGACGAGAATCAATCGGGTTCCTTTTGTGTGTTCTCACCGGAATTTATGTTGAAGAATAAAAGCGGAGTAGTGCTGGATGATCTACCCATCTTCCAGGCGGGCGGATATCCCATATTTGAGATCTCCGATGAACAAGCCGAGGAACTGTCCCTGATCTACCGGAAGATGGAGCGTGAAATTGCTTCGGATTACGAATTTAAATACGATCTGCTGCGCACCTATGTGCTGGAGCTTGTCCATCAGGGGCAGAAATTACAACCCGCTTCTACCTTAAGATCTGAACAGAACGCGGGAGCCCGTATAGTTTCTTTTTTCATTGAATTGCTGGAGCGCCAGTTTCCCATTGAGTCAGCCGGGCAGAGATTGAAACTGCGTTCGGCAAAGGAATATGCCGAGCGGCTTTCCGTACACGTGAATCACCTCAATAAAGTATTAAAGGAGGGCACCGGAAAAACTACTACGGAGCTGATCAGTAGCCGTATTTTACAGGAGGCCAAGATCCTGCTCAAGCAAACCACCTGGACGGTATCCGAGATATCCGATAGCCTTGGTTTTGAAGAAGTGGCCCATTTCTCCAATTTCTTTAAGAAGCGTACCGATATTACCCCGCTTAAGTTCCGTTCCTAAACCGGTTGTTTGAATTTTGCAAATGTTGGATTGATACAGGTAAACGGTTCCCTTGATTGCTATGGACCTTTGTGCCTGTAATTAGTAATTCAAAATCAACATGTATGGCAACTTCAAAAATAGCCCTGATCACCGGTGGAAGCCGTGGTCTTGGTCGCGATATGGCCCTGAGCCTGGCTCAAAACGGAAAAGACGTGATTTTCACCTACCACAGTAACCGTACTGCAGCCGATGAGGTAGTGGCCGAAATCGAGCAAAGAGGCCAGAAGGGTTACGCACTTCAACTGGATACCCGCGACATTAAGAGCTTCAGTAGCTTTTTCGGATCGGTAACGGAAAAGCTCAAAGCTGAGCGTGGCAGCGAGAAGATCGATTTTTTGATCAATAATGCCGGCACAGGGCTTTATGCACCCTTTTCTGAAACCACCGAAGAGCAACTGGATGAAATGTTTGCTATTCATTATAAGGGTGTGTTTTTCTTCACTCAAAAGGCTTTACCCTGTTTGAATAATGGTGGACGTATTATCAATATCTCTTCCGGACTGGCACGTTTTTCCTTCCCGGGATCATCGGCCTACGCCAGCATGAAAGGAGCAGTGGAAGTGCTCACCCGCTACATAGCCAAAGAGCTTGGAGAGCGTAAAATTACCGCTAACATAGTGGCTCCCGGAGCTATTGCCACAGACTTTGGTGGTGGAAGCAATAAAGAAGAGGATAAGCAAAAGATCATCTCCGGTGCCACGGCCCTGGGTCGGGTAGGCGAAGCCGAAGACATTGGCGGAGTAGTTGCTTTCCTTTGCAGTGAGGATGCCGGCTGGATCAACGGACAGCGTATTGAAGTGTCCGGTGGTATGATGCTGTAATACAATTTTCAAATACCAAAAAGGCCGCTATAAGCGGCCCTTTTTGTTTCTTTAAGGTTGAGAACTAGCAACCCTGGTTCGTCAAAAGGCCAATGACTACAGTGAATTTCATCAAGGTCGGGGAAACCACTCCGGCCCGGGCCCACATTTTCGTTATTTCATGGAGGAACTTTACCGGTGAGGAATGAAGCACCATAAAGAGGTGATAGGGTAGTTCACTGATTATCAGTAATCCTGATCTGAGGAAATTTTATTTTTTGCGGTAATGGTATAATCTTTAGCCATTCACCTTATGCTTAAAGTATTTATTTTCAAATTTCTGCATCCTGATTTTTTCTGAATCATCGTTATCATTTGCGCCTCTTTTTTGATGATTTCGTAAAATAACCCCGGTTTTATTGAAAGAAATATCCTTCCCGGAATTGAACCCAACATTACAACTTGGGCATTCAATTAATTCTACTCTAAAACAAAGTATCATGAACAAGTTAGTAAATGGGGTCATTTTAATGATCCTGGGCGTGGTAAGCATACACGCTCAAACGCCTGTTTCAGTGGGGTCCGGAAGCTATGCTTCCTTTCCTCCGGCCTCTGAAAACCAGGATGACTGGAACGGTGACGGGCAGGGCGATCTATACCCTTTTGTATTTGATCAGCCCATCTATGTTTCAGATAATGAAACGCGTCCAATTCCTACCAATGACTGGTGGACCGATCTTATTATCCAGCAGTATGGCGGGCTGATGTGGGCCTATCCACTGGTGATCAACCCGGAAGACTATGGCGTGCAGTTGTTTTATCCCAACAGTTTTGTACCGGACGGTAGTAATATGGAGTATGGGGGAAGCATGACGATAAGTGCCGCTAATTATGCCCCGGATAAGGCAATTGCCAGCGATTGGTCAGACTGGGGGGTGAAAATGTCTATGCCGCAGGCCAGCAACAACACCAATATGGATGTGACCTTTGCCCACGGAGTGCCTTTTGCCTGGTTTGAAACGCAGGGCATAGACCCCGAGCTTTCGTTTGACCAGGGAGCTTCCTATTTAACGGCTGGCGGTGCTGCCGTGCAATTTCCCACCACCAGTTCTTTTGTGGTGCAGACCGATGGGCGTTACTTTGGTATTCACCTGGATGGAACCAGCAGCGCAGAAATACAAGGGCAACAGTACGTAACCATTGATTTGGGAAGTGCCCAAACCATTACGGATGTAGACCTTCACTGGGAAACGGCATTTGCATCCGGCTATTCGTTGCAGGTTTCCAATGACAATACGAACTGGACCACCGTGTACTCCGAAACCAACGGAGATGGCGGCTATGATTCCCTTAGTGTAGCCGCTTCAGGAAGATATGTGAAAATCGTCCTTTCGGAAAGAGGAACCATTTACGCCTATTCACTCTGGGAAGTGGAGATCTATAACGGAGCTACGCTGCTTTCATCAGGTCAGCCGGTGGAGGTTTCCTCTTATGAAGCGTTCTATACCGGTAACCTGGTAACCGATAATAACCATGGTACACGCTGGGCGTCAGACGGTTCGCAACAGGAGAGCCTGGTGCTGAACACCGGTTCAGGGAATGCCTATTTTGTGGTTTCAGCTCTTCCTTCCCCGGCAGACCTTACTACCTACGGAGCGTATGCTTACAATAAAGTGGTGGACACGGAAGTGCAGTACGATTATGACGTAATAGCCGGAGAAGTGGATGTGGACTGGAATATTACTACCGTCAATTTGCAGGGAGGTGCAGCCGGAAATACCATTCAGGGTTTTATTCCCCACCAGTATGAAATTGCAGACAACAGCATATCCTTCACGGCCAATAATTACGTGACCTCGCGGGGAACTATGAAAACCGCCATTGGCAACAGTTTTTCCTTTACCTATGATTTTGGCGGAATACTACCCAATTACAATGCACCCTACCTGAACAGCGGAGATGCGGACCCCTATGATGCCGAGGTCATGTTTGACTTGTTGACCCGTTTTTCCAAGAAACAGGGATACGGAGGCGATACGTATTGGGGAGGAAAAGACCTGGTGAACTTTGCCAAATACACGCTGATGGCGAAAGAAATGAATCATCAGGCCTATGAATCGCTAAAAAGCAAAACCCGTGAAGCACTGGTAAACTGGCTCACCTATACACCCGGTGAAACCGAGAAGTTCTATGCACGCTATGACCGCTGGGGAGCTATTGTAGGCTTTAATGAATCCTACGGTTCCTCCCAGTTTACGGATAACCACTTTCATTACGGCTACCTGGTGTTAGCCTCCGCTCTTTATGGAATGGTGGATCAATCCTTCCTGGATGATTACGGAGACATGATAAAACTCATTGCTCAACAATATGCCAACTGGGATCGGTCCGACACTTTTCTGCCTTATATGCGGACCTTTGATCCCTGGATCGGTCATAGTTATGCCGGAGGTACCAGCTCTTCAACCGGTAATAACCAGGAGTCTACTTCGGAGGCCATGCAATCATGGATCGGTCTTTTCCTTCTGGGTGATGTGCTGGGTGATGATGATATCCTGGATCTCGGGGCTTTTGGTTATATCAGTGAAGCCTATGCAACCCTCGAGTATTGGTTTGACTGGAAAGAAAGGAACCTACCCGCCAATTATGCGCACAATGTAGTAGGCATACTTTCCAACCAGGGTTTTGCCTACGGTACCTATTTCAGTGCCAGCCCGGTGCATATTCACGGTATTCAGTACCTGCCGGTAAATCCCGGTTTTAAATATTTGGCGGAAGATCCTACCTGGGCGGCCCGTGAGTATAATGATATGATGGTGGAGGCTGCCAATATTGACGGTCATACGGGTGAAACTGACTTTGGTGATGATTGGGCCCACGTAGCCCTGGGTTTCCGTCAGCTCTTTGACCCGGAATATGTTTCAGAATTTATGGCTGATAACCTGGCGCTGGGTTCTTCATCCGCTGACTATATCATGGATTATGAAGTGGCAGGTATGACGTATTACTATACGCACGCCAATCAGAACCTGGGCGATTTTTCTTTTGACTATCACACTAATTTTCCTTCCAGCAGCGTGTTTGAAGAAAACGGCAATTTCAGTTACGCGGTAGCTTATAATCCGGCTTCCACCACACAAACCTGTAATGTGTACAATGCCAGCGGAACGGTGATCGCTTCCTTTTCGGTACCGGCTAAAACCTTGGTTACGTATCCACAACTGCCGGCTACCGGCCAACAGCCTGCCGGATGTTACGGCCTGCTTTCAGCGGCAGCCTCTGCCACCAGCGGTAACCCCGATGCTGCTATAGATGGCAATCCCGGTTCCCGCTGGGAAAGTGCTTTTTCTGATCCACAGGCTATTACCGTTGATCTTGGTATTGGCTCGGCCATCAGTGAGGTTACCCTGAGTTGGGAAACGGCCAATGCCCAGGAGTATTACCTGCTGGCGTCCAATGATAGTATCAACTGGGACACTCTGGCTGTACAAACCGGAATGGCTGCCGGGGAGAGAGTGGATACCATTAGTGGCTTAAGTGGGAATTATCGCTACCTGCAGATGTACGGAACCGTGCGAAACGGGGTGTGGGGTTATTCCATTTACGAGTTTGAGATATGTGGCTCTGCCACCACTTCAGCAGGTGTTATTCTTCCCGCTTTTATAGAGGCCGAAGATTATACGGCTATGAGTGGGGTACAGTTGGAAGCTACTGCCGATGCAGGAGGTGGCGATAATGTAGGATGGATCGATACCGGTGACTGGATGGAATACGAAGTAAATTCTCCGGGTTCCACCACCTATGATATCGACCTGCGCGTAGCTGCACTTTATGCAGGTGGAGAGATTGAGATATTTACGGATAATACCTCATTGGGAACGGTTACTGTTCCTTCTACCGGAGGCTGGCAGGTGTGGACTACTGTATCCACTACGGTTAGTCTTCCCGCGGGTGCACAAACCCTTCGGGTGGAAGCTGAAACAGGTGGTTTCAATGTTAACTGGATTGATGTGCAACTGGCTTCCGGTTCCCTTATTAATCAATCCGGACCCGGAGCGGAAAAACAGGGAGATCGCATTTCCATAGCAATATTCCCCAACCCGGCTGATGAGGAGATCAACATTTTTACGGATGAAAGCGGAATGTTTACCATTAGGGATCTTCAAGGTCGCCTGGTAAAGGAAGGTGCGGTAAAAGAAGGGCTTAATCGCGTGGATATAAAGAACCTGGCGATGGGGGTTTACCTCATACGCCTTCAAGGTGAAGTGCGGCAAATTGTTATCAGGTAATTGAATAAGGGGGCTGAATGATCAGCCCCTTTTCTTTTGCAAACCTTTTAACGATTCCTGGGATAGTCGTAATCCTCGTAAAAGCGATCTTCAAAAGTATTTGGAGAAGGATTAGGGTCTTTCAATACTCGGTACACTAAGCCTGCTACGATCAAAGGCGATATACTGACCATCCATAATGCAAGAGTGGTGAGGCTCAGAAAAATGATGAGCACATACAGGCTTATGAGAATGCAAGAAGCTATGATCACATTTTTTAGCGTCATATTCTCTTAACAGATCTTTAAGTGTAAGGTTTATAGTTTGTTATAACATTATCAGCCGATTACAAATAAAAAAGGCCGCTCGAAAGAGCGGCCTTCTTGGTATCAGAACGGGTGATTTTATTTGATCACCAGTTTCTCAGTATGAATAAGCTGATCCCCGTAGAAAATACGGTATACGTAAATTCCGGAGGTCAGTTCTTTAAGGTCAATCCGGTTATTCGTATTGAGCGAAATAGCCGAGTTGTAAACCTCATGGCTGGCCATGTCAGATATCACTATCCGACCTTGGGCCTGCAGTGCTGCATCCATTTCATAATTAACGGTAACATCCACAAACTCATCCGCAGGATTAGGTACGGTAGTTACCGTAAAGTCCTCCACATTCAAAGATCCTCCGTTAACGGAAATCTTAGTGGCTGGAGTGATTATCGGACCGCCTGGTTGTATAACCAATCCGCAAGAGCATTTCTTGCTGCTCCAGGCAGATAAGGTACCATCACTGCATCTTGCTCTTACTTTCCAGGAGAAGCAAGCAGAAGTAGAAGAAACGGTGTATGAATTACTCAGTACAGATAAGGTAGTTACACTTGGCCGCTGAGAATTACCACAGCAGTCAGGATCATTATTTTCAATGTAGATGTCATAACTGCTGGCGTTAAACACCGCATCCCATGTGAGTTGTTGCCCACCTTTTACCACTCTGCAGGAGAGGTTGGTAGGGGTGCTGATGATGCACCGTGGTGCGCAAGAGCAGGCTTTGCTCCAGGCAGAAACGGTACCATCCGCACATACAGCTCTTACCCACCATGAGAAGCATTGGTTGGTACCACTCACATAGTAGGTGGTATCATTGACTGTTTCAGGCAGGGTGCTGAAGCCAATTTGACCATTTCCGCAGCATTTCGGATCGTTATAACTGAAACTGATCTGGTAGCTTACTGCATTAGGTACAGATGACCAACTTAGGTTCTGACCACGTTGATAAAAACATTTCAGGTTTTCGGGCGCTTTAATAACACACGGTCCGCAGTTGATGCTATAGGTGATACTGTCGCTGCAACCGGTTTTATTATCGGTTACCACAACGGTAATGGGCAGATCATTCAAGGATACAGAAGTGGCGCTGCCGTTGGTTCCGTTGCTCCAGGCAAATGAATAATCAGGTGTGCCTATCTGAACACCGTCCCGCAATACAATAATTGGGAACTGGGTATTGGGGTGTTCACAAGGATCAAAGGTGCAGAGAGAATCCACATCCAGGTTAAAGGTCACCGTATCACAGCAAACTCCGTTCAGTCCCGGATCATCACAGCATTCAAAAAGGAAAGTCTCTGTCCACAGGCAGGTGTCGGGGCCGGCCACGGTCACTATCACGGCTGAATCCGGGTATACGTAGGATATAGCATTGTTGTTGCCCGGATCATGACTCCAGGTGATAGTGTACAGCGTGTTGTCAATGAGCATTCCATTTTCATCATAAATAAAGATGGGGAATTGCTCATCCGGGTATTCGCAGTAGTTGCAGCAAGGATCACCATTGGTGCTGCGGTTGGGATATTTAGCCGCCATAGTGCTGCGGTATTTTTGCAATTCATCCTCGATTCTCTTGCTCACAAAGAGCTTGGAATTTCCGGTGAGATCACAGCAGGTGAGGATGTCAAATTCGGGGCAGCAAGCTGAATTGTAAATGTAGTCATTATTCTGGCCTGGGTTAGTGTGGTAGTCACTTTCAATGTGGATAAGTCCACCCCCAAAGGAGAAGAACACTTCTACAAAAAAGTCAAATCCATCACCCGTACTTACGCCTCCGGGAAGATTGGCCGGAGTAACGGTAAAGGAGAAGTTGTTACCAGACCATACCACGGGGATAGTGCCCACGGTTACATCCACACCCGTTTGCAGTATTCTGAGCCTGATGCTGTCAATAAGAGCTGTATCACATTTTGAAATGGCAAACTCAACAGATCCGGTTACCTGCATGGTATTTCCGCTACAGGTATCGGTGGGGTTCAACTCAATGGAGCCTTCAAAATTACAGGGGTCAGTGGTGTCCGCTGAACAAGTGTCGCAAATATCATCCACATAGGCATAGCCCCAGTGTCCACCGGCTCCGCAGTCTGTAGCTACAAATTCCAGGGTAACCGTATCACCGGGCGACCCACAGGCGTCCAGCGAAGCGCAGCTCCAGTCGCGGTAGCGTACGTTGCTATGACTAGGGGATTGCAACAGGAAGGGGTCCGAAGTATAGGCACTGTGGCAGATACGGTCGCACTCCACACCATTTTCGTCCAGTACGCGGGCCAGGAAAGTAGGTTTCCGGCCATCGTGGCTGGTGCCCGGATCCCACAGAACAGGAGCGTAGTGGAAAAAGATCTCTTCGTCCGGAGCGGAAAGTACCACCCGTTTGATAAGCTTACTAACGCTGTAGTTAGGGTAGGTAAAGTTGGTGTCGTTCATGTCGGAATTGATCCGTGCGGCATAGGTGCCGCTATTCACCCTGTTAATAGGCGCGTAATTGTCCATCAGTGTATTGTCCACTATGTCAAAATCTCCGGCAAAAGACATGCTGTTATTGGAGAAAATGATGGGATCAGGAACGGCCGGGGTGAGAATATTGCAATCACCGGATGAATAGCCATTAGCTCCATAAGCGGTCTGGCCGGTGTAATTACTGAAATTACCGGCTTCAAAATCACCATTAGCGCAAGTTCCGGCCACAATCATAGGCTGGTAAAGAACTTTGGATTCCGGGTGCTGGTTAAAGTACACGCCTCGCCAGTACTGTTGCTTGAACTGTTGCAACAGATGTTGTTCCTGGGCAGGAGTCAGTGGCTCTTCATAACTCTGGATAAAGTTGTTGAATTCTTCCATTTTGCCGGGAGGCAATGGTTGGTCGATCTGTCCGCTAATGTAATTGCGGACCGTCTGTTCGTGCATGGTCATTTTTTCCTGTCTGAGGAAAAATTCCCCTTTTGTTTCCTGAGCGCCAAGCCAGGACATGGCACAACAGGATAATAAAAGAGTGTAAAATGAAATAATTTTTCTTTTCATTTTAAGGGTTGATTATTGGTTATTTCCTACTCTTTTTTCTGGATTTTCGGATGACTCCATTTTAAGCTTAGTAGCTCTTAAATGTAGTCACTTAATTTTGACATTTGCAACTTATTTATTTGAAAACAAGATTATTAGAAATAAGATTGAATGAAAAAACGGAACTCAATCCATTGGTATTCAAATGCTATTAGACAGCTCTTGTTAAAATTAAAATAGTTTAAAATTAATATGGATAATTTTTTTATTATTTTTAGAATGATTTAAACATTCATTTAATTGATAATGAATGTTTAAAAAAGGAATTAAAAGCAGTATGGCTAATTAAAATGGATACAAAAGCGCAGAGGGGGCGCAGGGTATGACTGTTTAATTACAGCTCTGAACACTGGCGGGATGAACCGGAAGCTGGGGAGAAAGATAGGGGATGCCCAAATCCATGCCCCTGAGAATGAGCAAGAGGGCGGTGATCATCACAAAGGCAGGGATGAGTTTTTGTATCCACCTGGCCCGGCTTTGTAAAAAACGAAAGGCCCCCATATTGGTAAGGAAGAGAAGAGGTAAGGTGCCTGTACCGAAAAGGAACATCAAGAAAAGGGCCTGTAAAGGATTTCCACTGGCGGTAGCCGGAATGATGGCGAGGTATACCATGCCACAAGGAAGCAAGCCATTCAATACGCCACTGCCGCTGTAATACAGCCTTCGGGAAGCGCGTTTTTGTTGCAGGCGCCCACGCATGCGGTTCAGGTAAGGAAAAAGAAGTTTCAATAGCTTACGGTCCAGTTTAAGGAAGTAAAAGGCGGCCAAAGCAAAGAGCAGGAAAAGACCACTGAGCAAGGATGCGTTCTGCTGCCAGCTCTGCAGGCCTAACCCACGGCCTAAAAAACCGGCCAGCAGACCTAATAAGCTGTAGGTGAGGATGCGGCTGAGGTGATAGAGTGCAATATGCGCAGGCCTTGCCTTGCTATGAAAGGCACCTGTAACCACTGCCTGCAGCGGTCCACACATGCCTATACAATGCAGAGATGAAAAGAGTCCGAGCAAAAATGCACTCGCCAGTATCATAGCACAATTTCAGGCTCAAAGAAGTAATCCACGTCTTCACAATGTACTTTCACCTTTGCAATCCATTTGCCGGTGGCAAAATGCGGAAAGTCTATCGTAAAACGGTTGTTGATGGTTTTTCCTTGGTCTATGTGAAAATCATAATCCGCTTCCAACTCATAATACATGTGGGTTTTTACGGTTTTCGTTTTTCCTTCCAGGTCGCTGGGAAGCTCCAGTAAGATCTGATCACCTTCCACTTTCAGCCGGGCTTTATCTTCCAGGCGCAGGGCATTGGTACGTTGATCAATCACTTCCTGGAAGGCCAGTTCCTCAGCATAGTAATCTTCACTCACCAGGTCAAAATCCTGCTGTAAAGCAGTATACACAGCAAAGGACAGTAGTCCTGCAAATACGATGAGCGTCAGTGCAATTCCGGTTCCCCAATTCCATTTCATAGCTATTGTTTTTAGTTTCGGATCACCGGTCCGTTAAAGTTAGTGGTGATCTCATCCATAATTTTATTCTTGTGGTAAAGTGTCAGTTTTACTTCGGTATTGCGGCTGTCCAGGTCTTTTTTGTCCAGGTAAATGAGCAGTGCGCCTTCGGCCAGGCTGCCCTGTTTTACCCGGATGGGACTGCCCCCGGCTACTTCCAAACGTCCCTGAGGCTCATCAAGAACGATCTCCAGTTCCAGGTCTTCAGCCGTTTTGTTGATCATCTTATAGTTGTACACATTACTCAAGGTGTCTGCATCCACTTTTTGATACAGTTGGCCCGGCATACGGAGTACAATGGCTTCCACATCGGTACGGCTGGCTAAAAGGAACCCGAAGATCCCGATCAAAACCGTTAGCACTGCGGAGTATGCTATAACCCGGGGGGTAAAGATCCTTTTACGTTGGTGGGCAATATTCTCTTCGCTATCGTAGCGGATCAATCCACGCGGCCGATTGATGCTATCCATAATGTGGTCGCAGGCATCCATGCAAGCGGTGCAATTGATACATTCCAGCTGGGTGCCGTTGCGGATATCAATACCGGTAGGGCACACTTCCACACATTGGTTACAGTCAATACAATCACCTTTGCCCAGCGCTTCACGGTCCTCGTTTTTACGGAATTTACCGCGCTGTTCACCCCTGCGGTAATCGTAGGCAATAACTACGGAGAAGCGATCCAGCAGTACACTTTGCAGCCGCCCGTAAGGACATACGATCACGCACACCTGCTCCCGGAACCAGGCAAATACAAAGAAGAAAACCCCGGAAAAGATGAGAATAGAGATGAGTCCGCTGATGTGGTTGGCCGGGTTATCACTCACAATTTGCCACCACTCATTTCTACTGATTAGATACATCATAAAAACGTTGGCTACCACAAAGCTGATCCCATAGAACAGGCTGTTCTTTACCGTACGTTTCCAGATCTTTTCCCACTTCCAGGGCATGCGGGCCAGGCGCATCTGCTGATTGCGATCGCCATCTATCCAGTATTCGATCCTCCGGAAAACGTGCTCCATAAAAATGGTTTGCGGACAAACCCATCCGCAGAAAAGACGCCCGAAGGCCACGGTAAAAACGGCAATGAACAGTACCCCGATGATCATGGCCAGAACGGCCAGGAAAAAATCTTCCGGCCAGAATATCTGGCCAAAGAGGATAAACTTGCGCTCCAGCACATTAAACATCATGAAAGGGCGCCCATCAATGTAGATCAGCGGAGTGATAAAGAGAATTGCCAGCAAAATGTAGCTGACAATTCTCCGGTAATTGGTATAGCGCCCATTGGTTTTGCGCGGAAACAGAAAGTTTCGTTTACCACTTTCGTCAATGGTACTGACGTGATCCCGGAAATTGGGGTGGGTAATATGAATGTTCTTTTTCTCCGCCATGACCGGGCGCTTTGAATTTACTTAGTGTCTGTAGAATCTGTGTGGGTAGTGTCCGCAGGCTCGGCTATCAGACTGTCGGCCGGTAAGGCTTCTACGCCCTCATCAGCCGGAGCCTCATAGGCATCACCCTGTGGTTCTTTGGGGGTGGCAGGGGTGGTACCCTGCAGGCTCATGATATAGGAAGCCACTTTCTGCATGTCAGAAGGGTTCAACTGATCCTTCCAGGGGATCATGCCCTTGGCGGGAACACCGTATTTGATGGTGGTGAAAATATCCTTGATACTACCACCGTGCAGCCAGTAAATGTCGGTGAGGTTAGGACCTACGCCTCCACCACCATCGGCTGCATGGCATACCTGGCAGTTCTTGGCAAATATCTTTGCTCCATCATTCAGCATGGCCGGGTCTTCCAGCATCACCACATTATTCTCGTCAACCAGATTGGCGGCATTGGCCAGGTATTCAGCCTTCTGTACTTCAGCTTCGGCCAGTTGTTGCTGGTATTCTTCAGCTGAAAGGGGAGCGGTACCCAGGATGTGGAAACGGAAAATGTAGATCACCGCAAATGCGATGGAAATATAGAACCCCCACAACCACCAGGGCGGAAGGTTATTATCCAGTTCACGAATGCCATCATAGTTGTGATCCAGTTCAATTTCAGCTTCCCTTTCAATGGGGCGGGCATCCTGCAGGCGTTTCCAGAGGCGGGTAAAGAAATCGTCCTGCATAGCGGCAATTTCTTCCTGGGGCAGCTCATCCAAACGACCTTCCTTGCGCAATACAAAGTACTTGATGCTGTTGAGCGCTTCGGTAACCGCAGCGATGCTGAGAAGCAGGAAAAAAACCACTATGAGCACCATCCAGGTAATGGGATCAGCCAGTAGTTTGGCCGCTGCCTCGTGATCGATGTAAGGAACGGTAAAGGCCCCGGCCATCACCAGCAGCACAAAACCTACCAGGTATTTATCCTTTTTCTTATTCATGGTCTTGGTTTTTAGCGGGCTCTGCATCCAGCGGCAGGGCACCCAGTTTATGCATTCGTTGTTTGTCGGCTCTTAGCACATAGATCAGCGCCACCATGAAGATGGAGAAGAATATGAGGAAGGAGATCATGGGATAGATCTCTATCCCGCTGATCGTTTCCATGTGATGTTTGATGAATTTTAACATGGCTCTTATTTTTCGGCTAGTTCAGTATCCTTGGCTTTGATATCCACACCCAGGCGTTGCAGGTAGGCAATGAGGGCAATGATCTCATCGTCACTTTTCACTTGTACATCTTCGATTTGCTCGCGCAGTTCACCGGCAATGGCTTCCTGCTGCTGGTTCAGATAGAACTCATAGTTTTCCACGTATTCCTCTTCATAAGGCACGCCCAGGGTTACCATCGCTTTGAGTTTTTCCTTGGTGTGTTTGGTACTCAAAGTGTTTTCAAACAGCCAGGGGTAGCGCGGCATGATGGAGCCCGGACTCATACTTTCCGGATCCAGCATGTGGTTGTAGTGCCAGCTGTGTGGGTATTTGCTTCCTACGCGATGCAGGTCGGGGCCGGTGCGCTTACTACCCCACAGGAAGGGGTGGTCATACACAAACTCACCGGCTTTGGAGTATTCACCATAACGGGCGGTTTCAGAGCGGAAGGGGCGCACCATCTGGCTGTGGCAGGCATTACAGCCTTCACGGATATAGATATCACGGCCTTCCAGTTCCAGCACGGTGTAGGGTTTCACGCTTTCAATGGTGGGTATGTTGGATTTAACCATCATGGTAGGTACAATCTCTATGATACCACCAATGAGCACCAGCACCAGGCTGAGTACCATCAGCTGCACCGGCCGTCTTTCAATCCAGCGGTGCCAGTATTCGCCTTTCGGTTTGTTGAATACACGACCAAAGGGAACAGCGCTGTCTTCTTCACTGGCCAGGAACTTACCGCTGCTCACGGTGCGCAGTACGTTCACTACCATCAGTATCATACCGATCACGTAAAGAGTTCCACCCAGGGCACGCAGGGCGTACATGGGGATGATCTGGGTTACGGTTTCAAGGAAGTTACCGTATACCAGGGTTCCGTCAGGATTGAATTCCTTCCACATAAGGCTTTGCGTAAAGCCGGCCACGTACATAGGCAGTGCCCAGAAGATGATACCCAAAGTAGCAATCCAGAAGTGAGCGTTGGCGAGCTTTTGGGAATAGAGGCTGGTGCGGTACAATTTGGGTAGCAGCCAATAGGTGATACCGAAGATCATGAAACCGTTCCATCCCAGGGTACCAATGTGTACGTGTGCAGGAATCCAGTCTGTATAGTGCGCAATGGCGTTAATGTTCTTAAGGCTTAGCATGGGGCCTTCCAGCGTGGCCATACCGTAGGCGGTAATGGCTACTACAAAGAATTTCAATACGGCACTTTCCCGTACCTTATCCCATGCACCACGTAGGGTAAGCAAGC
>NZNV01000029.1 GCA_002695025.1 Owenweeksia sp.
CAAAACCTTTCACTGACTATTTCCCAAGGCTCTTCATTATCATATATTCAAGATGGCTCCGCTCATTTTGGTTTAGGAGCACCCTTGACCAGTGCTGGAGGTAAGTGTTTTAGCGGAAATACCTATCATGGTTATATGGATGACATCCTGATCTATTCACGTAATATCAATAGTTCTGAAGTAGCGGCCCTGTATAATGATACCTCCTCAATCTGCTCAAACATAGGCATGAAAGATGCTGTACAAACCAGTATCCTGAGTTTATATCCTAACCCAACCCACAACTATTTTACAATTGAAATGATTGATAACCAAACATTTAAGTCCGTAATTATTATGGATCAAACGGGGAAAATCATAGGACAAGAAGTTGGCACCTTTATCGGGAGTCATACGGTTAATACTACTAATCTTTCTTCCGGAATTTATACAGTTCTTGTTCAGACCGGAAATAACAAAATAGCTCGTTTATTGGTAAAAGAGTAAGCACCTACTAAACTACCTCCTCATTAAAGCTAGGACTTCTGGAGTATTTAGAGTGATCCTTTCACAAAATTTGTAATTTGCACCCCATTTTAGATAGGAACTACATGGATTACCTGGACTTTGAAAAGCCCATTCAGGACCTGGAAGAACAACTTCAGAAGACTAAAGACCTGGAAGGAGAAACGGAGGTGGATATGAGTAAGACCATCCGTGAGATCGAGAAGAAAATTGCCAGTACGCGCAAGGAGATCCAGCAGAACCTCACTCCTTGGCAGCGGGTACAACTCTCAAGGCATCCGCAACGGCCATATACCCTGGCGTATATAGAAGCCATAACCGAAGGCAATTTTCTTGAACTGCATGGAGACCGTGGCGTGAAAGACGACAAAGCCATGGTAGGCGGATGGGGAATGGTAGATGGCCAGCCCATTATGTTCATCGGGCAACAAAAAGGTATTAATACTAAGATGCGCCAGTATCGGAATTTTGGTATGCCCAACCCTGAAGGATACCGTAAGGCACTTCGGCTGATGAAAATGGCGGAAAAGTTTAACCGCCCAATTGTAACCTTTATTGATACCCCAGGTGCTTTTCCAGGCCTGGAAGCCGAAGAAAGAGGTCAAGGTGAAGCCATCGCCAAGAACCTCTATGAAATGGCCATGCTCAAGGTTCCCGTTATCTGTATCATTATTGGAGAAGGTGCCTCAGGTGGAGCTTTAGGGATTGGTATAGGCGATAAAGTACTGATGCTGGAGAACTCATGGTATTCGGTGATCTCACCGGAAAACTGCTCCACTATCCTCTGGCGCACCTGGGACTATAAGGAACAGGCTGCTGCAGCTCTGAAACTTACAGCCGAGGACATGTATAAGAACAAACTCATTGACGGCATTATTAAGGAGCCCCTCGGTGGCGCACACAATAACCGAGAAGAGATATTTGACCGGGTTAAAGCCGAGATCCTCAAACACATCGGTACCCTCCAAAAAATTGAAAGCGACAAACTCATTGAAAAGCGAATTACCAAATTCAGCAAAATGGGTTACGTTAAGGAATAAAAAAAGCCGGGTTTAAAACCCGGCTTTTTTAGTTCTATATAGAGTTCTTCTTAATTCTTGACTAGACTGGTAACGCTTATTTCTCCTGCAACAGTAACCACTCTTACCAAATAAAACCCGGCTGGCATCTTGTGCATATCCAGGATGTTTCCTCTTCTGTTGACCTCTCTTTCCACACCGGAAAGATCAAAAACGGAAACCTCGTGAATGGTATGCTCGGGTATATCAATCCTGGCTTCCGAACTTACCGGATTTGGGTAGATGGATACCGTCTTGGAAACAACAGGTCTTTCCAATCCTACTTTGGCTGAACTATTTATAGGGATCATCTTGCTGGTCTGCCCAGGAATATCTGTATTAAAACTCAGGTTAGCCAGGTAATAATTGGAAGACTCATACGAAACACGTATCGAAGCAGCATTCCCGGCTGGGATACTCAGGCTAATCGGGGCAGCAGGTTCAAAGTGAAGACTGGTGTCTGAAAGCATAAAGTTGTCCAGCGTTGCGGTTTGGTTGCCACTATTGTAAATCACAAATTCATACTCATAACGTCCGGCAGCAGGTCGCAGGCGAATGGTATCATCCGAATAATATAAACTCCTCGCCACAGGAGCTGTAGAATTACTCACAAAAGAGGTAATACGCTCTTCAAACTGGGGGTAATCCACAAATGGATTACGACTGGTCTGAACGGCCGCAATCTGGTTATTTCTGCTCTTCTCAGCCGGTGTAACATCAAAGGTGTTATGCCAGTTCCTCAATACGGTTTCCTGACCCGCAAAATGATTGGAATAATCCTGGTAGCGCACTACAAAATACATCATAGCCCGTGCACATGCACCTTTGTGAGCATCACGCGGTTCAAACTTCCCTCCTCCTGATTTGCTTCCTCCTACCTGCCAGGCAGCACTGCTCACCACACCAAAGGGGTCATTCCCACGCTTGCTGTTAGCCGTGTTATCAGTGGGGAAAAGGTGGTGTATATCACTGCGCATCGGCTCGTTCTGGTTAAAGAAGCCCTGTGGGAAAGTATGTTCGCAATTGAAGTTATTATTGTTGGCCCCTGCCCGGGTATTGAAAGCTGCTGTACGACCGGTATATACACATTCCACAATCCCGCCATTATTATCTATACTACCGTACATCTGATCCCGTGCAGCCGTATATCCCAGGGAATTATAACCTGAGGCTAATTTGGTTTTCAAGGCATTCTTCAATGCCTCTTCCTCCATATTTTCAGTGGAGTTGTAGTAGGTATTGGAATATTTTCCCTGACCACTTAATTGCACCGGAACATGGCCAAAGCCGGAAGTTGTTTTCAGTACCAAAGCCGTATAATGCTGAATGTTATGCTCCGGCAGAAAACTTACGGTCACCGTCTGGGTATCCAATGGCATTAACTCAAAGGCCGTATCACTTACTGTAAAAGGATAGTCGCCATAGGTGGTAAAAAGATCTATATCAGCTATCTCAATCGGGTAAATTCCTGAATTATATACCACTACCTGGGCTGAAGACGGGGTGTTTTCAAAAGCATTGCCCAGGTTCAGAGACCGTGAGACCACTTCAATATTCTGAGCACCAAGGTGCAGGCTTAACAATAGAAAAATTCCGGGTAATATTAATTTCATGCCTTTGATTTTTTGCAAATATCCAAACTCCTTTTCAACATAGCCCACAATCTGCTATACTAAATGGATAAGGCTGTGTAAAGTTTATTTATTGTACATAACGGCAATGTCCACAACCGGATCAACAGTGCCGGTTACATATACATTTCCTCCCCCGCTAAGGCCCGCCCGGTATACCAGGTTACCGGACGACATGTAGATTTGGTTATTCACATCATCAAACGCCAGGCTACCGGCACCAAAAGAAAAGCGTTCACTAGGCATGCCTGCTCTGGAAGGGTCAAACATGTAAACCTTTTGATCAGTGGCGATATGCCCTACACCCTTTCTCACCACAATATCATTCGCCAGCTCCTGGTCCAAAAAGAAAAGCTCTGTCACCTGCCCGGTCTGGTGGTTGAAATCAGCCACCACCGACTGATCCTCCAGGGCATAGATCACAAAAGTGTGTCCGTTTCCTGCATAACTCAAACCTCGGATCTCGGATCTTATAAAAGCCTGCTTTTCGATAAACCCATTAGTGGAATTAATAACCAGCAGCCGCCAGAGGTTAGTCGTGCCTTCCTTCGTACCCACTACCATTTTTCCTTCTGATACTTGATCGGCATGATAGGCAATGAATGGGTCTTGCAGAGAAAAGCTATAAGCAAGGCCACCTTCACTACCTAAAGAAAGTATCCGGGAATCCTCCAGCAAAGCGTAAACTTCTTTCCCGAAAGAATATACATTATGAAATTTCTGCAGGCCTGGAGCCTGTGGGTTGGTAAGGGAATATTCCTGGTTTAATTCTTTAAAATTAAAAGCCGTTAAATTCCCGCTTTTATAAGGGGCTGCTACTATTTGATCAAAAGCTCCGGAGCAGGCTACAAAGGAGTGATCGCCATTAATATCTACCGAATTTACACGTCCTGCGCTATCAACCCTGGATAATACGCGCTTAGATCCACTTCCGGAAAGTATTCCCAAACCCCGGTATTGTTTAGGGAACTCCTGGAGCACAATACTCCTGAAACCACTGAACTGGTTTTCACCGTTGAAGGCAGTAATACGTATATCGTATTTCCCTCCATCCAGGTACTTATTAGTATAGAAAAAATACAGGATGTACTCGTTGCCGGTATGGTCAAATATCTCATACGGAAATGTTACAGGAGTAGCCCCCCTCAGGATAGATGGAACCACACCTTCATCCGCTTTATCCACGAGTACCCTAACCCTTATAGTGTCGCCAAAATTATATACCTTACCTTGAGTTGGAGCAGTGATAGTGATGACCGGGTAAACACCTTCCTTTTTGCAGCCCCCCGTCACTATCCATACCATACAAATCCATAAAAAAATAAGGGCTATCCGGTGCTTCATATCCAATGCAAGTTAATAAATTTGGAGGTCCAACACTTCGCAGAAAAATCGTTTAGAGCAGGGAGATGGCAGACAGCAATAAGCAGACCGTAATCGCAAATCAGAGAAAGAAAAACAATATAATTGACCTTGAAACGGGGCGTGTTCCGCCACAGGCAGTTGACTTTGAAGAAGCGGTTCTGGGTGCCATGCTGATTGATAATTCAGCTATTAACCAGGTGATTGATATTCTGAGCCCTAAAAGCTTTTATAAGGAACAGAATCAACTGGTTTTTGAGGTGATTAAAGACCTTTTCGGGAACAGCCAGCCCGTGGATATCCTTACCGTGTCCAATGAACTGCGTAATCGTGGAAAGCTGGCCGATATTGGTGGAGATTACTACCTGGTTAATCTGAGCCAGAGGGTTTCCTCATCAGCGCACTCTGAGTTCCATGCCCGTATCATTGTACAGAAACACATCCAGCGCGAAATGATACGCGTAGCCAGTGATATTATCACCAAGGCCTTTGACGAGACTACTGATGTTTTTGACCTTTTGGACGATGCCGAACAGGACCTCTTTGAAGTGGCACACGGTAACATTGTTAAAAATTACGAGTCCGCCCAGGACCTGATCAAAGAAGCAATACACCGAATTGAAGAAATATCCAAGAAGGAAGGCCTTAGCGGTGTCCCCTCCGGATTCACCAGGATTGATCGTGTAACAGCCGGGTGGCAGCCATCCGACCTTGTGATCCTGGCCGCACGGCCCGGTATGGGTAAAACAGCTTTTGTGCTTTCCATGGCCCGGAACATGTCCATTGATCACTCCCGTCCCGTAGCTGTATTCTCTCTGGAGATGTCATCTGTTCAGTTGATTACGCGTCTCATTTCCAGTGAAACCGGTCTATCATCCGAGAAACTACGGAAAGGTAACCTCGATGATCATGAGTGGCAACAGTTGCTTACCAAGGTCAAAAGCCTTGAAAAAGCTCCACTTTTTATTGATGATACTCCCGCCCTCAGTGTATTTGACCTGAGAGCGAAATGCCGCAGGCTGGCCGCCCAAAACAACATCCAACTGATCATTATTGACTACTTGCAGTTAATGACGGTGGGTGGGCAAGGCAAATCCAACGGTAACCGCGAACAAGAAATCAGTACCATTTCCCGTTCCCTAAAAAGCATCGCCAAGGAATTGAACGTTCCTGTGATTGCTCTTTCACAGCTGAGCCGTGCCGTAGAAACACGCGGAGGAAACAAAAGGCCTTTGCTTTCTGACTTGCGTGAATCCGGGGCTATTGAGCAGGATGCAGATATTGTATCCTTCATTTACCGCCCTGAATATTACGACATCACCGAATGGGAAGACGGTAGCCCCTGTGAGGGACAGGCCGAATTTATAATTGCTAAGCACCGTAACGGTGGCCTTGAAAACGTAAAGCTTCGCTTCCAGGGGAATTTAGCAAAGTTTTCGGATCTGGAGGAAGATGGTGGCTTCGAACCTATTGTTCTGGAGTCCAAAATGAATACGGATAGCTTTTTAGATGAAGATGATGAATTTGATGACCGGCCGTTTTAGGAATTTCCTGGTACTGTTTCTTATACTGCTTTCCTTTAGTGGGAAGGCCTCCTACCTGCTGATTCCTATGGATGAAGAAACACAGACCAACCATCTTAAAGCGTACGGGATGGCCTACTGGGTTCTGCAACAGGATATTGAAATAGAGTGGCTGCTCAACTACCGTGGTGGGAGTTTTCTACTACCCTATAATGACATTTTTAAAGCGGAATGCCAGGTGCGTAACATCGCCTTTGAAGTTATATCAGATGGCAGCGCCCAACAGATCCGCACGGAGATCAGCAGCCCTGCCGTAAATATGGAAGTGGTAAAGCTGGAAAAAGCCCCTAAAATAGCGGTCTATTCCCCAAAAAGCAATCAACCTTGGGATGATGCTGTAACATTGGTGCTTACCTATGCCGAAATCCCGTATGACTTGGTGTATGATGAGGAAGTCTTGAGTGACGTTCTGCCTCTCTACGACTGGCTCCATCTTCATCATGAAGATTTTACCGGGCAATATGGAAGGTTTTATGCAGCTTTTCGGAATGCCCCCTGGTATATCCAACAAAAGAAGGAAGCTGAAGCCGATGCCCACCAGGCGGGGTACAGTAAAGTAAGTCAGCATAAATTGGCAGTAGCCAAAAAGATCAAGGAATATACGGTGGGTGGGGGGTTTCTCTTTGCTATGTGTTCCGCAACCGATAGCTATGATATTGCCCTGGCCGCTGAAGGAGTAGACATTTGCGAACCCATGTTTGATGGTGATCCTGCAGAACCCAACTACCAAAACAAGCTGCAGTATTCTAAAACTTTTGCTTTTAAGGATTTTCAGCTTATACAAAACCCGTTGGTCTATGAGTTTTCGGATATTGATGTGACCCAAAGCAGAAAGGTGAAAGCAGAGAACGATTTCTTTACCCTATTTGATTTCTCGGCTAAATGGGATGTGGTTCCTACCATGCTTTGCCAGAACCACACCCGGGTGGTAAAGGGTTTTATGGGGCAAACTACAGCCTTTAAGAAGAGTCTGATCAAATCCGATGTCCTGATAATGGGTGAGCTTAAAAGTGCCGGGGAGGCTCGCTACGTTCACGGTGAACTAGGTAAAGGTACCTGGACCTTCTATGGCGGTCACGATCCGGAAGACTATCAACACCGTGTGGGGGACCCTAAAACTGAATTGGAACTATACCCCAACTCACCCGGTTACCGCCTTATTCTTAATAATATCCTGTTTCCAGCTGCGCGTAAGAAGAAACAAAAAACCTGATGTAGATCTCTTTATCTTCTGTGGCTGGTAATTGTTTTACCAGGTTTAAACTTGATATACACCCTTTTCAAGCGGCCGATAATTTTCGGAAAAGCCAGTATTCAGCACAACAGCTATCATTAGAGATCATCTAATTGAAGAATCGCCAACTGATGCCTAAACGTAGGATCCTGTCCGGAAAGGGATAATCCGGAGCGGCAAAGTAAGTATAGTCAAGAAGGCCTTGGTTAAAATGCTCATACTTTAAAAATACTTTGGCTTTTTTGATCTTAAAGCAGGCGAACAGGTCGATCAAGGGATAGTCACCTATCCTCTTTTTATTTTCTACAAAAAACTCCCCAGTAGCTGCATTGAAAGATGATGAGCTATAGGCGCTGAAATATTTCACTTCTCCACCTACCAGGCATTTAAGAGCCTTCTTGAAGAGAGGAAATTGAAAATATAATGAGTTTCGGGCAACCCAATTAGGTAGGGGCAACACCTTGTTGACATCTGTAGTAGTTTGATAATATACCTGGTTATCCTGATGCAGGAAATCCCATAAGGTAAAATTCTGGATTAGTTCAAACTTAGAAATACGGATTACATCATCATTCTGTACCGGTTGTCCGTCTACACCATAATACACATAATCCGTAATGGTTTGATTAGACGCCTCCAGTTTATTGCCCTTTCCCCAGTAAAGCCCATAGGCAAGCAGGATGTTGCCTTGCTTTCTGAAGCTGTTGTTCCAAATAAAGTTGTTGGAATAATAGAATTGCTCGTAAAAACCGGGATATTTAAGCACCAATTCATAGCGAGCTCTCGCATTGATCTCCTTCCAGAGATTGATGCGGCCCTGACCTCCAAACCTCACTGATTCCTTCAAGTCTCCCGTTAAGATATAATCCAGGTTTCCCTTTACATCCACTAAGTCCGATATTTTACCTGTTACCTCTCCCGTTATTCCCCAGTTTTGCCCACTAAACCGGTAGTTAGGGCCCGCATATTCCGTAATAAGATGACGTATCCCTCCTTTTACCCCAAACTTGCTCTTACTTCCTACCTCCGCTTCTACATAAAAGGCATTCGAATAGGAAACAGAAGAAGAACTATCCTTATAGGTATCATTATTAAAGAAATAATTACTGTAAAAACCGTCCGTTGCGTTACCTATGTATACATCGGATTTTCTGCCGTAGTTAAACTCATGCCCTATAGCAAGATAAGCTCTGTCTTCCTTTACTGACCCAGTGGAATCCGTATCGTGTGGAAATAGCCTGGCTAGTTTTAATCTTTGATCAATATAGAATTCCCTGTTGCGCATAAATCTCTTATCACTGGGAAGATTTACATCCAAGAGTATGCGGTTACTCTCCAGGTTTTGCTCAAACAAACTATCATTTACCAATCCTCCCCACTCCTCTGTCTCCAACTTTTCACTCAGAAAATAACCTGTCACTTTATAACCCCATTCAGGGTTATCGTACATGCTACTCATCATGAAGTTAGCCTGCTTATTCCGGTTATGATCATAAAAACCCAGAGAGTTGAGTCGCTTATACTGTACCAGGAAATTCCAGTACTTATTTATATTCTGAGTATGGTAAATTTTAAAGTTCTGTCCCCTCTCGTACCCTTGCCAATAGGTTGCTTCAGTTAGTGGTGATCGTGTATAATAAAAAGGTACCGTTTCCCTGGAATTGAAATAGGTATCATAGGCTTTGAGATCATAATAATCCCATAGGTTAGTATTAGGCCTATATGTGAGTTTATTTAAAGGCCCTCCCATATTCCCTAATACAGAATAATCCATCAGGTCCTGATGAGCGTTATTCCACTGGTGGTACCAACCTAAAGTAGAAAAGGAGGTGTCAATAAAGTAATAGGTAGGCTCTGTGAGGTATCTATACTGATGACTGTAAACAGGTTCTTCAGCAGTTAAATTATTTCCTTTTGAACCAAGCCGCTGAGCATTTGCATAATAACCTGTGTGCAGAAGACACACTATGAAGAATAATAAGGAGGTATTATGCATATTAGCGTTCTGACAAATTCTGAGCCAAAATAAAAAAAGCCCCCGATTTCTCGGGGGCTTTCGAAGATTGGCAACGACATACTCTCCCGGGTGTTACCCCAGTACCATCTGCGCAGGTGGGCTTAACTACTCTGTTCGAAATGGGAAGAGGTGATCCCCACCGCAATAGTCACCATAAATCTTTAATAAGTTAACATATTGAGAGAAAATGAATACATAAAGCCCACATTAGAAAGCTAACGGGTAATTAGTACTACTCGGCTATGACATTACTGCCTTTACACCTGTAGCCTATCAACGTCCTCATCTAGAACGACCCTTAAAAGAAATCTCATCTTGGGGCGAGCTTCGCGCTTATATGCTTTCAGCGCTTATCTCTTCCAGACATAGCTACCCTGCGATGCAGCTGGCGCCACAACAGGTACACTAGAGGTCTGTCCGACTCGGTCCTCTCGTAC
>NZNV01000030.1 GCA_002695025.1 Owenweeksia sp.
AAACCGGGTTAAGTACTGCCCGATATTCGTATTTTGCTTCCCCTGAAACCATGCCTTACCTGGCATCCCGGTTATGAGTATAGAGAAAGACATACCTGAGTTGGTAGAAGCCGGTGTGATTGAGCCGGAAACAGTAGCCCTGGTCCACCTACTATAAAGACCGCAGCGGATCTTCCATCATAAGGCACTGACACTATATTGCCATCCAAGGAGCAGTCCCATATTTAAAGCTGATGATGAAAATAGATCTTTTATTTGCCAGGACATTATGGTTTTGGCCCTGTCTAACGGGAGAGTATATCAACGTCAAACACTAAAAAAGGGTCACCTCTATTGAGATGACCCGCTTATAGCAATTTTAGATTCGTGGTTTTATGAATTGACCTCTCTGGAATAGATGGCCGCTATATTTAAGCCTGCATCTACTTCCTGATCACCTGAGCCAAGGTCACTTACATAAACATCAAATGACTCATTGGAAACATTTTGCAGTGAAGCTGTAGCCACATAGCCTGCAGCCTGGTTATTAGTATCCACGGTCACCTCAACAATCGGTGCCACTTGCGATGGGTACAATAGCTGCACATGATAATGACCGGTACTTATCCTTCTGGTTTTAAATTTGTTGAAATCTCCGCGAAGAAAGTTGCCATTTTGATCAGTCGCAACTACAAATGTTAGTGGCATTCCTATGAATTCTTTAGACATGATAGATTCTATTTTTATTTTCCCTACTCTGTTAAGGCTTTTCGGTTTCCGCCTACTGTTACAGATCCTACTGTAAGGATCAGGAACATTACAATGGATATTAGCTGGATGGACAATCTACTTCTGAAGATACGGTAGCTGTGATACGCCCTTCATTGTTCTCATAATCACTATCCCAGCAGTATAACGTTAGATCCACTTGATTGCCTTCCACTTTTGTACCACCCAAAATCCTCATTCTCAAACAGGTTCCTACTGAGAAAAAGGTCTGGCCCCCATCCAGGCTGCCTACCATACATCCGGCTTGAAATTCACCCGGCAATGCGGATGAAGGGATTAGTTCATCAGGAACACCATTGGCATTTACCTCATGAAGTCCACCTTCGGATATTTCCCACTCGTCATCATCGGAACAGTTAATGACCAATACACTTCCTAAGGCATACCGTCCTCCGCTGGCTCCTGTTATTTGAGGTTTTCCAGTAGAGTTATCTCTGGCATGTACTATTACTTTTTGTGACATTACTATTTGCTTTAAAAATTACCTACTCTCTTCAGGCTTTTCAGCTTCCGCCTTTGCACCCGCTTGCCGGAGGTAGCTACTCAATCGAATTTCCAGCTGGATACACAACAAAACTCAGAAGACCTCGCTTTAAAATCCCCATGGTTTTTAGGGGTTTCGTAAAAACAGATGTTTTTATCTGTCGGCTGCAGAAGAGTTCAGGATATTCCTTTGGAGTTCTTCAACCAGCGGCCGTACACCACCATTCAGACTAAAACTTTACGGGTGATCCGATTTGTGGAACCAGCACTTGAAAAACACAGCATAATTCCCTCTATTTGTATTAGTTATTTCCAATAAGTCGGTTAAACTACTACTCTACCCATGTCCTACCGGGAAATTGCTTACGCTGTAATGCTGCTTACGCCTGCTACCGCATTAACCGGGGTCATCATAACCATAGCCCGCAGAAAACATTTAACCGGTCTTTACAAGCTCCTGAGCCTCTACTTGCTCCTCGCATTACTCACCGACTTGCTGAGCAGGTTTATCGGTACTGTATACGGCAATAACCTCATACTCGTTCCTCTATTCGGACTGGCCGAACTGGCCTTGTTTACCTTCCTTTTCCACCGTTACCTCCTACCCCGTAAATATCCCTTCATTATAGGCATGATAATAGCTTGTGCCCTGCTTATTGGTCTGGATCTTTTTGGGGCTGATTGGGGGCAACCTACCCACTTCCATGCCTACGGCCGTGTACTCAGTGGCCTGCTCATCGCCACTCTCAGTCTTATAAGCCTCGGACATATATTGCGTAACCCCCAAAGGCAAACACTCCCTAATCTGGCATTATGTGCAGGAATTCTTATCTATTACGCCATTGATAGCCTGTGGTTTATTTCCGTTAACTTTATGGTAAATCAGGAAGTTTCTACTGTTTTTGGTTTATGGATGGTACATGCCCTGGTTACTCCCCTGTTTTATATTTTTCTAACCCATCATATATGGCGGACTGGCAGAATCCTGAAACCATAGCCACGTGGATAGCAATAGTTCTCGCAGCTATGGCATTAATGGTTACAGCCATTGTATGGCTTACCCGCCTCTACCTCCAGCGTATGCTTAAAACCCAGCAGGAAATGGCCAATGCTGAAATAAATCATCAGAAACTACTGCTCAAAACCAGTGTTACCATACAGGAACGCGAACGAAATCGCATGGCCCTTGAGTTACACGATGGGCTGCTCAGTAAACTCAGCATTCTGGCACTCGCCAGTCACGGTAATCAACCCATTGCCCATTACAGTGAGCTTATCAATAATAGTGTACAAACCGCTCGTGCCATTTCACATGACCTCTGCCCCCCTTTAATAGAAGAAGCTCTGCTTGACCATCTGCTGATCAACCACCTTCAGCCCCTCAAAAGAGATTTCACCATCCGCTTTTGGGCCAGTATGCACCCTCAATACTCCCTCAATACCAAAGTCAAGCTACAGGTATTCCGTATCTTTCAGGAAGTTGTAAATAACATCGTCAAACATGCCGCAGCGCATACCATTGATGTGTATCTCCGGCTTTCTCCCAAATGCTTGGTCCTGCAGGTCGTAGATGATGGTGTCGGCTTTAAGCCCGATATACCTTCAAAAGGTTTAGGCCTGCACAACATTGAACTGCGTACACAACTGCTTCAGGGAAGCTTTCGGTTTCAACCCGCCCAAAATCAGGGTATGCAATTCATCCTTAGGGTTCCCTTACAACTTCCAAAACTCAAACGCTATGAATAGTATCCAGGTGGCTATTGCCGATGACGAGAAGATGTTTGCTTCCCTTTTGCATCAATTTATAGAAGAGTTCGATCATATACACGTGATACACGTATGCCATGACGGAACTGCACTTTTGGAATATCTGGCACAAACTGAGATATTACCGGATATTGTAATGCTGGACATGCGCATGCAGAAAATGGATGGAACCAAAACACTTACGGTCATACGCAAGCACTATCCACTGCTCAAGGTTATTATGCTGTCATCCTACTACCAGCGTACCTTTATGGGATTTATGCTGAAATCTGGTGTAAACGCCTTCTTGCCTAAAAATATAGCACCTGAAAAACTTGTAAACGTTATTGAACAGGTAATGGAACGTGGGCATTATTTTACCGAAGACCAGATAGAAGTTATGGCCGAACAAATTTCCAGCCGGTCTCCACGACCTGAATTTGAACCTGATAGCCAACTCAGCCAACGTGAACAAGAAGTCTTACACCTCATCTGTCAGCAGTACACCGCCCGGGAAATTGGTGAAAAGTTATTCATATCACAAAGCACTGTTGAAGGTCATAAAAACAACCTCCTGTTAAAAACCGGTATGAAAAACACCGCTGGGCTGGTACTTTATGCGGTAAAAAACAACCTCATAAATCCGGAAGAACTGCCTCTCTTGTAGCTATAAACATCCGTTTTTACCAATCCGATATTTTCAAGGGTACAAGTATGCAGCAAACCTTTGAAATTTGGAATGAAAAACATACAAACCATGAAACTTGATACATCTATCTCCGTTGAAGGGGCCAAACAAGCCATCCTGAACTTTGCTGTGAATCCTGCCAGTATCCTTGCCGGTTATTGGACAACCTACCACTATACGGGCAACAGTCACAATGGTCCTCTCCACTGCTACCCGGGTATTCATGAAGGACAACCCGCTCTTATTATTCTACCCGCTGAGTATGACAAACAACAGAAACTTAATAATGCCGATATTAAGATCTGTCCGCTCCGGTCCTTGCCAAAGCCACTTACACCGCCAACAGATACTGATACGGATGATTTTGAGGAAATATCTTTAGAAGTCGCTCAGGAGCGGATTGATCGATGGATAAACCTAGAGCAGCGGTACAATTGGTTTAACCGTGTGGGGCCCTATCAGTGCCTCGTATTTCCAACTGATGATCTGATTGATGGTCATCATTATACCGTTTATCTCGCGTTGTCCGGAACGGATTCACAACTGGCTGGCGACCTGATCATGATGCAAAATGATCACGCACTGAGTCTGTATGACACCGTACAACTTATCCCTCCCTTCGGGGAAAGTGAGGTGACACAACCCACCGATTTTGCCCTCTTTAATGAAGCATTGGTAGGCACAACGGCCGCACCTGATACACATCCGGACATTAATACTCCACCTGAAACTACTCATGTCAGCCCCGGACCTCCCGCATTGATCGCTATAAGTCCTGATGTATACATTAAGCAAACCAATAGCCAGCCCAGTACCCTGGTATGTGCTTTTGAAAGGGAAGGCGATTTAAAATATACCCTCTCCACCGATGGAGGTATCAAATGGGAGAAAGAGCGCACCATTGCACCAAAGGTCACCTTGAAAAAGGCCCCCGCTATGGACTATACGATGAAGCATATCTACTGCGTCTTTATCAGTAAGGAAGGCGATAGTGAAGTGTTGGCATGGTCAAGGGCCTTACGCAATGATCCTAAAAAGTGGAGCAACCCCAGGATAATTAAATCCACACAACCCGGTATACCCGGTTGTGTACAAACAATTACCGGTGTATCCGTATGCGTGGTAGGCCTTACCTTATTTTGCATGTACAGCACTGCTCCCAACGGTCTGCATTTGATTTCTATCAACCTCTCATCAAAAAAAGCAAAATGGCATACACTTAATTCTCCGGAAACTTCCAATCAGCCCGTGCAGTATCCGGCCCTTTGGTTTATCAACAGCACGCTTTTTTGTGCATTCACCGGAGTCTCAGACCAGGAACTGCTATTTTCCCGCTCTACAAATGGAGGTAAAAAATGGAGTAAGGCAACTCCTGTAAAGAGCGATCGTGTAGAAAATTCTGCTACCGGGGCCCCTGGCTTATGTGTGAAAAACAATACGATATTCTGCCTCTTTAACTCCAGTGGTAAAAGCGGGCAATTGCGTATAATTGCCTCCTTTGATCGTGGAAAAACCTGGTCTGGAAACCAATTTATAGGAGGAATAGGTACCACCCGCTCTAGTCCCGCAGTTTGTAGTAGTGCTTCCAACGTATATGCTGCATGGCTTAATTACAAAGGACATATTGAAGTGGCTACCTCACTGGATGGCCTGTCATGGTCACAGTTACAGGAGCTTCTTCATACCACTTTAAGCCCTTTTCCAACCTCAGTTCCAATGCCAAACCAATAAGTACCAGGGCTGGATACCAGCACCGAATACAGGTTCCGGATGGCTACCATAGATCCCGAGGACGCCTTCCGCGGAAAATACACTATCCTAAACCGCGGGTGCGCTGCAACGTGATCCGCAGGGAATCGCACCGGTTTTATGAGAAGATTGGTTTTACCGAGAACAAGGAGCAAAAAGTGTTTGATATCAAAACGAGTTAAGTACTGCGTGATATTCGTATTTTGCTTCCCCTGAAACCATGCCTTACCTGGCATCCCGGTTATGAGTATAGAGAAAGACATACCTGAGTTGGTAGAAGCCGGTGTTATAAGCCCGGAAACTGCCGAACGGATACGCTCCTATTATGTGGACAAGCATACTCCCTTCTCCCCTCTCTTTATTGTCTTCGGTATCATTGGGGCCATACTGGTAGGCCTGGGCATTATCCTGATCATTGCCCACAACTGGGATACCCTTTCACTGGATATAAAAACCACCCTGGCCTTTTTACCACTGGTAAGCGGGCAGTTGGTTTGCGTGTATGCTCTCCTTAAGAAAACTGATAATCGCGGCTGGCGCGAGGGAGGTGCCACCTTCCTGGTTTTTGCGGTAGGAGCCTGCATGGCGCTCATCAGCCAGATCTACCACATACCCGGTGAGCTGGATGCATTTATGCTTAGCTGGCTCCTGCTCATCCTTCCCCTGCCCTACATTATGAGATCTACGGTAGCATCCTTGCTTTACATTGTGGGCGCAGCATTCTTTGCCGCTGATACGGGTTATTGGTATACTACAGATCTCCAACCTGATATTTATTGGTTACTCCTTTTAGGAATACTACCCTACTATTATTGGCTGGCCGTTCAAAAACCCGGGAGCAATTCCATATCCTTTCACAATTGGCTGATACCGGTATCAGTTCTAATAGCCCTGGGCACACTGGCTCACCGGGCCGAGGAGTTCATGTTCATAGCCTATTTCAGCCTGTTCGGGCTTTTTTACCTTATCGGCAGCCTGGAGTTTTTTGAAAAAAAACACCCGGCAGGCAACGGATACCGTATACTCGGAGCCACAGGTACCACTATACTTTTACTGGTATTGAGTTTTGACTGGTTCTGGGAAGATCTGCGTTCAGATTACCTGAACACGGATGAACTCATTGGCTCCACGGAATTTTGGGTTTCCGGCTTACTTTCCATTATGGCGCTGGTGCTGCTTATCCGTATGATACGCATTAACCCGCTGGTCAGCCTGAGTACCAGTCCTATTGCTTTTATATTTCTCCTGTTCATCCCCACTTTTATCATCGGCCTGTTTTCCTCCTTTGCCGTGGTGTTGGTGAATTGCTGTGTATTGTTAGTGGGAATAATGACCCTGCGGAACGGAATACGCCAGGACCACCTGGGCTTACTCAATTATGGTCTTCTCATTATCAGCATTCTCGCTATATGCCGCTTTTTTGACCGCGATTTGAGCTTTGTAGCACGGGGCATACTGTTCGTATCCGTAGGTGTAGGTTTCTTCCTGGTGAATTACTATACCCTTAAAAAGCGTAGACATGAGAACTAAGTGGATAACGGTCATCCTCTTCGTTATGGTGGCACTGGTACAACTGTACATTCCGGCCAGCATGATATGGGCTAAGAATGAGGTATTGGAAAGTGGCACTGAATACCGTTTCAAAACGGCCCCGGTAGACCCGGAAGACCCATTCCGGGGAAAATACATTACCCTGAACTTTGACGAAAATACTTTTGACATCACCGACCCGGATAACTGGAAAATAGGCGAAACCGTTTATGCTTTCCTATCCCTTGACTCCCTGGGTTTTGCCGTTCTGGACTCTGTCTCCAAACAAGTTCCCGACCCGGGTGAGGATTACATCAAAACCAAAATAGCTGCCACGCTAATAAGTTTTGATACCTCTGCGCAGTTAAGGGTAGACTATCCCTTTAATCGCTTTTACATGGAAGAAAGCAAAGCTCCCAAGGCCGAACAAGCCTACCTGCAGGCTCAGCGTGACAGTAGCCAGGTAACCTATGCCCTGGTGAGCGTAAAAAATGGGGATGCCGTTTTAAAGGATGTGGTGATCAACGGAGTTTCGGTACGTGAGTTTGATAAAGCAGATAAATGAAGAAAGTAATATTCTGTTTAGGTTTTTTGTTCTTAATGGGTTGCCAAAACCGCCCGGCTCCGGTTTTTCATAAGCAGGCCAGTGAGAAGGAATATGATCCGGAATTGACTTTGGAAGATCACGTACGGCTGGTACTTGATCCTGAATTCCAGGACTGGGTACTGTTTGAAAATGGAACATACCTTATATTCTTCAATGCTGATACCATACCGGATCTGAAAGAAACGGCAATAGCCATTATGAAAGAATCCGGACCCGTATACCCCGGAGGCCCCTCCGGTGACTTTGGAGTAATGCATTTTGAGCAGGCAGAAGGCTGGGTTGTTTCGTATGAGCACCGTGGCATGTATACCTATGTACATCCCCGGGAGATCGGTAATCCCGATCCTAATGACTTTGAAATAGGTGTTTACGGCCGCAGAAAAAGAGATAAAGACGGGAAGAACCCTGTAGTTTTACACGTAAACAGAAAGGAAAACCAGTCGGTAAATTAAAAAGTAACCTTCCTGAAACGGCCCTAAGTTATTCGAATTTAAAAATCGTGATCCATTCTTAACTCTAATTTGCAATGAAACTCTACCTATCCCAAACACATAGTGATGAAGATGGTCCCTTTGCCGAAGAAGGGAAATTGGGGATCATCTATTCTTCAAGAGAAAATCTGATGGAGCTTTGCAACTTCTTTGAAAAAGTAAAGAACGAATTACTCCACCTTGAACATTTGCATATGCACTTCAGGGATTCATTTGAAGCCTGGGATCCGCAGACTCATATTGATATTGAAGTGAACATAAGTGGCTAGTATACTCGTGTCAGGCTTTTCCCTTCATATTCGGGATATTATTCTTAATTATCTTTAGATCAAAATTAACTGCCCTGGTGTATGCCAAGCTGGAAAGAAAAAAGAGAATTAATGGACCAGGCTCTAAAGGAGCTTTTTGTACCAAAACTCAGGCTACTTGGATTTAAAGGAAGCTATCCACACTTCCGCAGGTATAATGAGAATTCAATAGACATCATTGGTATCCAGTTCAGCCAATGGGGCGCCAGCTTTTATATAGAAATTACCAAAGCACCGGCCAGCGGAGTAATATATCCGCAAGGAAAACATTACCCTCCCAAGACCATAAAATTTTACCAGGCGAAAAACAGGATCAGGATTGGTAACAACCCGTTCCATTATGAGAGCTGCGAATATCATAAAGCTGCTGACCAAGCCATTGACTCCTTAACCGAAGGAGAGGAATGGTGGGCCCGGCATGAAAGCGTTATCTGAATTTCAGGCGGACAAGGTCCATTATGCTTCATTATCTTTGATCATTCAGTTTTGCAGTGTATCGTCTAAGATAAGCTTCCATGTCCCATCAATCACCTACCATAACCCTCCACATGGTTTCCAGCCTGGACGGTTTTATAGCCCGTAAGAACGGAGACGTCTCCTGGATGCAATCCACAGATCATTACGAAAAAGGCACTACCCTTACCGAAGAACAGATCACCACATTCCTGCAGTCCGTAGACTGTTATGTGATGGGCTCCCGTACGTATGAGCATGCCCTGGAACTGGGTTGGCCTTACGGAAACACCCCGGTAATAGTACTCACCAACAGGGATTTACCCAACAAAAGGGGAACCGTGGAATTCTACTCCGGCACACTACAACGCTTACTAAGCGAACGCTTAAAACCCCATTTCCGGAACGTATGGGTGGTAGGTGGTTCCAGGCTTACCAAAGACTTTCTTCAGCAAAACCTGGCTGATGAGATCGTACTGTCCATTATGCCGGTTATTTTAGGGGACGGTTTACCCTTTTTTGACCATATAGGAACGGAGCGGCAGCTTCACCTGAAAGACAGTACTGCCTATAAGGATGGTATGGTGGAACTGCGGTATACGGTACAACAGGAAACATCAAAACACTAAGATCATAAAGGCATGCCAAAATATCTTCTGCTAGTTGTTATTTCCCTGCTCTCTGTAAGTTCTTCTTCTATTCAAAAGATCAAAACATTTGTATATGACTATGAGGGCGTATTGAGTATGCCAGAGAAGAACACCCTGGATAGCCTCTTCCGGCAACACGAGAAAAAAACCAACAATGAGGTGGTTCTCTTAACCACACCTGACTTTGGTAAATACCAGAAGATAGATGACTATTCCCTGGCCACCGGAAATAAAATGGGGATCGGAAAAGCAGAAAAGGACAATGGAGTATTGATCGTATTCAGCCAGGCCCAAAGGGAAGCCAGGATTTCTACCGGCCTGGGAACGGAAGAGATCTTAACCGACTCCATAGCTGTGGAAATTATGTTCAACATAATGATCCCCAGATTTAAGGAAGGAAAGATGTTTGAAGGTATCTTTTCCGGGAGTAAGGCTATTACAGACTTCCTGGAAAAGCCGGAAAATGAAATAAGATGATTTCTAAATTATAGTTCTCCTTGAAAAAAATAATCCTGATCCTCCTTCTGTCTGCATTCTTTATTCCGATACAGGCCCAAACTGCTGCTCCTAATCTCTTTGACCAGCTCAAAGTACAGGACAGCATCTTCTTTGAGCGCGGCTTTAACCAATGCGATATGGCCTACCTGGAAATGGCCGTAAGCGACAGCCTTAAATTTTACCATGATAAAAGCGGTTTCCAGGATAAGGCCGTTTTCATGCACAATACCCGCCAATACATCTGCCCGGAACAAGGTGCAAAACCCATCCGTAAAAGGGATGAAAACAGCCTGGAGGTATTCCCGCTGTACAAGGATGGCAAACTGTACGGGGCTATCCAAAATGGCGTGCATCGGTTTTACCTGCGTGAAACCGGCAAGGAGGATGTACTGACCGGAACCGCCCGCTTTTCGCACGTATGGCTGCTACAAGGTGACCAATGGAAACTGAGTGTAGTGCTGAGTTATGATCATTGAGGCCTGAAACCGGAAAAAATACATCATCTATATAGCACTAAAACCTGGTATCCTATTACCCGGGATAATCATTTCCATTCATCGTTCATTTTCTAACATTGATCGGATTAAATCCGATACTAATCGAACAAATAATTCATAAATTTCCGTAAAAGGTATTATTGAAATTTATTTTGCCTCCCTATGAATAAGAAAGACGAGAGCCGCAGGCTGTACGACCTTCTAAGCTATGGTGTATTGGATACTTCGCCTGACCAGGAACTGGACGAAATTGCAGAAATAGCCTCCCTGCTGTGTGACACGCCCATATCCCTTATCTCCCTGGTTGACGAAAACCGTCAATGGTTCAAATCACGGGTAGGAATGGACACCAAGGAAACCCCGCGCGAGGACGCTTTTTGCCGTTATACGCTTGATAAACCGGACGAAATACTGGTGATCCCGGATTCCCTGGAGGATGAGCGTTTCAGGAATAACCGCCTGGTAACCGGAGAGCCCAGGATCAGGTTTTATGCAGGTGCGCCTTTGCTTACACCCCAGGGTAACGTATTAGGTACCTTATGTGTAATTGATAGAAAGCCCAAAGAGTTAACGGAAAACCAAGCCAAAGCATTGAAGCTGCTCGCTAAAAGGGCAATGGACTTTTTAAATACCCGCAAGCTACTGATCCATCAGGAGTCTGAACTGGACAAAAATGCCCAGCGCCTGAAAATGTTAACGGACCGCGCTCCGGGGGTTATTTTTCAAGCCACCATGAAAACCGCTGGCTCTTTTTCTTTTGACTTTATCAGCGAAGGGATGGCGGCCATTCACCCGGATTACACTTCTGACTTTATACGGAAGTCCCCGGAAACACTGTTTAAACACGCCCACCCGGAAGACCTTGAAATGGTGAATGCCTCCGTACAACACTCCTTTAAAACCCTGGAAGACTGGGATGTGGAATACCGCGTTGCGAATAAGGACGGTATTACCCGCTGGTTGCGCGGTACTGCCGTGCTTGAAAAAAAACCCGACCAGCAGGTAGTATGGTACGGTACCATACAGGACATTACCCTGGACAAGGAATACGAAACCACGCTTGAGAAAATATCCTTTGACATTTCGCACGTCTTAAGAAGGCCGGTAACCAGTCTGCTGGGCCTTGTTAACCTTTTTGACGATCTGAACGACACCCATCACGAGGAGAAGCAACAGATCATTTCCAGTATCAGGACGGTATCCGAAGAAATGGAGAGCTTTACCCGTAAACTCAACTCCATTTACTACCAGAAAAAAAGCAATTTTATAAAACCTCCGGGCATCGCTGCCCTTAACAAATTACAACCCCCAGATCCGAAACTATAAACCCACACCCTAAAGAGATAGCTGCTTAAAAGCTTGTTGAGTATCCATTGTGTTTAGTCAATGGTTCCCTGCATCCTGCTATTTCGTAAAACACAAGCATTTCATTTACAGCTTTTTAAAAAATATTCCAGGTACATACATCCTTCTTCCCTATCCGTCACTGCAAACATGCGGATGTTTTAGGTGAAAAGACCGCACTTTTGCTTTCAAACAACAGGACTTTTCGCTTCAAACATGCGGTCCTTTCAATTATCCGAAATGGACAAGAACCGCATTGCCCACTTGAACAGGCGCCAAGACCAGCGGTTTTTAAAACTATCCGTTCTATTTTCTCTTTTAAAAAGAATTCTTCTTATTTTAGCATGATTAAATTTGAAGCATGAACTACCTGGGGGAAAATATTCGGTTCCTGCGCAAGCAGAAAGAGTTGACACAAGCGGACCTGGCCAACAAACTGGGCCTTAACCGTAGTCTTATAGGGGCTTATGAAGAAGGACGTTCCGAACCGCGTTTAAAGACCATGCAGGCCCTTTGCCTGCTTTTTAAGACGGACCTGGAGCAATTGGTAAATGCCGACCTGAGTGCCGCTAAAAGCGGTAAGAAGACAGTAGACGTAAAAGGTGAAAAGCTACGGATACTCCCCATTCCCGTAGATGCTGAAGGCCGCGAAGGCATCAGCCTGATCCCGGAAAAAGCCTCCGCAGGCTATACGCAGGGCTATGGTGACCCGGAATTTATAGAGCAGCTGGCCATGGCCCAACTCCCCTTCCCGGAATTGCCCAGTGAGCGTACCATGCGCATCTTCCAGATTCAGGGAGACAGTATGTTGCCGGTATTGCCCGGTTCCTATATTATTGCGGAGTACGTAGATAACTGGGAGCACATCAAAAGTCACGAATGCTATATTCTCATCACCCGCAATGATGGCATCGTGTATAAACGAGTGAACAATAATATCCGTGAGAACGGAGAACTATTGCTGCAGTCTGACAATACCGCCTACTCCCCTTATACCCTTCCGGTAGAAGAAGTGCTGGAAGTATGGAAAGCCCGCGGCATTGTGAGTTTTGAATTACCCGACCCTAAAGACTACAACAGTTCCCTTAATCATTCCATGCTGGATATGATGAATGAGCTGAAAAGTGAAATGGCGCGCCTGCGCGAAAAACTGAATTGACCGCCCCCCGGACAATTACTCTACATCATGGATTACAAAAAAGGACGTGGTGCGCAGATCAATACGCACAACCGCTTCCTGCAGCATAGTTATGAAACGGAAGATGACTACCTGGAATTCCTGCGTATTAACGGAGAGGATACCAGCCTGGAGCGGAAAACCCAATACCTGGAGGTCTTTCCTAAGACCATCCTCAACAAGGTAACCAGTCCCGACCTGCGGGGCGAATGGAGCATGAACCCCTACCAGGGCTGCGAGCATGGCTGCACCTATTGTTACGCACGCAACAGCCATGAATATTGGGGATACAGTGCCGGCAGCGAATTTGAGCAGGTAATACTGGTTAAAAAGAACGCACCCCAACTGCTGGAACAGGCCTTCCAAAAGCGCAGCTGGCAGCCCCACGGCATCATGCTTTCCGGTAATACGGATTGTTACCAACCGGCCGAGCAGACCTTTGGTATTACCCGCCAGCTTTTGGAGGTTCTGCTGAAATACCGCAACCCGGTGGGCATCATCACCAAAAACGCTTTGATACAAAGGGATATGGACCTGCTGGAAGAAATGAACCGCTGGAACCTGGTGAGCGTAAGCATCACCATCACCTCCCTGGACGAAAAGATCAGGCGGGCACTGGAACCACGCACCGCCACCATCCAACGCAAGCTGGATACCATCCGCATGCTTGCCGGGCGCAAGATTCCCGTAAATGTGATGATCGCACCGGTAATACCGGGACTCACCTCCCACGAGATTATGAATATTGCGGAAGCCGTTTCAGAAGCCGGTGCCCATTTTATCAATTACACCATGGTGCGCCTCAACGGGCAGATCGGTGAAATATTTATGGACTGGCTGTTCCGGAACTTCCCGGACCGGGCCCAAAAGGTGAAACACCTGATCGAATCCTGCCATGATGGTAAGCTCAACGATTCTGAATTCGGACGCAGGATGCGCGGTGAAGGACAGTTTGCGGAGCAGGTAAAACAAACCATTAAGCTGGCGCGCAGGAAATACCTGAAACCGGTAGATTTTCCGGCTTATGACCCGAATAACTTCTTACGGGTACCGAAGGGACAGTACAAGTTGTTTTAAGGCTTTAAAGTTGAAGGTTTAAGGCTGAACGTTGAAAGTTGAAGGTTCAAGGTTGAAAGGTCATTCTTAGAGCCTGATCCTGATGAAGGGTAGCTAAAGAATACCGTGTTTTGTGATGGGATGGATGCAGGGATATATAGTACATTGCATGGTGCACATGCCGTTGACTATAATATTAAAATATGAATTTTGAATTATTAATACCTCTGTTAATTACATCTCTTACAACAATTTTAGGGTGGTATATTTTGCACAAGCTAACCAAGAATAGAGAACGGGAAAACAACAAGAAAGAATTGCGGATTAAATATCTGATAGAAGCTTGGACCCAACTTGAGTTTGCTTCAAATAGGACTTTAAATGGACAACAATTTATTGACCACGTTGAAAAACCTATTGCATCAATTCAATTATTCGGAACACCTAAACAAATAGAATTGGCTCAGCAAGTAGCTGCAAATATGGCGAAGGAGCGCCAAAGCAATTTGGATTTAATCTTGAATGACTTAAGAAATGATTTGCGTTTAGAATTGAATCTTGAAAAAGCAAAGTCTGAAGTGAAATACATACGATTTAAAAATTAAAAGCTCCGCTCCCGGGCGAATCTTTCGCGCGGGAGTGTGAGTGTTAAACCAGCAGTAAAACATTAGTTGTAAGCACTACCCTTCCATATTTACCGGAGTGTCCATTATGGGTTGAGAAACCCTAAAAAGATAGGACGTAGATAAAAGCATAAACTTCACCCGGTTCACATAGGAGTATATATAGTAAATTGCACCCCCTTAGGCCTTTGTGCCTTATTACAAAACATTCCAAACAGACCAATACAGTATGATTAAACATTTACGGATCGCCCTGATCCTTCTTGTAGCCCTGGGGTGTAAGCAAGGCACCCAAACCGGTAATAGCCAGAGTATAGCGGAACCAACCGGGGCAGATAACCTGGCCTATAAATGGGGGCACCTGGCCATTCATGCACAAGCTTTGGATACCGAAAGGTTCAGGCCCAGGCCTACCGTTACTTCCCGGTATTTAGGCCTTATCTCTGTAGCCGTTTTTGATGCCTGGTCCAGGTATGATGCCCAAGCCATTCCGGTTTACTTAAAAGAGGTTGAAAGAAGGCCTGCTGAAGAGCAAAACTTAAAAAATAAGGAGATCGCCATCAGCTACGCGGCTTACCGCGCCCTTTGTGAATATTACTATTCGGACAGCCTGATTTTCCAGGATTTCATGAAAGAACTGGGATATGATCCCGCTAATACCTCTATGGACCCCTCAACTCCGGAAGGCATCGGTAACCTGGCCGCAAAAGCCGTAATTGAAGCCCGCAGGAATGACGGGTCCAACCAATACGGAGAAGAAGAGGGATCAGAAGGTAAAGCCTACTTTGACTATACGGCTTATAAGCCCGTAAACCCGGTAGACACCAATAATGATATTAACCGCTGGCAACCCAAATACTTCTCTGACGGAAAAGGCGGCCAGTTTGCCCCCTCCTGTTTAACGCCTTTCTGGGATAAAGTAAAACCGGTAGGTATGCAGTCCGGAGATCAGTTCCGGCCCGGTCCTCCTCCTATGGTAGGCTCTGAGCAATTGGAAAAAGAAGTAAAGGAAGTGGTGGACCTGCAAGCCAACCTTACGGACGAACAGAAGGCCCTGGTGGAGTTCATGCGTGACGGGCCGCAGTCCGTGCAGCAAGCCGGGCACTGGTTTAAATTTGCCCAGGAGGTTTCCATCCGGGATGATCACACCCTGGATGAAGATGTGAAGATGTACTTCTACAATCAAATGGTGGCCATGGACGCTTTTATTGCGTCATGGGATTCCAAAATGTATTACGACTTTGCCCGGCCCTACGCCCTGGTGCATAACCAGTATAAAGGAAAAATGATATACGGATGGGCCGGAGAAGGAAAAGGCTTCCAGGAAATAAAGGGTGAAGACTGGAGACCTTATTCTCCCGCTGTATTCCTCTGCCCCCCCTTCCCCAGTTATACTTCCGGTCATAGTACCATTAGTGGTGCCTGTGCGGAAGCCTTAAAACTGTGGACCGGCAGCGACACCTTCGGTTCTAAGGTTACTTTAGTAGCCGGAGCCATGACGGAACCCGACAGGCTGGGCGACACCGTAATCCTAAAGTTCCCCACCTTCACCAAAACGGCTGAAATGGCAGGCATTTCAAGGGTTTTGGGTGGATATCACATTCAATCGGATAATACGGCAGGCCTTGAGCTGGGCCGAAACGTGGCCCGGGAAGACTGGAAATTCTATAAAAAACACCTGGGCGAAGAATAAGGTGCGGCACTTTTAATCTAAGCGTAGCGTACCGCTACGCTTAATTTCTCCAGTACTAGTTATAGCCAAACCGTTTTACATTGTACAGGAAATGAAACCATTGCTGAATGGAAGGAGATGACGTCAAAAGAATTTCAAGACTCACCGCCCTGCTAACACAGTTGCAGACCAAAAGAATGGTGACGGCAGCAAGTCTCTCTGAAAAATTCGGGGTTTCCAAAAGAACCATTTACCGGGATATAAAGGCACTGGAGAAAGCAGGGGTACCTGTTTTGACCGAGGAAGGGAAAGGCTATACCCTAATGGAGGGCTACAGGATCCCACCCGTCATGTTTACTGAAAAACAGGCCAACGCCTTGATACTGGCGGAACAGCTCGTATTGAGGAATAAGGACGCCTCATTGGTACAGGACTATGCCGAGGCCATTGCTAAGATCAAGTCCATTCTCAGGTATACCATTCAGGACAAAGTCAATCTACTGGCGGATAGAACGCAATATGACGAGGCACTTTACCAGGAAAGGAGCAGCAGCAATTTGTCCGACCTGCAAAATGCCCTCACCAATTACCAGCTTGTCAAAATACAGTATACCAATAAAGAAGGTTCCTCTTCTGAGAGAGTGATTGAGCCCTTTGCCTTACTGAGTGCCGAAAACTGGTATTTGATTGCGTGGTGCCGCCTGCGCCAGGAATTCCGGTTTTTCCGTACGGACCGGATTCAAAAAATGGAAGTTCTGTCCGAAAATTTCAAACCTCACAACCTCACTTTACAAGAGTATTTTGACCAATACCAATAATTCCCGCTGACCCTTGCCATAAGGCTGTCTCATGCCGGTCATACGTTTGCCTCATAATCTTTAAAAACTTAAAAATGACAAACGTTATGAACCCCCTTCTTGCGGAAACCGGATTTCCAAAACCCCGCTTAATTTCAGTAAATGGCGTAGAACTGGAAGTATTTGAAGCAGGTCAGCAAAATAAAGGCAAACCCATTGTATTATGCCACGGCTGGCCGGAACATGCCTTTTCCTGGCGTTACCAGGTACCCGCTCTTGTGGAAGCGGGCTACCACGTTATTATCCCAAACCAGCGGGGCTATGGTAACTCCTCCCGGCCCACAGAAGTAACGGCTTATGACATAGAACACCTGGCCGG
>NZNV01000031.1 GCA_002695025.1 Owenweeksia sp.
TCCACATCACAACCCCAGCCCTTTTCACAGGAACAGGCCGCTACGGAGGCTATTAAACTAAACATGAGAACTTTTATCATAATTACTCTATCACGTAAAAAGTGTAGCCACCAAACTTGTGGTACCTCTCATTGGGTTTTTGCAATACCCAATCATTCCAGTGAGGATCAGGGCTTTGTAGGAGCAGGTCAATATTGTTAGAACTATTATTATTGAGGTTCACAATAGCTTCAATCCTACTGTCCTTACACTTATTAGGAAATGTTTGCCCCTCTTGTGTTGCAAGTCTCGATCCATGTTGGAGGGTATACAATCCTTCTTTCAAAGTAATAAGGTCAAATTCTAATACATATTCATTTTGTTCGTATAAATATGTACCAGTGAGAACGGTGGAGCCATCATTGAAAATAAATTCTGCATAATCAAACTTTGGGTTTATGAGGCTTGTAAAGCTGTCAAGACTTTTCAGCAGCATCCCACTTGAGGAAATGTTAGTATCTATCCTGTAGACATAGGTAATTGGATAAAAATCAAAACTCTTTAATGAATAGGTTTGGCTCGTTTTCAGTTCAAATACTTCATCAGAGAAACGTGAAGAAAAATGAATGGTATCTCCAACCTGAAAAGTATCCAATGCCGGGGATAACGTTGCGGGTATTTCAAACTGGTAGGCTCCGTCAAAATCGCAATTTTTGTCTTTTTCACAGGAGCAGGCCACTACCGAAGCCAATAAGCAGAACATGAGAACCCTGGCTACCCTCACTCTACCACGTAAAAGGTGTAGGCGCCTGAGTGATGGTACCTTTCATTGGGCTTTTGCAATACCCAATCATTCCAGTGAGGATCGGGACTATTATTTAAAAAGCTGATGTTATTATCACTTCCTCCGTTCAGTTTGGCGATACCACTAATAGAAACATCCTTACATTTTCCTTCAAATTCTTGACGATCATCGCTGTTTTGGGATCCCAATCCTATTCCGTGAGAAATGATAAAAAGGCCTGACTCCTGGGGAATGAGCTTTAGTTGTAAAGAGTATCTGGAATTAGCATAGAGAAATTCACCCGTGGCTATCTTAGATCCATCACCAAATGTGAATATTTCATAATTGTATTGTTCAGGTATGATCAGTTGGAAATCATCCAGCGCATAATTAAGGGAAGCTTTTCCCCATTTTGACAGGGTGTCAATGCGGATTATGGCTGTGCCCGGGTAGAACTCAAAATTTTCCAGGGAGTAGGTTTGCTGGGTTTGTCTGTCGTACACCTGGTCCGAAAAATCATTTTCAATAGAGATGGTATCCCCAATATGAAAAGTATCCAATGCCGGGGAAAGCGTGGCGGGTATTTCAAATTGGTAGCCTCCTTCCACATCACAACCCCAGCCCTTTTCACAGGAACAGGCCGCTACGGAGGCTATTAAACTAAACATGAGAACTTTTATCATAATTACTCTATTACGTAAAAGGTATAGCCGCCAAATTTCTCGTAATCTATGGGGTTTGAATAAGCAATCTTGCTCCAAAGTGTATCAGGGCTATCCAGTAATAAATCCCGGTTATTATCAGAGTTATTATTCAGCACTGTATATCCTTCAACGCGCTCATCTGAACACCTTCCTGGGAAGTCCTGAACCTCATTTGCCTTTAAACTTACCAATCTCGAAAAATGTCTTATTGTATATAGTCCATCTCTGTTAGGAATTAACATAATATCCAATTTGTACTTTCCTTCTTCATACTTGAACTCCCCCAATAGAGATTTCGCTCCATAGCTATATTGAAATATATCGTAATCATAGCCATCAGGAATAATAACATCAAATTCAAAAATTGCATGATTTCCCGTACCAGGACCCCACTTGGAAACCGGAGTATCTATTCTATAAATATCAGTAATTGGGTAAAAGTCAAAACTCTTCAAATCAAAGAATTGCTGTGAATTCCTATCATAAACCCGATCTGAAAAGTCATTCTGAATATGAATAGTGTCACCAATTTGGAAGGTGTCTAATGCTGGATACAGAGTGGTTGGAATTTCAAATTGATAGCCTCCTTCCACATCACAGCCCCAGCCCTTTTCACAGGAACAGGCTGCTACGGAAGCTATTAAACTGAACATAAGGACTTTTATCATAATTACTCTATCACATAAAAGGTATAGCCACCAAACTTGTGGTACCTCTCATTGGGTTTTTGCAATACCCAATCATTCCAATGCGGGTTAGGGCTACTCGAAAGAAAAGTGATATTATTTTCGGCTCCATCATTGATCTTTACAAAGGCATCGATACTCGCATCATCACATTTATTTTCAAATCCCTGATCAGAGCCAAATGAAATAAGTTCTGACCCAAAAGAAAAGCTATATAGTCCGGCATGATTGGGAATCAAACTGAATTCGAGCGAGTATTCTGTGCCATCATAATTGTATTTGCCCACAATTGCGCTACCTCCGTTGGAGTATTCAACTATTTGATAGTCATATTGGGGATACAGGATCTTATCAAAACTCTTTAAGCTGGTGTATTCCTCATCGTTGGCGGGAGGTAAGGTGTCAATTCTATAAATGGTACTGGTGGGGAAAAATTTAAAGTTGTTTAAAGTGTAAGACCTCCCGGTTTTTTTCTCAAATACTTGTTTGGAAAAGCGTGAACTGATCCTGATCGTATCCTCCACATAAAAGGTATCAATGGCAGGGTAAAAAGTAACTGGAATCTCAAACTCATAAGAACCACTGAAATCACAGTCCTTTGACTTCTCGCAGGAGTAAGCTATAACTAAAATAAACACGCTTAATAAAAGAGTTCTATACATATTATATTCAATAACTGTTAAAAAGATCGTCCACTTGGTTGGCGGTATTGGGTGTAGAACCCAGGTGCTGATTGACCAATATATCGCGGTATTCTTGCAAAGTCAGGGTTGCGCCACTCAAACTATAAAACATTTGATGATACGTAAAATCCTGAACGTTATCGATAATACCAGGGGATAACTCACCAATATCATTGAGGTCATGATGAAGGCCATCAGGAATAAAAGCAGATCTTAAATGACTATTTTCTATTTGCGTTAACCATGTTCCTGCAATTGAATTACTACCCTCATAAATCCTATGAGTATAGTTATCACCAATATGTTCCGCCCAGCTTTCGGCCAGGGCCACCTGCCCCGCCCCGGCATAGGTGCCATCCCCATACGGCTGGCCGTTCTCACTATCATGCGTTATTTCCAGTACGGTAAGATCTTGCCAGTAGGCATTGCCCACCAGCCGGTAATGGCTGGCATGGGCCAGCTCATGAAAGGTGAGTTGTTTAAGCTGATCTGAATTATTGTAATCAATGCCTACATATACATCCGGCATAAGGCTTACCAACGCGCTAAGGCCCAGCCAGGTCTGCGACAGTCCGTACCGCAGGGACCCGATCAGGAGGGCATAGTTACCCTGCGGGGTAGACGTGATCAAGGCACTGGCCATACCCGGGCTTGAGCCCTTACGCGCCATCAGGCTATAACCAAAAACATGGTTCCTGCCCATGTACATATTGAGATCGTGCGGAGGGCTTAAAATGCCATCCTGCGCAGCAAAATCGTGGAACTCGCTCACCGTATTCAATACCGTGGCAGCGGCCCAGTACTGGTGGGCGGTAGAACCCTTGCCCCCGCCATCCATATAGCGTACCCGCAGGGCATTTACGGGGGTCTTGTCCTCGTCAAACTTACCCACGTAATCCTTTACCGGCTCCATCCACTGGAAAACAGAACGGGCGCCCGCTGCGGCAGAGCGGATACTTGCCTTTTCATTGGCAAACTTCACCCACATCCACACCTTATTGCTGTAAGAGCCTCCCGCCTTAAAACAGCCCTCGTCATTGGTCCACACTTCTTCTTCCGTAAACCAGCTGTCCTTTAAAATAACCTTGGCCCTGCGTACGGGGCGTATGCCCAGTTCCGAATCATTGACCTCTATGACGCCTGCCGGGCGCGATTTATCAAAAGGCTTATAACAACCTCCGGGTCCGCTGGATGAGCTGCCGCTACTACCCCCGCTGCTGCAGGCCGGTGGGCAGGGTTCTTCCTGCACTTTATGGATGTAGGAAAAAACCGTTTCGTCCAGGTGATGATTGGTAAAGGAACGCCAATAGAGGGCGGAATCCTGGTTGCGCAGGTGCAACTCTTCCAAAAGTTCATAGCTCACGTCCGGGAAGTTAAAATCTGCGGGCACCACGGCATAGTATTCCGGCTTATCGGCATCCAGGCCAGGGTAATAATCGCCCATCTGCAGTACCTCGTAATGCAGGGGGTATTCGTAGAATTCCTCACCGCTTGCCACCAGTAGCTGCACCTCCTCCAAATTGGCGGGCCTGAATTTTACGTAAAGATCGGTAGTGGTGACCTGGCTCACGTCCGGTTCGTACAATTGGTTATATGCTTCAGTAACGGACGAGACGGAGAAAGGGTTGGGCCGGGCGTTTCCCAGAACAATGGGTTTCAGCTCCGGGTCCGAGTCTTCATTTACTATAATGAGGTGTTCCTCATCGGAGACCTCGCTCTTTTTGCTGAGTAGTTGATCGGTATCCTTGGAACAGGAAATGAAAGTCAGGGCCATGGCCACCACCATGGCGCGGGTAAGGTAAAATGTCATATCAAAAGTTTTTTTACTTAGAGGACGTATATTTTAGTTAATCGGCCGGGCAGGTGGTGAAGGAGTTCAAACCTACGGATTTAAAAGTCCCAGGTACAGGATAATTTGTCCTTTTTAGTGAATTAACCTTTTTGTTTAGTGAAGGAGCTTTTATCTTGAGTTAAGCTATGGCTTAAGCCGGCTTTTTTGCCATATCTGCTACTGGCCAGCGGGGAATTGTACTTTCTTTCCCGCGATACAATCGCGCGTGAGCGGGGGGAGTTGGGGCCCTTTACCCGCGATACAATCGCGTGTGAGCGGGAACTTTGTACGTAGGAGACTTACGGATGAGAGGATTGTAAAAGGGAGTGAGATGTTGCGCTTAAAGGGGAATTCTAGCTCTTTACCCGCGATACAATCGCGCGTGAGCGGGGTACTTTCCTTCCCGCGATACAATCGCGTGTTAGCGGGGGGAGTTGTACTTTTTTGTCCGTATTACAATCCCACGTTAGCGGGCTAGCGTGCGAAAGCCTGGCTACGCTGAAGCGGTTAACCGGGTTTGCCTGGTGGCAGAGGGTATGCTTAGATGAGGTTATCTGTAGTACCTTAAGAATGGTAACAGCAACAAGCCTGTGCCAGCGGGAAATGCAGGGCTTCGGTTGGCAAAAGGCTTCTATTCTTTTGTAATCAACCTTGGTATATCACTATGCTTGATAAAAAGTAATCCATCAAAGCGGTCCCTGGCAATAAACTCAGCGGTATTGCCATTACTCTCCATTCCTAAAAGTAGCTGGCGGGTGAAATCGTCTTGTTCATATTCTCTTAAATCCAAAACCAATCTTTCTCTTTGAAATTGGTTCAGGTGATAAGCCAGATACGCTTTGTCCGCATGTTCAAAATCAAAGGTTCCATTATAATTCAGGTTTATTCCGCTATACACCACGGACCCTATTGAATAATACCGGTCACCATACGTGCTTTTAAGGCGGTGCCCCATCCAACTCACGTTATCGTTCGGCCTGGTCTTATTTTCGATATGGCTGTTTTGTGCCCAGATCATGATCCTGGCCCGGGGATTTTCCTTCTTAAACCATTGTACGATCTCAAATAAGGACTCATCTCTAAGGTTAGCCGAAGCCGGCCAACCCATCATCTCTCCGATCGTAACCTTTGCATAGGTATTCAGAAATATTTCATTCGACCTTTTTAAAGCCTTTATTTCATTTTCTGTGGCTCCGGATGCAAGTAAACGGTCGGTATTTTCATTCAAAAAAGCATTGTAGTTGTGCAAAAAGTCTACAAACCGGTCTCGTTGTTGGTTGAACCCCAGGGTGTCCCGGTCGTTTTCCAATTGATAGAGCTTATTAAAGCTATTCATTTCCCCTACTACGGATCTGGCCCATGCGGAATCTATGGCTTGCGCAATTTCGGTCATCCGTTTTACCAGATAGTTTTGCTGGGGCTGGCAATCAAAACCCTGGATCTTTAATCCCCCATTTTGGGCTTTCACATAACTTACAAGCTCTTCTATTTCTTCGGAATGGTAGTAAAAGTTGGAGCTGAAAATACGGGTAAATTCCCTGGGCGACAGTACGTCCAACCGCTCCCAGGCCAGTGCCGCATCCCCGTATCCTGATTCAAAAAGAAGCAGATCAAAGCCTAACTCCTGGTGTAAGAAGCTGACCAATTCCGCTTTGGCGGCAAACACCTCCCCCAGCCCATGCGTATTTTCGCCCAGGGCAATTATATCCACACCTTCTAAGCTCTCTTTCCAGCCTGATAGGTTTCCAAAATTTTCCAGGTCTGCCGTAAACTCTATGTCCGAATTAAAATCCGTTTGGGCCCTGCCCACACAAGAAGTCAGAGTTAATAGAACTACCAGGATTCTGTTCATGCCGTTTTTTTAAAGGTTTGCTAACGCTTGTATAGGGTTAAGCTGTTCTGAGAAGCCGGGATCCCTTTCTTAGCAGCACGGGAATTACGGTTCACGTTTTAAAGATATGGATTGACCCCTGAAGTATAGTAAAGGCCGGCCACTTTCTCACTGGAAAAAACGCCCAAGATTAGCCGGCACCCCCTGCTTCAGAAGCTTTTTGATTGTAAAATGCCGGTGCCTTTATCTAAAGTCACCATAGCAGATACGCTGTGGGCTATTATGGTTATTGGACACTTATAAAGATAAGTAAGCGTTGCGAGACGCTACGCTTAGATGGAGAGTTACAATTTTCATTATTCCAAACAAAAATCTATAATGAATATTTTGAAGAAGCATAATTTCCAAGACCGGAACTCATGATCTTCTTATCAGTTTTCCCCTCCCTCAGCCTTTGTTTATATACTTGTAAGGAATGTGTTGAAGAAGCATAATTTCCAAGACCCGCACTCATAATGTCTTTATCCGTTCTCCCTTCCCCAAGCCTTTGCTTATATGCTTCTAGCGAATGTACCGAGGAAGCATAATTTCTAAGACCGGAGTTCATGATCTGCTTATCCGTTTTCCCCTCCATGAGTCTTTTTTTATATACTTCTAATGAATGTGCTGAAGAAGCATAACTTCCAAGACCTACACTCATAATATCCTTATCCCCTCTCCCTTCCTCAAGCCTTTGTTTATATACTTGTAATGAATGTGTTGAAGAAGCATAATTTCCAAGACCCGCACTCATAATATCCTTATCCCCTCTCCCTTCCTCAAGCCTTTGTTTATAGGATTGGCCAATAACCTTTGTTGGATGAAAGCCGGCTATTATGGTAAATAGCAAGATTAAAATTGTTGATTTTTTCATTTTATTCAATTAATCAGATCACCTTCGTTGGGTAACCTTGAAGTTTTCGAATTCTAATTTCTACTACCAACTATTTATAGCGCATACAGTATTTAAATAATAGCAAACACTTATATCCGCATAATTTCGGAAAAAAACCAATAAAACAGCTTCAATACTTTTTAACGGATCATTTTTTGGGATAAAGTGTATGATACATTGTAACTGAAAGCTATAGTGGGGCATTTACACTTTACTAGAAAAGCTCATGCAGATATCTACCACCCGAGGTATATAAAAAGCGGCCAATATAATGTACTGCACCTTCCTGGAACAGGTGCATTACTACCCTCTCAGGCCTCAGGACTAAACCCTGCCGCTGGCGGATGCGCTGTGGCCCACTATCTTTATTGGCACACCTATAAAGATAAGTAAGCGTAGCGAGACGCTACGCTTAGAAGGAGCTATATGTGTTGTTGGCGGTTAGTGCTTATTTTTTACTTTCAAATTTTTTGATGGTTTCAGGAGTTACCGGTGTAAACAGGTTAACTAAATTATCATCAGGGTCACGGAATAAAAGCGATTTGTTTCCCCAGGGCATGGTGGTTGGTTTCTGAACCATGTAGGGTTGTAAGAAATCAGCCAATCTTTCATAATCTTTGTCTACGTCATCTACCAGAAACTCAATGATAGCACTGCGATTTTGCGCAGGCTGTGCCACGCTTTCGCCTCCAAAAAACTGTAATGTTCTGGTGCTTCCTATGGCTAAGGTTGCTGTTTTTGTTTGTAGTTCGGCAAAGTCGGGTGTATACTGCACTATTGGCATACCGGTTACTTGCTCATAAAATTTCACCAGGCTGTTAATATCGGCAGTAATGATGCGAATGGATACTAAACTCATTATTTATGATTTTAAATTCTGCATCAAAACTAATTGCGTGTTATGACAAGGGTGTGGCAAGGGTCTTGAACTTTTTTTCCTTTTCAGCCAAATACTCCTGTAATGTGAGTGTATGAGGAGTGAATTTTAACTCTGTCTGATGAATTTTCAGTATCCTGTCCAAACGAAACATTCTGTAATCCTTCCTTAACCTGCAATAAGCAATCAGTGTCCAATTCTCCTGTAAACTGTAATACAAGGCAAAAGGCTCTATTTGTCTTTCCGTTTTTTGGTTTCCCTCTTCACTTTGATAGGTAATTTCAAGCACTTGAAAGTTTGTCAAGGCATTTTGAATCAACATCAGCGAACTACTTGTATTTACGCCTGATATGGCAGGACTCACAGCAACCCGTTTTGATAACAACTCTGTTTTTTCCCGGGTGGAATAGCGCAAAACTGCTTTGATCTTATTGATGGCTTCCTGGTATTCTTTAATCAGTGAGCTATCTCTGTTTTTCACTACTAATTGTTCTACTGTAATCAGCGCGTTGGCCTCACTTTCCGAAAACATTACCGGAGGGATTTTATAGCCTTCCATTAAAGAATAGCCTTTTCCTTCCTGGGTTAAAATTGGAACGCCTGCTTGTTCCAGCGCCCTGATATCTCTGTATATGGTGCGGTTGCTTACGGCAAATTTGTTGGCCAACTCGGCTGCCGTCAAAAGTTGTTTTGTTTGGAACTGTGTCAGAATTGCTGTCAGTCGTGAAATTCGTTTAATATCATTTTCGTTCATTTCTCGATTTCTGTTACGTGCATTGTTTCTTTTCGTTGCATGACCGCCAAGGTTCTTGTGTATGAGCAGTAGCGGATTTTAGGCACTAAGGATCCGGCTCTACATGAAGATAGTTAAATCAGAACTTTGGTTTAGGCATTTTCCCGTTATACCTCATAGGGAAAAGCATCCAAGGTTGGCCTGCAATCTCATCCGGTACTGGAATTATATACTAAACCGGCAATTGGCCCGCATTTACATAAGCCCTTTTTAAGTACTTTAGTTAGCTAAATTAAAACTTACCTAAACCCATGAGAATCATTGCTCTTTCCTTAGCCTCCCTCATTTTATTTTCTTCCTGTGCCACGGTTTTCAGCAAAAGTGCATACCCGGTGAATATTACCAGCAACCCACAGGGTGCCAATTTTAACATTACCAACCGGGCTGGCGTTGAAATAGTGAAGGGTAAAACTCCCCAGATTGTTACCTTGAAATCTTCAGCCGGTTATTTTAAGAAGGAAAATTACGTGGTTACCTACACCAAAACCAACGGTGAAGAAGTAAAGCTACCCATTACCTTTCACGTGGATGGATGGTACGTTATCGGTAACTTTTTTATTGGCGGACTATTGGGTTACCTGGTTTTAGACCCTTTAACCGGTGCCATGTTTACGATAGATCAAAAGGTTATTTCGGCCAACCTGGGTCCTGATGAGTACTCCTTTAACAAGCCTGCTTCCGGAGAACCGGAATTGCGGGTGATGAACCTATCTGATTATACGGGTGATAAAGCGGCCCTGATCCGCATCAACTAACTTCAGCCATCTCCCCCACTCTTACTATAAGGAAGTCTGTACAGGCTTCCTTTTTTTTATGACACCGGTGCTCTAATAGGTGCATTCCAGCAGGACCCGGCCCAAGCCCTGCCCCTTCTCTTTTTAATCCCAGATACTGTAAAGGCCCCAATAAGCGAAACTAAAAATCAGCAGCAGGTAAATCAGGTAGTTGGAGATCAGCAGGTTCCGCACCCAGGGTTTAGGTTTTCCTGATTTTAACCACCTGTTACCAAAACAGAGCAAGGGAAACATAGCCAGCAACACTACAAAGGGAGTATAGGAAGAAGCGGTAATCCATACTGAGCCGTGATGTTGGTACGGGGCATCAAAATAGAAGATGTAGGGATTAGTGGCTAAAACAAATAGATAGACGATTAGTATACCATTGATGAGGGGCACCAGCCTAAGCATACCCGGTGTTGGGTGCCTGAATTGCCACACGCCCACTATAAAGGCAAAAAGTACCAAAATACCCGCCAGCGGAACCATACCCGCCCTTATGAATGGCGTATTAAAAGGGGTTTTGTACGTAGCCAACCTTTTGAATTCCGGGTTTTCAGGGAACAGGCCCGGAATACTTATCCTATGGTTGCCTTTGCTGAGCTCCTCTTTAAGGTTAAACTGAACCGTGGTATCATACTGATGGTAGAAATACAGGTTCACCAAAAGCTCCTGGCTATCCCATATAGAGGTCAGTAATGTTCCGTCCCCATTTCTGCTCCGGCACACATGCATGGTATCTGAAAGCGCGGAACAAAATGCCAGCGAGATATTGACCGGATGAGCTTTTAAGTAATCCTCGCCATTCCTGTATCGCGCCAGTTTTCTGGCCTGCTCATTAGCGGTTATGGACGGGCAAAAATTGGAAAGTACATAATGGGGTTCATCGCCCTCTATAAGTGTATAGGGCTCCACCACCAGATATTTGCCGCTACGGTCAATGTAGATGTACACATCATCCCTAAACACACTATGGTCGTACTGCTCAATATAGCTCTTTACTTCCTCTATGGTGGAGCATGTATGCAGAATATCGGACAGATAGTCCACTTCATCGGTGATCTTAAGCCGGTTGGGAAATGGGTTGTTCTGCCTGGGGTAATAGGCGGCCAGGCGCGAGAATACAAGCCCGGCCTCATTCATTCCTGACTGGGGTGCGGTGCGGTTGCTGGTCACCTGTCTTGACCCGGTAAAGGCGGCACCGTACTCACCGGCCTTTCCTGCGTTCTCAAACCAAATTACGGAGGTGGTTCTCCAGGCATCTTCATTGCAGCCCACCATTGTTTTAGGGCCTGTGGTAATCTTGTACATACTGCAAGCATGCAGTTAGGCTTTACCCCACAGCAGCAGGAACAGAAAGGGAAAAAGTGTCTTAGGGAAATTCACAACTGATCAACGTGAAAGTGTATTCGTTAATTGCGAGAAACGGCACTATGTTGGCCGGGGATAGCAAGGGATTAAGTTGATGGTGACATAAGCATAAGGCTGGCGCCAACCAGGAGTTCCGTTCTTATGCATTCTTTATTTTGGCATAAATATCCAGGCTGATAAACTTGCCGTTCTTGATCTCACAGTCTTTCATGGTTCCTTCATGCCGGAAGTCCAGTTTGGCCATGGCTTTTTTACAGCTCAGGTTGTCGGATTCCACGAAGCCTTCAATGCGGTGCAGTCCGAGTTTATCAAAGCCGTAGTGACAGATCAGGGGCATGGCTTCACGCATAATGCCTTGCCCCCAAAATTCGGGTAACAGCCAAAAACCAATCTCCGCTTTTTGATGTTCCTGGCTCAAATCATTCAATCCACCGGCACCGAAAAAGGTGGTACCATCTGCCGAGCTAACGGCAAACCACATCCCGCTTCCCTCCTTTTCAAGCCTGGCAAACCAATCCATTTGCTCCTGTGTGGCCTCCAGGCTGTTATAACTGATGCCGTAGTGTTTGATTACCGCAGGGTGGGAAAGTCCTTTGAACACATTTTCAAGGTCGCTGTCTACAAAGGGTCTGAGTAAAAGCCTGGGGGTTTGTATTTTCATAGTGCCGATTGCCTTTATGGCTACTTACTTATTAGCTGGTACAAAGTAAAGTAAAGCATTTTAACGGACCGTAGCGGGTGGCTACGGCCAAGCTTAGCGAGACGCTACGCATAAAGGGAATTATGTCCCTATGTTCTTTTCTCTTGACAGAAAAGAACCAACCGAGCTTGCGAGCTCACGAACACCTGTTAAACAGAAGATTAGTGAGTAAAAGGTCAAGGCTGCTCAGA
>NZNV01000032.1 GCA_002695025.1 Owenweeksia sp.
CCAAGCCGTGCGCTTTGCTTACTTCGGGACTTCTCCTGTGGACCAGCGGTCTTGTTTTATTACAGCCATGGAAGGAGGGCGGTACCTTCTATCCCGGTCGCACTTCGACTCCACTTCGTCAAGCTCAGCACAGGCTCAGTCAAAGGATGGACGATACTTTTTAATCCTTCTTAACCCTGTCCAGTAGCTTTTCAAAACCGTAAAAGGGCAAAGCCAGCAGGAGCAGAAGTAAGGGTAACCATAAAAGCTCTATCACTAAACCTGAAAGGTGATAAGGCAGGGCATAAATCAATAGCCGTATGATTACGCCACTGATGGCTAGTTTAGCTAAGAACTTCAACTTCTTTTTATCCGCAGTCTTTTTAGACTCAATATCTGTTTTGATTTCTTCTACCGATGGCTCTCTCATGATTTAAGCTGACAGGAAAATGCAATGTAGTTAAATAGTACAGCATCCTTATTTTTGGTACTCCGATGCAGGTTGCACTTCGACTCCGCTCAGTGTGACCTGACTAAGAAAGAAGCAATCATTCAGCATTGTCATCCTGAGCCCTTCGTCAAGCTCAGGACAGGCTCAGGCGAAGGATAGACAATATGTGTTAGTTATACCAAAGCGTAGTGGGACGCTACGCTTAGATGGGCAGTATTATGCACTTGGGTTTACTGGTTTAGTACTCTCAACATCAAAATCTTCTTCTGTCAATTCTGAATGAAGCCGTTTGTTTTGCAATAGAGTCAAAATATCTTCAAGTGTTTCATCAGTTATCACAATTCGTTCTTCTTCGAATTGAATGTTCCATCCCTTTGAGGTACTTAGATTTTGAAGTCGTTGCAAATACATCTGATTCCTGTAATGGCCTAAGTTTCTGATTGTCGCAATTTTTCGTAAGTATCTTTGATTATTTCCCACTCTATTGGTCAGAATTTCCATATTTATGAAAATATTCAGTTGGGTAACTTCCTCATACATTTCTTCTGCATTGTTTATCATTCCTTCGCGAAAGTTCAATCCTCTCTCAAAATCTTTTTTTGATAGAATGAAAAGAAAATCATTGAAGTAGAGCAGATCAACACTTCTAGAAATACTGAACACGTTTTCTTGCTCTAAATCTTCAAATCGGTTCTCATTAAAAAGTAAAGGAATTAATCCCTTACTTCGTTTCATTCGCCAATTTTCAGGCAGTGTTTTAAAGCCAACGACCTGAATACCCTCTGAATTTCTGAGTATTATCATATAAGCCTTAGACTTGACCAATTCTTCTACATTTTCAATAATGTCTTCTTCAGGATTAAGATCTTCAAGCTGCTCAAAAATGCGGTAGAAGTCAGTTTCCTCATACCTTATTGCTCTTACTTGATCTGCTTCAGGTTCAGGACAATCATAGGTATATTCTTCAACCGTATTTGAGTGGTTAACATGATTGACCAGTATGTTTCTTAGTCTGTTTTCTAGCCTTTGATCAATTGGAACATATCTAACTGTATATTGTGAAATCCTATTCCGCTTGTATTCTTTAACAACTGCTAAAGTTACATTAGCAGTTCTAAAATCAAGAGCTTTTAATTGTTGTAAGGTTTGTTTCTGTCTATTAGGCATCTTTAGTCTCTTTGTCAGTTACGAAGTAGAGGAAGCGGGTTAGGCTCCTTATATAAAATCTTTCACCTGATTTCATTTCGTATTTGCTTATGACGATGGTAGAGTATGACTTTCCATCAAACTCATATTCTAAATCATAAAGGTTATATCCAGCCAAAAGCAAAATAGGGTTCATAAACACTGACTTACTTTTAATCGTGAGTAGAAGTAGTAACAACAGAAATATTGCAAGCGAAATGATATCTTCCACCTTAGAAAGGTCAAACCCAAAAAAAGACACGATGTATGGAATTGTATAATTGATTAAATCAATCGAGCGATTTTTTACAGCTTGAACTGTAACAGGCATGTTACCTCTCCTTATAGAATTGATGGTTGTGAAAAGTAAAATAACACTTAATATTGATAAACCAAGTAAAATTGAAATGCCTATCGGGTGACTAAAATCATAGTATTTATAAAAATCAAAATCTTTAACCGCTAGGATTAAAAATAGAGGAGAGTAAGCACTAATGAATAAAAGTATTGCTGTTAGCAGTTTTGGTTTCATGCCTGTGCTGTATTCATTTGTCTTGAGTTTTAAACATACCACATAAGTTAGTAGGTAAAGATAAATTTTGAACTACATAAGCTTAAAAATATGCTGTAGATGTTGTTTAACATTACTTATCTGAAAAGTATAAATGCATTATTATTTGGCAAAATATCGCAAAAAATCTCATACCACCTACTCCATACTTTTCAAACCGTCATTTTCCTAAGATAAACGGCAACCTATACGCATAAAAAGAGCCCCACCACAATGGGCAGGGCCTTCCTCTCTTCTGACTTAATTGAAAACCTAAAATATCACCTGGAACAGTAGCTGTCCCATTAAAGTGTTGTTGGGCAGGCTGGCGTTATCATAAGAGGATACGGCTGCTTGTATCTTCAAGGCGTTTTGTTTGAAGTATTTGGAGAATCCGGCTGTCCAGCCTTTGGTGTCGGAGATCGCGGAATTGGCGTTGTTCTCAAATTCGGGCATCAGGGCGCTATAACGCACATCCAAAGCGTAACCGGAGCGGGTTACGTAACCTGCCTGTACATTGTAGGCGCTGCCCAGCGCTAAAAACTCACTGATCTGCGTAGGAATGAGGATCTCGGTAGCGGCTATATCGGTATAGGAGCCGTCCAGCGAAGTGGCTGTGGCCACCGTGTATTCGCCCAACAAAGAAAAGCCTTTGAACTTGAAGAGCAGGTCGGCATATACCTGGCGGTAGTCCGGCAACTGGGTTTCACCCAGGGCGTTGTACATCAGGAAATCACCGTGCCCTTCGCCTACGGCATTGCTGGCGCCATCGTTATAGCTGGCCGCTGCACCGATCACGAATTTGGGTTTCTGCTCATGGCCGAGGTCCGCAATCTGCTTTTCGTTGCCTTCGTAAAACGTACCCAGGGGGTATACATCCAGGCGTGCTCCGTACTTCATACCGCCCAGGTCTATGTCGCGGGAATCGGCACCAAAGGAGTTTTTACCATCACCGGAGGTAACAGACAGCTGCGGCACCACGGCAAAGCGCTCCCCGCCAAAAGTGTTCTCCAGGTACAGTCCCAACTCACGACCGCTGTTGCTGTAAGCGGTGCTCAGGAGGCTGCGGTCCGGGAACTGCAGGTGATCTTCCATGATCAGCATCTCGCGGTTGTTGGTCACGTTCTGCTTTTGTCCGGCTGCGATCTTAAACTCCCCAAAAGGATTGTAACTGATCCAGGCATCCAAAAGGGGAGTGGGCTGACTGAAATCCGCCTGGAAGAAGAAGCTCACTTTTTCGTCCCTGGCCGTACCGGAAAAGTTGAGGTAGGTACGCCTGGCGTTAAAAAAGTAGTCGGCATCGTTCTCGCCTTGCTTTTCAAAGGCCAGCTGGGGTTGCAGCATACCGCTGATCTTAAAGGTATAGGCACCTTCATTGAGACCGAAATTCAGGCCGCTGCCCAATTCAAAATTGGCGGTATTGGGCTTTACCTGTGCGTTGCTTACAAGCACTCCAAGGCAAAAGGCGGATGATAGGATTATGTTTTTCATGGTATTAGAGAGCTTCTTTATTTAGATATCGGTAAACGGGTAATTCTGCACCCTCTTCGGTGTGCAGCACATCGTAATTCACAAAGCTGTTGGGCGCTTCAGGTTCCAGCGCTTCCACGGCCAGTCCGGCCCGGTCCTGATCCATTCGGATCACGAAAGTTCCGGCCGGAAGGTCTTTCACAATGCGGGTTATAGAGGTGGAAACCCTTTGGCGGTGTACCCCTTCGTATTTTTCGGCCTCCTGTAAATAGTATTCCACGGTATAGCGTTCCACTTCTACAGATCTGCTTTGATTTAGCGTGTCTATTTTCAGTCCCAGGATCTTTAGCTTTTCGGCCAGCTTTGCCTGTTCCGGCATCAGGAGGTAAGCGCGGGGACGCGGACGACTCACCTGTGCTTTGGTCTGCCAGGCATCTTTCATGCGCACCTTAAAGTCTTTTTTCTCCACGCTTTCCAGATCTATCAGGGTCATGGAAACCTCGGTGACCGGGGTTTGATGTTTTACCACGGCCTCGGTCGGTTTGGCTTTGGCGCGGGCCAGCACTTGTTTTACTTCTGCCGTTTCATCGTAAGCCGTTCTCAGGTACGAAAGACCCACCAGGAAGGTGGTGTATGCCCTGCGTTTGAAGGAAGTCCTACCGATGCCGATACCCCGCACTTCCACCAGGGTGGAAATGGTATTGGCCAGGGCGTAGGAGGTGGCGCTGGAGCGTGAGTTCAGGGAACCCTGGTGAAATTCCACCGCACCCAGCACATCCGAAGCGGAGAAGTAGGCATGGCTGGTGATCTCTTTGGACTCCAGCAGGCTGCCGGCTTCCTTCACAAAGGTCTCCTTCGTGTAGTTCCGGAGTTCTTCCGCTACGTTGAGGTTGCCGGAATAGAGGAACATCACGTCAAAGCCGTTGGTTACGCCCCATTCGCCAATGTGGGTAAAATCCCTGCGGTAGGGGCGGTATTCGTGAAAATCCAAGGCCACATGGGCCTGGTAATCACTGAAAGCCTGTTTGAGCGATACACTCTCCGGGGCCATGAGCTTGGTCTGATCACGGTTCAGGTCCAGCCCGTTATGCGAATCCCGGGTCAGTTTTTCGCTGCCGTCAATATTGGCCATGGGAACTATGGCTATTTCCAGTCGATCGAGAAGATAGGCGTGTTCGGGATTGTTCAGCAACTGATCGAGCAGATACAACAGACCTTCGGTGCTGGCGGGCTCGTTGCCGTGCAGGCCTCCCTGCAGCCAAACGCGTAACTTGTCAGAGCCTTTACCTCTTTTGAGTACGATCATGGGAATGTCTTTTCCCTTCTGGCTTTTCCCGATAAAGGAAAGGCTCATTACATCGGAGTGAGCGGCCAGGCGTTCGTTGATGAAGGCCATCATTTCCTCATAGTCGGTAAAGCCTCTTTTCTTTTGAAAGGCAGGGGTATTGATGTCCACCTCCGGATCAGGGAAGAACTTCTCGGTGATCTCCTTGCTTTGCGGGTTGGTGAGTTGTGCGGGGCAGTTAAAGGCCAGCAGCAGGGCGGATAGGATGAAAATAAACTGTCGCATACTTAAAAAGAAAAGGTGGTTATTACGCGGCCGATCCATTCGTTGTCGTTCATGGGATTGCCGGTATTGTCATTGGATCCGGGGGCACAATCCACATAAGTTAGTGCGCCCTGGATCTTAAAGCCGTAGCCGCGCATAAAGTATTTGGTGAGCCCCAGGGTGTAATAGTTGGGGCGGTTGTAAAAGGTGCCGTTGTTGAGAAAGGAGTGCCTGTCGGCATCCATGTGGCAATAGCGCGCATCTACCGAGATGAGGTTCTTGAAGACGTAGCCCATCTGCAGGTTATAGCCCTTGCCGAGCATCATACGGCCTTTCACGTAATTCTCCACATCCCGTTCACCGTCCACATCAAAACTGGTGGCCACGGTACCATCGTTACGTACGCGCTGGGTAATGTCATCCGGTACGGTGGCAGCTGAGCCTACAAATTCACCCAGCATACTGAAGCCGTGGTATTTGAGCATAAAGTCTAGGCCGTATTTGGTGTAATTGGGAAGGGATTCCTCACCGGCATCGTTCAGGTAGATAATGTCGCCACTCCCGCGACCCCTGCGACTGCTCATGCCGCTGTTGTAACTGTAGGTGGCACCCACCAGCATTTTCAGTGAAAGTTCATGTACGATATCCCCCTGGCGGTATTGTCCGAACTTGGTAAACAGTCCGAAGGGAAGAAAATCCAGGCGACCACCCACTTTGAGGCCACCGTGATCCCTGCCGAATACGTTGGAGCCATCTCCGTTGGTAAGGGCAAAAGCGGGTTTAAAATAAGCGCCACCATCGGTACGGAAACGTCCGTCTACAAACAGACCGAACTCGCGGATACTGGCAAAGCTGGAGGTAACCCGGCTGCGCTCCACCAGTTGCAGGGTTTGTGAACCCTGCGACAGCTCCAGGTTGTCGGTAGGAGTTACTTTCTGTCCTACGGTGATCTGAATGTTGTCGGTAATGTTATAGCCGATCCAGGCGTCAAACAGTAAGCCGTCCGCTTCATCACCGGTCTCGGAGTTACCGCTGAAATCGGCCTGAAAGCGGTATTCAATTTTTTGCTGGACGGCATTACCGGAAAGCCTCAGTCGCAGCCTACGCATACGGAACCTTTGCTGCAGCTGGTCCAGCTCCGGATCGGTATAGCTTTTAAACTCGTAGTAGGGCTGCATATACCCCCGCAGGTTAATGCGGTAATCCTCCTTGGCATCGGAGAAGGTGAGGCCTTCTCCCATGGTGTAGTAGTGCAGCTTTTGTTCCTGAGCAAAAAACAGGGCCGGAGCCAGCAACAGGACCAGGAGTAACCCGATGTAGTTCTTTTTCATAAATTATTTTTTACTCAAAACTTTCTTTCAATATCACGGTACCGCTATCCATAGCTTTTTCACCACGCGCAAAAACCTCGGTGAGGTTCAGGTCGTCATCAAAGCAGCAGAGATCGGCATCCATGCCTACGCCAATGCGACCTTTGTTCTTGAGGCCGAGATTGGCAGCGGGATTGGTGGTAATGATCTTAAAGGCTTCGGAAATATCCACCCCGCCTTTTTGCACCAGGTCTACTACTTCGGCCAGGTTCCGGTTTACCGGAGCTTTGCGGAAACCGATGAAGTTGCCGTCTTCATCCAGTTTGTCCAGCCCGGCATTGCCGTCACTGCTGAAGGTCATCTTTTCAATGGGCACGCCTTTCTCCAAAGCGTACAGTACGGATTTGTAGGGATCAGTGTATTTGGAGGCTCCGGTGGTGATATCGATCATACCTCCCAGTTGAGCAAACCTGATGGCCTCTTCAAAGAGCTCTTTGGTACGCCCTACGTGGGTGGGTGAAATATTTTCAATGGGGAACTGGTGTTCTTCCACAATTTTGAAAAGCACATCCATTTTGGATTGGAGGTTCCCCAGGTGGAGGTGCAGTATGCCTTTTTTACCCCCTATCATGCCGCCTACGCGTACCTGACGCAAAAGACGGAGGAGATCCAGGTCGGTAGGATAGGAGGAGCGGATATCGGTTATAGCGATCTTACAGCCGAGTACTTTATCGATGAAGATCATTTCATCCTGCACGTTTTCCATGATGTGAACGGGGTCCAGGCCGTAATAACCGGTGTACATATAGGCGCTGATGCCTTCCGCTTCCAGGGCTTTTACCTTGGCGTAGAGGCTCTTGATACTGCGGGTGGAACCATCGGTACCCAACAGACCTACTGCGGTAGTGGTACCGCAGGCAATGAGCTCGGTTACCTTGATCTCGGGTGTCATGGAGGCAAAGCCGCGTTTGCCACCCGCACCTATCACGTGCACGTGCTGGTCGATAAAACCAGGCGTTACGATCTTGCCCTGGGCATCCCAGGTATCACTGATACCGTTGTGTGAATCAATAGTATCCGAAATGGCGAGTATTTGACCACCACCCAGCAGCAGGTCTTTCTTACCCTGCTTTTCCGGGGCGTAAACGGTGGCGTTTTTAATGAGAAGCATATTAAATGTAATGATAGATTAGCATCACCACCAGGGCCACGCCCAGCGGGATTATGTTTCGTTTGACTATTTGCAGAGTGGTTACTTCAGCTATTTCAGCGGTGGCGATCAACACTCCGGCTACCGGTGAAACGGTACGCCCCATGGAGGCCGCCAGGTTCATCGGCAGGATGATGGAGGTGCTCTTTACACCCAGCTTGGTGGCGATATCCGGCACCAGGGGTGCAAAGGCAAAGAAGGCGGCATTGCCACTGCCCATCAGCATGGAGGCCAGGAAGATCATGATGGTCATTACCACCCCTATACCGATGGCTTCAAAGCCAAGGTGCTGGGAAATATACACCAGTCCTTCAATGAACTCCAGGGCAATGAGCCCTTTGGCGAACATGTCGGCCGCAATGATGAGGGTTACCACGGTTTTAAAGATGTTGCCCATCCCGTTCCAGAAGGTACTCAGCGACTGCATGGTGGCTTTGATGTTGCGCGTACGCACCAATTCAAAGATCAGCGCCACAAAGAGGCTGATGAACATAGCGGTAGTCGTGTCCAGCAAAACGGGTACATCCAAAACCTGGAAGAGGTTGGAGAAGATGATCAGCAGCACCAGCGGCAATACGGGAATGATGGCGTAGATCAGGGGTGCCTTCACTTCCTTTTTTTCTTTTTTCTCCACTTCTTCGGCTCCCCGGTCGTCCTTTTTATCAAAGTGGCGGTTCACAAAATAATAGCATACGGCCACCACTATGGACAATGGAATAACCAGGGGTATCTGGTGTTCCACAAAGTAATTGATGGAATTTTCCCCGGAAATGCTCACCGCACTGGCGGTAATGGCGGAAGCGGGACCAATCCCGAAAGCGGTACAGGCGGTGATCACAGATACTGCGGATAACCGGCTGACACCGATATTCAGAAGAATAGGGTAGACCGAAGCCATTAACAGCAAGCCGAGACCCGCAGCAGAAGGGATGCACACAAAGAGCACCTGCCCGATGGGTATAACGGCTGCCGCGGTTATATGCGGATACTTCCGCAGCAGGCGCAGCGGTTTCATGGCGATGTGCACCAGGGCATCCGAAGCGCCTATCTTGTCAATATAAGCCACAAAACCACCGATGGCCATGATCATCAGACCTACCCCGGCATTGGTCTCGCTGAACGATTCCTTGATATAGCGGAAGAAGTCCAGGCCGGTAGCCCCGGTGGAGCGGTTCAGCGCAGGCAGTTCAAACTGAAATGCCCAGGCTAATACCAACATCACCAGGCCCGCAATAAGCAGTACCGCATGGGGGTAATATTTTTTCAATAGCAGCCTGGCTACTATCGCGATTACCACAACGGCTATGATGGGGCCTGTAAAATCCATGGATCCTTGGTGCTTACGTTACTTAAAAAGGTGAACCATCAATCCTGGTTCCGGGGGAGAACAGAAGGGCGGTATTTTCACCGTGCTGTTCAAACTCACCGGTAAGATCGGGATTACGGGTATAGGATTCATTGGGGTTGTTGGAAAGCGGCTCGATGTCAAAAGTGAGGATCACGTTGCCGTTGGCATCTTTCAGGGTCATGATGTCCCCGGCATTGTTGAGGTTCAGGTCGCCACTCGTTGAGGTTTGTACAAGGGCTCCGCCAAAAGTGCCATTAGGGTTACCACCACCAAATATCACCAGGGCTTTACCACCAGGTATGATGGTGCCGGTTGGGATCTTATGATTGGGCGTTCCGGTAGCCAGGTTTTCATCATCGTAAACCTCCCAGCCACTTACATCAAGGGGTTGGGTGGACAGGTTTACGAATTCCAGAAATTCATCTTCATTCTGGGCATAAGATCCGTTACCGTTGGCATCACCTTCAAGACCACTGTTGGAAGGGTCGTACAATATTTCATTGAGAATGAGTTGGGGAGTTTGCACCACATCGTCATCCTCAATAAAAAGACTCACACTGGTGCCGGCATCAAAACGGCCTCCGCTGGCACTTTCAATACCAATCTGAATGGTTTCATTGCCTTCTTCCAGTTCATCCTGTACCGCAGTGATGGTTACCGTTTTGGTGATCTCACCAGCCGCAAAGGTCACAGCGGTGGTGCTGATGTTGTAGTCCACACCGTTGCCTTCCGCATTACCGGAGAGACTAAGGTTTACCGTTACTTCCTGTTCGGAACTGGCCGAAAGATTAATGGCAATATCCGTACTTCCGTTGTCTTCAGTTATAGCGGTAACGGGGGAGTTAAGCGTTATTTCAGGGCCGCCCAGCGAGTCGTCCACATCATCGGTCTCGCAGGACACCGCAGCTCCACACAGCAAGGCTGCGCCTAATATTTTGTTGAATTTCATACAATATATTTTTTGGGTAAAAACCGGCTTACAGCTTACTAAAGCGTGCCATGAAATCTTCCTGGCCGGAATCAGCTTTGAGGATGTAAATACCCTTTTGCAAGTTAGCCACAGAAATTCCATTCTGAAGGTCTTCGGTCTGCATCAACAGCTGTCCGGAAAGATTAAAGATCTTCACATGGCTCAGGTTGGCAGGCCCATTTATAAAAAGTTTGTCGTTAGCCGGATTGGGATACACCGCAAGAGAGGTAGTTACCGGCTCATTTAAACCGATGTTCTGGTTGGTAATGGTTACCTCGGCTGAATCTGAAATACCGGTACCATCATTAGCGGTGGCAGTTACCCAGACCGTTCCATTACCGGTGGCCGTCAATAAGCCGCTGGCTGAAACGGTGGCTACCACATTTCCGGCCGGCACCGACCAGCTTACGGTAGTGTCATCGGCAAAGGTGGGCATTACGATAGCTTCCATTTGCAGGGTGCCTCCGGGGGTGGAGATGGTACTTGCACCTCCCTGACCCTGCACGGAAATATCCATTACCACAAACACGGTATCAAAGGGAGTTCCGTCAATTTTGGTTCCGGGGGAGAAAAGGATAGGTGTATTGTCCGCATGCTGCTCAAACAAACCGGTAATATCCGGATTACGGGTGTACGATTCATTGGGGTTATTGGAAAGGGCGTCTGAATCAAAGGTTAGGACGGTTTGTCCGTTGGGGTCCTTGATCAGGATCACTTCTCCGGAATTGTTGAGGTTCATACCTACTGCACTATCGGTTTTCAGCACTACAGCATTGCCAAAGGAGCCGGTAAGGGTGCCGCCACCAAAAACTACCAGGGCACCGCCCGGGGGAACCCAGGTGCCGGCAGGTATTACGTAGCGTAACTGTCCACCGTTGGCTACGGAGTCATCCCAGATCTCGTAACCACTGGCGTCAAAATTAGTGGTACTGGTGTTGTAGAATTCAATAAAGGAGTCTTCCTCCTGATCGTAAACGCCATCACCGTTGGCGTCACCTTCCAGCATGTCGTTGGAAGGATCGTAAAGTACCTCGTTAATAATCAGCTGGCCTGACATGGACAGGCAGGCGAATAAAATACAGCAAAGGGTGTAGTATTTTCTCATAGTCGTTAAGTTTAAAAGAATAAAGGAGTGTTATGTGCTGAGAATAAATTCTCAAAGTCTCTACGAAGGAATTTTATTTGTGACTACCTTTAGCATACCAATTATCTATTTTTAAGAATACCAATTTGGAAACCGTATTAGAACGAATAGCCAAAAACTTTGAAGCGAAAACGCTCCGGCACAAATCCAGGAACAAGTCCTTACGCCTGTACCAGCGTCTGTACAACCTACTGAAAGACTCCATCATTAACAATGACATTCCGGGGGATACGGTGCTGCCGGCTACCCGTATTCTGGCCGATGCCCTGGAGCTTTCACGAAGCACGGTAAACCGGGCGTATGAGCTGCTTAGGCTGGAAGGGTACATTGATTCCTATAAAGGTTCCGGTCATGTAGTGCGCCAGATCCACCAGGATATTCTACCCCCCAAAAAAGAGGGCCGGGAAGAAGGCCGGTACCCGGAATTATCGGAAACAGGGCAATCGTTCCTGAAGAACGTATCGCTGATCAACAGTACGGATGATAAGAGTATTGCCTTCCGGCCCGGGCTTCCACCGCTGGATATTTTCCCGGTGAAGGACTGGAAGAACCTATCCAATCTCTATTGGCGGTACATCAAATCCTCTGCGCTTTCCTATTCGCCTTCTTCGGGCATCGATCAGTTGAAGCGCAACATTGCGAATTACATCAACCTGAGCCGCAACATCAAATGCGACCCACGGCAGATATTCATCGTTTCCGGTTCATTACAGTCCTTGTACCTGGTGGGTAATACGGTACTCAATCCCGGGGATTCCGTTATCATGGAAAATCCCACTTTCCCTAACGTGCACTCCATTTTCCGAAGCCTGCGCGCCAACATACAAGCGGTAGGCATTGATGAACAGGGACTGAGCCTGGAGCAGCTCCGCACGTTGAAACCAGATAGGACCAAGTTGCTGCATTGTACACCTTCCTGCCATTACCCCAGCGGGGTGCGGATGAGTGTGGAGCGCAGGAAGGCGTTGCTGGAATGGGCTTCTGAGAACGAAACTTTCATCATTGAGAACGATTACGAGCACGAGGTGCATAACTACCGTGATCAGTCACCTTCGCTATTCAGCCTGGATAAAGAAGAGCGTGTCATTTACCTGAGCACTTTTAACCGGCTGTTACATCCTTCCATCCGGTTGGGGTATATGGTAGTGCCGCTGTACCTGCTGGATGCGGTGGAAGCCCTGCTCAAGCATTCACACCGTTTTGTTCCTCCATCGGTACAGGTGGTGATGAACCAGTTCATTGAAAAGCATCACCTGCATAATCATGTAAAAAAGGTTATTGAGGTGGCCGAGGAGCGGGAGCAGCTTTTTGTCAAGACCTTTGAGGAAGCTTTTCAGGGTAAGGTCAGGCTTCACCACAATACGATCAGGAGCCTGCATATACTGGCGGAGATCCCTCCCGGCCGGGACGACCGTGACGTAGTGAATGCCTTTGCCCGGCACAATATCATCGTACACTCCTACAGCAAGTGTTTTACTTCAGAGCCCAAGAAGCAGGGCTTTATTATGGGGTATTCCTCGGTACGGGCGCCTATCATCCGCAAAAAAGTACAGCAGATGGCCCGATTATACCATTCTTCTTTTTCCTGATATTGGTATGTTGAAATTAATAAGATTGGTATGTTTTTATAGTGCGGTTATCCTGATACTTTTACACATTCCGAAATTTGCAGAATGATCCGATTGTACTCCATATTAGCTGCAGTGGTCTTGCTGTGGGCCTGTGACAACCCTAAAAAAATCGGGCAGGAACCCGATGAGCCGGATACTACGGAACTCAGCCTTACGGGTACGGGGGACTTTAACTTCAATTCCTATTCACCTCTGAGCGACATGCCGGTGCGTATCTTTTACCATATACCGGAAAAAGCTATGAGTCATTCAGCTGCCCTGATGGTATTCCACGGGGCCGGGAGGGATGCGAAAGAAAGCCGTGATGCTTTGATCGCCAAATCCAATCAGTTCCAGGTGGTAATCATCGTGCCGGAATTTTCCAATGAATACTATCGCGGCAGTGATGCCTACAACCTGGGAAATATATTTACGGATGGTGATCGCCCCTCTGCAGAAACCCTGAACCCGGAAGAGGAATGGACCTTTTCCATCATTGATCCGCTTTTTGATTTTTTCCGCGAAAAAACCGGGCTTGTAAGCGATGAGTATGATGTGTTTGGTCATTCTGCCGGTGCCCAGTTTGCGCATCGCTTCCTGTTCTTTAAGCCCGATGCCCGGCATAAGCGCGTGGTTTCAGCCTCAGCCGGCTGGTATACCATGCCAGACCCGAGTGTTAACTTTCCTTACGGCTTAAAGAAAAGTCCTTTGGAAAGTAGCAGCCTCCAAACCGTTTTTGCCGCTCCGCTTACGGTTATCGTAGGCTTAAAGGATAACGACCCGAATGCATCCAGCCTGCGGCACAACAGCCAGGCCGATGCCCAGGGTGATGACCGCCTGGAACGTGCCCAGTATTTTTACTATCAAAGCCTGCAACTGGCGCAAACGGCTAATCTTGATTTTGGCTGGAAGTACCAGTCGCTACCCAATGTGGATCACGATTTCAACGCCACTTCCACCGCTGCGGCTAACATTTTATACAAATAACTGATCTTGAGATTTACGCTGAATAAAAAGACGATAGGCCTTTTTCTGGGTCCGCTTGTTTTCCTGCTCATTATGTTTGGTTTTCAACCGGAAAATATGAGTGAAGCGGCTCACGCGGTATTGGCGAGCACGGCCTGGATCGCCATCTGGTGGATCACGGAGGCCCTGCCCATGGCCGTTACCGCTTTATTGCCCATTGTGCTGTTTCCTCTCACGGGAGGCAGCGATATCAAAGCCGCTGTAAGTGGTTACAGCCATCCCTTCATATTCCTTTTTATTGGTGGGTTTATCCTGGCCATAGCCCTGGAAAAATGGTGGCTGCACAAACGCATTGCCCTGGTGATCATCAACTGGGTAGGTACCAGTAAGCGAATGATCATCCTGGGTTTTATGCTGGCTACGGCATTCCTGTCCATGTGGATCTCCAATACCGCCACAGCGGTGATGATGTTACCCATTGGGATGGCCATCATTGAAAAGCTGCGCTCCGATACCGAAGGAAAGGAGGAGAACCGTTTTGGTACGGTGCTGATGCTGGGCATTGCCTACAGCGCTTCCATTGGCGGTATAGCCACCCTCATCGGAACCCCGCCCAATCTGATCCTGGTGGGGATCATCCAGGAAACCTACAATGTAGACCTTTCCTTTTTCGACTGGTTCAAACTGGCCTTGCCCTTTGCCATGGTGATGCTTTTTATCTGCTGGTTTTACCTTACCCGTTTCTCTTTTGACATTGGTACGCCTTCCATTCCCGGGGGGCGTGAGGAAATACGAAAACAACTGAAAGGGTTGGGTAAAATGTCCTTTGAAGAGAAATCGGTAGCCGTGGTATTTACCCTTACCGCACTGGCGTGGATCAGTCGTTCCTACTTGCTGGAGCCGATATTACCGGCTATTGACGATACGATTATTGCCATTGCCTCGGCCGTATTGCTCTTTCTCTTACCGGCTTCTCAAAAAGGTGAAAATCTTTTGCAGTGGGACGATGCGAAGAAAATCCCGTGGGGTATTCTCCTGCTTTTTGGCGGAGGTATTTCACTGGCGGTGGCATTCGATAAAAGCGGACTGGCGGAATGGATCGGTAATCAATTTACCCTCTTTGAAGGTATGTACCTGCTGATCATCATTCTGTGCCTGGTAGCGGCCGTGAACTTCCTTACCGAGATCACCTCCAATACCGCCACTACGGCTGTGATATTGCCTTTGCTGGCGCCACTGGCGGTAGCGGTGGATACGCATCCTTTCCTGCTGATGTCGGCAGCGGCTATTGCTGCTTCCTGTGCCTTTATGCTGCCGGTAGCTACACCACCTAATGCCCTGGTATTCGGCTCGGGGCAAATAAAAATGGAGGAGATGATGCGGGCGGGCTTCTTGCTGAACCTGATCTCTATACTGTTGATCTCGCTGCTGATCTACTTTGTGATGCCGCTGGTTTGGGATTTGCCGGTGTTGTATTGAGAGTTTTCCCGAATTTACCGAAGGAAGCGTATCTCTTGGGTATTTAGCAAAACGGAACTACCTCAGATAAGACCAAATTTAATCTGTAATCAAAGTTTCGCACTCGCTGATTTTTACAAATTTTCCGTCTTGAAATTGCATGGTTCCCTCCGTGTGATAACGGTATTCACCGTGCATCGCCTCGTCACCGTACAATAAATCTTCGGGAAAGGGGGAATCGTACCAGTAGGTAAAGGTTTTAGTGTTGGCATTATAATAAAAGTCGCTCATTTTCCGCCCGTTGAAATGGTAAATATCATCAAAGCTGGGTTCACCGTTCTCAAAATCCAGAACTGAAACGGCTTCGGTAATACAAGTCATGCAGCCGTAAAGCTGGCTGGCAATTAAGTATTTCGGTACACTGCTATCCGGTATGCCCATAACCTGGAAGTAGGGTTCTCCCATTTCGCTATATCCCTGAATAGTGTCGTTTATATGGTAATACATAAGTGAATAATAGGGACGATACGTACCCCCGGTTTTTTCATCTACTATCAGGAAGAACACCTTATTATCGGCAGAAGCGTTGATGATAATTCCCTCGTCATTGATGAGATCATGGAGCATATATTTTTTCATCTCCGGATTTGCCAATACCATAGTTAAGTATTTGCGGAGAGCTATAAAGATGTCTTCCTTTTTCTCGTACTCACCACCGTTTTTTAAAGGCAAAGTCACGCTGGCGTATTGGCGAGAATAATAGTTAAGGGAATCCACAGTCTGAAAAAAAAACTCTGTGGTTGAAAAGCTGGTCTGCTGAGCCGATATTTTTGGGCTTGGAGCCATTAGTAAAGCAACCAGGAGGGGTAAGTAAAGTGGTAATTTCATCAGTTTTTCTTTTGTTTGAGGAGGTGCAATTTCACCGGCCCGGTTTCCATTTCATCCTGGATGATGAGGTGGATGTGCATAAAAGAATCGAGGTGGGTAGATTCCATTTGCCTGGTGATTTGTGTGGTATATTGTTCATTAAGTATGCGATATAAACAGGCTGCCCAGGAAGCCGGGAGGGAATGTCTTCCGGTCGGATTCTCTGATTAGCGCCAGCTCGTTATATTACTCATTGAAGTTAACTAATGTATAGATTTTTTGACATCGTGTGCGGTTTTATGCCTGTGGGTAATGAAACTTAAGGAGTGAACTGAGCGGGAGAAGCTTTTGTTGTAATGTATATTTGGACTTCAATGCGAAAATGGATCCTTCTGCTCTTTCTTTTACCCCTCCGGGCACTTGCGCAGGCAGACACTTCAGAAGCCGATAGCATTGACCCATATAAGCTGAATTATTCCATACTGCCACTGGTATATTATTTACCCGAGACAAGCGTGGGTTTTGGAGTAGGGGGGATAGTAACTTTTCGTTTTCGTACGGAAGAGCCGGACAGCCGTCCGAGCCAGTTCCAGCTAGGGGCTTCTTACACCTTGATGGATCAGTTCCTGCTTTATTTTCCGTACCGTCTTTTCTGGAATAAGAGTAAGTACCTTACCTATGGAGAGCTGGGGTATTATAAATATGTATATTTCTATTACGGCATAGGAGGGGGAGCACCTAATAGTAATGAAGAAGTGTACAGTGTTAGCTTTCCCCGCATCCGCAACAGTTTTCTCTACCAGTTTTTTCCAGACACTTATATTGGTGGGCGGTACTGGTTTGATGATTTCAAAATTACCAAAGTGGATAGTGCAGGGCTTCTGGTAGAGCAGGATGTGACGGGAAGTAGAGGAGGAGCGGCAGGAGGTCTGGGGTTGGTGGTAAATCATGATTCCAGAGATGATCAATTCTATCCGTCCCGAGGTACTTTTATAGAAGGTGTGGTATTGCCGCACACCCATTTCTTCGGTAGTGATTTTTCCTTTCTGAAAATATCCCTGGATGCATCGCGCTATTATAGCTTAACCGGGACGCAGATCCTGGCACTTAACTTTTATGGAGAATCCAACCTGGGTAAGGTGCCCTTTTATCAGATGGCCTTGTTGGGGGGCAATAAGCGTTTGAGGGGTTTGTACGAAGGAAGGTATCGGGACAACAACAGTCTTATCGTACAGGCAGAATACCGTTGGCGTTTTTACAGACGCTTCGGGCTTGCTTTTTTTGCCGGTGCCGGCAATGTTTTTTCAGAACCAGCTACGGCAAAAGCCGGGCTTACCCAATATACGTATGGGGGAGGTTTGCGTTTTCGCTTGAGCAAACGCGAAAAGGGGAATTTACGTTTGGATGTAGGGTTTTCCTCTCACGGATCAGTCAATTATTACCTCACTTTCGGAGAGGCTTTTTGAATATAGATGTCCTTTTTTAACACTGCCAAAGTCTAGAATCCGGATTTTAAAGGGCTACAGCACCAATTAAAATTGTTGTCCTAAGGTTTGGATTTAAGCGGTTTATTAGCTAACATTGATTCCTATTTCTTTGATAAACGAATCATTTAAGCTATGAAGAGACTATTACTGTTATTTTCAACGGTATTATTAGTCGGTACACATGTTTTTGCTCAGGCTCCCTTTACCTTATCTACGGCTACAGGGACTAATTACACTGCTGCAAACGGAGTAACCGGCAATGCCGCTATCACTTTTGCGATAGAAAACACCAATTCTACCCCCTATGTTTTAACGGATGTGACAGTGCATTTCAGCACCCACAGTAATCCCACAAACGTAGACCTGTGGTATACTTCCACATCCTTATCAGGGCCGGCCAGTATTGCTACACCTGCCTGGAATAAGATTAATGCAGCGCCAGTAGTGGTGTCCGTTACGGCCAATGACTACGTCCCTGTATTTACGAACATGAATTTTACAATCCCAGGTAACACTACCTACCGTTTTGCTATTCAATCCTCAAAGGATATTGACTATAGCGGAGCAAGTCCTGTGCCAAGCCCGAATACTTTTTCGGCCAACGGGATCAATTTCCACGTGGGAGGTGCCCAGATTTCAGGAAGCAATGTGGGCTATGGAGGTTCATTTACCAGCCCTACCAATAATCCACGTTGGTTTACCGGGGCAGTAACCTTAAAGCCCGGCATATCCGGGACCTGTACCCCTTTTACTAATTTCAGCCTGGATAGTACGAATACTACCGGTGTTGAAGTGAACTGGACTCCGGGTACCGGGAATTCCTCCTTTTTTATGGAGTACGGCCCGGCCGGTTTTACACCGGGTACCGGTACGCCTATCACAGGAACGTATCCCGGTTCTCAGCCTCCTGTATATATAGGAAGTCTTACTCCGGACACCGATTATGATATTTATTTCGGAGAGATATGTAATTCCGGTGCGGATTCAGTGGCATTTCCCGGCCCTCAAACCGTGCGTACAGAGCCTACATGTCCGCCACTTCCGATGTCAACCGTATTCACGGTATCAGCTATAACTCCTACCAGTGCCCAAATTGACTTTACCACTACAGAAACAAATTTTGACTACGAGTATGGCCCCACGGGCTTTACTCCAGGCAATGGTACGGTCGGATCTTCGGGTTACCCGGTAGTGGTTACGGGGCTTACCGGCTCTACCAACTATGATGTATATGTACGGGTTAACTGTACCGGATCGGGTAACGGAGTTTCCCAATGGTCAGGACCGGTTAACTTTACTTCGGGCTGTGTGGCCATTCCCGCGCCCTACAGTTATGATTTTGAAATTGCCACAGTAGGTCATTGGGATGGTCTGGACAATTGTTGGGAAGTTATTTCCAATAATCCCGGAACTACTGCCAGTGGAGGATATTCCTGGGAATTCAGGAATACACCTCAAACCACCTCAGGAACTGCAACCGGTCCTGATCGTGACCATACCCTGGCTCCGGCTACGGGCGGTGTTTTTGTTACGGCAGACGTTTCCGGTTCAGCAGTCGGTGATTCCACAATATTGCTATCCCCCGTTGTGGACGTAAGTACGTTGACCACGCCAGAATTGCGTTTTTGGTATCATAAATGGGGAACCACGGCCCTAATGCCTGACATTCATGTGGATATCAAAGATGGAAGTTCCTGGACCAGGAATTTTATAGTCATTCCAGGTGTAACCCAAACTTCTCCTGCCGATCCTTATATAGAAGCTAAAGCCATTTTAACCGGTTTCACGACTACTGCACAGGTACGTTTCCGTATTGTCAGCCTGGGCTGTTGTGCCGGTGATATCGGTTTTGACGATTTTTCCATTGCTGAAGCTCCGGCTTGTCCTGAGCCTGGTTTCCTCAGCACAGGTGTTATAACCAACTCCTCTGCAGAAATCACCTTCAATGGCCTGGGTTCTAATTTTAATTTTGAGTGGGGCCCAACCGGCTTTATGCAGGGAACCGGATCTACCGGCAGCGGAGGTAATCCTTACGTGATTACCGGTTTAAGTGCTTCCACAACTTACGATGTTTACGTTCAGGCCGACTGCTCTGGCAGCGGTAATGGTACTTCTATATGGGTAGGACCACTTACTTTTACTACAGCGGCATGTGACACCTCGGATGCGTGTAACTACTTCGTAGATATGTTCGATAGCTTCGGTGACGGATGGAACGGTAACGTTTTTGGTATCATACAGAATGGTGTTCTGGTGGACGAATTCGGAGCCGGCTTTACCAACGGAACCACCTTTGGACCGGCCAACCCATTATTGTGTGACAGTGTTACTACCTATATAGTGGTAACTACGGACGGAGGGTTCAATGATGAATGTAGTTTTGATGTTATCACGCCTTACGGAAGCCCGGCTGCCTCTTTTGCCGGGGGTATTCAATTCAATTTAGGAGATACCCTGTTAACGTTTACCACACAGTGTACGCCTCCTCCATGTCCGGATCCCTTTAATGTGAATATAAGTGCGGTAAATTCCAATACCGTGTTCTTCAACTTCTCAGTTGGTTCCGGTTCTACCTTTAATTATGAAGTAGGGCCTACCGGCTTTATGCAAGGTACGGGTACTGTAAGTTCAGGAGGAAATCCCCATTCCATTGGTGGGTTGCTTCCTAATACTACCTATGACCTGTATATTCAGAATAACTGTAATGCATCCGGAGATGGTACTTCAGCCTGGGTAGGTCCCATTACCTTTACCACAGCCTGTGTGCCCTTTACCGCTCCCTGGAGCGAAAGTTTTGATGGCTCTACCTGGATATCCAGTAACACTTTTAACGGTTTAGGTGATACCATTGATAACTGCTGGGACCGCAATCCTGTACCTGGTGCGTACAGCTGGACGGTACGAGGCCCCGGAACAGTAAGCTTTACCACTGGCCCTATTGGCGATAACAGTGGTACCGGAAAATATATGATGCTGGAAGCAAGTAATGGTGCAGCTGGAAACGTTGCTGAATTATATACCCCTATCATTGATATCACTGCTCTGGTACGTCCTGAACTTAAGTTCTACTTCCATACCAACGCTAACAATGGCGACAGCATTCTGGTGGATGTGATGGATAGCAGCGGAACATGGAATAACCACGTGCTCTCTATCGGTAAATTCCAAACAGCTCAATCCGATCCGTACGAATATGCTACGGTTGATCTCGATCCTTACGGAGATACCGTTCAGGTACGTTTCCGTTCTGTGAAATCAACCTTGTTTAACGGTGATATGGCCATTGATGATGTCTCCATCGATAATGCGCCTTTATGTGCGGAACCTACTTTCCTTGTACTTCAAGCGCTTACCAATAGTTCCGCCACCATCGGCTTTAATTCCACCGGAGTCAGTTTCAACTATGAATACGGCCCAACCGGCTTTATGCAGGGAACAGGAGCTGTTGGTTCAGGAGGAAACCCCATTACAGTAAACGGTTTGTCGCCTAATACCACTTACGATGTATACATTCAGACCGACTGCTCCGGCAGCGGCAATGGTACCTCCACCTGGGTGGGACCAGTTACCTTTACCACGCTTTGCGATCCCTCTATAGCCCCCTATATTGAAGACTTTGAAGACTTCACGGTTGGCTTCTTTGACGGAATTGAGAATTGTGTAACCATTGAGTCCGATAATCCGGGTACCACACCTAGTGGTAATTACTCCTGGGAAATACGGAATACAGCGCAGACCACTTCCGGAACCGGAACCGGTCCTGATCGTGATAATACGTTGGCTCCCGCCATTGGTGGTAAGTTTGTAACGGCTGACGTTTCAGGGTCTAACGTGGGTGACGAATCCCGTTTGTATACACCCTTAGTGGATATTACCTCTTTAGTAGCTCCGGAGTTGGAATATTATTACCACATGCACGGTACTATAATGGCAGATCTTCACGTGGATATCTTTGACGGTGCCACCTGGCACAATGATGCCCACCTGATTACGGGTACTCAGAACACGTCTCAGGCTGACCCGTATAATGATACCATTCTGGATCTTACTTCGTATAATGCAGATACTATTCAGGTACGTTTCAGGGTTACTTCCAACGGCTGCTGTGCCGGTGACGTGGCCATTGATGATATTCGTATCTCAGATCCTCCCACCTGTCCCGCCCCATCAGACCTGGGTGTTACCAACGAAAACAACACCAGTGCGGATATTTACTGGACAAGTGGTGGAGCTGCCTGGGCCAATGTTGAATATGGTCCCATAGGCTTCGCACCCGGTAGTGGTACTTCTGTGTCGGTAATGAATGACACTTTGAGCTTAACAGGTTTAACGGCTGCCACACAGTATGAATTCTACGTTCGTGACAGTTGTGGTCCCGGAGATTATTCCTTCTGGAGAGGACCGTTTGTATTCAATACCCTGGTGTGCGATGCCAATGATCGTTGTGATTATATAGTGGACTTGTTCGACACCTTTGGTGACGGATGGAACGGTGCTGAAATTACCTTCTACCAAAATGGTATTGAAGTAGCTACAATCGGTAGCGGATTTACCACAGGAACTTCTTTTGGACCTGTACTGGTGCCGCTTTGTGATAGCCTGCCTACCGTGGTAAGGGTAACCAACCTGGGAGGATTTCCTACGGAAATAGGTTTTGATATTTACGATCCCTTCGGAACTATCCTGGTTGGAAGTCATACGGCCAGAGTTATTGCCCTCAATGACAGCCTTACCGGGTTTATGACTAATTGTACGCCTCCGACCTGTCCTCCGCCTTCAAATCTTACGTTTATTGCTTCCACCGCTACTACAGCTGATATCAGCTGGACCGGTGGTGGTGTAGGAACAAACTACAATATCGAATATGGTCCTGTAGGTTTCAGCCCTGGTAATGGTACTGTTGTTAATGCAATGGCTTCTCCTTTCACGATCACTTCATTATCTCCATCGTCCGCTTACGATGTGTATGTCCGCGATAGTTGCGGAGCTGGTGACGTGAGTGTATGGATCGGACCTATTTCATTCAATACAGCCTGTGTTACAGTAACCGCACCGTATGTATGGGATTTTGAAGGATCTACCGTTGGTCACTGGGATGGGACGGATGTTTGCTGGGATTATATTTCCAACAACCCCGGAACTACTTCCAGTGGTGGTTACTCCTGGGAAGTACGCAATACTCCTCAGACCACTTCCGGAACCGGAACCGGCCCTGACCGGGATCATACACTTGCACCGGCTACCGGTGGTAAGTTTGTAACAGCTGACGTTTCTGGCTCTACCTCGGGTGTAGACTCTACCATTATTGTTTCGCCCATGGTGGACATCTCAGCACTGACCGTACCGGAGCTTAGTTTCTGGTATCATAAGTGGGGTACCAACATGCCGGACCTGAATGTAGACGTTTACGATGGAGTGATGTGGCACAGGAATTTTGTAGTGATCTCCGGTGTTACTCAAACTTCACCTTCAGATCCTTACCTGGAGTCAAAAACTGACCTTAGCGGTCTTATGGCCGATAGTGTACAGGTGCGTTTCAGGATCTTAAGCCTGGGCTGTTGCCAGGGTGATATTGCCATTGACGACTTCAGTGTTGCAGAAGGACCCACCTGTCCTACGCCAACCGGTTTTGCTTTGGCCAGTAGTACCAGCACTTCCGCTACTTTAGGATGGAATGCATCAGGTAACGCCCTATCGTATATTATCGAATATGGAGCTCCCGGGTTTACTCAAGGACAGGGAACTATTGTTACATCTACTACCAATAGTGCTGTTATCAATGGTTTACCCCAGAATAATACCGCTCAGGAAGCTTACCTGAGAGCCTTCTGTGGTGTGGGTGACAGCAGTGCCTGGGTAGGTCCTATCACCTTCTTCCCAACGCCTGTGCCATGTGATAACCTGGAAGCCTATAATACCGGTCTTATCCAGGGACAATCGGCCTTATTCCTCGGATGGGGTGGTGCCGGTGGCGATGCTGAAGTAAGTACTGCACAGTCAGTAAGTGGTTCTCAGTCGCTGCACATATTTGACTCGGGTACCAATGGCTTCTCAGATATTGTAGCCTACTTCGATACAATCGATAATGGTGCATGGGAAATAGGATTCAACATGTATGTTCCAACTGGTAAAGCGGGATACTTCAATGTTCAGCAAAACCATAATCTCACGAACCCTGTAGCTCCTCTTAACCTGTGGGGTGGTGAAGTGTACTTTAAAGCTGATGGTACCGGTGAGGTACAGTACAGTACTGGTAGTATTGTGGCAGGTACCTTTACGTATACCCAAGGTCAGTGGAATGCAGTAAGTATGGTTGTTGACCTGGCCAATGACACGATCTGGCTTAAACTGAATGGAACCAGCACCGGTGTAGGTTATCAGTACTCACTGGCTAATGCCGGAGGACCGTTGCAGTTTAATGGAGTTAACTTCTTTTCGGGAGTTCTCGGAACAGATCAGGCAGATTACTTCGTAGATGATTTCTGTGTTACTCCTTACTCTGCCAACGGTTGTGCTTCGCCCACCCTGTTGTCTGCTGTGAACATTACTTGTACCAGTGCTGATCTGACCTGGACCAGCGCGGCCGGTAAACAATCCCTGGTGGAATACGGCCTGGCCGGATATGCAAGAGGTACAGGTACGAAAGTTAATTATGTTACCAGCCCTCAGAGCATAACGGGTCTCACTGCTAATACCAATTATGATTTTTACGTAGCTGATACCTGTGGTAATGATACCAGCGCCTGGGTAAAATCCAGCTTCAAAACGGCAAATGGACCGATCACCGCAGCCTTTACAGCTGTGCCTGGCTTGCCAACCGCAATTGACCTTACAGTTGCTTTTGATGCGAGCGCTTCGGTGGGTGCCACCAGTTACAGCTGGGATTTTGGAGACGGAAATACCGGTACGGGTGTAACTACCAATCACACCTATACGGCTAATAGTTCCTATACGGTTAAACTTACTATTACCGGCCCATGCGGAACTAATACACTCTCCAAGATTGTGGATGTTCAAGGCATCAATATCGAAGAGAATATTATCAGCAGATCGCTTTCGGTATATCCAAACCCCACTGCCGGACAGATACGGGTAACTTTTGAAACAGCATCTTCAGAAGATGTAAGTTTAAGTATCCAGGATCTTAGTGGAAAAAATGTATTGCGATTTGAAGAATCCAATACTAATGGCAGATTTGATAATTACGTGGATATAAGCAAGCTGGCACGCGGAGTTTATATGCTGAAAATTGAAAGTGGTTCAATGAAAGCTTTTAAGCGAATAGTTAAGCAGTAAAATTTGTCAATAATTTTTTAGAATTTTTGAAGCCCCGGTTCTGCCGGGGCTTTTTTATTGGATATCAGTTCCTTGGGGGGAAGTGTGTTGACTTTCAATACTATGCATGCATACTTTTTAATTTGGGTTTAGGTATATGTTTGCTTACTTTTAAGCTCTATTTTCCTAATGTTTTATTAATCAACACATAGAATGAGAAGAATTTTACTTTTATTTGGAATTATTGCATGCTGGATTACGGGTTATGGACAGGGTTCCTTTACCCTTAGTACAGCATCAGGTGTTAACTATGATGCCACCAACGGAGTAACCGGTAATTCTGCGATTACTTTTGTAATTGAGAATACCAATTCCACACCCTATATACTGGAGGGTGTAGATTACCATTTCAGTACCCATAGTAGTGGTACAAACGTAGACCTATGGTATACGGATTCTGACCTTTCTGGCACACCCAGTATTGCCAGTCCGGCCTGGACAAAGATTACCGCCTCCCCGGTGAATCTTACCATAACGTCCAATGGTTATATGCCGGTATTTACGGGTCTGAACTTTACTATTCCCGGAAATACGGTTTATCGTTTTGCGATACAATCTTCCAAGGACATTGATTACAGCGATAACAGTCCCCTGGCATCCCCCAATAATTTTTCAGCTAATGGGGTTACCCTTTATGTAGGAGATCATACAATAGCCTCAAGCAACGTGGGGTATGGAGGCTCGTTTACCAGTCCTACTAATACTCCCCGCTTTTTTACCGGTGCCGTTACCTTGAAACAAGGCATAAGGGGTAATTGTACACCATTTACCAATTTTAGTACGGACAGTACCAGTGCTGTTGGAATAGAGGTAGATTGGACCCCAGGCAGCGGAAATACTTCCTTTTTTATGGAGTACGGACCGGCAGGATTTACTCCTGGTTCAGGTACTCCCATCACAGGAACCTATCCGGGCTCTCAACCACCCGTCTATATTGGTGGGTTAAGCCCTGAAACGGATTACGATATTTATTTTGGGGAGATATGTAACTCTGGGGCGGATTCTGTGTTTTTCCCAGATCCTCAAACTGTTACAACGGATCCCGTCTGTTTCCCGGTTAACTCCATCGCTTTAAATGGTGTTACCAGTTCAGGGGCTACGTTTACGGTAAATTCACCCGAAACCAACTTTGACTATGAGTATGGTCCCACTGGCTTTATGCAGGGAACCGGTTCAACCGGAACCAGTGGTAACCCTGTTAGTATTACTGGCTTATCTGGCCAAACCACGTACGATATATACGTAAGGTCCAATTGTACGGGTTCCGGTAACGGTGTTTCGGCAGTGTGGGTAGGCCCTTATACTTTTATTACGGCTTGTGCCCCACAAACAGGACCTTATTACAATGGATTTGAAAATGATACTTTGGATGGTCCTCCTCTTTGCTGGGAGTCCTATGTTACCGGAACCAGTGCTTTTGTAGAAGTGGAGGATTTTACCGGTACTGCGGCACCTTACGCGGGTACCCAGGCTCTGTACCTGTACAGCGGTAGTTCAAGTACTACTCCAGGGCAGGATACACTGGTGGCCATATCCCCTCAGTTTACAGATCTTACTGCTGGTGATAAGCGTATTCGTTTCTGGGCCAATTCAGATAATCCTTCCTCACAGCTTATTGTGGGAACGTTGTCCAGCTCAGGTCCGGGTGCGGTGTTTACCCCGGTGGATACCATCACTTTTACTTCACAGGATACTTACCAGCAGGCAAACGTATACTTTACGGCAGCCAATGGTTATAATGGTACTGATGAGTTTATAGCCCTGGCCCACAGCCTGGGAGCTACTTTTGAGTATATCCGGATTGATGAATTCAATTACGAAACCATTCCACCATGTCCGGACCCTACCAATATCGTCATTGACTATGTAACCGGCACATCGGCTGGTTTCAGTTTTGATGCTTACGGTACCAGCTCTTTTGAATACGAAGTAGGACCTACCGGTTTTGTGCAGGGCATGGGTACTATGGGAAGCGGAGGAAATCCTTTGATTATTAATGGTCTTAGCCCGGCTACATCCTATGATGTGTACATCCGGGCTGACTGCTCCGGTTCCGGTAACGGATCATCCAACTGGGTAGGTCCCGTTAACTTCAGTACAGGTTGTGCTGCGCCTACGGCTGTTACTCTGCCATTCCTGGAAGATTTTGAGGGAGCTTCCGATACCATTGTTGGAAATAAAGCTGATGCTTATTGCCGTGCTGAAGTAGCCTGGAGTTTTGAAACGTCTTCTCAAACTGATGGCCGTTTGCAATTCAGTACCTATGCCAATGGAGGTAACCGTGGCGCTTCAATGGATGAAGTGGCAAATAATTTACCTGCCAATTACCTGATCGGTACCCTGGATATGTCCAATTATGACACCTCATCAACCAGTTTTTACTTGTTGAGTTTTTATCACAACAGTCATGGTGATGAAGTACATGCCGGGGATAGTGTATGGATCAGAGGAAGTGTCAATGATCCCTGGATCGGGGTATATGATCTGTATGCCAATCAAACCAATGGTACTTTTGTGCATGCTGCCGATATTGACCTGAAAACGTCTCTAATCAGGGCTGGTCAGAATTTCTCCAGCACTTTCCAGATGAGGTTTGGGCAGCAGGATGATTCTCCTATTACATCCATGACGGCAACGGACGGCAGGACTTTTGACGATATCATGATCGAAGAGATAAACTGCCTTGATCCACTTGGTTTTGAGGCTTTGAATGTTACGTCTTCAAGTGCCTCCCTGGTGTTTGACCAGATTGGTGATAATTACGAAGTGGAATACGGACCTTGTGGTTTCACACAGGGAACAGGAACAGCACTATCCGGTTCAGAGCCCTTTGCTGCAACCGGGCTTAACCCCAGTACATGTTATGAGGTATACGTGAGAAGAAATTGCGGAACGTCCTTTTCAAACTGGGTAGGCCCCTTTTCATTCACCACGGCTTGTACAGCCTTTACCGCTACTTATTACAACGGCTTTGAAAATGATTCATTGGATCTGCCACCGGTATGCTGGGAGGGCTACGTCACCGGTACCAGTGCCTTTGTAGAAGTGGAGGATTTTACTGGTACTGCCGCACCTTACGCGGGTGCCCAGGCTCTGTACCTATACAGTGGTAGTTCAAGCACTACCCCCGGTCAGGATACGCTTGTGGCCATAAGCCCACAGTTTTCAGATATGACGGCCGGAGATAAGCGCCTGGTTTTCCAAGCCAACTCTGACGGGCCTTCCAGTAAGCTTATAATTGGTACTCTTCCCAACACCAATCCATCGGCTACTTTTACACCTTTGGATACGGTTACCTTTGGTGCCGCAGATACCTATGAGGAGGTAATAGTTTACCTGACAGCCAGTAATGGCTACAACGGTACCGATGAGTACATTGGTTTGGTCCATAGCCTGGGAAGTACCTTCCAGTATGTAAGGATCGATGAGTTTACCTATGAAACTATTCCTCCTTGCCCGGATCCATCTAAGTTGAGTATTACGGCCCTTACGGATGGTTCTGTGTCTTTTTCTTTTGATGCGTATGGCACCAGTTCCTTTGACTATGAGGTCGGCCCGTCTGGCTTTGTTCAGGGAACGGGAACAGTTTCCAGTGGTGGTAACCCCGGTACTATAACAGGCCTAACACCCAATACAACTTATGACCTGTACATCAGGGCTAATTGTTCGGGTTCAGGAAACGGAACTTCCGGCTGGATAGGGCCCATCACGTTCACTACGCTATGTAACGCATTGATGGCTCCTTATTTTGAGAATTTTGAAACTTTCCCAATAGGTTTTTATGATGGTATAGACCAATGCTGGAGCGTTGAATCCAACAACCCGGGAACCACCCCCAGTGGAGGCTTCTCCTGGGAAGTGCGTAATACTCCGCAAACTACATCTACTAATACCGGTCCTAACGTAGACCATACTTTATATCCTTCATCAGGAGGTTCGTGGTTTCACTCGGATAACTCCGGTGGTACCTCAGGAGATTCCACTATGCTGTTATCTCCATTAGTGGATATATCGTCCCTAACCACTCCGGAACTGGAATATCATTTCCACAACTTCGCTGCTCCTACATCCGCCTTCAGGCAACCCCTGTACGTGGATATTTTTGACGGAGTAATGTGGCATACTAAAGTACATGACATTGATTCTGTATTCCAGAGTTCAGGAACGGACCCCTGGAAGGATACGATCATAGACCTTGCGCCTTATAGTGCCAACGGAATAGTTCAGGTGCGTTTCCGTACCAAGATCACCCGTTCGTCAGGAGGTGCAGGAGATGTAGCCATTGATGATGTGCGCATCAGTGATCCTCCCACATGTCTGGATCCTACTAATCTGGGAGCCTTTAATATCCTTCCTTCTTCAGTAGACATCTACTGGGAAGAAACGGGCAGTGCTGCCAATTGGAATATAGAGTATGGCCCAGCTGGCTTTACACCTGGATCAGGTACCTCAATGATGGTTAGTAATGACACGGTTAATCTTCCCGGTCTCATGCCTAATACTAGCTATGAGTTTTATGTACAGGCTGATTGCGGTTCAGACGGACCATCTTTCTGGATAGGACCTTATTCCTTTACCACGGCATGTACCGCTTTCACCGCGCCTTACTTCAATGATTTTGAAAGTGATGCGCTGGATGTGCCACCTTCCTGTTGGGATGCCTATGTAACCGCAACCACTGCCTTTGTTGAGGTTGAGGATTTCACCGGTACAGCCGCTCCTTATGCAGGTGCTCAGGCACTTTACCTGTACAGCGGTAATTCCAGTACCACACCCGGTCAGGATACACTTTTGGCGATCAGTCCTCAGTTCTCGGATATGCCGGCCGGTGATAAAAGGTTGGTATTCCAGGCTAACTCTGATGATCCTGTATCTAAACTGATCGTAGGAACGCTTCCAAATACCAATCCAGGAGCTACTTTCAGTCCATTGGATACCATTCTGTTCCCCACACCGGATACCTACCAACAAGTAGTGGTGTATTTGACCACAGCTAATGGTTACAATGGAACTGATGAGTACATCGGTCTTATGCATAACCTGGGTGCTACGGTAGATTATGTGCGAATTGATGACTTCTCCTATGAGGTGATCCCCGCATGTCCCGATCCGGTTAATGTAGTATTGAACAGTGTGACCAATAGCTCTGCTACCTTTGGTTTTGATGCGTTTGGAACCAGTAGCTTTGATTATGAAGTGGGACCAACTGGTTTTACCCAGGGTGGTGGAACTATCAGTTCCGGAGGTAACCCCGGAACGGTTACCGGGCTGAGTTCCAATACTACTTATGATGTATACATCCGTGCCAATTGTACTGGTTCCGGTAATGGAACTTCCAATTGGGTAGGTCCAATTACCTTCACTACGGTATGTGATCCTGTCATAGCGCCTTATCTTGAAGATTTCGAATCTTTTACAGTAGGTCAATACGATGGGGTGGAGAATTGCTGGAATTTTGTGTCCAATAACCCGGGAACCACCCCCAGTGGAGGCTTCTCCTGGGAAGTTCGCAATACTCCCCAAACTACCTCTACTAATACCGGTCCTAACGTAGATAATACTTTGTACCCGAATTCAGGTGGTAAGTGGATCCATTCGGATAACTCCGGTGGTTCATCAGGAGATTCTACCATGTTGATTTCTCCGTTGGTAGATGTATCAGGTCTTACCAATCCTGAACTGGAGTACAACTTCCACAACTTCGCTGCCCCTACATCCACTTACAGGCAACCCCTTTACGTGGATATTTTTGACGGAGTAATGTGGCATACTAAAGTGCATGATATTGATTCCGTATTCCAGAGTTCTGGAACAGACCCCTGGAAGGATACGATCATAGACCTTACACCTTATAGTGCCAACGGAATAATTCAGGTACGTTTCCGTACCAAGATCACCCGTTCGTCAGGAGGTGCAGGAGATGTGGCTATTGATGATGTACGCATCAGTAATCCTCCTACCTGTCCTGATCCATCTGATCTTGGAGTTGGGAATATTACCACTACCTCCGCAGAAATTTTCTGGAAAGAAAATGGTTCGGCTATGATGTGGAATGTTCAGTACGGTCCTGCAGGATTCAGCCTGGGTGGAGGAAATCAGGTATCTGTAAGTAATGATACTACCACTCTTTCTCCCCTGAATGCTTCCTCTCCTTACGAGTTTTATGTTCAGGCAGATTGTGGTGGTAATGATACTTCCTTCTGGATAGGGCCTTTCAGTTTTGCAACCTTGTGTGCTACAGTGCCTGCGCCATATCTGGAAAATTTCGAAAGTCATACCGTAGGTCACTATGACGGAACGGATATATGCTGGGATTTTATTTCCAATAATCCAGGTACTACTCCCAGCGGAGGTTTCTCCTGGGAGGTTAGGAATACTCCTCAGACCACCTCTACAAATACAGGCCCTGCCGGTGACCATACCCTGTATCCGAATACGGGTGGAAACTGGATCCATTCGGATAATTCAGGAGGTAGCTCCAATGATTCTACTCTTCTGGTATCTCCAATGATTGACATTTCGACTCTGTCTACTCCGGAATTGAAATACTATTTCCACAACTTCGCTGCTCCTACATCCGCTTACAGACAACCTCTGTACGTAGATATTTTTGACGGGGTAATGTGGCATTATAAGGTGCATGATATTGATTCCGTATTCCAGAGTGCCGCAACGGATCCCTGGAAGGATACGATCATAGACCTTACGCCCTACAGTGCCAGTGGTATAGTTCAGGTGCGTTTCCGTTCTCAGATCACCCGCTCATCAGGAGGTGCAGGAGATGTGGCTATTGATGATGTGAGTATTACCAATGCTGGAGGTTCGTTCTGCCCCGCACCAACCGGTGTAGGTGTTGTTGGTGTGGCCTGTGATACGGCCAATTTAGGCTGGACCAGTGCTGCCGGAAAACAATCACTCATCGAATACGGGCCTACCGGCTTTACACTCGGCTCAGGAACCAAGGTTAATTATGTTATAAGTCCTTATTCCTTAACCGGACTTATGCCTAATACAACCTATGATTTCTATGTGGCTGATACTTGTGGTAACGATACCAGTGCCTGGGTTATGAGTAGCTTTACTACCGCCAATGGACCTATTTCCGCTGCATTTACGGCAACCAATGGAGCTCCAACCGCAACTTTGCTTACCGTGAGCTTTGATGCCAGTGCTTCGGTGGGAGCTACTGCTTACAGCTGGGATTTTGGTGATGGTGCCAGTGGTACCGGTGTAAATACCACTCATGACTATACGGCTAATGGAGCTTATCAGGTAACACTCACCGTTACCGGGCCTTGCGGCACAGCTACCCTTAGTGATAGTGTAACTATTGCTGGTGTAAGCCTGGAAGAGAACCTGCTGAGTCGTAGTCTGGAGATCTATCCCAACCCTACCAGTGGTAAGGTAAATGTGAGTTTTGAAACAGAAGGATCAGAGCCCGCAGTTCTTACTATAATGGATCTTACCGGTAAAATAGTCCATAAGGTTAAATTCACGGATATCAACGGTCGCTATGACGGTGAAGTGGACATTACCAAACTTGCACTCGGAACGTATATGTTGCGTGTGGAGAGTGGAAGTTTGAATGCTGTAAACAGGATTGTGAAACAGTAAGGTTGAATTAAGGGAGCGTGTAACTTAACACGTCACTATCAATAAAGGAGCCCCCCGAATTTCGGGGGGCTTTTTATTTTACCATAGGAAGGAACGCACCCAATACAGAAGCATTATTCCATATTCTACAAGTCGTTAATATTTTAAAATGTCTCTTTAACTCATTAAAAGATATCTTTTAAACAGTAAGTCGTGTAATATGTGTCTCGCCATCAGAAAATTACATCTGTTCTGAAAGTTTGTTATTTACCTTGCGCAGGAGAATAATCAAGCCGTGGATCAGATAAATGAACTATAAATATTTCTGTAAGAAATTATGGGTTTTTTTGGTGGAGCTGACCCTTTTACATCTTTTCCTTCGTACTAAGTAGTAACAAGAATGATTAGCTATTCTAACCCAAAAACTGTTTTCAATCCCGCCATTGGAAGAAATTTCAATAGGATGGGATCGTGCTGTTTACCCAAAAATTAAATTAAATACATCAAAATGAGGAGACTATTATTAGCAGTAAGCCTGTTGATCTCGTGGGTGTCGTTGGCTCAAACGTACACTTTCACGAATGCGGGCGCAAACGGGGCAACCGGCCCCAATCAGGCTCAAATTGATGCCGCGTATACCGGCACAGATTTACAAGGAAACGTAATTTCCGCAGGGGGTATCCAGGAATGGACTGTCCCTTTTTCCGGGGTGTACCACATAGATGCCACCGGAGCTTCGGGTGGTGGTGAAGGTAGATCTTCTAATGCAGGAGGTCTTGGTGCCAGCATGAGTGGTGATTTTTTACTCAATCAAGGCGATGTGATTCGGATCCTGGTTGGCCAGAAAGGTGAGGATGGTTGTGGAGCCGGAGGTGGCGGAGGAGGTACTTACGTAGTGCGAAATGGTACCCTTTTGTTAGCTGCAGGTGGCGGTGGCGGTGCCACCAGCGATAATAATGGCGGACCTGCTCTAACTGGTTTTGATGGAGGAAATGATTTCCCCGGAGGAACAACACCCGGAGGAATTGGAGGTGGCGGAGGAGATGTTTGTACCGGAGGATCCAGTGTTAGTCATGGTGGTGCTGGTGCAGGCTATTTAGGAGATGGAGCTACTGCCCCAGTAGGACTAAGCGGTTTTTCAAATGGAGAAGGAGGTAAAGCTTTTGTCAATGGCGGAACTGGAGGCGCGCAATCACCTTTAGTTGCAGGTGAGCCCGTAGGCGGTTTTGGCGGTGGCGGTGGTGTTACCAGTTGTACCGTTGGTGGTGGCGGTGGTGGTGGTTATTCCGGTGGAGCCGGAGGCCAACAGATAAATAGTTGTACGCCAGGTATCGGCCGCTCCGGTGGTGGCGGTGGCGGCTCGTATAACGCTGGATTTAACCCGGTTAATGTTGCCGGTACTCACAACGGTAACGGTAGTGTATCAATCGCAGTACCTCTTTCCGGAGGCCATAACGATGCCGGAGTAGCATTCCTTAATTCACCCATTGAATTCTGTCCCGGAAGCCAAACGGTTTCTGTAACTATTAACAACTATGGTGAAAATATCGTAAACGGTGTTAACGTTAACTGGAGTGTTGATGGTGCTACTCAAGCACCAGTTGCTGTTTCTACCCCTCTTGATATATATGGAGGAACCGGAAGTTCTACTCTTCAGGTAACCTTGGGTAACTATACATTTGCCAGTGGTGTGGCTTATGATGTTCGTGTCTGGACTTCTAGTCCAAACGGTGTGACCGACACCGTACCTTCCAATGACACATTGAAAATAACCCTAATGTCGGGTCTTTCTGCACCCATCGGGTTCACTTCATCTAATGTGAACTCGTTCAGTGTTGATTTGAGCTGGTCGTTTACGGCCCCTGGTTATGAGATTATCTATGGGCCTACAGGTTTTAATCCGGCTACGGGGGGTACTGTTACTACTGCTTCTGCGTCTCCTTATACATTAAATACTCTATCCAGTACTACAGATTACGATATTTACCTTTACGCAACCTGCGGTGGCGGTGTAACCAGTGATACGGTAGGACCCATCAGTATTACTACCTTATGTGCTCCTGTTGATATATTATCTGGAACGTATACCATTGATGGTTCTCAACCTACCGGAGGAACAAACTTTAATTCGTTTACTGATCTTACCAATAAACTGAATACCTGTGGTATCTCCGGGCCGGTAACTTTTAATATTCAGCCGGGAACCTATACGGATAAGCTGCATTTATTCAGTATTTCCGGGGTGTCATCTGTCAACACTATAACTTTTAATGGTACCGGACAGGATACACTTATCTGGGATCAGACCGGTGAACAGGCAGCCGTATTATTGGATAATACCCAATTTGTGACCCTTAACAATATGGTTATAGTTAATGAAAAGGGTTCTGAAGCCTGGGGGGTTTTATTAATTAATAATTCAGACGGATGTACTATTAGTAATACTACCATACTGATGGATTCTACTTCTACCTCTTCAGATAATACTGCTATTCTTGTGTCCAGCGATTATGATGATGACCTGACTGAAGGTGGGGATGTAGATAACCTCACCATAACAGGTTGTACTATTGTAGGGGGGTACTATGCCTTGAATTTGGAAGGAAAAGCAACCGATGACCCTTCCTTTGATTACATCATTACGGATAATGAGATCCGTCAGTTTTACATAGCCGCTATTTATGCTGATGAATTGGAAAATATTGAGATCAGCAGAAACACCATTTTCACGGATCGCGGAACCTCTACTGGTGATGGCTTATACCTTTTGGATATCAATAACTATCATATTGAAGGTAACAACATCAGCGTAGGTGACTACGGACTCTATATTTCCAACGGAAACGAAAACTATACAGTAACCACTAACTCTACCATTATTAATAACATGGTGCTGAGTACCAGTGATTACGCAATGTATCTAAACGATTTTGATAATACCGATATCTTCCATAATACTTCATTAGGAGAGCCGGGAATACGTATCAATGAGCAGGAAGCTGCTGATATCCGGAATAACATTTTTGCCTCTACCGGTGATTATGCCTTTGAATCAGATGGTGCACTGGGTAGCGGAGATGTGGTAAATTACAACCTGTATTACAGCCCGGTAGCTTTGCCTTTGCATGTAGGACTAAATGATTTCGCTAACCTTCGTGACTGGAAAGTGGCTGATCCTTCCAATAACGTTAACTCTTTGGAGGGAGACCCCATTTTTGCAAGTGCTTCAGACCTTCATATTGAAGGAGCACTGGCTAACGAATCAGGCGATAATAGCGTAGGTGTTACCATAGATGTTGATGGAGATACACGCCCTTCAGGCGGAGCCACTATTGTAGATATAGGAGCGGATGAGTATGTACCTCCGGTGTGCCCTCAAGTGGCTGGGTTTACGGTTGACGTCCTTGGCTTTAATGACGTTACCTTCTCTTTTGAAAATATCGGAGATTCGTACGAGGTGGAAGTAGGTACCTGCGGTTTTGCCCAGGGAACAGGAGCCGGTACTATTTATACCGGAGTAGATCCTTTCACTATAAGCAGCCTTATTCCTAATACTTGCTATGAAGTTTATGCACGCAGGAGTTGTGGAACCAATGGTTTTTCACCTTGGGCTGGTCCGTTTACTTTTACTACGGATTGCTCTCCTGCTCAAAAACTATCCGGCTCCTATACCATTGATCCCGGTCAGCCTACTGCCGGAACCAATTTTACTTCTTTTGCAGACGCAATGGTCGTATTATACGATTGTGGTATCAGCGGCCCGGTAGTATTCAATATAGCAGCCGGAACGTACAGTGGTAGTCTTCAATTCACTGAAGTGAACGGAGCCAGCGCTACCAACACCATAACTTTCAGGAGCAATAATGTTTCCTCGGTTATTCTTACACACTCATCTACAACCGATGAGCCTACTGTATACCTTGACGGAGGTGATTACTTCATCTTCAAGAAACTGACCATCCAAAACACGAGTACATCAGATGGTTGGGGTGTTCTGTTACAGCATGGGGCTGATTACAATACCATTGATAGCTGTTTGATCAATATGCCTATAACCACCACAACAGATATCATGGGTATTACTGCTTCCAACAGTTTATCTTCAGGAACCGCAAGAGCCAATAACGCAAACTACCTCACAGTTTCCAACTGTGAGATCCGTGGAGGTGAAATTGGTATTAACCTGCAGGGAGGACTTACTGCTCCGGTATTCAACTTAGGACATACCATTGTCAATAATACTTTCAGGAAACAGGATGATCATGCTATAGAAACCTTCGGTATCGGGGAGTTGACCATCATCAAGAATGATGTGGATAGTTTGGTGAATAGCAGTGCTTACGCTGTATACCTGAACCGTACCAATGATTTTATAATTGAAGAAAACCGCATAGTGGGCCCGGATTGGGCATTATATATGCTGGATGCCAACGATGGTTATATGCCAACTACCCGTTCCAGGATAGTAAATAACATGATAACATCCTACGGTGATTATGGTCTGTACCTCAATAACTTTGAAGCTACTGACGTATTCCACAACTCAGTGTTGGCAGAACCGGCATTTCGTATCAATGATCAGGTGGACGTAGACGTTCGCAACAACATTTTCGCTTCAACCGGTGACTTTGCCTTTGAATCGGATGATGATCTTACAGCTACCGATGTGGTGGATTATAACCAGTATTACAGCACCGGAACCAATGCTTTTGATATTGGTACCAACGTATACGCGGACCTGGCTGCCTGGCAAACCGGAGATGTTACCCGCAATGCTAATTCTGTGGAGGGTAATCCATTGTTTACCGAAACCTATGATCTGCACGTAAACGGAACATTGAGTAATGAAGCTGGTGACAACAGCGTGGGCGTAACCGTGGATATTGATGGTGATGTGCGTCCGTCAGCCGGTGCTACCATTGTGGATATCGGTGCCGATGAATACACCCCCCCGGCATGCCCTGACCTGGCTTCAGGGGTTATCGATTTCGTAACCTTTGAGGGTGGCCAGTTTACTTTTGACGATCCCAGCAGCACTTACAACATGGAGTTCGGGCCTTGTGGATTTAACCAGGGAACCGGTACTACCTTTAATAACCTGAGTAATAATCCAACTATAACCACTCTTGCTTCCAACACCTGCTTTGATGCTTATGTACAGAGAGACTGTGGAGGTTCAGGTAAGTCAGGCTGGTTTGGACCTATAACGTTCACTACCCTGTGTTCTCCATCACAAAAGTTATCCGGGACGTATACTATCAATAATAGTTTACCTCCTTCGGCTACTAACTTCACCTCTTTCGGAGCCGTGGAGTCCATACTCAATGCATGCGGTATTTTGGGACCTGTAACGTTCAATGTAGGATCCGGAACTTATAATGAGCAAATGGAGCTTATAAACGTGCCGGGGATAAGTGCAACAAACACCATTACATTCCAGGCCGATCCGGCTAATACAAGCCCGGCTGAGGTGGTTTTTGCGGCCTCAGCTTCAGCAGAGAACTTTGTGTTCAGGTTTACGGATATGTCCTATGTAACGGTAAGGGGTCTTACCCTGACTGCCACGGGCACATCCTATTCCAAGGTTATTGATATGGATGGAAGAGGGGAGTATATTACCATAGAGGAAAATACTCTGAACGGAAGTTTTTCTCCTTCTTCTGTTTCTTCACACAATTATGATATCATTTCCAACAATACAGGAGCGGCCAATATATACAACCATTGTATCATCCGTAAAAATGAGATACACGGTGGAACCTACTGTATCTACCTGTACGGTATCTCTTCTGAGCTGGAAACAGGAAACGTTGTGGATAGTAACGTCATTATTGATCATGTGTACAGCGCTATTTCTATGAACTACCAGGAAAATCTCCAGGTAAGAGGAAATACCATTAATTCTCCCGGAACAAGTGCTACTACATACGGTATCTACAGTCAGTATGGCCAGCATATTAATATTGTTGGTAATAACCTTGATATTAAAGCTGTCACCACCGGTTATGGTATCTACCTGGACAATGATGATGGTTCAGCAGCTGATCCTAACCTGGTGGCCAATAATATGGTTAGTGTATTGGATAACTCCGGTACTACCTATGGTATTTACGCATACCGTCAGGATACTACCTGGATTTACCACAACTCTGTATTGGTAAATTCAACTTCAGCTACCGGAGGTCGTGCCCTGTATATCAATAAAACCAGCACCGAAGGCAGTGATCTTCAGGTTGTAAATAACAGTTTTGTGAATAGCGGAGCAGGCTTTGCGGTAGAAGTTGCTTCCAATGCCAGCTCCAATTATATTACCCAAATGGATTATAACAACCTGTATAGTTTGGGAACTGACCTGGGTAAATTCGGGGCTACCAGTACTACAGATCTTACTGCATGGAAGGTGGCCAGTACCTTTGATGCTAATTCTTTAAGCGGTAATCCATTGGTGCTTGCTAATAATGATCTGCATGTGGTGGGTCCATTGCTGGATAACATGGGTACACCGCTGGCCCAGGTCACTATTGATATTGATGGTGATGTAAGATCTGCAACTACCCCGGATATCGGAGCCGATGAGTATGCGGCAGCAAGTTGTTTGCCATCCACGCTGCTTACAGCTGCCAATATCACAGCTACTTCAGCGGAACTGAGCTGGACACCCGGATCCGGAACCGATTTCAACATTGAATACGGACCGGTAGGATTTACTCCCGGAACAGGTGCAGGTATAGTGAAGGCCAACGTAGGAAATCCTCCCTATACACTTACTGGATTATCCGAACAAACGGATTACGATTTCTACGTTCAGGATATTTGCGGAGGTACTGGTACTTCTCCTTGGTCTGCCGTTCAAACTTTCAAAACACGCTGCCTGAATACCCTCAATGGTACGTATACCATTGATCTTAGTCAGGCTACCGGTACGGGCAATTTTGCTTCATTTGCGGAAGCGGCCGATGAGCTTAATAACTGTGGTATTTCCGGACCTGTAACCTTCAATATACAGGCTGGAAATTATACGGATCACCTGCATCTGTTTGAAGTTGAAGGTATCTCACCCGTAAATACCATTACCTTCAATGGTACAGGCCAGGATACCTTGATCTGGGATCAGACAGGACCACAGGCAGCTGTACTGCTGGATGGAACTAAGTTCGTTACCCTGAACAATATGAACATTGTGAACGAGCTTACCTCCGAAGCATGGGGTGTACTTCTCACCAATAACTCTGATTCCTGTAATATCTTGAATACCACAATTTTGATGGATTCAACCACTACTTCTTCAGATAAGAGCGCCATATTGGTGTCAAATAATTATGTCAATGACCTGGGTGAAGGAGGAGATGTGGATTACCTTACGGTGAACGCATGTACCCTTGTAGGAGGTTATTATACCATGAACTTTGAGGGTAACGCTACCGGCAACCCATCCTACAATTACTACATTACGGATAACATTATTCGGAATTTCTATCTCACCGGTATCTATGTGGACGAAATACAGAACCTGTATATTACCGGAAATACGATTACTACTGATCGTGGTGCGGGTAATGGTGACGGAATGTATATCTACGATGCCAATAATTATTTCATTGAAGGTAATACGATCATTGTAGGAGACTATGGTATTTATATCAGCGATGGTAATGACGGTTTTACAGCTACTGTAAACTCTACCATTGTAAACAATATGATAGTAAGTTCGGATGATTATGGTCTGTACCTCAATGATTTTGAGAGTACGGATGTTTTCCATAACTCGGTAGTGGCTAAGCCCGCCATCCGCATCAATGATCAGGATGGTCTGGATGTACGGAATAACATATTCTATTCAGATGGTGATTTTGCCTTTGAATCAGATGATGCCCTGGCCACTGGTGATGTTATAGATTACAACATGTACTTCAGCAACAACACCAATGCGTTTGATATTGGCACCAGTGTATATGCTGACCTGGCTGCATGGCAGGCAGGTGATGCTACCCGTAACCTGAATTCTCGCGAAGGGAATCCTGGTTTTGCCGGTCCTGATGATCTTCATGCTTCCAGCTATCAGGTTGATAATGCCGGTGATAATACCGTGGGTGTTACTGTGGATATTGATGGTGATGTAAGACCTGCCGCAGGTTCAACTACGGTAGATATAGGTGCGGACGAGTTTGATGGTACACAAGATGATATTGCTATCCTTGAGATCATTGCTCCCAATAATAATGATTGTGGCGACAGCAACACCGTAGTGGGTGTAGTATTCCAAAACCAGGCTGCATTAACGGCTACAGGCTTTACCATTGAGGCCAATATTTCAGGAGCAGGAACTGCAAACCTCAGTGATATATATACAGGCAACCTGTTAAGTAATGAAATAGATACAATGTTCATATCTTCCTTCAATAGCGTTGCAGGAGGTACCTATACCATTCAGGCGGTTGCCTTGTATACGGCTGATGCGAATACTTCCAATGATACGCTTGAAGTGAGTATTGATATCGGTAATGTTTTAGCACCGGAACCTACCGCTGAGAATGATACGCTGTGTGTGGGTCAAACTACTCAGTTGTACTTCCCGGTCAATACAGATGATGATTATTTCTGGGTAACGGCCAGTGGTGATACCATTGGAACTCAGGATAGCATTACTGTAGGTCCCATCGGAGTTAATGACACGACCTTTAACCTCCTTGTAAAATCGCAGGCAAGTTATCAGGTAGGGCCGGTGGATAATACCTTCGGAGGAGGAAGTAACAGCACACTATTTACCTCTTACCAAATGTTGTTCACTACTTATGACAATATCACTTTAGACAGTGTGGCGGTCTACACATCTGCAGCTACCGGTACCGTTGTGGTAAGTGTTAATGACGCAACAGGAACCATGTTGCAAACAACCAGTGTAACCGTTACGGCATCCGGAAAAATGATGGTTCCACTTGATTTTGATCTGGCACCTGGCTCTTATGAACTGGATGCTTCAGGAACTTCCGGAGTAAGCCTGTTCCGTAATACCGGAGGGGCTGTATACCCATACTCTGTGCCCGGTATAATTGATATTACAGGTCAGAATTTCAGTTCAGGACCAGATTATCTTTACTGGTTTTATGACTGGCACTTAACTGCCTCTGGTTGTCCCAGACCTGCCGGAGAAATTACTATCTATACCCAGGATGAGCCTGTGGCTGCGTTCAGCAAGACCATTAATGCTGCTACACCTACAGACCGTAGTGTAGACTTTGATGCCGGAACTTCAACGGGTGCTGATAGCTACGAGTGGGATTTTGGTGATGGATCTGCCAAAGTAAATGGTGAAACCACCAATCATGCATATACTGCCAACGGAAACTATACGGTTACCTTAGTGGTAAGTAATGCGTGCGGTAGCGATACGATCACGGATACTTTTGATATTGAAGGTATCAGTGTTGAGGAGAACCCTATCAGCCGTAGCCTTGCATTGTATCCTAACCCAACGGCCGGTTCGGTACGGGTAAGTTTTGATACCGAAGGTTCCGAGGATGTAAGCCTTACAGTGCTTGATCTGAGCGGTAAGCGCATCATGAACTGGAACTTCACCCATGCCAATGGCCGGGTAGATGAGGAGCTTGACCTTACTGATCTTGCTACCGGAACCTATGTGTTGCAGATAGAAAGTGGTAACATGAGAGCTATTCGCAGAGTGATCAAGAATTAACGAATAGTTGATATATAAAGGAAGCCCCGCCATTTGGCGGGGCTTTTTATTTAAAACCAGTTAGTTAGTTTAAGTTTCACCATCCTGAAAGGCCTGTAAATTTTAGGCTTTAACAGGTTTTTTCTGTAACTTTACGCGCTCCATGTAACTGAAAACCAATAATTAACCCGTTGAAATGAAGCAAATTTTAGTAATACTTGGAATTGTAGCTTGTTGGACATCGGCCCAATCAGGAGGCCCGGAAACAATTTCTTACAAACTTCACAGCGGGATAAGCCCAACGAAGCTGGCTAATGGCAGCGGTCCGGAGGAAAATAACAGGCTTAGCATATCGGGTGAATCAGGTTTAAGCCGCAGTCATAATGGTTTTCAAGCCTTTGAGGAGTTCCTGAGCGGAGCAGTTAGCTGTGCAGATCCCATCGGCTTTACAGCGAGTAATGTTACGGCTGGAGGTGTAAGCCTTACGTTTGACAATACCGGTGATGACTATGAAGTAGAATATGGCCTTTGTGGTTTTACACAGGGAAGCGGTATGACTGCTTCGGGTACGGAACCTATCTCCTTGAGTGGTTTGAATCCCGCTAGCTGCTACGATGTATATGTACGCAGAGATTGTGGTACCGGGGGGTTTTCCAACTGGGCAGGACCTTTTCAATTTTCAACACTCTGTAACCCTCCCAGTGCTGTAACCCTTCCCTTTACAGAAGATTTTGAAGTAGCCACCGGAACCTTCATTGGCAGTGAACCTGCTGCGTATTGCCGTTCTGAGGTAAGCTGGAGTTTTGAAACCAACCGTCCGCTTAACGGCCGTCTGCGTTTTGATTACTACCCTCACAACGGAACCAAAGCGGCTACCCTGGATGTGGATTCAGCGGATAACGGCAAGGCGGTGAACTACTTGGTCGGCACCATCAATATGTCCAATTACGATACTTCATCCACCAATTTTTTCCTCCTGAGCTTTTTCCATCGAAGTCATGGTGATTTTGAGGACCCAAGGGATAGTGTTTGGGTGAGGGGAAGTAATACTGATCCCTGGATCGGCATTTATGATCTGTATGCCAACCAGGTGAATGGTGCTTTTGTACAAGCTCAGAATATTGAACTGAAGGACATTCTGAAGAATGCTAACCAAAACTTTTCCAGCACCTTCCAGCTGCGCTTTGGGCAAGAGGGTTATAGGGCCACTACGTCAATCGGTGGGGGTCATGGCCGAACGTTTGATGATATCCTGATTGAGGAAGTAAACTGTCCGGATCCCACGGGCTTTGCTGTGAATACCCTTACTTCCAGTAGTGTTACCCTTGCATTTGATAATACCGGTAATGACTTCGAAGTAGAAGTGGGGCCCTGTGGTTTTACGCAGGGTATGGGCGCCCTCTCCTCCGGTACAGAGCCTTTAATGGTTACCGGATTAATGTCCAATACTTGTTACGATGTATACGTAAGAAGAGATTGTGGTTCCGGATCCTTTTCCAACTGGGTAGGACCTTTTCAATTTCATACACTTTGCGGGGCTCCCAGTCCTGTGACCCTTCCCTTTACAGAAGATTTTGAAGGAGCCACTGGAGCCTTTATTGGAAGTGAGCTCAACTTATACTGCCGTTCTGAGGTGAGCTGGAGTTTCGAAACCGATCAGCCTGCTTTTGGGCGTATTCGTTTTACTAGTTTCTCCGGTTCCCAAGGAGCTACTCTGGATCGGACTAAAGGAGGTAATCCTTTTCCGGTAAACTACCTGATCGGTACCATCAACATGTCCAATTACGATACCTCTTCGGCTAATTTCATCGTGCTGAGTTTTTTACATAATAGTCACAGTGACGGGTCTCATCCAGCGGATAGTGTTTGGATAAGAGGAAACGATACCGACCCCTGGATAGGTATTTATGACCTGGCTGCAAACCAGGTGAGTGGAACTTTTGTACATGCTCAGAATATCGAACTGAATAGTATATTGAAGAGTGCCAATCAAAACTTCTCCAATACCTTCCAATTGCGCTTTGGGCAAGAGGATTATAGTTTTGCTGGCGGAATGGTTGGAAATAGTGGCCGTACCTTTGACGATATCTTGATCGAGGAAGTAAGCTGTTTATACCCCACTGACTTTGCAGCCATTACAACCAGTAACATTACAGCCACCAGTGCAAGCCTTACATTTGATAATACCGGTGATGACTATGAAGTAGAATATGGGCCCTGCGGTTTTGTACAAGGAGGTGGTATGGCTGCTTCAGGTACGGAACCTATCTCCTTGAGTGGTTTGAATGCTACCAGCTGCTACGAGGTGTATGTGCGTAGGGATTGTGGCTCCGGAAACTTTTCCGACTGGGTGGGCCCTTTCCAATTTAGTACACCCTGTACCGGTCCCAGTGCCGTGACTCTTCCCTTTACGGAAGATTTTGAAGGGGCCACTGGAACATTCATTGGTAGTGACCCTGCTGCGTATTGCCGTTCTGAAGTGAACTGGAGTTTTGAAACAAATAAATCTCTTTATGGTCGCCTGCGTTTTGACCCCTACTCCAATAACGGGTCTAAAGGAGCTACGCTGGATGCGAATGACGAATTTAGTCCTTACACCAGGAACTATCTGATCGGTACCATCAACATGTCCAACTACGATACGTCCTCCGTCAATTTTTTCCTCTTGAGCTTCTTTCATCGGAGTCATTATGACGATCCTAACCCAGGGGACAGTGTATGGGTTAGAGGAAGTGATACTGATCCCTGGATAGGTATTTACGATCTGTATGCCAACCAGGTGAATGGTACTTTTGTACAGGCCCAGAACATTGGTTTAAAGGAGATACTGAAGTCAGCTGATCAAAACTTCTCCAGCACCTTTCAGCTTCGCTTTGGACAGGAAGGTACTCGCCCCACTGTAGCTCCCGGTGGATCTCATGGCCGTACGTTTGATGATATCCTGATCGAAGAAGTAGGCTGTTTGGAGCCCACGGGCTTTACGGTGGATACCCTTACTTCCAATAGTGCCACCCTTTCCTTTGATACCATGGGTTATGACTATGAAGTAGAGGTAGGGCCTTGTGGTTTTACACAAGGTATGGGTACCTTGTCTTCCGGTACAGATCCTTTAATGGTTACCGGATTAATGTCCAATACTTGTTACGATGTATACGTAAGAAGAGATTGTGGTTCCGGAAGTCTTTCCGGCTGGGTGGGTCCCTTTCAATTTCATACACTTTGTGGGATTCCCAGTGCTGTGACCCTTCCCCTTGCAGAAGATTTTGAAGGAGCCAGCGGAACCTTCATTGGAAGCGAGCTCAATTTGTACTGCCGTTCGGAGGTGAGCTGGAGCTTCGAAACCAATGAGCCTGCTCATGGCCGGGTGCGTTTTGATCAATACTCCAACAACGGAACCAAAGGAGCTACCCTGGATCGGAATGCTGCAGGTAATCCTCAGCCGGCAAACTACCTGATCGGTACCATAAATATGTCCAATTACGATACCTCTTCGGCTAATTTCATTGTTCTGAGCTTTTTCCATAACAGCCATAATGACGAAGCGGATCCGGGAGATAGTTTATGGATACGGGGAAGTGATACCGATCCCTGGGTTGGGGCGTATGATCTGTTCGCGAACCAGGTGAGTGGTACTTTTGTACACGCCCAGAATATCGAACTGAATAATATACTGAAAAGTGCCCATCAAAACTTTTCCAGCACCTTCCAGTTGCGCTTTGGCCAGGAAGGTCAATATCCAGCTGTAGTAATGGGTGGAAACGATGGCCGTACCTTTGACGATATCCTGATCGAGGAAATAAGCTGTTTGAAACCGACTGGCTTTACCGCCAGTAACGTTACGGCCACGGGTGCAATCCTCACGTTTGACAATACCGGTGATGACTACGAAGTAGAATATGGGCTTTGTGGTTTTACACCGGGACATAGTATGGCTGCTTCGGGTCCGGAGCCTATTTCTTTAAGTGGTTTGAATCCCGCCAGCTGTTACGATGTATACGTGCGTAGGGATTGTGGAGCAGGAGATTTCTCCGACTGGGCCGGCCCTTTTCAATTTCATACACCTTGTACCGCTCCCGTTCCGGCAACCCTGCCTTTTATTGAAGATTTTGAAGGAGCCAGCGGAACTATAGTTGGTGATATGCCTGCTGTATATTGCCGCTCTGATGTAAGCTGGAGTTTCGAAACCAACAGGCCTGCTGATGGCCGTCTTAGTTTTGGCCCCTTCCCCTATATTGGGTCTAAAGCAGCTACCCTGGACTCGAAATCAGAAGGTAGTGATATAGAATGGGTGGAGAACTACCTTACCGGTACCATCAATATGTCCAATTACGATACTTCATCCACCAATTATTTCTTTTTGAGTTTCTATCAACGTGGTCACGATAATGAAAAAAAGGATAGTATATGGATTCGGGGAAGCAATACCGATCCATGGGTTGGGATTTACGAACTGGGTACCAATAATGGTCCTATATATGCCCAGTATATTGATCTGAAGCCAATACTGAAAAATGCTAACCAAAACTTCTCCAGCACCTTCCAGATACGTTTTGAGCAAAAGGGCTATCTCCCCCATTCAACCCTTGGTTTAACACATGGTCGTACGTTTGACGATATTGCAATTGAGGAGGTAAATTGCATGGATACCATCGGCTATTCTGCCGGTAACATTACGGCCGATGGGGTAACCATTACCTTCAATAATACCGTTGATAATTTTGAAGTAGAAGCGGGTACTTGTGGTTTTACACCCGGAACAGGAACCACCTTTGCGGGTACAGGAACCATTAGTGTTACCGGGCTCACAGAGAACACCTGCTATGATGTATATGTACGAAGGGATTGTGGTACACAGGGATTTTCCGATTGGGTAGGTCCTTATACCTTTACTACTCTCTGTAATGTAGTAACGGCTCCTTACAGGGAAGACTTTGAAAACTTCACCACCAGATTCTTTGATGGAGCTCAGAACTGTGTGTTTATCAGTTCCGATAAACCTGGTATTAGTAAAGGCTATTCCTGGGAAGTACGGAATACGGCTTCTGCCACTTCGGGCACTGGTCCGGATAGGGATAATACCCTGGCCCCCAACACCGGTGGAAAATTTGTAGCGGCAGACGTAAACGGATCAGTAGCAGGAGACGAATCCCGCTTATTAACTCCGGTAGTGGATATTTCAGGATTGAGTAATCCTGAACTGGGGTATTTCTACCACATGTATGGAACGCAGATGGCCGACCTGCATGTGGATATATGGGATGGAACGCAATGGTTACTGGATCAGCAACTGATCACGGGTGCACAAAATACCGGTCGGTCTGATCCTTATAACGAAACTACCTTGGATCTGAGTACTTATAGCGCGGATACCGTCCAGGTGCGTTTCCGCGTAAGCTCCAACGGATGTTGCGCTGGTGACGTTGCGATCGATGATATTCGTATTAGCGAACCCATCACTTGTCCATATCCTTCTAATCTTAGCGCTACCAATTTGTCTGCGAGCAGCGCAGATCTTCACTGGACGGGTGGCGGAGCCACAAACTGGAATGTGGAATACGGGCCGGCCGGCTTCAATTTAGGGTCCGGTACCTATCTTTCTACCACCAATCCTACTTCAAAAATAACCGGATTATCTCCATTCACGGAGTATGAATTTTATGTTCGTGATAGTTGCGGTGCAGGCAATGTATCCTTCTGGACAGGTCCTTTCCAATTTCGCACACGTTGTACGGTTCCACCTCCGGTTACTCTTCCGTTTGCAGAAGATTTTGAAGGAGCCAGCGGAACCTACATTGGCGGTACACCCGGGGTGTATTGCAGTTCTGAAGTGAGCTGGAGTTTTGAAACCGATGAGCCTGCTTATGGCCGTATCCGTTTTGATAGCTATTCTAATAGTGGATCCAAAGGAGCTACTCTGGACCGCAGTAGTCTGGGTTTGGGCAGTCCTCAACCGGGAAATTACCTTACTGGTACCATCAATATGTCCAATTACGATACTTCCTCGGCCAATTCCATTATGCTGAGTTTTTTCCACAACAGCCATGATAATAACTCAGGCCCATTTGAAAAAGTATGGGTCCGGGGGAGTCATACCAACGGCTGGATCCAGGTTTATGATCTTTATGCCAACCAGGTGAACGGTACTTTTATACATGCCGAACAAATTGACATTAAGGAGAAACTGAAGAATGCCAATCAGAACTTCTCCAGTACCTTCCAGCTGCGCTTCGGACAGCATGGTAATGATGCTGCTACATCTCTATCTGGAAGCAGTGGCCGCACCTTTGACGATATCCTGATCGAAGAGATAAGCTGCTGGAAACCCACTGGTTTTGCAGCCAGTAATATAACATCATCCGCTGCTACCCTTACCTTTGATAATACCAGTGATAATTACGAAGTAGAGGTAGGCCCCTGTGGTTTTACCCAGGGTGCCGGCAGCCTGTCTTCCGGAGCGGAGCCTTTAAACATTACAGGCTTAATTGCGGATACATGCTATGAAGTGTATGTTAGAAGGGATTGTGGAGGAGGAGACTTTTCCTATTGGGAGGGCCCCTTCCAATTTAGTACACAATGCCCGGCTCCCAGTGCTGTAACCCTTCCCTTTACCGAAGGTTTTGAAGGCGCCAGCGGAACCTACATTGGTAGTAAGCCCAATGCGTACTGCCGCCCTGAAGTAAGCTGGAGTTTCGAAACCGATCAGCCAGATCATGGGCGCCTGCGTTTCAATAGCTTCTCACGCAACGGCACCAATGGAGCTACCCTGGATAGGAATACAACGGGTACTCTCCGGCCGCAAAACTACCTGATCGGAACTATTGATATGTCCAATTACGATACTTCCGCAGCAACCTTCTATGTATTGAGTTTTTACTACAATAGTCATGGGGGTGGGACGCACTCAGGAGATGGGGTTTGGATCAGAGGAAGTAATACCGATACATGGATCAAGGCACATAGCCTTAGTGCCAATCAGGTGATCGGTACGTTTATAGAGGTAAAGGATATAGATCTGAAGAATATACTGAAGAGTGCCAACCAAAACTTCTCTAGCACTTTTCAGTTGCGTTTTGGTCAGAGCGATGCCAGCGCGGCTACCGCACTGAACGCAGTGACTGGTTTTACTTTTGACGATGTCCTGATCGAGGAGGTGAGCTGTCTGGATGCTGCCAGTCTTTCAGTGGTTAGCACATCCACCACCGGTGCCACCTTTGCTTTTGACAATACGGGTGACAACTACCAGGTAGAGGTGGGGCCCTGTGGGTTTACGCAGGGAACGGGAATGCTCTTTTCGGGTTCAGACCCATTAACTGTTAGTGGCTTGAATAATGCCACCTGCTATGAAGTGTACGCACGCAGAGATTGTGGTGCCGGGGGCTTTTCCCCCAACTGGATAGGCCCTTTCCAGTTTCGTACACGATGCCCGGCTCCCAGTCCTGTAACCCTTCCCTTTACGGAAGATTTTGAAGGAGCCAGTGGAACTTTTATTAACAGTACTTATGCCGTGCATTGCCGTCCCGAGGTGAGCTGGAGTTTTGAAACGGATATGAATGGTTCTGGGCGTCTGCGTTTTGATAGCTTCTCCCACAACGGGACCCAGGGTGCTACCCTGGATCATATTGGTGCAACTTATGGAGGGCAGTCGGAGAACTACCTGATCGGTGTCATCAATATGTCCAATTACGATACTTCTTCCGCTAATCCCATTGTGCTGGATTTTTTCCATAATAGTCACGGTGATGATCCCAGCACACTTGATAAAGTATATATCCGGGGAAGCCATACCAACAGCTGGATCCAGGTTTATGACTTATATGCCAACCAGGTGAACGGTACTTTTGTACACGCGCAGGAGATTGATCTTACACAGCGCCTGAAGGCTGCCAACCAAAATTTCTCCAGCACCTTCCAGCTGCGCTTCGGGCAATATGGCAATGATGCTGCTATATCTCTCATTAAGGAAGAAGGCCGTACCATTGACGATATCCTGATCAGGGAAATAAACTGTTTGAAGCCTGTCGCCTTTACCGCCAGTAATATAAGATCAACCGCTGTTACCCTTACGTTTGACAATACCGGGGATAACTACGAAATAGAGATAGGCCCCTGTGGTTTTACCCAGGGTATGGGCACCCTTTCTTCTGGTGTGGAGCCTCTAAATATTACCGGCTTAATGGCGGATACCTGCTATGAAGTATATGTACGCAGAGATTGTGGCGGGGGAGACTTTTCCTATTGGGAAGGCCCTTTCCAGTTTAGTACGCAATGCCCGGCTCCCAGTGCGGTGACCCTTCCCCTTACCGAAGATTTTGAAGGAGCCAGTGGAACTTTTATTGGAAGCAAGCCTGCTGCGTATTGCCGTTCGGAGATAAGCTGGAGCTTTGAAACCAATCAGCCTGATCACGGTCGTCTGCGTTTTGATAGTTATTCCAACACGGGAACCAAAGGTGCTACCCTGGACGGGGCATACAGCGGACATCCGGTGAATTACCTGGTCGGTACCATCAATATGTCCAATTACGATACATCCGCAACCAATTTTTATCCGTTGAGCTTTTATTACAATAGTCATTCAGACGGTGGTGACCCAGCGGATAGCGTATGGATACGCGGAAGCGTAGATGATCCTTGGATTGGGGTGTATGATCTGTTTGCCAATAAGATCAACGGTACTTTTGTACATGTTCAGAATATCGAACTGAAGAGTATCCTGAAGGCTGCCAATCAAAACTTCTCCAACACCTTCCAGGTGCGCTTTGGACAAGAGGGGGTTTATGCCGCTACCTCGCTGACAGGAGTGGATGGCTATACCTTTGACGATATTATGGTTGAGGAAGTGAACTGTTTGAGACCTGCTGATTTTTCGACCAGTAATTTAACCCTGACCAGTGCTACCCTTACGTTTGATAATACTGGTGAAAACTACGAAGTAGAAGTTGGCCCCTGTGGTTTTACGCAAGGCACGGGTAACCTGTCTTCCGGCTCAGAGCCATTAACGGTGACCGGATTAAGTGCAGGTAGCTGTTACGAGGTATATGTACGGAGAGATTGTGGTACACCAGGCTTTTCTAGTTGGGCAGGTCCCTTCCAGTTTTCTACACCCGGCACCACTCCCGGGCCTGTGACCCTTCCCTTTACGGAAGGTTTTGAAGCGGCCAGTGGAACCTACATTGGAAATACACCTAATGCGTATGGCCGCTCTGAAGTGATCTGGAACTTTGAAACAGACCAGCCTTCAGATGGTCGTTTGACCTTTGACGATTTTGCCCACAACGGATCCAAAGGAGCTACCCTGGACAGGTTAAATAATGGTCAACCGGTGAACTACCTGATCGGTACCATCAATATGTCCAATTATGATACCTCTGCTATCAGTTACTTTCAACTGAGCTTCTTCCACAACAGCCATGGAGACAACCCTCACCCGGGGGATAGTGTTTGGATCAGAGGAAGTAATACCGATCCCTGGATCGGTGTTTACGATCTCTATGCCAACCAGGTGGGCGGTACTTTTGTACAAACGCGGGAGATTGATCTTAAACATACACTCAAGAATGCCAATCAAAATTTCTCCAGTACTTTCCAGCTGCGCTTTGGCCAGGAAGACAACGGCTCGGCTACCTCACTAAATGGCGCAGGAGGTCGTACGTTTGACGATATCCTCATCAAGAAAAGTTGCCCGGATCCGAGCGGTTTTAGCGCCACCAGAACATCTTCCGGTACTACTATTATCTTTGATGATGTTGGGGATGAATATGAGCTGCAGCTAGGACCTTGCGGATTTACACTGGGTGATGGAGTTATATATTACGTTAAAGAGCCAGTAAATTCTAGCGCTCATTACAATAACTGTACAGAAGCGTATGTGCGAAGGGATTGTAGTTCAGGAGGATTTTCCAATTGGGTAGGCCCGTTTAGTTTAGATTCCCTTTGTAGTGGAATAACTGCTCCTTACCGGGAAGATTTTGAAAACTTTACGGTAGGATTCTTTGATGGAGCCCAGAATTGCGTGGCTATCAATTCCGATGATCCTGGTAGTACCTATCATGGTTACTCTTGGGAAGTAAGGGATGTGGCCCAGACCACCACCGGTGCTGCTACCGGTCCGGATAGGGATAATACCCTGGCCCCGGCCATAGGCGGCAAATTCGTAACGGCAGACGTAAACGGTTCAGGCGCAGGAGATGAAACCAATTTAATTACTCCCATGGTGGATATTTCAGGTTTGAGTAATCCCGAACTGGGGTACTATTACCACATGTACGGATCGCAAATGGCCGACCTGCACGTGGATATATGGGATGGATCACAGTGGTTGCTGGATCAGCACCTGATCACCGGTGCACAGAATACCAGTCCTTCAGATCCTTATAACGATACCATCCTGGATCTGAGTCACTACAATGTTACTATTATCCGGGTACGTTTCCGGGTAAGTTCCAACGGATGTTGCAACGGTGATGTGGCGATTGATGATATCCGTATCAGTGATCCTGTCACTTGTCCCGATCCATCCAATTTGGGAGCTGCCAACGTTACATCTTCTTCAGCGGATATGTTCTGGACAGGCGGTGGAGCCATGGACTGGAATGTGGAATATGGACCGGACGGTTTCAATACAGGTTCAGGTACCTATCTGTCTTCCACCAATGATACATTGGCGGTAACCGGACTTTCTCCAGGTACGCAGTATGACTTCTATGTTCGTGATAGTTGCGGGGCTGGTGATGTATCTTTCTGGGCAGGTCCATTTTCATTCACCACCCTGGTTTGTCCGGATCCTTCCGGTTTAGGCATTACCAATTTGTCTGCGAGTGGTGCAGACCTCTATTGGACAGGCGGGGGAGCTACGGATTGGAATGTAGAATACGGAACAGCCGGTTTCACTTTAGGCTCCGGTACTTACACCTCTTCCACCAACGATACCTTAGCGGTAAACAGCTTGTCTCCGGGTACGCAGTATGACTTCTATGTTCGTGATAGTTGTGGCATGGGTGATGTATCAGCCTGGGTGGGCCCATTTTCATTCAGTACCCTCACTTGTCCGGATCCTTCCAATTTGGGTGTTACCAATGTATCTGCGAGCAATGCCGATCTGTATTGGACAGGCGGAGGAGCCACGGATTGGAATGTGGAATATGGAACAGCCGGCTTCACTTTAGGCTTCGGTACCTATGTGTCTTCCACCAACGATACCTTAGCGGTAAACAGCTTGTCTCCTGGCACACAGTATGAGTTTTATGTTCGTGATAGTTGCGATATGGGTGATGTGTCTTTCTGGGTAGGTCCGTTTTCATTCAATACCCTTTCTGCTCCAGGTCCCGTAACCCTTCCTTTTACGGCAGGTTTTCAAGGAGCCAACGGAACCTACATTGGAAATACACCCGGTGTATATAGCAATTCTGCAGTGATGTGGAGCTTTGAAACAAGCCAGCCTGCGTATGGTCGTGTAACCTTTGGTGCTTTCGGTAACAACGGAACTACCGGAGTTACTCTTGATGCGGTGTCTGATGGTATGCCTGAAGGAGCCTCAAATGATCCTGTAAACTACCTGATCGGAACTATTGATATGTCTAATTATGACACTTCCGCAGCCAGTTTCTACGTGTTGAGTTTTTATCACAATAGTCATGGAGACGATCCCCACCCAACGGATAGTGTTTGGATCAGGGGAAGTAATACCGATCCCTGGATCGGTGTGTACGATCTTTTTGCCAATCAGGTAAACGGAACCTTCGTTCATGCTCAGAATATAGACCTGAAGAATATACTGAAGGCCGCTAATCAAAACTTTTCCAGCACCTTCCAGCTGCGCTTTGGCCAGGAAGACAACAGCTCAGCTACCTCCATGAGTGGAGTGGATGGCCGAACCTTTGACGATATCACGATCGAGCAGGTCAGCTGTTTGGATCCTACCGGTTTTACAGCCAGCAATGTAACGGCTACTGGTGCAAGTCTTACATTTGATAATACCGGTAACAACTACGAAGTAGAGGTTGGACCTTGTGGTTTTACGCAAGGGATGGGCATGCTGTCTTCGGGTATAGAGCCATTAAATATTACCGGTTTATTGCCGGATACCTGCTACGATGTGTATGTCCGTAAGGGTTGTGGCGGAGGAGACTTTTCCAATTGGGTAGGTCCATTTTCGTTCAATACCCTGGTTTGTCCGGATCCTTCCAGTTTGGGCGTTACCAATGTGTCTTCGAGCGGTGCGGACCTTTACTGGACCGGTGGCGGAGCCGCGGACTGGAATGTGGAATACGGCCCTGCCGGTTTCAACATAGGTTCAGGCACCTATTTGTCTTCCACCAACGATACCCTGGTGGTAACCGATTTGTCACCAGGCACGCAGTATGATTTCTATGTTCGTGATAGTTGTGGTGTCGGTAATGTATCTTTATGGACAGGCCCATTTTCATTCAGCACCCTGGTTTGCGCAGTACCAACAGGACTGGATACGGCCAATGTGAGCTGTACTACCGCTGATCTTATCTGGACCAGCCCGGCAGGTCATCAATCCCTGGTTGAATACGGCCCTGCCGGCTTCACCCCTGGTACCGGAATCAAAGCAAATTATGTAGCCAGTCCTTATACGCTTAGCAGTCTTTCTCCCAATGTATCCTACGATTTTTATGTGGCAGATACTTGTGGAAATGATACCAGTGCCTGGGTAATGAGTAGTTTTACTACTGCCAGCGGACCTATAGCGGCCGGTTTTACTTTCAACCCCGGAAATCCTACGCCAACTGACCTTACGATTACTTTCGATGCCAGCTCTTCGGTAGGCGCCACTGATTACAGTTGGGATTTTGGTGATGGAAACAGCGGTACAGGCATGAATACAACCCATACTTATACAGCTAATGGTACATACTATGTAACATTAACGGTTACAGGTCCTTGTGATACGGCTACCTTTTCAGACAGTGTTACAGTTGCGGGTATTAATCTTGAGGAAAATATTATTTCCAGCAGTCTCAGCATATACCCTAACCCAACCAGCGGCATGCTGGATGTATCCTTTGATACCCAGGGATCAGGAGATGCTATCCTTAGTATCACTGATTTAAGTGGCAGGCTGGTAGAGCAAATCGATGCTACTGATCTGAATGGTCATTTCAAAGATCAATTGGATCTGTCTAAACTGGCCAGGGGGACTTACCTGCTACGTGTGGAAAGCGGTGGAATGACCGCTGTAGTAAGAATTGTGAAAGAATAGGGAGGTTAAACTCCTAATATTAAATAGCTAAAATGCCCCGCAACTGTCGCGGGGCTTTTTAGTTTTGCAGTATGAATTTCCAAATCGGAGATAGAGTGTCTTATATTGATGAACCGGTCAATGCCAGGGTGAGGTCCGTAAAAGGGAACCAGGTATTGGTGGAACGCGAAGACGGTTTTGAAGAGTGGATGGAAAGTTCCCAATTGGTGAAAAGGGGAGACTTAAAAGTAAGAGAAGTAGATCATAAAGACCATAAACCCAAACGGAAGCACTCGGTCCTTAAGCGTGAAAAAACGGATTTCCTGGAAGTAGACCTGCATATTCATGAACTCGTGGAGAACTCCAGGGGTATGACCAATTACCAAATGCTGCAAAAACAGTTGGATACAGCCAGGCTGGCCATTGAAAAAGCCCGTAGGAGTTTTGTGAAGAAAGTAATCCTGATCCACGGAGTAGGAGAAGGGCGGCTACGCTCGGAGCTGCATCAAATGCTGATGGATATGGATAGACTCAACTTTTACGATGCTGATTTTAATCGTTACGGAGCCGGTGCCACGGAAGTGGAATTATTCTAAATAACTCGTTTTTTACCCTTAATTTTGCAGTAGAAACAGGCCGCCTTATCGCTCCGGATTTACTCCGGGGAGGAAAGTCCGGACAACACAGAGCACCGTGCTCCGTGAAAACGGAGGAGGTTCCGGTTAAACCGGAATTGCCAGATAGTGCCACAGAAAACAAACCGCCCCGGGCTCGTTTCGGGGTAAGGGTGAAAAGGTGGGGTAAGAGCCCACCGTTTGTTCGGGTAACCGGGCAAGCAAGGTAAACCTCGCGGGTTGAAATGCCATGTATACCGGGGCTTAAGGGTTGCTCGCCCGATCCCGGAGGGTAGGCAGAATAGATAAATGATAAGGCCCTGAACTTGTTTTGGGGACAGAATCCGGCTTACAGGCCTGTTTTTTTTAAAGAATCGAGATGCTGAAGAAATATAGGACCATAGTAAAAGAGGAAGGGTGGAAAGGGCTCATCCGTAAGGAAGGGTGGAAGGTAGGCGTCTTGCTGTTTATGTTCTTCCTGGTAAAAGGATTGATATGGCTGGCCGTATTTTACGGACTCTTTGAGTTGATAGCCGAATAAAAAAAGAAACCCCGCGAAAGCGGGGTTTTGTTTTAGTAGGAATAAAGCAGCTTTAGCCTTCTATTTGGGCTACTTCCACCTCTTCTTCAAATTCCTGTAAGTAGCGTTCGGCTTCCAGAGCTCCCTTACAACCGGAACCGGCTGCGGTAATCGCCTGGCGGTACACTTTGTCCTGGGCGTCACCGGTGGCAAATACACCGGGTTTGTTCGTGGTGGCGGTACCAGGTTTAGTGAGGATATATCCAACCTCGTCCATATCCAGCTGGCCTTTAAAAATATCGGTATTAGGTTTATGGCCGATGGCCACAAAAAAGCCCTGGGCCGGGATGATGGATTCTTCACCGGTTTCGTTGTTTTTTACCCGAACACCGTCTACCGTTTTTTCTCCTAAAACCTCCAGGGTTTCGGTATTGAAAAGAACGTTAATATTAGGCGTGTTCATCACCCGATCAGCCATGATCTTGGAAGCCTTAAAGTGGTCTTTACGCACCACCACGGTTACCTTGGGGCACAGTTTGGCCAGGTAGGTAGCTTCTTCGGCTGCTGAGTCACCACCGCCTACTACCACAACTTCCTGTCCCTTAAAAAAGAAACCGTCACATATAGCGCAGGCCGATACTCCGTGGCCCATCATTTTTTTCTCGGATTCAAGCCCCAGGTATTTGGCAGAAGCCCCGGTAGCAATAATTACCGTTTGAGCCTGTATCTTAACGGACTCATCAATAGTCAGGGTATGGTACTCTCCGGGAATATCGCTGAGTTCAGCTTTGGTTACCAACCCGAAACGTATGTCCGTGCCAAAACGTTCGGCCTGCTTTTTCAGGTCTTCCATCATTTCAGGCCCCATAATTCCATCAGGGTAGCCCGGAAAATTCTCTACATCTGTAGTAGTGGTAAGCTGCCCGCCAGGCTCCAGTCCTGTATAGATTATAGGATTAAGATTAGCCCTGGAAGCGTAAATAGCAGCGGTGTATCCTGCAGGTCCGGTACCGATAATTACACACTTATGTTTTTCCATAATTTAAATATGCATCCGTATTTGAAAGGTACAAAGGTAAAAGTTTAAGAGGGAACCCCACGGGTTGTAAAGACAAAGCAAATGAGGGTATTGTTATTTTTTAATTCTTAAGATTTAATGTTTACATTTGCAGCCCTCAAAACGGGATGTAGCTCAGTTGGTAGAGTACACGTCTGGGGGGCGTGTGGTCGCTGGTTCAAGTCCAGTCATCCCGACTTTTTACCAATCAAATGGTATCAAAAGCCTGGTAATCGTATGATTATCAGGCTTTTTTTGTTTTTGCCATATTAAGGTAAATCAATCCAAATCAAGGTATCTGTGAACTATTGGGTGAACTGATCTTTCACCTACTTTAGTGCCAACAGGTTCAGTCCCTGACACCTGTCCCCGCACGGAATTGATCCAGGTCCCCACTTTAGGTGAACTGCTGCTGCCGCAAAAGGATCAATCATGCGCAGAGGCATATCATCCATGAAAATTTCCTTCGTGGCCCGTAATAGTAAGCGGGTAAACGGAAGGATCCCACTCTATGTAAGAATCAAAGGCCTTGGCCGGCCGGCAGAGATATCCCTTAAGAAATATGTCCGTGCGGCCTTATGGGACTCCCGAAATGGCCGCGTCACAGGGCGGGGGGCGGAGGTGGAAGACCTCAACGATTTCCTGGACTCAGTCCGCTATGACCTCGGACAGGCCTACCGGGAGTTATATCGGGAGGGAAATGACCTAAGCGCGGCTGCAGTTAAAAACCGCTACCTGGCCATTGATACGGATGAGGTCATGGGCCTGCTGGGTATGTTCGACTATCATATGACCAGGGAAACCGGCCGGCTGGCCGACAGTACCCTGAAGAACTACAAGACCACCCGGGATTATGTCAAAAAATATCTCAAAGCTTCCTTCCGCGCCAATGAGCTCTCGCTGGATCGTCTCAACTTTGCCTTTATAGATGGTTTCGAAGTCTTTCTTCGCAGGTTCCCTACTCCCAAAGGTCAGCGTCCCCTGCGAAATAATGGCATCATGAAACACATTGAGCGCCTGCAGAAAGTGGTGAACCTTGCTGTAAAATTGGATCATATATCAAAAGACCCTTTCAAGATGTACCAAAGGCACATGGAGAAACCAAAGCAGGTGTACTTAACTGCTGAGGAATTGCAGGCCATCGCTGCAATAGAACTGAATAATGAAGGTCACCAGTTGGTGCGCGATCTTTTCGTGTTCGGTTGTTATACTGGTCTGGCTTACGTAGATCTCCAGGCATTACATCCTGAAGATATTGTCATTGGATTGGACCGGATGTTATGGATCAGCAATGTCCGGAGGAAATCTGGTCAACCGTTTAAGGTACCATTGCTGCCGGTGGCACATGAAATATTTTTCAAGTACCAGAACGACCCAAGAAGCCTGAAACGTAACGCCTGCTTTCCCAAATTCTCGGCACAGAAGATCAATTCCTATTTAAAGGACATTGCCACCGAAGCCGGAATCCCGAAGAACCTGACCTACTATGCTGCCCGGCACACCTTTGCCACTACTGTCACGCTTTCCAATGGAGTCCCTATTGAGTCGGTTTCCAAGATGCTTGGTCACAGCAAGCTCACCACAACCCAAATTTATGCGAAGGTGGTGGATGTAAAGCTGAGTTCTGATATGATGCTTTTGAAGAACAAACTATCCGGCTCCGCAGAAGAAGCTAAGAAGAGCATCTAACATGGCTTTTGATCAAATTGACCGGGCTCAAAAGTCTTTTCAGGAAAAAAATGGCACCCATGCCTATATTTTGCAAGGAAAATCTGTCAGAATGGACTTTAAGCTGATACTAACATTTTCTTCACAGTAAGCAGATTTTTCATAACCGTACGCATAAATGTGTAGGATCCTTCACATTAATGAGCAAAATATTCCACATTTTACGAATTAACTCGTATAATACTACAAAATGTTGCTTGGTGTAACTGCTTCGGAAAAATCTCATTTTATTTATATAAATTTATGTAAGCATAGTATTCTTGGATCAACTAAAATTACTAACTAAACCAGCAAGAGTGACTTCTAAGCTGATATGGTTTGAGCGGTTTATTGCTCACGAACTTAGAGTTATTTCCGGGGCAAAATGTTCCCCGGAGTTGCTTGCCTACCATCGAAACAGGATACTCGATGAACTTGAATTGTGCAAAAAGGAGATTTTTCATATTGCTACAGCAGGTGCAACGGCTAATTCAGACATCCAGTACAATGTTCTGAGCTGCCAGAAGGTGATCCTTCGCCTTAAGGATATGGTTTACAACCTGGCTCCTGAATTCTGGAAGGAGTTTGAAGTGGCTAAAACACAGCACGTTTTATATCTCACGTTTCAGGCTTTGGAAGGACTCCGCGCCTTTCTCGAAGAATACTTTCAGCCACACTATGATTTTTCCGAAAAAATATCCTCCATTGAGATGGCCCTGTTGTCCAATGAAATTGAATCAGCTTTAGAGGAAATCCGGAGGAGGTTTTTACCCTATCAACATGAGCCCTTTTTTCAAGCATTGACTTCACCGTTTCAAGGCTTTCTGATAAAGTGCTCCCAGAGGATAAGCGTTACTCAGGCTAATTACTTACGCAGATATTTAACTCACATCAACACCATTGAAGTGGGCGTTAACCGCTCTGACGTGTACTTGTGCTGTGTGCGTAGCATGTTCCGCTACAACCTGAACTCCCCCAGGATATTTGAATTCCTCACCTCGGAAATTCAGCAGGATCTTGACTCCCTGGCCACGCATGCTACAAAGATCCGGTTGCTCCATGCTGAGGCAAAAAAGATCAGTCAGTATTACTCGAAGCCTGATCTCTGCTATCGGGATAATATGTCCGGCCTAAAGGATCAGCTCACGGACTGGATTTTTGCTGAAATGGAGTATCTCAGGCAGGAAGCTGAAATCCAACAAGCCATTGGCACCACTCTGGAGAATACTATCGGGCAGGAAAACCTCATCAAGCTGCGCACAAATTTGTCTGTAAACGAAATGGCCCTGTTGATGCGCCTGTCTATAGAAGCAGGCATGATCCCTCCGGATAATATTGCCGGAACCTTGAAATGGGCCGCCTCAACTCTACAGTCAAAAAAGGCCACTGAAATTTCACATGAAAGTCTAAGATCAAAGTATTATGAACCTACCACCACAAGCTTGGTCCGGGTAGATAAATATCTCCAGGTGATGAGGACTATCCTGAAGCAACTGGACTAATAGTAGTCTTCAAAGTAGCTTCCGTAATGATACTTCGAAATGAGTCCAAGCAGTTCTTTATAAAACCTCGGATTGAAGCCCTCCCGTTCGTGTAGGGAGGCCAGACTGTTTCCGAAATAATCCCCAAGGGTGTCAAAGCCGTTTTCTTCGCTCCAGAACACGAAATCCTGATTTTCGCTGAGTTCCCTCAATCTCGTGTTTTTTGGATCTGTAGAAGTATTGTGGCCCATACCTCTATGCATCTTTTTGGTGTGTGATTGTCTAATTCTCAGGTAACCTATTAGTTAAACCCGCATGAAAGTACGACATAATACGTCCTATATGCCGCATTTTACGACAATTTATGTCTACTTTTTTACGACAAAAGGTTGCACCCACCACTTTTACCACTTTCAATAAGTGCCGCACCCTCTTTGTTTATGGGGAGTTCATAGGTACTGCCACCCCGTTGCCACTGTTTTCGTTTTGTCTATATGCTTCCATTTGTTGCCATATAACTTTCAAACATGGCAGCACTGATTATCACTAAAGAAGACCTGGATCAGTTCAAACTGGAACTGATAAGTGAGTTCAAGGAAATTCTTTCTGTAAACTCCAATCCTGCTCCAAAAAAGTGGCTGAAATCCTATGAGGTACGGGAAATGTTGGGCATTTCACCGGGAACGCTTCAAAACATGCGCATCAACGGCACCTTGCCCTACACCAAGGTGGGTGGCCTGATCTTTTATGATAATGACGACATCCAGAAAATGCTAGTGGCAAACCGTTCAGGGAATCAATAATCCATGGCAGCTGAAGTAAACTACATCAAGCACCTGAATGCTGTTTACACCAGGATGGCAGAAGACCAGCGTCTTTCACCTCATCACATCAGTCTTTACCTGGCCCTATTTCAGATGTGGAACCTCAACCACTTTAGGTCACCGGTATCCGTATCGCGCTCTGAACTGAAGCTACTTTCCAAGATTGGATCCAATAACACTTACTCCAAATGCCTCCGTAACCTTGATGAGTTCGGGTATATCCGCTATAGCCCTTCCACCAATCCCATGCTCGGCAGTACTGTGAGCTGTATCAGATTTGATACGGCTGCGAGTATCGCTAATGATACACCTGATGAACAAGTGAAAATACCTAAGAAGGGCGCTTCTTATAAACCTAAAGAAACCGGTAAAACCAAAAAACCTTCTAAACAGATCCCGCCCGAGTTTTCAGATGTGGAAAAGTATTTTAATGAAAACTCCGGTTTCAATGCATCAGCAGGAATTGACTGTAACCGGGAGGCCCAGAAGTTCTTTAATCATTTCACCTCGAATGGATGGAAAGTGGGCGGAAAATCCCCGATGAAGGACTGGTATGCCGCAGCCAGGAACTGGATATTGAACGCCAGCAACTTTTCAAACTCCGGAAAAAGCCTCCAGCCTAAACAACTACAAACTTTTGAAAACAAGAATTACCATGAGCCACTCTGAGGATATATTGCAGCAGGGTGAGCTGTTCCCTGGAGGGCCTGAGAAACCCTTCCGGATTCAGGGCCATTTGAGAAACTACTCTTGGCCACTTTGCCTACAGTGGCTCGAGTTTGAAGGAAAGACCAGGTTTGGCAAGCATTTCCGTCTTTACAACTCTGACCATTCGTTAATTTACAAGCTTACCATCTATTTTATCCAGGACAAGCAGGAGGCGCAACGTCTGAACCTGGACCTGAAAAAGGGTATCCTGCTCACCGGCCCGATAGGATCTGGCAAGACCTCCCTGATGAAGCTATTCAGCAATTTTCCAGGAACACCTGGGTACCAGTTCCGGTCTTGCCGACAGCTGGCCACTGCATTTATGAAGCTGGGTTTCGAGTTAATCGAATCCTACAGCAACAGCAATTCGGCCATCTGTTTTGATGATCTGGGTACCGAGCAATCCCTGAAATACTATGGAAACGACACAAACGTATTGGGCGAAATCCTTCTTTCCCGCTACGAAAAGTTTGCCGATCACCACATCAAAACCCATTGCACCACCAATCTCAATGCTTCAGAATTGGAGGCTGCTTATGGGAATCGATTGAGATCCCGTCTTCGGGAATCATTCAATCTGCTTACCCTGGAAAGCAACGACAAAAGAGTTTAACCAAATCTAAATATCATGAAGTACAAAACCTTGTATGCCGTAAACCGCCACGGAGATGCCGTTTATAAACTGGAGCACAATGGCAGAACATCCGGTACCGTTGCCGGCCTGCTGTTTACCACGGCCCATGGTGAAGAAAACTACGATATAGATGCAGCCGAGTACAAGAGTTTTCAGGAAGTTTTTGCCAAAGGCAGCAGTTGTGAAATTTCACACCAGCAATATCATTTGAAGCGAACGGAACTCCGAAACAAGCAAAATGTTACAGAATCGACTTGAACTCCGAGCCTTTGGCAAAAATGATGGAGATGTTTAAGATGGCGCCAAATTCTCCATTGCCGATTTCATTTCTTCCTGCGTTTTGTGCGGCTGGTTAAGCAAGTGTGGCAACTGAACGGAATGGAGCTTTAGCGGAATGAAGAGAAGGTGCTACTCTTGCTGCGCGGTGACGGAAGCTGGTGACTGCAAGAAGGGAGGAACGACCGACTGGAAGGAACCTGCTGGAGGCATATTGCTTTATTAAATGTGTACTTTCAATTGCAACAAGATTTGTCCTGCTGAATCGGTGGACAATTTACCGTACCATAACTGCAATAGACGCAGCAGTCACCTTTTTTGGGTTTTAATACTTTGGAGCAGTTCTCGCATTCATAGAAGTATTGACAGGCATCCGTAGGCATGGTTTCTTCTTTCTGAAAACCGCATTTTGGACAAGTAATGATTGACGTTGATATAATTTTCATATTCACTCTTTTCGTAATTCTTAAACCATGTATGAGAGATCTGAACCGAAGGTTGGATAGGCATAGATCATCTTTTTTAAATCCTTTGATTTCAATCCGGCTGTAATGGCTATCGCAAAAAGATTAATGGTTTCGGCTGCCTCTGGGCCAATCAGATGTGCTCCCAGCAACTGACCACTATTTTTATCAGTGATGGTTTTAAAAGCGTACTGATTTTCATTTAGCCGTTTTGCATTGAACCAGGAACTGGCTTCCTGGTAATTTACAGACACATCGATATTCTTTGCCTTAGCAGTCTGCTCCGTTAGACCCACAGCAGCAATGGAAGGAAGGGTGAAAACCACCGAGGGAATTGCACCATAATTAACAGATTTTTTATTTCCATTAATGATATTAGAGGCTACAACGTGACCTTCCATGACCGCAACCGGAGTCAGTGGCAAACCATCAGTATCAGCTGTATCGCCAGCCGCATAAACGTGCGGATTTGAAACACTTTGCAGGTGCCGGTTTACTTCAACACCATTATTGCCATGGGAAACTCCGGCTTTATCCAGGGCTAAATCTGCAATGGCCGGCACTCGACCGGAGGAATTAAAAACAGCTTCGGCCTGAAAATGCACCTCCTTTTCATCTTGTCGGCCTTTAACGATTAGTGTGTTTTCTTCTTTGTGAATTTCTAATGCTTCAGTTTTCAGATGGATTTTAACGCCTAATTTTTCTGTAGCCGACTGTAGATGTTTCACGATGTCTGGGTCAAAATTCTCCAGGGAGTGAGTTCCACGGTGAATAATGGTAACCTCTGCGCCTGCCCGGGCCGCAATGTGGGCAAACTCAAAGGCAATATAACCGCCTCCTATGAATAAGATGGAGTCAGGCAATACATCAAGATTCAGAAAGTCTGTACTCGTCAATGCATAATTTGCCCCCAGTATTCCCAGCGGACGTGGTTGAGCACCGGTAGCTATGAGGATCTTTCCAGCCTCTATCTGCTCATTTCCTAATTGAAGTTTGTTCTTTCCAATAAATTCAGCTTTTTCATGAAAAGACTTTACCCCATTTTTACGGAAGCCTTTTTCTACTTTAGCAGGCATTGGTTCCGTAAAGGTGTTTTTAAAGCGCATCAAGTCGCTCCAGTTTATTTCCGGCTTTCCGGTAATTCCTTTTCCCTGGAGATTCTCTGCCATATTTGTTGCTTCAGTGGCACTGATTAATACCTTCTTTGGATCGCAACCCCTCAGCGCACACGTGCCTCCGTAAGGTAATTCATCGGTAATGCCTACCGATAAACCAGAAGCAGCACATTTATTTGCGACAGTGATACCTGCCATTCCAGCGCCAATTATAAATACATCAAAATGCTGCATGGGTTATTGATTTTTTATGTCGGTCACTTTATAACCTGTGCTATTGATTGCTTTTTCAATTTCACCGACTGAAGTTTTAGAGGAATCAAACTGTACGATGGCATTTTCATTTTCATAAGAAGCTTTCACGCCCACGATACCATCCAATTTATTCACTTCATGGCTGACATGTTCTTCGCACCCTGTGCAGGTCATGCCACTTACAGAAAAGGTTGCTGTTTGAACGTTTTGCCGATCAACAACAATCACTTGTCGATCCTGCTTGGGATAAAAAACATCTGCGTAGAGCGGAAATGCCAGCATCAATCCAGCAAAAACGGTGACTATGCCCAGGAATTTTTTGGATTGCCAGAAAGACGGCTTTTCATCATCCTCACAAGCACAATCAATTTCTTCTTTAGAACGTGGCTTTAATTTTTGATACCAGGCAAAGCCCAAAACAAGTATGGTAATGCCTATCAGGTAGGGCCGTGCAGGATCAAGCCATGAGAAAGTTGAGGCTGCACCGCTGGCGCCTGCGATCAGAGCCAACACCGGTGTTATACAACATAGTGATGCTGCAATCGCAGCAACTATCCCTGTTCCTAAAAGTCCTTTGGATGATTTACTTTCACTCATTGTGTAGCTTCTTTTATGGATGGAACCCGAAGATTTTCCAGCATTGGTTTCAAATCTTTTAATGCTTCATTTTCCAGCGAATAGAAGATGGTCTTGCCTTCTTTTCTTGAAATAATAATCCGTCCGTCTCGCATTTTCCGCAGGTGCTGTGAAACAGCCGGAACGCTCATTTGTAGGATGTCCGCTAAGTCGCAGGGGCAAAGTTCTCGTTCTAAAAAGAGGAGGTAAAGCATCTTCAGGCGCACTTCATTTCCTGCCAAAGCAAGCACAGAGGCTAACTGATTTACCTGAGGCTGGAGATTTTCCAATTCGGACCTTCCTCTTACAATTTGCGCCTGGTCTGCCTCGGCACGTATACAATTTATAGGATCTGCTTTTGACATTCTGCTTCACTTTATCACAAAGGTACATTACTGTTGTTATTTAAGCAAATGATTAAATGTAGTAGAAAACATTTTTCGCCAAAATCTTAATTGCGCTCTTGTACATTACACGGAATGAGACAAGGATGAACTACGTTGATCTTGGAGCATACATGATAATCAGCACACCCAGCAATGCAACAGCGCCTCCGATAAGATCATATTTGTCGGGTATAATTCCATCCACTTTCCAGCCCCAGATAATAGCCATCACAATGAAAATGCCGCCATAGGCTGCATACACACGGCCAAAATTTGCCGGTTGCAAGGTGGCCACCACTCCATATCCTATTAATATAAGACCACCCAAAATACCAATCCACCAAGGCTTACCTTCCCTTAAGCTGAGCCAAACCATGTAACCGCCTCCGATTTCGAATAAGCCGGCTAATACAAAAAGAAACATTGATTTTATAATTGTAATCATTTTACTCTGCTAATTATTTGTTGTATATCCTGAGGTATTTCCATTGGTCTAAGAGACGGTACATTGGCCCCGCCTGTATTGCCTACAGGAATTTTTCCAACAAAAGATTTTACGCCTCCCACCAGTAATCGTGGTATTTGTCCTATCACCTCTTTGGTACTTTTAATTCTGATACCAAAGAAAAGCATCTTCCAATGCACATAGCTGTGTTCCCAGGGATAAGCCTGGCCTATTATATGTGCCCGTTCAAGGTGTCTCCAGGCAATGCTGAATTGGTTCTTTTCCAGGGCAGCCCGATATGCTCTAAGCTCCTGTTCGAAGTAGGGCTGTAACCTGGCAGGCATAATGGTGTTGAGTTTCATATTATTTGCTTAATTCTCTTATTATTTAGAAAGTTTTAAAATGCGAATAGCGCCCCGCATCACAAAGGCGAACACGATTCCACCAATTAACAGGTCCGGCCATTTGCTGTTTAGAAAATAAACCAGTACACCAGCCAGTATTACCCCTGCATTGACGATGATGTCATTGGAAGTGAAAATAGCACTGGCCTGCATGTGGGCCTCTTTGCTTTTTGCCTTGTTAATCAGCCATAGCGAGACCAAGTTACCCGTTAAAGCCAGCAGAGAAACGATAATCATCCACTGGAAAAGGGGTGTTTCACTTTGGGTAAAGAACCTGCGTAGTACTTCTGAAAATCCCAGTAAAGCCAGCCCCATCTGAAAATAACCACTGAGTTTAGCTACCTTTTTCTTGCGAGAAATAGCTGCTCCCACAGCAAATAGGCTCAGGGCATAAACAATAGAATCAGCCAGCATATCCAACGAGTCGGCTATCAGGCCCATTGAGCTGGATATCCAGCCGGTGGTTATTTCGGCTACAAAAAATCCAAAATTGATGCCCAGCACCCACCAGAGTATTTTCTTGTGCTTGGTCTCGTCTTCGGCAATAGGCATTTCTGCCTCAGAAGTATCCTGGAGTTGATCGTTGAGGTTTAGTTCACTGATGGCATTTTGTATAGGCAGTACTTCATCCTGATGAAATACTTCCAGCTTACGTGCCGGAATGTCAAACTCCAGGTGCTTTACCTGACTGAGAGGTTTCAGCTTCATGCGGATCATTTGCTCCTCGGAGGGGCAGTCCATCTTGGTTATTTTGAATGTGCTTTTATTCAACGTTAATTACAATATAGTTTCAGATTATTCATTTTCATTTTTTATAGGGCAGGTCATTTGATGAAAGAATCTTTGGGAAAATTTTCATCAGTACCAAAGCAAAAGATGATGCCGGATGTTTTTGGCGACTACAGAAGTTAATATTAGTTTAGGCTATTATTCATTCAGATTTCGTGTTTCTTCCTCAAGCAAACCTTCAAACTTAGGCACAGGCCTGTTTTTCTTTTCTTCTTCTGTTTCCACCACACCATTTTTTCTTATGTCATTGATCAACCATTGCATTTCCATGATTTCCCTCCGTTGGGCTTTGATAATTTCATCAGCAAGTTTCCTTACCCGCACATCCTTAATCTGGGCACGCTCACTTGTAAGAATAGCTATAGAATGATGCGGAATCATACCTTCCATATAGTCAACATCTGTAACGGTAACCTGACTTCTTACCAGTCCAATGCCACCAGCGATGAGCAAAATACCCAACGAAATGACTGCTAAATTGGCACTAACCTTCTTGTACATATTAAGCATAAACAATAGCATGATAATAGTCATGGACCCGGCCATAATCAGCGTCATAAAAAGTCTTGTTTCACTAAACCAAAAATGGTCAATGATTTGGTAAGAATTGGTGTACATCAAGAAGTACATTGCTACCATAGCGGTTGCAATCATTGCAAAAAATTTAGCGTAATTGTTTTCGTGTTTGTGTTCGTTTTGCATCTTAATTTATTTTGATTAGGTTATTAATTTATTCACTTACTCAGGTTTTGTTCTTACTTTTTATAAGCCAGCAATCTCAGGGCGTTGAAGACTACAACCAATGTAGAGCCTTCATGTATCAGTACCGCAATACCGATATTGGCCAGACCAAAAATGGTTGAAGGAATGAGCAAGGCCACTATTCCCAGACTAACCCAGAGATTTTGCTTGATAATGCCTTTGGCCTTTCTACTTAAACCAATAGCAAAAGGTAAGGTTTCCAGCTTATCGGCCATCAGAGCAATGTCAGCTGTTTCCAGAGCCACATCACTTCCTGCCGCTCCCATGGCTATTCCTACCGTACTGTTGGCCATGGCCGGGGCATCATTCACGCCATCGCCTACCATGGCTACTTTATCTTCTTTTTGTCTAAGCTCTTTAATGGCTTCTACCTTTTCTTCTGGTAGCAAACTGCCCCAGGCATCTGTAAGGCCTATTTCTTTAGCTACTGCATCCGCCACTTTTTGATTATCTCCAGTCAGCATGATCATGCGCTTGATGCCTATTTTCTTAAGCTGATCGAGTGTGTTTTTTGCTTCTTTTCTAGGAGTGTCCATCAAAGCAACTATGCCGATGTATGTATTATTTTGACGAATCAGCATCGTGGTATTTCCATCGGATTCTAATGCTTTTACTTTTTCTTCAATCGCTTTCGATGGTTTTTTATCATCCAGAGATTCAAACAAGTCCAGATTGCCGATGTATACTTTGTCATTTCCTAACTGAGCTTTGATTCCCTTGCCTAAAACCGCTTCGAGATCTTTGGCTTCAGGTATCTCTGAATCTTTCAATCGCTCTTTTCCATCCCGTACTATTGCTTTGGCTAAAGGATGGTCGCTGAGTTTCTCGACAGCTATGGCTGTTTTGAGCACCTCATCTTCATTTGCTTTATTCAGTGCTACAACTTCTGTCAGTTTAGGTTTTCCTTCGGTAAGTGTGCCTGTCTTGTCGAATGCCAATGCGGTAAGAACTCCCAGGTCTTCTAATGGTCGACCTCCCTTGATGAGTACACCACTTTTAGCTGCCCTTGCAACACCACTGAGTACTGCACTAGGGGTAGATATGGCCAAGGCACATGGACTGGCCGCCACTAAAACAGCCATTGCCCTGTAAAAACTTTCGCTGAATGTCTCATCGAGTACCAGAAAAGCGAAGTTTAGCAGTACTACCAGTATTAAAACGGATGGTACAAAGTACTTTTCGAATTTATCGGTAAACTGTTGGGTAGGGGATTTTTGAGTTTGCGCTTCGTTGACCAGTTTTACCAGGCGTGATAGGGTGGAGTCCTTGGCCTCTTTGATGACTTTTATTTCGAGGGTGTTATTGCCGTTAATGGTTCCAGAGAAAACCCTGTTTTCATCTTTGATGTCATCATCTTGAGACCATTCTTTTTCAGTGTCCTCCACTGGCTTTTTGTCAACGGGTACGCTTTCTCCTGTGATAGGTGCTTGATTCACTGTGCTTTGACCTATCACCACTACACCATCAGCAGAGATTTTGGTGTTTGGTTTGACTACTATGACATCACCTATCTTCAGCTCTTCAATGCCAACTTCACTGGTCTGTCCATTTTTCTTTAGCAATGCTGTTTTAGGAGCCAATTCTGCCAGTGCAGCAATGGATTTTCTTGCTTTGTTCATTGCATAATGTTCCAATGCATGGCCAATGCTGAAAAGGAATAATAGAAGGGCGCCTTCTGCCCATTCGCCCAGAATGGCGGCTCCTATAGCTGCTACCAGCATTAAGAAATCAATTTCAAAGCCTCCTTTGGCTACCGTTTCAATTGCTTCTTTTGCTGTGAAATACCCTCCAAAGAAATATGCTCCAATGTAGAGTCCCATGCTTATCCATGATGGGACGGCTTGCAGGTAAGAGAGGCCAAAACCAATTCCTAATAATGCTCCACAGATGATGGAAAAGATCAGTTCGGTGTTTTTACCGAAAATGCCTCCGTGTGAATGGTCGTGTTCTGTAGCTTCTTTTTCAGAATCCTGCTTTTTGTGCAGGTGTTCCGGTTGACTTGAATCCTGAGAAGTGTTCTTAATGTATCGTTCTACATCAACCTCGGTTGTGAGAATATCCAGGCCCTGCTTACGCAGGACCTTAAGAATTTCTTCTTCATTGATTTTGGCTGTTTCAAACTCAAGACCGATCATGCCGGAGGCAGAGACGGCTGCTTGCAAAACGCCTTCAAGTTTGGTGAGCGTTTCTTCAATTTTGCGTGCATGCCTGGTATGCCTGATACCATCTACTTCTATTA
>NZNV01000003.1 GCA_002695025.1 Owenweeksia sp.
AGACACCAGTACAATACCGCTCTGTGCTCTAAATAGCCCGTCTTTTTGTGGATAGTAAGCCTCAAAAGAAGCCCTATCCGGGTAGTCCCTCCGGTAAATTAAGACACTACTCAAGGTGCAATAAGAACTCTCTGCTTATCAATCTAAGACCGGTTAATTGGCCATCTGCTCACGCAGATAATTTAATTAATAGGTGTTAGAGGAAGGGGTGTTGTATCCAATAGAGAAGAAAGTAAAAGAAAGATGTGTAGAAAAGTTGTTTTGGTGAGATTTTGGAGAAGTGTTCAAGTGTTTATGACCCTCATAAGATACATGTTATCAGGAGGGTGTGGCCTCGTTGAGTACTTTGTTGAAAAGCCTCAAAGGAGGATTCAATCGAGTGCATCCCTAAGCTTAAAACCTGCCAATTTTTCACCTTACTGTCCTTGGCTTCTCCCTTTTTTGTCTTTTCCCTTTTGCAGAAATCGGAGCAGATGGATCAATGGAAAACCAGGAAGCACCTGTTGGAAGAACTTAGCGATAACCGATATTTTTTGGGAGGGAACAAAGGTCAGCCAGACGGTGGTTGCAAACATCCAGATTAAAAATGCTTTCATATAATGCAGTTTTTAATACCGGACCAAGTGCCTTAAGTGAACTGAGTTTAAAGATATAGAAATTAAAGGCAGTCACCAACCCTGGGCCTTACTCGAAGTGAACCAGATGATTAGGAAAGGAAAATAACCGTGGTAGAATTACCCAGCCAAGGGGATGATCATTCGCTCTGTAGAACCAGTTTCCGGATTAGAATACTCTTTTGCAAATCGGATATGACCAGGATATAAGGCTTTACAGTACTCAAATTAAGGGTAGAGGTATAGTATATATCCTTTTTGAAGATCTTCCTGCCATCCAGCGCGTATCCTGTAATATTCAGATGTATCTTCTCTGGATTGGAGATCAGGATTCCACTGGAGGTATGGAATATTTTAACCTGGCTAATGGGTTGACTTATGGTTGAGGTATTATTTGAAATACTGTACTCAAATTCCGCCACAATGGGGATGTGATCCGAAGCATAATGCAGGGCATCCGCCAGTACTTGCCCTACAGCTGTATTGGTAGGAGCGGCATTAATAGCATTGTTGTAATGCTGGCCATCATTACCATATGCCAACATGGAGCCTGTAACATAATGAAGCCCTACCGTATCATTCAAGCCTTCAGACATGAGGATCATGTCAAAACGGTCATCCATTCCACCGTTTACACCTCCGTTGAATTGAGTGGTCCGGGGAGACTGCGTATGATAGGGAGCATAAGCAGCATTGTTCCAGGTGCCGGGCATAATCAACTGATCAACAAAGTGCCCTTCATTGTTGGGGGTATTCTGCAATAGCCGGGCATAGGCGGGTTCATTGGCCCCGTAGATATTAAAATCACCGCAGACCAGGAAATGGGCGCCGACAGCAAATTGATCCGTGACCTGGCGTAAAACATCGACTTCAGCTTTACGGGCCTGTTCATTGGAGGATCCGCTACTAGCTTTCAGGTGAACTCCGAATATGTGCAGTGTGTCCATTATCCCGTTAGCAACAACTTGAAAATGATAGATGTCCCGCAGTGCTGTTGGGTAAGTGGAAGTTGAAATAAATCCAAATTTCCCGGTTTTATAGTAAAGGGCAATGTCCAGGTCATTACCATCCACGAAAGTTGCCAGGGAATAAGTAGTGCTATCCAAATTTAACACGCTGTCCAGGTACATTTGTGCTGAGGAAAGCCCTGATAACTCTTCCAGGCAAAGAAGATCCGGTTGAAGGTCATTCATGATCAGCCTTAGATCAGGGTGCCTTGCATCAATATTATTAGGGCTGTAACGCAGGCTATTATAGGACACTACTTTAAAGCGGTGTGTCTGGGCAAGTCCACTAACCCAAATCAGCAGAAGCAGAGCAAGAAAATGTGTTTTCATGGAAGCAAAACTAAGGTTTCCTGAAGCTGGCCTGAAACAAATTGCTTCATACTTAAAAGCATGGGGCTAAAGATTTTCACGGGCCCAAGAGTTGATCAAGGGAAAGAATATCTAAATACTAGGGATGTTGAGAATAAGGCAAGCCCACCATAAAAATAGTGGGCTTTAAATTTTCGCTATTCCGATGATTTCGGGATCACCTGTGCTTCCATGACCCTGATGGACTCTGGCTCACTATAGCCTAAATCCTGTAAATACTCCAAAGCCTTGATCATGGTCTTTCCTGTTACTTTAACGGTTTCCAACTTAGCTGAGCCGACCTTATGTGCTCTGGCCTCAAATGACTTTATCATCCAAATAAAGTGTTTGCAAACCGCCTGGTTAAACTTTCCACCTCCCTTGAAAAGCGACCCGGTTAACACCGAATAGTTTTTGGAAAACCCCTGAGCGGCTTTCTTCAATCCCAGGCCCCAAGGATATGTTTCATGATACAAAAAGCAACGTGGGCCATTGCCTATCGTAACCGAGGTACTGCGATACCTTAGACCGAACAGACAAGACCCACTCATACCGCGTACGTCTAATCTATTCCTGGCCTCTAAGAAGATTCGCAGTTTCCGGTTACCAGAATAGACTAACGCTACTATTTTAATGTCATGTCAAAGTTAGATAAATCACCATCCGGCCCGACAATTTTATTCTGGAACTTACTCTAAGGTCGTAGCAAAAAGAACTTTATTAGATTTACGATGATAATTGTCTATGAAGAACCATTGCTCCCAGTGTAATCCCTCAGGTATGGCCCAATTTAACCTCACCAAACTGGCATTGGGTTTGGAACGTGGACATTCTTATTCCTTCGTTTGTGAGGGGTGTGACAATAGTGCTATCTATAAAGATGAAAGTGGTTTTCTGTGGCTAGCTAAGAGCATTAATTCAGAAGACAACTTTGAGTGGGTAGAAGTTGGTCTGGAAGATCTTTAACAACCTCCTAAATTTTTAGCCTCATTGTGAACATGGTAGATGCTATGGTTAAGAAATGCTTTGGGCATACTCATTAAGCCTATGTAGTTTCGATTAGATTTGCTCATATTATCAGAATTCTAATAATGAAAGCTAATTCCTTAACCATGTCTGGTTTCCAGTTTGAGAAGGTTATTCGTAATGGGGTAAGCCTAGTTCAAGTCCCGGAAATTTGTTGCCTTCATCATCCCGATGGAGATACGGTGGCAATGGAGCTCTTCAGGAAGATCCTTACTACATTCATAGATATACAAGTGGGGAATGTGCCTAAAACAGTTCCTGAAGAGACGCGTAAACGTGACCGGCTGTTAGTAATCAATCACCATAGGGGAGAATCCTATGATTGGCGAGGATGGATACAGGAAGCAGCCAAGGAACTTAAAAAGCGAAACTCCTGGAAAAAGGGGGGATTGGTAGAGATCAATGAAATTATCATTCGCTTTTAAGAATACCTTAGGGTTTAGTATCATTGACCTTCAAAACCAACTCTACTTTTATGCTTCAGGGATTTGTTACTAAGAAAGGCACTGGAATACAACTATTCGGGGATTACAGTGATCTTGGCCTTCTATACGAAACTATTCATCAATTAGCTAATGTCCTGGATGAGCACCATGAAAGGACAGCTGGTCAACACCAACTCTTAATGAATTTCGCCTATGAGGTAAGACACACGCGTCAAGGCAACAGGCTAAAGGAAAAGTTTAAGCTTGAAGATGATGAGATCACCTACTTCGGAGCTCAATTTACCTGGGTGGATATTTTAATCTTTACCAGTCTTTTACGTTCCAGGGCAGGCTATTGCATGCTGGATAAACTTCAGCAGTCTTCACTTTATCTGCTGGAACATGTTATTGAAAGAACTTTACGCAAATATGTTCCGGTACATGCAGAGAACCTGGTTTCTGTAATCAACGGAGCCATTCCCTTCGATCACCCTTACACCTTCCTGATCTATCAAAAAACACATTCAGAGTTCCTCTTACTACCTTTGGGTAACAAAGCTCGGATGAAAACTCTGTATAATCTATTATGGGAAAATTATCACCCTTTTTCCAAGCCACATGTAGACTTTGTGAAGCAATTGGAAAAGACCGCTAAAGAGAATGCATGCAAAGTAATTGAGTTGGAGCAGACTGAGTTTCCTGAGATTGTGTGGTGATTACAAGCAAGCAAAGACCAATGCTAATTGAAATATTGCCAATGACTTTTGAAAGCACGTTAAAAGGTGCCCTAAGTATTTGTACCAGATCTTACTAAAGGTGTATCGAACGATTAATAAAAATTAGTTCAGGTAAGAATCACTAATTCATTGAGCGTTTGTTTAAAATTCTTCAAAACCTGAGGCTCTTTCTGAGCACGCTCTATTGTGTCAATTAATAGGTCTTTATCCATTTCTGGATATAATTGGAACATTATGGAGATAGCCATGCGTACTTGCTTAAGTACGGCTCTGGTATTTTTCCGTGCAAAGTCAATTTGCTCTGAAGCAAGATTTCTCCCATGAGCAACTTTATTTCGGATATCATAGGCACTTTCAAATTGACAGCGAACCTGCTTCATATCCTCCCCGGAAACCCACGATATTAATCGGGCAGCGCGGGTAAGCAATTTGTCTTTGGAATTATGTCGCTCACTGTCTCGTACAAAAGCAACGTCAAGGGTAAAGATAGCCCCGAACAGACGTTTAATGTTGTCGGTGGAACCAAGAAGTGCATCACAGTACCGAATGTAGGCTAATTCGTGTGGTTTGGCCTCAAAATGGGGTTCGGGACCCGTATTGAATAGGCTAGACGATAACTTCTGATACAACTGAACAAATTGAGGTATACGTGAGGTCTTTAAAGTATAGTAGTATAATGACCTATCGTTGGGTGAAATACCCTTTTCGATATAATTGGAAAGAGGTCTAGGAATTTCATCATCAAAAATGGGATACAGAATAGACTCTACCTGAAAACTTGTACGAGGTGGATAAGCATTGGTAAGAGAAAATAAGCGAATGGCCTTTAGTACGTTCTCCAGAATCTGTATTAAATCGTTTTTGACCGTTGTGCCAATTTGGGTATTTAACGGGTTGGGCACGCTATGCTTCAGTTCAATGGCTGATAGTACATCTGTAGACCGTCCGGTTATTTTATCCAATTCATGCTCATATAAATCGCTTGTCGTGGACGAAAGGTCAGTCGGTGTTAGCCCTCGGATATGGAGATCATTGCCAAGGTTGAGTTGATTGTCTTCTATGTTAAATCCCACTATATACATAGTAGCCGTGAAAATAAGGGGTTTACCCTTGGTTATGTCATTTTCAATTATACGGGCATAATCATTTAGGTGAGACAACTGGAAACTGTCTTGGATGGTCTTTTTGCAGAGAAAGCAAGCATACCGGTGGAGTACATACTTTTCAACGTAATTACGAAATACACTGGGATCGTCAATGACACTAAGGGGGAGGGTAATCTCATAGATGTATTCAAGGGCTTTATTATACAAGGTAGTTCCCTTGATGTGGTTTTCGAGAAAATCGGTCAGGGCTTTGGATTGCCATTCATAGACGAAGAAGCGTTTGTAGTTTTCTCGGTCGGGAATAAAATGGATTTCATCTTCAAATCGGTGGTCTAAATTTTTTATTGGTCTGTATTCATATTCAATCTTTTCTACACCAGGATGGCCATTAGACTTGAAGTGGGTAATACTATTGGCTACTTCCTGACCAAATTTGATTAAACAAGTTATGCTCATAATTTGAGGCATTCTTAGGAACTCTCAGTGGTCAGGAGTCAAGGGGATCAAATCATCAGAGGAACATTCTAAGGCCTTACAGATCAAAAAAAGGGTGTAAGATGTACAGGTAGTTTTACCATTTTCTATGAGTTCGATGTGTTGTTGGTCCTTCCCACACCTACTCGCAAGCTCAGTTTGAGAGATTCCAAGTTTTGTGCGGATTTGCCTGATATTTTGACCTAAGATATAGGTGAACTCTTTCTTGTTCATATTCCAGATTTCTAAGGTCAGGATACCTGTGAGCACGTTTCACATAATAAATTATGTAATTCGAATAATTTACTATACATTGGCCTTTGAATACGATGGGGATAGGACCAGAGATTAATGATAAATCACCCATTGGTTAATTGGTAAGACGGGTGAGAGTAGATGGTCCCTGTGATAGTGTAGGGACCTTTTCCCTGTTATTTGTTCAATGAAAAGGATTAAAAGTTAAAAGCTTATATGAAAAGGTAAAGCGAAACTTTATTTTATATATTGATCCTCCATTGCCTATAGCAATGCTCAAATTCTGACGTTTTTCTGGGGAGGAAAGCATGGTTTTAAGAAGACCGGTACGTCTGACCGACAAGTTTCCGGTGTGTTTAACTAAAGCTTAACCTCCTGTTATGAGTACAAAGACTCACTATAGAACTTATGGGTATACCCTATCCCTGGTTCTGTATCTCCTGATCCATTTTCCCTTATCCGCACAACTGCTGGAAGGCCATTCCGAAAAATACTGGCTACGCCCTCCCCAAACACTCGAGACTGATAGTTTAAAGTCCGTCAGTTTCATTGGTAATTATCCCACACTTGATCTTAACCAGCAAGACTATCAATCCCAGCTTAAAGGCATAGCCGAAGCACCCTCCGGTACCCTGTTCCTGGTGCTGAAGAACCAGGGTGATCTTACCACAGAAAAGCCCCTGTTGCAGATAGGCCGTTTTGTGATCTATGCCAACAAGGTCCTACTGGATGGGCAGGAACTTGCCATAGATACCATCAATGATAAAGCCTCGATCCTGCGGCTCCACTTCCAGGCCCGGCCCAATCAACCCCACATAGCTCCCAGGGTACGAATCAACGAAGATGTAGAAGTAGCCGAGATCATCTTTTACGAGCGTATGCTGGAACCTGAGCAAAGGCGTATCGTAGAATCCTACCTTGCCATGAAGTTCTCCGTGAACATCACCGAAAACACCAATCCCGAGCTAAGGGACTATCTCGACATCTTCAAAGATAAAGCCTGGTCCTCCCGTTTGGATGGACTGTACAAGCAGGAAGTATTAGCCCTGGGCCGTCTGGATACCATCGGCTTTTACCAAAGCCAGACCTACAGCTCCGATGCCCAAAGCATCAGCCTGAGCTTGCAACCCCAGGCCCAAGCCGGAACCATGCCCCAACTGGACCTGGAAGACGGGTCTCTGCTGATCCTTTCCCGCAAAGCACATGAAGCAGCAAAGCAGGATTGCGGAAGCAGCCCGGAGGTAAACACCTGGAAGCTGCGCCTGATCAACTGGACCTCAAAAGAACCCATGCTCTACCTCACCCTGGATACTATCCTGGACAGCACCCAACAACCCATGCTGACCGATGGAAGCACGACCATCCCCCTTAAAACTGCAGAATTAGCCAGACATACCCAACTAGCCATTCCAGTAGACAAAATTGAAACCAGCGGAGATCTGTACCTCTCCCTGGGAACTCCTGAAAAGGAATGCGATCCCCTGGCCGAAGTACTGATCCGCGATTGCAGCCTGATGGACTCCATAGCTAATCATTTATACATACAAGTGCAGCCTGAAGCTTTGCCCGCTACCCTCAACATAATCAATCTGAACACCAAAGAAGCTCTGCAAACCGAACTGAACGATCCGGCCACGGTGATCGGCCAATTGGGAGCAGGGCAATACCAACTAAGCCTTTATAATAACAAGCGCATACTATCTGATAAGGTATTCCAGCTGGGAAGCTGTGAGGATGATCTTTTAGCAAGTGCTACCAATAATAACGACCCATTTGGAACTAATGAAGGAAGCCCCTCCTGGCAAGTGACCACCTTACCCGGAAACGGGCCTTCCGAACTCAACGAGGAAAGCCTTGAAGCCTATTTAAAATCCCTGGGCATTGATCCCGGTGCCATTGACCAGGAGGCGCAAAAAGGGATCGAAGTCTATCCTAATCCCGGATCACGCTTTGATCCCGTCCATTTTAGGTTAGAGGGGCTGTCAGGAATACCCTTTACTGTCCATATATACGACAGTAAAGGGAATCTGATGGTCCAGAGGGAGTTCACCCCGCAAGCTGAAATATCTGAATTTCAGTACCGCTTCCGGGTGGACGGCTCTTACTTCATTCAATTTACCTCTGCCCGGTATTCCGAGACCAGGCAACTTCGCATCAAGTCCAATCTACACTAAACCAAACCTAGCATGTCTCAAAAAATAAACTCCCTAGCGAGCCTTTTCCTGATCGTATTATTCTTGCTGCCCGATGGTGTGCGTTCCGCCCAGGCCTGGGATCAGCTCACCCAAAGTTTTGAAGAGCCATTGCGGTATAACGGAACCTTAACCGTAGCTTCTGAAATACAGCCCCGGCAGATCAATAGCCAGCCTGAACCAGCGATCAAAAAAAGCAGCCCGGCCAATAGTGTAGTGCAAACCTTCCCGGCTATTGAAGAAGTGGCCTACTTAGGTAAACACCCTGCCGATCCCATGAATCAGGCTTCCAACGATGTGTTCCGCGTAGAGGTGAGTGGACTTGCTGGAGAAAAATATGCCATCCTGAGCTACGAAGTTAACGGTTTAGCCAACGGGCTGAACCTGCCCAAATCCATCAATGGAGCCCCTTCTTATGTGGGAGGCCGGTTGGAAGTAGGCGAAGGCTGGCAACATGTGACCCAAGCTATACCCCTTTCACAGTTGCGGGAAGGAATGAATTTGATCCGCTTTCATGCGCCCCATTTATTTCCCTCTTGGGTAGAAGTGAAGAATGTACAGGTACAGTTAAGCGATAATTCAGGGAACAGTCCGGCCTTAACCCAATTGGTCCGTCAGGAAGCCCACCCCGAAAACTTTACGGCCCAACAGGAAGAAACTACCCTGACCACCTACCAGGCTGAGGACGTGGATATGCCTTCCATACCCCGCAACGTTGTCAATGTAACCCGTGACAGTTGGGGCTATCTGATACCCGGATCAAACGCTGAATCTGTAAAAGTTAAAATAGGCGTGGACCAGGCTAAAATACCAGCCGAGACCGGCCTGCAGGAAGTGCAGATCTTTTACTTCGATCACCCCTCGCAAACCTGGCAGGTAGTCCAGGCTGAAAACATTGACATGAGCAAGGCCGATATGGAAGGCCAGGGACCCGGAGGGACCAACTACTTTGCCGGGCTGATCAAGACCCCGGAAATGCCCGAAGCCAGCGCCTTTGCTCCTACCGCCATATCTGGTATACAAGTGGCCAATCCCGCTGCAGAGATGAATATAATGCAGCCGCCTTCCGTAAGTCACACCGGGGAAGCCAACATTAACTACCCCTTGATTATACCGGCAGGCCGTCAGGGTATGCAACCCAATATCAACCTTACCTACAGCAGTGATGCCGGTACCGGCTGGATGGGTGTGGGCTGGAATATCAATGTGCCGGCCGTATCCATTGATACCCGCTGGGGGGTGCCCACCTTTGATGCTACCGAAGAGAGCGAAGTCTACAGCCTCAACGGGGAGTCCCTCACCATGGAAGGTGGAATCAAGGCCAACCGTAACCCCGGTAACCGCCCAGCTCTGGATAGTGTCCACTTCTTTACCCGTACCATGCATGCCTACAAGAAGATCATCCGTTACGGTACCGATCCCACCGGATATTATTGGGAAGAAGTATCCGCAGGAGGAACACATTTTTACTATGGTACATTGGATGGGAGCAGCCTGGATACCACAGCTGTTTTGCGGGACGGCTCGGGTAATGTTTTGCGCTGGTACCTCAGACGCATCCAGGACAAATGGGGAAACTATGTGACCTATAATTATGCTGCTCATAACAACACCAGCACCGGAAACATTAAAAGCGGAGGCAAGGAATTGGTGCTGGATAACATCCGTTATACCGGTTACGGCTCAACCCCAGGTAATTACGAGATCGTATTTGAAACCAGTGGCAACCGCCAGGACGCCCGGGTGATGATGAATTTAGGAGAGAAAATATTGGATGATAGACAGTTAAACTCCGTAAAGGTCAATTACTACGATAACGGAACGCCTGAAGAAGTCAAGCGTTTTGACTTTCATTACATCAATGGGGACTTTGACGTACACCCCTTATTGGAGAAGGTGGTAGAGTATCGTTCCGGGGAGTATTTCTATAAGCACTCCTTTGAGTATCATCATAGCACCCTGAGTTTTCATGGTGCATCCACGCTGGAAGTTTCAGATCGAAATCAGATGCTTTTTGAGGACATTCCTAATTCCATGAGTGGACATAGAGCGGCACTTTTTGATGAATATAAACCTTCCGGTATCAATACCACCACTACCCGTGGGGGTAGCGGAGGCGGAGGCATAGGTTTGGGAGTAGCACCCGGACCCTGGCCATTCCCGGATAAGACCTTTTCATTTTCGGCTCGTTTTGGGTGGGGAAACCGCTATACCCGCGACAAATTCAGCCTGGAGGATTTCAACGGGGACGGTTTGCCGGACCTGGTATACGACCGTCCGGATGGAGGGGCTAACTATGCGGCTCTAAAAATGGAAGACAACGGGCATTTGTATCTGGATGGGTTCAATGACATTAATTACTATGCGGATTTGTTGGAATCCAATACCAGCGATTTTACCTATGGGTTTGATTTCACGATGCCTTTAAGCGTGTTTTACTACGGGCGAAACTGGAAAGATTCCCGTACTGAAACCAGCCGCTATCTCACCGATTACAATGCAGATGGTATAAAGGACCTTGTGGTGCCCAACGGACAAAATGGAAGCATGGTGCTTTTTGGCGAGCTAGACCTGAACAAGAATGTAAGCTTTAATCCTTCCAGTGAAAGTTCACTGAACCCGGTAGTAAAAGGGCTTAGTCCGGCCGTGATCCCAGTTCCTGAGGATACACTAAAAGACCTGGAGATTGTGCGTAGCTGGATTGCTCCATACGATGGTTATGTCAATATTGGCGGTTATGTTTACCTGGATGATGCCACTGATGACCATGTATACGTGGCTATTCAGAAAAACAGTTCATTCGAAGTGGTTATGACCGCTGTAACGGATACAGCATTACCTACTAAGATCACCAAGAATAACGTACAGGTGGATAAGAGCGATACCCTGACCTTCCGCCTGCGTTGTAATCAGAATGGCTATGGTGACCTGGTGCAATGGAATCCGAGCGTTACGTATACTTCCGGGACAAAAACCGATGGTAATGGTTCCGATTATGGTGATACCGATTACGAGGAAGGATTTTTGTTATCGGCTTATAAGTCCGTGCAGTTTCCGGCCGACCGAAGTTTTAAAATTGATTGGCCCAACTTTACTGTACCGCAGCTTAGTGACGAGGTAACCCTGCGCATCCGCGTGAGTGCTACAGATACGGATGATGGGACCATTTTACAGGATATAGGTTACGATTATATTATTCCCGCAAGTACTCAAAGGACCCCGACCCCGGACAAGTTTATCGAACCGGGCCGAAGCAGCGCACCGGCATTCATGCAAAGCATTACCACCGTACCCGAGATAGATACCGATCCGACTATCCTTTGCACCATAACCTTTGAAGCGTTGAGTACTTCCAACGTAGATTGGCAGGACATCGGATGGCGACCCCAGGTGGAATTTGGTCCCGAATGCGGAGAAGTAGAGACCATACAGTATCCCACGGTATTTTACCATACCTATAACCGGGTAGGAAAGATGGATGCTCCTTACGCAACAGGCGCAAGCTCCGGTACCCAAATGATCATATGGCCCCGTTTTAACACTACGGATTATTCCGAAATTTTCCATGAGGAAGAATTAGGGGAAGGTTTGAGCTATCCCGCTTTTATGGTGGTCAAGGGTAACAATAAGCTTTTGTATGCCGTGATGCTGGAGATCTATGAGAACTCCATTTCATATTACGAGGTGCCTGCCGTGTTTGGAGAGGCCGGTAGCACCAGCCTGAACCTGAACCAGGCGGCTACTAACTATAGCTTCCCGGGGTCTGCATTAGCAGGAGGTGATGTGTACATAGAGTATTTTGCGCCTAACGACCGTATTGGAAAGCTCCTGGCGGATCATGCCACTGCCAATATATATGAGATTGAGGATGAGAGCCTGGGTGAAGCTACGGCCGTAGAGGATGTCAGCGTGTTTTTCCAGCAACGCAGCGGTTTGCAGGATTATTTACTGGGTTGGGGACAGTTTTGTTGGAGTAAATTGACTAATGGTGCCATTCCAACGGCTAAAATGAGGATGCCCTACCTTTCTCTGGCCGAGAACAATGACTATAGTAACGGTGAACCCCCCAGCACGGAAGACCTGGACAATAACCGGGATTTTCAGGACATTGATCCCAAGGAACAGGAATTCTGGCCTTTGCTGGCTACACGAGGAGAGGAAGGACTAAATCCCGGTGCGCCCATACCTCCCAATATGTTCGAAGAATCCAAAAACCTGGATCATTGGTCCATGATGGGTACCTATGTGGGGGCTTACCGCAGCGGGGGAATGGCTATCCCCGGTAAGCTTAATGAAGAACCCCGGGAAGAGAAGGTTATATCTCCCCCTGCCCCTGGTACCTATGGAGCGGTGGCCTATCCACAAGTAAGCACTTCCTTTTCATTAGGGCAGACCTCCGGTACGGTAATCAATGGGACGGGTGTTATGTATATTGAATCCGAAACCATTGAAGACTCAGAAAAGTATTATGACCGTACCATATCCACGTTTATGGATTTTAACGGGGACGGTTATCCTGACCTCCTCTCCAATTCTATCAGGGATTCTTTATTTATTACCCTCACAGACCCTATGGGTGGTCACAGGGATAGTTATAATAGTCTATATGTAGGTTCTGACCGCCTGACCAAATCCATTAATGTGAATGAAGGCGATGCCGCCAGCGGAACATTTATCAATAATGACAAGCGGTTTACCAATGTCAAAGATCCGGGTAGCGGGTTCAGTAAAAGCCTGGGCTATACCGATGTGGAAATAGAGTGGCAGGACCTGAATGGAGACGGTTTGCCGGATCGTATCCACAAGGCCGGCTCCTCTTCATTGACTTTAGAATTGAACAATGGTAAAGGGGTGTTAAGCGGGGTTAGTATGAGTAATGCTGAGGCCAGGCTGATCCGAACTTTTGATATTGGTTTAAATGCCACCCTTCTCCGTTTACAAAACCAGGAGGCAGGAGCAGGCTTCAGCTTTTCGTATGGCTCCAATTTCCAGTTTCTGAGCTATGAATCCGAAAAAACGATGGTAGACATGAATGGGGATGGCCTTGTCGATATGCTGGAGTTAGTGGGTGGCAATGCGGTACTCTACCTGAACAATGGAACATCTTTCAACCTGTATAACTCCTTTCAAGTGTCGCAGTTAACCGAGCTTGAACGTTCAGAAGCGCTTGGTGTATCGACTACTGGCGGAGGTACCTTTGCTTTTCCCGTATTCACTTTCTTGTTCTTTAATATTAAAACGGCTCTCTCCGGCAATGGGCAAGGTGAATTTTCGATCAACCGCCAGGTATCCGCTCTCAAGGACATGAATGGGGACGGATACGCGGACCTTGTACGAAGTGAAGATGGACAGGTGCTGATTTACCCTTCTGCCATCGGCCAGAGCAACCTGCTGAAGAAGGTGACCAACCCATTAAAAGGTAGCTTTACGATCAGTTATGCCAGGGTGGGCAACCGCTATGGGGCTTATTATACCGAAATACCCATCCATACCACTCCTAAAAATGACCGCATGGTCTGGGATATGCCGGAAAGCAAATGGGTGATGGATTCCCTGGTCATTGATGACGGCCTGGCTGTTACCCACAACACCTCCAGCCAGGATGTGGACGGTTGGGATACTATGGAATACGCCTTCCGCTACGATGGAGGTATCAAAAGCCGCAGAGAACGGGAGTTTTTGGGCTTTACCCGCGTAGAGACCCGCCACCGCCCCAACCGGGAGGATATTCCTGCCTATTCCATTAATAATAACAAACGCAAATTCTGGATTTCCGAAGTCACAGACTATTTCCGGCCGTATAATAATGGTCCACAATACCGCAAGCGATTTGAGTATATGCGGGGGCTTTCGCCTAATAATTATGTATTGCTTCATGAACAATGGAAGGAGGAGGTGGAGGGTCCCTCTATTAAAGATTTTGACACCATCACATTAGTTTCCCAGGATAAGCGGGAATTTGAATTCCGGGATGTAGGTCATGATCGTGGTGATAATGCCAATTTCAATAAGGTTCTTAAAAACGGACAAGGAGAATTTGATGCGGTGATCTGGAATACTATAACTGAAACCCAAACTCTTTTCCCGGCTGTTACCGCCACCGAGCATATTGAGGCCCCGGATCTTGCCCCCTGGAAGACCAAACCCAACTGGGATAAATATCTTTTAAATCGTTACGAGATTAAGTACGACAACTACTTCAATGTCATTGAATACGTGGACGAAGGCGTGTCTGCAGATGTCAATGTCCAAGAGGTGGTTACAGACACGATTTATAATGAGGACTATGTATACTATGAGATAGAATACAGCCAAGCCGATCTGGTCAATGGGAACTACCCCTTTTACGAAGTCCTCTATACCGATCCGGTTACTGGTGACCAGTGTTACCTGATTCAGCACGAAGATTTTACTCCCGATACAGTCTGTTTCCCGTCTTATTTTGCCAACCCACCTGAGGAGCCCTGCTGGGACCCCGATCCACAGACGGTGGAGGGACCAGACTATACCATTGTCCTGCGCAAGTTGGTACGGGACACGGTTTATCACACCGAAAAGCTTTACAATACCAATTTCCTGGCTCCTATCATTGCCTGGATGGAGTATTTCCTGCCTGATGAAGCAGCAGGGCGCACCAACGCCCTGAAAGATCACAAGATATTCATAGGCGATACCCAAAACGGGCTGACCCGGCACAGTCATACCGATAGCCTGACCAATGATAAAAAGGCGGTGAAAACGATGGCCCATTACCAGGACGTTTCTACCAAGGCCCTGACCAGCCTGCAGTACGATGCCTATGGAAATGTAATACAGTTAAAAAGCCCGGATAACCATAAAGGACAGCGCCTGCAGGTAGACTTCACGTACGATAGCGATATGGACCAGTTCATTACCGGTATTTCCAATTCCTACGGAGATCAGAAGTGCATGATGTACGATCCCCGCAGCGGTAAAAAAGTGAAGGATGTAGATGTCAACGGTAATATCATGGGCTACCATTACGATGAGTTCCACCGCCTTAAAGGAGTATACGGTCCCCGGACTTTCTATAACAGTGGTTATGCCCCCACCATAGCCTTTGACTATTATCCCAGCGGGATCGATTCCGCTAGCGCTTCCAGTGGCGATTATCGCCTGGGTGTGCCCGTAGCCATTACCAGCCATAATATCCATCCCCGGACCAACCTGGTCGATGATCCCTTGTCATGCTGGAACGGGGTATCGGGAAGTGCCGCTAACGACTGCGCCAGCCTTTGTGATTTCAGCGGCAGGCCGGCCATCCTGGACCCCTTGCAGACCGCTACCTTTATGGACGGTATGCAACGCGTGGTACAGGTGAAAAAGGAAGTGTCCAAAGCTACCGGAGACACTGCCAACCTCAAACAAAAGCTGGTATCCGGGATTACTCAATACGACCGGCAGGGTCGCGATAGCACCATCACTTTACAAACCGAAGAACTATCTACCTATGCCTTAGGAAAACTCAATACCGAGAGCAGTAATGATTACCAGGCCAAAACTGCCTATGACTACGTCAGCCGGCCAGTATTGCAATCCCAAATACGGGAAGCTTCCGGTAGTTTTTCCGAAACCACCACGGCCTATGAATGGAATAGCCTGAACGGGGATCAAACCTTCAGTACCCTCAGCAGTACCCATGGACTGGTGAGCCGAACCTACCTCAACAACAAAGGGCAAACCCTGGCAGTAACCCGCTCCGATGCAGGTACTACTTGGTTTACCCCGGACCCCCTGAATCAATTGCTCAAAGTAATTGACCCGGTAGGGGACAGTGTTCTGTATCAATATGACTTTATGGGTCAGGTCACTCAGGAAGAGCATACCGATAAAGGCGTAACGAGCTATACCTACGATAAAGCCGGGAACATGCGGACTATAGAACGGGCGGAGATCAGCCCCGACTATATCGAAATGGACTACCACTACAATCGTCTCAACAAAAAGACCTACCCCAATTCCAGTAACCTCAACGAAGTGGTCTTTACCTATGGTAGCCGCAATGACGGGAATAACGGGGCCGGTAGAGTGATCCGGGTGAACGAAGGGACGAATTTCAAAACCGAGATCTATAAATACGATGCCCTGGGTAACCGCATTTACGAAGAGAAGGTCATGTCTGTACCCCAGGCCGGTGCCCGCACTTTTGTGACCGAGTTCACCTATGACGATTGGGGACGTATCCGGCAAATGGTGTATCCCCGTGGAGAGGTAGTGGATTACTCCTATGGGCTGGCCGGAGAACTGGAAGGTGTCAATGATAATTCCATGGACAACCCCGTGGTGGACCTCATTCTGTACGATGGGTTCGGTAACATTCAAACCCTCAAATACGGTAATGGCACCGTTACCAATTTCACCTACAGCGACTATAGCAGGCGGCTCAAAACCCAAAAACTGGATGTAACCGGCAGCAGCGGAGGGGTTACCTTGCTAAATAAGAGCTTTGACTACGACAATAGAGGGAATGTGCATAATGTGGCCAATAGTGCCCAGGCCGTTACCATTGGCCCGGTGGATTTTGGCGGATGGTATGATCATACCTATAACTATGATGATGCCAACCGCCTGGAGCAAAGCATCAGCGATTACGGGGACCCCGACCAGAATAGCGATCAGAACTACCTGGAACTGAATTTAAGTTATAATGATGCCGGGGGCATTACCGATAAAGAACAGATCAACCTGGACCGCCAGGGTAATGCCTGGTCAGCCGGTAATTACGATATGGATTACGCCTATCAATCCGCCAAACCCCACCAGATCAGCCAAGTGACCCATCAGCCAGCAGCCATCAGTACCATTGCCTTTCTGTACAATGATGAAGGCAGTATTACCCGGAAAACCCACAGCGCTTTAGGCCAGGTTCTTGACCGGCAGGATTTCCTTTGGGATGAAGAACAAAGGTTGGTAGGTGTGAAGAATGGTTCCGGCATACACCATTATGTGTATGATCATAACGGGGAGCGCATTATGAAGACCACCTGGCGGCAATCCGGTACGGCTCAGAACGGCCAGGGTACCAGCTCCGGCACCGGCCTGGACCCGTATATTGTCTACGCCAACGCCTATTTTGTGGCCACACACTACTCCCAGGTGGTGGAAGCCAGTAAACACTATTATATGGGCAGCCAGCGCGTAGCCAGTGCCCTGATGATCTATGAGTTTGAAGAAGAGACTACCTCCGGGGGCGGAGGCGGCCTGGGAGGTGGAGAAGAAGACCCTGTTGATCCGGCCGTTCTGATCGACCTGGAGAATACCCTGGAGTATTTTGGCCTGGAAGAAGGAGTGGATTACAGTTCCGAAGACCTGATCACCCAGCCCAGCATTGAAGATTATCATTCTGAATCTTCCTATAACCTGGCCATAGAAGACTGCGATCCGGGGGATGAACAATGCCCCTGTGAGATCAGCATGTACTGGGCCGGAGATAATGGTATCAATTGCGAAGAGTACCGGGTGATGTACTGGTACCATCCCGATTACCTGGGCCATAATGAAGCCATCACCAACCAGGCCGGGCAGCCCTATCAATACTTTCTGTACAGTCCCTTTGGGGAAAGTATCGTACATAACCACAGTTACCAGGGCAGTTATTCCGTACCTTGGCGTTTCTCCGGGAAGGAGTTTGATCAGGAGACGGGGAATTATTACTATGGGGCCAGGTATTACGATCCGAACTTGAGTATTTGGTTAAGTGTAGATCCATTAACTAATAAATACCCTTCACTTTCTCCATATACTTTTGTTGCCAATAATCCAGTTATGCTACAAGACCCTGATGGTAGAAAGATAAAATGGAATCTCTCTGGAATTTTGGTCGCGGCTTCAATGATGTTTACAGAGACTGGAAGGGAGAATTTGCGAGCTATGCGTGAAGATCAGTATGTTACATATCAATTTAGATTAACACGTTCTGTTGGAATGTCATATAATCCAGAGAATAAAACCTGGGGATTAGTTGAAGGAGATCAATCTCAAGCGGAAGGTGATGCTTGTTTAATGGTTATGACTGTTTATATGGGTACATTCAAAACAAAGAAAGAAGCAGAGAGCCGATACAATAAGGATTGGAACGACATGTCGAAGGAAAAACAATTAGTCGTAATCAATTATTTTGTAAAAAATAGGGATAAAGATGTAGAGTTTATTGAAGACAACGGTGCCAGTACAGGAACTATACATAAAATGAAGGATGGTGAATTTCTTAATGAGAATTATCTGAACGGTGCCGATAGAGGTTATACAGATACTTCACCCATGAATGAATCAAAATCCAATTATCGTGGTAGAGTTGGGACGCATGAATCTACACATGGGTTAATTGAATCAGGTGTTTGGCAGGATCCTACTCCTAGTAACAAAGAAAGCTACCCTCAACAGAGAGAGTTACAATATCAACAAGACAAACAGCATTAATGATGGGTTTATGTTTAAAGATGATGACTCGTGGAATGGTTATACTATTGCTATGCCTGCATTCCGTTCTGTCTTATGCCCAGGTAGATTCTGTTTGTGTCAATAATGTTAATGAGCTTACGGATCTAGTGGATTCCAATGTTCGTGTTTTGGCGATAAACTTCGCGCTCCCAAGAAAATTTGATTACTCAATCATTCCAAACGGGGTTATTTGCTTAAGATTTTTGAAGCCTAGCAGAAATTTGAAGCAACCAGGATCACTATTCGATAAAATGAAAAATTTAGAAACAATCGAGTTGAATGGAAAGATGGTGGAGTTTTTACCGGAGGTATTGTATTTTGCTAAAAAAGTACAGCGTGTGGATATTAGTGACGCAAAGCTCTCTAGAATCTGGGAGTTTTCAGGATTTATGGAAGATGTGGCCGTTCGTGAAATACGCTTTAAGAATTTGAAAATTGATGAAGAGTGCAATATGTACAAAAGCATTTTTTACAATGGAAGGCTTACCGCAGGTGTGCTATATCTTGAAGCAGACCGTATGCCGAAAGCTGAAAAACTTGCATTGTTAATGGATGTCTTTGAAACAAAAGAGCTGTATATTAATGGCAAGAAACAAACAGTTTATGTAGATTAATAATTTTTAGCTAATAGATAGTGTGACTTTACCACTTTTACTGCTACTTTAGTAATGTTGTAATGATGATTAAATGTAGGTGTTTCTCTGTCTTGTTCCTTTTGTTGATTACTATTTCTGGCCTATCACAAACTGACTCTCTGCCAACTTTGGAATGGGCAGATTCGTATGGACCGTCAAGTTATTTTGAAATTTGGGATGGAACCCTTGACTCAGATGACAATTTAATTTCAGTGGGATTTTTTGGTGGTACAATGGATTTGGAGCAGGGTGCGGGGGTTTACCCGTTGACAGCTGAGGGATCGGGGAATGCTTTTATACAGAAAACTGATTCAGCGGGTGATTTTGTTTGGGCTAAGGGGATTATTGATTCCTGTACAATTATATCACCATTAACAGTGGCAACAAATTCTGATCGTTCGATATTGCTTGGAGGCTATTATTATGGATGTGATTCAGTTGATGTTGACCCTGATCCAATAAATTCATTTTACTTAGAAGCAGATTCGGCCACAGGCAGAATGTTTCTGATCAAACTAGATGAAAATGGAGTTTTTAATTGGGGGTTAGAACATAAAGGCGCCTCCTGCAAAAGTGCTATTTTTGATAAATCAGGCAATATTTATTTGGTAGGGATATTTGAAGGTGAATTGGACAGAAACCCTGACCCAAATGTTCAGGATTTGATTACTTCCAATGGTCGAGACTTTTTCATTGAAAAGCTAGATTCCAGCGGAAATCAAATATGGATAAAAGTTATTCAGGGACCAGGATTAACGGATGCCAATTGTATAACCCTTAATAATAAAGGCGAGGTAGTTGTAGCGGGTCATATTGAACAGTCGGTGAACTTTAATCCGGGGGGAGCAGCAATGATTGCTATACCTGATGCAATCTTTAATGGATACGTTTTTACCCTGGATACATCTGGAAATTCAAAAGATGTGTTTTTGATACAAGGAACCTCACGATCGAGGATTGTTGATTTGGAGATAGATGAGCATAATAATCTCTATATGGTAGGCTGGTATAAGGGTACGGATATAGATTTTGATCCTGGTCCCGCAGTATGGCCCTTGGTTGCAAATGCCAGCGGTGGATATTTTGTAATGAAAACCGATGAAACAGGATTTCCTGATTGGGTACGTCCCTATGACCATCCTCTAAACTCCATTGACTTTAGAGCCGTTAATTTGAGTTTGGATGAAAAAAACACCACTTACGTGAGTGGCTGGTTAGCAAATAATGAAGTTTATTTAGAGCCTAATAATCCTAACGGCCCTGTTCTCCATAATAATGGCTCGTTAGCCATGTTTCAAGCGGCCCACGATTCTTCAGGCACAGTAGTATGGGCCAAAGACTACCAGGGCAACTCAGTGGCAGTAAGTAGAAAGATAATTGCAAAAGGTAATAACCTTTATACTTTCGGAGCTTTTACTAATAGCATTGAATTGGGTACTACCGGCCCATTTACGCTAAATGAGCCAGGAGGGAATTGCTTCTTAATGAAACAAAAACTTCCCAATACCTGTAGTCTACAAGACACTATCTTAGAATTTGTCGCCTGTGACTCCCTGGTTGCTC
>NZNV01000033.1 GCA_002695025.1 Owenweeksia sp.
TCATGACGTAGTAGAGGATAGCGAGTATACACTGGAAGACATTGACCGCCTGTTTGGAGATGAGATCGCCCGTATCATTGACGGGTTAACCAAAATATCCGGGGTATTTGACCAGAATATTTCCCTGCAAGCGGAAAACTTCCGCAAAATGCTCCTTACTCTTTCGGATGACATCCGCGTGATCCTAATAAAGCTGGCCGACCGCCTGCACAATATGCGGACCATGGAAAGCATGCCCTCCCATAAGCAAGTTAAGATCGCTTCGGAAACACTTTATCTCTATGCTCCCCTGGCCCACCGCATAGGCCTGTACAATATAAAGACGGAGTTGGAAGACCTTAGCCTGAAGTATACAGAGCCGGAGGTTTACCGTGATATTGTATTGAACATCAAATCATCGGAAGCAGGAGAAATAAAATACCTGAAAAAGTTCTCTTCGGTGATCAAGAAAAGCCTGAAAAAGGAGGGTTTTGATTTTACCATTAAGGAACGTACCAAATCCATCTACAGCATCCGTAAAAAGATGATCAACCAGGGGGTAACCTTTGATGAGATCTACGATAAGTTTGCTATACGCATTATCCTAAGCTCTACCCCGGATCATGAAAAGGCTGATTGCTGGCGGGTGTATTCCATAGTAACCGACCATTACCGTCCCAACCCTGAACGCTTACGCGACTGGATATCAGCGCCAAAAGCCAACGGTTACGAATCGCTGCATACTACGGTTATGGGTCCTGAAGGGCATTGGGTGGAAGTACAGATCCGTAGTGAGCGCATGGATGAAGTGGCTGAAAAAGGCTATGCCGCACACTGGAAATACAAGGAAGACGCCAGTGGGGTCAATAAACTGGATATGTGGATATCCCGCATCCGTGAAATGCTGGAAAACAACGATGGTTCGGCCCTGGAATTCGTGGATGAATTCAAGACCGACCTCTTTGCCGATGAGATCTACGTGTTTACCCCTAAGGGAGACCTGAAGATATTACCGGTAAATGCCACCCCGCTGGATTTCTCATTTAACATCCATACTGATATAGGCCTCAAGACTTTAGGTGCTAAAGTGAATGGCCGCCTGGTGCCCCTCAACTACAAATTGCACAGTGGCGACCAGGTGGAGATCATTACCTCCCTTAAGCAAAAGCCCAAGGAAGAATGGCTCAATTATGTGATCACCTCCAAGGCTAAAGCCAATATTAAGTCGGCCCTGAAAAGCGAACAAAAGGAAATTGCCGGTGATGGCCGCGAAATACTGAAGCGTAAGCTCAACTACATCAAGGTTAAGCCCAGTGAGAGCCTTATCCAGGAAATGGTAAAATATTTCCGGCTGAAGAACTCTACGGAACTGTTTTACAAAGTAGGGATGGGCGTTATTGATAACGCGCAGATCAAGGAATTCATGCGGGATCAGTCACAGGGTTTCTACTCCTACCTGAAAAACCGCATTCTCGGTAAATCACGCAAGGCCGAAAAAACTGCCCTTAAACCCCCGAAAGAGGAGGACGATAAAGGCAAAAAGAAGATCCTTGTATTTGGCAATGAAGAAACTGAACTGGACTATAAACTGGCCAAATGCTGCAACCCCATAGCCGGTGATGACGTTTTTGGTTTTATCACCGCCAGTGAAGGCATCAAAGTACACCATAAGAACTGCCCCAATGCTATATACCTGCAGTCCAACTTTGCCCGCAGGGTTATCAAAGCCAAATGGATAAGCAGTGAACAGTCTGAATTTGCCATTGTATTGGTTATACGCGGTATAGATACGGTTGGATTAGTGAACAAGGTTACCCAGATCATTTCCAATGATCTTAATGTGAACATACGCAGTATCAATATCGCTGGTGACGAAGGCATTTTTGAAGGCCTTATCACCGTGGTGGTGCGCGATAAGACCCACCTCAGCACCGTTATTGAAAAACTGAAGGTTGTAGAGGGTGTTACCTCCGTGGAGCGGAGATATGCTGAATGATTAATTGTTAACTTTGCGACCTTGTTACGATCATCATGACAGATCAGGAATTTGAAACTGTAAAAACCGTGTTCACGGAATACCTGGAAAAAAATGGCCAGCGTAAAACCCCTGAGAGGTACGCTATCCTCCGGGAGATCTATGATCATGATGAGCATTTTGATATAGAATCACTCTATATCCTGATGAAAAACAAGAAATATCGCGTGAGTCGCGCTACTCTTTACAATACCATTGAACTTCTGCTGGACTCCAAACTGGTGCGTAAACACCAATTCGGGCAAAATCAGTCCTACTATGAAAAGTCGTTCTACAATCAGCAACACGATCATATCATTATCACCGATACTGGTGAAGTACTGGAGTTTTGCGATCCCCGTATCCAGCAGATCAAGGATACCGTGGCCGACATTTTCGGTATCAATATTAACTCGCATTCGTTGTATCTCTATGGCACCCGTGCCAAGCAAGATCAAACCAAAAACAACTGATTAGCAACAACACACAAACAAAACAGGTATTAATGGCTGTAGATGTATTATTGGGCCTCCAATGGGGTGATGAAGGAAAAGGTAAAATCGTTGATGTACTTACCCGTAAATACGATATCATTGCCCGTTTTCAGGGCGGTCCTAATGCCGGGCATACCCTGGAATTTGAAAATATAAAACACGTTTTACATACCATTCCCTCAGGTATCTTTCACAAAGGTTCTAAAAACCTGGTGGGTAACGGTGTGGTTATTGACCCGATCATTTTTAAGAAGGAAGTTGAAGCCCTTAAAAAATACGGTGTGGACATTCAGGAATCCCTGCTGATCTCCCGTAAGGCGCATCTTATACTTCCCTCCCACCGTGTGTTGGATGCCGCTTCTGAAGCTTCCAAGGGTAAGAATAAGATCGGTTCTACGCTAAAAGGGATCGGCCCTACCTACATGGACAAGACCGGACGTAATGGTTTGCGGGTAGGTGATATTGAACTGAACGATTTTAAGCAGCGCTATGACGCCTTGGTGGAAAAACATAAGCAGATACTCAGCCATTACGAATACACGGATTACAAGCTTTCGGAGATGGAAGCCGAATGGATGGAGGCCGTAGACTTCCTTCGTGGATTAAACCTTATCGACTCGGAGCATTTTATCAATAAAGCCATCAAGGAAAATAAAAAGATCCTGGCCGAAGGTGCCCAGGGCTCGCTCCTGGACGTGGATTTTGGAAGCTACCCCTTTGTAACCTCCAGTACCACGATGTGTGCCGGTAGCTGTACCGGCCTGGGTATTGCGCCCACCCGCATAAAAGAGGTCTTTGGTATTTTCAAGGCCTACTGCACCCGCGTAGGTAGCGGTCCCTTCCCTACCGAGCTGAACGATGCAACTGGTGAAAAACTCCGCGAAAAAGGGCATGAATTCGGAGCTACCACCGGACGCCCAAGGCGTTGCGGCTGGCTGGATCTTCCGGCTCTTAAGTATGCCATTGACATCAACGGGGTAACCAGCCTTATCATGATGAAATCAGATGTTTTAAGCGGATTTGAAACCCTGAAAGTTTGCGTGGGTTATGAGTACAAAGGCACAAAAATTGATCACCTGCCGTACAGCATTGATGATGAGCTGGTAAAACCCATCTACAAGGAAATGAAAGGTTGGACTGAAGATCTGACCCAATTGGAAAACTATGATGACGCACCTCAAACGCTTAAAGACTATGTGGAGTTTCTGCAGCAGGAACTGGGCGTACCCGTTACCATTATTTCCGTGGGACCGAATCGGAACCAAACCATACACATTGAAAACCACCCTGCCACGGCATAGCTTTTTACTATCCTTATTAGTGCTTCTTGGCTTTTTATTCTCCTCACCCATACAGGCGCAGGAAAAGAAAGGCAAGAAAATACTGATCAAGAACGCAGATAAAGCCATTTTCCAGAAGTCTACCGGACGTAACCGCCTGCTGGGCAACGTGATCTTTGAACATGACGGAGCCCTGATGTATTGTGACAGCGCGTGGCTATACAATGAAACCAACCGGATTAAGGCCTATGAAAATGTTCGCCTGAACCAGGGCGATACCCTTTTTCTGACCGGGGATTACCTGGAATATTCCGGAAACACCAAACTGGCCAAGGTAACCGGTGAAGAGGTACGCCTTCGCGACCCCCAAATGGAATTGGTTACAACCCGTTTGGACCTGGACCGTAATACGGACCTCGCCTATTATGCCGTTGGTGGTACCATTACCGATAAAGAGAATATACTCACCAGCAAAAAGGGATTTTACAATACCCAGGCTAAAGTCTTCAACTTTAAGGATAGTGTGGTACTAACCAACCCGGATTACGTTATTGAATCGGACACCCTCATTTATCACAGCAATTCCCGTGTATCTTATTTTCATGGCCCAACCACTATTACCAGCGATAGTAGCTTTATCTACTGTGAGAACGGTATCTATAATACCATAACCGATATAGCCCAGTTTGAGCGCAATGCTTACCTCTACGATGATAATAAATACCTCACCGGGGATAGCCTGTATTATGAGAAAAAAGATGAATACGGGGAGGTTTACGGCTGTGTATTTATCCATGACACCGTTGACAACTACACCATCACCGGGGATTATGGGGAATATCTGGGGGTAAAGGACAGCGCCTTTGTTACCATAGAGCCTGTTTACAGTGTGATGCAGGATAACGACACCCTGCACATTCATGGGGACACACTTCTTTCCTACATCCATAAGGATAGCCTTACGGACTACCGCCAGGTACAGGTTTTTCACGGGGTAAAATTCTTTAAACAAGATTTGCAGGGTTCCTGCGACTCACTCACCTATGCCACCCTGGACTCCACCTTTCGCATGTTCCGCGTTCCTATCCTATGGAACGATAGCAGCCAGGTGACCGGAGACACCATTTATCTCACCATGAAAAATGATAAGCTGGATAGTATGAAAGTGCTTTCCAACTCGTTCCTACTGAGCCATATTGAATTAAATAAGTACAATCAGGTGAAAGGACGGAAAATGCTTGGCAAGTTTTATGATAATAAACTGAAACGGGTATTGGTTAATGGGAACGGACAGTCCATCTACTACCCTAGGAATGATGACAAGGAATACATCGGTATGAATAAAAGTATATCCAGCAAGATACTGATCAAGTTTAAGGAGAGCCAGGTGCACGAGATCAGCTATCTAAATAAGCCAGACTCCAAGTTATACCCCCTGGATAAACTTCCGGAAACTGAACTGGAAGGCTTTTTCCCCCGCTTTGACCTGCGCCCCAAAAATAAATACGAGATATTGGAATGATCCACCTGGTCACCATATTGCTGGTAGCTTTACTACCCCAACGGTGGCAGAATAGTGATTATGATCAATACCGTGTCAAGGAATTTTTTGAAAGGGAAGACGTAAATCAACCTATTGACCTGGAAAAGCCGGATCGGGAATTACTGGATGCAGCTGTTTTTTATGCCTCCAACGAAGCAAGGAAAAGCCAGGGCAAAGAAACTCTGCTCTTTGATCCTACTCTTCGGAAAGCCGCTTTACAACATTCCGAAAATATGAGGCAACAAAACTTTATCAGCCATGAAAACCCCCATGACCGGAACCTGCGAACCCCTATGCTACGCATTGATAAAGCCGGGGGTGAATTTGAGGGTGTGGCTGAAAATATAGCCCGGGTAAATGTATATATACTGGGAAAGCGGATGGAATTTTTTGTGGATGAGCAAGGCAGGAAGATTGACCAGAGTGGTAATCCTTTGAAGCCTCATACCTACGCTTCTCTGGCGCGTATGGTGGTAGACGGCTGGATGCACAGCAAAGGCCACCGGAGAAACCTCCTGGGCGATTACAATTACCTGGGATGTGCCACTTCCGGCATTATCTATTCCTCGCAGGGTATTCCCGAAATATTGATTACCCAAAACTTTGGTAAAAAATAAAGATTATGAAATACCTTCTTCTCACTTTATCCTTAATGATGGCCCCCTGCATACTTCTGGCCCAGCAAATTGATTTTGACGAAGCCGAGGATATTGAAGAATACCAGCAATGGGTGGAAAAAGCGCGTGCTGACTCCAGCATGCTGTTTGTAATGCTTTCTGATGAGAGGAATGTAAACCAGCAGCGTATGGAGGCCGATGATGCCCTGAACGATGCAGCTTTTATAGCATCAGTAAGCGGCTATAAGGCCCTGCGCATTCCGGTAAGGTCAGAAATGGGCGCGCGTTGGGTACAGTTATTTCCGTCTAATCAAATGCCGGCTTTTTACTTTTTACAGGAAGACGAGCTTTTACTGCAAATACGTAGCGGCTATCAAACCAGTACTCAGCTGCGTGAAGCCGCGCTGAAGGCCAAAAGCCTGCGGGGCACCTATAGCCAGCTAAGCAGTCAGTACGGTGGCAGCGCTTTAACCATAGCCCAGTGGAAGCAATTACTTTACCTGCACGGCCTCAATTTCCCATTCCGTGAAACCCTGGACCTGGCCCTGGAATTTATGAATGGCCTTAAAGAGACTCAATTGATGAGCCCGGAAGTATTGCCTGTACTTGTGCAGTACGGAGTTGACCTGGAAACCAAATACCCCGAAATGTTAATTAACAACCGGAAAAACATTTCTGCGCAACTACCGGAATTCGATTTCAACAATTTTATTGCTTCGGCTTATAGCTACAACCTTGACCTGGCCGTTGCCAGTGAAGACAGTGTGCTGCTCGAAAAACTTCTCAATAAGATCATTCCGCTGAGTGACGACTCCCTTACCACTCCCGGGGATATGCGTTTTGAAACACAAAAACTGTATGCCGAGGAAACCGGACAGTTCTCTGTTCTGAAAGATGGGGTGCTGGAATTCACCGCGGATATGGAAAATGATTCCTTAAAAGCCGAAGCTATTTTTGACCATGCCTTTGATATTGCGGATCGCTTCAACACTCAGCCCGCTCTCAAAGCTGCACGGGCTTTAGCAACACGCGCCAATGAATTGAACGAAAATTTCCGTTACCGTATGCTGGAAGGTTATATGGCCTACTTAATGAAGGATTACGATGATGCCGAGATGCTGGTGCGCAAAGCAGCTACTCTTTCCAGTAATCCCAATAACCAGAGAAAGGCCCAGGGATTGATGGAGATGATCACGCGGGAGAATAATTCAAAACGTGATTAACAGCCTCTTACCACTTTACCGCCTCCCCAAATCGTTTACCAAACACCAGTTCATTGAGAGGCTTTCGGCTACGCTCCTTTAATTCGGATTCATGGTACCGTTCTTCCAGTTCCTGCAGGCGCTTTTCATCCTGATAGCCCAACACAAACATACTTACCACTTCGTACGCATCCGTATCTACTTCAAACAAGCGTTCCACCTCCTCTGTATGGATACCAGCCATTTGATGCAGGTATAAATTTTCATGCGTTGCCTGGGCGGAAAGATTGCCCATTGCCAGGCCAAGGTCATGCCAGCTGTGCTTATTGGGCTTATCATTTTTAGTGAAGTTCTTTTTGGCAAGTGTAGCAACCAATACCGGAGCGGTCCATGTCCATTTACGGTTCCATTCATTGAGGCACCCGTACAGTTTATCATAATGTTCATCTCCTTTGCTAGCCACTATAAAACGCCAGGGTTGTTCATTAGTGCTACTGGGTGCCCAGCGTGCGGCTTCAAAAATGCGTTGCAATTTTTCCACTTCCACTTCCCTATCCGCAAAAGCCCGGGGACTCCAGCGGTTCATTATTTCAGGGATGAGTTCATGCTCCGTTTGGGCTTTTTTCTGTTCCAGCATTACAATAACTGCTTTTTGGGGTTAGTAAGTCGGATGACCAAGAGACCGATTATTGCCGCCAATGCTGAAGCTACCAAAATGGCTGATTTGGCGGCCTCCACGTTCTCATTGGCACTAAAGGCCAGCTCAGAGATAAACAGAGACATGGTAAAACCTATGCCCGCCAAAATGGCTACCCCATAGATCTGGCGCCAGGAGCCTCCCTGCGGAAGCTTGGCAAAACCCAGTGCCACCAGTATCCGGCTGAAAAGACTGATCCCGATGAACTTACCCACAATAAGCCCGCAGATCACTCCCAGCCCTACGGGACCCAGCAGCAATTCAAAAAAGTTGGCTTCAATCTTAAGCCCGGCATTGGCAAAGGCAAAGAGAGGCATAATGATATAATATACCAGCGGGTGCAGGCTCGTCTCTATCTTTTGAAGTGGGGTACGCGCGTCATCACTGGCACTCCGCATACCTTTCAACAGTTTTTCTTCCCTTCCGGTATTGAAGGCCATCGTATAGGTTTCCGTTTTCAGGTATTTGCGGTAGAGCCTTTTCAGGCGCTCGGTAAATTGTTCCTTGCTTATCCGTGTTTTGGCCGGTATGGTAAAGGCCAGTAATATACCGGCAATAGTGGGGTGAATACCGGAATAGAAGAACGATATCCAGATAACGGTTATACCGATAAAAGAATAAAAGAAAACACTACGCACTCCCAAACGGTTAGCACCCATGAGCAGTAGCCAGGCACCTCCGGCAATTATAAGCTGGTGCATATCCAGGGAGGACGTATAAAAAAATGCAATTACCAATACAGCTCCAATATCATCCACCACCGCCAGGGAGGTTACAAATACCTTCACTGAAGACGGTACTCTTTTACGAACAAAGCTGATAAGCCCGAGGGTAAAGGCAATATCGGTAGCCATGGGAATACCCCATCCATGAGAAGTGTCAGAATCTGTAAATAAAAGATAGATCAATGCGGGGAAGATCATTCCGCCCAGGGCAGCCCCAATAGGAAGAACTGCCTGTCTCCATTCGCTAAGCTCACCGGCCAGGAATTCACGTTTGATCTCCAGCCCCACCAAAAAGAAGAAAATGGCCATGAGGCCATCATTGATAAAATGGTGGAGATTAAGGGTAAGCTCGCGGTCTTCATACTGCAAGGTTAATTCTCGCTCCCAGAGTTCATGGTACCATTCAGCGCCCCAGGAGGAATTGGCTACAATCATGGCCAAAACCGCGGAAAGAAAAAGGATAATGCCAATGGCCGCCTCATTTTTAACTAAAGCCGTAAAGGGCTTCCGAACGTAGTCAAAGGGTGTTTGGTTTTCCTGCATATTCAAATATGGTGAATGCCTTTATAAACCGGATAGTATTTCCATGGTTCGGCACTCATACTTCCGGTATAGATTGTTTTTTAAAAATTGTTGATCACACGGATTTGGATCAAAGTTACCAGAAACAACTTTTTCCAAAACTCCCGGATGAATATAGTAATCTCTGCAAACTGCAGGGGTATTACCAAGTTTTTCTGCCACCTTCTCTACCAATATGGCCTTAAGATCTCTACGAGGATTGGCTTTAAGCTCATCCTTGGCCTTTGGATAATACTTCACAGCCAATACCGTTCCCGCCCAGGTACGGAAAGTACGGGCGGTAAAATCGGACTGGGAAATATCCTGGATATAGTGGTTTACCTTGGTGGAGGAAGCTGACACCGAAGCATTACCCTGACGAAATGAAAAGAGTTCCCAACCTGGAAACTCTGCCACTTCATGGATAAGGTCTACCAAACGGGAATCCGTCAAATGAACCTCCCGTAATTGTCCGCTCTTACCCTGGTATTGAAAGTACATATCGGAATCTTCTTCTTTCAGGTGCTTCTTTCTAAGTGTGGTTAACCCGAATGATTGGTTCTTTTGTGCGTATACACGACTGCCAATACGTAAATGATATTTATCCAGCACCCTTACCAATAAGGCCATCAGCTTTTCTTCGGTCCATTCCTTTGCTTTCAGATCAGCTCTTACCTTACGCCTGATGCGTGGGAGAGCTTCCCCGAAGTGGTGTAACTCCTCAAATTTTAATTTATTCCTGAAATCGAGGTAATCGGGATGGTAGAGATACTGGAATTTCCCGCTCCCATCGTAACCGCTGGCCAGAATGTAAGATTGAGGATCCGGACACAAATGAACTTCACTCCAGGTGGCGGGAACAGGTATGGATGAAACCACCTCCAGTTTTCCTTCATCTTCCAAAGGCATTTCACCACCGTTGTAATAGCGGTAACCTCTTCCCCACTTTTTGCGGGTAATATTTAGTTGGTCCGGCTGAACCCGGACGAGATGTTCAGGAATACTATCCGTCATGTTGATTTGATCAGGGTTGACAATCCTGGCGGGTAAAGATCAAATTGGAGGTATTAAAGCCCAGTTCTTCGGCACGGTTCAAGTAGTTTTTCACAACCTCTGCTGCAGGTTCACGGGTCCGGCTGAGTATCCATAGTGACTTACGATCGGGTACTCCTATCAATGTATAGCCGTAATCCTCTTCCAGGGCCAGTATGTAGTAATCTCCCTCAAACAGGGGGACAAACTGAACTTTAAGGCGGCTATTCTTGCTTCCCTTCTCAGGGCGGGCCAAACCTTCCACACTGGTATATTTTCCTTTTTCAGTATCAAAACAGCGGTTCAATACTTTTAGATGGTCCCCTTCAGGAGTATACTCGGCAGATATACATTCACAACCCTCCTGGTAAGCCTTTGGAAGGTGTGCAACTTCATACCAAGTACCTGCGTAGCGTTGCAAATCTACTTCCGCAACGGTGGGCAGCGACCGGCCACTGTTACAACCTGATAAAGCCCAAAGACCTGCCAGCAAAGTTGTGAATGTCAGAAACTTCATTTTAGAGTGACCGGAGCTCCTTAACTACCTCATCACGGGTTTTTCCAAGCTTTTCCTGGAGTTTACCGATGAGTTGATCCTCCTTACCTTCTTCATACGTCAGGTCATTATCGGTAAGCTTACCGTATTTTTCCTTGAGCTTACCTTTTACCTGGTTCCATTTTCCTTTTAATTCCAACTTGTCCATAACTAAAAATTTAAGTGAATTTGATTAGTACGGAACCCTCTCTGGATTCCTGATTAAACAACCCCTTAACCTCCGCATAAGTTCAGAGAAAGGAATAAGTAGCTATGCAACAAATGGATAGAGAATAAAACCGGGAGAGTACCGCAGGTTTAATCTTTGGCACTCTTACTTTTAAAGAAGGTACGGGCATTGATCCAAACGAAGTAGAAAATGGAAAGGCCTCCACCTATCATTTTGAGCCAGGCCACCGTATTTCCTTGTTTAATAAGCAGGTAATCAAAGGTCATTATGGTATAGCACGCCAGTATGGCCAACACCAGCAAACGGTAATCATGGGTTATCCTGAAAACAGGGCGCGCATTTTTCATTTGGTCTTCACCTTTTCCCAGTTCTTGATCTGCCAGTGGGCAGTACCGGTAGCCAGGTGATTTCCAGCGGTATCATGAATGTTTACGGAACATGGAATAACTACAGCCTCCTGCTCTTCCAGGGGGCGAAGGACACTGGTATACAGCCAGTCCTGTGTACATTGGAATACAGCCGTTGCGTCCATTTTACCCTGATAGTGATAGTCCATTTCCAGCTTCTGCAATATCAGGCGATATTTTTTAGGGTTTAGTTTGGACACCAGTATAAAACCGGAGGTAACTTCGGCCAAAGTGGCCAGGGCACAGGCATGCAAGCCCTTCAGGTGGTTTAAGTTCCGTTTGCGATAGGGCAACTTTATTTTGAGATGATCCCCACTCACCTCTTCTATTTTGAAACGATGTGGTTTATTGAAGGGTACCATGCGGTTAAGGCCACGGCTCACCAGCATCCGGTAAAAGGATGAAGTCTCAGCTTTTTTAAGGAGTTTGCTAATATCCATTTATACAGGAATTGGATCAATGCGAAGCCACTGCCGTGGATCTTGTTTCAATTTGCGAACCATGCACTTGTAAAGCTCCGGATTATAATCGAAAAAGGCATGAGGCCTTTCAAAAAAATTTTCTACCGCCACGGCAAAAAACTCCTGCAGGTTGGTAGCTGCGTACAAACGGAAAAAATTCTCCCCGGAATGTATCCGCTCCATTTCCTGCATGGCCAATTCGTCAAACTGCCTCAACACAGCCGGGTCTATAAAATCAAACTCTTCATTGGCAATGGCATTCTCCAGCCTCAGCGCATGGGCCATTTCGTGTAATCCCAGGTTACGTCCGTCATTCTCATCAGCATAACCACGCACAAAATTCCTCCAGCTCAGCACAATGATGCCTTTTTTATTTACCTCACCCTGGTGATACCTACGCGTTATTTGGGAGTAATAATTATCCGGATACACCAGGATGCGCCTGAAATGGGAAAAATTCAAATGCCGGAAACCGAAAGTAAGTTGTACCGCTGCTGCTGCTATGAGCGCCTTCATACGATCATTTACATGAGTATAACCCCGTGGAATAAACTCCTTTGAATGGATGAAAGCCTGAACACGGGCAGCAAAAACCCTTCTGTTTTGTGGGTCCAGCTTTTGAAAATAGGGAAAATGCTCTTCCAGTTCCTTCCGGTAAGCAGGCGTCAGCTGCTTTAATATTCCGGTGGCCACATGGCGGGTTTGGAGCTGTTTTTTTCGTACCGGGTTTATCCATACACGCAATAATCCCAGCAAGACGGTGGCTCCGATAACTACCCAAATATCCTGCACTTTAGCTCATTTAAAAGAAAGCGCAATATAACCGGATTCAACGCATGGTTAATAGTGCTGTTAGTAAAAGCTTAAAGCACTGAACATTTGAAGTTTAGTATGCTTATATTTACCGACCTTATTTACCGCACTAAGAGTACAGTATTCCTGTACATTAATATATCCGAAACACTTTATGAAGTTCAAAGAATTCGGCCTTAATGAAAAACTACTGGAAGCCATTGGCTACATGAATTTTGAAAAGGCCACTGAAATACAAGAAAAAGCCATTCCGGTGATCATGGAAGGGAAAGACCTGATAGGTTGTGCCCAAACCGGTACCGGTAAAACGGCCGCCTTTGTGCTACCCACCTTACATCAGATTGCTGAAGAAGCCCACAACGGCATCCATACCCTGGTATTGGTGCCCACCCGTGAACTGGCCATTCAGATCGATCAGCAGATACAGGGACTCGCCTATTTTACCAATACTGAAAGCCTGGCCGTTTACGGAGGTGGTGATGGGGTGAGCTGGGAACAGGAACGCAGAGCTCTGAGCCATGGTGCTGATATCATTATTGCTACGCCTGGCCGTTTGATATCCCACCTCAATAATGGTTATGTGCGTTTTGAAAATGTACGCCACCTGATCCTGGATGAAGCAGACCGCATGCTGGACATCGGTTTTTACGAGGATATCCTGAAAATAATAGGTTACCTGCCCAAGAAACGACAAAGTTTACTTTTCAGCGCTACTATGGCGCCCAAGATCCGTAAGCTGGCCCAGCAGATACTGCACGATCCCCTTGAAATAAGCATTTCTGTTTCCAAACCTGCCGAAGGGGTTACCCAAACGGTGTATATGGCGCATGAGGATCAGAAAACACCGCTTACCAAGCACATTCTCAAGGACAAGGATAACTTCAGAAGTATTATCATCTTCTGCTCCACGCGAAGAAAAGTAGAACAGCTCACACGAAACCTGAAACGTTCTCATTACAATGCCCAGGGTATCTCATCCGACTACGAGCAGGAAGAACGCGAAAAAGTGCTGCTGGATTTTAAATCCCGTAAAACCCGGATACTGGTGGCCACAGATGTGTTGAGTCGGGGTATTGACATTAAGGACATCAACCTGGTGATCAATTACGATGTACCGGGAGATGCCGAGGATTATGTACACCGTATTGGCCGTACCGCAAGGGCTGAAACCAAGGGAATGGCCATTACGCTCATCAGCAGTGATGAAATGTATAAGTTCCACCGCATAGAAAAGCTGATTGAACGGGAGTTGGAAAAACTGCCCCCTCCTGCTGAACTTGGTGAAGGCCCGCAATGGGAAACTCCAAGCCCTAAGGGTAAAAACCGCAGGAGTAAATCCAATTTCCGCAAGAAGGGAAATTTCAAGGGACGTAAAAAAGGCCCCGGCAAAAAACCTGAGAATACCTAGTAGTGGCCGAACTTAAAACCAAGCCGAATGATGAAGATCCCAGGGCTTTCCTGGAGGCGCTGGAAGATGAAAACAAGCGCAAGGATGCCTTGGCATTGTTGGAAATGATGCAGGAAATATCGGGTTGTGCTCCTAAAATGTGGGGTTCCGCCATTATTGGTTTTGGCAGCTACCATTACCAATATGAGAGTGGCCGTGAAGGCGATTGGTTCATCGCTGGTTTTTCACCACGCAAACAGAATTTGGCGCTGTACATTATGAGCGGATTTGACCGCTACAACGAACTTCTCCAAAAGCTTGGCAAGCATAAAACCGGTAAGTCCTGCCTATACATTAAACACCTCAGCGAGGTAAATCCTGAAGTATTGTATAAGCTGGTGGAGACCTCCTACAGACGTATGGAGGAGAAATACAAATCCTAGTATTTTGAGGCCCTCACCTCTTCCAGGAATGCATCGATCACGGCTCCTTTGGTATGAGGCATTACCACAATTTTCCACCATTGGGCCTTTCCCTCGTAGGTATCCGCTACCAAACGGTATTTACGACTCACCTCCTCCGGAAAGTGGCCGGCCTTTAGGGTAACAATGTTCATATCCGGATTGCGGAAATAAGGCATATCCATATCATCCAGGGCTGCACAAAGGCGGTCCGTCTCCTCCATCAATCCGGCCATATTGGCCCTCCATCCTTCCGGACCATAGGTCTGCAGGATCATCCAGATAGAGATGGCCTGTGCCCCATTACGACTTCCACACAGGGTATAATCCAGGCCCTGCACATATTGCGCCTCTTCCGTGGCGGCAAAAGGCATCCAGCCCTTGCGGATAAGGAAGATCCCGGTGCCATAAGGAGCCATCAGCATTTTATGGGCATCCAGGGTTATGGACGTAATCTCCGGATTGGAGAAGTCAAGGTGATTTTTTTCCGTGGTAAACGGGTATATAAACCCTCCAAAGGCTCCGTCTGCATGCATTTTATACGGCAAGCCCTTTTCCTTAAAAACCCCTGCCAGCTCATTGGGGTCGTCCACTGAACCGAACATGGTGGTGCTCATATTGGCAATTACAATGAAGTACTTAATACCCTGGATGCTGGCGTCATGCAGGCGTTGCCGCAAAGCTTCAGGATTTATCCTGCGGGTATCCTCATCTACCTTTACCGGTAAGGCTTCAATGCTCAACAGGTTGGCTCCCTTGTAAAAGGAATAGTGACTATCTGTACTGAAAACCACTCCGATCTCGTGATTTTTAGCACGGAACTGCTTTTTATAGTAATTACGGTAGATCCATAAAGCCTGGATGTTGGCCTCTGTACCCCCGGGTGCCACGTAACCGTCCACACTCCTGGGTTCAGCCTGCATGATCTCTTCTGATACCATCCGTATCAGCTCGATCTCCAGTTTTTGTGTACCCCGGAAAAGGTCTTCTCCCTTATCATCGGTAAGAGTATGGCAACCTATATGATTGGGGTTGTTGATCAGGGTTTGCAGGTAGGGCGCATTTTTCAGAAAATCAGCATCGCGGTAAAACTGCTGGGTATCCAGGTAGGAACCAGGTATTCCTAGTATGTAATCCGAATCATAGTTACGGTTTTCATCCAGCGCACGGAATACGCGCTCCCGGATCTCATCTTTTGATCTTTTTTTCCAAAGCATGGGCAAAGGTAGGATGCCCTTTTTTAAATGCCAGCTTTAAATACCGATGTTATTTTAAAATGATGATCGGTAAGCCCATCCTTGTAATTTCATTTTCATAGATTTACTTTCGCTGCGGAAGAAGAGAAAATAGTGAACGGAACAGGCAAATATCTTTTTAAGAATGGACGGATGCTGCATATAGGTGCAAGGATCTTGCTGTTGGTATGTGCTACGCTCACCGTAGTTTCCAGTTTCTCTCTGCTGGAAAAAAGTCCGGTGGAAATGGAAATAAACGAATCGGATGATTCCAATCCCGAAGAACCGGAAAGCCTGTTAAAAAGTTCCTACCTGTGGCCGGAGCGTGAAAATGTTTTCACCCACAACGGTCATATAGTTCCGGGTTTTTATCACTTCCACTACACATTGCCGGATCACCTGGCCTCCAACGTTACTACCCCTCCCCCGCAAACGGGCTGTTAAACTTCGCTATAATCCACCTCATTCTACCGGTTTGCACCTATGCAAGCCGGAGATTTTCATTACACCAAAAAGTACGTTCATTTTATGAAAACCCACAAACAATTCAGCCCTTTTAAAAACTTGAAATATGACCTCCCGGCTTCCATAGTAGTGTTCCTGGTGGCCATGCCACTGTGCCTGGGTATTGCGCTGGCATCCGGGGCACCGCTCTTTTCCGGGATTATTGCCGGTATTGTAGGCGGGCTGGTGGTCTCAGTGGTCAGCGGCTCCCCGCTAGGGGTTAGTGGTCCGGCAGCAGGCCTGGTGGTAATTGTTATTGGTGCCATACAACAACTCGGTTTTGAAGTCTTCCTGGTAGCCGTGGTCCTGGCCGGGATCATCCAGCTGATATTCGGCTTTATAAAAGCCGGTATTATTGGCTATTATTTTCCTAATGTAGTGATCAAGGGTATGTTATCAGCCATCGGTATTACCATTATCCTTAAACAAATACCACATGCACTGGGCTATGACAAAGATTTTGAAGGCGATTTGTTCTTTTCTCAGAAAGATGGTCATAATACTTTTTCCGAACTGGGTTATATGCTGGACGATATAAGCCTGGGCGCCACCGTAATAACCGCTATTTCCCTGCTTATCCTATTGCTATGGGAGAGGCCTTTTATCAAAAACAATAAGATCCTGGGCCTGCTTCAGGGGCCACTGGTAGCGGTATTGGCGGGCATTGGATTGACCATCGTCTTCAGTAGTTCAGCTGAGCTGCAGATCAGTAAGGACCATATGGTAGCCCTTCCCGTAGCCGGATCATTCAATGAGTTCATGAACTTGTTTACCTTCCCGGACTTCTCTGGCCTTTCCAATCCTCAAACCTATATTATTGCCATCACTATTGCAGCAGTAGCCAGTATTGAAACTCTTTTGTGTGTGGAGGCTACGGATAAAATGGACCCTTACAAGCGTATAACACCCACCAACCGTGAATTGAAGGCCCAGGGTATCGGGAACATTGTTTCCGGCTTAATAGGTGGTATCCCCATTACCCAGGTAATTGTGCGCAGTTCCGCCAACATACAATCCGGAGGGCGCACCAAGGCCTCTGCTTTTATCCACGGATTGTTCCTCCTGGTAACGGTGATCTTTATTCCACACCTGCTCAACCTTATCCCCCTGGCCAGCCTTGCAGCTATTCTGTTCCTGGTAGGATATAAACTGGCCAAGCCTTCCCTCTTTAAGCAGATTTACGCCATGGGGCACGCGCAATTCATCCCCTTTATAGTAACTATTGTGGGCATTATCCTTACTGATCTTCTGACCGGGATCGGGCTCGGAATGGTGGTAGCCATCTTTTACATCCTGTACAACAATTATAAGGTGCCCTACCACTTCAATAAGGAACAGGTGGGGAACGTCAAGGGGGAACCTATACGTATAGAGCTCTCTGAAGACGTAAGCTTCCTGAATAAAGCGGGAATACTTCATACGCTTACCCAATTACCTGATAATGCCAGGGTGATCATTGACGCCTCACGCACGCGGTCCATGCACCCCGATGTAACCGAGATCATTGAAGACTTTAAAGAAAATGCCAAAACCAGGAACATTGATATTACCGTGGAAGGGATGGCAGGCAAGAAAGAGGAATCCACCTCGGTAAACCAGTTTGCTGAACTGGTGGGTAACGGAAACCAGCGTTAGAGAAAAATACTTTTTTGTGGTCAGGAGCCGGAGATCGTGATAACATGACCTCCGGCTTACCTTTATACACCCCATTGAAAAAATTGATTTTCACCCTCTCTCCCTGCATTGTACTTTAGAGCCCTCAACCCTGTTTACAAATACTACTTATTATGCCTCCTGATTTTGGAAAACTATTACTGCGTATCACTTTTGGTGGGATCATGATCACTCACGGCTGGCCAAAAGCTCTTAAACTGGTCTCTGATTGGGGTCATATTGAATTTGCAGATCCCATGGGCATTGGCGCCACAGCCTCATTAATACTGGCCGTTTTTGCTGAATTGGTTTGTGCCGTCCTGGTGGTTATAGGCTATAAAACCCGCCTGGCTACCATACCCCTCATCATCACTATGGTGATAGCTGCTTTTGTGATCCACGCCAAAGACCCCTTTGGCAATAAGGAAATGGCCATTTTATACCTGGGAGCTTACCTGGCCATTGCGCTGTTGGGTCCCGGCAAATGGTCAGCCGACAGAAAGTAGGTCATTGCCGAAATAGTACGTACTCCCCGTTTTCCGGGGAGTAGGATTTCTTCTGATTCCTTGAAAGCCATGGGTGATCCCTTCATACCAGAACGTGGAACTTCACCGCAGGATCATCAAAGCCTGACATACGCCAAGCGACTGTTTCTACATGATCTTTCGCGCAGAATTTTCAGTGATCTGGCCCTTTCCAAAAATCTTTGACGTACTATATAATAGCTAGGCTCAGGTATAAAACATTACCATTTTACCTTACCTGAACCTGGTGAAACGAAACATAAAAGTGAAAAAGGAGCCTGGACAACTTCTGAATTGGGTTAAGTAAAATTTGTCTATTTCCCTTGTTAAGTAACGCACGGAGGCCTGGGTCGGCAACCGTGCGTTTTTTTTATAAAGAACTGCTCAAAAGTCCTATATATAGTACAAAGTTTACCGACCGGAGCCTGTATTGTAAAAGCACAAGCCTTAAAATGCTCCTCCTACTCCCTGGCTTTGGCAAAAAAATAATTCAGATCCTACTCTAAAGTCCAGCCTACTCAAGTCAGAATGTGGTTTAAATGCATTTTTTTACAAAATGTAATAAGCTGTTTTTCAATCACTAAAGAACATTCTCTAATTTTTTTTGAAATTTTTATGGGTTTGCTGACCCCTTTGGGCTGCACCTCGCGTAGTATTAAGAAAGAGCGAGGAATAGCTATCCTCATACAACTGGATCTCTTTATAGATAGTCGTTTATCGAAGAAATAATTAGCTAGATTATCTATTTCCCTAAAGTGTGGCGCATGATAACCCTCATGCGCCACTTTTTTTTAGGTATACCCCTGGGCCTGTAAACGGAACAGTGCAGCATAACGACCATTTTGCTGTAGCAGTTCATCATGGCTGCCCAACTCACATAGTCTGCCGTTTTCCAGGAAAAGAATACGATCCGCCATACGCACGGTGCTGAAACGGTGGCTGATCAATACTGCGGTGCGGCCTTCTATCAATTCTGAAAAGCGTATGAATACTTCATTTTCGGCCCTGGCATCCAGGGCACTGGTGGGTTCATCCAGTATAAGCAGCTGGGCTTCTCCCATATAGGCACGGGCCAGGGCAATTTTTTGCCATTCGCCACCGCTGAGGTCCACCCCTCCTTGAAAACGTTTTCCCAACACTTGTTTATAGCCAGCGGGTAGCTTACGGATAACCGTATCGGCCAGGCTTTTGCGGGCACTGTTTTCAATCCTGTCCTGTTGCTGCAAATCGCCTATCTGCCCTACGGCAATATTCTCATCGGCCTGCAACTGGAATTTAACGTAATCCTGGAAAATAATACTAACGTTCTTCCGCAGGTCCGCAAGATCGTATTCACGCATATCCACGCCATCCAGCAGTATCCTTCCTTCCGTGGGTTCATAAAGGCGGGCCAGGAGTTTCACCAGGGTGGTTTTTCCGGCACCGTTCTCCCCTACCAGGGCCAGTTTTTCTCCGGCCTGGAGATGAAAGCTCAGGTTCTGTATGGAGTATTTATCGCTGCCCGGGTATTTGAAGCTTACATTCTCAAACGTAAAGCCCCTCTGAACCACCTGGGGAAACTTCAATGCGTTTAAAACCGGTTTTATCAGGGGCTTCAATTCAAAAAAATCAAAAAGGTCCTGCAGGTAAAGGGCACTTTCCGCAATCTGGCTGAAACGGTTCATAATGTTCTGCAGCATATTGCGCATCTGCAGGAAAGAACCGGCCAGGAAGGTAAGTTTACCTACCGAAATATCCCCTTCTACCGTATCGATTATAATGTATACGTACGCTCCATAATAGGCCACCGTGCCGATGGCGGTTAACAGGCTTCCCCAGAAAGCGCGACTGGTAGCCAGTTTTTTATTGGCCTGGTAATACTCATCGGCCAGCTTTTTAAAACGCTGGGAAATAAAATCCTGCAAGCCAAAGATCTTGATCTCCTTGGCCGTTTCATCACTAGCCCCGATGTAGCGAAGGTAATCCAGCTCCCTGCGTTGGGGTGTCCAGCTACGGGTAAGGCTGTAAGTACGCTCGCTAAAGGTTGTTTCACCCAGGAAAGACGGGATAATGGCCACAAAAAGGATGAGTATCAGCAGAGGCTTAAACGCGATAAGGCCAACGGCAAAAAAGATGATCGTAATGATATCCTGCAGTTGGGTAAGCGTTTGGCTCATCAGTACCGTGCGGCTGGTGGTTTGCCTGCGGGCCCTTTCCAGTTTATCATAGAATTTACTGTCCTCAAACTGGTACAGGTCCAAAGTGGCCGCATGATGGATGAGCTTTACTGAAGTCTCATTGCTGAAAAGGTCTCCCAGCAAGCTATCGAGCAAGGTAATAGCCCGGTTCATGATGTCACTCAACAGAGCCAGGGCAAATTCAAGCCCCAGGTACAGCCATATCATGCGGTAGCTGGCATCCTCCTGGTCCATCTGGAAGATAACCTCATCAATAATGAGTTTTCCCACCCACAGCATCACCACGGGAATGGCGGCCTTGATGATGCGGAGTACAATATTGCCAAGGGTCATCAGGGGGCTGGTTTGCCAGATCATCCTGAAGAAGCGGGGAAGGTTCTGAAAAGCGCTCATGCGCTGTTTCAGGCTTACTTTATCATCACTTGGCTCGGAAGGGTTTCGGAGAATTGCCATGCCACAAAGTTAAGGGCAAGCGATGATTGATGGCATTTATAAAACCTATACCCGAAATATGTTTATAGATAAGAGGAGCTTACTCCACCCGTACTCCCTTGAGCTTACGCCTTTGGGTATCATCCTCAAAGCGAAGGCTCTTATCGATGAGTAATATGGCATCCTCACCTTCTACAACGCGCCATTTTTTACCTTCAAAACGTACAAAAACACCGTCCTTCTCGCGGGCAATGGCCAGTTGGTACCGGCCTTTGGTATCCCTCCGCTGACTTTCACCGGTGCGGTTGTTCTCTTCAAAAAGCAAATAGGTGTTTTCGCCTTCTTCAAAATACACCTTCAGCACTTCATCATTGTAGCGCCTGGCTACGCAGGGGGTCATTTTAGGTATCTCTACAAAATAGCGGTAGATGCCGTCCACAAACTCTACTTTACCCGCTTGTATGGAATTATCCTTACTGGTGGAACTGTAGGTAATTACAATGGGGATATCGTTATAATACTGCAGGCGCTCCAAATCGCTGGCCTGTTTCTGTTCAATGCGGGTGCGCAGGCTTTGGGTAAAAACTTCCCGGGAGCAGGAAATGCTCAGGATAGTTGTTACGGTAAGTATAGCAAGTGGTTTCCAGGTTCTCATCGTTATTTATTTTCAGGCTGGTTGTCAAAAATAAGCCTTCCGAAAACGGATGTTCCCTTCTCCGCAAAAGCTTATCCACAATGAGGTGTTAGATTGAAAAACACGCTTGCAAAGCACCGCATATATCCCAAAAAAAGAATATTAAATACCTCATAACGAAATTAGAAACTGTAATACTTGTCGTTTTTTTATTTTCGACCCCGTAAAATCCGCGGACCGTACGGTATGTGATCCGTCTAACCCCAATAAAACCCTATGAAAAACCTGTTTAACCTTAGTATTTGTTTTTCCCTACTACTTTTTTCCTGTTCTAAAAACGAACAGCAAGGTTCCGCACCAAACCCTGAGCATGCCCAGCATTTGAATGAACTGACCATTGACCAGAATTTCAACTGGAGCAGTAGCAGCAAAGGCAAATTGATCGTTAACCTAAAACCTCTCCAAAGCCTGTATACGGAGGACCAACCGGTTTTACTGACCACGGAAGATGGCACCGTTCTTCAGAAAAAGCACAGCCATGGTAACCAGGCAGAGTTTTTTTACGCTATGCCTCCAAATAGTGAAAAGCTTTTTATTGAATACCCCAATACCGGTGAACGAATAGCCGTGAATGGGCAAACGCAACTATCATTTACCGTAGGGGATTTCAAGTTGGGCGAAAAACCTTCCACCAATCCAGGCAAAAAAATGGCTCCTTCAAGCAGGGGAAAAACCACCAGCAATCTTTTGGTGAATGGTGATTTTGAGGTAAATGATATTGGCATTGCCAGTTACAGTCAGTCAGCGCCTCCCACCGGTAAATGGCATACCCAGGCCGACCGGGTAAACTATGCCCACCTGGCTACCGTTAGTGGAAGTCAGGTATGGCAGGCTACCAATGCCAACCAGTGGGGAATGATCTTTCAAACCGCAGCTATTACCCCCAGTACACCGGTTACATTGGATTTTCAATACCGGATAAACCAGCAAGCCAGCCAATGGAGTTCGGATGACATCTATGCCGATTTTATTTGGTTTGACGCCAATGGCAACTGGCTGGGTTACGTTCACATGGCCGGCCTGAGTAATACAAACCCCGGGCTATTCTCAGCAAATGATACCCGCACCGCTCCGGCCAATGCCGCTTATGTGGAGGTATTTATACTGGTACAAGGTACCGTATGGATAGACAATGTGGTACTTACCGGTACCGCTCCATCCAGTGATGATGATGGCGATGGTATTCCCAATACCAGTGATGATTACCCCAATGATAATACGAAAGCCTACGCTTCCTACTACCCTACTTCCGGCTACCAGACTTTAGCTTTTGAGGACCTCTGGCCGGCCAAAGGTGATTTTGACTTTAATGACCTGGTGGTTTCCATGGACGTGGAAATGGCGGCAGATACCGGCAATAAGCTGGTAGACGCCACCTTTACGATCTCTGCGGATGCGGTAGGCTCCGGCTTGGGTAACGGCCTGGCCATTGTACTACGCGATGCCAACGGCAATTTCCTCAACCAGGATGTAATCAGCAATGTATCCGGTGAGGCTACAGCCGACCCGGATGTGACTAACGGCATCATCGTTTTTGAAGACATTTACGATGCCCAGGAATCCTTTTACATGAACAACGGCTTTGGTCCTTCCGCCCCGGCCGAAGAATTCACTTTTACCGTGACTTTTAATGCCAATGCCGGTACCCAGATCATTGTCCCGGAAATGTACATCTTCCGCAGCGGTGAGCGCGGCCGTGAGATTCACCAGAAAGGATACTCACCCACTCCTGTGGCTAACCCGGCTTTATTTAACACCCTGGATGATGTAAACGGAACCTACAGTACCGCCAACGGTTTACCCTGGGTGATTGAACTGGTTACCGCCAACAAATCATTCCAGCACCCATTGGAGAAAGTGGATATCCTACAAGCTTATCCTACCTTCCAAACCTGGGCGGAAAGCAACGGGCAGTCCAATACCGATTGGTACCTGAACCCTGATAACATCCGGGTTTTCTAAAAATATTCTAACCTGCTAAGTAAGAATTGGAAAAGGGTTCTCTGTACAGAGGCCCTTTTTTATTGGGGTGGGGTTAATTAAAGGCAGCAAGACAATGTCTTATTGGAGATAGGAAGATATGCATTACAGTATTACTCGTTATAATTTATTATTCTAATAGAACGTCATTTGTATTTGGATAAAACTTATTCATTATCTCATGCCACATTTCTAGGACATCTTCATTATATTGACTCCCCGTATTGTAAGCACTGGCTAATTCATTTTTAAGTGCCCATTCACCAAAATACTTTCCCTTCTGCCCATTTTTGAAATCAGCAATTGAAGATTTATAAGCTGCATTTATTTTTTGAACTCCAAGTTTTACGCTTTTAGAGTCACTAATATATGTATAAGTATAGTATTGCATAATTCCCAAAGTATGAGGTTTGCCGGTAATAAAGTATCTCAAGTACTCTATCCACCTTGCTAATCTAGGTCTATTAAAATTTTCAATAATTAATATGGCGTAAATAAGCCCTTTTATATGCTCATTTGATATTTTCTTATCAATGATAGCTCCATATTTATTCTTGAATCTATTTACCATAGTGATTAAGTATTTTTCCTTTCGTTTAATTGTTCCATTACTAGAGAAACGAACATTATTAGTTACGTGAAATAGAAAAATCAATATAATAATCCATAATTCATTTGCTAAGGTTGTAAAATCAGGTAATAAATTTTCACGGCTTATAATCAGCTTTGTATATGCAAAATAGGATATGACAAGTATTGACACCCAATATAATAGCTGGCGATACCAATTAAGAAGAAGACCTCTTCCTGTCAATAGATTAAAAGACAATCTAAAGATTATGTAATAAAGACTTACGAGATAATATTGATCTACATATTTGTCAAGTTTTAGAGCATAAAGTACTGATGCAGATATTATCAGATAAACCGTGGGTGTTAAAACCCTAATTAAAAAATTAAAAGCTGGGGCTTCTTCAACTTTTGCGAAAACAGATATTGACATATATCCGATTGAATAGGAATGCTTTCCAATCCAATTGATAATGAAGAATAAAACAACCCCAAGTCCAAACTGAATTACTACCGTATATATTTCCATTTTTAATTGTAACAAAGCGTTCCATAAACGAATATAAACATTCATACCCTAAAATTTTAATGGCATATGTTATTACAAATACCCAACGAGAAAGTAAACAGAGATTAAAAAAAAAAAGCCCCCCCGAGTATTCGGGGGGGCTTTTGATTATGTATATGACAGGTTTTATCCTACCAGCTCTTTTACTTTATCAGCAGCTTCTTTCAGCAGAATAGCGGAGTGTACTTCCAGGCCGCTTTCGTCAATAATGGTTTTGGCTTCTTCGGCATTGGTACCCTGTAAGCGAACGATGATGGGCACCTTAATATCACCGATGTTCTTGTAGGCATCCACAATACCCTGCGCCACACGGTCGCAACGTACAATACCGCCAAAGATGTTCACCAGGATAGCTTCTACCTTGGGGTCGCGGAGGATGATACGGAAAGCGGTTTCCACGCGCTTGGCATCCGCGGTACCACCCACATCCAGGAAGTTGGCCGGGTTACCCCCCGCCATTTTAATGATATCCATGGTAGCCATGGCCAGTCCGGCACCGTTTACCATACAACCTACGTTACCGTCCAGGTTCACAAAGTTCAGTCCGGCTTCACCGGCTTCCACGTCAATAGGGTCTTCTTCGCGCTTATCACGCATTTCCGCGTAATCCTTATGGCGGAACAGGCCGTTGTCGTCCAGGGTAACCTTGGCATCTACGGCCAGTATCTTATCGTCTGAGGTTTTCAGTACCGGGTTGATCTCAAAGAGAGAGGCATCAATACCGTCATACGCCTTGTACAGGTTCATCACGAATTTTACCATTTCCTTGAAAGCCGTTCCGCTGAGGCCTAGGTTAAAGGCAATCTTGCGCGCCTGGAAGCCCTGAATACCCACTTTAGGATCGATCTCCTCGGTGAAGATCAGGTGTGGTGTTTGTTCGGCAACCGTTTCAATGTCCATACCGCCTTCAGTAGAATACATGATCATATTGCGGCCGCTGGCGCGATTCAGCAATACCGACATATAGATCTCGGACGTTTCCGATTCTCCCGGATAGTATACATCCTCGGCAATCAGCACCTGGTGTACTTTTTTACCTTCCTTGGAAGTTTGCGGGGTTACCAGGTTCATGCCGATGATCTCGGAAGCTATGTTACGAACATCATCCAGGCTCTTGGCCAGTTTTACACCGCCACCTTTTCCGCGTCCTCCGGCATGCACCTGGGCCTTTACCACCCACCATTCGGTGCCGGTTTGTTCGCTGAGTTTTTTGGCAGCTTCCACGGCTTCATCCGGTGTGGTGGCAACGATTCCGCGTTGTACGCCTACTCCGTAAGAGGCCAGTATTTCTTTTCCCTGATATTCGTGTAAGTTCATTATTTGCTTTTTATAACTGAGAAGTGCCGCAAAAATAGAGCTTAGGGTTTAACCCCAAAAATTATTTTGGGCAATCCTTACATTTGTTGCGGATTACCCACTTTACGGCCAGCCCCTGGCTTCAACTCCGTTCACCAAACCATGAAGTCCAAATACGCCCTGTACTTTATAATGCTCCTTTCAGGCATTACGGAATACTCCCTTGTTGCGCAACAGGAGAAAAAGGTTTTGGCGGCTGAAAAAATAGAAGCCAAGCTCCTTATTGATGGCAAGCTGGATGATGAGGCATGGCAAAGCGCTCCGGTGGCCCAGGACTTTGTGATGCTGAACCCGGGTAACGGGGAACCGGAACCCTACGGCCTGCGCAGCCGTGTAAAGATCCTTTACAGTGATGAAGCTATTTACGTGGGGGCCATGTTATACGATAGTAAGCCGGACAGCATCCTTACCCAGCTTACCCAGCGTGATGACTACGATCAGAATAACGACTGGTTCGGGGTATTCATCAATCCGTATAATGATGGCCTCAGTGATTTCAACTTTTACGTAACGGCAGCCGGTGTTCAGGCCGACAGCCGCACTACGGAAGAGGGTGAGGATGCCAACTGGAATACGGTTTGGGAAAGTGCCGTACAGATGCAGGACAGCGGCTGGGTGTGTGAAATACGCATCCCGTATATGGCTCTGCGCTTTCCTGAGGTACAGCGCAAGGACTGGGGGTTGAACATGGTCCGTAACATCCGTAGGAACCGGCAGCAGTATTCGTGGAGCTATATCAATAAAAACTCCGGTTACCGCTGGGAGTACCAATGTGGATTACTCAGCGGCATGAGCAATATTGAGCCGCCTGTGCGCCTGTCATTCATGCCTTACCTTTCTTCTTATTACGACAATTATGACGGGCAGGAAAGCTATGATCTCAATGCCGGTCTGGACCTTAAATACGGCATCAACGAGAGCTTTACGCTGGATATGACGGTAATCCCGGACTTTGGCCAGGTAGCCTATGACCAGCAGTTTGTAAACCTTTCTCCCTTTGAGAACCGCTTTGATGAGAACCGCCAGTTCTTCACGGAGGGAACTGAACTCTTTACCATTGGTGACCTCTTTTACTCACGCAGGATTGGCGGGGCACCCAAAAATATCACCGGTCAGGCCTTACAGGACACAGGCATTGTGGAGATACGGCAACAGTACACCCGTCTCCTCAACGCCACCAAAGTTTCCGGGCGCACCAACGGCAATCTGGGTATAGGGGTACTCAACGCCATAACGGATAATAACTATACCACCACGGTAGATGCAGACGGGAATGAAAGGCAGATCCTCACCGAACCCCTTACCAATTACAACGTACTGGTACTGGACCAACGGTTCAACCGGAATTCTTCCGTCAGTATTATCAATACCAATGTGCTGCGCAACGGCCCGGCCCCGGATGCCAATGTAGCGGGCTTACTGGCTTCCTTTTACAGCAAGAACGGGGTGTACAAAGTGGATGCTTCCGTAAAGCGCAGTGACCGTATTTTCAAGACCAATTCAGAAAGCGGCTATGAAGGAGCTCTTCGTTTTGGGGATACGGATGGCAACTGGCGCTGGACGCTCAATGAAAAACTCATTACGGAGGATTACAACATCAACGACCTGGGCTTTTTGGCGCGCAATAATCAGCTGCGGCATTACGGGGAAGTGGAATACGCCACCTTCCGGCCCAGGGGCAGGTTCAACCAGGTACGGCACAAGCTTTTTGCGGTATACAGCTCCCTATACGAGCCCTTTTTATACGAGGACTTTTACCTGGGTGGCAGCACCTTTTTCCTGTTGCGCAGCTTTATGGCCTTTGGTGGTAATTTCAAGATCAACCCGGTGGCTTCCTACGATTATTACGAGCCCCGCACCTTCGGACGCAAATTCCGCAGACCTTCAGCGGTGGAGTTCTCTTCCTTTATTTCTACGGATTACCGTAAGGTATTTGCCCTGGATGCCACAGCCACCTACACCCACCAGGATGAATTTGGCCTGGATGCTTATGAGCTTTTACTGGAACCACGTCTGCGTTTGGGTGATCATTTCTTTGCCCTGGGAACCATACGACTGGAACAGCTGAATAACGACCGGGGCTATGCCTCAGGCAGCGGAGATGCCATCTATTTCGGGCAACGTGATATCCGTTCCATTACCAATGCTGTAGATGCCAAATACGTTTTCACCCCTCGCCTTTCGCTCAGTATGGCGCTGCGTCATTTCTGGACCGGTATTGATTACGAGAATTTTTTCAGCCTGAAGGATGACGGCAGCCTGCAGGGCCATGATGCAAGGGTAGCGAACGATATCAACTTCAATACGTTCAACCTGGACCTGAAACTATCCTGGTGGTACGCCCCGGGCAGTGAAATGGTGCTGCTGTACCGCAACGTTATTGCCGGTTCGCAAACCGCAATTCAGTATAATTATTTGGAAAACCTCAATACTGTGGTAAATTCGCCTATGCAAAACAATATTTCCCTCCGCCTGACCTACTTTCTCGATTATAATTCACTTCGTAAAGGTTTCAGGCAATGATCCGGGCACAGGGTATTGAAAAACACTATGGCGATCTGCAGGTGCTTAAAGGTGTGGACTTTGAGGCACAGGCCGCAGAGATCGTTACCATTGTAGGAGCCTCGGGAGCAGGAAAGACCACTTTTTTGCAAATACTGGGTACCCTTGAAAACCCGGATAAAGGAACCCTCACGTACCAGGGTGAGAATATCTTGCAGCGCAATGCCAAAAAACTGGCACAGTTCCGCAACGAGCATATTGGCTTTATCTTCCAGTTCCACCACCTTTTGCCGGAATTTACCGCCCTGGAAAACGTTTGCATCCCGGCCTACATCGGTAAAAAGAAAAAAAGTGAAACCGAGAAACGGGCCGCTGAATTGCTGGACTTCCTGGGTCTTTCCGAACGTATGGACCACAAGCCTTCGCAAATGTCCGGGGGAGAACAGCAAAGAGTAGCCGTAGCCCGTGCCCTCATCAACAACCCGGATATGATTCTGGCCGATGAGCCTACCGGGAACCTGGATTCCAAAAATGCCGAAGAGATGCACCGCCTCTTCTTTCAACTCAGGGACGAGTTCAAAAGCACTTTTATTGTGATTACCCACAACAAAGAGCTGGCAGAGCTGGGCGACCGACAGCTGACAATGGCAGACGGCATCCTCCTGAGCTGATCGCTTTCCAAAGATTCCCCTTATTTTTGCCGGGCAAAGACACACCTATGGTAACATCCCGCATTCAAAATATTATTGAACAGGAGATACAGGCCATCCGTAACATACCTATTGACGGTATCATACAGGATGCTATTGACCTTATCTACCAACAAGTCCATCAGAAAAATGGCAAAGTGGTAGTGAGCGGTATGGGAAAAGCCGGGCAAATAGGCGTGAATATTGCCACTACCCTGAGCAGTACCGGCACTCCTGCTATTTTCCTGCACCCGGCTGAAGCCCAACATGGCGACCTGGGGGTAGTACAGTCCAACGATGTGATGTTCCTGATCTCCAACTCCGGTAAAACCCGCGAGATCATCGAGATGGAACACCTGGTGAAAAAGCTGCGCCCCGGTATTAAGATCATCGGGCTTACCGGAAACCCGGATGGGGAGCTGGCCGGTTTCAGCGATGTGGTATTGAACACCGGTAACCCCAAAGAGGTGTGCCCCCTGGGGTTGACCCCTACTACCTCCACTACGGTGATGACCGTGGTGGGTGATGTATTAGTAGTAATGCTGATGGAAAAGATCGGCTTCAGCAAGGAAGAGTACGCCAAACGCCACCACAGCGGTTACCTGGGGCACCGGGCGCGGACCGAATAATTAAGCTGCCCGTAATCTTAAATTTCAGAGCTTCGTAAATCCTATGGAAAAATTCACACTTATAGCCGGCCCCTGCGCCATTGAAAACGATACTACTCCTTTTGAAATAGCCCGCAGGGTAAAGGAGATCTGCGACAAGCTGGACATCCGCTACATTTTTAAAGGTAGTTACCGCAAGGCCAACCGCTCCCGCCTGGACAGCTTCACCGGTATTGGCGATGAAAAAGCGCTGGAAATACTGCAAGCTGTGGGTAAAGAGCTGGGCGTAGAAACCATTACCGATGTACACGAAAGTCATGAGCCGGCTACGGTAGCGAAATACGTAGATCATATCCAGATACCCGCTTTCCTGTGTCGCCAGACGGAATTGCTGCTGGCAGCCGGAGAAACCGGCAAGGGTGTGAATATCAAAAAAGGACAATTCCTTTCCCCGGAAGCCATGAAATTCCCGGTGGAGAAAGTACAGTCCACCGGAAACAATAACGTTTGGGTGTGCGAGCGCGGGGTGTCCTTCGGCTACTCCGATCTTATTGTAGACGCTACGGCCATTCACCGTTTAAAGCAGCTGGGCGTTCCCGTGATCATGGATTGCACCCACTCGGTACAAAAGCCTAATAAAACAGAAGGCGTTACCGGTGGAGATCCCAGCCTGATAGAGACCATAGCCTTATCCGCTATGGCTACCGGTGCCGATGGTTTTTTTATTGAAACCCATCCTGATCCTAAATCTGCGAAAAGCGATCCTCATACCATGTTGCAGTTGGATAAACTGGAAGGCATACTCACCAAAGCTATGAACATCCGAAAAGCACTCCATGCATAAGCTCATCCCCAACCTGCAAAAGCTCAGGGAGCTGGGTGCCATAGAGACTTACCCGGAAAATCCCGACCTGGAGTACGTGGTATCGCTGGCCGAAGACCTGGAAATCACCATAGATCAGCTGATCTACGAAGAAGTGGTGGCCGATGACCTTCCGGAACGTATCAGCCACATTAAAATGCTGGTGATGGACTGTGACGGAGTTCTTACGGACGGAGGTATGTACTTCACTAAAAACGGGGATGAGATCAAACGCTTTAACGCCAAGGATGGCCTGGGCATCAAAACCCTGATGAAAGCAGGCTTTCAAACCGGCATTATCAGTGCGGGGATAAGTACCGGCCTGGTGGAAAAGCGGGCTGAAATGCTGGGTGTACCTCATGTTTATGTAGGTCAGGATCCTAAAATTGAAGTACTGGAAGGCTGGCTTAAAAAACTGGGTTTAAGCATTGAAGAGATCGCTTACATCGGTGACGACCTCACCGACCTGCCTGTTCTTGAAAAAGCCGGACTGGCCGCTTGCCCTTCTGATGCAGCGCTGGCGGTGCGGGAACAATGCGATATTGTATTGGAAACACCCGGTGGAGCCGGTTGTATCCGTGAACTGGTAGATCTTTATATCCTAAGCTGATGGCTGAATATTCTATCTCCGATAATACCGGGGAAAAACGTTACGAAATGCACCTTACTGGTGATCAAATGGCCTACATTGAGTACATAAAGGCCCAGAACAAGGTTTATCTTACCCATACTGAAGTCCCTAAAACATTGGGAGGTCAGGGTATCGGATCCAAAATAGTGGAGCTGGTGCTTAAGGAAATAGACCAGCAGAAGCTGGAACTGGTTCCCCTCTGCCCTTTTGTGGTTCACTTTTTAAAAGAACACCCCAAGTGGCAAAGGCTGGTGATGAAGGGCATTAATCTGGATTAAAAAAGCCCCGGCAGCGGGCGCATACCAGGGCTCTTGGGTCAACAGGGATTCTTCTATTCCTTCATTATTTTTTGCACGGAGGTGGTTCCATCTTCAAACTGCAGTTGTACCAGGTAAACCCCGGTTGGCAATTCAGCTATATCGATGCTGTACCATTCCCGGGTAATATCCTTAAGCTTTACACCGTTCATGGTGAACATCCGTACTGTTTGGATGGCCAGCTCTTCACCCTCCCGGATAAAGAGCCGCGTACGGGCTGGGTTGGGATAGATAAATGCCTGTGGAGACTTTGTTTCTTCCCTCAGGGACACTACGTTCTCCAAACAGCCTTCATTATTTGCAGCGTAAAAACTACGCAGGTCCGCAGCCCTGGATTTAAGCAGATTCAGTGATGCCATGAAATCCGGAGAGCTTTGATCACGCGCCTGTAAAAAAGCGATCTCAAAACAATAACTCTCATTGTCCTGCAAGGTAACCTCAGACCCCACCCCTAAACTTCTCATATCCCCTTCCAGGTAGACCGGCTGGAACCACTGGTCCTTATCATTAAAATGGAAATTGGTGGCGGGGTAACTGCCCATAGGATCATAACCGTCACCATTACGGTTATTGCTGGGCCCGGAAGGGTTTTCGAGACGTAATAATGATCCATCTAACCACTTCTGATCCATATAATTTATAAAATTTGCGGCATTCTCAGGAGCATGCATTGCATCTGGTCCGTTAAGCGAATAGGAAAGGTAATTCAGGGTGCCCCGCAATGAGTCCGAAAGGAAAAGAATACCTGAGGCCGGGGGGAAGGCTCCAAATCCCAAGGGTCCTTCATCATTGCTATCCCCATTATAGCTGTACATCAGGTTTAACCGGCTATCACAGCCTACACGGTCATCCCATGGAGCCCCAAGGTCAAAATCACTCCAAAAGCCCGTTTTGAAATTGGTTAGTGTAGTCCCGGAGCGATTGAAAATGCGGTACCCCAGGAAGATAGTATTAGCCAGGGCTTCATCCGTAGTATCAAAGGCATAAGCCATACAATGTATCTCCACCCCAACAGGCACACTTTCCGTTTGTAAGGATAGCCCACGGGTATCATTGATTATAAAATAGATAGCTTCATCTCCTTTGATATAGGGATATTCGCCCATATAGGGTTCATAAATACCGTTGTTGTTCAGGTCTTCAAAGGGCGCCAGGACGGGAGCCTCTCCTTTCAGCACATCGCCATTGCCCGGCCAGTTTAAGATTGCCTCGGGAATACTATAACCGGGAGTATTGTAATTAGCTTTGAAATCGGCAATCTGTGCTTTATTTACCTTCCACACACGGTCGTAACGATGGATGTAATCAGAATCGTAGAGACCGGATACCGGTCCGGAGTTAAAATCGCGAAGAAGTGCATAGGTAGCTGCGGAAACTTTTTCGTTTCCCCCCGAAGAACCTTTAACCCATAAATTGGAGGTATAAATATAGCCTGGGCCCCCGGGTACATTGGGACGAATATCACTGAACTCCTCACCTTCCGGGTTCAGGAACAAGTCTCCACCTTTGTAAAATCCCGCCTTAATTCCATTAACCGCAAGGGTACCATAGGACTCAGCACTACTAATATGTGTCTTTGAAACATAATTGGTATAAGCCACTTCTCCCCCCAGCCAGAAAGAACCGGGTTCGCGGCTGCTGTACAGACCCGAGGACTGGCCGGAAAGACATATTTCGGCCTGTAGGGTATCTGTAATTGTGTCCCTTTTACGGATCAGGTAATTCTGCGTGTTTTTACTTAGAAAATAAAGGTCTGTACCATCAATAGTAAAATCCAAAGCGTTGCCGGGAAGGGTGCTCCATACCCCATCTTTATATTGGGAGAGTACACCTCCAAGGGCCAGGGTGTACATAGTGCCTGCCGTATCAAACTTTAATTGGTTAACCCTGCGACCAGCAATATTGGTAGAATTATCCGGCACCGAATTCCAGGCGGTACCGTCAAAATACATGATCTGGGTAGTTTGTGAACGGCTGGAAGCATAAACATCCGTGCCGTTGGCACCAATGGCCCACACATCATTATTGGAAAAGGGGGTATATATGTTAAAGTTGACACCTGTGGCGTCCAGCATGGCTATTCCTTTATCCGTGGCCACCCACAAACGATCGTTCCCATCCACCGTGATATCATTCACATTACTGCTGGGAAGGCCGTTAAAGGGCGCAAAATTCAGCCAGTTAAAACCATCGTAGCGGAAGATACCGCTTTCTTCTGTGGCAGCCCACATATAACCGTCCGCTTCCACCAGTTTAAAAACGGGCACGGCATTGCCGGCACTGGGTAATATCGGATCGTAAACCACCGGGCTGTTCAAATCATCCATGCGAAATACGCCCCTGGTAGTAGCCACCCAGATGGTACTGTCTGTCGCTTCGTATACCTGTTGAATATGGCCACTTCCGCCAACATATTTATAAAGGCAAGGTTGTGCGTACAAAAAGGGGCCTGTAAGAAGCAGGCTAATAAAGGTGTAAAACCTCCATTGAGTAATCGTTTTCATAGCAGAATTATTGGGTTAATTTTATTGGGTTATCTAATAGACCTATCAGCTTTATAATAGTTGCCTGGTTTTTCCGGAACATTGAGGAGAAATGTCAGTTAGTTTATGAAAACAAGCACTTATGAACATCTTTGAATCACTGCGTGAAGACCACCAAAAACAACGTACCCTGGTAGATATCCTGGTAAAAACCCACGGAGACAGCGAAGGGCGGGATGAGATCTTCCAAAAACTCAAACACGAATTACAGATCCATGCGGATGCGGAAGAACGCTACTTTTACAAGCCCCTTATTGATAGTGACCTGACGCAGGAAAAAGCCCGTCACAGTATTGCAGAGCATCATGAAATGGATGAACTGATCGAAGAACTGGAAAATACGGATTATAGTTCGCCCCACTGGGTGGCGGTAGCCAAAAAGCTGCACGAACGGGTGCATCACCACCTGGATGAAGAGGAGCATGAAGTTTTTCAAATGGCCGGGAAAGCCCTGAATGAAACCCAAAAAACTACTTTAGGGCAGAATTACCGTAAAGCCATCGAAGAGAACCGATGAAAAAACTGCTTTTTATGGCGCTGGGGAGCCTCCTGGCTTTTATTCCTGCGCAGCATAAGCTGCCGGAGGGATTTGTATACGTGGAGGACTACATCCCCTCGCTACAGGTAGAGTTGCGTTATACTTCCCAAAACAACTTTATGGGACGCCCGGTGAACGGTTACGAATCCCGAAAGTGTATCCTTAGTATGCAAGCTACCAATGCCCTGAAAGCGGTACAGGCTGATCTGGCGCAAAAGAAGCTTGGACTCAAGGTATTTGACGCCTACCGTCCTCAACGGGCCGTGAACGACTTTGTAGAATGGGCCAAAGACCTCAGCGACACTGCCATGAAATCATCCTACTATCCTCAGGTGAAGAAATCAGAGCTTTTCGAGAAAGGCTACATCGCAGCACGCTCCAGCCATAGCCGGGGCAGCACGGTAGATGTAACCCTTGTATACCTGGAAGACGGTAAAGAGGTAGATATGGGTACGCCTTACGATTACTTCAGCCCGGTATCCTGGCCTACCCACATGGCTTCCATTACCGAAACGCAATACGTGAACCGCATGTTATTACAAAGAAGTATGGAGAAACACGGTTTCCTGCATTTACCTACTGAATGGTGGCATTTTACGCTAGACGGGGAACCTTTTCCGGATACTTATTTTGACTTTCCCGTACGGTAACCGGGGCTAAGCTCCTTTTAAAGATCCTTACTCCTTAACCGCAAAGCATTGCCAATAACCGAAACGGAACTGAAGCTCATGGCCAGGGCTGCAATCATGGGTGACAGCAATATACCGAAGAAAGGAAATAACACCCCAGCGGCAATGGGTACTCCCAGGGTATTGTAGGCGAGGGCAAAAAACAGGTTTTGCCGGATGTTTTTCATAACGGCATCTCCCAGGTTCCTGGCTTTTACGATACCCTGTAAATCGCCCTTTACCAGGGTTATCATGGCACTTTCAATGGCTACGTCCGTCCCGGTTCCCATGGCAATACCTACGTCACTTTTAGCTAAGGCAGGGGCATCATTTATTCCATCACCGGCCATGGCTACCAGCTCTCCCTCCTGCTGTAGCCTCTCCACTTCCTTAAGCTTATCCTCGGGCAGCATATTGGCTTTAAAATCGGCCAGGTTCAATTCCTGAGCCACGGCCTGGGCTGTTTCGTGATTATCACCGGTCAGCATCACCACTTTGACACCTTTTTCCTGGAGCTTTTCAATGGCCCTGGCACTACTTTTCTTGATCTTATCTCCTATGACTATATACCCGGCCACTTCTCCTTCTATAGCCAGAAATGATACGGTTTTCCCTTGTTTTTGGTAGGTACGGGCTTCCTGTGCCATTTCCCCACTCAAGTAAGCCCCGGCATATTCCATCATCTCGGGGTTTCCCAGGGCCAGCTTACTATCGTTAGCCTCGCCTTCCACTCCTTTACCTGTAACCGCTTTAAAGTCCAGGACTTTATAAGCTTCTATACGTTGCTCCTTACCGTATTGTACAATAGCATCCGCCAGGGGGTGCTCGCTATGGATATTCAGGGAAAGCATGTACCGAAGTATTTCCATATCGGTAAAGTCCCTCTTAAACGATGCTACTTTCTCAACCGTAGGTTTACCCTCCGTGAGGGTACCGGTCTTATCCACTATGAGCGTGGTTACCTTATCCATTTTCTCCAGGGCCTCAGCATTTTTTACCAGCACACCGTTCTGGGCTCCCTTACCTACCCCCACCATTACAGACATGGGGGTGGCTAAACCCAGGGCGCAGGGGCAGGCAATAATCAACACGGCAATAGCATTCACCAGGGCATATACGTATGCCGGTTGAGGTCCCCAAATAGCCCAGGCTCCAAAGGTTAGCAGGGCAATAAGCACTACAATCGGCACAAAGTAACCGGAAACCTTATCGGCCAGCTTCTGGATAGGAGCCCGGCTGCGGCTGGCATCATTTACCATTTGAATGATCTGCGATAATAGCGTATCACTACCCACCTTCTCCGCCTTCATCAAAAAAGACTGATTGCCGTTGATGGTTCCGCTGCTCACCGGATCTCCCGCAGTTTTACGCACCGGTATAGGCTCACCACTGATCATGGATTCATCCACACTGGTGTCTCCCTCGGTCAGTACCCCATCCACCGGGATCTTTTCGCCAGGCTTTACTTTAAGTATATCTCCCGGTACAATCTTATCTATACCCACCCGTACTTCCTGCCCGGCCTCCATTTTAATGGCAGTATTAGGCGCCAGTTTCAATAGCTCCTTTACAGCTGAATTGGTTTTACTATGGGCACGTGCTTCCAGTAACTGGCCCAACAGTACCAGGGTGAGGATAACCGTGGCGGCTTCAAAGTACACATGCACGGTACCCGCTTCAGTTTTAAACTGCTCGGGAAATGCCCCGGGAAACAATAAGCCGGAAACGCTGAACAACCAGGCTACTCCGGCACCTAAACCGATCAACGTAAACATATTGGGGCTCATCCTGCGCACGCTGCTGTACGCCCGCTGGAAAAACATCCAGGTGGCATAAAACACCACCGGCAGGGATAGAGCAAATTGTACCCAGTTCCAGTATTTTAAGGGCATAAGCCTGTAGATAGGGTTGCCGGGCACCATCTCGCTCATGGCGATGAGAAATATCGGTAAAGTGAAAGCTGTAGCTATACGGAATTTCCTGAGCAGTTTGGCATAGGTTTTCTCTTCGGCTGAAAGATCGGGTTCCTTAGGTACCAGCTCCATTCCACAGATCGGGCAGTCACCCGGCTCATCTTTCACCACTTCCGGGTGCATAGGGCAGGTCCATTCTCCGGTAGAAACGGCTGCCAGACTTTGCTCCTCCACCAGGTCCATCCCGCATACCGGGCAGTCTCCCGGTTCATCATAGGTTTTATCGCCCTCGCAATGCATAGGGCAATAAAACTTTCCCGTACCCTTCCCTTTGCTTTGCGGATGGGAATGACTGGCATGTTTATGTTCAGAATGTGTATGCCCACCGGAAGGATGAATGTTATACCTGCCTCCCTCTTTGTGCAGGGCTTCCCGGAAAACTTCCAGGTCAATAGGAGAATCCATCTCTATTACCGCTTCTTCCTCCTGCAGCTTAACGGTGGCCTGTATGACTCCGGGTACTTTGTTCAAGGCTCCCTCCACGTGGGTGCGGCAGCCATTGCAGGACATTCCTGATATAGTATAGGTGTGGGTCATTATTACCTTAATTTAATTTACAAGGTAAAGTTGATCACAAACCAAAATATTCCGCTTACACTATTGTGGAAGAGTATTGTAGAATTTCCAAAAAGCTTCACCGTTTCCCGTGCAAGCCTGCTGTTGATTTTGTTCCGGTATCCTAATCTGGTTTTTTTCCTTTGAGTAAGGCATAGATAGCCATGGCATGACCGTGTCCCAATTCAAATTCCGCCTTCAGCCAATCGGTGATCTGGGTGGCTTTTACATCTTTCCTGATCTTCCCGTTCTCGGTAAATCCCTTTTGTTCGGCCAGCTCCTTAAAATCGGACGGACTCTTGCCGGTCTTGCTTTCAATATTATCCAGATAGGCTTGAAATGACATGGTATTTCTTTAGAAGTTCTATTGCTCAAAATAAGTACAAAGCCGGCATAGTACGGAGGGTGAAATACGACAATTGACAGTGTCTGCTGCAACACCCCCTATAAAGTACCAAAGTACCAACCGGGTCCCTGATCAGAGCCATGGCTGACGCACAACTATCACAAAACTTTCGTTCGATCACATCGCGCCACCATTATCTGTCAAACTTAAAGCCCCCGTGATTATATCGCGCGACTTTTACCTACCTTCCAACTCCTCGTCCTACTCATGGCTATCGCGCGAATCTTTCGCGCGGCCATCATTAACCTCTCAAACTGAAAACTCCGATTACATCACGGGCTATTAACGGCTATTTAATTTTATTTATCTCTTCTGATTATCTTTCCAGTATGAGCCGGAATTATAAATTCCATAATCCGGAAGGATTGTACTTTGTAAGTTTTGCGGTAGTGGGTTGGTTGGATGTTTTTACGCAAGCGGAATACAAAAACATCTTACTAGATAGCTTACGTTTTTGTCAGAAGGAAAAAGGCATGGAGATTTCAGCCTGGGTCATCATGAACAATCATATCCACTTGATCTTCCGTAGCGTAAAAGATCAAAGGCCGGAGCTATTACTGGGCGATTTTAAACGATTTACAAGCAAGGCCCTGGTAAAAGGCATCCATGAAAATCCATTGGAAAACCGCAGAGAATTCCTTCTGAACCGGTTTGCTACAGAAGCGAAAAGAAGTTCCAATGTTCAACAATTCCAATTCTGGCAACACGATAATCATCCTATTGAGTTATGGAGCCTAAAGGTTACCGCTCAGAAAATAGATTACTTACATAATAACCCGGTTAAAGCGGGCCTTGTCGAAAATCCGGAAGATTACCTCTACAGCAGTGCGAGAGATTATTCCGGAGAGAAAGATTTACTGGAGGATTTGTTGATCTTGAAGTAAGTCAGTGGGCCAGATTCGCGCGAAAGATTCGCGCGGGAGCATAGGGTGAACTATAATTTGGATCTATCAGCTTTCGCTATATCACTTATATCTGTGGGAGAAAAGCCATTCCAGCTACCATTGTTATCCTTGGAATAAGTACCAGCCTTTATATATTTATCATACTTAGCATTCATAAACACTAACAACTGCTCGAACGTATCTAAGTTCTCCAATTTATCATCATCTATGCAAAGTCGTTCAAAGGCTTTACAGTCGTCAAAGTATTTTTTAGGTGCCGAGGGCATCGATAAAACATATTCATCTATTTCTTCACAAAAATTAAGTACTACGGGATACGGGCGTTGATCGTCTCCAAACCTAATTTCATTAAATATTTCTTCAATATCCTTAGCTTTAATTGCTCCAACCATAAAAGGGATTGTTAAACCATAACGCCCTTTTTTGTGGCACCAATAATCCAATAATCTATACCAAGGCTTAAATTCCATAAGTATCTTAAATAATATAGGCTTGATCTTGAGTTCAGCCCATACACCAAACGAAATTACGAGTTAAGCTTTGCCCGCTCCCGCGCGAATCCTTCGCGCGAAACTACCTCCCAAACTCCTCTATCGTTCTTTTGATAATAGCAATACAATCGTGTAACTGCTCTTCCGTCATCACCAAAGGCGGGGCAAAACGAATGATGTTTCCGTGGGTAGGCTTAGCCAGCAAGCCATTGTCTTTCAGCTTTACGCAAATATCCCAGGCGGTGGAGCTATCCTCACTGTCGTTGATCACAATAGCGTTGAGCAGACCTTTACCGCGCACCAGCTTGATAAGATCGTTGCCTTCAATGAATTTCTGCATCTCGCTACGGAAGATCTCACCGAGGCGGTAGGCGTTCTCCGCCAGTTTTTCATCTTTGATCACCTCCAGCGCGGCCATGGCTACCACGGCTGCCAGCGGGTTACCTCCAAAGGTGGAACCGTGTTGTCCGGGTTTGATCACTTCCATGATATGCTTATCGGCCAGTACTGCTGAAACGGGATAAGCGCCTCCACTCAGTGCTTTGCCCAGGGTTACCATATCGGGCTTTACGCCTTCATAATCACAGGCCAGGAGTTTACCCGTGCGGGCAATACCGGTTTGAATCTCGTCTGCAATAAATAGGGCCTTATGCTCTTTACAGAGGTTGAAGCATGTCTTCAGGTAGCCCTCATTCGGCACCATTACTCCGGCCTCACCCTGTATAGGCTCCACCAGGAAACCGGCTACATTCTTATTCTCGTTCAGCACCTTTTCCAAAGCAGATACATCATTGTAGGGTATCTTTATAAAGCCGGGTGTATACGGACCAAAATGCTTACGGGCATCAGGATCATTACTGAAGGAGATCACCGTAGTGGTACGCCCGTGGAAGTTGTTTTCCGCTACAATGATCACCGCTTCATTCTCCGGAATACCACGTTTTTCGTAGGCCCATTTACGGCATATCTTGATAGCCGTTTCCACGGCTTCAGCACCGGTATTCATGGGTAATAACTGCTCATAACCGAAATATTCCGAAGCGTATTTCTCGTACTCACCCAGGCGGGAATTATAAAAAGCACGGCTGGTAAGCGTAAGCTTTTCAGCCTGATCCTTTAACGCTCCTACAATGCGCGGGTGGCAATGCCCCTGGTTTACCGCTGAATAGGCCGAAAGGAAATCGTAGTACTTTTTTCCTTCCACATCCCATACGTAAACACCTTCACCACGGTCCAGCACCACGGGTAGCGGGTGGTAATTATGCGCTCCGTAGCGATCTTCCAGTTGCATGGCTTGTTCTGAGGTAAGGGTTTCTTCCAGTACTGACATATCGTGATCTTTTATGTGTTTTAAACCGACATTCTCTATTACTATAAAAAGACGGGAGGCGGTTTGTTCGGTGGGCAAATCATGTACCTTTGCCGGCTATGTCGCAGCAACGCTTATTCCATCGCTACCAGAGGGTTGAACTCACCATAGATGACCTCGCCTTTGAGGGTAAAGGTATTGCGAAAATCCAGACCGAAAAAGGGCAATTTGTAGTTTTTGTACCTAATACCATTCCCGGACAAAGAGTTTTGGTGAAGATTACGAAGGCGAAAAGCTCGTACGCAGAATCCAAATTGCTGAAGGTATTGGAGAAAAGCGCGGTGGAAACGGAAAACCCCTTCCACCCTATTCCGGGCGCACCGTATATCACTCTGCCTATAGACGAGCAACACCGCTACAAACGCAAAACCACCATTGAGCTGTTCAGGCGTATCGGTAAAATAGCGGATGCAGAAGATAAGCTGGATGAATTCATTTCGTCACCGGCTTTGTACCACTATCGCAACAAGATGGAATATTCCTTTTCTGCGGTGGTCTATGATCGTGAAAAAGATGAGGAATACGAAGGCTTTGCGTTGGGATTCAAGAAACGCGGGCAATGGCTCTCCGTAGAACCCATGCAAAAGGATTCCGGGCTTTTTGATAAGCAACTGGAAGACCGTATGCCAGACATACAGCGCTTTTTCAGCGAGGCAGGCCACAGTGGATGGCACGCCAAAAAGCACAGTGGTTTCTGCCGTTTTCTTACGGTAAAAAAGTCCTTTCGGGACGATACTTTGCTGGTAAACCTCACCACTTCGGGTAGTGAAGTGAAGCGTTTTGACAAGGCTGGTTTTACGGCTTTGATGCAAAACATCCTGGGCAACCGCCTGGCCGGATTGCTGCATACGGTGAACGATGACCCGGGAGACCGCCCCAACACCACGGATGGGACCCGCGAAATACTGTTGGGTAAACCGGAGCTCATCGAAAGCATCTGTGGCCTCAAATTCCGTATCAGCCCGGAAAGCTTTTTCCAGACCAATCCACAAAGCGCTGAGCGACTGTATACCAAAGCCCTGGATTATGTTTTTGAAAAAGACCTGGGTGAAAAACCAGTGGTGCTGGACCTTTTTTCCGGTACGGGCACCATTACCCAGCTGTTGGCCCAACGTTCTCAGGATAAGACCATCATTGGGGTGGAAATAGTACCCGAAGCGGTGGAAGATGCCCGATCTACTGCAGCACTAAACGGTTTGGATAACCTGGATTTTTACGCCAATGATGTGGGTAAGTTCCTTTTGGAAAACCCACACTATACCGGCAAGATCGGTACCCTTATCATGGATCCGCCCCGGGCCGGTATAGCGCCCAAAACCCTGCGCAAAGTAATACGACTGGATGCAGAACGTATGGTGTATATTTCGTGTAACCCTGCCACCCAGGCGCGGGACATGGTAACGCTGCAGGAGCAAGGCTATCAACTCAAAAAGTACAGCCTCGTGGATCAGTTTCCGCATACTGCACACATTGAAAGTGTGGCCCTTTTTGAGAAAGCTTAAGCTAAAGGATTTTTAGAAATATGCCCTTCAGAGCATTCCAAATAAAATACCCCCTGAAATTAAAAACTTCAGGGGGCAGTATAGTATAAATACTTTGTTATTTCAGACCCTTAACAGGGTTGAAAACCGTAATCATGATAATTTTCCATCCAAAACACGTAATGTGTACGGTGGCTTGGCTCCTGCCCGTTTATACAAGGGCCATTAGCCTCCCAATCAGACCAACCCCAGAACCTTCTTCCAGAGATACTGCTTTGATTAGCATCGTTTACTACATAAATAAAATCAAACTCATGGGTTGACTTATAATTGGGGTTCCTATCAATGTTCTGATATTGCGTGGTTTGGTTGGAACCAATCTCCACCGTGGTCATAACGTAATTCTGACGGTCTACATCCACAAAATACAGGAAGGCTCCTGAGGCATCATCCACCGCTACATATCCGCGGGCGTCTGTACCTACTTTAACCTCCGTTACAGAATAGGTCATATTGTTCTCTTTGGTGATGACCGACTGACCAAACTGGTAGCTCTGGCTGTAATACGAATTCAGAAAGGTGATCACATCGCGGCCTAAGGCTTTTTCAGTTTTTTCTACCGTTGGCTTTTCCAGCCTGGAATGGTTATCCTTAGAACAGGATGTAGCCGCCACAACAAACAAGGTAGCTGCAAAAAATAAATACTTCATTTTTTTCATAAAGAGTAGAATTTAAATGTTAAGAGTTATTTCAAAAAACGGTCAAACATAGAAAAAAATAAGTTCCAATCTCACACGGAAAACGAATCAAAGCATTGACTTTTAGTTGTTTAAAATAAATTACAGTAATGTTTATTAATAGCCAATGCATTGCCTGTATGGATGAAAAAATAGTGTTATATAATTGAGCAAAACGCTGCCGTGTATTCGTAAATTGATCCCTCTGTAAAGAGCTTAGATTAGACAATTTTATCGCGTGAATCAACTTTAAAGTCCTTTGCCGGCATAGTAAAAATTCCCCCTGGATTGATGAAGCGGTATGATCACCTGAATTTTCGGGTATAGTCCGATGATTGTACAAACCTTCTCATAAAATCATCTTCTTTCAACATATTTCCTTTCCAAGCGTTAAAACCAGACAATCGGGTTACACCGATTGGATTTAAGAATTACTTTTGCCGCCCTCTTATATGATTATAGAACTTATACATACTTTCCTCATCAGCATTTCCCCTTTCGGGGAGGCGCGCGTGGGCATTCCCTTTGGTATTATACAAGGCGTACACCCATTACTGGCCTTTTCGGTAGGGCTGATAGCTAACCTCCTGGTATTTCCCATTTTCATTTTTTTACTGAACCGGTTCAATAAGAATCTCTGGCGTTTTCACCTCTATCGCAAACACAGCCTTAAACTGGCCCGCAGGTCTAAAAAATTACTGGGCCACAAAGTGAAAAAGTATGGCTTTTGGGGCCTTATGATCTTTGTAATGATACCACTACCCGTTACCGGGGCTTACATGGGTACCATTGCCGCCTATATTTTTCGCTTAAAACCCGGCAGGGCATTAGCCGCTGTCAGCCTTGGGGTGCTCATCTCCTGCTCCTTGGTAGCAGCCGGAGCTTACCTGGGGAAAAAAGGCATTGAATTAATCTGACCGGATGGAAACCGGTAAACCTTGAATCCCGCGGTATATGTACCTTTCGGCCGTATACTGCGAATGAATCAATTGGTGTGACGCAAAACTCTGGAAGCACGAAAGGATTAAAGACCACTTTGGTGGGTATTATTGCCAGCGCCTTACTGGCCCTGATCAAGGCTTTGGGAGGCATTTTCGGCAACTCCTATGCCCTTATTGCAGATGCTATTGAGTCAGCTGCCGATGTATTTACCAGTGCCATGTTGTGGATGGGCCTGAAATGGTCTGCCAAGCCGCCAGATGAGAATCACCCCTACGGCCACGGTAAAGCCGAAGCACTGGTGGCCATTGGTATTTCCGTGGCGCTTATGGTAGCAGCGGGAATTATTATACGAGACAGTATATTTCATATCCAAAGACCGCACAAAACACCGGCCCCGTTTACACTGGTGATCCTGGTATTGGTGATTCTCACCAAAGAACTATTGTACCGCTACGTGATCAGAACGGGAGCGGAGATCAACAGCGGGGCGGTAAAAGCGGATGCCTTTCACCATCGTAGTGATGCCATTACCTCCGCAGCGGCCTTTGTAGGTATCAGCATTGCGCTCATCGGTGGAGAAGGTTTTGAAGTAGCAGATGATTATGCCGCCTTGTTAGCCGGAGCCTTCATCATCTACAATGCTTATGGTATTGCCCGCCCGGCCATTGGTGAGTTGCTGGACGAAGAAATGGATCCGGAACTGCACGATCAGATCAAAAGTTATGCTTCTGAAGTAGATGGCGTAAGACGTATCCAACAATTGCGTACACGCAAAATGGGAACCGTCTACCATATTGACCTGCACGTTTGGGTGGATGCCCTGCTCACGGTACGTGAAGGCCATATTATAGCCCACCGCGTAAAGGATCACATCCTGGAAAGTGTATCGCAGGTACAGGATGTGCATATCCATATTGAACCGGATTCCGAGCCCGGTAATTGATCAATTTACAATATTGTCATCCTGAGCGGAGTCGAAGGATGATTGTATTAAGTATGGCCGCACTTCGACTCCGCTCAGTGTGAACAATTCATTTTGTATAAATTTTCTCAAAAGCGTCCGACACCGCTTCGTGCAGTGCATCCGCATGATCACGATTGGGGAAATACTCAAAATATAAACGTACGGGATCCCCGTATTTCCCCTCTAGTTTTCTGTGCAGGGATGCGGCACCTTCCTCCATCACCTTACCTTCCTTACCTACCCCAATGTATACGGACTTGGGTGAGGATCCCGTTTCCGGTTCTGTATCCAGTAAAGAACCGGCATCCCACCACAAACTGGGGCTGATAATGATGTAATGATCAAACATTTCCGGCTTTTTGAAAAGGATTTCCGTGCTTACCAAACCACCCAAAGATTGCCCGATGAGCGTCCGTTCCCCTTCCTGAAGGGAATAGCGGTTTTCCACCAGGGCTTGCACTTCCTCTTCCAGGAAACGGATAAAGTCTGCAGAACGCCCGTTGGTTGGGAGTTTCTCCTGATCCTCCGCTACGGTGGTGGGGAAAGTCATATCCCGCTCCCGGTCCACGTTGGCAATGCCTACCACAATGGAAGGAGGCAGGTTATGGATCCAGCTGAAGGAATGGAATTGTACCAATCCACTGATGTGGATCATATCCTCATCCAGCGAACCGTCCAGCAAGTAGATCACCGGATACACCGAATCCTGGGAGTATTCGTGGGGCAGGTATACATGGAGAATGCGTTTCTCGCCCAATACTTCTGACGAGAATTCCAGTGTTTCCCCTATCAGTAAAGGTGTGCTTTGAACGGAGGGTTCAGCTTCCTGGGCTAAGCTTTGCAGGGAAACCAGGGAGAAGAGCAAGAAAAGTTTTTTCATGAGCTTAAATTTGGAATGGCAATTTAGGGTTTCCGGGTTCAGCCTGTTGCCATGGTAATCACAGTTTACATGTTTACAAAGCTTTTAACAGGCCCTGCTAAGGATCAAGGTCCCAAAGCTCGCCTCAAAATCTATATCTTTCCCGGTCAAATCCAGGTGCTCGATGAAGAGCACTGCAAAAAATTATCCGAAAAATGCATTTAGAAAAGCCCATTGTAATACTCCTTATACTCTACACCGTCATTGAAGTATTCTTTGGGGTGAGCTACCTTAGTATCCCTTACTGGATACGATACGGAGAGTTTCCCGATGTTTTTGAATTCTCAAATACACTCATGCGGCTATTTAGGATTTTAGCCCACGTTTTAACCTTCATCGGGATCTTTAAACTCGTGCGGAGCAAAACCATTGAACTGCTCCCTGTTTTTAAGTTTCCGATCTATTTTTTTGTGGCCGGGAGTATTTTCTGGTTTATAGCCTCTTCATTAAGCTCCAAATACTCCTTCTTCCTGCTTCATGAAAACGCCCGCTGGTACCTGTATATTTATAAACTGATCAGCCTGGCCCTGCTGGCCATGATCTTCATTCATTTTTTAAGAACCAGTAAAGTGAAGTCATACCATGAGGGAGAAAATGTAAAAAAAGGAGCACGACTCTTGAATTGGATAATTGATTCCGCGGTTATTTTAACCTTTGGCTTTACCAATATCCGGATATTGGCAGACGGTTTTATATTTGAGGACATACCGTTTTTAAACTCCAGCCCGGGCTGGTTTTTCACCCTTAATATATTGGGCTACTATTTCATCCTGGAGCTTCTCTTTCAACAGACTATCGGGAAATTACACAACAATGCCACCGTCCGTTATACCGGTACTAAATTGAGATCCATATTTATACGCACCATTTGCCGTTTTATTCCCTTTGAAGCATTTTCATTTTTTGGCAAGGAAGGCTGGCATGATATGATATCCAATACAGCCGTAAAAAGGAGTGCCAAGCACGGAACCGGAGAAGAAGAAATGCTTGAAAAAACAATGGTATAGGAAAGTACATCCTTCAAACCGAGATGGAAAGATGGTCATCACAGATCATACTTCACCCCCACCGTTAAATACCTTGGCAGCACATAAAACTGGGTAGTACTGATCAGGAAATCTGAAAAACCATCCTGGCGAATAATATTTGTGTTCAGCAAGTTACGGGCTTTCAGAGCCAATTCCCAGGGACTCTTACCCTTGCGGAAATACAGGCTGGCATTCAGAAAATCATAGGTGCTGGCCGTAGTACCGTTCGCATTGCGATAATCGTTATACGTATAGTCAGCCGTAAAAGTAAAATGCTTCAGGAACACAGCATCCATTTCCAGGGTGGGCGAATGGGTATTGAAGGTGTTCTCCACACCTGAACCGGAATAACGGTTGCTCACAAAATTATAGCGCAGCTCAAAATTGGGGATCTTCTTGAAATTAGTCTCTAGGATGAGCGTATAGTTCTGGATGAACGACTGGTTCTGGTTGGCATCACTACCAATGCGGTTGTTGGTGTTGGTAAAGGAAAGGGCCGTACGGAACTGGGCGCTCCACTTGCTGAATTTTTTACTGTAAGCCCCGAAAACGCTGGCTACATCATTAATGTTACCGCTGTTAATCGGTTGTGCTATGCGGTCCAGCCCCTGGTACACCACCCCGTTGGTGATATCATCTGCCCTGCGGTTGTAGGTAGCTCCCGCAACTACGTTGGTAAAATCAAACATATTGAAGTGGAAGTAGCGCAAGGTGAAGTTATGGTTCAGACTGTTGTCCAGGAAACGGTTACCGGTAAACAAGCTGTTATAGGTATTGACGATGGTTCCGCCTATCGCATTGTTAATGTCCGTAAAACCCACTTCCATCGCATAGTCGAAAGTAAGCGATTGTGATTTCCGGAAGTCGTAACGGGCAAAGAAATCCGGTAACAGGAACGTATAATCTCGTTGGTTGGCAGTGCCCTCCTGCTCATCGCGGATGTTATAAAAATGCAGATTTAAGCCGGGGCTGGTGGTGAATTTTCCTTTCTTCCATTTATAATGCACCGAAGTAAAGGCATCCGTAAGCCAGAATTCCACATCATTCTTTCCGTATTCCGGCTGGTCAAAAGTGCGGATCACCTCATTCCCATCCCGCTGGTCTAGCGCAGAGGTAAAGCTCTGCCAGGTATGGCTGCCACCTACCGTGAAGTTAATATGATTGGTCTTATTAAAAATGTAGTAGTGGTTTAAAGTGGCATCGGTTTTATTGGTGGTAATCAGCTTATTCTGACCAATAACAAAGGCATCCACACCATCGGCAAGAGGTAGATAAGTGGGAAACAATACCTGCTCTGAAGTAATGAGCATAAAAGGATCCTGCTCTTTATACAAATGCTGTGCTTCCAGTGAGATAATGTTCCTGGGGTTCCACTCGTAGAACAACTCTAAGTTCTGGTTTACGGAACGGGGCATCTGGCGGTTATAGGTATTAAGAGTATTGGAAGCCACCCCGAAATCGGAGAACTGGTCATTATCATCGTCCGCTTCAGACACTTTGGCCAGTATGTCGTAACCCAGGTGCAAGGCCGCATTAGGGGCATATTTGGTGGATAACTTGAACATCCCCGAATTATTTTGCTGGGTGGAATTGGTAGTCAGTATCTCCGCAGCTTCTGCTTGGTCACCACGCAAATACGTACGCATAGTTTGCGAATTAGAGAGGGTTAACGTCTGGGCACCAATGGCAAAACCGGAAAAGGTCCAGGCCTTGGTTGGATTATAACTGAAATTAAGGGCTCCCAGTTTGGAGGTAAGCTCGTTGGCACGGTTATTAGCCACCATAGCAAACCCCAAATCGTCATTGGCAATGCGCAGGTTAGAACCTACCCGTCCGCCCAGTCCGCGAAAGCCACCGCCAAAGCGGAAATAATCCTGGAAGGTAAAGGCCGGCTCCCCTAAGTTATTGATATCTCCTATAAAATTGAGGCTGGCCTTGGGTGTATAATAGAACACATTGGGGTGCACCAGGTAGCGCTCATCCAGCCCGCCCTCTGCGGTAATATCCCCGAAGGTCATGTTCTTTTTACCATCCTTCAGCTTGATATTCAGAGCAATACGATCATCCGTATCCACCCCTTGCATAGGGCCTACGTCATTGTAATTACGGAGCACCTGTACTTTATCCACCGCATTGGCCGGTATGTTCTTTGTGGCCAGCTTGGTGTCACCATCAAAAAAGTCCTTCCCTTCCACCATTACCTTTTCCACGGTCTTCCCTTCCACTTTCACCTGCCCGTCCTCATCCACTTCAAAACCAGGCAGTTTTTCCAGCACCTCATCCAGCTTGCGCTCCTGCCCGTCTGTAAAGGCATCTGCCTTATAGCTGATAGTATCACCCGTGATCACGATGGGCATTTCTTCCACCACTTCCACAGCACCCAGGGCATTCTTCTGTTCCCGCAATTGGATATCACGTATGAGCTTTTCCTCTCCCGCTGAGGGGTTTACCATCACATCCGTTGACTGAAAACCCAGGTAACTTACCCTGAGGATAAAAGCCTGGGAGTCTTCCAGTTTTAACCGGTAACGACCATTATTGCCGGAAAAGGCATAGCCCAGCATAGAACTGTCTGCTGCACTTAGGGCAATCACATTCGCCATCTCCAGGGGAGTATTGGCCGTATCACGAACGGTGCCCTCTACGGTAATAGTCTGAGCCACGCTGCTCAGGCCGATACCCGAACAGAGAGTGATCAGGAAAAATTTCAGGAAAGTTTGTTGCATCCGGTTGAGTTGAGGAGAAGTAAATTAACGGGTTATCTGAATTTTCATGGAGCCTCCGCCCCGGCCACTCCGACCACCACCATACATCCTTTCCATCTCCTTGATCTTATCGTCCGCAATCTTTTCAAATTCCTCACGGGTAACCTCTTCTCCTTCGGTAGGCTCTTCAATTTTCAGTTCTTTCTTAGGGTTCAGCACCACTTTGCTACAGAGCATTGCCGTTTTGCCATCCTGTACTTCCATGATCAGGCCCGGCAAACCCCAAAAACTGGCGGGGCCATGACTTACCGGTATCTGTGGGGTATACCAGGCTACCATTTCCACGGTGTCCACCACTTCTTTGGTGTGGGATCCATCCTCGTTTTCTTCACCGGAGAAGATCTTGCTGGTTACCGGCTGTATCACCGTTGCCTTATAGCAGGTATAGGAACCAATCTGTTTAGTCTCCTTACCTAGTTTCCAGTCTTTCTTCTCCAGGGTATCCCGCACGAGGAAAAGCTTACTGAAAAATTCGGTTTGACGGCTGCTGAGCCCGCTTTGCAGGTTCTTATACAATACGCCTTCCACCCCGGAAAGCATACTCATAAAACCCATACCCGGTTGCTTGTCCAGCTGTTCTACTTCTTTATACACCGATTCCGTCTTGTTGAAAGACAGCTCGAATTCCTTTTGCATTTGCTTTTTGAGCATCTGCATGATCATTTGCTGCTGTTCCGGGGTCATGCTGGTGGAGTCCAACTTCATATCCAGGCTGGTAGCGGTTTGATAGGTGGCAATTCCCTGGAAGTTCTGCCCAAAGGAATGCGTACTTACGCCCAGGGCGGTAATGAGGGTAAACAGGATATATTTCATCAGAATAATTTTAGTAGGTGTGGTGCAAAGAAGACAAATATTAGGTTTGTGCCTTGTTAGAGAGTTGTTAAAGTTGCAGGCTCAAAGTTAAAAAGTTCCCAATTGAACGTTCCATGTTGAAGGTTTAGGGTTTAGAATTTACAGGAAAATGAATAGTACCAACGAAAAATACTGGGCAGAACATTACGATAAGGGAAATACTCCCTGGGATATGGGCACTACCTCTCCTCCCCTTACCGCGTACTTTCAAGGCCTGCACGATAAAACCCAGGCTATACTCATTCCTGGTGCCGGCACTTCCCACGAGGCGGAGTGGCTATGGCATAACGGCTTTAAAAACGTTTGGGTAGCTGATATTGCCGCGGAACCTTTGCAAAAGATCCGGGAACGCTGTCCTTCCTTTCCGGAGGAACAACTCATTCATGGTGATTTTTTTGCCCTCAACAGGCAGTTTGACCTGGTGGTGGAGCAAACCTTCTTTTGTGCCCTCCCCCCGGAATGGCGCCCACGATACGTACAAAAAATGAAGGATATCCTTAAAGAGGGTGGCCACCTGGTAGGAGTTTTATTTGATTTTCCGCTTACCGAACAGGGACCACCCTACGGAGGAGGCGTAGAGGAATACCGTGAACTTTTCAGTCCGTATTTTAAAATATGGAAAATGGAAAGATGCTATAATAGTATTAAACCTAGGGCGGGAAAGGAGATATTCATCAACCTGATACAAAACCTTTCCTAGCATATACAAGGGCTGTTGCCCATTTTGTCTCAGCCATAGCCAAAACCTTCAGAAATTTCCCCATAACTTCCTGCCATACAACTTATTAATCCTGATAACCTGGAGTTTGTGAAACAATAGTAACACCTGAAGGTAACCCAGCCCGCATAGTCCATACTTCTAATAATTTTCTGCAAAAAGTATCGGTTGAGTACTTTTCATGGTCCACACATGTAGCTTCACACATACGTTTATAATCCACCTGGCTCATGGAAGCGAAAGCTTCCAGTGCCATCAATATATCGCTGGATTTATGACACAGAAAACCGTTATACCTATGTTTCACAAAGCGCTTATTCTCACCCACCGCACTGGCTATAACAGGTACACCCACCGAAAGGTACTGCTTAAGCTTAAACGCTGACTTACAGTGATTAAAGAGGTGGTTATTGAGAATAGAAAGACCAACGTCAAAGTCGGAGATCTGGCGGTATACCCAATCATCATCCTGCCACTGCCGGTTCAGAGGTATGTGAAGCTCAATATGTGGATACTGACGGAAGTATCGCAACACTTCCTGCCTGTCTTCTTCGCGGTGTACGCCCAGCAAGCTTAGTTTTACCGGTTTTTGCAGCTTGAGCAACTGTGGAAAAAGATAGGTGAACATGCTGTTACGGTGTGAGTAGGCTTCAGCCTCGGGGTGCCCCGCTCCCCAATCACCCACCCAACCCAGGTGCAACCTTTGGGAACGTTTCTTTTTGCGGAAGCCATGTTCCCGCAGCGGTGAAGTAATGAGGTGTGTATTTCCGTTGAAATGACGACAATAATCCGCCAGCCCGGGGCTACCTACTGTAACGAACCCACATTTACGGAGAAAGTACTGCAGGTTACCAGGCGGATGCCGCAAATACTCTGCATCATCCAGATCGTAATGGCAATCTTCACTGCGCAAGGCTACCAGTACCCGTAACATACGTGCATACCAACGATTACTGCATACTTTTTGGATAACGATACGTGAAGAGTTACGTTGATCAAGGATGGCTAAAAAATAGACATTAAAAAACTGAAGTAAACCAGTTATATTCCTTTGCGGTACCACAAAATGAACTTTGAGCCCGTAATGGATACTCAGGTGCTGCGAAACATGCCATCCCCGGTAACGGGCACTGGGATTCTCCAGATTATAAGGGGCAAACCAATATGCATTTTTTACCGTGTCCATATTGTTTTTAGATCATTAGATGAAGGTCAGGTATTGGTGCTGAATTTAATTAATTCAGCCAATATCCTGCGCTATGAACAGGTAACCGCTCCAATTTCTATATTTGACTCTCCTAATAAAAGTATATGCCGCATACTATAACCGAAGTCCTCAATCACAACCAGGTAAGCACCCGCATCAGGCGCATGGCCTGGCAGATCTACGAAAGCAACAGTTCCAATACCGACATTATACTGGCCGGTATTGCAAATGGTGGTTATCTGCTGGCGGAAAAAATAGTGGCTGAACTGCGCAAGATCTCTCCCCTGGAGGTGAACCTCCATAAGATCATCATGAATAAGAAAGACCCGTTGGGCAGCGAGATGCACCTGGAGCCGGAAGCCGGCAACCTGCAAGGGCGCTCTATTACCGTGGTGGATGATGTACTGAACTCCGGCAATACACTTATTTATGGCGTACGCTATTTTTTACAGTTTCCGGTGCGCGAGATCAAAACCGCAGTACTCGTAGACCGTAACCACAAGCGCTTTCCGGTAAAAGCGGATTTCAAGGGCCTTTCCCTCTCCACTTCACTGATGGAACATGTGGATGTAAACATTGAAAAAGAACCTTATTCGGTAAAGGTTTCCTGAGCATAGTCCAGTCCCATTTTGCGGCCAAAATACTCGTAAAGGGATACTACTCCAAGGATCAGTATCATACCGTAAAAGGCATCCTCAAAGGGAATGGTCAAAATTCGCCTTCCCATATTCTCGGTATCATCATACCATACCACCTCTTCTTCTATGCCGAAACCGGTGAGTACACCATTCACTATAAAGAAGGGGATAAGAATAAACAGGTAGGAAAAATAGAAACGTCCTAACCAGGGTACTTTCCATACGTGGGAGTGTACATAGATGAGTACAGCCAGTATGCTGAAGGTAACTACGGTATACCAGCGGTCATAATGCACTACCGCCATGGCAGCACAAAAGCCGATGAGGAAATTACTGATCCTGAGCGCTGCTGACGACCAGATGTTACGCTTTACGGTGTAAAGCACCACCCGGTAAATAAATACACAGCAAAAGGGGATCACAATAAAGAAAAGCCATTCCCCTAAGGGCAGGTTAGCTATATAGATCCCGCTCAGGTAACGCTCGTTAAAACCCCAAATGCCCCGGGCGGTAAAGATGATATCCCATATTATAAAGAATGTACCTACAATAGCTATGGCCGGGAACAAGGCTTTAAAGCTCCTGTAATACCGGGCACGTTTTTCAAAACTCCATAAGAACGGAAGGATCACAGAACAGAACATGATCCATAGATACAGGTATTTCGGATCAAACAAGACTCAGGAGGTTTGTAGTTTGCGTTTCCGTTGAGCTTCCATTTCCTGCTTAAAATATTTCCAGCTTACCACCAGCATCCCGAAGCTTTCACCCTCATGTTTACCCAGGTGTTTATGGTGCATTTTATGAGCCCTGCGTATGGCCTTCAGGTAAAGATTATCCGAATTACGGAACCACTTGAAGCGCTGGTGGATAAATACCTCATGTACCAGGAAATAGGCCATACCATATACCGCTATGCCCGCACCAATGCTCACCGCCAGGGTATTGGCATACAAGGTACCTAACATGATGCAAAGCCAGCTGGGAATCGCGAAGATGAGAAAGAAGGTGTCGTTCTTTTCAAAAAAGCCCGGGGTTTTTACATGATGGTCTTCATGCAGGTTCCAGAGAAAACCGTGCATTACAAATTTATGGGTGGCCCAGGCCACGAACTCCATGAACCAGAAAGTCAGGAAAACCACTAAAAATATCATCCACCAACTCATGTACAGTATTCGGATTTAAACAGTTTAAGGTATTGGATATACGAAGATCCTGGTTTTTCAGCCTGATCTTCCGAATCTCTAAACAGGCAAAGCACATTTAAGTTCAGGCTCCTGCCTTCGCCCAAAAGTACGGGTAAATCCGGTTAAACCGTAAAACCTTTAGAAAGGTGGAAAAGTTGTAATGCTCATGCAATGGTTTAAAAGTATACCCATACTGGGGCGGGCGGTCATTTTATTTGTGGTTTGCTTCCTGAGCCTGATCCTCCTGTTTGCACCACGGCCTCATCCGGTGGATATGCATACCGCTTCCTTCGGCATGACTTCATCCGCACGCCTGTATTTCCATAACGTACGCAGCTATTATTATGACATTAAACCACATGAGGCTTCGCGTTTTGTGCTTTACCACTTAAAACGCAGGGAACGTGATACTAACGTAGTTTGTCTTCAGTTCACCATCGTTGAAAACACCTCAGGTGAAGAGGCCTTCATCTATATTGAGTTACAGGATGCTGGCAAACAATATCAAAAACCTCATGTTCTAATAAGCACTAAGAGTTTGGATTCAACGGTAACAGAACCCTTGTACAATCTCAATAACGAAGGGCATTACCAGCTGGCAGCAGCTATTTGGAAAGCTTTGCTGGAGGATCAAGACTTTTACCTGCTGGATGATCGCGATACTGTGGGGCCCTTGCTGCAAACGCATCGCGCTCGGAAGAACGCAGAGATAGTTCTGGAAGATTATTTTAAACTGATCGGAAAACTTTAAAAACAACAGACTTATGAGCACCTTTGATAAGAACTGGAGAACGATACCCACCACCCACGGACTGGCCATGCTCGGCTTGTTGGCGGCCTACTTCCTCATCATGCGCTTTGTAGGACTAGGACATGTTTATTGGCTCCGGGCGCTTAACATTCTCTTCGTCTATTTTGTGTTGCGTAGTGCGCTGCGCACCTACCGTCAGCGTTCCCAAGCCAGTTATTATGAAGATTTCAGTGATTACTTCCGCATTGCGGTACGTACGGCTTTTGTTGGGATCGGGCTATTCTCGGTTTTCCTGGCCATCTACCTGGATCAACTGGATACGACCTTTATGCAGGAGATACTTACCGAAGAAAATATAAGCCCTTACCTCACCGCAGTGTCTGCAGCCGTGCTGATCTTTATTGAAGGAATGACCTCTGCCCTGGCCTGTGGTTACATTCTTATTCAGGTAATGAAGGCCCGCACCGTGGAAAAGCCTTTGGAAGGCCGGAAAGACCTTCATAAAGAGACACACAGTTAGGGAATGCCAATGTATTTATGGGTTTGCAGGCTGATTTGCCACTGCGGGTTTTGCATCACGTAATCCGCTATGGAAGACATCATTTCCTTGCTTCGGCTCCATTCCGGCTGCAGGAATAATTTACAGTGGTCGCCTACACGGGCGGCATGTTCTTCCGCCCATTTAAAATCGTGTTTATTGTAAATGATGATCTTCAATTCATGGGCCTGAGCATACACTTCATCTACCGGTGGTTTGGTCTTTTTGGGGGAAAGGCATATCCAGTCCCAGCTACCACTCAATTGGTAGGCACCGGAAGTTTCCAGGTGTATCTGTAAACCGCGCTCCTGTAAGGCGTGGGTAAGTGGGTCCATGTTCCAGGTAAGGGGCTCTCCCCCCGTTACCACAACGGTTTTAGAATAGTGTGCGGCCGTATCGGCAATTTGCTGTACTTCGGTGGGAGGATGCAGATCAGGGTTCCAGCTTTCCTTAACATCACACCAGTGACAGCCCACATCGCAACCACCAATCCGGATAAAATAAGCGGCCTTGCCCGTGTGGAAACCCTCCCCCTGTATGGTATAGAATTCTTCCATAAGGGGCACCCAAAGCCCCTGTGCAACCTTTTCCTCGTGCGCATTTACCATGCGGCAAAGTTAAGGGTATGCTTTGGTTTAGCGATACTCCGGGTTGGGATGATTAAAGTTCTTCCCTTTATCCCATTCGGTTTTCTGATTGCCGTAGGCCGGAAATCCTCCCTGATCCTTTAACATGCGTGCAGTATGCATCAGGTTCCAGGTCATGAAGGTCGTATTGCGTTGGGTAAATTCGTTTTCAGGCCCCCTGGAACCTTCATCCGCATAGGAAGGGCCAGGGCCAGCTTCTCCTATCCAACCGGCATCCGCTTGCGGAGGAATGGTATACCCCAGGTGTTGCAGGCTGTATAAAATACTCATGGAGCAATGCTTGATCCCGTCCTCGTTACCGGTAATAATACAGCCCCCCGTTTTTCCGTAGTACAAATACTGGCCTTTATCATTTAATTGGCCGGAAGCAGAGTACAGGCGCTCGATCAACAAAGAACAGACAGAAGAGCGTTCTCCCAGCCATATCGGGCTACCGATCACCAATATATCTGCCTTTAATACCTTATCCAGGATACGCGGCCAATCGTCCTTCTCATAGCCATGTTCCGTCATGTCCGGGTATATCCCAAACGCTACATCATATTCCACAAAACGGATAGGTTCCACACTAACTCCGTTCTTTTTCATGATGTCCATGGAAACCTCCATCAAGGCGTGGGTATGGGAAGGAATGGGCGCCTTTTTAAGGGTACAATTAATGAAAAGGGCTTTGAGATCACTGAAATCCTGTGGAGTAGCCATAAGTACGGGTTTTCAGGATAGAACGGCAAAAGCCAGGGCATTGTTTGCCGTATCAAAGACGGATAAGGTGCCGTACCGAACGGTCCGCTCCTTTAATAAGATGAATAAGATAATGTCCTGCTTTCAGATGCGGAATATCCAGTTCCATCAATTCACCTTCTACCGCCCGGCTCAGGATTACCTTACCTTGCAGGTCAGTGATCTGTATCTCTTCACCCACCCACTCGCCAAAACGGATCGTCACCTTTTCCCAGGCGGGATTGGGAAATACCTCTGCGGTGGCCAGCCCTTCCTGCTCCTGCAACCCTATATTGTTGATCTTGATAATTTTCAGCACCCTGCTCTCTCCGTTGATTTGCAATCGTAAAAAATAAACGCCTTCCTGCAGGGTATCTCCATCGTACAAAAGGCTGATACCGTTACTGAGTACCAGGCCGTTAACAAACTGTTTGACTGTACGGCCGGTGACATCCAGCATATCCAGGGAAACGGTGTCACTATCCAGGCTGTCTATAGCAATATGCAATTGCTGCTGGAAGGGATTGGGATAAGCCGCAAAGTAAACGGAATCATTTTGAGCATAAACGGATGCTGAAACCAGCATCAGCAGGAAAAAGGTCAGGTTTTTCATAGCCCCAAACTACAAAAAACCCGGCACAGGGCCGGGTTCAATGGTATATTTTAACTTTCTCTTAAAGGCTGATCTTCTTTTTGATATCCTTAGATACCACGTCTTTATGCACCAATATGGAGATGGTCTTGTACTTCACAAAGGACTTGGAAGCGTAGATATAACCGCTGCGCTTATCATTTTCACGGTCGCCCCAGCTATTCTTTACAATGTAATACTCGGTACCGTTCTGGTCTTTTACCTTTCCGGTGATCTGCATACCATGATCATCGGTGGTTTCATAATTATCATAATCGTCCTGACGCATTTCCTGGGTAACCACCAGTTCGTCCTTAGGACCATCAAACATGGCAGCGCGCTCTTCCTTGCTCATATCGGCATAGGGTGTAAGGGGCGCAATGGCCAGGCCGTTCTTCAGGGAAAAACCTTTTTCACTTACATCCGTAGCCCAGCTTACGGTATAACCTTTATTCAGGCTTTCATCCAGCACATTCATCATCTCATCCAGGGGAACGTTATAACTCAGGCCCCACGTCCAGTTATCCGGAACCTCTATCATCATAGGCTGGTAAAAAGGCTTGTGGTTAAAGGAGGTGATCTGAACGTAATCATCCGGGTTAATACCAATATACTCATCCGCAAAGCTGCGGGGCGTATAGGTTTTACCTTGGTAGGTAAATTCCTCAGGATAGGTTCCCAGGTAGGCATCAAGCGTGGCTACAAAGGCCTTTCTCCAGGACTGGGTAAGCTTACCATTGGGGTTTTTGATCACCTGGTCCAGTTGAGCTTTCAATAAGCTTTCCAGTTCGTTGTGGTTATTCTCATCGGTGCCATAGTCCAGCCCTTCGTAAACCTCCTGGGGTACGGCCCCGTATTTACGGATCACATACAGCACATCGGGAAGGGCTCCACCCTGGGCAAAATTCAGGTGCCCGTGCAGGCGAACGTATTTCTCGGCTTTATCCAGGTACACCTGGCGCACGGTAAACATTTCGGAAAGATCAACGGGCTCCTTACCGTTTCGGATCATTTCGGTTTCTATAAAGCTGGTGGTAGCATAGCTCCAGCAGGTACCGCTCTTTCCCTGGTTCTTTACAGGAGTGGTTTCCAGGTCTATCACCGTCTCAAAAAGAAACTCTCCTTCTACATCACTTCCATTATCTTTGATCTGGTTGATCAGATCATCCTGAGCCAAAGCGGCCCCTCCAAAGGTGAACATTAGAGCGGCTAAAAATCTTCTTAATATCATGTGTATTTCTACTTTTATTTTGAAAAGGGCTAAAATATTAAACCCGGTCTCAATGTGAAAATAGTACGCTTCCTTTTTAGCTTTAAAGGCCTTTTGCTTATGTTCGGAATATTTATTGGCCTTATTATGGCCACCAACCTGATGTCCTTCTCCGCCAGTGAAGACGAGATCAGGGATGCCTTTGCCAAAGTGCCCTATAGTCCTGAGCATCATTTTATACCGAATGAAAAAGGCACCCTGCACTATATCACCACCGGTGACTCTCTGAAGCCTCCTGTTTTATTGATCCACGGTTCTCCCGGCAGCTGGGACAACTGGCTGGATATACTTACCCAAACTGATTTCCTGAACCACTACTACGCCATTGCGGTAGACCGCCCCGGCTACAACCAAACCACTCTTGGGAATGGCTACAGCCTGCAGGAGCAAGCTGAATTTTTAGCACCCCTTATTAAGCGGTATTGCCAGCCCTGTGTGGTAGTGGGGCATTCCTATGGTGGGGCCCTGGCCGTACAAACCGCCCTGGATAACCCGGAGGCCATAAAAGCCTTTGTGTCCGTAGCCGGAACGGTGGCGGACAGCCTGCAGCACCCACGCTTCTATAATTACATACTGCGCTACACGCCCCTGCAATGGATTATGGCTCCGGAGTTTATGACCAGCAATAAAGAAATGATGAGCCTGGAGCATGATCTCCATGCCCTGGCAAATCAACTTTCGGCCTATTCCGGCAAGGCAGCTCTCATCCAGGGTGGTGAAGACATGCTGGTAGATCCCCGCTCTGCACGCTACATCCAATCCAAACTCACCCAGGCCAATGTACGTCTCTGGACACGGGAAGAAATGAATCACTTTGTGATATGGAGTGATAAGGACCTGGTGCTGGACGCTTTACAATGGGCTGAGGCACCATAACAGCTAGCCTGTACTCTCCCTCACTTTTCAAAGGAGATCCATCGTAAAACCCATTTCACATACTGAAAAGCAGGCTTCACACATGCCGGTAAAAACATCCATTTCCCCCGTTACTTCAACCGTCTTCAAGGCACCTGATAAAGTTCCCAAATCCAGTGATAAAAACCTTGGCTCAGGCTACTTTCTGGCTATTCACGGGCGCTATCTCCACGGCATAAAAAGCTTTAGCCAGCTTAATAGCCTTACCGGCAGCATTTATTTCGTGTACAAATATCTTCAGGGTCTGCTCTTTTTTTCCAGCCGGGTATAATTGAGCTTTAATGAAAAGCTTTTCACCCTTTCCTGGTTTTTGGAGCAGGTCCATATTAACTTCTTTGATGTGTTCTGTAAAACCGCGCGGTAAAGCAGAAGAAATGCGTTTAAGCATCAGTTGGGCACTGGTTTCTATGAGATTCAGCGCCTGCCATTGGGAGTTGGGGTAATCGGCTGCGCTGACAGGCACTGTTTTTTGCCATTGTGCCTTTTGGCTTTTTTCGAGGATCTTGAATACGTCTTTCATAACAGTGGCGGTAGACTTATAGGAGTTGGAGGCTTAGTGAATAATTCCATTGTATGGCGTTTGCAATTAGCATTTACGAATGACCACTGATACATGTTGTTGTGATTTTTCATGATTCTGATATTAGGATTAAAAAAAAAGCCCCCGACTTCTCGGGGGCTTCAGCTATTATGTTTATATAATTTAAATTCAGTTGAAGAACCCCCAATATACTGCCCAGCGCATCATATTATAAGAGCGCTTTGATTGGCAATTCACTATATGGGTTATAGTATTCTTCATTGTGATATCAAATGTAATTAAACCGCCTCAACCGTACAAGTGGTATAACCTTAAACGTTCTCTTTCCGGAATAAAGTATAAGGAGGCATTCCAACTTAAAACCCCGGTACCCTAAAACCTTACACGCCTGTTTTTAGGGGATGGACTTCCCTCTCTAAACTTGCGGATGGTGCATATATGGTACGCCTGAAGAGAAAAGGACAACTTCTGGGTCAGTAAGAAATGGTATGATCCATTAATCACCGTGCATTAGGCAACTCCTTCCTATTTTAGCACAGCATGAAAAAGTTGCTGTTATTTTATGGTTTGCTGGCCTTTGCCTTGCTGATGCTATTTCAAATGAGCAGGCTATGGATCATCAGCAGTGAACTTACCACGGAACTGATCATTATACCGGTAACTATAGTATCCATCATAACCGGTATATATTTTGGTCGTAAACCCTCCCCTCCTGCCCAGGAGCCAAACAGGGGGATTGACCCACAAGCTGTTCAGGCAAGTGGCATTTCTCCCCGGGAACTGGAAGTATTGCAATTGATCGCCCAGGGACTTTCCAACAAGGAAATTGCCAACCGCCTTTTTGTCTCAGAAACCACCGTAAAAAGCCATGTTTCCAGCCTACTGCTAAAGCTGGATGCCAAAAGGCGCACCCAGGCCGTAAGCAATGCCAGGGAAAAGAGAATAATGGTATAGGCCACCTCCTTCTTTAGTAGTAAAACAAGCATTTCCTACTTTAGTAGGACCTCAGTTTTACCGGGTATCACTTGTTTTGAAGTCAGATTTTAAAATCCATTACAGATGAACAGAACAACTTTTTACTACGCCCTCACAGGCGGATTATTTGCCACCGTCTTTTTTCTGGGCCCCATCGTTTTTTCCAGCGACAGCTATATGGACCCGGATTTTTACGATATCGGAGAGGTAATTGGCTACTCCGTAATGATACTTTCCATGCTCCCCGTTTATTTTGGCACCCGCGCCTACCGAAGGCAACTGGCCCCGGAACCCCTCACCTTTGGCAAAGGACTGGTAACCGCCTTGCTGATCACCCTGATAAGTTGTATCGTTTTTTACCTGGGTAATGTGCTGGTTTATGAAGTGTTGGCTCCTGATTTTCTGGACGAGTTTACGGAAGCTTATAAAGATAATATGTTGAAAATGGCGGAGACGGAAACCGAGCGTGAGGCGTTCCGGCAACAATTCAAGGCGGAAGCAGGTATGCTTTCCAACTCCTACCTCTACGCCCTGGTAATGGCCGGTACCGTATTCTTCATTGGCCTTATCATTTCCCTTATTTCAGCTATGGTATTGCGTACCAAAAAATCCTGATCCGCAGAGAGGGGACCGAACGGTCTTTGTTGGTGGCTCAAGGCTATTTACCTTACCTTTAAGCCAAACTTTGTGCTATGGCTAGTGAAGGTAATAAACCGGTGATCTATTATATCTACGATGCACTATGTGGTTGGTGCTATGGGTTCAGTCCCGTCATCAGTGAATTCTTCCGCAAAAATCGGGATAATTATGAATTCCAGGTTTTGAGTGGTGGTATGGTTACCGGTGAGCAGGAAGGCCCGGTTAACGAGGTGGCAGGATACATCCGCGATGCCTACCGCAATGTGGAACAAACCACTGGTATTGAATTCGGAAAGGCTTTTCTGGAAGGTACGCTTGAAGAAGGCACTGCCTACTTTTCATCCGTTCCCGCAGCACTGGCTATGGCTCTTTTTCGCACGCAGCGGCCCGAAGAAATGATACCCTTTGCCACACGTATTCAAAAAGCCATTTATTACGATGGCCTCCCTCCTGCCGAGGTATCCACCTTCGGGGAGTGTGCCAGGGATTTTAATATGGACGCAGAATTGTTCCAGCAACGCATGACTGAACCTGCCGTTCAGAATCTGGTTCAGCAGGAATTTCACGTAGTCGCACGTTGGGGGGTTAGAGGATTTCCCTCGGTGGTCTACAAGGATGGCGATCAGGCTTTTATGATCTCCCGGGGATACTCTCCCCTGTCCGAGCTGGAACAAACCTTTGCCAACGTAAGAGCTGAAATTGCCCGGAAAAAAAGTGATTTCTAGAAAAGGAGCGGTTCAGAACCCAAAACCACCTGCCAGATAAGCGTAACTGCGGAAAGTATGAGGTAGATATACCTGCGAACCCAAAGTTTAAGTACACGCTTATTCACCGTAACACCGGCTTTTTCAAATAAGTAGGAATAAAAGGTCGTGTCCTTATCATCTTTAAGGTCATGTTGTGCATTAAGCAGGCAACGCCCGAAAATGATAAACTGCAACACCACCAGCAGGTAGGCCGGCACCATCAGGTACCACGAAAAAAGGAATGGGCCTACCCAGGCCAGGGCAGTTACCAATACATGGAACCAGAATACCAGGTTGTGGCTGCTGGTCACTTCTTCATTAATGGATAATGGCTCTTTCACGCAGGCAATATACTACACATGGAGGGGTTTTGGCAAACATCAGGCTTTGTTCACTGAGAATCAAACCCCTGCAGTTTGAGGTATTCCATAGGACTGTTAAAATTAGGGTCCTTCTTCTCACAGGCCTATATTTGCGGCCTTTTCTTAACAAACAATAACGTACAACCCCTGTTTCCCTGATATGAAAAAACTGATACTAGCCCTTTTGTTTATTTCCTCTTTATCCCTTAGTGCCCAGGTCTCAACCCCCGGTACCGGAGTAAATTGGGACCTTGATTCACTGGTTGCCAACTTCCCCTCGGCTTTTAGCCTGGATACCGGCATTTATTATCAAACCGATGACCTGATCGTAGCGAAAAATGACTCGCTGATCCTGGATAATTCACTGGTATGGAAACTGGATAGCGGAGTGCGTGTTACCGTAGAAGCCCGTGCCACCTTCCGCAGTGAAGGTAATCTTCTGCTGGGTATCCAAATGGATATCAGCGCCTTTGACAGCACCAAAACCTTTGATGGTTTCCGTTTTGAGGATTCTTCCAAAGTGTACATCAACAACACCTTCTTTTCCTATGGCGGTGGTTTAAGAGTACTTACCGGTGACTTTGAAATGATCAACAGTGAGGTTTCCTATTCCCACTCCAAAGGAACCTCCACCTCAGGAGCCCTTGGCTTTTCACGCGGCAAGCCCAGGGTAATAGGCTCCACCTTCCGCTACAATGCCCAGCCAGCCATGGGCGCAGGCGCCAATTCCACGGTTTCTGCCACCATTAAATACAACCTCATACAATTCAATAACCTGAACAACGCCAACCGCCCCCAGATAAACCTGGGGCCCACGCATCCCAATGATACTACCCGCATAATCGGCAACTCTATTATAGGTGATACCAACCTCACCAAAGCCGGAGGTATTTCCGTTTCAACCCTCCTGAGCGGATTTTCAGTAAACGCCATTATTGATAGTAACGTCATCGCAGACAACCGCTACGGCATTACCATGTACGGTGCCACCTATGGCCTTATTCGTTATAACACTATCCGTGACAATGATTCGGAACCCAACCCGCTTAACGGAGGCAGTGGTATTGCCCTATATGCCACCAACGGCCCGGTTATAGCCACCCGCAACGAGATAAGCGGTAACTATTGGGGAGTAACACTCATCAGCGGTGCTACCATAAACCTGGGGGATACTGTAGCCGCTAACTTTAATGAAGGAAAGAACACCTTTTCCAACAACGGTAACGGAGGCATCACCTATGCCCTCTACAACAACACCAGCAACCCCATCCGCGCTTTAAACAACTGCTGGACGGGTGATACTTCAGCCACATTGGCGGATGCTGAAAATGTGATCGTCCACATGGTGGATGATGCCAGCTTGGGTGAAGTATTCTTTGATCCTATCTGGAAGTGTACCGATGAAAACGTCTCTACGGATGAAGAAACGGCCTCCACGCTTTTCAGTATGTACCCCAATCCAGCGCAAGATCTGCTTTCTCTGGATCTGCAGGAACCCCAAACTATCCGCATCTATAACCTTACGGGAACCCTGATGAATACCTATACCCTGGAAGCCGGCCACACGGAATTGAACATGGATCTCAAATCTGGTCTTTACCTGGTAAAAACCAGTAACGGAGGGCAAACCCATAAGCTCCTTATAGATTAAGTAGGTTTTGTAGCTTTACGAAAACAACAAATAGACATGGACATACAACAGATTTTTAAGAATAATCAGAACTGGGTTCAGGAGAAACTGAGTATTGACTCCAATTACTTCAGCAACCTCTCCAAAGGGCAAAGTCCTGATATTCTGTACATCGGCTGTTCAGATAGCAGGGTAACCGCAGAAGAGCTGATGGGCGTATCGCCAGGTGAAGCTTTTGTGCATAGAAATATTGCCAATATGGTTCCCAATACCGACCTGAGTGCCATGTCCGTAATAGAATATGCCGTACTGCACCTTAAAGTCAATCACGTGGTGATATGCGGTCATTATTACTGTGGTGGCGTAAAAGCTGCCATGCAATCCCAGGATTTAGGCATCCTCAACCCGTGGTTGAGGAACATCAGGGATGTATACCGCACCCACAGGAAAGAATTGAACGATATCCAGGACGAAGATCAACGTTACAAAAGGCTGGTGGAGTTGAATGTGCAGGAACAATGTATAAACGTCATTAAAACGGCTGCCGTACAAAGAGCATATCGTGAAAGAGGTCTGAAGGTTCACGGTTGGGTATTTGACATTAACTCCGGCAAATTGATAGATCTGAAAGTAGAATTCAATAAGATCATGGAAAACGTCATGGAGATCTACCACCTTGACTAATACCTAGAGGAGCATAAGCCACATCGGTAATCAGCCCATCAAACTTTCCGGATTTTTAATAGTTACTACTTTAAATTCAAGGATGTATGCGCTGGTTACTTCTTTTTCTCCTTACTTATTATTCCCTTTCCACACCTGCCCAGATCATTCTGGACTCCACTACGGTAACCGTAAGTGAAGTAGCCCGCAACCTGGACACTCCCTGGGAAATACTGTGGGGGCCGGATGATCATATTTGGTTTACGGAACGCAGGGGAACGGTAAACCGCCTGGACCCTGATAATGGTACCCTGCAAATTCTTATTACCATTAATGAAGTACAGGAACAAGGTGAATCGGGTCTTTTGGGGATGGCCCTCCATCCTGATTTTGCCAACCCTGATTCCCAGTTTGTCTACCTGGTGTATACCTATAATGCTCCGGCCTTAACCGAAAAGCTGGTGCGCTATACCTACCAGGGAAATACCCTGCAAAACCCCGTGGTATTGCTGGATAATATCCCCGCCAACAACAACCATGACGGCTCACGCCTGGTAGTAACCGCAAACCGTAAACTTCTGATGACTACGGGAGATGCTGAAAACACCAGTTCTTCCCAAAACCTCAATTCGCTTGCCGGCAAAGTGCTTCGCCTCAACCTGGATGGCTCAGTGCCGGCTGACAATCCCTATCCCAACAGCTACATCTGGAGTATAGGCCACCGCAACCCTCAGGGCCTCGTAGAAGCTCCCAACGGGATCATTTACAGCTCTGAACACGGCCCTTCCAACGATGATGAGATCAATAGTATTACCAAAGACGGGCATTACGGCTGGCCGGATGTAGAAGGCTTTTGCAACCTGCCCCAGGAGGTAAGCTTTTGCACCAACAACAATGTAACGGAGCCCCTGTTTGCCTGGACCCCTACCCTGGCGGTTGCAGGCTTGGATTATTACAACCACCCGTCCATCCCGGAGTGGCAAAACAGCCTTTTACTGGTAACCCTTAAAGAGCGTGATCTCCGTGTGCTGGAGCTGGATGCCAGTGGCCAGGATATTGTACAAACCCATACTTTCCTTAATAATCAATACGGACGTTTACGCGATGTATGCGTTAGTCCGGATGGAGATATTTACCTCTCCACCAGCAACCGGGACGGGCGCAACAACAACCCCGCTGCCCATGATGACCGTATCCTGAAACTGACCAATGCAAATTTCTTTTCCCGCCCAGCGCAAAAAGCGGTTTCGGTAACTATCTACCCCAACCCGGTACAAGACATACTTCATATAAACACGGGCGAAAAAGGTTATATCAGGATCTATGACGCCCGTGGCCAATTACGCCTGTACCAACCGCTTAGCCCCACTTTGGATGTAACGGACTTCACCTCCGGACTGTATATCCTTATAGTGGAAACAGAAAGGGGGCGTTCTGTACAGCCATTGATGAAGAATCAATAGAGCTTAAACCTTTCCAGATTTTCTGGGGTTCTTCTCTTGTCTATCTCAAAGCTTATGGATCGTAGATATTGGTGGATTATCGGGATTTTCCTGTTTTTAGTGCTGGTGGGTTTTGTGCTAGGCCCTCAGCCTGAAGATCCGGTATATACAGAAGAAATTCCCGGGCTTCCCGGTTCTCCTGCACAACTGGAAGATTACCTGGAGCATTACGAGGCTTCCCGCTCCTTAAGGCCGGATAATGAAGCACGCATAATCTGGTATAATGCTACCGCCCGAAAAACGAAATACAGTTTTCTATACCTGCACGGTTTTGCCGGTAGCTATCGTGACGGTTAGCCGCTAAACGTAAAACTAGCCGAACACTTTGGTGGTAACATTTACCTTTCCAGGATGGCAGGACATGGAAAAACAGCGGATTCATCCATGATCAATTTCACTCCTGAAAAAGTATGGGAAAAAGCCTGCCGCGACCTGGCCATTGCCCGCCAGCTGGGAGAAAAGACCATCATCATCAGTACCTCTACCGGGGGTACCCTGGCTTTAAAACTGGCCGCAACTTTCCCGGATGAAATATGGGGGCTTATCAACATATCCCCCAACATTGAAGATGGCCAACTGGGAAGCAGCTTGCTGAATACACCCTGGGGTGACGAGATCTCCTACCTCATATTTACCGGTGACCACCGTAAAATAGAACACCCGGAACCCCTGGCAGAACAATATTGGGATACCATTTACCCCGTTATTAGCCTGCGAAACCTGCAGCAGCTGGTAGAAACTACCATGGTGCCGGAAACCTTTCAAAAGATCAGCTGCCCGGTACTTACCCTGTATTATTATGAAAACTATATTGAAAAAGACTGGCGTGTGGACGTAGAAGAGTTCCCAAAGGTACATGAAGAGCTGGGTACCCCGGATGATCGGCATCACCTGCAAAAACTGCGTACGCCCAAAACCCATTTTATAGGTTCGGATATTAAATCCAAAAACTGGCTATCCGGGCTGGATGCGGCCACAGCCTTTTGTGAGAAGGTCATGCACATGGAGCCGGTCTCCCCGGCCAATTAGCCTCCGGGCTTACTCTTTAATAACCGGAATACTCAGAAAAACCTGCCACATCATCTCCCTACTGGAACCAAACTGTTTGGGTACCCGTTTCAGGATCAGGAAATAACTGAGCTGGGGATGGGTTTTTACCGTTTGCACACTGGCCAGGTACGTTTTAGAAGGAAGCACCTTCAACTTCGGTTCATGCTTACCGGAACTATCCATTATACGGGCAATAGCCTTCAGCATGGGCTTCAGGTCCAGGCTATCCCCCTCTTCCACGTAAAACATATCCTCCACACTGCCACCAATGTAGCTCTGGTTGCTTACATTGCCCGTATTGCGTTGGTAAAGATCAGCCTTGTAAAATAACGACCTTACCTTTTGAAGGCCTTGCTCCCTGAAGGCTGCACTGTCTATACTGGTTAATACCTCGCGAGAAAAACGATTCTCCAGGCTTTGGTAGGTCTGGCCCAAAACGCCATATCCTGAGACGGTCAACAACAATACCAGCAAAAAATTATTCTTTTTCATCTTCCTCGGTTTTTTGGGTAAAGCGCAGGCGATAGATCTTATCGTTGCGGTATACAATATCCTGTATCTCCAGGTTACGCAAGCTGTTGATCGGCAGGATCAGCCGCTCAATAAACTCATCCCGGTTCAGCATTTCTATGCCTTCATAGCGCGGGTGGCTTTGAAAGATCTTTGCTTCGGGATGAAAAGCTTCCATCAGTTGCCCCTGTCGCTTTTGCCAGTTGGTAGTGGTACTGCGTGAAAAATAGTTGAGCATAAGGGCATAATCGTCCGGGAAAAGCGTAATCCACAACGTATCGCTCGGGCCTACATATCTCTTTTGTGGTTTGTAATAAGGACCATCCAGGTAAAGGGTATCTTCCGGGGGATCTTTGATCTGGCCGAAAACGGGTTTTACATACACTCCTTCTTTAAACCACATCTTCACGCTTTCAGTAGAAATATTTTCACGCGTATAAGCATCCGTCAGTATCACGGTTTTTTCTTCTCCTGCCGGCCAGGCCCAAAAGGCCATCAGTACCAGTAATGCCAGGGGGATGAGGTATAACAAAGACCTCAATTTTGTTTTTCCTTTATCCTTTGTAGCCTGGTTGCTGAAATCATCCCAGCTCCTGAAACCCGCATAACAGCTCAGCAGGTTCAGCACGTCTATTCTGGGTAAACTGCGGCCCTGCTTTTTCAAATGGTTGTAAAACCATTTCTCACTCACACTGCTTTTGCACTGGGCTTGCAGATCAGCCTGAAAATCGGCAATATCCCCAAGACTCCAGTCGGCAAACTCCTTGCGGATAGAAAGGCGCTCTTGTGCCTTTTGATGCACCTTCTCTTTAAGACGCAAGAAGTTTTCAGACTCAGCTTTTGTCATGGGCTCGGGTAAAACTAATAAGCTCCTCGTAATGAAGCTTGTAAAAGGCTTGTAAAATACATACAAGTCCAAAACAGCCGGGATACAGGGTTTTTATTTCCGGATAAGGCTGCTTTGCCGGTGAATTTAAAACCTTAAAATCATGCAGACAACAAAATTGCTTCTCCTCACCTCAATGGTATTTTTAGGTACCCGCATACAAGCCCAGGTAAGAGGAAATTACGATTTCCGGTCTTCCGTACAAATGCAAACCGCAGCGGTAAGGCTGCCGCAGGCCGGCAGCCTTACCAGCCTCAGCGGACCGGGAAATCACACCTTCAGTATTAAGGGACTCTACAATTGCGAAGCCGACAGTTACCTCGCTATTTTTACGATAACCCAAACCGGAAAAACCCAGCGTGAGACCGACTCCCTGGTGAGCTCCAAGATTGAGGCTATAAAAGCGGCCCTTACTTCCAAAGCCACGGCCGTAGAAGTGTACGTGGATATGATCTCCTTCATACCCATCTTTGAGGTGGAACACACCAAAAAACTGTTCAGTAAAGACACCTACAACGAAATCCCCAAGGGTTTTGAACTGAAGCAGAACCTGCATTTCCGCTATACCGAACCGGCAATGCTCAATGAACTGGTCAGCTTATGCGCACGTGAAGAGATCTATGACCTGGTAAGAGTGGATTATTTTGTGGATGATCTGGCCGCAAAAAAGGCGGAACTCATGGCGCGTGCCGAAACCTTGCTCAACCTTCAGTTAAGCCGCTATCAAAAGATCCTGGGCGAGGATTTTAACCAATTCCAAAAGCTGCTCTCCGATGGGTTTGCCATGCATTACCCCCTGGAACAATACCAAAGTTACACGGCCTATTGCAGTAATAAGTTGAACGTGGTGCAGGAAAACGGCACTTTTGTACCCGCCACCAAAACCACTTCGGAGTTTTATATGCCCAAAACCGCCAAGGGGTATGACTTTGTTATAAACTCCAGCCTCTTAAAACCAGTGGTACAGATTGAATATGAGTTGTTGTTCAATGTAGCACCCAAACCGGAAAAGCCGGAAAAACAGGCCGTTAAAGAAGTGGTTAAAACCGAGATCGAGAAGCAGGTGATTTTGGTAACCCAGGACGGAGAAGTGAAAAAACTGCCTTTGTAATTTCAGGAAGGATCATAATGCATGACGATCTTTATGTCAGGCTCCTTAAAGCGTGCATCCGGGCAATAGAAGTTGAGGATAAACCAATCGTCCGTTTCCCTTTTAAACATATAGGCCACCAGGTGGGCTACGGCATCACGAATGCCGTAATCCCCCAAATGCATGAACGGGCCGGAACCGGAATGTTTGAATACGGATACTTTATACTCCGGGTGCAGGGCCTCAAAACGGTCCATCCACTTCATGCGGTCAAAGAAATCGTTTACCGAAGGGATGGTAAATAGAAAACGGCTTTGCACCACTACGGAACGTATGGTGTCCACCGCCAGTATTTTACCAGTATCCGGATCAAAAAGCGTATCCAAAAAGAATGAATTCACCGGTATGGGTATTTTTCGCATGGCCGGGGCACCTTGGTATATTTCCTGCTCAGCCGTATCCACCATAAAAAAGTGAAGTACTTCATCCGGGGTACGGTAAAATAAGGAATCCAGGATCTTTTTACGCTTTACGCTAAAATGATGGGTGCCCACTTCAAAACGGTAGGTTTCCTCAAAAAGAGGACTGTGAAGCGTCACCAGCCGCTCACCCAGGGTATCCCGTAGCACCCTGGCTGTTTCTTCAGGCTGGGCGTTAGCTATAGTAGCAATGAAAAATGCAAGGCAACAAAAAATGTGGGTAGGCTTATTCATATACAACATCTCGGTACCCCTAAAAATAGCTTTTCTATTGAGAAAAGACCAATAGCCGCTTTGTTGGGTACCAAAGATCATCTTGTATAAGACGCCACCCGCTGTTTATAAGGAATGGCTTTTAAATCCGGAGGATGGTAAAATCGGGAGTCCGGCAAAGCTACATAGCCGTGCTTAAAAGGAGCCTTGTCCTTATAAGCTTCAAAATATACTGGCCATTTTTCAGGTCGGGCAGTGATATAAAAGTGATAACTTACAAGAGGTTCTTGGGGGCATGGATTTCACGGAAATAAGGGATACCAAATGCTCTTTGACACTAGCAACTAAAAACTAGCAACTCAAAAACTAGTTGTGGATGGATTGAACCGGGCAAAGCGAGCTTATGCCTACCACTGAAAATAAAACCAGGCAGGCATAACCGAATGATCTTTGACACTGTTCACTCATAGCAGCATTGTTTTGAACGGGTTGTGGATGGATTGAACCGAAGCAAAGCGAGCTCATGTCTACCACTGAAAATAAAACCAGGCAGGCATAACCGAATGATCTTTGACACTTTATAGCTTTTTAAGGTATTAAGAACTAAGTGTTGTGGATTGATTGACACTTATGATCTTTGACACTAGAAAATTTACGCGCAGAGGTGCTAATCAGGTTGTGGATTGATTGACACTTATGATCTTTGACACTGCGTAACCACCGTAGTAGATTCTTTAAATGGTTGTGGATTGATTGACACTTATGATCTTTGACACTAATTGGGCAGATTTAGAAGATATTAATTTTGTTGTGGATTGATTGACACTTATGATCTTTGACACTAGGGTTCTATTGTAAACCAATAGCCGGTATGTTGTGGATTGATTGACACTTATGATCTTTGACACTAGAGAAGTTTCAGGTACTCCGGGACCTTCCGTTGTGGATTGATTGACACTTATGATCTTTGACACTGCGTCACTATCAACTATTGCCTCCAGGTCGTTGTGGATTGATTGACACTTATGATCTTTGACACTATCTCTACTGGAACATCACTGGCGATGTTGGTTGTGGATTGATTGACACTTATGATCTTTGACACTGGGTTTACCCTCATTAACCTCCGTTGTTTTGTTGTGGATTGATTGACACTTATGATCTTTGACACTCAAACCGCCAAGTACGCTTAAGGAAATTAGGTTGTGGATTGATTGACACTTATGATCTTTGACACTCCGTAGGCTTGAATGGATTGGTTGCGCCAGGTTGTGGATTGATTGACACTTATGATCTTTGACACTAGGGATTGACATCAGAATTGACAATTGGAGGTTGTGGATTGATTGAACTGAATGATCTTTGACACTAAGCATAAATGATTCTGACATATCATCGGCGTTGTGGATTGATTGAACTGAATGATCTTTGACACTTTATAGCGTCTGCATCACTTGAATTACTTGTTGTGGATTGATTGAACTGAATGATCTTTGACACTAACATGCCAATGGAATTCATCAGCGGGCGGGTTGTGGATTGATTGAACTGAATGATCTTTGACACTTACCTCTTCTGGCACTCTAACGGTCAGCATGTTGTGGATTGATTGAACTGAATGATCTTTGACACTACCACACCATTAAATCCTAGTCATCCACCGGTTGTGGATTGATTGAACTGAATGATCTTTGACACTGGTACTTAACAAATCTGATTCAATCTGCTTGTTGTGGATTGATTGAACTGAATGATCTTTGACACTTTTTGTGAGTGATTAAACTCTTTTGTGCCGGTTGTGGATTGATTGAACTGAATGATCTTTGACACTAGGATCGGAACCGCGCAAAGCTTGTTTACTGTTGTGGATTGATTGAACTGAATGATCTTTGACACTGCGTCCTGTATCGGGATCTTTAACCAAAGCGTTGTGGATTGATTGAACTGAATGATCTTTGACACTGTACTTAACAAATCTGATTCAATCTGCTTGTTGTGGATTGATTGAACTGAATGATCTTTGACACTTGATGTTGTGCGTAGTGCTTTTCCTAAAAGGTTGTGGATTGATTGAACTGAATGATCTTTGACACTTAATAATTTCTACGATCCTAACAGAATTGGGTTGTGGATTGATTGAACTGAATGATCTTTGACACTTATAAGCCGTAACCAAGCTCGGAGTTTCAGGTTGTGGATTGATTGAACTGAATGATCTTTGACACTGATGAGGTATCCAGCATTGCCCCTTTTGGTTGTGGATTGATTGAACTGAATGATCTTTGACACTTTAACTATTCCTGAAGTTTTATCTTTGATGGTTGTGGATTGATTGAACTGAATGATCTTTGACACTAACAAAAAAATCTGAAGAACTGGAAAGGGGTTGTGGATTGATTGAACTGAATGATCTTTGACACTAAAGCGACCGTTCAAGAATCACCGTCTTGAGTTGTGGATTGATTGAACTGAATGATCTTTGACACTTGTTAAGCTAACAATAGCTGCAATAGATGTGTTGTGGATTGATTGAACTGAATGATCTTTGACACTCTGCAGGAGGCGAAGGCTCCGTAAAGATTGTTGTGGATTGATTGAACTGAATGATCTTTGACACTGGAATTTTATTTAAGTTTGCCAAAACAAAGTTGTGGATTGATTGAACTGAATGATCTTTGACACTTTTCAAATCTGCTTATAGCCTTTGTGGACGGTTGTGGATTGATTGAACTGAATGATCTTTGACACTATCGATTGATAGAACTTTCTATAGATCAAAGATTTACCGCAAAAGTTAAAGATTAAAACAAACCTTCAGGGACTCAGAAACCTTGAAGGTTTTTCATTTTTCAGAACATCTCCAGTTGTTTGGGCTGCGGGGCTAATGGCTTGGTCTTTTTACCCCAAAAGTTCATAATGTCCCCATACTGTTTATCCGTAATCTGTAAAATACTAACCTGTCCTTCACCGGGAATAATGGATTTTACCCTTTTAATATGCACCTGCGCACTTTGCCAGCTGGCACAATGCCGCGTGTATACACTGTACTGCATCATCACAAAACCATCGTTCTGCAATTTTTTCCTAAAAGTACTGTAAGCTTTACGCTCCTTCTTAGTGTTGGTGGGTAAATCAAAGAATACGAAAAGCCACATAATACGGTAAGCATTAAAACGTGAATGATCCAGGCCACTCAAAACCGGGGATATTTAATTCGGTCTGCCGTTCCTTCAAAACAAGCCGCCAACGAAGAGGTGGTTTCGGAGAGTGCTATCATCAAAGGCCTCTTCTTTTTGCCAATTACCACATCACAAGTCAGGACTTTCAGCAGCTTGGCCTTTTCCGCTTTACCCAATACTTCAGTGTTCATGCCTCCTTCATGCATGTCACTCACCAGCATATCCACGTAAGGCCGGTAAGGTTCCATAATATCATCGGCCAGGCAAAAGCTATTGTACCGGTTGCGGTGATGGATCCCCAAACTGGATAGCAAACCGCTTCCCGCCAGGGCCCGCGCTACCGCTGCTCGGAGTACTATATAACCGTAATTCAGGGCTGGGTTGGGCGCTCCGCCAAAGCGTTCACGGCTAAAGTCCTTACCAAACAACTCATTCCAATACCGCATTGCCGCCCTCCCCTCTATATTATCCGGATCGCCACTGCGTACCTTCTTAGCCAGGTAGTGCAACGCTTCCGGTTCTTTTCCCCGCCATTCCAGCATGGCCGCCTGGTTAGTGATCTTTGTTTTTACCGTTTGTTTCCAAAGGCCTTTCTTTAAAGGTTCGCTGGCGTTTACCTGGGCACGGAATCGTTCGGTTTGAGTGGTGTGCGTATCCAGGTGGAAAAGCATAGACACCGGCATATAGTTTTTCCCGCAAAACACCATAGCCACATTTTGCTCGGCCATGGCCTCCACTACCGATTGGGTAAAGGTGATCTGCGGGTTTTCCAGCACCATAAAACCAACATCCTCAATGGGTACCGTAACCTCTTCCCGCCTCTCCTCCTTGGAGTGGATCACCAGCTGACGGTTACGGGTAGCCAGGTGGTAAGGCTTGCTGAAAAATAAACTGCGTTTGATCATATTTTTTCTTCATGGACCTTGAAGGTTTTGAAAACCTTCAAGGTCTTATCCTATACCGCTTAACTCTGGTGGCAGTTGATGACAATAAATAAAATTCTCTCTATCCTCAAACCAATTCAATACCTCCTCCCTTTCCAGCCAGGTTTCTTGCTCTGAAATGATCGTAGCATAACTGCAATGTTTCCATCGTTCTGGTTCGGTTACTAATCCTGCAACTACCGGGTTGTGGTGGATGCAATGGACCAGCTTGCGGAGGTACTTTTCATCGTTTATCTTTTTACGTTTATACGGGTGCATAAATAGACTTCCTTTCCTATTATTCTGCTTATTAAAGGCCTTTGCGTAGGAATTGAAGAAATTGCCGAATTGCTTGCTTATAAAACCTTCAAGGTTTTTGAAACCTTGAAGGTTTGGTTCTCTGAAGCACTTTTTATCCTGATCAAAAAATGAAAGTGATTCGGCATCAGGCAATAACCAAAGGTATCCACTACCGGCCCTATATAGTGCCGGTACTTCTCCAGGAAAAAGCGGTAATTCTCACCGGAGAGAAATAGCTTTTCATAACCGTTGGCCCGGTTGAAAATATGATAGGTATGTTCCGCCTGTAGAGTTTCCATTTTCAATTACTTTTCTAAAGTTCCAAACTTTAGAAAAGTTGTATTAACGTCTCTTAATCCGCCCCAATACGTCCACAGTAACCTCCTGCGGATTCAATAATCCGTATGCCTTGGCGCTTGAAAAGCCACGCCAATCATTCTTATTATCCAAACGCGCAGCGGTATGCTTCCTGAACTGCACATAGTAACTGGCCGGAGACATCTGCTCCACCCGGTATAAATAATTGCCAATAGCACTGTACTGTTCTTTCTCAATCAGTTCGTCCAATTCATCACTCCCTATTTCCAATACGTAGATCCGGTTCCTCAGGAAGATATTCTTCACCTCCTTACCTCCGGCTGGTAATTGAAACAGGGGTGCACCCTGCTTTTTACGCTCTACCGCATCCCAAAAAGTCACAAACTCAAATTGCAACTCATTCCCTGCACTTATATACGCCATGCAGTGGTGGTTACTACCAGGCTTTACATATTGGTTTATGGATTCCTTTACCTGAACCGGCCGGCCGATCTTTTCCCGAAAACGCGCTTTTTTAACCGGCACCGGCTCTCCGCTTTTATTACCCAGAAAAATCTGCGGTATTGGATTCTTCTCTTCATCCGTTATGAAGAATACATGGTTTTGATCCTCTTTATCCAGGTCACTTATGCTCCAAGTTTCAGGCAACTTACCATTCACCAGTTTTTCTTTGGGATATAGTTCTTTAACCCTCTCATAAATAGCTTCCCGCACCCGCGGGCTTACAATACTACGCCACTGCTTATAGCCTTTAATACTATTCAAAGAATCTCTTTTGTGGAAGTACAGTTCACCATTCTCTCCCGCATGCATTCCGAATACACTTTCTTCGTGCAATTGCCCCCGGGCTGCTAGTCCCTCAGCAAACATTTCCTCACCATTGGGTTTACGCTTCACCTCTCCCTCATGATTATACAAGCGTTTTTTCACCTTGCTAACTACCCGGTCATTGTGCTGGTGATGCACCAGCACATTTTCTATCGCCTTTCGCACATCAGTGTAAAAGCGGTCCCAGGGTTTTTCCAGTTGATGATCACGTGAATATTTGATCTCCTTTCTTTCCAGGCCTTCTCCTAAAAGAGTAGATACCTTCTGCAGGTAGCTACGGTTGGCAAAGGCCACCACTATAGCGTCCAGGGCGTGATGACGGTGATCATCCCGTTGTTTGATCAGGTAAAAGCGCCCGTCCTTCACCTGCCCGTGCACCACTTCACCCAGCTTGGCCAGGGCCACAGTATCCTTCTTTTTGGTTTGAGGATGGTAGACCGTATGAGAAATAATATCATCCCGCTCATCCAGGGCGGCCAGGTATTCCCCGTCCGGAGCTTCCAGCGTAAGACTAGGCGTAAGTACCCCGTCCAGGCCCCAGTAATAGCGCAACATACTTACCACGCTTCCTTCCGTGATCTCTACTTTTTTACAGGTCTTTTTCAGGTAAGCTACGGCCTGCCGCGAGATATAACGCGTATCGTTCAGCTGCCGGCTGATGAAATCATCGGCATCCGGGTTTTGTTCCGAAACAAAACGTTTAGCCTTTTGATAAGGCAGTATTTTAAAGATGCGCTGCTTGATCTCTTCCCACTCATCCGGGCGGTGTTCCTTAAAATACTGGTAAGGGGTCTTATTGCCTTTCAGCCGGTTGGTATCCGCATCGCAAAGCGTTTTGTTGGCCAGGCTGTCGTTCATGGAAATGGAATAGGGTATAATGTGCTCCACCTGCACCGCCCCCTCACTGAAAAAGCTTTTGGTAATGCCGAAATTCTCATCCGGCCGGAAGGGATTGGCAAAACGCCCTGCTATGCGCTCTATCTCCTTCATTAGCTTCAGCTTCTGGATATTGGCCGGACTGTGCGGCACCCCTTCCTTATCCAGCCGCTCCTTGATCTCGTCATTCTCCACCTCCAACTCCTGCTGGCGTTTCCGGATCTTAGCCCGGTTCTCCTTATTGGTTTTCAACTCCCGCGCCAGTTCAATCCGCACCTCCTCCGGCTCCCCGAATTCATCCACCAAAGCATTGTACACCTTCCGCAGCTGATACAACGCCTGCATCACAATGGGATTTTTCAACTCCTCCGGGGCAGGAAGGTATTTCATAGAACCATCCCCCTCCTCCTTCATACTATGGTGGTAGAGTTTATCCAGATGCTTCTCATCCACTTCATGCTCTTTACTGAGATAAGCCCTTACTCTATCAATGGAAGTAGATCCCTTCTCTTTCCTGCGGGCAGCCTTCAGAACCCGATCTTCCATTTCATTCTGTTCGTACAACTCCAATTCATCAAACCATTCCGGTTTTAAAGCATTCCGCACCCCGGCCAGCAACACCGCCTCATCGTAGCGGTAGCCCTTTTCCATGAACAGTAAGATATTCTTGATGGCTTTACGGCTCAGGTTGGCGTAATCCTTCGTCATTTTAAAACCCTTGAAGGCTTTGATCTCCTCCTCACTTAAGCCATATTTTCCTTCCAATTGCTTTTCCAGCCATTCCGGGTCTTCCGCCCAGTATTTTAAGTGCCACAAGTCCTCCCTTTCCTTATCACTGAATTGGTCCCACTTCTTTTTAAAGATGCTTTGAAAATTGGCGTGTACCGGAGAAGCCGCAATGCTATCCTTAGGTTCATAGTTAAAGCGTTCCACCGGCTTTTTCAGCTTTTTGGCCAGCTGCTCAAACTTCAGTTTCTTTTTGGCGCTCAATATATAATCCAGTAAAAGCCGCTTTTCATCCTCTTCCAGTTCATGGCCTTCAAATTTTATTTGATTAATGGTTTGCCAGGCGCGGAATCTCTCAAACTCCAGCGTAGAGGCCGGAGCTTTAGGTTTTCCGCTTTCTAAGGAACACTTACCGATCAGGTGTTTCATAGAGCGCAACGGCCGCTGGTAAAACAACACGCCATTTTGTTGAGTATCCGAAGGATGGATGCCCCCCAGTTTTTGATATAATTCCTCGGTGAGCACTTCCGGGTGATACGGCTGTTGCCCGCGAAAAACCGTATCAAACTCGTTGGTGTACATAGAGCGCAGGGTGTAGCGGTTGCGGTGCCTTTTGTCGTGCGGATCCTGGTGGTACAAACCATTACCCAGGGTGCCGAATTGCGCCACCAGTTCCTTGGTTTCATCAATTCCTGTTTTACCGCTCTCCGGGTCGCCCTGGTAGATCTTGCCCTTTTCCTCGCTATCGTCCTGCAGCGTTTCCTTATAGCCCCGCCTTTGCGCAAAGTGGTACAGTGCCCGGCCAATTTCGTGCAAACTCAGCCTTTCCTCTTTAAAGGCGCGGTGGCGGATCTGGTAGGGATCTTTATGGAAGTAGTCTTGCAACTCCTCCGGCAGCGGTGTCATACGGATCACTTTTTCCCATCGGTCACGGAAACTTTGCCCATCCCCCTCAAAATATTTTTGGTACAAGGTGTCTACATCCGGGAACATCCTTTTGGCTATGAGCAATTGCGCCAGCTTCTCCTTGCGCATGCGCGAACGGAAATTCTGCCGCCTCCCCTGCCGTTTCAGCCTGCGTATAAGGTTGCGCGATTCCTCCTTGGTTCCTTTTTCCAGGTTTACCCCCATGGGGAAGATGCTCACTCCACTATGCAGGATCTTGCCGGCTTCTTTATCAATTACCGCACTCCCTAAAGAGTTGGTTCCTGCGTCAAAAGAGAATGTGAGTTTGGTCATAGTTGATTTTTTAAATACAAGAAGTAACTCCTCTCATCATTTCCAAACTTTGGAAATGATGGTTTCACCGGGCCGTTAATAGGGTACTCTGATAATTTCATTTCCTACTCATGAGCTCTTCCAAAGTTTGGAGCTTTAAAAGAGTTGTTAAAAAATTATTATTTACATTTACCATTCAATCTTTCCACAATAAGGCTATATGCCGAAGGTTGAAAGACCTATGAGCCCTGCTTCGGTGGGGCTTTTGTTTTTTCAATATCCCGCTTCTCCCCTTTTCAACCTGATCGTATCTTCCCAATCCTTCCTTTCTCCTTCCCAAAACCAAAGAGACCGTTCCGTAAACCATTAATGGATCTACAGAACAGCCTCCCTTTCAGCTTTCAATATCCAAAATAAATCCCTTCCTGGCCCTAACCCTCAAAGCCAAAAACTACCAACTAAAAACTGCCTACTCCAGACTCCAAACTAAAAACTCCAGACTACCAACTCCCAACTAAAAACTCCAGACTACCAACTCCCAACTACAAAACTCCACCCTACAAACTCCCCACTATCCACCCCCTACCAGCCTCACCCCTAGCATAGGTAAATCCCATCACCCCCACAGCCAATAATCCCTCCGGCAATACCTCCTTCTCCTCCGGTTCCAGTAGTAAATCCTGGCCCTCCACATCGTCCGGATCAATCGCGTAAAAAAAGCTGCGGCCGTGCCATTCCCGGAGCAACAAATCATAACCTTCCTTAAAGATCAACGGGCTAAGTAATACCACCCCTACCACCAGTTCCTCCACCTGGGCACCCGTCAGGACCGGATCATACCAACTCCCCCTCTTTCCCCCCAGGTAGAGCCGGCTATGTTTACGGTCAAATTCCCAGCGGCTCCCCCACTCAAAAACTCCTCGCTTTCTGGCATTTAGCGCAAACCCCGCTAGTCCCGCCAATGATGATTTGCTAAAGATCCGTTCACCCTTTTTGCCCTCTCCCTCTTTAAGGCAGCGGCATAAGGCCCCCGTTAACCGGCCACTACATTCCGGACCGCTGAAGAGCCGGTAATAGGGCCCTAAGCCCGCTCGTATTACTTTTCCGTATTGGGAAGCCAGGCCAAATTCGCTCTGCTGCCTTCGCATATCTTCAAAAACTGCCTCCTCTCGGAAACGTTTTTTATCAATTTTCCCGATCCTCCGGGATACATATCTGCCGTTCAGGTGATAATATACCATATCACCCATTTTACCGTTCATTTCATGCGGTCCACTCTTGAGTTTGCGTTTCATATTCTTAAAAACGCTCCTTTCTTTCAGATTCTTATACTACCGTTCACCAGGGCCTGGCAGGGGTATCACCTGGGGTTGCCGTGGCCTTGACCAGGGTTTGCAGCTACAATACCCCGTATAAAACCCGCCTTTACCACCCTTTAACTTTGTGTAAAGTCTATCCAGGCCCGGTATCAACAAAACCCGGTTTGTCGTAACAATCGCTTCAGAAACGGCCATCTCACCAATGCCTTTCATAACGTCATTATAATAAACAGACCATACCTGGCTAACCTTGATTAAGGACCTCTTTTGTCCCTTTGCCGTGTAAAATTTGCTAACCACAAATCGCTAACATCATGAGATCATTAAAAGGAACATTAAGCATGCTTATGCTCGCTGTAAGCATAGCCACAGCCACCGCCCATGGCGGAGAAGAAAAAAAGGAAGAGGTGCAGATGGAGTACCTCAGCAACCAGGTTATTGCCCTCCTTACCTACCCCGATTTTATCCTGGGCAAAATGGGCGATCATCACGCTACCATTCACTTTAAAGTGGATGAAAAGGGCAGCCTCAGCGTACAAAGCGTAGAGACCAACACTCTGGGCCTGGCCCAACACATCGAAAAGCTTTTGCATAACAAGCACGTGTATACAGATAGCAGCCTGTTTGCAAAAAGCTACAGCCTTAAGGTCAGCTTTCTTTAGGCAAGGATAAGCTTTACTTCCTACCTTTGAGGGAAAATAAAGCTATGCCCGCCCACGAAATAGACTACCGCCTGCATGGCGAGGAAATGCAAGCCGTTGAAATTGAGCTTGATCCCCAGGAAAGTGTAATTGCCGAAGCCGGCAGCCTGATGATGATGGATTCCCACATCCGTATGGAAACGGTGTTTGGTGACGGCAGCCCGCAGGACCGTGGTATTTTCGGAAAACTGGTTTCAGCCGGAAAACGCCTGCTTACCGGTGAAGGCCTTTTTATGACCGTATACACCAATGAGGGAAGCGGCAAAGCCAGGGCCTGGTTTGCGTCTCCCTACCCCGGCAAGATCATTCCTATAGACCTGGCCTCCTTAGGCGGCTCCATAATTTGCCAGAAAGATGCCTTTCTCTGTGCTGCACGCGGTATTTCCATCAGTATCGCCTTTCAGAAAAAGCTGGGTACCGGCCTCTTTGGTGGGGAAGGCTTTATTATGGAAAAGATACAGGGAGACGGAATGGCCTTTGTCCACTCCGGTGGTACCATTATTGAAAAGGAACTGCAGGCCGGTGAAAGCCTGAAGGTGGATACCGGCTGCCTCGTGGCTTTTACCGGGGCCGTCAACTATGATGTGGAATACATTGGCGGACTTAAAAATGCTATTTTCGGGGGTGAAGGGTTTTTCCTGGCCCGCTTACAAGGGCCCGGCAAGGTATACATCCAATCCCTGCCCTTCAGCCGCCTGGCCGACCGCATAATTGCCAGCGCCCCCAAAATGGGCGGCAAGCGCAGGGAAGAAGGCAGTGTACTGGGCGGCTTAGGTGATTTGTTGGACGGAGATAATCGTTACTAAATGAAGTATGTATTAAGTATTTGTATACTGGGTTTGAGTTGGGGCCTGGCCACAGCCCAAACGGAAAAGGATTTTGAAGATTACGGCCAGTTGGTGTACACCAAGCTCATAACCGATGAAGACTACAATACGGTGGATTTCATGTGGGTATCGGACTATCGCGATTATGCCCGTGCCCAGCACAACGGGGAAAAAGCCGAACGGGATGTGTTTACCATCAACGCAAACTACGAAGAATGGTACCGTGATTACCAGAACAGCGTAAACCAGCTTAAAGACTACTACCAAAAAGCCCGTAAAGAAGGCGGAAAAACCGAATACCTGGAAACCCTGTTCACGCCCACGGAAGGCTACGATGACCTATACCAGGTAGATATGAGTTTTATATATTCTACGGACAATCTTCAAAATGAAGTGCGCATTACCTTCCGGGTAATCTGGTATAAAAACTTTTTCTGGCTGGTTACTCCCTTTAAGGAAAACTTTTAGGCATTCCGGTTACGGAGCATCGGTACAAAACGAAAATCCCCGTGGTCCCCTTCTTTTATCTGGCCATCCGCACTTTTGGTAACCAGTTTCATCTGTTGCACATCCTGCCCCACCGGAATAACCATCCGTCCACCCGGTTTAAGCTGCTCCAATAATGAAGCGGGAATATTGGGAGCCCCACAGGTAACAATGATACGATCAAAAGGAGCGTAGGCCGGGATGCCGGCAAAACCGTCTCCGAATTTCAGGTGGGCCGGATACTTTAGTTTACGGAGCAATATCCGGGTTTGATCAAAGAGTTCCTTTTGCCGCTCAATACTGAATAATTTTACCCCCAGTTCACACAGCACAGCCGCCTGGTAGCCGCTGCCCGTGCCTATTTCCAGTACTTTCATCCCTTTCTTCACCTCCAGCAACATAGTTTGGAAAGCCACGGTATAGGGCTGTGAAATAGTTTGCCCGGCCGCTATGGGAAAAGCCTTGTCCTGGTAGGCAAAATCTTCAAAAGAAGAATCCATGAACACGTGGCGGGGAACCTTGTAGATGGCTTTCAATACCTCCTCATCACGCACGCCTTTTTGTATAAGCGTGCGTATCAGTTTGTTTCGTTGTCCTTTATGTCGGTGTTGGTCCATAGGCATAGCTTCGGCTAATTTGCAACTCCCTTGCGGTAATCTGCCACCCCCTTAATTTAAATAAATAACAATAAACTGTGAATAGCCCGTGCCGAAATAAAGATGCGCTCTTCACAAAACGTTTACCTTTGCGCGCAAAGCCCATTGTATGTTAAAAATTGGTGTTTTGGGAGCAGGCCATCTGGGCAAGATCCATTTGAAATGCATCCGGCAATTACCAGACCTGTACGAGTTAAAAGGATTTTACGATCCGGACCCCGCTGTGGCCGAAAAAGTATCGCAGGAATTTGATATCCCCCATTACGATACCATAGAGAAACTCATCCGTGCCGTGGATGTGGTAGACATTGTAACCCCTACCCTCAACCATTACGACTGCGCAGTGCAGAGCCTCCGTGCCTCCCGTCACGTTTTTATAGAAAAGCCCATTACCGAAACCCCCGAGCAGGCCCGTAAACTTATAAAGCTCAGTGAAGAAGCAGGCGTTAAGGCCCAGGTAGGGCATGTAGAACGATTTAATCCGGCATTCCTGGCCGCACGCAACTACATACAGGGGCCCATGTTCATTGAAACCCACCGCCTGGCTGAATTCAACCCCCGCGGAACGGATGTACCGGTGGTGCTGGACCTTATGATCCACGATATTGATATTGTACTCAGCGTAGTACCTTCCAACATCAAAAAGATCAGCGCCAGTGGCGTAGCCGTGGTCAGTGATACCCCTGATATTGCCAATGCCCGTATTGAATTCGATAACGGTTGCGTGGCCAACCTTACCGCCAGCCGTATTTCCATGAAGAATATGCGCAAGACCCGCATCTTCCAAAGGGACGCTTACATTACCGTTGATTTCCTGGAAAAGGAAAGTGAAGTTATTCGCATGCAAAACCTTGTAGACGAAGAAAATCCCTACGCCATGGTAATGGATTTGGGCAACGGAAAGAAAAAACAGATCTATTTTGAGAAGCCAGAGAGCCTCAAAACCAACGCAATACAAGAAGAATTGAGAACTTTTGGTGAAGCAATCAATAAAAACACCCCCGTGTACGTTACTCTTGAAGACGGGTATCGTGCTTTGGATGTAGCACGACAGGTGCTGGAAAAGATCAACCTCAATCTCAATGTGATTGCCTGAAATATGGCCAAAAGACTACGCTTTGCAGCCCTGGCTGCTTCTTTACTTTTAATAGTATCCTGTAGCCGCGAAAGTTTCGAGGCCACTACTCCTGCTTACCTGCATATCCCCTCCATACAGGTAGATTCCACTTTTTACCCCACCCAGGGTTCTGCACATAGTGCAATAACCACCGCATGGATTTACGCCAATGGCAAGGCTGTAGGCGTATTTGAGCTGCCGGCAACCGTACCTGTACCCAATAGCGGGCCCACCTTGGTAGAAGTTTATCCCGGTATCACCATGAACGGGATCGGGGCTACCCGCGCCATTTATACGCCCTACCAGGTGCTACGCGAAACACTGGACCTTACCGAGCTGGATACCCTTGAACTCGATAGCCCTTATACCCGCTATGCCAGTAGCGCCACCATCCTGCAGGTGGAGACCTTTGATGAGAATGGCCTCAACCTTACGGCCACCAACCGAAGCGATACTTCGGTCATCAAAACCAACGATCCGGGTGAAATTTTCGTAAACCCTGAACAAGCCGAAAATAACGGCAGGGCAGGAAAAATAGTTTTGGAGGGCGAACGGAACTTTTTCGAACTCGAATCTTCCGAAGCCTATTCCCTTCCTACCTACGGTATAAGTGTGTATCTGGAGATGACGTATAAAACGGAAGTGCCTATGGTAGTGGGTGTGGTGGCTAATTATCCCGGGGGGATCACCCAAAGGGCCAGCACCCTGGTTCTACTGCCCAATGATGAATGGAAAAAGATCTACGTGAACCTGGTTACGGAGCTTACAGCATACTCCGATGCCATCGGTTTTCAGATCCTTATAGCCGGTCAGGAAACCGACAGCGAAGCACCTCATAAAATACTATTGGATAATCTCAAAATCGTGTACTAGCGTATGAAAAACGACTACTTACAGCGATTAAAGTACATTTTTTGGGATATCATTGCGGCCGGTCTCAGCTATACGGCCCTCTACACTTTCCGCAGGATAGTGATTGAAAAAGAGCGTTTTGAAGGCTCGGAGCTTACCTTCAGTGATAATTATTACCTGGGCCTGGTGCTCATAGCCTTTTTCTGGATCACCGTATACTGGATCACGGGTTTTTACCGCGATATTTACCGCAGATCGCGGCTCAAGGAACTCATCTACACCTTCAACGCCAGCCTGCTGGGCAGCATCTTCATCTTTTTTGCGCTCATCCTGGACGATTGGGTTTCCAACTACACCGATTATTACCGGGGCTTCCTGGTTTATTTTTCCTCCCAGTTCATCATTACAGCCCTCTTCCGTTTCCTCATCAGCACCCGTACGTCCATCCGCATCAAGAAAGGAAAAATATGGTTCAATACCATTCTCATCGGTAGCAATGACAATGCGGTGGAATTGTACACGGACATGGCCCCGGGCAAGAGTAACGGCAATCGCTTTGTGGGTTTTGTGAGCGTTCACAACAACATCCGCTTCCTGGTAGAAAAAAATCTTGAACATTTAGGCACGCACACCGAGCTACCCCAAATAATTGAGCGTGAACGAATTGAAGAAGTGATTATTGCGATAGAATCTTCGGAACACGAAAAATTAGAGGAGATCATCAATATTTTGGAGGATACCAACGTTACTATTAAGATGATTCCGGATACCTACGACATTATTTCGGGGAAAGTACGGCTGGGTTCCCTGGGAGCCCCGCTTATTGAGATTCGCCATGAACTTATGCCCCTGTGGCAAAAGGTGGTGAAACGTTTCATGGACATTATGGTATCTGCAGTGGTCCTCATTATTCTCTCTCCCTTATTCCTTTTTACCGCTATCATGGTACGCATGTCCAGCCCCGGGCCTATTTTCTTCCGGCAAAGCCGTATGGGGCATGGCGGACGTAGTTTTGACATGATCAAATTCCGTTCTATGGTGCAGGATGCTGAAAAGGACGGCCCGCAACTGAGCAGTGAAAATGATGAGCGTATTACCAACTGGGGGCGCTTTATGCGCAAATACCGCCTGGACGAATTACCCCAGTTCGTCAATGTTATCCTGGGCCAGATGTCTATCGTAGGCCCCCGCCCGGAACGCCAGTATTATATTGAGCAGATCATGCGTAAGGCACCTCATTACAAGCACGTTCTCAAGGTAAAACCCGGCATCACCAGCTGGGGTATGGTAAAATTCGGCTATGCCGAAAACGTGGAGGAGATGGTACAACGCCTTAAATATGATGTGATCTACATTGAGAACATGAACCTCTTTAACGATCTCAAGGTGCTCATCTATACCATCCTGATCGTACTACAGGGACGCGGTAAGTAATGGACCTGCATCAATTTCGCCAGCAGGCGCGCTCCCAACGCAAGGAAAATCAAAAATTCTTTAAACGCTTAAAAAGCCTGAAACCAAGGCAACTGGACGAGCAATTCCATGAGTTGCACGATGAAGTTTTTGCGGAGATAAACTGCCTCAATTGTGCCAATTGCTGTAAAACCACCGGCCCTCTCTTTACGGATACCGACATCAACCGCCTGGCTAAACACTTTGGATTACGCCCTGCCGAATTTATAGACCAATACTTACGGGTTGATGAAGATGGTGATTTTGTACTCCAGGTACTCCCCTGCCCCTTTTTAGGAGAAGATAACTACTGCTCGGTGTACGAGGTAAGGCCCAAAGCCTGCAGGGAGTATCCGCATACCGATCGCAATAAGATGCACCAGATACTGGAACTTACCCGTAAAAATGCCGAAGCCTGCCCGGCCGTAATGGAAATGGTAAACCGGATGAAAGACCGGATACCGTAGGTTTATTCAAAATCAGGATACAGGAGGTATTTCCTGCGTATATCCTTAAAAGCAGCCAGGTCCGCCTGCCAGCTCTCGCGGATCTCTTCAATGCTCTTACCCGCCTCTATTTGTTTACGCAACTGGTCCGTACCAGCCAGCGTATCAAAGAACCTGGTGAAAAAAGCGGCCTTATCCGGGGCCATCTGGTAGGCTTCCACCAGCCAGAAAAGGTATAGTTCCCCTAAACCATCTACGTAGAATTCTGCAAACTCGCGCAAGTCAAAGCCCTTGCATTCCACACCCTCATATTTGGGATTTTTGGCACCATCGTTCCCGCGCGGGATAAATGTGGTGGTCCCTTCCCTGAAATACGGAGCGCCTATCACCTGGAAAGGTGTATCCGTTCCACGTCCTACACTTACATTGGTTCCTTCAAAGAAACATAGGGAAGGATACAGCGCCACGGCCGCCTGGTTGGGAAGGTTGGGAGATGGTTTTACCGGTAATATGTACTCCGTAAGGTGATCGTAATTCTGGCAGCTAACCACTTCAAGCCGGCACTTTACGCCACCCTTCAGCCAGCCTTCTCCATTTACCATTCGGGCGTACTCACCCATAGTCATACCATGGATGACCGGAACATGGTGCATCCCTACAAATGATTCGTATCCTTCTTGCAATACCGGGCCATCCACATAGTAGCCGTGCGGGTTAGGACGATCCAGTATGATCATTTCCACCCCGTTCTCGGCACAGGCCTCCATAACGTAAGTCATGGTGGAAATGTAGGTGTAAAAACGCGCGCCCACATCCTGGAGGTCAAAAATTACCACGTCTATACCTTGCAGGTCCGCTGCGGTGGGTTTTTTGTGCGAGCCGTATAAGGATACAATCGGCAAACCGGTCCGGGTATCTTTTCCATCCGCTACATGTTCTCCTGCTGATGCCGTTCCCCGAAAGCCATGCTCCGGGGCCAGTACCCGCACAACGTTTACCTTGCTCTTTAAAAGGTAATCCACCAGGTGCTGATCCTTTACCACTGAAGTCTGGTTGGCCACCACCGCCACCTTTTTAGTGTACACCAGGGGAAGGTAAGCGCCTGCTCTTTCAGCCCCGGTAAGCAGGTTCTCCGCTTTGTTGAGCTGTCCAAAAACCATAACCGGCAACAGCAACATCAGCACTGTCAATTGTCTATATTTGGCAATCCAATTGGATATACGCATAGGTTGAATTTCGAATTTTTTATAGCTAACCGAATCCTCAAAAGTAACACCGCCACCCGTAAAATCTCACGGCCGGTGATCCGTATTTCCATCTGGGCTATTGCCCTGGGTATGATCATTATGATCCTGGCCATGGCCACAGGTACCGGACTTCGTAAGGAGATCCGCAACAAAGTAATTGGATTCGGGGGACATATTCAAATAATCAATTATCAGCCGAACCCCACCCTTGAGCAAACTCCGGTTAGCCTGGACGACAGCCTTTACCGGCAGTTGCGTAATCTAAAAGAAGTGAGCCATATACAGGCTTTTGGTAAAAAAGCCGGCATACTGAAGCAGGGCGACCTCTTTGAGGGAACGGTATTAAAAGGTGTGGACAGCTCCTTTAACTGGTCACTTTTCAACTCCTACCTGAAACAGGGCCACCGCTTGCACGGGCTGGATGCGCAGCGCAACGACAGTATCCTCATCAGCACGGCCCTCGCCAAAAAGCTACAGATTGCACTTAATGATAAGGTGAGCATCTATTTTGTGCGCGAGGCTCCCAAACCTCCCCTCCTGCGTTATTTCTACGTAGCCGGCCTTTACCAGACTGATTTTGAGGAGATCGATAATACGGTGGTGGTGGGCGACCTCAGGCACATACAACGCCTGAACAAATGGGACAGTACCCAAACGGGGGGCTATGAGATATTTGTGGAAGATGAGGAAAAGGCCGATGAACTGGCTTCCTCTCTACGTACGCTCCTGCCCTTTGAACTGGATGCGCTTACCTCCCGCCAGTTAAATGAACAACTTTTCCAGTGGCTGGACCTCTTTGACATCAACATTGCCATCATCCTCATCATTATGATCATTGTGGCCATTATCAATATTTCCATAGCCCTGCTTATCCTCATCCTGGAACGCACCCAACTTATTGGCATCCTCAAGGCTTTGGGAAGCCCCAATGTGTCCATCCGCAAGATATTCCTGTGGAACGCTTTTTACCTGATCCTGCGTGGTCTTTTCTGGGGTAACCTCATCGGTGTGGGTGCCTGCCTGCTGCAACAGCAATTCGGGTTGGTAAAACTGGACCCTGCCACCTATTATGTAAGTGAAGTATCGGTTAACCTGGACTGGATAGGCCTGCTGTTGCTGAACGGTGGAACAGTGTTGGTATGCCTGGCCTGCCTGGTGCTGCCTTCTTATTTAATAACCCGTATTTCACCGGTAAAAGCCATTCGCTTTGATTAACTTTGCCGCGCCTTAAAATAGCCAGAATTTATACGATTACTAAAGATACTTTTCAATGAGACCCATCAAGAATATCTACGATAACATACTGGAAACCATAGGAAACACCCCTATGATCCGCCTTAATAAAATTGCTGAAGACATTCCCGCCACCGTGCTGGCCAAAGTAGAATACTTCAACCCCGGCCACTCCGTAAAGGACCGCATGGCCCTGCGTATGGTAGAGCAGGCCGAAAAGGAAGGCAAACTGAAGCCCGGGGGTACCATCATTGAGTGTACATCCGGTAATACCGGGATGGGTCTGGCCCTCGCTGCTATTGTAAAGGGGTATAAGCTCATCTGCACCCTCAGCGATAAACAAAGCAAGGAAAAGATGGACATACTGCGGGCTATGGGTGCAGAAATATATGTATGCCCTACCAACGTGGCTCCTGATCATCCGGATTCCTACTATTCCGTAGCGGAACGGCTGAACCGTGAGATTCCCAACTCTTTTTACCCGTATCAATACGATAACCTGGCCAATCGCGAGGCTCATTATGAAACCACCGGTCCTGAAATATGGGAACAAACCGAAGGTAAGATCACCCATTTTGTGGTGGGCGTAGGCACCGGGGGAACCATTTCCGGGGTTGGTAAATACCTGAAGGAGAAGAATCCCAACATCAAAATATGGGGAGCGGATACCTATGGTTCTGTATTTAAAAAGTACCACGAAACCGGTGAGTTTGACGAAAAAGAGATCTATTCCTACATCACCGAGGGTATTGGTGAGGATATCCTTCCCAAGAACGTGGATTTTGACGTGATCGACCATTTTGAGAAGATCACTGATAAGGACGGTGCGCTGGTTACCCGTGAGCTTGCCAAAAAGGAAGGCCTGTTCCTGGGCTATTCTGCCGGTTCGGCTTATCAGCTGATCCGCCAGATGAAGCATGAACTTACTGAAGACGATGTGGTAGTAGTGCTATTTCATGACCACGGCAGCCGCTACGTGGGCAAAGTATTCAATGACGACTGGATGCGTGATCGCGGTTTCCTGAATACCGAAAAATCCACGGCCTATGACCTTATCAAAGGGCATAAGGACCTGAAACTGATCACCGCTAAAAATACCGAACTGGTATCTCACGCTATCCAGAAAATGCAGCAGTACAACATATCCCAAATGCCCGTTGAGGAGGGTGATACCTTTGTAGGGTCTCTGGATGACAGCCGCTTGTTCCAGATGGTGGTTTCCGATCCTTCCTATGCCGAGAAAACAGTGGGCGAGATCATGGATAAGCCTTTTCCCGTGGTAGAGGCCAGCGAAGACGTAAAGAGTGTTTCCCGCCATATCTCCAAAGATGTGAGTGCGGTACTGGTAAAACTGGATGATGACCAGTACCATATTATTACCAAACACGATATTATAGGTGCCCTGAGTTGATTGATGAACTCACAGACCCGCATGGTCATGTAATTCCCCTGGGACGGAGGCCACAGCGCATTGTATCCACCGTTCCCTCGCAAACTGAATTACTGGCCCACCTGGGCCTGGAGGATCAATTGGCCGGTATTACGGCCTACTGCGTGCATCCGCAGCATCTGCTGAAACAAAAAACCGTGATTGGGGGTACCAAAGACCTGCAGATAGAGCGCATCCGCACCCTGCAACCCGATCTTATCATTGGTAACCGGGAGGAGAACATAAAGGAGCAGATGGAGTTGCTGGCCAGGGAGTTTCCGGTATGGATCAGTGATGTAAAAACCGTGGACGATGCCCTGGATATGATAGTAAAGGTGGGAAAATTGACGGCCACGGAAAAAAGATCCTGCGAAATTCATCAAAAAATACAGGCGGAAAGAAATAAGCTACAACCGCTTCCTCCCCTTAAGGTGGCCTACTTTATATGGAAAGAACCCTATATGCTGGCCGGGCCGGACACCTTTATTGGTAATATACTGCAGGAATGTGGTTTGAAAAATATAGCTCCTGCGGGAAAAGGCCGTTACCCTGAAATAAGCCTGGAAGAACTGCAACAACTCAAGCCCGACCTGGTTTTGCTGAGTTCTGAGCCCTGGAGTTTTACCGCAAAAGATGCTCATTTTATGGCAGGTCAAATCCATAAGACGTTAGTTAAAATTGTGGATGGAGCGCTGTTTAGCTGGTATGGCAGCCGCATGCAGACCTGTTTTAAGTATTTGCAAGCTTTCTCTGAGGAAGTAAGACTTTCATATTAGCATAATATCCAATAGATTTGGGGTCTAACTTTCATAGATTGGCTAACCACGAGATTCGATTGTGTAAATTCCCATGCACATTTTTACTTGTTTACCGGTTATGACCCAATGGAACGACAAAAAACTGGTGATATGAGTTTAAGAGACCGTGTAAAAATGGTTCGTAAAGAAAACGATCTTTCCCAGGTTGACTTCGCCAAACACCTGGGTATAACTCAGAGTGTTGTTTCCCTTATAGAATCCGGCAGGGCTTCTGTTTCGGTAGATGTACTGCAAAAGATAAGCGAGGAATTTGATGTAAGCTGCGACTGGCTTATTTACGGAAAGAATAAATATGCCCGCTTGTCCTATAAGCGCGACTTTGTACCGCTGGTTAATGTAGAAGCCAAGGCGGGCTACCTGGATAAACATGGGGCACACGAGTACCTGGAAACCCTGGAATTGTACAAGATCCCCGGGTTTGAAAAAGGTGATTACCGCATTTTTGAGGTAGAAGGCAATAGCATGATACCCAGCATACTTCCTACGGATAAGATCATTTGCGGAAGGATTGAAGACATCCACAAAATAACCGAAGGTACTATTTGCGTGATTGTTAACGACAAGGACATTATCGTTAAGCGCATATACCATTCACGCAAAAAGGCGGATCAATTCATTCTTAAAAGCGATAATATCGAGTTCAAGAACATTGAGATATCCACCGATGAGATCAAGGAAATATGGCAGGTTGAGGCCAAGATCACCAATGCCTTTACCAGTTCCTCTTCAGAAAATCATAAGCGCATGAACGAGCTGGAAGGAGAGTTAAAAGAGATCAAACAACAGCTTAAGGTACTTTTAAGCAAGTTTAACGGCCACCAAAGTGGCGTGAAATAGACATAACCGCTATTTCAACAAGCCCCGGTTGATCTTTTTCACCATAGCCGGGCCCTCATAGATAAAGCCGGTATATACCTGCACGAGACTGGCCCCGGCATCCAGCTTCTCACGGGCATCCTCTGCTGTATAAATACCGCCTACCGCAATAATGGGAAATTTACCGCCCGACTTTGTATGCAGATACCGGATCACCTCGGTAGAGCGTGCCTTTAAAGGTTTGCCGCTTAAGCCACCCATGCCCGCACTTTCCACAATACTGGTGGGGGTTTTCAAGCCGGCCCGGTTTATAGTAGTATTGGTGGCAATAATGCCGTGGATGCGCGTAATACGTACAATATCAATAATATCGTCCAGCTGCGCATCGGTAAGGTCCGGGGCAATCTTAAGCAGAATGGGCTTGGACGTATGCTTTTGCGAATTTTCTTCCTGCAGGCTTTTAAGGAGGTCGGTAAGTGGTTTTTTATCCTGAAGATCACGCAGGTTGGGCGTGTTGGGTGAAGATACGTTCACCACAAAATAATCCACGTAATCAAAAAGACGGTCAAAACAGTACAGGTAATCTTCAATAGCCTGTTCATTGGGAGTGGTTTTATTCTTGCCAATATTACCACCGATGATCAGGTTATGGTTTTCCCGGTGCCTCAGCCTCTCCACCAGGGCATCCACCCCCTCATTATTGAATCCCATACGGTTGATCAGGGCTTTATCTGAAGGCAAACGGAATAGTCGAGGCTTAGGGTTACCAGCCTGCGGCTTGGGCGTTACCGTACCCACCTCAATAAAACCAAAGCCAAAGCTGGCCAGCTCTTCAAAGAGTTTCCCATCCTTATCAAACCCGGCCGCCAGGCCCACTGGATTTTCAAACTCCAGCCCGAAGACCTTGCGTTTCAGTCGCTCATCCTTTACGGTAAAGCTACCTCGCAACAAGGCGCTCATACCGGGCAGTTTATGGATAGCCGCAATACAACGAAAGGTGAAGTGATGGATCTTTTCGGGATCAAAACGAAAAAGAAAGGGACGAATGAGGCTTTTGTACATCACGGGAATTTGCCACGAAAATAATCAGAAAGCCTTTAATTAATCATACTTTTGCAGCTATGGCCAAGGATTTCATCAATATCAAGAACCGTAAAGCGCGTTTCCAGTACGAAATTCAGGAAACCTTTGTGGCCGGGATCATGCTTTTGGGCACCGAGATCAAATCCGTGCGCGACAGCAAGGTGAGCCTGGGTGAAAGCTATTGCTATTTTAAGAGTGATGAGCTGTTCATTAAGAATATGCACATCGGTGAATATTCGCACGGCAACATCAACAACCATGACCCTTTGCGGGAACGTAAACTGTTGCTGCAAAAAAGGGAACTCTCCAAGCTCCAAAGCAAGATGGAACAAGGTGGAAACCTTACCATAGTTCCCCTGCGGCTGTTTATCAATGACCGTGGCCTGGCCAAGCTCGAAATTGCCCTGGGAGCCGGTAAAAAGCTGCATGATAAGCGAAACTCCCTCAAAGAAAAAGCGGTAAAAAGAGAGATGGACCGCAAAATGAAGTATTGACATTTACGAATTTCTTCTATATTTGACCCATTAGTTCTTTGCATTAACCCGATCATTCACAGCTACCTCTGGCTTGCACTAATTGCAGCGCATGCTTTACACGAGGGTTATTTGCGAAACTTCCGTTTCCCCCATTTATAATTTTTACCTGCCCACCTCCCCCGGGGAATGGTATTCTTCTGTATCCGCTGGTTTTAAAGCCTTTTGCCATGGATAGGAAGATAGAGCATAAAGGTTTTTCTGTCCGTCAATGGGCCGGTATGGGCCTGGGGGGCATCCTGCTTATTCTGGTATCCTATGCCCTCTTCAGCTCAGAGAGATCCGTACGACTGGACACTTCCAACCTGGTGATCAAAACCGTGGAACAGGCTCCCTTCCAGGAATTCATCAGTGTGGATGCCAGCATCCTTCCTAAAAAAACCGTGGTCATCGATGCGCTGATCAGCGGTAAGATCGTGCGTAAATACGTGGAAGACGGTACACAGCTGAAACAGGGAGAGCCCATCCTGGAGCTGGAGAATATTGACCTGCAGCTGGATATCCTCAACCGCGAAACGGCCGTCCTGGACCTCATCAACAACATCCGGCAAACCCGCATAAACCTGGGATTGAACACCTCCAATCGCCAGAAGGAGCGCACCGACCAGCAATACCAATTACGCGAAGCTTCCCGCAATTTCAGTATGAATAAAGCATTGTGGAAAGACTCCGTGATCTCCCGTTCCGAATACGAAGCCAGTCTTAACCAATACCATTATGCGCTGCGCAAGGCAAAGCTGCTGGACGAGATTGGCCGGCAGGATTCCCTTTCCGCTTACGAACAGATCAAACAGATGGAGGCCTCGCTGCACCAGTCCAATAAAAACCTGGAGCTGATGAAGACCAAGCTGGAAGACCTGGTGATCAAAGCGTCTATTAATGGGCAATTGACCAACTTCAACCGCGAACTGGGCCAGCTGATCAACACCGGTGAGAATATCGGCCAGATCGATGTAACCTCCGGGTTCAAGATCCGCGCCCAGGTGGATCAATATTACCTCAACCGTATCACCATAGGCCAGCAGGGAGCCACCACTATCAATGGAACGGAGTATACCCTCAGCGTTTCACGGGTATACCCTACCGTAGAGAACAGCCTCTTTGCCGTAGACCTTGAATTTACCGGAAAAGAACCGCCTTCCATAACCAGGGGTCAAAACCTGGTGGTGCGCATTGAATTGAGCACCCAGCGGGAAGCGGTAGTAGTGCCACGGGGTAGTTTTTACCAAAGCACCGGTGGACAATGGATCTATAAAGTGAACCAAAAGAATAACGAAGCCCAAAAGGTGAGCATAAAATTAGGCAAGCAAAACCCCTCCTACTTTGAAGTGCTGGAAGGTTTGCAGCCGGGAGACCAGGTAATCACCTCCGGTTACCAGGGCTTTGACGATTATACTAAACTAAAACTTGGGAAATGATAAACCTTGAAAACCTGGTGAAGAAATACCGCACCACAGACGTGGAAACCACTGCCCTGGACCACATCAATCTTAGCATTCAAAAGGGCGATTTTATAGGCGTCATGGGTCCTTCGGGATGTGGCAAGTCTACCCTCCTGAACGTAGTAGGCATGCTGGACGGCTGGAATTCCGGCTCCTACCGCTTTATGGATACCGAAGTGAAAGGCCAGAATGAGGTACAGCGTACCCGCCTGCGTAAAAAGCACATTGGCTTTATCTTTCAGAATTTCAACCTGATCGATGAGTTGACGGTATACCAGAACGTGGAACTGCCCCTGCTCTACCAGGAAGGTTCCAAAAGTGAAAAGAAGCAAAAGATAGAAAGTGTACTGAGCAAACTTAAAATTGATCATCGCGCCAGGCATTTTCCGCAACAACTTTCCGGTGGACAGCAGCAACGCGTAGCCATAGCGCGGGCCCTGGTGTATGAACCCGAAATACTGCTGGCGGATGAGCCTACCGGTAACCTGGATTCCGCCAACAGCCAGGAGGTACTGGATATTATTACCGGCCTGCATAAGGAAGGGCACACTATTATGATGGTCACCCACTCCGAGCATGATGCTTCCTTTTGCCAAAGTGTGATCCACATGAAGGATGGCGCCATTGTAAACCAAATACAGAACAGCCATGCTTAAAAATTATCTGCAACTGGTGTTTCGCAATATGGCGAAGCACAAGCTCACCAGTATGGTCAACATACTGGGCCTGGCCATAAGCCTGGGCGCCTTTATCCTCATCATACTCTTTGTGCGTTACGAAATGGCCTATGACACCACCCATCCGGGCCATGAACGCATCTACCGCATGACGGAAGAACTGGATGCAGGCAGCTACGTGGAAAAATCATCGAGCATCCCCTATCCCGCCATGCCGGGCCTGTACCAACGGCATACGGAAATGATAGAAAGCTACGTGCGCCTGTACGATATGCAGCTGCCGGTAAAATCACTCAAGCTGGAAGACAACCGCCTGTTCAACGAGACGGGAATATTCTTTGCGGACTCCAACTTCTTTGAATTCTTTGACTTTCCATTGCTGCAGGGCGAAGCCTCTGCTGTGCTGGCGAAGCCGTTTACCGTAGTATTGAGGCAGGATCTCGCTCAAAAGTACTTTGGCGATGAAAACCCCGTGGGTAAATCTATTTTCCTGGGCGGCCATGACCAGGCTCGCTTTGAGATCACCGGGGTATTTGAGAATGGTGGACCTTCACACATCCGGCCGCAGATGGTGATGGCCATCTCCACCATACGCACCTTCAGCCCCTTTATACAGAATAACTGGGTGTGGAACCCCTGCTGGAGTTACCTGAAACTCAAGCCTGGCTTTTCAGCCGGTGACCTGGAGCCTCACCTGGACCCCTTTGTACAGGCCAGCTATATAGACCGGTTGAAACCGATGGTTACGCACCTGCTGCAACCCATTACGGACATTCACCTCCAATCGCACCTGGAGTTTGAGATGGCGGCTAACAGTGACATGAAATACATCTACATTTTTATTTCGGCCGCGCTGTTCCTGCTCATTGTGGCCAGCATCAATTACGTGAACCTGTCCACCGTGGGGTATTTTTCCCGCACCCGGGAGGTAGGCGTACGTAAGGTGGTGGGAGCCTTGCCCGGGCAGATCCGCAGGCAGATCCTCATCGAATCGGTTTTTCTCACCCTTCTCTCCTATCTCGCTGGACTGCTGCTACTGCTTATCTGTTTTGCGCCTTTTTCCAACAGCCTGAACCTTACCGTATCCTACAGCGACCTCTTTCACGGGCCCACCCTGCTTATCCTTACCCTCTTCCTGGTAGGGGTTGGTTTACTGGCCGGCTCCTACCCTGCCCTGCGCTTTTCGCGGATACCGGTGATTTCGGTATTCCGGAGTAAGTTTTCCGGCAGCCAGCAGGGCCGTTGGTTGCGCAATGCCCTGGTGGTTATCCAGTTCTCACTCTCCATAGTGCTGATCATCTTTACGCTGAACGCCCGGCAGCAACTCACCTACCTCTATGAAAAGGACAAGGGTTTTGCCATGGATAATATCCTCATGTTCAAGATCACAGGCACGCAGATACCGCAACGTATGAAGAGCTTCAAGGAAGAAATGAAGAAGGACCCGAACGTTATGGCCGTTACCATGATGAACGAAATACTGGGGGTAAACAACAACAACCACGAGTTCAATTACGAAGGCCTGCCGGCCGGTGAATGGCACTACTTCCCCGCCCTTATTGTGGATGAGGAATTCTTGTCCACCTTTGATATTCCCTTGATTGCCGGCCGCGATTACGACCCTATGCGTACGCGCGAAGACTCCTTATCCATGATCGTGAACCGCTCTATGGCCCGCTTCCTGGGCGTTCAGGATCCGCAGGAAGCCATCGGTAAACGCATGCAATCCCTTACGGGGGGCAATGAAAAGATCATTGGCGTTACGGAGGATTTCCACTTTAAGAGCCTGCACCACCCGGTGGGCCCTTTTGTGATGGATATTGAAAACCGGAACTCGGGTTTCTCCCACTATTTCGCCAAAATTGCCGTGGTGCGCGTGCGGGAAGTTACTCCTGCGGTGCTGGATCACCTGGAAGCGGTGTGGACCAAATTCGTGACCCACCACCCTTTTGATTACCGCACACTGAGTGACGAGATGCTGGCTCTTTATAAAACGGAAAACCAGATGGGTCTGCTGCTGAACCTCTTTACGGTTATCTCTATACTGGTGGCGCTTATGGGGCTCTTTGCCCTCAGCCGTTTCCTGGCGTATTTCAAGACCAAGGAAATTGCGGTACGCAAGGTGTTTGGGGCGGAAACCGGCTCCTTGCTGGTGCTGGCCTCCCGCGAACAGTTCATGCTGATCCTGATAGCATTGTTCATTGCGGTGCCGGTGGCCTGGTGGGCGGTGGATTACTGGCTGCAATCCTTCTCTTACCGTATTGACCAAAGTTGGAGCACCTACCTCATTGCTGCCCTGAGCACTCTTCTGCTGGCCATGCTTACGGTAATGCTGATCTCCCTGCGGGCCATACGAAAACCGCCCGCGGATGTTCTGCAATATGAATAAAACTCCCCTATCATTTCAAAAAAGGTCGCCCGATGAGCGACCTTTTTTTGGTAAGGCATCATCCGGATGCATCGGTTAACACGTATTTTTAGGAACACTAAACTTCTGAAGTATGGACCGTATAGAATTCCTGAAGACCGCCAGCAGCGCAGCCGTATTACTATGCCTGGGCATCAGCCTGGAAAGCTGCTCTAAGGATGATGACAAAAAAGACCTGGCCTCCAATCCCTTTTCCTTTACCATCACCGAATCGCCTTTTAACGCTTTGGAGAATGACGGGGGCTGGTTGTTGCACCCTGAGCAGGATGTGCTATTGGTGAACGTAGGTGGCAACATCCGTGCGTTTACCAGCGTATGTACCCATACCGGCTGCTCACGGCAATGGTCATTTCCCAGTGGCAACTTTCGTTGTGGTTGTCATGGTTCTACGTTCAACACCAATGGTAATGTAGTGAGCGGCCCGGCCAACGGCAGCCTGGCGGAATTTAAGGTAGAGCGCTCCGGGGATACGGTTACTATTTCCTGATCTGTTTCTTCTGGCTGTAGTGCCTCGCTGTGGCCTTATGCCATTTGGACATTAAGCTGATAAGCAAGCGTAGCGAGACGCTACGCTTAGAGGGGGACCGCATTGGCATTTAGGTACTGTTGTTAGGCTTTTTCTATTTTACCGGTACCGGTGTTATGGTATATCCCAATTTTTCCAATTGGTTTAGCAATCCGCATTCGTACATTAAATGGCTTAGGCCCACTGCAATAAAGCAATTCTTTTCTTTAATTAAACCGGTAATTGTCATCATCCATTGCTCGTTCCGCTCCGTTAAAACCAGGGTATTTCCGCAGGGGCGGTTTAATTGGTAATCTATTTCCATTTGGGCATACCAGGAGGTTTCCTCACAGCTATTCACGTCTTTGCTCCGGATCTTGGCAACAATGTTGGCAAGCCTTCTCTTATGGATCCTTTTAGGCATGCCCTCCACATCTTTATTAAGCAGGGCTATTTGCTCTTCGGTAGTTTCAAGTCCGTACCGATCCATATTCAGCTCAACGGCTTTGAAACCTATATAATCATCCAGGGATAAAGACGTATCATTAGCGTCTTTATGCAAGCATAGCTGTTGTTTAAAATACCTATTGAGAAAAACATACATCTCGGTGGCGGTCATTTTACGGTAATCAGTAGGACTGCTAGCAAAGAGGTTATTAATGAAGGACAAGTCTTTCTTAGTTAAGTATTTCTCCCACTTCGTAAGGGTTGTTCTCCGGTTGATAATATCCTGAGCCCTTTCTCCCTGAATATTCAGGTTTTCCTTGATCAAAAACTCGCTATCTGCCAGGGCCTGGTTGGCTTTGGTTAGGGGGTCAAAAAATGATTTCCCAAAGGCGTGGTGGGTACCAAACAAATACGAAACTTTAGAAGAGGTGCCGGAGCTTATCTTAAACAATACCGTGTTGAGGGAATCGGTAATGCCTGTGGTTTGGGCCTGTACAATGCTTAGTGGGATCACACCCAACAGGGCCCACCATAGTATTATGAATGCTTTGTTCAGTCCCATACGGCCTTTATATCGTTTTCATTTTTATATAAAACCAAATAAGGCGCTGGCGTACTTCCGTCAAAAACCAGCCGGGATGAGAACAACAGTTTATCACTACTCCAAAACGCTACCCAATGAGGTGTAAAGGGTTCTGAATGCTGAAGCAGGGTTTGCTGCTTTCCATTTTCATCGATCAGTTCAAAGGACCTTTTTCCCCAGTATGCTAAAAGCAGCTTCCCGTTTTTATAATCGGCATCAAATATTTGGTTCCTGTTCAAGGGTGCATCCTTTACCTTGTCATCCAGCAATTGATCCCATTCCTGTACTATGCTTCCATTTTTGCCGGGTTAAATAACAAGCGTTATCGCCTAACAGGAGAAGCTGGTTATTCTCAACAGCCCGTATCCTCTTTATGGCCTGTTTAAAGTCAAAGTATTTGGTGGGGGTTCCGCCTTTTTGCAGCGTGTACACATCAGGGTACTGGCCAAAAACCATTTGGAGGTCCGATAGCATAAAAAAGCCTCCTTCCCCAATACGCCAGTCATCTTTAAACCAGTCCCAGATAACTTCAGGCTTTTCTCCGATAGTTGCTTTCAGCACCCGTACTTCAAAACCTTCCGTAGCTCTAAGGTATTTTCTTTCAATAATATAAATCTCACTTTCACGACTGTACAGCATATAATCGCTTGCAGGGTATTGGGACCGGATAAACAGTTCCGGTTGAGAATTTTTATTCCAGATCATGATGCAGGCTTTATGATCCGGGTCATCTACCGGGTTGATATAAGGCCAGAGAACATGATCCCCTACTATGATCATAGTACCGGTTGGGTGCGCAAACGCAGCACTTGAAATAAGTGCGCAGGCCAGCAAAATAATGGCAGCAAACTTCTTTGGATCCATTTTTCAAATTACCGTCAGGGCGGGTGTACGTTTATACAAGCTTTATACACCCACTGAACAGGGAAGCTTATTTAGCTGCAAGATAGTTGGTTACTTTTTATTGGCCGTAGTGTTCAGCAGGCTAATTACCTAGGGTGCGTGCGGTTTATTTTGCAATGCAGGCGCTTAATTGCCTTAAAAAATCAGTCCCGTTTACGTGGTTATGGTTTTTGCCCATTCTCACCATGATGGTATGGCCATTAGGGTTTACATACACATACTACCAATATGCCCTCCGGCATAAAATCTCCCCAAGCCGTTCCAGTTGCCTTCATTAAGGTACAACCGTCCTATTTTTTATGGCCGGTATTTTTTTTGTTTTTGGGGATATCCATAAAGTTCCCATGGTGTTTTATCTCCATGACCTGTCCGCTCAAGCAGGTAATTTATTAATTCAGTCTTTATCATGGATGGATTGGTCGCCATCTCAAACGTGTTGGTCTCCCAGGCGATGAGCTTATCTGGTAAATAGATATAAACCAAATAGCGGGTGGGAAATAAGGGTTTCATTTCTTCCCAGGTTGTGTCTTTCTCAATCACAGTGGCTGTAAATGCTGGCTGCGCTTTTTGCCATTGAATACTGTCTTTTGAATTGACAAACCTGTCCCAATGAAAGGATTTCAATACAAGAGTGTCGGGGTAACTATGGTAGTTGCTATTCATGAAACTACCAGTGCTACCATCTCCTTTGGTGTATAGCACTTTAACTGATTTTACTATTCTTGAGCCACTTGATGGAATTTCAGTAATGGTCAATATGGTATCTGAAACATTTTTCAAGTCCAGGACCATTTCAGATTCCATGGCCTGGATATTTATTCTTTGAGCCTGCTTGTGCGGAGAACAAGACCAAACACAAATCGTCAAAATGATTATTATGGAACTAAAACCTCCTTTCATTACCATTACACCCAATACATTGGAATCCCAAGGGAAATTAGTTTTTTAGTCAAAATCAATTGCTTCCCTTCCGGGTATGGTTTCAATATTCACTGATGGCTCTTTGAACGGTATACGAGGATCTTTCAGTTTTTGAGTATGTTCCCCTAATGCAAATCCCATCTTGTACCCCTGGTTATCCGATGTTGTCAAATACACATTGTCATAATCCGTATCATCACTGGGAATGTATAGCATAACCAATTTGTTTACAATCCCTTCTTTAACCCACTCATCTCCAGGTTTAGTTGTAGTCCATCCAAACACTTTTGGGTTGTGAGTAATGTTCTCAGCATAATGCAGGTAATTGATAAAATAGCAATACATCTCAAATCCAATATCGTACGGGAATGTGACAAGACTCTTGCTTTCAGAGATTTCCGTTAATCTCGGCAATGCCTTAAAGGAGTCCTTATTGTACATATTGCAGAACTGAGTGATTGCTTGTTTGATATCACTCACCGAGCCGTTCTCAATAACAACCAGCTTGTCATTCTTTACTGGCAAAGTCGGTTTACTTGATTTTACTGGTCTTTTGGTATTGGAGATATCAAAACTGGCTGACTTTGAAAAAAGAAGCTTTCTTACGATTAACCATCCCACTATGCCTATAACCAGAATTACTAGTATCGTTTGATCATCCATTGGTTAGCTTTGAATTGATAGTACATATCCTTCTGCGCTTTCAGGCATTTTTATAGTCGTTTACTATTTAGCCGTTACAGATCAAAGTAAATAAAACCGCTCTTACCAGCCCACTTAAAAGTCGGGTACTGGTGAAAAGATGACGCCAGACATGGTCACGGCCTTATTCACCGGTTACCTAGAAGTTCTGACCCGCACAACGAAAAACCCGCACGGATCGCTCTTTGGGAGCCCTATTTTTCAGCCAGTTCCCTGAGTTTATGCAAGGCCTTGGGCCAGGCGGTATTAAAATAATCGAGGAAGTCTTCCGTTACATCAATGTCCACAGTTACCGTGGTCATACCTTCCTGCTCCTGGAAAGTATAATTTTCCAGTCCGCCCGCCCATTTTTCCACTTCCGGGCCTTCGGTAATTTCAATGTCACCGTCTAAGATCCCATAATGGTGAATGGAAACAAACTGAAAAGGAAGGTTCTCGGCAATTTCGGATACCATGCCGCCCCGTTTTCCATTTTCATCCGTTCCCACAAAATAGATCTTGCTGCCCTTTTCCCAGCTTCCTTCGTAGGTGGAAGTAGGATTGAATTCAGCCGTCCATTGCTCAAAGCTGCCTTTATCGCCTATGCCCAACATGCTGCGGTACACCTTCTCAGCGGGGGCGTGTATGTCTTGTTTGAATTGTAGTTTTTTCATGCTTTACAGTATCGTTACATTTTGATGATACACTGGATAAAACCGCCTATGGGTACACAGGGGCTAAATCTCCTTCA
>NZNV01000034.1 GCA_002695025.1 Owenweeksia sp.
AGGCCAGCTCACTAACGTGTGTCCGGATATTTTTATCATCACGGCCAACATATTCCGGCTTTTCAGTATAATTGAGATAGGCCAGGTACAAACCTGCCGTAAGTATGGTATATATGGTGTATTTGAGCTTACGATAGTTAAAAACATGAAGCAGTTCAAATACCGCTACAATGCCCATAATATTGCCAACAATGGGTATGTAAAAAAGGATAACCCACCATGCTGGTCGCTTAATGATCCTGGTTAAGAGGTAAGTATTGTAAATGGGTACAAATGCTGCCCATGCCGGGTGACCGGCCTTTTGATAGAATTTCCAGGAAATAAGGCCTGCATACAGTTCTACGGCCAAAGTAAAGATCAGGGTTTCGAGTATGGTCATGCTCAGATTTTAAGAACGTCCTTCATAGTGTACACGCCTTTTTTGCCGGGTAAAAATTCAGCCGCTAAAACGGCTCCCAATGCAAAACCTTTCCGGCTATGTGCGGTATGTTCTATTTGGATGGTATCAATTTCGGAAAGATAACGTATAATGTGGGTTCCTGGTACATCCGGTTCCCGTTTTGCACTGATATGTATTTGTTCCTTACTGTGCTGCTCGTCCATGGTCCAGCCTTCTTTTCGTTTCAGCTGATCCTCAATTTGCTCGGCAAGAGTGATGGCAGTGCCACTGGGAGCATCTTTTTTTTCGGTATGATGTATCTCTTCTATATCCACTTCGTATTCCGGGTAGGCGTTCATGATCCGGGCCAGGTGGCGGTTTACTTCAAAAAAGAGATTCACCCCAAGGCTGAAGTTAGAAGCGTATAAAAAAGTACCTTCTTCCCGTTCACACAGTTTTACGGCTTCATCATACCGGGCTAACCAGCCGGTTGTACCCGAAACCACCGGAACACTGCACTCAAAACAAGCGGCAATATTACCGAAGGCTCCTTCCGGGCGGGTAAATTCAATGGCTACATCAGCTTTTTGTAAAGCCTGTTTATCAATGCCGTCCCTTCCAAAACGGGCCGTAACTTCGTGCCCACGTTCGGCCAGGATAGATTCTATGGAATGTCCCATTTTGCCGTAACCGATGAGTGCTACTTTCATTTTATAGTGAGTTTTAAGCTTACCCCCATTGCATGGTATCCTGGTCCCCGGATAATGGTAGGTTCCCAACGGAAGGTCAGGTCATCATCAATGTCATAATAATATAAATGGGCATCTACGTGTGCATCCAGTATGTTCAGGGCGTATGCTACTCCGGCCAATACTATATTGAGATCCCGCCATTTGCGATAAATATTCTGCAGCTCTATCAGTTGTCTTTCATCATATACACCCAGAAAACGGTCGTTTTCCGGAGTAGCTGTTATCTGATAAAAGCCATCCAGGAAATAGTGGTAGCTTTTGTTGTTGTCAATGATAAAGTAGATGGTAGTTCCCAAGGCACCGTAAACAATGGGTAGTTTCCAGTATTTACGATTGTAGATCTGGCCGAGGCCGGGAAAGGCCGTGGATAGCCAGGTGGCGGTGGCTACGGAATGGGTCTGCGCGGTATCTTTGGGTTCAATTTCTTCGGCAGTGGCGTTCACAGTGGTATCATTCACTAAGCCATACAATACCGAATCTTTAGAGGCTTCGGCAGTGGTATCCGGTTCCTGGGCAAATACTGTAGTGCTGCTTACCCAGCAGAAAAGGAATATCCAAAAGGCCTTTGAACAGCGTTGGTATTTCCAGCCGAAAGGATTCAAGGCGTCAGCAGATCAAGAATTCGTTCAAAATCGTGATCATTTTTAAAGGGAATAACGATTTTTCCTTTACCGCGATTAGAGCGGCTGAGGCTCACCTGTGAATCAAAATGCTGGGAAAGCACATCGCGAATTTCGTGGTATTTTTCAGGAAGGGCGGGGGAGTCTTTGGACGAACCTTCCTTTTTAGCCTTACTGTCTTTTTCCTTCAGCCTGCGTACGGCCTCTTCTACCTGCCTTACCGATAGTTCGCGGGCAATGGTTTGTTCGTATATATCCAGCTGTTCATCCGGGTTTTCCACGTTTACAATAGCGCGGGCATGACCCATGCTGATCATTTTATCACGAAGTCCAGCCTGGATAATAGGTTGTAGTTTAAGGAGCCTGAGATAGTTGGTAACGGTAGATCTCTTTTTACCTACTCTTTCGCTCATGGCTTCCTGGGTTAGGTCACATTCTTCGATCAGGCGTTGGTAGCTCAATGCTATTTCAATGGCATCCAATTCCTCGCGCTGGATGTTTTCCACCAGGGCCATTTCAAGCATGCTTTGGTCGTCAGCCAGGCGGATGTAGGCGGGTATGGTTTTAAGGCCGGCCAGCTTACTGGCCCTGAACCTCCGCTCGCCACTGATGATCTGGAAAGAGTTTTTACCCATTTTCCGCACCGTAATAGGTTGAATAACACCTAATTCGCGGATAGAAGTACTAAGCTCTTCTATAGCTTCCTGGTCAAAGTTGGTACGCGGTTGAAAGGGGTTTTCTGCAACGCGGTCAATTTCGATCTCGGCAATGGCACCAACCAGCTTTTCAGCATTCTGGTCACTGGCCGAACTTACATTTTCGGTTTCTTTTAACAAAGCTGAAAGTCCTCTTCCCAGGGCTTGTCTTTTGGGTGCTGCCATTCCGTTACGGTCTTTTATTTTGAAAATGCCGGACTCTCCCGAACAAATACGGAGCCAAAAATAATGAGATTAATTGAGCTTTATAAAATGAATGAGGGCTGGAAAATTATCAGGCCGTTTCCTTAACAGCTTCATTTTTCTCCAGGAACTCCTGCGCCAGGTTCAGGTAATTGGCTGCTCCGTTGCTGGCGGCATCATACATAATAATGGATTCCCCATAGCTGGGTGCTTCACTCAGGCGCACATTACGCTGAATAATGGTGCTGAACACCATTTTCTGAAAGTGGGTTTTAACCTCTTCAACTACCTGGTTGGAAAGGCGCAGACGTGAGTCAAACATAGTGAGCAGAAGCCCTTCAATATCCAGGTCCGGATTGTGCAGGTTCTGAACACTTTTAATGGTATTGAGCAGTTTGCCCAAGCCTTCCAGGGCAAAATATTCACATTGAATAGGAACAATTACCGAGTCTGCAGCAGTGAGGGCATTCAGTGTAATAAGTCCCAGCGAAGGGGCACAGTCAATAATGATGTAATCATAATCATCCTTTACATCCTGCAGTGCGCGTTTCAGCATCTGCTCGCGCTGATCCTTATCCACCAGTTCAATTTCAACCGCTACAAGGTCTATCTGGGCGGGGAGCAGGTCCAGGTTTGGAGATTTGGTTTTCAGTATCACTTCTCCTGCCTTGTTCTCGTGTTCCAGTACCTGGTAGGTTCCCAGGGATATATTATCAGGATCAAAACCCAGGGCCGAGGTTGAATTGGCCTGGGGGTCAGCATCTACCAGCAAAACCTTTTTTTCAAGCACACCCAGGCAGGCGGCCAGGTTTACAGAGGTTGTAGTTTTTCCCACGCCACCTTTCTGGTTAGCTATAGCTACCGTTTTTCCCATAGTTCTTCAATTCTGTTTATTAGCAAGAAGACAAAAAATATTCAAATGGCTTTAATTATTTAGAAATCAGAGGCATTTTAGCAATCAGGTTCCAGGAACTAAAGCAGCCCTAAAATACAATATTCAATTGTTTGGGAAGGCCTGATTTAACGAAGCTTCCCGATGTTTTTTTAACAAGCTGATGATAACCGTAATATGTACCACCCACCGTCCTCAAAATCAAACCTTGAGGATAGTTGAGAAATACCACGAAATACTGGAGGAGCTTGGAGAGGCTTCCGAGGTTTTTCAAATGGCCGAATTGCCGGAAGACTTTATGTACAACGACAGTTTTGGCAACCGCACTGAAACCTTTGAGGATGTGATCCATAGAAAAATTGTTCCGGCCAGGGGGTTAGTTATTGTTGCTCCTGAATACAATGGGAGTTATCCGGGTATCTTCAAAGCCTTCCTGGATGCGGTGAAACCCACTGTATGGAAAGGTAAGGGGATTGCATTGGTTGGTGTGGCTACTGGCCGTGCCGGTAATTTGCGGGGGTTGGATCACCTTACGGATGTCATGCATCACCTGCGGGCGGAGGTGTTTTCAATGAAAGTGCCTATTTCACGTTTAAACGAACTGATCATAGAGGGTGAAGATGGGTTTGAGCACACGGAAACCGTAACGGTTTTGCAAAAACAGGCTAAAGAATTCCTGAACTTCCTTAAATAAAAAAAGCCGCTGAACGCGGCTAAAGAGTTTCCAGAGGAGGAATCAAACCTTCCTAAATATCTTCAAAGTTTACATCCGTAAAGGAGTTTCCGGTTTCTATAGCCATAGGTTCGGGTTTTTTATCCTCCTGGTGGTTATTACCTTCTTCCGCATGGAAATCAGGTTGGTGTGTTTCAGAGATCACCTCTTCTCCTTTTTCATCAATAATGTAATCGGTAACCTCGTTCAGCAGATCACAAAAGCGTTCAAAATCTTCCTTGTACAGGTAGATCTTATGCTTTTTGTAAAAGGCGGTGCCGTTTTCATTGGTATGCTTCTTACTTTCGGTAATGGTCAGGTAATAATCATCTGCCTTTGTGGCTCTTACGTCAAAAAAGTAAGTTCTCCGTCCGGCTCTCAGCACTTTAGAATGAATTTCCTCTTTGCTATGGTTGTCGTGTGCACTCATTGTTCTTTTCTAATTTACAATAGCTTACTATAGCGACAAATCTATAAAAATTCTTAAAAGAGCAGCTATAATTCATTCTTTTTGAAGATCAGACTGCTTTTCGCGAATCTTCCATGAGTTGTTGCTCGTACATCTTACGGTAGTAGCCATCGTTTTTCATGAGTTCTTCATGAGTACCTTTTTCAATAATGCTGCCGTTTTCAAGTACCAGGATCTCATCCGCATGTTTTACCGATGAAACCCGGTGGCTGATGATAAGCGTGGTGCGCTGGTCAATGAGGCGTTTAAGGTTGGCCAGGATGTTTTCTTCCGTTTCTGTATCCACGGCCGAAAGACAATCGTCAAAAATGAGGAAACGTGGTTCCTTGATGATAGCCCTGGCAATGCTTACCCTTTGTTTCTGCCCCCCAGAGAGGGTAATCCCTCGTTCGCCCACCCGGGTTTGGTAAGCTTGTGGAAAATCAATGATGTTAGCGTGTACCTCGGCATTTTTGGCGGCTTGTTCCACTTTTTCCTGTGAAGGATCATCCACACCAAAGGAAATATTGCGGGCAATATCGTCTGAAAACAGGAAGGCCTCCTGTGGTACGTAACCGATGGACTTCCTCAGGTCATAAAGGTTAAGATGCCTGATGTCCTGATCGTCAATCAAAATCTTACCCTCAGTAACATCGTACAGACGACCTATAAGCGAGGCCACGGTTGATTTCCCGGAACCGGTTTTGCCGATAATAGCCAATGATTTACCTGCTTCAATGCTGAAAGATACCTCGTTAAGAGCTTTAATACCGGTATCCGGATAGGTGAAGCTCACATCCTTAAACTGGACCTTTCCCTGCAATACGAAGGGCTGATCGGAAGGATTCTGTATTTCAGGTGTAATGTGTAAGAACTCATTAATACGCTCCTGTGAAGCCGCAGCTCTTTGTATAAGAGACGTTACCCAGCCTATGGAGGCCACCGGCCAGGTGAGCATATTTACATAAATAATAAACTCCGCAATATTACCGGTGGTTATATGTCCGTTGATAGCTTCCTGCCCACCAATGTATACGGTAAGAATAGTGGAAAGCCCGATGAGCAGCACCATTAAAGGAAAGAAAAGGGCATTAATGCGGTACAGCTCCTCATTTCTGGCCAGATATACGTTGGCTTCTTTAGTAAAATCCTCTAGTGAGCGTTTTTCACGTACGTAGGCTTTCAGCACCCTAATGCCTGAAAATGCTTCCTGTACATAGGTACTGATGCTGCTCAATTGCCGTTGCACCTGCTCACTCTTTACGTTGATCTTGCGGCTGATGTAATAAATAGCCACGGAAAGTATAGGCAGGGGAATGAGCACGAAAAGGGTGAGGCGCACATTAATGGTAAGCATAATGGCAATGATAATGATCAGCGAAATGGCTACGTTGATAGTATACATAACGGCTGGGCCCAGGTACATTCGCACGCGGCTTACATCCTCACTGATCCGGTTCATAAGGTCACCGGTATTATTACGCTTGTAGAAAGCCAGGGAAAGTTTTTGATACTGGTCAAAGATCTCATTCTTCATATCATACTCAATGTAGCGACTTACTACAATGATGGTTTGCCGCATAAAGAACATAAAAAGGCCTTTGAGCAAAGAAGCCCCGATGATAATTGCCCCGTAAAGGAGCAACTTGTTGCGCAGTGCTGAATTGTTGATTTCCGCAGTGCCATCCTGGTAGTTTTGAATAGCCTGACTGACTATGTCAAACGACTCACGGACATAGATAGCGGGGAAGACCCCGAAGATTACGGAAATGGTTACAAAAACCACCCCTATAATGAGGCGAAAGCGGTATTTGTAGAAATATTTATTGAGTACCCAGAGTGATTTCATTAGCTTGTAAGCTCAGGAAATTTAAACTAATTTTGCCACGCTTTACAAATGCACGATAAGCCTTACACAAAAAGGTTTCAAAGGTAAAGCAATATCTCTTTCAACTGACTTTTGGACTATCAATAAAAACGATGAGCGATCTTAAAATATTGAACGAAAAAAGCTTGTCCGGTCCCGTATTTGGATCAGAAGCTTACAAGAACCATGAACAACTGGTGTTCTGCCAGGATGAGGAAACAGGATTAAAAGCAATTATCGGCATTCACAGCACAGTTTTGGGCCCTGCACTGGGGGGAACCCGGATGTGGAATTATGAAAATGAAGCGGACGCTATCCGTGACGTACTCCGCCTTTCCCGCGGAATGACGTTTAAGGCCTCCATATCAGGGCTTAACCTGGGTGGCGGTAAAGCAGTAATTATTGGAGACAGCCGTAAAGACAAGACGGATGCCCTGATGCATAAATTCGGACGTTTTGTGAACTCCCTGGGAGGGCGTTATATCACGGCCGAAGACGTGGGTATCAACACCCACGATATGGAAATGGTGAAGATGGAAACGGACCATGTTACCGGTATTCCGGAAAGCATGGGTGGTAGCGGTGACCCTTCTCCGGTAACTGCCTATGGTGTTTTCATGGGAATGAAAGCAGCCGCTCACCACCGCTGGGGCAGTGATAATCTGGAAGGTAAAAAGGTAATGGTACAGGGAATAGGTCACGTTGGTGAAACCCTGGTAAAACACCTTACCGAGGCCGGTGCCCGGGTGACCATCAATGATATTCATGAAGACCGGCTGATTGCAGTAAGTGAAAAGTACAACACCAGTATTTTCAAAGGTCACAACATCTTTGAGGATGATATGGATATCTACGCTCCTTGTGCACTGGGAGCCACAGTAAACAGTGTGACCATCCCTATGATGAAATGTGAGATCATTGCCGGAGCTGCCAATAACCAGTTGGCGGATGAAAGGGTGCATGGCCAGATGGTGAAGGAAGCGGGTATTTTATATGCTCCGGATTTCCTGATCAATGCCGGTGGCTTAATTAATGTATATTCGGAGATTGTACATTATGATCGTGCGGAATCCCTGAGAAGGACCGAAAACATTTACGATACAACCCTTGATATCTTTACCATGTCAGATAAAGAGGGCATTACTACTCATGAAGCGGCCCTGAAAATAGCCATGAAGCGGGTAGAGGACAGGAAGCTGGAATTAACGAACGCTTAAACAAAACCGGGCTTATGCTAAGCCGAAGACATATCCGTATTAAAGTGCTCCAGGCACTCTACGAATACTTCCAGGATGAAGAAAACCGTGGAATTGCTGGTGGAGAGCGAAAACTGGTGCAGAGTATAGATGATATATTCAAACTGTATCTCTATGAGTTGAAGACCCTTGTGGATATACTTCGCACGGCTGAAGACCAGGTAGAACACAAGCGTAATAAAAGGCTTCCTTCTCCCGAGGATATCAATCCCAACTTACGTTTTGTGAATAACCGCTTTTTGCAGTGGCTGAATAACAACCACATCTTTATGCGGGAAGTGGATAAGAACAAGATCAGCTGGGGAGATGACCGTGAGGTGATCCGCAAGATATTCCGGGAATTCCAGGCTTCAAAAGAGTACGGGGATTACATGTCTGCAACGGAGGATTCAGTGCAGGCAGATAAAAAGATCATCAAGGTGCTGTATGGTAAATTCCTGGTGCATAATGATACCGTTCATCAGTTATATGAAGACCGGAATATGCATTGGGCTGATGACCTGGATGCTGCACAGATGATGGTGGCTAAAACCCTTAAAGGTTTTGACGAGGAGAAAGACGAAGTTTCAGAATTACCTCACCTTTTAAAGGATGATTCGGACATTGAGTTTGCCCGGATCTTATACCGTACCACCATTAAAAATAGTGAAGCCTACGGGGAAATGATCCACGCAAAGGCCAATAATTGGGAAATGGACCGTATTGCAGTAGTGGATGTTATCCTGATGAAAATGGCCCTGGCCGAACTGGTAAGCTTCAACGAAATACCGGTTAAGGTAACTCTTAATGAATATATTGAACTAAGCAAAGAATACAGCACCCCCAAGAGCGGAAATTTTATCAATGGTATACTGGATAAGCTCAAAGACGAATTGACTGAAGCCGGTGACATAAGAAAAATTGGCAGGGGATTGCTTTAGCATTATTTTTGCTGAGAAACAGAACCGTTTATAAATCTGAAAATCAACTTTTGAAATGAAAAAATCAGTTTTTGCAGTATTGGGTTTGTCCATGATCCTTGGTTTGGGAGCTTGCAATAATGCTTCCGATAAGATCAAATCTGATGACGACAAAAAAGTCAGCGTGGACAACGTGACCACCGAGGGAACACCGGTGTTTAAATTTGAGGAAGAATCATACGACTTTGGTCAGATCAACGAGGGTGATCAGGTAGAGCATGACTTTGAATTCACCAATACCGGTGATGCTCCGCTGATCATTACCAGCGCCACCGGAAGTTGTGGATGTACCGTTCCCAATCCTCCTAAAGAACCTATTGCACCGGGTGAAAGCAGTAAGATCCTGGTACAATTTAACAGTTCCGGAAAAGCTGGTAATCAGCAAAAAACCGTAACCATTAATGCTAATACGGTTCCTGCTACTACCATGCTTCGTATCTCTGCCCAGGTTACCCCTAAGGATCAGAGTGGTGAAGCAGCTACTGAAGGCACTGAAGGAGCCGAAGGATAATTCGATTAAACCAATATAGATGCTCGCAATATTTTTACAGGCAGGCGGAGGCCTTGGAGGCTTTTTACCATTGTTACTGGTATTGGTGGTTATGTATTTCTTTTTCTTTCGTCCGCAGATAAAGCGCCAGAAAGAAGAGAAGAAGTTCAGCACCGAAGGTCTTTCCAAGGGAATGCGCGTAGTAACCAACAGTGGCGTTCACGGTAAGATCCTGGAGATCCAGGACACCACGGTGATACTGGAAAGCGAAAACAGCCGGTTAAAGCTGGAACGTAGCGCCATAAGCCGGGAGCTAAGTGCCATCTACCTTCCTAAAGAAGAAAAAAAGACTAAGGAAACTAAGACTAAATGATCAAAACGGGCCTTGCGCCCGTTTTTTAATTATATGAGTACTACCAAAAAGGCAGATAAGAAAAAAAAGAGTGGGTTTATACGTTTTCTTACTGATCGGAGTACCCCGATGAAGATCTTCTTTGTTCTGTTGTCTGTTTTTCTTTGGTTCCTCATTAAACTGTCCAAGGAAGGATACGATGCCGTGGTAGAATTCCCGGTAGAGTATGAAAAGTTGCCTCCCAATACATCCTTTCGGGAAATGCCTCCGGATCGCATCAGGGTTAATCTCCGTGCTTCCGGTTTTGACATTTTAAAGTACCAGCTACAGAGTTTCCGGTCTATAAAAGTGGATGTAAGCCAGCTGGAGCGCGGGGCATCATCATCCAACAAGTCTTATTGGCTAACCAATAGTAACCTGGGTTTTGTGGAGGGGCAATTGAATGATAATGTGGAAGTGCGTTACATCAGCCCGGATACGGTATTCTTCAACTTTAGTAAGGTGTTGAGTAAAAAGGTGCCGGTGGAGCTGGAAGTCAATAAAAATTACTCCAAGCTCATCAGTATTTACAAGGAGCCCGAACTGGTACCTGATTCCATAACTATTACCGGCCCTCAGGAACAGTTGTCCAGGATCAATTCCATATTTACCGAGCTCCTGAATCTTACGGCAGAAGAAGAATCGCTCCTGGTAAATGTTCCACTGGTGTTACCCAATAATCCGGATCTGAAATTTTCACATACGGAAACAGAGGTTCGCATACGCTTTACCCAAATGACCCAGGGAAATTTTGAAGTCCCCATTGAAGTTTTACAACTTCCCGAAGCGTATAACATCAAGATATTCCCGGAAACGGTGAGTCTTACCTACCACGTGGCCGTTAAGGATTACAATAAAGTATCACCACCGGATTTCAGGGTATATGCCAATTATGCAGATGTGGCAGATAAACCTGAATCCCGTTACCTGAACCTGGCCATAGAGGCTTATCCGGCTTTTGTTAATTACGTGAATTTTGAGCCAAAAAGAGTGGAATTCATTCTTACCGAAAAATGATAGTAGGGCTCACCGGAGGCATAGGGAGTGGTAAAAGCACGGTGGCATCCCTATTTGCACATTTGGGCGTACCGATATTTGAAGCCGATGCCGTTTCCAAGCAAATCCTGGATACAGATAAAGAACTGCAAGGGCAACTTACAGAGCTTTTAGGGCCCGGCCTGGTAAAAGATGGCCGGGTAAACAAAGCCTTTATGGCTTCCGTCATTTTCAATGACGAGGAACTTCTTCAACAGGTCAACGGCCTTATTCACCCTGCTGTGGGCCATGCCTTTGCAAAATGGTATGCGTCACACAAAAGTACGCCCTACGTTATTCGGGAAGCTGCTATTCTCTTTGAAAGTGGTACCTATAAGGATTGTGATCACATTATAGTGGTGAGTGCGCCCCTGGAGATGAGAGTGGAGAGGGTAATGAAACGCAACCATATTAGCCGGGAACAAGTAATGGAAAGGGTAAATAAACAATGGCCCGAAGAACAAAAGCTGAAGCTGGCTGATAGTATTATCTACAACGATCATTCACAATCAGTCATTAAACAGGTTTTGAAAATCCATGAAAATATTATCCGCCAGTCAGATAAAGGAAGCTGATCAGTATACGATCAAGCAGGAGCCCATACCCTCTATAAATTTAATGGAAAGGGCTGCCCGCCAGCTTACCGATGCATTGCTGAACTACTACCCGGGCGAGGCTTTTCATATTTTTTGTGGTATGGGCAATAATGGGGGTGATGGTTTGGCTGTTGCCCGTTTATTGCACCGGGAAAACCGAGAGGTTTCCGTATATATCGTAAAACATAGCGAAGAGGGAAGCGCGGATTTCAACACCAATTATTCCCGACTCGCAGAGTTGGCTGTACCGGTCCATACCATATCATCGTCTGCCGATTTCCCGCATATAAAAGGTGGGGTTGCCGTTGATGCCTTACTCGGCTCTGGCCTTAACCGGCCACTTAAAGGCTTTTTAAAAGAGATGGTACAATGGTTAAATGGTCAAACTATGGAAAGGGTGGCCATAGATATACCCACGGGTCTTTTTACGGATGATAATGAATATAATGACCTGGAGCTGGTGATTGATGCAGACCGTACCCTGAGCCTTCAATTACCCAAGAAAAGTTTTTTTCATCGCCAAACCGCTCCAAGGGTTGGTAGGCTAAACATTTTGGATATTGGGTTACATTCTGATTTTCTGAATGATGCCCAAAGCACGGATTACTATTTTGATCAGACGGAAGCCAGGCGTTTATACCGGCCACGTAAGCAGTATTCTTATAAAGGAACTTACGGTCATGCTTTGCTCATAGCAGGTTCCCGCGGTAAGAGCGGTGCCGCCATCCTGGCTTCCAGAGCGGCTATGCGGGCCGGTGCGGGCCTGGTTACCTTGCATACATCTGCTAGTGGTGTGCTGCCGGCTCAAAGTACTGTACCGGAAGTAATGGTTTCCGTTGATACCCATGAGAGCCTGGTGACCACTCTTCCGGATATTTCGGGTATTCATGCCGTAGGAATGGGACCGGGTCTTGGTAAGGGCGAGGAAACCGTCAAAGTCCTTAAAAACCTGATCCAAACCACGCAGGTACCACTGGTACTGGATGCCGATGCGCTGAACATTTTGGCTGAAAACAGGACGTGGATGGCTTTTTTGCCGGAAGGCACGGTACTCACTCCTCACATCGGGGAATTCAGACGCTTGCTTGGTGTGGACAAATTGGGTGATGATTACCTGGAGCAACTGCGGGCCCTGGCTAAGAAGAACAGGATAACCATTGTGCTGAAAGATAGTAATACGGCTGTTGCTTCCCCGTCTGGGGACCTTCATTTTATCAATTCCGGAAGTCCTGCCCTGGCCACGGCAGGTAGTGGGGATGTACTCACCGGGATTATTCTTGGCTTTTTAGCGCAGGGATACCCGTCTTTACAGGCGGCTTTAATGGGAACATGGCTACATGGCCGGGCTGGAAGCCTGGCAGGAGAATACCTGAGCACGGAAAGTGTTATGGCTTCGGATGTAACGGATTACCTGTCTTCTGGTTTCAAGGAGTTGGCGCGGACGAAGCACGTTTCTTAAACAGCACAAAATTCCAGTCACTGGGTCCATCCCAGCTTTTGATCTCTTCCAGTTTGTTTTCACTTCGTATCTGTTCCAGGGTAATGGAATACTGCGTTCTTACATAATACCCATCGTACAGCCAAAGTGTACTCGCGGAATCCACTTCTTCGGCTTTATTGTAGATATACCAGGCCTGGCGTTGCTCCGGGTTCTTGAAGTTTACATCCAGAGCCACCGCCATATAAGGCTTGTCCATAACAAAAGTGGTTACATCCGGGTAGTGTTCTTTGATGTAAGGACCTACTTCCTCTTTAAGGAATTTATTTTCTGGATTGAGGAAGAGGTTGGTTTGCCAGTAGTATTTCGAAGAGGGGTTGGTTAGTACGTATGTTATTTGAAGTACCAGTATAAGAAGGGGTAGTGCCGGTGACCAACTTTTTCTGATCATGGCCGAGAGATCTCGTAATAACAGCAATCCGTCCAGCATGATGATCCATAAAAATGGGAAAGCCGTCATTAGCGTACGTTCCAGTCCTGCGCTTCCGTAAATTCCCAGTGCCCACACCAGGCTATGTGCGCAAAGCAGGGCGGTAAATGGCCCGTGTACCAGCCAGGGTTCGGTCTTCCAGTTGATATCCTTTAGCCAGAACCATCTTCGGAAGAACTGTATAAAACCCAGGCCAGCCAATGCCACACCAGGAACACCCAGCATTACACCCAGGCGCGCCAAATAGTGGTACCATACTCCTTTGCCATATACAGAGCCTTGTGAGTCATAAGGCGAATCAAATACCCACAGGAAATTATCATGAAAGAATCCTCCCAAAATAGAGTAAGCCAGGTAACCTATAAAAAGCAAGGGTAGTTTTTTCCAGTGGCCGTTAAGCATGCCGAAGAGAAAGAAAAATACCAGGAATACCTGTGCTTCGGACCGGCAGAAGGGGAGGAAGCCCGCCAATAAAAAACCGGTGTTGACCTTTCCCCGCAGGCACAACCATACGGACACTATGGACACCAATGCCGCAAATGGTTCGGTGAGCCCGGAAAAGAGATAGGTGAAAAAGGCCGGAGCTATAAAGGCAATCAGTGGAATGGAAAAAAACCAGTCTTTTTTAAGTTCCCGGGCGGTCAGGCAGGTAAATAAAGAAGCCAGTACCCCGCAAAGCGTGTTGAAAAGCTTGATCCCCACAAATCCGGCTTGAGACCAGGGTGATGAAAACAGGGTGAAAAAAGGTTTGCCCCACTGATCGAAAAAGTAAAAGGGTTGCGTCCAGGCGAGCTCGGAAATAAAATAATGCGTTAAGGAATCGCCACCACCGCCTACACCATTGGTAGTAAGGGCTAAGCCCCACAGGATAAAAAGGATGAGGGCATGGATTAGAATAAGGTTTCGGGTATTCATTCTATTATGGCCGGGTTTCCCTTGCCTACACGTATTATTTCGCGGTTTCCGTTGGTAAGGTCTATTACGGTAGAGGCGGAATTGTCACCGTATCCACCATCAATCACCAGGTCTACCACGTTGCCATATTTCTCAAGTATGAGTTCCGGGTCCGTGGTATATTCTAGAATAGAGTCCTCATCATGTACGGAAGTGGCAATAATGGGGTTACCCAGTTCCTGCACTATGGTGCGGGGGATGGTATTATCCGGAATGCGGATACCAATGGTCTTCTTTTTGTTCTTGAAGATCCTGGGTACTGTATTGCTGGCCTCAAGTATAAAAGTATAGGGGCCGGGCAGGGCTTTTTTTAGGATCTTATAAGTGGGTGTGTCCACCTGGCGGGTGTAATCGGCAAGATGGCTCAGATCGTAAAAAATTATGGAGAAGTTGGCTTTTTCCAGTTTAATCTCCTTGATACGTGCTACCTGTTCCAGAGCCTTATTTCTGGTAATGTCACATCCAAAGGAATATACGGTATCCGTTGGGTAGATAATAACACCACCGTTACGAAGAACATCCACCACCTTCTTGATGGCTTTGGGATTGGGATTTTCAGGGTAGATACGAAGAAGCTCAGCCATACCGATTGAATTAAAAGCTTAAAAATAAAAAAAGCCCCCGTTTTTAGGGGGCTTATTCATTCTTTCTTTATTAACCGTTACCCTTGCGGTGATCGGCCAGGAATTTCTCCAATCCAATATCGGTAAGTGGATGGTTCAGAAGCCCCAGTATGGAACTCAGGGGGCCCGTCATAACATCAGCACCGATTTCGGCACATTCTATCACGTGCATGGTATGACGCACGGAAGCTGCCAGTATCTGTGTTTCGTAGCCGTAATTATCATAGATCAGACGGATCTTCTCAATAAGCTCCAGTCCGTTTGTTGAAATATCATCCAGCCTGCCAATGAAGGGTGAAACGTAGGTTGCACCGGCTTTGGCGGCCAGGAGGGCCTGACCGGGTGAAAATACCAGCGTACAGTTGGTCTTGATACCGTTGTCAGAAAAATATTTTAATGCTTTTATACCGTCTTTGATCATGGGAATCTTCACTACAATTTGTGGATGAAGATCAGCCAGGGCTTCACCTTCGCGCACCATGCCTTCAAAATCGGTGGAGATTACCTCTGCACTCACATCACCTTCTACCAGTTCACAGATCTTTACATAGTGATCCCTGATATTCTGTTCTCCGGTAATACCCTCTTTGGCCATTAAGGAAGGGTTGGTGGTTACACCATCTAAAACTCCAAGGTCCTGCGCCTCCTTGATCTGGTCCAGGTTAGCGGTATCAATAAAAAACTTCATAATTATAGTTTGCTAAGTTGCTTTTGCGGCAAATTTAGGAAGCCAATTCGTAATAACGGGGAATGGAAAGGATAAATTAGACTTTATCCAGGTCAAAATAGAAATCACTTCCTTCACCTGGTTTGGAGTCAATATTCAGATAGGATCCATTGAGCTTCAAAAGCTCCTGGCAAAGGTTCAGTCCAAAGCCGGTACCCTTTTCATTGGCCGTACCCGGAGTAGAAACCCTGCCGGGTATTTCAAATAACCTGCTTTGGTCATACTCTGAAATTCCCTGGCCATTGTCTTTCACGTGTACCCGTATCTTTTTTTCTCCGAGCTTCTCACAACTTATATCAATAACCCCCTGGTTGGAAAAAGTGTATTTAATGGCGTTTGCCAAAAGATTTCGTAGTACGGTACGTATCATTTCCTTATCCGCCATCACCTTGGTTTTGGCAGGAATACGGTTGTTAAGTGTGATACCCTTTTCTTCAGCTTTTGCAGACAGGCCTTCTATCACTTTACCTGAAAGCTGTTTTATATTCAACTCACTTATACTGGCTTTCATACCGTGTGTTTGGGTTTTAACCCATTCCAGCAGACCGGTGAGCAGTGATTTGGTCTGGCTGAAATTATTGTTGAGCAATTCCATGAATTCCAGCAACTCTTCACCGGAATAATCATTGGCATTTTCAAGTACCAGGTCAGTAAGCGATTTAGCAGAGAATATACTGTCCTTGAGATCATGGGCTAGTATGGATAACATTTTTTCCTTGGCGGTATTAGCCTGGTCCAGTTCTTCTTTTTGTTTTTCCAGTTCCAGGCTTTTCTTCCGGCTTTCTGTAAAGTCAGCACCAACCATTATCAATCCCTGGAATTCACTTTTCTCGTTAAAAATGGGAGAAAAGGATTTAAACAGGTAATGGGTTTTTCCTTCGAGCTCAGCCTGAGATACTTCCTGCCAGGTTTCGCCTTTATGACTTTTAGTAATGATCCTGCTCCAAAATTCATAGTATTTCCTTTCCTTCAATAACCCTATAAAGTCATCACCAATAGAAAGTTCCACGCCCAATATATGCTTGTAAAATACCTGACCAGCCTTATTTATTAGGCTTATACGGCCCCTGGAGTCCAAAGAGAGGATCACGTTGTCAGTAGTATTCATAATGGCCATGATCTGCTGGTTGGATTCCTGCAATTGGATTTCCGTACGTTTTAACCTGCGTGATTGGGTAACAACCGCCACCATAAGTGCCAGCAAAAAGGCCATGACCACTATGGCTAATACAAGCATTACGTTACGCTCCTTGATTTCCGCCTGGGATTCTTTGTTGATCTCTTCCAGTTGCTGGTTTTCGCTTTCCTGAATACCCAGCTCATTTTGAGAACGGAGTATTTCAAACAAAGCCTCATTCCGGGATTTCTCCACGGAATCCTGAAGGTAAACGATTTCCTGGCTTACGGCCAGAGCCTTTCCTATATCATTCTTATAGCGGTATACATCCAACAACTCCTGGTAAAGTTCACGTGACTGGGTGTGCTGGTTATGGAGCCGGGCCTGACTAATTCCCGTTTTCAATAATTCTTCAGCACCGTTATAATTGCCCATGAGCTTTTTAAGCTCTCCTTTTAGCAAGTATTCCTCCAGTTCAAAGTAGCCGTAAAGAGCCTTACTTTTCATTAAGTGATCTTCTTCCAGAATTTTCAATGCCTGGGCGTAATGGCCTTTTTTCTTTTCCAGCTTGGCCAGCTCTATGAGCGTTTTTCTGAAAAAGTCATACCTGTCTGAATCTTTAAAGTAATTCTTACAGTATTGCAAGAGGCTATCCGCTTTATGATCCATGTCCAGCGAATTGTAGGCTTCAGCGAGGTAGAGGTTGGAATGGGCTATGAGAATGGGCTTTCCCAATTGTATGCGTTCTGCCTGACCCTTTTCAAAGTAGGACAATGCCGTATGAGGCCGGTCGAGTTTAAGGGCACACAGGCCTATATTGTTAAAGCTAACCGCCTTTCCGTCCATAAGGCCATCCTTTTCAAAATGCATCAGTGCATCGTAATATAGCTCGCTGGCCTTTAGGTAATTATGGAGTTTATAGAAGAGATTTCCAATATTAAGCTCTAGCCATCCGGATAGTTTGGGGCTGCGGCCGTATTGATTGGAGAGCCTTAATGCTTCTGAATAGAACCTGAGGCTGGCCGGGTAATCATTGTGTGTAGCCAGCTTATCACCATAGTTTACTAAGATCCGTGCTTCCAATTGAGGATCGCCATATTTCCTCGAAAAGTTCAAGGCTCTTCGCAGATAATGCTCAGCCTGGTTCCAGTCCTGTAATACGTAATAAGAAGCCAGTTCTACCTGCAGGTAAATATGGCGTTCTATATTAGCCAAGCTATCGTTTTGTTCCAGCTGGGCCTTAAGTGTATCCTTTTTCCAGTAGTACAGCTCTGCACTTTGGGCTTTTGAAAAGAAGAATATCAGTGAGAAAGAGATGCTGAAAAGCAGCTTCATAAGTAATAAAAGGCTTGGAAAACGGAACAAATATACGTTATCGGCAACAAGGGGTTGTACTTCAGCCTTTTTAAGAAAAAAAGAAAGGCAAGCTATCCATATCACACCGCTACGACCGATTACCCTTGCTGCGTTCCCGCCCTGGGGGAGTTCATCAGGAGCTGGTTGTATGGGACTTGCCTTAGCTGGCAAAGTTAACGCAAACTATCCAATCACAAAACATTTCTGCATCTTTTCCAAGACGGCATTTTGGCTATATTTGTCCGCAATCAAAACTTCAGCCGTATTATGGATACTACAGTAAAATCTACCGCTTTACGATTTGGATATATAATTGGAGGCATCGGAGTGGCTTATACCTTGATAGCCTATCTGATAGATCTTACTCTTCTTACTACCTGGTGGACCGGTATATTGTTCCTGATACTCTTAATCGTTTTATTATGCGTGGCTGTGGGCCAGGTAAAATCAAAAATGGGTGGTTATATTAGTTTTAAAGATGCGTTCTCCACTTTTTTTGTGGCAGGCTTGGTAGCATCGCTTATATCAACTACCGTTACGGTTTTATTATTTAATGTGGTAGACCCGGAAGCTGCCGAAAGGCTGAACGAGTTAACTATAGAGTCTACGGTGAGGACCATGGAGAAATTTGGAGCCCCCGAAGAGGTCATAGATAAGCAGGTAGAGGAGTTGCAAGGTAAGAACCAGTTTTCCCTGACTAGTCAGTTATGGACATTCTTGGGAGGTTTACTTTTTTATGCTATCCTTGGAGCTGTTGTTGCTGCAATTATGAAAAAGAACAAACCGGCTGGATTTCCGGAAGAAGTTGCGTAGTGAATGGATATATCGGTAGTAATACCCCTTTATAACGAAGACGAATCGTTAAAGGAATTGTACGATTGGATCGTCCGGGTAATGGAGGCCAATCGTTTTTCTTTTGAAGTAGTGTTTGTAGACGATGGCTCTACCGATGGAAGCTGGAATGTAATTACCAACCTGGCCAAAGATGACGATCGGGTAAAAGCCATCCATTTCAGGCGTAATCATGGCAAGTCGGCCGGGCTTAACGTTGGCTTTGAAGCAGCTGAAGGTGATGTGGTAATTACCATGGATGCCGATCTCCAGGATAGCCCGGATGAGATACCGGAATTGTATTCCATGATCATGAAGGATGGTTTTGACCTGGTGAGTGGCTGGAAGAAAAAGCGCCATGATCCCTTGTCAAAGACAATTCCCACCAAATTTTATAATTGGGCCACCCGTAAGATCAGCAAGATCAAACTCCACGATTTTAACTGTGGCCTGAAAGCCTATAAGAACGAGGTTGTTAAAAATGTGGATGTTCACGGTGAGATGCACCGGTATATACCCTTTCTGGCCAAAAATGCCGGCTTTGTAAAAATAGGGGAGAAGGTGGTGCATCACCAGGCCCGCAAATACGGCCACACCAAGTTTGGCCTCAATCGCTTTATCAATGGTCCCCTGGATCTACTTACCCTGGCGTTTATCTCCAAATTTTCCAAGCGGCCCATGCACTTCTTCGGCTTGTACGGTACCTTTATGTTTATCATTGGCTTTTTAGCAGCGGCCTATCTGGGTGTAGATAAATTGTATTCGATGAGCATAGGGGAGAAGGCCCGCCTGGTAACAGATAACCCCTGGTTCTATATAGCTCTTACTACCATGATTCTGGGTACGCAGCTCTTTCTGGCGGGTTTCCTGGCCGAAATTGTAGTGCGCAGTAGTACCAGGAAAACTATTTACACCGTGGATCAGAGGTTAAATTTCAATCATTGATGGCGTGAAGTTCAGCCTGATCTCTCCCACTTTTGGTCGCCCGGAAGAAGTCACGGAATTTTTGGAAAGCCTGCTTTTGCAGGATTACCCGGATTTTGAAGTGATCCTGGGAGATGGTACACCCGGTGATACATTGCGTCCTGTGCTGGAGCGTTTCCATAAGAATGAAAGGTATCCGCTTACCATTATCTATGAAGAATATCTCCCGGTAAGTGATGCCCGTAATCGTGCGGCTGAAGTGGCGCATGGAGAGTATATCATATTCCTGGACTCGGATTGCCTTATTCCTTCGGACTACCTCCAAAAAATTGAAGCCCACCTTCAGCGCAAGCCGCTGGATGCTTTTGGAGGGCCGGATGCCGCCCATAAGGATTTTACAGCCTTGCAAAAAGCTATATCCTTCAGTATGACTTCCCTGCTTACAACAGGAGGTATCCGGGGTAAAAAAAGGAGTGTAAGCACCTACCATCCCCGGGGCTTTAATATGGGAATGCGCAAGGAAGTGTTTGAAGCCGTAAACGGTTATTCAGAGTTTCGTTGTGGTGAGGATATTGAGCTGAGCATCCGTATTATAAAGGCTGGGTACAAAGTAGCCCTTATACCTCAGGCTTATGTTTACCATAAACGTAGAACCACCCTTAAACAGTTTTTTAAACAGGTATTCCGTTTTGGTGCAGCCCGCATCAACATCTGGAAAAGGCATAAAGAAGAATTAAAGCTTACCCATTTCTTTCCTCTTGCATTTATGCTATTTGTGGTGCTAAGCCTGCTATCAGCTTTGCTTTTCCCCAAGAGCATCATTACCAGCATTCTGTTGGTACTGCTTGCCGTCTATATTATAGGCTTACTGTTGATGGCCATTGCAGAGAGCAAGAGCCTGAAGGTAGCTTTGCTAGCGGTTATCACCTCCTTTACCATGCTCTTCGGTTACGGATGGGGATTTTTCAGGAATTTCTGGGCTTACTCCGTGCAGGGAAAAGAAAACGGAATGTCTCTGTAAAACAACTTACTCCTCAGCTTTATAGAACTTAATGCGGTTATCATAGGCCCCGATAAGCTTTGAATCATTGGGTGCTTTGTTTTCCAGTTCACGATTGGAGAAAAATTCCACGATATAATAGTCATTTTCAGCATCCATGAGATCTACAAATGAGGGATCCTGCAGCCATTCCAATTCCCATATAGTTTTGTAATACAATATGCTGGGCTTGAGAGGCCAGCTGGCACCTATAGAGATATGTTCTTTTTCGGGATTGTGGTCCCTAACGTATTCTACCATGCCTTTGGTGGTATAATCGTAATTCCACTCACTGGCTTCCCTGAAATTGAAATGGCTCGCAGAGTTCATTAGCACTCCAAGAGCAATTCCCCCGAAAATGACCTGCGAAGAATAACGAATAATAGTATGGAAACTTTGTAATTCATGAAAAAGGCAGGTAAGGAATACAAAGAACAAAGGAAAATAGATGATAGCAGTCCGGTTGGTGATATAGGGAGTACCCATTACATGATGTTGCACTACCTGGGTGAGAACAACCAATGAAAGCAGGATAATGGAAATCCCTAACGGACTCAGGACCTTTTTTCTAACTACCAGAGAAACACCGTAAGTAAGTAATCCTCCCAGCAAAAGGTAACCGATGAAATCTGCCAGCGGACTGGCCCAATCATAATTGTGATGGTAAAGATAAGACCAGGTAAGGCTTTCCAGGGTGTCTACCCAAAAGCTGCCGTGTCCGCCAAACAGCTCTGCCTGTATATTTACCAGGGGGGCGTAGATAATATAGGTAAGTACAGCCGAAATGATCAGCATGGGAATATTCCGTTTGAGGAACGATACTATTCCCGGTTTTTGGGTCAGGAATAAAATGTTGAAGAGGCCGATCAAGGCCAGGTAGTAATAGAGGAATGTGAAATTGGCGTATACGGCTAATGCTGCCGTACCATAAGCAAAGTAATTGGAGCTTAGCTTTTGGTGTTTGTGATACTGAAAAAAGTGGTAAATGCTGATAAAAGTGAGAGAAACGCCCATGCCATACCCGCGACCCAGGCTGAAAAAATCAAGCAGGTAAACATTAATATTCAAGAAGATAAAGCCTACTATCCATGTCCATTTATTATGGAGCTGCTTTAACCATTGCATGCTGAAAATGAGGAACAGAGCATGAAAAATCAGATTGGGCAGGCGTAGAGTAAATTCACTGGCTCCAAATAGAAAAGTAGAAAGCTTTATCAGCAGGGTATTAAGAATGTGGTTGTTCGGTATGAGCGGTGGATCATAATAAACAATACCATGAAAAGATTTGGGTACATAGTGAATAAAGGTAAAAGCCTCGTCATGGGAGATTCCTACTTTCAGGGCCCGGGTTATAGTGTAACGCATAAGCTCCAGGCAGCCTATCCAGAGAACGATTTCGAGGTTTCTATTCTTAAGTTGCAAGGTTGGGAGAAAGATTAATTAAGATACTCGTGAATCATAAACCGTTCCCATACTGGGGTTATCACCCATCAGGCGCGATTGCATTTCCTTTTTGATAATGTTAAAGATCACCATATGTACATCCTCGGTAACTTCCATATCCTGAACATCAGCATGTACCCAGTTGGTCGCAATCTTGCTTATTTTACCGCCCTTAAAGCCAGTTAAGGCCAGGGTGTTTACGCCCTGTTCCTTAGCATACTGCAAGGCCCGGACTACATTTTCAGAATTTCCGCTTCCGCTGATGCCTACTGCGAGGTCGCCCGGTTTGATGTAGTTTTTCAACTGCTCTATAAAAATGTCTTCGTAGCCAATATCATTCGCAATGGCCATCATAGCCGCAATATTATCATTGAGGCATATCATTCGGAAACGCTTGTCCAGCCCATAGCTGGCACCTTTTAGAAAGTCACCGGTAACATGCGATGCAGTGGCCCCGCTGCCCCCGTTGCCAAAAACATAAATATTTCCTCCTTGCTGATAAGTGTTGTAAAATGCTTCAGCTGCGTTTTGTATTTGCTCGTGGTTCAGGCTGTTTAAGGTTTCAACCACCAATCCAATATATTCTTTAGCTTTATTCATGTCCATAATAGATCAATTGAGATCCTTGTTTTTCAAATTTAAAGTCGAAGCGTTTTACTTTCTTAAGCGCTTCATCCAATTTTTTTTGTTTGGATCCGGGGCAGTAGAAAAGCATAAAGCCTCCGCCACCGGCACCCAGTAATTTACCACCCATAGCCCCATTTTCCATGGCTGTATTGTATAGCTCGTTTATAAGTGGGTTGCTTATGCCCGAAGCGAGCCGTTGTTTCATCATCCAGTTCTCATGTAAGAGCTTACCGAAATCATCCAGGCGTTCCTGCATCAGTACATCCCGTAACTCGTACACAAGATCCACCATTTTGCGAAGGGTGTTGAATTTCTCCTCCTGGCTGGTGTTTTTGCGTTGTTCTGACAAAATGGAAGAAGCGCTGCGTTGGTTGCCGATATAATACAGGCATAGATTGTCCTGCAGCTCCTGGTAAACCTGATCTTTTATATACAAAGGCTGTACATTAACGCTACCATCCTTATTGAACTCAATAACGTTGAGCCCACCGTAGGCAGCAGCATACTGATCCTGTTTGCCAATGGGCTCCTTTAGTAGGTCTATCTCAATTTCACAGGCCCCGCTGGCCAGTTTTTCTTTAGAGGCATACTGGTGTTTGAAGGCGTGCAGGTTATGCAAAACCCCTACGGTAAATGATGATGATGAACCCATGCCGGTGCCGCTGGGAATATCCGCAATAGAGCTGATTTCTATGCCGCCTTCAATGGAGAATTTACGCAAGCATTCTTTTAGTATCGGGTGTTTCAATTCGTTGAGATGATCTACTGTTTCCGTTTGGGAGTATTTGGTACGGATCTTATCCTCCTCAAAAAAGCGATGGGAGGAAACGTACATATACTTATTTATAGAAGTGCTCAAAACAGCCCCCTGGCTCTGTGAATAAAAGGCTTCAAGGTCAGAACCTCCGCCAACAAAGCTTATTCTAAAGGGGGTTTTGGTAATGATCATTTTTTCGGTTGTTGAGGATTTAACGCAAATAACGGAACATTCTTGTTAAATAACCATATCCGCCTGGTCCGCGTCCTTTGCGATTTGGTCATGTTCACGGGGCTTTCTTACGTTCCACAGGTCTTCAATTTCCTTTTCGGAATATTCCTTCCATTGATAAAACGTTTTAAACCGTTGTTTTAAGTCAGCTTCTCCAACTTTTTTGAAGATTCGCAGGTTACTGTGTTTTTCCAACACAGCAAGGCTTAAGGCAATTACACCTTCAATAATGACCACCCCTGTTTTGGGTAATGCGTGATTACTACTTTTTACCGGCCAGGAGGGATGCTGGTGATATCCCGGAGAAGTAATCTCTTTACCCTTAAAGAAATCAGCCAGGTCTTTTTCAAGAACCACAGACTGGAAATTATGGAGAACATCGCCTTCGCGCTCCCTTTTCTCCCTGGGCAATATCCAGTTATCCAGGTTTATCCGTTCTACCGTTTTACCATCTTGTTCCAACCCTTTTTTCAAGTAGGTAGCCAGGGTGGACTTACCGCTTCGACTTACACCACCAATGCTAATGATGTAAGGTTGGGAATCCGAACCCGCAATTTTCTCTTTAATACTTTTCAATACTTGACCGTATGGCTCATCCAGGATGAAATCCACGGCTTCGTTCAGGTTTTCAAAAAGGTAATCGGGCAGTGCCTTACTTCCTTTTAAGCCATGTCCGGTGCGTACTCCAACGGTGGTGCATCCGGCATTGCGTCCTGCCATTACGTCCCGCTCAGAATCACCGATCATAAAGGATGATTCCAGGTCAATGTTAAATTTTTCAGCTGCTTTTTTATGCATCCCGGCTTTCGGCTTTCGGCATTCGCAATCTATTTTGTAGTCCGGGTTTTCTCCCGGGTAACCCTTATCGGGGTGATGCGGACAGTAGTATATGGCGTCCAGTTTGGCGCCTTCACTGCCTAAAAGGGTTTCCATTTTTTTATGGATCTCACCCAGGCCTTCAATCGTGGTCAGGTTTCGGGCCACTACACTTTGATTGGTAGTAACTACTGAAATGTAATCGGACGCATTGATCTTTTTAACAGCCTTCGCGGTAAAAGGGTATAGGTTAAAATCTTCCGGACGGTGGATCAGGTCCGTGTCATAATTTAACACACCATCTCTGTCCAGGAAAATGGCTTTTTGTTTTTGCTCCAGGCTCCTGCGGGCTACCTTACCACTTTTAAGGTCGTACTCCACCTGGCCAAGACGGTCCGGGGTACCCATATCTTTAAGATATTCCGGAGTGTTGTAACCAAACATCCGCAGCTTACCCACCATCTTCGGGAAGATATCCTTCCCGAAATCGGCTTTAACCCCTTTTTCGAGGTGTTTAAAGATCACGGGTGAGAAAATATAAGCTGCAGCATTCACCATGTTATGGTATCGGAAACCTTCCGGGTGAGGCTTGGGGTAAATACCCTTGATGCGGTCGTTATCGGCCAGTTCAACCAGGTCGCTATCATAAGGGTGATCATTAGGGTGCACTACCAGGGTGGCTTCACTTGTATTGGTGTGGTGAAAATCGATGAGCCGCCTGAGGTCCATTTCCATCATCACATCACCATAGAGTACCAGAAAATCAGAATCCAGGCGATCTTCCAATTCTTTTACGCCTCCCACGGTGCCCAGGGGCTGCTGTTCCTCATAATACGATATAGAGATACCGAATTTACGACCATCTTTAAAATAATTGTAAATGGACTCACTGAGGTGATTAACCAGCAAGATGACCTCCTCGATATGGTATCTGCGGCAAAGTTCTACCTGGTATTCCAGCAAAGGTTTGCCGGCCACCGGTATCATGGGTTTGGGTATATCCTGGGTGAGCTTGCCAAGGCGGGTGCCTTTTCCTCCGGCAAGTATTACAGCCTTCATTCTCGAAATTTGGTGCTAAAATTGCAAAATAACTCAATGAGACCATAGTTATTCTTTAAGAACTTGAATTTATAATACTCGTACTTTTGCACTCTATGAAGTCTTTCCTGATCTCAGTATTTTCCCTAAGCGTTATCAGCTCATTTGCCCAGATCAATCAACAGGATGCCAATGGCAAGCGGCATGGTAAGTGGGAAAAACAGTATGACAACGGCAAATTGCGTTACCAGGGGCAGTTTGATCACGGTCAGGAAGTGGGTGTCTTTAAATTCTATTTTGATACTGGCGATATCCAGGCTGTCAATAAGTTCCGTAACAAAAGCGGAGTGTGTTACTCTTTGCAGTTTGGCGAGGATAGCGTACTGGCGGCAGAAGGAAAATACCACAACACTAAACGCGACAGTATCTGGACCTTCTACGATATAGAAGGAAATGTAGTAGCCCGGGAAGCGTATAACAAGGATGTGAAAGAAGGGCTTTCCGTCACGTATTTCCCTTCAGGGAAAGTTGCAGAATCCTTGCAATATAAGAACGGGAAGAAAGAGGGAGAGTGGAAACAATTCTATGAAAGTGGAAAACCAAGGGCCAAAGGTCAGTATGTAAATGGAAGCCTGCAGGGCGAAGTGATGTATTATCACCCTTCCGGGAAATTGAGAATAAAAGGAAGTTATATAAAAGGACTGATGCACGGAAAATGGCACTTCTTCAGCGAGCTTATGGAGCTTGAAAAAACTCAGGTTTGGAAGTATGGTACGATGATGAGCCAGGACCCTCCACCTGTGGAAGAAGAGGATGAAACCGGCATTAAACCTATAGATGGAGTTCCAGAAAAATGGCGAGAGTAGTAGTAGGATTAAGTGGTGGGGTAGATAGCAGTGTGGCTGCTCACCTTATGGTGGAGGCAGGTCACGAAGTTATAGGTCTTTTTATGCGTAACTGGCATGACGAAACCGTAACACTGCACGATGAATGCCCTTGGATAGAAGACAGCAATGACGCCCTGATAGTAGCTGAAAAGTTGGGAATACCTTTCCAGGTTATTGACTTGAGTGAAGAGTACAAAGAGCGCATTGTGGATTATATGTTTGCTGAATATCAGGCCGGACGTACCCCCAACCCGGATGTGCTCTGTAACCGTGAAATAAAATTTGACGTATTTCTGAAAACAGCTCTTAAGCTGGGCGCAGATTATGTGGCTACAGGGCATTATTGCCGTAAGGATACTGTGGAGAAGGATGGAAAGACCGTACATCGCTTACTGGCCGGAGCAGATCCCAATAAAGATCAAAGTTATTTTCTGTGCCAGTTGAACCAGCAGCAGTTGGGAAGAGCATTATTCCCGATTGGACACATGCAAAAATCCGAAGTACGCCAAATAGCGCGTGAACAAGGATTGGTAACGGCTGAGAAAAAGGATTCGCAAGGCCTGTGCTTTATCGGAAAGGTACGCCTTCCTGATTTTCTCCAGCAACAGCTTAAGCCCAAAAAGGGACGGATCATTGAAATAGCGCGCGATTTTCCGTTGCACCGTGAAGACACTAATACCCACAACTTTGAACATGAAGGCGCTGTCGCACCTTATAAATTTAGACCGGAGGACGGAAAAGTAGTAGGCGAACATAGCGGAGCACACTATTTTACTGTAGGTCAACGCAAAGGCCTGGCGGTAGGAGGTACTCCTGAACCACTGTTTGTTTTGGCTACTGATGTAGAGCATAACATTATTTATACCGGCCAGGGTGAAAGTCATCCCGGACTTAGTAAACAGGGATTGTTTATTCGTAAGGATGATACCCACTGGCTCCGGGAGGATATGAAAATGGAGGTAGGAAGCAGAGCAGACTATCTCGTTCGCATCCGCTATCGTCAAAAACTGGAACCAGCTACCTTGTACTGTGAGCCTAACGGTTTGTATATTATATTTGAAAAAGTACAAAAAGCCATTACCCCCGGTCAGTTTGCTGCCTGGTACAATAATGAGGAACTGGTGGGCTCCGGGGTGATTGATCATTAAGACAATGAGATATACCATTTACTATATAGCCTTGTGCGTTATGGGTATTGCCGCCACCGGAAGTACTCAGCCACTAAGGGTTTACCTTGCTGATAAAGAAGTTCCAAAAACGATACTTCCGGATGATGTAGCTCTCAGCCATAAAGCCCTGGAACGCAGAACCCGACAGGGAATACCATTGGATAGCAGAGATTTACCGGTTAGTTCAGCGGTTATTCAAACTATCCATGAAATGGGAGGCGAGGTTGTAGCGCACAGCCGTTGGTTTAATTACCTGGTAGTGGACGGCCTGGAAATGGAGGCTCTGGAAAAACTTCCATTTGTAAAAAGGTTGGAGGTTCCCAAGGCCTATAAAACCATACTGGCTATGAGCGATGCCTGTGAGCAAGTACAAACCCTCAATTACGGTTTGGCTACCGAACAGATAGAGATGTTACGGGGGCATAAATTACATGAACTGGGCTATATGGGCCAGGGTATGACCATTGCGGTACTTGATGGGGGATTTATAGGTACTGATAACGGAGTTGCATTTGATAGTTTATGGCTCAATAACCGTATTCTGGGAACCTATAATTTCATTGATAAGGATACCAATATTTATAACGATGGAAATCATGGAACTAAAGTACTGTCCATCTTAGGAGGTTACCTGAATAACCAGTTGGTGGGAAGTGCTCCCAGGGCTAATTACTGGCTTCTGAAAAGTGAACAGGAAAGTAACGAAACCCCCGTTGAAATGGACTATTGGCTTATGGCCGCAGAGTATGCGGATAGTGTAGGGGCTGACATCATAAGTTCTTCACTTGGTTACAATGAGTTCAATAGTGGCCAGGATTATACGTATTCCGATATGGATGGCAATACCACAGTAGTTACCAAAGCTGCGGATATGGCTGCACAAAAGGGATTATTGGTAATTGTGAGTGCTGGCAACGAAGGTTCCAGTCAGTGGAAACATATCACCGCACCGGCTGATGGTGATAGTGTAATGGCAGTTGGTGGTGTAACAGACCAGCGGCAGCGCATATCATTCAGCAGTATCGGGCCAACCGCTGATGGCAGGATCAAGCCGGACGTTATGGCGCAGGGAAGTTCAACGGCTTATGCTACCAATGACATGGCCTTTACAGGAAACGGCACTTCCTTTTCATGCCCTTTGATCTCCGGAATGGCTGCATGCTTGTGGCAATTGAACCCTTCCAAATCCAACATGGAAATTTTCAGGCAGATAGTTGAGTCTGCTGACCGTGCCTCGTTTCCTGATAATAATTATGGATACGGTATTCCCAATTTTGAACACGCCTTTTACCAGATTGGCTTGCAACAGTCACTTTCTCAATTACGAGTGGATATTTTCCCCAACCCGGTTGAAAACACCATATATATAAGTACTAACCTTGGGGATCGGGAAGAAGAGGTTTCCATCCGCATAACCGATCTCACCGGAAACCTCCTGAGTGAGATGAAGGTTAGTTTGGAAAATGATGGTATGGCGGAATTGGATTTCCCGTATTCTTCCGGTATATATATAATGCAGCTTACCATCGGGGAAACTTCAATAGTCAAAAAAATTCTCAAATAATTATGCAAAACCGCATTTGCGGCCTTTTTGGTATACAACACCCCATTATTCAGGCAGGTATGATCTGGTGCAGTGGCTGGGAACTAGCTTCTGCGGTGAGTAATGCCGGAGGATTAGGTCTTATAGGCTCCGGCAGTATGTATCCGGATGTGTTACGTACCCACATTCAGAAGTGCAAAGCCGCTACGGATAAGCCATTTGGAGTTAATGTTCCTATGTTGTATCCGCAGATAGAGGAGATTATACAGATCATTGTGGAAGAACAGGTGCCTATCGTTTTTACTTCTGCAGGTAATCCTAAAACATGGACCTCTCACTTGAAGGACCATGGAATAAAAGTGGTTCACGTGGTAAGCAGCGTGAAATTCGCACTTAAGGCGCAAGAGGTTGGGGTGGACGCTGTAGTAGCAGAAGGTTTTGAGGCGGGAGGTCATAACGGCCGTGATGAAACTACTACTTTTTGCCTGATCCCGATGGTAAAGGAAGCCCTGTCCATTCCGCTTATAGCAGCAGGAGGCATAGCCACAGGACGTCAGATGTTGGCCGCAGAGGTATTGGGTGCCGAGGGTTTCCAGGTGGGGTCACGTTTTGTGGCCAGTGAAGAGAGTTCAGCTCATTTAAAATTTAAACAGGAAGTTACCAAGGCCGGAGAAGGAGCTACTATTCTTACCCTTAAGGAGCTTGCCCCGGTGCGTTTACTTAAGAACAAATTCTACCATGATGTAGCATCGGCCTATGCCGATAAGGCTTCTGCTGAAGATCTGAAGAAGTTACTGGGCCGGGCCAGGGCTAAAAAGGGAATGTTTGAAGGAGATCTTGATGAAGGAGAATTGGAAATAGGACAGGTGAGCGGGCTGATCCACGACATTTTACCTGCCGAAGTTATTTTCAATAATATTTTAAGTGAATATAGGGCGGTAAAAGAAAGCCTTAAAACGAGCCGGGAACAATAAAATGTTAATTTTACCTTTTGAAGGTTGTTTTACATTGAGTTAAAGAAACGGGTTCTGAAAATCCTGTTGAGGTACTCGTTTAACTCATGCAAACTGTTGTGTAACTAAATGAATGTTGATGACAGCGGCATATAAACATACTTTTAGTAAAAATTTTACAAGGATGAAATTTATCTACAAAGCATTATTAGTGGTTGCCTTGTTTTTAGGCCAAACGCAATTATTTGCCTCCCACCTTTCCGGGGGTGAGATAACCTGGCGGTGTCAGGGAAATGGTAAGTATATATTTATTTTGAAAGTATATCGAGACTGTGGTCAGGGTACTTCAACATCCATAGGTCCTGGTACCATTAATTATCCCGGGGGATCATTCACCCTGCCCCTTAAATCAGTAACAGATATTTCTCCAAGTTGCTGGAATGGAGCTATAGCTTGTAACGCTGTTCCGGATGGTAAGGGAGCTATGGAAGAGCATTATTTTATTGATTCCAATATTACTCTTGCCGGAGTACCGCCAACAGGTGGCTGGACTTTTACCTGGGCAAATTGTTGTCGTCCGGGTAGTGTTGTAAATCTTAATAACCCTTCCGGGATCGGGTACGGTGTAAGAGCAATAATGTATCCGTATAAACCTGCTAATATGGCAGGTACGGCTAATTTTCGTCCTGTAAACAATTGTTTTGATAATAGTCCGGAATTTATTGAATCTGCGGCTATTACACAATGTGTAGGTAGTGTATTTGAATATAACCACCTTGCTTCTGATAAGGACTTGGATTCCTTGTTTTACAAATGGGCCGAACCTTGGGATGATAATCCATTAGGTCCTATTCCCCCCGGAGCCTGGATGGGAGGTTATTCTATGACACAGCCTTTTCCCAATCCTGGTACTAATCCTGCCAATGGCCCGGTTATATTGGATGGTACAACCGGTCAAATAAAGATGTCACCTATCAATGCTTTGGAAGGTACCTATGCCAGTTGTTTTGCCATTGAGTCCTGGCGTTGTGGTGGTGGCCCTGCTCCAGGAACTTTTCAGTATTGGAGGATAGCCGAGATTTTCAGGGATGTGGCTTTGGTTTTCAGAACCTCAGGATGTACTGTAGGAAATAATGCTCCTGGAGCAATTATTGATACCGCCCTTTACCCGCGTATTAAGCGTACCGGAAATGTTTACCGTACCAAAATGTATCCTGGTGATACTCTTAATTTTGTGATATCTGCCAATGATGGTGACTTCCTACCTACCGGAGTACCCCAATCGGTAAAATTCAGCGCCCAGGGTCTGCAAATGGGTAATCCTCCTACTTCCAACACAGGATGTCTGGGTTCCTACCCTTGTGCCACGGCAACTCCTGTAGCACCCCAAACCGGTTTTACAGCTATCCAGAATAACTATATTGAATTCAACTGGTCACCGGATTGTTCCAACCTGAATTTCAACAACCAGGGTTGTGGAGGTGTGAACAAATTCACCTTTTCATTGAGAATGGAGGATAACGCCTGTCCGGCTCCGGAGATATCGCTTTCTACGTTGATTGTAGAAGTTTCTCCGGGAGACCCTTCTCCTCCTTTGCTCAAATGTGTATCCTTTGAGGAAGTAGGTGCAGAAGGGGGGAATCCACCCTCAAAAGATATTCGCCTGGATTGGGATCAGTCTCAACCTGCTCAGGATAGTGCCTTGAAGTTCAATTACTACTACATTTATGCAGCGGCCAGTAAGAATGGTCCTTATTTTAAATACGATAGTATTGCTGATATCGACTCTCTTACCACTATTGTAGCTTACAATACCGGTCTTCGTCACTTCTATCTGAATAAGAGTACAGGAGCTTGTAATTTTATATCGCGCAGTAGTGATACACTAAGCCTTATGACCCTCAAAATGACGCCTAAGCCTGCCTTTAGCAGTAATCAGGCTGACCTTAGCTGGAATCCTCTTATTCCAAACTCTTCATTGCTTCCTTTTGATACAAGAGGTGTGTACGAAATATGGATGGAGAATCCCGCTAATAGCGGAGCGTGGAGAATGGTGGGAGAGACTACTTCTTCCGGTACCACCAGTTATCTGGATGACAGACCGTTGTGTGGAGATTCATTGCGCTATCAAATAAGGGTTACTGATACCATTGCCGGATGTCAATCCAAATCCACTATAGAACAGGGCTATTTCAGTGACCAATTGAACCTGGATGTACTGAACCTGGATAGTGTGAGTGTAAATGCTGATGGAAATGCTATTCTTAGCTGGGAGTCCACACAATATGGTGACGTTCAGGACTACCTGGTATTGTTTAACGATCCTGTAAGTGGCTGGAGAGTAGTTTCCACCTTACCAGTGGGAACTCCTATGCCTTACGAATGGACCGATAGCCGTGCCGATGAACGGGCGGAACAGTTCAAGATAGTTTCCGTTGATAGTTGCGGAAATCAAAGTGACGAACTACTGGTTTCTTCTCATAAAACCATACTCCTTAAAGGAAACATAAACCGTTGCGAAGGATTTGTGAAATTGGGATGGAAACCTTACGGAGGTAAGTTGAATAATGCGGTACCTGCAGAGTATAGGGTGATAGCACAAATAACCGAATTTGGTGTTCCTGGTCCGGCCACTGTATTGTTTTCCGGTACCGGAGAGGATACAAGTTTTACTCAGAATTCCCTGAAAAAAGGTGCTGAATATTGCTTCTATGTACAGGCAGTGGACGCCTCGGGTAATGTTACTTCTTCGTCCAACCGCATTTGCCTGGATGCCAGCGTGCCACAACCTTCCAGAGTACTGTATGTTGCTCAGGTTACAAATAATGAAAACCGTAAGTCCATTGATATAAGAGCATTTGTTGATGGAGAAGCTGATGTAGCTGGTTTTGATATTGAGAAGTCTTCAGAGAAATACGGTATTTACGAAAAGATTGGAGATGTTGAAATGCCAAGTTCACCTCCCTATGTGATCTATTTCAGCGACTATGCCGTTGATCCTACCACTACCTATTTCTACAGGATATCAGCAAGACCCAGTTGTGGTACTGCCAAGAGAGATACAGTAAGTAACATTGGACGTAATATTGTGTTAACGGCCAAACCCAACGCTAACCGCAGTAACTCGCTGGTATGGAGTCCTTACGAAGAGTGGGGTGGAGTAGTTGGTCAATATGATATCTACCGCAGTATCAATAAACAAAATAAGTTTAGCTATATAGGTACGGTAGATGGAAATGATACCACCTACGTGGATATTATCAAAGACTTTGAGAAGGAAACCGGAAGGTTCTGTTATTTCGTAATAGCTACTGAGACTGGAAACCCATTGAGTATTCTTAACGATAATGGCTTGCCTTATACCAGTCTTTCCAATACCGTATGTGTTAATCAAAAAGCCCGCGTATTTGTACCTACAGCTTTCCGTCCCGGTAGTGATGTAGAGGTCAATAAAACTTTCGGACCCAGTATGAGGTTTGAGGATGTGGCCGAATACGATTTCTATATTCTTAACCGTTGGGGTAAAGTGGTCTTCCAGACCAATGAGCCCGGAGAAGAATGGGATGGTAAAGTGGATGGACAGGAAGCGCCTACCGGTGTTTACGTCTACTACCTTAAGTATTCCACCCAGGAAGATGTACCCGAGGAAGAACGTGGTACGTTTACTTTGATAAATTAGAAATATTCATATACAACAAAATAAAGCCCCGGTAAAGCCGGGGCTTTTCTTTAGTACCGTATAATGCTGCTATACTCGGATAATCTTAGTATTTTTGCGTGCAATTTTTAAACAAAATTGCTTTCTCCTATGCCATTGAGTTCTGAAAAAGTATTGGGTGAAGCGCTCACTTACGATGATGTGCTTCTCGTGCCCGCCTATTCTGAAGTTTTACCACGTGAGGTAGATCTTTCCACGAAATTTACCCGAAATATCAGTTTAAAAGCGCCTATTGTATCGGCCGCGATGGACACTGTAACCGAGTCAGGTATGGCCATAGCCATAGCCCAGGACGGAGGCATTGGTGTTCTTCATAAGAACATGACCATTGAACAGCAGGCCATTGAAGTACGTAATGTTAAGCGTGCTGAAAGTGGAATGATACTGGACCCGGTTACCTTGCAGGAAAATGCCCTGGTTTCGGATGCCAAGAAAATGATGTCAGAATTCAAGATCGGAGGAATTCCCATCGTAGACGGAGAAAAGAAGCTGATTGGGATTATAACCAACCGTGATCTGCGTTTTGAGAAAAATGACGATCGCCCTCTGAGTGAGATCATGACCCGTGAAGGCTTGATAACTACTCATCAGAATACTTCGCTTCAGGAAGCCGAAGTGATCCTTCAGAATCATAAAATTGAAAAATTGCCGGTAGTTACGGCTGAAAATAAGCTTATAGGACTTATTACCTATCGTGATATTACCAAGCTGAAGATAAAGCCAAATGCCTGTAAAGATTCATACGGACGCCTCAGGGTTGCTGCTGCAGTGGGCGTTACCGGGGATATCCTGGAAAGGGTAACTGCCCTTGTAGAATCCAATGTAGATGCAGTAATTATTGATACGGCCCACGGGCATACCAGGGGCGTGGTAGATGCATTGCAAAGAGTAAAGGCCAAATTTACCGACCTGGATGTGGTAGTAGGTAATATAGCTACCGCTGAGGCCGGAAAGTACCTGGTGGATGCCGGTGCTGATGCAGTTAAAGTAGGTATAGGACCCGGTTCTATTTGTACCACTCGTGTGGTGGCAGGGGTAGGAGTACCTCAATTGTCTGCCGTACTGGAAGTAGCTAAAGGAATTGCTGGTTCCGGAGTGCCGCTTATTGCCGATGGTGGTATACGTTTTACCGGTGATATTGTGAAGGCCGTTGCAGCCGGAGCGGATTGTGTTATGTTGGGGTCCTTACTGGCAGGTACGAAAGAAGCTCCCGGGGAAACGATAATATACGAAGGCCGTAAGTATAAAACATACCGAGGAATGGGATCCATTGAAGCAATGCAAAGTGGTTCCAAGGACCGGTATTTCCAGGATGTAGAGGATGACATTAAAAAACTGGTTCCGGAAGGAATTGTAGGAAGAGTAGCGTATAAGGGAGAAGTGAGTGAAGTAATGTACCAGTTTATAGGTGGTTTGCGTGCTGGTATGGGTTATTGCGGGGCCGCTGATATAAAGGCTCTTCAGAAAAATGCTAAGTTTACCCGAATTACTGCGGCAGGTGTACATGAAAGTCATCCCCATGACGTTCACATAACGCGTGAGGCTCCGAATTACAGCCGCCAGTAATCCTTAACTCGTAATAAAACTGAAAATTGAAACTATTGGAAATGCGTAATTTTTACTTAATCCCGGTATTATTATTCACTTTACATCTAAGTGCCCAAAAGCAGGTAACCACAGGTTCCGACATCAATGAGCAGGTATTGTTCAACATAGGTAACGACTCCGTAACCGCTGAAGAGTATATTGCCGTATACAATAAGAACCGCAACCTTGGTGAAGATATTGATCCCAAAACGCCACGTGAGTATCTGGATCTGTACGTTAACTTCAAATTGAAGGTGCACGATGCCAAGGAAAAGGGAATGGATACAGCCGATAGCTTTCTGCGGGAATATAATTCGTATCGTGCACAACTCACCAAGCCCTACCTGTCTGACAGAGACGTAACCGAGGAACTCATCCAGGAAGCCTATAACCGGATGCAGAAAGATGTACGAGCCTCTCATATTATGATAGCCGTACCTGCTGATGCCGATGACGAAAAAGTTGAAGAGGCGAAAAAAGAAATAAGCGATATCCGCAAGAAGATCATCAACGGAGCTGATTTCAGCGAAATGGCTGAAAAACATTCTGCAGATACATACTCCGCAAAAAGAGGTGGAGACCTGGGGTATTTTACCGCCTTTAACATGGTATACCCTTTTGAATCGGCCGTATACGATCTTAAAATAGGTGAAATTTCGGAGCCTGTTCGCACCAAATTCGGTTTTCACCTGATCAAAAAGACCGATGAACGCCCCGCCAGGGCTACCATTAGAGTAGCGCACATCATGGTGGTTGAAAATGAGAAAACCGCCCAGACAGAAAGGCAAAATGCTGAGAAAAAGATCAATGAGATCTATTCACAGCTGGAAGCCGGTGGTGATTTTGCAGAAATGGCCAGGGTCTATAGTGAAGATAAGAGTACCGCTGTCCGGGGTGGAGAATTACCGGAATTCGGTATCAACAAGATGTTCCCGGAATTTGAGGAAGTGGCTTTTGCACTTGAAAACCCCGGAGATTATTCCAAGCCTTTTAAAACACCCATTGGGTGGCATATTGTAAAATTGATCGAGAAAAAGCCTATTCCATCTTTCACGGAGATCAAAGGTCAGATCAAGAACAGTGTGGAAAGAGATTCACGTTCCCAGCAAAGCCACGAGAGTGTCATTAAGAGACTTAAGCTGGAATACGATTATAAAGAATATCCCAAAGTCCGTAAAATGGCCTATGACCAAGTAGGTGACTCTTACCTGCAGGGTAAATTCTCGGCTGATAAAGCCCGCAACAAGGATAAAGTATTGCTTGAGTTTGCGGATCAGCAATTTACAGTGGGTGATTTCCTGTTTTACCTGGAAGACAATGCTCCCCGTAATGCCCAAAACTCCAGCCTTAATGCAGAGTTGAGGAAAGCTTATGAAAAGTACAGTGAAGCTCAGCTGATTGATTACGAAAAGGCCCACCTGGAAGAGAAATATCCTGAATTCCGCATGCTGTCCCGTGAGTATTACGAAGGCATTTTGCTATTTGATCTTACTGAAAAGAAAGTATGGAAGAAGTCTGTTACCGATACCACCGGTTTAAAACAGTTCTATGAAACCCATAAAACGGATTATATGTGGGATACCCGTTATAATGTGGCTATTGTAAAAGCAGCTGATAAGAAAATAGCGAAGAAGGCAGGAAAGATGTTTAAAAAAGGAGCTACTGTTGAAGAAGTTGAGCAGAAGTTGAATGAAGATTCGGAACTCAATGTGCAAATAGAAGACGGCCTGTTTGAAGCCGAGGATAAAAAGGAACTGATGAACCGGGAATTGAAAACGGGCATGAGTGATATTACTGTAGAGGATGGTCGTCACAATTTCATTTATATACGCTCTGTGGAGCAGGCACGCCCTAAAACACTGGAAGAAGCACGTGGCCTGGTGATCAGTGATTATCAAAATTACCTGGAGAAAGAGTGGATTGCCGAATTGAAGCAACGCTATACAGTGGAGATGGATCCCAAGGTGTTGGAAAAAGTAATGCAGGTTCTTGAGCAGCAAGGATAGATATAAACGAATTGCCCTCTTTGGGTGGGTTTTTCTGGCGTATTTTATAACAGGCTGTAACTGGCTGGTAAATTCCAACGAAGAAAAAAAGGAGCCGGTAGCTCGTGTATACGATCGTTATTTATACCGAGAGGATATTGAGGATATTGTGCCTCCGGGACTTTCAGGAAGCGACAGCCTGGCCTTTATACAGAATTACATCAGCGTATGGGCCAAGGATCAGCTTATGTTGTATAAGGCAGAATACAACCTCACCGAAAATCAAAAGGACTTTGACCAGCAGATCACTAATTACCGGAATGATCTGCTGAAGTTTGCTTACCAGCAGGAATATGTACGCCAGAACCTGGACACGGCTATCTCCGACTCAGAGATAGAAGATTACTACGAGCAACACGGTGATAATTTTGAGTTGCGGGAAAACATTTTAAAGGCCCGTTATCTCATCGTCAATACCGATGCGCCCAAACTGGACAATGCCAGGAACTGGTTCCGTTCCGATAAACCGGAGGATTTTCAGAAAGCCAAAGAGTATGCCCTTAAATATGCCAGCGAATTTGCGTTGGAGGACACTTCGTGGGTAAGCTTTGATAAACTGGCCTCACGGTTCCCGATCGAAACCTATAACCAAAGTGAGTTTTTGGCGAATAATAAATACGTGGAAATAACCAAAGGTGGCAAATTATATTTGCTGAAGATCGTTAGTTATAGGATCAAGGAAGGAAACTCGCCATTGGCCTATGTGAAGGAGGTGATTCGGAATATACTGATCAACCAGCGCAAGCTTGAGCTACTGGCCAGCCTGGAGAAAAATCTTTTGGAGGATGCCCTCGAAAAAGAAGAATTTGAAACTTATTAGAATGAAGATACGTATTGCAGCACTACTGATGATATTGAGTCCTGCAGCCTGGGCCCAGGCTGAGTTGGTAGATGGAGTAGTGGCCGTTGTAGGTAAGAATATTGTACTGAAATCCAATATTGACAGCCAGTTCAAAAACCTGAAAGCACAAGGCCTCAGTGAAAATGAATCTGAGAAGTGCCGCATATTTGAAGAAATACTCTTTGAAAAACTATTGCTTCATCAGGCCGAAATTGACAGTATAGAGGTTTCGGATGAAGAAGTAGACCTGGCTATTGACCGCAGGATCGATGTATTTGTGCAGCAAATAGGAAGCCGCCAGAAACTGGAACAGTACTACAAGAAGTCCATTGTGGAGATAAAAGAGGAAATGCAGCCCTTTATCCATGACCAGATGGTAGCCCAGAAAATGCTGAGAGAAGTTACCAAGGATATTGAAATTACGCCTTCGGAGGTGCGTGAATTCTACAATAGTATCCCGGAGGATAGCCTTCCGTTGATCAATTCGCAGATCGAATATGCCCAGATTATCAAGTACCCTGAAATAAGTGCAGAGGCACGCCAGGATGCTATAGACCGCCTGAATGAGTTGCGCGAGCGTATCGAAGATGGCTCCTCCTTCAGTACTATGGCGGTATTGTACTCTGAAGATCCGGGTTCAGCCAAGAACGGTGGAGAATACCTGGGTATTAAAAGAGGACAGTTTGTAAAGGAATTTGAAGCGGTGGCTTTTAACCTGAAAGTTGGTGAGGTGTCCGAACCCTTTAAGACGGAAGAATACGGTTATCACATCGTACAATTACAAAAGCGTAGGGGAGAGGAGCTGGATCTTCGTCATATCCTTATAAAGCCCAAGGTGTCACAGGAAAACCTGGAAAAGGCACAATCCGTGCTGGATAGTGTGCGAAACCTCATACTCAACAAGGAAATGAGTTTTGAAGAGGCGGCTGAGAAATTCTCTGATGACGAAAACTCCAAACTCAATGGTGGTTTGGTGATGAACCCCCAGAGCGCAGATACTCGTTGGGAAACCGGCCAGTTGGATAAGAGTATCTTTTATGCCGTGGAAAAACTGGAGATTGGTCGTATTTCTGAACCACAGTTTTTCCGCAGACCCGATAATAAAGAGGGATTCCGTTTGATCAAACTGATCAATAAAACGGAGCCTCACCGGGCCGACCTGAAAACGGATTACCAGATCATACAGAATGTAGCCCGTCAGGAAAAAGAGAGTAAAGCAATCCAGAAGTGGATAGACGAGAAACTGAAGACCACCTATGTAAGGGTGAATAACGAATATTTCAATTGCAATTTTGAGCGCAATTGGATCAAAAGATCATCACAATATGTCGAATAAGGACGAAGTACAAGCCATACAGGAATTAGGGGAGAAGTACCGGGTACTGAAGAAGGAGATCGGTAAAGTAATTGTAGGCCAGGAAAAAGTGGTTGACCTCCTTATTCTTTCCCTGTTCTGTAAAGGCCACTCATTATTGGTAGGGGTACCGGGTTTGGCCAAAACCCTGCTCGTAAATACCACCGCCCAGGCTCTTGGGTTGAGCTTTAACCGCATACAGTTCACACCGGACTTGATGCCTTCTGATATTGTAGGCTCTGAAATACTGGATGAAAACCGGAATTTCAAATTCATTAAAGGACCGCTCTTCTCCAATATTATCCTGGCAGATGAGATCAACCGTACACCACCCAAAACCCAGTCGGCCCTGCTGGAAGCTATGCAGGAAAAGTCGGTAACCGCTGCCGGTACTACCTATAGGATGGATGAGCCTTTTTTTGTATTAGCTACGCAGAATCCCATTGAGCAGGAAGGAACGTATCCCTTGCCCGAGGCACAACTGGACCGTTTTATGTTCAATATTGAAGTGGGCTATCCAACCTTTGAGGAAGAACTTCAGATTGTAAAAAGCACCACCGGTGATTTTAACGCTCAGGTGTCTGAGGTATTAACGGCATCTGAGATCATTGAATTTCAGAAGCTCATCCGTAAAGTACCGGTCAGTGATACCGTTTATGAATATGCGGTTTCTCTGGCTAGCGCCACCCGCCCTGAAAGCAATAAGGCCAAGGATATTACCCGCGAATACATTGCCTGGGGTGCCGGTCCGCGTGCTTCACAGTATCTTATACTGGGCGCTAAAGCCCATGCGGCCCTGCACGGTAAATACTCTCCGGATAGTGAGGATGTATTTGCTGTGGCGGAACCTATTCTTCGTCACCGTATTGTAAAGAACTACAAGGCTGAAGCCGAAGGGATAAAAATCGAGCAGATTATTAAGGAATTGGTTTAGTCTTAAAGCTATCTCATTCCCATCATTTATTCTTAGCTTTGCCGCGTTTTTTACACGAACGGGATAAGCTCAGTATGCCTTCAACCAAGTACATTTTTGTAACCGGTGGTGTTACGTCATCATTAGGAAAAGGAATTGTTTCTGCTTCATTAGCAACCCTCTTACAATCAAGAGGTTATAGTGTTACCATCCAAAAACTGGATCCGTACATCAACATTGACCCGGGAACTTTGAATCCCTATGAACACGGGGAATGTTATGTAACCAATGACGGTGCAGAAACGGACCTGGACCTGGGTCATTACGAGCGTTTCCTGAACCGCCCTACCTCCCAATCCAACAACGTTACTACCGGACGTATTTATCAGTCCGTAATTGATAAGGAACGGAGAGGTGATTTCCTTGGAAAGACGGTACAGGTTATTCCCCACATTACCGATGAGATCAAAAGGCGCATACAGCTTCTTGGCAATACCGGTGAATTTGAAATAGTGATCACCGAGATTGGAGGAACGGTGGGAGACATTGAGGCATTGCCTTATATTGAAACCGTTCGCCAGTTAAAATGGGAATTGGGTGAAGATTGTATAGTAATTCACCTTACCCTGATACCCTTCCTGGCTGCTACCGGTGAGTTAAAGACCAAACCTACTCAGCATTCGGTGAAAGCATTGCAGGAATCAGGGGTACAACCGGACATCCTGGTTTGCCGTTGTGAACAATCCATTGGAGAGGAGATACGCCATAAACTGGCGTTGTTCTGCAATGTGAAGAAGGAGGCCGTAATCGAATCAGTAGACGCAGAAACCATCTACGCAGTACCCATTCTTATGCGTAACCAAAAGCTGGATGAAGTAGTGCTGCAAAGACTGGACTTGCCCATAGAAGATAACCTGGACCTGGTAAACTGGAAGGACTTCCTGTACAAACTGAAATACCCCAAATTTGAGGTAAACATAGGTCTGGTAGGTAAATATGTAGAGCTTAAGGATTCCTACAAGTCCATAGCGGAAGCGTTTATCCATGCCGGTGCCACCAATGAGTGTAAGGTGAATATTAATTGGATACACTCTGAGAATATTTCCAATGAAAGTGCTGAAAAATACCTTAAAGACCTGGACGGTGTGCTGGTAGCACCCGGTTTTGGTGAACGCGGTTTTGAGGGTAAGCTGGAAACCATACGTTACGCCCGAGAGAATAAGATACCTTTCCTGGGTATTTGCCTGGGTATGCAGGCAGCCGTTATTGAGTTCAGCCGTAATGTATTGGGATGGAAAGATGCTCATTCCACCGAAATGAACCCCAAGACCAAGCATCCCGTGATCAGCCTTATGGCTGAACAAAAGAACGTAAAGGATATGGGAGGCACCATGCGATTGGGAGCTTGTGATTGTGAGATCAAGGAAGGCTCTATAATGGCAGGTGTATACAGGCGTTCAACAATCAGCGAAAGACATCGCCACCGCTACGAGTTCAACAACAAATTCCTGAAGGATATTGAAGCTGCCGGGATGATAGCCACCGGTAAAAACCCGGAATTAGGCCTGGTGGAAGTAGTTGAATTAAAAGACCATCCCTGGTTTGTGGGCGTACAGTTCCACCCGGAATATAAGAGTACCGTTGCCAACCCACACCCATTGTTTGTGAAATTTGTTGAAGCTGCCATTAAACAACAGGCCGCTCATTCTTAAATCTTATCATGAAAGACGGAAAAATTGACATTAATACCATAATTGGGTTTTTGCTCATTGGTGGTATCCTGCTTTATTTCGGATATTTCAGTCAACCCGATACTCCTCCGCAGGATCAAACGATCGATCAGGCAGATTCTGTACAAGTAGTGGAAGAAACGCGTGAATTAGAGGAGGTAGACACCATAGTTCCGCTGGCCGATAGTCTCAAAACGCCCTCTATGTTCGGACCATTTGGTATGGCAGCCGATCCTGATGCGGAAGTAAAGACCTATACCATTGAGAACGAAATTCTTGAAGTAGTTATTTCCAGCCGTGGAGGACAGGTGGTTGAAGCCCGTTTAAAGAATTACCAAACCTGGGACTCCCTGCCGCTTTACCTTATCAACCAGAATTCACGTTTTAACCTCACTCTTAATACCCCTGATAAGGATTACAATACGGCTGATCTTAACTTCAAGGGGAAACAAAGTGGTTCAGATCAAGTGGTAATGAGCCTTGCCGCGGAAGGCGGTGGCAGCCTGGAGTACCATTATAAGCTGGACCCGGATAATTATATGTTGCAGTGGGATATCGTATCGGAGTCCATGGATGACTACATGGATGATACCGCTCTGCTGGCCTGGGAGATGAAAACCTTACGTCATGAAAAGAACGTAGAGAATGAACGTACCGCAACGGCCCTGGAGTATCACTTTGCCAATGAAGATGATATGGATGATCTCTCGGTTTCTGGTGAGGACGAGGAGAAAGAAAGCAACATTCGGTGGGTAGCCTGTAAACAACAGTTTTTCTCTACCATACTCTGGAGTAAACGTGGGCAGTTTGATCAGGCTGAACTCAAATCACATGCGCTGGAGCAGGAAGATGTTACCAAGGTACTCTATGCGGGTCTAAGCCTCAATAAAGTAGGTGATGATGTGAACATGCCTCTGGGCTTATACCTGGGCCCCAATAAATATGATGTTCTGAAAGCGTATGATCAGGATTTTGATAAGCTTATCCCGCTGGGCTGGGGCATCCTGGGGTGGATCAACAGAGGTATTGTAATCAATATTTTCAACTGGCTGGAAGGTTACGGTCTTAACTATGGCCTTATCATACTGATCATAGCTTTGTTGATCAAATTGATATTGTTCCCCTTAACCTACAGCTCTTACCGTTCTATGGCTAAAATGCGAGTGCTGAAGCCAGAGATTGATGAGTTGAACGAGGAGTACAAGGATAAAGATCCTATGAAAAAGCAGCAGGCCACCATGCAGCTCTATCAGAAGGCGGGTGTAAATCCCCTGGGTGGATGTATCCCTGTATTGCTTCAGTTCCCAATTCTTATCGCCTTATTCCGCTTTTTCCCCGCGTCTATTGAATTGCGGCAGCAGTCCTTTTTATGGGCAGATGACCTTTCTACCTATGACTCTATATGGAATTTGCCGTTCAATATTCCTTTTTATGGAGATCACGTGAGTTTGTTTACCCTGTTGATGACCGTTTCCACGCTGATCTACACTTATATGAACCAGCAGCTTACCGGTCAAAACCAACAATATCCGCAGCTAAAGTATATGGTATACCTAATGCCTATTGTATTTCTTGGGGTGTTCAATAACTATGCGGCTGGTTTGAGCTATTATTATTTTGTGGCCAACATGATCACTTTTGGTCAGCAGTTTGCCATACGAGCCTACATTGACGAGGATAAGATCCACGCTAAAATGCAGGAAAAGAAAAAACAACCTACTAAGGAAAACCGTTTTATGCGTAGAATGCGTGAACTGCAGGAACAGCAGGAGCAAAATACCCGTCAGGGGCGCAGAAAAAAGTAGACTGATGAAAAAGGTGATTTTAGGAATAGGTGTTTTGGCTATTATGGCCGGATGCGCTACTAACAATGCTAAAGCACTGAAGAAAAAAAGCACGGAGTTTACCTTTGAGGTATCCACTACACCATGTTTCGGAACCTGTCCGGTATATGACCTTACTATAAAGGAGAGCGGCCTGGCTGTATACAACGGTAAAAAGTTCCCGGAAACCAAGGGTGAATTGTTCAAGAACCTTCCGGATCAGGAAATGGATAGTCTGAGAGATATCCTGGCCGGCAGCAATTTCTTTAAAATGGACAGTGTGTACAACGATCCCAGCGTAACGGATCTGCCCTCAACCACCATGACCCTTACTTTGGGCAGTGGGACCAGTAAAACGGTTATGGGACGTATTGGAACTCCAGAAAATTTTGATGCGATTAAGGCTTTTGTTGAAAGATTACGGCAAAGGAATTTCCCGCAACCCACCGATAAGAAATAAAAAAAGCCACCTAAAAGGTGGCTTTTTTATGGTTTTAAGGTCTTTTCCTAATCCTCCACTTCAATACCATCTTTATCGCTGTAACTGTTTACGTACAGTTCAACTCCGGTGAAAGGATCTTTATACCAAACAACGGTAATAAAGTGAGGCTCAAATTTAAAGGGTATCTCCTCGCTTTTCAGGCGGGGCTTGCGGAAAAAGTGGCGGATAGGCGTATAACGGGTTCCGTATTTATCACCGGTAAAGAACTCACCACCCAGGGGGTTTATATCTGCCAGGTTGGTCCCAAAAGGGTTCTTTTTGTTGAAATTCTTATAGACCACATTATTGTGGATGTAGGTGTCATTGACTCTGGCAACAATTTCTGAAGAGTCCAGTGAAGGTATGTCCCTGGTCCAGAAGCTACGTTTATCATCCTGGTTGATGACATCTGTAACGATAGGGAATCGCAGGTCTATCTCGCCATTTACAATACCGGGAACTTCCAGTACCATATAAGTTTCAATGGTGAAGCGGTTGGATGAAGTATCTTTATAGAACTCAATCTTGGCATCCACAATCCAGGATGTATCATTTTCAGTAACCTTATGAACTACGGAAATAACCGGCTTTTTAAGCTCTGCCAATTCAATTGCTTCCTGCATAACTTCAAAGTCCGTGTATACCTGGCCGTTCAGAAGAAAAGAAGGAGGATTGCCAAAATGCTTTAGAATTGAGTCTGCTGTAAAGGAATAAAAAGGATGGCCTACTCCTGCTACCATATTAAGATGGGTAAACAGATCACCATACTTATTCTCAAACTCTTTTGCCAGTATCTGACTTGTAATGGAAGATTGGGAACCCGGTGCGTAAGGCACCAGCATAAATGAATTCGTTTTAGCCTCCAGTGTAAGGTTATCCGTAGGGTAAGGAGCTCCATTTCCACCACCATTTCCGTCATCCTTTTTACAGGACAAGGCCATCACGGTAATAAGAAGTATAAAGGGAAATACTTTTTTCATAGGGTTTGTAATAATTTGGGCAAAAATACTAAAAAACAACGCGTACCTAAGGTTCGTATTATTTCGCATTTTGCCGGTGCAGTAAAGTCTTTACCGTAAAAACCTGAAATATACGATCTGCTGGTTTATTATCTTATCGTTAAAAACAGCCAAAGGGTTGGGTTATTCTTCCTTATCCTGCCCGGTTTGCACAAGGTCAATAAATACGGGTAAGTGGTCACTAAAACCTCCGTGGTACCGCATACCTATAAAGGTGCGGAAAGGTTTTTGGCCTGGATATTTATCGTCTGACTCTAAAAAGTGGTCTGCGCGGCATACTTGCGCCCGGTTACCGTAAACATCCACACCCTCATTATCCAGCAAAGCAGAATTTACAATGATCTGGTCCAGGTAAGCCCATACCCCCTGGTAGCGGTGGCTACCCTCATTGGGGTCAAGTGCGGCCATCAGATTATACAGGGTGGCAGTTTGCGGTTTTTCCTCCGGTTTACGGGCGGCTAGTGTTTCCAGGAGACTGGTGTTGGTCCATTCATCGTTAAAGTCACCGGCTATAATGATATTGGCCTTGGCATTATAAGCCAGCAGGGAATCGGTTTTGTGTTTAACAATGGTTGCAGCCCTGATACGTTTGGGTTCACTTTGTTGCTGTCCTCCGTAGCGGCTGGGCCAGTGGCAGTAAAAAAGATGAATGGTATCGCTCTGGTAGATTATACCTTTCGCATACAGAATATCCCGGGTGGCAAAACCAGGGTCATCAGATAATGTAACGGGAACAGGTTTTGCCGATAAAAGGGTAAAACGCTCTTCCCGGTAGATCATGCCTACATCAATACCCCTGCGGTCCGGTGATTCAAAATGAACCACCCGGTAATGAAAAGGGGCCAGGGTAGGAGATTCAACCAGGTCCTGCAGCACCTGCCGGTTCTCAATTTCAGCCACGCCTACAATATCCGGAGCTTCCCATTCCCCAATGGAAAGTATGGCCTTGGCCATGCGGTTGGATTTTTCACGGTAACGGTAATAACTCCAGTAACGCTGGCCCTGAGGGGTAAACTCCTCATCGGCCTTCAGGCTATCATCTTCGGGATAAAAAAGGTTTTCAAGGTTATAGAATGCCACCCTAACTCTTTCTGCCTCCGCTTGCGAAAAGGCATGCGTTAGTGACAAAAGCAACAAACCCAAAATAGTGCACTGCTTCATAGCGTGTTCAGGAATGTACTGATATCTTTAAGGGTCATCACTTTTGCCTGGGGTACGGCTTTAAGTGCCTCTTCAGGCATAGTACCTACTTGCGCTGTTTCAGGATCCTGAACGATGGTTAAGCCACCATTCTCCGCTATGCTCTGTAACCCTTTGGATCCATCAGCATTGGCACCGGTAAGTACAATACCAATCACATCCGGGCCGTATATTTCACTGGCACTTACAAAGGATACATCAATGGAAGGCCGGCTGAAGTTAACCAGTTCATCTACACTAAGCGAAATGGAACGATCGGATTCTATAAGCAGGTGGTAATTGGCGGGAACGAGGTAAACGTGTCCTGGTCGTATAAATTCTTTTTCCTCAGCCTCCTTTACCAACAGGTCTGTAGATGCCTGCAATACACCTTCCAGGTGACTCTTGACATTTTTAAGGCGGTGGATCACGATAATAATAGGCAGCCGAAAGCCAGGGTACACACCATGGAAGATAGTTTTAAGTGCGTGTATCCCACCGGCACTGGTACCTATAATGACCAGCGTCTCAGAGCTTTTGGTAAATTTTACTTTCAAGATCTACGTCCTTTAACCGGCTTTTATTTTCATAAAAAATAATCGATTCCTTAGATCCGAGCCCGAGATAACCACCGGGTTTAAGGTGCATTTCAAGGTTATCGATGACTTTGTTTTGCAGGGTGCTCTTGAAATAGATCAGCACATTGCGACAGAGTATAAGGTCAAAATCAGGTTTTCCTTCCAGTGGGTCAAGCAGGTTATGGGTCTTGAATTCCACCTGCTCATGTAAAAAAGAATGGAAAATGGCATTTTCACCGTGGGTGGTGAAATACTTTTCCAGGTCAAACCGGCCGCCTGCATAAACGTAGGGTTTAAGGTAGGTGCTGATGTGACGTATTTTATAAGTGCGGCTTTTGGCCGTTTCCAGTATTTTCGAATTGAGATCAGTACCTATGATCCGGCATCGGGATAGCAGGTTTATTTCGTGTAATAATATGGTGAGGGAAAGGATCTCTTCACCGCTGCTGCATCCGGCTGACCATATCCGGATGGTATCCTGGTTTTGGAGGTTTTCAAAAACCTTTTTCTCCAGGGTGGTGTAAAAATGGGGATCACGAAACATTTCGGTTACGTTCACCGTGAATTTTTCTATGAATACTTTGCGACCGTCCGGTTTACGGCTAAGAAAATTTTCCAGCTCACTTACGTCCTTAAGTCCGAATTCACTCAGCATCTTGGTAAGTCTCCTCCGCACCGAAGCTTCGGAATATTCGGTGAGATCCAGGTCATAAGCATCACGCAGAAATGATAATATCTGATCCTTTTGAGTAACACTTATGTAGTGCTTTTCAAGTTGAGAGTGTTGTAAAGTATTCATAAACTTAGGATGCCTAAGTTAGCTAAGAAATTTAAATCCTGTTAAAACAGGACTCCTTCATGAAAAAAATACTTGTAATATGCTTGATAACCATAGGTTTAAGCGAAGGTTGGGCACAGTCGTTATGCCATAGCTCCCCCGTATTTTACCTGGAAGACGGTTGGGAAGCTTTCATACATACGGTAAAGGCACCTACCCGCTGGAAAACCCGTGAGTACATTATATTGGGTGTGGCAGCAGGGGGGATAGGTATTGCCGTTAGCCAGGATGAGGCTTTCCAGGATTGGATCATCCGTAATCCGGGTCCTGTAAAGGATGGCCTGGCCGATGTAGGGGAAGCTATGGGAAACGTCTATTATGTATCCGGGGCTATGGCGTTGAGTTATGGGGGTGCCTGCCTCTTCCGCCAGGAGCGCTTCAGTGAGGCGGTTTGGGTAACCACCAAGTCGGTTATTATCAGTGCATTGATCACCCATACCCTTAAGAACATCATCAACCGGCAACGGCCATCGGAAGGGCAGTTTCCTGATGCGGACCAATGGTTTGAAGGACGGCCTTTTGAAAAGGAGAATAAATCTTTTCCTAGCGGGCATACTACCACCGCTTTTGCTATAGCCAGCGGTCTATCACATTACTACCATGACCAGTGGTGGGTAGGAGCTGTGGCTTATCCGTTGGCTGGTTTAACGGCCTGGTCGCGGATGTATCATACTAAGCACTGGCTATCGGATGTACTGGCCGGGGCAGTAATTGGCACCTTTACCGGGAAGGTGGTTAATACCCAGGAAAACCTCAGGGTATCTGTTTTACCTTCTTCCTTTAACGGTTCTCTTCTTCTGGGGCTGCATTATTCTTTTTAGGAGTAAGAGGCTTGCTGAGTTTAAACCCATGCGGCCGGCCATTCACTAAGATATTCAGCACATAGCCCCCGGCTGTCCATTCAAAGGTATCGAGCTGAAAATGGTGGTGTCCGGCTTCAATTTTGCCAAGCTTACCAAAATGCAGGCGCTGGCCGTTGGTGGAGAAGGCCTCCCAAAGTACGGTACTGCTTTCAGTAGTATAAATACCGATGGAAATACTATCCTGGAAATAGCGTGGGCCTGCCGTTATACTGTCTGTGTGGCTGGAAGTATCCTGTAATAAGGCTTCGGTATTCATCAATATTTCGGGGAGCTCTATAAAATACAGCTTGCCGTCTTTCGAATTATTCTTCTCATCGCTGAGCAACACTTTATTGTCTTCGTAAAAGCTGATGGACTCTTTTTGAGTAAAACTATTGAAGTAAAGCACATTATGCTTGCCACTGAAAAAGCGGGTACCTTCAAAATAGTAGAACATCCATACTTTATCATAACCCAGCAGGAGCAAGGTGCGAGGATCTTCCCTGAAATCAGCAGCCGCTATCCAATAGGATTCCTTCATGCCACTGCCGGTCTTGAAACTATCTACTTTTTCCGCTATAAATTCACCCGGGTTGTCCGGTAAACGGTAGCAATAGGTGTAACCATCAAAAGGAGACGTACGGTTCTTAGAGAAAAGGTAAAGGGAATCACCAATGTGAACCATGGCTTCCATATCAAAGTTCCGGTCTTCCTGGTCGGGAGGAAAGCCGTTTTGATCTTCATAGGAATAATGGATCTCCTGTAATTCAAAGCTATCGTTGCCGGATAATACCATTTCTGCGTCTACTTTATAGATCACCAGGTCCTTTCTGCGGTTCCGGTTGTTGCCAAAATCACCAATGTACAGGTATCCCTCATCATCCTGGGTAAGGTCTTCCCAGTCCACGTTCACTGCACCGGGCAGGCAATACTGCTGGGTGAGCTTTCCCTTAAGATCCGTGGCCAGTATTTCCGGGCGGTTGCCGCTGTCATTGATGAATACCACCTTTTGATCCTGCTGCCGGTACACCATGCCGCTGCATTCTTCCAGTTCCTCAGGAAGGGACGCCATTACGTGTAGTTCTACCGACTGACCATAACCGATCAGGTAAGAGAGGAAAAAATAAAGTTGGTATACGATGTTCTTCAGCATATTCAGCTCAGTATAAGACAGGCATCACCATAGCTCAGAAAGCGGAAATCATGCTCCAGTGCATAGCGGTACATTTCCTTCCATCTGTCTCCCAGGAGGGATGCCACCAGGAGCAGTAAAGTGCTCTTTGGCTGGTGGAAGTTAGTCAATAATCCGCCACAAAGCTGATGCCGATAACCCGGAGCTATAATGATGGCTGTTTTTAATTGTAATGTTTCCTGTTGTTTATGGATCAGGTAGTATTCTAATGCCTGCAGGCTTTCTTCCACACTGATGCCCTCCAGGTCTGTGCGGTAGGGGGTCCATTGATCCAGCAAAGGAATGGTTTCATCCCCGGGCCTTTCACCAACATGCAGCAATGCACCGAACCAGTACAGGCTTTCCAGTGCCCGCATGGCGGTTGTACCCACCGGTATAATTCGCTTATCCAGTCTTTGCCGGATGTCCTGTACAAATGACCGTTTAATGAATATTTCTTCTGCGTGCATTTCGTGCGAACCAATATCCTCACTTTCCACCGGTTTAAAGGTTCCGGCCCCCACGTGCAGGGTAAGGTTGCTGTGATGGATACCTTTTGCCTCCAGCTTTTGCACCAGTTGTGGGGTAAAATGCAGGCTGGCGGTAGGGGCAGCTACGGAACCATCATGGCGGGCAAATACCGTTTGGTAGCGATCACGGTCCGATGCTTCGGCTACGCGTTTCAGGTAGGGTGGCAGGGGAGTGCGTCCTGCTGTTTCCAGCACTTCGGCAAAAGTTAATTCACTATCCCAGCTGAAAGCAATACGGAAGGTTCCGTTGCAGTTTTCCATTTTTTCTGCCTGTAAAGTTCCGCCACTACCCAGGTTGATACGCAAAAAACCGGATTTCCATTTACGGGCACCACCCACCAGGCAGAGGTACTCTATGGACTTTTTGGTGGCCATAGCCTGCTGTATGTCCGTTCCCGGCAAAGGTTCCAGGCAAAACACTTCGATACTGGTGGTTTCATTTTTGGCAAATAGCAGGCGGGCCTGTACCACCTTAGTCTCATTGAAAATAAGATGTGTATCGGCCGGCAGTACGGACTCTATTGCACGGAAGCTAAGGTGTGTGAAATTCTCACCCCGCTTGGCAATGAGTAATTTGGAGGCATCCCGCTGTGCTAAGGGAAAACGGGCAATACGTTCATCCGGTAGCTCATAGGTATAGTCCTCAATTCGTATTTTCTTTACATCTTCGTTCAAAATTCCAAGTGCTTGGCCAGCAAAAATAAAAAGAAGGTAGTTGTAAGCGTAACTAATGATCTGGTAACTGACCAGAGGGTAAAGCGCAGCATTGAGGTGCTGCAGGAACTGGGCTTTGAGGTATGCTTTGTAGGACGTCAGCTCAGGGAAAGCCTGCCTGTAGAGCAACCTTATAAAACGGTACGTTTTAAATTGTGGTTCCGAAAGGGTTTCCTGTTTTATGCCAACTATAATCTGAGGCTCTTTACCTTTCTGATTTTCAGGAAATTTGATCTTTACCTGAGCAATGACCTGGATACTTTACTGCCTAATTTTTTGGTATCCCGGATGAGGGCTAAGCCGCTGGTATATGATTCGCACGAATATTTTACCGGGGTTCCAGAGATCCAGGGTCGCCCGGTGGTTAAGGGAATATGGAGTTTCCTGGAGCGTTGGCTTTTGCCCAAAGCCAATGATTTTATAACCGTGAACCAGAGTATTGCCAGCCTGTATTATGATGATTATGGTGTAGTAGCAGAGGTGGTACGCAATATATCCGACTCTCAATTGCCAGAGGTGCATAAAACCAGAGCTGCCCTGGGAATTCCGCAGGATGTCTATGTGTTGATCAACCAGGGCTCTGGCATCAATACCGACCGGGGCATGGAAGAGGCCTTTGAAGCACTTAAGAAAATGGACCATACCATTTTAATGCTGGTGGGAAAAGGAGATGTGCTGCCACTTTTGAAGGAAAAGGCCCGTTTGGAGGGTTTGCAAGAAAAGGTCTTATTCATTCCTCCACAACCTTACCTGGAAATGCTGCAATACACCTTAAATGCCGATTGTGGACTGAGCCTTGATAAAGATACCAACCTCAATTACCGCTACAGTTTACCCAATAAACTCTTTGATTACGTAAAATGTCACATCCCGGTGCTGGTATCTGATGTAGTGGAGGTGAGTTCCGTGGTACGTAATTATGATATCGGTGAGGTGATTCCCGACCACAGCGCAGCCAGTATTTGTGAAGGTATTGAAACCATCCGCAAGAAGGGTAAGGCTTTTTACAGCCCCGGACTGGAGAAGGCGGCACGGGAAAACAACTGGGACGAAGAAAGGCAGAAACTGGTGGAGATATTCAGGAAATACCAGTGATCATGAGAATTCTATGAAGGAGGACGGAACTTGCTCGGTTAACCAAACCCCATTAGCTGAGCAGTAAAACAATTGGCCTTGCTCATGCATTAACGCGGTATTAATCTTCAATACTACGGGTTTCCCATAACGCTGTCCTACTTTAATTGCCGTATCGATATCAGCAGATAAGTGTACATGATGCCTTTGGCCTTTTACCAGGCCCGATCTTCGTATGGAATCCAGGTTTTTTGTAGCCGTACCGTGGTACAGCACGGGCGGTGGTGTCTCGGCTTGGAGTTCCAGGTTTATTTCAAGTGAATGTCCCTGACTGGCGCGTATCCTTGTAAGATCATTGGAAAAAGTGAATCTCTTTTTACTATTGTTGGAAACCACAAATTCCAATTCGTTCAGGGTCAACTCAAAAGCATATAGGTTGATCTTTTGCAAGAGGTCCTGAACATTCGCCCAGCCATTTGCATCTATCTCCAAGTGTATGGTTTCCGGTTGATGCCTCAGCACCAGGCTAAGGAATTTACTGGTACGGGTTTCTTTCTCCTTATCCATTGGCATTACGGCTAAGCTCTTTGGCCAGGTAGCCCAGTTTAAAAAGGTCAAAAGTGTACAATGGTGGATGAGGCCCGTTCAGCTTTTTAAGCCAGCTTTTCTTGCGGGTATGGTACAAAGCACGCATAATACCTACGGTGGCCGTACGCTCCAGTTTAGTCAGGGCCTGCAAAATTTTCACTTCTTCCGCAAAAGCGGGAAAATGTGTACGGAGCCACAGGAGATTTTTCAGGGAGTTCTTGGTTTTTTGAATAAACACATCGCTCTTTTCCAGTCCTTTATGAAGGATGGTGTTCTCCATTACTTGAAAGGGGGTTCGGGATATCTTCAGTTCGTAAGCAAAAAAGGTATCCTCGTGACCATAACCCTTGAGATCTTCTTTAAAGCGAACTTTTTCAAATACGGACCGATGTACAAAAAAGTTACTGCTGCGAAAAGCAGCATAAGCTTGTTGCTGCCTTTCGGGCAAGGGAGAAGTTTCCCGCTCCCGTCCGTACAGCCAGTGAAGTTGATATTCCGGGGCGGGCGGTTTATCAGAATATACATGCCCCCCGCAGAGTACACCCTCCAAGCGCTCTCCCCAGTAAGTATTCAAAAAGCCGGGATTTTCAATGGCCATATCACAATCCAGGAACAGGAGGTAGGTACCGGCAGACTCATCGGCCAGGCGGTTGCGTATAGCGGCCCGGCCTATATTTTCAGGGAGTTCCAGGTAATGTACTTCCGGCTCGTTCTTCAATACACGGTTGGATTCCAGGTAGGTGGCTTCCGAGCCATCATCGTATATCCTGAGCTCAAAGTGGAGGTTCAGGCTACGGGCTTGTTCCAGTAAGCTATGCGCAAGCTCCGTTACCCTTTCATTGTACACAGGTATGCAGAGCGATAGGTCCATAAAGGTAATTTAGAGGCTCTTCTGCACGGTGGAAAACACCCTGCCATCATCACACTTCAGGGTTTCGTGCGGAAACTTGAGAATGATAGAGTAATCATGCGTAGCCATCAGGATAGCCCTTTGGTTACGGGATATCTCCTCCAGTAGGATCATGATCTCCTCTGAAGTTCCGGGGTCCAGGTTACCGGTAGGTTCGTCCGCCAGTATCAGTTCCGGGTCGTTGAGCAAGGCACGCGCAATGGCTACCCTTTGCTGTTCACCCCCGGAGAGCTGGAACGGCATTTTAAAACCTTTGGTGGCCATACCTACCTTTTCCAGTACCTCATTGATTTTGCTTTCCATTTTCTTCTTATCCTTCCAGCCGGTGGCTTTCAGTACAAAAAGAAGGTTATCAGATACGCTGCGGTCCGTAAGCAATTGAAAGTCCTGGAATACGATTCCCATTTTCCTGCGCAAAAAGGGAATTTCCTTTTCCTTGAGGTCGTGCAGTTTGAAACCGCATACCTCTCCCTGGCCGTGTTTCAGGGGCAGATCGCCATACAGGGTTTTCAGAAGACTGGTCTTTCCACTTCCGGTGGCTCCGATCAGGTAACGGAAGTCACCGGAATTGATGGTAAGGTTCACATCCGAAAGGATGAGGTGGTCATTCTGAAAAATATTCGCTTCCTGTATTTGGATGATAGGTGCGGTACTCATGGCGTGCCGTAAGGGAATTTTGGTTCAAATCTACGGGAATTAAAGGATAATGCCTTGTTTTTATTTTTCCACCCTTTCAATAATAATCAACACCAATCGTTTGAAAAAACAATCGGGAAAACGAAATCATCGCTCAGGGAAACCCCTACTTTTAAACATCCATTTGAAACTGAAGAGTATGCCTGGCAAACGCTTGCGGCTGACCTTGTTATTAGGCATGGTCGGCTTGGTTTTTTCAATACATGCCCAACCGGAACAAGTGCTTTCCGGACAGGAAGATCCGTATGAGGAAGGACTGGAATTATACCATAAAGGTCAATACGTACACGCCCAGAAACAATTAGACCTTGTAGCTGCGGATGTATACAACCGCAACCGCGAAACGCGCGCCTCTGCTGAGTATTACGCGGCTTTGGCGGCTATGAAGCTCTACAATGGTGATGCACGCGACCGCGTGGAAAAATTTGCGGATACCTACGAGCTGAGTCCTCTGCGCAACCAGCTTTTCCTGGCCTATGCGAATTACCGTTTCAGTACCAAACAATACCGCGAAGCCGCTGCCTATTACGAAAAGGTGGATAAGTTCCGCCTGAACGAGGAGGACCTCAACGAATACCTCTTCAAAAAAGGTTATTCGCACCTGAGCATGGAGGAAAATAAGCAGGCACAGAAGATCTTTTTTGACCTGAAGGACAAAAACTCCACCTATGCCAATTCCGCCAAATATTACTATGCCCACCTGCTGTATGCGGATAGCAATTATACCGAGGCCCTGACCAATTTCCTGCCTTTGCAGGAAGATGCCTCCTTCGGACCGTTGGTGCCGTACTACCTGGCGCATATCTATTATCGCCTGGGCGATTATGACAAATTGCTGGAAGTAGGTAAGGACCTGGTGAATAAGGCGACACCTACCCGGGCCCCGGAAATTGCCAAGCTGATGGCCGATGCTTTTTACAATAAAGGCCAGTACGAGGATGCCATTGAATACCTGGAACTGTACAAGGAAAAGGGCGGGGCTATGCGTACGCAGGACCACTTTCAACTGGGGTACAGTTATTACCGAACCGGTAAGTACCGCCTGGCCATTGAGTCGTTCAACAAAATATCACGCGGTAATGAGGCTATGCAACAAAGTGCGTATTACCACCTGGGCGATTGTTACCTGAAAGTAGGTGAAAAGCAACAGGCTATAACGGCTTTTAAGGCTGCTTCCGAAATTGATGCTTCGCCCACCGTGCAGGAAGATGCTTTTTTCAATTACGGTAAGCTGGTATATGAACTGTCTGACCCTTATCGTGATGCCATTTCCGTGCTGAATGATTTCCTGGATTATTTCCCGGAATCACCACGGGTGAACGAGGTAAACCGCTACCTGGCCAACCTCTATGTAACCACCAAAGATTACGACAAAGCCTTGCTGGCTATTAAAAGGACCGGGCTAAGTACCCCTGAAATGAAGGAGGTATACCAGAAAGTAGCTTTTTACCGGGCCACAGAGATCTTTAACTCCCTGAAATACCGGGCCGCTATTGATAAATATGAAGAGTCTTTGCAATATCCCATCAACAAGCCGGTGGTGGCATTGAGCAAATACTGGATTGCCGAAGCCCATTATCGCCTGGAAGAGTACGATGAGGCCCTGGAAGGTTTTGAAGCCTTCCGCAACAGTCCCGGGGCTTTTAACATGACGGAATACAACCGTTCCCTGTACCAGACTGCTTATACATACTACAAGAAATTCGATTTCCAGAATGCCGCTACGCACTTCCGCAATTTTGCCCGTGAAGCGGATAAGAAAGACCCCAGGCTGCCGGATGCTTACCTGCGCCTGGCGGATAGTTATTTATTGACCGGGGGATACCTGGTGGCTGCCGACTTCTACGGTTCTGCCCTGAAAACCGGTACCCGTGAAGCCGATTACGCCACTTTCCAGAAAGCGGAATGCCTGGGGCTGGCCGGTAAAAAGGATCAAAAAGTAGCCGAGTTGCAAAGCCTGCTGAAAAAATATCCCAATAGCATTTACGCAGAAGAGGCGCAGTACGAAATTGCCGTTACCCAATTGCAAATGGAGAATTACGATCAGGCCATTACCGGTTTTAACCGCTTTATTGCCGATCATCCGCAATCTGATAAAGTGCCTTCTTCCAAACTGCAGATCGGGCTGGTGTACAGCAATACCGATCGTAATGCAGAAGCGCTGGCCGCATTCCAGGGGGTGGTAAAGGATTATCCCGGCACCGATGAATCTATTGAAGCGGTGGGCCTGGCCCGCCTGATCTACGCCCGCCAAAACCGCATCAGTGATTACCTGGACTGGGTGGACGGACTGAACTTTGTGAACTTTGAACGCTCCACTTTGGATAGTACGGCCTTCAACGCTGCTTTTGATATCTATTCAGCCGGGGATTGCAACGAAAGTGTAAAGGCCCTGAGCAATTACCTGAGCCGCTTTGAGAAGGGCATCTTCGCCCTGCGAGCCAACTACTACCTGGCCCAATGCGCCAATCAGCTTAACCAGGTTTCCCAGGCCAAACAAGCGTATGAGGCTATCCTGGAATTCCCGCGCAACGAGTATACCCCCATGGCACTGGAGAATGTGGCCGGCATGGCTTACCAGGCTAAGGAATACGCTAAAGCACGCAATTACTACAAACAACTGGCGGATATTGCCCAGGACAAGGCTAAACGTACCCAGGCCCATGCCGGCATTATGCGAAGCAGCTTTGCACTGGGCGATTACAGCGAAGCGGCCGTTCATGCGGACCTGGTGTTGGGCATGGAAGTGCAGGATGCCACCCTGGTGCTGGAAGCACGGCAAATGGCTGCCGCTTCCTACTTTGAGAAAGGTGATCTGGACCAGGCACTGACGCGTTACGAGGAGATCGGCAATACGGCAGAAGGAGAGGCCAAGGCTAAAGCGCTCTACTACAAAGCGGATATCCTGTATCAGAAGGGCGATTACGAAACCTCCACCACTGTGGTATACAAGCTTATTGAAGATCTTCCATCTTTTAAGGAATACAAAATGAAAGCCCTGATCATTCTGGCCAAAAACTTCTGGAAGCTGGAAGACATCTTCCAGGCCAACTATACCCTGGACTTTGTGATCAGCAGTGATTACAGCCCGTCCATTACAGAACAGGCACGTAACCTGAAGGAAGAGATCAAGCTTACGGAACAACAGGCACAGGAACAAAAAACGGAACTCAACCGTAGCAACAGCGAGCCCATCATTCTCAATGAAGGGGAAGGGCTGATGATTATTGACGAATCTGAAGAGGCCAGTGAGCCTATGGATACAACTTTAAGAAATGAGTAAGATGAAGTATTGTACCGCATTTCTACTGACCTTTGGATGGGCTTTTACAGCCCTGGCACAGCCCGGCAACCTGGGGCAACTGGAGCTGAAGGTTACCGATAAGTACAAGGCCCGGGTAGGGGAAGCCTCCAAGGTTACGGACTTCCCGGATTTTAAGGATACCACTACCAGCAAGATACCGGTGAAGTATTCCATCGTGAGTCAGCCCATTGAGGTGAAGTTCAACCCTGATCCTATTCAGCCGGCCCGTATCGCCAAAATACCAGTGGATGAACTGTATAACGGTATGGTGCGCGTAGGCTACGGCTTATACAATACTCCTTTGGCGGAGGCATACTACAACAGCGGACGTTCCTCCAAGTACAGCTACGGTTTTTCGGGTCAGCACTTTTCCACCCAAAAGGGAGTAAAGGATATAGTGTATGAGAACAATGGCATGAGCCGTAACGGCCTGAAGGCGTACTTCAACCGCTTTTTTGATGATCTTACCTGGGAGAATAATGCTTACGCCCGTTTTGATAAGGTGAGCTATTATGGGCTGGACGTAGAGGATACCACCCGCTTTGCGGGAGAAGAGGAAACTCCCGAGCCTCCCTCCAACTGGTACCGCCAGTTCGGGATCCAAAGTAAGCTGATGAGCCCCAACGATAAGGCCATGGGCTGGACACGGAAACTGGGCATCGATTATTATTTTCTTTCCGATGATTATTTCACCCAGGAAAACAACTTCAAGCTGCTTTCTTCTTTTGCTATTCCCGCCCAGGAGGAAACGATTGACCTGGATGTAAACCTCAACTATTTCAATACGGTCTACGATTCACTGGCGGATTTTGACCAGAGCTACTTTACCCTGCAGATGCGTCCGCATATCGAAACTTATGTAAAAGACTTCCTCTTTAAATTCGGGTTGAATCTGTATTACAACTCACTAAGCACTTCGTTGAGTGATGAGTCGGATGGCAATCTCTATTTTTTCCCGGAGATCAAGGTGAGTTACCCTATTGTGGAGGATGTGCTGACCACCTATGCCGGTATTGAAGGTCACCTGCAGCACAATACCGTACGCTCCCTGGTGGATGAGAACCCCTTTATCGATCCGGGACAGTTTCTCACCCCCACACGTACTACGGATATCTATATTGGTATGAACGGTATTATCAGTTCCACCACTTCCTTTAACCTGCGGGGTGGTTTTAAGGATGCCAACGGCCTGGTACTGTTTTATCGAAATCCCTTTTATGCTTTTGATTCCATCGATCCCGGAATCTCCGTACTGTATGATGATGCCGACATTTTTTACGCCAGCGGTGAATTGGCCGTTAACCTGAAAAACAATCTACAGCTGAACCTGGGTGGAACCTTGCAGTCCTTCCAGGTGAAAAACGCTAAAAAGGCCTGGCACCGTCCGGCTTTTACCGCTAAGCTGGGAGCCGGTTATACCATTAAGGAAAAGATCCGTCTTAAGGCCGATATCCGTTACGTTGGCCCACGAGTGGCCTTTAACCAGGCGGATAACCCTCTTATTGACAGCGACCTGCCGGGTTATGTAAACGCTAACCTGGGTGTGGAATACTTGTACAACAGCCGTTTATCGGCCTTTATCAATGTATACAACCTGTTAAATACACCTTACGATTATTACCTGGGTTACCAGGCGCAGAATATTAACGTCCTCTTTGGGATTGGATACCGCTTTTAATATGGCAGAAACCGCAAAGATCATATACCAGGGGGCATTGCGCACCCAGGCCACTCATTTGGGTTCGGGTAATCAGCTGATCACCGATGCCCCGTTGGACAACAACGGAAAGGGAGAAGCCTTTTCGCCCACCGACCTGGTCGCCACGGCCCTGGGCAGCTGCATGCTTACTATGATGGGCATTAAGGCCCGTTCTATGGATTTTGATCTGGAAGATGCTTCCGTATCTGTTACAAAGATCATGGCTTCTGCGCCCAGGCGCATTGCCGAAATAAAGGTGCACCTGCGCCTGAAGCAAAACTGTGACGATCATACCCGCAAGGTCCTGGAAGAAACCGCCCTGCACTGCCCGGTGTCCAAAAGCCTGAGCCGTGAGCTGAAACAGAGCGTTTCCTTTGAATGGGTTCAGGAATAGGGGTTATCTTAGGCCCAAATTTTTCAAAGCATGTTCTCAAACACGGATATAGCTGAGTATTACGATACCACTCAAAATCACTATGAAAAGTGGTGGGGGCTTAAAAAGCATCATTCCCTACACTACGGTATATGGGATAAAACCACCCGTAATTTTGGCGAGGCACTGGAAAACACCAATCGCCAGTTAATGCAGGCGGCAGCCATTCAAAGTACCGATAAGGTATTGGATGCCGGCTGTGGTGTGGGTGGAGCGGCTCTGTTTGTACACCGCAACAGTGGGGCTAACGCAACTGGAATATCATTGAGTGATAATCAAGTGCAGCAGGCCAACTCTACGGCTGAGAAGCTGGGAGTAAACGATGCTGTGCAGTTTAAGGTTATGGACTTTACCGCCACCTCTTTTCCCGATGAGTCCTTTGATGTGATATGGGCTTGTGAAAGCGTGTGTCACGCTACCGAGAAAGCAGATTTTATCAACGAAAGTTACCGCCTTCTCCGTAAAGGTGGAAGAATGGTCCTTTTCGATTTTTTCCTTACCCCCAAAGGTGTGGAAGATAAAAGAGGCTGGATCGATAAATGGAAACGTACCTGGGCCGTACCTGATTTTGTAACCGATGAGTACTTTACGGAGAAAACCCGGGAAGCGGGTTTTAGTGAAGTGGAAAACCGGGACTATACGCCCAATATTCGGAAAAGTGCCAGGCGCATGCTATACGGTTCTATGCTGGGTGTAAGCTTCGCAGAGGGCTATGCCTTATTACACCCTGATGTTTCACGCTTTGCCCGTGATCATTATAAGTGTGGGTATTACCAGTACCGGGCACTGCGGCAGAACCTTTGGAAATACCGGCTTATTAAAGCGGTTAAATAGTATTGAAAATGAAATTATACCGATCCCTGACTGCCCTGCTGGCTTTGTTTTTTACCCTTTCCCTGAGTGCCCAGGAAGCTGATATTCCGGCTATCCCGCACGAAGAAAGCCTGATGAAGGCGGCCGGTAAATACGCGGCTGCTACCCAAAAGCAGGACTGGAATAAGGTAATCGATATGACCTACCTGCCACTGGTGAAGCTCAACGGAGGCCGGCAAACCCTTTTGCGCCAGGCCCAGCTTTCCGATCAAAATTTACAACAACAGGATTTTGAACTGAAGGCGGCCGAGCTTTCCGCACCCTTAAGCGAGACCCCGGTAGGTGATAATATATTGGCAGTAGTGCCCATACGACTCACTTTTAACGGTCCTTTGGGTAAGCTGTATTCCGAATCCAGCTTGTTGGGTGTTTCTGAAGATGCCGGTAAAAGTTGGAGCTTCATCTCCATGGCGCAGGTGGACATGAACCAGGTGATTGAGCTGTTCCCCAAGCTGCCCAAAACTTTTGTAGTGCCGCAGAAGCGGGTGTACCAGGAGTAGAAAGGATAGTAAAGCGTAGCGGGACGCTACGCTTAGGTTGCTACCAATTATACTTTAATATTTTTTTTCCAATATTCGGTGTATCATGAAACTCAAGTTTTGAATTTTTTGATTCACCTTGACCTTCCTCTATTTCCGCATACTTCAATGGTTTTAATGATATGTTCTTACCATCTGATAAATATCTGTATATCCACACATTAGAGCAATATAAATTATCGTCAACATATTGAGGTTTAAAGCCATAGTTGATTAACTTAAGACTTGAGGCAACACTGGGATAAACTAAACCGGAAGTTTCCTGGTTCTTCAATAAAATATTGGTGAACGCGATGGTATACTTATATTCGAACTCTCTTCCTTTGTCTATAGGTCTATGAAAACAACTTGAAATAAATTTCTCGATTTCTCTGTCGAATTGATTTTCATAGGCATAGTTTCCAAGAAGATGCTTCCACATATCTGATTTCCTTAAAATCTCAATTCCAGCAAAATGACATTTTGGTGGAATTGAATTCGTGCGACATTTAAATTCCCCTATTAGTAAATATTCCCTATTAGTTGGGCGTAACTCTTTTATAGTTGCCTCCACAGTGTTTGAAGAATAAAAGAAGTTTTGACCTTTATCATTGCATCTGCCAAATTTTTGCTCTTCCAATTTTATAACAGACTGGTCCCTATACCATATTTGCTTAACACTCTTAATTTTTTCAATGTCTTCTTCTTTTATAATCCTAGACCTAAATAATCCCTCGAATGTATTTAGTTCGGTTGTTGGTCTGGTATGTGAAAGTATCTCTTTGGAAAAGAAACTTTCTAATTCACCTATTGAACAGGTCTCAATGTTATATCTAATCAATTTAGAAAACCGCATGCTATTGCTCATAGTAATTGTTTAAAGCTAATTCACTTTTCCTACTAAGCGTAGCGTCTCGCTACGCTTCCATATCCTTAACATCATTTTATAGTTTTTCAATAGGTAATAAACTCGGCAGATCCGCATAATTACGGGCACTACTGTATATGTAATCCTGTGCTTGTTCTACCCATCCGGCCCGTACCGGGTTTTCATGAATGTACTTCAAGCGTGAATCTATCATTTCTGCGTTAATCAACTCAACGGCATGGTTGTGATGCGTCCAGAGTTGCTGGTTCGTAACGCGCTTATTAAACTTAGCATGGTATTGGAACACTATTTTCATCCAATCTTTACGACTTTCCTGTGGATGGTGTTCGATTTCTTTTAGAATACGATGAGAGGTGAAGCTTTTGAAATCATGCACAGTATCCGATAAATTACCAACAGTACTCCTAAGGATCAGATGCAAGTGATTAGTCATTATAACATAGCCGTATACAACCAAACCTTTATTCTTAATACAATATTCCAGGCTTTTGATAAGGATATCCCGGTATACTCTTCTGCTGAAAATATCCATCCATCCTACTACCTGACAGGTCAAAAAGTAGGTGGCATTCTGATCTTTTATTTGATAGCTATCGCTCATACTTTAGTTAAAGGTAGCGAATACGGGTTAATATTGAAGCGTAGCGGGACGCTACGCTTAGAGGAGGGAGCTTCATCTCCATGGCGCAGGTGGGCATGAACCAGGTGATCGAGCTGTTCCCCAAGCTGCCCAAAACTTTTGTAGTGCCGCAGAAGCGGGTGTACCAGGAGTAGGAAGGATAGTAAAGCGTAGCGGGACGCTACGCTTAGAGGGGACGGATCATATCGATATCTTATGCCTTTTCAATTCATATATATAGCAAAGAGTTCCATCAAATTCCCGTTCTTCTATAAACTCAAATCCCAGCCTACGGTAAAACCGGTGCGCCTTGGTATTGGTCTTTAAAGGGTCAATAAGTATCCCATTTACGGTCGCATCCTGAAAACATCTTGCAATGGCAAGTTCCATCATACTGGTTCCGTAGCCTTTGTTCAGGTTATGAGCTTCCCCAATCCATATATCAATAGCTCTCTTGTTAGGTTCAACCTTCCCCCAGTAGTGGGTTTCTTCCAAATAAGGGTCAATGATCTGTAAAAAGCCAATAGGCTCTCCGTATAATTCAGCAAGCAATTGTTCCCTCCAGGGAGGGTTCCTGCCGAGTTCCGTTTCCCAATCCCAATCATCATCCGGATCGCAATCAATAACGTGTTGCTGGGTATCCCAATGCTTTACCAGTTCAAGATCATGCAGGGTAGCGGGCCGCAGTTTTATCACGGGGGTTGAATTCAGGGTTTAAGGATAACTATTGTTTATACGCTGGTTTAAAGATAGTAAGGATACTAAAGCGTAGCGGGGGCGGTGCTTTCGGTTATTGGTAAATAGTGTGGCTTACTAAGCGTAGCGGAACGCTACGCTTAGAGGGATTAAAATATTTTATATCCTTATTCTGTTTGCTGCCCCAACCATTCCAGGATGATCTGGTTAGTTTCCTCCGGTTTTTCCTGTTGGATCCAATGGCCACATTCTAAACCCACTTCTTCAACATTGGGCACAAACGCGGACAATCCTTCAAACCTGGGTATCACATCCTGGTTTCCATAAATCATCAATGCAGCTTGTTGAATAATGGGGTTTACGTTTGCCAGTAATTGCCAGTTGCGGTCAAGATTCCTGTACCAATTGATGCTGCCGGTAAAGCCGGTTGCTTCAAAAGAGGATACGAAAACACCCAGGTCGCTTTCACTCATAACAGGTTTGCCCTTTGGCTCTTTGGCTCTGGCGAGATGCATCATGGCCATACATGGTTCAGGCGGGTGGTTGGGAAGGTTCTTCCGGAAGAGGTTGCGTAGGAACTGTTCAGCATTTTCATCCAGGATGGCATCTGCAACACCCGGCTGCCGGTTGAAGTGTACAAAATAGTAATCGGCTCCCAATACTTCTTCCATCCACTCAATCCAGGGTCTTTCTCCGCGCACCTGGTAAGGCACGGCCAGGGCAATAATTCGCTTCATACGGCTGGGGTGCAATAAAGCCAGCCACCAGGTAACCATTGCTCCCCAGTCATGACCTATAAAGGTAGCATCTTCGTATCCGTAATGATCCAGCAGCGCCACGAGATCTCCGGC
>NZNV01000035.1 GCA_002695025.1 Owenweeksia sp.
AAAGGCAGCGAGGTACATGCGGTCTTCAATGGTGTCGCCTTCCAGGATAAAGGGATCACCTCCATCACTTTCATTGATCCCGGTGAGGTAGAAGTTGCCAGAGACAGGGTCATGTAATATCTGCTGATAGTCATTGATACCTCCCCATACAAACGTGAAATTATCTGTGGTCATGTCAATAGGTGTAAGCTCTGTTATGCCCCCCCCGGGTTGGTACCTCACGATATAAAATCCCTGCTGTGTAATTTCAAAAGGTGTACCTGCCAGGCAGCCGGGGTTCAGTCGGCAGAGCCAGTAAATGGTGCCGGAGGGATCCACATCTATACCCAATGTCCTGCTGTTATTAAGATCGGAAACCGTATCCGGTTCGGGCATGTGGAGCCATTGAAAGTTCCCTGAAGAATCGTATTTGACCAGGAAGAGTCGCTGCTTGTCCTGAGCCAGTGTTCCAGATTCTCCGAGTATGGTGTCATTGTCAAAATGTGGGGCCTTCCGGCCATTTTGTGGGGGAGGCCTTTGCAGCTGCCCGGCCAGGTATACATTGCCCATGCTGTCCAGTTTCAGGTCGGTATCAAAATCATTGTTTGCCCCCCCGATAACCTTGTGCCAGCGTAGCTGTCCATAGGGATCAAAACTTGCAATAAGCAAATCATTGGTATTACCGAAAGAATAAGCATTAAGACTTGTGCCGTCAATCTGAGTGTTACTGGGCCCGATCCTTGCCAGGATGTATGTATTATAAAATTTATCGGTACGGATCTGGGCAATACTGTTCATGGAGTTTTGCCCTGCCTGCGGAGACGTATTGCTCCCCCCCAAACGTCCCCACTGCCAGCCCTGTGCGGAAAGGAAAAAGGAACAAAGACATAGAAAAGTAAAGTAATAATGTTTCATGTGCTCATATTTGGAAAAGCTGCCTCTTAAAAGAGGCAGCTTACAGATATAAAGGTACATAAATTTTAATGCTGAATCACCAGGCGTTTTACGCGGATCACTTCACCATTAAGCCTTAGCACGACCATGTACATGCCGTTTTTACGGTTTTGCGTTTCCAGGAGCAGGCTACCGCTGGTGGTGTTTATGGGATACCGGGCCAGCAATACCCCGCGGATGTCAAAAAGTTCCAGTTCCGCCCCCTGTAAAGGCTCCCCGGTAACCGGGAGTACATAGAAGGCTATAACCGTACTGCTGGCCGGGTTCGGGGCCAGTTGCAGGTCATCCATACGACCCGGGATGTCGCGGGCGGAAGGATTGTAAGGGATCACCCGGCAGCCCTCACATTGCGGATACCAGGAAAAATGATCACAGGGTTCTGCGGGTATTAAAAAGGAAGCGTCATTCAGACAGGGTTCATCAGCAGTTCCCCCGCTTATATCAATATTGGCCGTGGTGCCTCCTGCCACCCCCTGGTTTAGGATAAATGAAAAAGAGAAAGAAGAACTGCCCGGGGGAAGGGTTATTGTGGACGGGATAAACACCCCGTAATCACTACTGAGATTAACCGTTACAGGAGATCCGTTCGCATTGGTGAAACTGATGCTGATAACATTCTCACATCCATAGGCATTGGTAGCCACCTGCATGGTTCCGGGATCCGCCTCAATGTTACAGGATTCACAATCGGCCGTTTCCAGGTCAAAAGTGCCGAGATTATAGGTACAGGACTCCAGTTCCAGGTGATAGGTAAAAGAACCATTGATTTTCGGGATCATCATATCCGCCAGTCCGGTGCCATCCATATTCCCGTTGATCAGCTGCCACTGGTCAAATTCTACCAGGGGATCGGGGATGTCTATATTTCCGGTCGTATCAAAAAGCAGGTCACAGATGGTATAACACCCGGTAGGGTATATCCAGGCGTATTCCTCCAGGACTTTGGGCACATACAGCGTGGCTTCGCTGGTGCAGCCGTATACATTGGTAAAGGTAACCGTATACTCCCCTCCGTTAGGCACATATATTTTATCCCCGCTTTGCCCGTCACTCCAGTTAAAGGAGCCACTGTCCGGGTGAGTAGCTGTAAGTCTTAGCTGGTAAGGCATACAGGACTTGACATCATAGGCAATCTCAGGCTCCACAGGGGCCCCATGTACTTCCACGACCACAGAGGCGACATCACTGCAGTTTAAGGGAGAAGAAATACCCACTTCCAGGGTAAAGGTATGTGTGCCCACACCCAGGGCAGAGGCGGGCATGGACAGGTTGGAAGTGGTGCCTATCACACTGCCCCCCAGGGTCCATTCATAGGTAAAGCTGCCATCCCCGGCAAAGCCGTCCAGGTCAATATCTTCCTGAAGGCACACATTGCCGGGGCATTGATGACCGCTTTGGGTATAGGCACAAACTCAACATTTAGGGATTGTAGAGGGTTGAAATAGCATTTGGTTACCGTATCCAGTACGGTTACAAAGTAGGAACCGGACTCCCATACCTCTATACTATTGTCCGGGTGGTTGACGATGGCAAAACTGTCGGGTTGCCAGATATACCGATCCGGATCAGCGCTTAACAGACCCTTATCATAAGTCAATGAAATCAAACTACCCTCACAGGCTATAATAGAAGAAGACGATAGGACCCCTTGTAATCCATTAGCACTCACATTGACCGTTTTGGTAATAGAATCCTGGCAACCAAACCTGTTGGTTGCAATGAGTTTTACCTCATAATCCCCTCCTAAGTTATAAGTTCTGGAAGGATCGGAAACGGTGGTTTTCGCCCCATCGTCAAAAATCCACAAATATTCTAGGTCCCCTGAGGGGCTGCTGAGGTTGTTAAACTGAATGGGAAAATCCTCACAGGCCCCGTTAAAGTCAAAGGAAAAATCGGCTACCGGGAACTCCGGCAGTTCAATGGTATCCCAGACCACACAATTAGGGTATCCGGAGCCATTAATGGTAAGCCGTACCGGGTAGGAGCCGGGGCTCAGGGCCGTAGTAAAGGAAGAAGTGTTCCAGGTGCCCTCCCCGGGTATATAGAAACTATAACTGCCAATAGGCGTGGAGGGATAGTAATTGGAGTGGTCATGGACGGTAAGGTTGTACTGACCGGAGCCGTTGCAGGAATTAACCTCGTAGCGGATACCGGCCTGGTAGGGGACAATCACAGCAGTGTCCGCCTGTATAAAACAGGTATCCCCATTGCCATCAATCATCATCACATTCGCGGATATATGATAAAGCCCAGCGGTGTCAAACTGGAAGATAGCGTTTTGTTTATCGGGAGGCGAAGAAAAGTTTTGTTGCCAGCTTGTCCAAACAGAATAGTCCCAGGTATATCCGGGCTTATTGGGATAACTTAAAGTAGCCGTTATTTCCCCGCATCCGGTGACGTCATAAGTAATATCAGCCCTTGTAGGCACCAGGTCACATGATTCCATGGAAGGCCCGCTACCGCCACAGATGCTGTCAATACTGGCAAAAGCTTTTGTGGTACATCCGTTAGACCCGGTCAGTACACAGTAATACTGCCCAAAAGAAGTAGCCGTATACGAAGCGTTTGAGCCCAAAGGATTGGTATTGCCATTCGTTTTATACCAGGCATAAGTAACCGTATTGCCGATACCGCTTTGTACGGTAGCGGTAAGCGTTTGAGAGAGCCCTGCCGAAGAACAGAAGCTGGCCCTCTTAGGGCTTATATAGGCGACAGGCGCAGGTTGTACCGTTATGTTATGCGAGGCCCGTGCCACGGTAACACACCCATTGGGGTTGTGCACACTTACACTAACCGTATAGCTTACATCAGAGCTGATAAGATCCGTATAGGTATGCGTAGCAGCGGTACTGCCCGTGCTGGTAAAAGTGTTGCCATCCCCGAAGTCCCATTCAATGGCATCATAACTGCCGGCAAGAGAAGGAGCGCCACTCACGGAAAAACTCACCTGGTGTCCGCGGCAGATCGTATTCACAGCCGTAATGCTTACCGTAGTGGCCTGAGTGACATCCACAGCAAGGGTATCAAAGTGCTCATTCCCGCAGGAGCGGACCTTCACCACCAGCTCTGGAGTAGCGGTAACCAGAGAGTTCCATAAAACATTCACATCGGTAGTTCCCTGTCCGGAGACGATACTTCCGGCCGTTTGCGGCACCACCGACCATTCATAAAAATCACCCTCCTTAAAGCCGGCCATATAGTCCTGGTAAGTATTCTCACAGACATTTACAGGACCTGATATGTCCGGGTCAATTATTTTAGGATAGATCACCTTAACGAGAGTATCAGAAGTACAGCCCAGGTCAGACTTTAGTTTCCGCCACACCTTGAGCGTATACGGGCCACTGCCCGAGAAAGTGGCCACCACCTTGTTGCCCGAAGCAGCGGTGTGGCCCCCGCTAAAAGTACCATTGCTTATTTTCCAGTTAAAAACAGAGATAGGATCATCCGTGCCCACAAAAATTTCAATGGGGATACCCGGGCAGACCGAGTCCGGAACATCGAGGGTTTGAGGGGTAAAAGGCTTTCGCTCCACGTTAAACTCCAGAGGTTCCTTCAGGCAAAAATCACTGCCCGTGGCCGTTACGATCCAGGTTCCGTTCTGGTTAAAATGAGCCTGATGAAGATACTGCCCTGTAGTGGAAAAGACATAACCATTGGGCCTGACAACACTCCAATGGGCAGTAGCACCATTGCTGAGTGAAAAAGTCTCCCCTTCGCCCAGGCAGAATTCTGTACGACCTATAATGGTGACCGTGGGCAGGATTTGCAGGTCTATATAGGCACGGCCCCCGCAACCTGTAATTTTGTTCTCATAGCTGCACCTTAAGGTGGCACTACCCGCCCCGGTGCCATACACAACAGCCTCATTGGGTTGATCAGAAGGATAGACATCAGCATCCCCTGTAATGCTCCAGCTGAAGTGGGTACCCGGCCAGCGTGGCAGTTTAAATAACACCCGTTCGTCCCTGCAGATGGCATTCGGCCCCTGGATATAGCCTTTCTGCTGTATGACCGGCACCTGTACCGTAAGGGGAGTGGCACAATCAGAACCACAATAATTATCGTATGCGGTAACGTAACCAAAGCCGGAGCTGTCCACCTTATCCCACACCACGTTGATATAGTCTACAGATGTACTGTCAGAAGTAATGGTGCCTCCGCTAAGCTCCCAGTCATACTTACCACAGCCGGTTTTAATAGAATATGTGGCTTCATCATCTTCACAAACCACCGAAGGGCAGGTGATTTCCAGGACTTCTGCACTTTTAACATTTACATTTATAGTGTATTCACTGCTGCAATGACATGCATTGGTAACCGTAAGTTTTACCGTAAACGTACCGGCTGATTTATAGGTGTGAGTGGGGCTGGGCAGGGCAGAATAGGAACCATCCCCGAAATCCCACTGCCAGGATACGATAGGTGAAGAGCCATTTTGAGCGGACAGGTCAATGAACTGTATTTCCCGGAACTGGCAGGCCTGCATATTTGAGGGTGCGGTATCATGAGGCAGCACGGTAAAAGAAGCCGTGGGTCCTTCCATAATCTGGATACACCTGGTGCTGAAACCAAAGCAACCGGAGGTGGTCAACTCCCGGGCCGTAACCTTTCCGAACCCGGCAGCACCCCAGTTTATAGTAACGGTATTTCCGCTGGCAGAAGCCACGGATCCCCCCGTAACGGTCCAGGCGTATGTACTCCCGGGATTTCCACTGGCGGTAAACTCAGAAGTACTGTTTTCACAAACTTTATAGCAACCCGAACTATCGGTAGCGGGAGGAATAGGGGGGGTATCCGGATCAGGTTCGGGAATACTGGGAATATTACAGCCTACCTCGATGTCTGTGGTTAAAACAGGAGCAGGTTCCGGAATAATGACGACATTTTTAGTAACACTTGAAATTACCGTTCCGGAAGGGTTTGTAGCGGTGATGGTGATCTGGCCGGAGCTGACCCCATACCACGTAACAGAAGCGTTACCTGCTGAAGCAGACTGAAGGGAGCCCCCGGTGACACTCCAGGTGTAGTTAAGGCCCTGCACAATTTCGGAGAAGGAGTAGCTGGCACTTTGACCCTGGCATGCGGTACCGGGACCGCTTATGGTTTGGGCCTGGACAGACATAAGGAACAGGCATAAGAAGCCCGTTACAAGGCAGGTTATGGATTGTTTCATTTTGGATAAAGAATTATGGTTATTGTATTGATAATTAGAGTGCATGGAAAAGAGGTTTACGAAGTGGCAGGTGTCAGGTGAAGTAGTATATATATTGATAATAGGTAAAAGTAAATGTTTTTCTAATAGCATACAATACCTAATATTAGGTATTTAGGTGTTGGTAATGGAGTATTTAGCGGACTGCTTGCTGGCTTTATTGAACTCACATTAAATGAATAGGGGTGATCCACCTCCGTCTCGTGCCTCGCCACCTCCGCCAGCGGAGGACAGGAGTGCGTGTCCCTCTTGGGAGAGGGTGCCCGCAGGGAGACGGGAAAGAATCAACGATTACATTTCGATCCCTGTGGTGTGGTGTATTCGGAGGTAAGTGTGGGCTGCTCATGTTTTATTACGTATGGCTCAAGCTATGATGCGTATTGCCTGATCTTATGTATGGCTTGCTTGATTATTGGAACGGACTGCTCAACCTTATGTATGGATTACTTAATGCCTATTATGCACTGCTCCGTGTCAGGTGCGGACAGCTGATGTATATGATTGATAAACTACTGCGTATGTAGGGGTTGCTATGGGTTAGGCAGGGGTTGCTAAGGTTCAGGAGGAGAAAAGAGAAGTGCAGGTATGAGGACTGGCGCACCAGCCAGTGGCCGTGAGCTATAATGTGTAAGCGCAAATTGTGAATTTGCGCTGGCAGTGGAAAATACCAGCGATTAAATGGATATAGGCAATCCACCTCCGTCTCGTACCTCGACACCTCCGCTTGCGGATGGGCAGGAGTACATGTCACTCTTGGTAGGGGATTGATCTATCCCGCCAAAATCTTCCTTATAGACGCGTGGTTTTTCAACTTGGGAAATAAATTGAAGAAGAAAATCTTCCGGTCCGGATCTAAATCCAAAGCTTTTTTGAAA
>NZNV01000004.1 GCA_002695025.1 Owenweeksia sp.
CGATAGTGTTGATGAAATCCGCGTTTTTCGAAAAAACCACCCGGTCACCAGCCTTGACATTCAAAGCCGGTTGATCCGTTTTCGGCTGGCCTATGAAGCGCAAAATACCCTCCTGGTCACTTAGCTTTTCAGAAGCCTCCTGAATCCAATCCGAGCCACCGGACACCACCAACGGTTCCACTAAAACCCAACCGTTTAGAGCCGTGATCACTCCCTCACTCACCTTGCAAAAGATTTCGTGGTAGGGGATGGCATAAAGCTCCTGATCCGCACTCACCCGGTTCTCTTCCATCAGCCCGAAGTAGTGGAAATAGATCGTATCACCTGCTTCGATCTCCCCAAGTTCCAACCCACGGTAAGCGTAGTGCCGGGTGTCCAGCTTTCTGGGGACGGCCACCACTTCCGCTGCAATCTTCCGGTGCCATTCCGGGCGAAAAGACGTGTCCAAAAGCAGCTTGGTATCGCCAACGGTCACTTCGTCCTGGTAGGTGTTCGAGCAGCGAACGAGAACGGTATTGAGAACGGGTGTGGTCATAGTTTTTTCGATTCGGAGTAAAAACTACGTGGACCGGTTCGGGGCTGGTAACATATCGTTAAAACAGCAAGCAAGCTATCATCTTGCCAAGGGAAATTGTTCTGGCTCAGATATGGCGTTTTGACTTGGACTTCGGTCTGACTTTTTTTCTCTGACCATTTATTGCTTCCGCCCTCCATGCCAAGAAGTTTACCAGGTATATAGCCTTGTGGTCGGGACTAATCCATTCTTTTCCCTTTAGTTTTATATGAAACAGGACCTCTTGCCCTTTTGAGAAGGATTTAAGCAACTTAATTTTTTCATTATAAAACTCAATTTCAAATATTTGAGGCTTTTTCTCGTCAGTTTCGACAATTACTGATTGAACCATGAAATTGGTGTCTATCTGTCTTGGACTCCCGATCTTCTTGATTTTTGCTCTTAAACGCATAGTAGTACTTAAGTTAATTATTCATGTATGATAGATTTAGCCTGTAGGAGATGCACCAGCCTGTTTTGGTAGCTACATCAGGTGCCAGCACATCCATTTTAGTCGTGATCAGGGCTTAGGTAAAAAGGCGAAGATTTGTAGTAGTTCCCAGGTCCGGCATAATCCGATTCAATCTCGTTGGCTTTTTGGGGTTGCGTAGCCAGTAGGTCTTCCTGTTGCATCACGAAGTATTCACGACCTTCGACCGTGTTCAAAAAATCCGCGTTTTTCGAAAAAACCACGCTGTCACCAGGCTTCACTTCCAGAGCCGGTTGATCCTTACTCACCCGGTTCTCATCCATCAGCCCGAAGTAGTGGAAGTAGATCGTATCGCCTACTTCGATCTCCCCGAGTTGTAATGCACGGTAAGCGTAGTGACAAGTGTCCAGCTTTTCGGGCACAGCCACCACTTCCGCTGAAATCTTCCGGTGCCATTCCGGGCGAAAAGACGTGTCCAAAAACAGCTTGGTATCGCCAACGGTCAGTTCATCCTGATAGGTGTTCGAGCAACGAACGAGCACGGTATTGAGAACGGGTGTGGTCATAGTTTTTTCGATTCGGAGCCAAAACTACGAGGGCCAGTTCGGGACATCGCAAAAAAATCGGGGGGTCGGTTTTGAGGTGAAAAATGAGGCCGAATTTGACACCCCTGTTTTTTTGCAACTCCCCGGTGCTATCCTTCAATTTTTGCCGTCAGGTAAGTGTGAATACAAAATTCTCCTTGCTGTACGTCATAACGGGGTGTTATCTACAGGCTCATCCCCACAGCTGATGATAAGGCGGTTTCCTTAAAGCGATTAGGATATAAAAATCAAAAACCTGCATACTGTTAGCCATCTTTGAGTGAATGATAGTAGTAGCTCTTCCGAAAAGGGAAGAAGGACTAACCGTGAAAGAGTATGGAAAGTGGGTAAATACTGGCCCTGTCCCAACCCCGACAACCAGGTGAAATATACACCTCGCATATTCCGAATGTGCGACTCACAACCCGTCTTTTTGTGGATAGTTAACTTCAAAAGAGGTAACTATTCGGGTGGTCAATCTCGGACAAATTATTGCTTTTTAAGGGTAATAACTTGAGAAAACCACTTAAGGTGCTTAAAGAATCCATGCTAATTAGATTATACACAAAACCGGAAAGAGAAGGAGTCCTGCTTACGCAGGGGCTGTTATTCCAGGTGTATAAAGAAGGGGGGGACTGCCCATACGTGAAGGAAGTAACCTTTTTTACCCATTAAACATCATTCTTCGATGTCCACCAAGTCCGATAATTTTACTTCCAAGGCCTTGGCGATAATGTGCAGTACGTAGATAGAAGAGTTGATCTTACCTAGCTCTATTCTACCCATCCAGGTGCGCTCCCGGTCACACCTACGGGCAAGTTCAGCCTGGTTGATTCCCTTCTGAGTTCTCAGGTATCTGATGCGGTCACCAATCTTGACCATTAGCTCGTCTTTTTCCATACCCGCTTAAAAGCAGGTAAGCTTGAAATTATCGGATTAATTAACGTAACCGGATACGTTTACATTTTTTTGTATCATTGTCGTCCATTATGGCTATAAATCCTGATTTGATTTTCAGGTTGTACATCGCCTATTGGTTAATTGGTAAGACAGGGTGAGAGTAGTAGTAAGCCCCTGTGCTGAGTTACAGGGGCTGTTTTACCAAAAGATAAGAGTAAGACAAGCTGTTAAAAGTTAAAGCCTTACATGAAAAGCTTGTACGAAACTTTATTTTATATATTGTCCCACCATTGCCAATAGCAATGTAAAATCCGGGCATTTTTCTGGGGAGGAAAACATGATTTTAAAACGGATCTGGCTCTTGTGGTCAGCGCAGTCCGAAAGAATTAATCAGGTTTAACCTCTCTATTATGAGTACAACTACTCCGCTTAGGACCAAAGGCTGCAAAAGGCTCCTGGTTCTTTTCATGCTGACCAACTTTTCGCTATCCGCACAACTCTTAGAACAGCACCACGAAAAATACTGGCTACGCCCCGCACCAGTACAAGGGGTCGATAGTTTACAACCCGTTAGTTTCATTGGTAATTATCCTATCTTGGACCTAAGCCAGCAAGCTTATCAATCCCAACTCCAAGGCATAGCCGAAGCCACTTCCGGTACCCTGTTCCTGGTGTTGAAGAACCAGGGTGATCTTTCTACGGAAAGACCCTTACTGCAAATAGGCCGTTTTGTGATCTATACCAACAAGGTCCTGCTGGATGGACAAGAGCTTTCCATAGATACGATCAACGCAAAAGCCTCGATCCTGCGGCTCAACTTCCAGGCCCGGCCCAATCAACCCTACACAGCTCCAAGAGTGCGCATCAACAAAGACGTACAAGTATCCGAGATCATCTTTTACGAGCGTATGCTGGAACCCGAGCAAAGGCGCATCGTAGAGTCCTACCTTGCCATGAAGTACTCCGTGAACATTACTGAAAACACTAACCCCGAACTAAGGGACTACCTCAACATCTTCAAGGATAAAGCCTGGTCCTCCCGTTTGGATGCCTTGTACAATCAGGAAGTATTGGCCCTGGGCCGTTTGGATACCATCGGTTTTTACCAAAGCCAGACCTACAGCTCCGATGCCCAAAGCATCAGCCTGAGCCTGCAACCTGAGGCAGAACCCGGAACCATGCCCGAACTGGACCTGGAAGACGGGTCCCTGCTGATCTTGTCCCGCAAAGAACATGAGTCTGCCCAACAAGATTGCGGAAGCAGCCCGGAGGTGAACACCTGGAAGCTGCGACTCATTAACTGGAATTCAACAGAACCCAATCTATACCTGACCCTGGATACTATTTTGGACAGTACCCAACAACCCCTGCTCACCGATGGAAGCACGACCATTCCCCTTAAAACCGCAGAATTAGCCAGTCGTACACAACTAGCTATTCCCCTGAATAAAATAGAAGCCAGCGGAGACTTATACCTAACCCTGGGTTCTCCCGATCTAGAATGTGATCCCCTGGCCAAGGTGCTGATCCGCAATTGTAACAGGATGGACTCTACAGCCAACCAATTGTACATACAGGTGCAAGCCGAAGCTTTACCCGCTACCCTCAACCTCGTCAACCTCAACACCAAAGAAGCCCTGCAAACCGAACTGAATGACCCCGCTACTCTGATCGGTCAATTGGGAGCCGGTCAATACCAATTAAGCCTGCATAACAACAAGCGCCTACTATCCGATAAGGTCTTTCAGCTTGGAAGCTGTGCAGATGATCTTTTAGGAAGTACCACCGATAAAAACGCCCCATTTGAAATTAATGAAGGAAGCCCCTCCTGGGTGGTGTCCGCTTTACCTGGAAACGGTCCTTCCGAACTCAACGAGGAAAGCCTTGAGGCTTATTTAAAATCCCTGGGTATTGATCCTAATACCACGGGTCAGGTGGTGAAAAAAGGGATCGAAGTGTACCCTAATCCCGGATCACGCTTTGACCCCGTCAATTTTAGGTTAGAAGGGCTATCAGGAATACCCTTTACTGTTCAGATATACGACAGTAAAGGGAACCTGATGGTCCAAAGGGAGTTCACGCCATCCGTTGAAACAGCCGAGTTCCGGCACCCCTTCCGGGTGGATGGCTCTTACTTCATCCGTTTTATATCGGCGCAGCACTCCGAAACCAAGCATCTGCGTATCAAGTCCAATTTACAGTAAACCAAACCTATCATGTCACAACGCATCCACTCCCTAGCCAGCCTTTTTCTGATCGTATTATTCCTGCTGCCCGATGGTGTGCGCTCTGCCCAGGCCTGGGATCAGCTGACCCAAAGCTTTGACGAACCGCTTCGGTATAGTGGAACCTTAAGCCTGGTGCCCGAAAAACAACCCCGGCCAACCAATGACCATCCTGAGCCCGTCATTACCAAACGCAGTCCGGCTAATAATGCCCTACAAATCTTCCCTGCCATAGAGGAAGTGGCGTATCTGGGTAATCACCCTTCCGACCCGATGAACCAGGCTTCCAATGATATATTTCGTGTGGAGTTAAAAGGACTTGCCGAAGGGAAATATGCCACGCTGAGCTACGAGGTCAACGGTTTAACCAACGGACTGAACCTGCCCAAATCCATCAACGGGGCACCCTCGTATGTAGGGGATAAACTGGAAGTAGGCGAAGGCTGGCAGCAGGTGACCCAGGTCATACCCCTTTCACAATTAAACGAAGGGGTCAACCTAATACGTTTCCATGTACCTCATTTTTTCCCCTCCTGGGTAGAAGTGAAGAATGTACAGATACAGCTAAACGATGAAAGCGATGAGAGCCCTGCTTTAACCCAACTAGTCCGGCAGGAAGCCCAGGAAGAAAACTTTACGGCAAAGCTGGATGAAACTATGCTTAAATCCTACAGGGTAGAAGATATAGATATGCCCTCCATTCCCCGGAACATTGTCAACGTGACCCGTGATGGCTGGGGGTATTTGGTATCCGGAAGTAGAGATGAGGTAGTACAAATCAAACTGGGTGTAGACCGCGCAAAAGTACCGGCTGGAACCGGTCTAGAGGAAGTGCAGATCTTCTATTTTGATCATGCTTCTCAAACCTGGCAGATTGCCCCGTCTGAAAATATAGCCATGGACAAGGCCGATATGGAAGGACAGGGCCCCGGTGGTACCGATTACTTTGCCGGGCTCATCAAAACCCCGGAAATGCCCGAGGCCAGTGCCTTTATGCCCACCAGTATTTCGGACATTCAGGCGGCCAATCCTGCCGCTGAAATGCACCTGATCCAGCCCCCTTCCGTCAGCCAGACCGGGGAGGCCCAAATCAACTATCCGCTGGTAGTGCCCCAAGGCCGTCAGGGGATGACTCCCAGTATCAACCTTAATTACAATAGCGATGCCGGCACGGGCTGGATGGGAATAGGCTGGAATATTAACGTACCAGCCGTCTCCATTGATACCCGCTGGGGGGTGCCCACCTTTGATGCCACCGAAGAGAGCGAGGTCTACAGCCTCAACGGTGAGTCCCTCACTATGGAAGGTGGGATCAAGGCCAATCGTAACCCGGGTAACCGCCCAGCCCTGGATAGTGTACACTTCTTTACCCGTACCATGCATACTTATAAAAAGATCATCCGTTACGGTACCGATCCCACCGGATATTACTGGGAAGAAGTATCCGCAGGAGGAACACATTTTTACTATGGAACATTGGACGGGAGCAGCCTGGATACCACCGCTGTTTTGCGGGACGGTTCCGGCAATGTTTTGCGCTGGTACCTCAGACGCATCCAGGACAAATGGGGGAACTATGTGACCTATAATTATACAGCACATAATAACACCAGCACCGGAAACATTAAAAGCGGAGGCAAGGAACTGGTATTGGACAACATCCGTTATACCGGTTACGGCTCCGATCCCGGTAATTACGAGATCGTATTTGAGACGACCGGTAACCGCCAGGATGCACGGGTAATAATGAACCTGGGGCAAAAGATACTGGACGATCGCCAGTTGACCTCCGTCAAGGTCCATTACTACGATAACGGAACGCCCGAAGAAGTGAAGCGCTTCGATTTTCATTACATCAACGGGGATTTTGACGTTCATCCTCTACTGGAAAAGGTGGTGGAGTACCGCTCCGGAGAATATTTTTACAAGCACATCTTTGAGTACCATCATGGTCAATTGGGTTACGGATCGGCAAAAACGCTGAAGGTAGCCGATAGAAACCATATGATATTCAGCGATATTCCTACGTCTATTTCAGGTCACGAACCGGCCTTAAAAAGCTCAGCAACCCCCTCGGGTATTTCTACTACAGTCACTTATGGTGGAAGTGGGGATGGGGGCGCAGGCTTGGGTATTGCTCCCGGGGCCTTTCCCTTACCTTCCAAGGGCTTTACTTTTTCCGGACGGCTGGGATGGGCCAATCGCTATAGCCGTGACAAACTCAGCCTGGAAGACTTTAACGGGGATGGCCTTCCAGACCTGGTGTATGATAAAGAAGATGGGGGTGCCAATTATTCCGCTCTTACAATAGGAGATAATGGTAGTTTGTATTTCAATGGTTTCCATGAGATCAGTTACTATGCTGACCTGATGGAAACTCATACCCGGGATTTTACTTATGGTTTTGATTTAGCTTTCCCTTTTGACTTTTATTACTACGGGCGCAACTGGAATGAATCCACCACCAGGACAAGCCGCTACCTTACCGATTACAATGCGGATGGTATCCCCGACCTGGTGGCTCCCAGTGCGGGAAACAGCAGTATGGTTCTGTTCGGGGAGCTTACACATTACGGGAAATTAAATTTTAACCCTTCCAGTGAAAATTCCCTGAATGCCGTGGTCAAAGGGGTTTCACCGGCCATACTCAATATACCAGAAGACACCCTGAAAGACCTGGAGATCGTACGGACCTGGATCGCTCCCTACGATGGGAATGTGACTATAGACGGAGATGTGGAGTTAGCGTGGACCACGGAAGATTATGTGTATGCTGCCATACAGCACAACGGCAGCTTTCTGACCGGGATGACTGCCATCACGGACACCACTACCCCAACGGATATGAGTATTTCCACCTCTTTTACCGTAAATAAGGATGATACCCTGGCTTTCCGCCTGCGCAGCAACCGCAACGGCTACGGGGATTTGGTACATTGGAATCCCGAGGTAAGCTATACTTCCGGTACAAAAACCGATGGGAACGGCACGGATTACGGTCAAACCGATTATGATGAGGCTTTCCTTTTATCCGCCTATGAATCTGTCCAGTTCCCGGCCGACAAAAACTTCCAGGTGGATTGGCCTAACTTTACGGTTCCGGCCCTCAGTGACGAGGTGACTTTGCGTATCCGCTTAAGGGCAGAAGATACCGATGACGGAACGGTACTCCTGGATAAGGGCTATGATTATGTTATTCCGGCTGCCACACAACGTACCCCGACTACCGATAAATTCATAGAGCCGGGCCATAGCAGTGCTCCGGGCTTTATGCAAAGCATTACCAGTGCCCCCGAGATTGATAGCGACTCCACCTTCCTTTGTACACTGACATTTGAGGTATTGAGCACGTCCAATGTGGACTGGCAGGACATCGGATGGCGACCCCAGGTGGAATTTGGTCCCGAATGCGGAGAGGTGGAAACCATCCAATATCCGAGTGTCTATTATCAAACCTATAACCGGGTGGGTAAAATGAATGCTCCTTATGCTACGGGGGCAAGCTCCGGTACCCAAATGATCGTATGGCCCCGTTTTAATACCAGCGATTATTCCGAAATATTCCACGATGACGAATTGGGGGAAGGCTTGAGTTATCCTGCCTTTATGGTCGTCAAGGGTAACAATAAGCTCTTGTATGCGGTGATGCTGGAGATCTTTGAACACTCCATTTCGTATTACGAGGTGCCCACGGTGTTTGGTGAGGCTGGCAGTACCAGTCTGAACCTTAGCCAGGCCGCTGTGAATCACAGCTTTTTGGGGTCGGCATTGTCGGGGGGTGATGTGTATATAGAGTATTTCGCACCCAATGACCGTATAGGAAAACTCCTGACCGATCATGCCACCGCCACGATATATACGATTGAAGATGAAGGTTTAGGAGAGCCTTTGGCCATAGAAGAGGTTAGTGTATACTACCAGCAACGCAGTGAATTGCAAGATTATTTGTTGGGTTGGGGGCAGTTTTGTTGGAGTAAATTAACTTCCGATGTAATCCCTACGGCCAAAATGATGCTACCCTACCGCTCCCTGGCTGAGGAAAATGACTTTAGCAAGGGTGATCCGCCCAGCACAGAGGACCTGGAAAGCAATCAAGACCTTCAGGCGCTGGACCCGAAGAATCAGGAATTCTGGCCCCTGAAGGCGACCCGCGGAGAGAAAGGCGTCAATGCGGGCGCCCCGATACCGGCAAATCTTTATGAGGACCTTGAAAATCTTGACCGCTGGGCCATGCTGGGGAGCTATGTAGGAGCTTACCGCTATGATGGAATGACTATTCCCGGTAAGCTGGGAGAACAGCCAAAGCCATTCGGGACAGAACCCCTGCTTTCTCCCGGTACCTATGGCGCTGAGGCGCATGCCCTGCATAGTAAATCCAACACTCTGGGGCAGACGCAAGGTACTCGGATTCATTTTACGGATTTTAATTATATCGAGTCAGAGACTATAGATAAACCTGAGAAATATTTTGAACGCTCCATTGGAATGTTCATGGATTTTAACGGGGATGGTTATCCTGATAAATTAATAAGTTCCGGTGACGTGAAGGTGGTGCTTACCGACCCATTGGGAGGTCATAAAAGCCAGTCTCTAACTGTAGGCACCGGAAAACTCACCAAGTCCATCAATGTAAGTAGTGGAGATGCCGTAAGCGGCACTTTCATTAACAATGATACCCGTTTCACATATTTTCGCACGGGTATTGGCGGGGTGTCAAATAACGTGGGATATACCGAAACACTTGCCGAATGGAGAGATATCAACGGGGACGGCTTGCCCGACCGTATTCAGAATAACGGTCCGTCTTCCCTGGATCTGGAGCTCAACAATGGGAAAGCGATCCTTGCAGGAGTGGGGATCAATAATGCTGCAACCAGCTTTTACCGGACTTTTAACACAGGCCTTAGCGGTACACTTGCTAAAATAGGAGGGTATTGGTCCGGTACGGGTTTGAGTTTTTCTTTCGGGACGCACACTCAATTGGTGGGCTCTAAAACGGAAAAGATGATGGTGGACCTTAACGGGGATGGTCTGGTAGATATGTTAGAGAAAAACGGCTCATCTTTTGGTTTGTATTTAAATACCGGTACTTCGTTTATACAGGCTCCATCATTTAACTTCACGGAAGTTTCGGATCTCAACCGTCATGAATCCGTAGGGGTCTCCACCAATGAGGGCGGTAGCATAGCTTTTCCATTGTTCAGTTTCCTGTTTTTTCATTTTAAGGCATCATTATCCGGCAATGGTCAGGATAATTTTGCTATTAACAAACAGGTATCCATCTTTAAAGATATGGACGGTGATGGCGTAGCCGACTACCTCTATAGCAAGGAGGATGGTGAACTGGATGTATATCCCTCCCTGGTGGGTCAGAGCAACCTGCTGAAGAAGGTAACCAACCCCTTAAAAGGGAGCTTTACGATCAGTTATGCCCGGGTAGGCAACCGCTATGGTGCGTATTATACCGAGATACCCATCCATACCACCCCTAAAAATGACCGCATGGTCTGGGATATGCCGGAAAGCAAATGGGTAATGGATTCCCTGATCATTGATGACGGCCTTTCTGTAACCCATAACGCTTCAGGCGAGGATGTGGACGGTTGGGATACTATGGAATACGCCTTCCGCTACGATGGAGGGATCAAAAGCCGAAGGGAACGGGAGTTTCTGGGCTTTATTCGCGTGGAAACCCGGCACCGTCCCAATAGGGATGATATTCCCGTCTATTCACCAGGCAATAACAAGCGAAAATTCTGGATCTCCGAGGTGACGGATTATTTCCGGCCGTATAATAATGGCCCGCACTACCGTAAGCGCTTTGAGTATATGCAGGGGCTTTCGCCTAATAATTATGTGTTGCTGCATGAACATTGGAAGGAACCCGTTGGAGAGGGTAGCACAATTGAGGAATTTTATACCATTACCCTGGTTGCACAGGACAGGCGGGAGTTTGAGTTCCTGGACGTAGGCACAGACCGGGGCGACAATATTAATTTCAACCGTGTATTCAAAGATGAAAATGGGGAGTTTACAGAGGTTACCTGGGACAACCTCTGGGAAACCCAAACCCTGTTCCCGGCCGTGACAGCCACCGAACATATTGAGGCCCCGGATCTTACCCCCTGGAAGACCAAGCCCAATAAAGACCAATACCAGCTAAACCGTTACGAAATCGAATACGACAATTATTTTAACGTCATAAAGTATGTGGATGAGGGTGTTTCGGCAGATGTGAGCGTACAGGATACGGTGACGGACACCCTTTTTATTGAGGAATACCAATATCATGAACTGGAGTATACCCAAGCGGATGTTATTAACGGCAATCCTCCTTTTTCCGAAGTACTGTATACCGACCCGATAAGCGGGGATCAATGCTACCTGGTGGCCTTTGAGGATTTTGTGCCGGATACGCTCTGTTTACCGTCCTACTTTACCGATCCCCCCGAAAATCCTTGCTGGGACCCCGACCAGCAACTTACGGAAGGCCCCACCTATACCCTGGTATTGCGCAAGCTGGTGCGCGATACGGTGCCGCACATAGAAAAGCTTTACAATACCAATTTCAAGGCTCCCATCATTGCCTGGATGGAATACTTCCTGCCCGATGAAGCGGCAGGACGAACCAATGCCCGTAAAGATCACAAGATCTTCATAGGCGATACCCAAAACGGGTTGACCCGGCACAGCCATACCGACAGCCTGACCGATGATAAAATGGCGGTAAAGACCATGGCCCATTACCAGGACGCTTCTACCAAGGCCCTGACCAGCCTGCAATACGATGGGTTTGGCAATGTGACCCGGATCAAAGGCCCGGCCAACCATAAGGGGCAGCGCCTGCAGGTAGACTTCACTTACGATAGTGATATGGACCAGTTCATAACCGGTATCAGTAATTCCTACGGAGATCAGAAATGTATGATGTATGATCCGCGTACCGGAAAGAAAGTGAAGGATGTGGATGTCAATGGTAACATCATGGGTTATCATTACGATGAATTCCACCGCCTTAAAGGAGTATACGGTCCCCGGACTTTCTACAACAGTGGTTATGCAGCCGCTATAGCTTTTGATTATTATCCCAACGGAATAGATTCCGCTACGGCTTCCAGCGGGGATTACCGCCTGGGTGTACCCGTAGCCATTACCAGCCATAATATCCATCCCCGCACAAACCTGGTAGATGATCCTTTGGAATGCTGGAACGGTACCGCAGGTAGTGCCGGGAACGACTGTAACGATCTTTGTGATTTCAGCGGACGCCCCGCGATCCTGAACCCTCTGCAAACCGCCACTTTTACCGATGGCCTGCAAAGGGTGGTCCAGGTAAAAAAGGAAGTGTCCAAAGCATCGGGAGATACCGCCAACATCAAGCAAAAGCTGGTAAGTGGTATGGTCCGGTACGACCGGCAGTGGCGCGACAGTACCTTAAGCCTGCAAACAGAGGAACTGCCTTCCTACGCTTTGGGAAAACTCAATACCGAAAGCAGCGGGTACGACCAGACCAAAACCGACTATGACTACATCAGCCGGCCCGTATTGCAATCCTATATCCGGGAGAGTTCCGTCAGTTTTTCCGAAACCACCACCGAATACAAATGGCATACCCTCAGCGGGGATGAGACCTTCAGTACACTAAGCAGTACACACGGACAGGTAAGCCGCACCTATCTGAACAATAAAGGGCAAACGCTGGCCGTAACCCGCTCTGATGCGGGCACTACCTGGTTTACCCGTGATCCTCTGGACCAACTGCTGAAAGTGGAAGACCCGCTGGGCGACACCACTACCTATACGCATGACCTTATGGGGCGGGTGATAGAGGAAAACCATCCCGATAGAGGTTTGACCAGCATTACCTATGATAAGGCCGGTAACACGCGCACCATTGAGCGCGCAGAGATCAGTCCCGATTACATTGAAATGGATTACCACTACAACCGCCTGAATAAAAAGATCTACCCAAATTCCAACTACCTCAATGAGGTAACTTTTACCTACGGTGCCAGGAATGACGGAAACAACGGGGCCGGGAGGCTGATCCGGGTGAATCAGGGGACGAATTTCAAGACCGAGATCTATAAATACGATGCCCTGGGGAATCGCATTTACGAAGAGAAGATCATGTCTGTACCCCAGGCTGGTACCCGTACTTTTATAACGGAGTTCACCTATGACGATTGGGGCCGTATCCGGCAAATGGTGTACCCCCGCGGAGAAGTGCTGGATTACTCCTACGGTTTGGCCGGGGAACTGGAAGGGATCAATGACAACTCCATGGCCAACCCGGTGATCGACCGGATCCTCTACGATGGTTTCGGGAATATTGAAACCTTGAAATACGGCAACGGTACCCAAACCAGCTTTACCTATAATGACTTCAGCAGGCGCCTTAATACACAATACCTGGAGGTAAAGGACAGCAATGCCACCGCTGCCACTTTGCTGGACAAGACCTTCTTGTATGACAACCGGGGCAACGTATCTAATGTAACCAATACCGCATCGGGCATTACCATAGGCCCGGTGGAGTTTGGCGGAGAATATGATCATACCTATGTATATGATGATGCCAACCGTCTGAAACAAAGCATCAGTAATTATGGCGATCCCGACCCAAACGGGGACCAGAACTATCTGAAAATGGACCTGACCTACAATGTGGCTGGTGGTATTGAAACCAAAAAACTGGTGAACAAAGACCGCCAGGGTAATGCCTGGGGTCCGCACAATTATAATCTGGACTATTTGTACGAGAGTGCCAAACCCCACCAGTTGGACAGGATCATGAACCTGGACCTGACCGGGGATGTAACCACTTACCGCTATAATGATGAAGGGAGTATAGAGCGGCCGCTCAGTTCGGTATCGGGTATCGTGTATAAGCAGGAATTTTTCGTGTGGGACGAAGAACAGCGGCTGATCGCAGCCAACAATGCTTCCGGGATCTATCAATACGTCTACGACCAGAACGGGGAACGCATTATGAAGACCACCTGGCGCAAAGCCGGTGCCGCGCAGAACGGACAGGGCACCAGCAGCGGTACAGGACTGGACCCTTATATTGTATACGCCAACCCTTATTTTGTTGCCACCCACTACGCTCAGGTGGTGGAAGCCAGCAAGCATTACTATATGGGCAGCCAAAGGGTAGCCAGTGCACTGATGATCTATGACTTTGAAGCAGAAACCCCTCCCGGTGGAGGGGGTGGGCCCGGAGGCGGAGAAGGTGGGTCTGCTGATCCGGCTGTATTGATTAACTTGCAGGAAATCCTGGAGGATTTTGGGATGGAAGAAGGAGAAGATTATATAATGGAAGACCTTGCCACACCAGCCAGTGTGGAAGATTACCATTCCAAATCCAGTTACGAACTGGCCATTGAGGATTGTGACAGCCTGGATGAACAATGTCCTTGTGAGATCAGCATGTACTGGGCCGGTGAGGACGGCATAAACTGTGACGAATACCGCATCATGTACTGGTACCATCCCGATTACCTGGGTCATAATGAAGTGATCACCAACCAGGCCGGGCAACCCTACCAGTACTTTTTGTACTCTCCCTTTGGGGAGAGTGTGGAACATAACCACAGCTACCAGGGGAGTTATTCGGTGGCGTGGCGGTTTTCAGGAAAGGAGTATGATCAGGAAACGGGTAACTATTATTTCGGGGCACGGTACTACAATCCGAAGCTGAGTATTTGGCTAAGTGTTGATCCTATGGCGCAAAAGTACCCCTCTCTTTCTCCTTACGTATCTGTTGCCAATAACCCAATAGCTCTTATTGACCCTGATGGAAATCATATTGTACCTGCATTTGATAATTACGCCAAAAGTCCCGCTGATTATTCTGATCTAACTTCTCTAATGGAAAAAGCCTTTGGTAATAAAGTTGCCGTTGGAACTGAATATTGGTCTGGAATCGGGAATAGTGTTTTGACTATGGAATTAAAGGCTGGGGTAACTTCTTCTGATTTTTCTAAAGAGGAATGGGCTATTTATCAGCGATTTAAATCAATTATTGATGATAAGAAAAACCGATTGACATTAAGGATAAATATGGACAAAGAGAATATTTTTGACTCATGGTCTTACAAATCTATTTATCCAAACAATTTGGAGTTACTCCCTGATGGTACTGAAAGTTTTTCAAAGCTAACAGTAATGCATCATATTATTATGGAGCAATACTTCACACAAGTAGTTAATCCTAATGATGATAATAAGAATAATCATCATGATGACGCATTGAGATTAGGAATAGAAGATTTTGGTTGGAGCTATACAGATGAAGGACACTTAGATATGCAAAAATTCCACATTTATATGAATGGCGACTACCAGCATTCAGTCAGAATTGATTGGAATAATAGAGCAAATGAAAATTTTTACACGAAATACTGTGATGAAAGTAAAATGAAGTAATCTAATTATGAAACAGAAAATAGCGATACTTATAACAATCAATTGTATGTTTTTATATAGCAATGGACAAATGTTGGTTGATACTTACGAAAAGAAGACCGTTTATTTTGGGGTATGGAATCCATTGGTTATTCAAAGTTGTGATTGTCTTGAAAACCTGTTAAGAATAGAGGCTACTCACGGAGAGATCAAGAAGATAAATGAAAAACATTATTGGAAGCCATTGCCTATTGGGGAAGACAAATTGATCATTTTTTGTGATACAATAGTAATGGATACTGTCAACATCCAAAAAAGATATATTGAATTAGGTGATCTAGAATATCAGTACTGGCCAGTTGATCGAGATGGGGTAGTATCTTTTGATATTAGTTCATTCAGAGAATTGCGAATAAGACTGAATTCAAAATACAATCACCTCATTATCGATAATTCTTTATGGATAAAATCTTATGACATAATTGTCTTTGAAACTAATCGGCCTATTGATACAATTGCGTATGTCTACAATGATAAGGCTGGATCAGCAAGCTTTCTAAAACAGATAAGAGGATTGAAGGATGGCTATTATATCGAGGTAAAAAATTTGGTGCTTTATGCGAATTTTAAAGGTAATGGTAACCCAGTATTTTTCTCTGTACCAAACGAAACATTAGCTTTAAGGAGACGAGTGCGACAATCTAAATAACAACTAGACTAATGACCAAGAACTTCATTATCGCAATCAATTTTTTTATTCCATTCTTGAGTATTGCACAACAAGATTCACTACCTAGTTTGGAATGGGCAGAGGGATTTGGTATGTTAAATTTTTTTGAAATTTGGGACGGGGCGCTTGATGCAGAGGGCAACCTAATTTCAATTGGATATTTTGGTGGCACAATGGATTTGGAACAGGGTTTGGGTGTTTATCCACTAACAGCTGAAGGTGTAGGTAATGCTTTCATACAAAAAACGGATTCAACCGGAGATTTTGTTTGGGCCAGGGGAATAATTGATTCCTGTACACTGATAGCGCCTTATACAGTGGTCACAAGACCGAACGGTTCAATATTGATCGGAGGTTATTATTATGGATGTGATTCGCTGGACGCGAATCCTGATCCGTTAGACTCATATTATTTGAAAGCAGATTCATCTACGGTGAGAATGTTTTTGATCGAGTTGGATGAAAATGGGTTATTTCAATGGGCATTTGAACAGAAGGGAGGTGCCTGCAAGCGGATGGTTTTAGATAAGGCCGGTAATATTTACCTGATAGGAATATTTGACGGTGAATTGGACAGGGACCCCGATCCAAATGTTCAGGATCTAATCAACTCCAATGATCGGGACTTTTTCATTGAAAAACTCGATCCCAGCGGCAATCAACTGTGGATAAAGGTAATCCAGGGACAGGGATTTACTGATGCTAATAGTATAGCCTTAAACACTAACGGAGAGGTGGTTGTAGCCGGACATATTGAACAGTCGGTAAATTTTAACCCCGGAGGCCCCTCCATGGTGGTCAGCCCAAATGCAGCCTATAACGGTTATGTATTTACCCTGGATTCTATGGGAAATTCAAAGAATGTATTTCTTCTGCAAGGAACCTCACCATCAAGGATACTTGATCTGGAAACCGATGATCAAGATAACTGCTATATGGTGGGCTGGTATAATGGCACCGATGTGGATTTTGATCCCGGTCTCGCAGTATTGCCATTAGTTGCAAATGCCACCGGGGGCTATTTTGTAATGAAAACCAGCGAAACCGGATCCCCCATATGGGTGCATCCTTATGATCATCCGCTGGGCTCTATCGACTTCAGAGCAGCCGATCTTAGCCTCGGTAAGGATAATATAAGCTATATAGGCGGCTGGCTGGCTCATAGGCTCGTATACCTGGAACCTGATAATCCCAATGGGCCGATCCTTCATAATAATGGTTCAGAATCTATGTTTCAGGCTGTATATGATTCACTAGGCACATTAATTTGGGCCAAGGACTACCAGGGCAATTCAGTGGCAGCAAGTAGAAAGTTAATCTCAAAAGGCAACCACCTATATACTTTCGGTTATTTTGCTAATAGTATTGATTTGGGTACCACCGTTCCTTTCACGTTAAATGAGTCAGGAGGGAATTGCTTCTTAATGAAACAAAAACTTCCCAATACCTGTAGTCTACAAGACACTATCTTAGAATTTGTCGCCTGTGACTCCCTGGTTGCTC